>NZ_CP102930.1 GCF_025558485.1 Bdellovibrio bacteriovorus
ATGCTATCTCTGAACAGTTTTGCTGATCAAAACGTCAACTCAAGCAGGCCTGTCAATGAGTGCAACAAAGGGCTATGAATGAAATGGTTGCAAATTCAGAGGGAACAGTCTTTTTGGTGGTGACTCATTCTGAGACAGGCCTCTGGCCCTGCATTTGCTTTTCTTAGATTTGAGGCGACGAGCTCTAATGGGGCCGTTTTCAGCCAAGGAAGTGACATTTTTTTGTCTTCATGCGTATAGGGAAGGATCAGTTATGAAAAAACTCAGTCTTGTTCTTGCATGTGAGGGGCTCATATCGGGGTTTGTAAGCAGCTCGGAGCCATGAATGTCGGGGAAACCGAAAATGGCACCTACCGAGTTTACAGAGGCAGAAAAAAGATCCATGAAAGGGTCATAAACCATCCCCCGGCCGGAATCATCTAAAAAGGCGGCTGACCGCGCGCGGAGAAATAAAAAAGGGCTCATTGCTGAGCCCTTTTCCTGTTTCTTTGCATTCTGAACTTGAATTAACTTAGTCGCCCAGACTTTCAATGGAAATAAAGCCTGTGGTTCTTTCCGGAGTCAGCTCCCCCTTGGCATCACGAGAGAAACCGATAATGTCCACCACCCCTGAAGACTGGAATGACGACGAGGCGTTCAAACCACCGCAGATAATCGGACATGTTGTGGAGATAACCTGCGCCGGAGTGTATCTTTCCGCCGCATTGGTTGGACTTTTATAGCTTGGAATCTCCGGTCCACCGACAGCGGCTTCCCCTTTTTTGTACCAAATTTCATTCAAGGCCAAAAGATTATCCCCCGCGAACTCACAAAGGTAAGTCCCGCCAGAGAACTGTGGCCCCTGGAACTTCAGACGAATGGTTGCCACAATCAGGGTCTTTTCAGTGTTTGGCCATGCAATATTCAGATACTGAACCTGGAAGAACGCCGCCCCCACGTCATTTGGCGACGGGTTGGAAGGGTCCTCTGTTTCCTTGGTCAGACAGCTCTTTGCAGAAGCGTTGATGACATAGGTTCTTGTCGTACCCAGTTGCACGGCCAGTTCGCTGGTGTTTTCCGAGCAGCTTGGCAAAAGAACGGCAACAGTTGAAGCCAAAAGCAGGACTTTTAGAAATCTCATGTATTGCCCCTTTCTATAGATCCGTTGCGTTCGGAGCTGTCACACCTGAGCTCACCTGACCTAAAATTCGAGGTGTCAGGAAGATCAGCAGTTCAGACTTTTCTTTCGTGATATTTTTGGTTTTGAACAAGTGACCCAGAACCGGGATTTCGCGGAACCAAGGAACCCCTGTTTCCCCGTCAGTCGCGTCACTTTGATAGATGCCACCGATAACGGCGGTCTGTCCGTTCTTAACCAGGATTCTGGTATTGGCTTCACGACTGTTCACCGCAAACGCCCCTTGACCAGCACTACTCACGTCAGCTCCACGGAACTGTCTGTTCACAAGCACTTTCATTATAACAGAACCATCCGCTGTCACTTGTGGAGTTACATCCAGCTTCAAAGTCAATGGCTTGAACTGGAACGTTTCCTGAGTCGCCGTCCCGTTTTGAGTCACCTGACGAACTGGAACTTCCGTTGTCTGACTGATTTCAGCTTTTTCGTTGGACATGGTCGAAATTCTTGGCGCAGAGATGATCTTCACCTGATCGTTGATTTCGTTCAAAGACAAGGCGGCGGAAAGAGTTCCGAAAATATCCAAAGTCCCCACGTTCAAACCGAAGTTCAAAGCCCCGTTCTGACCGGCAGCTGAAGAGTTCACGTTAAAGCTTGGATTCATGTTCACCGGACCACGAGCTGTACTGCCCAGTTTGATCGGCGCACCAGAGGCACTCCAGTTAATACCGATGTTTCTGGTGAAGTTTTCAGACGCTTCCACAATTTTTCCTTCGATGGAAACCTGTGGGGGCTGTGTATCCAGACTTTGGATCAATTTTGCCGCGCGCTCCAGATTTTCCTCGATATCGGTTACAACCAAAGCATTGGTACGAACGTCGCCAACCACCTTGCCGCGATCACCCAGGAAGTCCTTGATCTTCTTTTCCAGCTCGTCCACTTTGGCGTAGCTGACCGGGAACATGCGCACTTTCAAAGGCTCCAGATTTCTGCGGGCCTGAGCCAGCTTCGTAGCATCGTCCTCTTCCGCTTTCAAATCCTGAACCGGAGCGATACGCAGAACATTGCCCTGACGGGTGTAGCCCAGTTTTTTTGCCTGCATCAAAACAACCAAGGCCTGATCCCAAGGCACCTGGCGCAGCTTCAGGCTGACGGCACCCTTCACGTCCTCAGAGATCACCATGTTCACGCCACTTTCTTCAGTGATGAAGTTCAAAGCGTCGCGGATGTCCATGTTATTGGTCTCGATGGAGATTTTCTTACCGTAGAATTTCGTATTGCCAGCCAGGAACTCTGTCAGATTCTGACTTGGCAGGATTTTATTATCCCCCATGGCATTACTGACATCCGTCACTTCCACTGTTTCAGCCGGAGCAGCGCCCGCGCCACTTGCCACGATCAAAAGGCTGTTACCTTCCTGCTGAACTGTTGGTTCACCAACGCCATCGCGCAACTGAATCACGAAACGTGCTGTGGCGGAACCCGGATTTTGATATGCATCGATAGCACCCACGCTGCCTTTGATGTCTTTCGTGTTCAAAGAACGCTTCAGACGGTCCGGCAGATTGGCATTATCAACCTCAATAATATACTGGTGCAGATCCGGGTTGGTACGCGTTGTATAAGTCAACGGACGATCCCCCTGCACGATCACAGTTCCGCCTGTATCATTGGCGCGGAATTTAAGATCCGTGATATTTGCCGGAGCCCCGGATGGAGCCACCGTCGCAAACGGGTCCTGTGCTGGCGGAGCTGTTTCGGTCACAGTTGGTTGCTGCTCAGCAAACGGGTCCGGAGTGGTTTCCACCACTGTTGGTTCTTCCGTTGTCGGTGCTGGCACATCTGCCACTGAATTGTCAGCAAATGGATCTTCAGTTGGATTGCTTTCTTCCGGAGCAGGAGGAGTGTCCTGAGCCACCTGGTCACCGCCACCGGCCTGATTCACTTCCTCTTCAATCGCCAGATCCTGGTCTCCACTTGGAGCCGCCTCAGCTTCCGCTTGCGATGGCTGGTTGTCGATGTCATCGAATTCGGCGAAATCACTTTCAGCACTGGATGGCGCAGCCTCATCAGCAGGCGCCACCTCGGCAGAAGTGTCAAATCCATCCAAAGACAGATCATCTTCCACCGGCTGACTGGCACAAGAGGTCAAAGATGCAATCATTGCACTCAGGATTAACAATCTAATGAATCCGTTCATTAGCTCCTCCTAAAACTTAAAAAACTATTTTTTCAACTCCATCACGCGGGGCTCTTTAAAGGCCTTGCCGTCCTCGTACTTGGTTTCCACCACGACGACTTCACCCTCGCGAATGGTCGCCACGAATCCTTCGCTACGACCGACTTTGGAATTTTTAGTCACTACAAACACAGCCCCATCGGGATCTCTGATCATCGCGCGAGGCGTTCTCACATCCCACAAAATACCCACAACCTGCAAAGGAACCTGAGTTTCCGCCGCAGCCGGAGGTGGCGTCGTCGCCGCCGGTGGAGGAGTCGTCCCACCTGCCGGAGGCACTTGCGTGGACTCAACCTCTTTCATGAACTCCGCAGGCAAATCCCCATTAGATGGGGCATCCTGAGAATGAGCTGGCGCCATGAACTTCATGCTGACCGCAAAGGCCAGCCACAATCCCAAAGATGCCACTAAAATGTAAGATACAATCCATCTTACAGATTTCACTGCTGAGTCTCCGTCGTTGCAGGTTTCTTTTCTTCCGGAGCCAGTTTATAACCCACAACCTGTCCATCAAATTTCAATTTCTTCGATCCCGGCTCTGATTCGGTCAAAACAATGTTCTGAACACGCGCCATACGCTCGGCAGTGGAAACCAGGAACGTGAACTGTGCCAGTTCGGCATAGCTGCCTTCCAGGGACACTTCCACCGGAACCTCTTCCACCACTTCTTTTTTGATGTTCTCTCCCGGCTTTTTCGACTTCACGCTAACACCCGCATTACGGGCAAAGTCATCAATCGCCTTATTGATATCAATCGAGAACAACACCGCCGGCAAGCGACGGGAGATTTCCTGATACTTCTGGCTGAGCTGGCCGACTTTTTCCTGCATTTCCTGCACTTGTTTTAAAGTCGCATCGGTGTCTTTTTTCTTATTTTCCTCTTCCTGCAACTGCTGATTCACAGTCGCAATCTGAGCGTCCACCGCAGAACCGTCATCATAGATGAAGTTCCAGTAAAGTCCGGTCAGGGCCAGGCCGATAATCAGAATCTTTCCAATCGTTTGAACTGCGAGAGTGTCAAATATCTTATTCATTTGGTCTCTCCAGCAAACAACTGATCTCAAACTTTTTCAAACTGACGCCATCCTGCACGGACTCGCTGGAGCTCACCAGATTGACGTCCATCAGAAACACACTTTTCGTCAAAGCTTCCAAAAACTGGGACACTTCAAAGTCGCTTAACGCCAGCCCCTGAATGTTCACCCGGCCCGGATTGATCTGCACCCGGGTCAGCCAGGCTTTTTCCGGAATCACAGTTTGCAACAGATCCAAAACACGAATTTCGCGCTGACGGTCTTTGGAGATTTTTTCCAGCGCGGAAATACGCGCCTCCATCAGGGCTTCGTCCTCTTTAAACTTCTTGATCTCGGCCACAGAGTCTGCGGCCTTGGCATTATAGGATTGAAGCTCGGCCAGAATCTGGTTTTTAGAGTTCAATTCAGCCACTTTGGTCGGAACATTCTGGCTTTCATATATATAGAGAGCCAACGGCCCCACCAGCAAAAGCACCAGACGCTTTAACGCCTCTTTGCGGATTTCATCAGCTCCCATGAAAGAGTCTGAGGAAATACCCAGCGACGCCCCCAAGGACGCCCCTGCCACACCTGAACCGGTTCCATTTGCCAGATTAATCTTGATCATGTCGCGTCCCCCTGCTGGCGCAATGCCAGTCCGGTGACAACGCCCGCAAACGAGCTGATCTGATCAAGATATTCAGGAGAGAACTTTTTCGGGTTCGCTTTTATACGCAGGAACGGATTAAACGGTTCCATCAAAATGCCAGTCACACGGGAGACCGTTTCCACCAGACCGGAAGTTGCTGAACTTCCCCCTGTGTAGAAACAGCGGTTCAAAACCAGTCCGTTTGTGGTGGCACTTAAGAAATCCAGACTACTGCGGATTTCCTCGGTCACGGCTTCGTTGGTCGCACTGATAATACTGTGAACCTCGTCAGGCACTTCACGACGGGAAATAGCGCTCAGCTTTAAAGCCTCAGCCTCTGCCACCGTGACACCCATGGCTTTATGGATTTCATTGGTGTAGTTCGCGCCCCCGACCGGAATATCCCGGCAGAAGATGACCTCGCCGTTTTGCAAAACCACGAAGTTTGTAATGGAGGCACCGAAGTTTAAAATTCCCACGACTTCGCCGGGAATTTTTCCGTAATTCAATTCAAAAGCATTGGCCAATGCAAAACCGCTGACGTCCAAAACACTGCAACTCAGTCCACTGACTTCGATCACCTGAGTGTACTGACTGACCAGCTCGTTCTGTGCGGCAATCAGCAGGATATCCATCGCATCCGGGGAAGAACTGGTGTTCAGGATATGGTGAGCCAGACTGATGTTATTGATATCAAAAGGAATATATTGTTCAGCCTCGAAGCGGATTTGATCCTTGATCAGCTTGCGATCCATCTTGGGAATGGTGATCTTTTTTACAATCACGGCGGTTCCCCACATGGCGGTGGCAATGCCTTTACGCTTGGTTTTAACTTCGGCAATCAGTTGCTGAATCGCGACCCCGACAGATCCGATATCGACAATTTCCCCGCCAGACACGGCGTTGGGAGGCGTTGGTGCAAAACCAAAAGAGAGCAGCTGGGCGCCTTTGCCACTGACGTCCATTTCAGCAAGTTTGATGGAGCTCGATCCGATGTCGAGTCCTATGACTTTTTTCGATTTAAAAAACATGCTCTCGCTGCTTCCCCAGTTGTACCACTCAGATGTCTTTTCAAAGACTTACGTCTTTAGACACAAGTCTAACATACTAAAATTATTTCTGCTTGGGTGGGGAATGTCAAACAAGGGTCGAGGCCATACCCAAAGGTCCAGCCTCGGTCGAAATTTTAGCTCAGTCCCGGAAGGAACAGGTCGAGGTACCAAAGAGCGATGGCTTCACCGCCGAACAAATACAGAACCGCACCTAAGGCCAGGTAAGGACCAAACGGGATCACCGTCTTTAGTCCTGCTTTCTGTTTTCTGGCAGCGATCAAACCGATCACACTGCCGATAACTGCTGAAGACATAATCACAAAGGGAATCGCCTTCCATCCCAGGATCGCACCGATCCAGGCCAGAAGCTTGATATCCCCGCCACCCATGCCTTCATTTTTGGTCAGCAGATAATAGACATACGCCATCCCCCACAGGAATCCGCCCCCCATCAAAACACCGAAAAGGGCGTCCAGAAATTCCCGCTGCGGATTCAGAGCCGCACCAACCAACCCGATCACAATCCCGGAAAGCGTGAACTCATCCGGCAGAATCATGTGGTCAATGTCAATAAACGTACAAACCACCAAACCAAAGACAAAGATCAGGTATTCAAGCAATGTCCAGGAAAGACCGGCATAGTGATAGCTTAAAGCAAACAGAACCGCCGTGATGATTTCCACCAAAGGATAACGGAATGAAAACTTCGCATGACACTTGCGACAGCGCCCCCGCAGAATAAACCAGCTGAAAATGGGGATGTTGTCGTACCACTTCACCGGAGTTTTGCAGCTATAACAATAGCTGCGTGGCTTGACGATACTTTCCTCGCGCGGAAGACGGTAAATGATGACATTTCCGAAACTGCCGAAAATAGCACCCAATACAAAGAAAAGGACATAAAAGCCCGTATCTATATCAAACAATGTCTTTTCTCCTGAAGAAGAAGTTGGTCAGCAAAATGGCCAGCAAAGCCCAGCCCGTCATGTGCGCCAGCATCCACAAAATATTGTCAAACGGAATGCCATTTTCAAGGAAGTAAGCGGACTTCCAGTTCATACGATAGAAGTTCGGAGTCACCCAATGCAGAACCTTCACGGCCTGCACGAAAACATCTTCCTGGCTTTTTTCTGCAAAGAAGGCCAGATCCCCCAGCCAGTGCCCCAGCAGGAAAACCATAAAGCCCGCCCCCAACGCCAGCACCGGTCGCACCACCAGACTGAAGAAAATCACCAGACACAGAATCACGGCGCTTTCACACCAAAGACTTAGACCAATTTCAAAGAATGCCGGGAAAAGTTTGGGTTCATTCCACAACCCCAGCAAACCCCACAGCACCACACCCAATGCACCCATCAAAAGAGTATTCAATGCCAGAACACCGAAAAGTTTTCCCAGAATAAACTGAGCACGGCTAACCGGCCGGGACAGAATCAATAAACACGTCTGCTTTTCGATTTCTTTGGCCAAAAGATAAGCCCCCGCGAACAAGGAAATCCCCAGACCTGAAATCTGAATCGCCATAAAACCAAAGTCCGCCAGAATCTTTCTTTGTTCCGCAAAAGACAAAGCCCCCAAAAGAAAGCTCAATCCCAGCAAGGCAACGGCAATTAAGACCGCCACCATAAAGATTTTTTCCCGCAGCATTTCGCGCAAGGTGGTGCGCGCCAAAGTCCAAATCTTATACACGGCCTTCCTCCTTGCCCTTTAGCACAGAGAAAGCTTTTTCCAGACTTTGATATTCCGCCATGAAAGAGTTTAAAACCCCGTCATAAAGAACCTGCCCGCGATTGATCACCACCAGATGCGAACACAGCTCTTCCATGTCCTGTAACAAGTGGCTGCTGAAGAACAGACTGACCCCTCGTTTTTGTTCCTCGCGCAGGATATCTTTCACCATCGCCCGGCCATCGGGGTCCAAGCCTGACATTGGCTCATCCAGAATAAGTAAATCCGGACGTGTCAGAACGGCCTGAGCAATCCCGATTCTTTGCAACATACCCTTGGAGTACGTGCGCAAACGACGGTCTTTAGCTTCAAACAGATCCACCTTTTTCAGAGCTTCGTGGGCACGTTCATGGAAGTCTTTTAAAGAGGCTCCGTAACAAAGGTTCCAGTGCAGGCGCAGAAATTCCATCCCCGTCAGAAATTCGTAAAGATAAGGACGCTCCGGCAGGTACCCCACACGGGTTTTACTTTCACTGGTCAGTGGTTTTCCGAAGAAATGAATCTGTCCGCTGTCGGGACGGATAAAATCAAAAATACATTTGATTGTGGTGGTTTTGCCAGCGCCATTGCTGCCGACAAAACCCGAAGTCTGCCCTTCCGGCAGCACGAAGCTGACGTCGCGCAGGACATGACGGTCCTTTTCAAAAAGACCGCCCTTGAATGTCTTATTCAGCTTTTCAATAGATAATACAGACATTATTTGTTTATGGCTTTAGCTCGATATTCAGAGCCTTTACCATCTCCCTCACAGGATCATACTGTTTAGAAGTGGCTGGTATCAAGTCACGAGAACCCAAAATCTCGGAGTACATGTTTTTATTTCGGGTTTGTTCCAGAATATCGATCAACGAGAACATCAAAGTGTGTGTGATTTTAGGGTATGCATCGTAAAATTCCTGACGAACACAGAACGGATCGTTAGGAATCGGGGCGCTCATCCACAAAATGCGGTATTTGGCCTTTTTATCTGTACCGAACTTTTCCCAAGCCCCTTCCAGACCTTTTTCGTCATCACTAAAGACCGCAGCTGCATCCACTTTTTTGGCCTCCAGGAACTGAATGGATGCCTGATGATTTCCAGTGAAGGCCACTTCCTTGAAGTCTTTATCCTGCAAGCCTATTTTACGCAAAGCCACCTGCGGATACAGATAGCCCGAAGAGGACTTGTCATCCACAAACGCGATGCGCTTGCCTTTTAAGTCTTTCAGCTTTTTGATGCCGGAGTTCTTAGGCGTCACAATCACAGAGTAGTAGTAAGGATGATTCCACACTTTTTTCAGCAAAACCTTGGCTTGCGCCTGCTGTTCCGCAAAAACATACGTCGATGAAGAGAAGAAGGCAAAATCCACCTTCTTGGTTTTCATCGCCTCCACAAGGCCTGCATAATTTTTGGAAATATAAATATTCACAGGAATATTGAGCTTCGCCTGAAGCTCTTTGGCCAAGGCCAAACCCTGCTCGCGCAAATTCTCGGGATTACCCCCTGGGATCACACCCAGAGTGATCGACGGCGGAACTGCTTCCGTGGTTCCTTCCGCCGCGTGTGCTGTGGAAATCGAAAGAATTGTCAGCAAGCCGAGAATGAGTCGTTTCAAAATGCCTCCATAGCCCCCAGGGCCTCGACTGATGATGACTCATTTCTTTCGTTTTTCAAAGCAAGAACAAAGGCCTCGGCCGCATCACTTTCGGTGATACAAGGGATATTATAGTCTGTGCAAGCTCGACGAATGTCGAAGCTGGCCTCAATCGCACGGCGACCCGAGGTCGTATTGATCACAAACGCCACCTCGCCAGAGCGAATTTTGTCCACGCAGTGAGGACGTCCTTCATCGACTTTACGAAGCGACAGACAATTCACACCTTTATCATTGAAAAAGCTCGCGGTCCCGGTTGTTGCTGAAACCCCGTAGCCCATTCTTTGCAGCTCGCGCGCCAAAGGCAGCATGACTTCCTTGTCCTTATCACGCAAAGAGAAGAACACCTGACCGATTTTTGGAAGTCTTATGTTACTTGAAAGGAAGGCCTTCGCCAGAGCTTCGGAATAATTCCTTCCGCGGCCCATGCTTTCCCCTGTGGATTTCATTTCAGGCCCCAGGATGGAATCAGATTCCGGGAACTTTTTGAACGGGAAGACCACGCCTTTAACAGAAACGGTCTGCGTGTTTCTCCAGTTCAAAGAATCCAGCTTCAAATCCTTCTTTTTCTTCCCAAGCATTGCCGACACACCCAAATCAATCAAAGGAATGCCCGTGGCTTTGGCCACGAACGGCACGGAACGGGAACTGCGTGGGTTGGCTTCGAGCATGTACACGACATCGTCTTTTACTGCCAATTGCAGATTCAGATGCCCGATCACGCCGATACGATTTGCCAGTTGCTTGCTAAGGTCCTCAATGCGTTCGCATGTTTCATCTTTCAGGCGATGCGGCGGCAGAACCCCCATCGAGTCCCCCGAGTGAACCCCAGCGGCTTCGATATGTTCCACCACACCGCCGACGACGACCCAGTCATCACCGCGAACCAGATCCACATCGACTTCCAAAGCTCCGGCCAGAAATTGATCCATCAGGCACGGTTTATCGGTAGAAATATAATCCTTATGGCGTTGGAAGTAAGACAGAAGCTCTTCGGTATTTTCTATGACTTCCATGCGACGCCCGCCCAAGACATAACTTGGACGACAGATCATCGGGTAACCGACCGTCTTTTCTATTTTCAAAGCTTCTTCCAAAGAGCCCGCCATGCCTGAATTTGGAATGGCGAAATTCAATTCGCGGCAGATCTTAGAGAACAATCCGCGGTCTTCCGCCAGATCAATGGTTTCCAGTGAAGACCCCAGCAGTTTATAGCCCGCTTTGACCAGATCCGGTGCTACTCCGATCGGAGTCTGACCACCCAACTGCGCGACAAAGCCCATCGGCTTGATAAAGCGCATGATCTCACAAAGACTTTCTGCCGTCAGAGGTTCAAAGAACAAAACATCCGAAGTGTCATAGTCTGTGGACACGGTTTCCGGGTTGGAATTCACCATGATGACTTTTTTGCCGCTTTTCTGGAAACCTTTCACTCCGCGCACGCAGCTATAATCAAACTCGATCCCCTGCCCAATGCGATTCGGACCACTGCCGATAATCACCACCGCATCCGGTGCATTCACCGTCGCAGAAGTCATCGGCCAGTAAGAGGAATAGAAATAAGGTGTGGAGGATTCAAATTCGCCCGCACAAGTATCCACTTGGGAATAACGCGGAAGAATGCCGTGCTTTTCACGCAAAGCGCGGATATCGGTTTCTTTTTTCCCGATCAAAGCCGCCAATCGAGCATCGGTGAAACCTTTTCTTTTTGCCTTCAACAGCAAGTCAGCATTGTTGTCAGTGAAGTCTGCTTTGAAAGTTCTTTCAAACTTGATCAAAGCCTCAATGTGTTCCAGGAAGTAAGGATTGATACGTGTCAGTTCTTCGATCTCGGCCACTGTCTTGCCATCGCGGAAGGCCTGGAAAAGATGATAAATGCGGCGGCTGTTCGGGTAAGAGATCTTACCCGTTTCCAACGCCACCTCAGGGATGGCTTGAGGGTCTTTTTCCAGACTGGCCAAAGCCTTCATCAGGGATTCCTGCAAAGTCCGGCCGATCCCCATCACTTCGCCCACACTTTTCATCTGCGTGGTCAGGGTGTCTTTGGAACCCACAAATTTTTCAAAGGCAAAGCGCGGGATTTTTGTGACGATGTAATCCAAAGCCGGTTCATAACAAGACGGCGTCACTTTGGTGATATCGTTTTGCAATTCATCCAGACTGTAGCCAATCGCCAGCAGTGCTGCAATTTTGGCAATCGGGAACCCGGTCGCTTTACTTGCCAGCGCGGAAGAACGACTGACCCGTGGATTCATTTCAATCACCACACGTTCACGCGTGGTGGGATGAACAGCGAACTGAATATTGGCCCCACCGGTTTGAATGCCGACTTCGTTGATGATCTTGCAGGCTTCATCACGCATGGACTGGTATTCACGATCGCTCAAAGTCTGTTGAGGTGCCACGGTGATGCTGTCACCCGTGTGCACACCACAAGGGTCCAGATTTTCGATACTGCACACAACCACGAAGGTGCCCTTGTGATCGCGCATGACTTCCAGTTCGTATTCTTTCCAGCCCAGAATGCTTTCTTCCACCAAAACTTCGGAAGTCGGGCTTTCATGCAGGGCAGTCACCAGCATTTTTTTATACTCTTCAGGGGAATAAGCAATACCGCCACCACCGCCGCCCAAGGTGTAGTTCGGACGAAGAATCATGGGATAACCCAGTTCTTCTGCGATTTGCAGGCCGTGTTCGTAAGTGCGGATCAGATGACTTTTGGGATATTTGGCACCGATCTTATCCAAAAGACCGCGGAAGATTTCGCGATCCTCTCCGGCTTTGATCACTTGCGGAGTCGCGCCCAAGAGCTGAACTTTATGTTTTTGCAAAATGCCTTTGGCGTGCAGATCCAAGGCCAGATTCAAAGCCGTTTGGCCCCCTAAAGTGGGGATAACCGCATCGGGCTTTTCTTTTTCGATGATTTTTTCAAGGTAGTCCACTTTCAGTGGCTCAACATAAACCCGGGTGGCGATTTCCGGGTCCGTCATGATTGTCGCCGGATTGGAATTCACCAGAATGACTTCCAATCCTTCTTTCATCAGGGCCTTACAGGCTTGAGTGCCGGAGTAATCAAACTCACAGGCTTGTCCAATAACGATGGGTCCAGATCCGATAATAAGAACTCTCTTAATACTGGACTTGCGCGGCACTCTTTCCTCCTAGGTCACGGCCATCAGATCCCCAATTTCCCCTCGTTGGAGTAAATCATTTCGGGTCTGACGTGTTTGTACTGTTCAAATTTATAACGCATTTTAATCAGGCGAAGCATCAGCAGATCCGGGTCCAAATCCGGATCTTTGCGGTGACGTTTCACCTCGGCCAGAATGAATTTCTTCGCACTTTCAGGGTGGAAGCAGAAGCCGCGGGTAAAGACATAAGAATCCCCGTGAGGAATCAGGCGCACTTCAAAAAGTTCATCCGGATCAAAACCAAAGACAAAAGGCGACGCCTTCACCACCAAAGTTTCAGCTCCGAACAGGCCTTTTTTCCCGTGCAGAAGATCTTTGATATAAACGTCCCCGTCCTTGATTCTGACAAATTCAAAAATGGAATGACGGTGCTGTTTCAGCACTTCCAGAGTTTGCAATTCCTCTTCTGAGAAACGCAGTTCACGCACCAGCAGGCAGGCTTCCAGCGGGGTCTGACCAAATCCTTTTAGTTCTCTGGTGAAAAAATACCAGTCATAGAACTGAGCCATGCGCGATTCATAGTGCTCGGAGTTTTCATCCAATGTACCCGCATTTTCAAAGAACTCTTTCTTGGCCATGGCCAGTTCATCTTTGAAGGCATCGCTGACAAAGTGGTTCAGAATTTTTTCGATCAGTTTTTCGTATTCGTTCATATCATCCGCTCTACAAAATAGCTAAACAGCCCGGAGGCCTCGTGCGGTCCCGGACAACTTTCCGGGTGATATTGTATTCCTAAACACTTGCGTTTTTCACTATAAAATCCTGCCACAGTGCCATCATTAAGGTTCACATGAGTCACTTTCACGTCAGAAGGCAGTGTGGACTCTTCCACGGCGTATCCGTGGTTCTGACTGGTCACATAAATCTGATTAAGCACAGTGTCGCGAATTGGGTGATTGCTGCCACGATGACCGAATTTCAGCTTGTAGGTCTTTGCCCCCAAAGCCAGGCCCAGAATTTGGTGCCCCATGCAGATCCCAAAGATGGGTTTTACACCCAATAATTCCCGAACAGTCCCGATAGCCACTTTCACATCCGCCGGATCACCGGGACCATTGGTCAGCATAATCCCGTCAGGATTGTAGGCCAAAATGTCCTGCACAGAAGTGCGGCTGTTGAAAATCTTGATTTCCGAACAGCGATGCTGAAGTTCTCTTAAGATATTTTCTTTGCTGCCAAAATCCAGCACAGCCACGCGCGGGCCGACCATATTGTCGCCACGACGCACTTCGGGTTCTTTGCGAGAGGCAATATAAACCCAGTCTTTATCCAAAGTCTTTTTCTGGGCAATCAGGGTTTGCGCTTTTGCCACAGCCGTCGCCTGATCCTGTGCCTGCACCAAAGCCCCCCACGGAGTTCCCCCCTGACGAAGGCGCAAGGCCAACATGCGCGTGTCGATTTCAGTCAGCAGAGGAATTCCATTTTCCGTCAGGCGCTTTTTCCAGGCTTGATCGCGTTCGGAATCCTGAATCTCAAGACAGATAAAGCCATCAATCCACAACTGACGTGATTCCCACACGTCATCTTCGATGCCGTAATTACCCTGCATGGGTGCAGTCATCACCACAATCTGAGAAAAATACGATGGGTCGGTAGCGATTTCCTCATAACCAGAATGAGACGTGTTAAAAACAACCTCGCCCGCGCGATCCGTGCCACCCTGCCATTCGCCCGTGTAGATTTCCCCACTTTCAAGCACCAGATAGCCGCGCATCACTGTACCTCTTTCATTGTCATGTGAATCAGACTTTGACGAACCAAAACACCGTTACGAACCTGATCCAGTACCTGGCAGCGCGGATCTTGCAAAACCTCTGCATCCAGCTCAGTTCCCTGATTGATGGGGCCCGGGTGCATGATCAAGGCTTTTTCCGATAGCGCTTTCAGGTTCTTTTGTGTGAACCCAAACTGTTCGCGATAGTCCGTCAAAGAATACTTATGCTCGTGTCGTTCTAACTGAACCCGCAGGGCCATGGCTGCGGTCGCCCATTTTAATCCTTGCGAAAGATCGCCGAAGACCTGACATGGTGGTTGCTTGGGCAGAAATTCTAAAGGCCCGCAAAGCGCTACTTCGTAGCCAAGTTTTTCTGCCAGCTCAAAGTGCGAAGCCGCCACGCGACTGTGGCGAACATCGCCGACGATCAGAAGTTTTTGTCCCGCACAGGACCCCAGATGTTTACGAATTGTGTAGGCATCCAGCAGAGCTTGCGTCGGATGCCCTTTCTTACCCCAGCCTGCGTTCAGAATTGGAGTGGAGATTTTTTCGGAAAGGGCGTGTAAATCCAGATCATCGCCCGTGCGAATCACCAGAAAAGAAGGTTGCATGGCCTCGACATTCAAAACTGTGTCTTCCAGTGTTTCGCCTTTTTCCAGACTGCTTCCGGCCCCGCCATCCAGACGCAGCGGATGAATGCCCAGACGGGCGCAGGCGGTTTCAAAGCTCATACGCGTGCGCGTGCTAGCTTCAAAAAACAAAAGGGCTCCGGTTTTTCCGAAGCCCTCAATAGCAGACGATTTTCCCGCCGCGATTTGGTCGGCGAAAGAGAATAGGAAATCGATTTTTGTTTTTTCAAGAGAACGAAGATCAATAAGAGAGAAACTTTTCCTAGACGACATCTAGAACCCAAGCCTAGGTTCCAAGAGCACTCTTGTCAATGGACCGTGGAAAAAACTCGGTCCCAACGCACTGAAGGATAGCGATCTCCACCCCATTTTTGCTGCCAATCCAGCGAGAGCCAAATTAAAGCCACCCGGCCCACCACCTGGGCCATAGGAACCGTGCCCCAATAGCGCGAGTCGTCACTGGCGTCGCGATTATCCCCCAATAAGAAGACTTCTCCGGGAGGCACCACCAAGGGGCCAAAATCCTTGTCATCCGGGGTTTTCTGGAAAATCACCCGCCAGGCGGTGTCGCCCACTTTTTCAGAATAAATATCGAAAAGCTCCGGACTGGGATTATCACCAGTTGCCGAATCAAGCTTGTCATATTTAACGGGTTCTTCGTTCAACACCAAACGGCCGTTGATAATTTGCACACGGTCCCCGGGCAGACCAATCACACGTTTTACGTATGTCACAGACGGTTGATTCGGATAAGTAAAGACCACCACATCGCCCCGTTCAGGCAAGGTCAGGGACCACCTTTGACTGGCAAAAGGAATCTGCACCCCATAAGAAATACGGGAGGCAAAGATGAAATCACCCGGTTTAAGCGCGGGCTGCATCGACCCTGTCGGCACTTTATAGGCTGTCACCAAAAAATGGCGCACAAACAGTGCACACAGCACAGCCAAAATCAAAGTTGTCAGATATTCCCGCCAGCGATTCATCCTTAAATCCTAAACGGAACAAGGACGAGCCTCCAAAGGAATTTTGCACACAGAAGGTCTTTTTCGGAAATCAATGCAAGGACTGGAAGAGTCTGTCGAATCGGATTTGCGAAGGATCACACACAAATGTCATCGTCGGCAAAGTGCTATGACAAGAAAGCCAGATCACCGAAGCTCGCCCCACCAGATATTCGTTCTTCACAAACCCCCAGGCACGCGAGTCCGCTGATTGATCGCGGTTGTCCCCCATGAAGAAATATTCTCCTTCGGGAATTTTATAGACCTGCACGTCACCGGAATCCTCAGAAGTCAGAAAACGAACCGTATAAGAACGCTCGCCATTGTTTTCAGTGAAGTACTGAAAACCGGCTTCCTGGCCCTTGTCCGATATAGGAGTCATCGTAAAAGGATTGCCATTGACAGCAATGCGACCGGCTTTGATTTCGACGCGGTCCCCGGGTAACCCAATCAAACGTTTGATGTAATAGACATCCGGGTTTTCGGGATACTTGAACACCACGATGTCGCCACGGGATGGCCCTGACCATTGCATCAGCCATCGGTCACTAAATGGAATGTGCAAACCGTAAGCGAACTTTTTTACCAGAATGTGGTCGTGAATTAAAAGATTGGGAATCATGCTGCCTGAAGGAATCACAAAAGGCTCAAACAAAGCCCAGCGCAATCCCATCACCAGTAAAATTGGAAAAAGGAACGTTAGAATCGCCTGATTCCACGTTCCTTTCAAATTGGGAGTACTGTTTTCTTCAGACATCTAGTTAACAGAGTGGAAGAATCGGCCCCAGCGGATCGTCAATGGGTTGCACAGGAACGGAAGATTCGGAATCGTTTCTTCACAACTTAACCATACAAACATCGCACGGCCCAGAATATTTTGTTTTGGCAGGAAGCCCCAGCCACGGCTGTCATGAGAGTTCATACGGTTGTCACCCATCACAAACAGATGATCATCCGGCACCGTTACAGGACCGAAGGTTTCATAGACATCACCCTTGCGAAGAAGGATGGCGTGTTCTTTACCCTCTTTAGCCCCTTTGCCCGCAGGCAAAGCTTCTGTGAACTCGACATAGTTTTCTTTGTTATCGTTGATGTTGCCATCACGCTGGAAATCCGCATCGCGCAGCCATGCAAAATCATCCATGTTGGCCGGAACTTTCTTTTCAACCGGTTTGTCGTTGATATAAAGAGTTCCGTTTTCGTAATAAATCTTATCGCCCGGTTCGCCCACGATACGTTTGATGAAGAACGTGCTCATGTCTTTCGGGAACTTGAACACGATCACTTCGCCACGCTCTGGTTCGTTGAACTTCACCAGCCAGTTTTCGCTGAATGGAACACGCAGACCGTAAGTCAGCTTGTTCACAAAGATATGATCGTGAATCAGCAAAGATGGCAGCATGGAACCGGATGGAATCACGTACGCTTCAATAAAGCCCCAGCGAATGAACAGGGCGATAAAGACCGCCAGGAACAAAGAGCCCCAACCTTCGGTCCAAAAGTGCTTCGTTTTGAAGTCCCAGCTTTTAGGTTTGTTGTCACTCATGATGATTCTCCTAGTCTTCCACTTTCAAGATGGCCAAGAAGGCTTCCTGAGGGACTTCCACATGGCCGATGGCCTTCATGCGTTTTTTACCCTCTTTCTGCTTTTCCAGAAGCTTACGCTTACGGGAAATATCACCACCATAACACTTCGCGGTCACGTCTTTTCTGATCGCGCCCAGTGTCTCACGGGCGATGATTTTAGCTCCGATAGCTGCCTGAATCGCCACCTGGTACTGCTGGCGAGGAATCAGCTCTTTCATTTTTTCCGCCAACAGACGTCCACGATTTTGTGCCTTGGAACGGTGAACAATCAAAGACAACGCATCAATCGGCTCGCCGTTGATCAGAATGTCCAATTTGACCAGATCAGATTCCTCAAAACCGATGAATTCATATTCCAAAGAAGCATAACCTTTAGAGATCGACTTCAAACGGTCATAGAAATCCATTACCATTTCATTCATTGGCAGCTTGTATTCAATGATGACCTTTTTGTCGGTGACATATTCCATCTTCAACTGAATACCACGCTTGTCCTCGCACAGCTTCAGGATACCACCGATGTAATCGGTCGGCGTGTGCAGGGTCACTTTCACGTAAGGCTCTTCAAACTTTGCAATCAGCGTCTCAGTCGGCATTCCAGACGGATTTTCCAGCATCATTTCAGTGCCGTCCGTTTTGGTGATGCGATAAACAACTGTCGGAGCTGTCGTGATCAAATCCAGATTGAATTCACGCTCCAGACGTTCCTGAACGATTTCCATGTGCAAAAGCCCCAGGAAACCACAACGATAACCGAAGCCCAGGGCCGCAGACTTTTCCACCTCAAACGTCAGGGAAGAGTCATTCAGACACAGCTTATCCAAAGCGTCTTTCAGGTTTTCGTATTCAGACGCCACCACCGGGAAAATCCCGGCAAAAACCATCGGCTTGATTCTTTGGAAACCTGCCAAAGGCTCTGTCGCCGGATGCTTGGCCGCAGTGACCGTGTCACCGACTTGAACGTCGCGGATGTCTTTGATACCGCAAACGATGAAGCCCACCTCGCCTGCTTCCAGAGTGTCCTGCATTGCCGGGAAGGGTTTGTACTTACCCATGCGCAGAACTTCATAGTCACGATTTGTGGCCATGAATTTAATTTTATCACCTTTTTTGATCACGCCATCGACCATACGAACCAGAACAACAACGCCCTGATAAGCATCGAACCACGAGTCAAAGATCAATGCTCGTGGAGTCAGCGTGCGGTCCGCTTTGGGTGGCGGAACTTTTTCAACGATAGCTTCCAGGATATCGGTGATACCGATTTTTTCTTTTGCGGAAGCATGGATGATGCCGGTGCAATCCAAACCCACGGTGTCTTCGATCTGCTTTGCCACCCCTTCAGGGTCCGCAGAAGGAAGATCGATTTTGTTCAGAACCGGAATGATTTCCAGATTATTTTCGATAGCCAGATAGACGTTGGCCAGCGTTTGCGCTTCCACACCTTGAGCGGCATCAACCACCAGAATCGCACCTTCACACGCCGCCAAAGAACGGGACACTTCGTAAGAGAAGTCCACGTGCCCCGGTGTATCGATCAAATTGATCTGATACATGTTGCCGTCTTTGGATTTGAAATCCAGACAGACCGTTTGAGCTTTGATGGTGATACCACGCTCGCGCTCAAGTTCCATGTTGTCCAGGAACTGATCCTTTTTCTCACGATCCGACAAAGAGCCGGTGGCAGAAAGAAGACCGTCAGCCAAAGTGGATTTGCCGTGGTCGATGTGAGCGATGATAGAGAAGTTACGTATAAATTTAGGATCCATAGGGCGGTATTATAAATAAGAAGCGCCGAGTTGCTAGGAACAACTCGGCGCAATGATTAAGGTTTTAAAGATTTTTAAGCCAGCGTTTTAACGGCGTCTTTCAGTTGTTCCACCTTATTCAGGCGTTCCCAAGTGAAAGACTCTTCGTTACGACCGAAGTGACCGTAAGCCGCTGTGGGGCTGTAAATCGGTCTTAGCAGGTCCAGATCCTTCGTAATGCGAGCTGGGCGCAAATCGAAGACCTGGCGAACCGCTTTTTCCAGAACTTCCGGACCTACTTTGCTGGTTCCGTAATCGTTCACAGTGATGCTCACCGGCTCCGCCACACCAATCGCGTAAGCAACTTGAACCAGGCAACGCTCAGCCAAACCTGCACCCACGATATTCTTCGCAATATGACGTGATGCGTAAGCGGCAGAGCGATCCACTTTGGACGGGTCTTTACCAGAGAATGCACCACCGCCGTGAGCCCCGTGACCACCGTAAGTGTCCACGATGATCTTACGACCCGTCAGACCCGCATCCCCCATAGGGCCACCTGTTACGAAACGGCCTGTTGGGTTGATGAAGAATTTGGTTTTGGCATCAATCCACTGAGAAGGGATGGATTTTTTGATCAGCTCTTCAGTGATGAATTCTTTGATCGTCGCATTGGAAACACTGTCCGCATGCTGAGTGGAGATCACCACCGCATCAATGCGTTTTGCAATTCCATTTTCGTACTGAACAGTCACTTGAGATTTGGCATCCGGACGCAACCAATCCACCTTGTTGGCCTTGCGAAGAACTGCAAGATCTTTCACCAACTGATGAGACATGGCGATGCTTAAAGGCATCAATTCCGGAGTTTCATTCACAGCATAACCGAACATCAAACCCTGGTCGCCCGCGCCTTGATCATCAGAAAGAGTTTCTTTTACACCGACAGCGATATCCGGGGACTGCTGACCAACCGCGATCATCACGCCGCAAGTTTTGTAGTCGAAACCTTTGTCAGAGTGATCGTAGCCAATGCGCTTTACAACATCACGAGCCACCTCAGAGAAGTTTACTTTCGCAGAAGTCGTGATTTCACCAGCAACAACAACCAAACCCGTTGTCAGCATGGTTTCACATGCCACGCGCCCCTTAGGGTCCTGAGCCAGAATAGCATCCAGGATACCGTCAGAAATTTGATCCGCCATTTTATCCGGATGGCCTTCAGATACAGATTCACTCGTAAACAAATAGTTTTTCACAGCTTTCGTTTCCTCATTAGGGGAAGGTGGTTAATGAGCTCGGCCCTTCAAATAGGCCATCCTAATTCAGTCGGCAGTGCAGACCTCTTTTAGCGAGCGGCCAACCTAACAAAAGGGGTTCCGGGGGTCAAGGGTCCTTGGGTTTGTGGTGGTAAAAATACGCCAGTTCAAGGAAAAAGACTGTAAAGCCTCCAACCAGGCCAATCAGGCCCATTCCAATCATGAACTGGGCAAGTGTTTTACCCAAAGAGCTGATAGCCGGTTCGGGCACCCAACCGCCATTTTGCAGAAAGAACATGATGATATAGGCCGCGACGCAAATGAACGTCCATGCAATCGCATGGGTTCGGTTGGTCAGCAGCCCCACAATCAAAGGCAGCACCGCAAACCACAGCAGCGTCGGAGAGAAAAAGCCGCCAGTAAAGAAAGAAAAGGAAAACTGAAACACCATCCCGGCCAGAACCATGTTGTAGGCCGCAGCCGCCATGGAACCGGTCACCCGGTAAACCACCGGCGACAGGGCATGAATGATCGAACAGGTGAAGCCGATCCGGGCCAACACAGGCTGTTCCACAAAAAATAAGGAAATCAAACTATAGGTCCACATCAACAGACCCGTAAGAACCGTGATAAGAACCAGCAGGCGGCCCTTATAATGACGAACCAAACCGTCCTCTTTGACATCCAAAGAGAACAAACTGGCGCCCCAATGCAGTCGATTTTCCTGTTCCAAGCAACGTTCCAGACAAAAAAAGAGGTGGATAAGCCCACCTCTCTATTATAGTTCGCCGCTACAAAAATTGCACGAAAATCAGGCCGCCTTTTTCCAGCGCGCAAATGTCTCGTGACGAGTCTCTTTTGTGCTTTCCGGTTTTTTATGATCTTTGAATTGTTTGTTCACTTTCAGGAATTGTTTTTCCAGTTTTTCCGCCACGGAATCCACAACACTGTACACATCCGGGCCGTAAGCCGTTGCCTTAAAATACTTCTCACGGGTATTTACGGAAATCTCAACGCAGAATTCATTCTTCTGCTTACTGAAATACACGCTGCCGTAACCTTCTTTAAGCAGGAAGCGCCCGACCTCTGACATTTTTTCTTCTGTGTAGTTTACCAGGGAATCGGAGTGATCGAGATGCTTAAAGGTATAGTTGAGTTTCATGTTTTCTCCTTCTTGGCCCCTTTCAAGGCCTTGGTTTTCGTACCTGGACTTCTTATCGGTCCAGCCGGACTAAAGATGAGCCCTATTTTGAGACTCATTTGGATTTTCTTTGGGTTAATAGACAGGCCTTAAAAATTTCAACATCCTGCTGATTTTTAAGATATTTTGCCACCGGGGTCATAGAAGCATAGGCCTCCTGACACTGACCTCGACTGAATTCCAATTTGGCGTCAAAGTAAGAATCCCTCAAAGCTGCGGGCAAACGGTCCACCGTGCGGGGCTCAGCCTCCCCGGTTTCGATTTTGCGTTTGTATTCGCGCAAAGCCTCTTCAGACTTGCGACGCAGCTCACGGATATCAGAATAACGGGGAACATGCGGAGGGATCTTTTTGGACGCTTCCAGTGCCCCTTCATAGTTC
This sequence comes from Bdellovibrio bacteriovorus, assembly GCF_025558485.1. Classification (GTDB taxonomy): domain Bacteria; phylum Bdellovibrionota; class Bdellovibrionia; order Bdellovibrionales; family Bdellovibrionaceae; genus Bdellovibrio; species Bdellovibrio bacteriovorus_G. The sequence goes on from NZ_CP102930.1 coordinate 22,146, forward strand.
CCGGCCAGGAAATAGCTTTCCGCCCGCTCCATGCGGGTGGCGATATCCGCCGGATCTATTTTTTTATTTGAAGAGCCAAATGGGTTGGCAAGAATTCCCAAGGACAGCCCGGCAAGGGCTACAGCATAAATGGCGAATTGCGCTGGCTTGATCATAGGAAACTTATCGGAAATCCCCGACTAAAGATGAGGATATTCCATGTTCCAATTCGAGAATCGGGCGAAGAAAAAAGCTCACTTCGCCCGGAGTGCTTACAGGTTCACCATTTTTTTATAATACTCCAGCAGCTTTTTGGCCCCGTGAAGCAAGTTGGCTTCCCAATCATTGTGCGCATTATGATCTGCACCGTCGGTGATATATTTTAAAGAAATCAACTGCACGTTCATTTTGCGGCAGACTTTCGCCAGCGCATAACCTTCCATATCCACCAGATCGCAGGCCACTTTCGGAGTTCCTGTTTCAAACGCATCACCGGTTCCACAAATGCCAGAACTTAATTCCGGGAAATAGGGAATCAAATCAATGGCCCCCGGCAAAGGATCAAAAGGAGTTTCTCCAACCTTGAAACCCAACGGGGAAATGTCCATGTCTCTTTGCACGAAACTGGAAACCTCCACCAGATCATGCGTCTGAAAACGCGAACTGCCCGCCGTCCCCAGATTGATCATCACTTTGCATTTCGTCTTGTGAATCGCTTCCAAAGCCGCATAAGTGGCATTCACTTTACCGATACCGGAATAAATAACAGGAATATTTTCTTTTTCAAAAAGCCCCTGTGACTCTCCGGGAAGAGCCATGATCAGAGCCACGTCATTAATATTGAACAAGGGAAAAGACCTCTTCGTTTTTAAACTTCATCTGATTCAGGAATGTCAGGTTCACCAGAACCGCCACCCCTTCCACCGAATACCCCGCAGCCTGACTTAAATCAATCGCCGCCTGCAACGTGCCACCAGTGGCCAGAACATCATCGACGATCATGATGTTGCCCTGCCCCAGCGGAAGCTCAATTTCCGCAGAACCATATTCCAAAGCATAAGAGACTCTTTTGGTTGGTGGCGGCAACTTCCCCGCCTTGCGAATCGGCAGAAACCCTTTGCCATGTGTCGCTGCCAAATGAGCCGCCAAAATAAATCCACGAGATTCAATTCCCGCAAAATAATCCACTTTTGCCAGATCAATCCGCTGCACCAGATGACGGGAAACAAAATTCATAGCCTCAGCATTTTGCAGCAACGGCGACATGTCCCGAAAAAGAATCCCCGGCTTAGGAAAATCCGGCACATCCCGAATAAGACTTTTAATATCCATAAAAACTCCCCGATCAAACCCTTATCAAGGTCATCCAAAGCCCACCTTTAAGGTTATCAATAAGATCAACCTAAAGGTTGGTCAAAACGGTTCAGCTGCAAGGCGGAGGGACCTCCCGCAGCGCAGGCGTGCTCCAAGCACGTATCAGATGAGCCGTTTTCACCAACCGCGCCCTAGAAGTATTTTTTGCGTTGTGATGATGGTAGGATCTTCAGCATATCACGGTATTTGGCCACCGTTCGACGTGCGATCTGAATGCCTTCGACCTTCAAAAGATCCACGATCTTCTGATCAGACAAAGGATTCTTCGGATCTTCCTTGGCCACCAGATCCTTGATTTTGATTTTCACTGACTCGGAAGCCAATGAATCTCCATCAGAAGAGCTGATACCGGAATTAAAGAAGTATTTAAGCTCGTAAATACCCTGCGGCGTGTGCACATATTTCGCCGTCGTCACACGGCTGACCGTGGATTCGTGCATACCGATGTCATTGGCGATATCACGCAGAACCATCGGTTTTAAGTGCTCAGAACCCTTTTCAAAGAACTCGCGCTGATGCTTCACGATAGACTCAGTCACTTTGTAGATCGTGCGCTGTCTTTGATGGATGGACTTGATCAGCCAAACTGCCGAGCGCAGCTTTTCCTGAATATAATCCTGGGTTTTATCACCGGTGGTTTTACCACCTTTAAGCATGTTTTTATAGAAGTTGGAAATCTTCAGACGAGGCAATCCATCCTCGTTCAGGGAAACAACGTAGTCGTCCCCCACTTTGTAAACGTAAACGTCCGGAGTCACATAGTGCGTGTCACTGCTGACAAACGCACGGCCCGGCTTGGGGTCCATCGCATAGATGATCTTGCAGATCTCAACGATGTCTTCCACGTCACGGTTCAGGGCTTTGGCAATCGCCTCGTAGTTTTTCTTTTCCAGATCCTTGACGTGATTTTTAATCAGCGTCACCAGATCATGGGTGTCTTCTTCCATGTGTTTGGCCTGAATCAGAAGACACTCCTGCAGATCCCTGGCACCCACACCTGGGGGATCAAATTCGTGAATCAAAGTCAGGGTATCCTCCAGCAGGGACAGATCCACTTTTTCCTCTTCCGCGATTTGCTCCAGAGGAACTTTGATATAACCGTCATCGTCGATAGCACCGATCAGGGCGTCTGCGGCTCTTTCCTCTTCTTCAGAAAAGCCGTTCATTTTCACTTGCCAGTAAAGGTGATCATGCAGGGTTTGAGACGCTGTGATGACGTTCTCATAGTTCATGATTTCTTCAGAACCTGCCATACCGGATTGAGGCGGTTTTTGATTGGCTTCGATGTAGGATTCCCACTCGAATTCGTCCTGTTTTTGCGGATCCTGAATATTCTGCTGGTCCGGGGCTTCGGAGTGTTCAACTTCGTTGGCAGCTTCCTTGGTGCGCTGAAGGTCTTCATCCTTCAGGGCGGATTCCGCCTCTTCCAGAATTGGGTTTTCTTCCAGCTCCGAGCGAACAGCCGATTCCAACTCCATACGCGACATCTGCAAAAGCTTGATGGCCTGTTGCAGCTGCGGAGTGATTACCAGAGACTGGCTCAGGTTCATCGTCTGTCGAAGAGCCATTAAAATTTCCCTTTCCCATGAAACTGCTGAGCTGGAGACAGGCTGTCTCTGTCAGCTTTACAGCTTAAAGTTTTCGCCGAGATAGAACTTACGTGCCAATTCGGAATTTGCAATTTCATCTGAACTTCCGCTGACCTGGATCTTCCCGTCCTTCAGTATATAAGCATAATCACAAATGCCCAAAGTCTCACGCACGTTGTGATCGGTAATAAGAACTCCTATACCTTTGGCCTTAAGTTCGCGGATGATATTCTGAATATCGGCGACCGCGATGGGGTCAATCCCCGCAAACGGTTCATCCAGAAGAATGAACTTCGGTGATCCCGCCAAAGCCCGGGCAATCTCCACACGACGGCGCTCCCCCCCGGACAGGGCATAACCGTAACTGTCGCGGATATGGCCAACGTGGAAGTCCCCGATAAGCTGCTCCAATCGTTCCGAACGCTGAGCGCCCGAATAACCATGGGCTTCCAAAGCCACAGTGATATTTTCCGCCACTGTTAGTTTACGGAAAATGCTGGGTTCCTGCGCCAGATAACTCAAGCCCACGCGAGCCCTTTTATACATGGGTTCTTGCGTGATGTTCACTTCATCCAGATTGATTGAACCCGCGTCCGGCTGGACCAGCCCCACCACCATGTAAAAGGACGTGGTTTTCCCTGCCCCATTGGGCCCCAGCAGACCGACCACCTGGCCGGATTCCACAGAGAAAGACGCGCCATCAACGACTTTGCGCTTTTTGAAGGATTTGGAAATGTCTTTGATGGTGAGCATGCTCATTGGTCTTTATTCTCCACCTTGGCCCGTACTCTTTCTACCTTAACCTTTTTTCCGCCATCGAGAAAGATGATTTCCTCACCCGTCAGTTCATCATTATTTTGAATCACTTTAGGACGGCCCTTGAAGGTGTATTTATTGGTCAGCAGGTCCAGATCCACATTTTCTGCGGTCGCAAACTTATCCACATCACTGACGCGAACCCCGCCTTTGATGGCCACAGAGCTTAAAATATCAGCTCCCTTGCCGTACAAGAACGAGGCCTCGGGCCCCTCAAGTTTCATATTATCGTAGCTCATGCGCACGGCCCCCAGAAAACGGGCCTCACGATTTTTACCGCTGAACTCTGCCCCGTCAGCCACGATATCGAAGGCTTTTCCATCCTTCATTGGCTTTTGTGCGGTCACGCGTTTTTCGATCAGCATCTTGGACTGATCCACCAGCACTTTCATGCTGGCCCCCTTCAGGAACAAAGCGGCCCCGGAAGCATCACGGGGACCTTCCATCACCACCTGTTCAGGACTTTCGATACGACGGGTTTTCGAGGAATAGAAAATAGCCGGAGTTTTGAAAATATAGCCGTTCTCGGACTTCGTAACCACGTTGCCGATGACACTGAGGTCCTTCGATTTGGAATCAATCGACCCCTCGTCACCGGTCACGGTGAATTCCACTTTTTCCTTGTTATAGAAAAGTACACGCACTTGCTTCAGCTTCCAGGTGCCTTCGCCCTGATTGCCTTCGGCGGAAACTGCAAACAATTCCCAGTCACGATTGCCGGACTGGCTTTCCACCAAATGCACGCCGCCCATGCGCTGCTCTGCCAGACTGGAAGGGGCCGGGGCATCTTTGTTCTTTTTGGCTTCCGCCTTTTGGCGCTCCACGCGTGCGCGGACTTCCGCTTCGTCCTCATGCTCCAGACGAGCCGGGAAAATGATAAGAATCTCGACAAACAATGCGAGAAGCAGAACCAGAAAAATAATATTCTTATATTTACCCATAGATGAAAGAAAGCTTAAACCATCCCGCAGGATCGGTCAAAAAGGATCGCCTAGCCGGGCTGCACAGAGCGAAAAGAAAAAGGCCCGGGAATCCCGGGCCTTTTGTGTTTCGTATTTAATTTGAAGTGGGCTCTTGTGGAAGTTTCATAACCGCGAAATTAATTTCGCTGGCACCAGCTTCAGTGACCGTGTACATCACCTTTTTCACTGTGCCGAAGTCCACACCCTTATCGGCCTGCACGGTCACTTTGCTCCAGGCATTCGGATCTTCTTCAGCTTCTCCGCGCGCGGTTTCCACCACATCACGAATCTTGTTCTGAAGCTTGCTGTCCTGTTCCGCCTTGGATTTTTGCAAAGCATCCACCAACTGGTCTTTCAATCTTGCGATCATCCAGTCTTCCTGGCCTTTGACTTCATCAAAGGTCGCCACCACCTCTTTGTCCAACAAAATTTCCTTGTTGGAAATCGTCACGACGTGGGATGGTTTCAATTCTCTGACAGAAGCCGCTTTTGGCAGAACCACTTCCTTCGGGATATAAAGAATTTCACCCGTGGCATTGTAATTCTGCAAAAGGAAGATAACCAGAACCGTGAACATATCCACCATCGCTGTCAAAGACAGCAACGCCGTCACGTCACGCTTCCCTTTTCTTTTGCTTAAAATATTGTGGTAGCGATGACGCTCACCCGGTCTGAAGATGGCCATTACTGTGGCCCTCCCGTCGCAACAGAGATCGCTGAAAAGCCTGCGGCCAGACAGTTATCCATTGCTTTAATCAGTTGTTCGTAAGGAATAATATCCGCAACAGTCACAATCGCATCCACTTTTTCAGGATACAGCTGTTTCACGCGCTGCAGTTGTGCCACAAGACCTGCTTCATCAAATTGTTCGTTCACCATGGGAAGACTGATCACTTGTTTCCCAACAGTTAAAACATAGCCGACTTCCTTCACATCCACTTTCAACACCACATCGGCGTTAGGCGGAGGCGTCGGGCTCGGCTGCGTGTCCGATTTCTTCCCATACAGGGAACTACCAATTTGAATCATAGACACTTGAGTCCATACGGCCGTGATAAGCAGGAACGTGATAAGAACGCTCATCAAGTCGATGAAAGGCACGAGGTTCAGCTCGATATTCTTCTTTCTGCCGCTGGAATCGCCGCTATCTATGTGAGCCATTGAAAACCTCTACTAGTCTTTGATTTTTTCTCTATTAGCAACAACCAGATTCAAAAGACTCATGCTTGTTTCAACAACTTCGTTTTCAGTTTTCTGAATGCGATGCTGGAACAAACCGTAAGCAACGATGGAAACAATTGCCACCAAAAGACCGAACGCCGTACAGTTCAGGGCGTGGGAAATACCTTTGGAAAGTTCCAAAGCTTTGGTCGCCGGATCGGCAGCCGCCACCGCACGGAAGGAACCGATCATACCGATGATCGTACCCAAAAGACCCGCCAGAACCGCGACGTTACCAAACACAGCAAGGAAGGAAGTCCAGCCTTCAACTTTGGGCATTTCACGCATAACCGCCGCGTCCATTGCCACTTGCACTTCTTCGTCCGGGCGTTTATTCATCGCCTGAACCAAACCAGCTTTCACTGTGTTTGTCAGAGGAGCCGGACGGGCGTCGCAATAGCTGATCGCCTGGCGAAGGTCACCTGCAACAACCATACGGAAGATCTGGTCAGTGAACTCCTTTTTGTCCACGGAAAGATTTTTCAGCTTCATCATTCTTTCAATGATCACAAAAAGCGCCAGAATGGCGATAACTGCGATCACGTACATGACGAAACCACCCTCAGCGAAAGCACGCTGGATGAAATTCATGTTGTCTACTGTAACTGTTGGGTTCACGAGAACTCCTCCTTAAAAAACTTATTAAAAACTTTAATTAGCCTGATTCAATACAAACGGATACGCCTGCACTTCTGCAGTCATGCCCGTTGGCGGTTCCGGGAACACCCAGCTGGCCAGACGGCGGCGGATACATTCCTCCACCTCGGCATTGCCCAAAGTGGAACTGACCACTTTCACATTGCGCGCCTGACCACGTTCGATGATTTCCCATCCCAGAATCACTTTACCTTCCATCTTACGACCCTTCTCCAAGGTGTTCAGAGCACGCTCATAGCAGCTCTTCACTTCATTCAACTTGGAACGGATCACACGACGGATGGCTTCCTTGTCAATGGTCGGATCGAAGGATTCTTCGTTACCGCCGCCTTCAATAGCCACGGTTGTTTTAGAGCCAAAGCCTTCAGCCGCGCCATACGCTGCCTGACCTGACCCACGACCTTTTGTTCCGATACCTGCAATACCTTGAGTCGCTGTGCCTTTACCACCAGCTCCGGCGTCTTTGAATCTGGAACCCAGATCATCACCCGCGCGGTCTTCGTTAAAGCCGGAAGTTCCCGTGGCTTTATCCGCCATCCCCAGAACTTCACCCGCACCGGAATAAGCCTTGTCGATATTGGCACGGCTTCCGCCGCCGCCAAAGGCACTGAACAGACCCACCTTGGACAAATCCTTGCTTGCCGATTGTGCATTCGCACCCGCTGTTTTGCCAGTCTTCACCGCACCACCCTGACGAGTGGAGGTGAATTTCTTCGTGCGGTCTTTCGCATTAGGCTTCGGAGCCACTTCACTGGCACGCGCTGCAACTTCATTTTTAGCAGCAGCGTTCTGAGCCTTGGCACCTTTCTTCTGCGCATCACGATTCTGATCCGCAACAACCACTTTCTTAGGTGGCGGAGGAGGAGTCGGTGTTGCCACCGGTTGTGGTGGCGGCGTTGGCGGCTGTGGAGGCGGCGGAGTCGGTGACGGCGTTGGTGCCGGAGGCGGATTATTGAAAACCACCTGCGCAATACGCTGCACTTCCTCCTGCTTGTTTTCCTCCCAGTCTTTTGGAGTCGTTGCGGAAATATACAATGCCAACAGACCGACCATAATAAGCGACATCAAGACGCCCATCGTTTCGGAACCTGACAACATCAATGGAGGCAACATCGGCACCGTCGGTGCCTGCGGCACGAAACGGATGTACAGGCAGATGTTCCCGCCCGGCAATGTGATACATAGCATTTCGTTTTGATCCACACGAACGCTGTAACCACCTGCGCCTTTTTGTGCTTTTCCAACCTTAATCAAATCCTCTGCATACTGAGTGCCCGCAGAGGTCACCAGTTCAGATTCCATTTCATTGGTGGTGTTCACACGCAGACCCGCAGACATATCCAGCAGGGCATAACCGCGCGGAACCAGTCCTTCAGGCAACGCCACCTGTTGATCGCCACCCGTGTTCACACGAATGGTTTTATTGCCCTTAAAGTGGTAAGTCGTCAAAACACGCTCTTTCCACGCCACCAGGACTTCAACTGTGGAACCCTTGCCCGGCTTCAGGTGAGTTTTCAGATTTCTGATCTCACTTGGCGGAGCAAATGTTTTGCTCTTTTTGGCTTTTTTATAGGAATTACGCTCTTTGCGAATCTCGGGCTTTACCGGAACCGATGTCAAAACCGGCTTTTCCTCGGCCTTTGGTGTTTCCACCGGAATCACGGGTGTCGCCACCGGGATAACCGGAGTGACCTTGATTTCCTCGGTCTTAACCACCGCTGCCGGAGGCATGGATGGTTCAGGTTTTGCCGGAGGAAGCTTGGCCTCGACAACCGGAGCCGGCGCATCATCTGCCACGACCGGAGCCGCGCCCGGAATCACTTTTGGTTTTGGCACGCCGACGAAGAAGGCAATACGGAAAGGTCCAACTTCAATTTCATCCCCGGAGGAGATGGATTCATCCAGCACAGCCTGTCCGTTTTTAAAAGTCCCTTGAGAGGACCCCAGATCACAGACATACCATCCGCTGTCGCGAAGCTCGATCAGACAGTGAATCGGAGAAACGCCATCAGCGTCCAAATCCAGATGCACCTCGGCGTTGTGTCCGACCACGATTTGATCCTGGTCAAACTGTTTCACGCCCACCAGCTGATTGTTTTTGAAAATCCTAAAAATTAACGGCGATCTCAATTAGCACCCCGAACCCGCTGTATATCCTCTGTTGTTCTTCTCATCTCGGGTAAAAAATTTTCTCTTAACTTGATCAATCTCTTGTAGTTGAAGTTTTTCTTCTGGAAGAGATAAAAAAGCTCCGGCTTTTGAGTCGAACCCTCAACCAATTCGTCTTCGAAACTCAACGTCGCTTTTTTCTTGGCGGTCGTTGTCGTCGTGGTTGTGGTTGTCGTGCTGCGGGAAGTGGACTGGGCAAAGCTGACTTCATAGACCAGAAGAGCCGCTAGCAAAATTGTCATGTGTTTTAGGTATCGCATCATAGTCTTCACCCGACCCTTCACTCTATTTTAAACCAGCTTTCGCCTTATTTTCCAAAGCAATAATGCGATTACGGCTATCAGCAGGCCCACCTACAAACTTTAGTCTGTTAATGACTTCCAAACCATCCTGATACTTCTTCATGTGGTCCACAAGAAGAATTGCGTAATTTAAAAGCACTTCCTTGCTGTTCGCATTGTCTTTCAAGGAGGCCTTGTACAACTCTTCCGCACGATCCAGCTTGCCTTGCGCAGTTAGCGAGATCGCATAGTTGTTTAGAACTCTTGGGTCACGAACCCCTTTGCGATAAGCTGTTTCCAAAACAACATTGGCTTTGTTGTAGTCCTTTTCCTGGACGTAGATAGCACCCAGATTAGCAGCCGCCACGGCTTCATCATTATTCATATCCAAAGCCTTGCGGAAGGATTTGATGGCATCACGGCGCTCGCCCTGAGCCAGCTGAACAATCCCCATATTGGAATACAATTCCGCCGTTTTCGGGCTGGCAGCGATAGCCTTTCCCAAAAGATAGCGACACAGATCAAAGCGGCTGCGTTTATAGTGATACATCGCCAGCGCATTCAATGCGCGTGCATCATTCGGTGACTGAGTCAGAATCTGCGTGGAAGCCTGATAGATCTTCTCGTCGTTCTGAGCTTTGATCGCTTCATTCAAGGACGCATACTGAGATGGCGCCGGTGGGGTCACCGGACGAACCGGCTCGACCTTTTCCAGATCTTTGAAATCGTCCACTTCTGCCCGCGGGGCTTCCGACACCGTTGACGTCTTGGCTTCTGATGACGTTTCCTTGGTCGGACTGGATGAACACGCTGCTAAAGCCAACAGAGAAAAACAAGTGATGATCTTTTTCATTATTGACCTATCCAATTCACTAGACGAATGTCAGATCCAACTTCGCCACCGTTGTAGTAGTTTTTCGGATCATGTTTGTTCATAAACTCATAAGCGGACTTGAATCCGGCGTTGTAAACTTCCAGCTCAAAACCACGATCCACGGTTGCTTTATAACTTTCGCGAGCCTTGGCATTAAATGGTTCCGCGAACTTTTCCACACCCGCCTGATACTGTTTGGTTTCTTCCGCATTCAGCCCCGAAGGCAATGGCGCATTCACAATGGACTGGGCCATGTTCAGATTCGCATCCCCCAGAATAGCCAGGGAGCTTACGATTTCCTCTGCACTGTCATACTTGATAACGTCGGCCAGTTCGCCGGTCAAACGAGTCAACAGGGCCACTTTCTTATCGGCCGCCGCTTTCTGTTTAGCCGGATCTTTCGGGAATGTGATGGCTTTCATTTCCTTGTACGTGTCTTCCGCCTCGCCTAGCTTCAGCTTGGCAGCGTAAGAGGCTCCGACACCTTTTTTGTTAGGCGCAAAACGTTTTTGAATAGCCAGGGTTTTCTGCTTCCATTCCTGAGCCCGTGTGGTCGCACGCTGACGCGAGGACAATTCCGACACCCAGTAAGCACTTTCCACCACGCGTTCCTGATCGCGACCACCACCTTCCACATACTCTGTGTAACGGGAAATCGCCGCTCCGGTCTGGCCGGCTTTGCGATGGATCTGCGCCATGCTGTACACAGCTTCAATATTGTCACTGTGCTTTTTATTGATCTTGGTGAATTCTGTATAAGCGCGGATGGCCTCATCAGATTTACCCAGTGCCTCATACAAAACCGCCGCATTGAACAGCAGATTCGGAGACAAAGGATCATTCGGGCTTTCCTGAGCGGCTTGTTTATAGAGCTTTGCCGCTTCTTCAAACTGCGCTGAATCCTGATAAAGCTTCGCCAGCAAACGGCGGGATTTTGGTTTCAACTTATCTGCCGCAGGATCTTTTGAGCTTAAAACACCCTGATAAGCCGAAATGGCCGGACCGTTCATCCCGGCGCGCTCATAGTTGACAGCCGCGTTGAAGATCGCCGTGGCCGCAAGGCTGGACTTTGGATTTTGTTTGGCAAAGGATTCAAACACCTGTGCACTGTCCGCGTATTTCTTTTCCAGTTCCAGATCCTGACCGCGTTTGAAAGAGGCTTTTTCCATCACACCGCGGATATCAGCACCGGCTTTGGAAGAGGCAATCCCCGGCACAGCCAGCAGTTCCGCTCCGGTTTTTTCCAGACCCGCATAGTCCTTGCGCAAATTATAGATGTCCAACAGCAAGTTGGCTGAATATTCCGCCTGCTTGGTGTTTGGATACTGTTTCACGATTTCACGGAACTGGGTCGTAGCCGGATCGAAGTGATTGCTTTGATAGTACAATCGACCAATACGGAATTTGATTTCCGGAGTCTTTTCAGACGTCGGGAACTTTTCAACATACCACTGACCGGCTTTGATAAAGCGGTCCACTTTCGGCTCCAAAGGAACCGGATCGGTGGAATTCCCCACACGTCTTTGCATTTCCTGATCAGACGGGATGCTTCGTTCCACAGACAGAATTAAGTTCTGAGCGGCTTTGCCATAGAACTTGCTTTGCGGGGCATTGTCCACGATCCACTTGTACTGGGCTCCGGCTTCATCATATTTGCCCATATCGTACAACAATTCACCGTAGTAGAAGTGCATGTCCGCCGCACTGGCAGAATCCGGGAATTCACGCAGATAAAGCTGGTAGCCTTCATAGGCCTGAGTTTGCGAGAACGCCGCACGGGAGTTCTGTGCTGTCTGATGCTGCTGCAAAACATAGTTGCGCAAAGTGGTTTCACGCAGTTTGTAGGAATTTTCCACCAGCTCTTTATTGTTCTTATTGGCCGCATACCAGGCGCCGGAGGAATCGTAATCCTTCACCCAACCATACAATTCGTTCTTAAAGCGTTGAGTGTTCTTCGCATAGAAATAGTTCTGAACGATCTGATACTGGTATTCAAACGCCTTGGGGGCTGTTGGATTCTGGGAAATCAGAAGTTTAAAGACCTCACGGGATCCGTCCTTGTTACCGCGGTCGGAATACTGATAAGCCAGTCTTTCCAGGTAAGGGCTGTAGTTGTTCCCCACCAGATTTTTAAAGTAATTCGCGGCATTGTTCGGATCGCCGCCTTCAGCATAGAAGACCACGATATCACGCAGCGCCTCGCCTTCAAGACGGGTGCGGTTGACCTTCAGACGGCTGGCCAGTTGGTCCCCGGTTTCAGCTTTGCCTGCTTTGATAATGTATTCAAGATAGTTCATAGCCTGCTGAACTTTACCCAGACGGAACAAACACCATGAGCCCTTATAAAGAGCAAAAGTGTGCAGACGATGTCTCTTTTCCTTGATCAGATGAGAATATTCCTTGTAGGCATTCGCCCACTTTTCATTTTCAAAATAGTATTCCGCCAAAGCGAAATGCGCTTCGCCCACAAACGGCGAATTAGGGTACCCTTTGGTCAGGCGCTCGTAATATTCCGCGCCTTTTTTCACATCACCCAGTTCAAAGTAGTTGTAGCCCAGGAAAAACAGGGCCTGACTCATTTTTTCGTCACGTGGGAAATCACGCTGGAACCATTCATACAGCTGAACCGCTTTTTTGTTGTATTCACGGGCTTCAGCAGTGTCCAAACGAGGTTTGCTTTTGGTTTTTCCGGCCTGGAAAGCACGAAGCCTTGCATCGTATTCATCCTGCTTGCGGGAATCAATCAGGCTGGCTTTTTCAACGTAAAGCTCTGCCAGACGCAACCACAGTTCACCGCGGTTGGGACTGGTTTTGAATTTTTGTGTCAGCTTGTACAGTTCACGAATCTGCTGATCCAGCACACGCTCGTATTCAGCTTTATTGCCGCCACCCGTGTCGTGTTCCATGATTTCAGAGGATCGCGGTGGCTTGACAGATTCCAGATTATAATTCTGCACATCCTGTTTAAAGCCCATGTTCGTGGACGGCAGCGACGTGTCCGTCTTTTTACTAGCCTGCGACAACAGTTCACCGACTGTCTTTTTCTTCACGGTTTTAGTGGTTCTAACAGTCTTCGTCTGAGCCTGCGTTACCGGGGCCGCCAGAAGAAAACTTAAAAATCCTGAGACAAGAAGTTGATGCCTGTTGAATTTCATATATTACTCGCAGCTCTGTTTTCCAAGGTAGTGATAATTTCCAACTTCATCCAACCAGTATTCACCTTGGAACGGATAGTACTCATAACCATTTTCGATATAGAACTTGCGGTTGACGTTTTCGTCGATCTGATCACCGCTGATGTCCTTACCGGCAATTTTCTTTTTAATGCTTTCCTTACGGCCTGTGATCATCTCGTAACGGATGAATCCGGCCTGCTCGTAAAGATCACGCAGCTCCACACGCATGTTCAGCAAATGTGCCTTGGCCATATCGCCAATCGCAAATTTGGTGTTTTTGCTGCGGTTTGCAATAATCTTCAACGAGTACTGCCCCAAAGCGGAAGCCCGGAAGGAGGAGTTCGATTCCACCCGCCGTTTTTCCTGATTCAGCTTTTCCAGATAGTTCATGGAACGTTTCACATCGCCCTGATCCAGAACACTTCGCAGGACAATGTACGGCAAACGAAGATTCGCCGATTTATCTGTGGTCTTCATCACGTGGGCTTTTTCCAGCTCATTATAGAAGGCCCCCGCTTCGTTCGTGGACTTCAGGAAATCCCCGATCTTGGCACGAACCGGTCCGTAAGTTTTTTCAAACAGACTCAAGACCTTTTCCATCTCGTCATATTTACAGATGTACAGATAGACGATGGAACGGAGAAGTAAACTCTCCGGCATATAGAAGTCTTCGTAATATGCCGAATGGAGAGTTTGGAAGTTACTCAAGGCTGAACGGAAGCGCGCTCCGCGCAACATCGCCCAGCTCTGCTCAAAGACAGCGTCATGCCACATCAGAGTATCGCGAGGCACCTGAGAGTAAGCCTCAACGGCCAGATCCCAGTCCTGCTTTTGATACAAGGCACGTGCCAGACCCATCTGCGCTGCCACCTTATTAGTGTCAGTTACCGGAGCCTTGTGGCGAGCATCCAACATCTTGCGGAAAGTTCCAATCGCCAATGATGTCTGGTTAGCCTCAAGCTCTGCCAATCCTTTGGAATAAAGCGCCTGGAAGTAATAGCTGCTGGTTGAGCTGACTTTGCTGAAAAGCTCTGCAGCCTTGGCAAAATCACGGTTTCTAAGACGGATTTCACCCAGACGATAATTGATCATATCGCGCAGGTTTGCCGGGAAATCGTTCAGATCCACGCGGGAAACCGCATAATTCAGAATCGTGTCATCGCCCAGCGTATCAGCCACCACAGACAGCTTTTCAATCGCCATCTTGGAATACTTTGGATGTTTCATACGAATGACATCCACAAACTGGAAGGCCGCTGTTTGATAAAGCTTCAGTTCCACCAGCATTGTTCCCAAAATGTACTTGATCTGAGGTCTTTCCGCAGAAAGCTCAGAACGGCGACTTAAAGAGAACAGCGCATTGGCTGCGGATTCATACTGCCCGCCCTGTGCCATACGAAGGGCGTTGCTCAGTTGATTTCTTAAGGTGGCCTCTCGCGAATTTCCAGACATGACTGAGCTGCGCGCCGGCTGCTTGCGCAATGTCTTTCTTTGCTGGGCGTCCCCGATGACCGGAGTTACGATACTTGCTGCAATCAGGAATAGTAATAATTTCTTCATCTGTAGCTAGCCTCCGGGAAGAACCAACTCATACCCACGGTAAGGAAGAGGTTGTTGAAAGAGTTTGTCGAACCGTCGATGCCTTTGGCGTTAAAGAAGTTCCAACTGAAATCCCAGCGGAATGCATAGGCTTTGCTAAGCGCAAAAATCTGACCGGTGGCCAGATGGATTGTTCCTGCGCTTTCACCGGACTGAGTGTTCGTGGTGCCGTAACCGGCAGAGAAATACAGATCGAACGGGATGATCTTTTCGTTGAACCAGCTCATTTTGCCGTACACCGGAATGTACATCAGATCCGCGCCGATAAAGGACTTCGGATACACCAGATTTTCTGTGCTGACACCATTGATCTCGCGCAGTTCATCAGTCGCCTGACGATTGGAAGTGGTCAAACCGAAGTAATTCAGCTCCACACCCCAGCTTTCACTTAGGAAATAGCTGGCTTTCGCTACACCACCAAATGTCAGGAAGAACGGATCATTGGTCACCGTGGTCAAACCGCCAAACAATTGAAAACGGCCCGTCTTGGGAAGGAAACGTTTCTGAATGACAGAGATCTCCTGGAAAGGAGCCAAACCACCCAAGCCCGAGAAATCAGTCAGGGTGTTGTCCCTTGGAGAGGCTTCCTGATAGGAAGGAGCGGAGTTGGTGATCGCAGGTCGTGGAGCCTCTTTTTCAAGCTCCATCTCAATAACATCCAGCTCTTCGCCTTCTGATTGAGCATATGAAAGTCCCGGAGCCATCAGAGTCAGCAGCAGTAGCAAAGAAGAGATTTTTCTATTTAACATCTGTCAGCTCCTCTTAGAACAGATAAGACAAACCCACATCCAGGTTTGTCGTGTAAGTAACGCGTTCTTGAAAATCACCGTAATCCGGAACAGGTTGATTCGGTTTCAGCTTGCCGTTCAGGAATGGAATCGGTGCCTGATGGGCATATAAACGAAGGTCAAAACGGAAAGCCCACTGTTTGGTGAAATAAAACTTCTGCCCAATCCCGAAAGCCACCGCTGGGTAGGTTTTATGCACATACTTCACCGCCCCCGCGGAAAGCGAGCCGTACAACTGGGTGTTGAAGACGATGGACTTCGTCAGACTCATCTTGCCGTAGAAGGCCTTCAGATTATAGTCACCCATGATCGTCATTTCCGGTGCTGGAGCGCGGTTGAAATCCAGCTGGAATTGCTGGTTCAGCTGATCCGCATAGCTGGAAAGACCCGCGAAGTTTTTGGCAACAATCAAACCCCAGGCATGATTTTCACTGGAGTTATAGTAAAGTCCCAGACCCAGTTTGCTGACATTGGCAATGGGCTCTGTCATGGCATAGCCATAAAAGCCGTCAATTTCAAATCGGCCTTGAGTCACCACATTGCGGTTCTTCACGCTGACAGGCTTGTCGAACACAGGAAGAACGGACTCTTGCGCCAGCTCCTCTGTTGGCAGATTCACAACTTCCGCGGCAAAAGCGGCCTTATGAAGCATCAACGCAAGAACTATGATGAGCGCGGCTTTGAAACCATTTTTTAGCATGTATTACCTACCCGATGAAAAGGCACCGTATTTATAAATGTAATCGCAAACTTCCCGAACAGCCCCGCAGCCACCTGGTCTGCGAGTGACATAATCAGCAACTTCCATAACCTCGTCCACCGCTTCGGGGACGGTTGCACCAAAGGCCACTGCCTGAATCATGGGAATATCGAAAATGTCGTCACCGACATAAGCCATTTCCCCTGTTGAAATACCGGATTCCTGTTGCAGTTGTAAGAAAGAGGGCTCTTTGTCGAGAGCACCTTCGTAAAAGTAATGAATTCCCAGGGATTTTACGCGGGCCCGAATGTCTTCCGCTTTGCTGCCGGTGATGACGGCAATCTTATAACCCGCTTCTGTCAGGCGTTTGATGCCCACACCATCGCGAATCGAAAAGAAACGACGCCATTCCTTGCCATCAAACCATAAGCGCGTGTCAGTTAAAACGCCATCAACGTCGAGCACCAACATCTTGATATTTTTAAGTTTTGATATTTCTAATCCCACTGAATCATTGTGAAAAATAAAAGATCAAGGGGCAAGTGCCCCACCCTGATACAGGACTTAGGGTTTAATTCAGATACCGACGAACGTCCAGCGTAGGACAAGCCTAAGAGCCGGAGTGTTTTGCACGAGCCTCCAGCTCATTCACCCGCTGCTGCAATTTGAAGAGTTGCTGTTCCAATTCCTGGACCCGACGTTTCAGGGCCTGGTCCTCTGCGGAAGACTCCGCTCCGGAAGTGGATGTGCCATTTAAAAGACTTGCCCCCAGTTCGGCCCGGCGCAAATTCAGCTCCTGAAGTTTGTCCAGATCGGCATCTTCGACAAAACCATCCCCAGCCGCCTGCTGTCCTTTAAGCAGTTGGTGCTGATCATGAATCTGCCGACTGAGCTGCGCCATCTTTTGCAGACTCTGCCAGGAGTTTTGCAGTTTTGAAAAATTGGGCGGGAACTCCCGGGTTATGACGGAAAAGACAATGACGAACATGACCACCGAAACAAACAGACTGCGCAGAATCGAACCTAAAATCTTGGCCAATGCCGTTTTCATCAATGACTCCTGAAATGATATTTGACTCAAAGTACAAGCGATGGTCAAGTGAGCCTAAATGGAGATCGCTATGACCAGACTCGCGCTTCTTTTGACCAGCTTCCTTCTTGTGGCCTCTTTCGGATGCACCCAGAAAAAGGAGGAGTCGGCCTCCTCTCCTGCGGAAAAATCCTCTTCAAAAAAAGAACTCATTGTCGGAACGGATGCCGCCTATGCCCCGTTTGAAAGTGAAAATGCCGACAAGACATTAAGCGGCTTTGATATCGAGGTCATCCAAGCCGTCGCTGCCAAAACGGGTTTGCAGATTCAAATTGTAAACACTCCCTGGGAGGGCTTGTTCAATCAACTGGATTCCGGCGACCGCGACATCCTGATTTCGGCCATCACGATCAATGACGAACGAAAAAAGTCCATGGACTTTTCAGACCCCTACTTTGAAGCCGTGCAACTGATCGCGGTTCCCAACAAATCCACCGTCAGCAAGTTTGATGACTTGAAAAAACTAAAGGTCGGTGTCCAGATCGGGACCACCGGCGACAGTGTTGTCACCCAGCTTCTGGGTAAAGACAGCTCCAGTATCAAACGCTTTGAAGGAACACCGTTGGCTTTGCAGGAGCTTATCAACGGAGGTGTGGACGCTGTGGTGGCCGACAACGGTGTGATCAACAATTTCTTCGCCAACAATCCAAAGAACTTTAAAGTTCTTTCTGACACCAGCTTTTCCAAAGAGGTCTATGGCATCGCTGTAAAAAAAGGCAATGCCGAGCTGTTGCAAAAAATCAATTCCGGCCTAAGCCAGATCAAAGCTGACGGCACCTATGACAGCATTTACAAGAAATACTTCGGAGAAAAGAAAAACTGATGTTCGCGTGGTTTCGTACTGACATTATCATCGAATACTGGCCCTTGTTTTTGCAGGGGCTGAAAACAACCCTGATCCTGACCGCCATCGGTATTTTCTTCGGCACCATTCTGGGTCTTTTCCTGGGCTTGGGAAAAATCGCCAACGTCGAACGTGGCTTCTGGAAATGGCCCGTTCAACTGATGATCCGCCTGCCTTCGCAAATCTATATCGGTTTTTTTCGCGGTACTCCGCTGTTTGTTCAGATCCTGCTGATTCATTTTGCTCTGGTGCCACTGTTAATTCACCCCGAAGACGGTGTTTTGATTCAAGGTGAATGGGCCCTGTATCTGAAACGCGAATACGGTGCCATGATTTCCGGTGCTCTGGCCTTAAGCTTAAATTCCGCCGCATATATCGCAGAAATCTTCCGCGCCGGGATTCAGTCCATCGATCGCGGGCAATTTGAAGCCGCCCGTTCTTTGGGACTTAGTTATTTCCACACGATGAAATCCATCATCATTCCCCAGGCTTTCCGTCGTATGCTGCCACCCTTGGGAAATGAAGCCATCACGTTGCTAAAGGACTCTTCACTGGTGTCTGCAATTGGTTTGGCAGAACTGGCCTATGCCGCCCGCACAGCCGCTGGAGCCTATGCCCGGTACTGGGAGCCTTATTTGTTTATTTCCGTGCTATATCTGGTGATCACGCTGGCCATGTCCTTTATGGTTCATCGACTTGAAAAAAGGTATCAATCCGCATGATTAAAATTCAGAATTTGCAGAAATATTTCGGCAGCAAGCAGGTTCTTAAGGATGTCTCGTGCGAGATCAAGGACAACGAAGTGGTTTGCGTCATCGGGCCGTCGGGGTCAGGAAAAAGCACCTTTCTTCGCTGTATCAACGCTTTGGAAACCGCCCAAGGCGGATCTATCGATGTCGATAGTTTCATTGTGACCTCCGCAGAAACAGATTTAAACAAATTACGCGCCCATGCGGGCATGGTTTTTCAACGCTTTAATCTGTTCCCGCACAAGACCGCTTTGGAGAACATCATGCTGGCACCCATGAAGGTCAAAGGACTTTCTGCCGCTGCTGCCGAAGCCAAGGGTAAAGAACTGCTGGCCCGAGTGGGATTGGCCGAAAAAGCAGACTCTTATCCCAGCGAGCTTTCCGGAGGCCAGCAACAGCGTGTGGCGATTGCCCGAGCCCTGGCTATGGAACCTCAGGTGATGTTATTCGATGAACCCACATCAGCTCTGGACCCGGAAATGGTCGGTGAAGTTCTGGATGTGATCAAGTCACTGGCCCATGAAGGCAAAACCATGATCGTTGTGACTCATGAAATGGGCTTCGCCCGTCAGGTCAGTGATCGTATTATGTTTATGGATCAGGGGCAGATTGTGGAACAAGGACCGCCGGAAAAAATCTTCAGCGCAGCGGAAAACGAACGCACTCGCACGTTCCTCAGCAAGGTTCTACTGCATCATCAGTAAAGAATCCCGGGTCGCAAAACTTCCGGCATCTGCAAGTGGGTCAACATAGAGTTGCCAAACTTTGAAAAAGACCCCTGCTCCAGCTGGAAGTACCGA
Organism: Bdellovibrio bacteriovorus; assembly: GCF_025558485.1. Lineage (GTDB taxonomy): Bacteria > Bdellovibrionota > Bdellovibrionia > Bdellovibrionales > Bdellovibrionaceae > Bdellovibrio > Bdellovibrio bacteriovorus_G. Next base: position 41,814 of record NZ_CP102930.1, read on the forward strand.
ATCAGGTCCACCATCCACAGGGGAATCTTTTTTTCACACTTCAGCTCCAGTATGACATTGCATCCCGGCTCTTCAAAAGAAGCGGGATGATCATAGTGGCTCAAGTTTTCCTCCTGCGGGTTCACACACCAGTAATCCATTTCCTGAAAACGCAGATCCCGATCAAAAGTCACTCGCGCATAATCATCAACCACCGACAAATAGGCCTTGCGCCGATACTGGGTCAGAATAACCGGTCCGACATTGTAGGTTTGCTTCATAAACAAAAAATCTTCCAGATTCCCCAAAGAGCCCGGCTCCATATCCGAGGGAATGTTCCCCCACTCCACAATATCGACCCAGTCCATCGTATCTATTTTGGCTCTTTTTTTGCGCACAAAGTCCCGCAGCTTGTATTTAATCTCAAAAAAATAGGGCGGTCGTGGAGAATCCCCATAAGACCGAATACGCATATTAAAATTAAAAGCGTTCGCTGTTTCCTTAAAACGCATAATATAAAGACTGGGAGTGTCCAGATACAGGCTGTTGATCGTATAAAACAAATCCGGTGAAATCCGCGAGTAATAATCCATCTCGCAATAGCGCTCCACATACTGGGAAATCGGCCCCACCAGACTAAGAGGTATCAGATACTTCAGTTCGTAGCGCTCCAAAGCCAGGGGTGAAACCGGACCGCTCATAAAGACACCGTTTTTAAGGTTCGACTTAAGAAATTGCGTGTGGGTTCTTCCGTTAAACGTTCATTTTCCAGAAGATATTCCACATACAACAGCAAAATTTCCTGCTGCTGGGAAAGTAAATCCAGCTGCGCCTGCTCAGATGACATTCGGTTTTCCAGCTCGGTCAACGTATCCGCACTTCGCGATTTTTGACTTAGCACCAAACCGGATCTGGACATCTTATACAAGCTTCCCAAGTTTTGAATCTGATTGCGCAGACTTTGCAAACGATCCTGACTGCCAGTGGCTTCTTTCAACTTTAATGCTCTTTTTAAAACCAGTTCATTCTGTTTCTGACGGGACAAATCATCCGAGCCCAGCCCGGGAAGCTGAATGCTCAGCTCGACCTTATAGCCGACTTCCTCGTCCTTGCGGCTTTGGGACACGTCCATGCCCTTGATCCATTGGTTCTCTCGCGCACGCAGAATTTCCAGTTCTTTTCCCAGATCCTTGTATTCCGCCTGTAACAGCCGCGCACTTAAAGAACGCTCATGCACTTTCTGCGCACTCACCGCTTCCAGCACATCCTCCACCGCCAGCAAATCAAAACTTGTCAGATTTTCGTCTTTCCAGTCCGGCGCCCATTGCCTGATTTTCTGCACAACCGTCTGGTGCTCCTGAATCACCACACTTTCCAGACGCTTAAGTTTGTAAATGTCCGCTTGTGCCCCAAGAAAAGACTTGCTGGTGCTGCGGCCTGCCCGCAGGGAAAGCCCCTGCGCCTTCCGATAGCTTTCGGACAGTTTCAAAATCCTTTCCAAAGCCTCTTTCTTTTGTCGGGTGATTTCCAACGACACCAGATGCACATAGCGTTCGTGCAGGGCCCAGGCCAAAGAGGCCTCTTTCACAATCCGCGTCTGCGATTCCGCACCAGCCCCCAGCTTCCATTCCGGCCAGGAACGAAATTGAAATTTCAAACCCACTTCGTATTCACGCTTTTGATCTTCCTTTTCGACCGAGGCAAATGCCTCCACATTTCTTAATGGGTTGCGGGAATCTGTTGAACGCATTTGTTCCTGCGAAAGCACTGTTTCATCCTGCCACGCGGTTTTTAGAACCTGTTCAGCCGTCAACGCCTGCGACGAAGTGGAAAAAAGCGAAAGCCACAACACCCACAGCATTAAGGTGTCCTTTTTTCTGCTGTGGGTAGAACAACAAAACGTCCCCCGGACTTTGCTTCAAAGACTGCAAAAAGCTTTTTACTGTCCGGGTGCAGAGCCAAAGCCTCCAGATGGGAATATGAAAAATCGCGAACCAATTCGGCTTTGCCCTGTCCCGCTTTCACCTTCCACACAGCACTGCATGAAGCCTTCCTGCAACTGGAAGAGACATAAAAGTTTTCTCCCAGTTTCACCAGATCAGTGACCACGGATTCGACCTTTATATGCGGCAAAGTCATCTCGAACTCGGCTGCCACATGGACCCGATCCGCACTTAAAGGACGGTCTTCAAAAAGATTCTGAAAATCATCGACCTTCAGAATCAAACCTTTATTTAAAGCCAGCGCCGGGCCTTTCAAGGCCAGATACAGATTCTCTCCGTCAACGGCGTGGCCTTCCACTTCAAAACCCGCTTTGGGGTTCTGCTGATCCAGACCTGCCAGCCTGCGCAGAACCTCTTCTTTGGATTGAGACAGGGCCTGCAAAATCTTTTCACGCAGTTCGACGGTCTGTTCCAGATGATAGCGCAAACCATTGCGGCGGACTTTAGCAAACAAATGACGGTCCGGTTTCAATTTGCCTTTTTTTGTTCTCGACAAAGAACCCAGCAGATACAGACGATCCCCCGCCAACGAAACGGATTCGATGTCCTGCATCTGATCCAGACCTGTGATCGAAATTTGGTGCGACTGCACCTGCCCCTGCTCATTCATCAGAAAAAGCACTGGCCGATCTTCGGGATAATCATCGGACACTAAAACAAACTGACGCAATTCCGGAATAAAAACCATTCCTGACATTTCAGGATGAAACTGAGTCAGAACCTCCTCCGGCAACTCCAAATCCTGTGGCAGTTCGCTCACCGAATCAGCGACCACCTCATCAGCCTGCGCAAAGTTAACAAAAGACAGGCCCCAGCGTTTATGCACAGACACCTTTTCCCCCAGCAGGAAGCCGTTTGTCGGTGGAATTTTAATAACCACCTCACGCCCCCAGGCCGACAGGGTCTGAATGCGCAGAAGACGTTCAGGAATAGGCACAATCCGTGATCCCACACTGAGCACCTGACCACGAATCGACTTGCCGCCACTGGAAACCACCTCCACCGCTTGCCCAACCGACAAAGAGGAGTTCAGATTTTCGTTCACATAGCCATTTACATAAGTGGGATTTAACGGCAGCAATGTGATAAGCGGAGCAAAAGACGGCGCTTTTTCACCGCTTTTGAAGTTAACTGCACCAACAGCACCGTCCACTTCGGCAAAGACAAAAAGATTTTTCAGGCGACCTTCAATCAGATCCATCTCGCGTTTGGTGTCTTCCAAATCCACAAGCAACGGATCTGCGCCATTGGGCACCGTGGTTCCCAGTTCCTGAGCAATACCGGCGATCTCGCGACGCAGACGCATTTCCGCCTGAAGCTTGTCATAGCGACTTTTTAAAACCCGTAACTGAGCATCCCATTCAGACTGTCCCAGCTCTGCCAACAGATCGCCTTTTTTCACAATCTGGCTGGGCATGACATAAATATGTTTGATTTCCACCGGGCTGTCGAAATTGACCTGAAACTCGCGCGATTCCGCCACACCCAGGATATTCACCGGATCAGAGCTAAGGAAGAGTCCCAACACCACCACCAAAGCAACAGCAACAATCCAGCATCCCAGCAAAAATCGGTTTTCGGTCCCGAAGACCTCGCCTATCTTCAAGCTACACCTCAATCACCGATTCCTGATTCATAAAATTCAGTCCTCTGACTGAAGAAACTTTCCCCAGTTGCTCGACCAGCTCTGCGGAAGTGGCTCGCGCATTCAAACGGACCTGATAAGAAAAATCCAAACGGTCCCCCTGGGCCATCTCGCGGATGGTTGCCAAGGCAAAATGCCGGCAGGAGCGTCCCAGAATATCCTCGACTTCGCGCTGATCATCCCCTGAACGCGCCAGATTCAGACGCAACAAACCATCAAACTGCGGGCCAGAGGCAAACGGCGATTTCTGCAACACCAGCAAAGCAGAGATAAAGCAGACCGCACCAATAATCGCAATGCCATACGCATGCACACCCGAAGCAAGGCCCACGGCCAGCGAGGCAAAAATAAAGAACATATCCCGCGGGTCTTTGACATTGGTACGAAAACGCAACAACGACAGCGCCCCGATCATTCCGATACCCCGCGCGACATTGTCGCCAATGGCCTGCATCGCAATGGCAATCACAATCGGCAACAGAACCAAGCCGTGCAAAAAGTTAAGTGAATAAGAAAGACCCCGGAAAGTGCGCACATATGCCACAGCCAAAGCTGTGCCCAGAATAAAACTGAGCAAAAAAGCATAGACGACAGAAATCCAAGTCGGGTTTGCAAATGAAGAATTAAGGACCGCAAAATCCAGCATACCCTGCCTCCACAGAATTAGTCAGGAAGGGCCCATTTTTCAAACAATCACAGTCTATCTCAACCAAAATAAAACATAATGACAGAGACTTAATCGCCTCTCTGCCCCTGCTTGTTCTGGCAATTCACACACTGCTATCTGACAGATTACACACGGGAAATCATCTGATGTTTATTCTGCCACTAGGACCTTCCCCGATTGGCTGATTTCATCGGCGCAGCTTAGTCTTGTATTCAGATGACTCATATATTCCAAACCAGGAGGATCTATGAAAACTCTGTTTGCAATCGCCTTGTTTGCGTTCCTGTTCAGCCTTCCCTCTGCACAAGCCAGCGATGATGTCGGTGCCGGTCTGAACTATTTGAATCAAGTTTTGGATATCGCTCAGGATGTCAGTGGCGGAACGGAAAGACTTAGTTCTGAACCCGGAACCGAAACCTATACCTGCCGAGCGTGGACACGCTGCTATAATGGCTATACAATTTCCTGCTGGGCCCGGGGCTATGGCTGCTACGCTGAATACACCCCCGGCTATCGTGTCTATTGCGAGGCCTGGGACCGCTGGGGTAACACCCGCTATGCCGTCGATTACTGCTACTAAGAATCTGCCTTTTCTTAAGAAGGGACCTTTTTTGGGTCCCTTTATTGTCACCTGTCAGGGTATTTTACAGCCCTTCCCGCCATATAAGACAGCACATTGAAAAACCGCCGGGCACAGATTATGAAACAGCGGCAAACGTCTGGAAGGAGTGCCCATGGTACGTCTGTTCGCTAAAAATATTCTAACGGTGATGGCTGGAACCCTGATGGTTTCCTCTGTCGCGTCCGCAAAAGTCTATGTCAACTCCGTCTGCCATATGAAGACTTCCGCCAATACCAAGGAAATCAAAGGCGATGGCGATATCACAAAAAAGTATCCTTTGGCTTCCATCTCCAAAATCGTTACGTCCTTATGGGCGATTGACAAACTGGGTGTGGACTATCGCCACAAGACGATTCTACATCTGACTCCGACAGCGAATGGCCGTATGGACGTCCATATTGAAGGCAGCCGCGATCCTATGTTTGGTCGCAACATGAGCTACTTCCTGATCTCTGAATTGAACCGCATGAAGATCACCAATATCGAAAAGCTGACTTTCGATGAAAACTTCCTGATGCACTGGCTGGCAGAGGAATCCCCATTGATTGGCGGAGTCACACCGAAATACGACACCATCGAGCAACAAGCTGCTGTGGTTCGCAAGCACCTGCTTGAATACTTCGCCACGGCCATCAACAAGAGCATGTATTCCAGCCTGCGCGCCAAAGCGACGAAGAACAATGTCTTCATGCTGGAAAAGCCCAACATCACAGTTCGCACTGTAGAGTTCGTGCCAAAATCCCAGTATAAAAAGGACCAGTTGACGGCCTCTGTCGTTCTGAAATCCGCGCCTTTGCGCATGCTATTAAAGCGCATGAACAACCAGTCCAATAACTATATCGCTGATAACCTTTACTGGAATCTGGGCGGCACAACAGCTTTCAATGCTTTCGCGCAATCCACTTTGAACGCCTCCAGCGCTCAAATCGTCTTTCACAATGGTTCCGGCAATAACGAAGGCACCACGGCAAAACCGATTTACAACGAAGCCAGCTGTGAAACTATGGTCAAAGCGATCTATGCTTTGAACAAGGCTTTAACCTCCAAAGGTTACAAACTTAGCGATGTGATCGCTGTGGCCAACAAGGACTCTGATTCCACCGTGGATAATTTCGGCGGTGTTGCCAGCGGTGCAATGATTGCAAAAACAGGCACCGTGAATAAAGCCAAAACCCTGGCTGGCAGCATTTCCACCAAAGACGGTGAGTTCTTCTTTGCAATTCTTCTGCATGCAGATATGGATCAAAACAGTTCTGATCGTGGTGTGGCGACTCAGATGATCAAAAACAAAGTGGCCCAGATGATTAACAATCGCTCCGGTCCACGCAAGATTGAATACACTGAGTTCATTCCACTGGCGTTCGATACCCAGTCCTATCTGGCTGAATACAACGTCATTGCCCCTGCACCTTCAGTCAGTCTGAAAAAGCAATAGCAGAATTGTTTTTAAAACCCCGGAAAGGTCTTCTATAATAAAGACTCTTTCCCGGGGAAAATATGCGCATTTTATTGTTGTCCGTTCTGACCTTGGTCCTGGTTCAGTGTTCCTATTTACAAAGTAAAAACCACACCGTTCAACGGATTACTGCCGCATCGTCGCGCATGGTGCTGGATAAAAGTGGTTATCTGTATGATCCGACGGACACTTCCTGCGATGGCTTCCCGCGCCTGCAAGTGGAAACCATGCCCGGCACCTGCCTGGGAATGGTCATGCCGCGCGATCGCGCACTGGACAAGACCACCGATAAAAGCTTTATCAAACCTCGCACGATTTTACAGATCGGCACCTCCCGCAGCTTTCTGGTTGTCGATATGGGCGGCTGGAGTCCTCAGAACGGCCGCCTGTTCCTGCTAACCCCTTCCGCTGCAGGTCCTTACGAAATCAAAGCCCTGAAAGTGGGACTGGAAACTCCACATGGTTTGGCTTTGGGACCTGATGGATATTTCTATATTGGTGAACGCACACGTATTTCCAAATTCCATCTGCGCAACAACCAGGTGACTGATTGGACTCTGGTCATTGGTGATATCTCCCGGAAAGAGGGTTACATGCACCCGCTGTCCCAGTTCGTGTTTGATCCGCGTAACGGGGATCTTTACATCAACTCAGGATCACCAAGTGATCACTGCGTGGTGCAGGGAACCGGAGCTTATAAAACCTGCCCGGAAGAACAGGCACAAGGCAACGGCGCCATCTACCGGATTCCAGCAGAGCTGCTCAAAAATCTTCCTCCTAAAGGACTGCGTTTCTTTGAAGTGGCCGCTGCGGGTTTGCGCAACTCCATGGCGATGACCGTTTCCGATGCAGGCTTCCTGATTCAAGGGGAAAACAGCCGCGACTTCCAGGAGCTGGAAGAGCCTTATGAAGAAATCAATGTTGTGGATTTGGATCACGGACGGGGCTTCCATTATGGCTGGCCGTACTGCTATAACTTCCACGCCACGTCGCCTGAATGGCTGTTCCCGGAAAATAGAAATCTTCCGTTGCACAAACAGTTCAAAAAACCCGTGGACTGCGAACAAGCTCAACCCCGTGAAGTCGGCGACTATCAAGCCCCGTGGCTGTTAATGCCACCACATGTGGCACCACTGCATATGGCTTACTATAAGGGCCGGATGTTCGCCGATCTTTTTGGCGGACAACTGCTGGTCACCTGGCACGGCTATCAGGCCGCAGGTCATCGCCTGGTGGCCTACTCTGTCGATGATAAGGGCCGCCCTCGCGTCGAGGGGAAATCTTCGGCTTACAATATCAATCAAAAAGGCTCCTGCCCGACCCGAAAGGCTTTTGCCCCTCATGGCGGAATGGATCGTCATGGCTCTTATCGCGAAATCATATCCAAGTGGGATGCGGTCAATGGCATTCGTCCAAAGGGAGCTCCGGTGGCCTTTACCGAAGCCTCCGACGGATCACTGTGGATTGTCGAGGATCGTGAAAACCGCACGATCCTGCGTCTGGCCCGCACTGAAACTGCAAACTATCAGGAGCCCTGTGAAGGGCAGCGTTCCGGCGTGGACCCGCAAGTGCAATTGCTGGCATGGCGCTCAGCCATTCGCGAAAATGCAAAACTGGAAGATGGCTACCGCCAGATTCAAAGCGGCCTGATTCAAAAACACTGTCTGGGCTGTCACGGCAATATGCAGGCACAGGATATCGCCAATGACCGTTTCAGCAATTTGGATTTCCTGGTAAAAAACGAATGGATTCTGCCCGGCGACGTCGAACGCAGTAAAATCTACGGAGCCGTGGCACGCGTCGAGGGTTACACCCCGATGCCTCCGGCAGACAAAGAACAGATCTACGGCACGGCCGAAGGTGAACGAGTGAACAAGATCATTGCCACCTGGCTTTCTGCTCTGCCAACAGATATAGATCGACGTTATTCTCAGGTAAAAATCGTGGATACCCGTAACATCCGCGCAGCCCCCAGCACCAACGCCAAAGTCTGCGGTCAGACAGTCAGCGGGGACCTCGTCTATATTGATCCTCGTTCCTCTACCGTGGTTTCCAGCAACGGATACAAATGGAGTCGCGTCTATCTGGTGCCTTCCCACAGCCGTCTGTACAAAGGCGCCTGCCCGTCCCCTGAAGACGGCGTTTACTACATCGCACGCTGATGAGGTTTTCCTCTGATTTCCAGTGACTGCAAGAACTGCCGCTCTGTCAAAAAGAAGGACAGTTCTTGCATTACAGAGATTTCAGAAAAACCCGTATAAAACTCTGTATTAGAATTCAAGCTCTATTGCTGATGGCATCCTTTATGCTTTACCTCCCCAGATATCTATCTGTCTGGAGGATCTATGATTCGGGATTCACGTTTGAAAACCCTGTTGGTGCTGGCCTGTGTGGGCAGCCTGACCACAGCCTGCGAAGTTAAAAAGAATCTGGATGACATGCACAAGGCCACGGTGGAGATGAGCGAAACCACCAAGCGCATGGAGGAAAAGACCGGAGAGCTGGATAAAAAATCCGGCTCTTTGGATGATAAAACCGCCGAGCTTTACGATGCCCTTAGACAGGGTAACGCCGCCCTACTGCGCAAAGAGTTCCTGCAACAAATGAATGAATCCAAAGAAATGGCCAAGAAGCTCAGCCTGGGTGTGAAGTACTACTGGGCTTACGAATTCCAGTTGTGGTCCATGCAGGGTCTGGACAATGATCATCGTCGTGAGGAACTGGCTTCTTCCGCTGCGCGCGAATTCATCCGCGAAATTCATGAATATGCCCCGACAGAAGAGTTTATTTCCCCGACCTCGGACAACAATACCGATATGAACTTCCTGGCACTGGTCACAACTCTGCACGAAGTCAACGACAAGCAGAAAAACCGTGTTGATCCCAAAGGCATTGAGCACATGTCGATGCTGTCTTTGATCGAGCGTGCACTAAAACAAAAAGTTGATCTGGATGCAGGTCGTATTTCCATCAATGATCTGGCTCCGGCTTCTTACGATCTTCTTGCTTTCGAAAGCAAGCTGATCCAGATCCTTCAGGCCCGTCAGAACTTTATCCTGACCATGCTGGTTGCCAAAGCCAGCAACATCGACAAGAACCTGAAGAACAAGATCAAGCTGGGCCTTTTGGGCATGAAGTGGTCGTTGGATCTAAATCGTTACAACGATGTTGAAATTAATGAAATGACCCGTTACCTGAAAGCCGTTCTGGATACACGGGCTATTTTAAGAAATACCGGTCATGCTATTGTCGTGGATGAAACCATTCAAAAAGTCATGATGAACGGACAATTCGCCCAAACCAAATCCCAGGGCAAAGCCCGGTTGGCGGCGGAAGCCCAGATCGTGGACTACATCCGCCAGGTTCGCGGTGAATCCGTGAAAACAAAATAGTTTTTTCCCTCCGGCATATCCCGTATGCTTGAGGGGATGAAACAACTGTCCGGTCTTATTTTAGTTCTCTTGATATTCACCTCGTGCAGCTCGGTCTTGAAAAGATCCAATGAGCTGCTGCCCTTTACAAGCGATGGTTGCAGCATGAGTCCCAACGGCACTCCCAAAGAACCCGAGGCCTTTCTGCAATGCTGTGTCCGCCATGACTACCACTACTGGCAAGGCGGCACTGTTGAGCAAAAAGCCGGTGCCGATGAAGAACTGCGCTCCTGTATTAGCAATGCCTCTGATAAAAAGACCGGGGATTTATACTGGGTCGGTGTTCGTGTCGGCGGAGGGCCGGAATTTAAAACACCGTTTCGTTGGGGATACGGATGGCGCCAGCATCGCGGCTATGACGCCTTGTCTGCGGATGAAGAAGAACAGGTCTTCACCAAGACCAAGGACATTGACTGGGATGGGATTTACAGATCTCTAAAAAAATAAAGGAGGCCTGAGGCCTCCTTTTTCTATTTCGTAAACTGGCAGATCAAAGTGCTGAGATTGTAAGAATAGCTGGCGGCCACTTCTCTGTAACCGTGGTTTCCATTCTTCTGCACAAAAGTATGCTCCACGATGCCTTCACCCGGCAGCATTCTGCCATCTCTGGTGGAGATATCAATCTTTCTGGGGTAGCCCGCATAGGGGCCACTGGTTTCCACACTGACCACCGTCAATACGAAATTGTCATCGGAAATCCGGTCATAAAGCCCCGGCTCACGCTGACAGTAATAGTTCTCAATACCTTGCACGGGAAATACTTTGGCCTGTGCCCAAGCCGGAGTCCCACCCAGAACGCTCAACACCAATACAAACAATGACTTTTTCATGCCTCCGTCAGATGCCAGAACTGTTCCAGCCCCAACTGAAAACAATTCGATTTGCGGTGTCACAGACTTTGCCAGCCGCCGCAAATCGTTTTCGTGAGATTTATTCCAAATCCTGCCACCATTCGACATTTTGGTAATTGTCATCCACGTAAACCATTTCACCCAATTGAGGGGTCATGATGCGAACCCCGCGTTCCTTGGCCAGACGAACCAGACTGTCCACAGGATGGCGCCAGGAATGGAACGCCAAAGAGAACATTCCCCAGTGAACCGGAAAAAATCTTTGTGCTTTCAGATCACGCCAGGAATGGAACGCCAAAGAGAACATTCCCCAGTGAACCGGAAAAAATCTTTGTGCTTTCAGATCAAAGTAAGCCTGCACGGATTCCTCCGGCAAGGCATGCACAGCCCGCCACTTTTCGTTGTATTGACCATTTTCGATAAAGGCAATTTCAAACGGACCGTACTTGTCGCCGATTTGTTTAAAGTGAATGTCGTAGCCCGAGTCCCCGCTAAAGAAAACATTGTGTGTCTCTGAACGAATTACCCAGGACGCCCACAAGGTCTTATTCCCGTCACGCAAACCCCGTCCCGAAAAGTGCTGTGCCGGCGTGGCAATAAACTCAACGCCATCCAGAGTTGTACCTTGCCACCAGTCAAATTCAGAAATCCGGGAATCCGCAATACCCCAACCACGCAAGTGCGCCCCGACCCCCAATGGGGTCAGGAAGGGTACATCCTTATCTGCAAAGAATTTTATCGCCTGCATATCCAGATGATCGTAGTGATCATGCGAAATCACGATAACATCAATCTTAGGAAGTTCCGACAGGCTTAGTGGAGGCGGCTGGAAGCGTTTGACCATAAAACTGACCGGAGCAGCACTTCCTGAAAACACGGGGTCCACCAGAATGATTTTTCCGGAAAGATTCAACAGGAAGGTTGAATGCCCCATCCAGATAACTTTAAGTTTGTCCGAAGGTTTTAAAAACTCCTGCAGGTCCGGCTTAACTTCGGGCAGGCGTTTTGCAGGCTCTCGCCCTTTGCCACCCGCGAAGAATTCAATCAATGTGCCGGCACTCATCGCCTCTTTACGCATTTTTTCCAGAACATCAGGAATGCGATTCTGAAATTCATGCTTCTGCGGATTGTACTGTGCAGATTTTTTAAGTCTGTTTTTTTCTTCATCCCCCGGGCTGGTGCCCATTGCCGGGAAGGCAATAACGAACAGGCCGCCCAGCAGAACTATCAAACCAACAATCGCCACAATCAAAATCTTCATACGGCCCTCTTCACCTTGCGTTTTAAGGAGGTTTCAAAATTCTTTTTCATTCTTTCACGATCCGCCTTCGGGGGAGCACCAAAGAAGCGCGCATATTCCCGGCTGAACTGTGACGGGCTTTCATAGCCCACTTTGAAAGCAATGCTGGCAGCATCGCCGGATTCCGACATCAACATGCGACGGGCCTCCATCAGACGCAGGTTCTTTTGGAATTGAATCGGACTCATCGCCGTCACATCTTTAAAGTACTTGTGAAACGACGAGGGGCTCATACCCACATCAGAACTCAGGGTCTCGATATCAATTTTCCTGGCATAGTTGGTAACAATATTGGAAATAGCGGCTCGAACCCGGCTGGCCTGACTGCCCACCATGCCCAGTTGTCTAAGCACATCGCCCTGCTCTGACTTAAGCAGATAAAAGAAACCCGATATAAGGTTCTTTTTCACTGGAGCTGACAATATTTCCGGTCACTGGAAGATGGGCCGAGGCCAGCACGTATTCACCCGCGCCATAAGTGTAAAGCTCATCCCCCAGTACGACATCTTTTCGGCCCTGCAAAAGAATGCACATGGAAGGAACATAGATATCATCAATTCTTTCAATTCGGGAATATCGTGCCACCTTCAGGTGCGGGATCTTGGTTTCGGTGATCCCGTCCTGTGAAGCCAGCCTTTTGGCAATTTCCAGAAGTTCTTTAAGCCGATGTTTCATAGTGGATACAGACTATCAAATGTTGACAGTTAATACATTAATTTCGGCATATCTGGAGGATTAGGCAAGAACTTCGGAGACCTGATATACCGTCATTTATTCTATAGGAACATACTGAATATGAACCAAAAAATGGTTTGCATAAAAGAACCATCTCAAGGAGATAAACATGAAAGAAGTCACGTTTAAAAAAGAAAACAAATGGATATATCGCTTTGGCATTCGATGCCGCTTATCAAGGTGCCAGCGGTGGCGAGCCCCGTCAGAAAGAAGATCCAAATTCCCGCAGCACGGACGTCAGCTTTGCTGTGGACTATCTACAATCCCTGCCTTATGTGGATGCTGACAACATCGCAGGCCTGGGCGTTTGCGCTGGTGGTGGTTACACCCTCGAAGCTGCAAAAAGAGACCACCGAATCAAAGCGGTCGTCACAATCAGCGGCGCCGACTACGGAGCCGTCCTAAGAAGAGGCTGGGAAGGCCACGGAGATCCAACCTCTGCCACGGGCCTGCTAAATGCCGTCGCCCAATCCAGAAAAGCAGAAGCCATGGGAACAAAACCCGCTATGGCCCAATACATTCCGGAAAAATTGGAGGACATTGTTCTGGCGGAACTGAAGGAAGGACACGAGTACTACAAAACCCCGCGCTGCATGCATCCAAACTCACAAGGCAACATGACCTTCTCAAGTCTGGCAAACATCGTGGCATTCGACACCACAGCAAATCTGTCCGCACTACTGATGCAACCAACACTCATGATCGCAGGAAGCAAAGCCGGCACTCTGTGGATCTCAAAAGAATGGAACAACCTAATCAAAGGCAAAAAACAGCTAGTACAAATCGAAGGCGCCAGCCACTTCGACCTCTACGACAGAAAAGCCGAAGAAGTAACAAAAGCAATCATTCCTTTTTTAAAAGAATATCTATAACCCACTAACCGATCCTTCACCGCCCACGGTACGAGGGATCGAACCTTATGCCCGCGGGAAAAAGCGCCAGTGGCGCTTTTTCGTGCGGAGCAAGGAGGAGCCGCCCCGCGAAGGCGGGTCGGCTCCCGACGTCGTCGGGCTCGCATCCCGATCCAAGGAAAACCACCCACGAAGCCAAAATACAAACAATTACAAAAAGGAAAAAGAGAAGTTGGTGGAGCTGATCGGGATCGAACCGACGACCTCAACACTGCCAGCGTTGCGCTCTCCCAGCTGAGCTACAGCCCCACATAGTGACAAGATCCAATAATAGCCCTAAAATCTTTTAAATGAAAAGCCAAAAGTTACTCTTTGTCTGCTTAGGAAATATCTGTCGCTCCCCTACTGCGGAAGCCGTGGCGGCACATCTTATTCGCCAGAAAGATCTGCCTTGGGTGGCTGACTCAGCCGGAACCTCCGGCGCGCATGACGGGGAATCTTCCGATCCGCGCAGTATTCTGCATGCCCGTCGTCGCGGCTATGACCTGACCAGCGTTTCCCGGCAAATTCGGGAGTCCGACTTTTATGACTTTGACTGGATTCTGGCGATGGACTCTTCCAATTTGGATTTCATGAAACGCATCTGCCCGGACCCGGCTCTGCTTTCAAAATTATCCCTGATTACAGAGTATTGCTCTGAAAGAAAACACAAAGGCGTTCCGGACCCTTATTATGGCGGGTCCGACGGCTTTGATGAAGTGATTGATATTCTGGAAGACGCGATCGAGGGTTTGTTTGAACGACTCCTCGACCGCAGCGATAAGATCTAGCGAACTTTGGCGCGCAAAAGATCCTGAATATGCAAAATCCCCACGGGCCTGCGCGGCTGTGCGGATTCTTTATCCAATACGAAGACCATTTGAATTTGGAACTGTTCCATCACAAACAAGGCTTTTTCAGCCAGTTCATTGGCATCAATCGTTCGTGGATTTGTGGTCATTAGATCTTTGGCCACTCCCGTCAGTGGATCATTGGATTTTTCCAAACGGCGACGAATATCCCCGTCCGTTATAACCCCAACCAGATCCCCTTTTTCGTCCACAATACCTGCAGCACCACGAACATCCTTATGAGTCATGATCGAGAACACCTGACGAACCGGCGTATCCAACGTCACTGTTGGCAAAGCCTCCCCACCGTGCATCACATCGCGAACACGGGTTAGCAGACGATAACCCAGACTACCGCCCGGATGGAATTCAGCAAAGTCGTCAGAGCTGAAACCTTTTTCCGCCATCACAGCCATGGCAATGGCATCACCCATTGCCAGCGTCGCGGTACTGCTTGCCGTAGGGGCCAGTCCCAACGGACAAGCCTCTTCAGACACATGAACATTCAAAGTCACTTGGGCGGCTTTAGCCAAAGAGGACTCTGGTTTCCCGGTGATTGCCACCAAAGGAATCCCTTTGCGATTCACAAAACGCAGGATGCCCGCAAATTCCGGCGACTCCCCCCCATAAGACAAGGCCATCACCAGATCATTATTTTCCACCAGCCCCAAATCCCCATGAGAACTTTCCGCCGGATGCAGAAACACCGCTGGTGTCCCTGTCGAAGAAAAAGTGCTGGCCAGTTTGCGTGCGATCTGTCCGGACTTACCCATCCCGGTCAGAACAATTTTTCCATCACAGGCTTTAATCATCTGCACCACTTTTTCAAAGTCGGCACCGATACGCTCTTTCAACGCCAGAATGGCCTGAGCTTCGACATCCAAAACTTTTAAAGCCTGCTGAATAACTTTAGACATAGAAAAACCTTTCTTACTTCTTCTTCAAGCTGGCTTTTACAAAGTGCACGAAGAGAGGGTGTGGAGCCAGAGGCTTGGATTTGAATTCCGGATGAAATTGCACCCCCACAAACCAAGGATGATCCGGCAGCTCCACAATTTCAACCAGATCACGTTCTTTACAGATACCGGAAGCCACCATGCCATTTTTCTCAAACAAAGCCTTGTACTTGTTGTTGAATTCAAAACGGTGACGATGACGTTCCATAATGGAGGAACTTTTATACACCTGATGCGCTCGCGTGCCGGAAGCAATCGCGCAAGGAAAAGCCCCCAAGCGCATGGTTCCGCCTTTGTTGACGATACCTCGCTGTTCAACCATGGAATCAATGACAAAGTTTCCACTACGCTTGTTTTCCGCATGGAATTCACGGCTGGTGGCATCTTTGATCCCACAGACGTTACGGGCAAATTCAATTGCTGATAACTGCATGCCAAAACAGATACCGAAGAACGGAATGCGTTTTTCACGGGCAAACTTAATCGCCGTGATTTTTCCTTCCACACCGCGGGTCCCAAAACCACCCGGCACCAGAATTCCGTCCACTTTCCCCAACAGGGAATTGACAGTTTTATCGGTCACATTTTCGGAATCGACATAGATAATTTCCACACGGGCATTGTTGGCAACCCCGCCATGCACCAGGGATTCATGCAGGGACTTGTAGGATTCTTTCAAATCCACATACTTTCCAACCACACCGATTTTCACAGTATGAGCCGGGTTCCCCAAAATCTTCACCAGATTCTGCCAGCCTTTTAAATTCAACTTGCCAGCGGAAAGCCCCAGACGCGCAATGATCAGTTCATCCAGCTTTTCTTTATGCAAAGACAGTGGCACTTCATAAATAAAGCGACTGTCCTGAGCCGCAATGACATTTTCAGGTTTTACAGAACAGAACAATCCGATTTTGGCCTTCAGATTGTCATCAATGACTTTTTCACTGCGACAAACCAGGAAATCAGGCTGCAAACCGATTTCACGCAACTCTTTCACCGAGTGCTGCGTGGGTTTGGATTTCAGTTCTCCGGCGGCTGCGATATACGGTACATAGGTGACGTGCACCAGCACAGAATTTTCCAGACCGACATCGTTACGCATCTGACGGATGGCTTCCAGGAACGGTTGACCTTCGATATCCCCGACGGTGCCACCAATTTCCACCAGAATAATTTCACTGCCTTGAGCCGCTTCATAGATGCGTGCTTTGATTTCTTCAGTGATATGCGGGATGACCTGAACAGTTCCCCCCAGATAATCCCCGCGTCTTTCGCGATTTAAAACTGTATCGTAAATCTGTCCGGTGGACACCGAGTTGGATCGATTCATCAGCGCCGAGGTAAAGCGCTCGTAGTGCCCCAGATCCAGATCCGTTTCCGCGCCATCTTCGGTGACATACACCTCACCGTGTTGCAACGGCGACATTGTGCCGGGGTCCACGTTCAAATAAGGATCAAATTTCATAATAGTCACTTTGTGACCACGGCCTTCCAGCAAAGCCCCAAGACTTGCTGCTGTCAGCCCCTTGCCAATCGAGGAAACAACACCCCCGGTGACAAAAATAAACTTCTGTTTCAAAGCCTTCTTCGTGGACTTTGCCGTTGAAACCTTGGTGGTTGTCTTTCTCTTCGCCATTACATCCCCTGTGAGCTTAAGAGTTTTTCGAGTCGCGCCAAGTCCTCGGGAGTATCCACCCCGATACTGGCTTCCTTGACTCTGATAACTTTGATTTTTGCACCTAAATACAGCGCGCGAAGCTGCTCCAGACTCTCGGCTTTTTCAATGAGGGCCGGAGGAGCTTCACAGAACTGCTTTAAAAAATTTTTGGAATAAGCATACATGCCAATATGCTTCAGGCAGCCATCCCAGGTTCCCAACTCGTCCGCCAAAACCCGTGAATACGGAATAGCGTAACGACTGAAATACAAGGCCTCGTCACGGTTGTTCAGCACGACCTTGACGGAATTCGCAGAGTGCAGTTCTTCTTTAGAAATCGGATGTGCCAGGGTTGCCATGTCCATCTTCGGATCATCAACAAACACCTGTGCCAGACGGTCAATCAGATCACCTGTGACCAGCGGTTCATCGCCCTGGATATTAACAACAACATCACAAGCCACATCTTTGATCGCCGCATGAATACGGTCACTGCCTGTCGGTAAATCACTGTCCGTCATGACAACTTTGACGCCAACAGCTTCCGCAGCAGCCTTGATGCCTTCGTGATCGGTGGCGACAATCACCTCGCTCAGAAGTCGGGACTTCCTGGCTCCTTCCACCGTCCACTGAATCAGGGGGCGGCCTTTCAAGTTCACCAGAGGTTTTCCGGGGAATCGTGTGGAGCCAAAACGAGCGGGAATCACGCCAACAATTTTCATTCTTTTACCCAGTTTTCGTAAATATATTCTTCAACCGCATCCTGGCCTTCTTTTTTCAAAGAAGAGACCGGGAATACCGCACTCAGGCCCGAAGTCTTTTTGATTTTTGCTGTCGCCTGCAACATCTGACTGCGGGACATCTTATCAGCCTTGGTCAACACGACAGCCAAAGGGAAGCCACGCCTTTCCGAAAACTCTTTCAGCAGTTCTTCATCCTGTGTCCATGCCCGGCGAATATCCATCACCAGCACCAGACCGCGCAGGTTTTCACGGTTCATCAGATAAGTTTCAATCATGCGATGCCATTCACGCATTTCATCACCGGAACGCGCGGCAAATCCATACCCCGGCATATCCACCAGAACATAGGACTGATCCAAATCAAAGAAATTCAGCAAACGTGTTTTACCCGGCGTGGAGCTGACTTTGGCGATTTTATTTTTGGTCAGAGCATTGATGAAAGACGATTTTCCGGCATTGGAGCGACCAGCGATGGCTACTTCTGCTTTTCGGTGAACAGGGAAATCTTTTTCCAGAACGGCGCTTTTGATAAATTGAATCGTCTTTGGCATAGCTAAGACTATCAAAGCTCCCCCCTTTTCTCAATTCTCGGAATCAAGTCCCCTGCCCGATAATCTGGTGAGTCGAAAAACCCCGAGCCCCGCTTATATTTGAGCCCAGCCCGGCCAGAGACTTGAAAAGGCCCAAAGCATCAAACCCGGCACTCATGCTGGACATTTTTTAAGCAGGAGACCCCATGTCACAAGCCTTTTTGAAAACGATGGATGAAAACGGAAAAACACTCAGTCTTCAGGATTTTTCCACCTTGGGTAAGGATTCCAACTGCCAATTCCCGCTTTCGGGAATCGACATTGCCGACCGCCACGCCCGTATCGAAAAGAAAGATCAATCCTATCTGATTCGCGATCTGCGTTCCGCCGCCGGCACCTTCGTCAATGATGCCCGCGTGATGGAAGCCTACCTGAACGATGGCGATGTGATTCGCATCGGTGATCAGGAGTTTCTATTCCTGACACAGGAACAAACCAACAGACCTTTCCCCGTCACCAGCCGCAATGAAGTCTGGAATGAGGAACTACAAGCCCTGTCGAATGTTTCCCAAACCGCATTCCCGGTGCTGATTCTTGGGCCGTCGGGCACGGGTAAAGATGTCATTGCCCATGCCCTGCACGAAGAAAGCTCTCGCTGTAAAGGCCCCTTTGTCAGCGTCAATTGCAGCGCCCTCAGCGAAACCCTGATCGAAAGTGAATTGTTTGGCCATATCAAAGGCAGCTTTACCGGAGCCATCAGTGACCGTAAAGGGGCTTTTGAAGCGGCCCGTGCCGGGACTTTATTTCTGGATGAAATCGGGGATCTTTCCTATGGATTGCAGGCCAAATTGCTAAGAGCTTTGGAAAATAATGAAATTCGTCCTGTGGGGGCTGACCGCAACGTGCGCACCGATGTGCGTATCATCGCCGCCACTCACCAGAATCTGGCACAAAAAATCCGCGAGGGCCTGTTCCGCGCCGACTTGTACTTCCGTCTGAATGTCGTCACCATCGCCCCACCGGCCTTGTCTTTGCGCATGGAGGATTTTGAAGAACTGCTTTATTCTTTTGCCAAAAAGATGCGCGTGCGCTTTTCTCACGGCGCCATCGTCCGTTTGAAAAAACATCCGTGGCCGGGGAATATCCGTGAACTTAAAAATCTGGTCAGCCGCACGGCAGCCCTTTATCCACGCACACACATCACGGAAAACCACATTGAAAAACTTCTGGATAAAACACTTTTGGAAAAATCCGAGGAACGCGTCACCAATGACATCCCCGTGATCAAAGAGATTGAAAAGCAGATGATCTTAAAACGTCTGGAGGCCAATCGCGGCAACCAGCGACGAACAGCCCAGGATCTGGGGATGCCGAAAAGCACTCTGCATGACCGCTTGAAATATTACAATATCGATCTGGCCAATTTTAAGGTTTAACGATCGCGGTTTTGATGAAGATACGACGAACGTACCCCTTCGTCAGAACCTTGTTAACCTCTTTACGCAGACGATCGCAAAGCGCCTGCTTCCCTTCAGCTGAGGATACCTGATCGAATGTCATCTCTTCGATCGTCCTTAGGAACAAATCCTCCACTTCCGCTTCGCGGTCTTTGATTTCCACAACGACATCAGAGGCCGCGCCTTCCACATAGAACTCGAATGCGCCCATAGGATTGGAGCCAGCCTCTCCCGAGCGACGCAGATTCACCACCATGCGTTTCATCAGGAAAATATTCTGGGCGGCCCGCGTGGAGTCGTAAAAAGGTTCTGTTTCAGTCTTGGGATCATATTGGTATTTTTGCGATGACCAGTCTGCCAAAGAACGCACAAACAGATCTTCACTGTGCGGAAGTAAACCCTTGGTGCCGACCCGGTACAGAACAAAGCCTGCGGCCCCCGTCGCGACAATCAGAACCACAAACATCAGCTTTTTTACCAGTGAGTAACTTTTGAAAGCCGCAGTCCCCGCACCCAGATTTTTTTTCAGCCCGACCATCAGCGACTTTAACCACGCCACAGTCAGTGGTCCGGCGTTAACCACACGATGGCGCGCCTGTTCTTTAAACTTTCTGAAACTTAAGCGCATCACTGTGCGCTTCATTTTTATTTTATAGGAAATTCGGGGAAGAAACGGAAACGCTTTTAAAAGCTTCGCGCGCACCCCTGTGGCGGTCTGCCATAACTTTTCCTCTTCAGCCAGAGTGTATTCCAGCTCAAGGCCTTCTTCGTAGATTTCACCGGCACCTTCCACATCAGGGCCAATTTCCCCTAGCGACTGGGCAAATTCAGGATCTTCTTCCGCCAGCACCGAGTCCAAGGACTCCAAAGACATCAGGTCTTCGCCTTCCGCTTCCGGGGCTCCGTCCTTGATCTCTTCCTCTACTTTGGTCGTGTTTTCCTGCTCAGCCAAATGCAATCCCCCAAGACGATTGTAAGGAAGGAACCAAATACGCCGCAAGAACAATTTATAAACAGAAGTCCATCGGCTAGCATTAAAGGGTAGGAGCTTTTCAATGAAAGTATTGATTTCGCTATTTGTGGCCTCAATGGCCTTGTCCGGCTGTGCAAATTTCCACCGTTCCACCGAAAGTGGATATGCCGGCAGTCCACAGGACATCCGTTACAGTGACGACGCCGATCGTGGCACCTATGACCGCCAGACACGTCAAACGGCTTACGAACTGGGAAAAAATCCCACCAACCTTAGCGGCAAAGACTTGCAGGAAATCCGCGACCGTCAGCAGGTTCGTCAGCTGGAACGCAGCCTGTCCTCGCGCAAAGAACGCGAACAGTATTCCAAGATTCTGCCCTGGCTGAAAAATGATGCAGAAAAAATTGATTTCCTGTCCGTGCCGTCCATCGAAGGCCGTCAGCAATGGATCAATCGCAATAATGTCTGGAGTCGCGCCCAAGCCCCGCAAGAGGAAATGAAGGGGCTGATCGAAACACAGGATATCGCCGTGGGAATGCCTCAGGATTATGTTAAACGCTCTTGGGGTGATCCGATGAGTGTGGAGGTTTCCGGCAACCCAATCTATAAGAACGAACGCTGGAAATATCAGAAGTTTGTTTCCGCCCCCGAAGGCTATCGCAAAGAAACGCGATATGTTTACTTCGAAGGCGGCCGTGTCGTGGGTTGGGAAACGGAATAGCCTCCCTTACCGCAAAGGGCCCACCTTAGTGGGCCTCGTCCCAGTTGTCCCCGATTGCATAGTTCACTTTTAATGGCACTTTCAACTTCACTACATTTTCCATGATCGACACTAATTGTGGCGTGTGCTTTTTCAGGCTTTCCTCAAAATCCTCAAAGATCAATTCATCGTGCACCTGCAACAGCATACGCACCGGAACCTGCTCAAAGACCTCAATCATGGCCTTTTTAACCAGATCACTGGCCGTTCCCTGAATCGGCGCATTGATGGCTGCACGCTCTCCGAACTTTTTCATGGCCATATTCTTGGAATTAAGTTCGTCAATGTAACGGCGACGCCCAAACAGTGTTTCAACATAGCCCTTTTCATGGGCTGCTTTCACTGTACCATCAATGTATTCGCGCACATTTTTGAAACGACTGAAGTAGCGTTCGATGATGTCTTTGGCCTCGGTTCGGGAAATCCCCAGATTTTCTGCCAGACCGAAAGCCCCCTGCCCGTAAGCAATACCGAAGTTCACGGCCTTGGCCGAACGACGATGTTCTGATGTCACTTCCTTCAAGGGCACTCCAAAGACTTCCGCCGCCGTCGCCGCGTGAATGTCCAAATCATCCGCAAAGGCTTTGCACAAATTCGGGTCTTCAGAAATATGTGCCAGAATACGCAATTCAATCTGGGAATAATCGACAGAAAGAAGTTTCATGCGCGGAGCTGCAATAAAGGCCTTGCGCACCTGCTGTCCCCGTTCGGTTCTGATCGGGATATTTTGCAGATTTGGCGCGGTGCTAGAAAGTCGCCCCGTGGTTGTCAGAGCCTGGTTAAAGCTTGTATGAACACGATCGTCCTTGGGATCAATCATCGTCGGCAAAGCATCCACATAGGTGGATTTCAGCTTGGAAAGCTCACGCCAGCTTAGAACCAGTCTGGCTATTGGATGATCCAGCCCCTGCAAAACCTCTTCATCGGTGGAATACCCTGTTTTGGTTTTCTTCCCGACAGGCAAGCCCAGCTTTTCAAACAGAATCACACCCAGCTGCTTTGGACTTCCGACATTGAAGGCCTCTCCGGCTGCCGCGTGGATTTTTTCTTCCAGACTCGCAATTTCCCCGGTCAGATCTGCACTTTGTTGCGCCAGTAAATCCTTGTCGATACGAACCCCGTAACGTTCCATCGACAGTAAAACACGCGCCAAAGGAAGATCCAGTTCGCGATAAACTTTCTCACCCTGCACGTTTTGCAACTGATGTTGCAGAGTTTGCGCAAAATTCAAATGGGCATTGTACAAATACGCGGGCGATGCCAGTTCTGGCAAAACATCCGCCATAAAGCGTGTATAGATTTTGCCAAAATCAGAGGTATCCCCGGCCTTTAAAACGTAGGCCGCTAACTGGGAATCCCATGCCGCTGTCGGTGTGCGAGCCCCGATTTTATGCCAGAAGTTTTTCAAATCATAACCATGCCATTGAACCTGAAAAGTGTCCGTCAGCCTGCCTAAAAAATCAAAATCAGGAACTTCAATAACTTCAGTCGCAGTCCCGACAAAAACTCCACGCGCGTCTGCAAAGCCCCAGAGATCCTGCTTTTCCGTCAGAACTTCCGCAAGCTCCCGGGTGTTCAGGCTTTTTTCTGTGAAGCTTCGATCCTCTTTGGCAATCACCAGCGTCGGTGTCACATCTTCCGCGACCGCAATGATGGCCCCTGCCGCCGGAGTCGTCACCAGTTCCTTTGGAGCCGCAGCCGGTGGCACTGCCGGAGCCGTTTCAGAAACAGTTCCAAACAAACTTTTTTCAAAGCTCTTGAAATTAAGTTCATGCAACAGGGCTTTCAGCTCTTCGGTATGGAAAGGCTTTAACTTGTAGGCATCCAGGTCATTCGGCATCGGCACATCCAAAGAGATTGTAACCAGCTTCTTGGACAACAGGGCATTTTCCCTGGAGGCAATCAGTTTCTCGCGCACACTTTTACTTTCAACCGTGTCGATATTTTCATAAATATCCTCGACATGCTTGAACTGCTCCAGCAGCTTGATCGCGCCTTTTTCACCAATGCCCTTTACGCCGGGCACGTTGTCAGAGGTGTCCCCGACAATGGCAAGATAGTCTATGAATTGATCCGGGCGCACGCCCCATTTTTCAAAGACCCCCTGGGGATTGTAACGGACGTTTTTCATGGTGTCGTACAGGATAATGTGATCTTCGACCAACTGCCCGAAGTCCTTATCACCACTGACAATGAAAACTTCCATGTCGTTACGACGTCCCCACTTTGCAGCAGTTCCTATAATGTCGTCGGCCTCGAAAGATTCCACTTCAAAGGATGGAACGCCCAAAAGATCCGCCAACTTTTTAATGTACGGAATCTGCTGCGCCAGTTCGTCCGGCATTTCCGTGCGGTGAGCTTTGTAGGCATCATACATAGTTTTACGGAAAGACGGTTCCTTGCGATCATAGCAAAACACCAGATACTCTGGCTTTTCCTCTTTCAGTAGCTTGATGATCATCGACAGAAAGCCATAAATGGCATTGACCGGAAGGCCTGACGGAGACGACAGCGGACGAATCGCGTAGTAAGCGCGGAAGAACATGGCGCTGACGTCAATGAGGTAGAGTTTTTTCATAGAGACCTCCCGATGTAAAACCTAAGATCTACACCGCAGAGGCCTGAATGTCGATGCTTGATGCTTATTCCAAGTCGGCTTTCACGCGGGCAAAGTCGATTTGTTCCAAGGCTGTTTTGTCCAGCTCTGCTTCAGCCGCAGGCATGCACATCACTTCGTCGCAACAGGCTTCAGCCTGACGACGAAGGATTTCCAACTGTCCCTTCAAGGCTCCCTCGATAGAACGATGGCCAGTTTCAAGAGCTTCAACATCTTCAGATGAACAGTGTAAACGACGGGCAAGATCAGAGCGGCTCCAGCCTAAACGCAGGCGCAGATCGTGAAGAGATTCTTTATTCCAATCAAGATTTTGATTCTCAAGCATATAAACCCCTAGATTCACTTAAAAAAGTATCCTCTAATAGAGCAGGAATACTATTTCTATTGTAGGCGGTTTGCACTCGATAATGCGATAGGTCACAGACTATTGTTCAGGGAAAACAAAGACAAGGTCGTGTTCGCCAGCCAAATCCAATTTATCGCGAGCCTGGCGTTCAATGAAGGACGGGTCCTTGGCTTGTTTAAGCTGACCCGACAAGGCCGCAATGTTCTGACGCGTTTGCTGAATCTCAAAGGTAATACGATCGAAATCGCGATGCAGCCCCCATAAACGAAAGGCATTCCCATTCACCACGATAGAGATGGAAAAGACGGTAAGGCAGGCCATTGCCACTTTTGTGGGGCTGTTTAGAAAACGTCGTAAACCTACTGCAAACTGAGTGTAAGACATGGATTTATTCTAGCCAGATCTTGGGTTTGTGGCTACAGGACCGAAGCCTAGGTCCTGCCTCATTATTATAGATAAAATCAATATATAATATGAATCTTATCAATTCGATTTATTGTCAAAAATCACCGATCTTAACTGCAAGAGAGGTGTTATGAGAACATGGTCCGACTATCTTAAAACAGCACAAACCGAAGATCCCATCTTCGCATCTGTGCGCGAGGGACATTATTCTGAAGTTTTAAAGTATTTGGAAAATCTGGGAAACCCCAACTTGCGCAACCATAAGGGCCATTCCCTTCTGATGCTGGCGGCCTACAATGGGCAGTTGCCTCTGGTCAGTCTTTTAATTTCCTGCCATGCCGATGTGAACTCCCGCGATGATTCCGGAAATACGATCTTAATGGGTGTAGCTTTCAAAGGGCACAAACAAATTGTCCAGCAGTTGCTTCGCGCCGGGGCTGATCCTCTGGCTGTGAATCCCAAGGGTCAAACCGCACTGACCTTTGCCGAAGCCTTCGGACGCCACGAAGTCGCAGCATTGCTGGCAGATCTTGACACCGGATACCGCACCGTTCGCCCCCGTTTCTTTCGCCGAATTTCAGCCATGATGAAACTTTTTTCACTGCCAACCAAAGGAGCTTAATTCCATGAACAAAAAAACACTGACAACATCCGCAGGTATTCCTGTTTCTGAAAACCAGCACAGCCTGACTTCCGGTCCGCGTGGCCCCGTGGCTTTGCAGGACTACCATTTGATTGAAAAGCTGGCCCACTTCAACCGTGAGCGCATCCCTGAACGCGTGGTGCACGCCAAAGGCTCTGGAGCTTACGGCACCTTTACGGTCACTCACGACATCACTCGCTTCACCAAGGCCAGAATCTTTTCTGACATCGGCAAAAAGACGCCCGCTTTTCTGCGCTTTTCAACCGTGGCAGGTGAAAAAGGTTCGGCCGACACCGAACGCGATCCGCGCGGCTTTGCTTTGAAGTTTTATACTGAAGAAGGCAACTGGGATATCGTGGGGAATAACACGCCCGTGTTCTTTGAGCGTGATCCTTTGAAATTCCCGGACTTTATCCATTCTCAAAAACGCGATCCCCAAACCGGCTATAAAAATGCCTTCCGCATTTGGGACTATTGGGCAAATGCCCCTGAGGCGCTTCACCAGATCACCATTTTATTTAGCGACCGGGGTATTCCAGATGGCTATCGCTTTATGAATGGCTATGGCAGCCACACGTTCAGCTTTATCAACGCACAGAATGAACGCGTATGGGTGAAGTTCCACTTCAAATCCATGCAAGGGATTAAAAACCTGTCTGTGGCAAAAGCAGTGGAACTGGCCGGGACTGATCCTGACTATGCCGGACGCGATCTGTTTGAAGCCATCGAACGCGGAGAATTCCCCAAGTGGGCATTAAAGATACAAATCATGAGCGAACGCCAGGCAGAGCAGTTCCGCTTTGATCCGTTCGACTTAACAAAGATCTGGCCACACAAGGAGTTCCCACTGATAGATGTCGGTGTATTAGAACTCAACCGCAATCCTGAAAACTATTTTGCCGAAGTGGAACAAGCCGCATTTTCACCAAGCAATGTGCCACCGGGTGTGGGGTTTTCTCCGGACAAGATGCTGCAAGGGCGACTGTTCGCGTATCCCGATGCTCAACGCTATCGTCTGGGTGTGAACTATCAGTATCTGCCAGTGAATCGTCCGCATTCTGAAGTGAATGCTTATCACCGCGATGGAGCCATGCGCTTTGATGGCAATGGCGGACGGGCTGACAACTATGAGCCCAATGGCTTCGAAGGCCCTGTCCAAAACAAGTCCTTCCGCGAACCACCATTGGCGCTGTCAGGCACTTTGGATCGTCATGACTCCCATAAGGACAACGACGACTTCACACAGGCTGGAAACCTGTACCGTATCCTCAGCGAAGCAGAAAAGGACCGCCTGACAACGAACATCGCAGGCACCATGAAATCCATCCCCGAAGACCTGCAACGCCGGAACATCACCCACTTCACCAAATGTGATCCGGACTACGGCACCCGCATCGCCGCCAAACTCGGCCTGAAATAAAAAAACCCTGCGGTATAACCCGCAGGGCTTCTAATTTCAAAAATTCTTTTTCGGCGGCCGACTATCTGAAGGCCGCTTTGTCCCAATACAGCCCCATGCCACCAAGATCTTCTTCGATTCTTAGCAACTGGTTGTACTTCGCAGTTCTTTCACCACGGCACAAGCTGCCGGTTTTGATCTGATGGCAGTTTAGTGCCACAGACAAGTCAGCAATTGTCACATCTTCTGTTTCACCAGAACGGTGAGACATGATCGTGCGGTATTTGTTTCTTTGCGCCAGATTCACAGCATCGAAAGTTTCAGACAAAGTACCGATTTGATTTACTTTCACCAGCAAAGCATTTCCGGCTTTTTTCTCAAGACCCATGCGCAGACGTTTTGGATTGGTCACGAACAAGTCATCACCGATCAGCTGCATGGTGGAACCCATCTCTGCCGTTGCTTTCACCCAGGAATCCCAGTCGTCTTCAGCAAAACCGTCTTCGATGGAAACCAGCGGGTATTTTTCCGCCCATGATTTGTAGATACCCAGAAGTTCTGTCGGGCTGATGTGGCCACCTTGCCATTGGTATTTGCCGTCTTTGAACATTTCTGTAGAAGCCACATCCAAAGCCAGGAACACGTTTTGCCCCGGATCATAACCGGCATCCACGATCGCGTTCATCAAAAGGTCCAAAGCCTCCTGATTGGAACCCAATTTCGGAGCAAAGCCACCCTCGTCACCCACTGCTGTGGAAAGACCTTTTTTAGCCAGAATCTTTTTCAGCGTGTGGAAGATCTCCGCCCCGGCACGCAGGGATTCTGCGTAAGAATTATTCACTGTTGGAACAACCATGAACTCCTGAATGTCCAAACCGTTATTCGCATGTGCGCCACCGTTTAAAACGTTCATCAACGGAACCGGCAAACGAGTCGCCTGAGAACCACCGACATAACGGTACAACGGCAAACCACAGTCAGCAGCTGCGGCTTTCGCCACTGCCAAAGACACCCCCAGGATCGCATTTGCCCCCAGATTGGATTTATTTTCAGTGCCGTCGATATCACGAAGAATTTTGTCGATGTAAGTTTGTTCAGTCACCTGAAGACCGATGATTTCCGGAGCGATCTTTTCGCGAACATTATCAACCGCTTTGAAAACGCCTTTACCCAGGAAACGGTTCTTATCTCCATCACGAAGCTCGCAAGCCTCGTGCGCACCGGTGGAAGCTCCGGATGGAACTGCGGCACGGCCCATATTGCCATCAGCGGTGGTCACTTCAACTTCGACAGTTGGATTGCCACGGCTATCAAGAATTTCACGAGAGACGATGTTGATAATTTCAGACATGATGTTTTCCTTCTTTCTCGGCGTTCTTATTCATAGTTTTTTTTACCAGGTCCATGCTTTCAAAGACTGTGCGCGGATACTGGGTTTTTACGAATTCCCAGTCCACTCGGCGCATGGCCTCTTTCACCGCCGGGGTCATTTTCCCCTGAGCAGCCAGCATGGTGATCAGTTGCTGCGCGCGCACCATGTAGTCGTGCAGACGTGCCAGGTTCTGACTTAGAACATACCCCGGTGTTTCACTGTCAAAGTTCAAGTGTGACAGAGATCCTTCATGAGGCAACAGGGAAGAAGCGTTGTTAGAGGCCTCTTCCGGCTGGACCCCGGTGGATGCTTTCAGATTTTGCTTTTCAATCGCGCGGATTTTCTCTTCCAGAT
The DNA here is from genome assembly GCF_025558485.1 of Bdellovibrio bacteriovorus. Taxonomy (GTDB): domain Bacteria; phylum Bdellovibrionota; class Bdellovibrionia; order Bdellovibrionales; family Bdellovibrionaceae; genus Bdellovibrio; species Bdellovibrio bacteriovorus_G. The sequence continues at coordinate 70,456 of NZ_CP102930.1, forward strand.
CGCCGACGTATTTTTGCAGATCCTCGCGCTCGCGTTGCGTGCGCTGAAGATCATCAATCAGACTTTGAAACAAAGCCGGGCTGACCTGATGGCCAACACTTTCACTGAAGATGGAACTTTGTTGCGTGGACCAATTCAACTGAATCGTGATGCCTTCCCAGTGACAGACCGCCGCGGGCTGACCGACATACACCGGCAGCGACTCAAACGCCGCTTTCAGGTAGGTCGTTACCAATGGGTATTGTTCTGCTGGCAAAGGCAAATCAAATGAAATACTGGCTTCGTCACGACGAAGATTTTCAATCGGCGGTTTCGGAGAGATAAAGTACGACAGGAATTGTTCAGGCTGATTAAAGATTTCCTGAGGATGCGGCATCATACGCAGAACGCTATCCAACACGCCCCAGGCACGCAGCTCCGGGCCTTCATGCCCTGCCCGCAGCAGAATATTTTCTTCTCTTTTCAGGGGAAGACGCAGAACAGACTCCAGAAAATTTTCCATCTCGGGAGCTGTCATCCAATACGACGAGTCCTTCAGCAGCTCCATCGGAAGATGAGCCTGCTCATAGAGCTGGCTGAGGTCTTCGCCCTGCTGCTCCAGAATAGTTAGAACTGCGTTTGAAATCTTACAACTAAAGTGCACGAAGAAGGTCTTAGCCTAGTTTCCCCACTCTTTAAACACAAAAAAACACCCCCCCTTTTCACTCGGAAAAGAGCACCCGCGTCACGCCTATGACGCGGCGTAGGCGTAAAAAATCACCAGGCACCTTTTAGGCTACTTTAGAAAACTTGCTCTTGGGGAATGGGAGGTTATTGTCGATGATCTCTTCCATAAACGATGGGACGTTGCCGGTGGGGATCAGCTTGCCTTCCAAGGTTCCGTCGGGACGACGTGTTAAACGGGACATTTCAAAGATCGGAATCACGTTGTATGAACCATCCGCATTGAATCCGCACACTTCGCTAATTGCTGCAATACGTCGAGATCCGTCGGAAAAACGTGAGACCTGGATGATAATTTCAATGGCCGAGGACACTTGAGAGCGCAAGGCCTTCTCACTGACTCGGGCATCGCCCCCTTGAGCCAGAGCCTCCAAACGCACGATCGCATCTTCAGGCGTATTGGCGTGGACCGTTCCCATACAGCCTTTGTGACCGGTGTTCATCGCATTCAGAAGCTCCATTGCTTCACTGGAACGAACCTCCCCCACGATGATTCTGTCGGGACGCAAACGCAGAGCGGACTTCAGCAGGTCCTTGATCGTCACTTCACCCTTCCCGGCCGCATCGGCCTGGCGGGTTTCAAACATCACCACGTGCTCGTATTCGACCTGCAACTCTGAAGAGTCCTCGATCACCATCACACGCTGACCTTTCGGGATGCGCGTGCATAGCAACGACAACAGCGTGGTCTTACCGGAACCGGTACCACCACTGACGATGATGTTTTTGCCAAGGAACATGCAAATATCCAGGAAGCGCGCACCGTCTTCGGTGATCGCTCCGAACTTGATGTAGTCGGCGAAAGTGATTTTGTTATTGGTGAATTTACGAATGGAAAGAGTCGTTCCCTTGCGCGACATCGGCGGGATCACCGCCGCAATACGCGAACCATCCGGAAGACGCGCATCCAAACGAGGCGATTCGTCGTCGATACGTCTGCCCACGCTTTGCGCGATACTGTTGACCGCCGCGCGCAGATCATCTTCAGACGGGAAAGATTCGGCCACCCTTTCGAGCTTCCCTTTTCTTTCCACAAAGATTTCCTTATGGCCATTTACAAGAATTTCCGACACACCCTTGTCTTCGAGGTATTTCGCAACAGGACCGAGATTCTGCTGAATGGTCTGTTTGAAAACGTTCGACTGGTCAGACATGGGTGCCTTTCCTCACTAACGAATTAGTTGGATGCCGGCTTGCGATCTGCCGCTGCCGCATCGGAATAGATAATGAACTTCCCCTGCACCGCTGTTTCCGGACACTGGTAAGAGAAGATTCCATCTGTTTTTGGGTTTACAAAGAAAGTCTTCTGTTCACCAAACACCGTGTTGTGATGTTCAGAGAAAGCATCCAGCACGAAGCTGACATTTTTTTCCTTATTGTTCACATTCACGATATGAATACGATAATTGCCGCCTTTTTTCAGGCGCACCTGTTCAGGAACAAAGCCCTTGTCCGTATTCATGATGACGATGTCCTGAGTCGGCTCCACCGAATCAAAGACCTTGCTCAGAATATTTACGGATTGATCCTCCTGCACGCTGGCTGGCAGACGATCTTCGTTTTTGACTTTATTGAATTCAACCTGACGACGGGAGAAATCCACTTCCCACGCATTCGCTACAGAAGAAAGCAACAACAGGCAAAGAACCTTAGTGCAACTCTGTGCGATCCTGGAACTCACAAAACTCACGGGCCACCTCCATAGCGATATAATTCACGGACCTAGGGTCCATCATGTGGAGCTTCTGAATCAGAAGGTCTTTGTTGCCGCGGCAGCCGTTGATTGTCTGGAAAGCGTCACTCAGGATCTGTGGGTTTGCCATCATTTCCCTCGTCACTTCGGACCAATCAAGCTTCAATACAGGGTCGATAGCCCCTACGGAGTAGAGTGCATCAAACACTAATTGCAAATCGCCTTGCAGAAACATCGAATCCTCCTAATTTGCTCAAGGGCATCCAGCCCACATGGTGTTTCTATCGGTAGGAGTTCATTAGAACTTGAGTCAATTTGAGGCGATTTTTGAAGACTTGAGGAGATCTATCGTTTGACGCTGGCCCAGAGTCGAATCGGACTTGGGCCCGGTCAAGTCGAGGGAAATTACTGTTCGGAGTCGGCAGATTCTGCCGCTTTTTCGACCGTCTCTTGAGAGGATTCAGTCAGGATTTTGCCCGCAATTTCAGAAGGAGACGTCGTGTCCTTCATCGTGCGAAGCTTTCTTTCGTTCACCGCTTCCTTGGAAAGTTCGATCCTTGCGTCACGAATACGTTCAGCAATCTTCCTTTCAAATCCGTCATTCTTCATGTGCGGCTTGATCTCGGACAAAAGATTTTCCAGAAAAATGACGTAGGTCGTTTGGACGACAGGTTTAAAAGCCCGAGGATTCTTCAGGGCATTGATCGCTTCGTCAGTAAGTTGACTGATCGTTTTTTCCCAGGACTCCAACTCATCAAGGTTTGAACGCAAAGGTGACACAATCTTTTCAATCATTTCATCGTCGTTAGGACGAGAATACACCGCCTGAAGGGCTTCTTTCAGCGGAACCGCTTTGCCGCTGGATGACTTTTTGGACTCAGTCACCTTGTCATTAACCAGCTTGTTCATCTGATCCAGATCTTTCAAAGCCAGTTGAGAATAGTTAAACAGCAAACCAGCATGCGCCGTGCCGCCAAGAAACATAAGAGCGAACATTGTTAAAAGGAAATTTGATTTATTCATAGAACTCAGTTTAAAGGGGTCCCAGAGTGAGACAAGTCCTGATTAGCAGGACCTTGGACCGGGATTTTTTCCTTCCCTCTAAACTGAAAATGATGTCAATATAAAGGGGCTCAAAAAATTACAATCATCCATCTTGGAGGAAGACATTGAAAGCACTTAAGTTATTTGGAATTTCAGCACTGGCACTTACATTGGTAAATTGTGCCCCTTCAGCTAAACAACTCAAGGAAGCAGTGGAAAAAGATCCGAGCATCGTGTTCGCAGCGATCGAAAAAGATCCAGAGCAATTCATTGAAGTGGTTAACAAAGCTGCTCAGAACGCTCAACGTAAAGCTCAGGAAAAAGCGGTTGCTGAAGAAGGCAAAAAACGCGACGACGAATTCAAAAACCCACTTCAACCGGCTATCGAAGAAGGCCGTGTTGTCTTCGGTCCTAAAGATGCAAAAATCACTATCATTGAATACTCTGACTTCGAGTGCCCATACTGCGCTAAAGGTCACGCGACTGTTGATGAAGTGATGAAAGCTTATCCAAAAGACGTTCGTGTTATCTACAAACACCTTCCTTTGGATTTCCACCCAATGGCAATGCCTGCGGCTGAATACTTTGAAGCAATCGCTCTTCAGGATCACGCAAAAGCTGAAAAGTTCTACAACCTGGTGTTCGAGAACCAAGGCGACCTGCGTACTAAAAAAGAGGGTGCTTTGAAAGACTTTGCTAAAAAAGTGGGCGCGGACCTTAAGAAAGTTGAAAAAGACCTTAAGTCTGAAGCGGTACAAAAACGTATCGAAGCGGACATGGAAGAAGCTCGTAAATTCAACTTCTCCGGTACTCCGGGCTTCCTGATCAACGGTGTTTCTTTGCGTGGTGCATATCCATTTGCTGACTTCAAAGAAATCATTGATCGTCATCTTAAAGACGCTAAGTAATTCTTTTTAAAAAAAGATCAAAATAAAAACCCACAGCCTCAAAACTGTGGGTTTTTTATTTGCCCGGACCCACGTCCTGCCTCTAAAGTGGAGGGAACCAACCACCAAGGAGTTCCGCCATGAGCGCCCACGCAAAATCCATGATTCTAAAAGCTCAGGACGACCTCGATATCGCCCAAAAACATCTTAACGATGAAAAGCAGCACGATCTGGTCGGCTACAATCTGGCTCAAGCCTGCGAAAAGTTCTTAAAAGCTCTTTGCGAAATGCGCGGTTTGGAATACCCGCACGATGAAGAAGGGCACGATCTGGATGCCCTGATGCAGGTGCTGGAAGAAAACAACTTCTCTGCGATTTCCTCGCATGCCGATGTGATCGAACTGACCCCTTACAACTCCCCGAACGCCCATGTCCGTGCTGATGAACGCCTGGATATGGAAGAATACTTCGGCTACGTTGAAAATCTAAAAAAACTGGTCGGCGAACAACTGCGAGTGCTTCTGTAAGGAAGCCAGCTCCTAATGATTTTTACCTAAAGACTAGGAGGCCCGGGGCCGAAGCCCCCCTTCTCGTTCGACCGATTGTCGCCTCATAACATAGCTCATCTTCAATTTATACGCCTTTTAGGCTGCCATTCGTCTTGCACTAGCTTACTCCAACACAAAACTTGACAAATTTGTCCATTTTTAAGAGGATAAGCATGGTACAAAGACGCGTTTATGCGGTCGATATCACAGTTAATGGACTGCGCCTTAGCCAGGTCATCATTGATCCCCATTACGAATTAAAGCTCTCGACCTCAATAACTGACGAATTGATTCTTAGGTTAGTTCATCTTTTAGACGGAAATGATTTTTCACCTGAAGCCGACGATGAGGCCTATGAATACTTTGTCACCGAGAACATGCGATTGGATGGCAAGCTTTACCGCCTGATATGGCTGACGGAAAAAGGCAAGTTTTACCTAGGCGTAGTTAATGCCTATCGGAGGAGATAATGGCGTTTCCCAGTAAGAAGAAATTGGCAGCGGTGCGAACTAAACTTGAGAAGGCAGAGGGTGCTCAGCTCCTTTCTCCGGATGCAACTCCACTGGAAAAGCTTCGCTATGAAATTTGCAGACAATTTGTGATCTATCAGAGAGAACACGGATTAAAGGCGAAGGAATTGGCGAAAATCGTGGGCGTCGATGAAAGTATCATCAGCAAAGTGCTGCGCTATCGCAATGATCGCTTTACAACTGATAAGCTGATGGAAATGCTCGCAAAGATTTATCCGAAGCACCGGATTGCCCTTAAGGTGTCCTAAAGCGAAATGGAAAACTCCTGATTTTTCTCAATCAGGAGTTTTCGCCAGAGACTTTTAAATCTATTTAAACGCGTAAAGAAGACTGCCGCCTTTGATCAGGTTGATGACCTTGTCGCGGTTGGCTTGGGATACCGCCGGGCAACCCCAACTGCGCCCTTGAATCACCGCTGAATCCTGAACATAACTGGCCCCGTGAACCACGATCGCGCGAGAGCGCGCATTGGAGTTCGTGGAAGACAAGCCATCCAGACGCAAAGAATAGCCGTTACTGCCCTGATAGGTTTCTGCGGTTTTATAGAAGCCCAAAGACGAAGCATTGGAACCAGACACGTTACTGAACTTTTCCGCAAAACCATCGTGGTTGCTGTCAGAACCTTTTCCGTGTGACACGTGAACATTCCACACCGCGCCCGTTTTCATGTCGATAAAGTACCAGCGCTTTTGCGTGGACTTCTGACTGAAATCCAAAACCGAAATGACATTTTGATTCTTGAACGAGGTTTTATTCTTATGGAAATACAAGACAGCCGCTTTCAATCCTGCCGTCGGCACGATGTGGTTCGGGTCCAGATAGTCATAAAGTTTTAAAATCGCCTCGTCCCCGTCCACAACCTCGTCAGGAACTTCAGGCGTGGTCGGAGTAGTCACTTCAGGAGTTTCAACAACGCCGGGAGTTTCCGTACTGCCCTGAGAATTATTGCCCTCGCTCGGCATCTCGACCGTGGGTTCATTGTTCGGGTCATCGGGCAGCACTGGAGTTCCAGGTCCACAGGCCGCCAGTAAGAATGTCGTGGAAAGTACCAAGAGTGTTTTTGAGTTTATAAGAGCCATGGTGATCCTCCGTGAATGTTCACAGAAGCGGATCGGCCACTCATATTTGAAACTTTAAAGACTGTGGAACTGACTGAATACTTGGCAGGTTTTCAGAGAGAAAGTGTCCAGTTTTCTGACATTTTCCAGACCTTGGATAGGGCCTAAACAAAAAGAGCGGGGATCATCCCCGCTCTTGCTAAGACCAGCTAATAAAATCGCGTGGGATTACTTCAAGGAAGCAATATCAATCACGAAGCGATAGCGCACATCACCTTTCAACATGCGCTCATAAGACTCGTTGATTTTGTCGATGTTGATCAGCTCGATGTCAGAGGTGATTCCATGTTCAGCACAGAAATCCAGCATTTCTTGCGTTTCCTTGATACCACCGATCAAAGAGCCGGCAAGACTGCGACGTCCACCGATCAACGGGAATGCGTGAATGGCCTCGGGCTTGTCAGGTACACCCAACAGCACCATCGTGCCGTCACGCTTAAGTAGCTGCAAATGACTGCCCAGATCAATCGGCGCTGACACTGTGTTGATGATCAAATCAAAACTGCGATTGTATTTTTTGAAAGTTTCTTGTTCAGAGGTGGCTGCATAATTGTGCGCCCCCAAACGATGAGCATCGTCCTTCTTTTTATTGGAAGAACTAAGCACGGTGACTTCCGCCCCCATTGCCGCCGCTAGTTTGACAGCCATGTGGCCCAGGCCGCCCAAACCCATCACAGCCACTTTCTTACCCGGCCCCGCTTTCCAATGACGAAGTGGAGAATAAGTCGTGATCCCGGCACACAAAAGAGGGGCCGCTTTATCCAAAGGAAGTTTCGGGGAGATCTTTAAAACAAAATCCTCGTTCACCACAATTTGCGTGGAATAACCACCCTGGGTCACAGTCACGCCGTCTTTTTCGACAGAATTATAAGTCCCGACCGACCCGTTTTCGCAGTACTGCTCCAGACCCTCGCCACAGGAAGGACAAGTGCGGCAGGAATCCACCAAACAACCCACACCGACAGAATCACCCGCTTTGAATTTCTTCACAGAGCTTCCGACGCTGATGACTTTCCCCACGATTTCATGACCGGGAACCATCGGGAACTTGGAACCACCCCACTCGTCACGCACCTGATGTAAATCCGAATGGCACACCCCGCAGAAGTGAATGTCGATCTGGACATCATGAGGTCCCGGATCACGGCGTTCAAACTTGTAGGGTTTCAAAGGCTCTTTGGATTGATAAGCGGCATAAGCATTCACTGGAATCATCACGGTGCTCCTTACAGTTTAAGAGGAAGAACTGTCTCTGATAGTTCAATGGCTTCAGGGGTTAAGTCCAGCACAAGCGGCGAAACCTTCACACCTTTTTGATGAGCCTCCCGAAGCAAACGGCCATATTCCGGATCAATATCATCCGCCGGAGCAAACGAGCCACAATCATGGCGCTGAATTGTGAATACAATTTCAGCTGTGTGTCCCTGTTCCACCAAAGCCATTAGTTCACGCAAGTGTTTTTGCCCACGTTCCGTCACGGCATCGGGGAACTTGGCAACACCATCTTCTGACAGGGTGACATTTTTGACTTCGATGAAATGCAATGATTCACTGCCGTTTTTCTTCAGGGCAAAATCCAAGCGGGTTTCCGCACTAATTTTGTATTCCGGCTTCACTTCATCAAACCCGGCCCAATGTGCAAAGGTCCCCACCACGTCCTTCTTATGACCGATGACGTGCTGAAGAGTTTCGCGCACCACCGTGTTCGGCGTTGCTGTGTTAACCCCCACCCACGCTCCCGATGGAGATTTGATCATTTCCAATGTGAATTTTAGCTTTCGTTCCGGATTGGTGCTTTCAGAGAACAGACAGTGCTGCCCCGGATTATTCACACTTTTAAGGCTGCCCGTGTTAGGCACATGGGCTGTAATGGTCTGCCCTTTCCACTCAATGTCTGCAAAAAAGCGCTTATAGCGTTTTAGAAAAATACCTTCTTGCAACTTGCTGTGAAACTTCATGAAAACCTCATTTGAAAATCGAATTCTTTTTCATGAAATTAGTCTGTCAGCCGCCCTTTTGTCGATTCCTTTTGCCCCCCACCCGACACCCTACAGCTTTAAAGGCTCCCTGCAAAAATGACACTGTTGCGTGGCAGCCCTAAAGAGCCCTCCAGATAACCTGTTATGCGCGGCGTTAATGGGTGCAAATACTCTACCGTGAGCATAGAACGGGATGCTGCTCTCAACCCGCCACTTTATCTTCGCAGAAGCCATTTCATTGCGAAGGGCGAGAGCTTTGATTTTGATTGTTTATCAATTTGAGCTAAGCGTTCAGTTATACGAGTTTTTTCTTCTTTTAGATTATTAATTTGTTGCGTCATTTCGTGAGCATAGAACGGGATGCTGCTCTCAACCCGCCACTTTATCTTCGCAGAAGTCATTTCATTGCGAAGGGCGAGAGCTTTAATTTTGATTGTTTAAGTTATGCAACAAGGAAAGGAACTTTCTCAACATGGCAACTGATGTAAAACTGCCCGAACTTGGTGAAGGTGTTACTGAAGGTGAATTGGTAAAATGGTTGGTGAAACCCGGTGATTCTGTAAAAGCCGATCAGGCGATCGCAGAGGTTTTGACTGACAAGGCAACGGTTGAAGTTCCATCTCCTGTTGCTGGCGTGGTGAAAGATTTGAAATTTAAAGCAGGCGACGTAGTTAAAGTCGGTTCCACCATGATCACTCTTGACGGTGCGGGAGCGGCGGCAAAACCAGCGGCTCCAGCTCCTGCGGCTTCCAAACCAGCTGCTCCGGCAGCCGGTGGTGGTAAATCTCAAGAGGTTAAACTTCCTGAATTGGGTGAAGGCGTTACTGAAGGCGAACTTGTTAAGTGGTTGGTAAAACCAGGCGACTCTGTCAAAGCAGACCAGGCGATTGCTGAAGTCCTGACTGACAAAGCCACTGTGGAAGTTCCTACTCCGGCAGCGGGTGTTGTAAAAGATCTTAAATTCAAAGCAGGTGAAGTTGTTAAAGTCGGCTCCACCATGATCATCCTGGAAGGTGCAGGCGGCGCAGCTTCCGCTCCGGCTCCGGCAGCTTCAAGTGCTGGTTCAGTGCAGTCTGCGCCTGCACACTCCGCGGCTTCCGCCGCCAAAGCAGCTCCGGCGGCAACAGCGTCCACTTCTGCAGGCATCTTCCCGCCTGTGGCTGATTCCAAAGTATTGGCGACTCCGGCAACTCGTCGTCTGGCTCGTGAAATGGGTGTTGATATCAACTCTCTTTCCGGTACAGGTCTGGCAGGTCGCGTGACTCGTGAAGATGTGATGTCTTCCGGTGGTGCTGGTTCAGCTTCGGCGAAGCCTCAGCACTCCGTGGCTTCCGCCACCATTCCTAAACCAGCTTACCAAGGCCCGGCAGGTGCTGCGGAAGAGCGCGTTCCATTGATCGGCATCCGTAAGAAGATCGCTGAGAACATGCAGCGTTCTAAGCACGTGATCCCTCACTTCACCATCATGGATGAAGCGAAAGTGGATGCGATGGTTGCTCTTCGCGAAGGCCTGAAAGAACACGCAGAGAAAAACGGCACGAAGATCACTTACCTTCCAATCGTGATGAAGGCTTTGATCGCGACGATCCGCGAATTCCCGATGTTCAACGCGTCCATCGACGATGCGGCTGGCGAAATCGTTTACAAAAAATACTTCAACCTGGGCTTCGCAGCGGACACTCCAAACGGACTTGTTGTTCCTGTGATCAAAAACGCGGACCAGAAATCCATTCTGGAAATCTCCAAAGAAATTCTGGATCTTTCCAAGCGTGCTCGTGACGGGAAGTTGAAACCGGACGAAATGAAAGGTGCGACTATCACTGTGACGAACATCGGTTCTATCGGTGGCACTTACGCGACTCCGGTGATCAATCACCCTGAAGTGGCGATCCTGGGCATGTACAAGATCGATGAAAAAATCGTTCTGAAAAACGGTCAGGTTTCTGCAATCAAAGTTATGAACTACACAATGACTGCCGATCACCGTTTGATCGACGGCGCTGTTGCTGCAAGATTCCTTGCTGCCTTCATCGGCCGCATCGAAAACCCAGGCAAACTTTTGGTGGAGCTAGTTTAATCGGCCCCACCGAGGAGGCTGAAACACCAGCCGGTGTTTCAGCTGGACTAAATTTGGAGATTATATGCAAAATTTTGACGTAGTAGTTATTGGTGCGGGTCCCGGCGGTTATGTGGCTGCGATCCGTTCTGCACAACTTGGTTTTAAAACAGCAGTTATCGAACGTGAATTCCTGGGTGGCGTGTGCTTGAACGTGGGTTGTATCCCGTCCAAAGCCATGATCACTGCGACTCACCTTTTGCACAAAGCTCAGCACAATTTCAAAGAAATGGGCTTGAACATCAAAGGTGGCATCGACGTGGACATGAAACAGCTTGTGAAATGGAAACAATCCGTTTCTGACAAGATGTCCGGCGGCGTGAATCAGCTTCTTAAAGGCTATGGCGTTACCATCATCAAAGGTGAGGCTGAATTCAAAACTTCCAAAGAAATCTCTGTGAAGTCTTCTGCCGGCACTGAAGCCGTGCAGGCGAAATACTTCATCGTGGCGACAGGCTCCCGTCCGATTGAAATCCCTGGTTTCAAATTCGACGAAAAAGACATCTGTTCTTCCACGGGTGCGTTGGCGTTCGACGCTATCCCTAAGCGCGTAGCGGTTATCGGTGGTGGTTACATCGGTCTTGAAATCTCTTCTTACCTGCGCAAGCTGGGCACTGAAGTGACTGTGATCGAAGCTCAAGCTTCTTTGCTTGCCGGTGTGGTTGATCCAGACTGTGCGCAGATCGTGACTCGCAAACTGACTAAAGCCGGCGTAAATGTTCTTTACGGAGCCAAAGCCAAAGGTCAGAAAAAAGTCAAAGACGGTTATGAAGTCACGGTTGAGATCAACGGCAAAGACGAAGTTGTTAAATGCGACAAGATCCTTGTGACGTGGGCCGTCGTCCAAATGGCGATCAGGCCAACTTGAAAGCGGCAGGCATTGCTGTTGACGAGCGTGGCTTCGTGAAAGTGGATGCTCAACGCCGCACGAATGTTTCCAACATCTTTGCTATCGGCGATATCTGTGGTCAGCCAATGCTGGCGCACAAGGCCTCCCATGAAGGTGTCTTGGTTGCGGAAGTGATCGCGGGTCATAACCGTGTTTACGATGCGAAAACAGTTCCAGCAGTGGTCTTCACCGATCCGGAAATCGCAGCAGCCGGCATGACTGAAGCTGAAGCAAAAGCCAAAGGCCACACAGACCTTCTGATCAGCAAGTTCCCGTTCGCAGCCAACGGCCGCGCGGTGAGCATGATGGAAACAGATGGTTTCGTGAAAATGATCGCTGATAAAAAGACCCACGTATTGTTGGGTGTTCACATCGTCGGTCCGGAAGCTTCCAACTTGATCTCTGAAGCTGTTTTAGCGATCGAAATGGGCGCACGTATCGAAGATCTGGCACTGACCATCCATCCTCACCCAACACTGGGTGAAACGATGATGGAAGCTGCGGAAGCGACTTTGGGTCACGCGATCCATATCATTCAAAAACCTTTGAAAGCATAAGCTTTCGCAAAAAGGCCGGCTGCAAAGTCGGCCTTTTTTTATTTCTCCACTCCACCCATCTGTATCAAAAAGCCGACAGTCATGAGCTTTTTTCCCAAGCAAACATTACGAGCCTTACAAATCCGTAAGCAAGTTTAAAACTGCTCCCATCCTGCCCCTATTCCGGTAGAACATCCTTAAATACGGATTAGATTATGGAAATGGAACTGGCATTAAATTCACTGACAGCAACTTATCGCTCTAACTTGGAAGAACTCGGCTGCCTTCTGAAGACGCTCGGGCATGAAGTCCGCCCCTATACACACACTCACCTGCCGCATTTTCACCAACTTTCAACAAGCAAACAATCCGCCGTCAGTGCGGCTCTGGAAGCCTATATCGGTGCCTTAAAAGCCGAATGCCAGCTTGGTGGCGACTTCAATCACGAACGCTTCGTTCTTCAGTTCCTGTTCCGCATGGGTATTGTCCCTTCAGAAGATTTGAACGACACCATCCATCGTGAAAAGTACATTCAGATCTATAACTCGGACCAGTTGCAGATCTTCCGCAGCTTAAGCTGTTATGACCGCTGCTCGTTCACCCTGGAACAACTGACAACACACCCGTGGTTTGACCTGTGGGAGCGTGATAGTTTGTTCTACTACGCCCTCTTTGGCCTGGCTTCAACGGCCTTGAAGGTGGTGAAATTCACAAAACTTCGTCTGAATTTTCCGTTCCATCGCGTGACGGAAATGAATTCTGCCAATAATTTTTCTTTTGATTATCGCATCAAATCGCTAAGTGCACTGACCCGGCAAGGCAAGCTGCAAGCGGCTTTGCTGATCGAAGACTGGAAATTTTAGCCAATCTGACACCAAAAACAGCGGCATCAATCCTGCATATTGATGGGTGACATTAATTTTTGAAGTCAAAATGACACTTTTTTCGGGGGAAAACCTATGAAGAACCTTTTCTTTGCTCTTCTTTTAACAGTCGGCTTTGCGACCGTGGCTCAGGCCGATGTTTTTGAAAGCCAACAAGATCCAGAAACTTCCTATATCCGTCCGGGACCGCGCCCTGCCCCTTACCCAGGCAATCCACGTCCGGACCCATATCCGGCTCCAAACCCACGTCCAAATCCACCGCCAGCTCCCTACCCAAATCCATACCCTCCGGGTGGCAATGCTCGTTATGAATATGTGAACTGTGAATCCTGGAACTATAACTATCAAGAGTGCTATATCGGCGCTTATGGTGTTCGTTCCATCCGTATTTACAATGTGTTCTCTTACGATGCGTGCTTGTACAACCAAACTTTCGGATTCTACAACGATCGTATTTGGGTGAACCGTGGTTGCCGTGCAACATTTGAAGTTCTGCGCGTTTACTAATTAAGATCCTCAAAGCTCGACGATAAAAAAGCCCCGCCACAAATTGTGCAGGGCTTTTTTTTATCAGAATACTTTATCTAACTCTTATCCAGGTTTTTTTCGCATTTAAATCCCACAGGCGTTTCTGCAAGGGCCTCTTGCTGGATTCTGATGTGCTATCTGCAAAAAACACCTTGGGCGTGGTCGGGCCATTCAGAATAGCGCTGACATCGGCAAAAATTGCAAAGCCACTCTGCCCCGGCTGCACTCCACTGTAAAGACCACCATAGCCTGTGATACCGTTGGAATTAAACCCTGTGAAAAGATTGGCAATAATACCGGCACTGACCGCATCTGTTCCCAAGGCATAGCCCAGAACCACCTTCGACGCTGCCAAATCCACATTCAAATACAGTTTGGAAATACGACTGTCGCTAAGTGGAATGGAATACCAGTTGTCTGTTTTAGTCCCCATAACCGGGAAGAAAGTTCCATTCGGCAACCCCCGCTCTGCCTTCAAGGAAGGGATCTGTGTTACCCGCGTGAAGTTCACCAGTAAATCCACATCCGTCATTCCCGGAGCCACAGAATTTACTTGTAACACACCCAAAATCTCCAGCGGACTGTCCGGATTATAAATAGGCAGTTGTACATTCATAATTTGAATGGAATTGGAATCCAGATGCGTCTTTAAGCCGACGAACAGATTTCCCTGCTGGGTTTGCGTGGTCAGCTCTGCACCCCTGATCACACTTTCCTGGGAACAGGCGGCCAAACTTATAACAGCAGTCAGGGCCAAACATAGATGCTTAAACGGGGCTGCAATCATCGCGAGTCTCCTTGTTGTTGCAATTGCGCATTCAGTTTCGGCAGGACTGGACTAGACTTAAGCCCCAACGGCAGAATCTTTACAAAAAGGAAACAGAGTCAGAATGTGGTTTTATGAAACCCTGTCTCAGGATAAGACTGCACCTCGGGGGGATTTAATGAAAACACTGAGCATCTTCGCCATGTTGGCTCTGTTATCCACATATTCTTTTGCAGCCGAACTAAAAACGCTGCCCGAGGTTGACGGAAATCTTTCGGGCATCACCTACAGCCCCGATAGCGACTCTTACTTTTTGATTCAAAATAATTCAGGGAATGTCTTTGAATACAAAGCGGACTTCACCAGGCCCTTGCGGGTGATTCATTTGCAAAATCTGATTGATGATGACACCGAAGACATTGCTTATCTGGGAAACAACGAATTTGCCCTAAGCACAGAATCCAACCAGGTGTTGATCCTAAAAATCCTGCCGGGCCAAACCAGCATTGATGCCCGAGAGTCCCGCGCCGAGGTTCAGCTGATGCAGCTTCCCCGTCCCGGGAAAAGCAACAAGGGACTGGAAGGGGTTTGTTATTCTAAAAAACAAAATCTTCTTTTCGCGGTTCAGGAAAAAAAGCCCAAGCGTATTTTCCAATGGCCCCGCCCGGCAACAATGGAAGATATCACAAGCCCTGATCGTCTGCGCCTGCGCGAACCTTATGATGCCGACGCCCTGCTAAAACATGTGATGAGCGATCTGTCGGCCTGTCATTATGATGATGCCAAAGACGAGCTGGTTCTGCTAAGCCACGAATCTTCCCGTGTGATGCGGGTGAATTTACAAGGTCAGGCTGTTAGCACTTTGGATCTTCCTAAAGAAGCTCCTCAGTATGAAGGGCTGACCTTTGGAAAAAATGGGGAAATGGTGCTCGTCAGTGAGCCCAATATTGTGGTGATTATAAAATAACTATTCCAGATATTTATCCTGAAGAGCTTTTAAGCGTTCCGGAGTCAGATTAAACTCTGCCGCGAAATAACGATCCATACTGCCATAGCGCTGGTGAATTTCGTGAAAAGCCGCATTCAGGAACTGCTCTCTGACGGACATCAGATAGTGCAGGGTCTCAAGGCTCTTACTGGACAGTTTTTTCTCGTTCTGGTTCAGAATCAACTCCCGGAAAGGCTGCAAGGTCTGCTCGGTGCGCAGATAGTCCTCGATAACCGTTTCTTTTTTAACTCCCAATGACATCAGCATCAAAGCCGAACCAACACCCGTGCGATCTTTCCCGACAGCGCAGTGCTGAACCAGAGCGCCACTTTGAGCAGGCTCCACCCGTTCAAAAAGACGTTTGTAGGCCTTGTTGGAAAACGGCAACTGCTGATACAGGCTTTCCATAAAATTGCTGGGAATGGCACGCAGTGATTCCTCTGCATAGAAATCATGGCCTGCCACATTCACCGCGTGAGAATCCGGATTAGCCGGGCAGCATTCATACTGCGCCCCTTTCCAAATCACATCTTTATCATGTTCGGATTCTTTGACGTCGCGGTAATCATGAATTTGCGTGATCGAAAGTTCTTCCAACTGCACGCAGTCTTCGGCTGTCAGTCGAGACAGGGAGCCCGAGCGATACAAACGATTCTTTTTCACACGACGCCCATCCGCCGCTAGGTATCCACCCATGTCCCTAAAGTTGATTCCGCCCTGCAATTTCATTCCGGCTCCTTCCGTAAAAGATCATCATAACACGAAGCGCGTTTATTTCATTTTCATTTAGGGCCTTAGCCCGGAGCTTTAATGAAAACTTGTTGAATTGATGCCTCAAAAATGGAAATTTTCCCGTCCATGAAAGCTTCTCTCGCATTTATTCTGACTCTGGCCCTAAGTTCTTCTGCTCTTGCAGCTTGGGATCTAAACGACGTGTCCTATCTGATGCCACTTCCCACTCGTGTAGGCGGCGACAATCTTATGGGCATCACGACAGCGGGACGAGGCGGGCCTCTGCTAAATCCGGCCTTCATGGGAACCATACCACCACTGACTCCGGTGATGAATGAAAATGATGTGGCTGCGTCCTTGCGTGTGATTGCTGTGCGCGTGGACCCGTGCTTCCCGCTTCCGACTCCGCAGTCCTGCCAAAAACAAATTCGTCTGGTGTGGCAGCCGATTGAGCCGGGCTTCCGTGGGCGCGTGCAAACAGTCGATGCGGCTTTGCATAGCTTCTATGTTTTGGAAGATCAGGAATTCAGCTCTTTACTGACAGATCTGGAAAGCTGGAAAAAGAATCATCAAATTCAAACCTCCGGTCTGCCATTGCAGATCCATCCGGCATGGGCCCAACAGGCGGATAAAAGCCCGGCGCTGCTGGCCTTTAATGAGATCGTGAAAAAGTATGCCGGCCTTGCCAATCTTTCCCGTGTCACTGTGATGGTGGTGCGTGGGGCAGGCGATATGTGGTCCTTCTCGGGTTTTGAGGTTCGTAACGGGCAGTTGAAGCTGATAAAGATCCCGCGTTTGGATCGCAGTGCTCAGGCCTTTGTGAATTTTGCGGTGCCCTCAGATCACTTTGAAAGGGGCATGATCTCCCCGGCTGCCAACGGGGACGATTCCTTCACCAAAGTGATTGGCAATTCGGATCGCTTGAAAGTCGGTAGTGAGGATGTTTTGCGCAAGGAACTAAAGGCCATTTATCGCATCGAAGATCCGCACAGCTTTAACCCTGAAAACATGGACTGCGCCAGTTGCCATGTCGCCCAGCCAGCCCGTGTGTGGCTGGAGCGCAACCGCACGGATCTGGGAATTGAGATGCTGGCCGGATCTTTTGCCTATAAAAATGCGGGGTACGACCTTCAGAACGTCAGCCCGGATTTGAAAAATACACAAATTATCAGGGCTTTTGGGTACTTCATGGAAAACCCGGCAATCAGCCAAAGGGTCATTCATGAGTCCGCTGAGGTGGCAGATGCAATTAATCGCTATCTGAAGGCGCGCTAGCACTTTCATTTGGTTTTCATCTTCAGTCGTTTATCATTTAGGACAACTTAGCATTCATCAGTTGTGAATGGGCCTTCTTTTGGGGTATCTCCTGCGCCATCAACCAAAAGGAGTCTTTCCCATGAAAAAGCTTATTGCCGCCGCTATCGTTTCTTTGACGGCTGTTGTCGCTTCTGCAGAAACACTGACAATCTATACAGACCGCCCGACTGCACGCGTTCAACCAATCGCCGATCAATTCAAAGCTCAAACTGGTGCTGACGTAGTTATCATTGAAAAAGCTTACGCTGACGTTTTGGCCCAAATCCAAGCTGAAGGTGAAGCTACACCTGCTGACCTTATCTTCACAAAAGATCTGGTTTTCCTTTCTGACCTGACTCAAAAAGGTTTGTTGCAGCCATTGGCTTCTGCTTCCGTAAAATCCCGCGTTGCTCCGGCAATGAAAGATCTTAACGACAACTGGATCGGTATCACTTACAGAGCTCGTACTCTGGTATATGCTCCGGACCGTGTGAATCCTTCTGAGATCTCTGACTACGCTGACCTTGCTGATGCTAAATGGGCGGGCCGCGTGTGCATGAGAACTTCCAAAGGCACTTACAATGTTGCTTTGATCGCAAGTCTTGTTCACCACAAAGGTGCAACTGCTGCGAAAGACATCATGGCGGGTATCCTGGATAACCTGGCTGTTGACGTTTACCCGAACGACACTGCAATGATGACAGCAATGGCAAACGGTATCTGCGATATCGGTATTGCTAACACTTACTACCTGGCTGGTATGTTGGATCAAAATCCAAACTTCCCAATCAAACCACTGTTCGCGAACCAAAACTCGACTGGCGCGCACGTTAACGGTTCTGGTGTTGGTATCGTGAAGTATTCCAAAAAAGCGGCTTTGGCTGAACAATTCATCTCTTTGATGCTTCAGGAAAACAACCAGCTTTGGTTGTCTGGCAGCCACATGGAATACCCAGCGGCTTTGGGTGTGACTCCAAACACTTTGATCAAAGACTGGGGCACTTTCAAAGTTGACCCAACCAACTGGACTGTGATCGGTGAATCTGTTCCAGCTGCAAAAGAAATCATCAAGGAACTTGATTACAAATAGTCATGACGAAATTCGTTTCTACACTACTAGTAATTTCCCTCTTCGGCCTGCCTTCACAGGCCGAAGACGTTTCTGAGGTCTCCGCTTCCATGTCCGAACTGGGCGCTGTGAAGGTCATTGGCAGTTCTGAAGAGGAACTGACACAACCGAACTCCGCCCATTTCTTTGGCAAAGAAAAGCTGGAACAACAACAACAGACCGACGTCACACGCGTGCTAAAACAAATTCCCGGCGTCTATGTTCAGGAAGAAGACGGCTTTGGCCTTCGCCCGAACATCGGGTTGCGCGGAACCCATCCTCACCGCAGTCGTAAAGTTGTTATTCTTGAAGACGGTATTCTGATCGGACCGGCTCCCTACTCGGCTCCGGCGGCTTATTATACTCCGTTTATGAGTAAAATTGAGTCCCTGGAAGTCTTTAAAGGGGTGGCCTCTGTTCCTTATGGTCCAAATTCCATCGGTGGCGCAATCAACTACATCACCCGCAGTCTGCCCACGCAAAACCGTGCGGAAGTTGAAGTGGCTGGTGGCAGTTACAACACGCAAAAATACCGTGGTAACCTGGGCTATGTCTGGGATCGTGGCGCCATCATGTTTGAAGGCACGCACCTGAAAACAGATGGATTTAAAAAACTCGACACAGGTCGTAATACCGGCTTTGATAAGAATGATATTTTGATCAAAGGTGAATACCGCCTTCCGGGGGACCGTCAGCAGTCTATCTCGTGGAAACTCGGTTACGCTGATGAAGCTTCTGACGAAACTTATCTGGGTCTGACCCTGGATGATTTCGCGGGCTCTCCGTTCCGTCGTTATGCGGCTTCTGAAAATGATCTGATGAAGTTCGATCATGAACAGATGCAGTTGACCTATAAAACCCAGATGACTTCCACGTGGGGTTTGTGGTCCACCGCTTATCGCAATAATTTCCATCGTGACTGGAATCGCTTTAATAACTTCCGCGATACGAACATTGATGTGAACAAAGTTCTGCGTGATCCGGAAGATAACATCAATAAAATGTACTATGACGTCATCACAGGTCAGGCGGATTCTTCCAGCATCGGTGCTGGCGCTGACATCGTGATGGCGAACAATGATCGCTATTTCCACAGTCAGGGCCTGCAACTGGGGTCATTCTCCGCTCATCAAGCCGGGGAATTCCTGCACCAAGTAAGCTTGGGACTGCGTCTGCACGAAGATCAGATTCGCCGTGATCACACCGAGAATATTTTCTCGATGACCAACGGACGTCTGGTGCGCACTGCCGATCCGGAAAAGAGCACGAATAAGATTCAAGACAGAACTCAAGCTGTCACTGTCACGGCTTCTGACGAGATTCTTTGGAATTCCTGGAAATTCACAGCTGCCGGTCGCTTTGAAAGCCTGAACTATGAATCCTACAACGGTTTGACAGATGTCACCACCGACGGCAGCCAAAGTGTCTTTGTGCCGGGCGTGGGTACTTTGTACCAATTCAATGACAACTGGTCCTGGCTGGCAGGTGTCAACCGCGGCATGAGCGCTGTCGGTCCCGGTCAGACACAAAGTAATAAAGCCGAAGAAAGTGTGAACTATGAAACCGGCGTTCGCTATTCCAATGCCGATCACGAGTTCTTTGCCGAAGCGATTGCCTTCCGTGCTGACTATAAGAACATCAAAGACACTTGTTCGTTTTCTTCCGGATGCACGGGCAATTCTTTGGATCAGGAATTTGATGGCGGCAAAGCTTTGATTCAGGGTCTTGAGGCGCGCTTTGCCCAAGGCTTCCAGTACAAGAATGTGTATCTGCCGGTCAGCCTGAATGTGACCGTGACCAAGGCAGAGTTTGCGTCGGATTCACAATCCACCAATCCCGAATGGGGTGTGGGCACGATTCATTCCGGTGATCCGCTGCCGTATGTGCCACAAGCACAATACAGCCTGAGCTTCGGAACTCAGTACCGCAAGTACACTCAGGAAGTGATCCTGTCCTGGACCGGAAAAATGTACGATCAGACGGTTGAAACCGATCGTTCCGAAATTCCGGCTTATGGAGTTGTCGATTGGACAGCGAAGTATCAATACAACAAACAGGGTAATTTCTATGCCCGTGTTGATAACATCTTCGACAATGACTATTTGGTTTCTTTGCGACCGTTTGGGGCAAGACCCGGAAAAGCACGAAGCCTTCTGGTGGGAATCAAACACACCTTCTAAACATGATCATCCACCCGTCGAGGACCCGAAGGGCTGCTTGAAGCAAGCCGCTTCGGACAGTCCTCGCGGACGCCCCTCCCTTTGGGAGGAGGCTGCTGTGGAACTCGCGTCTTGCTTCAAGCAGCCCTTCGGGCCCTCGGCGGACGACGTTCGGTTTTCTTGCGACTATTGCGCTATTTTGGGGAAGGCTTGCGAGATGAGCTTTTTTTAGGGATAAGAGCAAGGAATGGGTCTTTGTAGTGGTGCCACAGGGATGTTCGGAATCTTTCGTTGAGGCCTACTTTTAGTTTTCCTACTTGTTTTGAGAACATCAGGGTGCCGAAAAGAGCGTCCCAGATGGCTAGGCTGACTCCGAAGTTTTTGTCGTAGTGGGCTTCGTCTTTGGAATGGTGGATTTGGTGTTGGATTGGGCTGATCAGCAGTCTTTCCAGCGGGCCGAAGCCGAGTGGGATGTGGCTGTGTCTTAGGTTGGCGCCGACTAAGTTAAATAAAAAGCCGAAGCCGTTGATTCCAAGCAGGGTCCATAAAGAAAAGCTCGAGCCGAATAGGAAGATAAAAACTCCTATCGAGGTTCCAAGACTGATGCTGTTTCTGAAGATCGCGAGGACGGATTCTACCGGATGGGCTCTGTACAGGGTCACTGGCGTTAGGATGCGGGCGCTGTGGTGTAGCTTGTGGAACTCCCACAAGAATGGGATTTTGTGCATCAGCCAGTGGTGGAAAAATCTAAGGAAATCGTCCCAGACGAAAACTCCCAATGTGAAAGCCAGCAAATAAGCGTTATTTACGGGAATATTCAGGACGTCACCATCGCTGAAACGCACCAGAAAACGAATCACTATTTGGGAAATCACGAAGCTGCATTCAAACAGCGGCACGAACAGGAAGCTTTTGAAAAGAGCATTCAGGAAGTAGATCAGATAGTCCTGTTTAGTTGAATGGTTCCACCAGTATTTTTTGCGCAGAATCCAGCGGCGTAACAGTGTCCAGATCGGTATTTTTTGCTGACTTGCCAGAATGACAAGAACCACCAGAATCAGGGCCAGACTGGACAGGATATTGACGTGATAAAGCCTTGATGTGGGCTCATCAAACTGAAAGAGTAATTTTTGCAGTCTTGTCCAGTTTTCGGGCATTTCCAGCATGGGGTCTTTGTAGCATAAAATGCTGCTGAAGGACACTCGCAAGTCCCTATCCTCAGTGGGTTTTCAATTATACAGGGGGGCCTATGAAAACTTGTCATAACAAGGGGTTTTCAGGCACAAAGAGGCCTTTGGAAAGTGAGGATTTTATGAAAGCAAAATCTTTGATTTTGAAGGTGTCCCTGGCTGCAGCAGCCTGCTTGTTGATGGCGTCCTGTTCTGACTTCTTTGACACTGACAAACCCACCACTTCCCGTGGCTCCACACCGGGCAATAATTCCAACAAACCTCAAGATGGCAGCCTTCCCGGTGAATTTCAAAAACCAAATGAAGGCCCGTTCAGCGAAGAAAAAATGCTGATCAATATCGGCGTGAATGTTCTTTCCCGTTCCGCTGACAACTTTGCTGCAACAGTTCCGGTTTTGAAAAACTCTTTGCGCCAGTACTGCGAGGCTTTGTCCAACGGTTCCTCCGCACGCCGTGAAGAAACTCAAGCTCAGTTGGACTGGGAACGTGCGATGCTGGCTTTCCATGAACTGGAAGCGGCTCCGTTTGGTCCGTTGTTGGATGATGGTCGTTTCCTGAATGACTACATCTATTCCTGGCCTTATCTGAACACTTGTGACATTGACAAGAAAGCTTACGAAAACTCCAACACACCGATCAGCAGTGATCGTCTGCTGTTCAACGTTCGCGGTCTAAGTGCGATTGAATATCTTTTGTTTGAAAAATCCCTGAAAAGCACCTGCAACCTTCGCGCAAATCCTGCGATGAAGGAATGGAATGACCGTCCGGCATCCCAGAAAAAGCTGGATCGCTGCCTGTGGGCTCAGGAACTGGTAAAAGATGTTGAAGTCAAATCTGCAACATTGAAATCCCGCTGGTCCGTGGCTGAAGGAAACTTCACCAAAGCTTTGATTGACGGCTCCCGCTATAAAAGCATCAAAGAATCCATCAATGGCCTGACCGATGCCATGGCCCACATCGAAAAATTGAAAGACGCCAAACTGGGCGCACCAATGGCTCGTCACAAAGACTGCACCGAAGACAAATGCCCACGCACAGTGGAACACTTGTACTCTGGCTTGTCTCTGGGATCTGCTGAAGCTCAATTGAAAGGCTTCCGCGCGATCTTCACAGGAAGCTTTAGCAACCAACCAGCTTACGGTCTGGATGACCTTCTGGAAAAATCCGGTCGCAGTGACGTGGCAGCCAAGGTTGTAGCGGCGTTGGACAAGGCAATTGCCTCTGTTCAAGCAGCTCAGGACAAAGGCTCCTTGTTCGACCAGATCGAAGCCATGGACCCAGCCCTGTGCAAAGCCACCACGATGACAGACCGTAAAGAAGAAATCTGCGCCGTTCATGCGGACGTCCGCGAAGTGGCGTTCCTGCTAAAAACTGAAGTGCTGGCAGCTCTGGCTCTGCGCGCGCCACCAACCCACCAAGGCGACAACGACTAGGCCATAAGAATCCTAAAAAACAAAGACCAACCCATCAGTTCAAGGTTGGTCAAAAAGGTTCATATGCAAGGCGGAAGTGGGCCTTTTTCACCAACCGTCTTATTTTAGGCAGGAGTAGTAAACTTCGTAGTTTCCTTCCGGCAGCATTTGGTCAAATACCAGATTCAGACCTTCCATTTGTCTTGTGCCGTCATACACCTGACCGTCTTTCAGAACCAGAATCGACCGCATGGCATCTACAACCGGCGTGCAAGACAGAGTGATAGACTTCAATGTCTTACGCACACCTTCGGCGATCCCCTGAACCTGGGCCGCATAATCGGTGGCACACACGTCCCCGATCACACCACCAGTCAATTTGGAAATCTGCTCATAACGGAATCCTGCAGAATAACCCTCGCCCTTCAAGCAGGCCTGGTCACCAGGGCGTGCGATGATGGAATGAAAGCTCATGGCTTTCTGTGCTCCGAAGCTGTCTTGAACGAACTTGACGAAGTTTGCAGGATCATTCTTCGCACCGTTGGCGGATTCATCTTCGTCCGAGATCACGACCACTGCAAGTTGTGAATCGTTACGGATGAAGTTGGCGTTGCCACCGCTGGCGCTCAAAGATCTTTCAATCGCACGGTAAGCCGCATAGATCCCCTGTTCTGTACCACTGCCGGTTTCACTTCTTTGCAAAGTATTGCTTAAAGTGGTTCGGGCATCTGCTTCATTCATGGAAGAGGTCAGAATGTACTGACCCGGTTTGTTTGCCAGTTGTACCAGACGGCCATCCCCCAAAGTTTTATGAACCGGGTCTGTCGTCG
Source organism: Bdellovibrio bacteriovorus (assembly GCF_025558485.1). GTDB lineage: Bacteria > Bdellovibrionota > Bdellovibrionia > Bdellovibrionales > Bdellovibrionaceae > Bdellovibrio > Bdellovibrio bacteriovorus_G. Next base: position 94,412 of record NZ_CP102930.1, read on the forward strand.
TCACTGCGATCTGCCAATCAAGACCTTTCACCACATCCAGGAAGTTGCGCACACGGGACGCCATGCTTTTTTGTTCGTATTCCATTGATCCGGAGTTATCGATCACGAACAAAATATCAACCTTCTGATATTCGTTCACACGAACATTGTTCACCATCTGTTTGTACAGAGAGGACACTTTGAAGCTGACAGATTTTTCAGAGGCATTCCCCAGCTTATCCTTGGCGGAAACTTTCAAGGTATAATCACCACCGGCCATTTTAGGGAAAGTGATCTTATTGGTTCCTGCGGCACAGGCCTTGGAGGTTGTACCAAAAGAACATGTCACACTGGCCACACCAGCGGGTACATCATTAACGGTAAAGACAATCTCCACATCCAGACCCTCTTCAACCGGCGCAGATGGATATTTCGCAAAGATAATTTCCGGACCGGCCTGATCAATGTAGATGCTTCTTGTATAACAAGCACTGGTTCTGCCGTCATGATCGCGGAACTGTGCGCTGACCGGAACATTCTGATTGGTTTTGGAGCTGTTCAGAATACCAGTATCCACATAGTCCACCCAAGTGCCCGTCGTGCAAGTGTCACCTTCGGAAACCTTCACGTAGGCAGCCACAAATGGAGAGTAGAAATCCAGGGTCAGTTTCGTGGAACCTGTCAGCGTGGCACCCTTGTTGATGTCCAGCCCCTCTGTCACGGCAGGAGGTGGCGTGGTTGGCGTTGTGCCGCCCCCGGTGCTGCCTTCGTCCGTGTTGCCACCGGAGCTACCGCCGCCATCTTCCGGATCTGTAATAACACTGAAGTCTCCGTTATTGAGGTCTTGCTTAACCTCGGAGCCACCACCGTTATCAAGACATCCTGTCAACGCGATCATCGTCACCAAGATGCCCATCAGTCCTAGATTTTTCATAAGATCCTCTCCCTGCTCTATGTGATCCTGAATCCATTGTGACGGTATCTTTTGTGGCTTTTCAAACGAATCTCATTTTGAAATTTTTGTGACCAAACCCTTTACACACCCAAAAACATTGCTGTCTAAAGATTCCGCACTCCCCTCTGAATTGGACCTTTGAAGAGAATGAATGACATGTCCAAAGATCAGTGGCACAAAGAATTCATGGCAGATCTTATTTTTCAGGATTGGGGTCTTATCGACTACGAAGAGGCTCTGAAAAAACAAAATGAACTGGTGGAAAAAGTCCATAACGACGACCTTCCAGGGTATCTTGTTTTTTGTTCTCATCCACCGGTTGTGACTGTCGGCAGAGCCACCAAGCCCGATGATATTTTTGCCTGGAATGGCCGCATTGTCGAAGTCACCCGCGGAGGCCGCGCCACTTATCATGGCCCCAGTCAACTGGTGGTCTATCCAATTTTAAATCTGACAAAGACCCGCAAGGGACGACAGGATCGCGAGATTTCCGGCTATCTGAGAGTTCTGGAGGAAGCCATCGTGGACGTGGTTAAAAGCTACGGACTGACAGGTGTGGAAAGCCGTTCTTCGGCAAAAACAGCACAGGCACCGGGCGAAGCCGATGAAACCGGCGTCTGGGTTCTGAATAAAAAGCTGGCCTCGGTCGGCGTTGGTGTGCGCAAATGGGTCAGTTTCCACGGAGCCGCCATCAACATCACCCATGACCCAAAAGCCTTTCAGGGGCTTCACCCCTGCGGCTTCACCTCTGACACCATGGTCAGTCTGGAAGAGCTGCTAAAGCGCTCCATCCAGCTGCCAGAGTTCAAAGAAAAACTTAAAAGACGCCTTCTCGACGTCCTTTAATTCTTCAATCTTCTATTTCTTTGTTAGTTTGTGGTCGATAGACCAGCGACCTGCTCCGTGAATCACAAAGAACAAGCTGGCGAACAGATACAACAACGCCATTTCTTTTTGCCCGAATGGATCTGCTGCATGCACACCGAAGACCGCAACCGCCATGGTGAAGACCACGAACGCCGCCGCCGGACGGGTTAAAAGACCCAACATCAACAAAATGCCTCCGGCAAATTCAGCCAGCCCGGCACACCAAGCAAAGAATTCCGGCATTGGGAAACCCAAAGAAGCCACTCCGCCCACCAACATTTCTGACGGAGGCAATTTACCCAGACCGTGAGAAAATGCCATCGTCGCGCCAATAAAAACGCGCAACATAGTCAAAGCCAAATCATCATATTTTCCATTGTAATTTCTGGCGGAAAGAAGTTTTGCCATTGCTGCTTTCATAGAGGTCCCCTTCAAAGTTGTTTATTTTAAATCAGGTGCAGAAGCTCGGAATTTTCTTAAGATCGGCATGATCAGATTTTTTTTATTCATGCCGCCCTCTAAAACTGCCTCGAACAAATCCACTAAATGCGCGGTGGAGTTTGTGGAAATATCGCCGTCGTAAAAGGCCATGGACCAGCCTTCAAAAAGGCGGTCAACACTTTCCGTTTCAATCATAACCCTTACAGAGTAATTGCGATCGTCGTCGCGGATTTTGCTTAAGATATCGCGCACATTATTTTCAGCCCCTTCAAGAAGCTGAAGAAAATATCCATCCCGAAAGATCAGCAGGCCGGTAATACCCAACTGGGTGTTATTCCGGCGGGAAGCTTCAAGGATCTCACGGATGTCCGTATAACTGAGATCCTCGGCGGCCCTGCTGAAATAGACCAGATGGAAGACTCCGCTCATATACCACTGGGACCGGTGGAGGACATCATGATGACAGCATCACCCTTCACCACAACATCCCCGTTTACTTTCGCCACGTTGGTTTCAACTGTGGCGATGCCTTTTTCTTTTCTAAGACCCGTGATTTTAATGGTGATCACAATCGTGTCATCAACGAAAACCGGGTTTACGAATTTCATGTTCTGAGCCAGATAAATACCACCCTGACCGATACCATCAACAAGCGCTCTGGAGATCAGAGCGCCGACGATCATACCGTGAGCGATACGACGACCAAAACGAGTTTTCGATGCATATTCATCACTCAAATGAATTGGATTGTGGTCTCCGGATAGCTCCGCAAATTGCTGGATCATTTTATCCGTCACTTGCACAGTCACCTTTGCTTCAAATCCTACATCAATCACTTCAGCCATGAAATACTCCTAAAAAACCTACAAGATATTAGCTGCCAGTTCAGCCAGCTCAGATCTTTCACCTTTCGTCAGAGTCACATGGGCAGCAATTGGATGGCCCTTGAATCTCTCTACTGCGTAAGTCAAACCACTGTTCGCAGAATCCACGTAAGGATTATCGATCTGATAAACGTCACCCGTAAGGACAACCTTCGTCCCACGACCGGCACGCGTAACAATTGTCTTGATCTCGTGCGGAGTCAAGTTCTGTGCTTCATCGACGATCAGGTATTGCTTCGGAATGCTGCGACCGCGAATGTAAGTCAACGGCTCAATGTTCAGCATACCTTGATTGATCAATTCCTGTGCACGCCCCGCAGCTTTTTTGTCCGCACCCATCAGGAACTCCACGTTATCAAAGATAGGCTGCATCCACGGATTCAATTTCTGCTCGATGTCACCCGGAAGGTAACCGATATCGCGTCCCATTGGGAAGATCGGACGAGACACCAGCAATCTTTGGAACTGCCCTTGATCCAACGTCTTATGAAGACCCGCAGCAATCGCCATCAATGTTTTACCTGTTCCGGCTTTACCAACCAAAGACACAAACATGATTTCATCATTCAGCAGGCAGTCCAATGCGAAGGCTTGCTCGACATTTCGTGCATGAATACCCCAGATGGAATCAGCCGCCTGCATCAAAGGCACAATGGCTTTTTCCGCCAGACTGTAACGACCAATCGCTGAATGATTCGGATTCGCAGTGTCCTTCATGATCACATACTGATTGCCGTAAAGTTTTACGTCCGTGACAAAACGCTTTTCTTTGTAGAAAGCGTCGATCTGCTCCGGAGACACCATGATCTCCTGATAGCCTTCGTACAAATCATCACGGTTGATATCGTTGGCATCGTAGTCGTTGGCAATAACACCGTAAACATCGGCCTTGATACGCAGGTTGATGTCTTTGGTGATCAGTTCCACTTTGTAGCGCGGATGCTGCTTCTGCAAAGCCAAAGCTGTGTTCAAAATACGGTTGTCCGCCTTTTGATGATCCAGCTCTGACGGCATACCTGCCAGCATCAGATCCGTGTTGATGTAAACCATCGTTTCAGAGTTGTCGATCTGAACACCGCTGGCCAATGAACCCTTGGAGCGCAAAACGTCGATAAAGCGGCTGAACTGACGGGCATTACGTCCGTTTTCACCCTGATCTCTTTTGAACTTGTCCACTTCCTCGATAACAGAGATTGGGATATGAACATCAGCCTCTCCAAATCTCAAGATCGCCTGAGAGTCGAAAAGGATTACGTTCGTATCGACCACAATTTTTCTGCGTTTTGCTTTACTCAATGGACACCCTCCGTAGTTATAGTCCATGTGATCTGCCTTCAGACTGCAGATACTCCACAGCTAAATTGCAACAAATCACCGGACCAAAGTCCACGGAAAAGCATTACTAAGCAGGCAGTCAAAATCACTCTGCCTGAAAAAAGAAAAGGGCGAGGGATTTAAGTCCCTCGCCCCGCTTTCAGATTTTTTTAAGAAATGTGAGAAACCAGTACGTCACCCGTATCGGTTTTCAGACTGGCGCTGACGTTTTCGATGAACTTCACGAAATGATGAAGTGCAACATCATTCATTGTACCTTTCACGAAGCCGGCGCCATGACGAACGATGCCTTCGTCTTCGATAGCACGGCTGTTGGACACAACAATCGTGAACGGGAAATACGTCGAATGATTCAGGTACACACGCATTGCCACTTCATCACCCGGAGCAAAGCCACCATCCGCCAGCTCCAAGTCAAAGGCCATCCCGTTTTCAGAGATGTCATACAAAGCGGCCTTCAAAAGACCCCTTTCAGGCAATACGACAAAGGCACCCACAAATTCAGTTAAAATGGTTCTTTTTACATCACGGCGATCGCGGCTCAGAATCTCTTGTCGAGCCTCCGTGATATCCAGCACCTCCGTGCGAACCTCATTTTCCTTATTTTCCAAAGAATTTTGAGATCTTAGACGTGGCGTGATATCGAGAATTTTCCCCATTTGTCCCCCTGTGACCTAATTCTTATCGGCAGAATGTGTTTCAACTTTAGCCGTCTTGCCCTTAGGTCTAGTTTCGGCTTAAAATGAGACACATGGCGGTTGTCAGGGCAGTTCTATGCAGTTTTATGTTCCATTTGCTGGTGATCATCGGCCTGATCTGGCTTGCGCCCAAATTGCAGCTGCCCGAGCCTGAGGTCATCGAAGTCACGCTTTCCCCGGAACAGGAAATCATGCAGGCTCTAAAACCCAAGGACCGCAGCGTGGTTCGTCAGGCACTGGTGCCGGAAAAAGTGAAGCTTCCGGAAGACGACACCTTGGCCCGTTTTCTTTCTGAAAAAAATCAGCGCGTGAAAGAGGAAACTCAAGCCGCCAAAACCGGCATGACGCAAAATCGCAGCAATCGTGACAGCAGCATGCAGCAGCAGGACCCGAGGCAGGCTCCGCAAATGGCGGAACAAAAGCGCGAGCAAATCAAACCTGAAGACACCGACAAAGACGGCTATCGCAACGTTGATATCAGCAAAGAACTGGCCGAGATGAAGCGTTTCAACGATGGCTATTCATCTGTCGGCGAATCACTTCCCACAGATGTCAAAGTCGGGTCCTTCACCGCCTTGAACACAGACCGCTATCTGTTCTATACTTTCTACGCCCGCGTGGAGGAACTGATTCGTTTTCGCTGGGAAACCCGCGTGCAACAGGCCATCGACAGCTTTGATCGCATTGACCGCATCAATGCCGGGAACCGCAACTGGGTGACACAGGCAGAATTTATTCTGGATAAGAGTGGCAACTTAAGATCCGCTTTGATTATGAAAAGTTCTGGGATTAAAAACTTTGATATGGCGGCGATCAACGCCTTCAAGGAAGCCCGCATCTTCCCCAACCCTCCTCAGGAAATGGTCAAGGAAGACGGATTTATTCATTTGGTGTTTTCATTCACCGTTCGTTACAACCCACCCGCGCTGGTGAATCGCAACTAAGGCTTGTCGGTCATACCGACCCTGCCCACCATCGGAAGCTTCAGCGCCGGCCGCCAGAAGTCGATTCCAAAATTCAAGCCCAGCAAGTTCAACTCAATACCCTCGTGCAGCCCCACGGTTAATCCAAACATTCCAAGCAGAGAAAACTGCACCCCCGTGCCTGATTCACTCCAACCCACCACATCGGCTTCATTGATCCAGTCTTTGCCAATTGCATTGGGTGGAAGCTCCACCGTCAGTTCCGGCACGTTGCGGATGATATGGGAAATAAACGTATTGCTGTTCGGTCCGGGATACGCACGATAGGTGCCTTTGTAAGCATAATTGCGCGCCAGTTCGTCGATTTTGGGGATGGCCGCCTCGGCCTTTTCGCCGCGCAAGTCCTCGATCAGTTCCGGCCGGGCTCCAAACCAGTGACGGTCGGGAATGTCATTTTCGATCCGCACGGATTCCAAGCCCCGGTTCACCCGCCAGCCGATCACATGATAGGTGGTATATTCAGAGGCATCTTTGGCTTTGGTGGCAATCCAGGAATGCACAGAAAAATATCCGCGCCAACTGACTGTGCGGGCGGCATACACCTGCACGACAGCTTGTTTTTCTTCACGAGGGTCCGGAGCCAGATGCGCACTTTCACGAGTTGCCGTCCGCCAGTCCTGGGCCCATGTTTGCGAAACCCACATAAACAATGAAAGAAAAATACCGAAAGTTTTCATCGCCCCATTATGGATGATTTTCTTTTTCTTGCGGCAAAAAAATGCTGAGCCCGCCTCAGCACATCAGGATTTTTTAGGAATAAAACGCAAAGAGGCCGAGTTGATACAATAGCGCAGACCCGTAGGGCCAGGACCATCATCAAAGACATGCCCCAGATGAGAGTTGGAATCCTTGGCGCGCACTTCAATTCGCGTCATCCCATGGGAATAATCGGACAATTCCAGCACCGCATTCTTATCAATCGGACGCGTGAAGCTTGGCCACCCAGTTCCCGAATCAAATTTATCCTGACTGGAAAACAAAGGTGTGCCCGAAATCGCATCCACGTAAATACCCTCTTCATGGTGATTCCAAAAGGCATTCTGAAAAGGTCGTTCCGTGCCGTTTTGGACCATGATTTGATATTGTTCAGGAGTCAGAAGTTTTCGCAGTTCCGCCTCGTCAGAAGGCAAACCGCACTTTAAAGTCTTTTTATCCATACTTTGGTTTTACCCGGTCCAGCTGCTTTAGTCCAGAGTGTGAATGAGCCCATGTCGTTCGCCAAGCAACCTTGCTAAGATCTAAGGATATGAAGAAGCTTTTATCTCTGACCCTCCTGGCCGTTTTGACTTGGACCTCTGTACCTGCTTATGCCCTTTTCACTGAACTGGGACTATCTTACGGAAGAAAAACCACCACGTTCGACCAAGACAACTCGTTTGATTCTGAATCCATCACCGGCTCACTGTCCCTTTACTTTTTAGAGCGCATGGCTTTGGAGCTAAGCTATACCGATGCCAAAGGTGTGCGTGAGGAAAAAGCCAGCCCCAGTGACGCCCGTCGTACCACCACACAGAAATCACAAATTCTTGGAGCCGATCTGATTCTGACCTTCGCAGATCGCAAAGCGCTTTTCCAACCCTACATCAAGGGTGGTGGCGCCCAGATCAGCCGTTTCCAACAAATTAAAATCGAAGGACAAGACACCTACACCATCGAACCTGAAAGCGTCACCGTCCCCAGCTACGGAGTCGGTTTGAAAATTCAGGTCACTGAATCCCTGGGCATCAAGCTGAGCTATGATGTCTGGAAAACCCCCATCGGTGGCGGCCTGCAAACGGATGACAGCTCCGTGCGCGCGGGTGTGACTTGGGCCCTGTAAGATATCTTATCCCTCTGACCCTGCTGGCCGTTGCCGCTTTTAACAGTGGCTGCCAAATGGGTTACCTGATGAAATCAGGCTATGGACAAATGAAGCTTCTGGGCAGCCGGATTCCGGTGAATGAAGCTCTGGAAGACCCGAATCTGGATGAAGCCAAAAAGCAAAAACTGCGTCTGGCGCAGGAGGCTCGTCTGTTCGCCGAACAGAATTTGCATCTGGCCTCCTCAAAAAACTACACATCTTACGTGGAACTGGACCGCCCTTACGTCACCTATGTCGTCAGTGCCGCCCCCAAGTGGGAACTGAAGCACTATCAGTGGTCGTATCCATTTATGGGAAAAATGCCATACAAGGGATACTTCCACGAAGCCGACGCGGTTGAGGAGGAAAAGTCCCTGCAAAAAGAGGATCTCGACACCTACATGCGCGGCGTTTCCGCCTACAGCACGCTGGGATGGTTCAATGATCCCATCTTAAGTTCCATGCTTCGTTATGACGACTATGATCTGGTGAACACAATCATTCATGAAACCGTGCACGCCACACTGTACATCAAGCATGCCGCGGATTTTAACGAGCGTTTGGCCACTTTTCTGGGTAACAAAGGTGCCGAACTGTTCTATCTGAAAAAAGAGGGCGCTGATTCTCCGACCTTGAAACAGATTCAACTGGAAAATCAGGACAACAAAGTTTTTTCGACCTTTATTTCCGCAGAGCTCAAATTGCTAGAGCAATGGTACAAGGATCTTCCCGCCAGTGAGCGCAGTGAGGAAAAACGCAGCGAGCGCATCCGTGACATTCAAAAAAAGTTCGCAGCAGAAGTTGTTCCGACTCTAAAGACAGACAACTACAAAAAGTTCAGTGAAGCCAAGCTCAACAATGCCCGCCTTCTGGTTTACAAAACATATATGCAGGATCTGGGTGACTTTGAATCCCTGTACAACCTGGTGGGACAAAACTACTCTAAATTCATCGATAGCTGCCGCGGGTTGGAAAAAGCCCATGATCCAGCGGCATCGCTCAAAGAGATGATATCTAAAAAACAACAGTAGGTTGCCAGCACCGGTTTTCCTTCCGGTGCATCCTAAATACACGTAATCACTGATTAAGGAACATCCACTCCGCCCGTCGATTCTGTTAAAAATCAAACAAACTAACGTTTCCATAATCGCCCTAACCCGTTTGTACTACTCCTTTCGGTCAAAAATTCTTTACATCTGGTAAGTTTCCTATAGCGAAACGTGAGGAATGAGACTAAAACCCAACCACTTTTAAAAAACCTGTCAGGAAACATTAGTACGTACACAGCACCTGACGGCCCACAAAAAACCGGAGAGCACTATGAAACTGAAGTTCCTTGCTGCGGGCCTTGTAGCCTTGGCAATGTCTATGACCGTCCACGCTGATGAATTCGATGGCGGCAGTCCTGACTACGATCCTCGTCCAAACCCACACTACTCCGAAGCAGAGATTCAAAGAAAAATTGAAAACGAAATGGCAGTGGCTTGCAGAGGCAATCTTTGCTCTATCGTCGGCACTGACGGTCACGGTGAAGGCTGGACAGTCAGCTTCCAGGTTGGTTACGGCAACAATCCAAACTCTGGCGGCAACAACTTCTATATCGGCGACGGCAGAAATGCTCAACAAGATGGTTCTGACTACTACGCGGGCATCACTGTGACTTACAAAAACTACTCCTGTAACTCCACCCTGCGTGTGACTCCTTCTGTTTACCGCTTCGTGAACACGTACATGTACAACATGGTTAATGCTGACGGTTCTACAAAACGTAACTTCTCTCCAGCCGATCAGACTGTGATCCTGTTCTATACGACAATGTTGAACAAAGTCGATAACTGCAAGGCGCTTAACTAATTGCTCACTGACAGAGGACTCATGAAGATCACCACGAAGAAGATCTCTCTTCTAATTTCCGGATTCGTTCTGGCAGGACTGGTTCCTGGATTGGCGCAGTCCCAGGTGCCTGCCCATCAAACAACGCTTCTGAGTCCTCTAAGTTTCACGAACAGAGCGCAGTGCGCTTTGGATTCTGAAAAACCCACCTCCTCTGTACTGGTCATGATCGACGGATACAATGCCGGGAAGTTGGCCAACTCTGTTGCTAAACTTCAAGGACTGGCTCCTGAAGAATACAGCAACAAAGCCATGAAGGAATTCCGTCTTTCTGTGGCTTACATGACCCTGAATATCATGAATAAAATGATTCGCGGTCATCTGCCGGTTCTGCCGACAAATCTGAAAACCGCGCAACTTCCCAAGTATGTCGGCGCTTCACAAAGATGCGAAAAGGCCGGCAACAATTGCAGCGACATGAACGACTATCTTTCCGGTATCTGGACCCGCGCTGGAAAACGTGCCGATCTGACGGCGTATGATCGTTTCACTCAAGACAACTTCCCTCTGCATGCCTCCAAAGACCGCTTGGGTTGCTACTACATTAAAAAATTCTCTGCCCTGCAAGGGCATCTTCATAACTCTGAAGTCAACCAGTCCAACCTGCAGGATATTGCCCTGGCCTATCTGAACGAAGCAGACTACCTGACCGGGTGTTTTGATTCTGACGACAAACTTCCCAATCGCTTTGTGACTTTACAGATCGACTGGGAAACCAACAAAAACTCTTTGGACATTCAGGGGTTCGACTTCTGGAACAGCTTGAAAATCTATCTGTCCTGGGCATGGCGCAACACCAATGAAGTGGAAATGCTAAGTCCTTCCTTTGGCCGCCTGTTCCGTTCCATTGCTTTGGAAGAATCAATCATGTTCTCTCCAAATGGCTGTAAAAGCATGACCAAACCGTCCTGTGACAGTGAGTACCTTGCCACAAACAGTGTGCGAGAGCTGGCCAAACTCAGCGACTCTGTCACACCCGAGCAGTTTGACAATGTTCCTGTCGGCACAGAGCTGGAGCTTCTGGAAAAAGGTGTTCGCGGAGTTAATAACGACTTCCTGGGAACTCAGTCCCACGACACGGCCCAAGGGTGGCTGCAAAACTTCCGTAAGAACCTGATCCAGTCCCGCGCGCTGATTAAAACCAAATATCAATCCGCAACCATGCACCTGAATCTTCTTCAGGATCAACTGGGCGTGGAGCTGCTGGCTCATGGTTTGAACAAGGAGCTGACCGCCAACGCTTCCTCCGACAACCTGATGAATGAGCTTTATTATCTTTGTACGGAAGTGCGTCTGGCTGGCGACAACTCTCTGGACTTCCTGAAATCCAATATCGACCGCATCGCTGAGCTTAAAAACATGACTCAGATGCAGTACTCTGAAAGAAGATCCATCAAAGAACACATTGATTTCTTCAATAAGCTGTCTGCTCCGATTCTTGCAACCTGCAATCAGCTTGAAAAACAAAACTTCTGGAGCAAGCCAGGCTACACCGTCAGCAAAAACGGTTTTTCTGCCTGGGCAAAAGAAATGCTGCAAATCGGTCCGGATGCAGAAGCCGCGCCCTTTGTGCCAGCGACGTTCTCTGGAAAACCAACTCTTTCCTGGAGCGGCCAGACTGCCGCAGGCGCACAGACCATCTGTAGCAGCTCTATTGACTGCGCCCGCCTGGCTGTAAAAAGCGTGGTGGATCTTTATGCGGTGTCTGTCTATGCCGATGCTTTGATTCCTTTGGCTGGAAAATCATCTGATCCAAATCTGTTCAACCCTTATGCAGAATTGACCACTTGTAAGATGTATGATCCGTGGTTCCAGACTCAGCGTATGAACAAGGTCTTTATGATCGACCTTGCTAATACGGCCCTGTTTGGCTGGAACGTTCTGCCAATCTATCTGGATGTGAATTTCACTGCTCCGAAAGTGGTTTCTTTCAACCAACTGATGAAAAACGGCGTTCTGAAGTTCGATCCCCGCCTGGAAAAATCCAAGGCGCAGACTTCTCTGGTTGCGGATTTCGGTCCTTTACTGGGGGCTCCATGTGCAGTTTCCCTGAATAGCAACGGCATCAAGCACTACAACTTCTATTCTTTCACCGGCCTGACTGTGAATTACTGTGATGCCAAACAGAAAAATGAAGTGATCTCTTTGAAAGCCACGGACTTTGCCAATGGCGCCAGCACCGAGCGTTCCTTCTGCGGCGGCTGCACCCTGAACTTCACGGCAGTTGCAGCAGCTTCCACGGCCACTTGGAGTGGTGGTGTAAATCCGGCTAAATTCATCGTCTATCTGTTCCGCACCTTCCAGAAGTATTTCAAGGCCAAAAAAGACAAGGTCAATATTCCGCGTGGATGGACTGTGAACCCGGCTTATGCCGCTGAAGTTTACAAAAAGTATGGCGAAATCCCTTCTCATTGCGTGGATATGCTGGGGAAAGGTTTGAACTGTTTCTCTGACACCTGTGCTGCAAAAGCCGCTCAGTACATCGAACAGACATACAATGCCAAGGTTCACAGCGCCTATATTCATAACGATGGCGACTATCAGGGACTGGCGACCGATACCGTCCTACGAACCAATCTTTGTGAGGGCGATATATCAGTAACTGCTTACTGCAATGAAAATCGGCTGGAAAAATTCCGTGTTACGAACGTTTACGGCTGGAGCAAAAGCTGCCGCAGAGCTTTGGGGAAATAGCACATGAAGCAACTTTTGACGGCGGTTATTCTACTGGGAACTCTGCACGCACAAGCCTGGACGATTGAATCCAAAGTTCAGGTCGGCAGCAAAGGTGAATTCAGTGACACTGTCACGCTGTTCTGTCGCGCTGACGAAAATCTGTGCGAAACTGTCTGTGGCGATAAAAACGCCTGCCATAAAGAACAAGAGCTGTGTTTCAACTGCCTCGGCACCGCCAATCCGATTCTGCGCACCGTCTTTACGGAAGTGGATCGTCTTTACCGCAATACCCTGCAGGCCGTTCCGGTGCTGGATGCGGCAAAGGTCTTTAAGAACAATCACGTCTTTGTCGCCGCCCGCAGTATTTACAACTTCTATTCTGCCATCGATAGCGTCGAGGTACAGACACGCTTCCAAAACCTGTGTCCGAATCCATCAGCTCAACCGCTGCTGGTTCTGGAAAAGAATCTGAATAATGAACCGACCCGGATCAAGTACGTCGTTTGCGATGGCACAGGTCCTTATAACCAGGAAATGCAAGTGCTGGAGTACTCTCCGCGAGTGGAATCCGGTGCTTCGGAAATTAAATTAAACCAACCTTAAAACAGAACGTTAGATCAAAAGGAGAAAACAATGACTAACATTATGAAATTCGCAGCAGTAGCCATGCTATTGATCTCTGCACAAAGCGCAAACGCAATTTCTTTGCGTTTCAAATTCAAAACTTTCAGCTCTGGCCCAAGCATCTATGCTTGTAACGCGGGTATTCGCGCAGCAGCTCAAACTGGAAAAGTTTGTTACAACCAAAAAACAGGTGCTTCCTGTACTCCAACGGCGTGTGACACAGCCAAAGAAATCTGTGACACTCAGTGCGTTTGCTCCGGCGACAACGGTGGCGATACTTTGATGAACTACATGAAAGTTAGCTATGCTCCTTGGACAGACCACCCAGCTGCTGGTTCTGCAGGTCAACCTTACACTAACACTGTAACAAGATCTTCTGATGACGGTGGTGCCTGGAACGCATTGTTCAACGGCAGCAACGGCGAAAACGAAGCTTATGGCAACCGTATCGGTGACCTTCAGTTCAACCTGGGTTCTGAGCTTTACATCGCTGAATACTTCGTTGATATCTGCTATCGCGGCCCACAAATCGAATACAATGCCGACAATGTTGTTGCTAACTTCAACATCATCGCTCAGGTTTCTGCCACTGACTTCCTGAACTCTGCAGTTGGTCACGGTCAAGACGGCACTGGCGCAGTAGGCACCCCAGGTTTGGAAGAAGCAACTGCTGAAGCTTTGAAATACACCAAGCTTTCCGGTCTGCAAGTTAAAGCACACATAGTATGTGATCAACAAGGTCTGGGCAGCTTGCAAAATGCAGCCAACAACCAAGGTTACTACGACACAACTGTTAACGAAGCGACATTCCAGTTCAATGCTTCCAAAGCAACTGAAAAACTTGCTGGTGACTTGTTCGCAACTGCGACTCCAGCTTCCTCTTCTGCTTTCGGCACAACTGACTTCGGCAGCGGCGCTTTGAATCTGAACTTCTCCGGCCTTCAGTCCGCAGGTGGTAACAACGGTCAATGGTTGAACGTAAACAACACTAAAACCCCACGTTTCTGCAAAGTTAGATACGTATTCACAGAGACCAACGGTCGTCAGACTTTGAACTCTGCAAATGCATTGAAATTCAACTTGAGAAAATGGCAGCGTCACGGTGCTGAGCTTTGCACTCACACAACTATTGAAGAAGTTCACTAATCACTGATATCGGATAACTCCAAGAGGCTGTTATGAAATCAAATGTTGTAAAGATATTTACCTTCGCGACTCTTCTTGGGGTTCTGGTTTCCGCTTCTTCAGGCTTTGCGGCCTGCAGAATGCAGAATCTCGGTGCTTTGAACATCTTTTTGAATTCCGAAACCGGTGCCGCTGGAAGATTCTCCAACGGCGCCAAAACCTCTCAAGTTCCCTCTCTTGTTGAACACTGTGCTGCGACTGACGGTCCTTTCCTGATGTTGGCAGTCGGCATTGTTTCACCTCAAGTGGATGCCAATTTCTCTGATTTGGTGTTCGACGGTAAAATGGAAGCGCCCCGCTGCTCTTTCAAAAATTCTCCGTTCCAGCTTAAGGAACCGATTTATCCCACAGCCGGTCTGGTCGCCCGACAGCATCAGATCCTGAAATCATGCACCTATCTTTCGGTGGCTGATCTCGAAGGCCGCGCTTTAAGTTTCAAAGTCGATCAAACAGCCTGCAAAGTCACCAATGACAATCGTGGCTACATTCGCATGGAAGGCGACTATTGCTTTCTAAGACTTCGTCCCTTCAACCGCGTTTCCATCAGCGTGGCTCTTAAGGAAGAATGTCAAAACCCGGAATTTCTTAAAACTCACGGAATCAATCCGCAGGACATTCCATTTGCTCTTAATAGCTATCTTTCCGGAGACGATTCCGGCCTAAGCCCCGACTTAACCGCTCTGGGTACACGCCAAGGACGACTTTACATCCAGCCGTCTGAAAAGCTTATGGCTGTGACCGAAGACAACGGCGAGGAAAACCCCCGCTTCCCCACTGACTTAATGGTTGATACCCACATGGGAAATATCAGTATCACGGGTCAGAACAACACCTACACCATCATCACCTCTTTGGCGGCCTCAAACCTTGGCCAGAACAACTGCAAACAGGGCCATTGCTCCACGCCGAACAATTTCATGGCTCCGGTGGCAGCGGAAATGGAACTTTATCGTTTATCCTCTGGCGGTAAAAAAGAACTTGTCGATTCCTGGTGGTATGCCGACTTTATTTTCCCACAATGGCAGGGCCTTTTGAAAACCGTGCCTCACAATCTACAGGAAACTCACATCGAGGCGGGCGACGAGTACGAATTGGTCACTCTGTTCGTGGACCCTCTGGATGACTTTACCATGGCCACTCAGGACTTCTTCCAGTTCCTAATCAATATTCAAGGCACTTTGGGAACTGCAGGCATTGACCCTATCAGCTCTTTGCCGGGCTTTACCAGCAGCCGAGGTCTGCGACCTGTGGCCGGTTTGCCAGCATTGAGTTCAGGCGATTCCACACAAATTGTAGAACAGGCCATTCAATCTTTGCGTATGTTCGGCGACAACAATCAGTGGCCATCTTATTACACAAAAGTCTGCAATCCCTCCAAGTCCTCTTGTGCTGATGCCGGTAAATCCAAATTCTATTCCAAGCTGACAACTCGCTTTAAGATTTTGGAGGCCAATCCATCTTCTGGCGTCCTGAAGCTGGGTCAGTACACTTACAAACGTGAGTCACCGGTCCTGGGCAATTATACTCAGTCCTTCCAGGAAGACCCTGCTGTAAACTGTGAGGCTCCGCAATGATGCGCCTTCTGATCGTGCCACTTCTGACCCTGGGGTTCTGCCTGCAGGCGGCTGCGAAGATAAATGTTAAAAATAAAAAAGATGAGCCTCTTCCCAATGGCACTTATTCCGAGGACCTGTACTTGTGCAATCTGGGAATTTCCCACCCCAGACAGCCTGCACCACCATCTGGAGCCTGCGAAAATCCCAATTGCGAATCCGCAGTTATCACCAACCCAATGGGTGGAACTGATTCCCTTTCCTTTGAGCTTTCAGACCGTCACGGCAATCCGATCGACAACGACGTACTGGTAGCCGAATCAGATCCGAAAGTATATTCATCGGCACAAACGCAGTGGTTCAACAACATCACCGAGCTGACCGTGAATTTGTCCAGCGAACGATACGGCGCCACTTATCATTTGGATTTCTGTTATTTGGGCCCGGTGTATGAAACGCCGTCAAAGAACGGTGTTTGCGACAAAGGACTTAAAAAAAGTAACGGCAACTGTTACGGCCAGTATAAAAATCCTGACCATGCCAATGATCCTGAAAGCGTTGACAATGAAAACCCCGGAAATGGAAACGGACCCGGTGGCAATGGCAATGGCAATGGCAATGGCAATGGCAATGGCAATGGCAATGGCAATGGCAATGGCAATGGCAATGGCAATGGCGGATGCAATGGCAATGGCAATGGCAATGGCAATGGCAATGGCAATGGCAATGGCAATGGCAATGGCAATGGCAATGGCGGATCGAATCCTTTGGAAGATCTGTCAATTGGTAAATACAGCGTTCAAACTCTTTTGGGCGCAACCAACCGCAGATATATTCAAAACTCCGGCCTGCAAGTGCGCTCTTACTACGTCTGCGAGTATCGTAACAACGGCGGGCCTCGCGAGCTGAATGAAGTCTCTGCACCGGGCCTGACCCTGGGCGACTCCAATGCTCCGTTTATGAACTTCCCGTCTTTGCAAATGACTTTCTATCGCCTGCTGCTGAACTCTAATCCGCTGAATGCACCACGCTTCTGCCTGATTCGTTTTGAGTTTCAGGAAACCAGTCAGGCCCCACGCAAGAACACGGAAGATCAAGTCGAGTTCACAGTCGGCACTGACATCATCAAAGAGGCCACGGAATCCTCCTGGCCCGGACTGAACTAAGCCAATGAAGCATCCGGTTCTTTGGCTTTTACTAATTCTGTTTCCCTCGCTGGGAAGCGCTTCGGTGTGGAACACACACCAGTCGTGGACACAAGAGCATGAAACGGCTTTTTCTGTTTTTATGGAAAGGGACTTTCATGCCGAAATTTTCTCTTCCCCCAGCTCTGAGTTCTACGGTCTAAAAACGGATTGCGCCGACGCTGTCTATGCCGCACGAATTATTTTTGCCGCAAAAAACGGTTTACCCGTTCAATTCGCCGATCCCACAAAAAGTGGCAGCTATATCAATCAGAAAATGTCGCGCTGGGATCATCAGACGGAATCACAGCGACTGCGCAGTTTTCTGGAATATGTCAGTGACCTCAGCTCCACTTACACGTTGGAACTGGACACCTATCCTGTGCAAATTTCCAAAGAAGGCTTCCGCCCGGGTGTCATTTTTCTAAGCCCGCACCTTTCTGAAGAGGAAAAACGTCGCACCGGTTTCAACGGCGGACACGCAGAATATGTCAAATCCATCACTGACACCGGCTTTGTCGAGGTGATTTCCTCCACCTCCCCGCGGCTGGTTCGCACTTTAAGTCAGAGCCGAAATCCCTACATGGCCCCTTTGCTGAAACGTGCCGGATACCGTATTTGGAAACAGCCGGGCCACTACGGCCTGCGCCTGGAACAGCTTCCGAATTATGGCCTGAACCAGTTCGATCTTGCTGAATGGGCACCACTGAAACTTATCAATCGCCGCCAGATCTTCCAGTGGCACGAGGAAATCCGCCGTCTGCTGCGCATACGCATTCCTTCTTTCGAGGAACGCGTGGAGGTCGTTGTTGAAAGCATTTGCGGACTTCTTAAAACCCGCGCAAAGCTTGTGCATCAGGGGTGGAGCACAGTGGCAGCCAATGGCAACCGCTGCCTGTCAGGGGATCTGCGCGATGAGTTTTCCACGGACAGCCGTGACAAGCGCATCCGTGATGCCTACTTGCAAGTGCGGGACCTGTATGACTGGAAAAAAAGAACGGATGGGGATAGCGATCTTGCCGGGGATGTCAGCGATGGCCGTACCCTGCTTGAACAGTGCCGTTTTGAACATTGGCCCGGTCGTCAAACGACAGCTTGGGAAATGGCCTCCCGATCCCTGCAAGGGGATCTGATCTCATCTGCCGACTATGCCCCGGCTGTGCGCTGGGGGGACCGTCGTCCCGCCGGCAAAGACTGTCGCTAAATTATTTTTCCTCGATCAGTTTTGGTGAAGGCAAAGGTTTGACTTCTTTTGGACTGCCTTCCGGGTTCGTCAGCATCGTCTTGATACGATTGGTAAGGTCCTGCTTAATTTGCAGATACTGCACCATACGTTCCGGTCCCAAAAGCGGCTTCAACTTGTCGAATTCTTCCTCGCTCATACGCCCGTAGTTTTGCAAGGACTTGCGATACGTGACCAGTTCTTCGTCCTTGGCTTTCTCCGTCGCGGCTTTGCTCATCTTTTCCACGGAAGCCTGAAGTTCCTGGTTGAATTGCGCTTTCTTTTTATTGATTTCTCTGACGATATCGGAAAATTTCTTTTCCTCAGTGGTGTTGAGCTTCAGCTCATCACTCATTTTCCAGATTAGCAGTTCTTCGAGCTGATTGCGTTTCTCCGCAGCGTGGGCGGCCACGGAGAAAGCCGAATTTAGACAGAAAATTGAAATTAGAAACAGAGTCAGTCTGCGCACGTCTTATCACCCGAAGTCAGGGTGTTAGCGTCCGCTTTCACCCATGATTTTATTGAATTTATCTACAGATAAATTTTCAAATGATTCGCGAGCTACGTCCATAAAAAAGTCAGATTCGCTCTGCGTGGAGATCAAGGTCTGGGAAATTTCCTCTGGGGACAAAAGGGCCTCAGAGACAATTCTTTCATGGCCATCACTCAACAGGCCGGCGCGGGTCATTGTCTGGTTTACTTTTGACACCTGCGGAATCAAAAGAGAAGCCAGTACGAACAGGGATGCTACGCCGCTGACGGGATAAAGCCATCCCCGCCAGTGAGAGCGAAGCAAATTTCTGGGGGTCATAAGCACCGGGGTTGGTTGAATTTCAGTTTGTTCAACCTCTGCCATGATCTTGTCATGCAAACGATCAAAGAAATCATCGTTCATGGGCAGTTCAAGATCATCAGCCGATTTCAACCCCTTTCGCACCTTATCCATGCGATCCATACGGTCCACTTTGTCCATGTGCCTTTCCTATCCTTCTGCTTCCGCAAATCTCTGGTTTACTTCGAGGAAGAAGCCACCTACTTCTTCCGTCCAGTTTTTAAGCTCCGACTGTTGCTCAAAAGTCTGACGAAGTTTCATCAACGCATGTCTGTAATTCGCCTTCGCTGTATCGTATGGACATTCCATAATGTCAGCGATCTCGTTAAAGCTAAGATCCTCGTAAACACGAAGAACCAGGGCTGTTTTCTGTTTAAATGGCAACTTTTCTACTTCATTCTTAAGAATGTCAGAAACCGCCGTATGAACCAGTGTCGTTTCAGCTTCCGCATCCACCGCCAACTGAACATCATCAATGTCCACGGTTTCTCTTTTCCACTCGCGAATTTTGTTCCTGGCAGTATTCACTGCAATCTGGAACAACCAGCTTTTGAAAGAAGCGCGACCTTCAAAGGTATTAAGCTTCTCGTAAGCCTTGATGAACGCTTCTTGCGTCACATCCTCCGCTGTGTCCATGTCCTTCACAAACCTCAAACTCAACCGCAGCACACTTCTTTGATGTCGTTTCACGAGTTCGGAAAAAGAGCGTCTGTCCCCAGACTTCACTTTTTCTACCAGTTCAAGATCCGTCACGTTTAGATCTCTCTCCATACTTTGACTCGTTTCTGTCTAAATTCGGTTAACGTCCTGAATTTTTTTCCCAGAAGAGCCATTCTGCCCCCCTCAGCCCCCGGTAAATTCGCCCCCAAACCCGCGGTGCCTACACTCTTTCACTAATGCAACGATGATGCCTAAATGACAGGAGTCAAAGTGGCTCTAAATATATGAAATATCTTAGGAATTACGCATTTCGTTATGACATGTATAACCGTTTCTTATGGACTGGACCAACGTCTGATGTGTTGCCTTATGAGTCTGTATGCAGCATTGCCGTTCTGCTTCTCTATTAATAGGTTAAAACCGCCAGCATTCTTGGCTAGAGTTTCAGGAAGCCCTTAAAACAGGAGGCCTCGTGAAACACCTGTCTGTCTGCCTTTCGCTGATTCTGTTTTCTTCCTTGAGCCATGCCACAAGTGTTCTCTCTTTCCGCATTTATTCTGTGCGGGAGCTGACACCGTTTGTGGATCGTTATTATGGTCGGGATGGTTCCGCCTTTGCGACTTTGTTCTGCAATGACAAGACCTCCGAAGTCATGTTCGTGGACAGCCGTTATGCGGATCTGGATGGAAAGGTTTTTTATTTCAGTTCACAGGAAGCTTGCGCAGAGGCACGCAAAATAGCAAAAACCAGCCGCTGTGAAGCAGATCTGGTTTTAAATACAGCAACAACCGGAGCCACCATTACAGCAGCCCGGTGCAAATAGCTTTATGAAACAATCGTGGTGCGGTTACGGCCACCTTGTTTGGATTGGTACAAGGCCTTATCGGCACGGTCGTACACTTGAGTCCATTCGGTCTCGTTCGGAAGCTTCGTGGCCACGCCAACAGAGATCGTTACTGGAATTTTCTTACCTTCAAAGACAAAGTCGTGCGCCTCGATGGTCTGACGAATACGTTCGCCCACTTCACCAGCCGTTTTTGACGGAGAGCCCGACAACAGCAGCACAAATTCTTCCCCACCATAACGGGCAAAGAAGTCATTGGAACGAATCAGCTTCGTGATCACGATACGGCAAAGTTCTTTTAGAACGTGGTCCCCGCCTGGATGTCCGAAGCTATCGTTGATTTTTTTAAAGTGATCAATATCGAAAGTCACAAGACTGAAGGGCTCGTTCAAAACTTCGGCGCGCTTCATCGCCTCAGGTCCCTTATCTAAAAGTGCTCCTTTGGAATGAGCTCCCGTCAAAGCATCCTTCTGCGCACGATCGTACATCGCGGCATTCGTCATGGCCTCGATGCTGCCTTTTTCCAGGAATTTGAAAATCACGTTCCCGGTTTTGATCTGGTCGTTATTTTTCAATAAACAGGAAGCCAATGGCGGAATCACCTGACCATTCACGATGGTTTTATTGGTGGAACCCAAATCAATGACAGACACTTCGCTGGCATTCACTGCGAATTTCGCGTGCGAGCGACTTAAACTTTTATCGTCGATGTAAACCTGGCTTTCGACAGAGCGACCAATAACGATGTCACTGGCCGTGATAGGATACTGTTTACCGACGTAACCCGGAGGTCCAATCAATACAACAATTGCCGGAGGCACATCATCAGCCTCTTTAAGACGACCCTTGAAAGTGTCGCTGGCAACAATACTGGTTTTTTCTAAGTTGTCTGAATTGTCATCATTGTGAGCCATAGGAAAAAGTATAAATCCCCGGGGCGACGAATGACAATCATGCTTTCTTCAATTTCTCTTTCGCTAGTCTCTTGCCCAGCTCCACACCCGGCTGGTTGAATGCGTCTATTTGCAGGTACTCACCCAGCCCCGCAACCACCAGCTGCCAATACATGAACATGTAACCCAGACTATGTTCATCTAGGACTTTCGTCTTAAGAGTCATCGTGGAAACGCCATTTTGATTCAGGGCCTCTTGCGTAGCCAGACATTCCGCCCGCAAAAGCTCACCCATGGTGCGACCTTGCAGATCCAGTGTTTCTTTAAATTGAGCCCGATGAATCCGCTGCGATCCACCTTCGGATTCTTCGACACGCTGGAAGATCACGAACTTATCCTTCGTTCCTTCCATCACCTGCTGCAAAATGGAATGCTGGTCCGAAGCCCCCACCGCCGCCATCGGTGTACTGACTCGCGGCGCGGGTTTTCCGTCACGCGTGACAGGTTTTCCAAGAGATTCCGCCCACAGTTGCTGATACCAGGCCCCGAAAGATTTCATACGGGAGTTATAAATCCACAAAAGTGTGATCCATTCCTGGCGCTGATAACTTTGAATCACCTGCGCCATGGTCTGCGTGATCACCGCGGTATCGTTCAGAGCACGCATCGCTCCCACACGGAATTTTTCCAGATCCAGTCCCAAAAATGCCGCTGGCATCATTCCCACAGGGGAAAGTACAGAAAAACGACCGCCAATATCCACCGGAATTTCACAGATGGTGACGGAGTTATCACGAGCCCACTTAGTCAGACTGCTATCCTTGGTTTCAGAGATAACCACACTATTTTGGGAAAGAGACAGGCCTTCTTCCCGATAGATCTGATCCACCAGTTCCAAAGCACACAAAGATTCAATCGTCGTTCCGCTTTTGGAGATAAACGCCCAGGCAACCTCTTTCAGATCACCCAGTTCTTCAATCATGGCTTCAAAATCCAAAGCATCGACATTATCAACAAAGTACATATTGCGAGCGCGGAAGACCTCAGCAATCACACGGGTCCCCAGAGAGCTTCCACCCAAACCCACGATCACCAGCTTTTTAAACTTCTCCGCCAGCTCTGTCCCCACTTGATAGGACTGCTGCCATAAAGAAACCCTCTCCATCAACTGAGGAAAGCCAATCTCTGCACGTTGCAAAAACAACTTCAAAGACTCCTGACATTTCCCCAAAACAACCGGATCAACCTGATGATGCCCCTGAGTAATCTCCAACATAACAACGTCTCTTTCCCACAAATCACAATTTTGAATCTTATTAAAAAGGATTTTTTCAACGAAGCCCGACAGAATCCATCCAGAGTTAAAGGTCGATCAAAACAGCTCGAGCGCAAGGCGGAGGGAAACCCTCGCAGCGCAGGCGTGCTCAAAGCACGTCGGAGCGAGAAGGTTTTCCGACAACGCAGTCGATCGGGCTGTTTTCATCGGCCGGCTAGGATATAGCTACGTCTTCTTCGATTTTGTGGTAACCCTTCCACTCCTTCAAACGCCCTCGCGGTCGTCCTCCGTCTTCCGGGTACTCGATAAGAACATAGGTCAGCTTCGTGATTTTTCCCAAAGACACGATATCCAAAGATGTGACTTCAGTCCATGTTCCTGTGTTGAAATATTCTTTATTCTCTGACCACTGGCGATACTGATAGACGTGTGTGTGTCCAAAAATGACCGTGTGGACACGCTCATCGCTCAGAATTTTACGGGCGGATTCACTTAAATCAGGGAAAATAGCACTTTCCGCGATGACCTGAACAATCCTTTTTAACGGCCAGTGACGACGCGGGTCCTTCACAAAGGCACTTTTAATAAAGTACCCCATGGCCATAAAGAAAGCTTTGATTATCGTTCTTGTTTCATTCAGGAAAGCCCAACGCAACATTTTGCCAAAAGGACGGATCTTATCCACGTGCGGATAGTGTTGTTTGATCTTAAGTACAACTTCCAAAAAGAAGTGCGACCCAAAAGGCAGATTCAGGATGGGCTCCACCAGATCCTTTTTTAGGAAGAATTTCTTGGGGTCCATGCGATTGGCTGCCTCGTGCATGTGACCATGCTCGATATGAACGCCATCGAAGAAATAAACGATATTCTTAAAGCGAATCGGGGTTCCGATCACCTGATTCAGGTAGGCGCGGCAAGCCGGCCACAACATTCCCTGATCATGGTTGCCCACAATGTAAGTGATGGTATTGCCGGGCTTGGCAGCGAACTCAGCCAACGCAGTAAATACATTGCGATGACCGTTCACGCAGTCTTTTAGAATTTCCAAAGTGACGGCTTCGGTAATCACGGAAAGGAAATGCCCTTTGTAATCACACTGCAGGAAGTTCAGGAAATCGCCGTTGATGATAAGTTCGACTTCATAGTCGCGAAAGACCCCGGTGGAATAGTAGTGGATGAATTCCACCAGTTTTTCACCATAATAGAACTCTTCCAGGGAATTGATCCCCCCTTGCGCCAATAGACGGCCCTTCCCCAAATGGAGATCACTGATAATGACCTTAACCTTTTTAATGGGAGCGGGTTTCGCGACGGCGGTGCCTTCGCTACTCTCAGCCTGGGAAGTGGCTTCCATACTACTCAGCTTTCTTCAACGGAACGAGATTCTCTTCCTTTGCCTCCAGGTTCGTCAAAGCCAAACGCAGTGCGCGCTCGGTTCGTTTGACCTGATCCTGATTGGCCTCGATCGTCTTGTTAAGCTCAAGACATTTCTTACGGTAATTATCGAGTTCCTGAGAGAGCTGATCAATCTTTCTTTTTTGTTCTAAAATATACTCATCTTTGGACCGAACAAGAGCGGATTTTTCTGCACGGAGCAATTCCAGGCGGTTTTCCAGCTCTCTTTCGCGAACACGGATCTTCTTGAAGTCGGATTTTAGTCTAGCTTCAAGCTCTTCCACCTTGATGCGGGCCTTGGCCACTTCATTTTCTTTGTATTGAAGGTTGCCCTTAAGAATCAGAATCTCGCTTTGCGCGGACTCCTGCATCTCGGTCTTTTCTTTTTCAATTTCAGAAATACGAACAGTCAGGTCATCCGTGCGAGAGCGAATGATTTCACCAGCCGAAGCCAGCTCTTCATTTTCAGCACGCAGGAATTCCACTTCTTTTTCCAGTTCCAGAATGCGCTGCTGTGCCAGCTTCAGATTTTCAGCCTGCGCCAGACTGGCATCGACAGACGTCATCACATTGGCAGAACCACGGCTGCCACGGAAATTACCGACACTGACCTTAACATCCACTTCCGGAGCCTTGCGTGCGCCCACACGGGCATTGGCAAAGCCTTCCACGGCCACTGTTTTATCGGCGTCAGTGCCGACAACAGAACTGGTCGCACCAAAATCCTGCTGAATGGAAACGGTTTTATCCTCTCCTGCCGAAGACGAGGAACTAAAGACCGGACGAGTGGACTCATCATCCATTTCCGGAATCGGCGGGGACTCCAATTCATCCGCGGACTGATAGCCCACATCTGCGGAAGGACCGTCATAGCGGTCCTCTTCAGCCGTCGGGCCCACCATAAAGCGCTCGGAGGGAGGAAGATCTCCAAAACCATCCGGCATTTCAAAGTCGTTCACGTCCTCTGACTCTTCAGGGTTTTCAAGAACTGCTTCCTTGTAGGAACCTTCATACGAACTGGCTTCGCCATCCGCAGAATAATCCGCACCGCCAATGAATTCAGAGGCATCCAGATCCTTGCTGGGATCTTTGCTGATATCTTTTTCAAGATTGTCCCAAAGGTTTCCTCCCGCAGAGGTTTTATCCAGACGATGCTCATCCGCATCCAAAGTCGGCAGACCGGCAAAATCATCATCAGAGCCACCCGCACGGTACGAGGACTCGGATTGAATATCCTTGAGGTCATCCATCAATGACTCAATGAGATTCTCAGCAGCTGAAGATTTCTTTTTCTTTTTGCTCATGTCTAAGGGAAATATCGGAATTTTCCGGTCCTCCCTTTAAGGATAAAACAAAGCCCTATCAATAACAGGATCTAAGTCGGGCCTGTCTCATTCCAAGACATCAGGGCGCTACGACCCATCCTTTTTCTTCTTCTTTTGCAGGTAATCCAGAATGAAAAACGCCGAAACCAATACAACCAGCGGGATAAGAATAACCAAAAGGTTCACGAACTTCTGAGGAAGATCCATGGGATAAAGAAAACATAAGTGAAATTGATAGGTTAAGACAGGAATTCACAAAAGCCCTCTTTAAAAAGTAATTGATCCTCGTAGCGACCCGTATTTTCCGGGAATCCTTCCACCATGTGAGGAGCCGCACCACCGAAGCACAGAGCCTCTTTGCCATCAGCGCATGACAACTCCGTGTCAGAACCCGAAGGTGTATAACCCGGAGCCGTTTCGTCTCCCGGAGTTCCTGGATCATCTGCCACAGCAGAAGCTGCGGACTTCTGATAGTAATACGGACGGAACTTCAAGATGGGACATGAAGCAGCCGCTTTACTGCCCATTCGGAACTGCAGAGTGGTGTGATACAGTTGTCCTTCTGGGATCGTGAAGCTACAGGTAATATCGGGCGTCACGGAAGTAACAACGCAATCACCGGCCTCGGCTCTATTCAAGTTTGTAAAGGCGACCGTCTCAGCAGCTGACTCCCATTTCATACCCAATCGGAAATACAAGCCGGTTCCGTCTGGTACCGTCACGTCCGTGGGGTCTGTACCCGGATCTGTCCCGGGATCTGTGCCCGGATCAGTGCTTGGATTTTCAGTCACTGTTGGAAACGCCTGCTCATCTCCGGAACAGGAAATTGTACCAAACATCGCTAAACAGAGAACGCATGCTAAGATATGCTGTGTTTTCATATTCATATCTATCGGCAAACGCTCGCATCTCGTTGATACCTCTGCGCATTTTTACCTAAATTTTGTTTGGTTTGATGAAGATAGCCAGACCAAGGATTGGACTGGGTGTGCGAATTTCGCAAAGGAACCGGACCAAGGACCTTGCATTGAAGACCCTTAGTCCAAAAGAAGAACACTAAACTGTGATGACCTTTTTGTAGTCAGCCAAACGTTTTTCAAGATCACCCAAAGTAACCTTTGCCAACGCCTTCACAGAGAAATCCTGAATCGTGTGAGAAGCCATCATGGAACCCATGATGCAGGCTTGCTTCAAGTGAGCGATCGTCGGAACTTCCTTCTGAGCCGCCAGATAACCGAAGAAGCCGCCCGCGAATGTATCACCTGCACCAGTGGGATCAACCACTGTTGGGATCGGCATCGCCGGAAGAATAAAGTAACCCTCGTCCTTGGTGTACATAGCAAAGCCATACTCACCGCGTTTGATCACAACAGCTTTTGGTCCCAATGCCGTAATCAGTGGGGCCGCAGAAATCGCATTGGCAGCACCAGTCAGCATCTTGGCTTCCCCTTCATTGATCAAAACCAAATCGACCTTTTTAAGAACGTCGATCAGCTTGTCTTTCTTGATGGAAATCCAGAAGTTCATGGTGTCCATACCAACAAACTTAGGAGACTTCACCTGCTCCAGAACCTGCAATTGCAGCTCAGGGGCAATGTTTGCCAGGAATACAAAAGAAGAATCCTTGAAATGCTCTGGCAATTGCGGGTTGAAGTCCGCAAACACGTTCAGATCGGTTTTCAAAGTTTTCGCTTCGTTCAGGTCACCTTCATAGGAACCCGCCCAATGGAAGGTCTTTCCCGGAACTTTGGAAAGGCCCGCCAGATCAACCCCACGGTTGTTCAGAAGGTCATAGTCATTCTGGTCGTAGTCTTCACCGACCACACCGACAACGCGAACTTTAGAGAACAAAGACGCTGCCAAAGAGAAATAATTCGCAGAACCACCCAAAGCTCGGTCCACTTTACCGGACGGAGTTTCGATGGAATCGTAAGCAAGACTGCCGACAACAAGAATTTCAGACATAATGTTACCTCTATTGTTGATTGTTTTGTTCTGCTTCCTGCGCAGCCAAAAGTTCACGTTTATATTTAGGCAGACCCGCCAGACGGGAATTGGAAATATCCATCGTCTGAGGACGCTCTTTCACTGTCGTCAACTGACCACAAGCTGCGAAGATATCACGGCCCATAGAGCGACGAAGAAGAACATGCGCGCCCAAATTCATCAATTCAGTGTGGAACGCCTGAATTGTATCGTCATCCGGACGCTCGTAACCAGAACCCGGGTGTTCGTTGAACGGGATGATATTGATTTTGCATGGAACGTCTTTCACCAGTTTTACCAACTGACGGGCGTGTTCCAACTGGTCTGTGATACCTTTCAACAAAACGTACTCGAAAGTGATCTTATCTTTGGAAACACGGTAGTGCTCTTTACAAGCTTCCAAAAGTGTTTTCGTGTCCCAGCGCTTATTGATCGGCATTACTTGGGAACGGATCTCGTCATTTGGACCGTTCAAGCTGACCGCCAAACGAACTTTCGCATCAGCCACACGCCACATTTCCGGAACGATACCGGAAGTGGAAACAGTGATCTTCTTACGGGACAGGTTAATACCCCAAGGAGAGTGAATAACGTCGATTGTTTTGAAAACGGCTTCTGGATTGTCCAGCGGCTCGCCCATCCCCATGAAAACGATATTGGTGATGCGCTGACCTTCAGCCAAACGATCATGCACTTGCATGAACTGACCTACGATGTCTTCAGTGCGCAAACGACGTTTTAGTTTTTGTTTGCCAGTGAAACAGAATTTGCAGGCCATGTTACAGCCCACTTCAGAGGAAATACACAAAGTCAGACGGTCTTCAGAAGGGATTACAACCGCTTCCACAGACATACCGTCTTTCATGTCGAAAAGGAATTTCTGGGTGCCATCCACGGACTTCAAGTGCTGAAGAACCGGAGGAAGCTCAAAGGACAATATTGCCGGAAGATCCTGACGGAATTCCTTGGACAGATTGGTCATCTGCTCAGGATCAGTCACACGTTGTTCGTAAACCCATTTGAAGATCTGCTGAGCACGGAACTGCTCTTTGCCTTTGCTTTTGATATAGGCTTTCAGATCTTCCAAAGTCAGGGAGTAAAAATTGACCGGTTGATTTTCGAGGGGTTTGGCGACGTTGTCGTCAGAATAATTAACGGGCGCAAGAATGCTGCCGGCGTTTGCTTCCATCTTCGGGCTCCTTGGCTTGTGACAGCCGTGCTTGTTACAGCTGGGATCTTCACCGATCTATCGGCCGATCCCGTTTGGTTAAAGGATTATGTGTGCAGGGTTTGTAGCACAAGCCCCCCTCATTTCCTAGGGATTTCATATAATTGGGAGCTCATGAAGACAGTTTTTGAGGGCTTTTCGGGAAAACTTACAAAGGTACGGACTTACCTGTGGTAGCAAAACCGCGTCTAATGCAAGTGCACTACCAAAAGTAAGTCCGTACCTATGGAAAGAATCCAGTTGGTGGGGTCGGCTCTTGTTTTTCTTTGGCGCATCTTTATATTGAAGGACATGATTTGGCCCTTTATTTTCCTGTCCTATGCCAGCCTTTTTGTATTCGGTCTGACCGACAATATCCGAGGGCCCCTTTTCCCTGAAATTCTAAAGCAATTCTCAGTCAGTGACGGCATGGGTTCTTTGATGTTTGCCCTGAGCAATATCTCCGGCCTGATTTCAAGTTATGCATGCCGCTACCTTCTGCGTCGCTATGACCGACTGACCGTACTTAAAGGCGGAACTATCGGACTGGTGGTTTCCTTGCTGGGGCTGGCGGCATCACCGATCTTTCCGGTGTTTTTGATCTTCAGCTTTGGTTTTGGCTTTAGCATGGGGATTCTGGGATTGGTGCCCAATGTTCTGGTGCCAATGGGCTCCAGCCCCGAACGCAAGCAGCGCATGCTCGCGGGACTTCACACCATGTATGGACTGGCAAGTCTGATGGCTCCGCTGCTGGCGGCTTCGATCGAATATCTGACAGGCAGTTGGCGCTGGACCTTTGCCATCGCCTCTGTCGGGCCGCTGTGTCTGCTGGCTTACACCTATCATCCCAGCCACAAATCTTTGCATTCCCGTTCCAAAGTGACGGCGGATGAACATCGTGCCAATAAAAAGAAAAACCTCAAACCCCAGCTATTCTTGGCAATTATGCTCAGCTTCGCGGTGGCAGCAGAGATTATGATTTCCTCCCGCCTGGCGCTTTACATGCAGCGCACTTGGAATTTTTCGATGGAGGCGTCCAGCCTTTATGTGACCTATTTCTTTGTCTGCATGATGCTGGGCCGACTGACTTTTGCGGTGATTCACTTTCACCAGTCCGCCCGCTTTCTGCTTTCGGCATCCCTTGTGGGTAGTTTGGTTCTGCTGCTGGCGGGACTTTTCATTCATCCGCTTTTCCTGGCAGGAGCCGGTCTGGCCGTGGCACCGTTCTATCCACTGGCAATTTCGTGGATATCTTCTGAATTCCCGCAGGATCTGGATACCGCTGTGACCTATATGATGACGACGGATTCGCTGATGTTGATTCTGATGCACTTGGTGATCGGAAAGCTGACCGACTTTATCGGCATTCACAATGCCATTCTGGCGGGCTCCTTCTTCCTGATCGGGTCCTTTGTTATGGTGAACAGCTACACTTGGTTGTTTAAAAAGCAACCAGCCCTGGTGTCCGCCCCTGGTCAGGCCCATTAATATTTACAATTTCCATAATTTCAGAGGAATATTTCTTCTGACTTCTTTAAAAATAAGCCCATGCGCACAGGGCTTATTTCTATTCTTTTCTTTGTCTTTCATTTTGCCAATGCCACCATCGTGGATTTGCCACCCGAAGGTCACCTGCCGTCATTAATGCTGAATCAAAATGACGAGGAACTATATGCTCGCGGAATCATCCCCAACGCCGGTCCAAGTTCTTTATGTGGTCCCGCCAGCGCCATCAATTGGTTGCAACTGGAATACGGTCCCTTCAGTAAGGATCGGCAGATTCAACTTCTACAACTGGCCGCCCAGCTCAGCTTGCAGCAAGGGGTTGATGTTCACAATGGCCTGATTGAACCGCAACTGATTCAGTACATGCGCAATCTGGATACGCTTCTTGTAAAAGAACACACCTATCAGGGCAAAGGGCGTTACTTTTCAGATAACGAGCTAACGACTGAGGACCTGTTTTCCTCGAAACGGCAGATTCTGTTGCTGCGCTATGATTCGCGCCCAACAGCGCCACCGTCCATGGGACGCCGGGACCGCGGCCCTCGTGGTGGTCAAGATCCCATGATTCCCATCGTGAATGAAAACGAGATTCGTGGATTTCATTTCGTGCTGAAAGTGGCCGCCCTGCCTGAAACTCGGGAGATCGTGTTTCTTGATCCGGAAAACCCCGCACGCTATTCCCGTGCGAAGCTGGAAATTCGCAACAACCCCCGCAACCAAAAACCGGAACTGCGTTTACTGCCGTCTTCACGACAGGATCTGGCAAGCTTCAGCGGAAGTGGTCTGATGCTCTGGACAGCGCTTTCGTCTATCGAGAAACATAAAGGTGAATGACTGGCATGCGATGCTCACGCCTAATGACGGAGAATGCCGTCATCGCTCTCTTCCGGCAGGGAGTCCTGAATTTCTTCCGGTGTAGCTTCTCGAACATCCAGGGCCTCGATTTCAAAAATCAGATCCTGTCCAGCCAAAGGATGATTTCCATCCAGGGTAATCCGGTCTTGCGACAGATCCGTCACACGAAACTTTTCAACGTTTTTTCCTTCGCGGGCAAACAGAACACTTTCACCCACTTTCAACTTGGAACTGCCGACCAGGGATTCCCGCGCCAGCTCAAGCACTTTGGTGGTGTCGTAAAATCCATAGGCTTCCTCGGCACTAAGTTCAATCTGACGTTTTTCACCCTTGCGAATGTCCTTTAGTCCCACCGACAGGCCCGGTAAAGAATGATCCGTCCCTTCCGGTAATGAAGTCAGAACATCACGGTTGTACGTGGAGCTGATAATCTGCCCCAGTTTGTTTTTAAGAACACAGTGAAACGATACAATCTGAACGTTCATAGCATGTCCTTTTGTTGGCGAAACATTGTTTGTTCAAAAACCCGGATGCATTTGTGGTTCAGTATCTAAAGAAAACAGCGAACGAGTATCAATTTGAGTCACGTGGATCACATGGGCGACCTGGCAAGAACTGCGGTCCCGACGTTTAGTATAACACTCTAAACCTATCCTGCCAGTCCTAATACCAAAAAAAATCCCGAAGATTACTTAAATCTATCGTATTTGAGCTCAACCGCAGGTCCCAGCCACAGGGCCGCCTGGGTATGGTCATAAAGATCGTCCCCTGTCAGCTCATGCACCAGGACCGAAAGATCGCCGCGTTCATGCATAAGCCACAAAACCACTTCGGTAAAATGTTCTTTGGGGAAATTGATTTCAAACATAGGAACCGGGTGAGGTCCGATTGCTTCAGGGATCATCTCACCCACAAAAACTTTTTTACCTTCGAACATACGAATGGCTTCGTCACGCAAACGGGACGCCTTATCACGATGAACTTCATCGAAGTAAATATGCGCATCGAACTGACGAGGAAAGCCCGGAGGCAAAAGCTGACTATTTACTTTGTAAGATCGCTCCATAGCCTCCCCTTTCGCGCTTCCCAAAGATACCTCGCCTAGTGCGCAGTTTGGATATATTCTTTCAGTTCCGGGATTTCGCAAGGAACACAGCCGACTTTGCCAACAACCACGCCTGCAGCATAGTTTGCCAACATGCAAGAGTGAACCAGCGACAAGCCTGACATCAGCCCCAAAGCCAGGGCCGCAATAACGGTGTCTCCTGCACCCGTCACGTCGAAAACTTTGCGCGCATAGGTTGGAACCTCTGTGATCTCGTCACCAGACACAATGGTCATGCCATCTTTTCCGCGCGTCAGAACAACGTCCTTGGCACCGGTGATCTTTTGCAGCTCACGCGCCACTTCGATCACCTTGTTGGGATTGTCACGCAGGTCATTGAAGTCCTTGCCAGTCAAAACCACGGCTTCGTCATAGTTGGGTTTGATCAAGTCCACGCCCTGATAGAAGGAACCGTGATTATTGCGATGGGGATCGACCATCAGTTTCTTGCCGTGCTTTTTGCAAATCGCAGAAACTTTTTCCACCACGTTGCGAGAGATCACGCCCTTGGCATAATCTTCAATCACCACGCAGTCGGCTTTGGCCACATTCTTTTCCACAGCTTCGATCAAACGCGCTTCCGCTTCGGCAGAAAGATATTTTTTTAATTCATAGTCCACGCGCACCAAGTGGTGGTGCTTAGCCATCACGCGGGTTTTACGCGTGGTCGGACGGGCCTTGTCCACGATCATGTATTCCCAGCTCACGCCATTTTTTTCAAACAAATCGCGCAGCAGGTTGGCCCCGGTGTCATCACCGACCACAGAGATCAACATCGCTTCCCCACCCAGGCTGGCCACGTTTTGCGCCACGTTCGCCGCCAGGCCCAAACGCATGTCTTCTTCTTCGACTTCCAGAACAGGAACCGGAGCTTCCGGGCTGATACGACGGACCTGCCCCATCACGTATTCATCCAGACCGACGTCGCCAATAATAAGGATCTTCTTACCCTTCAAAAAAGGGATTTGATTTAAGAGAAGTTCTTTTTCCTGAGGGCCTACGGTGGCCTTTACGGGTGTTGTCATTTTTTCATTCTCCGGAAAGCTGATATGGCTCTTTTGTAGCCCATGGGGACGAGACTGTCACCCCTAAAACCCCGGACTTGGCGGCAAGCCCACCCTCATGATAGAACCCTCAGCCTATGTTTAAACCCAAAGGCAAGTTTCAAGGCAAATCCCCCGCGCACAAAGGCGCCCCGGCCCGCAATCAAGGGACCGAACGCCCTTCGGAAAAGAGCCTGCCTTACGGGTTGATCTATAAACAAAACTATATCTCTGCCCGCGAAAAAACCGAGATCATGGAATACCTAAGAACCCTGTATCCGATCTGGGAAATGCGTTATTCCAAAAACAACCCGCCTCCGGAAAATCAGAAGCAACGACCGTTGCTGCGCCCGGTGTACTGGCTGGGGAACTGGCAGTTTGCGTGTCTGAACTACTATCATCCGCCCAAGGGCATCTACAACCGCTGTGTAACGGCCGAAGGATATCCACCGATTTTGGAATATCTGATCCAAAAGATCGAAGCCCTGATCCACGACACCTATGCCCCACGTGACATTCCCCGGGGCTGGCACTTGAACACGTGTCTGATCAATTACTATGGAGATCAAATAGCGGAAGACGGGAAAAAGAACGACTGCGCCCGTGTGGGTGAGCACAAAGACTTTGAACCCGGCCCTGTGGCATCGATTTCATTCGGTGAACGTGCGTTTTTTCAATTTGTTTCAAGTCAGGGCACAGAGTCGAAATCCAACGTGGTCTTTCAACAGTGGCTGGAAGACAGCTCTTTGCAAATTTTCGGTGGGGATAAATTCAAGAAACATCTGTTCCATCGCGTGCAGCGTGTGGATCGCAAAGAGGATCATATTTTTCCTCTGAACGATATCGACAACTTTGAAACCCGTCGGATCAACTTCACCTTCCGCTATGTTCCGGATGAACATGTCACGCCCTTTTACCGACTGCCCGCCGAAGCCCGGGAAGACGTCAGCGGATACATGGAAAAGCTGGCGGAGCATTCAGATTTTTTTAAAGAGCAACTGGCCAGACAGCCTTAAGAATGGCTTTCCCCTGACTTTGATCAATGGAGATTTTTAGATTCTGGTTTAACCAGCGCACGATCATTTCCTGCTCTGACCCGGTCATGTCCTGATTCAAAAAGCGGAAATCAAATTGCGACAGCGGCAGGCTCAGGTTCATGGATTTTTCCTTGCCCCTGGCATTTTCCACCTCCAGGGCAATGGTCACGAAACCGGCTTTCTTGCCCGGCTCTTCCACCTCAAAGCGCACGCTTGAACCTTGATCAAAGAAACCCTTCCATTCTTCGTCTGACAGATCCACATCCAGATGCCGCTCAGTCATTTTAAAGTCCGGCGAATGGGACAAAACATACGACTGGAACAATGACGTGATCGCCGACCAGTCATAAGGCACCGGCAACGTGCAATGAACCCCCTGAGGCAGTTCCACCACGCGGATGTTTTTGCTGTCCACTTTCAGTTCTTTATTCTGCAACTGCTGGGCATTTAAATCATACGGCACGGCAGGGTCCTGTTCTGTCGCATAGATCAAAACCGGCTCTTTCACCTGTTTGTAGTGGCGCCAGAAATCATTCAACTCCCAGAAGTGGGTGTTGTCCTCAACCCCCGGCGGCAGCTTGACCGAGTTCACATAAGAAAGACCACCATGATAAGTTCGCGCGATCTCAGAGATGGCTTTGCTTAAGTAAGAGAAACTTTCAAAGCTTTCCAGTGCCGGAATCTTGCGATCCAACCCTTGCAAACGCTGACGACTCCACAAATCGACAAAAGCGGATTTAACCCCACTGTGGGTCAGACTTTCCATCGTCGCGCGCAGATTCACCACCGGGCACAACGCCATGAAGGAATTAATCAGTGGCCCCCGCTTTGGGGAATTATATTTATTCAGTAGCGACGAATACAAAACCCCGTGCCCGCCCAGACTGATCCCAAAAAGATGAATGCTGTCCACCAACTGAGACAAAGGCTCCACCGGGTCTGTCAATAAACGCGCCACCTGAATGTTTTGAATGCCCTCGTCATAGCCCCCGAAAGAAAAGCGACTGTTGTTAGCCACAAAATCCGGGCTCGACATATTTTCAAGCATCAGGACATTAAACGGTGACTGTTCAAAGAACATCATCAACCATGCGCGCTCGGGTTTGAAGTCCTCGACGTTGGAAAAAATCCCCAGACGCACAATCACCAGAGGACGGCGCTTCATGTCGCCTTTAAGGCCCAACAGACCTTTTAGCTTCACATTCCCCGGCAGATTGACAACCACCCGGCGCAAAAACGGATGACCCTGTGGATTGTATTTCATCGTCATCATACGTCGGACATTCACAAACCAGCCATCATCGCCGGTTTCCAGCTCTGCACGGCAATCCTGGAAGTATTTCTGAACCAGTGCTCCCTGCAACTGAACGGATTTTTGGACGCGAGGGTCCTGCAGGCGGGCGGCCCATACTTCCGGAGCACAGGCCGTGGACATCAATTTGGGCTCTCCCGTGGGAATCCAGCTGATGATGTTGGTCATTATAAAGTTCAGCGGCTCCGGATAACGCCCCGGGCTGTCTGCCAGAAGAGGTGAGTTGTCTCCCGGAAAACTGATGCGAGAGCTTTGAAACTGTTCAAGAAAAGCTCGTTGCGGGTTGGCGGCGAGGACGTTGGAGCTGACGACTATAAGGCTGAAAAAACATAACCACGACCGAAGCATAGGCCTCATTGTGGCCAAAAAGAATCATCGAGTCATCACCTTTTTCCGGAGTGACTTTGAGTATTTACTTCACTAAAATTTTTCGGTGTATTTAAGGAGACACATATCATGGAACACAAGATAGAGCCTCTCTATGACGGGCCTCTTTTCAGAAACGCCATTCAAACTCTCGATGAAGCTGCCAAAATTATCAACTGCGATCCCAACATTCTTGAGCGTCTGAAAAGACCTCGTCGTTGCATCACTGTTTCCGTCCCTGTGCGCATGGACGATCACAGCGTGAAAGTATTCACAGGATATCGCGTGCAGTATTCTCCAACCTTGGGCCCTTACAAAGGGGGCATCCGTTATCACCAAAACGTGGATCTTTCTGAAGTTGTCGGCCTTGCAGCTTTGATGACTTTCAAAAACTCTGTGTTGGGTCTGCCGTTGGGCGGAGCCAAAGGTGGTATCACTGTTGATCCAACCAAACTTTCCCGCACTGAAAAACAAAGCCTGACTCGTCGTTATGCTTCCGAGATCGGACCTTTTGTTGGACCAACTAAAGACATCCCGGCTCCGGACGTGGGTACAGATCCACAGACGATGGCTTGGTTCATGGACACTTATTCCCAGGAAAACGGTGGCTTTGCACAGCCAGGCGTTGTGACTGGAAAACCTGTTGAAGTCGGCGGTTCTTTGGGCCGTAACCATGCAACAGGTTTGGGTGTGGTTTATGTTGCGGAAAAAGCTTTCGAAGTTTGCAACATGAGCATGAAGGGCGCAGCCATCGCGATCCAGGGCTTCGGCAACGTGGGTTCATTCGCGGCGAAGTTTGCTTTTGAACGTGGTGCGCGTATCGTTGCAGTCAGCGACGTTTCCGGTGGTATCTTCAACGGCGACGGTCTGGATATCAACGATGTGATGGAATACGTGAAAGCTCACAAATTCCTGAAGGGCTATCCAAAAGCTCAGCCAATCAGCAACGAAGAACTGCTTGAAGTAAAATGTGATGCTTTGTTCCCGTGCGCTTTGGAAAACCAAATCGACACTCACAACGCAGAAAAAGTTCAGGCAAAAATCATCGTGGAAGGCGCGAACGGTCCTATCACAAACGCAGCGACCAAGATCCTTCATAAACGCGGTGTTTTCATTGCTCCGGATGTTATCGCCAACGGCGGCGGCGTGATCGTTTCTTACTTTGAATGGGTGCAGGACACTATGTCCTTCTTCTGGGACGAAGAAGAAATCAATGGCCGCTTGAAAGGCATCATCACCAAAGCATTCGACAAAGGTTATTCTTTGGCGAAAGAAAAGAACGTGGACATGAGATCTGCTGCGATGGCAGTTTCTGTTCAACGTCTTGAGCGTGCGATGCTTCTAAGAGGCTTGTACCCAAGATAATGCGCGGGACGCAGGATTTGAAACTGGACTTTATCAAAAAGCCTTGGTTACTATTTGAAACTGGACTTTATCAAAAAGCCTTGGTTACTTTTACCACCCCAGTGGGCTCACGATCTGAGCTCACTGGGTCTTCCTTTCTACTCTTTGCTTCACGGACGAAAAACTCCGCAATGGAACAGCTTTACCTGGCGTGATCTTCATTTCGCCAATCCCCTGGGTATTGCCGGTGGTGTCGATAAGAATGCAGAACATCTGAAAGAGTGGTGGGCTTTGGGATGCGGCTTCGTTGAAGTCGGCACAGTCACTCCCCGCGCTCAAACCCCAAATCCTGGAAAAATCATGGACCGCGACCTGAATCTTCAGGCTATGTGGAACAAGATGGGTTTCCCAAGCCACGGGGCAGACGAGGTGTTTTACAATCTGGCGTACTATGCACCGAACTACCGAACCCCGATCTTTGTTAATATCGGAAAAAACCGCCACACCCCGAACAACAGTGCGGTGAGTGACTATCTAAAACTGGTGGATCAGTTCCGTCCATTTGCAGATGCCTTTGTTGTGAATATCTCCAGCCCCAATACATCGGGCCTGCGAGATCTTCAGAAAAAAGAGAATCTGCGCGCCCTGATTTCACCCATCATGGACCGTGTATCCCACTTTGAACCCACACCGGTTTTGGTGAAACTGTCTCCGGACATGGGCGATGAGGGACTTGCTGAGGCTGTGAACAATTGCCAAGAATTGGGCGTTGATGGCTTCGTTTTGACGAACACCACGCTGTCCCGCCCCGCAGGCTGCCACTTCCCGGCAGAGGGA
Organism: Bdellovibrio bacteriovorus; assembly: GCF_025558485.1. GTDB lineage: Bacteria > Bdellovibrionota > Bdellovibrionia > Bdellovibrionales > Bdellovibrionaceae > Bdellovibrio > Bdellovibrio bacteriovorus_G. The sequence goes on from NZ_CP102930.1 coordinate 132,554, forward strand.
GGACTTTCCGGTGCTCCCTTAAAGGATCTTTCCAAGCGTGCGCTTGAAGTTGCTGTTCAAACTTTAGGCAAAAACCGCGAAGGACTGCTTTTAGTCAGCGTTGGGGGCATTATGAGCCCAGAAGATGTCTTTGAAAGATTGCAAATGGGCGCCGATCTTGTTCAAATTTATAGTGCACTTGTGTTCCATGGACCAGGTTTCTTCCATCACGTAGCAAGAAGGTATAATGACGGGCGATAGCGCAGTGGAGACAAAACCAAAAAAATCAAAAATCCGCAAGGGTCATTGGATTCCTGTGGTCGCTGGTTTTTTGCGCAAAGACGGCAAGATTCTTGTCGGTCAACGCCCTGAAAACAACTCTTTGGCGGGCCAATGGGAATTCCCCGGCGGTAAGATCGAAAATGGCGAAACACCTGAAGAAGCTTTGGCTCGTGAACTAAATGAAGAGCTGGGTATCGAGGCCGAAGTCGGCGAATTAAAGCTGGCCTGCACACATTCCTACGGAGATGTAGGGATTCTCATATTATTCTATGAAATCCTATACTGGAAAGGCGAACCCCGTGCCAAGCATCATATGATGCTGGAATGGATTCATCCGGAAGAGCTTAAACACCGTAATATTCCGGAAGCCAACCGCAAGATCTTGCACAGGATCTACAAAGCTTTAGGACTTGAATGGCGAAAATAATACTGGTGAGCAAACATGTAAATGCGACTTCCTGGCAGCTTGCACAAGCTCTGAAGGCGCAACAACATGAAGTGGTTCTGCTGACCAGTTACGGTGAAACTCCCCGCGATACCAGCGGCATCGAGTTCATGGGTTATTTCAAAAAATGGAGTTTTCTGGAGGGCATCCGCATTATTCCTGGCCTGTTCGGACTGCAACCGCAGATCCTGCATGTGCTGTTGGATGAAGACCGCATGAGTCCCGCCCAAATGGTGCTTTCGACTTTTGCCAAATCCCATCCGACTTGCGTTTTAACGACGTCTCTTCTGAACATTCGCAAAGGTTTAAGCCGCAGAAATCCGGTTCGCTATCTGATTGAGGAAAGTGACATCATCACCTGCCCAACAGTGGAAGCTTTGGGGTTGTTGCGCGGACTGGATGTGCGATCCAACCGACAGGGCCGTGGGATTCTGCCACCAGTTCTGGATTTGAAAGCGACTCCTCCAGCCGAAGAGGCTGTCGATAGCAGTGAGTTGCATTTACTGGAAACTCTGGCACAAAAACCTTATGTGGTGATTCCTTTTAATGAGCCTCGCTTTAATCCGAACGCTGAAAGCTTTATTCGTCTGCGCACGGTTGCGCAGAAATATAAAGTCGCCCTGTGGGGAACTTATTCCCACTGGTCCTTGCGTGATCGCAAAAAATTCGCCGCGTGGATGGAGGAATTCCAATGCGCGGACCGCTGGCTTTTGACTGGACCTCTGTCTGCCTCTTTGACTCAGAATCTGCTTCAGAAAAGCACGGCCTTGATGCTCGCCGGACAGCAGTTCACGCCGGTTGAAATGACGGAATATTATTTGCGTGCGATCCAATCCCAGGCCGTTTTGATTCTGGACTCGCGCCAGACCAGCGTGCACTCGGATCTTTGGAAAAACACGGTGAACTGCTGGGTTCTGAACCACGGTCAGCTGCAAAAAGACCTCATCAAACTTTTGGCCAAGAGCCATCTGAAACTGCCGGAATCCCTGTCTGAAAAACTGGCGGAAGATCGCCATCTGATCGACTCCTCCATGAATGAACTCAATCGTCTGTACAACAAGGCCTTGAATCATCTAAGATAAGGCATGGTCAAAAAGTCCCGTCTGCCGGAAACACTTAATATCTGTCTGACATCTCATCGCTTTCCGATTCTCAGTCGTGCGACCGATCATGGTTTTTTGTGGCCGATTGCCAAAGGCCTGGCTCGTGAAGGGCACAAGGTCACGGTGCTTGCGGCCAGCTCTGCCATGAAAAAACCCGAAGTGCTTCGCGATGGTGTGAAGGTTCACTACCTGTTCGAGGGCGAAAAGAATCTTTCGCACCTAAGCTTCCAAATGGCGGTTCGCCAGAAATTCGCGCAACTTCACAAGGAAGACCCGTTTCACATTCTTCATAGCATCGACAAATCCGGTTACCGCGTCGGAACTCGCAAGAAAAACCTCAAAGTCGCGATGGCTTACGACGTGGAAGCTACTCAGATGTCCCAGCTTTTTGCCATTCTGGCGATGAAGCAGGAAACCCTGGGCAGCATGCTGACCACTGGAATCGCAACCGCGTATAAGTTTCTGACAACTTACTATGGTGGTGACCGTCAGTTGCTTTCAACTGCCGATGGAATTTTTGTCACCAATCCTCAGCAGCGGATTATTCTGGAAAGATATTATCTGTATCCGGATTATCACACCTACACAGTGCCTTACGGCATTGAACTGGGTGATTTGACTCCGAAAGAAAAGTCACTGGAGCTAAGAAAAAAACTGGGCATTCCTGAAAATGCCCATGTCGCGGTTTCCATCACGGACATGACCGAGGTACAGGAAGTGATTCCTCTGCTTCGCGCATTTGAAAAGGTTGCCATCAAAAAACCGGGCAGCTATTTGCTCTTGGTCGGTAACGGCCCCAAATTCAAAGAAATCGAATTCCAGGTTTTGAATCTGGCGCTGGGAAATCGTGTGATCATGACCGGTGCCGTTCCCACCGGAGAACTGGAAGATTATATCGTTTTGGGTGATGTTTTCGTGAATATGGGCTCGCGTACCACCGGGTTTGAGCCTTCCACCTTGGAAGCCATGGCCCAGAAAAAGGTCGTTTTGGGCTCGGAAGTGTCCCCAATTGCCAATATTATCGAAGATGGTCGAGACGGGTTCCTTTTAAGACCGGCCGATGTCGACTCTATGAGTAATTTGCTGGTTGAGATCTTTTCCGGGACGATGCCAGCCGAAGAAATCGGCGAAAGGGCCCGCCAGAAGGTCGTTGACCTGTTTGATACCCAGAAAATGGTCCAGTCAGTCCTTGATGCTTACCGTAAAATCCTGCTCAATACGGGCTTGTATAAGAAGCATTGAGTTAAATCGTTGAAAAGTGGTAGTCAGCCCCCGGCTCTTCTGTATAATCGAGAGTGTTATCAATACTTTAAGTAGGTCAGTTGAGATCTTGGAAGTTCTGAAGGACGCGAGAAGATGACAAAAGCGGATTTGATTAATTTGATCTCTGAAAAAGCGGGTATTACCCGTGTAAAAGCAGAAACCGTTGTAAACACCATTTTTGATTCTATGGTTGAAGCTTTGATGCGCGATGACCGTATCGAAATCCGTGGTTTTGGTTCATTTGTGAATCGTCAATACGGTGCTTACAAAGGGCGTAACCCTCGCACGGGTGAAATCATCAATGTTGATGAAAAGAAATTGCCGTTCTTCAAAGTCGGTAAAGAATTAAAAGAAGACATCAACGGCGGCCCAGACGACGGGCAAGAATAAAAAAGGGAGCTGCAAAGCTCCCTTTTTTATTTTCTGCGATTAAAAGAAGACATCAACGGTGGCCCGGACGACGGCCAAGAATAAAAAAAGGGAGCTTTGCAGCTCCCTTTTTTTATTTTCTGCGACTCAAAACAACTTAGTCACAAGTTGTGTAATTCACCTGATAGAAGTATTCAGAATCCACAAACGTCGTCACACAAGTATAAGTTTTTCCATTGTAACCGCGAACTGTCGTTTGAACAGCCAAGTCTGCACCCGGAACACTTACGAATTTGTGACCATCGACTCTGACAATGCCTTCATCGAAACCCAAAGTTTCCAATACGCTTTCATTTGTCATCGTGTAGATTTCTTTCATTTTTCCGGCAAATGCAGGAGCAGAAACAAATACCAAAGCCGCAATCAAAAGACCCTTCATAATGGAACCTCCGTTAGAATGTAAAAAGATGACCCTTTCTAACGGAGCCCCCATAAATAAAACAGTCAAGATTCCCTTTTTGTCTTTTTTTCATCTACAAACCTGTGCGATTATCCATAAAAATCACATGGGGGCCCTATGAGCACAGTAGATATAACCATCCCAACTTTGCAAACTGAACGCCTTATTCTGCGGGCCTTTTCCCTGAATGACGCCAAAGAAATTCAACGTCAGGCCGGTTCCCCTAAAATTGCGGCAACCACGCTGGCCATTCCCCACCCCTACCCTGACGGAGCGGCGGAGGACTGGATTTCACATCATCAGGAAAATTTTAAGAATGGTCACGGTGCAGACTGGGCCATCACTCTAAAAAGCACCAACGAACTGATTGGTTGTATCAGCCTGATGAGCAGCAAAAACCATCATCGCGCTGAAGTCGGCTATTGGGTTGGCGAAGCTCATTGGAGTAAAGGTTATTGTACTGAGGCCACAAAAGCCGCGATTCTCTATGGCTTTGAATCTTTGGGGCTGAACAAAATCACTGCCTGCCACATGGCCCACAATCCCGCTTCCGGCAAAGTCATGGTCAAAGCCGGAATGGAAAAAGAGGGCTACCTAAAACAACAAATTCTAAAGAACAACGAATACGTGGATCTTGTCGTTTACGGCCTCATAAAAGCCAACTGGCTTAAACAAAACACAGTGTAGCCAGAAAAAAAAAACCAGGCACCTTTTATTCGTAGCGGAGGGCTTCTATGGGATGCAGCTTGGAAGCCTTCGAGGCTGGGTAACTGCCGAAGACAATTCCGATCAGCGCTGAAAATCCAAACGACAACAGCACGGAAGATGGCGAAACGACTGTGGTCCATCCGACGACTTTGGAAATGAAAAGCGAGAACCCCACACCTAGAGCGATTCCTAATAAGCCGCCACACACACTGACCACGATGGATTCCGCCAGGAATTGCAGCAGAATATCGCGGCGGCGCGCGCCGATGGCTTTGCGCAAACCGATTTCTTTGGTTCTTTCCGTCACTGACACCAGCATGATGTTCATGATTCCGATACCACCGACGACCAAAGAAATTGCCGCGATGGATGCCAGCAACATGGACATGGTCTGACTGGTGGAATTCAACGCCTGCTGAATATCCGCCATATTAAAGACGTTGAAAGCATCCCCTTGCGCTGAAACCGGAACGCGATGACGCTTGTTCATCAGCTCTTGCAAAGAATCCTGCACGTCAGGAATATCATTGGCATCGCGCACTTCAATATCCACCGAATCCACATAGTTTTTTCCGAACAGACGATACATCGCGGAAACAACCGGCACCAGAATACGATCATCCTGATCCTGAGGACCCGCGGCACCTTTTTCCGGCAGTACACCAATCACACGGAAATTCACCTTGTTGATTTTGATCATTTCACCTATGGGGGATTTTTCTCCAAACAATTCACGTGCGACTGTGGTGCCAATCACAGCCACCAAAGCCCGGCGCTGATTTTCCTCTTCCGAAAAGAATCTTCCGTAAATCGGCGTGCTGGCGCGCATTTGTTCATAGGATGGCGCAACCCCCATCACCGACGTGTTCCAGTTTTTATTCAAATAAGTCACCTGACCTCGTCCGGAAGACGACGGAGACACATCTTTAATTGCCGGGATTTGGCTTTTAATCGTTGCCACATCATCCAATGTGACTCGAATCCTCACCCCGGATTCCTGCACCACACCTCCCACTCGCACATTGCCCGCACGCAGAACAAGAAGGTTGGAGCCCAGCGATGACAGCTGCTTTTCAATCGACTGCCGGGCACCGGTTCCCAGTGCCAGCATTCCCACCACGGCTGCCACACCAATTAAAATCCCCAGCATGGAAAGACCTGAGCGCACCTTGTTGGCGGCCAAAGTCTGAAATCCCTGATGAAGATGTTCAACCATTTCCCGCACCGGGAATTTGGGTGGCCGCAGCTCCCGAACTGTCTTTTCTGAACCAGCAGAACTTAGCGGCTGAAGCCTTTCGTCTGACTGGATCACTCCATCCCTTAAGCGAATCAGACGCTTGGCCTGCTGACCGATTTCCTCTTCATGTGTGACGATGATAATCGTAATCCCCTGCTCATTCAGTTTGCGCAGGATCTCCATGATTTCTTTTTCGCTTTTGGAATCCAGATTCCCAGTGGGTTCATCGGCAAAAATAATGCGTGGATTGTTAATCAAGGAACGGGCGATGGCGATTCTTTGCTGTTGTCCCCCGGACAGTTCATTGGACTTATGATGAATTCTTTCTGCCAGACCCACCTTGTCCAAAAGGACCTGCGCTTTATCAAAGCTAAAACCATCCTCGCTGTAAATCAGCGGCAGGGATACGTTCTGCCAGGCTTCCATTCTGGGCAGCAGATTGAACTGCTGAAAAATAAACCCGACTTCCTCTCTGCGTACCACGGCCAGTTCATCTTCAGAAAGACTTGCGACCTCGCGACCATTTAAATTGTATGATCCGCTGGTGGGAATATCCAGCAAACCCAGGATATGCATCAAAGTGGACTTGCCTGATCCCGATGGCCCCATGATCGCCACAAAATCACCGCGCTCAATTTGCAGACTGATGCCTTTCAGCACATCCACCGATTGATCGCCCATTTTATATGACTTGCGAATATCCTTTATTTCGATCATCGCCCACCTGACCTAGGCCGGGTGCGAGATGGCGGTCCGAAAGGATTTGTACTCTGAGAGGACTTTGCCCCCAGTCTGAATTCAGTCACCAAAACCATATCATTTTCAGAAAGCCCTTCAACCACTTCCGTGTTTTTCCCATCGGTGATGCCGGTGCGGATTTCCCGCATGACACCTTCCTTGGAATTTGGCTTTTTCACCAGCACCATGGTGCGCCCCTCGCTGACACGCAGGGCTTCACTGGGCACAATCAAAACATCCTTTTTTGCGGCAATATTAAACGTCACATTGGCCGTCATCCCACTGCGCATGAAATCCGGGGTTTCCACCGGAATCACGTCCACAATGTATGTGGTCACACTGTTCACCGTTGTCGCATCAAAGGCAATTTGATCCACGATTGCAGGCTGTGGATTTTGCGGATAAGCATCCAGTACAATTGTCGCTTTTTCTTTCAGCTTGATCTGGGCAATATCCGTTTCATCAACCTGCGCTTTCACTGTTAAACGGTCTGACATCACAAAAATTGCATCCGTTGTGGTGAAGGTCTGACCGGGCTCGACATTTTTCAGAATCAATGTCCCAGAGATCGGGGCCATCACCGGTGTCGCCAGATAAAGCTCGGACCATTTTTTGTATTCCTCTGCACCTTGCGCGCGGGCGGCATCCAGCATTGCCGCTCGTTCTGTGGAACTCATCCAGGCCAGAATCTGCCCTTTGCGGATTTGCTGACCTTCTTTCACCAGAATCTGTTCAATACGGCCCGCCACCGGGGCCTTGATTTCCAGCCTGTTCTTCGGCTGTACGGTGCCTGTCGCTAAAATAGTGATTTCCAGATCCCCCGTGGTAACAGGAATTTCCCGATACTTTGGAGCTTCATTCTTTTCTTTGTTCCAGAAATAATAGCCGCCGCTTAATAAAAGCACCGCCCCCAGACTGGCAAAGATGAGCTTCTTGGATCGTGTCATTGCAGAACCCCCACACCTTGAGTTTTTTCCCAGTTGGCTTCTGCCACAACCCGGTCACGACGTTTCAGTGTCTGATCTTTCTGATAAGAAATCAGATCATTTTCAATTTTATCCCAGTCATCGAAACTGGAAAGGCCATTGTTGTATTTACTGCGCCCGATTTCAGCGCGAACTGCCCCGGCTTCGACAAAGGCATCGCTGACTTTCACTTGTTCAGAGGATTCAATAAAATCAGCAAAGGCCTGCCGCAGTTGTGCGATCAGCTCCAGTTCCGAATTCTTCCAGTTATTTTCCGCCACCAGCTTTTGTGCAACGGCACTTTTCTGTGTGAAATAGTCCTTACCACCGGAAAACAAGGACCATGACAAGGTCGCCCCGACACTCCAGCGGTCCCGATCCGGGAAGAAATCCTCTCCAGTTTTACCGATAGAACCTGACAGATCCAAAGATGGTAAAAACTCTGAACGGGAATTTTTCAAACTGGCATCGGCGCTTTGAATCAGGCCTTGTGCCTGTAAAAATCCGGGTGTCTGCTGCGCCAAACTGGCAAAAGCCGGTGTTGCCAAGGGAGGTGTGTTTTCCGGAACCCGACCTTGAACTTCGACCTCCTGATCCGGAGCCAGTCCCAGAACACGAATCAGGGAACTGCGCGAAGTCTGATACAGATTTTCTGCCTTCAGAACATCAAGCTGCGCCTGCTTTAGATAAGCTTTGGACAAAAGCACCGAACCTTTGTTTTCCCGTCCGCTTTGAAAACGCAATTCCACCAGATTCAAGTTATCGGACCGGCGTTTCTGAATGTTTTTGGAAAGCTTCAATGAATCCTGGGCATAGACCACGCTGGCAAAGATGGATTTTAAGTCATAGCTTAACTTAGCCTTCACCGAGCGCAGATTCGCTTCGGCGACTTTTACTTTTCCTTCCGCCTCAGAAATACGGGCACTGTCAGAAAAACCATTGAAAATATTCTGAGTGGCATTCAGTGTGGCAGAATAGCCTTCACTGTCCACACTGTCTGTTTCGCCCTTTTGATAGCCCAGGTTCGCAGAAATCTGCGGCAGGTAATTACCATACAAAGCTCTCATCTGTGACTGAACGGCTTGCAGATTCTGTTCAGCTGAAATCAGTTCTGCATTGTTCTTTTTCAGGATTTCCAGACAGTCCGCAAAGGAATAGGTCGCGGCCCGGCCAGAGACGGCGGCGAATATCAGAATCAGGAAAACAATGTTCTTTATCATCACTCTAAATCCCACAGACTTATTGCAACCCTCACTGAAGAGTGAGTCAACTGTCTTAGGATAATCAAGGAGTGATGATCAATTATGGAAGGACCTTCTGTTCGCCGAAGGTCCAGAATTCTCTTATATCGGGGGCCTTACTTTTCCTCTTTGCAGAAGGCAAGATCAGCGTCCTTGCCACAAAGCGCCTTCTTAATGACCGCAATTTCTTCGACCTTCTTCCTGAGCCGCTCGTTGTCTTCTTTCAAAGAGGTGATCTCACGTTTCTGTTTCGACAACTCACTGCGAATTTCCTGTGAGTCCCCCAGCCATTTTGCGTGAAGTTCTTTAATCGCCTCAATCAACGGCGCCACCAGATTTTGATAAGCCACTGACTTATAACCGCCAGCATCAGTTTCCACCACCTCTGGGAACACCTGTTCCACTTCCTGGGCAATCAGCCCCATCTGTTTGCTGTGCGCTTTACTTTCATCTTTCCAGAAATAAGTCACGCCCCGCAATTTCAGAATGTCATTCAATGCGCCGTCAATACCGACAATGTCTTTTTTAAAACGAACATCCGAGGACTGAGTCAAAGTTCCCGATAACGTCGCATTCCCGGTCGTATAAAGACTGAAGTAGCAAACCCCGATGGCAAAACACATGGAGTTTGCGCCCAGTGGGGCCGCCGTGGAAGACGACAACCATTTCCATTGCTGCCCCCCAGCCGCAGCGTTGGCATTCACGATGGAGGTATATTGCGCACTTGAAGACACGTGCAGATGCCCTGTGGGATTGGTGGTTCCAATCCCCAAACTGCCTGTGCTGGTCAAACGCATTTTCTCTGACATTGCCACACCTGACTGCTTATAAGCAAAACGCAGATTGTCTGTCGGGTCATCGCCAAAATAAAGTGTCGTGTCGCCGTCGTTGGTGGTGCTGGTGTCACCATCACGATCCCACAAGGTCAGACCACCAAAATCATTGGCCGAACCGTAAACAGAAATGCCCAGACCTGAGTTGTCCGAAGTGGTTCCCAGATATAGATCCGCGATGGTGAACTTAGTCAGTGGTGAAGTCAGCCCCACACCGACCATTCCCGTGGCTGTCACGGTCACACGAGGAGTATCGTCCGTTACCAAATGTAAAGGATGTGCACTGCCAGTTCCGACACCAAAGTTGGTGGCAGGACTTGTTGTATAAGTCCGTAACATGACAGAGTCCGCCTTCGGAATCGTGGATGATCCCCAAGTTCCGGTCACTCCCGTTCCGTAGGAAATCAACTGCGCCCCCGCCCCATCGGCCTCAACATCCACGGCTGAAGCAGCATTATCCGCAATACTGGCATTTCGAATCAATAAAGCCGTGTCTGTCGCCTGATCTTTTTGAATATGAACCTGTTTGATCGGAACTGATACTCCTACACCTATGGAGCCTTCCGACGTCACACGCATTTTTTCTGTGGCAGAAGCTCCGGTCATGGTTACAATACTCAACGCCCCATTAATTGTGCTTGGAGTGGCACTGTCCCAAACAGTCTCTGCATAAGTGCGCACACCTGCCGCTTCGACAAAGGCTGAACCATTGTAAGCTCGTGACTGAATAGACCCCACCAAACTTCCCGCAGGCATTACCGCAGGCACCGCCGCTGTCCCATAGGATCTATTCATAATAAGAGCCGGTGTATTTGTCGCCGAATGACTGAAAATACCAATATCATCATTTGCATCGCCAACCCCGTCATTGACCAGAGTCAGGCCCGAGGCGGGAGCAATCGTGCCGATCCCCAAGCGCCCCGTCGTCGTCAAAGCCATACGAGCTGTTCCACCCGTCACAAATTGCAGATTCTGCGCGTCCGTTGTGCCGAGATTGGCAGCAGCTCCAAAAGTATTGCCACCCTGTTTGAAGTAACTGTTGTCGTAAGCGTCCGCCGGAAGATCCGCAGCCGCGATAGTTCTAAATGATGGCGCTCCGCCAGCCCCAGTAGGTGCCGCCAGGAAAGTCTTGGCCGTCTGGGTGCCAAAATTCATTTTACCCAAGGCAATGGTTCCTGAAATATTAGATTCCGTGATGGAAATACTCTGACACGCGAAAGAGTCCGTCAAAGAGGACCAGTTCAAAGTTTTATCCGCCGCGCACGAAGAACCCGGGAAGATTGTATTTCCCGGAGTCACCGTTGATCGAATATCAGCAAGGCTTAAGAAGTTTGGTCCATACTGAGCCCCATCATAACGAAGCACCTGCCCCGTGGCCGTGGGAGCCGTCGCCGAAATCGCTTTTCCACGCAGCTTTACCACATCGGGATTCGGATAAGTTCCATCCAAATCACCGCCCGCAGCACCTCCCGGAGCCACTCCAGAAATCGTCAACTCAGTTACGGCTGTCAAACGTCCCTGAGCATCCACTGCAAACTGCGGAACCTTGGTCGCAGTTCCGTAAGTTCCAGCGACAACAGTTGTGTTGGCCAAATTCAAAGTGACAGCTCCCGAAGAACCACCACCTGAAAGTCCCGTGCCCGGATTGACCGACGTGATCGTCCCACCTGTTCCCGTGGCACTGATCGTGATACCACCGGGACCATTATTAATACTCACACCGCTGCCGGCACTCAAAAGTGCTGCCTGCGGAGCATCCCCGGTTTTACCAATCAGAATCTGACCGTCTTCCAAAGCCGATGCTTCAACAATTTTCCCGGCACTGGAAACCATAAGACGGCTGTTGTTCAGAGCCGTCCCACTTCCCGTTCCCCCTTGAGAAACCGGAAGGACTCCGTTAATGCCACTGGCTTTGCCAGAAATATCTCCGGAAATCTTAGCCCCTGAAATCGAGCCCGAAATCTGAGATTCTGTGAAATCCAAAGTCACAGGCTCCCAGATATTGGACCCGTTCAATTTTAAAACCTGCCCTGGAGTGGCCGCCGTCGCACTGACATTCACGCCACGGATCTTTTCAGCATTCAGAAAACGACTGTCATCACCGGCAGCCAAAGTTCCCGCCGTGGCTCCAACAACTGCCGACACCGTTGGCAATGAGGCTGTGCCGCTTTTACTTAAGTAGGGTCCGGTGACTGCAATGTCCGCCACCATCCCGGCACCACCAGCATCATTTTTACAAAGAAAGTTTGTACCATCATAGGTCAGATACTGCCCTGTCGCGCATGAATTAAAAGAAGTCTTTAAAACAAAATCGCTGGGAAGTTTATCGCCCAATTTGGAAGATGAATAAGAATAGCTGGCAAACGGAACCGAGCGAATGATGTTATTTGGAGTGATCGCCTTCCATCCCACACCATCATGGAATTGCACCTTCAGAACACGCACTTCATCCAGGTCAGGAGTATAAGGCGTAGCCACCCCGGAACACTTATGTTCCAAAGAGTTATTAAAGACATCGCGAAGTCCATAATCGGCAGTTGCAGGATAAAGCTTGGTCCCTTCGCCGATGGCAATATCGAAAACCCCTTTTGACCCCTGCATATTCACACCATCGCGCTGTTCCCGATAGAAAATGCAAGAACCGCTGGCATTTGTGATTTCAAAAGCGAAGCTGACGTTGTTGAACTCCAGCGGAGTTCCATCAGATTTTATGATTCGTCCCTGATAATTCAATGTCGCGGGCGTGGCGGAAGCCACCGAAGCCATACCGATAAGAATGGCGCATATCATTTCAAGACGTTCCGTAATTGTTCCCATGTAGAACTTTACGGTCTTAACCTGTTGAATCTTTAACTACATTTCCAAAGGATAATTCGCGATTGCTCCGCTGTGTTCCACATCCTTTCAGATGCAAAACAAAAGACGTCTCAAAGTGGGAAAAGGCGCAGGGAAGTAATGTCCGTTGTGTCCGTCAAAGCCATAAAAAGACGCTCGACTCCCAAGGCTATTCCCCCGGATGGTGGCATTCCGGCTTCCAGACATTGGAAGAACTCAGGGTCTAAAGAAATCTCTTCTTTCTTCATTTCGGCTTTTTTCTGCAAATCCTCATCAGAGCGTAACCGCTGAATCACAGGATCATTCAGTTCGTGGAAGGCATTGCACAACTCAAGACCTTTCCAATACGCCTCAAAGCGATCGCCCCACCCGTCAGATGTCAGTCGCGCCAATGCCGCCTGATAGGGAGGATACTTTTCCACAAAGACCAGTTCATCGGCTGGCAACTGGGTTTCAATCTTTTCCATAAAGATCAGGAAGAAATAATCATCAATGCTTTCGGCACTGCGAACATCGACACCACACTTTTCAGCCAGTGTTTTCAATTCATCCTTGGACGTGTCGGGCTTTAAATCAAAACCACAATGAATTTTAAAAAGCTCGGCCACTGAATACGAGCGCACAGCTTTCGGCGCAGAAGCACCCAAAGCTTTCGCCAACACCTGCACCAAAGAAATCATGTCTTCTTTGATCAAGGTCAGGTTCGCATAAGCGCGATACCATTCCAGCATCAAAAACTCGGGCTGATGACGTTCCGTCATCTCCCCGTTACGGAAACAAGGGGCTAGTTCAAAGATCTTTTCAGCCCCCAAAGCCAGGGCTTTTTTTAAATGCAATTCCGGACTGGTCGGCAAAAACAGTTTTTGCTTTTTTGATCCTACCTTCAGTTCGGTGGAAAACACATCCAAACTAGGCTCTGTCCCCGGGCATACAACAAGGCTTGGGGTCTTTAATTCTACAAACCCCTGATCGACAAAAAAAGCGCGTAGAGCCGTCAGATAAAGCCCCCACTGTGTCGTCAGTTCCTTGTTCCAGGAACGCGAAGGCAGCGACTGAAGTTGGGGCGCCAATAGAATTAGCTCTTCGGCAGAAACCACGGCCACCAAATCACCTTCAATCAGGTGTTCGGAATAAGGCGGTGCTTTTTCAAAGTGAATTTTATGGGTCTTGGAGTCGCGGTGAAGGGTCAGCTTCAAGCCACCGTCTTCCCGTTCGATCTGATAAATGCGCCCGGCGGCCTGAGCATTGTCAGGCATTGCAGGATAAGCGGGCCAAATCTGGGTTAAGTATTCATTCCGATTCAAAGCCCTGCCACTTTAGCGGCAAAGGCCCTGATCACGCAAGGAATCAAGCTGGGACAAGATAGAATCCAGGTCATTCGCACCGTAAACGACATCCTCGTTCACTACGATACGGTGCTTCACCCAAGCTCCATCGAAAATACCTTCGCTTTGCATTCTACAGCTGGGAGTGTCCAAGGTTGCAGCCTCGGCGTTAACGTGAATAACCATCATCATGAAACCTGTTGCTAATGCTGCTAGAAGTACTCTCATAATCTTTCCCCTCCCCTTGTTTGGCTGTAAGCTGGTTCCTTATGGCACCAGCGACCTCCTTGGATTTATATAAAGCAAACGCCTTGCCAAAACATTTTGACCCCTCTTTGGCACCCTCGCCCCCAAAGTACCAATCCACGAGACTTTTCATTCAGTGCCCTGAAAGGTTGTTTTTTAGGCCCGCATCCGATATGGAAGTGCTTAATTCCATTTAACTATTCAAAAAAGGACTTGCATGCTTCACCTTGAAAGAACCATGAACTCCCTGAAAGGGACGGCCGACTGGATCAGTTTGCGTCACGTGACTGAAAAAACCACCTTCCGCACCGTGCGCGATGAAAAACCAGATCGCAATCATATCTCGTTCGATCAAGGGGTCATGGTCGAGGTTCTTGTGGACGGACACTTTGGTTTCGCCGGCACCAGTGATCTGAGCGACAGCGGCATCAAGCGCGCTTTGCACAAAGCTGTTTCCATCGCCAAAGCCGCCGCCTTGCACAAGGTTCATGCTTTCAGTGCCGATCACCGTCCCGTGGCCGAAGGGAAATACAGTTCTCCGGTGGTAAAACCTTTGGATTCTTTCTCTGCCAAGGAAATCTCTGACATCTTCGTGGAGGCCACTCGCGCCATGAGTGTTTCTGACAAAATCGTCAGCCGTTCTGCCACCGCGATGATTGTTGAAACTCATTTCCACACCGTGACTTCCAGTGGTTCTGACTTTGAACAGCGTTTTTCCATCGTCAGCACCGATTTTTCTGCAACCGCCGGAGCCGGGGGCGAAATGCAAACCCGTTCCGACAGCGGTGGTTTGGCGCGCTGTCTGCAAATCGGGGCCGAGGTTTTTGACCGTGCTTCGATCATCGACCGTTCTAAAAAACTGGCGAATGAAGCTGTCGAGCTTCTGTCCGCGGAAAACTGCCCGGACACTTCCATGGATCTGTTACTGGCACCAGACCAGATGACTTTGCAGGTGCACGAGTCTATCGGACATCCTTTGGAATACGACCGCATTCTGGGCGATGAAAGAAACTATGCCGGATGGAGCTTCGTAAAACCTGAAGACTTCGGAAAACTTCAGTACGGTTCCAAACTGATGAACGTGACCTTCGATCCGACCGTATCCGATGCCATGGCTTCTTACGCGTTTGATGATTCCGGTCACAAGGCGACCAAAGAATTCCTGATCCACGACGGCTTGCTCATTCGCGGCCTGGGCGGGCTTGAGTCCCAGTCCCGTCTGAACCTGCCGGGCGTTGCCAACTTCCGCTCTTCATCCTGGAATCGTGCGCCGATTGACCGTATGGCGAATATCAATCTGGAACCGGGCACCTCCAAGCTGGAAGACATGATTGCCTCTGTAGAGCGCGGCGTATTCATGCAGGCGAACAAATCCTGGTCCATTGATGATTACCGCAACAAATTCCAGTTCGGCTGCGAATACGGCCAACTGATCGAAAACGGCAAACTGACCAAGACCGTGAAAAATCCAAATTATCGCGGCACGACTGTGAAGTTCTGGAACAACCTAAAAGCAGTCAGCGAAGTGCGCGAAACCTTTGGGTCCCCGTTCTGCGGCAAGGGCGAGCCAAATCAGGTCATTCGCGTGGGCCATACGAATCCTTATTGCCTGTTCACCAACGTTGAAGTCTTCGGAGCCTAAAGGAGTCGCCCATGAATTTTACTGAAAAAACAAAACTTGCCTTCAATGCCGTGGCCGACCATCTGCTGGGAAATCTAAAATCCCATGAACAGGCTTTGGTGAATCTTCATGCCGAAGAATCCCTGTTCGTGCGTTTTAACGGCAACAAAGTCCGTCAGAACACGCATGTGGAACAGCGCTCTTTAAGCCTGCAACTGCAAAAAGATAAAAAAACCGCCAATATCACTTTCTCTATCACTGGTGAAATTGAAGAAGATAAAAAGCGTGCTGACTTCTGGCTGGAACAAGCCCGTCAGGAATGTGATCTTCTTCCCGAAGATCCTTATCAGGTTCCGATCAAAAACAACGGCACCAGTGACAGCACCTTCAAAGGCACTTTGCTGAGCGATGAAGACGTGGTTAAAGCCATTACGGCTCCGGCAGTGGGAACAGACCTTGCCGGTCTTTACTGCGCGGGTCCGATTATTTCTGCCAACAAAAATTCTCAAGGGCAAAGTCACTGGTTTGCGACAGAAAACTTCTTCGTGGATTATTCGCTCTATTTGGGTGAAAAAGCCGTGAAGTCCATCTATGCCGGAACAAGCTGGGATCAAAAGGCCTTTGAAGAAAATCTGGCGCAGACTAAAAATCAACTGAACCTGATGGATCGTCCTAAAAAAGTTCTGCAGCCAGGGGCTTACCGCACTTATCTGGCTCCGGGGGCTGTGGCGGAACTTTCCACCATGTTTGCCTGGGGTGCCTTAAGCTTTAATGCTTACAAACAAGGGGCCAGTGCCATGCAACGTCTGGCCGATAAAGAGCGCTCCCTTTCGCCTTTGTTCAACTTGCGTGAAAACTTCAGCATGGGTCTGACTCACCAGTACAACTCTTTAGGAGAGCTTGCGCCAGAAAAGCTGGATTTGATCAAAGCCGGAGAGCTGCAAAGCTTCCTGATCAGCAGCCGTTCTGCCAAAGAATACGGTGTGACCAGCAATGCCGGTGACAGTGGTGAGTCTCCACGTGCGATGGAGATCCTACCGGGCACTTTGAAAAAGGACGAGATCCTGAAAGAATTGGGAACGGGCCTGTACCTGTCCAACCTGCACTATCTGAACTGGTCGGACCGTCTGAATGCCCGTATCACCGGGATGACCCGCTATGCCTGCTTCTGGGTGGAAAACGGTGAAATCGTGGCCCCGATCGCGGATTTGCGCTTTGATGAGTCTCTTTTTGACTGTTTGGGCGCAAACCTTCTGGCCGTGACAGACTTCCAAGAGATTGATCCTCAGGTTTCCACTTATGAGAGCCGTGCTTTAGGTGGCAAAAAAATTCCGGGCATGCTAATCAAGGACTTCAAATTCACTCTTTAAGGGGCGACATGGTTACTTATATTGTTCATATCTCTGTCAGACATGAAGTTTACACTGAGTACGTTGATTGGCTCAAAAACGAACACATCGCTGAAGTTCTTACTCTACCCGGCTTCCTAAAGGCCGAACTTTGTTTAAGAAAAGGCGGCAGCATGGAAGCCTCCAGCAAAGATCTTAAGATCGTTTACACGATCAAAGATGAAGACGCGATGAAGACTTACATGACTGAATACGCAATGGGAATGCGCGAAAAGGGTCTTGAGAAGTTCCCGGGGCAGTTTTCTGCCCAACGCGAAGTCTGGTTGGAAACAATTAATTTTACGTCAAAATAGGCTTGAGGGACTAGGAAATCCCCCGGGCGCAGTGTATGTTGGGAAATGTAAACAAAGGAGACCGTTGTGGCATCTGCAGCTTTCCAAAAAATTCTTGAAAATCTTTCTGGTAACAAAAACGTACAAAACCTTCTTGAAAGCTTCCAAAAGCTAAGTGACGAGATCAAAAAGAAAGAAGCGGAACTTAAAGGCCGTTTCGATCAGGAAAAAGAAGACAAGATCGAACTTGCCTGGAAGAAGTATCAGGAGATCGTAAAAGCTCTTTCTGTTTCTGAAGCAAAATTGGAAAAAGAAGTGAACAGCACTATTTCCAAAATCAAAAAATCCGCTGACGATCTGGAAAAGAACATTCAGGCTTACAAGAAAAAAGCCATCGTTCAAAAAACCAAATTGGAAAAAACTTTGTTCAAAAAACAAACCACGAAGAAAGCTTCTTCCAAAAAAGCAGCTCCTAAAGCGAAAGCTGCAACAACAAAAAAAGCGACAACTAAAAAAGCTGTTGCTCGCAAAACCACCAAGAAAGTTGCAAAGAAGAAATAAGCTTCTGACTTTTCAAGGTCGCAAAAAAGGGAAGGCTCAACACCTTCCCTTTTTTTATTTTATCTATCAAAAACTTCCACCGCACTTTAATAAAATGCCACCACCGAAAGTGACCGACAATTAGGTCATTCCCAACAGGAAGGCTTCAGCGTTACCGGCATTCAGACCGTCTGATCGACTGGCAAAATAGCGCTGATAAATATCCGCGCCAGACACATATTCGGCATTTTTAAAGCCTGCCTGCTTTGCCATCGCTACAATTTCATCCGGCGCAAAAAGACTTAAGAACGGCGTCCCCGCTTCGGCGGTTCTTTTCATCACGAATTCCATGATGGCTTTTTCCTGCGGCTCTAACAGATCCAAGGCCAGCATAAAGGTCATTGCGAAAATGGAACCGGGCGCAAGTTTTGCCATCTGCTGCAAAGTCGTCATATTGGTTTCTTTGCTCAGGTACATCGACACCCCGGTTGAAACGATCACGGCAGGCTTGCTGGAATCAAATCCCGCAGCCAGCAACTGTGCCCACCAGGACTGTCCCGCTTCAAAATCCACAGGCACAAAGTGCAAGGACGGCGGTGTGGCCAATCCAGCTTCAGACAGACGCTTTTGCTTCCAGGCCTGCGGTCCCGGCTGATCGACTTCAAAAATTTGTATCTGGGATGCCAGTTCAGGGCGACGTTGGGCAAAGGTGTCCAGCCCTGCCCCCAGAATCACATACTGGGTGACACCTTTTTGGAATTGTTCTTCCACAAGGTCTTCGATCAAACGGGCCCGCCCCACGATGGAGGCACGCATTCCTTTGGAAAAATCCGGATTCATATCCTGACGACTGCGCCAGTTTTCTTCAGCGACAAGTTTTTCCCCGAGCTCGTCAGAAAAGACATGGGGGGCAGGATCAATTTGAACGTGCAGTGCGCGCCACAAGGCCACGCGAACCGCCGTATGTTCTGGTGCTATAAGGTTTTTATCGACTGTCATGCTGTTTATCGTAGCGCAAGACACACAAAGAGGTCGAGTCCCAAGTCTTGTTCCACGATAAACTGTGGACAGTTCTTCCTGCACCTTGAGAGCATAAATATGTTCGACCGTTTTTCAGGGGGAAATATTATGAAACACCTATTGCTTTCTTTAACTGTTTTGTTGTCCGGAGCTGCGGCTCAAGCTCAGGATCTATTCTGCAATCTGAAAGTTAACAACGACGTGATCGCCGACACGAAAGTGACGACGATTGAAGGAAAGAATGTTGTCTTTGGCACTTATGGCAGCTATCAGGCCAGCGTGCGCAATCTGGGTTCTTCCAAATTCTATATTGAAATCTACGAAACCAATGTGTCCCGCACTTATGCCGACGGTGTTCTAAGAACCGAAGATGACGAGATCAAGTGGACCCTTTGGAGCCGCGAAATCCTTCTGGAAGCTTCCTGCCGTCTGGCGATCTAAGGTCCTTTCCCGGCAAGGGTGACAGTTTTGGGCTCAACCCCACCACCCTTGCACACCCATATCTAATATAAGCCATTCTCAAAAAGGCAGGGTCCTTGCTGTATTTCAGGGAATGGTTAAGAAGTTATTATTCTTTAGTTTGTTCGTCCTTCAGCTTCTGGTCACCCCGGTCTGGGCGGACTCTTACGACTATGCCCGTATTTTCGATGTCACCTTCAAAGCCATGACCCAAAAGGACCTGTACAAGGCCCTGAACGAATCCGTCCTGCAACAGAAAAAACCCCTGACACAAAGTCAGATCGTTTTCCTGCTGAAAAAGAACCCTGAATACATCCGTATTCTTGATCAAACCCTTAGTCGGTTGAAAAGCTCTCAGGAGGAATCCCCGGAAGCTTATGCCCAGGCCTTAAGTGAAATCAAAGTTCAATTAAAAGCCGTGATACAGACACCGGCCTTTGCGGCTCAATTGGCGGCCTATGAAAGTCCGTCGCAGCCCCTGACAATGGACCTTCCCGGCGGAGCCCCCGGCTATCGTTCCATGCGTCTGTTCGTCAATCACCCTCACTTGAAAGACGCCGCAGATCCAAAAAGCCGTGTTTTGCCCGGTGATGATCTGCGCAAAGTCGTGATTGATTTCATTCGCGGGGCCGAACAGGAAATCTGGTACAATGTTTTTGATTTCGATTTGAAAGTCATCGCTGACGCTTTGAAAAACCAGCACATCAAAAAGAATGTGAAGGTCACGGGCGGTATCGACGCCGGAACCATCACAGCACGCCCCGAGGTCAAAGCCATCTTTGATGATCTGGCGACGTTGGAAAGTGAAAACTTCAAAACCGTGGCGGTTCGCTCTGTTGGTTTGAATCACCAGAAGATTATTCTGCGCGATCCATTCGGTCCAAAGGCGGCCGTGCTGTTCCTTTCCGGGAATTTCACCACGCCCAGGGCATTGTCTGTGCGCGCTTCCTGAACCAGAACATAGTACGCACCGACGACGCGGCCACGCAGCAAAAATGTTATCTGACGAAGTGGCAGGGGGTGTGCTAGTCTCGGGGCGTCTATTTTTTAGAGGTGCTCATGAAAATTGCAGATCTTTCTTCCAAGAACGAATTTATTCCCCGTCATATTGGTCCAACAGATTCAGACATTCACGAGATGTTGAAAACACTGGGTTTCAACTCTTTGGATCAAATGGCTGATAAAGTGATCCCTTCCCAAATCCGCACCACTCACAAATACGAGGACGTTGGTTCCGGTATTTCTGAATACGCGCTTTTGAATCATCTGAAACAGATGGTTTCCAAAAACAAAGTTTTCAAAAGCTACATCGGCATGGGTTACCACGACACCATCACTCCGACTGTGATTCAAAGAAACATCTTTGAAAATCCAGTGTGGTACACAGCCTACACTCCTTATCAGCCGGAAATTTCCCAAGGCCGTCTGGAAGCTCTGTTGAACTTCCAAACCATGATCGCGGATCTGAACGGCATGGAAATCGCCAACGCGTCTTTGCTGGATGAAGGCACTGCCGCTGCCGAAGCGATGTTCATGGCGCATTCTCTTTGCAAAAACAAAGCAAACGCTTTTGTGGTTTCTCCGGACATGCACCCGCATGTGATCGAAGTGCTGGGCACTCGCGCAGAGCCTCTGGGTTTTGAAATGATCGTGGTTGATCCGGCGAAATATGATTTCGCCAAACCGGTCTTCGGTGTGTTCTTCCAATATCCAAATACAAACGGAACTGTTGAAGACTATTCCGCGCTTGCCAAAAAATACAAAGACCACGGCGCGCTGGTGACAGCTTCCAGTGATCTTCTGGCGATGACTTTGTTGACGCCTCCGGGTGAGTGGGGCGCTGACATGGTTGTCGGTAACTCTCAACGCTTTGGTGTGCCCATGGGCTTCGGAGGTCCTCACGCAGGTTATCTGGCTACGAAAGATGCTTACAAGCGTTTGATGCCAGGCCGTCTGGTGGGTGTCAGCGTGGATTCTCAAGGCAAGTCTGCTTTGCGTCTGGCTTTGCAAACTCGCGAACAACACATCCGTCGTGAAAAAGCGACTTCCAATATCTGTACGGCCCAAGTGCTTTTGGCCAACATGGCTTCCATGTACGCTGTTTACCACGGACCACAAGGTCTTAAGAAAATCGCGTTGCGCGTTCAGCGTCTGACGGCAATTTTGGCGGAAGGCTTGAAAAAGCTGGGCCACAATGTGGCGGCAGGATCTTTCTTTGACACTTTGACTGTAACGACAGACAAAGCGGCTGCGATTATCGCACAAGCTGAAAAAATGCAGATCAACTTCCGCAACTTCGGCGGGAACAAGCTGGGCATCTCTTTGAATGAAACAACTTCCGTGGAAGATGTGGAAATGATCTGGGCGGCCTTCAACATGGGTAACATGGCAGGCTTTACGGCTTTGTCTGTGGATGAAGCTCTGGGTGATGTGACTTTGCCAGCGGCCCTGACTCGTACTTCGGCTTACATGACTCATTCTGTGTTTAACTCTCACCACAGTGAAACTGAAATCCTTCGTTACATCCATCATCTGCAAAACAAGGATCTGACGCTGACTCATTCCATGATCCCACTGGGTTCATGCACGATGAAACTAAATGCAACGACAGAACTGGTTCCTGTTTCCTGGCCGGAAATCAGCAAGCTGCACCCGTTTGCGCCAACAGTTCAGGCCACAGGTCTGATTGAAATGATCCACGATCTTGAGAAAAAACTTTGCGACATCACCGGCTTTGCGGCCGTGAGCTTGCAGCCGAATGCGGGCTCTCAGGGTGAATACGCGGGTCTTTTGGTGATCCGTAAGTATCACCAATCCCGTGGTCAGGCTCATCGTAATATCTGTCTGATCCCATCTTCTGCCCATGGAACCAATCCAGCTTCCGCTTCACTGGTAAACATGCAGGTGGTGGTCGTGGCCTGTGACGATCAGGGGAACGTGGACGTTGCTGATCTGAAGTTGAAAGCAGAACAACACAAAGACAATCTGGCAGCGTTGATGATCACTTATCCTTCCACACACGGTGTGTTTGAAGAAGGTATCGTTGAAATCTGCAAAATCATCCACGACAACGGCGGTCAGGTTTACATGGACGGCGCGAACATGAATGCCCTGGTGGGTATGTGCCGCCCGGGAACATTCGGTCCGGACGTTTCCCACATGAACTTGCACAAGACCTTCTCCATCCCTCACGGTGGTGGCGGTCCGGGCGTGGGTCCTATCGGTGTGGGTGCACACCTGGCTCCATTCCTGCCAAAACATTCCATGGTTCCTGAAGCAGGTCCTAAAGAGGGTATTTCTGCTGTGACATCGGCTCCTTGGGGCAGCGCCAGCATTTTGCCGATCTCTTGGGCGTACATCACCATGATGGGCGCAGAGGGGCTTCGCAAAGCTACTTTGGTCAGTATCCTGAGTGCGAACTACATCGCAAAAAAACTGGAACCGCACTATCCTGTTCTTTACAAAGGTAAAAACGGTCTGGTGGCGCACGAATGTATCGTGGATGTGCGTGAGATCAAAAAGACCTCTGGCATCGACGTGACAGACGTTGCTAAACGTTTGATGGACTTCGGTTTCCACGCTCCGACCATGAGCTTCCCTGTGGCAGGAACTTTGATGATCGAACCCACTGAATCTGAATCCAAAAAAGAACTGGATCGTTTCATTGATTCCATGGTGACCATCCGCAAGGAAATCAGCGCTGTTGAATCCGGCAAGATGGACAAGGAAAACAACACACTGAAAAACTCCCCGCACACGGCGCAGATGCTGATGAAACCGGAATGGAATCATCCGTATTCTCGTGAAGAAGCGGTTTATCCGGTGGAATGGCTGCGTGTGAATAAGTTCTGGCCGGTCGTGGGCCGCGTGGATAACGCTTACGGTGATCGCAATCTTATTTGTTCTTGCCCCAGCGTTGAAGAGTACACGTAACGAATGAAGCGTGTACTGCTGATCCGTTTAGATAAAATCGGCGACCTGATCTGCACTATGTGTGTAGATCAGGTTTCTTTTTTAAAGGACTGGGATCAGCAATGGGTTATCGCCAAGGGATTGGGATTTGTACCCGATCATGCCGATCCCCACAGAAAATACATCGAGCTTGCCAAAGAAGACTCTAAAGAGTCCCTGCAAAAACTTCGCGCTTTCCTGAAAGAATACAAACCCGACCTGGCCGTCAGCTTCCAAGCCCCCTGGTGGGTCAGCTATGCTCTGTGGGCGGAAGGTGTTCCGGTTCGCGCCGGTGTTCGTTCGCAGTGGCACAGTTTTTTGTTCCTGAACAAAGGCCTGCGCCAGCGGCGCAGTCTGGCGGTAAAGCACGAAGCCGAATACAATCTGGATGTTCTGAAACATGCTTTGAACAATACCAGTTCTGACCCGGCTCCGGTTTTAAAACTGCAAGCCCCGACAAATCCCGAGCTATTGGCAAAACATCATTTGTCAGCAGGTGGCTATGTCGTGGTCCATCCGGGAATGGCGGGTTCAGCCCTGAACTGGCCCATTGCCAATTATGTCGAGTTTATCAAGCAGGTCCGTACTCATACCCAAGTTGTTCTGACGGGCACCGCTGCGGATGAAAAATGGCTGACTGATATCAAGGCCACTTTTAAAGGTGATACCAACGTCCTCTGCCTGCAAGGACTGCTAAAAGCATCCGAGCTGTTTACGGTGCTTAAGAATGCCAAGGCCGTGGTCGTACCCAGCACGGGTGTCGCCCATATGGCAGCATCTTTAGGAGCTACGGTTCTGGGGATCTATCCTCATGTGCGCGTGCAAAAGCCTGTGCGCTGGGCCGCTCGCGGGCCTCATGTTCATATTTTTGAAGCGCCAACACTCAATCCGGATGGCAGTCACTGCGATGGCACCCACTGTGAAGAATTTCACTGTATGGAGAAAATCACGGTGGAACAATTGCTTCACACCCTGTCCTCGCTTTAGAATAACTTCATGCAAAGAGAATTCAGCTTCCCGGCTTCATTTGAAGAATCCATTGATCGTGCCCTGGCGACTTACAAGTTGTCGCTGAAGGATTCCAAGGCATTGGCCAAGTGTGTGCTGGCTCTTTCTGATTACTTTATCGCCAAGCCCGACAGTCCAACCCCCTGGAACGAATCCTGGGCGCAGGTGGCTTATCTTTGCTATTATCTGCCGCTGAATTCCACCCGTCTGACCGGACTGTTTGCCGAAGCCGACAAAAGAAATTTCTTTGCGGGCCTTGAACACGTGATTGATTTCGGCGCAGGACTGGCCACCGCTTCAATCACTTTGAATGAACGTCACAAGTTCAGCTATCAGTTGATCGAACGCGCCTCAGAACCGCAGCAGATTATTGAAAAGCACTTCACTCAGTTCCCGCGTCAGGACTGGCAACGTACTTTCAGTGCAGGTCGCATGAAAGACGGATACAAGACTTTGGCTTTATTTTCTTATTCTTTGACCGAACTAAGTGATCTGCCGGAATGGGCTTATCAGTGTGAAGCCCTGATGCTGGTGGAACCATCCACCCAGCAGGATGGCCGCAAGCTGTTGCAACTTCGCCAGAAGCTTTTGGAAAAAGGTTATCACGTTTGGGCGCCATGCACGCATGAAGGCCCCTGCCCGCTGTTGACCCAATCCAAAACCGACTGGTGTCATGATCGTGTGCATTTCAAAGCCCCGCAGTGGTTCCTGAATCTGGAAGCCGAACTGCCGATGAAAAACCGCACACTGACCATGAGCTATCTTTTGATGCGCAAGACCCCTCCGGCCCCGGTGACTGCGGCCCGGGTTGTGGGGGATCGCCTAAAGGAAAAGGGCAAAGACCGTCAGATGATCTGCCGTGGGTCTGATCGCGAGTTTTTGGCGTGGATGCATAAGAACAAGCTGGAACAGGAAATCCCCCGTGGAGTTCTTATTGAACTGCCGCCGGGCTTACAAAAGGTTTCAAACGAACTTCGGGTGACTGAAGAGCTGACGGTTTTGTAGTAGAAACGCCCCCAAAAATTTTTTCCATTCACCGGATCTTCGCAAACGCTGGATTTCACCTTCCAGCCATTTTTGCAGATGTTTATCCGCATCTCTGGACAGAAGAAACTTGCGTTCAAACTTTTCAACGGATCGGTCGGAAATATAAATATCCTGTCCCAAATTCAGATCCTGAATTAAATAATCCGCAACCAGTCGTCCTGTAATCATAAAATCAATCCGCCCTCGCGCCAGCATCTTAAGACCGTTGCTCAGGGAATTTGTAGGCAAAGAATCCACTTCGCCTGTGTGCTGCAAGTTTGTCACAGTTTCCATGCTGTGCCCGCTAACCACAGTGGTTTTTAAATGCTTCAGGGAATCCATCCCGCGGAAATCCACAGGTTTTTTGCGTGGAGAAAGTACCAGATTTTCATCATCCATCATGGCTGAAGTCCAAAAGAACTTTTTTTCCTCTGCATCTTCAAACCACTTAGGCGCCACCAACGGGACCACCACCACACCGCTTTTTTCCAGGACCTTCAGCAGACGTGTTCGGGGCAAAACGCTGACTTTAAATTCGTATTTCCCCCGGGATCGTGCGGTTAAAAGGGCCGCCAATTCAAAGACCAAACCCTCTTCTTTTTTCTGATCCACAATGAAAGGAGGAGTATCGTAAGGAGAAATCATCACAATGACTTCTTTGGAAAAAGCCTGCACGGAAAAAGATAATAGAACCAATACGATCCAGAGCAGACGCATATAGAACAACTCCTTCGCCTGTGCCCTGATTGTATCACGTCCACCCCCCTGCAAGATGAACTAATTTGAAACGCGAGAATTACGCCCCCGCCATATCGGATTACCACTTAAAGATTAGAGCAAACATACCGATATGTATATATATTGGGGTAATACACTTGAATACACGGTACGTAATGGAAAAATTCATTGTATGGATTTGCGCCAGTATTTGGATTGCTGGTTGCACCATAAAAACCAGTGTTCACAATGGTGAACTTAAGGCCTCTCTGCAAGGTGCAGAATCCCCCGCTTATTACACGAACAAATCCCCGGTCAAAGTCCGGATCAGCTTCAACCGCGCACCTGATGTCGTCCATGCAGAACAGTTTCAGGCACAAAATGCCGCGATATCCAATATTATTCGCGTCACGGGAACTGAGTATATTATTGAACTGATTCCTTCAAATCAGGGCCTTATCACAATGCAGTTGCCAGCCGGCATAGCCATCGGAAGTCGAGGCGAAAAGTCTTCAGAGTCTGAAGCTTTTGAAGTTCATTTTGATGACATTCTTCCCACTATCGGCACCGCCACTATTCTGCCCGCCTCGGTCAGTCCCGTGGCTCGTCCGTCTGTTGCAGGCACCACAGAACCTAAAGCCATTGTGACTTTATTTAACTCCATCACTTGCAGCGGCGACATTCTGGCGAACTCTACCGCCGATGCCACCACCGGGAATTATTCTTTTGAACTGGGACAGGCTTTACCAGCCGAAGGCAACTATGCCTGGAGCATTCTGGCGGAAGACGCCGCTGGGAACACCTACTGCTATCCTTATCCTCTGGCATACACTCTGGATCAGACGGCGCCATCCACACCGGCCATTGCGTTGATTCATGGAACGATCTCAGACAACCCGGTGGCGGTGGATTTAAGTTCTTGTGATGACGACAATCAGGCGCCGGATTCTTTCTATCAAGTGATCTTCACCCAAGACGGCTCCACCCCTCCAGCTCTGGATGATCCGGCGTGGATGTCCTGCTCTGCCGGAGCCAACAATGTCACCCTGACCGGAGCTGACGGCAGTCACACCATCACAATGTGGGCTCGCGACGAAGCCGGAAATCTGACCGTCAGTAATTCCATCACAGTGACTTTGGATACAAAAACACCCAGCCTGACAGCACCTGCCACCATCAGTCTGGATCGTAACAGCGCCAGCACCGAACTTTTCGCAGATGTCCTGGTTGATTCCGACGAGGAAGGTGCCGGAACTTACAGTCTGGCGACTGCGGATGCCCCGCGATGTTCTGATTTTGGAAGCGTGTCCATTGATGCTGACACCGGGGCCTTGACTTACGCACCAACAGCCCACTATTTCAATCGCTACAGCGGTGCCGATCATCATGGCGGGCCTTGCAATATCAAAATACAATTTGCCGATCAGGTTCAGCCGACTCCGCACCTGGCAACCGCCAACGTTGCGGTCACAGTGAATTTCATCAATGAGCCCGTGAAGATCACCGTGTGGCCGGGAACCAGTGGCACTGCCCTGGAAAAATGTGGCAACAAGTGTTTTGCCAATTCCATCTTTGATTTGACCTTCACCGTGTCTCCGGGCGGAGATGCCACCTTCCCTGATCCCCAGCCCTTAACATGTTCAGGTTCTACGGCTGATGCCTATTACGTCGATATCGCCAATTGCAGTGTTTCCGGCACCACCGGAACTTTGGCGGTGCAGATGGGAACAGCCCATGCGTCTTCCACAGATGGCACTGTGATTACTTTTTCCGCCACGGATGGAATCGGTACGGATTCAAAAACCTTCAGTCTGCACGTGGATAACTATGTGATGAGCATGTATCCGGCATTAGCAGTCAGCACCCAGCTTTCCTGTATCTTATGTCACGCCAACATTCAGGCTGATATCGTCACCGACTTTGGCGTGTCGCAAGCCAACTATACCAACGCCAGCAATCTTCTGGGTGTCGCCAATCTTGCCGGGTCTTACATCTATCACAACGATAACAACGTGATTGATTTCCTAGTGACGGGTTCCATCTATATGCCGAACATCACGGTGACGGATAAGAACTTTATTAAACAAACCTCCGGCAATCCCAATTCCGGTCCGATCAATCTGAAAAACTTCCTGCAAAACAACTGGAATCAGTACAGCCCCCTCACCGACAGTCAGGGAACGATCCTGATGGATGGCGATGGTTACATGCAAGTCGACCCGACTCCGGTGGCGAAAGTGCCGCAACTGGTTCCCCCGAAAGTTCAAGGGGGATTGCAACTGAAGTCCTCCATCACAATCCGCGCACCTTCGGATGCGGAAGTGCTGGCGCTGGACAGCTCTTTAAGTGCGGGAACAACAGCCTTTGTCTATAAAGGTCCGAACTCCAAACCCGCCCTTAGCGGACTGCAAATTCATGACTTTGGCTACGGGCAGTTCGTGCGCAACAACGGCACCATCGTCTGCCATGGAAGTATTATCATCAGCGGAACGTTGTATTTGAATAATCCCGATATCCAAACCGACGACGTGGGCTGTTCGATTTACGTTGCAGGAAATATCTTTATCGAAACCAATCGTGGGACGGCCATTCATTATGTGGGTGGTGCGGCTTCACCGACTTTGCAAATCACAAGTTCCCGCAACATCCATATGGGTATTGGACTTTATGACATCCGCTTTATCCGCCGCAGTTTGAACAACTTTGAAGACGCTCAGAAAATCGTCAACGCCGCCAATCCGGGCGGTCTGCGCGATGCCGCTGAAGGTGCTTTGACAATCAAATCCAACGGCGATGCCGGAGCCTGGGAATGGATGCGCTGTCCACTGCGCCCGGAACATGCGCAGTATCTGGATGCTCACTATATTTCCAACGGAACTTATTCCGCCTGTGATCCCGCGCTGGACCCGTGGAAATGTGCAATGGCTAAAGAGTTATTTAATAACTGGATTGGTGCGGTGAATGGGTACGATCATCTTCTGGATGTCAAAGTCATCAATCAGTCCGGCACTTTGATCAACCCCGTGGTGGCTTATGAAAACATGTGCCGCTGGAACGGCTATCAGATGTCGAACTACACAGCGCACTCCTGGCAATGGTCAGGATACTGGGGTGAACAACCTGATCGTGTGGGGGCAGCGACGGTCAACTCCACCCGCGTTTCCACTGTTTTTGATCACGTTCGTATCAATGCACAGAATGTTCACAGCCGTTATTACGGTGAATTGCGTGGATCAGTGATTGCCCCTTGGGCTTTGTTCGCCGTCGGAAATCTGGTCTTTAAATACGACACCCGATTAAACAACGTCGTACCCTACCCACGCCTAATGGTCCCAAATCCGATTTTTGATGTACAATAAAAAAACCGAGAGCCTTGCGAGCCCTCGGTTTTTAGTCGAATTTATTTTTGAATTCCGTAACTACTCGGTCACGTAGCCGGAAACCGGGATCAAGGACACAGAGATCTGATAAGTCTTGCCTTGAACAACGCCCGCATCCAGGAATTGCGCCAGTTCACGACGGAAGCCTTTGATTTTTTCTTTGGCTTCAGTCAAACGCGCTTCATCCACATTGATTGTGATCGTGGAATGTTCACGCTCTTCACTTGGCATTTTCTCCAAAAGACGTTCCAACTTGCGTTTCATCTTCTTTTCGCGGCTGATTTCGCCGAAACGCTGAAGTTCATCCGGAGTCAGGTTCAAACGCTCCCCGAACATACGGATTGTTCTCATTGTTACAGTACGTTTGCCATTCAGGATTTTGGACAAGAAAGACGAGTCCACTTCCAGGTGACGAGCAAACGCACGCAAAGAGTAACGGGGATAGTTTTGGCTACGACGAGCCAATTCATCTTCAAGAAATTGTCTAAAATCTGAGTTTTTATTTACATCCTGCATGAGGACACAATTATTTGCAGGGCCCCTGATAATCAATATTTTGTTCACAATCTTACAGACATTTAATCCAGCTGTTCGGAGCGCGTCATAAAGTCGCCGAACATTACAGAATTTTATCGAATATCAACAACTTACGATTTCGTCCTCGCTCTTCAACGGAAAGCATTTCGCAGTCTGTCTTGAAGGTGTTTGGAAGGACTTTTTGTAATAAATCAGACAGCATCTGCTCATCTCTTTGTGGACCCAATATCAATCTGTCTGCACTTAAAAGTCCGTTTTCAGTCAAAGACTGGACAATTTTTAAGATAGTGTGCGCCCCTACTCCGGCAATAACCACAGTGCCTGACACAGGCTGCTGCAAATCCTCCCCGGGTCGAGAATGAAATCCCGCCTGAGTCAGCGCATCGTCACGGAAATATTCTGCCTGAAAACGAACCTCCAGCTGCTCTACGATGTGCGGCACCTGATCGACGAAATGAACCTCGGAAAAAAGCCCGCTTTCATAGGCATTCAGCCCCAGATAACCATGGTCACAACAGAAGTCCCAGACGGGTTTTCCGGGCAAAAGATGATCGAATATAAGCTGCATGCGGCGAGAGAGTTTGAACATCGGGTCGCAAGATAGAATCCTCATTGACTGAATGTCACGGGGAAAGGGATATTCATGCGCATGAAAAAGACTCCATTAGCAGAAACACACGAGAAGCTCGGCGGTCGCATGGTCGATTTCGCCGGTTGGTATATGCCTGTTCAGTACGTGGGTGTTCGTGAAGAACACAATAACGTGCGCACGAACGTCGGTCTGTTTGACGTTTCCCACATGGGAGAAATCCGCGTCAAAGGCCCTAAATCCCTGGAAACTCTGGAATGGCTGACGACAAACGATGTGGCGAAGCTGAACGTGGGTGAAGCTCAATACTCTTTGCTACCAAATGATCAGGGCGGCCTGGTTGACGACATTATCGTTTATTGTCTGGAAAAAGACGCCGACTACCTGGTTTGCGCCAATGCTTCCAACAAAGACAAAGACTTTGCCTGGATGACCAAACATAACAAAGGCGCGGATATCACCGACGAATCCGACCGTTGGGGGCAAATCGCGATCCAAGGCCCTAAAGCTTTGGAACTTTGCGACCGTGTTTTCGACATCAAAGTCAGCGAAATGAAGCCTTTCAATTTGAAAGTGGGGCAGTTCAAAAACCACAAAATCATGATCGCTACGACGGGCTATACTGGCGAAAAGGGCTGCGAAGTCTTTATCGATGCAGCCGGGACCGTGGATCTGTGGACGACTTTGCTGGAAAAAGGCAAAGATCTGGGCGTGATGAGCATCGGTTTGGGTGCCCGTGACACTCTAAGAACCGAAATGAAATATTCCCTGTACGGTCATGAAATTGATGACACAACGAATCCCTATGAAGCCGGCCTTGGCTGGGTGATTAAACCCGCCAAAAAGGACTTCTTCAATAAAGCCCAAATTGTGGGCAAAAAAGAAGCCGGCTTAAGCCGAAATCTTGTGGGATTTAAGATGCTTGAGAAGGGTATTCCTCGTCAGGGTTACAGCCTGTTTTCTTTTGACAACAAAGAAATCGGCAAGGTAACTAGTGGTACTCACTCCCCGACCCTGGATGAACCTATCGGTATTGCTTTTATCGATGTAGCTTACGCAAAAGAAGGAACCGAGTTCCTTTTGGACATCCGCGGTCGTAAAGTGAAGGCCGTGGTTTGCAAAACACCATTTGTCAGCGGACGCTGAGAATGTGGCAACTGAACTGCGCTAACAAAAAATAAGGAGCCAGACATGGGATTTCATATTCCTGAAGACTATTACTACACTAAAGAACACGAATGGGCTCAAGTTGATGAGAACATCGTTACTGTAGGTATCACTGAATTTGCTCAAGATTCTTTGGGCGAAGTTGTTTACGTTGAACTTCCAGAAGAAGGTCAAAAGATCACTCAAGGCCAAACTTTCGGCGTTATCGAGTCCGTTAAAGCGGTGAGTGACCTTTATGCCCCGGTTTCCGGCACTGTAATCGAAGTAAACTCATCCCTAAGCGATGATCCGTCTGTTTTGAACGACGACCCAGTAAATGAAGGCTGGTTGGTTCGTATCGAAATGGATACTGAAAAAGAGCTCGCAAACCTTATGAGAGCTCCAGACTACAAAAAATTGATCAGCGAGAAATAGGCTGAGTTCAGGGCAAGCGGACGTTTTTTTGAAATTTCCGCTTGCAATCGGCCTCCGAAATAAGCTATCTATAGTGCTTCCTTGAGCCTAGAGATGTGTTGCCCCGCTGGTGAAATTGGCAGACACGCTAGACTTAGGATCTAGTGCGCAAGCGTGGGGGTTCAAGTCCCTCGCGGGGCACCAAATCTCTAAGCTTAAGAACCACTAAAAAGCCGACTGAATAAGTTGGCTTTTTTTATGTCCAAAATCTACGGCAGGGCCGGTCGGTTCGGAATCGCCCAATTGTCAGCACCTGTTGCATAGTCCGTGGAGGTCGTGACACTTCCAATATTCCACCCACTGAGATTTTGATTAAAGGCTGGCGCGTAATGGAACAGAGAATTCATGTTCGTGACACTGCCTGTATTCCACAGGCTGATGTCCTGATTGAACTTCTCTGCCAGACCGAACATACCTTCCATACTCAGAACATTGCCGGTATTCCAAGTGCCAATTGGTTTATTGAAAGCACGTGTATTGGCAAACATATACTTCATTGTGGTGACGGCCGACGTATCCCAGCCTCCGATATCCTGATCGAAGGATTCCGCGCGGAAGAACATGCCTTCCATGTTTTTCACCTTCGACATATCCCAAATACCACCGGCCCCTTTGTTGATAGGCTGATTAAACGCCAACGCATAATCAAACATATAGTAGGTCGATTCCAAGCTGGAGGTGTTCCAGCCGCCAATGGGTTGATTGAAGCTTTCGGCACTGGCAAACATGCTGCCCATGTCTTTCACATTCCCCGTGTCCCAGCCCCCGATATTCTGATTGAAGGCCTTGGCGTCATAGAACATCCAGCTCATCGAAGTCACCTGGGATACGTCCCAGCTTCCGATGGGCTGATTAAAGCTCGTGGCACCAGAAAACATGGCGGTCATATCCGTAAGGCTTGAAGTATCCCAACTTCCAATAGGTTGGTTGAAAGCCGCAGCCCCCAGAAACATCGAATGCATTTCGGTCACATTGGAAGTGATCCAATGCCCGATGGGACTGTTAAAGGAGGTCGCTCCCGAAAACATACTCTTCATATTAGTTACGTTGCTCAGATCCGGCGCATCTGTTGCCGAGATTTGCACATTCGCACATCCAGCAAACATGCCCTCCATATTTGACCATGCGGCAGGTCCCCATTGCTCGATGTCCAAAATTTTTAATTTGTCGGCCTGCGCACAGAAGGGAATCGACGGGATCTGACTTCCGCGAATTTTAATTCGATAAGTACCCGGTGTAATATAAGAGTGCGTCGCGGTTCTATTTTCTCCGGTCCCGTCGCTCACTGCCAAAATCACCGGTTCGTCAGCGCTTCCGTCACCCCAATTGATCATAAAATTGTAGGCTGTCCAGTCCGACACAGGAATGACAACAGTGTCATTCGGTGATCCACCAGACAGCAAAGTTGTATCAATTTTCACAATCATGGAGTTTCTGATCATCGCAGGCGAAGAAGGTCCCGCAGCCAACGCCTGATTTCCCAAAGCATCCCGCGCTGAATCCGCAGCAATGGAAATTGTCACCGGTCCATCCCCCGAACAGTCGGTCACTGTCACTGTGCGAGTACTGGTCCCGGAGCCAGTAACGGTCTTCGTGCAGCCGGTGGTATCTGCTCCACCCAAAGTAATATCCAGATCATCCAAATCAACCACGTCGGCATTGGTATAACTCACAGTATAGACAAAGCTGGTGGAAATATCGCCGGAGGGAATGTCTGGCCCTGTAATAACCAACCCCAGAGGCGGAGCCATATCCTTGGAGGCCAAATTAGTCTCACCAACCAAACTGACATCTATAGAACAACCCATGAGATTGGTAAGTCCGACCATCAATAATATGAACCGTGGCAAGAGACGTTCCGATTGTTTCATCGGATAACTTATCGGAAGCCTCGCAACTGGACTCAATAAAAGTCTCAATATGAGGCGCAGCAAAAATGTATTACCCAAATACGCTGGCTATTTAACTTTGGCTCGTCCTACAACATGACATCAATAAAGCTTTTTAAGAAGCCATCGCCACATCGAGCGGTGTCTTCATAGAATTTAGCCGCTTGTTTTGCGCGATGATTGATTGGTTGCTCCGATTTCACCGCCGCTGCTTTTTCCTGAGCCGCAGGCGCCGCATCAGCAGTGGCCGACTTCTGAGCCGTGGCAGATGACTTAGCTGGCTCCGCCGCAGGTTCTGCTGAAGAGGTCTTTGCTTTTTCAGAAGCTTTTTCTGAGGCTTTCGGGGCTTCTTCTTTGGCTCCAAAATCTGGCGGCGTCCACTTCTGTGCAGCACTGGTGGATGTTTTTGGAGTCGCTGGTTTTGTGGCCGTCGTGCGCACAGTAGCGTCGTAACGCTGCCTTGCCACCGGGTCCATCAAGGTGTCCCGCGTGGTATTAAGCTTTTTCATCACTTCGGTTGCAACTTTTAACTTCTGCGGCTCATTCAAGTAACGGTCCGGATGATATGTCTTCATCAAACGACGGTAGGCCGTGCGGATTTCATCTGTCGATGCGTTCTTGCTTATGTTTAAAACTTCGTAAAAGCTGCTTTGTGAATTCATAATACGACGAACTTCATCAGCCGTCTGGGCCAACGCCCATCCCGGAAACAACATCAAAAATAAAATCAACGACTTCATTTGCACACTCCGGATTTGGAGGATTCACGAATTGCATCGGGCACTTTTTCAGGCTTCTTTTTAATAAGATCCAGAACCTGTTTACGTTCGCTCTGGGACAGGTCCGACAAGTAACCCAGGAACATGCCCATTTCCTCGGAATCAACTTTCTTCTGACTGCTTTCCAGAACCTTCAGCACATCTTTATCCGCAGAAATTTCCTTCAACGACACGGCTAGTGACTTGATGGATTCCGCTTCGACTTTACGGCCCTCTTTTGCCACCTTGGCATAAGAACCCAAACGGGAAGCTTGGGCCGCATTTTTCATGACTTTCAAGCCCGCGCCAAATGGAAGAATCGACGCTGCGGAAAATCCCGCTTCGGCCAGGTCAGAATAGGCCTTTTCGCTTGCCTGATCCGCTTTGCTGAAAGCTTCTTTTGCGGACCCTTCTGCAAATGCAGACGCCTTCAAGCTGCGCGCTTCAATAAAAGATTCATGCGCTTTCGTCGAGGCATAAATGGCTTCCCCGCCCCCGGCAAGGGTTCCGGCCAAAGCCGCCCCGGCAGCAACTGTTGTCAAAGTGCCCGCAGCGGCAGTTCCGGACAGAACAGCAGCTCCCGCACCCGCACCAATACCTGTTGCCAGTAAAACACCACCCACCACCAAACCACCCCAGAAGATGGCCTTGTCCAAAGTTTCTTTATTCCGGGCCTTTCTGTCGTAGTCCTGCAAAAGCTTGCACACCATTCCCATCGCACCCGGGTTTTCCATCAGATATTGGGCACTGGCCGCCGGGTTCGTTACCAGCAGACTTTGCAAAGCCTCATCCACGTCTTTTTTGACGCTGTCTTTTAAATAGTCCGCATGGATTTTAAGCTCATCATCGACTTCCTTAAAAGCCGTGACGATATCTTTCCTGACAATGATGTCTTTATTTTTTCTTTCACGGATCGCTTTGGTGTAAAGCAAAAGCTCTGTCCCTGCTTGTGGAGGTTTCACAGACATTTCCCGTTCCCGGTCCGTCAGCTCCACTGCGATATCCAATGCATCTTTTTTTGCAGCATCCTTCCAGTAAGATTGGGTTTTGCTTAGCTGCTTTTGAGCAGAATCCAAGATCCTGGCCCTTGCCTCCTCTTTCATGTTTTTATCAAGGGCCCGCCCAAATCCTTGCAGCTTCCGGCTGTTCTGAATCACATTGGCACAGATGTCGGAGTTAAGAGCCTGCGCATTCAACGACCTGGCCAACGCCTCAGAAACCCCCTGTGCCGCAGCATGGGACAGCAGACACTTTTGCAAGTCTTCCTGAAGCTTGGTCACCGCCAGCAGGTTGTTCCCCTGCTGCAGAATCTTTTGGCCTTCAGGCGTTTCCAACTGGGCCATTTTGGATTTATCAGCCAGAAGTTCTTTAAATGAAGAACGGAAAGAGGCCACGATCTGGTCGTCCTCTAAATTCGCGGCCGTCCAGGCAATTTGTTTGGTGTATAAAAGCTCCAGATCAGCACCGGACGCCCCCGCCATTTCAGAAAAAAGAAGACATAAAATAAGAAGGGCTGAAACCGGATTACTCATCCCTTTCCTATCGGAAATTATCTGGACTTATTTATGCTGACCATAGTCCAGTCTCAGCGAAAACAGTTCAATGATATTAAGTGTTTCCTATTCTGGACCTCACGACCATCCGGCCTTGCTGATTAACAAGGCAAAACTCATAATTTAACTATGGATTTATTTATAGTTACAGGCGGCTCTAAAGGGCTGGGGGAACAGGTTTGTCTGCAAGCTCTGGAACAAGGGCATCAGGTACTCAACCTTTCCCGCTCCCGTCCCACTTTTAAATCAGCTAAATCAGCTCAATTCAAACATATGACCGCCGATTTCAGTCGCGGCCTCAGCACTATTAAGAAAGTGGAAATAGTTCTGGAAAATCTGGATCTTTCCTCTTTCCGCAGGATTCATCTGATCAACAACGCCGCTTTGATAAATCCCGTGGGTTCACTGGCAGATCTAAATCCGGATGACATCAACACTCATCTGGTCACTAACTTGATTTCACCCGTGCTGCTTTCCCAGGTTTGTGCCCGTCTGGCCACCGAAGAAAAGAAACCTTTAACGATTTTCAATATTGGTTCAGGTGCAGCCTTCCGTCCGATTTCAGGGTGGTCAATGTACTGTTCTTCCAAAGCAGGGCTTAAGATGTTTACAGAAAACACCGCTTTGGATCTGGAAACCTCAAAGAATAAGAAAATCAAAATCTATCATTTCAGTCCCGGCGTGCTGGACACACAAATGCAGCAGACCATCCGCAGCTTCAAGAAAAAAGACTTTCCAGATGTCGCCAGCTTCAAAAAGCTCAAGACAGATCATCAATTGCGCTCTCCTGCCGATGTGGCGGCCCTCGTGGTCGGGTTCTGTTTGCAACCTCAAAAATATAAAATGCAATCTTCTTTGATCTCGGTTCAGGATTTGGAAAAAAAGGGACGTTGAAAATGAAACGATTTTTTATCAGTGGCTTCGTTGTAGGATTCTTTGCTCTTGGTTTCACCCTGTCCAATCCGGAGTGGCGCTTTCACACATCTTCAGCTCACTCAGAGGAATTCAGCTCCACAGCCTCGCAGTTTCAGGATGTCACGACCTCTTCCGGGCTTCCCGCCTTGCACACCACAACCCTGGCCTTCGGGGACTATGACAACGATGGCTGGGTGGATATGCTGGCCGGTGGAAAACTGTTTAGAAATATCAGCAGCAAAAATAGCATTCAATTTTCCGATGTCACAGAGCTTGTGGGCATTCGTGAAATGAAAGGTGCGCCCCTGTTTGTGGATCTGGATAACAATCGCCTGCTGGACATTATGACCACCAAGGGTCAGGTCTTTATGCAGACCACAAAAGGAAAATTTATCGAATCATCCCAAGCGCTGGGCTTCATTCTTCCTGAACACGCCCACGCACTGGCCATTGTGGATGTGAACAAGGATGGCTGGATTGATGTCCTGGCGGGATTCAGCGAACCTAAGTTCGGTGATCCGCTGTTGCCGTCAAAAATGTACATAAACACCAAAGGTAAACGTTTGACAGACGCCACACCGCTGGCGCTACGCCAAAGTCAAAACTATCTGCGCGGCATTGCTGTTGCCGATTATAACAACAACGGATCTATCGAGGCTTATTTCTCAAATTACCGTCTTCGTCCAAATAATTTCTATACGCTGGGAAGCTTTCTTCTGATGGATCAGGCCCCACTTTTGGGAATTCAAGGGGACCACGATCCAAAAAAATTCTATGACCAGTCCCGCAAGGCATATTATGGCCCACAGTACGGTCACACGATATCTTCGGTCTGGGCGGACTTCAACAATGATGGAAATCTGGATCTTTGGGTTTCAAATCTGGTGCACAAATTTGTCGGCATGACCAACAAAGGCACTTTCGACCAACGCGGATATCTTTGTGACGATTCTAAAATCTATCGCAACAGCGGTGCTCCTTTTTATCGCCTGATGGATGTGCGCCCGGCTTCAGGAATTGCCTACCGCCCGATCGGGGATTTCTCAAAATATAAAGGCGACGAACTATGGGCACAAACCACGGCTGCCGACTTTGACAATGACGGGCTGCTGGATGTTTACATCAGTCAGGTTTACGATCTGGCGTACTCGTATTCCCTGCTTTACAAAAACATCGGTGGCTTTAAATTCAAAGATGTCGGCGCTGAACAGGGCATACGTGTCTTTGACAGCTATGCAGCTGCATGGGCGGATCTGAACAATGACGGCAAAATGGATCTGGTTCAATCAGGACGTCTGCGTAATGGGGAAGCGCCTGGCATTCGCGTCTTACAGAATGTAGTGAATGACAATAACAACTTCCTGCGCGTGCAACTGAAGGGCACTCGTTCCGGCACGCAGGCTGTGACAGCCCAGGTACGAGTGTTCCATCGCGGCGGCGTTTTCCTGCGCCAGCAGGATGGCGTGACAGGAACCATGAATCAGCAAAATGATCCAACATTGCATTTCGGTTTAGGGCAAATCAAAGAAATCACCAAAGTGGAAATCCGCTGGCCATCCGGAAAGGTGCAAACTCTGGGGCCAACAGCTGTAAACCAAACTCTTAGAATTGAGGAACCCCGCTAATGACCACCGAACAAAGAGTTGCACTGGTGCAAGGGCAACTGGATGCCTACAACAACCGCGATATCGACAAGTTTTGCTCTTTCTACCATCCTGAGGTCACGGCTTATCGTCTGGGGCAGGACGGGCCCTTCTGTGTGGGTATGGAAACTTTTCGCAAACTCTATGATGAAAAGTTCAGGAACACTCCGGATCTGCACTGCACCCTGAAAAGCCGTATTGTTCTGAACAACAAGGTGCTGGATGAAGAATCCGTGGTTCCCAGCGGCTCTCACGTCGTTGCCATCTATGAATTCAAAGATGGCCTGATTAAAGACATCTGGTTTGCCTACTAAAACACTTTCCATGGGAATCCTTTCCGGGGTTCCCTGGAAAAACACGGAACAACTCCGACTCTCTTAACAGATTCAAAACACGACAAATCACCCTTTTGCAGTCAAAAAGCTGTTTCCAACAAACACTTTTGAAAAGGGGTTCCCATGAAAGCTTTCTTCGCCCTGCTGGCGGCACTTTCCACTTCCACTTCAGCCTTGGCTTCTGAAACCGTGACTTGCGAAGGTCCATTGAAATCCGGCACACATGCTGCCTTTGAAATGACTGGTAGCACAGCCACTTTGGCTTTCGATTATCGCGAATTTGTGATCGACATGGATTGCAGAGAATACGCAGCCGATCTTCCGGTTCTGGTTTGTGTTGAAAACATCCCGGGTGACCACAAATATGTGGTGCAATTGGCAAACGGTCAGGCTCATGTGACTTTGGAAGCCAGCAACCCCAACGCGACTGTTTATAAGGGCGCTTTGAACTGCAAATAGTCCCATTCCAGGCTGCCATTTACGGCGGCCTTTCTTTTTATGCACGAAAAGAATATATACTTTCTTTCAATGTAATTTACAAATACCCCTACCAAGCCTACAAAAGCCCCATCAAACACGGAGTAATAAATATGAAGTTCTTGTTGATGCTATTGTTGACTGCTTTTTCCCTGAATTCCCTGGCCTCTTCCCATGCGGAAGATTTGTTCATTAAAAAAGTCTATGCAGTGACCGAGGCAAACAACGGGCGCAGCGAAGATGTGGACCCGGAAACTCTGACCTCCAGGCAAATCGACGGTCTGATGAAGGCTGCAAATGCAGAAGCCGACATCTGGTATGACACGATTCTCGAAGGCGACTATATGCTGAATTCCGAGGCTGAAGTCGAAGTGGCGGCTTTAAGCAAATACTATTCGGCCTCTGGTGAATTTGTGGCTTATCGTGCAATCATCCAGCATGCAGCCTATGACGTGGGCAGCTGTGATATCGACTGGGAAGAAGATCAGGACAAAATGGATCAGTTTCTGAAAGGAAACTGCACACCCGGTTATATTTCCAGCGGAATCTTCATCAGCCCGGACTTCAAATTCCACTTCCGCGACGAAAATGCCATTGAGGATTTTTCCGAAGAATAGGAAGCCACGAAGCAAGCCGTGACTTCCCTGACGAAGTTACGGCAATGCCGGATAGGCACAAATCAACGAATCCGCTTGTCCCACCGACAAAACATCATTCGGCATCTTTGCCACAATGTGGGTCACTTGAGAAAACTCCATTTCAAAAATCTGCCCTTCATAACGTGCGGCGCCCTCCACCAAAAGCCCCTTGTCCTGTGCCTTCACTTGTCCGGCTACCAGAACCACCAAATCAATATCCCCGGTCAACTCATCGGCAATGCCCATCACGCTCAGCGCTGAATCCACAGTCGGCAGACTTTCACAGTGAAAAACCACCGCTCCATCCCCGTTCCCTGCCATTGCCTGCGCCCCTGCCATAACCAATACTGCTGATACGATCCATGCTTTCATATGCTCTCCTTGTAAGAGGTTTATGTGTTTGTCTTGAGTGGGGTTGTAATTGAAGTCTCTCTAACTTAGCCAGCATTATTGACACAAAGCGTGTCAGTTTATGACACATGAAAAACCTGCCTCCGTGTCAGTTTTTGACACAAATTGCGGCAAAAAAACTGGATCTTAAATTCCACTGGTGTTAAACCCCTGCCCTATGGAGCTTCACCGTTTGAAAAGTAAAAGAATCCAGGCCCGCAGCTTTAAACAACTTCTGCAGGAAGAACTCGTTGCGCGTTGTCGCTCCAATCCAAACTACTCTCTTCGTTCCTTCGCTCGATCCCTGCAGGTAGAGCCTTCCGCATTATCACAAATGATCAACGGCAAACGTCCTATTACAGAGAAAATGAAAATGCGTCTGGGCTCTGCCTTGGGGCTGACAACGGATCAACTTCGCCGTCTGCCAGCTTCTGCCGAAGCCATGCAGGGGCACAATGAAATCAGAATCCAGTTTCAGCAGCTGACGATGGATTCTTTCGCCGTTATATCCGACTGGTATCACTATGCGATTTTGGAGCTAACTTATCTGGAGGACTTCAAATCTGATGCCATCTGGATCGCTCAGCGTTTGGGCATCACCAAGTCCGAGGTTAATATTGCAGTCAACCGTCTGCTGCGTCTGGGACTTTTAAAGAAAAATGAAAAGGGTAAATGGATTGATGCCTCTGAAAATGGGGAACTGACTCACCTTAGCCCCTCAGAAACATCCGATGCGGCACGAAAGTATCAGATCCAACTGCTGGAACTTTCCCAAAATGCCGTGCGTGAGATTGCTGTGAAAAAACGCAATCATACTTCAGCCACGCTCTGTTTTGATCCTGAGGATCTTGAGCTGGCTATTGAACGTATTGCCGACTTCAGAAGATCTTTTGCCCGGGACTTCCAGCCCAAGAAAGCCAAAGATGTCTATCAACTGCAAATCAGCTTCTTCCCGCTGACAAAACAAAAGGACAATGTATGAAAACCCATATCTGTGTCTGCGCTCTGCTTTTAACAAGCCTTTCTGCCCCGGCTCGCATACGTCAAGGTGTTAAGGAAGGTGGTGGAGACTCCGCAGCTGTGTTTGTGTGCGAGTCTCAGAACCAAAAAATTCCTATTCGAATTTATGGATTTTCTTCAATGACCGATGGTTTGGAACTACAAGTCTATTTGAACGGAAAGCTGACCGCCCGGGATGCCGGGCAGCTTCAGGAAAATGCATTTTCAGGGACTCAATATAGGATCACTTTCGCAAAGATCAGCACTTTATCTTCGGTACATAACACACAGACTTTTCCACTCACTTGTATCTTTAATTAAAGCTTCTTCGGGGACCGCCAGCATCGGGGCCGGTCCCCGTCTGAAGTAACATCAACTGTCCCTTTGATTTCCAACAAAAAAAGCTCGGCCCCGCGCCACAACTCCTGAAATAATTTTGACAACAAGAGAGCCTTTTCCAGAGTATGATGGCACCATGAACAACGGTCGCTTCCCTCTGAACTTTCTATTTGTTGTAAAAGGTCAATGGCACCTATGTGCTGTCCTATGAAACCCCCTCATGGCAATTCTGGCAAAGAGGGGATCAGAACTTCCAGGCCGAACCTGACGACAAGATCTATTTCTTCGCCCAGATTTTTTCCCCGGCCCGTTTTAGCGACTCCGTAATCCTGCACTGGTACTACAAAGACCCGGTGCGCGGCTGGCAGACCACAGACAAAATTCCCATGACCATTGCCGGAGGCCGCGAGGGCGGTTATCGAGGCTTTGCATCCAAGCAGAACTATTCAGAAGGCCGCTGGAGGATCAGCGTGGAAACCACGGACGGACGTGAAATCGGCCGGATTTATTTCGATGTCACCAAAGTCAGCGAGATCAATCCCCACCGCGCCTTTTACAAAGACATTTTCCGATAATAAAAAAGCCGCTGCGAAAAACAGCGGCTTTAAATCAAGACTCAAAAATTCGAGGCCTTCTTTTATTAGTATTAGAACCCAAAACGGGCTGCAACTGACAAGTTAATAATGTCAAATTTGGAAGCCTCACTATGAGAGAAGTCATAGTCCAAACGTGGAAGCAATGCCCAGCTACCAAACGGCATGCGAGAGTATAAAGACAAACCTGTTGTATTAAAGGATTTGATTTCGCCCGTCATACCTTCGCTGGTCAGTTTTGCAGTGTCATAACTAGCGTAGTTCAAAGAACCACCAAGAATCACATCTGTAATTGCAGTTTCATAGAAAGCAGACAGTCCCAGGACGTTACCATCTTTTGTTTTTACATCCGGCCCACCCTCTTCTTCACGAGTGCGCTCCATCATAAATGTATAGAACAAACGCCCTCCGACAGATCCGCCAGCCGCT
The DNA here is from genome assembly GCF_025558485.1 of Bdellovibrio bacteriovorus. Classification (GTDB taxonomy): domain Bacteria; phylum Bdellovibrionota; class Bdellovibrionia; order Bdellovibrionales; family Bdellovibrionaceae; genus Bdellovibrio; species Bdellovibrio bacteriovorus_G. The sequence goes on from NZ_CP102930.1 coordinate 175,690, forward strand.
TCAGTATCTACACCCACGTATGGAGCAAAAGAGAAGCCCCCGGAAGCCGTATTGGAATCACCATTGGCTTTATCTTCGGCCTTTTCAAGGCTCAAACCAGCACGAAGACCAAAACGAAGATTCGCATTCCCCATATCAGAAGTTCCTTTTAGAACAACCTGCGGGTCCTGCAGCCCAGAAGTCTTAGTTTTTGGAGTGGAGTCAGTTTCATAAGAGGAATACAAAAGAGTTCCTTCAACAGAAAACATCTCATTGATTCCGTATTCATAGGAAACACCCGATTGGTAGATTCCAGAGAATTTCGTTTCAACAGCTCCAGCTCCTTTTCCCTTAACAGCTGCGCTTACGTATCCCAAACGCGGCGTCAGATCGCTTTGACCTGCTTTGGATTGATAGAAAAATTCGCTGTCAGCAGCGTGGGCGCTGAAGGAAGCAAGTACGATCAGGGATGCAAATAATTTAGAATACACGATGAACTCCTGTTGTTGTTTTGCAATCGAGATCTCTATGTTCATAGATGCGCAAGAACTTAGTCAACAGAAGCAGAAAATAAAAAACACCGCCGGGGGACAGCGGTGTTAGGGGAAACGTTATCAAATTTTCTTAACTTAATGTCGAGCCTGGACCAAGCGAACTTCAAAGTCCTGGGAGGGGCTTTCTGTTTGAAGTTGCTCCGGGGTTTGCTCATTGGCGGCCACGGCCACCTGCTGCGAATTTAAAATCCGCAAAAGCCGCTTCCTTAAAAGCTTCTGACTCATCGAAGCCTCCTGAATCATCCCGTTAAAGTTTTGAACCTCGGCCTTGGCAAAAGCCGCCCACAATAAAATCGTCATAACCACCAAGAAGCGCATCCGTGCCCTCCTAACCATTCCTATTGGTAAGACCAGCCCCGCCCCCAAAAAGGTTAAAACAAATCTTTGTCCCCGGTCTGCGGTTCAATATAAGTCTTTTCCGCGTCTTCTTTGAGGACCTGTGCCAGCTGCTGAACGGCCTGTCTGGATACGTCAATAAAGCTCTTTTGATCGTGGCGGACTTTGAATTGTTCCCACAACATCAGTTCATCATGACGGCGGAATCGTTCAATGATCGCATGAGCCCGTGCCTCAGGGGTTCCCATCGCCACCAGAAGCTGACCACTCAAATTAATACTGGAATCCAAAGTTTCACGGCGAACAAACTTGATCCCGGCCTCTAGCAAATCAAAGGTATGCTGACGATTACGGGCGCGAGCAAACACCTGAACGTGCGGATAATCCTCTTTCAGAATCTGCGCAATACGATTGGATGTTTCGACATCATCCACCGCCAGAATGAAAAACTTGGCATTGCGAATACCGGCGGCTTCCAGAATTTCCTTGCGAGCGGCATCACCGTAATAAACCTTATTACCAAAACGACGAAGCAGTTCGATTTGCTCGGTATCATGTTCAATCGCTGTGAACGGAATATCCTGCGTTCTTAGAATACGACCGAAGATCTGACCGAAACGACCAAAGCCGGCAATAATAACCGGATTGTTGGTTTCTTCAAATTTGTCATATTCTTTTGCACCTGCTGCCGGAGTTTTGCAGGCGATCCACGCCTGAATCTTTTCGTTCAAAACAATAATCAACGGGCTGGCAATCATGGACAGGGTCACAACCAAAGTGAATCGCTGAGTCCAATCCGCAGAAATCACCTGCGCACTTTGCCCAACACCAAAGATCACAAAGGCAAATTCCCCGCCCTGCACAAGATACACGGACAGGTTGTTAGATGCCTGTGAGTGCAGTTTCATGATTCGGCCCACGGTAAAGATCAAAAGACCTTTTAAGATCATATAGCCCACAACCAATGACAAAATCATCACTGGAGACTGCAACAACAACGACAGTTTGACGGACATACCGACAGAAACAAAGAACAACCCCATCAACAAGCCCTTGAAGGGCTCAAGGTCCGCTTCAAGTTCGTGACGATATTCTGATTCCGACAATAGAACCCCGGCCAGGAAGGCCCCCAACGCCATCGACAGCCCCACGCTTTCCATCAGGAAGGCCACTCCGATCACAATCAGCAAGGTCACGCCTGTGAACAGTTCACGACTGCGGGTTTCCGCGACCACTTGCAGGAAACGACCCATCAAAAGGCGGCTGCCAATAGCCAAACCAATAAAGATCGCAATGGCTCCGCCCCAGTTCACAGAATGAGTGTTTGCCGCCACCAGACCTAAACTTGGAATCACCGCCAAAGCCGGGATCGCCACCACGTCCTGCATCAGCAGGATCGCAAAAGAAGCGCGCCCGAATTCCGTATTCAGAACCTTTCTTTCCGCCAAAGACTGCAAAGCAAAAGCTGTCGAAGACAGGGACAAAGCAAAGCCCACCACTGCGGCACTGGCCCAGGCAATGCCCAGTTGATGCCCGATCACGGTAAAGACCACGGTGCAAAAAAGAATTTGCAATCCACCAAAGCCGATCAGTGTTTTTCGCAAGGACCACAATTTTCGCGGCTGAAGCTCCAAACCGATGATGAAAAGAAGAAAGACAACACCAAATTCGGCGATATTCTGCACGAACTGAAAATCAGAAATCAGTCCCCAACCCAAAGGACCAATTAGAATCCCCGCTGCCAAATATCCCAAGATGGTTCCCAATCCCAGTTTTTGAAACAGTGAAACCAGAACCACGGAAAAACCCAAGAATGCCAAAATCTGCAGAAGCTGTTCGTGTAAAATCATGCTCTCAAAGCTATCAAGAGCATGCCATCCGTGCAATTGGATAGACTTAGGTAAATTTTTATTAATCTCAAAAGAGCTGCTGACAATTTTAGATCGCTCTTCTAGCCTGAGCCCTATGAAGAATTCAAAAGCTGGCATCTGGTTTATATTTATCACTGTGACTTTGGATATGGTTGGCCTGGGGCTTGTGATCCCGTCTTTGCCGGATATCATGCGTCGCTTCGTTTCCAGTGAAACTTCTGTTTCGGAATACTTCGGCTATTTTATTTCCGTCTATGCCCTGATGCAGTTTCTGGCGTCCCCTTTGTTAGGGGCCCTATCGGACCGTTTTGGGCGCAGATCCATTTTATTGGTGTCCCTGCTGGTTGCGGGCTTTGATTATATTTTGATGGCCTTTGCCCCCACATTGGGAATTCTTTTCGCCGGACGAGTGATTGCCGGACTGACTGGAGCCAATATCACCGTGGCAATGGCTTATATCGCTGACGTCAGTGATGACACCAACCGTTCTGCCAACTTCGGAATGGTGGGCGCCGCTTTTGGGCTGGGCTTTATCATCGGCCCTGCCATCGGCGGTTTACTGGGACACCTGGGACCGGAGTATCCGTTTTTGGCAGCGGCGGGCTTAAATCTTTTAAACTTCCTGTTTGGTCTGTTCATCCTTCCGGAATCCCTGCCTCAGGAAATGCGCCGTAAAGTCGATTTGCGCAAAACCAACCCATTGCATTCTCTGGTGACAGTCTTCCGTTCCAAACATCTGCTGGCATTACTGCTGGTTTACTTCTTCTTCCAGTTGGGCGGGCAAACTCACCCATCTATTTGGACGTTGTACACGGAAACCCGCTTTAACTGGACAACCTCGCAAGTGGGTCTTTCTCTGGCTGCGGTGGGCCTGCTGTCCGCCATTGCTCAGGGCTGGCTGACACGTTTGGTGATCCCGAAGCTGGGTGAACATCGCACGGTGGTTATCGGAGCGTTCGGTTATGCGATTTCTTTCGCACTTTTCGGTTTCGCCACCGAAGGCTGGATGATGTATGTCATCTTGGTCGGCTCTGCGATTTTTTGGGTCGCACCACCGGCATTGCAGTCTTTGATCAGTCACAACACTCCACCGCAGGAACAGGGTGAGTTGCAGGGCTCTTTGGTCAGCCTGGCAAGTCTGGCTGCGATTATCACCCCTTTGGTCACAACTAAGTTGTTTGCTCACTTTTCTGCACCGCCGGAAGGTGTGCCATCCATTCCGGGTGCGCCTTATTTCTTCGCTGCCATCATTTGCCTGGTTTCCTGGGCCATTATGGTCCGCAGAAAAGTCTCCTAAAGCGGGCTGGCCTTGCGGGGCCCGTCCTGCGGGAGTATCCTTAAAGAGTCATGGATTCTAGTATCAAATCTTTGCTTCATACTGCCATCACCTCTTTCGAGCCGTTGGATCTGGCCCGACAAATGGCCCCGCATGCATGCGTGGCATTGATCCTGCGTGGTGAGTCCGAGGAAAATCTGGAGCTGGGGTTTATCCAAAGAGCCATCCGTCCCGAAGACCGCTGGTCCGGACAACTGGCTTTTCCCGGCGGCAAACGCGAGGCTTTTGATGTCACTGATCTGGATGCCGCCTTCAGAGAAACCATGGAGGAAATCGGTGTTCATCTGAATTCTCAGGAACTGCTGGGACGACTGGATGACATTCAGGCCCGCAAAGCCGGAACATTGCTGGATTTCTACATCCGTCCGTTTGTGTTTTATACCGAGCAAAGTTTTAATGTGACCTTGGATGCCAACGAAGTTGCGGATTATTTCTGGGTGCCCTTAAAGCACATTCGTGATCCGCAAAGACAAACCATTTACAAAGTTCAGCGCGAAAATATGTCTATTGAACTTCCCGCGGTCTATCTGGATCGGGAACCACCGCTATGGGGGCTTTCCTACATGATGACCTTGAATCTTTTTGAACGTTTGCAGAAGCTGTTAAAATAGATTCGTCGCGATCAGAAACAAATTTTCCGTTTCAAAGCAGCACAGTCCGATATTTTTGAGCTTTTTCATTAAAAGGGCTCAACTATCCCAAGGTCCAGCCGATAAGTCTTATGAACCCAAGAGGTTCACCTTGCACGAAAGGAGCCTTCAATGGCTAATAAGACAGTACGTAAAGAGTATATCTGGAACAGGGAGATTCGTGAATTGGCTCTCCTGACCGGTACGGGGCCGCCTTAACGCCTGTGCATTTTAAATTGGTGATTAAATAAAAAAACCAGGACGAAAAAGGCGCCCTGGTTTTTTTATTTTTCAATTTGAGACAGCGACTACAGGATAGAGAAGATCGTAGAGAAGCTCAACGTCGTGGAATCAGCCTTCAAATCTTTCGGGTAGAAGTTCAAATAAGGCGCAAAATAAATATCGCGGCTGAAAGCATAACCCATCCCCAAACGACCGCTCAGGGTTTTGTTCAAAAGATCCCATTCGCCATCACGCGCACGTGGATTCCAGAAGTTCATGGCCACAGAAGTGTAAACATTCATTTTGTCAGAAACGTTGTATTTAACCTGCGGGTAGAAACCCAGGTGGTAACGGGAGGCTTTGCCGTCTTTAGGCTCATACCCGCGCTCATACAGGAACACGCTCAGGCCGGTATCCAAGCCCGCGGCAAAACCAGAGTTGCCAAGATTGTAAACCAAAGAGTTATCGTAAGACAAAGAAGCATACTGACCGACATCGCGGAAGTTCGGAACCGTTGTCCAGGAAGCGCCGTAAGAATTACGCAACTGAAGATCGCCCATACGGGAATTGCGGTCATAGCTGATGAACGGAGTTTTCACATCCGTGCGCTCAACACCGTGGAACGGTGTCAAAGCGTTGATACCTGTTCCGGCACTGATCGCACTTTTGGAATCCAAACGGTAACGACCACTGATGGAACCACTCAAAGAAACCTGATTCACACCGATGGAACCATCTGGATTTGGCTGCATTTTGCTGGAAAGATCACCCACTGGAGGGCCGAAGTAAGAAAGAGAGAACTTCAGGGAGTAGCGGGACAAGGAACCGGATTCCGCCTTAAGCTTGGCATCTGTGATGTCTTTGTCGTCTTCAAATTTTTTATTTTTCAGAACCTCACCCACAGAAGTGGATGTTTTTTGAGTTCCGGATTCCACAGAAGGAGTGGAAAGTGTGGTGGAAGAAGTCTGCGCATTGGCTGCCAAAGAAATCCCCACAATAAACCCGATCAAAAGCCCTTTAACCATGAAAACCCCCAAAAGTTTCGAGAGTTTGTACCTGTCCCGGGAGCAAAAGAAAAGTCATGCTTTTGTTATGTAATGCGCCAAGTAGAATTTTCAATCACCCTGACGAAGCTTATAGAGGACTTGAGGCAGTATTTCGACCACATCCGAGGCCATCATCGACAAAAGATCCTTTTTTTGGGCCTTCCAAAGGTTCGCCGTGGCGCCGTGCACATAAGCTCCCAACAGAGCCGCCCGGGTCGGAGACAACCCCTGCGCCCTTAAAGCAGTGATGACTCCGGAAAGTACATCCCCGGTCCCCGATTTCGCCAACGCTGCATTCCCGGTTGAAATTCCATACACCCGTCGCCCGTTGGCCACCAAAGTTCCATGCCCTTTAAGCAGAACAACACACTGAAAAAGCTCTTGCGCCAGTTTTATAAATTCATAGCGATGGGTCGAAATTTCCTCTGCCGAAACTCCCAGACAACGGGCAAGTTCTCCGGCATGAGGTGTAACGATCCAGGTGCGCGGCAAGGGGAATAAATTCTCTTCTGCACATACGGTGATGGCATCGGCATCCAGAATGACGTTTGCGATCTGGCGCTCTTTGAGTTCCTGAATAATCCGGGCCGTAAACAAGTTCACACCAAAACCGGGCCCGCACAACATGGCATCAAACTTTTGTGAGTGCCATTCTTTCTGCGCCAAATCCAATAACAGAAAATCCGGATTTTCCAACGAGGATACGGAGATGTTTTTTTGCGCCAGGGTCACATAACCGCTTCCCATGCGCAAAGCCCCGCGCGCGGCCAGAATCCCGGCACCGGGATAGTCGGCACTTCCGGCCAGAAGCAGGCTGCGTCCGCGAGTGGCCTTGTTATCCTGCTCGGAAATGGCTGGTAAAAGTTTCCTCGCAGATGATTTTTTCAGAATACGCACGGGATCGTTGGCTTTTTCCATAGGGATCAGTGTATAACCCGAAGTCATGATCGTAAAGACTGAAGCCGACCTTGAAGGTCTTAAAAAAATCGGAAAGATTGTCGCCAACTGCCTGCAATACATGGCTGGCAAAGTTGAACCCGGCATGAGCACCAAAGAGCTGGATAATCTGGGTGGAAAATATTTGGAACTTCATGGCGCCAAGTCCGGTCCCATGGCAGTTTACAATTTTCCCGGTTACAACTGCATCAGCCTGAATCACGAAGTGGCTCACGGCGTGCCTTCTGACACTAAAAAAATTCAAAAAGGTGATCTGATCAATATCGATGTTTCTGCCGAACTGGGCGGTTACTTTGCCGATAACGGCGGGTCGTTTGTGGTGCCTCCGGGCAAGAAAGCAGACGAAGAACTTTTGAAAGTCACACGTCTGGCGCTGGAAACGGCCATCAAGGCTGTCAAAGCCGGCGAACTGATCAGCGTGATTGGCTACAACATTGAAAAGGTCGCCAAAGCGCACGGCTACACAGTGATTGAAAATCTGGGCAGTCATGGTGTGGGTCGCAGTCTGCATGAAGAACCAAAGTTTATTGCCAGCTATTACGACAAAGACGACCGTCGCAAACTAAAAGAAGGTCACGTTATTACAATCGAACCGTTCGTTTCCACCGGAGCCCGTTTTGTCGATGAAGAAGCCGACAATTGGACTTTGGTTTCTGGCAAAAACCATCGCACAGCCCAGTTTGAACACACGATGGTGGTGTTGAAAGACCGTGCGCTGATCGTCACGATTCCTGATCCTGTTTAAAAACATCAGACCTGCCTTTGCGGCAGGCTGTTCTTAAGTTCTAAGATTTCCTTTCAACCTTAGGAGACCTTATGAACATGTCCTGCTCTTTATTTTTTGTTTCACTACTTCTTGCAAACACTTCGGCTTTTGCGGTCCCTGCTCCGACGGCAGGGCTTAAATTTGAAGCCACGATTTCCATGTCTTTGGCTGAAGAAGCTGCGCGCGAAGCCGTAGCCAATTGCGCCACGAAGGGCTATCAAGTGGCGGCCACGGTTGTCGATAAGGCCGGCGACATTAAAGCGCTCTTTCGCGCCGATGGCGCAGGCCCGCACACAGTGGATGCCAGTCGCCGCAAAGCCTATACAGCAGCCTCTGCCAAGAATGGTACCTCCGCAATGCTTGCAACATCTCAAAGCAATCCTGCCGCCCAAAATCTGGGGGACATTGACGGATTCCTTCTGCTTGGCGGGGGGCTTCCCATACGAGCTGGCAGTATCGTCATTGGTGCTATTGGTGTGGGCGGTGCTCCAGGCGGTCCTTTGGACGACCAGTGCGCTCAAGCCGGAATTGATAAAATCAAAGATCGAATAGGCAACTAGTCCACCAGATTCCGCTTGAAAAAGGCTCTAGACACACTGCCTAAAGGCTTTCAGAGCGGAATAAAAGGTGAAAGGCTATGGGTGCTTCTTTTAATCACGGAGGACCTTTATGAAAATGTTTTTTGCAATCGCTTCTTTGTTCGTCGCTTTCTCTGCTCACGCTGCTGACCGTAAGGTTGGAAACGTTATCGCTGTTGAAAGAGAAATCTCTGATCTTTACAACACATGCTTGAAAGCAGTTGAAAAACCCACTGACAAGCCTCAAAGCTTCTTCTCTTGTGCTATCAAGTACGTAAAAGATGGCGAGATCCCGGTAAGCAAAGGCCGTCTGTTGAAATTGATGGACGAGCGTTGCCAGGTTCACGGTGAAGCTGTGAACGGTGTTGTGTTCATCACTTTCTCTGGTGCTAAATCCCCATCTTCTTTCGACACTTCCCGCGCCTGCCTTGAAAGAGCCTTGAGCGAGAAAGATTTCGCGAAAGTGATCGTTTACACTCTAGAGTAAGCCATCTTCACATCCCGGCTTTTTATGAAGGAAGAAGTGTTCCGCACTTCTTCCTTTTTTTATTTTTTTCTCAACTGTAAATAAACGCCTTTTCAGAGGAGAAAGGCGAGATATGTTATGCTTTTTATGCGTCCTTTTGCTTGCTTGCGCTTAGCCCCCTAATTAAACTGATAAGGTAACTTGAATATGCTTGCTGACAGTTCCAGGAGGTTTTATGGCCAAGCTTTTTTTAACCGAGATCCCCTCCCGTGAAGCAATCCAGGAAGAGGCCGGTGTTTTGTATCCTCAAGTGAATCCCGAATCCTGGTATTCACATATTCTTCTGCGTAAAACCACCGCGGAATTTGAGATCAATCTGGACAAGTTCTTTTCTCAATACAGCCTGTCTTCCGGTCGTTTTACGCTGATGATTCTTTTGAAGAAATACACCGACGGACTGATGCCGTCGGAACTGGCTCACATGGTGGGCGTGACTCAGGCCACGATTTCCGGTTTGATCAACAGTCTGGAAAAAGCCGAAATCGTACAAAGGACCACGCACGAAAAAGACGGCCGTTCCTACGTGATCAAACTGACGGAAAAAGGCAAAGAACAAACTTCAAAGATTCTTCCGGAATACCAATCACGTATCAATAACTTCTGGGCCGAGTTCGGTTCCGACGAAAAGAACTCGATCAATGATTTCTTCACCCGCCTGATCAAGCAGATGAAAGAGATCGGACAGAAGTCCACTGAGTCTTAAGCTAACAAGTTCTTTAACGTTATTAATACCAAAAGCAAAAAACCAACTGAGCATCAAGTCAGTTGGTTTTTTATTTGTGCAATGTAGTCCCAAAGGGTACGGCGTGCGTTTTACAAATCGCCCGCCAAAGAGCAGCTTACGATAGTGTCCAGTGTATAACCGGAAGTGTTCTGGAATGGACCGAAGTGGTTGTAAGAGCGGCCGACTGCCATGTGCGGGCTCACACAACGCTCTGCCGGAGCTTTCAAAGTGCCATTGGACTTCACATTGTAAGGATGCGTGTTCTTGGAACTTGTCGCATTCACTTGCACCGCGAAGCTGCCTGTCACTTTCGCTGCCGCACAGAAGGCATTGAAAGTCTGCATGGAGCTTCCCAGGATACGGATCAGATCTGCTTGAGAAGCATTCGTCTTGATCGTGTTTCTTGGATACAACTGATTCCATTCACGGATACAAGCCTGGATATTACCACCCGCGTCCGGAGTGAATTGGAACAGACCAATGTTCAAACGGGATTCTGCCGGTTGATATGGATCTTCATAGAAGTTCACCCCTGCCGGACGGCGATAACCTGACGGAGCGTATTTCGCTGCCACGTTTTTCGCTTTTTGTGTGTCGGCTGTGGTCAAAGATTCCATATAAGACAAGCACATCATGAATTTAGACCATAGCTTGGAAGCCTTCACATAACCTTCGCGGCTGCCAGACAGAGCTTCACGACGATAGCCGTTCATCAAATCCGCAAACGTGTTGATTTTCTTGATCGTCGCTGCGGAAGGAATGTTCTTGCCGGACAATGTTGTGTTCAATGTATCTGAAGTCACATTACACAGCGGATGCGAAATCAAACTGTTTGGCAGATAAGTGTTCACGTCCTTATTCAGATTGAAGTAAGAAGCCACATAGCCCAATTGCGCTTTGGACGGCTGCATTTTCAATTCAACCGCATAAGCAATACGATCAGCGAAACGGTCTTTGCCATCCAGTTGTGGATCAGCGCTGTCCGTTGCATGACCTTCCTGAGCATTACGAACCGGCAAAAGCTCGCGGTAGTTCTTATAGTTGTTATCCACGACACCGCCCACTGGATAGGAAACCTCGGTGAAGACATCGAAGTTTTCCGGAGTGATGGAATCTGTCACCGCCGCAGGCTCACGGACCGGAGTCGGGGCTGGGGTTGGTGTTGTTGTCGGTGGTTTGGTTGGAGTCGTCGGTGTTGTGTTGATTGGCTTCTTTGACATTGCGAATGCCGTAGGAGCGATCAAAGTTGTTGTTACGATAAGGCCTAGCAAGATGTTGGTTGTGCTTTTTTGTGTTTTCATACCTGCTAGATCGGAGCTAGGTCGCGCGACTAAAGACGTCCTGGACCATTTTGAGGTCCAGTTTTCAGGATGTTGGTAAAGTCGGGGAAAACTGAAAAATTATTGTTCAGTCATCTACCCGACATTGGTCGAAGATCAGAGTTTAAGAACTCTTCAAGGCCATCCGATAATAAAGAGGTAACCAACATAAAAAGGGAGTCTCATTATGAGTCAGAAATATGATGTACCGAACCTCTTTAATTTCCTGCTGCATACTCCAGAGGGCGGTCTCCGAAAAATGCTCGTGGACAACAAGCCTTTTTCGGAAGCACATTTCAATCTGATGATGAAGGTTGTTCGTGCCTGCAATGAAAGTCAGTTCACCGAGCACTTCGACAAACAGGATTTCCCCAAGGTGAAAATGGGCCCTGCTGACATGAAAATTAAAGAGAAGTTCTGGTCCGACTGCATGACAGTCTGGGATAACCGTGGACTTCTGACTCCGGCTGTGGCAACTAAGGCGGCATGATCGCGTATCTTGCTTCTGAAAAATTTCTGCCAGAACTTCTTGAAGAACTTAAAGACGTAAAGTCGGTTCACGGAAATCTGGTACTCACTGATGGGCCCTTGCAGAATTCTGTCTGGGCCCAAAACATTTGGCTTGATGCTCAAATCATTCCATTTGAATCCATATCCCAGGCATCCAAGGCCTTAAAAAGTCTGGGGAAGCTGTGGGCCTGTTATACCTTTGAAAATCATCGCCGTGCCCAGCTGATTCAGGATCAGCTTCCGAAACTGCGTCCGCGCGTTTTGGATTTCCTCAGTGAACTTCCGGAAAACAATCTGGGGGCATGGACCTTATTGGATAAAAACACCCTGCTGGCCTCCCCGACGACCAATTCTCGGTTCCCTTTGGGGGATGTGAAGTTCAATGAAGACAAGAAAACGCCGCCGTCCCGGGCCTACCTTAAGCTGTGGGAGCTTTTCACTGTTTATGGCATTCGCCCCGAACCGGGCCAGAGGGTTGTCGATTTCGGCAGTTGCCCCGGGGGATGGACGTGGGTTTTGCAAAGAATGGGCTGCGAAGTCATCAGTATTGACCGCGCTCCACTGGAGCCTTCCATTGCGGATTTGCCGGGCGTGAAGTTTATGAAGACCAACGCGTTCAATGTGAAGCCGGAGGATCTTGGCCGCATTGATTGGTTCTATTCCGATATCATCTGTTATCCTGAAAAACTGCTGGAGCTGGTACAGACCTGGCAAGCTTCAGGACTTTGCTCAAACTTCGTTTGCACGATAAAATTCCAGGGTGAGACCGACTTTAAAACACTGAAAAAGTTTTTGCAGATGGAACACACCCGGATTCAGCATTTGCACCACAACAAGCACGAGGTCACGGTATGGATCAAACCACCTTCAAGCTGATAAGCCGCGCTGATGAAAAAGCGAAGCTTTGGGATGATATGGCGAAAGCGCGCGGAGAGTTTTTGTGCAAAGGCACCGAGGACTCGATCTGTAAACTGCGCGTGCAGCTTTTCAATTCCAAACTTCAGGCTTTGGAGTGCACCTTTGAATCCCCCACCCTGATGAAAGATCAGGAAGAATATCTGGGGCATTTCTTTTTGGGCGGGGAAAAGTATTACTTCCAAGCCAAAGCACAGGTTCAAAACGGCAAAGTGCTGATCCCGGTCCCGCAGGAACTTTATCACCTGCAACGCCGTCAGAACTATCGCGTGCACATCCCTGACGGATATCACGCGTTCTATAATATTATTCTGGTAAATCAAAAGCCGCAGAAAATCACCGGACAACTGGCCGACCTAAGTGGCCAAGGCTGCCGGGTGATCTATCGCCTGGATGCCCCATTGATGAAAGTGGGCGATCAAGTCACAGGACATCTGCTGATTGGAAAAAGAGTTCCTATCGAAGTGCAGGGCATTGTTCGTCACATCAAGGTTGATGAAAGCAACAAAGTCATCCAGACCTTCGGCATTGAGTTCACCCCACTGCCAGCAATTCTGGAAAACAAGCTCTTCGCCATAACCCTGGAAATCCACAAAGAAGTCTTCCGCCGCTAGGAAAAGGTGCCTTTTACTCCGGGCCGAGGACCGTCGGGTCTTTTTTGCGGATTGGGTCGTATTCCTGATCGAGTTGCTGCTGGAGCTGCTTTTTCTTCAGTTCGGCTTGTTTTTTCTGATCGGCCAGCGACTTTTTATTTTCATCAAAGCGCTTGGTGTAATCGCGGTGAAGCTGGTTGAACTCGTCGGTTTTAGCGCGGATATAGTCATCGAAGTTTTTGCGTTTGTCACGCATATCAGCTTCAAAGGAATCGCGCTTTTCTTTCTGGTTTTCGTAAAAGTCCTTACGCTTGGATTCCAATTCGTCATAGAACTCTTTGCGGTCTTCTGAAGTGGTTTTGTTTTTGGCAAAGGCCTTGCGCTTGGCTGCCAGCTCCTTGGTGAACTCGTCGCGCTCTTTCTTCTGCTGTTTCCCGAATTGTTCACGGGTTTTGGTCATGTCCTTATTAAACAACGTGCGCTTCTTATTCACGATGGAGCTAAACTGATTACGAACCTGAGACGGCGAACGGGACAAATCCGACACCAGCCCGTCCATAAAGGCTTTTTCATCGTTTTCTTTTCGGACTTCTTCCGGGATGTTTTTACGAAGAGCTTCCAAGGCCTCACGATCAGCCTTCAAAGAATAGCTTTCATCAACCAAAGCACCGCCGCCCGGACCTTCTTCCTCAGCCTTGGCCTCAAGGAACGATAACATCACCACCAAGATACAGAAAAGCAGGGTCAATACAGACTTTAGTCGCAATGTATCTTGAGCCTTGGACCCTACAAATGAAGATGCCAGTGGTAAACTCATAGTGTTTCTCCTTCAAGATGAATCTTTTTGAGAATAATTGGACTCTACTCAAAACACAACAGACCGATAAGGGACATATGTTATACGGTAGAAGAGTCATCGAACCTCAACGCGTACCACACGGGCAACACCCGCGACGCTTTATTCTGAATAAAGCCTTTCAGTATAAATACTGCTGGTACATGATCACGGCAGTTGCCGGTGGGGCTTTGCTATTCCTTCTGCCGGCATTTTACTTTATCAACCAGAACTACGACCTATTCAAAAGTCTGGCTTACGACACCTATCCAAGTCTGGTTCAGCACTTGGAGCGTGAAACCACCTGGCTGCGCATTTTCCTGGCAGCAAGTTTTGTGTTCCTGACGGGTGTGACTTTGTTCCTAAGTATCCGCATGACTAAAAACCTTCTGTCCCCGCTGGTTAGAATGGAAAAACACATGCACCAACTGATGCTGGGTCAGTGGCATATCCCCGATTATCAAATCCCGGAAGAAGATGACTTCCGCGATCTTTCCATGACCTATGATTATTTCTATCGCGCCCTGAAAGCGAACACGGAAACCGAGCTGAAGCTTTTGGAAAAGCTCAGCATCGATCCGCAAAACCGCGAGGCCTATGCTGCCTGGAAGACTTTATTGTCTGAAAAGCGCGCACGCCTGGGTATTAAGGAAGAATTTATCCTTAGCGAGAACGTCGTAGAGATGAACGAATTTGATCAGAGACGTCGCGTTTCTTGATCGCCTCACGCTTGTCGTGGGTCTTTTTACCCTTCACCAAAGCAATCTGAAGTTTCGCACGGCCGTTTTTGAAATAGATCTTTAGCGGCACGCAGGAATAGCCTTTTTCACGTAAAGCATCGAAAATTTCATCCAGCTCACTTCTGTGCATCAGAAGCTTGCGATGTCTTTCCGGTACGTGATTGTTATAGCTGGAAGCTTTGTATTCAGCGATGTGCGCATTTTGCAGGTACGCCTCATCCCCTTTAAAACTGATGTAAGAGTCCTTCAACTGAACATCCTTGTTGCGCAAGGATTTCACCTCACTGCCCATCAGCTGCAGGCCCGCTTCGTAGGTTTCTACGATCGTATAATCAAACCGGGCTTTTTTGTTCTCATGAACAATCAGGATGTCTTCGCTCATTCTTCAAATCCAAAATGCTTATAAAGCTTTACGAACTGGACAGGGCTTAGTTCCTCGGCACGGGCGGTTTCTTTAAAGCCCATATCTGCCAGCCAGCCGATCAGTTGTTCTTCAGTTAGCTTCTTTTGGCTTAAAATACCAGACAAATTTTTCTTCAAAAGCTTACGTCTTTGCGCAAAAGCGGATTTCACAAAGCCCAGAAAGGCCTTGCGGTTTTTCACCTCAGATTCAATACGCTGGAAGGACAGCACCCGACTGGCCACCCGAGGAGGAGGCTGGAAATCCCTTGGACCCGCATCCGTCACGGTTTCAATCTTCCAGAAAGTCTGTGCAAAGACACTTAAAAGGCCGTAAAGCTCGGCCCCCACGGTCCCGCGAATTTTCTGGGCCACTTCCTTCTGGAACATCAGCACCATCGCTGCCACACCTTCGTTTTCCAACGAACGTTCCACCACAATGCTAGAGGAAATCTGATAAGGAAGATTGCTGACAAAGATCAATCGCTTCCCGGTATAAAACTGCTTCCAATCCAGACGAAGAGCATCTTCTTCCAAAACCGACAAACCCTTTTCGCGCCAGTACGCCGCAATCACTCGATCCAATTCGATCAACTGCAAAGGCAGATTCAGTTCAAGCAAAAGATCCGTCAATGCCCCCGGCCCCGGACCGACTTCGACTAACGCTTCCGGCTCGAAGGCCTTCACCTGATTGATGATGCGCTCAATGACCGTGTCACTGACCAGAAAGTTCTGACCTAAAGATTTTTTGGCGGCAATGCCCATGGCTTCTTGCGCGCGTTGCAGACGTTCTCTGGAATTGCTCATCTAAAATCCGTAACTAAAGGTTGAGGCGACGGCCCCAAATCCAAACTTGAAACTTCACCGCGAGCCATGCGCAAGGCCCCCACGTATCCGATCATCGCCGCGTTGTCAGTGCAATAGCGCAGAGGCGGAATCACCAAAGTATAACCTTTTTTATCCGCCCACTCCTGAGCCCGGGCACGCAAGCGAGAGTTCGCACTCACTCCGCCGGTTAAGATCACCCGCTTGGAACGGAAAACTTTGGCGGCGCGATCTAGTTTTGCAATCAACACATCGACGATGGCTTCCTGGAAAGAGGCGCACAGATCCGGCAGTCTTTCCTGAACCAGTTCAGGTCCCAACTGCTCGATCATGCGCTGACCAGAGGATTTTAGTCCCGAAAAACTCATATCGAAAGTGTCATCATGGATCATACTGCGCGGGAACTCGAACGCTTCGGGATTGCCGGTTTTGGCCATTTGATCCACGCGGACTCCCCCAGGGAATCCCAGACCGGCCATCTTGGCAAATTTATCGAAACATTCTCCGGCAGCATCATCCTTGGTGGCACCCAAAATGCGGTAATCGCCAAGGCCTTTGATTTGATACAAACTTGTATGTCCACCACTGATAGCCAGGCCCACATACGGATAACCGAAGTCTTCCGGTGGAGCATACTTATCATCACGCAGGAAGGGCGCCAACAAATGACCCTCCAGATGGTTCACACCTAAAAAAGGCAAATGTTTGGCTTGTGACAAGGACTTCGCTGTCACCAACCCAACGATCAAGGCCCCGATCAAACCCGGACGATTGGTCACGGCAATGCCTTGAACATCAGACCAGTTCATATTGGCCTTTTTGAAAGCCTCTTCGATCAGGGGAATTAAAGCGATGGAATGGTTGCGGGCGGCGATTTCAGGAACGATACCGCCATAGATTTCGTGATCCAGATCCTGAGAAGCGGCCACCACTGAGTGCACCCAGCCCGTACGATCCACGATCGCCACGGAGGTGTCATCACAGCTTGTTTCAATGGCCAGAACTCTTTCAATCACGATATTACTTTTTTAAACCCTTCAAACGGATCTTAGCACGACGAGCCTCTTCTGACTTCGGAAACTTGCTGACCACCTCGTCATAAAAGGTTTTTGCTTCGTCTTTCATGCCCAATTCCTGAAAAGAGACCCCGATTTTATAGGTCGCATCCGCAAACTTAGGACCTTTCGGGTTTTCATCACGGTATTTCTGGAAATTCAGGATGGACTGCTTCCAGTCTTTTTTATTGAAATTGTCCTGAGCCGCCGCGTAAGGGTCCCTTTTCGCCTGTTTTGCCGCCTTTTCCGCCGCCTGGGCACTGGCAATACGTTCAGCGCGCAACGCATTCACTTCCGTATTCAAAGCGTAGATCTGCTTTTCCATGGTTGCGAGGGCTTCTTGCATAATGGTGACCTTGGTGTTCAGGTCCACGTTCTGCTGCTGGGAGGCCTTTAAAGCACTTTCCACACCAGAATGGCTTTGCCCCAGTTTATTTTCAACAATATCCACACGACCATTCAGTTCACGCATCTGTTCTTCAATATCAGAAACTCGTCCTGCGGCATCTGCGTTGGTTTTTTGCAAAGTCACCACCTGCTGCTGCATCACCTGACGCTGCTGATTGTCGCGAACATCGTTGCGAGTTTTCAAACAACCTGTCAAAAGCACAGAGGCTGCCGCAACTGAAATAATTAGCTTCATAGGATATCTCCAGTTTTTTGACGGATCAGACGGGCCGAATTTTCAGCCTTTTCCGCAGCCATACGAGCGCGGATGAATTGTTCTTTGGCTTTTCCGTAATCACGATCTTCAAAGTAGATGCGCCCTTTGCGATAGGCCTCTTCCGCCTGATGCCAGTATCCGGGAGAGTGTCGGGCCGCCTGAACAGAACGAGCCGCATCCAGTGCGGCTCGAGCGAGAGAATAGTCATCTATAGGAACTGGCGCAGTTTGACAGCCGACAATCACCGTAAAAAGTAAAACTCCGATGAAAAGTCTCTGTATTCTCACTCTGCGCCTTTCTTAATAACCTACTACGACGGGGTCGGTGTGTAGACCTACTGAGCAGGTACGAAGTTCGCACGGCGGTTTTTCGCCCATGCAGCTTCAGAGTCACCCATCTCAAGTGGTTTTTCTTTACCGTAGCTGATTGTGCTCAAACGGTCTGCTTGGATACCCAAAGAAACCATGTACGCTTTCACAGCGTTCGCACGTCTTTCACCCAACGCCACGTTGTACTCGATTGTACCACGATTATCGCAGTGACCTTCGATTTGTACGCGTACAGAAGGATTTGCTTTCATCCACTCGACGTTAGTCGCGATGTCTTTTTTGGAAGAAGCATCAAGGCTGGATTTGTCATAACCGAAGTGAACAGTTACCAAACCAGAGATTTTACCAGAGTCAGAACCCATTGGGTCGAAGCTCAGTGGTGTGGAATCAATAGCCGTTTGATCGCCTGTAGGCATTGTTTGAATGTCCTGATCAGACTGAGTTTGTTTTCCTTTACAACCTGCTACGAAAGCGATGGCAACAAGACCAAGAGCCAATTTACGAACCATGATGTCCTCCTATGAAGTTCGAGTCGTTATCATTAACAATAAAAACTTTAATTTATAGCGGCTCATTGTCAAACCTTAGATTTCCGAATTGATGTTGCGTTGCTGTACGGCTAAGAAATCATATGCAAAAAAGATCCTTTGTTTACGGGCTGGCGTCTCTATTTATAACGACATTTATGATGATGTCCCAAGCCGAGGCACAGCTGGAAGTTCCTCCCAATCTGAAGTGGAAAACTTTGAAAACCCCACACTTTGAAGTAATTTTTAATGCCGAGCAGCAGGACCTTGGCTACTTGTACGCCGAAAAACTGGAAAAGGCCTATGCGGAACTGCGCTCTTATTTCCGCACACAGCCCGCAACAACTGTTGTCGTTATCAATGATAAAACGGACATCACCAATGGCTACGCCACCCGCATTCCCTATCCCCACATCATGGCCTATCCGGTTTTGCCGGGCCCCGAAGAAAGCCTGGCCGACACCGGTGACTGGGCGTTTGAACTTTTAGCCCATGAATACACGCATATTCTGACTTTTGAACCGGCCAACGGAATCATGAAACCGCTGCGAGCGGTGTTCGGAACCATCATTGCTCCGAATATACTGATGCCGCAGTGGTGGAAAGAGGGCGTGGCCGTGGAAATGGAAACCCGCCTGGGACATCACGGTCGCTTGCGCTCTTTATATCAGGACGCCACCATTCGTGCGATGGTCGATGGACAAAGCTTCTATAATTATGACATCGCCGAAGCCAATGAATCCATTTACACCTGGCCCCAGGGCGCCCGCCCTTATCTTTTTGGTTCTTTGATGTGGAGCCAGATGCTGGCAGATCACGGCAATGCCGTGGTGGCAAACCTGCATGAAGCCCAAGGCGGCCGCGTTCCTTACTTTATTGAAGCCCCGGCCCGCGAATACATGGGGCGCAGCTACACCGGTCAGTACAACCACATGATGAAATCCACCGAACAGCGTGCACTGGAACAGCTTAAAACTTTGCGCGAAGTCACCCCGACGGAAATCATCGTTCCTAAAAACAATTTCCAGTCCGTCAGCGGCCCGGCTATTTCACCGGATGGAAAACATCTGGCTGTAATCACAGAGGATGACGGCAACTCTCGTGCCGTTCGCATCATCAGCAAAGAAAATCCTGAACAAAGCTTTCTTGATGCCAAGTCAGCCAACACTATCGAACGCTTCAATGAAGGCTTTATCCCTGCAACCCAAAAAGACGGCCCACCCACCGGCAGCATCCAACGCATCAGTTGGTTCCCGGATTCACAGAAGCTGATCTACGACAAAATCGACTACACCAACCGCATTCAACGCTATTCCGATTTATTCGTATATGATCTGGGCAGCAAAAAAGCCCAGGCTTTAACAAAGGGTCTGCGCGCCCGCGAACCGGCAGTTTCCCCTTCCGGGCAACAAGTGGCTTTTGTTAAGTTAGATGGCAATCGCACCCACTTGGGCGTGTTAAAGTTAAACGGAGAAAAGAATCCGCCGTCTGAAATCATCTTTTCCCCGCAAATGCAGGAACGCATTTCCTATCCCACTTTCTGGGATGAAAGCACGTTGATCTATTCTTTCCGTAAAGAGGACGGCAGCGAAAATCTGTACCGCATTTCCCTGGATTCACGCCAGCCACAGATCCTGTTTGCCGACCATCCCAACGCCCGCTTCGCCCGCAAAACCACCGAAGGGCTGCTGTTTGCCTCCAGTAAAAATGGTGTTCTAAATCTGTATTTGGCCGATCAGGAGCTTAAAAATGCCCGCCCCGTGTCCCATACACTGACAGCTCTTTTCACTGCGGATTTGGACCCGGTCAAAAAAGAGATCTTCACCACACAGATGACAGCCCAGGGCCTGCGGGTTTCCGCCATTATGCCGCAAGAGTGGCAGAAGACCTCCACACCCTTGCCGCAGGTTTCCTCTTTGGTCGGCGACCGTTATGATGCCGTTGAAAGGAATCCCAAAGCGGATGCAGAAGCCCGCGCCGTGCTGGCTGATGCCAAACTGGAAGACTATTCTCCGTATGGTTATTTGCTGCCGCGCTATTGGATTCCCTTCATCTCCGGATCATCCAGCGAAACCGGGGTTGTTTTGCAGGCACAGACTTCCGGTTTTGATCCTTTGAAAAAACATTCCTACGCGCTTTCCGCCTCTTGGGATACAGCCATCAACAAAGGCAGTTTACTGGGAAGCTATTTGAATCAAACGACCTCTTTGCCTTTGGCACTGATTGCTTACAAACGCAGTTATTATCTGGGCACCACCACCAACGAAATCGAAGACACCGGCACTCAGTTGTCCGTGCTTCCTGACAGCTACTGGATGTCGATTTATACCAACCTGCAACTGGGCTGGCAGTATCTGGAACGCACCAACGCTCATACCACCGTCAAGCGCACCGGGCCTTATGCTTACCTGAACTATGCCAACTATTCTGACTCCGGCGCACAAATTTCACCGGAATCCGGTGGCGGAGCTTATCTGGGAGCTTACAACTATATTGCCCAGAACGGTTACCTGAACCATTCCCAGTTCATCACCGGCGGGGAAATCTATCTGTCACGTTATCTGCCGAAACATCATGCGATCATGCTGCGGGTGAATGGCGCATATATCCCGGAGAAAATTTCCTCCATCTACGGAGTCTCTACAGAATCAATGGTGTTTGTGCCCGACAGTCCCTTGCCGCAGTATATTTTGCGTGGCTACAAACGCGGACAGCTTTTCGGCCGGAATCTGGTGACGATGAATGCTGAATACCGCCTGCCTTTGAAGGAAATCTACAGCGGGTCCGGCACTGATCCGCTCTTCTTCCGCCGCATTTATGGATCCCTGATCGTTGATGGCGCTGCTGCCGATGGTGTCTTTATCAATGAAACCAAGCCTTCTGAAACCGTGGCTCTGAACAAAAAACAGTTCTGGAGTTCCGGTGTCGAAGTGAAGTTGGAAACAACCTTGGGTTACGTCGTCCCGGTAACTTTCGTTGCCGGATACTATGTGGCCTTCCAGGCAGAACAGGGTGCGGAAGGCGTTCTGGCAACGGCACTGCAAATAACCGGCTTCTAAGTCGGTTTATTGCGGTGAGCCAAACCGCTCCATCTTGACAAAGACACAGCCCCTCGAAATTATTGAAGATATCGACAACTAGCGGCGAGGATGCTGCTCTATGCTGTCACCTTGGGGGGAGATTCATGGAAAAAATCAGCTGGATTAAAGAACTTGTGAAGGCTGAGCAACAGATGGAGGAATCCGGTCTTGTTGATATGAGCTTTGGTTTTGACGCCGAAAAGATTCTTATCAACGACACGATTCAGTTCCTTCTTGCTATGAAAACCGAGTTCGTGGATGCATCAACGTCCTTCAACGAACTGAAACCGTCGGCTTTGGGCCGTATTAAAATTTACGGTATCGCAAAAACACATGCAGACTTCATGCTGTTCCGTAACGGCTTTAAAATGATCTTCTCATTAAAGGCGCCGGGACAAATCAGCATTCGCTTCAACTTCATCGGCACCAATTACATCCCGACTCCGGGCATGGAAGCAGCACAAACTGCCACCAATGTGATGGATGAACATATTGTCGAGGCTAAATGGGGTGCCTTCGGCGAAGTGATCTGGACTTACCAGAACCAGCCCATCAAGCTGGAATACATGGTTCGCCACTACATGACTCTTTTCATCAAAGAGAGTTCCAAATAAAAAAGGCCCCGATCACAGTTCGGGGCCTTTTCTTTTTTAGACTATTTTGATTTTACAATCGTGGCATCGACCGGATTAAAATAGATCTCCACTTTCTTGCCATCTTTATCCAGCCCATAGATTTCGTAGCAGGTTCCCGGCTGTTTGAATTTATTGATTTTGTAGCCCATCTCTTCGACTTTCGTTTTAAAAGCCTCCTCGGACATCCACTTGTCTTTGGGTTGGTCCGTGCAGCTTTTCTTGGCTTGGGCATTCAGGCTCGCCAGAACGATCACACCTGCGATAAGAACGATTTGCTTCATAAGAATCTCCTTTTTTGCCCCGATATTTTTCTTGGGGCGTTTTCAAAAATATTGATCTGAGGCCGTCTCTTGTAAATATGGCAAAGGACCTAAATACCTAATATCAGTGGTTTTAGGTCATTTGCCCCATGGACGCCGCGACCGACTCCACCGATAATTTGAGACATACGGGGCACCCCCAGATCGGAGTCACTATGCGGAACCATCTTATTTATGATCTACCAACTCGACTTTTCCATTGGATCTTTGTAGGACTTTTCCTAACGGCCTTTATTATCGCCCAGACCGTGGAAGATGATTCTGCCACTTTCACTTTTCACATGCTGGCCGGGCTGATGCTGACCTTCGTGGTCTTGCTGCGGATTGTCTGGGGATTTGTGGGCAGTAAACATGCCAAATTCAAAGATTTCTCTCTTCATCCAAAGTCGGTCTTTACTTACTTTCAGGGGATCCTGTCGGGCTCTAAAGAACGTTGGGCCGGGCACAATCCAGCCTCCAGTTGGGCGGCGCTGCTGATGATGTTCTTTGCCCTAGGCCTCGGGTTGACCGGATTCCTGATGACCTCAGGCCCCAACAAAGAAAACTTTGAGGATATTCACGAACTTCTGTCCAATGGCTTTATCATTGTCGCTGTTTTACATGTGGCGGGTGTTCTTTTGCACACTTTGCGACATAAAGAAATGATTGGCCTCAGCATGATTGATGGCAAAAAAAATGACGTCCCGACAACTGAAGAAATCAACTCGTCCCGCCCCGCGGTCGGTGTTTTGTTCCTGGGACTTGTTATTGCACTTTCTGCATATATCTATAAAAATTATGACAGACAAAACCAGACTCTGCAGCTATTCGGCACTCAACTTCAACTGGGTGAAAACGAAGCCTCCGGTCATGGAAGCGATGGCAAGGACGATGACGACTGGGCCAGCGTGAGAGAGGATTAAGGTGTCATTTTGAGCAATAAAGAAAGAAGCCTCATAGCCGTGGTTCTTTTCATCATCGCCGTGATGGCAGGCCTGGATCTGTTTACAGATTCCCAAGAAGGAGTTGCCCTATGGCATGTGCTTGTCGAAGGGACGATTGGAATTGCGGCTCTGTTCGGTGTCTTCTATGTCTTGCGGGGCTCTGTTGTACTGAAGCATCGCCTGGATCGGGAAATTCGTGATTTCTCACAGTTCAAAAAAGAGGCCGAAATCTGGAGAGCGGAATCCAGGAAGTACATGGAAGGTCTTTCCCTGGCGATTGATCAACAACTGTCCAAGTGGAACCTGTCAAAGGCCGAAAAGGAAGTGGCGTTTTTACTTCTGAAAGGCCTGAGCTTGAAAGAGATCGCCGAGGTTCGCAGCACATCTGAAAAAACCGTTCGTGCCCAATCCGCCGCAGTCTATGCAAAAGCGGGATTGGCGGGACGCTCGGAACTTTCGGCATTTTTCCTGGAAGATTTACTGGTGCCAGTCGAATAAAGATCAAAAGCCCCGGCTTGAGGCCGAGGCTTTTTGAGAGCGGTTTTTACTGAAGATCACGAATCGCTTTGGCGATGAAATCCTGATGCGCATCCACACGTGTGAATACAGAGAAGAGCATGCATTTTGGAGTCAGAAGACCTGGCAAAGAGTCTCCTCGACTTGCCACACCCCAGACATGCAAACGGCCGTTCAATTCAAGATAAGCCGGACCACCGGAATCACCACTGCAAATACCACGGCGAACAGACTGACCCAACATCACTTCCGTGCGGGAGAAGTTCACATCTTCAATGGAAAGTTTGGCAGTTCTCAGTGTACCAGCACCTTTACTTAGCAAAATCGTCCAGTTCAAACCGTAACCGGCAACGATCGTGCGAACGTTGTTGTTCAAATAACCTGAATCAAACAACATCGGAGCCACCTGGAAACCGGCCGGAGCTTCACCTTCAAAGCGAAGAACTGCGATATCATTAGTATCTTTGGCCTGCACATCACCAGTATAACCGTCGTGAACAACCTGTCCGGTCACGCGGCGGATTTGTTCTTTGCTGGCTTTCTTCATTTCAGGGGCAAAGATCACAACCAGATCTTTTGCCTTAGGGTCCACACAGTGTGCCGCAGTCAGAACCAGATTTTTTGCAATCAAAGTTCCAGAACAAATGTAACCAATTTTAGATTCATAAATACCGACCGTGCTGCGACCGATATTGCTGAAACTTTCAACCTTGTCACCGCCAACGATCTGAGAAGCCTCTGTCGGATTCAGTGTTTGTTCCTGAAAATTTTGTGGAGCGCATGCCGCCACCAGAAAAAGAGATGCAATCAATAGTACTGCTTTATTCATAAAGCCTCCGTTTGTATGGGCGGAGGTTTATTACAAGACCCCGGATCAACGCCAGTCTATTGCTTGACAGTTTTGCGCCCTTTTTGTCAGTCCCCAGGTTTTTCCTCTGAAAAGCCCCTTTAAAACGAATCTATCGCTTCTGGATCTTAAAATCCTGGCCCTGACTTCGCATTAAGTTAAAGCCATGAAATCGCTTCTATCTGCACTTCTAAGTCTGCTTCTGTTCCCCGGATCTGCCCGGGCTGGGGCGGACTATGCGGTTTCCGAAGTTTCAATTAGAAAGGCTCCTTGCCATTTTGCGGTGGCCCGGACGGATCAGGAGATTCAAAACCACTTCCTGCAAAGAGCCGACAGAATAACCAGCGAAAATACCGCGCAAGGATTCAGCTTTAAAAATGATTCAGCAGAACTTATTCGGGTCTTTAAAAATCTGACCGAAGCGGACCCTTACAGCGAGATCCGCAAGGATACCCGTCTGCTTGCTACTGCTGCCGGACATTGTTCAACCGTGATCTGTGCCACGGAATATCTGTTTGGAAAAGACAACGCCTGGAAAGTCCTTTACCTGAACAGCCGGTTTAATTTGAATGTCTCACACCTGCGCTTTGATCACGCTTCAGCATGGAGATCCGCAGAGCTTGACACGATTCTTAATGCTTTAAGTTTTGTACCGACGGAGCTTAGCCGTTTTTCTGAAAATAAAAAACTGGTGCATTATCGCCGGGGCGCCAAAGATCCCCGCAATGAAAGTTCGGCGGTGGCCGCCAACAGCGAAATTCTGGTTTATGATTTCTGGAATACTCTGAGTGAAGAAAAACAAATCTATATCTTACTGCACGAATTCGCCCACCTTTGGGCTTTACGTGATGATGGCAATGACCTTGATCGCAGCGAGGACTGGCTGCACCTGACAGGCTGGGAAATGATCCCGGCGATTCCCGATGTTCTATGGCAGCATAACGGTCAAAAAACCTTCTGGGTTTCCAATTATGCGCAAAGCAATTCCATTGAGGACTTTGCTGAAAGTGTGATGGCTTATTTATTTGAACCTCAGAAACTTCAGAGGAATGATCCGGCCAAATACAGCTTCCTTAAAAAATCTCTTTTTAAAGGGAAAGACTTTCATCAGCCCGGCCAGTGCGCAAACTAAACCACTCGCTGAAACTTGGGACTGCCTGAAGAAAAAATCTGAAACTGCAAGGGGTGCACGCTTTGCACCTGCAACTGAATAGGGTCCCCTTTTTTAAGCTGGCGCCCGGTATGATTGGATATCAACAGCAATTCACCCTGAAAATTGCAAAGAGCTGCTGTGGCGGAAGTCACTTCTTCAACAACAGCATTCAGAATACGGCCTTTTTCCAATGATCGAAGAAAAGCCGCTGATGCCATAATTAATCCATATCCTTGGTCAGATCAATGCGACGGAACTGCACCGGACGGATCTCCGGTTCCCCAATGTACTGAACAGGTCTTTGTGTTGCCACTGTCGCAGCTGTCGGCGCGGCCGGAGTTGGTTTTTCACTTAGGAAAGTCTGCGCAATATTCTGAGTCACATTGAATAAAGCGGACACATTGTTCGCAGTCTGTTGTGCCGCTTTTTCTTCGGCTTCCACTTCCTCGCAGGCCGCTTTGAAAGCGTCACCCAGTTTTTTCAAAGCCTCTTTGTCGGCTTTGGGAACTTCAAACGCGGTGCTGATTTCGATAGGAATTTCTTTTTGCAAAGGAGCCATAAAGCTGATGTTATCCACATCACTCAAATCTGAAGCACTGACTTCCTCCTGAACCTCCTCGTTGGCCCATTCCGGCAGACTGTCTTCACAGAACATCAGCTGGTCACGATTCACTTTGGCGATAAATTCAATTTCACCTCTGGACAAATCCACTTCCTGCGCAATTTCATCCACGCTCATCCCCTGATGGGCCATGCGTGCGGCTTTGACATACTTCACTGTATTCTGGCGTTCGATGATTTCAGTGTGCGGGATGCGGTCCTGGAAGATTTTCGCCACTTCCAGACTCTTTTGCATGTTCTGTTCAATTTTACCAATTTGCTTATCCGCAGCCTGAATCTTGGACTGGATGTCTTTGACCTTCTGTTCTAACAGGGCCGTCAACTGATTCACCTGAGTTTCTGTGCGATCCGACAGATCCTCCAAAACGGCAATCTTGCTTTGCAGAAGCTGCAGGCCTTTGCTAAGGCGCGGATCATCTTTTGGAGGACGATTTAAGCGCACCCACAGACCGACCACACCAGCCAAAAGAATCAAGTTCACCAGAATTTGTAGCAGCACCCAAAAGCTCACCCATCGCCTCCTCGGCTAGACCCAGCTTTAATCTTAGATGGCCAAGGTCCGTCCTACAATGAGACCTAGGTCCTAAATGTATCAAAGCAGGACCTAGACCCCAGATCGCTTTGGGACGGAAATTCCAGTGTGTTATTATGCAACAAAGGGGAGTTTGTATTATGTCGTTGAAAAGATGGCATGGGGTTCGTTGGACCTCATTGTTGCTGGTGTTGGCCCTATCCGCCTGTGGACCTGTAAAATTTTCTGCGCCATCCACTGATGATGTGGATACTGACGGAACCGGAGTTTCACCAACCCCGACTCCAAACATCCCGCTCAGAGATGTGGTCTATTCAAATCAAGTTCAGGCCACTGATAATAAATTGGATATCGTTCTTATCGTCGATGATTCCAACTCGATGAAACCGGACAACCTGAAACTGGCGGCGAAGCTCTCCTCCTTCGTGACCAAGCTTCAGGCTTCCAACATCGACTGGCAGATGTGTGCGACTGTCACACGGGCTCTTCCGATCAATGCCACAGATTCCGCCTGGGGTGCCTCTATCTATTGGCAAAACAGTGCAACGGAAAGCTATCAACTGGGCATGGTGCTTAGAAAAACCACCAACTATTCAAATTCAGATCTGAACAGCATCTTCAACCACACAATGGAATACATTGATGCGGGCTGGAAGAACTCTGATGACGAGCGCGCCATCAAAGCCGCCTATCACCACGTCTATAACGGGGACTACAATGAATCCCCCAACAACGGCTGCTATCGCCGTGATTCCGCAGTTGCCTTTATCATTATCTCTGACGAAGACGAACGCAGCATCGGTGGAGATGCTTCCCAGCAGGTTTATACAGGAGAACTGAAACCGCTGGAAAACGAGGACAAACCTCAGGTGTTTGTTGATTACGTTCGTCAGATTCTGGGCACAGATCGCCGTTTCACCGTGAACTCCATCATCGTGAAGCCGGGTGATTCTGATTGTAAGAAAACCCAGGACACCGGATCAGCAAAAAGCCACTACGGATTTAAATATGCCGAACTGTCCAACCTGACAGGTGGCGGTATCGGAAGTATCTGTGACAGCGATTACTCCACAAACTTGAATCTGTTCGTGGACAAGATCAAAGACTCTCTTAGCTCCATTCCTTTGGAATGTGCCCCGGTGGGTGCCGTGAACGTGACTATCACTCCAAGCATCGGCGTGGTTGAATCACGCATTGAAGGCTTGAACCTGATCTTCAGCACTCCGGTTCCGGCTGGAAAAACGATTGAAGTGACTTATCAGTGTGCCGACAACCGCGCCCCAAGCTCTGTGGGTGGCAAAGTGGTTCCTCTGAAAGAAGAAGGTTTCTTTGCCCGCATCCTGTCCTTCTTCCGCAATCTGTTCTAAAAACTTGAAGCAACAAACAAAAAAAGGCGTTGAGAGATCAACGCCTTTTTTATTTCCCTGAAAGGGTCGCTTAAACCAGCTGGCTGACAAAATCTTTCATGCGGGCGATACCTCTTTTCATGGTTTCTTCCGAAACCGCAAAGCTTAACCGCATGTATCCTTCCGTCCCGCACTCGACACCCGGCACTGTCGCTACAAAAAACTTTTCCAGCAGCACATCACAGAAGTCCTTGGACGTGCGAATCACCCGGTCCTGATAGGTCTTTCCCAGGTTCGCGCGGATATCGACCCAGAAATAAAAAGCCCCTTGGGGTTCAGCTGTTTTAAATCCCGGAACTGTTTCCAGTTCCTTCAGTCCGCTATTCTTGCGCGCCACCAGCTTCTGTACAACTTCAGCGATGTCCGCTTCTGAAGACTTGATCGCCTCTAACAGGGCATGCTGGGAAATACTGGAAGGTGAACCTGTGCTTTGACTTTGATAGTCCGCCATTGCCGTGATCAGACGCTCCGGCCCTGTGGCCCAGCCGATCCTCCAACCCGTCATGGAATAAGCCTTGGACCCGCCATTCACCAGCACACAACGGTCTTTCAGATCAGGTGCCACAGTCAGAATGTGCGGTGCCACCGTGCTGCCATCAAAGACCAGTCGGTTGTAAATATCATCAGAGATAATCACCACCTGAGGATGCTTTCTTAATACCTCTGCCAGCGCTTTCAATTCCTCTGCTGAATACTGCAACCCTGTCGGGTTGCTCGGAGAACAGAACAGGAAGCCTTTGGTTTTCGCATTAATCGCAGCTTCCAACTTTTCCGGGGTGATCTTGAAGT
Organism: Bdellovibrio bacteriovorus; assembly: GCF_025558485.1. Classification (GTDB taxonomy): domain Bacteria; phylum Bdellovibrionota; class Bdellovibrionia; order Bdellovibrionales; family Bdellovibrionaceae; genus Bdellovibrio; species Bdellovibrio bacteriovorus_G. The sequence goes on from NZ_CP102930.1 coordinate 204,747, forward strand.
TTTCCGCCTCACCACATTCCACGATGTGAGGCACCCCATCCGCCAGTTCCACCATGGCGGGATAGCTGACCCAATAAGGCGTCGCAATCACCACCTCGTCCCCCGGTGAGCAGATCATCTGCAAAGCCGAAAAGATAATGTATTTGGCACCAGAGGCCACGGTGATTTCCTTCGCGGAATATTCAAAACCAAGTTCGCTTTTTAGTTTTTGAGAAATGGCTTTGCGAAGTTCCACCGTTCCATTGGCCGGAGTGTATTTGGTGATACCTTTTTGAATGGCCTCGATCCCCGCCTGGGAAGGGCCCGCAAAAGTGGGCCAATCCGGTTCACCAACAGTCAAAGAGATCACATCATGGCCTTGGGCCGCCAGCTCTTTGGCTTTAGCCACCAAGAAAAGCGTTGGGGACGGCTTCAGATTTTGTGCTCTTTTGGAAAGCTGGATCAAGACCCACTCCTTTATTTTTTCAGTTTTGCATTCATGGCTTCAATAACAACGTCCGGAACCAGATCCTTTAAAGCGCCACCATTGATGGCCACTTCCTTCACCCCGCGCGAGGAAATGTAGTAGTACTCGGGGCTGGCAAAGACCAGCATGGTTTCAAAGTCCGGAGCCAGTTTGCGATTCATATTTGCCATGGTCAGTTCGTATTCAAAATCCACCACCGCGCGCAAACCACGCACAATGACCTCGGCTTTGACCTTTTTCATGTATTCCACGGTCAAACCACCAAAAATGTCCACTTTGACGTTTTTCAGGTGCGACAGGGATTTTTCTATCAACTGTTTGCGTTCTTCGCCAGTGAACATGCTCTGCTTCTGGGAAGATTGCGCAACTAAAACGATCACCTGATCATACAACGGCGAAATGCGGTTGATGATATCCACATGTCCCATCGTGATCGGATCAAAACTTCCAGGGTAAACGGCAATTCTACTCATGAGTTTCCTCTTCCTGCTGCAAAGCGCTTTCGTGGCAGAACATGCTTAGAATCTTGTCGCCATATTCCTTCTTGCTGTAACGAACCACTGCGCCGTAACGATCTTCCATTCTTTCTTTGGCCTGGGATTCAATGGCCAGCAAAGTCGTCGGCCCGAAGGCGGCGCTGCCACTGGCGGCTTCCATCACCGCGTGGGCCATTTTCTCTGTGAACGGCGGGTCCGCGAAGATGATATTAAAAGCCTCGCCCGAATAGGACTTCAGGAAGGCAATCACATCCATATTGACGATTTTGTAATCAGAGGCCGGAACCCGCAGCTTTTCAAAGTTCTGACGAGTGATCGTCAAAGACTTGGGATTTTTTTCCACAAACGTGCAGAACTCAGCGCCACGAGACAAAGCCTCAATCCCCAAGTTCCCCGTGCCGCAGAAAAGATCGGCAACCTTTGATCCTTCAATTTCAAATTGCAGTTTATTGAACAAGGTCTCTTTTACACGATCAGTTGTGGGGCGGATATGGTCTGCATTGAAAGAGACCAGTTGATGTCCACGATATTTCCCCGCAATAATTCTCATCTTTCCAAATCCTCGGCCATCTTGACGACAGCAAAAATATCCTCAAATGGTTTAGGCACAAAAAGATTGGCTCCCATTTGCAAAGCCGTCTCCATGTTATGTTCACCGGCAAAAGCCGACATCAGAATCACCTTGGCTTCGGATTGCTCCCGCATTTCCTTTAAAACTTCAGGCCCGGTTCTTCCCGGCATCAGAACATCCAGAAAAACCAGATCCGGCTTGGAGTTCTGCCACAATTGCAGGCCTTCATTGCCGTCCGCCGCTTCCACCACATCGTGGCCCTTGCCTTTTAAGGCACGGCTTAAAGAACGACGAACCAGAGCCTCATCATCCACAATCAAAATCTTCACGGCGCATTCCTTTGCGGCAGCACAATCACAAAACAAGTGCCGTGCGGCTCGACGTTACGGAACTCGATGGTTCCCCCGAATTTTTCGATGACTGACTTAGACATACTTAACCCAAGACCCGTACCATGTCCTTCTTTTTTTGTCGTAAAGAAGGGTTCAAAAATACGCCGACGGATGTCTTCCGGAATCCCCGGCCCCGTATCCTCGATTTCCAAATAGATACGCCCCTGATCGTGACGGGTTCTCACACTCAGACGGCCCGCCTCTTTCATCGCCTGACAGGCATTGTTAATCAGATTAAAGACCACCTGCTGCAACAGGTGCGGCTCAACAAAAACTGTCTGCCCCAAGGTTTCCAGATCCACTTCCAAACGATGGGTGCGCAGCGCCGACTTCAGCATCGGCAAAGTTCTTTCGACCACTTCGTCCACACTGATGTACTCCGACGGCTGATCCTCGCCCTTGGAAAAATCCAGAAGATTTTTAATAATTCGCTGAGACCGCGCCGTGGCCTTTTCAATTTCCACCAGATCAGAATGCAAATTGCTGCCCTGATCGGCCTCTTGCAACAAGACCTGGGACAACGAACGCAGTCCCGTTAAAGGATTATTCAGCTCATGGGCGATATGCCCGGCCAGCATCCCAATGGCACCCATTTTTTCACTTTGTAACATGCGTAAGTACAACTCACGCGACTGGGTGATATCCACATATTGATTCACAACATTGGTAGGCCTTGTGCTTTGATCCAAAAGAACCGGATAGCTGTGCACCTGATAAATACGCCCATCCACCTGAATCTGTCCTGCCGCCGGAGCCCCTTCTTTCATGGCCTGCGGCACCGGGCAGCCCTCACAGGCCGCCTGGCGATGAGCAAAGCTTTCATAGCATTTATGGTGCATAAAACGATCGCTGAACTTACGATTGGCGCGCACCACATTGTAATCAATATCCACAATCGCGATTGGATCGCGCATGCCATCGAAGGTTTTTTCCCAGCGATAGGAAAATCCGGACAACTGACTTTCCAAAAGAACGCGATCCAGCGCCATACTTAAAGGGCGCACACGGTCGCTCATAAAGTCCACAAAAGGGCCCATCTCTTTGTCATTCAAAGAGTTTTCAATGCACAGAATAGCTTCGCCCTGCCCGCTGGTCAGATGACTGGTCAGACGCAATTCAAAAGGAACAACATAGGCTTTAATAAAAGGCCTGCCAAAGTGATTGGCAAAATAACGAGTCAGCTCCGCACTTGGCACCTGTGCCGCCTTCGGAAACTCGAAATAGCTGGCCGACTCTGTCTGGGTAAAGTGACCTGACTGAAAACTCAGGAAGAAGGTTTTAGCACCTCCCAGACGGAATGATAAAATCGGATCGCCCATTTTATGGAACTTGCGCAATTCTTTACGCAAGATCGCCAGAATGTCCTCAAAAGATGTTTGTGTCGCCAGATCCTTGATGAAACGGATCAACTGACGCTCACGATTCAGCTTTTCACTTTCCTCGTGGTGGGACATTTCAATGTACTGGGTTCTTTCTTCGACCATGGCCTCCAACGAATGCGTCAGGGCTTCCAGTTGTTTGTTCTGGTGCGAGGATTCTTTTAGCAGTAAGGAGCGCGACAGAAACATGGAGTGACGCTGCAATGCCAGCTCCAGCTGTTCCCAGATTTCATGCTCAGACAAAGGCCAGCGCATAAAGCGATACACCTGAGCCTTATTGATCCCCTCGCGCACCTCTTGTTCATTGAGGTCCTCTGCGATCAACAGTCGCGGCGCCATAGGCTGCAAAGTTCGGGCTTTATAAAGGAATTCCAAGGCCTCGCTGTCAGAGGAACCCTGGACCAAGATCGAGGAAAAACGCCGGGTTTGCAAAAGAGGCAGAGCCTCGCTGGTGGAGGCTCTGAACACGATCTCAACCTCCCGCTTTTGAAACGGGAAGAAATGAGGAAGTCTAATTGGCGATACGTTTCCGACCCACAGGATTGGGTCCAGTTTGTTCGGAATCGAAATAAGACCCTGAGTATTCGCCATTCAGTGATTTCTCCAACACCCTCAAGTGGTCCAGCCACATCTGAAGAACATTGTTCAAATCATACTCCAGGACATCCGCTAAAAGAACAAAATCCTTATTTTCCAAAGCGCGCAAAGCCTCAAGAACCGTTCTTTTACTTTCAGCTTCAGTTTTCTCCCAACGAACTGGACTTCCCCCTAGGAACTGATCCCCCATGGTTTCCTTGATCGTCATTGCGCTGTCGATCAAAAATTCACAGTTCTGAACCAGATCGTGAATGGGCTTCAACAGACCACTCAATCCCTGAACACGCATGCGCTTGGCCAGGCTTTCAGTTCTTTGCATCAGCTCTGGCAAAGCCTCCATCCAGCCGCGCAAGACCAATGCGGTCAGATCACGGCTGTTTTCAGTCAGATATTCCAAAGTTTCAATCTGTTCCAATGTCACCGTCGAAAAACGGGCTTCATCCGCCTCGGCGATTTCAAGACCGTTCACGATATAACGGCAGACCACCTGATTGGTGTGTCGCAAATCCTGCTCGATATCGCTGAACACTTTGGCCAGGGGAATATTCTCCTGATAGAAGTTGCGCAGATCCTCGCCGCTGACTTTAAACCGCTCCATTGTCCACCTCTTCCTTGAGTGCCTCATGCGGAATGTAAACATGAAGATGGCGTTTAAGACGCTCATGCACATTCAAAGTTGCGGTACGGATTTCCTCGAGCGTGCCGGGTGCAATGCGGATTCTTTCCGCATGATACCAGCTTACTAAAGGACTCAATTCCGGAACCATTCGGCTAATATTTGAAATAACTTCTTCGGCGCTATCCAGGAATGGCGCCACTTTTTCCACACCCAGCGTCGGCAGCAGAGCCAGCTGTTCCATCGCAAAAGTGTTGATATCATTAAGCTTCATCGCCCCCTGAACAATTTCCATGCGCTCGGCTATCGGGAAATCACCGCCCAGATACAGGGCCTGAACCAAGTCCCACTGGAACCGTTCCGCCGCTGACTCTTCGCGAGCATAGCTCACAAGGCCACCGGTCCGAACAATCAGTCCCGGCATCACCTGTCCTGCCAGAAGATCTGCCATTGCCTGCCCCACCTGTTCGGGAACAATCGTTTCCTGATTTTCAGCCCGATAGATAAAGCCCAAGCTTGCCTTCGGACCCGTTTCCCAGAAATTCACCGGCCCGACACTGATGTTCAAAGTCGGAGTATCCGTCAAAGACGCCACATGAATCGGTGCACTGTCACATCCAATCAGCAATTCCGCATTCTTCAGAATCGCAAACAGATCCGACATCTGCGTGCGCCCCGCAAGATTCACAAACTGAAGCTCTTTGACTTCAGCTTCAATCTGCAATGCCACCGGGGCTTCCCCCGCAGAACCGATCAATACCACCGGATTTGCCGCCAAAGCCACTGACGCCGTCAAAAATGTCACAACAGATAAAACCAGATTTCGGACGTAAGGCAGATGGTTCTGTTATTTCAGCAAAGTGTTCCAGACCCCAGTTCTTCTTATCATTACTGGTCAGACACTGGAACAGGATGCGTTTGCTTTTCTTCTTTTCCCCTCGCGCTTGCGGCTGAACGGGAAGGTCGAAGGAATTTCCCAGAAGCTCCACATAATGAAACAAGGACTTCTGTGAACCTGAAAAACGCTCGTTGAAGTAGCGAATCCAGCGGTTGTTCAACCCCTGAAAGCGCCCTTCAGCATGATAAAGACCCTGCTTTTGCGGAACTTCCAAAGCCCCCAAAAGATAGCCACTGAGTTTATTGTGAGTGAAGTTCAACGCCAGATCATAGCCTTCGGCATTTAAAGAATTCACCAGTTCCTGCACCTGCGTGAAGGACCAAAGAATATTAAATCCGCTTTCCCCCAGGCCCCGCTGAATCATTTCACGATCAAAATGAATATAGCGATCCACCAGCCCCTGCATCAGCTTTTCAACCTGTGCAAACTGACGATTCACCAAAAGATGAATTTCAGCCTCAGGATGCTTTGCACGCAACGCACGCAGCAGAGGTTCCTGCTGGATGATGTCACCAAGCCTTAAAAGGGAAAGAACCAGAATTTTCATTATTTCACCAGCTCACCCAGCACGCGGAAAATCTGTTTCTGATTTTCCGCCATTACGGAAGCTTCCACCACCGGCGCAATGTCGTTGATGGAAAGATTATGGCGCGGCAAATTGTAAAGTGCCTTCATATTGATGCCAAATTCCTGAAAATGATATTTCAGGGAATCCACAGAGCGACCTGTCATATGAGAAAATAGCTCTGCAAAGAAATCTGCCTGTTGCCCCCAACATTCATGGAAGGACAGCACGAACGAACGATGATTCAGGATCTCCTGAAAAAGCTCGGACTTGAACAGATCCTGCGCGTCCTGAACCACGCGGATTTCCACACGGTCTTCCAGTTCCGGGAACTGAGAGCGGAATACTGGGATCAAAGACTCGCGGGACTCCACAACCGTGATACGCACATCCGGGTCCACATCCGCCAGCGCTGCAATATGGAATCCGGCCCCCAGGCCGACAACAACAACGTGTTCCGCCGGAAGAACACCCAAAGAATAAGCCCATTTCAGGCCTTCACCGCGAGGATCATGCAAAGAGGCCAGAGGCTGACCTTCTTCAAAAGCAATCAATGAAGATTCGTGGTTTTCAGAAAATGTGATCATTGACATGTTAGGCAACCTTCTGTGAAGCGGTCAGTTTCTTTTTTAAATTACGAACTTCCTGATGATCCGGGTTCCAAAGAAGAACACGTTCCATTTCAAGCAATGCCTGATCCACCTGACCAGCGCTGCATAGCAAGTTGATCAGAACCAGTGACATATCCTCGTCTTCTTCCACACTGGCAAGATACCCTTGAAGTGCTTCGATGGCTTTTTGTAACTTACCATCGCGCAATCCCCAGTTTGCTGCCAAATGAACAGCTGTTCTATTTTGTGGATTGATATCAATTGCGGATTCAATATTCGCCCATGCCAGTTCAATGTCACCGAACTGACTGTGTACCATGGCAAGTCCCACCCAGGCTTTGTCGTTTTCCGGATTGATCTCCACGGCCTTGCGGAAACAGAACAGGGATTTGTCATAATCATTGCGTTGCACTTCCAGTGTGCCGAAGTTCACCAGAAGAACATCGGACTGGGGATTCAAAGTGTAGGCTTTATTATAGTACTCTTCAGCTCCATCGAAGTCGCCCTGACGAACGAAGATATTGCCCATGTTTTTATAAGTCTCAAACAGAGTGGAGGTTTCTTCAGTCAGTACAGCCAAAGCTTCATAGTATTTATCCAAAGCTTCCTGATCGCGACCGGCTTTATAAAGTGCCGTCGCATAACCATGCAGATTTTCAAAGCCATAATCCACTTCAGCCAGAGTCTTGCGCACAATCAAAGACTCGGAACCACGGGACATTCTATCCAGGCAGTTTGCCAGCATCGTCAATGTGACGGGGTTCCTGGAATCCTTATTGGAAGCCTCTCTTAGAAGGTTCATTGCCAAAGGATACTCGCGGTGTTTCATCAGCACCTGAGCATTACGGATGAACCTTGCCACACGTTCATCGACAATCTTTACTTCTTTGACTTCAGACACTTCCGCTTCAAAATCGGCAATAGCCTGTTGCGGATCAAAATAAATCTTGGGTGCATCCTGATAGCTTTCAGGACTTGAATTGACACCAGCAATTTCACTGGACTTTTGAACGATCTGATTTTCCAACATCTGACGTGATCTCCTCGCGCAGATTTGAAGGAGCAACACAGATGCCAATAGGTGCTTTGTGATTTAATTGATTCTGAGGCAGACTCAGCCAGTTGTTTGACTCTTTCGCTGAACCTGCCGTCATGTTTTTGTCAGGAATATTTTTCCTAGACCTCTTCATCCAGACGCTGATTGAAGGTCTTGGTCTTGTAACCACCAACCGCTTTACGGTTGCGGCGAACTTCCTGCAATTCGCGAATAATGGAGTTCTTGGCCATTTCGATGCATGCCAGAACCTGAATGTCCTGTTCAATGATACGGGCCACGTATTCATCCTTGATCGCCAAAGCCTCTTTCACCTCACGGCGCTCGTTTTCCGGAATGATCGCTTCCGCTCCCATTTCATCATGGGCTTTTTCGATCTGTGCATCCACATACTTCAGAACATCCAGAATTCTGTCACGGGTTTGATAGAAGTGTTCCAGATTGTCGAATTGCCCCTGGGCAAAATTCGCCAGTTCCACTTCATTCAAAGAGTAGAATTTCTCGAGGTAGTGATTTTTTTCGTTCAACAACGTGATGATTCTGGTCATGTCCCCTCCACAGTGACTCATTCTTAACCCGCTTTTTTGTCTGAATTATTGGTTTCTTGTTTTAGTTTTTCCACTGCCTGAACCCAGCCATCGTACAAAGTGTTCAAAAGCTTCAGGTTCTCTTTCAATGGCTCCGGACTGCCGGAGATATTGGCTTTGGTGTATTGTTCCATCATGAACATATAAAGCTGTTCCAGCTGATTGGCGACTTCACCACCGACCTTATGGTCCAGGGTGTTGTTCAATTCCATAATGATGTCGAAAGCACGGCCGATATTCATCCCGCGATCAGCGATCTTCTTTTCTTCAGCGGCTTTGATTGCCAGCTTGGTGAACTTAATAGCACCTTCGTAAAGCATCAGCAGAATCTTTTCCCGACTGGCGCTCTGTACGGAAGTTGTTTTGTACTTCTGATACGCGTTCTTGTTCATAGGCCCCTCACTCCATCTTCCTGTTCAACATTCAACGTTCTTAACCCTGTGGCTGTGCCATCGCTGCAAACTTCGCCTGCTGGGCATTCAGCGCCGACATCTTCTGTTCCAGATCCGCAAACTTGCGTCGCAGACTGTCCTCTTTTTTCTCCAATTGGCGTTCTTTCGTTTCAATACGGTTGTTCACCTGCTTGATGCGATCCTCCAAACCACGTTTGCGGTTGGAGATTGTTCCGAACTGCCCGTTCACCAAATTCCCGATTTCACGTTTCACCGTGGAAACAAATCCGGTCGCAAATCCATCACCACGCAAGAAGGCTGCAACCCCCTGCGGATTGGCTTGCAGCACCTTATTGAACTTGTCCTGAGAAAAGTTCAAAGTACCGTTACGATTGAATTCGATCCCCAGCTCACCCACACGGCGAATCGGAGATTCCACACCCATCTGCGGATTCAGGATCACCCGGCGCAGACTGTTTTCAATCGAGCGCAACATCCCGTCACCACCCAAAGGGCCCAATGACGGATTCTTGCCGTTTCCGGCCTGAAGCTTGTTCTGCTTCTGGATAAATTCCAAAGCTGCGTTGTAAGCATCCACGAAGCTTTTGATCTTGCCGCTAATGACCTCAAGATTTTCCTTCACGGAAAGGCGAATCTCGCGGCCCGGAGCTGCCGATTTAAAATCCAAAGTTACACCCGGCACCAAATCCGTGGATTTGTTGTCGGGAAGTTCAATCTCAAAACCATCGACTTTTACTTTCGCGTTCTGAGCCTTGCGGGATTCATCAAAGAACATGTCCTGATCACCATCCAGAAGATAAATCTTTGGGAAGCTGACCTGATTGTCGTCACCTGTTGCCAGACCCGACACCAGAAGTTTGAAAGGATTGTCCTTATCCTTACGATCTTCCAGCACTTGCGCTTTAAGTCCCACGTTAGAGGAGTTAATCTGCTTGGCCACACCTTCCAACGTGGAATTGCCGCCATTGATGTAAACTTCCTTCGTGCCTTCCGGGGTTTGGAATTTGATGTATCCAGTCCCCATCTGAGTTTCATTTTTATCCGGGAAGCCGTTGGAAATGGCCGCTGGCTTCTGCGCCAACTGCACCACTTCCAGTGCATAGTCCCCCGGGATCGCAGTTTGAGGATCGACCTGGCCATCCACAATATTTGGATCACCACTCAGGAATTTCTTGTCGATGAAACCGCTGCTGGAGGTCAGCTCACCCAGATTCTTGGTGATATCGTTCACCTTGGTTTCCAGATCCTGCACCAGCTTGAGTTTATCCTCTTGCTTCGCGCGGCCGACTTCCATTTGTTTCACAGGAATACGCTCAGCATCCATCAGCTGCTCAACGATATTTGGTGGTAGCCCAGAGGCCATGCCTGTAATTCGGAATCCTGCCATGAATTCATTGTGTCAAAATGATTCAGTGACCGTGAGTCAATTAAATGTCTCTAGGAAAGGCCAGTAGCAAGGCTTTCAGGGCTCTAATGGATTTTACGCGGCAGGGATTTTGACGGCGGGTCTTTTTGCTGGACCTCCAGCCGGGAATCAGGGCTCTAATGGATTTTACGCGGCAGGGATTTTGACGGCGGGTCTTTTTGCTGGACCTCCAGCCGGGAATCAAATGCACAGGGTGAAATTAAACTTAAGCGGAACGCTTCAGTAACTGTCCTCTTGGAGAGTCGTCCGTGGGTAGAGTCCACAATTCCAATTCAGGAATACGACGGATCAGTGTGCCCAGATTATCCTTCACAAGAACGAATCGTCCGCTCTCTGTGACTTCAAGTTCCACGGTCCACTTGTGCTCTTTCATCGCAGGCAGATTACGAAGATGCTCCATGGATTTTTCCAGTTGCTCCTCGGTCATGGGCTCATGCTGAGGCTGCTCCTGACTCTGATACTGCTCTTGCCCGTTGGCATCGCGATCATGAGTGGAATCGGACTTGATAGTTTTACCGATGGACTCGACATTGCGAACCTCATTATTCGGTAAAATGTTAGAGATCAGTCCCTTGATATTCATGCCCATCTTATCGGCACATTCCCCCACCCCCAAAAGGTGCCTGGTGTTTTTTCTCAGCATATCGCATCAATCCAAGACTCTTGCCCAGAGCACAAACTTGCTTCCTAGACGAATGAAAGAGGCGTACCCTATCCCTACGTAGAGGAGGACCCACCATGCAACAACGTCTTGCCAAAGAACTCACCTCTCTTGTCGATTGGTCTATCACCGAGTTAGGCCACGTCATTCGCGCCGAACTGGGCCCGGTCGCATTCAATCGCATCGAACAGATCCGTCGTTATGTGAAATCCCCTTCAAGCAATGACATGCAGGGATTATTGAAGCTAAAAAAGAAACTGGAAAATCTAAACGCCCAGGAGCAATTTCACATTGCGCACTCTTTCGGACTGATGCTTGAGCTGATTAATGCCTGTGAATCTGCTTATCGCACATTCAGGTTGGAGCAGGAGGGAACAACACCCCTTTCTTCTGAAGATCACCCCTATGGCCGCATTATCCATGTTCTGACTGCTCATCCCACGGAATCCCGTAATGCGGATATCATTCACTATCTACGAAAAATTCATGATCTGATGGTGCAACGTCTGCACGATCAGCAAGCTCCGCAAACCCGAAAACTTCACGCCCTGATCCGCTTGGCCTGGCACCTGCCGCTGTCAAAACAACGAAAGCCCTCTGTCATGGACGAGGCTGAATACATTTATTCTTTAATCCTTCAGGATGACATCCTGGATATCTTTATCGAGCAACGCCAGAACCGGCTGCCTTTCTATGTACGCACCTGGGTCGGCGGAGATAAAGATGGTCACCCCGGTGTGAACGAAAAGACCCTACTTGGAAGTCTTTCCATGTCGCGCAAGATTCTGCTGAAGTGGGTTCTAAAAAGATTCGATCTTCACTTAAACGACATCCAACCGCTGGCACATTCAGGCCTGCAGGAGAAAAAGGAGCTGGGCCTTTTCCTTTCAGACTCCCTGAAGCTAAAGCAGCAAATCAAGACACTGAACAGAATTTACAAGGGTGATGATCAGAAGGTACAAGGTTGGGCAGCCAAAGTTCAGCGGCTGTCCCATCAGCATCTAAAGCTGTTAGGGGCTGAGTCCGAAAACTTAAATGCCATCCGCAGTCTTCTGAAGGTCTTCCCGGCGCTGGTCGTGCCTTTGGAAATTCGCGAGGACAGCACCTTGGTGCACGAGGCCCTTCAGAAATCCACCGCGACCATGAATATCTCGAAAATGCTGAAAGCCCTTGGCCAGATCTGCCCAGATCACAATCCTCGGGACTACGTGCGGGGCTTCATCCTAAGCCAGTGCGAGTCGGCTGCCGACATCGAGGCCGGTGTTCAGCTTAGTAAAAAAATTCTGGGGGCTGCCCGCATCCCGGTGGTGCCTTTGTTCGAAAGTTCTCATTCCCTGAAAAATTCCCGCCTTATCACTGCAGAGTTTTTAAATAAGAAAAAAAATCTGAGCCTTGCTAGAAATCTCTGGTCCGCTCAAATGGAAGTGATGCTGGGATATTCTGACTCTGCCAAGGAAAATGGGTCCTTCGCTTCGCGCTTCCTGATTCAGTCAGCCATGCACGATTTGGAAAAGATCATATCAAAACACAAGCTGACACCAATCTTTTTCCACGGTTCCGGTGGCAGCATTGAACGTGGTGGGGGCTCCATTCAGGAGCAAACTGAGTGGTGGCCTTTATCCGCATTAAAGAACGTCAAGATGACTGTGCAAGGGGAAATGGTTTATCGCAGTTATAACTCGGCGCCTATTCTGCAAAAACAAATCAACCTTCTGATTCAAAACAGGTCAGATCGCCGCAACAAGCCCGCTCGACAGGAATCCAGACCCTCGCACCACCTTCTTCAGCAAATGGCTGAGGCAACACAGGCTTCCTATCAAACCATTTTGCAGGAGCCCTCATTTCTGGAACTGATTGAAAAGGCCACCCCATATTCATTTATGAAAGACCTGCGTATGGGGTCTCGACCTTCAAAAAGACAAGGACCGGTGCAGATAAAAAGTCTTCGCGCCATTCCGTGGGTTCTGTGCTGGACTCAAACTCGCGCCTTGTTCCCAACTTGGTGGGGTGTGGGAAGTTTCTGGCAGGGGTTGGACAACAAGACCAAGCAGAAATATCGCGGCATTCTGAAAGAATCCGCGATGTTCCGATCTTACATCAAAGCTTTGGGGTTCACTTTACAGAAGGCCGAACTGGATGTGTTTTTCTTCTATCTTCGCTGTTCAAAGCTGCCCACGGAACTGCGGGCTGATTACGAACGCAGATTCAAAGCAGAATACCGTGCGGCCTTGAAGTGCATGAAAGAGCTGACTCAGGAAAATAATCTTTTATGGTATCGCCCGTGGCTGAAGACCAGTATCGGACTGCGGTCTCCATTAATTCATCCACTGAATGTCCTGCAACTGATTGCTCTGGAGAAAAAGGACATCAAACTTTTGCGTGAAACTGTCACCGGGGTTGCCAGCGGAATGCTGACGACGGGATGATTTCTAAAAAGTAAGAACTGCTCCGTTTAAACGCAGAAAACCTCGTAACCGAGGCGGCGTCGTTAAGTACCCCAGGAAGCTCTAAGTCTTCCTGGGTAGGTTGGTACCGAGAGGGAACGGAGGTGCCCTCTCAGGTCAAATCCTTATAAACGATTCTAATATTAACCAATCAATCTTAGTGCAGAGTTTGGCATCGCATTGGCTTGAGCCAGTACGGATGTATTTGCCTGCAAAAGAACCTGGTTACGAGTGGACTCTGCTGTTGCCGCTGCGATATCTGTATCACGGATACGAGAGTTCGCTGCAGAGATATTCTCGTGTTGCACACCCAAGTTATCAACTGTGGATTGCAATCGGTTTTGAAGGGCACCGAGACTTGCGCGGAAACCATTCACTTGAGATTGTGCCTTATCCACTGCTGCCAGGGCATCTTGTGCGCCTTCTTTGGAAGAGAAGTCGAAACCTTCAATTCCCAAGCTGGATGTTGTTGCATCTGTTTCACCGGCGTTGAAGGAGATTCTGTCTGCTTCACCGTCATTATTAATACCTACCTGGAAGTCGAACTTGTCGCCGGAACCATCCAGAAGTTTTGTTGTACCGAATCTAGTTGTCTGAGTGATACGTTGTGCTTCAGCTTTCAATTGCTGAACCTCTTTATCCAGGAAGCCACGCTCTGTATCACCGATAGTGTCAGAAGAAGCCTGAACACCCAATTCTCTCATACGAGTCAGGATGTTGGAGATCTCAGACAAACCACCCTCTGCTGTCTGAACCATGGAGATACCATCGTTCGCATTTCGGGAAGCCTGACCTAGAGAGCGAATTTGTGATTTTAAGTTTTCACTGATCGCCAAACCTGCTGCATCGTCTGCCGCCTTATTGATGCGGGAGCCGGATGCCAATTGTGACATTGATTTACCGATATCACGCTGAGAGTTCACCATTGTTCTCTGTGCATTGATCGCGGATACGTTCGTAGAAATTCTCATTCCCATTTGGGACCTCCATTAATTCGGCCGCCTTATACCTACTTAGGCTGACCTGTTGTACACGTTGGTGACTCAACTTTTGTCTGGGCACTCTCAAGCGAAGTTTCGTAAGGCAATCACTCCTTGCGAGCTTCTCGAGGCTTTCGACTTCAGTCTCGTCGTTGCTTCTGACATACCTTTCGGCGAGGTCTTGAAAGGCTTTAGTCGGGTCCTGCACTTCTGGACCATGATCCAGTAAAAGCTGGACCAACGTATTGAAAAACAGACCAAAACCCTGCCTTTTCCAAGACCAAGGTCCAGCCAAACCCAAAGTCCACCCCGACCAAGAAAAGGTGCCTGGTGACTTTTTACACCTACACCGCATCAAAAATTCAGTATCCGGACACAAAACAAAGGTCTGAGAGGCTTTGATCTAGGAATTTCAATTGAAAGAGAGGCTTGTCATGGGAAGAAATAAATTTATCTGCCACACAGAACTGCCTTATCACTTAACCGCAAGATGCATTAATCGTGATTGGTTTTCAGTCGAACCAGAAGATGTCTGGAGAGTGATGACAACTCATCTGCACTTTATCCATTTGGCTTTTGGAATTCGAATTCATGCGTTTGTATTGATGAGTAACCACTTCCATATGATAGCTTCGGCACCAAATGGAAATTTAAGTGAATCTATGCGGTTCTTCATGTCAGAATCCGGACGAGATCTTCGGGCATTTAGCAATAGAATCAATGTCACTTATGGATCACGGTTTCACCGCAGCCTCTTATCAAGTCAGCTCTACTATCAACATGCTTATAAATACTTATATCGAAATCCGGTTGAGGCGGGATTATGTGACAGGGTTGAAGATTATCGATACTCGACACTAAGAAGTCTTCTTGGATTGGAGAAGATGGATGTTCCCATCAGCGACGACTCTCACTGGGAAACATGGAAATCACGACTTACTACCCTAGAGTGGCTAAATACTGACCCCGGACAAGATGACTGGGAAAAGATTCAAAAAGGCCTGAGAAGAGGTGTTTTCCGAATCAGCCCTTATAAGAATCGTCCATCCCATTTAGAAGTTGACGCGCTGTAGGTGTAAAAAGTCACCAGGCACCTTCTAAAATCCCCGGGGACGGGTGTCCCCGGGGTGGGCTTAAGACGAGGAGTATATGTGGGCGACCCCTCTTCCCGAAAGAGACCTTATCCCAGAACAGGCCTCTTCCGACATTCCGTAATTCGCGAATGTAAATCTTAATAAATTTCTTTTATAGAATTAAACCAGTTTCATTGCCACTTGCGGCAGTTGGTTGGCTTGAGCCAATACTGACACTGCGGTGTTTTGCAGAATACTCGCGGACGTCATCTCTGCCGTTTCCCTTGCCACGTCTGTGTCACGAATACGAGAGTTCGCGGCCGACAGATTTTCATAGGACACGTCAAGATTACTCACTGCGGATTCCATTCGGGATTGCATCGCACCGAAGTTCGCGCGCATACCACTCACCTTTTCGATGGCTTTATCCACCGTTTCCAGAGAGTCTCGCGCATCGCCCCTGTCAGCCATCGCAATACTGTCGATACCCAGCGCACTTGATGTGGCATCAGCATCGAATTCAAATTTGATCACGTTATTCTCATCCGAGTAAGCACCCACCTGGAACTCCATCGCTCCGGCAGTACCATCAAGCATCTTCTTCGTACCAAAGACCGTCGTCTTGGCGATACGATCCGCCTCTTGGATAAGTTGTTGAGTTTCTTTATTTAGGAACTCCCTTTCTGTGTCACTCACAGTGTCGGAAGCTGCCTGCACTCCCAGCTCACGCAGACGCACTAGAATGTTGGAGACTTCATTCAAGCCCCCTTCACTCACCTGGACAAAGGAAATGGCATTGTTGGCGTTGTTTCGCGCCTGACCGATACCTTTCAATTGTCCTTTGAAGTTTTCAGAAATCGCCAAGCCCGCGGCATCATCCGCCGCATTTACGATACGGCTACCAGAAGCCAATGCCTGTGCGGCATGCTCTGCGCGTTTCTGCTGTTTGGATAGCACACGTTGCGCTGAGATAGATGCGGTGTTAGTTGCGATTCTTAAGCCCATTAGAACCTCCTAGGGATAAGAGATCCGAGCCGCTGGTTTTTTATGGAATCTAAAATGATCGAAGGTAGCACCACTTACCTTTTGAACACCCGAAATCCGCCTACGTCCCGTGATCTGAATTGTTGTATTTCGTTTCTTCTTAAATTTTTAAAAACAAATTTATGGTTGGAGCCGCCCCTCTCAGAAACGGTGATTGGTCGTTTCTTTCGAGGAGCTTGAGCTTCAAGAGGAGGTATCCTGATTTGATCTGGAGGTCCTTTTTAGCTTGCCCAACGTGTACAACAAACTCTTCGGACCTAGGTCCTGAAAACTTTAGCCTAAGGTCCAGGATTTTTTTTGGCGCTTTGCTTAGTGTTTGATTTTACTGGAAATTAAGGACCCAAAAATTTTCGACCTAGGTCCAGTACGGGCTCGACCTAGGGCTAAAAAACGATGATTTATCGAAGTGTTATGTTACATGGGTGCTAGGGCAACCGGATATCTTGATCCACAGGAATAGTGCGATCGAAAATGAAGTCTGCATTCTGCTGAACAAGCTCTGAAATCAAAGTCTCTTCCAAAGAAACTAATTCCACAGTATTAGAGAACCTCCCCACTCTATAGCTTCCAGATCTCGCAACAACGTAGTAAGCAATGTCGGAAGAGGCCTCAAGTTCAATCTTCGGGATACGGGTTTCAATCGTACCATCCGGTAGCTGAGTGGTTTCCGAGGCGACGGTCTGAGCCGTAGCAAAAGCCGAGACGGACATTAGAGCAACAGCCAGTAGAACGTTCTTCATTTGTTTAGTTTCCTAGTTGGTAGGTGGTTAGTATAGAGTGGTTTGAATCAGGTGTCAAGCAATTTCTTAGTAGACTAGCATTGCCTTTTCAAGGTAGCTTGCCATCTTGGTGAAGTCATTGACGTGTACCGAACGGGTCACAGTCTTGTGCTGGTTAACCTTACGGGTTACGCGGCCAATTTCATCGTTCAGTTCGGAGACGCATTCGTCTTCACTCTTGATGTACGGATCACCAGACTTGTTGTTCCAGCTATTGACATACAGCATACCGGCTTCCTCTAGGTACTTGTGGCTAGGGAAGTTTGCCCATTCGCCTAGATCGCAGGTTTCACTCTTAAATGAATTCTCCACGACCTTGCCGTTATTAACATACTGCTCAACGCCGAGGCAGCAGAAGCCACCCGAGACTGAACTATGTAGCTGGCCATCGTCCTGAATATATTCACCAGAGCGTAGAGCCTTTAGCCACTTCTGAGCGCGCTTCTTCGGCATTAGAATGGTGTATCCCTGATCGAATAGGGCAACTTCGATCTTCTTATCTTTAAGCATCTTTTCAGCTTGGGCTTTAGTTACAGTCTTCATGGGTTGGTTCCGTTGTTGGATTAGGTGAATTATAGATGATGGTTAGGATGGTGTCAAGTCTTAGTAGACTAGCATCACTTCTTCAAGGTAATCCGCCATCTTGGCGAAATCGTTAGTATGGAGCTTTACCTTCTTGGTTGCGTACTGGTTCACCTTCTTCTTAACTTCATAAGTGGAGTCATTGAGGTTTGCAGTACGACCCTTGCGCAATGCAGGATTGCCAGTCTTGCAATTGTCTGCGTCAACGAACAGATAGCCACGCTCTTGCTGATAGCCAATGGTCGGATAACCGAGGAAGTTTCCGTTCTTATCCTTGTCACTTTTGTAATTATTTTCTACGTAACCATCATTATTGCAATACTGCTCAACGCCTAGGCAGCAGAAACCACCAGTCGTCGGATTATGAAGCACCATCGCTGACTGAATATATTCACCAGAGCGCAGTGCGTCCAGCCAATTCTGTGCAGCTTCCTTCGGCATTAGAATCGTATACTTCTTTTTGAAATACGAACTACTGATGCGACCAGCATCCAGCATGTCCTGAGCTTCTGTCTTGGTTACAGTCTTCATTGGTTTGGTTCCGTTGTTGGAGTAGGTGCCTATAATAAATCGCCCTAGATGCCTTGTCAACCCCTGAAACGAAGAAAACCACCCGAAGGTGGTTTTCAAAATGGCGGACCTGATAGGATTCGAACCTATGACCCTCGCCTTAACAGGGCGATGCACTAACCGCTGTGCTACAGATCCATTAAATTATACAAACTATTTAGTATTACTTTTTCTTACGTGTAAACTGAATATTCTCAGTCCACAGCAGGTACATTGTGATAAGGCTCATGATAGCAGTTCCACCTACCAAGTCAACCCCTCGCACCCCTTGGAATGCACCGAATAGGAATCCGATGACACTGATAGGGAGAGTCAGTAGTAAAGCAATGCCCAAACGCTTCATAGTTTTCCTTAAATTGGAAGCCAGTGCGGGAGTCGAACCCACCTAAACGGATTTGCAATCCGTCACATCTGCCGCTCTGTCAACTGGCCGTTGTTAAAGTGTAAGTATGCGGTAGATAAAGTAACCCATCGCACCTAGAATTGCAAGCCCTACAATAGTAGGCGCCCACGTTTTAATTGTTTCGCGTATCGCATCTATCAACATGACTAATAGCAAGATGAAAATTGCTATAGCCGTAGCTAATGGCTTCAAACAAAGAGCCATCGCCTTGCCAATCCATATCATCGTCCTAACGAATTTGGTATTATGCACGTTGTATTCTTCCATGTTAATACCTTATTTACTTTAGAGCTTGATTTCTTCGCGCTTGATCTTTCCATCAATCACGGTGTAGGAGTACAGAGTGCCATCTTCCTTACGAGCAATGCACATATCCATATCATACATGTACGTAGCTGATGGGTCAATAGCTTGCTTGATACCACGACACTTGGAAACTGTCATAGGCTGTTTCGATTCATAGCGGGTTGCTAGGTAAATCGGTACAGCAAAGATGGCTACACCAGTAGCCGCAGCTAGGATGACGCCAGCGGGCATCTTAATAGGTTCCCATACCGCGTTGAATGCGTCTTTAATCGGGGTTCTTGATGCCATGAGGCATATACCTTTCAAATTTGGAATCGTAAAGATAGCACTTCTTGTTGTTCTTGTCAAATTCAAACTTGGTAGCCTGAATCTTGGCAGCGAACTCACACGATTCATAATCGCGCTTAGTTGCGTATTTGTCACCGAAGCTGACAGCACCTACCACAGCAAGAGGAATACCTAGAACGACAATATAAGGAATGCAATTTACAAAGCCTTTCTTGAAGTTGTGCCAACTACGACGCAGCGGAGCCATCTTATAGACGTTTAGTTCGTCCTTGACTTCTTTAAGCTCTTCTTTAAGAGCCTTGTTTTGTTCGCGCAATTCGTAATTGGTTAGTGCGGAGTCATACGGACGAACGGGACCACCGCCGCCAAAGTCATCTGCCATCATGGGAGGTCTTCCATTAGTTCGGAACGTGAAGGGATATAAGGCTTTTGTGCCTCGCGTGGGATATAGACTAGCGCAACATCGCGCTCTACGTCAATATCTTCCTGAGAATCTTCGACAATATCGATAGCCAACTGCTTAATGCGGGACATGATTATTACTCTAAGATTTGAATTGGAAGGGGTAGAAGGATTCGAACCTTCGCATGGTAGGATCAAAACCTACTGCCTTAAACCGCTTGGCTATACCCCTGAATGAAGTTGTATTATACAGGCTATTTAGTGGATTGTAAAGCCCAATGTCATCATGAATGTGCCAATTGCTACGAACACAAACTGCATGACAGTCTCTTGCTTAGAGCCGCATGGTATCACATGAGCGACACCAGCAGCAATAGACAGAGCGATCATTACATCAGCTATAATTAGCAGCACGTTCAGGTTTCCCGAATAGCGCCCACCATAGGGCAATGAACCAACCCACACCAGTCCAACCGGCCAGCATTGTTAGAATGAAGATCGCAGGACTGTTCTTGCAATCACGTACAACTGCAATGATGACGGGTAGGAAGTAAAGGAATGTGAATGTTAGAAAAGTGAGCATTGTTATCGAATATAAATCATAAAAGCTAGACCCGCTATAATAAGGGCTATAGTGGTTAACTCTTTTTTCAAGTTAACACGGGTGAAATTCCATGTCAATAGTCCCATTATAAAAAGGTAAATGAACAAAGTTAATAGAATAACCATGTTAGAACCTATTGATGATGTATACAATTGTACCAATGATAAGCACAGGAGTCAATAGCAATACACTTACTTTAATTCGAGGGAATACAGTGACTAAACCGACTATGATCCAGAATGCTGCAAATAGAATAAAGCCAAAGACGACGCCCATATGTTTACCTTTAAATGTGGTGGGTCCAGCAGGACTCGAACCTGCAACCAAGGGATTATGAGTCCCACGCTCTAACCATTGAGCTATAGACCCAAATTCGTGCTGGGGCAGTCCCGACCTCACATCCCAGCAGTTTCGACTTAGTGATATCGTATCATCATCTATCGAAGCTTACCACTTCTTTTTTAACGAACGTCTAGAAGTGCGTGACGCTGTTCATCAGTTTCTACCCAAATGGACACGTCAACGCGGACGGTATCGTTTAGGTAGGTGTATAGTACATCAAAAACAGGGAATGTCCAGCTTAGATGGCCGAATCGATCACCCTTGTTGGGGACCGGTACAGCACCGGGGAATGAACGCGAATACACAGCATGTGTGTTTAGACGACGCTTCGTCTCCTTATCATAAGCAAAAACGTTAATTGAAGTGGTTAGCATAGTGTTTCCTTTTAGAGTTCTATTGTACTCTATCTAGAAACACTATGCAAGGGCGAGCCGATTAATACTTTACGCAGTTATCGTACAGTTCGCCGTTGTTGGCTACTACCACGTACCCATAAGGGGTGGTGTACTTAATTATACCACGGATCAAAACGGTATTGCAAGAAAACATTTGAGAGGGGGAGTAGTTAGGACGCACTTCCCAATGGGTGGGATACTGCGGAGCATAGGTGCGAGGATAGCCATAGACAGGCTGGTAGTACGGCACTGAGATACAGGCCGATAGGGAAAGGGCTGTGAGAATTGCTAGAATGATGTTCTTCATTCGTCTTCCTTCAATTCATCTAGGAGATTCTTGACTTGGTGCATATCCATGGGTGTGAGAACCTGCAAATGCCAGCTATGGCCGGAATCATCAACTACCATGATAGAACCGCTCTGAGTCACGGCATAGGCGTCAACCTGAATACTGCCCCAGCGACTGGCGTTAATATCTACGTGCGGTAGATCATTCTTACAGAACCAGCCTGACGGGCGACGAGCGATCATACTTTCGTCAACGAGACTGACGGATTCCACAAAGTGTTCATTTTCCAGAAGCACATGATGGGTGGACAGCAGCTTGTATAGGGTTTCTAGGTGTTTGATTGACATTAGTAATACCAGATGTATTTGCCGGGGTTTTGGGTGTAGGACTTGTCTCTGTGTCGGGAAGCGTCAGCCATCGGGCTATCCCAACCCAACTTGTCCAGAGTGCGAAGCATATCGCGGAATGCGCTACCAATCAACCTTTTACAGACGCGAATTTCAACCAGCGGTAGGTCGGTCTTGCGGTTATAGACACGACAGCCATAGAGGCCCTTGCCTAGGTAAGTTACTTTGGTATAAAGAATGTCGGGGTTCATGGGGCCTATAATAAAGAAAGGGCTGACCGAAGTCAACCCTTTTTCTTGTATCCACTATGGGAATCGTATACTTCTTTGGAGACTTCTCTCCAGATTAAACAGTCATCCCATGTGGCTTCTGTAGCAATATAGTATTTCATATATTTTACCACTTTGTTTGGCGGGCAAGGTAGGAGTCGAACCCACAACCAACGGATTTGGAATCCGCTACTCTGCCAATTGAGCTACATGCCCTTAAATTTTACTCTTCTACTTCGCTACTGTCACGTGTATTAGTCTGGATGTGAATGTCTACATCCTTATCTACCGAAAGCATATTGGCTAACATGATAGCGGTGATAACCAGAACATCAAGCCATGATCCTGCTACAGCAGAAACGATCAATGCGACAAGAAGTAGAGCCATCACTGCATACATAAAGCGGTTATTGCTAAAAGTATAATCAGATCGACTAACTACGTCAACACATAGAGTGTGGACCTTCTCACCATTAAGAGACAGATTATCCTCGGATACATCAATATCAATTTCAGTGGTGTCTTCTACGTAAAGCTTCTTTAATAGATTCTTCATTTGGTTTTCTCTTAATTAGAAGCCCATGACAGGACTCGAACCTGCGACCTTTCCTAACAACATCCAGCGATCAACCCGAATGTTAACAACGCGACGTGTACTTAGCCCGTGTTATAAAGTTTATGGAGCGCTCTCCCAACTGAGCTACATAGGCATGAATTTTGTTGAGGGGACATTCCTCAGCCAGAGAATTCGGTCACTGACTGTATCTTCACGCCCTTTATTGGTTATCCAGATTTAACTGACCTCCCCGAATAACTGTATGACGGAAGGAATCGAACCTTCACCCTCAGCGCTAACTGAGTTTACCAGAAGCCTTTCAGCCTATCATACCACGTGTTTGGTGCCGGTTGAGGGATTCGAACCCCCGACCTACTGCTTACAAGGCAGTTGCTCTACCAACTGAGCTAAACCGGCGAAACTTTACTTAACGAATTCGATGATGAACGCTTCGTCACCACCAACAACACCTATTTTATCATCACTGAACACATTGTTAACTCTATCGATATTGAAAATGGTCAACTTGTTGAAATGATAGGCTTCAATACTGAGAATGCCATCTTCATCGAAATATGCGCGATCTACCTTATAGACTGCATCAATATAGATTACAGTCCCATCCTCGACGCGATCAATCTTTCGCAGTAGACTATTAAGCTCCATTGTTTGCTCCGTTAACCATCAGATCAAACTTGGTAACACGCTGGAAGATTTCCACTTCGATTGCAGAGCCAAGGTGGTCCTGACAATGAATCAGGCCATTTTCATCGACACTGACAATCTCTTCAATCCAGACGTTACCTACATTACCTTCATCGTCGGTATACTTTACATCAATACCATCATTCTCTTCCGGGTTGTCATCATAGAGAGTAACATCGTAGGGGAAGTTACCATCAACACGGTGGACGTTATTCTGCATCAGTTCAGCGAGACGTTCAAGAGTGAGCATTACGATTTCCAGTTGGAGTTAAGTTATAGGGTCATCATAGCACGTCGTTTATTGACTGACAACCCTAGGGTTTAAATTTGGCGGTGTGTACGGGAATCGAACCCGTGCCTCCGGCGTGACAGGCCAGAATTCTAACCAGCATGCAAGGCCGCAGAGGCACCAAGGCTTGCCAGAATTTCCAATGGGAATGCGCCATCCGCCGCGAAGAACCACTTTTGACTCGCACAGCACGTATTTTGGTTGTGGATGATACGGAAGACAACCGCTTCCTGTTACTGACTTATTTGAAGAAGCTTCCGTTTGAAGTTGTTCAGGCTGAAAATGGAAAAGATGCGGTCGATAAGGTTCTGGCAGAACCTTTTGATTTAATTCTAATGGATATTCAGATGCCGGTGATGGATGGCTATGCCGCCACCAGAAAAATCCGTGAGTGGGAACAGCAAAACAGTACAAAAGCCACGCCGATTATTGCCGTCAGTGCCAATGCCATGGCTGAAGATGTGCAGAAATCCTTGGATGTTGGTTGTTCCGAACACATGACCAAACCTATTAAGAAATCCGCCCTGCTGGAAATGATCCAGCGCTATATCGGCTAATAACCTTCCACCAACTGACCGTTGCGAATGGTGGTGATTTTATTTGCCATCACTTCAACATCCCGTTGATCGTGCGTCACCAGCAAGGTGGGAATCTTTTCCTGTTCAATCACATTTTTAACCAGCTTGCGGCTTTCTTCGCGCAGTTCCTGATCCAAAGCGGAAAAAGGCTCATCCAGCAATAAAAGCCGCGGTTCTCCCATGATCGCACGGGAAATGGCCACACGCTGTTTTTCTCCGCCTGACAGAACTGATGCCGGTCTTTGCAGAAAGGATTCCATTTTTAAAGTCCCCACCAGCTCTTTCATACGAGCTTGCGCTTTGGCGGCATCAACTTTACGGGCCCGCGCCGCAAACATCATATTTTCTTCTGCCGTCAGATGTGGAAACAAATCCAGGGTTTGAAAAACCACGCCCAGATGACGATCCGGCGTCTTCAAACGCGCCAGATCCACCCCTTGGTAAGTCCACTTCATGCCGGGACAGTCTTCCAGCCCCAACAGAATGCGAAAAACAGACGTCTTGCCTGAGCCGGAAGGTCCCCATAAAACGGTAACGCCTTCATCCAGGATTTCCCACTGGTTGATGGATAATTTGAAGTCGCCATAATCACGGTGCAAATTTTCGACTAAGGACACGACTTCCTCCAACACAAATTACGAAACAAATAAATCCAGCGACGACAATAAGACTGCTTAAAACAATGGCCTGATTCAAGCGGTATCCCGACATCAGGGTTTCCGTCATCATGGCAATGCTTAAATCATGATGCGCCAGAATCCGCGAAACAGCAAAGTCCCCGCACGCCCAGATCGAGGCAATCCCCGCCAACAGCCCCGCACGACGAGACAACTGAGGGAACAAAACTTCGCGGAAAATCTGATTCGGCGAAGCCCCCATGGAATAAGCCACGGTCATCTGATTCTGCAAGGCATGAAGCTCTGAATCCCAGCCCATGCGGAACAAACTGTTCAAGCTTAAAACCGTCAGCGCCAAAGGGATCTTAAGGAACGGATAGAGCCCTTCATTCGGCCCCAAAATCAACAGGCAAAAACACGCCAAGGAAGTCGATGGCGCCACATAGCCATTCAGGAATCTTTCAAACCACTTCTTGGGCCAGCAGTAAGCAATCCACATCAGTCCGCCATAACAAAGAACCCCAACTGACAAACCCAGAACAATACTGCCTAAAAAATTCCAGACAAGCGCTGACTGCAATTCATAAAAAGTGGAAATCATCGCAAGCCCCGACACAAAGCCCTGGGCGTATCCGAACAAATATACAAACGACAACACCCCGATAACCATCAGTCCGGAATAGCTGCCCAGCAATCGCAAGTTCGCCGGACGGTGATGCAAAGAGCCTTTCCCCCGACTGGCAATAAAGGACAAAGAAAAAATAAAGACAGATTGCAAGAAGGCCAGTAAAACCGCATCCCCCCACTGGCTGGAAAGACGGATCTTTTCATAGATCAGCACTTCCACCGTGGTGCCTCGCCCGCCCCCAACAATCAAAGGCACTGCAAAACTGCCAAAACAAATCACAAAAATAAAAAGCCCCAGAAGCCAGAGGTCTTTTTTCAACATCGGCAAAAGCCCCTGACGCAGGAATCTCCAGCGACTGGAACCTTCCACATAGGCAAGCTCAATAATTCCACCCAGCTTCGTTTCGATGGTCGATGCCAACAACACCGCCGCCAGACCGAAATTCATCAAACTGTGAACAATGACGATCCCGGCAATCCCCATCGGAAACGGATCAATCACACTTAAAGCGGATAGCAGAATAAAAATAGGCGGCAGAAAATTCGGCAGCAGACACAGGACTTCCAGCACAAAACGCAAACGACGTGTGCGCGGGGAATTCAGGGCCAGTAACCCCAAAGCCACCCAGAACCCCAGCACCAATGAAAACACGGCTGACAGTGTCGCCTGTAAAAAACTGTTCTTAAAGGCCCAGATCAGCTCGCCCATATCGGGCCAGCTGGTCACTTGAAACTGTGTCAGCAAAAAAAGAAAGGGAAAGATCAGGAAAAGAACCAGTCCAATCCTGAGCATTTGACGAAGATTCAATTGAGTTCGCCCCGGCGGATTTCAGTCCAACGGCGCAGCAGACGATCCACTTCTGTCGCGGAAAGAATCTCCACCTGTTGCAGAGTCTTCACGTTCATCAGTGGCGCAAAAGGAGTGTTTTCCATCACACCCTTCATCACCGGGAACATGTAGTTCTTTTCCATAATGATTTTTTGGCCTTCCGGCGACAGCATCAGATTTACAAACTGTTCGGCCAGATCACAGTGACGACAGAAGTCTGGAATCCCCACGAACTCGAACTGCACCGGAAGCGCTTCCGTGAAAGGCAGCGCCAGGTAGTCTTTCTTTTTTTCTTCAGTTTCGTGATACAGTGGCGAGGTCACATAAGAATAAACCAGTTTGGTCTGCTTGTTGGTGAAAAGACCATAAGCAGTGGACCAGGTTGGTGAGAAACTGTGAATCTGTGACATCAGCTTCTGTAAATAACGGAAGCCTTCCTCCTCACCTTTGGTGCGGATCACCCAATACAAAAACTGCATCCCTGGAGAACTGGTACGCGGGTCCTGCAAGGCAATTTTCTTTGCCAGTTCCGGCGCCAGCAGATCATCCAAAGACCCCGGCATGTGAACCAGTTCCCCCCGACGAGCCACGAACGTCAAAGCCCCCCAGTCATAGGGAACAAAGTAACTGTTTGCCAACGCCGGTCTGACGGCATCGTAAACATCCAACTGCCCCAGACTTAGCTTGCGCCAAGGCTGTTCAGCCGTGGCTTTGGAAAGATCAAATTGA
Source organism: Bdellovibrio bacteriovorus (assembly GCF_025558485.1). Classification (GTDB taxonomy): domain Bacteria; phylum Bdellovibrionota; class Bdellovibrionia; order Bdellovibrionales; family Bdellovibrionaceae; genus Bdellovibrio; species Bdellovibrio bacteriovorus_G. Next base: position 231,527 of record NZ_CP102930.1, read on the forward strand.
TCCAGACCGACGACAACATCTGCACCCAGGCTTTCACCTTCAATTTTCAGACGCTGCAACAAGATCCCGGAATCACTGCCTTCGATAAATTCAACTTTGCATTTGCAGGTTTTTTCAAAAAGATCTTTCAGCAAAGGACCCGGTCCCCAGCGACCTGTAAAGGACGCATAACCAAATACTCGCACTGTCGGCAAAGAGCTCGACGGAGCCGCATTGTCCGTGCGATTTAGAACTGCCAGAAACAACGTCAGAAATACAACTGCGATGAATAGAACAAAATGCTTCACGATTTACCACCAAAGCCCGCGACGGCGCTTGTAGAAGTAATAATCAAACCCCAGGCAACGACCGGCTCCGACCCAGGCCAGAATCAAATGAATTGCCAAAAAGGTTTTATACAGATCCTCTGAAGCCGGGCCAGAAATGAAGAGCATCGTCACACACAGCAACACTCCCAGCAAAGCCACCGGACGCACGACGTAGCCGACAATGTAGGAAATCGCGATGGCAAATTCCAATCCCAGAACAATAAAGGCCACAGTCTGCCAGTTCGGAATCATGGTGCTGCTGGCGAAAATTTTAAACCAGTTGGGCGCATGACTGGCAGGCAGCCATTCGGCCATTTGATCGGCAATGCGCGGACGGGTCAGATAGTCACCGCGATACTTTAAAAGAGCATGTTCCAGATAGTAATAACCCAGAAAGATTCTAAGGAAAGAAATCGGCAGAAGATGACCAACGTATTTAACGCTCTCAAAGAATGAAACTAACATGAAGACATTGTGAACTAGACACCCTTCTTAGGGCAAGTCTCCTCGAGAAAGCAATGACTGCATGCAGGTTTTCTCGCCTTACAGACAGCTCGACCATGAGAAATCAGATAATGTGACAACATAATCCAATCCTCCTGAGGCACCAGCTTTGACAATTGACGTTCGATCATCACGGCATTGTCTGTTTTAACCCAGCCCAATCGATTCGACAGACGGGTCACATGAGTGTCCACGACAATCCCGCTGGGGATACCATAAGCATTCCCCAGAACCACGTTGGCAGTTTTGCGCCCCACCCCTGCCAGCTCGACCAAAGCCTCGAGATTTTGCGGAACCTCGCTCTTGTGCTTTTCCACCAAAGTAGTCGCACAGGCTTTGAGATTTTTGGCCTTATTTTTAAAAAAGCCGGTGGAACGAATGATTTCTTCGATGGATTCAACCGGAGCCTTCGACATGGCCTTGGGATTTGGGTATTTTTTAAACAAATGAGGTGTCACCATATTCACCCGCTCGTCCGTACACTGGGCTGATAAAATGGTGGCAACAAGAAGCTCAAAGGGGTTTTTATAATTTAAAGCGCAGTGAGCGTCAGGATAATATCTCTTGAGAAGTTCAATAGTTGCGAGGACTGACGCCTGTTTGGCAGAGACCTTTTTATTACTCGCCATCGTTCCCGATGGCTTCAACCGGACAACCTTCCATCGCCTCTTTGCACAGAGCTTCTTCTTCCGGAGTTTCAGGCTGTTTTGCCACAAACGCGTGGCCGTCTTCTTCGTGCATGGAGAAATTCTTAGGAGCCGTCAGGACACAAGCATCACAGGCAATACAAGACTGATCCACGAACATTTTGCCGGGCTTATTTTCTTTCCAACTCTGACCTTTATCTGCCATTGCAATCTCCTTAGGGTGCCAAGCCGCCTTAATATAAGCTTTTTGCCCTTGATGTCAAATCCCCTTCCCGACTTGGGTCGCATTTTTCAGGGAGTCCTGTGTTGAATGCTGGGTTCCCCCTCGCCCCCCGTATAGTATCTATATATGAGCCCTAGGGAGGCATAATGGAAGGACCTCGTTCTCCGATGGAAGCTGAGCTTCCTCAAGTTTTGGATTTTTTGAATAAAAAACTAAGAAATGAAGCCTCTTGGTCGATCGCCGCAGAGTATCCTACGGCCTTTTCCTCTAACAACTTGCACAACATGCGCATCATTGCCGACGAGGGTGCAGTTCTGTCCCATGCCGTGTTAAAGCCTCTCATTATCAAGTCCCCGCATGTGATCTTTAAAGTGGGCGCCATTGGTTCCGTCGTGACAGACGATCAGCATCAGGGCCAGGGCTACAGCACACAAATTATCAAAGACTGTCTGAAGTCCGCGACCGAACAATCCTGTGATATTGCGATCCTGTGGACCGATCTGTTCGATTTCTATCGCCGTATGGGGTTTGAACTGGCCGGGTCCGAAATCAGCTTCGTGATCGAGGACGAATTCGACATTCCGCCAATCAATTTACGCTTTTCCACGGACAACAAAGTTTCTCCAGATGCAATCTATCGCCTGTATGCGGCCCATTCTGTAAACTCTGTGCGCACCATTGAAGAAACCAGAAAGTTCCTCTCAATCCCACAAACCAAGGTTTATACAGCCTGGGAAAGCAACGGTCAGCTGGCTGCTTATGCCATTGAGGGTAAAGGTGTGGATCTGGGTGGCTATATTCATGAATGGGGCGGGTCGGTTTCCAAACTTATGGCGCTGTTCAGCTTTATTCGTGCGCAAAAGGGTCAGCCTTACACAATCATCTGCCCGCGCCATGCCCAGAATCTGATCAAAGCTTTGCAGACTAAAACAGAGACCGTGAACAACGGTTTTCTGGGCATGATCAAGCTTGTGAACTTTGACCAGTTGGCTGCCAAAATCAAACGTGCGTTCCGCGCCGAAGGTGTCGCGGATATCGTGCTGGAAAAGCACCCGCAACATTTTGTCTTTGGTGTTGGTCAGGATCTGTACACCATCAATAACGAAACCGACATGGTTCGTCTGTTGTTCGGTCCGGTGGACTATCGTGCTTTGGGTATCTTTAAAGAGGAAACCGTCCAGCAATTTGAAAAAGTTTTGCCTCTGAATCTTTGGATCTGGGGTTGGGATTCGATATGAAGTATTTTCTAAAAACCCTGCTGTCCGTTGTGCTTTTGACCACTGCTGTTTCCTGCGTGAAAACGCCGGAGCTGGAGGACGAGGAAAATCCATCCACCCTTCAGGAGGTGGCCGGAGCCCTGGGGGACGCTTGGGGAGATGCGGACCCGCTCAGTATGTCCACCAATGACTTTGTCCTGCAACGCACTTATCGCAAAATTGAAACCGGCGAAGACAAACTGTGGCTGCAAGAAGGTGTCACGATCTCCAAAAAAGAAGAGCGTGAAAACGACTGGCTTTACACCTACCTGTACCAGACAGAACTTCTGACCTCTGACGGCAACACCCAACAGAGCACACAAGAAGAACATCGCACAGTGACAAAGGCTTCCCCCGCCATTGAAGCCATGGTGCGCGGTGCTCGTTTGAAAGGCGAGATTTCCACAATGGCCGATGATCTGCAAATGTCTCTGGGATTCGAGAGAGTTTTGGGTTTGGCCTATGCCTGCCAGCTTTCCGACGCCCAACAAAAGATCTGCAAAGAAACCCTGGGTTACGACAGCTGTGAAATTAAATGCTTCAACTTGAAAGTGTCCGAAGAAATGCGCCCGGCACCGGATCTGATGAAAACGCAGCCGAACTGCGGCGGACTAAGCAGCTGCACCATGAAAGTAAAAACTGTGTCGTTTGACTGGGCCGCTTACTACAAAAAAGGCGAAACGACAGAAAAGCAAAAGGTCAATTACAGCGTTTCCATTACACCTGACCTGCCTTTCTTCTCCCGCATGACGGACTATTGCTATCGCGCGCTGGCCAGCGCAGGAGATCAAAAAGCTTTGGTCTCTGTCTGCACCCGGCTGGCAAATTATCAAAAGGGCGGCAACTAGTTTCCGCCCTCCTTCGTTGCCAGCCTTCTGTGAATCCGCTAAGCTAAAGCCTCTTTCGGGAGGTTTTTTTATGAAAAAAGTGGCCGTTGTTCTTTCTGGCTGTGGTTTTAAAGACGGAAGTGAAATCACAGAGGCCGTCAGCTTGCTGGTTGGATTAAACCAGGCCGGAGCTGAAGTGTCCTGCTTTGCTCCCGACATTCAAATTCCTGTAACCGATCATCTGACCGGAAAACCTTCCGGAGAAACCCGCAGCCTGTTAGCCGAAGCCGCACGCATTGCCCGCGGACACATCAGCAGTCTGGACAAACTGCACGCCAAGGATTTCGATGCCGTGGCATTCCCAGGTGGCTATGGTGCCGCCAAAAATCTTTGCAACTGGGCCGAAAAAGGCGCTCAGTGTGACGTCAACCCGGAAGTCAAACGCGTGATTTTGGATTTCTACAATTCCAGTAAACCTATTGGTGCACTTTGTATTGCTCCGGTGGTGGTGGCCAAGGTTTTAGGAGACAAGAAAGTCACCGTCACTATCGGTGATGATGCCGAAACAGCAGCCGAAATTCAGAAAACCGGAGCCATCCATGAAGAATGTCCTGTGAATGACTACATCACAGACCGTGAAACAAAAGTGGTAACAACCCCGGCATACATGTATGGCGATGCCAAACCCAATGAGGTCTTTGCCGGCATTTTCGGACTGGCACATGAATTGGTCGAGTGGGCTTAAGATTTTTTAGCATAAGTTAGGATTTAAGAATTTTTATGAAGCAAGTTGTAGCATTGATTTTTGGTGGCAAGTCCGCAGAACATGAAGTTTCAATGCGTTCTGCAAAGAACGTGGCCGATGCGCTGGATAAAGACAAATACTCTCCGGTCATTATCGGCATCAGTAAAGAAGGCAGTTGGTATCGCTTCCCGGACATGAAGGTGTTCACAGAAGCCACCAAGATCGTCGATCAATCCCTTCCCACAAATGCAGAGCCCGTGGCTTTGATGTCTTTGCAGGGAAAACCGGTTCTTTATTCCCTGAAAGATCACTCCAAGACTCATGTGGATATTGCCTTCCCGATCATGCACGGAACCATGGGTGAAGACGGCACCATTCAGGGCCTGTTCAAAATGGTGCAACTGCCATTTGTCGGCTGCGGTGTCTGGTCTTCCGCTGCGGGCATGGACAAGGAAATCATGAAGCGCCTTTTGCAGGTCGCAAAAATTCCCAATGCCAAGTACATGCTGCTGACCCCGCAGAACAACACCAGCTACAACGACGTGGTCGCCCAGCTGGGAACTCCGTTCTTTATTAAACCTGCCAATGCGGGCTCCTCTGTAGGGGTTCATAAAATCAAATCCGCAGAGGATTTCGCCGTGAAACTGAAAGATGCCTTCCAGTTTGACACCAAGGTTCTGGCAGAGGAATTCATTCAAGGGCGCGAGATCGAGTGCTCTGTTATGGGTCTGAACCAGGCACCGAAGGCCTCTTTGCCGGGTGAAATTATTCCTCAGCATGAGTTCTATTCTTACGAAGCCAAGTATATCGACGACAACGGGGCTTTATTGAAAATTCCTGCGGAGTTCCCGGAAACGACCATCAAAGCCATTCAAAAGCTGGCAGAACAGACTTATCAAACAATGGGCTGTGATGGCCTGACACGCGTGGATTTCTTTGTTCGCCCCAACGGCGATCTGTATATTAACGAGATCAACACCATTCCGGGCTTTACCAAGATTTCCATGTATCCAAAGATGTGGGAAGCTTCGGGTTTAAGTTACAAAGATTTGATTACACAACTGCTGCAACTGGGTTTTGAAAAGCATCAGGCAGAACAAAAGCTAAAAACCAGCTATCTGGATTAATTTTTCGCAATATTTCTTTCTGAAGCCCCTCCCAAAGTGAGGGGCTTCATTCTTATGTCCTGATGTTATTTGAAAAATTCTTTTGTTTACAACATTAGTCGTATATGCCGATACATTAGTGCATATGGGACTACGTCGTTTTTGGAAATTTCTTTCTGTAGCAAATAAGCTCTATATCGTTATCGGAGTCATGGCACTACTGATCGCGCTGGAATTATTCACGCTGTATTTTGCCATGAATACTCTGTCCTCTGTCCGTGCCTTTGTTACCGGTGAAAGCATGTGGTCCAAGGGACAAAAGGATGCCGTGCTGAATTTGCACAAGTATGCACGCACCCGTGACGTTCTTTATTATCAAAACTTTCTGGATAACGTGCAAATTCCTTTGGGGGATTACAAAGCCCGTTCTGCGCTGGAGGAAGTCCCTCCCAATCGCGAAAAAGCCTTTGAAGGCTTCCGCGAAGGCAAGGTCCACCCCGATGACATCCCCGGAGTCATCCGCCTGATCGTGCGCTTCCATGATTTTAAGTACGTTAAAAAAGCCATCGCGATCTGGAAAGAGGGTGATGACATGACCCATGAGCTGATTGCTCATGGAAACACTCTGCATGATCTGATTCAAAAAGGCGCCCGTGAAAGTGACATCATTCAGGCCTTGGACAAAGTCGATTCACTCAACGACCGTCTGACTGTTTTAGAGGAAGCCTTCTCGAACACTTTGGGCGAAGGATCACGCTGGCTGGAATATGTTCTGATGGTGACCCTGATCTTTGCAGTGCTGATCGTGGAAGGCACCGGTTTGCTGTTGACCATTTCCTTCAGCCGCAATCTTTCCAAAGGCCTGACTGAACTGAACGATGCCGCCTTCAAAGTCGGCGAAGGAAAATTTGACGTGGCGGTACCCGTGCGTTCCGGTGACGAACTGGGACAACTGGCTGAATCCATTAACAACATGGCCCAGCACTTAAGCAGCAGCATCGGCGAACGCCGTCAGGCCGAACAGGCCAGTCAGCTAAAAAGTCTGTTCCTGGCCAATATGAGTCACGAGATTCGCACACCTTTGGCGGCTATCATCGGTTTTTCTGATCTGCTGAAAGATTCAAATCTGAATGAAGATGAACGCCAGCAATATGTGAACATTATTCATCGCACCGGCGAACATCTGACCCGTATTATCAACGACATTCTGGATCTTTCAAAAGTGGAAGCCGGGCACTTGGAGCTGGAACCACATAATGTGAATCTGTCCTCGTTGCTAAGTGATTTGCATATTTTGATGGTGGCCCGTGTGGGTTCCAAACCCGTGCATGTGGAATTCAACCGCCGTGGTCTGATTCCGGATATCATCCGCACCGATCCTTTGCGCCTGCGCCAGATCCTGACCAACATTCTGGGCAATGCCGTCAAATTCACAGATGAAGGCTACGTCCGAATGACTTACGAAATCTCCGGCCCTTATCTGGCTTTCACGATCAAAGATACCGGTGTGGGGATTTCCACGTCCCAGCGCAGTCTGCTGTTCCAGGCATTCAGCCAGATCGACAATTCGATCTCGCGCAAATATGAAGGCACAGGCCTGGGTCTGGTGCTGTCCCGCCGTCTGGCCCAGATGATGGGTGGTGATGTCACTTTGGAAGAAGGTGACGCCGCCAAAGGCAGTACATTTACTGTTAAAATTGCCCTGGATATTCCCAACACCCCAAAGACCAAACATCCTGTCGGATCAACAAAGGAGGTTCACTTGGGACAACAGCTGTCATCCACATCCATTTTGCTGGTTGATGATGTCGAGGACAACCGCCTGCTGATTCAAAGAATGCTGGCCAAACGAGGTGCCCATTTAACTCTGGCCACCAACGGTCAGGAAGGCCTGTCAAAAGCTCTGGAAAAAGAATACGACATCATCCTGATGGACATTCAGATGCCGGTGATGGATGGATATACCGCCACTAAAAAATTGCGTCAGGCCGGATACCGCAAACCCATCATTGCCTTGACGGCACATGCGATGAAAGATGATCGCGAAAGATGTATTGAGGCTGGTTGCACGGATTATTTGACCAAACCCGTGCAGGTGGAATCACTGATTCAGACGATTCTGAATTATTCGATGGAAAACAATTAATAGCAGGTGGCTTTTCCATCACGGGTTACACAGATCGTCTCTGCGATTCCATTGGCTCCGCTGGCTCCTGTTGCCCCCATCTCTCCTTCGGGGCCTTTCACAGGAAGAACTTCCAATGGGCAATACGCCCCAAAGGGTTCCGCATTGAAAGTCCGGCCCGGCTTTCCGCCTTCACCTCCACGCCCGCCTAATCCCCCGCGACCACCCAGGCCAGGGTGTTTATAAAACTGATAGGCAAAAAGGCTTCCCTTTTGAATTTTGATTTCCAGCGTTCCCGAACTTCCGCCAGCAGCTCCGCCCCCTCCGGGATGACCTTTCTTACCCTGACCACCATCGCCACCCACCTGACTTTTGGGAATCCGGCCAGCTGAACAGCGGGCTTGAAGCGAGTTGCGCCCGGCGACTCCTTTCATGCTGTGATCTGGCGCCGCTCCGACAAGGCCGTCACCGCCATGTTCTCCGCGCATTTCAATGAACAAGCGTCCTTCTTCAGCCATACTGATATCCAGAAACAAGTGTCCTCCAGAACGGCCGGGCACATTCAAAGGTGCCTTTGTTCCCGCTGCGAAGGTATGAATTCGCCCTCGTGCAGAGATCAAGTGATCAATATGCAAACGCACCCGGTGTCCCATCGTGTACAGAACAGAGCCTTCGGTAAAAATCATCTCTTTGATATGAAACTCCATGTCTTCGACTTTTCGGGACATAGCCGGGCTGCCCGCCTTGTAAAGGTTGTATTCCAGATCCTTGCGCGACAGAATTTGCCCCTGAAAAACAAACATCTCACCTTCGATAACAACGCGGTCGATCTTTTTTTCATCAACCATAACCGGCACCGCCGGAGCCTGTGGGGAGCTTGTCTCCGGGTCTTCATTTTCATCCCGGACTTCGATACATCCCACTTGGGCCAATAAAATCACCAACGAGCAGAAAATCAGAATCATTTTTTTCATGGAAAACCCCTTTTGCAGATTTCAAACGCAAAAAACGCCTTCCAAAATCAGTTCCCCGATGGGACCTTCCGCCTTCCTTTTCACATCCGAAGCCCGGACTTTCGCCTGTGAACAGCTTTTGCATAGATACATTAATGCTCCGGAATGGAGACTTCGTCAGGACGACGATGAACGCCCCAAGGATAGAGGCAAATGGAATACAGCAAGATCAACTACTTTGAAAAAGCCGAGTCAGCGCAACACCGCGAGTTCATCATTTCCCAAAACAATTGCATACTTTGCGGCACCGTACTGGAGCTAAAACACATCGCGGACCGCGAAATATCTGAAGTCAAAGAAGAAGCCTTCTGCCCGCATTGCGAAGTCAAAACACGCAACCGCACCCACATCCTGAACTAAGTCCAGCCAATGTTTCGACGGGAATCTTGTCAGATGATTGACGTTACCGGGTTCCCGTCAAGATCTTAACATCCGAATAGAACGAGCCCGCCCAGGACATATCAGGATTGCCGAAGCTGGACTGCTTATGGCCAAAGACCGTCAGATCTTCCCCATTCATCCATTCATTCATCCAGACTTGAGCACACTCCAGGGCCCCCATAACCTTGTCGATTTTTTCCGGCGGTCCCCAGATTACGGCGGAATGAGCCAGATAAGATGTATTCACCCACTTGGCGATTTCGTGCTGATACTTCACGGGCGTGATTAAAAACAACGGCCCCTGAATTTCATCCTGTTGCAAGACTGAACAGTTCGGCAGATCAATCATCATCACAGGTTTTACAAAGTAACCGGAGCTTGATGTTCTTTCCGCCCCCCACGCCACCTTGCCATGTTCGGAAACACCACTTTGGGTCTTTTTTAAGACTTCCTCAACCGCCTCTGCTGAAATCAACGGTGTCCAGGCTGATGAACCTGAGGGGTCTGTCAAAGGCTCTAACTTATCCAGAGCGGTTTTAAGAGATTCCATAAATTCTTTTTGCATGGATTCCAGAATAAACAAGCGCGACGTGTTCCAACACATCTGCCCCTGCCCAATCAGGAATGAGCGAAGAATTTCATCCATGTGATTTGTAAAATCAGCTCCGGCCAAAATAATTGACGCGTTTTTCACACTTCCGGACAGCTGCATTTTTTTAAATTGCGAAAGCCCGGCCTTGGCAATGCTTTCCATCGTGCTGGTTTTACCCGCGGCAGCGACAGCATGAATACTGGGATGTCCGGCAATAACTTTTCCAACCTCCGCGTCACCTTGCAGAAGATTTACCACTCCTGCCGGAACCGCAGCTGCTTGCAGCACCTCACCAAGGATATGAGCGGTGATCGGGGATTTTTCAGAAATCTTAATCACGCAGACATTTCCGGCCGCCAGGGCTGGAGCCAAACGCTCTGTCACCAGACGCAACGACAGCGACCAGCAGGTGACAATACCGACCAATCCCACAGGTTGCACAAGCACTTGGGGCGAAAGTTCCTGTTTAAGGGAATCTGCCGTTTGACGCAGAATTTGAATTGCCACCTGCACAGAGTTTTCCAGCACAAACTTTTGTGAAAGCCCCTGATCCAAGGCCTCTTGATAAGCATACTCGGCAGCTTTATTTTCCAAAGCCTGCGCCATTTTTTGCAGTATCTGCGCCCGTTCGTTGCGTGACAGATCCTTGAATGCGGGTGCCGCCTTCTTGGCACTTTGAATGGCCTTGATCACGTCCATCGCATCCGACGCCGTGACCTCGGCTAGCAGTTGACCGTCAAAAGGAGAATATTTTGCGATTTTTTTCTGACTGTCGGAAGGGACAAATGCCCCTCCGATAAAGTTTTGCAGTTCCAACGAAGATCCTAATATAAGTTTTGGTTTCGATACTGCATCAGATGATGCGCCAACATGTCGGCATTGAGTATCTCATCCGCCACTCCCAATTCAATGGCTTTCTGTGGGGCATAGGGAAATTGCGCCTCGTCGGGGTGTTGCACCACAGTGGCACCGCCGGCTTTCTGCACTTCCACCAAACCATCGACTCCGTCAGCACCAAACCCACCCAGCAAAACAGCATAAACCCCTTGTGCATAGGCTTGGGATGCCGACTGGAATAACACCGTGCTTGACGGCAGCTGCGAAGAAACCGGAGCACCTTTCACAATGTTGATCATCGGCCCCTGTGGGCGTGACACCACTTTACCGTGATGTTCAGACGGGATGAAATAGACATGTCCCATCCGCAGGAATTCGCCATCTTTTGCCACCACAGGAGTCACTTTCGATCCGGCTTTTAACTTACTGATAAAGGCCGTCACAAAGTTTGCCACCGTACTGCACGCCACCACAACCGGAGGTGTATCGGCAGCAAGGCCCTTAATAAATTTTTCCAGGGAATCCGCACTGCCCGCATTGCCGCCCAGTACGATCACCTTCAGCTCTGCCGCCTTCTTGCGTGGAATTGTTGAAAGGGTCGTTGTTCTAAGTGCCTGGGGTGCCGGTGCTTCTTTAAGTTTCTTCAGAATATTCACCGAAGCTGCCGCACGAACTTTTTCCACCAGCATTCCCGCCAGATCTTTCAGAACCGCCGGGTCAAACTGCGATGGTTTGTGAACAAATTCAACAGCCCCCAGCTCCAGCGACTTCATTGCCGCCTCTCCGGTGCTGGCCAAAGACGAAACCATCACCACTGGAATCGGATGATGCTTCATCAGTTTTTCCAAAAACATCACACCGGACATCTTAGGCATCTCGATATCCAAAGTCAGAACATCCGGCTTTTTTGACAAAATCAATTCGCGGGCCTGATAGGCATCCGCCGCAGCCCCCACGACTTCCAGACCATTTTTTGTGAACATGTTCGTAAACAGAGTTCGCACCGTCGCAGAATCATCCACCACCAGCACTTTCACATTCTTGGCAGAGGCCAAAGGCCGAAAGCCGGATAAATCCACAGGCCTGTCAACACTGCCACCTTGGGCAGATGAATTATGCAGAACCTCAAAGGTGGCCGTGTTTACTTTGATCGTGCGCGCCGATTCACCCGCCACATTTCTTTCAAGGATGGGAATACCCAGATCACGCAGGGCTTTTTCGGCAAAATCGATATTGCGTTTGCCGATGCCCTCCCCGATTTGAGCGACACTGATGACGTTGCCACCGCCATAGATCTTTGCCTGCAACTTGCTGCGGTTGGCACCAAGACGCACGCATTCCTCCACCAGCAACGGAATCGCATGAATTCCATAGCGGGTGTTCACATGATCATCCGGAGCCCCATCAGATAAAAGATAATGGTTCAAGCCCCCAATACGGGTTGTCGGATCATGTAGAGCCACCGCCACACAAGATCCCAATAAAGTGGATATGACGGTTTCCTCCCGAAAAGCTGCAATTTTTCCGGGAAATAAATAGTGCGTATTCATGCTGCCACCAGTTTTTCAAGATCCAGCACCATAATACTGCGCGAGTCTTTGATAAAAAACTGGCGAATAAAGTCGGCAGACATCATGTGGGAATGGTTTTCAATATTCTGTAATTCAGTTTCCTTCAGGCTGATCAGCTCTTCAGTACCGGTCACTTGCAGGGAAAAACGCACCCCCTGCTGTTCACAGATCACATAGAAGCGACTGTCCGATTCCACTTGAGCAAAACCATGATCCTGCAAATTCACCACAGGCACAGCTTCCCCACGGAAAGGCACAACGCCTAAAATACCGCTTTGACGGTCCGGCAGGCTGTATAAAGGCAGACGAGGACTGATTTCAATCACACTTAAAATCGGGATTGCAAATTCCTGCTGCCCGGAACGGCAATGCAAAAGCAGAACCTCACGCAGGTTCTGAGAGTTCAGCGCAAAGCGTGTCGCCAGATCCACGCTGTCACTTTTTTCCAGCAGCAGAGCTTCCGCATAGGACTTCAGGGTCTTTAAGGCTTTCAAAAGCTCGCTGGCACTTTGGATGTGTTCTGACTTTTCGTCGAATCCTTCCAGCCAGGGCGCCAAAAAAGAAAATTCATTTGTACGGGCATCCACGGCCCAACTGCGGGCCTGTTCCGCCACTTCACCACGGATACGGCGCCAAAGGTTTTCATCCGTCAGGTCTGAAAACTTATCGACTTCCTTAACCAGGCTGTCCAGAAAATAGGATTTCAGTTCGGCTGTGAAATCATCACCAAAGAAATCACTCATGCAGCCTCCCTTTGTGTTTCAGACAATGCCAGCAGGGCAAACATCTTTTCCGGATCAACAATATAAGTGACCTTTTCATCCGCCAGAATGGAAATGCCTTTGAAGCCCTTTTGTTCGCGAATCAAGTTTCCAAAGGACTTCACGACCAGATCCGTCTGTGCCTCGATGCGATCCACCATCAACGCCAGCACCTGATCCTTCACGCGAATAAACACTGCGGACGATCTGCGAACCACTTCATCAGACACTTTTAAATTCATATTAAGAATTTCTTCGTAGTTCATGAACGGCACCGTCAGTCCGCTGAACTGGCAATAACGAAGATGCTGAACCGTATTAATATTCAGTTCCTCGCAGGATGTGATATGCGCCACCGATGACAGCGGCACTGCAAACTGATAGTCACCCCAAAGACACAATAACGCACTTTCCACCATGATGTGCTGAGGAATGGGAAGTTCCAGATGGAAGGTGGCTCCCATACCCGGATGATTTTCCACTGTGATACGGCCGTGGTATTTATCAACGATGGCCTGCACGACATCCATCCCCACGCCCCTTCCGGAAATTGTGGTGACTTTGTCTTTGGTGGAAAATCCGGCCTGGAAAATAAATTTATAAATTTCGTCTTCAGAAAGCTGCGGGGCCGCCTCGGCAGTCACCAAAGCATTTTTGACCGCTCTTTGCAGGATGCGATCCTTGTCCAGACCTTTTCCGTCATCTTTAAAAATCGCATGAACCGCGCCGCTTTTTTCCAAAATCTGTAAATGCAGAGTTCCGATGGAGTTCTTTCCCTGCAAAGCGCGTTCAAACTGATCCTCGATACCGTGATCGATGGAGTTTCTGATCAAATGCACCAGACATTCGTAAAGGTCCTTGCCCAACCCCTTGTCGATCAAAAGATCAGAACCATCCACTTCCAGATGGACATTCTTATTAAGCTCTGTAGAGGCCTGACGAACCAGCACTGGCAATGCCTGCAAACTGTCGCTGGCTTTTTCCTTGCGCACCACCTGCACCTGATTCTGAAACTGATCACAGATCTTTCCCAGATTCTGGGCAAAGTCACCCTGACGTCTTTCAAAGACCTCCGGCTGAACACGGAAGTTCACCGTCTGATTCATCATCTGGAAGAAGTTCTTTAAAACCAGCAGTTCCCCAGACAGACGCAGAAACTCGTTCAGCTGATTTGTTGACAGCCACACACCGGCGTCGTCACCAGTGTGTGTCGCCACTGACGAATCCCGATAGCGCGGCAGACTTGATGAAGTTTCGTTTTCAAAACTGAAACTGCCATAAGATGAAATTACTTCAATCGCCTCACTGAGTTCCTCGGGATAAACTTCCCGTTTTTCACGCAGACTTTGCGCCAGTACTTTCAGAATACGCGAACTTTTCAGGAAAATATCCACGCAGTCTTTTGTGACAGGACGCGATTCGCGTTTGATCCGTGTCAGCAGGGCTTCAAATTCGTGAGACAAAGATCCCAGAAGCTGTCCTCCGGGAACCGCGCCGACACTGCCTTTAAGAGTGTGTATTTTGCGGAAAAGAATATTAAGCTGATCCTGATCCTGGGGATGCGCTTCCAGTTTTAGAATCAAAGAATCCAGGTCTTCGAGGATTTCCTTGGATTCCTCGAAGAACGCACGAGAGACTTCTTCGACTTGCTCAAAATCGATGAAGACAGCGCCTTCCTGCTGCGATGGATCTAGTTCATTTGTATCATCCGACATTTCTGGGAAGGCCCGCTTTCTGCGTTAGAGGTTTCCAGAATTTTATCGGCATTTCAGGGCTTTAACTTAGGACCGGGGATTTAATTTAATGAAGATTTGAAAGGTCGAAAAAAGGAAGAGCGACCTTGCGGTCGCTCTTGTTAAAAGATTCTTGCGAATCCTCGGCGAAGGTCCAGGCGTCCTAAGAGGACGTCACCTCCGCCTTGGTTATGTCTAAAGGTTTAACCATAAGCATCACCTCCTTACCAGCCCCAATAGAAGCTTGTATTCATGGTACTATGGTCAGACTGTTATGTGCCACTTTTCTGAGGTCCAGTTTTCAGTTCCCCAGTTCAGATTGAAACAAGTTATTACAATGACTTGATGAACTGAATCAAAGCGGCGCGATCCGTTTTGGGAAGTTGAGTGAAGCGAGTTTTGGAATACTCGGCCTCCCCACTATGCCAAAGGATGGCTTCTTCCAAAGTGCGGGCACGACCGTCATGCAGGAAGCCTGCACGAGGGTTGATGGTCTGAGTATGACCCATCCCCCACAGTGGGCGCGTTTTCCATTCGCGGCCATCAGCTTCAAAGTCCTGACGTCCATCAGCAAGCCCTTCACCCATGTCGTGCAAAAGCATATCGGTGTAAGGATAAATTTTCTGATTTGCAAAGGCTTTGATCGGATGATCGCCAGTTGTGAAGCTTGGCTGATGGCAAGTTGTGCAACTGACCTGATGGAAAAGACCTGCGCCACGAATCACTTCCGCCTCGGTCGCTCCACGACGTGCCGGAACTGCCAACGTTTGAGAATAGAACACCAGATCGTTTGCAACCTGATCGCTGGCTTCCAATGCCTGACTTGGCTGACGACCTTCACTGAAAGCCTCCATCAACGGAGTTCCCGCGATGCTTTCATCCGGGAAGGCATAGTTCGTCACACCGATATCGCCACGCAAAGCACCCAAAGACTGGTGCAACACAGAAGGTGTGTTGTTTTTCAGACCAAAACGCCCCATGGAAACCGGGTACGGATCGCCCTTCATGCTTTTTTCAATATCGAAAACATAGTTGGCTTTGCCACTGACACCTTCCGCAGAAAGATCGCGGGCCGCCAATGCCAGAATATCAGATTCCTTGATCGCCTCAAGCAAACCCAAACCAATCATCGGAGTCCCGATACGGGCCCCCATCTTCACATCTTTTTCATAAAGACGGCTTCGGGTCTGGCCTGTGACTGAGTCAAAGTATTCATCGTAGGCACCAGTGACTTTGAACACGGGTTTACGCAGTTCCACTTCTTCTCCATCAGAGTAGGTGAAAGTGGTTTTATCATACTTCATCCAGACCTGCGCCTGACCTGTTCCCGGAAGGTCCTCTCGAACCCCCAAAGAACCCAAATGGAACAACTGATCAGAAAAGCCCGGAACCGGAACCGGAGCACCCCAGTGATTTTCCCGGGTCTTCGGACGCTTTACGCCGTCTTCAATACTGATACGCAAAAAGACCGCTTCGTTCTGACGAAGCAGAACCCATTCTTTGTTGAATGGAACCACTGGCAAGGCACCACGACCATCTTTGGAATGGCAGGCATTGCAGCTGGTGTTGTTATAAACAGGTCCCAAACCGCGATCAAAGCGGCTGGCATCATCGGAGAAATTTCTCTCAAAAAGAGCATCACCGGTCAGATGACGGGCGATCTCTTCTTCAGACAAATTTGCAGCCGGGTTACGAAAGGCCCAGATCGATTGTCCTTTGAAGAATACTGTTGTATCCCCACCGGACTTTTCCGCATGCACATAATCCATGTCAACTTGTGGAGCAGCCATCGCTGCCCCCGCCATAAGATTCAATACAGAAATAACAATCCAGGCTTTCATATATCTTCCCGATTACATATCCAGAGTTGGTAGAACTTCAGACTCAATAGTCGCGTGAAGTGCATTGAGGGCTTCAATCGCAGTCTGTGCACGGGCACGACCGTCTGGAGTGAAGATCGCCTGACCGAAGTCACCGCCGTTTGCCGGACGAATTGCTTCAATCAGATTGATACAATTGATGATGTCTGCTTCAACACGAGCAGCCAGACCAGCGTCCACTCTTTCAACAAGAGCTTTTACGCCCGGTCCACGGTTTTTACCATAGTGACCAGTGTAGATGCTGTAAACAGAGCGAATGTTGTGCTGGAAGTCTTTCAAAGAGTTCCATGCAAATGGAGATTCAACCAGCGCCATGTTTGCAGAACCGATATCCGCACCCATTGGGTCCGCCATTTTACCATTGGCAACTTCGTCCACGATACCCATCATACCTTGAACGAATTCCTCCATAACCGCTCTTTCAGAAGCGTAGAACTGATTGTTCAGGCCCGGAGTGCTGATAACTTTCACATAGCCCGGAGCTTTTGGATTTTCCGGATCATAGTTTGTTGTCCAAGCGTGTGCCAGTTCAGCTGTGTGTTCAGCCAGCAGTTCTGCAGAAGCTTGAAGATACTGAATCTGTTTTGTCGTCAAAGCAGACACAGGTTTTGTGTTGGAAGCTTTACCGTCACCGAACAAAAGGTATTCAAGAGTGTGGAAACCCTGAAGGTTGGTACCCAAACCACGCACAAGGTCTGTGGTGATCGCACGGTTGGAATTCATAACCGCATCCAGATCCAGCTTGTTCAAAGGCCATGTATCAAGCATTGGGTCGATACCCAAAGAATCCACCGGACCAAACAGGAAGGCTTCAGAGCTTTCCCAAGGAATACGGGCTGCACGCCAAGCGGCCTGAGCTTTATCCAAATTTTCCTGATTTACGTTTGCCGCCAAAACATTCACTGCAGTGGAAAGATCCGCAGTTTTTGCCGCCAGGTCATTATAGGTCGCAAGAATCACATTGTAAGAAACGTGATTGATGATTTCTTTGTTGGAAGCCGCTTGTGCTGTAACACCAGCAAAAGCCAAAGCCGCCATCATCATTTTAAGAGCTTTCATTTAATACTCCTTATGGTTGTTAATAAAAAATTAAAATCTATTTTTCAAAAGCGGACAGGTCGAAACCGAATGCCACGTTCGCCTGATAAGTTTCTGGCAAACCCTGTAGCTCAGTTTTGTCACGAGAGTACTGAACCTTCATGAAGGCCGCAGTATCCCACATCCACATGAAGCCACCGGAACGACGACTGACATCGTAGCGTGGATTCTTGGTGATATTCCCCTTAACATCGGCAAACGTGTTTACGTGTTCAGCCTTCACATAGAAAACCAAGCCCGGCGCTTCCCAGTCATAAGAAAGCTGCACACTTTCCAGACGGGCTTTGGACCCCAGAGAGGCAAAAGCTTTTGGTTTTGCCAAACCACCCAATGTGGCGTTCGCCGCAGAAACTTTATCCGCATTGCTTAAAGAGCCTTCAATATATTCAGCAGCAATACCGAAACCATTCCATTTATAGTTCCCCATCACGGTTGTGATTTTGACTTCACCGGGAACTTTCAGTTTGTCCACTTTATAGCGGTTGTCCGTCGTATCACCCACATACTGGGAAATCGCCACGCCTGTGCCCTTGGCAACGCTGCCCCATTCAAGGCTGACCACAGTGGCCAGATTATCCGCATTCATATTTTCAAAGTGCCGCTGGTATCCACCGCCCACCCATGAATAAGTGCGGAAGAATTCAGAATTCAAACCGTTCACCAAAGACAGACGGCCAGTGAAACCACTGTATTTCTGTTCAACGGAAACACCCGTTTCGGTCCAGCCCAGCGGGATCATACGGGCTTCAAGGTCAGAAGCCAGAATAGTTGGGTAACGGTGCGGTTTGCTTAGCACTGTACCCAGGGAAACGAACAAAGGAAACTTACCGATTTTCAATGCTGTGTTGGTCTTCTTGAAATCCTTTTTATAAACGATTTCCTTTAGAACAACCTCACCGCCTTTTTCGATTTCCTGTTCAAACTCACCGAATTCCTCAAAAGGATCGAATTCAACTGTTGTACCCACGCCACCGTGTTCAATTTCAACTTCAAATTCAACTTTGGCGCTGTCGTTCAGGTGGTATTCCCCTTCAAAGGCAAACTCTGCCAAATCCATAGAACGGCGAACGATAGGTTCCAGATTCTGGACCGTTTTAAAAGTCTCGCGCTGACTGAAAGAAATGTACCCGTAGGAAGTGAATTCAAACGTCGGGAAGTCTTTCTTTAATTCCGGAACGGAAGCAACTTGTGTCGCTTGTGCCGGAGCAGCTTCTTCTGTTTTTTCAGAATTGGACTGAGCCGCTGGAGCGGTCGTCGTGGTTGTAGTGGAAGCTTCCTGAGCGTAAGCCGCGGAAGAAAAGGCAAAAAGGATAGATAGGGCCCATTTCATTTATCAAGATCTCCGTGATGAGGCCCGTTTGTAGGCCTGCGCCATAGAAAGGTAAAGGGGCGCGTTATGATTTCTCGATAACTGAGAATGACCTGAATGCCAGATGAAAGCTTATTGATAATAAGAATGAGGGCTGTGGAAACTCATGGTTTTCTCAGAGGGGGGTGGCTAATTTTTTCATGAATTCCCGGGCCGAGCAGGGCTGCAAAGAACCCAATCCCTGCCCCGCCCAAAGGGACTGAAAATCGGTCTGCCCCAGCTCTTGCGCACGTTTACGCAGTGGTGTCGTCAGCCAGTGCTGAATCGGATACGCCGGAATTTCCTCTTCGTGTTTTTTCATTTCTGCGGTGAATCTGTTGGTAAGCCCCCGAGCCCAGCGTCCCGTGAAGACTTTGATCATTTCAGACTGCTGCGGTGTTGCCGCAAGCAGCGCCTGTTTGTATTCGCAAGAAGCACCACTTTCATCGCAGACTAAAAAAGCCGTGCCGATCTGAACCGCAGCAGCCCCGACCGCCGTCACGCGTTCCAATCCCTGACGATTAAAGATTCCGCCAGCCGCAATCACCGGAATTTTTAGATTTCCAGCCAAAGTCCGCACCAGTTCTTCCGTGGGAATAAATTGGAAAGTATCACCAAGGAAAGATCCGCGATGCCCGCCCGCTTCCGCCCCCTGTGCCACCACCGCATCACAGCCCTGTTCCTGTAGAACAAGGGCCTCTGCCAGTGTCGTTGCGGTACCCATAATATAGACACCCTGGGACTTTAAAGCCTGCATCTGCTGAGGATTTAAATGACCAAAAGTAAAACTAAAAGCCGGAACTTTTTCCTGCAAGACCACGTCCCACTGTTTTTCAAAAAGCTGCGGATCAAATTTCAGTCCCGGAACTTCAGACATCCCCAGTTCCTTGTAATAAGGAGCCAGCCATTCTTTCATCTTTTCGACCTGCGCTGTTTCAACCTGCACAGGATGGGGGATAAACAGATTTACAGAAAACGGTTTCTGCGTGCGGGCCTTCACCGCGCGTATCAAAGAGCGTAAGGCCTCAGGCGACATATAACCTGCTCCGATGGAGCCCAGCCCACCACATTCGGACACTTCAGAAATCAGCTCTGCCGTGGTGAATCCACCGGCCATGGGTCCTTGAATGATCGGCAGATCGGTCAGTGTCCAGTTCATTGGAAAATCCTACTTAAACATGAATTTAAAACGCGGAACCTTTTCCCCGTTTACATCCACCAGTTCATTCCACATAGAGGCCGGACGACTCCACAAACGTCCCAACGGATTGTCGTACAAAGATTCATACAAAATCACTTCTTCCAAAGTTTCACTGTGACGACCCACTCCGATCACACGATAAGGTTTTCCCTTGTAGTGCTGGTAGATGGCCCCAGGAATAACATCTGCTGTCGGTTTTTCGTTCTGCATTTATCTTCCTGACTCTTTCAGAAGACGGGATTTTTCTTTTTCATACAGCTCAAAGGATTCAGTGATGATCTTCAGTGTTTCCGGCAAATCCAAAAAGCCTTCGACTTCCACTTTTTTGTTTTCCAGACCTTTATAGATCTCAAAGAAGTTTCTGATCTCTTTCAACTGATGAGGGGCCAGATCCTTGATCGTCTGAACATGTGCCATCTCCGGATCATCTTCGTGCACCGCAATCACCTTGTCGTCGGATTCCCCCTGATCAATCATGCGCATGCAGCCCACAGGACGAGCACGCATCAAAGACAGTGGATAAACCTCGGCCTGTCCCAGTACCAGAATGTCCAAGGGATCATGATCCCCGCAATAGCTGCGTGGAATGAAACCATAATTGGCCGGATAGTGAACTGAACTGTACAACACCCGGTCCACCTTCAACAAACCTGAAGCCTTGTCCAATTCAAACTTGGTTTTGGAGCCTTGAGGAATTTCAATCAAAGCCGTTACAATCTGCGGAGCCTTTTCACCGGGACTGATGTCATGCCAAGGATTCATGGGGACCTCCAGAGGGGGTTATAAACTTTCCAGATGCTTGATGATCTCGGACTGAATCTGCTTCATCTCGGCATCAGAACGACGCTGAGCTCTTTTGAAATCCAGATCCGGAATGGACCAGGCCGGAATCAGATGCAAATGGTAATGAGGCACTTCAAATCCCGCCACCATCTGCCCCACACGCGGAGAACCTGCCGCCTTTAAAATAGCCTTGCCGATTTTCTGGGACACTTTATGAAGGTGCGCATATGTTTCTGCCGGAACCTCGGTCCAATGATTGATTTCTTCCTTACTGATCACCAGTGTATGCCCCAAGTTGACCTGGTCCAAGGCGAGGAAAGAAAGAACGCGGTCGTCTTCATAGATTTTGTAACAAGGCAGTTCGCCGGAAATGATTTTCGTAAATACGGAAGCCATGAGTTCTCCTTCAATTTATTCGGAACAGAAAAATCATGCCTTAATCTGAGACGTTTGGCCAGTCCTCCACAATTGTTCAACACTCCCCATTAAGAATAGAAGTCGGTCCAATACAAACCCTATGGTAGGCTGGAGTTTATGAGCACAATTTTTTTACTTGAAGATGATCCTGTGATTGGCAAAGCCGTTCAGTTGCAACTGGAGCTGGACAACTACAAGGTGGAATGGGTTCAGTCCGTCACCGAGGCCAAAATTAAAAGTAAAATGATTCAAGCTGACATGTTCCTGCTGGATATCAATTTACCCGATGGCACTGGCCTTGATTTTTGCCAATGGCTGCGCACGGAAGGATTAAAAAATCCAGTGATCTTTCTGACCGCACGCACGGATGAAGAAAGTGTGATTCAGGGATTTGATCAGGGGGCCAATGATTATGTTCGCAAGCCCTTCAGTCAACGGGAATTGACCGCGCGTATTCGCAACCAGTTGGCGGACAACAAACCATCCCTGGATCTTGTCCGCTTCGGAGGCCTGACTTTGATTAAGAATCAACAGATCCTGAAAAACGGTGAGTCCCTGATCAATCTGAATCGCCGCGAGTTTGAAATCCTGACGACTTTCTTTGAACATCCGGAAACAATTGTGACTCGTGAACAGTTGATTGAACGCCTGGCTTCAGGCGAGGAAATCTACGACCGCACGGTGGATTCTCACATCAGTCACATCCGTTCCAAATTACAAAAGAATGGTGTTACAGCAGTGAAGATCAACTCGGTCTATGGCCAGGGTTATCGTCTGGAAAAAGCCGTTTAGTCCTCTCCGGCCAGAGTATCCCTCCCGCTCTGGCCATCTCATTATGATCACAAGGTCCTAACTCCACAGTCACTCAATACTTGCTCGCTAGCATTAAGTTCAAAGGCGGGCGTATGTTTAAAAAAATTCTTCCAACCACTGTTCTTCTGCTTCTGATTCCCCTGGCTTCCGTGGCCCAGGTTTCCATGTGGGGAACCGGTATATACGGCGGAATGCAAAGCTGTTCGACGGGGATGAAAGCCGGAAATGGCGCCACCAGCGTTGATGACACCACCAAAGAAATCCAGGCCGAAATTCAGGAAGCCCAACAGCAATTGAAGGCCAAAAAATCCGAAAAGAAGAAAATAGACCGCACTTTGACCCGCACCAGACAGAATATTGAAAAATCCATCGCCAGCGACTATGCCGATTTTATTTTTGAGCACATGGAAAATTCCCGCCGCTGTGAAGAGTATCGCGGCATGCAATCAGAAAATCAGGACTTCACCGCTGAAGGACAAGAAGGCGAAGCCACCCTGCCCAACGCCAGCATGATTCCGGTTCATGGCTTCACCGTCAGCGAATGGCGCCAGTATTGCGATCAGGGTAAAAGCGGTTCCGTCAGTGGATCGGTCTGCACCAACATCAAATTCAAAGAAACCGACGGCGGCCGTCAGGATGCCACCACCTGTAAAAAAGGTCTGACTGATTATCGCAAGCAACATTCCCAGTCCGAAAAACTTCAAAGGGAAATTGAGGGACTTGAAGACACGATTGCCCGCGCCAAAGAGGATCTGAAAGATGCCAAGCAGGATGCTCTGGAAGCCCGTCGCGAGGGCCTGGCGCAAACTGAAGGTGATATTTGTATCGAGTGTATGCAACAAGGCAGTGGCGGACAGTCTCAACGCCCGCAAACAGACTGGGCCAATGTTATTGCCAATGTTGGAACGGGCCTTTTTGCCTCTTACATGGGTTACAAACAAAACCAAATGGTCGCCGAATACAATTCCAATGCAGGATGGCCGACACAGTCTTATCCGGCCCTTTCTTACGGCTATCCTTATCTGATGTCCGGTCTTTATGGGGCGGTTAGCGGCGCCACCGGTCAGGGAACCTTTGGCTGTGGCAGCACGATGGGTGGCACCGGCAATATGAATGGTCCGATGGGTATGACCGGGGCTTACGGAATGGGGGGCATGTATGGCTCTGCCGGAGGCGCGTTCGGATACCCGGCCGGAATGATGGGGAACAACATGGGCGGCGGAATCTATATGGGCGGCATGTCGCCATGGGGTATGAACGGTGGAGTGCCCAGCTATGGTTACGGCATGGGCAATATGATGGGTTATGGCTCGATGATGGGGAACAACATGATGAGCAGCATGATGGGTGGCCTTGTCGGTTACGGTGGGCTTATGGGTAGCTACGGGTCCATGATGGGATCAATGATGGGCACTGGCAATATGATGGGTTACGGAATCGGCTATGGCAGCAATATGATGGGCATGGGAAGCATGATGGGTTATGACTCGTCGTCATTGGCCTTACAGCAGCAAATGATGCAAATGCAATTACAACAATATCAAACGGCCATGCAGTACCAGCAACAGTATCAACAGCAAATGGTGCAAAAATACCAAACTGTCTCTTCCTTACAGCAGGAGCTCTACAGTCTGATGGCGCGCATTCAACAAGTACAGTATGGCGGCACCAGTTATATCGGCGGAACGCTGGGAACCGGAACTTCCATTTACACCGGCAGCTACGGTTCCACTCTCGTCCCCACTCCGATAACCAACTCAACCACCACGATCACTCCGACCGTGATCCCGGCCAGTCGATAACTGCTTACCAGGCACCCAGCCTTAACAGGCGGGTGCCTTGCTTATAGGAATCCTCCGCGAATCTTAACACTCCATCAGAGCTCAGTTGAGATGTCAGGAAGACCATATAAACCGGCATCGGCTGTTTTAACTGCACACGCGTGTCGTTATCCAGAACCTCTCCGGGCTTGGCCATGTATCTTTCAATGGCCCGGCGATCCCAGGCCGTTCCCCGCATCAGGTATTCAGCGAGATCCACAGGCTTTTCAACTCTTACGCATCCGGAGCTGAGAAGTCTGTGGGGCTCCACAAACAGTTCCCGCTGATTGGTGTCGTGCAGATAGATCGCGTAAGAATTTGTCATCATAAACTTCAAAGATCCCAACGCATTCATGCGATGCGGTCGCTGACGAATATAGATATTGGCATCCTGATTCGGGTCCATATTGTACCAGTCGATACTGGCCGGATCGAGCTTCTGTGTGAAGGACTTGTTCCAGACCTCATAGTTGTGGCTGTCAAAGTACTGACGAATTTCCCACGGCCATAGATTTTTTATTTCCTCCACCTTATCTTCACGGAAAATTGTCGGTGGCACCACCCAGAAGGGGTTGATCACCAGATAAACGATTTTGTCTTTCATCGTGGGTGATTTACGTTCCGGGCGACCATTGATTGTACGGAAGCTCATCGTGTAAAGACTGCCACCCGTTTTATCCACCAGACTGAAATAAGACATCGCCAGATTCACAAAGATATAGCGATCTTCAAAGTATTGCGGGAACCAGCGCAGCTTTTCCATGTCCAAACGCACCTGCCGCATGCGCTCCTGACAGGACACATTCAAATACTTCCAGGTCTTTCCCCCCGGAGAAATTTTGCTGTCGGGTTTAAAGCGTAAATTCCACTGAATGTCATTCACCGCTGCCACCACTTTGTCATCAAAAGCATTGTCCAGACTGTTCATCGTATATCCCAGCTGGGACATACGGCTTTTCAAAGGGATCAGCACAGGATCTTTGCTTCCCAGCTTCAGGGTCTTTTTCACTTTGGGAAGGGCCACCCATTCCCCCGCCTGACAGATGCGGTCCAATTTACGCAAGCTGTCCCGCAGGGCCAGATACTGTGGCGACTGAGGTGACATGGCTTCCAACACAGCCCACGGATTGTATGAAACGGCCACCAGCTTCGCCTCCAGTTCTTTCACTGTGGGAAACACCTTCCGTGTCAGTTTCACATCCACGCCCACCAGAGCCGGGTCCACCACACCTGAAGACACATCTCTTAACAGCCGCAGAAAATTTAAATTGGCCTGGGATTTCAGATTCGGATTACCCGAATCCTGAAGGTAAGTGGACTCCATCGAGTCACTCCAGTAGCTTTTCGTATTCACACCGTGGTCTCCGGATCGAATCATCGCCTCGCGCAGATCCATCAAGGATATTCTATCTACAACGGTCAGGTACTCCTTTTGAGTCTGTGCATTCACAGCCAGGGACAGGCTCAGAACAACCCAGAAAGCCATGAAACGTATCAACTCCATAACCCCTCCTCATGTTCTTCCTTATCTAAATTTTGGCCATAAACGGGCTGCAATGTTAGGGTTGGACTGGGCCTCTGCCCGGATTCTTTCCAAAACTAAACCTAACATCTGCAATTGGACATTTTTCTGGCTTCGAGTTTGCTCCTTACCAAAAGTGACAGGAGTCTTGCTGCCGTAAGATATCTAATGCGAGCTGATCGCATAAAAGATCTACACCTGTTGAACTTTTTTGGGAGGTCTCAGAATGAGATGGTCAAAAACAATGCTGACTTTGGGTATGATTGCTTCTTGCGCGACGATGACTGCCTGTAAGAAGGAAAAGGTCGATGGCGCCAGCATTCACACTGCGCGCACCAAGCCAGCTGCTGAAAAAAGCAAGACTTCCCAGAAACAAAGCGATGTTGCCAATAAAGATACCAATACGTCATCACCTGCCAACACGGCCAATCTGTCTGCCGGTCAACGTTGCTATCAGGACTTGTGCTCCGCCAATGCCGAGCTTTCTTTGCCCAAGCTTTTAGCCGATGCTGAAAAACCCAGCGAAGCTCTGAAAAAATATTATGATGAAAACCTGGCGCCTCGGGTTTTGGAAACTGTCAATGCCCGAGTCCAACAGACAAATGCCACTCTTTCCTATATTGCGGAAAAGGAAGCTGAATTCGACAAGGTGGAAATTGCGGACGACCAGGCCCGCTTGATCAAAGCCATTTATATTATGGTTCATCCGGATGCCAGCGAAACACAAAAAACCGTTATCGGACTTCTTTCCGGCGAAGCCTTTATCAAGGCGCATTCTCTAAGACAGGTCAAAGGAGCTTCGGCTTACTTCACCTCCATCTACGCAGGAAAAAATCTGACGGAAGCCACAAAGCTTGAAATCAGCAAAATCCTGGAGCTGGAAGAAAAGATCAACAAAGCAGCAAAAGGCCGCATTCTGAATATGAAAACAGGCTCTTTGCAAAGATTCCTCAATGGCGAAGTCATTGAAATGGATGAGCTGGAAGGTCTGGCTGACAGCAGCTTTGCCATGCGCCTGATTGATGCGGTGATGGATGAAAAAAGCAACATCCCCCAGCAAATCAATCTAAGTATGGAAGAGATGAAACAGATCTACGGTAAAGCCAATTTGCAGGGCCAACTGAAAGACCTGGAGTCTGAAAGATCCCAGATGCTTGCCTTGTGCGAAAAGGAAATGACGAAAGCCATGAATCTTTACCCTCAGGAAAAAGAGGTGGCGGAGTTCAAGGCCACCACCGAACAGGTTCGTAAACAGGTTCTTTCTTTATTAAGTGCTCAGGATGCAGCTTATGGCATCGTTCAAAAGTCCGTGGTGTACAGCCCGATGACCAATGAAAAGGCCGTGAAGTTCTGGGCACAAAGCCTGAAGGACATGGCAGCAGATTCCAAGGACGCAGTCAGTGATCTGAAAAATCTGGATGCTTCAGGATCTTTCACGCTGGCGACAATCCTTTCCATGACTAGCAACAAAAAGCCAACCAACTGTTTCCATCTGGTGGATCTGCATATTTCAGACGCCACCCACACGATTGACACAGGAATCAAGGCGAGCTGGTTGTCGGTGAAAAAACCGTCCTATGGCGTGGCGATTCTGGCGCACGAGTTCGGCCATCTGATTTCAAAATTCAGTCAAAGCTATAATTCGCAAAAATCCTGCCTGGCAGGCAAACAAGGCAACACCCGCTTTATGGAAGAAGACTTTGCCGATGTGATCGCCGGTAAAGTTGTGGCCAGCCTGCAAAACAGCCTGAACGGAAAAAGTAACTATGGCTGTCTATTTGCTTCAGCGGAAGACACCCCAAGTCTGCAAGTCATTAAAGAGAATACGGAAACTATTCATTCCTCAGGTTTGTTCCGTGCTTTGCAACTGGCGCAGCTAAAGAAAGCGGCGATCCCGGAAAGCTGTAAACAGGCCGCACAAGAACAGGCCCCTAAAGCGCTGGATAAGTGCGAATAAGAAACAGATCCCGAAAATAAAAAACCCACACCTTCAAAGTGTGGGTTTTTTTGTTTCCATAACGCAAGTGCACTACCAAAAGTAAGGCCGTACCTTAGCGTTGGTTGGCTGGGGTCCATTTCAGACCCTCTTTGCCTGCCCATTTGCCGCGTGGACGGTAGATACGGTTGTTTGCATACTGCTCGAAAGCATGTGCGCACCAGCCGGAAATACGAGATGCTGCAAAGATCGGCGTGAACAAATCTGTTGGGATACCCATAGAGAAGTAAACCGTTGCAGAGTAGAAGTCCACATTCGGCATCAAGCCTTTTTCGTTGAACATGGTGTCGTCGATCAAAGTGGACATTTCATACATGTGGTGGATACCAGCATCTTTAGTCAACTTGTCAGACATACCACGCAAGATGCGCGCACGAGGGTCGCCGTTTTTGTAAACGCGGTGACCGATACCCATTACTTTTTCTTTCGCAGCCAAAGCGTCCTTAACGAACTGCTGGGCTTTTTCCATGTTGCCGATTTTTTGCAGCATCAGGATAACCTGTTCGTTCGCACCACCGTGCAAAGGACCTTTCAACGCACCAATCGCAGAGACGATTGCAGAGTGAAGATCAGACAAAGAAGACGCTGTCACGCGAGTTGCAAATGCAGAGCAGTTCAATTCGTGGTCAGCATGAAGGATCAGGCAAGTGTCCATTACTTTTACGTGCTCAGCTTTAGGCTCAGTCCCGCCACCCAGCATGTACATCATGTTCCAGGCCATGGATTTGTCTGTTTTTGGAGCCACAGGCTCTTTACCTTTGCGAATTGCATCGAATGCACAAAGAAGAGTTCCCATTTTTGCAGTCAAACGCAGAGCTTTACGCAAGTTTGCATCAGCGCCGTTGTCGTTGGCATCAGTGTCCCAGTGAGCCATCAAAGACACGGCTGTACGCAACCAACCCATCGGGTGAACGTTTGTCGGGATTGCTTTCAATACTTTGATGAATTCAGGGCTTAAAGCCATTTCATTGTGAAGTTGAGTGGAGAAAGCCGCCAGCTCTTGAGCGTTTGGAAGTTTGTCGTTCCAAAGAAGATACGTTACTTCCTCAAAAGTGGAGTTCGCAGCCAAATCATCGATCGTGTAACCACGGAAATTAAGAGAATCACCAACGATAAAAGATACTTTCGTTGTACAAGCAACAACGCCTTCCAAACCCTTGTCCAAGGCGCCTTCATAGATATTTACTTCAGCCATCGCAGTTTCCTTTCTGACTTTTTCATTCAATAGCATTTTAGACTTATCAATAATTTTGACAAGTTGTCACGGAGTTCCCGCCCCAAAGTCGCATAAACCACCGCACTGAAAATATAGTAAAAATCAGGTTCTAACGGGAAGCCAACTTGATAACTCGGTCTTTGACTTCGGTGACGATCAGGGTCTGATCACGGACCGGGTCCGGTTTACCCGAGTACTTTTCATTGGCAAAAAGAATCTCATTGCGAAGCTCATGAACCCCTTGCTTCGGGGCCCGAGAAATCGCCTCGGAAATTCCATGTCCACCCCAGTTCACCCCCAGGGAGTTCTGGGACATCTTCAAGCCTTCGGTCGCCAGAATCAGACGATCCCGCGGATTTAGTTGGATCACTCTACTTTGAGGCTCCGTGTTAAAATCTTTACTTAAGCTCGGGCCGGTCGGCAAAAGCTCGACCAAACCTTCCCGTCCATAGACCTGCATAAAGCCGTCAATATTACCAATGGAGCAGTACTGCATTTCAAAACTGCGACGATCCACGATCCCGTAAAAGACGCTGGCCTTATCTTCGTTCTGAATATTGGGAACGACTTCCTTGGCAAGAAGCGCCACGACTTTATGCGCCTCCAGCCCGCGACGGGCTTCGATCTGAGAAGATATCTTAATGATCATGGACAGAAGCAACGAAGACAGGGAATACCCGCTGGCACTGGAAATCAGGATTCCGAATTTCAATTTGTCTTCGTGTTCAAAAATATCGAAGTAGTCACCACCGGATCTCGTCCCCGGCAGAAACTTGGTGCTGAACTCAAAGCCCTGAACATTAGGAAGCTCGGTCGGAGACAAAAACTTTTGCAGAGTCTGCGCCAGCTTCAATTCCTGACTGACCTGACCAATCATTTTTTCCAACGCGCCGTTGGCCTTGGTCAGTTCCAGACGATAGCGGTGAAGCTCGGCTTCTTTTACCGCCAGTTCATGTTCCAGTTCTGAAATTCGCTCTTTAAGTTCGTCTTGTTCTTTTGCCATGACGGCTTATCTTAAATTCTTTTTTACTGCCAGTCGTGAAGGAACATATTCAACTGTTCTTCTTCGGCCTTTAGTCGAGCCTGAATCGGTGCGGGGACCTGCCCCTCTTTCAGGGTTCCCAAGCCTTGCAGATGATAGCGAATCTCGCTGTGTCTTTTGTGGACTTTTTCACGTGCCCAAACCATCACCGGAGCCGACAAAAGCCCCCACGTCTTCCAGTGTGACCCAAAGTATTTTGAGTCCTGCATTTCATCCACCGGCGCCTTGGCACCAAAGTGACCCCAAATCATCTGGGCCATCCACTGCGCTGCCAGAATCAATGCGAATAACAACACAAATTGCAGACTCTTTTCCTGAAAAGATGCCAAACCAGAGGTGAAACCCAGCCCCAAAAAGGTTCTGACTTCTCCAGCTATCAGTAACCCCACAACGGCTCCGACAGCGGACACTCCGGCAAACTGCGCCGCCATGTGACGGCATTGCTGGTTCAAAGATCGACTTTGCCACCAGAAGAAGATCATACGACCCACACGTTCCCCGGCAACCAGCCCCAGGGCCCCGTTAAAGGCGATGGTGTTTGTCAAAAGCAGGCTTAATGCCAATGCCAGCGACCAGAATTCAATCTGCACCACCAGACTTAGAAGCATCGCCAGCACAAAGAACATCACTACCGTCGGAAAACGGCCATCCGCCAGAAAGAACGCCACTTCACTTTGCCCCAGGATTGTTTGAATCACGCTGGAATTGCGAAGCATGCTTTCACCGCCCACTAGAAACAACCCCACGGCCCCCACGAACAACAGCACATCACGGGCTTTTGTGCTCACAAAAACCGTCAGACACACAAGACCAGCAACGCCCAAAAGAAAGAAACCATTAAAGCTCATGAACAAAGAACCCAACAGCAAAACCCACCACACCCCCAGGGTGCTTAAACACATCACCAAGGCACTGGGATGCGCTGGGAGAACACGCAAGTTCAGAAGCGCCAGCCCCGAATACAAGGACTTCTGCGGAGAAGCCTCCAGCATCACCACACTCAAGGACCGCACAAACAGGGTGCTAAGCCCGCCTTCCAGGCCTTTATCCAAAAAACTTTTTTGCAAACCGGAAAGCAGTTTTGCCAGAAGCTGCTGCGAATACATCATCCCGGCCAACATCAGAACAAAACTACCCAACCACATAAGTATCATAGCGAACCACCTTTCCTTCGTAGGAATGACGAACCCCCGGCAGCAGTTCTTCGGCCTGCATCGGGCGTTTCACCACCACTCGCTGCACAGGCCAGGTCAAAGCTTCCTGTAACACCAGACTGGCGTCTTCGTCATGTCCGACCAGATCCCTGAAGACAACCATTTCCTGCTTTGGCAAAGCGGACTTTTTCTTGTGCGGATACATCGGATCAAAATAAATGGAATCAATTTCAAGCTGGCCCTTGTTCTTTTTCAAAAACTCCAACGCGTCACCAAAATGCAGCTGGTAGGACTTCAGATATTCTTTTTTCGTGCGTTCAAACGCTTCGGACAAAAGCGCATAAAGAACCGGTGAACGCTCCACACCCGTGACAGTGAACCCCAGTTGAGTCAGAAACACGCTGTCGATTCCCATGCCCACGGATAAATCCAGAATCCGCCGGGCCCCTTTGCCCACGCCCAGCGCTTTAGCAATCAGTTCATTCTTGCCACGATGACCTTTGCGTTCGTAATCCAGATGATTTTTATCGAAATCAATTTCCAGCAAACGTTTTTCCAGATCGCGCACAAACACGCGGTCACCTTCGATAAAAAAATGGAAGAAATAGTTTTCAGGATTTTCCGGATTGAGCGGCGCTTGCAGAAAGGCCGCCCACTTTTCAGCTTTTTCCAGACCGGATTGATCGGCCCTGACACAAATGCGAGAACCGCTTAGCGGAGCAGATACCACAGACACTCAAAAACCCACATGCCGATGGCCAACAGGAATAAATAAAAACCCGAACGGAATACAGCCTTCATATCACTGCCCACAGGACTGGAAATGTTTTTCACCTTCTTGATGAATCCCGCAGAAGCAAAAACCAGCACCGCTGTCAGATAAACACCCCAGTAAAAGCCTGCATACAACAAATGATAAACCAAATTGAAGATGATGAATAAGATCCACCACGCCGCGATCAAACGTCGGGCTTTATCAAAGCCCAGCCAATTCACGGTATTGGTAAACCCCGCCTGACTGCTGGGGAAGATGTTCATAAAGTTGCGCAAATGAACCATGAACAGAATCAGCCAGCCCCAGACACAACCCAGCCAGAAGCTTTCAATATCAGCAGGCACACCCATGGACATCTGGAAGCCCACCGTCAACAACGGTCCCAGCATCACAAACAGCGCAAATTCCCCGCCAATACGGTACTTGAAAGAGTTCTGTTTTTTAAACTGTGCCCACAGACCGATCCCCAGACTGACTCCGATAATACCGGCCAGTTCAGGAAACGCAAAAATCAAAGGAACGGCACACAGAATGGCCATCGCCAAAAAGACAGTGGAAAGACCTTTTACCTGCGCCGCTGTAACCCACCCGCTTTGAATGGCACGACTGCCACTGCGTTCAAGCACACGGTCAACGCCCTTCATGTGGTCCATATAATCGTTGCGCAGATTGATCGCGATAAAGGCCAGCAAAACACCCACAGTGGCAATAGTCGTCGTCACCGGGTCCTGCATGGTGCGATCATCAACATTTTTGGTCATGATTAAAAACAGCGGCAGGAAAATCAGCAGAAAGCTGCGGACTTTGTATATTTGTGCAATCGCCGTCCAGAAAGACGGTTTCGGAATTTCAGTTAAAGACATCACCCTGAACGTCACCGTTTCAGACGCGGAATTTACATTCAGCGTCTGCTGCGGCAAAGCTCTCTGCGTCTTTGAAAAAGTCCCAAGCAGGTAAGATTCAAATTCGGGATTCTTTTTTGAAAGCGTGATCAACTCACTCACGAAGGCTTCCTTCTCCAGTACAGGATCTCTGTCAACGGGCGAAGCTGATCAATCAGCTTTTCCTCACCCGGCTTCAGGAAGGTTTTCAGGCGCTCCAGATGATGATCGTACATTTTGATCAGACCCTTGTTGATTTCGTCAAACTCCAGAAGCTTCTGATCAAAGCGGGCTTTGCCACCCACATTGGCATAGTACTGTTCCAGATTTTTACTTTTCACAATGTGATCAATCTCGTGACGGGTGGCCCCTTGGCACATAAAAGCCCCAAAGGAATTCAGATAACCTGACTTCAGGTCGCCCAGAATCGCTTTGCCTTCGTCATTGCGGATGTCATAATCCAGAAGATCATCACTGCGCTGGAACAACTGGCCCAGCAAAGTTCCCATTTCGGAAAGAATGTTGTGCAGTTCCTCGTCGTATCGTTCCTGGGCGATGAACGGCGCACGAATGCACCATTTAAACAAACTGGCTGTTTTCAGATTGTGAATGCGATCCAGTTGTTCGATGGTCACAAAGAAATCACCCACAACGGAATCCTGCAACCACTCACCTTCCAGAAGATCAGAAATCACCTCGGCCGTGTATTGCACCAGCTTGATGTTGCCGTGACCGGAAAGATTCACCATCACTCGCGCCAGCAGATAATCACCCGCCAGCACCGCGTATTCAGGAGTGTACTTCAACCACGCCGCTGTTTTGCCACGGCGAAGATGAGAACGATCAATCAGATCATCATGCAACAGGGAGGCGTTGTGAATAAACTCGATAGTCTGGGACAAAAGAAGTTCTGTCTTGGGTTCAATGCCCAGGTGAGCGGACATCATGCGAATCAGTTTTGCACGAAAGCCTTTCCCGCCGGAAAAAAGATCATCGTAAAGCTTGTTTAGCTTCGGCAAATAGGCAGGGAAATCCTTTGAATCATAGACTTTCAGATCAATGACGCTGCGTTGCAATTTTAACTCCTCAAGAGGGCGACTGATCCCGCTAACTTCGCGATTTATCTGCTTGCTGTCAAGGGATCAAAGGCCGTAAAGTCCGAGACATTATGAATAAAGTCTTTCACACAAAGAAGACCATCACCTTCCGGGAAGCCGATCCCGCGGGGATCATGTTTTTCGGAAATATCTTTGGGTTTGCCCATGACGCTTTCGAGCAGTTTATCGTGGAAGCGGGTTACACCTGGAACGAATGGTTCGGCAGTCGTGAACTGCTGATTCCCCTGCGCCACACGGAATCCAATTTCCTGGCGCCGTTTGTCCCGGGTGAAACTTACGATGTTCAGGTGTGCGTGGCGAGCTTTGGCGAAACTTCCTTCAAAATGAAGTACGTCTTTAGCCACAATGATAAAACCAATGCTGTCGTGACCATGGTTCACGCAGTTATTGACGGAAAGACCAAACAGAAAACGGCATTGCCATCCCTGATGAAGTCGCGCTTGGAGCCCTATTTGGAATCCACCGGTCAGGGTTGCTAGAGGAGCGTGATGGAAGAATTCAAATTTACAGGAAAAGAATGGTGGCGCGAAGGCGTTCGTTTTGAATGCACAGGTTCCGGGAAGTGCTGCACTTCTCACGGCGAGTATGGCTTCGTTTATCTAAGCCTGGAAGACCGCCAGCGTTTTGCCAAACATCTAAAAATGCGCACCGGGGATTTCACCCGTAAATACTGCGATATGACCGGCGGCATCTGGCATCTGAAAGAAGACCCGAAAAACCCGGACTGCATGTTCTTAAAAGGCAAAGGTTGCAGCGTCTATGAGGCACGCCCAGCCCAATGCCGTACCTGGCCGTTCTGGCCCGAGGTGATGAACGCCAAATCCTGGGCCAAGGATGTTAAAGCCTTCTGCCCTGGGGTCGGCCGCGGCCCGGTGATTCCCGCTGACAAAATTGAGCAACAGATCCGCGAACAGATCGAAAGTGAAAAAGGCTGGGGCAAATAAGCCCCCTTTTTTTGCCACTTTTTGTCTCTTTGTCTGCTCCTCTGCCAGGGAGCACTGTCCACTCATTTGACAATGCTGAATTACCTTCCTTCTCCATTAGATTCCGCACTTGCAATCCTCTGCCAGAGGAAAAATATGGTACAAAGGCTCCATATGAAAAAACTAATTCTCCCCCTATTGGCAGCAAGTCTTCTTTCCATTCAAGCATTGGCAGGCAATCCCAAGGATCGCTCCTACAAATTCTGCGATGATATCACCAGCATCGACAAACTTCTGGATCGCAGCCGCGAATCTGTGGATCGTCTAAAACGTGAAGGTCTGAATGTGGAACGCATCGTGGTTTCCAAAGATCGCCGTCAGCTTTATCTGGTTTCCGGCGAAACTTTGCTAAGAACTTACACTGTGGCATTTGGCTGGAATTTTATTGGTCACAAGCAATTTGAAGGCGACGGAAAAACTCCGGAAGGTATCTACACCATTGATTATAAAAATGCGCAAAGCCAGTTCACCAAGTCTTTGCATGTGGACTATCCGAACAAGGCCGATATCGCTTACGCGAAATCCCAGGGGCGTTCTCCGGGTGGCGATATCATGATTCACGGTTTGCCTTCAAATCCGGCGAAATACGAACGCATCAGCAAAATTCATCCCTTGGATTGGACACTGGGATGTGTGGCTGTAACGAATGCCGAAATCGAAGAGATCTTTGCTTTAACCAAAGAAAGAACTTTGGTTGAGATCTGCAAGATCAGCCCGGCAAAATAAGACGTCGTCCTGGTTTAAGGACGACGCAGCAGATACTTTCTTTCCACACCCTGAAGGCAGGACAACTTGCCTTCATCGGTGAAGACCTTCTCACAGATTCTGACTTCATCGGCGACAATAAACTTATTGCGCAACAATCCCAGACACTGAATCTTTTCGTCATCGGAAAAACGACTGGCGCAGAAGCCGACTGATTCCACAGTGAACAGCTCTGCCGCGCTCAGCTCTTTCAGACAACGGCGTTTATCATCATCGGCAAAGAAAGACTGACACAAGCGGGAAGCCGCCTGCAGTCCCGGTGTCGGGTCCACTTTCAAGCGGGTTCGATACGGGAAAGGTCGGTGGATTTCTGCCAGACAACACGCTTTTTCATCATCGAAGGTCAGGGATTCACAAACCTGCACTTCCTCGACACGAATGTCACTGTTGTGAATTCCCCGCAGGCAGCGCACACGATCTTCATCAAAGTTTTGTTGCCTACAGATCGGCAGGGCTTCTTTGGTAAACCAGTTGGCGGAACTTTCTATCTGAACACAAGCCGGAATCACCGTTTCATCTTCGATCTGAGTGCAAAACTGCAACGCTGCCATCAGGCCCGGCACAGGATCCGGAAAGGGAATCGCACGTGCAGATACAGAACTCATCAGAACAAAGACTAATAACATGTGTTTCATATTAAGACCCCTTGTTCTCACTATTCCGCCGAACGTGAGCAGACTCAAGACATACTAGGTCAAAATGAAGCAACGACCTTACAAACCGACAAGAGCCGCACCGATTCTCAGTTTGGCGCTTTAGGGGGCCTAAGAGCCTGTCGAAAAGAACCCTATGATGCACGTAACTGGTAAGAAACTCAGTATTTTTCTGTTTACATGTTTTTTAGTCGTCGGCTGTAAGGACCCCGAGTTGGAGATGTCTCCACTGGGTAAGAAACTTCCCGCACCGACACTGAAAGGCACAAATCCTTTCGAACAGGACTTCGACAGTCAAAACTACGCCCGCATTCAAGGAAGCTGCGACACACGTGTCAGCACGGTCTTTATCAGCTTCGACAAAAATATCTGGCATCAGGCGCCGGCGACACCTGACATCACCGGAACCTCACTGCCTTCGGGCCAGACCAATGACGTCAACTGTTCTGATGGCACCTTTGACATCTATCTGACGAAGAACGATCTGCTTCATCTTTGGGGAATCAACAGCGGATCAGATGATGTTGATGCGATTTACATCAAAGGCCTTTCAGCCATTGGTGACACAGAAATGCTTTCCTTGCTTGATATGACCCCGGGCAATGGCGGAGGAAATGGTGACGGAGGAAGTGCTGTTGCCACAACCATTAATCTTGAAAAGAACTGGCCCCGTGGTTATGCCGGCGCCAATCAGTGCGGATCTTTCTTTGTTTATCTCAGCAACTCATCCGGTCATCAGGCGACGCATACCTCGGATATCACCTTCGGGATTAAACAAAGTCTTTCCGGCAATAATGGCACAGCCATTTCTGCGCACTCGAATTGGGTGGACTGCCATAGTGGAGCCAACACCACGGACACTTTCAAAATTCCGGCAGGGGCCAACTATGCCGAAGTTATCTATCGCTTCCCAAGCAGTCCGGTGGATGGATTGCTAAGCTTCTCCTTAGTCAGTCCATCGGCTTTAACTGCCAGTCCCGTGGCTGCTAACGTTATTCTGCGCAGCTCAGAGGACACGTCCCTGCAACGCTGGCTGTCCCTGGATCAGACCGTTTTGCAGCTTTATAAAAATGTCTGCTATCCATTCCGCCTTCGTTCGCAAATGTACAACAACAATCCGGCAGACGACCAGTTTGGTGGCACTCTCAGCGTCACCGCCACTGATGCCCGCTTAAAATTCTATAGCAACGAATCCTGTACAACACGTGCCACCGAGCTCACCTTTGCCAGCTATGATCCTGTTTTGAAGGGATACATGAAATTTGTCCCAAGTGGAACTGATACAGAAAGCTTTGTGACCTTCCAAGTGACAGCCACAGGAGCCACGGGCAACACCTACAGCTACGACACCCAACCATTGGAATTCCGTGCTGACCTAAGCGATAAAAATATCGTGACCAAGCTGGACTTCCAGGGCCCGCGCGATGTTGTCAATGGCGAGTGTCACCTTTATCAAGTGGCTGCAATGAATGCCAACGGCACCTTGCTTCCAGTCAGCGCCAACTTGACTGTGAATCTTGACACGGCAGAGGATAACTTGGGTCAGTTCTTCTCTGATGAAGGCTGTGGCACTCCGACGTCTTCCATCTCTATCAACAAAGGCAAAAGCAGCACCCTTGTCTATTTTAATCCGGCAGCCACCACGGCCGGGACCTATCATTTCAATATCACGGCTGCGGGCCTGACCCCAGCAACACCGCTGGTGGTGATTCATTCCATTGCCAGACAGTTTAAAATTGTGCCGATGGATCTGACCTCTGGAAGCTGTAAAGCTATTTCCGTAGGGGTCGTGGATGGAGCTGGAATCCTTAAACCCGTGTCCAGTGCTGTCTCCACAACCCTGCAGATTTATCTGACGCCGGGTGGTTCCGCACAACTTTATGCCGATGCCAATTGTTCGACAGCGATCGCTGGTGGCACCGCCCCTGTGACAATACCTCAGGGGGGAAGCATTGGAACCGTTTATATGAACACGACCGGACTGGCGGGAACTGCCTTTACGATTTATGTAAACAGTTCCTCCGGTTACTATGGATCAGACTTTAACGGTGTCTTTAACTAATCCGGGTTAGTCGATCTTTTCATGCAAATACTTCAGAATCTTTTCGCGATCCTTCTCGGGATGGATTGCGAAAGTTTCTGTGTCACCATCAGTGCCGGCATACGTAATGGCCTGAGTGTCATCAATACACACATCCAAACAGCTCGAAGTCACCACACGAATTTTGGAAGAATCCCCGGATTCCTTGAAACTCTTTTTCAGGAACATTTTCAGATTGTCGGCGCTGTTACCCTCTTCCTCCAAAAGTTTGGAGCTGATGGACTTATGGCATTTCGTGCAAATAAGCACGATTCCTTTGGACCACGGGTTTTCTTCGCGTTTCATAGCTTTCTCCTCAACTCCGCCCACAGGATCTTACCCAGATCACTGCGCGGAATCTCTGACATATAATAAATTTTACGAACTTTTTCGAAGGGAAGCACTTTTTCCGCATATAAGTGCAGGACCTTCTGCGTGTCGGCTTCCGACAACATGCTGACAGCTTGGATCTCTGCCCCCAGCCTGTCAGAAGGCATATCCAAAACCGTGATTTTTACCGGCCAGTCTGGATTCAGCTGCAAGGCACAGGATTCCAGAACCGAGCGCAAGCGGGCCACATTAGTGCCTTCTCCGCCAATTTTAATGTAGTCCTTGCTGCGCCCTTCAATTTTTAAATTCCCATCGACAACCTGCCCCCGGTCCTCTGTGGTAAACCAGCCGTCGTCCTGCCTGGGGCTCCAATGACGAGGACCTTCCGGGGTGTTTTGGGCATAAAGACTGAATAAGGATTCCGCCCAAACCTCCAGATAACCTTCTTCGTTTAGACGGGCTTTTGCGTGGGACAACAAACCCATTTCCGGAAAATTTTCTGATTGCTTTAAAGACGCCAAAGATGCCGTGGCAATTTGTGAAGCCGTTTCGCTCATGCCATAGCTGGGAAGAACCGGCCACCCCAAAGCCCGGGCCTTCTGATACAAATCCATTTCAAAGGCACCACCCCCAACCACAATGGCACGCAAGTCCGAAGGACATCGATAATTTTGCGCCACCAAATCATACACTTGCGTGGGCACCAACGCTGACAGCGTGCACTTTTCATTGATCAGCGTCTGATAGAAGTGATGCACATCCCAGCGCCCGTCTTTTAATGCCGGGACCACTTTGGCTCCGCTAAGAGCCGCGCGAATCTCAACTCCCAATCCCCCCACATGAAAGTGAGGCAGCACCTGAGTCCATACATCCTGTGCATGGCTTTGCAAATGACGATTGACCGCGCTTGCAGAAGCAATCAAGGCTTTCTTGGAAAGTGCCACCAACTTCGTGGCGGAAATGGAATTGGCGGTGGAACCGGATGTCGCAATCCACACATGTCCCTGCAACTGCAACGATTCTTGAGTTTGGCGGGCCAGTTGATACAAAGCCTGATAGTCGGCTTGCGGCCAACGCGGATTCAGCAGAATTTCATTTTCTTCAGAGTGCAAATCTAACGGCTTTGCAGTGGCTGCCATGGCAATGCCTCCAACAAGCGATCAAAACCGATTCCCAGACCTTTGGTTTTTAACAGGTAAGGACCTTGCGTATTGATCTCTGCCCCGAACGATTCCATCTGGAACAGACGATATGTCAGGCAACCGGCTTCAAGAATCATGTCGCCATACTGCTTCTTTAAATCCATCGCCACGCCCAGCGCATGAAGCATTCCCACAGGATGATCCATGTAACTGGTCACGGTCATTTTCAGATTCCACTTCTGACAGTGTGCCACAGCCTTATCCACATCTGTCTTGGCGGGCTTAATCACCAACACATCGAAGGCTGCTGAGGGCAGTTTACCCCAGGGCACTTTGTCGTATTGATTATCCAAGGCAATCTTGCACAGTTTTCGCGCTTCATTCCACGCATGGAAATCAAAAGGGAATGGATCTTCGACATATTCAATCAACACGCGAACTGCGGGCGGAAGTCCGGTCATAAATTTTTCAAATATCTGCCAGCTTCCGACGGCATTAAAATCCAGACGCATACGCAGTCCCGCCGCCGCAATGTGAGTCAGCGCCACAGCTTCCTGTTGCAAATCGCGACCCATTTTGACTTTCACAGTGGTGAAGCCCTGTTTTTTTAGCTCGTCCAGAAAACCGGGCTTTAAATCCTGATAGTTGGAAAGCAGGTAGTTGTTGCGGATCTTTTCACCTGCATCAAAGATGTTCTTCTTTTGTTTCCTTAAGACAGCATCCCGGCGAGCCATCCAGATGCTTTGTTCCACCTGCGCTGTCATACGTCCCATGCGCAGGTCTTCAAGCTGTTCTTGCAGGGACAAATCCCCCAGCTCCGGCCAGGGATGCAGATCTGCGTATCCCATGTGCCCGTCGCTCCATTCCACTTTGAACAAAGCCCCCTGTCGGGCTGTGACATTCGCAACAGCGCTCAACAAGCCAACTGGTTTCAACGAATAAGGACTGGTGAAAATTTTAATCAAAAAGCAAATCCTAACGCGATAAGAAGACCAAACACCAGGTGCAATCCCGCAGCCTGCCCCAGAAACTTATTGTACGCCGGACTGGGCTCTGTGTTGAAAACATTTTTTGTCAGCTTGAAAGCCAGAGGCAGCGCCAACAACGACACAAGGGCGGCAATTTTGTAGCCCTCAAACCACCAGTAAAGATTCAGAACAAACGGCAGGAAGCTTAATGCCGCAATTTCCCAGCGGGAAAAACCCACCCCAAAACGAACCGCCAAAGTTTTCTTGTTCACCAGACGATCCCCCGAATGATCACGCAAATTGTTGATCGCAATCAATGTCGTCGCATGGAAACCGATTTGCAACCCCAGAACAAAAGCCTCTGACATCCATTCCCCGGTGTTCAGGAAAACAATTCCCATCACCGCCAGCAGGCCAAAGAAAAGAATCACAAACAAATCCCCCAACCCCAAATAGGCCAACGGGAACGGACCTGCGGTATAAGAATAGCCCATCAACACCGATGCAACTCCAATCGCCACGATAACCCAGCCGCCTTTTAACACCAGCGGAATCCCGCACAACACAGCCAAAAGGAAACACAAAGAACCCAAAAGCATGACCTGATTCGCCGTCAGAATCCCCGCCTGAGTAATACGCTGAGGCCCAATGCGTTTTTCAGTATCAGCCCCTTTTTTAAAATCCACAGCGTCGTTCACCAGATTCGTGCCGATCTGGATCAGGAAAGACGCCATCAGGGCATAAAACAGCACCCAACCATTCCAGGAAAGACCAATCGCCTTTACTAAGGCCGTCCCCGCCACACAGGGCACCAGGGCAGCAGTCAAAGTTTTGGGGCGAAAAGCGAGAAGAATATTTTTAATTCGGCCAGCAGAGATCATTTTGCATCGCATTGTTAAGAGTTAAATTTCAGTCTCTTTGTATCAGATTCTTTTCGCGTGACCAAAAGAATTTCTAAGGGCAAAAAGAGGAGGAATTGAAGATCACAGGGGGTTTTATGAGCGTATGGACAGGACTGGCATTTGTGGCGGGAGCCTTGATTTCCGGATTGCTGGTTTATTTCAAACTGAAAGCTCAAAACACTGCGGATCTTGCCCAAATGCAGGCCGATCTTTTGGCCGCGCAGATGAAAAATGACCTTCTGTCACAAAGTCTGAAAGAACAAAAGACCCTGATGGTAGAAGCAAAAAAACAGCAGGACGAACTGGCGCAAAGAATGAACACGCAGTTCGAAGTTCTGGCGCAAAAAATCTTTGAAGAAAAGTCCGCCAAATTCACCGACCAGAACCATAAAAATATCGCCTCGGTTCTAGAACCGCTTAAAGAACGAATTAAAGACTTCGAGAAGAAAGTGGAGGAAACCTATTCCACGGAACGTTCCGAGCGCGGGGTTCTGCGTGGAGAACTGACCAAACTAATGGAACTGAACAAGGTCATGTCCGCTGAAACCCAAAACCTGACCAAAGCGCTGAAAGGCGAAGTCAAAACCCAGGGCAACTGGGGCGAGCTGATTCTGGAAAATATTCTGGAACGCTCGGGCCTGCGCAAAGGGGAAGAATACATCATTCAGGGCACCGATATGGATTTACGCGGCGAAGACGGCCAGATCCTGCGCCCGGATGTGATCGTCAATCTGCCGGATGAAAAGCATCTGATCGTGGATTCCAAAATGACTTTGATCGCCTATGAGCAATACTCTTCCGCAGAAACCGCCGAAGAGCAGGAGCGCCTGGGCAAGCTGCACATTGATTCCCTGAAAAAACATATCGATGGTTTGTCAGACAAGAAGTACCACGCGGCTGATAAATTGATTTCACCGGACTTTGTGATTTTGTTCATGCCGCTGGAGCCTGCGTTTGCCCTGGCCTTTAAGTTGAAGCCCGATCTTTTCCAGTATGCCTGGGAAAAGAACGTGGCCATCGTAAGTCCCACAACCCTACTGGCCACCCTTCGCACCGTGGCGGCTTTGTGGAAACAAGACCGTCAGGAAAAAAATGCGCTTGAAATCGCAAAACGTGGTGGACTTTTGTATGACAAGTTTGCAGGCTTGCTGAAAGACCTGCAACACTTAGGCAACAAGCTGGAAGACGCGCAGAAGGCCCATGAAGACGTTATTAAGAAGGTCTCTGAAGGCCGCGGCAATCTGATCGACCAGGTCGAAGATCTGAAACGTCTGGGCGCAAAGACCGAAAAGTCCTTGCCGCAGTTAGAGCAGGCTTAGAACTGCCCTTTGGCATCTTGTGAGTAAGCACAAGGTGTCCTTGGAATTTGAAACTCTCCCCTTGAAAAATTAGCCTGATCAAGGGGCCTCATGACCAGAAAAAACTTTTTCCTATTAGGTCTGGCCGTTGTCATCGGCGCTTCGGTGTGGTTGCTTTATGCCTATCGGGGCATTCAAACCACGCAAACTGCCATCGTTGAACAAGTCGTGCAAATCCAACAGCGCCGCCCTGCCAGCGTTCCCGTTGTTGTAAGTGCAGCCCCAAACAACAAGGTCCTCGATGCCACCAAGGCCCGTCTGCGCAGCGAAACCGTCAATCTGCAACAACAACTCAAGCCCCAAACAACAAGGTCCTCGATGCCACCAAGGCCCGTCTGCGCAGCGAAACCGTCAATCTGCAACAACAACTCACCGAAGAAAATCGCAAGCTGGAACAGCAGCGCCAAGCCCTGGAAAACCTGCAAGCCCGACAGCGTGACAACACACAGGCGCCCACTCCGGATAGCTATGCCAACGAACTGCGCGAAAGCAATTTGCAGCTTCAAGATTTCATGATGGAGCTCAACAGCTATGATCGCCTAAGTCAGGACATCAATCGCCGCGCTGACGAGGCTCTAAAAGCGCAAAGCAGCCAGGCACAAACCATTCGCAATCAAATTGATGACAATATCCGCGTTCAACAGCAGGCCATTGCACAAACCCGCGAACAACTCGTCTATTGGCAGACAAACTTTAATGACATCACCGTTCAGCAGGCGCAACTGACGGACCTGAATGATTTGTTGTCACAACAGGAACAGCAACTGGAGCTGATGCAAAATGAAAAACTGCTGTTGTCTGCACAGGCCCTTGAAGGCCCCCGCAATGTGCAGGCCGAACGCGAACAGGCTTTGGCGGAAATCAACAGCAACCGTCAGGATCTGCAAAATGAAATTTCCGTGATGCGGGCCCAGATTCAAAGCCTGCAAGAGGACATCTATCAATCCACTGTTTCAGAAACCTCCCTGCGACGACAGCTTCTGCAAACTCAGCGAGCCTACGAACAACAACAGCAGCAAATCAGAAGACTGGAATCCTCGCTGCTGGAAAAGAACGCCGAGCTCAATGCACTGGAATAAAGACTTACTTTTTGGTCTGTCCCTTGCATTACCAATCTGAATGCAAACACAACGAAGCTACGCAATAATCCACCGCCATATCCGAACGTTCTTTGTCACTGTTTTGCTAATATTGACAGCTCTGTCTGTTCAGGCCGAGGTCAACATTATGGGGCCGCTCTTAATTGGCGACCCTTACAATCCCGACGCGTCTCATTCTGAGACAGCCTGGCAGGAGTTTGAAGCGCAACTGCGTGAAGCCAAACGCTCGGGCATCGAAGGGGTTTCCACCGATATTTGGTGGGGTCTGGTGGAAGCCCAGAAAAATTCCTTTGAATGGCGCTATTACGAAAAGATGGCTGATACGATTTCCCGCGCTGGATTGAAATGGATTCCCATCCTGTCCTTTCATCAACTGGGCGGAAATGTTGGCGACAGCGGTTATATTCCGCTGCCAGAATGGGTTTGGCAGCAGGGTTATTACAAGACCCGCTCTTCTGACCCGACCGTTTTAATGTTTAAAAGCGAACACGGCAATGTCTCCAAAGAATATGTTTCTTTCTGGGCGACTGACATCATGGCCCCGCACTATGAAAGATTCATGACAGCTTTCCGGGCCAACTTCGCCACGCGCGCGGGTCTTATCAAAGAAATCAATATTTCCATGGGCCCTGCCGGAGAACTTCGCTATCCGTCCTATAACATGCACGACGGACCCGGCGCAGGTTATCCCCACCGTGGAGCCCTGCAAGCCTATTCGGAACTGGCAATACAGGACTTTCAAAAATACGTGCAAAAAAAATACGCCACCATCGAAGCTCTCAATCACAGCTGGCAATTCAACCTGACACATTTTAATCAAGTGTATCCCCCAAATCCGGATCTGCTGAAAGATCAATT
The DNA here is from genome assembly GCF_025558485.1 of Bdellovibrio bacteriovorus. Taxonomy (GTDB): domain Bacteria; phylum Bdellovibrionota; class Bdellovibrionia; order Bdellovibrionales; family Bdellovibrionaceae; genus Bdellovibrio; species Bdellovibrio bacteriovorus_G. The sequence continues at coordinate 276,359 of NZ_CP102930.1, forward strand.
CTTCCGCCAAGGCGAACACTTCAGCCCTTACGGCAAGGACTTCTTTGACTGGTATAACGACAGCCTGACTGATCACGCAAAGAAGATGTTACGAATTGCCAAGGGTGTCTTCCATGCCAGCGATTCGGTCATGACTCAGGTGGAACTTGGTGCCAAGATTCCCGGGGTCCACTGGCGCGCCGGAGGAGACCGCCTTGCAGAACTTAGCGCGGGACTGATTCGCACCAGCTATAAGAACTGGTATTCGGACGCTGCAAACTTTGGATATCATGACACCCTTCAGGCCTTCGCCAATCAGGGATCTAAAGTGGTGCTGCACTTTACCGCCAGTGAACTTCCAGACCGGGACTATGAACACGACACACGCATTGATTCCCGCGCACAAACCCTGACCAGAAAAATTGGCGAAGCCGCCCGTCAGCAGGGTCTGACGCTCAAAGGGGAAAATGCCCTGTCATGGACTTTGTACGATACAAATTCGTTTGTGCGGATGAATGGTCTTTTACAGGATCACGGCTACAGCGGAATGACTTTACTACGACTGAACGAAGTCGCTGGACACGAGCAAATCCTGAATCAGATTCGTGGAATGAGCCAAATTCATTCCGGAAGCCTTCGTTGTGGCGGCGTTTTCTTTTAAGTTACAAATTCACTTATCAACACCGACAAAATAAAAAAGGAGCCTTGTGGGCTCCTTTTTCTTTTTCAGATTCTATTGAAATTAAAGTTCAGCGTCGCGAATCACAGTCAGCTTTGTCGCAACGTCGATACCTGTGGATTGATTCTTGATCGCCACAGCCGGGTTCTGCACCACACGCTGTTGCAACTTCGTGAAGATAGGCTCACGAATTGCCAGATTGTTATCCTGAAGAACACACTGACGAGCTGTGCGCGCTTCGATGTTCACCACAACCGGCGCCTTCAGATTCGCAGTCATTTGTGTGGGATCATCAGGGATTGTCACGATAGAGAAGTAACGGGCTTTATCCTGAGCCGTCAGTTTCAAAGCTTCCATGTCACCTTTAGTGAGATTTGCTTTGTACTGAGGAGCGAACAATTCAGGCTCCAGAACCGGGAAAGCAATCGCAGGAGCCTCACAGCTTTGCAACCATGCGAAGATTTCGTCATTTGGATCATCAAGAAGAACGAATTTGCGCAAATCAGCGAAGCCCAAAAGGCCTTCGGTGAAAGTCAGAACATCTTCTTGTTTCAGCTCAATCTGGCCGAATCTTGATGTCGAAATGATCATTCAACCCCTCCAAACAGGTACACAGATTCACCCTTATTTTAGACACACCAAGGCACTAAGACGGTGAATACACCTATAAATCTGGACCTAAATCTAGGGAGACTCAATTAAAATCTAGAGAGGATGACTGACCGCTTCAGGCGCAATGCCGTTACCAGCAAGGATTTGACCGTGATCTTAAAAACGAAAAAAGGCCTGGCAATCAAAGTGCAGGCCTTTTTTAGCATAAGTTTTAAAAACCCTTTATGGTTTCAATAGCTTAGCAATATTTCGAGTCTTGTCGGCATCTGTTGTTGCAGACTGCTGATTCTGATCTTGGATCGCAACGTAAACTTCTTCACGGTGGATTTTGGTATCTTTGGGCGCTTCGATGCCTAGGCGGACCTGTTTACCTTTAATTTGAACTACTCTGATTTTGATGTGGTCATCGATAGCGATGCTTTCACCCAACTTCCGTGTGAGAACCAGCATGACAACTCCTTTTGCTGCAGTCGTTATCGGTAGTTTTAAGCGGAACTGTAGGTATTATTTTTATCTTAGAAAGTCAAGAAGGCTTGGCTGAATAAGCTTTCCGGACGTTTCGAGGGTCGCTTTCAGCGTGCTATCGGTCTTATTGATGTCAGAAATAACCTGGAAGGCATCCGCATCCTCGAGCTGGGAAGCAGTCACCTTATTGTCCACCACAGCCTTTTGCAGGGAATCCATGGTGTTATTCACAGCCATAATTCTGGACCCAACTTCAGATCGAGCCAAAACCACCTGGGAAATAGCCTGATCAAGGGTGTCCAAGGCATCCTGAATACCCTCTTTGTCATTGGTGCGCATGGAAATCTCAAGATTCTTCAGGGTCGAGAACAGATTCACCCCGCCGGAGCCCGTCACCGGATCTTGCTTATCCAAACGGCTGGAGCGACGTTCTGACGCAGGACCACGAGTTTCCAGATAGTTAGAGTCAATAAGCTCATTCTGCTCTTGACGCTGAATTTCCTGATGCTGGAAGTTCTTTAAAGACTCCACATCTGTCGGAGTTTCATACTGAGCACGAACCACTCCGTCGCCGCCCAGTCCACGTCCCAGGAACACTTTGCTGCCCGGAAGGTTCATCGCCACAAAGGCATCCTTCTGAGTCTGAATCTTCATATCCGAATCGTTACCAAAGTAATCGCCACTTTGATTAAACGGCGTCGTCTGAGTCTTCTGACCGCCAAAGATATATCTTTCACCCAGCTTGCGGTTACCGATCTGGATGGACTGGTTGTAGATCTGTTCAACTTCGGAAGCCGTCACCATACGGCTTTCCTCGTTTCCGCTGGCATCATTGGACTGGCTGACTGCCAATTCCTTTGCACGCACCAGAATCTCTGTAAGCTCACTTAAGGACTGATCCGAAAATTCCAGGAAACTTTTGGCGTTGTTGATATTTTTAATGAACTGAGTGTTCCCGCGTTCTTCCGTTCTGGCCGTCAGAACACGTGCGGATGCCAATGGATCATCCGAAGGCTTGTTGATACGTTTTTGAGTCGCAGCCTGATTCTGCAAATCAGCCATATCCGACCTGTTCTTGGTCAGATTCTGGTTCACCTGATTGAAAGCCATTTTATCTGCGATTCTCATCTATTACATCCGTTTTAGATTCAGTACAGTATCAAACATTTCGTCGGCGGTTTTAATCAAACGCGCTGACGCATCGTAAGTTTTCTGGAATTCGATCATTTTCGTGGTCTCTTCATCCAAGCTGACACCGCTGATACTTTCGCGGATATTCGTCAGTTGAGACATCACGTTCTTTTGTGCTTCCTGGGATTTCACCGCACGCTGGGCAACCGCACCGATCTGACCCACCTGCGTGTTGTAGTAATCATCCAAAGTCGCCGTGCCATCACTCATCACCTGACGGTATTGCAGGGCAGAGATCACGTTTGCCACGGTGTTATCACCCGCTGCACCCGCCTGAGCGGCCGTTGCGATACGACCCACATCATTGAATACGGTTTTATTCAGGGCAATCGCCGAAGCAGCCCCTTTCACATTGTCCGGCATATCAAAGAACAGCACGCCATTGCGTCCGGTTTTGTCATAGCCTTCGATGTGAGCCATATTGACTTCTTTAGCCAGTGTGTAGGCCATGTTATCCACGTGAGACAACAGATCCTCAATCACATGATCACGCACATCCAAAGCACCACCGATGCGACCACCCGAGATCTGTTCGGTGATATTCGCTGGTGTACTGCCGTTACCCATGAAGAAAACCTCCACGCGGTCACGGGCATCTGTTTGCTGCGCTTTCAGTTCCGACGAACCGATACCGGAAACCAGAATCGCCGTGCGACCTGCTGTCACCGTTACCATGCCGTCTTTACCTTCCGCCCAGGAAATATCGACCTTTTCACCCATTTTTTTCAGCAAAAGATCACGGCGGTCACGCTCGTCATTGGCAGGAGTATTCTGCACCTCAATCATCTGAATCTTTTCATTCAAAGAGGCAATTTCCTTGGACAGCTGATTAACTTCCTCGACGGTCGTTTTCACCTGGCCGTCCAAATCCTCCTGCACGGCTTTCAATTGCCCCACCACGCGACCGAAATCTTTGGTCAACGCCACGGACGTTTCACGCACCATTGTACGCGAAGCCAGGCTTTCAGGGTTGTTGGAAAGCTCACGGAAGGAATTGAAGAAGTCCGTCATGTACTGATTCAGACCCTTGTTGGTCTGCTCGTTGTACACCTGTTCAACACGGCTCAGGCCTTCCGCGCGGGAATCCTGGAAGCCCATGTTCATGCCTTCTTTTTGGATTTGTTTTTCAAGCCATGGATTGTTCACACGGGTCACAACACCCGCACGGGCCCCCATACCGATCTGAAGGTTGCCTTCAGTGATAGGCATGTTCGTCTGAAGCTCCACTCTTTGACGAGAAAAACCTTCAGTCGATTTGTTGGCGATATTATGACCGACCGTCTGCAATGCCGTCTGAGAGTTCATCAGAGAGCGTTTACCCGTATCCATCATAGCCGAGATTTTAGACATCCTATCCTCATCTCCGGTGGGTTCCGTTTAACAATCCCAAATACATCTTGTATGTGGGAGGTTGATCAAAAAGGTTCAGCCGCAAGGCGGAGGGCTTTATTCGCAGCGCAGGCGTACTTCATGTACGTCGGAGCGAAGAATAAAGCCCGACAACGCAGTCGGATGGGCCTTTTTCATCGGCCTCAGGCTTCTTTAGAAACGAAGTTGCCTGCGACTTGAGGGCCCTGTTTTACCTGGCCCTTGCCTCCGTATGTTTTCTTGCCGGAAAGCGTGTCTTTGATATTGTTCAAAGCGCCGTTCAATGTATTCAGAGCGGACTTTGTGTATTCTTCATTTTCTTTATTAATTTCAGTAATGCGTTTGATCAGGATATCCAATGCCGCATGCTGAGTGCGCAGACGGTCCGCTGCCGGAGTGCCCGCCAGCTTTTGCGCCAGCTCAAGCAAACGTGGATTTTCCGTATCAGCACCCACGATAGTCGCCAGCTCCATCGCATAGCGGGAACGCAAAGAATCCTGCGCGCGAAGTTTGAACAGCAACTCCTCTTTCAGTTTGTTGCTTTCGTCCAAAGCCTCGCGATCCGCTTTCAAAAGAATTTCTTTTTCTTTGCGAACGATATCCAACAGAGAACGATAAATTTTGGTAAGTTCTTCGAGATTTGATTCTAGCTTGTGAAACGCTCTTTCGACTGTTGCGTCCATCTTCATCATCCTTCCGCCTTCGCTGAAGCCCTGGCGGAAGATCCGCTATGCTTGACTCGAGGCGGGATTGAAATCGTTTTACTTCAGCTTCCGTGCTGTCGCTGCCGGGCTCTTTTCAGAGCGCGGACTTTATGCCGGCATCAGCCGACTAGAATTCCAAATGTTCATCAACCATTTTGTCGGCGATGGCTTTTGCATCAACTTTGTATTTTCCTTCGTCGATCAAAGCGCGGAATTTTGCAACTTTTGCTTCATCAACATCAGGAGCAGCCATAGCAAGTTCTTTGATACGCTTTGCTTCCTGCGCACGAGGAGACAGCTCCACGCGTGAGGATTCACCAAGATTGGAGGACGTCAAAGCATCCGCTTTCGTCAAACCTGCATTTGGTGTTTTATTCTTGATACCATCCGCTTTGTCAGATCTGGAAGAATCTGTAAGATTCAAATTTTGACCGACTTTATTGTGCGTGATCTTCATCGAGAACTCCTCTGTCAGAGTGTAGAAACACACTCTCTTATTCTTTTTATAGTATCACAATGAGACAGTTACACCAAATCATTCTGAGACAGTTTCTGGTCCAGTATCCTTGTCAGATTCGATAGTCCAGTAAAGGGCTTTTGCCTCAGGGCTTAAAAAGCCAAGCGTGTCGCCAGCTTGCAACTTTTCCCCTGTCGAAACTTTAGACAGTCCACCCTTAAAAACCAACTGACTTTTAAGACCATTGTCGTGCTCTATTTCCACCATGGTTTGATCATCCGCCAAATTCCGCTTCCCCAGCAAAACCCCGTCCCATGGGGCTTTTACTGCGGCGGAAGCCGGCAGAGCTGCAGTGTCGGCAGACACGGAAGCTGAAGCAGCTTCCGACGAAGGTCCAGCGTTGGGTGACACATCGAATTTGTAGGATACGGATTGTTTTTTACCCGGATGCTGGAAAGGCTTTGCCGTGTAATTGCTTTTTTCATCCATAGTCAGTGGGCCGACAGGTTTTGCGACCGGAGCTTTGATCCCCATCATCACGCCAAACTTATTCATAAGCTGATCATAGATCATATTGGACAAACCAATACCACCACGCTCACCCCACTTTTCGACGTATTGATCATCGAGCTGTTCTTTGAAAATCTTTTCCGCCTGATTGGACTGAATGAAGCCACCCTCATGGACAGTGGAGCGCATGGCCTTCATCATCTCGCGCAGGAAATGCTTTTCGTACATGTCAGAAACCTCGCGCAGCTTCTGTTCCGGCGGCTTCTGTTCCGGCCGCCCCATCATACGTTTGAGACTCACACCGCTCATTGCGAGACTCCTACATCAAAAAAGAAAAAGGTACGGATGTACCTTTTTTGAAAGAGAAAAAAAGGGGAGTTAGAGTCGGAGAATCATGTGCATCCTGCACTCGATTCTGAGAGTGTAGCTTCGGCTCGTGTTGATCACTCCGTGATCTCTGCTGACCTATTGCTCCTGTTTCCTGCGAGAAACTTTTGACTCTTGACCTTCCATGGTTCGCGATCTCTTTCTCACCCTCCCCGCGTTTCAAACACATCCATGTGTCTGAAACTATAACTTTGATTGTATTAAATGCTGTGTCATTCTGAAACAGAAATCTCATAAAACTTCGAGTTCCCCGTGCAAAGCTCCAGCTGATTTTATGGACTGAAGTATTGTAATCAGGTCCTTCGGCGAGACTCCCAGTTTGTTTAGAGCCTGCACCAGTTCCCCGACGCTGACACCGCTGTCGAGAACCGCCACTTTTTCTTCCGTTCCTTTTTTACCATCGCCCACTTTCACAGAAAGCGCACCGTGTGAGATAGCAACCCTGGAGATCTTCACTTTGTCTCCGATCACAATCGTGCCGGTCTTTTCGTTCACCACCACACGTGCTTTCATATCCGGATTGATCTCGATGGATTCAATGGTCGCCAGCAATTCCACACCACGATTTTCATAGGCAAATGGCGTGATAATATCAATTGTTCCTGAATCCTTTGCCGAAGCGTAGTGACCACCCAGTTCCTTGTTAATCGTAAGCACTGAGCGCGCTGCCGTTGTGAAGTCAGGATTGATCAATGTCAAACGGTACATTTTTCTGGAGGAAAAATCCGCCGTCATGTCACGTTCGATGATCGCGCCATTCGGCACACGACCGCTGGTCAAATGCTGATCCTTACCGTCACCACCGATCACAATGCTTCCCTGTGCCACTGCAAACACCTGTTCATTCGCAGCACGCAGCGGAGTTTGCAGCAGGGTGCCCCCCTGCAAAGAAGAGGCATCACCAATGGCACTGACAGTGATATCAATCGGATTTCCGGCTTTGCCAAATGCCGGCATCGTCGAAGTCACGATAACCGCCGCCACGTTTTTACTGGAGAAATCCACGTTGTCGAGCTTCATTCCCAGCTTATCAAGCATGCGCACCATACTCTTGCTCATAAATTCGTTCTTGCCGTCGCCAGTTCCTTTAAGACCCACAACGATCCCGTAACCGATCAGCTGGTTCTCTCGCACACCACGAATGCTTGCAATATCCTTCAGGCGAGCCGCATTGGCGGATTCCATCAATGTCATGAAGAAAAATGCCGAAAGCAAAAAGAAGTTTAGAATCTTATTCATTGCTCTTAGTCTTTCTTAAGCTGACCACATCGTACTGTGGATCAAGTAGTTTTTCTGAATTGATACCGGCATCGTTGAAATCCTCTGGACGAATAAGGCCGGTGACAATCACTTTATATTCACGTTTTCCGATCATGAACGGCTGCTGTCCTTTGATGCGATAATTGCCGTCCGCCATTTTTTCGACGATACGGGTTGGGATGTTTTGCACGTCTGCCAACCCTTCATCCTTTTCATCCGCCTTTGGAGCTTCCGCTTTTTTTGCTTCGGAAGCCGGAGCACGGGAAGCCTCTGTCCCGTTCTGCGCCAGCGAGTTGCTCAGTTCCTGTTGTTGCTGCTGTTGTTCTTCCAGCTGCTTCAACAATTTTTTAATCACAGAGACTTTTGTTTCCACCTGCTTGCGGGCCGGACCATCAAGTGTCACATTCAGCAGATCACCCTCTTTGCGCATTTTGTTTTGTGCAAAAAGATACGCGCCCTGCCCTTCCATCACCCATGTCGAACCGGCATTCGCACCCAGGTCAGATTCCTCTTCCATGCGATTGCGGGTCATGCGCTTGTACTGACGATCCGTCGGCACACCCATATTCTGATTGTCAGAAAAACGCGGAGCCGTATTAATATCTTTCAACGCCGGAGTTTCTTTCGGACCATCCAGCGAAGTCAAAAAATCCTGCATCGTCGCACAACCTGTTGCGAAAACGGATAGAACCAATACTGAGAAGAGAGAAAGGGTCTTCATCATTGCAACTTCACCACACCTTTTTCAGTCACGAGACCGGAGAGTACTTTTTGTGTTTCCAGATTTTTTACTTTAATGATGTCTCCGACAAAACCACTGTCCTCCGCCATCATATTCACGGAGATCTCGAAACTATCGTCGCCAAGCAAAGCTTTAACGACTTGTCCCTTCTTAGCTGCCGGTTCACGTTTGAGATCGGAAGCCCATACTGTGCTTCCGACGGGAAGAGAGCGAGCCGCCAATTGACCCTGGATATCCTCCATGCGCAAACTGCCATCCTTGGCAAAGGTCACATCCGTCATGGACATGCGCAGGTCATCAGCCTGAACTCTCTCTCCTTGTAAGATCAAACGGGTCGTCACCGGGGTTAATCGGGAAACGCGAATTGTTCCGGAGATCCATTTAATTTGTCTTTGATCACCGTCGCGCAACGGCAAAAGGAACCCGCCTTTGGCTGAAAGCTGAGTATAATCCAGATCCCACAGCTTTGATGCCGGGCGTGGCGTGCTTTGCACACTGACCTGATATTCACATTCCTGACAGCGGGCTTTCAGCACATTGTGAATCTTTCTTTCAATTTCCTGTTTGGAAACCGGGGTGCTGGCAAAACTGACCTTGACCTGTGAAGGCACTTTGAATTGCGGATTCATCCTGCGCAAATTTTCCTGGCTGTTCAAAGCCGAGCGCATCCTGCCCAGAATTTCCCCGGATTCCAAATGCTGGCTTAGCAGAAGTTCTCGCGCATCTTCACGCAAAACCACAGCATCCAGTGCCGCCAGCAATTCCTCGCTGCCGCCTTCCACTGTGGCGATGTCGCCCAAACGCAGAAGTTCTCTTTGTGAGATTTCCACACTGGCCGGAATGGAGATCTCAGGCCTTGCGAAGGCCTGAGTGCTCACCAGAAGTAAAAACATAAAGTACTTAATCATCAATTATCTCAAATTGTTGATGGATTGAAGCATCTGATCGGATGCCTGCATCACTTTGGAATTGGTTTCCATCGCACGCTGGGCGGTGATCATATTCACCATTTCATCAACGATATTCACGTTGCTGGATTCCAGCTGTCCTTGTGCCAGATAACCCGTGCCATTCAGACCCGGGCGCGACGTGATGGCCTGACCACTGGAAGGTGTTTGCGTGAACAGGTTTTTACCAACAGCCTTCAGACCCGCTGGGTTCACAAAATTCACCACATCAATCTGACCGATTGTCTGCGGAGCATCGTTAAGACCTGTGATCACACGCACTTCACCGGTGGGTGCGATCTCCAGACCGGAAACATTTGGAGGAACAGTGATTTCCGGCTGCAGAACATTGCCGTTTTTATCAACCATGCGACCCGCCGGATCTTTTTTGAAGGCCCCGTCACGAGTGTAAGCTGTTTCACCATCCGCAGTCAGAACCTGGAAAAAGCCCTGACCTTCAATTTGAATGTCCAACGGATTTTTAGTGACCTGTGCCTGGCCGTTGGCAAAATCTTTTTGCACTCCGGCCGTGCGCACACCCAGACCCACCTGAACACCATTTGGAGAATAAGCATTCAGACCCGAAGCCGTCCCTGGCTCCTTTTGGGTCTGATACATGAGGTCTTCAAACTCAGCACGGGATCTTTTAAAGCCAGCCGTTGATACGTTGGCGATATTATTGGCAATCACATCCATATTGGTCTGTTGTGCCGCCATCCCTGTAGCTGCTGTGTTCAAACTCTTAAGCATTCACGAATCCTTCCGTTAGCTTCTAAATTAATTTACTAGCCCGCTAAGCCGTATCCCCGGCGAAGGCTAGTTTGTTTTTCCCACCACATTGATCATTTTATCGGCCATCTGATCGTAGGCACTGATGGCCTTCTGCGTGCTTTCAAAGACACGATTGGTGGTGATCATGTCTGACATTTCCTGGATGATGTTGACGTTGGAGGTTTCCAAAAACCCCTGCTTTACGCTGGGATTATTGATATTCTGCATGTCCGGCGCGATATTCGGCTTGAACGTATAAAGAGAGCTGCCCGTCTTTTGCAAGGAATCAGGATTGTTAACAGTGACCAGGGAAAGCTTTCCCAGGTTTTCAGTGCCTTCAAAAACATCGCCATTGTCGGCAATGCTGATCGCACCGCTACCGGTGAAACGAATCACACGGCCTGCGGGGTCTGCTCCAGCTTCGGCCTGACGAAGGACCGGGTGTCCGTCTTTGGTAACCAACTGTCCGTTACCGTCCAGGGTAAAGTTCCCGGCACGTGTCAATTTTACGCCGCCCGGAGTGGCCACCTCAAAGAAGCCTTTGCCGTCGATCGCAACATCCAGATTGTTTCCAGTGGGCTTCAAACCGCCTTGTGAGAAATCAGTGAAAGTACCTTTGGTGTCAACGTAGCTTTTGTCGCCACCTTGCATATTATAGAAGCTTTCAATGGAAGCCACATCACGGGGAATCTGTGTGGTTTCCGGCATCTTTTCATTGGCAGTCAGGTATTCCTGAAAAAGCTGCTGATCGCGCTTAAAGGCAGGCGTGTTCACGTTAGCCAGATTATTGGCAATAGTATCAAGCTTTGTACTTTGGGCCATGGCACCACTTAGCGCTGTATAGACACCTTTTACACTCATGAACTTCCCCTCCACAGTGTTGAGCAGCAAGGCGTGTGCCATCTTTTGACAGGACGGATCTTGGTCTGGGAAAAAGGTTCCAAGCTGGACCTTTGCACAGTTCAAAATTTCTGGGCTCAAGTTTTTTTCGATTTGGCCGTGTATTGACCTTCGTCGATGGCGCCAGGGAATTGTCAGATCTTTGTCGACAGTGTCAAAGAATCAGCTTCATAATTGACTACATGAGGACGTGGGTTTCTATCTTTTTCATTGCATCTCTTATTTACAGCTTCAGCGCAGAAGCAGCACCAGTGGCTCCAATCAAGCCCGTGGTCACTCCTGCCGTGACGGCTGCATCGCCAGAAAACCGCGCCCTGAGCTTAAAGGAAAAACTAAAAGCTCTGACAGCGAAGTCCACGCACACGCAGTCGGACAATCTGATCTTTGATCTTCCAGTGACGTACAATAAAAAGGTCAGCAAATGGATCGCTTACTTTCAGGGAAACGGTAATAAGTGGTTCCGCACCTGGTTGCAGCGCTCTTACAAGTACATGCCTTTCATTCAGGAAGAATTAAAACGTGCAGGCCTGCCTTCGGATCTGGCTTACATGGTGATGATCGAAAGTGGATTTGCAGCAAACGCCATCAGCCATGCCGATGCGGTGGGCCCTTGGCAGTTTATCGAGGCCACAGGTTCCCGCTATGGCTTGAGCAAAAGCTGGTGGCTTGATGAACGAAGAGATCTTAAAAAGAGCACTCTGGCTGCAATTCGCTATCTGAAGGATCTACATGCTGAGTTTGGATCGTGGTATCTGGTCGCCGCCAGCTACAACATGGGCGAAAGCGGACTGCGCCGTCGCATCAAGAAATACGGCACTAAAGATTACTGGGCGCTCATTAAGCTCGATGCACTTCCCCAGGAAACTCAGGATTACGTTCCTAAAATCCTGGCCGCTATGCTAATTGCCAAAGCACCAAATCTGTATGGATTCCGTGATTTGGAAAAGATGGACCCGTTGGAATACGATGTTGTTCTTGTCCCCGGTGGCACCGATCTGGAACCTTTGGCCGATCATTTGGGAGTCACCAGAAAGTCATTAAAAGATTTGAATGCCGAGCTGTATTTGGGATACATTCCCCGGCAGGTGCAAAAACACTTCATCCGCGTTCCTAAGGGAGCCGGACGAATGGTTTCCACCTACGTCTATCATAACACTCGGAAAGTTGCATTGGAATGAAGCCCCTGATTGTCCAGAAATACGGTGGAGCCACCTTAGCAGATCCTGAAAAAATCAGATCTGTCTCCGCCCGCATCGCAGCTCAATCCAAAGATAATTCCCTGATTGTTGTTGTCAGTGCCATGGGCAAAACCACAAATTCACTGATCGACCTTGCCAATCAAGTCTCTGCCCACCCACAAAGACGTGAAATGGATATGCTGCTGACTGTGGGTGAACGCATCAGCATGTCATTGGTCAGCATGGCTTTGAATGATCTGGGATGTTCAGCGATCAGCTTTACCGGAAGTCAGGCCGGGATCTTTACCGATGATTCCCACGTCAATGCTTTCATTAAAGACGTGAAACCCATACGTGTGGAAGAGGCCCTGAAAACAGACCGAGTGGTGATTCTGGCGGGCTTTCAAGGTGTGTCACCCACAACCAAAGAAATCACAACCCTGGGGCGTGGTGGTTCCGACACTTCCGCTGTGGCAATGGCCGCGGCTTTTAAAGCAGAACGCTGTGAAATTCTAAAAGATGTTCCGGCGGTCTTTACCGCTGACCCTAACATTGTTAAATCCGCACGTCCTTTGAACGAACTGAATTATGACCAGCTGATGGAAATGACTTTCTGGGGCGCCAAGGTTCTGCACTATCGCTCCGTCGAATTGGCCAAGATGCGTGATGTGACGTTGTATATCGGTCCTGCCTCCAATAAAACCTCTGACGGCACGCTCGTCAAAAAAGGATTGAATATGTTTGAATCCTGCAAAGCCCTGTCCCTGAATTCTCACGAACTGGTTTTGGGCATTCACTGCAAAGAAAAGAATCCGGCTAAAGCTCTGCATGGATTGCAAAGTCTTTTGGACTACAATCAAATCGCATTTCCTCAGTTGCTTAGCTGTGAACTTTCGCTGGATAAGACTGAAATCTTCCTGACCGGACCTCAGGAAATCATGGTGGCTGTGAAGAAGGAACTGCAAAAGCATTCTGACTTTACCCTGCTGCCGACGGATTATTCCACCGTGACTTTGACCTGCACAGGCGCCACGTCACCGGAGATCACACAAAAAGTTCTGAATAATCTGAATGAAAAGAATTTGGCTGCGCAGAAACTTTTAGTCAGCGCCATGAGCCTGACTGTTTTGGTGGAGGCCCCCCTGCGCAAGCAGGTTATTGAGGCTCTCCATCCTTTGATTTAGTTTTAAACTGAATTAAGGCAACAACGTCGGCGTCATCACACGATAACGATTCTGAATTTTCTGCCAGATATTTGAATGAGGGCCGGTGATACCATCGGCGCCTCCCACTCCGGAAATCCCGCGTTTTGGATCAAACTGTCCACCGGGAAGGAATTTGCTTAAATCCGGACCACCTTTACCTGCGGCAGCTCCTGCTGCGCCCACACCAGGACGACCGGCACCGCCACCAGCAGCTCCACTGCCGTAACCACCGAAGCTTCCGCCTCCGCCGCCATAGAATCCTGCTGTGACCTTCACATCATCAAGTCCACCGGCTTCGCCACCGCCGCCGCCAGATTCACCACCACCACCGGAGCCACCGCCGCCGCCGCCAGACAATCCGGCACCACCGCCTTGTTTGCCGTCAACAGCTTCCCCGGCGCCACCAGAGCCCGGTTTACCCGGAGATATTCCCGGTAAATTCGGAAGGTCACCAGTGATACCGTCCCCGCCTTTGGCGGTCAAACGACTGCTGGAATCCAAACTGCTACTGACAAAGCTGCCACCACCGGCAGAGTTCGTTCCCATACACACGGGGTCCGTTGGGTTTTTCGAGCACACACATACTTTGTTGCTGGCCATTTCAGGCTTCGTACAGTCAACAGGACCTGTGTTCGAACAGCCCGGCAAGTTGGGATTCGTTTTACAGATTTCAGGCACTTCGGCTGATTCCCCAGAGGTCAGAGCTGCGCACTGTGAAGCGTTTTGCATAGTTCCGCCGAAATTCGAAATGGCCTGATTGGCCTCTGAAACTTTGTTTTCAAAATCCGAGCAACGCTTTGCCTGTGTTTCGGCACTGCCTACGGAAATCGCCCCGCCACTTGCCTGCACGCACAGCGGATTACTGTTCACCCACTCCACCACCGCATCACACGCCGAATGACAAGAGTTAATGGAACTACTGCATGTCAGGCGATACGCCGCCACCGCCGCATTCGCCGCCGCAGACAGACTGGCCATCTTCGAACACGCCGCTTGAATACTGGAGGCTGTTTGCGAACCAAACATCAAACTTAATTGTGAAGCAGTATTGGCAACCTGAGACATACCCGTATCGTTCTTTTCATCGCAAGTGTAAGAAGTGTCGGCAATTTGTTCCTGACACTGGGCCTGCAGCTGCTGGTAGGCACCACAACCCTGACCTCCTCCAGCCATTTCTCCTCGGCAAATCCAGCCACTGCCGCCGTTCACATTAATGCAATCCTCGACAGAACAGCGATTTCCACACTGACGAGCGGGCTCTGGTGGCCCCGTAAGTTCAGAATCTACACATCGGTAAGCCAGCCTACTTGACTGGCTATCCGGGTCTGAAAAAGCAATTTCTTGACACTGCTGACTTCCAGAACATCTACGAACTCGACAATCTTCGCTGTCAAAAGCCCCCCATGTCTGCTGCGGTAATATCGCCATTGTTAGAACGAATCCGCCAAAGACCACATGTAAGAAAAATCTTCTCATTCCCATGGTGATACTGTTCGGTACATTTAGACGTGAACTTTACCAAAGTATAAGCAATCTCGATTTGAGACACTAAGGCATCAGAGTCGGGCTTAGAACCTGATAGCGGTTCTGAATTTTCTTCCAGATATTTGAATGGGGACCTGTAATTCCATCCGGACCGGAGACTCCGGCAATGCCGCGAGTTTTTGGATCAAACTTTCCACCGGGCAGAAACTGTCGCAAATCCGGGCCACTTTTTCTAGACCCCGCAACACCAGCAGCCCCCGCTTTCCCTGCGTATCCACCGCCAGATCCGGCTCCGCCATAACCACCACTTCCTCCGCCAGCGCCATAGAATCCGGCATTCACATTGGAATCAAGATTACCACCCTCACCCTGACCACGATCCGATCCGGCATCAGCGCCGCCCGCTCCACCACCGGAAGAAGACAGTCCGGCACTGCCACCTTGTCGCCCGTCCACAGCCTCTCCAGCTCCACCGGATCCTGGTTTACCCGGAGATATTGCCGGCAAGTCCGGCAGATCTCCACCTGGCACATCCCCACCAACAGAATTTAAACGCGAAGCTGAATTGATACTGGAATAAGTGCTGCCATTCATCCCTTTCTGAGAAAGACATGCAGGGTCCGTGGGATTCTTGGAACAGATGCAAACTTTATTGGACGCCATTTCCGGCTTGGTACAATCCACGGGGCCGGTGTTTGCACAGCCCGGCAAGTTTGGATTCGTTTTACATATTTCAGGAATGGCAGCCGGATCACCGGAAGTTTGCTCAGCACACTGGGCGGCATTCTGCATAGTGCCCGCATAATTCGCAATGGCCTGATTGGCCTCTTCCACTTTGCTTTCAAAGCGATCACAGCGCTCGGCCTGCGCCCGTGCATTTTCGGAAATCATCGAATTGTCGCCAGCTGCCCCTGAAAACCCCTGCACCGTGCAAGTCGGATTATTAGTGACATAATCCACCAAAGCAGAACAGGCCGAGCGGCAGGAATTGATCGAGCTGCTACAGTTCAAACGATACGCTGCCACAGCAGCATTAGCCGCAGCAGAAAGACCTGCCATTCTTGAACATGCCGCCTGAATGCTGGATGCCGTTTGCTGACCAAACATCAAACTAAGCTGCGAGGCCGTATCGGCCACATTGTTCATGCCGCTATCGCTCTTTTCATCACAGGTGTGAGAAGTCTCTGCCACGGCGTCTGAACACTGCTGCGCAAGATCGGCATACTGTGCTGAACAGTCAGGTCCACGCTGCTGCATTTCCGACTGACAGATATACCCGCCCCCACCGTTAACATTCTCCATACACTGACTCACAGGACAACGGTTGCCACAGGGATTTGTTTGCGATGTGCTTTGAGGCTCCTGCTGTCGCTGTGTCTCGGCAGGTTGTTGGGTTTGTGCCGGGCGGGAAGTTCCACCGCCGGAACCGCGATTGGAGGAGTTTCCTCCGCCACAACGGCCTTCCCTTTGGGTTTGAACGACACAACTGTCATAGCGAATAACTTGATCGCGAGTGGCTGCACCCGACTTGGGAAGATATCGACTGGCACACCATTCAGCACAACCCAAGAACGTGCCGGCCGAAGCCTCTACACCTCCGAGAAGTACCAAAATAATAAGAGGGAGTAGTCCCCTTAAATACCAGTTTCTCATAGTATTCCTATCGGCCCCTAACTCAGTTTGCTACAACTTCGTTAGGATATATTCTCATATTTTAATGAAGACTGACTCGTGAAATAGAATCAAAACGAAAATCCGATTCAAGATGAGACATAAGCTCACGGCATCAACGTCGGTCGCACCACTTGATAACGATTCTGAATTTTCATCCAGATGTTGGAATGCGGCCCGGTAATTCCATCCGGTCCTGCAACTCCCGCAGGGCCCGTCACAGTACAGCCCGGAAGATTCGGATTGGTTTTGCAAATATCAGGAACTGCCGTTGTGTTCCCCGCCGTCAACGAAGCACATTGAGCTGCATTATTCAGGGTACTGCTTAAATTATTGATCGCCTGACTGGCCTCTTGGACTTTGTTTTCAAAGTTAGAACATTTATCCGCATCAATTTCTGCCGTCTGAAGAATCAGAGGATTTGTGCCCAAACCCTAAAATTCACAAAACGACTATACGCGGATTACCAAAGATGTGTTTCCAGTCTGTCTGGGAACGTATCAATTTGCACCGATCCCACAACCACGCTATGCTAGCCGCTGAACAAACAGGAGCTCCCATGAAAAACCTCTACAATTTCTCAGTCGCCAATGCTGCCGGTAAATCCACTTCTCTGGATGAATACCACGGCAAGGTTGTTCTAATCGTCAATGTCGCCAGCAAATGCGGCTTCACTCCCCAGTACAAGGGCCTTGAAGAACTTTATACTCAGTTCAAGGATCAGGGTTTTACGATTCTGGGCTTTCCATGCAACCAGTTCGGCGCTCAGGAGCCCGGCTCTGACTCTGAAATCCAGCAGTTCTGCGAACTCAACTACGGCGTGTCTTTCCCGGTCATGGCAAAAATTGATGTGAATGGTGACAATGCCGATCCTCTTTATCAGTGGTTGAAGTCCTCTGCTCCGGGTCTGTTGGGAACAGAGATGATCAAGTGGAATTTTACCAAGTTCCTTGTGGGTAAAGACGGTCAGGTCTTAAAGCGCTACGCCCCGCAAGAGGAGCCTGTGAACATCACTGGCGACATCAAGAAAGCTCTGACTTAATATTCCACGAAAATCCATAAGCTAATAAATGGCACTGCCCTGTCAGACTCTTCGACAGGGCAGTATCCGCCGCTGACACCACGATGCTTGCGGCTCTCTGGCACCCTCGTTGCTATCTCTTCCATTTATGATGAAGAGATCTTTTCAGACAGCTAAAACATCCCTGATCACAACGGCCTTGTGTCTCATTTTGGGACAGTCCTTTGCTTGGGCTGCGACGACAGTTAAAACTGAAAAGTTCGACAACGGTGTTGTTTCAAAAGAAAGCCACTATCAGGATGGATTTCTGACCGAGCGCCGCTATTTTGATATTGAAGGCCGCTTTACTGGCTGGGTGCGCTTTACCAAGTCCACACAAAACCGCCTGATTGTCACTGAGCTTTCTATTGAAAAAGAAAAATACGGCCAGATTCAAAGTCAGGAAGAATGGTCTTTCCTTGATAAAGAAGGAATCCAAACAGAACAATCACGGTTGATGCGCAAATGGCACTACACCAAAGAGGCTCCGATTACTTTGGAGTACATCGGCCACCACGAACAAAATGAACCCTTCAGGGAAAACCGCAAAGACTATTTAAACAAAGATAATCAACTGACATCCTCCATCTTCCTTTACTACAAGGATCAGGATGAAAAGCCTTACGCGTTTATCGAAAAAGACCCTAAAGGCAAAGTGCTGAGTGAATACTCCCTTTATGAAAAGTACGATCTGGTGGGCAGCCTTAAGAAATCCGGTCTTTCAACAGATGAAATTGCTGTGCTGAAAAAACAGCGGGAAAATCCAAATCGCTTCCTAATTGCGATTATCGACTCAGGATTTGACTACAACCACAAAGAACTGGTCAGCAAGTGGTGGAACAATCCTCAAGACCCTGTGGATGGCATCGACAATGACGGTAACGGTTGGATTGACGACAACTTCGGTTGGGAACAAGTGCGCGATATCGGCCTGCCAACAGAATCTTCAATTGGCATGCATAAGGACCAGCGTCCCCTGTCCCATGGAACCCACGTGGCCCATATCGCCAGTCATGGTCTGAACAATATCGCCTTGGTGGGTTTTGCCGGTGATTACACTCGTGCAGATTATATCCGTAAAATGTCTGATTTTATCAAGAAGCATCAGGTTCGCATCGTCAACATGAGCCTGGGCTTCCCGGCCGACCATAAGGATCTGCTGGGCCTGCGTGATGGCATTCGTGCTTACAAAACCATGATCGAAGAAAATCCAAACACTCTATTCGTGGTAGCCTCTGGCAACGCCGGTGTGGATTTGGATCTGTCAAAGAACCGTCAGTATCCGGCCAGCTTCACGCATCCCAACGTCATGAAGGTCGGCGCCCTGACGGCCAGTACCATCGAAGAAGTCACTCCTGAAAATGCTAAAATGGCAGACTTCAGTAACTTCGGAAAAGACAACGTCGATATTCTGGCTCCGGGTGTAAAAGTCAATGCCGCCTCTTTGGGTGGTGGTCTGATTGAGCACTCCGGCACTTCCATGGCAACGCCTTATATGGTGAATCTTATTGCGCGGCTGTGGAGCGAGCTTCCAGACCTGACCGCCAGTGAAGTCCGCGAACTCTTTATCGCCACGGCTCAAGTGACCAAAGATCCTGCGCCTATCAAATCCCAGGGCTATGCCGATTTGAAAAAAGCTTTGCTGGTCGGGAAAATGAAAATGCTGAAAGACCGTCACGCCAAAGTCGAGGGTCCTAACTGTTGGAACGCCTCTACCTATTTGGCTGGTGTTTCTCAAGGGCTGCATCACACTTTTGCCAGCGAGTTTGCCAATATCGTCGATTCCCCCCTGTGTCAGCGCGTGCCGGTGGAACAAGCTCAAACTGGCGACATCATCGCCTTCCGCCGTCTGAATAGAAATGGAAAAGTCCTGCCCGCGGCCTTTGCTTCTGAAGTGCACGGTTACACCCTGATTGCGCCGGGCCTTGGCTTCACAAAGAATGGTGTTTCGGCGGCGGCTCCATATCAAGAACAGCCTGCTCAGGAGATTTTTAACAAGTATCGCTCTCAAGAAGGCCGTGAATGCAAAAAACTGGGCATTGATCGTCAGGATTGCCGACTGGCGCAAATGGCCTATCGCTGCATCGGTCTGGAAGAGTTCATGGGCAAACAAGGTGGTTTAAACATCTTTGAAAAAGACCTGCTACTGGAAGTGAACAAGCTGGAAAAAATCGTTCAGTCCCAGATGCTGGATCAAAAGAATTTGAATACGAACATTGAGCCTGTAGTGACAAGAATACAAAACAAAATCCTGGAGCTAAAAGCTCGTGGCAGTTCTTTGATAGTCACCGACTATTTTGAGTCCCGCCTGGAATCTTTGGAATACAGATAAAAATAAAAAAAGGAGAACCTTATGAAACAAATCTTTATCGCCGCTTTGATTTTCGCAGGAGCGCAAGCCCAGGCCGAAGGACTTCGTGTTTTCGTCAACAATCAGGGTTGCAGCGTGATTCAACAAATCGAAGACACCAAACGTATCGTTGACATCCAAAAAGGTGGCGAGCGCGCCCTTGTCACCATCAACAGTGACGGCACTATGGACGGCGATTTACAGATGCTTGAAGATGCCAGCGGGATCACGGCCGTAAGCGTAAATCAAGGCCGTCTTCAGTGCACGGATCTGGAAGAGGACATCGGTCCTTAATCAGAACCCCGCATGTTCTTTCATAAAATCCAGCTCGGCCGTCGTGGACTCTCTTCCCATGACGGCATTTCTATGTGGATAGCGCCCAAACTGATCGATTATCTTTTTATGCGCGATCTCGAATTTGTACGAGTTTTCCAACCCTTCCTGAGCAAAAAGCTTCATGGCCTCTTCATGAATCAGTACTGATTCGCTGTGCATGTAAGGCATGTATAGAAAACCACGTTGACGCACTGGCAGATCCATATCATCCCCCTGCATCACCGCCTCCTGCGCCAAAGCCAAGGCCTGAGCATCGCTGGCAAAAGCTTTTGGCAAACCGCGGAACATATTGCGGGAAAACTGATCCAGCACGATGATTTCCGCCAAACGTCCTTCCGGATTTTGACGCCAAAGATATGTTTCCCCTTTGCAGACCTTTTCATGCAAAACAGAAAAACGCTTGCGCAAAAGATCGTCAAAAGCGGCATCCTTGGTAAACCAAAGCTGGGGATCAATTTCTTCAAACCAAAATGAAATAACTGTGTTTGCGTTCATAAGCCTGAGCATCCCCGATGCAAGCCTGAGTGTCCAGACGCGTTCAGACTTTAGCGATGTGGTGGCAGAAGAATCACCTTTTTGGTTCCGGGGTACCCTGTGTTTTCACGCACAAGGGCCGCTTCTTCGTCTGTGGCCATCCGAAAAGGAAAACTGTTTTTCAGATCGGCAAAACCCAGACGATGGAAAGTATTTTCAGGAACGAAGGGCCTGGTAAAGCCCGTGTAAAAATCAAAACGATTCGGCCCTTTGATTGCCGCTCCTGCATCACGAACAACAAAGAAGCCATCGTGAACAGTTCCATCCGGCATTATCTGCCCTTCAAGGCGCGGCACAAAAATCACGTCCCCCATTTTATAGATGCTTAAATCAGCAGCCACCGTATGATAGGGGTCCAGACACACATTCCGCATGCCATAGCCGTAAGGACATTTTCGCATGTCCACTTCTTTAAAGCGGGGCACGCCGTCTTCACCGCGGGCGTAATAATTAAATGACCGGAAGCGCCCGTTTTCGTCGTGGACATAGCAAGCCCCCTGCATCACGCAGTTGTTGAAATCCTTCACGCACAGGCGAGTCAGGACTTTGTCTTCCGGGGAAAGCATTTCCACACGAGTCTGCTCTTCGCAACGATCCACGTCGTATTTGATAATGGGCTTGTAATAGATTGTGGGGTTTAAGAATGTCGGCTCCACCGGAGCCGGTAAAGGCGGTGGCATGGGCGGCTCGGTAAAACCTGCCTCTTGGGCCCGCACAGTCATTGCTAATAGAAGTCCAAAAACCACATTGATCATCGGCCCATACTAACAAATTCACTGTGCATCCTTCACAACTACGTCAAAAGACATAACAAGGTGCGCTTGACCTGAACTGCGAATAAACGACAGTTTACCCCCAGAAACCCCGTCATCTGCACTTTCATTGGATTAAAAAAGCATAAGGTTTTGCGCGATCAAAAAATCAGAACTTTTCCAGAATCTCTTTCAGAACATGTGCGTGATTGATTTTTTCATCGCGAGCCGCATACAACAAGGTGACGTTCTGGTTCTGCGCACGTTCGGCCAGCTCTGCCAGTTTATCCTGTGCCGGTGCCGCCTTCAGTTCTTTCTTGTATTCTGTCTTAAATTCAGAAAACTTCTCGGGCTTGTGACCAAACTCTTTGCGCAGCTCTGTACTGGGACAAATCTCTTTCGGCCACTCACTGAACTTTAAATCTTCCTTCTTAATCCCACGCGGCCACAAACGATCCACCAAAACTCGATAACCATCATCCCGACTAGGCTTTTCATAAACTCGTTTAATCTTAATCATAAAAGGTACCTGCTCACTTTTGCATAAACCATGCGTTATTTTACGCGAAGCTTCTGCAAAAGTAAGCAGGTACCTTTTTGTTCTTCGGCAAAACTGGGGTGGGAAAAAACAAAACCCACTCTTGTGGAGTGGGTTTTGGAGTTGCTTCAGCTGTAGCGACACTCTACTCCGACAAAGTCGGAGTGAGAACAGTCGCCACAGCTCTGCCGGCGGGGCCGAGTTTAGTGTTTGCCTTTTTTGCCTTTTTTCGGAGCGTCTTCGGCTTCGATGGCTGGCTCTGTGCCTTCGTGGTCTTCGCCATTGCTGCCGTTGGTATCAACCAAAAGTTTGCCGATACCGTTAGCCGCAAGGATCTTTTTACGAAGTTCAACCATGTACTCTGGGTGTTCTTTCAAGAAGGTTTTCGCAGCATCACGACCTTGGCCCATGCGCTCACCGTTGATAGAGAACCACGCACCGGATTTTTCAACCATGCCCGCAGTCACTGCCAGATCCAGAAGATCGCCTTCTTCAGAAATACCTTCACCGTACATCAAGTCGAATTCAACTTTAGTGAACGGAGGCGCCATTTTATTCTTCACAACTTTCACCGCCGTGCGGTTCCCAGTCACATCCTCACCGTTTTTGATCGCGCCAATACGACGTACATCCAAACGAACAGAAGAATAGAATTTCAAAGCGTTACCACCCGTAGTCGTTTCAGGGTTACCGAACATAACACCGATTTTCATACGGATTTGGTTAATAAAGATAACAAGAGTGTTGGAACGGTTGATCGCCGCAGTCAATTTACGAAGAGCCTGAGACATCAAACGTGCCTGCAAACCAACGTGGGAATCGCCCATGTCACCTTCGATCTCTGCACGAGGAACCAAGGCTGCCACGGAATCGACAACCAATACGTCGATCGCGCCAGAGCGAACCAGAGTTTCCGTGATTTCCAAAGCCTGCTCACCAGTGTCTGGTTGAGAGATCAAAAGATCTTCCGTGTTCACACCCAGTTTACGAGCGTAGTTGATATCCAAAGCGTGCTCTGCATCGACGAAAGCAACAACGCCGCCTTTTTTCTGAGCTTGAGCGATAACAGACAAGCACAGAGTGGTTTTACCAGAAGACTCTGGTCCATAGATTTCACAGATACGACCTTTAGGAAGACCGCCGATACCCAAAGCGATGTCCAGGCTCAATGCACCGGTGCTGATCGCTTCAACGTCTTTAACCAAAGAATCGTTCGCGCCCAGACGCATGATGGAGCCTTTACCGAATTGCTTTTCGATAGTCGAAACAGCCAATTCAAGGGCTTTGATTTTTTCTGAATTTGCTTTGTTATCTACAGTAGCGTTTGCCATCTGTTGTTCCTCTCTCTCGTGACTATCGCCACGACACTTTTGTGTTTAATGTTCAGGCCGGGGGCCTTTTACTATTTCTTGTCGAGAACTGTTTTCAGCCAGGCCACTGCGTAGTCCACCGAAGTCGTCTGGATGGTTTTGCGGTCTCCCGAAAAGATTTCTTTTCTGGAGTCTTCAAAACCCGGACCAGCGATGGCAAAGCATACAGTGCCCACTGGCTTTGACGGTGTTCCACCTGTCGGACCAGCGATACCTGTGATTGCCACAGACCAATCAGTTTTAAGCTGACGACGCACTCCGTGCGCCATTTGACGAGCGACTGTCTCGCTCACCGCACCCTCTTGCATGAGAGTGTCTCGACGAACCCCCAGAAGATCCACCTTCGCCTCGTTAGAGTAAGAAACCACAGAGCCTAGAAATATGTCGGACACGCCTGGTTGCTCTGTTAAAAAAGCCGAAAGTGCACCTCCAGTACAACTTTCCGCAAAACCCACTGTGAGTTTTTGGTCGCGAAGGGATCGAATGAGTTCTTGAAGCTTCTCATTCCTGTCCATTAAGCCAATCCCGCAAAAATAAGGGATAAACTTTTTACTCCGACGGAGTCGGAGTGCAGAACAGTTATCTGAGAGCCCAACCAGTTGGTTTGAGTGTAGATCACTTGCATGATGAGGCTCGCAATTATCCCCGCGGCCACGTCATCAATCATCACCCCAAGTCCTCCTTGGATCTTCTTATCTAAATATCCTATGAATAAAGGCTTTGTGATGTCCAGCAATCTGAACAGGGCAAAACCGATTAAAATGGCCTGCCATGTCATTGGCAGCCAAACCATGGTAATCAGAAAACCCAAAACCTCATCAATTACGATCTCTTTGTGATCATGACCGCCCTTGGCCTGCTCGTAAGCTTCGCAGGCTGCAATTCCGACTATGAGCAGCAAAATCACCGCCCCCATATAATAGATCGGCCCCAATTTGCTTAAAAGAATGACAATGGGAATGGTCGCCAAGGTGCCAGCAGTACCAGGTCCTTTGGGAAAACGGCCCACACCAAACAAAGTCGCAAGTTGTATCAGGAATTTGGTCATCATCACGATGAGTTACGCCGGACCCGTAGGCCTTGCAATGCAGAATGAGAAGCGTCAGAGCTAAACGTGCAGTTCCTGAGCAAAGCCCTCAGACTCTCGCACAGAAGGTTTCCAAAGCTCGCCCGCCTTGGAGGAATACTTGGCAAAGAATTTTTCCCGACGGCAGACCATCACGGCAGAAGAACGCTCTGGCATCTCCACCACACCCTGCATTTCAAAACACGTCGCCTCGGCATAGCGAAGCACCATGCGATTGTTGATGTCTGGCTCTCCGAAAACCCGTTGTGTGCGCGGGTCCTGGAAAAGGAATTTCAGGAAGGCGGCGATCAAAGAGGGAGTGAATTTACGACCCAGATATTCTTTTTCTCCGACCAGAAAATGCAGTCCCTGATCGAAAGGCTGAGCATCCACATAGCGGCCCAGAATATCCTGCTGCAACCAATAGCGTTCCCAGTAACTAACGGGAACTCCATCCACGCAGCCGATAAAAAGATTCTGATGTTTGTCTGCGAGTTCTTTTTCAAGGTGAGCTTTTAATTCTGCCGGAGATTTAGCCAAGTTCCACCATTGCGATACGTAAGACTGATTCATCCACTTGTAGTAGATATCAAAATCACGTTCGATGGAAAATGGGCGGAAAGAGTACGTGTGCCCGTTTTGATTGTTATAGATCTCAAAACAATCGGACTGCATACCCAAGGTCCTATTTTTTGACCTCACAACAGGCAAGGTTCTGGGTAAAAAAAGCTCTAACTGCAAACCAACCAAAAACTGATTCCACGAAATTCGCGGAAAGAGGCACGACTCAGTGCGAAAAACTTATAGATCCCATCAAAATTAGCGATTCGACTTCTCCGAGACCTTTTCGCATACTGCCCTCACGGAGGCCCCATGATTCGTTGGATGATTCTGTTGGCTAGCTTGGTCTATTTCATAGACACCTTGATAGCTCTTCAGTTGTAGATCAAACGCCGGAAACTGAAATGTTTGGTTTCACCTCTAAGACTCTCGGGGCCGACCTATTTTCTTTCTATACCTGTTCCCAGCCACTCCTGTTAATGCTATAGATTTTTTATGAAACCAATCATTCTTACGGGCGACCGTCCAACAGGTCCCCTCCACCTTGGCCATTACGTTGGATCGCTTAAAAACCGCGTGGATCTTCAGGATTCTCACGATCAATACATCATCATCGCTGACGTTCAGGCCCTGACCGACAACTATGATGACACCACAAAGGTTCGCGAAAATATCCTGCAAGTGACCCTGGATTATCTGGCTGCCGGAATTGATCCGGCGAAAAGCACGATCTTTGTTCAATCCGAACTGCCAGAGTTGTTTGAGATGACCACGTACTTCATGAATCTGGTCACCGTGGCACGCTTGGAAAGAAATCCAACGGTGAAAACCGAAATCCAGCAAAAGAATCTGGAAAAATCCCTGCCTGCGGGCTTCCTGACTTATCCCGTCAGTCAGGCTGCCGACATTCTGGGTTTCAAAGCCAATCTGGTTCCAGCCGGTGAGGATCAAAACCCGATGATTGAACAAACCAACGAAATCGCTCAGCGTTTCAATCACATTTACAAAACTGACTTCTTTAAACCTGTCAAAGGCATGCCAGGTGTGGCGGGCCGTCTGCCGGGCATTGATGGCAAAGCGAAGATGAGCAAATCCCTTGGTAATGCCATCTATCTTTCCGACGACGCTGACGTGATCAAAAAGAAAGTTCAGAAAATGTACACCGATCCGGGCCATCTTAAGATTGAAGATCCGGGCAAAGTGGAAGGCAACGTGGTCTTCAGCTTCCTGGATGTCTTCGATCCAAGAAAAGACGAAGTTGCAGCACTGAAAGAACACTATCAGCGCGGTGGTTTGGGTGATGGCACCTTGAAAGTGCGCCTGACTGAAGTTTTGAACACGATCATCGCGCCTATGCGTGAACGCCGTGCGCAGTACGCTCAAGACCCCCAAGCGGTTCTGAGAATCTGTAAAGAAGGTTCCCTGAAAGCTCAGGAAAAAACCCGCCAGACTTTGAAAGAAATGAAAGCGATCATGGGTGTAGGTCTGTAAATCAGACCTACAGATTCTGATAGTAAATCATATCTTCACCATCCACATAACGGGACACGATCTTACGAAGTGTCCCGTCTTGTTTCATCTCCTGAACGACCTTCTTGATCTTGTCCGCTTCTGCCTTTGAGATCCTTCTTAGTGATATATAAAACCCCATTGTCAACGGATGGGTCACATCCGGAACCGCCACGGTTTTAGTCACCAGATCCGGCATTTCCTTTTGAAAGTGCCAGTGAATGATCGGTGTGGAAAACATGGCCTGGATTCGTCCGGTCACAAACTGTTTATAGGCGGCGCCGGGATTGGGAAAAGAAATCAGGCGCCCCTGACCCATCAGTCTTTTTTCCTCTTCACTGCCCAGAAAAAACCGGGGTCCGATCTGACTGCCAAATTTAACCTTGGGATCATTTAAGTAATCCTGAGCCTTGCGGGACTTATCATAAAAGCTTTTTGCAACGATCAGTTTGCGAGCCGCCTGATATAGAGAAATGTATTCTCCGGCAGACTTAAGCTCTTCCAGCGGAGCCATGAAGGCCACCATATCCAAACGCCAGCGTTTGAAGTCCTCCAGCATTCGCGGCGAATCCATCGGGATCTGAGAAAATACACAACCCATACGCGCAGAAATTTCACTGAGCAGATCATATGTCAGCCCACTGACGGTCCCATCAGGCTGAACTTCATAAAGAGGACTGTAGTTGTTTACCCCAAGACGAAAATGCCGAACACACTCTTTGGGTGAGGCCTGCACTGACTGACAGAAGACAAGAAGTAAAATGAAGAGAACCCTTTTCACTCTGCCATCTTAACATCACGCAGGCACAGGCGCAGTAAAACACCCGACGCTTGCGTGATTGTAACTCTACTAAACAGACTAAGGCAGTTCCTGCGCCCATGTGTCTGAAATGCTGATCTTTGAATCCTCTTCCCAAAATTCGTAAGGGGCGCGCTCACTACTTTGCCGTTTTTGTCGTTCCATGGAAATCAAATCCGCCCGTAAAGTTTCACCGGCGGCGTTCTTCGGAATTTCCATAAACTCCAGACGACGAATGCGCTTAAACGGAGACAACCGCATTCGAGCAAAATTCATAATATCCAACGCCAGTTCCTTGGTGGGTTCCACCCCTTTCACCACCGACACCAGCGCCTTGGGCACGGACTCTCGAATCGGATCGGGACTGGGGATGACCACCACTTCGCGGATTGAAGGGAAATCCTTCAAAACAAACTCCAGCTCAAACGGACTGATACGATAACCCGAAGACTTAAACAGGCCATCAATGCGATCGCAGTAAGTGAAGTTCCCCAGTGCATCAAGATAAGCTGAATCACCCGTGTGATAATACTTCTGTGAACTGTCCAGACCGCTCATCAAACCCCAAGGGCTGGCGGAAATATCCACACAGATTTCCCCATTGTCGGTCTCGGCCCCTTGCGCATCCAGCAGCGCGATCTTAAAGCCTGGCATGGCTTTCCCGGCAGTGCCCAGACTTTCTTTTTCCTCCGGAGGCACGCCGATCAGGATAGCCGTTTCAGTCTGGCCATAACCATCGCGCAGGAACAGTCCCCAGGCATTGTGAATTTTCACAATCAGATCCGCGGTTAAAGATTCACTGGTGCTGACAACTTCCCGTAAATGCGTTTCTGCGGCGGCAAGATCCTCTTGCACCAGCATTCGCCAGACAGTCGGTGGAGCACACAACGTGGTGATGGGAAATTCCTCCAAAGCATCCAAAAGCAGGCGCGCATTGAAGCGCTTTTCCTTGAAGATAAAGATGGTGGCCTCGGCATTCCAGGGCGCAATGAATGAATTCCAGTCGTGCATCGCCCAGCCCGTGGAGTTGATGGCCATATGCACATCCCCCGGTCGTAATCCAATCCAATACATGGTCGCCAGATGCCCCGCCGTAAACCCGGCGTGACTGTGTTCGACCAGTTTTGGCTTCACACCACTAGAGGAAATAAAATACCGAAACAGCGGGTCCGTGCCTTTGGTTTTTTCCTGAGTTTCAAACTCGGAACTTTCCAGATAGGCATTTTCGTAATGAACCCAGCCTTCTTCCTCGCCATCCACGGCAATTGGAATGACCCCGGAGGAAACCACATCAAACTTGGAGGTGTGTGCTTTGGTTGTGGCAATCATCTTGATCTTTTCCCGATCCAGACGGTCTTTCAGCTCCTGCTGTGACAATAGCGGATTGTTGGGAACCAGCACAGCGCCGATCTTCATTGCCGCCAGCATGATCTCCCAAAGAGCCACATCGTTTTCAATCAGCAAAAAGATTGAATCCCCTTTTTGCAGCCCCAGCGTTCGCAGAAAATTAGCCACTTGATTGGAACGACGGGAAAGCTCAGAAAAGCTAAACTTTTTTTCCCGTCCGACCTCATCCACCAGCCACAATCCGATTTTGCTGTTGTCCGAGGCCATCGGGTCGAAGTAATCAAGGGCCCAATTAAATTCCTCCAGCCGCGGCCAACGGAAGTTATTGTAGGCATAGTCATAATCTGAGCGATGCAGGATTAAAAAATCCCTCGCCTGTTCAAACTCATTGCGAAAGCTCATACAAACCTCCAGGGATTTTCTAAGGTTAGCACTTCTAACTCGACTCGCCGACGTGTGTTTCTACATTGGACTGTGCAAAAACAGAGGGGCATGTTAAAAAATCCCATGGGAATTTTTCGCACTATCGCCAGCACCTTCGTTCTTGTGATCTTCGTCTATGTTTCGCATCAACTGACTCGCTTCACAGATTTTTCATGGCAGGGAACAACTTTACTGGTCAGTTTTCTGGCCTTCCTGTTTGCCTTGGTCATTGGCAGTTTCATGATCCTTCTGCGCGAACGACGTCTGGACCATAATCCATGGCGGGATCGTTTTATGAACGGGGCGCTGACCGTGATGGCCTATATCAACTTTCTGATCTCGCTGGTGATCTTGCGGGATGTGTTCGCTTTCGTGGATAAAATCTCTGTCGCCTCGTTGTCACTGGAAACTCTTTACAGTGCCCAGGCCACCACCACTTTGATGGGTCTTCCGGTGTTGTTCATTCTGATTGGACACCTGATCGTGCGCAAAGGGGCTTTCAACAAGACTGTGCCGCTTGAGTTTGCCAATCTGCCCGCCGATCTGGAAAACCTGCGTATTGTGCACATTACGGACCTGCATATCAGCCCCAGCCTGCCGATCCGACTGGTCAAAAAATTGGTGGCTCAGGTCAACCGTCTAAACCCCGATGTCATTGTGTTTACGGGCGATATTCTGGACAGCTTCGTGGAAAAGCACACCGAAGAATTTCAAATTCTCAAAGGCCTGCGGGCCCAACATGGGATCTACTACGTTCCCGGAAATCATGAATATTACTGGAATGCCGCCAAGAGTTTGCAGGCGTTCCGCGACATTGGATTCCAGGTTCTGATCAATAAAGCGGAATCCATCCGTCTGGGCTCGGCTGAATTGCAGATGGTGGGCATCCCCGACCCGGCCGCCAACCATTTCAAAGAAGAGGGACCGGATCTGGCAAAGGTGCAAAATCAGCTTAAAACGGACAGCTTCAAGGTTCTTTTGTCCCACCAGCCTGCTCTGGCCAAACAGATCGAAACTCTGGGGGTGGATTTGCAGCTTTCCGGCCACACCCACGGCGGGCAGTTCTTCCCATGGAATCTGCTGATTGTCTTTTTCCAGCGCTACAACAAAGGCCTGTACCGCATCGGAAACATGCAGCTCTATGTCAATCAGGGAACCGGTTACTGGGGGCCCCAGTTACGTCTGGGAACTTATTGCGAACTGACTGAAATTATCCTTCGCAAGAAATAAAAAACGGGGTATTAATTTCCTCTATGTCCCGAGAGAAAGATCCCCTGAAAACCCGACAAGCCGCCAAAAAGAAGGTCATGGACATGATCGCGCGCCGGGATCATTCGGAAAAAGAACTTCGCACCAAACTGAAGGAAAAGTTCTCTGACGAAGAAGATGTCGGCGATATCATTGACGAGGCCATCGAGTTCGCCAAAGACAACCGCTGGTTGGGTGATCCGACGGACCTGGCCCATCGCTTGGCCGACATGCTTCATCGCCGTAACAAGGGCATCTATTACATCAACAACTACCTTAAGGAAAAAGGTCTTCCCAGTATTGAGACCGATCGTGCTTTGGAGCTTGAAAAGGCGCTGGCGATTGTCAAAAATAAGTACGACGAAGACCACAAGTTTTCCCGTGAGGAAAAAGCCCGAGTGGGCCGATTGCTGGCTTCCCGTGGATTCGATTCTGAGACCGTAAGAAAGGTTATTTATGAAAAGCTCTGAGATCAGAAACGCCTTTATCAAATACTTCGAGAAGAACGGACACAAACATGTGGCCTCTTCCTCCCTGATTCCTGAAAATGATCCCACGTTGCTTTTCGCCAACGCCGGTATGAATCAGTTCAAAAACACCTTCCTGGGTCTTGAAAAAAGAGATTACACTCGCGCCGTGACTGCACAGAAATGCGTGCGTGCTGGCGGTAAACACAATGACCTGGAAAACGTGGGATTCACCGCTCGCCACCACACTTTCTTTGAAATGATGGGGAATTTTTCTTTCGGCGATTACTTTAAAAAAGACGCCATCCACTTTGCCTGGGAGTTCCTGACTAAAGAATTGCAGATCCCAAAAGAAAAACTTTACGTGACTGTTCACCTTTCCGACGATGAGGCCGCCGATATCTGGCACAATCAGGAAGGCATTCCTCGTGAGCGCATCTTCCGCTTCGACAAAGACAACTTCTGGAAAATGGGTGACACAGGTCCTTGCGGCCCTTGCACAGAGATCTTCTATGATCACGGCCCTAAAGCCGGTACGATCTCTGATCCATTCAAAGGCATCGAAGCCGGTGAAGACCGCTTCGTGGAAATCTGGAACCTGGTCTTCATGCAGTACTTTGAAAATCCTCCGGGCACCCTGACTCCGCTGCCAAAACCGTCCGTCGATACAGGCGGTGGTCTGGAACGTATGACGGCAGCGATGCAGGGTGTGTTCAATAACTACGACACCGACCTGTTCCAACCGATGATTCAGCTTGCCTGCAAAATTGGTGGCATTGAATACATCACGGATAAAGATGTGCTAGCAAAAAATCCGTCAGCGGCTGAAACCACTGCGGCTTTGCGCGTGCTTGCGGATCACTGCCGTTCCACCTCCTTCCTGATTGCGGATGGGGCACTGCCTTCCAACGAAGGACGTGGCTATGTTCTTCGCCGTATCATGAGACGTGCAATCCGTTACGGTCGCAAACTTTCTGCCGACAAGTCCTTCCTGCCGGGCATGGCAGAGGCTTTGATTGAAAGCATGGGCGCCGTTTATCCGGAGCTGAAAACCCGCCGCGACCATATCCTGAACACCATCCGTGACGAAGAAGACCGCTTCATCGCCACCCTTGATAAGGGAACTGCGATTCTGGCGGATGAACTTTCCAAGGCAAAAGCCAAAGGTGTTAAAGAGCTTTCTGGCGAAGTGGTCTTCCGCATGTATGACACTTATGGCTTCCCGGCCGATCTGACCCGCGTGATCGCCAACGAACAAGGCATCGAAGTGAACGAAGCCGCGTTTGAAAAGGAAATGGAAGACAACCGTGCGAAATCCAAAGCCTCCTGGAAAGGCAAATCCATGGGAGCTGATGAAGCTCACATGATCAAGTTTGCCAAAGACTATCTGCAATCCGGCAAGTCCGTGACCTTCCTGGGGTATGAAGGAACTATCGGCGACGGTAAAGTGATGGCCCTTTCCAACGGTCAGGCGGAGGTTGCAGAACTAAAAACAGGTGATCCTGGTTTGATGATTCTGGATGCAACAACCTTCTACGGCGAAGGTGGCGGTCAGTCAGGTGATGTGGGCTACATCATGCACGACACCAACCGTGCTCGTGTCATTAACACAACCAAAATTGATGATATCGTTCTTCATCATGTGGAAATCGAACACGGTTCTTTCAAAACCGGCACTGCCGTTGTTACTGGTGTTGATCCGGTGGAAAGACGCAATACCGCTGCGAATCACTCTGCGACTCACTTGCTGCATGCAGCCCTTCGTAAAGTTTTGGGCACACATGTGACTCAAGCCGGTTCTTTGGTGGATTCACAAAAGACCCGCTTTGACTTTACTCACAACAAACCTGTGTCTTCTGAAGAAATCAAAAAGATCGAAGACCTGGTCAACGAACAAATCGCACGTGGCAACCCTGTACAGACAGAGATGATGTCCCACAAAGCAGCCCTGGAAAAAGGGGCGATGGCTTTGTTCGGTGAAAAGTACGCCAACGATGTGCGCGTTCTGACCATGGGTGATTTCTCCTGCGAACTTTGCGGCGGAACACACGTGAAAAACACTTCTGAAATCCGCTTGTTCAAAGTGGTTTCTGAAGCTGGTGTCAGCTCGGGCGTTCGCCGTATCGAGGCGATCACTGCGGATAATGCCGTTCACTATGTTATGAGTGCGGTGAACCATCTGGATGACGCTTTGGCGGCAGCAGGCTTCCAAAAAAGCCCGCACTATATCAAACATCTGGAAACAACCGGCGAAACTGCGACTTTGGCAAACCGTGTGGAGTCCCTGAAAGACCAGGTGAAGCAGCTTGAAAAAGAAATGAAGAAGCTGCAAGGCGGACAGGTTAACGTTGATGAGCTGGCTGAAAAAGCCCTGACGTTTAAAACCAAAGCCGGTGCTTCAGCAAAACTTGTTCTGGCAGATGTTCCACTGGATGACCGTCAGGTTTTGGCCGAAGTCACAGACCACCTGAAAAACAAAATCCAATCCGGTATTGTTGTTGTCGTGGGTCAAGGTGAAGGCAGTCACCCGATCATCGTGAGCGTTTCCAAAGAAATCTCTGCTGAAACCAAAGCCGGAGATCTATTGAAGGAAGTTGCTGGCATTATGGGTGGTAAAGGGGGCGGTCGCCCTGACTTCGCTCAAGGGGCAGCACCTAATCGGGCTCAGATGAACGAAGCCTTCGGTAAAGTAAAATCAATGCTGGGTCTGTAAGACCTGGCTTATTCGCAGCTCATGTCTGCCCAGTTGGCGCGGACATGGGCCACGTAGGCCTGGAAGACATCCGCCAAGCCTCCACACAAATCCTGACGACCACGGCCGCAGGAGTCTTTTTCTTCCCCCAGATTCACACGCTTTTCATCAGCATACAATGAGGCATAGGCCGGCGTGTATTTCATTGCACAAATATCCCCGGACTTCACCGGAGCTGCACAAACAGAAGAACCGCTTAGAATTGTTTTTAGCTCTGCCAGATTTGCAGAACCCAGACAGCGTTCCTGCAAAACATTGTTGCCATCATCCACTAAATGGATTTTTCCGGATTCAGTCGCGATCACCAGACGATAAGGACTGACTTCCGATGCCTTGGCTAAAGCACTTCCGTCGTCAGAGATATTGGGAATTTCAACATAAGTGACCTTACTGGCTTCCGTGGATGACTGACCACCCGCTGCCGGAGGCACGATCACAGAGACATCGTTCATGGATGCCATTTCAGATGTTTGAAGTGCACTTTGGCTGCAATTCTGAAATCCCACAATGAGACAGACTGTACCAGCCAACACTGCCAAACGCTTAGTCATGAATTCCCCCTCTTTACCCGTTTCATAATGAATAGAGGCAAGATCTATTCCGGGCTCAGACCTAAGTAATATCGGGAATACCTGTTAGGAACTTAACGCTGTCTTGTGAGTTTTCACTTTTGTGGATTCAAATATATTAGACCTGAACAGTTTCGACGTTTTGGGAGCAGTACTTCTGAACAACTTCCAGAACCGTTTGCTTGCGCACGGGCTTACCACAGTGTTCGTCCGCCCCGGCCATCAGGCTTTTTTCGATGTCTTCAGTAAAGCTGTTGGCGGAAATCACCACCACCGGGGTTCGGCGCAACCCGCGCACACGCTCAATTTCGCGCAGCTTGCGGATGGTGTCCAATCCCGACATTTTCGGCATCTGCACATCCATAAAGATCAGATCATAGTGGGTCTTTTCCCACATCTCCAGACACTCAAAACCATTGTAAGCCGAATCCGTGGTCACAAAATCCAGACGCTTGATATAAGCCTTTAGCAGCGTGTGATTTTCTTCCATGTCATCCACAATCAGAACTGTACGCCGTCCGCTATCCACTGCCGTCGTCAGGTCCGCTGGCACTGACTGTGGCACATTTAAATCCACCGACCAGCGTGTGCTCCACAGTTCTGCTTTACGCGAAACAAACTGCAAAGAAAAATGAAAGCGCGACCCCACAAACTGCCGGCTTTCGCAGTAAAGTTCTCCACCCATGGACTGCACCACACGTTGAGAAATACTAAGCCCCAGCCCCGTGCCACCAAAGCGGCGTGTGACGGAGGAATCCTCCTGCCCGAAATCATCAAAAACCTTTTTAAGATTTTCTTTGGCAATTCCAATGCCGGTGTCTTTGACCTCAAAGAAGATCATTTCCCGGCCCTCTTCCGCTGCCGGATAAGGCTGAATGCTCAATTCAATAATGCCCCGGTCTGTGAACTTCACGGCATTCCCCAGAAGATTCATCAGAACCTGCTTCAAACGCAAGGAATCACCCACAATCCAGCGGTCATGTTCCGGAGGGTGAAATACAAACTGTAAGTTTTTACGCATCACGGAGGTGGCAATCAAAGCCTGCACCTCGCGCACCAGATCACTCAGCAGGAATTCGCGGCTTTCCATCTGCATCCGGCCGGATTCAAACTTGGAATAATCCAGAATATTATTGAGCATGCTCAACAAAGTATCCCCCGCACTTTGCAGGGAGCCAAGAAGCTCTTTCTGTTCATATCCCAAAGAGGTCTCATTCAACAGCTCTGCCGATCCCAGCATGGCATTCAGTGGAGTGCGGATTTCATGGCTCATGGTTGACAGGAACAACGACTTTGCCCGGGTGGCGGCCTCTGCCCGGTCCCGTGATTCCTGCAATTGGGCCAGAGCTTTTTTATCCTGTTTGATCACATAGTTTCCGGTCATCCACACCATCACAGTAAAGACACCGTATGTAACCAGCGCGACAAATCCAAAGAAGAACAAACGGAAGTACAGACCAGAATAAGCTTCCGATTTTTCCTGATAGATCACCAGATGCCAGGGTTTGCCTTTAATCGGATGGGAAAAAGTCAGATAGGTCTTTCCATCGGCGCCGGGGAATTCCTGAATTTGTTTTTGCGCCTGAATATTGAAAACCTTCTGCGACAACTTCGGCATGGACCTGAATTCATCCTGACTGAAGGCACGCAGATAGCGATATCCCAGTAATGGCAAATCCTTGGCGATCAACGGCAGAACAGGGCGCCCGTGTTCGTCCACGATCACAGCGCCTCCGGTTTCACCCAGCTTAAAACTTCCCAAACGATGTGCAATATCCCCGGCTAAAGTGTCAATTCCCACCACGGCTTCCATTTTTCCGGATTTATAAATACCGGTGGTCGTGCTGAACATGACCTTTTCCATGTAGCCTTTATCAAAGTAGAAATCCGAATAGTTGACGTTCTGATTTTTTTCGTTCAACCACCACCACTGTTGATCCGGGTCACGGTCATAACCGGCCTCGGAAAAAACCTCGGCGATAAAAGTGGATGGTTCATTGTATTGGGGACTGGCAAACAAGGAAAAATCCCGGTGCAGAACATAGACGTAAGCATCTTTGCCAAAATATTCCTGCGCCAGGCGTGGCCCCAAAGCCACGTAGGCATTGAACTGACTGCTGTAACTGCCGATGGTGGCAGAGGCAAACTGCCGGAACTTGTCGATCCGGGTCCCTTTGGGCATCACATCGAACAGTTCCACCATGCTTTTTAAGCGCAGGACATTGGCTTCCAAAGAGGCAAAATCATGATTCATGCGCTCGACTTCACGGACCGAAGCGGGCTCCATACGCTCACGCAGAGCTCTTTGTTCCTGAATAAACAAGTGAGTTCCGTACACACCCAGCACCGTTAGCAGCACCAGAGTAGTCACAAGTTGGTTCAGTAAAAAGAGGTGAACAAAGGTGAGCTTCTTTTTCATCAACCTTCAGCTTAAAAATTAAGCCCCAACCCCACCGTTCCATAGAATGTTGTCAGCTTCGCGCCCGAGCCATCGGATTTTTTCTCGAAGTAGTAGTTCTTCAAACCAAATCCGGCTTCACCGAAGAAGCTGGATGTCCATAAAACTTTCCCGTGGAAATTCAGAACATAGTCATCACCCAAAGTGATATCGCTGTCCATGGAGGACACGTACTTGATAAATTCCATATCCACCCATTTTGGATAATTCATAAATGGCAGCTTTGAGAACCAGTAGTCAATCGCACGCGGCATGGAGCGCGCCCAGAATAATCCCACACCCATTTTAGGCACATTGGTGTCCCCCAGGGTCATGGCCTCGTAAGCCAGAATCACACCCAAAGTTTCATCCTTTTCCCAAAGACCCGGATTCAGACGATAACGCAAATCCACATCTGCCACATTCAGGTTCACATCCTCAGAACTGCCACCCGCCGTGGATGCCGGAAGCTTTGTCAAAGAGGTGAAGTACTTCGCACTTACACCCCAACGCTGCCTGGACAAATAATAGTTCTGCCAGTCGAATAGATCATTGAACCACCAGGATACGTGGCCTTCACCCAGAACCACATAGTCACTGTCACTGGTCACCACACCCGTCAGACGAAGACTCGCCTCTCCCGCCCCCGCACGATAAATTTCCATATAGGCTTTGTGATTTGATTTTTCACCTGGCACATCCAGATGAACGGTGTTCACCGCAAACTTCTGGGGCACATCAAAATGCCACGGGGTCACCTTGTCTTCAATATCACGGACCGGAAGCTGGTCTCTGGAGGAATATGTTCCTTTCGGCGCCCGATGGGAAATAAAACGACGATCCTTTTGTTTCGGCGGATCGTTAATCTCCAAACCGTACACAAACACCCCACCGGATTTTCCCGGGATTACAAGGCGTGTGTTTTTTTGTGGAAGATCCGCCTGCCAAAGATCGTTGGAAGCCCCAATCGTGCTTTCAAAACCCAGAATGCGTGTCACTGTGCCATACTGTTCACCCTGAATGACTTTGGCTTCAACTTTCAGCGGGCGTGGCAATTCTGCCGTTAAAGTCACCTGACCAGCATTTTCAGACTCGATCATATCGCGCACAACCGGCGCGACAGGCTCTGACACAAATTCATAGGTCGCATCAGAGGTCAGTGTTGCCAGGAATTGCACCGGAGCCCCCACTGCCACTTCTTCACTTCCCTGCAATTTCTTTTCTTCATTCTGGAAAATCACACGGGCCGTGGCTTCGGATTTGGTCACACCAATTTGTGACTGGCCATCTTTGATCTCCACTCCATACCACTGAGAGCAAATGCTTGCATAACCTTTGCCGGCTTCAGAACGCAGACAGAAACGGAATCTTTCCCCGTCTTTCCATTGAGGGGCCTTGGAACCATTCAGCTCTGCCGACTTCCACGAGCCCGCACCCTGCACCTTTTGTTTCCACAGCTCTTTACCCTGCTGACTGATAACAGAAAGATCCCCACCAGCCACCAGATCCTGATTCCAGTTTACAATCAGGCTGGAGTTTTCCATTTTGGCCATCAAAGAGTCGCTGTTAAAAGTAACCCCGCCGATTTCCATCTGTTTGCCCTTGGAGGTCTTCAGATCATATTCGACCACAGGATTTTTTATTTTCAGCTCCTGATCCATCACCGAGAAAAACAACGGTTTGGAATATTCAGATTCCTCTTTGGAGGGTTCAGCTTTCTTTTCAGAATCCGCAGTGGCGGTATTGGCTGCAGGTGGCGGAGCCGAAGCTGTTTCAGGAGCTTTCTCCTGAGCAATTGAAAGAGAGCAGGCAAAGATGAGGATCAAAGATGAAAACATGGATTTCACGAGACGTTCCTTCTGCAAATTTTCCTTAACACATAGGGTAATAAAGAAACGCGAGTCTGTCCCTTAAATCAGCGGGAACTCGGACCAAGTGCTAGGTAAGATGTGCGTCCAAGTGTGGGATTTTATTAATATCATCCTCCAATAGTGCGACGCATTTGGATTGCAAGGCTTCGCCCGCTGAAATAGCCTCCCCCCGTTCACCTTATAGGAGGTTTTTAATGAAAAAGCTTATTATGGCTGCTTTGGTTCTTATGGGTTCTTCTGCAATGGCAGACACAACAATCATGAAATGCGTTGTTCCTTCTGAAAACAACTCTGTGACTTTGACTGTTGATTTGGCTGACGATCAGTCCGTTGACTTCGTTGTCGTGAATCTGGTTGAGCGTGCAAAAACAGCTGTCTTCTTCTCTCAAATGGATAAAGGCACAGTTGCACAACAAATCCAAAATGGTTTCCTGAATCTTTTGGCTTTGACTGATAAATCCACACAAGTTGACGGTGTTATCACTAACACTGGTTTCTTGGGTCTGGGTCTTGAAAACGATGGTACTTTCGGTGGCTTCCTGGCTGCTAACGGGAACATCTATCCTTTGTCTTGCACAAAGTAGTTCCAAGAACTTCAAAGGCGCCTGATCAAGGCGCCTTTTTTTATCTTCCGATCACCGCTCCTGCATTCGGCTTCAGGCACTTCACCTGACATTTTTCTCCAACAGCAACTTTAGTTCCCGGCACACATGTTAAATACAACGGACGAATCAGGACCAATGCCTGCTCGTAGCTGACTTTCTTTTTACAGGTTTCCATCAGCAGCTCTTGCACGGACTCCACCTTTCCGGCTTGCGCCGGAAGAGCCCAAAGAGATACGACGGATAAAAGTGCCAAACCAAATCTCATCGCCGCCTCAGAAGTCAGTTCTCAAGTTGAGGTAATAGGTTTTAACCTGTCGATCCGTGCTTGCCACCGGACCAAACGTGATCGGATAATTTTGCAGGTCCTGCTGACGATAGCCCATTCTGGCAGTGACAAGATTGAATATCTTTTTGGTGACATACAGGTGTTCACCCGAACCCGGTGTGGAATAAAAACGCGTCAGATCCTCTGGTGCCGCCGAAAAATAAAACGGGACATTGGAAGCCGACAACCATTCCAACCCCAAAGCCCACGTCGCCCAACGATAGCGAGTAGAAAGCAAAGTGATGCTTCCCTGATTACTGCCCGAGTTTTTATCCGTTCCAAATCCCAACCCCGGGGCAAACTGCCCGTCGCTGATGGCGTTGGTATAGGTGTGACTTAACGACACATCCAACCCGGTTTGCGCAATCCCCATCACTTCCAGCAACCCCGTAAGACCATTGACCTCAATATTCAAATCCGACGTTCCCGCCCCTGAAGAAAATGGCAAAGGCCCGCCCTGATAATATTGAACAATGGCCGTCAGATCTTCCCAGCGCTCCTGATCTTTCAAAGAATAGTCCGCCTGCAAAGCCCACATCTTAATCATTGTATCTGTGTCAGATCCGCTGGGAGTCCCGCCAGTGGTGTCTTCTTTCGGAGGCATCAGATACTTGTACATCCCATTCCAGGACACATCCATGAACGGGGTGTATAAAGCCCTTAGCGACAACTCATGATTCATCGGCAAATGAGAATCTGCACGATAGGTAACGCCCACGCCGTCCAGCGGAGCATCAAACGTCAGCAACGGATAAGTCCCCTGACGAGGCAGCACATCCCAGAAGTGTTCAGGGCTGCCGTTCACGGTCGGCAAACGTCCCACTGACAAAGTCCAAAGGGATGCCGGACAGGAAAGATCCACGTACGCCTTTTCAAGATGAATTTCAGAACCTGATTGGGAATAAACACCTTCAATATCTTTTATATAATAAGGAGTGCCGCCCTGAGACCGCCAATTATTCATAAACTTGGTGGCCGTCAAACGCGTATAGACCTTAAGCTGTGGATTCAATTCGGCATCAGCATTTAAGGAAAAACGCAATCGAGCGTACTGCAAATCATTGTGATCCAAAGCCCGGGGATAGGTTTCGCTGACTGCAATGTGATCATAAGAAGAGATCAAAAAACCAGACAAAGAAATGTAACGAAGATTTTGATTGGCTTCCAGCTCTGCCAGACGCTCTTCAACACTTTTAGGAGAACTTGTTTGCTGTTCTGTCTGTGCCCTTACCGACACACTTAATAACAGCAATACTGACAAAAAAATCAATCGCACAAGGCCCCCTACCCCAAACGGAGTAACATTGTGATGACAGCCTTGCAATGAGAGTAAAATTACAATTAAAGGAGACTTATAAACTAAACTCTATGACGGAACAGAAGTAAGACGATCAGAAAAAACCAAAAAAAAAGGGAGCTCGAAAGCTCCCTTTTCTCTCCATTCTCCAGAGTCCGAAGACCCAGCGAATTAACGCTTGGAGTATTGGAATCTACGGCGTGCACCAGCTTTACCGTATTTTTTACGCTCAACCATACGAGGATCACGTGTAACGAAGCCAGCTTTCTTCAAGATCCCTTTGAATTCAGGATTGAAAGCGATCAACGCACGAGTGATACCCAAACGGATAGCACCAGCTTGTCCAGACTCACCACCACCGGAAACAGTGATTTTAGCGTCGAACTTGCCAAGTTGATTCAAAAGGTCCAAAGGCTGAACGATAACCATTTGAGACTGCATACGAGTCAAATAGTCGTCAGATTTTTTACCATTGATTGTGATTGTACCTTTACCAGGTTTCAAGAAAACACGCGCGGAGCTTGTTTTTCTTCTTCCAGTTGCATAGTAGAATTTATCTGCTGCTGCCATTATCTATCTCCGATTATTTCTTAGAAGGGAGTGTGTAAAGAGCCGGCTTTTGAGCAGCATGAGGATGCTCAGCACCAGTGTAAGCCTTCATTTTCATGATAACATGACGGGATAGCTTGTTTGTTGGAAGCATACCACGTACAGCTTCGTGCATGATGAAAGTAGAATCTTTCTCTTTCGCCTGAGCTGCAGTCATCTCTTTCATAGAACCGAAGAAGCGAGTGTGAGAGTAGTACTTCTTATCCTGCCACTTAGTTCCAGAAAGCTCCATCTTGTCCGTGTTGATAACGATAACGAAATCGCCAGTATCAACGTTCGGAGTGTAGATAGCTTTGTTTTTACCACGAAGGATGTTTGCCACTTGAGTCGCTACACGACCTACTTTTTGGTCAGCGGCATCAACGATCCACCATTTTCTTTCAACTTCATCTGCCTTAGCATTGAAAGTTTTCATTAGAATCTCCAGTTTCATTTTGAACAGCCGGTTTTACCGTCCGTCTGCTCAGCAAAAATATGTTTGAGTTTAACAACGGGCTCTTACACTATTTTGCGGGAAGGGATGTTTTAAAGTTCTAGGCACCTATTGTCAAGGTCCTGAGGATAATAAACCTTCATCAGGTACAGGCCCTGCGCAGGTGCCGGAGGCCCGGCTTTCATGCGGTCCTGAGCCGCAATAATCTCCTGCATTTTAGAGGGGTCTAAGCCCTTTCTTTCCAATAATAGCGAGGTCCCCACAATATTGCGAACCATCTGCTTCAAAAAGCCGCTGCCGGTGATCGTGAACTGCAAAACACCGGGCTTACGCCATTCCCAGTCGGCCTTATAAATCTCGCGAATCGTGTCCTGAACCGGGGTTCCCACCGACTGAAAGCTCTTAAAGTCTTGATTTCCCAAGAGATATTTAGAACTTTCCTGCAAGTGCTCAAGCTGGATCGGCAGGCGCACCCAGTCCGCATAGCGATTCAGATGGGCGCTGGGACGGGGTTTATTCATTATCAGATAACGATATGTCTTATGCGTGGCTGACAAAGTGGCGTGAAAGTCATCCGGAGCGATCCAGGCCTTCTTGGCCACGATGGACGGAGGCAGGTGCGAATTCAAAGCCCAACACAGGTCCCATTTCTTGGCCGGGTCCATCTTGCGATGCGTAGAAAAGTGGCAAACCTGGTTCAGGGCATGGACCCCGGCATCGGTTCGGCCGGAAGCAAACAGGGTGATCTTTTCATTAAAAACCTTGGAAAGGGCTTCTTCAATAACCTGAGCCACGGAAATCTGATCTTCCGGTTTTTGCTTCTGCCATCCGCAGAATCCTGTTCCGTCATAAGCAACAGTAAAGCGCACTTTTGTCGTCATGGCCGGGAACCTACCAGTTTCCCCCCATCCCCGCAACCCCGCCGGCAATGGACCCTGTCCAATTTTCATGGGGCATTGCAATCCCCCCGTGAAAAGCGTACTTCTCTGGACGCCTTAATTTTCAATATATATCAGGAGAATAAAATGAAAGCTTTGATCGCTATTTTGTTATTGGCTTCCAGTTCGGCAATGGCTCAAACTTCCGACGTAATCCAGTCCCGTCCCGATGATTTCTATGTTGATTTCATCAGCTGGTGTGAAGAAAACAATGTTATGGGTTACGACTCTAACAACCAGGTTTATGTTCGTGCGAACTGCAGCACGCAAGGTCAGGCATGCTATCAGGCGGTTACTCACCGTCACAACAGAACCATCTATTCTGCAGCTTGTGTTAACAAGTAAGAAATAAAAAAGGGGCCTCGGCCCCTTTTCTTTTTAGTAGTCCACTGTCACTCCGGCGCCGACAATTCCTGAAGAAAAGTCCACATCCTCCGTGAACGTCTGCAACTGCCGGTATTCCAAAGAAACCCAAAGATTCTTGATACCGTATTCTGAACTCAGGGTGAAAGCCGTGTCCCTGTTCATTGCGGAAATATTGAATAACAAACCACCCGCGCCATACACACCCGGTGTTCCGACCAGTGAAGGCGACTTGCCATCATCGCGGATTTCAGCAATACCAATATAAGTTCCACCGGCCGCAACATACGGAGCCACCCACTGACGGTTGCCCCATTCCAGACGATAGATCCCACCCAGACTTAAAGGAATGGCCAGGAATGTGTATTCCTCTTTAGCCTGCTGATCGGGGAACTGGGGATCGGGAACAATAAAGCGTCCCTGCCCAGTGGAATACATCACGCCCACGCCAATCTGGACACCTAAGCTGCCAAAACCGTTAAACGGCTTCCATTCATA
Organism: Bdellovibrio bacteriovorus; assembly: GCF_025558485.1. Taxonomy (GTDB): domain Bacteria; phylum Bdellovibrionota; class Bdellovibrionia; order Bdellovibrionales; family Bdellovibrionaceae; genus Bdellovibrio; species Bdellovibrio bacteriovorus_G. The sequence continues at coordinate 319,927 of NZ_CP102930.1, forward strand.
ATCGAACATAAAGACCGGCTGGGAAGAACCGCCATACATGGAACTGTAATCCGTCACACCATCAGCCGACTGAATTTTCGGAGGATCAATCATCCCCACCCGGAAGGTGCCGGATTCCTTGGAGGCAGATGGCGGCTTTACGCGATAGACATACGCACCGTCTTTAGTAATGGTCATCAAACCCTTGGCTGCCTGAGGATGCTGAATGTATTCCACCCCGCCGCTTTTTGAACGACGAACCACATCCACTTTGGGTGTCTGGCGCGCCGGAGCAACTTCATACGCGGGCTCTTCCACCACTGGCGTATTTTCTTCCACGACAGGTGCGGCTTCCTCCTCAAACAGAAGATCCTCTTCCACCTTGGCATCACCGGGATTTTGTTCATTCAGATTAACGGTCTCTTTTTTGCCTTCTGGCGCTGCACTTTGAATTTCACTTTCAATAGCGTCCGCTTCGTTGCTGAACAGATCATCCGAAGGCGGAGGAACTTCAAACTCACTTTCCTCCTGAACAAAAGGAGGCTCCTGCGGAGCAGACTCTTCCTGAGCCCAGGCCGAGTGGAAAGCTAAGACTGCCAAAACCACCACAAAGTGCTTATGCCAGATTCTCACAATACACCTCTTACTTTACGAACGCGGAACCAGCGACGATACATTTCATAGGCTGAGGCACCAGCCAAAGTCACAATCAGCAAAGTCGTCCACAAACCAAAAGTCACACTTAAACGGGCAAAGAACAGCAGGGGCCACAAAGCCGCACGAACTGCGGATTTCGCATATTCATTGTGAGAGATCCATTCTGCATAGAATGGACTGTGTTTGTAGTAGAACTTTACAAATCTGGCGCCCACGGAATTGCTAAGAAGATATTTGTTGCGGAAATCTCGGAAACTTTGAACTTCCGGAGCCATATCACTGCCAAAGGCGGCCGTGGCAATGAAGCAATGCTTGTCATCCAAAAGCCCCACAACCTGTGACGGGGTCGCACACAGATCAGTTGCCGTCACACCGCCCGAAGTTCCTGGAAGTGGCGTGAAGAAGGAAATGATTCCTGTCTGATCCTGATTTGCCATCACCATGCAATAGCGGATCTCGTTTTCCAATCCATCAATACGGTTGTCCTGTTCTGGAGAAATCAACTGCATATAATCTGAAGCATTGGTGATACCGGCGATCGTCGTATTATCGTCCTCGCCCTGAAGCTGCTCTTTGAAGAAGAAAACCGGCCCGGTGTATTCTATCCCTGCCGCCGTTGTTGCCGGATATCCATCCGCCCGTCCCAGTTGGTCGGCGTAAACTTTAGAGTCCCCACGATATACAGAAAAGTGACAGTACCCCGAACCCGGAATCACCTGAGAGTCTGTGGTTGGACAGTCCTGATAAACCAGATCCTGACCGGCAGTGCTCACACGGCCATACACCTTGAAGGTCAAAAGGTCGTTTGTCGTTGTGGAATCTGTGGTTGTTTTAAATCCAAGAGCGAAATCGCCAGAAAAACTTTTTGTGCAACTGGCATTATCCGTTGCCATCGCCCCACAAAGCTCGCGCCACTCGATCTGAGCCGTCAGAATACCGTCAGCCATGGTTGGTGTAATACTTGGTGTAAAAGTATTGTCGTTCACCTTAAAGACCGCATCCGTGACCGCAACCGTGCTATTGGACTGGATACGAATGGTTAAACGCATTGTCGGATAAGCATTTCGCTTGTTGCACGGCCACAACTTGCTGCCGCCGACATCCTCACCCGTACAACTGTCACAGGTTTTGCTCGTATCAGTGGATGTACAACTTCCGGCAAAACCTACAAAAAGTTTTGGTGTCGCCGCCACTGAAAAGTCAGTATTGGAAGCACCTTCGGCCGAAACCAGAGTGATTGTTGCAAAGCTGGATGTGGAGAAAAGCAGACCGCCCACCAAGGTGGAAAGGGCCCAAGACTTATAATTGTGAATTCCCGTCCATGGAAAGCGTCTCATCCTTTAATCGAACCATGCTAAGGTCCGGAAGTCAAAAAATGGACCCCGCCCAGACCTTAGTCGCAGAAGATCTTTTCAGCGATCTGAATCCCGTTCAAAGCCGCCCCTTTGCGGATGTTGTCAGAAACCACCCACATCAGCCACATGTTGGGATTTTCAAGGTCCCGGTGAATACGACCCACATAGACCGGATCTTTACCTGAGACATCGCGAGCCAGCGGATAAACGCTTTTTTTCGGTTCATCCTGCACCACGATTCCATCCTGTCCCTGCAAAGCCGCCGTCACTTCATCCTGACCCACGGACTTTTTCAAAGTCACCCACACAGACTCACTGTGGGCATTCAAAGCCGGAATACGAACTGTGAACGCCGACACCTTCAGATCATTCTGACCCAGAATCTTACGGGTTTCCTTCATGATCTTTACTTCTTCACTGCAATACCCCTGATCATTGAACGAGCCAATTTGAGGAATGCAATTGAACAAAATTGTATGCGGGAAAGTTTTCGGCTCCGGGTTCTTGTGATGATTGGAGGTTTGCTCCATCAATTCGTCATGCCCGCCCTGACCTGCGCCACTGACCGCCTGATATGTGCTGACGCGGACCTCTTCCAAACCGAATTTTTCCTGCAACGGCTTTAACGCCACCACCAACTGAATGGTCGAACAGTTCGGATTGGCAATAATCTGCGGTTTGGAATCTTTATTCACCAGATGACCGTTCACTTCAGGAACGATCAAAACAGTATTCGGGTCCATACGGAAAGCCGCCGAGTTATCCACGGCAAATGCCCCGGCCGCAACGGCCTTGGGAGCCCACTCTGCGGAAATATCATCCCCGGAGGAAAAGAACACCAGATCCAAGCCGTCAAAGCAGCCGTCTTTTAAAATCTGCACCGGCCATTGCTGACCTTGCAGTTCAATTTTTTTACCCAGAGAGTTTTCAGAAGCAAAAGGGCGCAGCTCCGCAATGGGGAAGTCGCGCTCTGCCAGAATATTCATGAATGTCTGGCCGACCATACCGGTCGCCCCAACGACACCGACTTTAAGTTTTCTTTTCATCTTTCGCTGCCTCTTCTTCCTCTTCTTCGAGGACCAGGTCGCTCTCATGCACAGAGGCCGGAGCGTACACACTTGGCTTGATCTTACGGATATTTTTTCCGAGCTTGAAGACACCAAAAACAGCACCCAAAGCAGCATAAGCCATGAAGAGAACAAACAACATCACTTCAGGACGAAGTGCAACAACAACAAGGACACCCAAGCCCAGGATCAGGTAACGGAAAGGCAGACGCTCTTTCAGATCCAAATCCTTGAAGCTGCGGAAACGGAAGTTACTGACCATTACCAACGCCAGCAAAATCGTCATCACCAAAAGACCGTAGTTTCCAAGGGGTTCCAACTCCAAATCCTGGAATGCCAGAACAGAAGACGCCACAATACCCGCCGCCATTGGAATTGGCAGACCCTGGAAGTAATTCTTTTCAACCACGTTCGCCTGAACATTGAAACGCGCCAAACGAAGCGCTCCGCAAGCCACAAACAGGAAGCACGCCACCCAGCCCAAACGACCAAAGGGTTGCAAAGCCCACAAGAACAACAATACACCCGGCGCCATGCCGAAGCTGACAAGGTCACACAGGGAATCGTATTCTGCACCGAACTTACTTGTGGAACGAGTCAAACGAGCCAGACGGCCATCCAATTGGTCAAAGATCGCAGCCACAACGATAGCGTAAGCGGCATAAAGATAGTTGCCTTTGATGGATTGAATAACAGCGAAGAAGCCCGAGAACAGATTTCCCGTCGTCATCAGGTTGGGAAGGATATAAATGTACATTGCCAAGCGCTGGGCTTTAGCGTCTTCAGAGTCAATTTTATCGATGTGAGTTTCCGTAGCCATATATCCACCTTTTAATAGGCAGACATTATCCTACAGCAGAGAAAAATCCAAAGAAATAAAACAGGATGGTCAACCCCACCGCACTCATCAGAGGAAGAGTCAAATTGTCATCAAGCTTGGCAACAGGAATCAGCTCTGCGAAAGCGCCAACCAAACCTGCGAACAAACTCACGACAATCAGGCGATCCATCAAATAATTGTGATAGATTAAATAAATGAAAGTCACTGCGGCGCAAACAAAGAATGCCGCCATGAAGCCCTGGATGGATTTGTGGCCAAAGATTTTATCCTTGCCGTACAGAATTCCAAAATAACTTGCGATAGGGTCGGCAAACGCCAGGAACAACAAAGTCAAAGCCACGATCGGTCTTGGGAACAGCACATCAACGATCAGAACACCGCTTAAAAGGAATGTTGTGCCCGCCAGTTTTTTCACTTCACTTTGACGCATGATTGGCTTGAAGGCATGCATCGCCCAATCATTCAAAGCCGGGTATTTCAAACGTAGGAAATCAAAAGGAACAAACAGGGACCATGCGACCATAAGAATGATCATAGAGACTGCAGGTGGCAAATACACATAAGCCAGGAACATCGCAAAGACCCCGGACATATGCCAGATTTTACGAGCATAATGAATGTCCGAACGTTTTTTTAAGTCCACAGGTTGGGTGATTCCTTCAACTAGCATCAAATAAGTCCACTCACTATCCACGCGTTTATCGCGGGACGGTGGCTAACTTAAAGGCAGAGCGTGGCAAGATCAATTTAATTGATCTTACTCTAGCCGATCGCATCAAGTGACTGTATTTATTTAATTAAATTTGATTGGAATGAACCTGAACAACCTCTTCCACAGCTTTTCCGGGGCCATCGTGATAACGAATCGTAATTTCGTTGTCGCCCTTCTGCAATTGGATCAGGTCGGTTTGATATTTGTCAGTGCCTTTTAAGAAAACAGAGGCCGTGTAGCCATTGCTCTTATTAACGATTTCCAGAGTCTTATCGCGAAGACAGTTTTTACCCTCAAACTGGACATAGCTGCCTTCAACACGCAGAGGGCTCTGTGCTTTTTTTGCACAACGCAAATCAAGCTGCGCCAAATGAGAGATGGCCGAAGAAATCCGGCTTCCCACCGCAGGAACACTGGCTGGAGTTCTTCCCGCCGCCAGGGCCGGCCCCTGCCCCGCCGCAATGGCGTCCGGAACCACAGCATCATCCTCGGTCAAATTCATAAAGGTGGGCACCCCCAAAAAGAGCACCAAAACAAATGTCACAATGAGAAATTGTGTGTCCGAAGGCTGACGTTTAAACATACTTCTTTGATCGGAAATTCACCGCAGGACTTTAGCTGTGTCGTTTTGAGAAAATTCCCAAAAAATACCGGACTTTTGCTTTAGTTTTTCCACGATTCTTCCGTATTAAAGTCCAGGCACTGGGGGAAAGGTGACCATGAACAGACGTATTTTGCGAAAAATTCGAAACTTTCGAGTTCTTTCAGCGATTGTTGTCGCTTCACTCACCATCGTGAGTTTTCAGAACTGTGCTCCACAGAACTCTCTCTGTAGCGGTTCGGACTGCGACAAAGACACCAGTGGAGGCTCTTCGGCCTCCGGCTCCAAAGGTTCCGGCAATTCTTCCATCTGGGGCTCTCGCCCTGGAAGCAGTGGTGGCATCAATATGGGCGGCGGCTCCAATGGGGGCGGCTCAGGTTCCGGCAGTTCCTCTGGTGGCGCAGTCACCATTGGCGGAGGCGGCAGTTCCGGCGGCGGATCTTCTTCTGGCGGTGGGGCAGTCACTATTGGTGGTGGTGGCGGGTCTTCCGGCAGCGGTAGCAACGGCGGGGGCGATGGTCCTTTGAAAATTGTGAATCACCCGTCCAGCGTTAGTGTGCAGGAAAACGGCAACTTCCAGCTTGAGGTCACCTTCACCGGGGGCACCTCCCCTTACACAATTCAGTGGTACAAAAACAGCGCAGCGATTACCAATGGCATGGGCCATTACAGTTTCTACTCGGGTTCAGCGGACAGCTGGAGCAATGAAGGCACCTATTATGTGGTGATTAAAGATGCCAAAAGCCAGTCCGTGCAAAGTAATCTGGCACGCGTGACTATTCTGGAACCGGCCGTCGGATGTCCTGCCGGTCGCTATTTCACCTATACAAATGCCACCTATGATCAGGCCTACAACTATTTCACGGAATATTTCGATGGCCCACGCGGGAAGTTCCTGCTGCATCAAGGGTACGACCGCTACAATGTGCTCTTCCAGGCACCCAGCTATTCCAAGTTAAGCAGCTATGACGTTCCGGCGTTGAAATATTTGGATAAAACCTGGATGAACTGCCGCACGACTATTCCGCGAATTCATACTCCGACTGTAAATCCAAATTATGATTATGAGTACGGGGACCGTTACGCTGATAACTATGCATATAAATACACCGGGGAAGTTCAGTTTGAGTGCCGCAACAACAAGCTGAAGCTCATTGCCAACACCTGTAAGTGGGTAAAACAACCCAACTAAAAAAGGGCTCTTTCGAGCCCTTTCCTGTTTTTATTTTTTATCGATACTGATTGCGAACTTTTTAACCCCGGCACCTTTGACGATGTCCAGAAGTCCCACCACTTTTCCGTGGGGCACGTCTTTATCCGCAGAAATGATTGCCTGAACGTCGGCATTCTTTCCGACCTCATCTGTCGCCTTCGCACGAACATCCTCTTCCGTCACGAAGCTTCCGTTCAGATTGATACGGCCGTCTGCCGTCAATGCGATATTCAATTTGCTTGGCGCCGTCTGATCACCGCTGGCCGCTTTCGGCAGATTCACGTTGATGGTGGGCTTCATAAACATGGGAGCTGTCACCATGAAGATGATCAACACCACAAGAATGATGTCCACCAGCGGAACGACGTTAATGTCCGCTATGGCTTCATTATTGTCGCTGTTATTCATTGCCATTTGTTACACACCTTTTTTCTTAGCGTAAGCCAGGCACAACTCTTTCACGCTTTCCAGGTTCTGGAACACGCCGCGAACCTGCTTGCTGTAATAGTTGTAAGCCGCCACCGCCGGGATCGCCACAAACAGACCGGCTGCCGTTGCCACAAGGGCCATGGAAATACCCGCCATCACCGTCTGCTGACCCGCTTCTGGAGCTGTCGCCAAATCATTGAAGGCTTTCATGATACCCAAAACCGTACCAAACAATCCGATATAAGGCGCATTGGAACCCACCGTCGCCAGGAAGCCCAGGAATTTTTCCAGTTCCGGACGCTCTGTCAAAGCAAAGGTGTTGAAGATTTCGGAAAGACCTTTGCTGCCCGCGTCTCTCATGTGTTTCAATGCGTAGCCTGCTGCGCGACCTTCAATGGAGTTTGGATCTTTCGCCAGATCCTCGACATCTTCAAGGCTGTTGCTTTGCAAAGCCAGCTTGATGCGTGCGCGCACTCGTTGAGACTCTGCGGAAACTTTTTTCAGAGCAAAGTAGCGTTCCAAAATCATGCCGATGCTCAGGACGCTGAGAACAAGCAAGATCCACAAAACGACTTGATCCGCCAAGTGGGCAACTGTAAATATTTTTTCCGTGAGCATGGGTGATTTCCTCCAAATCTTTGACTGCGCAATCTAATTGATCCATTATCACTAAAACCATTACATACGGTCAAGGTATGCGGAAAATCATTTTAACTCTCACACTACTCCTTCTGAGTTTGGTCCAGCTCTCCTGCCAGACACACGACAGGAAATCCATTTTGATCATTGCAGTTGATGAATTGACCATCAGCGACGTCAATTGCAATCAAGAAGCCCCCGAGAGGTCTGGTTTTCAATTGCTTTGCAAAGAGTCGGTGCGCTTCACCCACGCTTTTTCCCCCTCCCCCTTGGCTGTCCCGGCCCTGACTTCGCTGCTGACTGGACTTTACCCCTACCAACACAAGATTCGTCACAATGGGGGCCCGGGTCTGGCCGCCGAGTTTGAACTGGCGTCCGAGGTGGCTTCGGATCAGGACTATCGCACCAGCTTCTTTTCCGGTGGTGCCCCTGTCTTTCGCCGCACAGGTTTAAATCAGGGCTTTGAGCTTTTTGATGACAATATCGTTCCGACCTTCCGCAGTTTGATTCGTCCGTTTAAACAAAATGCCGATGCCTTTCGACAATGGGTTCATCAGGATGCGGCGGGCATGGCCTTTTTCAGCGTGATCTATGTTCCTGACCTGTTATTCACCACAACCGAAACCGTGACGGATCTTGGTGAAACACGCAATTTAAGTTTTGAAAGCCAGCTGGATGAATTGGATGAAAGCCTTTACGAGCTTTTTGAAGACCTGAAAAACAGCGGTCGCTGGGATAAAACCACGATCTTTTTGGTGGGCTTGAATGGTCATACGGGCAACGACCGCCCGAAAGAGCTCAGCACCATGAACTTGCATGGCGAAAACACACAAGTGGCCCTTTTCATCAAACCCTCACAAAAACAGAAACGCGATGAAGCCATCCATTGGAAGATTGATCAGAACGTCAGCCTGGTCGATGTCGGCCGCACCGTTTTCCATCTGCTCGGGGAAAGCATTGTGGATCAGGCTCCTCCGTCGTTTCCCGCGCATTCTTTGGCAGAAGTTCTGAAAAGCCCCAATGCCAACTGGGCTGAAGATCGTCCTTTACTACTGGAATCTGGCTGGGCCCTGTGGCGCAAGGCGGGTCCGTTAAAAACAGCCGCCATTTCCAACCACGTTCTGCTGATCAATGATGAAAAGCCGCGCCTTTACAACACGCTGGTGGACCGCTTTGAAACCAATCCACTTCCCATGTTGCAGGAAAGCATCCTGCCCACCACCCAGCGCCTGCAATCCCTGCTGTATCGAAACCAGTTTCCGGCCTTTGCACCGCTGGCTTCTGAATGGACGACCAAACTCAGTCTGCCTTTTTCCCGCTGGATGCGTCTGGATCAGGAGGCTTTGCTGTTAAAGGATTTAAAAAGACTGTTGCAGTCCCAGCCCGGCAGTCTGGATCTTTTAAACTGGACTGCGCAAATCGCCCTGAATCAAAAAGACTGGGAAACCCTGAAGCAACTGGGCACCAAAAACAAAGTGTCCACATGGCAGTTCATTGCAGAAAAAAATCTGGGCATGAAGAATGCCAGGGTTTCTGATGCCTGCTTTGATTTGATCTCGGCAAAAAGCATCAACACGGACAATCTGAAAAACTGCGGAGACCCGCTGTTCCTGGAATGGATTGACTGGATTCGCGCGGATGCCCGCGGACTGGTGCGCGACACGCAGAAAAAACGTTTTGAGCGTTCATTTAAAAACTACATGCTGGATCAACAGATCCAAAGAACCAACATTGCCGCAGGTCTTATCTGGGATACATCGCGGGACAATGTCTTTGCCCCTTCAAGGGTGGAACTGGCTTTAAGCCTTCCGGAATTCAGCAAGCTGCGCAATCAGGTTTATAAAAATCTGACTGTCGAAGACCTTTAATCCGCATCGACATCAACCAGTCCCAGCCAGAACGGAGATTCCGGGTTTTCCTGAATCATACTGGTTGTGACCGCAGACAGATCCAAAGAATTACCTTCACGCGTCCACAGCGTTGTCGCCACGCGACTGCTGGCCAAAAGAACCAGACGATCCCCTTCACTTACAGAAGTGTGTCCGCAGTGAATATAACAAGTGGGGTCCAATCCCAGCAATTGCGCCGGAAGAGGCGGCAACTGACTGACCTCGGATTCACTGGATAAATCCAGCCCCACCGACAGCGGTTGTAATTTCTGATTTTTTCTTTGAATGAATAAACTTGGACAACCCACATGGGCCCACGCCAATTGCGAGCCGCGCCTGAAGATGGCCATCAGCTCCACTCCGGAAGAATATTCCGCGCGGTTTTCACCCCGGTATAACAGGTCATTGGCAATTAAGATCCCGGTGCGCACATAGTTCACTTCGTCAGTCAGACAGGTCAGGAACTCAAACGGCGAGGTCACTTCCACGTCTGCTTTGGCAGAGCTGACATACTTCACAACCTCATCCAGCGCACGCTGCGCGTGTTCAGGTTGTCCCCACGAGGTCGCCACGACAATCAAACTGCCGTCGTCCTCACGGTGGATCAGAGGTTTTGGGCGCAGAATCTTGGTGCTATAGGATCGCTCTTGCATTTTCACGACTACAGGGCTCCGTATTTCTTCAGTTTAATATAAGCCTTTTTGTAGTATTCCCCGTCCGGAATATCCAGCTCCAGAATCTTCTTCCACTTATCCTTGGCACCGGCCTTGGCCTCACCACCATCGACATTGCCGAAGCTTTCCTCCAGAATTCCCTCTTGATAAAGAGTCATCATCTGCTTGCGCAGCTCCACCACATAGCGCTCGATACGCTCTGGCAGTTCTTCATTGGTCGGGTCCAAAGAGCGTGCTTTTCGCAAGGACTGAATGGCCCCCTTCAAATTCTGTGACTGATAGTATTTTTCCGCCTCGGCCTGAAGATGTGCCGTTTTGGAATTCATCATCTGACGGATCGAGGCAATCGTGCGCTTGGACTGCCCTTTGTACCCGTTCGGGTCCGGCAGTTGCGCATCAATCACTTTTTCATAAGCCGCAATGGCATCCAGTGGCTTGCCTTTTTTATGCACGGCCTGAGCCCGGTCATAAAGGCCTTTCATTTTGGACACCAATGACTGATAAACGGCCCTTTCCGCGGCCTTGGCTTCACGCTGAGCATTCAGAGCATCCACCTGGGCTTTCAAATCCAGAATGCGTGGATGCTCGGGGTTGAATTGCAGCACCGGGCTTAGACAGTCCTCAATTTCCTGCGCAGTAATCATCGGATTGATTTTCTTCTGACATTCGGCGACCTGTTTCTGGATCTTTTCTTCCGCCTCTATTTTGGATTTTTCAATCTCGGCCTGACGACGTTGTTGTTCCTGAATGAAAATAGCCTCTTTGGACAAACGTTCAATTTCACGGATGTCCTCATAGTCCGGCACCAGTTCCTGAATCTTGATGATTTCATCCTGTGCCAGTTGATATTTACCCTGCATGTAAAGGTTCTTGGCATCCTTATAACGCTGACGAACCAGTGCCTGCTGTTCCGGTTTTAGTTTTGCAAAAATATCCGCTGGCGAGCCCGGCACCACCAGCCCCTGCCCCGGTTGCGCCGGAGGAGCCTTGCCGTCATTGCCACTGAACAGGTAAGCCACGGCCACCAGCACCACGGCACCAATAATCATTTTTGGACGATGCTTCTGGAAATCAAATTTCCCGCTGGCTGCCTGAGGGTAATGTTGCGGAGCCGGAGCTCCCATACCCGGATACTGCATCGGCTGCTGATAAGGCATCGGCGGCATCGCCCCCTGATAGGGGGCCATCTCGTAAGACTGCTGCTGATATTCCATTGGCAGACTTTCTTGAGAAGTCGGCACCAAAGGATTTGGCGGGGCCACACTGACCAGCTCCATACGACTTTGGAAGCTCGCATCGTGCAATTCAAAATAAAGATAATTTTCCAGCACACTGATCGCATCACCGCTCTTGATCGGTGTCATGTCCGTGGAGGAAATGGGGTTTCCATTTAACAGCGTGCCATTCACGCTGCCCAGATCCAGAATCACGTACTGCGAACCGGCTCTGCGAATTTCAAACTGGCGACGACTGACCCGCTGATCACGAATCTGAATATGACAGGATGGATCGCGTCCGGCCACCCACGAATCCCCGGCATCCAGACGGATCATCTCTTTGGCTTCGTTGTGACTGTCCACAATCTTGATGAAGGCCGCCGTTGGCGCCACACCGATCATGGTTTTTTCATCGCTGCCTTCAAAGGATTCCGCATGAACCCCGGTCAAAGCCGGCAGATTTTCACCCGTTGAAGCCGCAGGCTGTTCTTCATACGCTGGCACTTCCGCCACAGTGTTCAGGAAATCAAATTCATAAGGCGGTACAGAGAACTGACTGCCATGTTCAAGCGAAAACTGCTGAACCTGATCACCGTTATAGATCACTTCCCCGTAGCGGGACACTACTTCCACAGTCCATGAGCCATTAACAAAGGACACCTTGAAGTGTTCCCGGGAAATGCCTTTTTCCGGCTGCAAAACGATATCGCAGTCCTCTTTACGACCAGCCACATAAGAGCGGTCTTCGCTTAAGTTCACTTCACAAACTGTTTTGCCACGAAGGCGAACCCGAAGCAGCGCCATTAGTATCTGCCCTCCAGGTTCAAAGTACACTCTTCATAATACTGCTTGGCTTCCTTATAGGACGGATCATCCTTCCTATGCTGAAGCATTGTCATCACGTTGGAATAATTGGACTGACACATTCGCCAGTTCTTTTTCTCTCTGTAGCGGTTGCCCTGAATCATGTTGAATTTCACCAGTTCATCAAACTTAATCTTCGACAAATGGAAGTATCGCTTCGCCAGTTCGTTATCCGGGTCCAGATTCAACACCACCTGGAAGGCTTCACGTGCACGGGCATACTGACCCTGCTGGAAATCCCGGAAACCCTTGATAAAGTTTTCCTGTGCACGACGATACTGGATGGAATCGTATTTTTCTTTTTTAACAGTCAACAGTTCCTGCGAGCGTTTTTCCGCCTCGGCCACATCGGCCATCGACAACGCGGACGTTCGGAATGTGTTGGCATCTTTTTTCGGTTTGGAATTGCCAGAGAACAGGAAGAACCAAACTGCCAAACCAATGGCCGCCACAATTCCATAGAAACGAACTTTCGGATTCGCCAGCACCCCACCCGACGGTGGCGAAGCCATCGTTCCCATCGCCGGACCAGCCCCCCCACCGGAAGGTGGAGGATTGTATCCGCCATAACCCATCGGCTGAGCCGGAGGCATGGACGGATTGGGCATGGATGGCATCGGACGCGGCTGTTGATACGCCGGCATCTGCTGCGGACGAGGTGTTGCGACCGGCGTCGGGAATGGATTCCCCTGCTGAATTGGCGGACCCGGATTCGGTGTCAGGAAAGACACCGGATTTGGTGTTGGGGCCGCGGGGGCTGGAGCCGCCTGCACTTCGGGGACTTCCGCACGGAAAATAATTTCTGTCTCACCAATCTGAATCACCGAATCGTTTGTCAACGGCTCGGATTGAACGTTCTGGCCATTGACCATCACGAAGTTTTTCTGACTCAGATTGACGAGCACAAATTCATTTCCACGCTGTTTGATTTCTGCATGCTGACGACTGACGCGCGGATCACTGGAAAGGACAATGTCATTTTCCGGACCACGCCCCAGCGACACCGACGCTTTTGCAAATGAAAGCTTCAATCCGCTGTGAGGCCCTTTGATGACCTCAATATCAAATTTCAAAGTATCCTTCATGGAAGGGGCTGCACTCATCAAGAGCCTCCTTCAGTTGGGGATACTGTGATCACAAAATAATCCACTTCCTGCCCTGTGCACATGGCCTGACAACTTAAAATACAAAGATGTCCGCTGAATTCCAGCTGGTCCGTATGAATGCCGCGTGTATTTTCACGCGAACGCAGCATCAGGCCTTCGATGTTCTGTTGCAGAGCCGCATCTGGAATGGCCTTATAAGGCTGCCCTTGCAACTGCGCCATTTCAGCACGCGCCACTTGCAGGAAGGACGGATTGCAGGCCACAATGCGGCCTTCTTTGGAAATCGTCACACAAGGGAAGCCGACGATCTGCACCAGATTTTCTGCTTCCCCGTCTTTATTCACAAAGCCGGCACCACCGGAACCACCATCACTGTCACCGTGAATATAGCGAGTCAGCAAACTGTTGATATTGCCAATCAGCGCCTGCAATGGCGGGAACTGGAAATCCACAGCGGTATTGTCCGTTTTTTCACGCATGGCCGTATCCAACTGGGCATTTAAGGCCACCAACGGATATTCAATCAGCTTGTACATGAAGTAATAAATCAAAAGACCCAACAGAGAGGCGATCACCAGCGTTTGCATGAACAAACTGATGGCACGGCCGTCATCAAATGCCAGGCTGCCCACATCGTAAAGCACGATGGCATGGGCTTTCACAGACTGTTCACCGGTATTCGGGTCAAACAAACCAATTGGGAAGCTCGCACCGATAGTGGAGGAATCCACTTCCACAGCCTGCGGTCGCATTTCACGACGGGCCGAATGGACAAATGGCAGATCCGGCGTGGTCCCCGCACGGGAAGCCGGAGCCAGAATCATTCCGTCGGACTGCTGCACGATCAGAACCTGTTTCACACCGTCTTCAGCCTCTGCGGCGTTGGTCGTCAGTGTGGAATAGCTGTTCTGAATCAGCGCTGTTTGATTCAAAGTTGCCACCGTACGAGCAATAGAGGACGCACGACGTTTACTTTCATTAATAATGCTGGCGCGGGTGATCTGCACCATCGGAATCATCGACAACAAGGTCGTGGAGAAAATAAACAGAACAACAAAGCCCAGAAGGACCATTTTCATTTCCACGAACTGTGGCAAACGATAGACCCCGGGCAAAGCCACACGGTCCATGTAGTCATTCAGCTTATCCATAAATCCACGGAAGCCACCCTGCTGGAAAGCAGGGGCCGGAGCCACGCCGCCCGGAGCTGCCATACCTGGCATCCCCGCCATAGGCTGCGGCATTCCCTGAGGCATCCCCATTGGTTGCTGTTCTGGCATTCCCATTGGCATGGCTGGTGGCATCTGCGGAGCCGCCCCACCGCCATAATAAGGCATTGGTGCCGGAGCATTACTTTGCGCAGGACGCTGCTGACGGGCTTCCGGTGATGGAATCACATCCGCAATCACATCATGAATTCCCAGCTTGTCGCCCAAACGCATCACACCACTTTGCATACGGACACCGTTTAAATAGGTGCCGTTGCTGGAGCGCAAATCCGTAATCACGATCTTATCTTTATAAACCGCAACCTCGGTGTGTTCCTTGGAAACACCCGGACTTAAAAGCTTAATATCACACTGCGGAGCCCGACCGATGAGGTTTTTCCCCATCTTCAACTCCACAACGGACCCGGCCTGCGGGCCGGTCAAGATTCTAAGCGCCCACATAAAGTTGATCTCCCACGCTGACGTTCACTTTGCTGACGGTCCCCGCTGCCATTTCAATAACGGAAGCGGCACCCCACACTGGCAGAATCAATCTCCAGGGCTGCACATCCTTACGAATGGCACGCACCTTCAGATTCTTATCCACAAACACACAATCAATCGCAAACTTCATAAAGAAAGTATGAATGCTGTTGCAATGATGAATCCACAACGCCTGATGGGATGGAAGATTCTCCCGCCCCAAAAGTCCTTTGCCACGGCTAAGGAAAGTGGAGGCCACTTCCAGGTCCGCAATCAAAGTCTGATTCGTTGTGGTGTTCATCAGCTTAGCCATCATTACTTGCCACCATACATAAACGACACTGCCACCGGTCCAAAGACGACAATGAAAACCGCTGGCAAAATAAACAACATCAAAGGAAGCAGGATCAACTGTGACGCCTGCGCCCCGGCCTTTTCCGCACGAACGAATCTTTCCAGACGCATTTGCACTGACTGGTCTTTCAAAACCTGGGAAATACTGGCCCCGGTCGCCTCAGCATCCACCAGGACTGCCACGAAGCTTGTGATTTCATTCATGTCCAGTCGTTCCGCCATCTCTTTCAAAGCCTGGGATTTGGACGAACCGATTTTAATATCCTTCAACACTATTGAAAACTCGTCAGCCAGCACACTGTCCGTGCCACGCGCCTTGTCCACGATCTTCTGAATCGCAGAGAAAAAGTCTAGACCCGCCTCCACTGACAAAGCCAGAAGGTCGATAAAGAACGGCAGGTCCGCACGCACGGAAAGTTCACGACGCTTCTTTTCACCTTTGGCGTGAATCTGCGGCAGATAGAAACCAATCAGCCCCATGCCGATAACCACCGGAATGGAAAGTCCCAACTGCAACGAGAAGTTCATGATCATCAGGAAGATCGGGAATATGATCCCCCAAAGCAATTGCAAACCGATGAACTCATCCTCGTTCAGCTCTGAAGACAGGCCCGAGGTTTTAATGTATCTGCTGACCTTCTTGCGATAGGATTCACTGCGAATTTTCATCGCGTGCTGCAAGGTGAACTGATGCACCAGCGGACGCGAGAAATTGATCACCGGATTTTTGGATTTCACCGGTTCATCATTGTTGGCCCACGACAGCTGTTGCTTGTCGGAGTTGCTTGCAAATATCGAACTGACAAATAGGAAGACCGCCACTCCTGCGAGCAGCAATCCCAGAATCAGCATTAACTCTGCACTTCCCATTTTCGCCTCTTCGTGTTCAAGTATTCCTATGAAGCCTCTTATCCTTGCCTCAGAGTCCCCGCGCCGAAAACAGCTGCTTAGTGAAGCCGGTTTTTCATTCGACGTGGTGCCAGTTAAAATATCGGAAATTCCCAATAAAAACCTGAATGTAAACGAGCAGATTTTAGATATTGCCCGTCGTAAGGCGAGGGCCGCTTTGCCTCTGCTAAAGGCCAGCCGTACAGAGCCGTTTATTGTGCTTACAGCCGACACGGAGGTGATTTTTGGGGGTGGCCCCCTGGGAAAACCCCAGGATCGCGAGGATGCCTTCCGAATTCTCAGGCTTTTGTCGGGAAAATATCATGAAGTACTGACGGCCGTGTGCCTGGTCGAGTCCAGCTCGGGGAAAGAGCTGTCTCATGTTGAGACGACAAAAGTTTATTTCAAAAATTTGAGTGATGCTGAAATCTGGACCTACATTGACACCGGGGAGCCGATGGACAAAGCCGGGGCCTACGGAATTCAGGGCCAGGGTCGAGCCTTCGTCGAGAAAATCGACGGCCCCTTCGACAACGTCGTGGGCCTTCCCGTTGAAGCGGTGAAAAATCTACTGTCCAAAATTTAAACGCTGAAAGTTCTCTGGGGTGAAAGCACCAACCTCTGGTATGGTGGCCCATCTTTTTCCATCGGAGGTCGTTCACATGAAGAAACGTTCCGTTTCTCTTACTCTGGCTGCTTTGACTTTGGCAGCTGCAACCACACACGCACAGGAAGTTTTGCCACAAGCCCCTTCCGTCCAGGAACTTATCGAACGTCAGGCTGAAGAAGGCCTGAAGCGCATGCAGGACTACGACGACACCTGGGGTATCTGGGATGTGCTAAAGCCCCGCAACAAGTGTAAGTATGCGATTCAAATTCCTGATCCTGTCACGCGTGGAACCATTGCACTGACATTTGATGACGGACCAAACCCTGCCAGCACCCCTTTGGTTCTGGAGGTGCTCAAAGCTCATAATGCCAAGGCCACCTTCTTTATGTTGGGAAGTGCCATCAAAGGCAATGAAGCTCTGGTTCAGCGCGTGGTAAATGAAGGCCATCATATTGCCAACCACTCTTACAGCCACCCGAACTTCCACGAGCTAAGTTCCTCAAAAGCACAGTCAGAGGTTTCAGCCACGGACCGCATGCTGCGTTCCTTTTCTCAGCCGACTTACTTCCGTTACCCTTATGGCAATTCCACTTGTTCTGCCAATGAGATGATTGAATCTTTGGGCTATCACATCACAGGCTGGGACATTGACACTTGTGACTGGGCCTATGCAGACGGCTACGTGACTGACAAAGAAAATGCAACCTGCCAGACACCCGACAGTCTGCGCCGGGATTATGCCGGTCACGTGATGCGTGAAGTGGCAAAAACACAGGGCGGCGTTTTGCTTATGCATGACGTACACATGAACACCGCAAAAAGTCTGGATCGCCTGCTGACCATGCTGGAACAAAAAGGCTATCGCTTTGTGACTTTGGATGATCGCAATATCTTCCCTAAACTAAATCGTTAATTACGAAGATTCAAGAATGCTGGGTCTTCCCAATGGGCCCGGCAGTATCTTGATATACCGCAGATGATTTAAAAGACCTGCCTCGCTGACGACAGAGATTTTCACAGTCAGATCCACAAGTCGTGTCCAGGGCCGAAAATCCCAGAATTTCTTTTTCAAAGCCCGCGTCTTTCCAGAGCCCGTAATCATCAACGCCAGCATCCCACTGATCGCACGAATAAACGGTGCGAACGAAGACCGGCTTTTTAATTTAATCAACAGATGTAAATCCTGACCATGGGTTAAAATCTCCCGGATGGAGATTCCATATTTCCCTGCCTGAGCACGGACAATTTCCTGAATAAGACGCCTGTTCCGGGCTGTCTTCAATGACCATTCACCCTGCGCCTGTTCTGAATGAAGTGCCACATGCACTCCCCGCTTCAAAGAAAGCGGCCTTGCGGTTTTTGCATGGCTTTTCTTTAAAAGCGTACCCCCGAACTGCCTCATAGGATGCAGCCGGGGGTCATCTGTGCGGATTGCGGCTATTCGCGCCGTGGCTCTTCGGGAGGAGCGTCTCATAAACCATGTTCTACCACCATTTCACACATCGTCAACAAAAAAGTAGCGATGGTATTTCTATGGACAAAAAGGATTTACATCTGCTATGAAAAGGCATGGATTTAAAAGAGATTCTTCAGAAAGCCCATCCGGCCAAAGTGCTTGCAGTTTCCAAACTTCAGCCCGCCGACAAGATTCGCGACCTGTACAGCAAAGGACAGCGCCGCTTCGGCGAAAACTATGTTCAGGAAGCACTGGAAAAACAAAAGCTTCTGGCCGATTTGCCGGACATTGAATGGCATCTCATCGGACATCTGCAAAAAAATAAGGCCCGGATGGTCGTCGGAGCCTTTCATCTGATTCACTCGGTGGATTCTTTGGAACTGGCCCAAACGCTCAACCGCCAGTGCGAAACCAAAGGCCTGCAACAAAAAATTCTTATTCAAGTCAATCTGGCGCAGGAGGAATCCAAGGATGGTTTTTCAAAAGAAAAACTTTTGGAATGCTGGAAGTCCCTGACAGCACTGGTGCATTTAAATATTTTTGGTTTTATGACCATGCCACCATTAACCGAAACCGGGGCAGAAGTGCGTCCTTACTTTGTGGAGCTGCGTGAATTGCGCGATCAACTGAAAACGATGACGGATCTTCAAGTTCATCCACTGACAGAGCTGTCAATGGGCACGAGCCATGATTACCCTGTCGCAGTTGAGGAAGGTGCAACAATCGTACGGCTTGGGACTATTTTATTTGGCGAACGCCCCGCCAAAGGGTAGGATCACTATATGAATCCCTTGTTGAAATCGCAAAAAGTCGGCTTTCTTGGGGCAGGAAATATGGCGCAAGCCATGATTAAAGGTCTCATCGAAGGAGGCCTCCCTGCCAAAAATATTTACGCTTCCAATCGCTCCGAAGGAAAACTTCACAAACTCGCAGAAACTTACCATATCAATCCGGTGTCAAGTAACGATGAACTGGTGGATAAGTGCGATATCATTATCCTTGCAATTAAACCGCAGGATCTTCTGAATGCTCTGGAGCCCGTCACACGCAGCTTTGATGAACATAAAATTGTCATCAGCGTGGCTGCGGGAATCCGCATGGAAAGCCTGGAACGCTATGTTCAGGGCGCCCGCCTTGCACGCGTGATGCCGAACACCCCGTCCCTGATCGGCCGTGGTGTGATTGGGTATCTGCTGAATGATGACGACGACGGAGGCCTTGAGGCCACCGTGGAAGATTTGTTCACACCACTGGGCCGGGTGATTCATGTCGGCGACGAGGATCAATTTGAAGCCCTGATGGTTTCCTGCTCCAGCGGAACCGGCTTCGTCTTTGAAATGATGATGTACTGGCAGGACTGGATTGAAGAACACGGCTTCTCTGTCGAAGAGGCCCGCCTGATGACCATCGAAACCTTTGTGGGAGCGTCCCTTCTGGCCGCACAAGCCCGTGAAGGCGTCGAAGACCTTCAGGCCCGCGTCACTTCCAAAAAAGGTGTCACGGCAGCTGGACTTCAGTCCATGAGAGAGCTTGAGATCGAACGCGCTCTTCGCATCAGCTTTGAAAAGGCGGCGATGAGAAACAAAGAAATGGCCCGGGAAATCAAATAGTCTTGCCCGCAGACAGACTCGGCCTTTATCCTTAATTCATATTGTTCAAGGAGGAACAAGATGAGAATTACTCCTATCGATATCGCACACAAGTCTTTTGGTAAAAAGATGATGGGACTTGATGCTGACGAGGTTATGGATTTCCTTCAGCAGATCGCGGCACAAATGGAAGCTCTGATTCAAGAGCGTAACACTCTAAAAGAAGCCATCCGCGAAAAAGAACTTTCCTTGATGGAATACAAAGAGCGTGATCAGGTTTTGAAAGAAACTATCGCCACAGCCACCCAGATGGCAGATCGTCTGCGTCAGGATGCAGACCGCGAAGCGAAGCTGATTATTGCGGATGCTCAGCAGAAGGCTGAAATTATCACTCGTGACTCTCGTGATTCATTGAAAAAAATGTATCAGGAAGTAACCGAGCTAAAACGTGCACGCATGCAGTTTGAAGCCAATTTAAAAGCTCTGGCTCAGGCACACTTGTCACTGTTGGAACAAGGCGAGAAATACATGCCTCAGGCTCAGCTTCCAAATCACAACATTGTGAACGGAAATGGCAATGCAGGCCGCTCTCCAAACGTGTCTCCGCTGTCAGCAGAATAATTCCGGTTTTCTTCATGATTGAAACAACAAAAGGTGGAGTTCGGCTCCACCTTTTCATTCAGCCTAAAGCCTCCAAAAACGAAGTTGTGGGTCCTCACAACGGCGAACTTAAAGTTAAAATCACAGCTCCGCCCATTGACGGCCGCGCCAACGAAGGCCTGATCGAATTCATGTCCGATCTTTTTGATATTCCGAAAAGAGATGTTGTGCTGGTCAAAGGCGACACCGGCCGGCATAAGGTTGTTGAACTCTGCGGCCTGAGCGAAGAAACGGTCCGGGGCATTTTAAAAGTACCCCGGGAATAATTAACGGCCTCTTTGCTTCTTGTTGGATTTCAGTTCGATCTGGAATTCCGTATTATCCAGTTCCTGTTGCAACTGATCCTGATTCACGCGCTTGCGCTTCTTAGCCTTGGTGGGACGTGGTTTAAACAGGTTCTGATCCACGCCATCATCAAGCTGCTCCTGAAAGCGTTGAACCTTTTTCTGCGAACTCATTTCGCTTTCTTCATACATATTGGAACGGTAGTTCGGAACCGGATTTGCAACTGGCGCCACGTACTCCTGCTCTGAATACCCCTCGCTCATATCAAAACTATAGCGCAGGAAGCCTCCCACATGAAAACCCGCAGCAGCATTGGAACCTGTCAAAGTGGTTCCCCCGTTAACCTGCAAAGTCCATTTGGGCGTCATCAGCCAGGTTGCATAAATCTGGGAATCCATCAGGTTGGGCTTCACCCCGTAAAACTTCATCGAACCCGCATTAACCCCGCTGATATAAGAAGTCCGCAAGGCCTCTGTCACATCCGTCGTGTCATCAGAAACACTCTGATAACCGAACAGTTCTCCACCCAAACGGAAGCGGTTCATTTTAAACTGCGCCCCCACACCCCACGGCATCAGGAACGAACGTCCACCGCTGCGGAAGTTAAACCCCAACCATCCATAGCCGCGCAAAGTTCCAAAGTCTTTTTGGGCAATCAAACGGGAGCGAACCTCAAAAACACCCTCAGAATTCAGTACGGTATCCGAAGCAGGGTCCACCTCTTCAAACGGCATGACGGCAATGATTTCAGGAATCAGCTGGAACGCATCTGAATACATCAGAAAATCAAAGCCCACAGCCGCTTCACTGAAGGAGCTATTGCCACGAGTTGCAACAGAATCCTTGCTTTCAGCATTGGAAACCGTTCCCCAACCAAAAACAGACCAGTTTCTTTTTGGGGTGTAACGAGTCCCAAAGGACGAATCCAACAGGGAATAGGTATTTCCACTGGGAAGATTCTGACTTCCCCCGCCAGAAGACGGATAGTTGGCTTCAGAATAGAAGTAGTTAACAGACGCCTCAAAATCCCAGCGATCCCGCCGGAACTCTTTGTAATTATCCACAGCCAGAGCTGGCAATGAAATCGAAAAAATACTTAAGAAGGCAATTGCCCAACGCTGAAGATTATTTGCCATTTTCATAACTTCCTAATATTAACAAGCCTATGACGGCGACATCAAACAAATCACAGCTAGCGATCATCTTTTTCACTGTTTTCCTGTATTTAGTGGGCTTTGGTGTGGTTATTCCAATTCTCCCCATCCTAAGTCGCAACTTCGGTGCTTCGGCACTCGAAACAGGTTTGCTGCTGTCTGTGTATTCTTTGATGCAGTTTTTGTTCTCGCCATTCTGGGGTCGCCTGAGTGACCGCTATGGCCGTCGTCCGATCTTACTATTTTGTCTGGTTGGCGAAACTTTTTCTTACATCATGTTCGCATGGGCACGTTCTTTGGAATGGCTGTTTGTCGCTCGTCTGCTGGCGGGCTTCTTCGGAGCCAGTCTTTCCACAGCCTCAGCATATATTTCTGACATCACCCCTAAACACGAACGCTCCAAAGGCATGGCTTTGATTGGGGCTGCGTTCGGTCTGGGCTTTGTTGTCGGCCCGGCTCTGGGAGGCGGTCTGGCCGTATGGGGTCAGCATATTTCCGCAGCGGCGCACTTTGACACATCTTTTGCCTCTTACTGGGTTGCGGGACTTTGTTTTGCCAACTTCCTGTTCGGTATGAAGTTCTTGAAAGAATCCTTAAGTGAAAAAAGTGAATCTGCAGCCAAGAAAAAACGTTTTTCAATCATGTGGCAGTATCTGAACAAAAAAACTGTCGGCCCGTTGATGGTCATTTTCCTGCTAAGCTCTTTAGCGATGTCTTCCATGGAAGCCACACTGATTTTATTCATGGGCGAAAAGTATCAATGGGACGTTAAACAGGTCAGCTTCGGTTTTGCTTATATTGGTTTAATCATCATCTTTACTCAAGGCTTCCTGGTGCGCCGTCTGCTGCCGAAATGGGGCGAACGCAAAGTTCTGCGCTTGGGCATATTGCTTCTGGCTCTGGGATTAACTGGTATCGCGGTGGTGGACACCATCGCCGGCATGGCCGTAACCATGACATTACTGTCGCTGGGCAACGGTCTGGCGAATCCATCCACACTGGGAAGCATCAGCTTACTTTCTGATTCCTCAGAACAAGGGGCCGCGATGGGGGTCACTCAAAGCATGGCCTCTTTGGGGCGCATTTTAGGCCCCGCTTTGGGCGGATTCCTTTACGGATCTGTTGCCATCACTTCACCCTTCTGGGCTTCAGGTGTCATGGCATTTGCCGGACTTATGATCGTTGTTGCTATTTATAAACTTATTCCAGACCACGGCCGCGTAGGATAACAATATGGAATTCAACTCTATCGGTTACTTTCAATTCGACAATCTGATCCAAACACGCACGCCATTTCTGCTGGTCATCCTGGATCAGGTGGATCTTTCGGACTGGTACAAAAGTGTCACAAAAATGCACTTGGACAACATCAGTCTGCACTGCCAAATGGAAAATGTACTGGAATCGGTGAAATCCAAAAGCCTTCCGCCGCACTTTGCCGTCGTCGTTTTGGACAAAGATGAAAAATCCAGCCCCCAGGTGGTCACACAGCTTGAAGGTGCCGGATTCATTAATAGTTTCTTTGTCAAAGGTGGTTTGCAAGGGTTGCTAACCGAGCGCCAACAATAATTTGACACAGAAGCCGCCGCTTTTGTTAAAGCCTTGTTGTTGATTCATACGGTTTGTAACATACTGGGTACATCAAAACTGAAACTTTAAACAAGGATGTACCATGAAAAAGTTTTTGATCGCAGCTATTGCAACGACAGGTGCTGAAATATGACGGTGGCAAGTGGGTGCCGGCTGATGATATGGGAACCTCAGGAGCATTGACCGGCCTGACCGGCGATGTTTCCTCCAGCGGGGCCCCCTCAGCAACAGTCACTCTTAACGACAACGTAGTGACCTCTGCAAAAATCGTCGATGGCACTATTGTGAATGCCGATATTGCGGCAGGTGCGGCCATCACCGACAGTAAGCTGGCAACGCTCACGACTGCGGGCAAAGTTTCAGGCAATGCCATCATTTCGGGAACCATCGGGGGTAGCACAGCTATTAATACAAGCGGCCTGATTCAGACCTCCACAGGACTGCGCGTGTATTCAGGCTCCAATTATGTGGAGTTGAAAGCGCCGACTTTATCACAAAATACCAGTTATGAACTGCCCTTTTCCGACGGCAGTACAGGCCAGCTTTTGACGACGGACGGTGGCGGTAAACTTTCGTGGACCACGATCACCACCAGTGGTGGCACAGTGACGGGCGTCACGGCTTCGGCGCCTTTGGTCAGTTCCGGAGGCACAGCTCCGGTGATTTCACTGAATAATTCCGGCGTCGCAGCAGGAACCTATGACCGGGTGACCGTGACGGCCAAAGGTTTGGTCACCGGAGGCTCTAATGTCACAGCGACGGATCTTCCAAACTTAGCGGGTGATGTAACATCCACTGCGGGATTAAGTAATTCCAAAGTTGAAAAAATCCAAGGCATCCCGGTGGCCAGCACCACTCCGTCCCTGGGGCAAATACTGATGTTTGATTCCAGCAAATGGAATGTTCAATACTTTGGCTTTGGTGAATTGCGTTCCACGGTCACAGGAAATACACAAATGCCCGCCTCTTGCGCGACGGCGAATAAAACTCTTAACTGGAGTGCTATCACCGACACATTCACTTGTGCGAATATTGCCATCGCCAATACACAGGTATCGGGGCTAGGCACCGCTTCCACGAAGGATTTCGGAGACTCCGCCGGAAATCTGGTCGAACTGGATGGCTCCGGGAAAATTCCAGCGGCATTGCTTCCAGCATCAGGTGATAACCTGGGGAATCATACCGCCACTACAAATCTGAACATGGGAACTTACAATATCACCAACGCAGGTAAAATCTATCTGGCCGATGGTGCCTGGAATACTCCGTCTTTGAGTTTTGCCAGCAGTCCATCCACGGGGATTTCCAACAGTGGCGGGATTATGAAATTCACTTCCGGCGGAAATCTGGCCATGGATTTAAGTGCGACATCGCTGATCCTGAATGGTTCCTTCGGACCTTTGATGCGACTTGGAGGAGGCTCCTTCACCGCAGCCAATCCAACGTATTCCTTCGGTGGATACAGCTCTTCGGGAATGTTTCCGGGCACAGGAATGCTTGGCTTTAGCGTCAACGGAACAGAACGTCTGCGTATGGACAGCAACGGCATGATAGGCGTGGGCACGACTTCTCCGACCCGCCGCCTGCATATCGTGGGTGACGGCACTGACTATGGCGATGACATCTTTATGGAAGGTGTGAATTCCGAAACAGCCGTGCCTCAAATCAGTTTGGTCCGCTCCCGCGGTACAGCTTCGACTCGCAATCCAATTTTAGCCAATGACACCATTGGCACTTTGGCATTCCGCGGATACGACAACTCTACTCATGCCTACAGTGCGCGTATTTCCTCGAATGCGGAAACAGACTTTGCAACAGCCGTGAATGGAAATCTGCGGTTTTATACCGCAGCCGCAGGAACTGATGCCGAACGTATGAGAATCACCGGTTCAGGCAATGTCGGTATCGGCACGACCAGCCCCCTGTCCACCCTGCACATTAAATCCAACGAGGCCGATGTTGTCATGGACGGAACCAATCCATTCGTGGTGCAGCGAAGCACCGCTTATCCGACTGCCAGCATGGAAGTGGCGGGAATTGGCTATCGCTCTGAATCCCCCACACCTTCTACGAACTTGTGGCCGCCGCAGGCCAATGTCAGCTTCCGCGCCACGGAAAATCACACGGCCTCGGCTCAAGGAACCGGGCTCAGTATTTCCACCACGGCAAATGGTTCCACGACTCGCCAGGAACGCGTGAAAATTGATGGCGCTGGTGACGTGACAGTCATGGGTAAACTTATCGGTGCAGTGAAGGACACTTCCGGAAATTCTTTAAGAGCCTGTGTCGGATCGAGCAGTCCCGGAGGATGGACATATTATGCCGTCAATACAACTGGCGGCACCTGGTGCTCGGCTTATAAAGACATCTCGACAAGTTCCTGCAACTTTAGCACGGTCTTTAACTACTTCCCAACCCTGGATGCCAGCGTGGGAAGCCACTGGGTCACCTTCGGAGCGACATCAGTTTATAATATCACCCCGACCAGCTTCCGTATTTACATCGGGATTTTGGGGTCTTATGACTCAACCAACTGCAATGCTTCCGCAGTTCCGCACAATAGCTATGGATACTATATCCGCTGGATGGGCGTCGGCCTTTAATTGCAAAAACACTAACGCAGATGAATCCACCCAAACAGGTGTATCACCAAAAAGAGCACAGCGGGCAGAAGACTCCAAAGGGCCCTTTTCTTGAACTGCGCACTGGAAATCACCGCAATCAGGAAGAACTTGGAAACAAAACTTGCCAACAGGGACAGCTCTACAAGTTTTTCATATTGCTCCAGCCCCACTTTATCAGCCGCCAGCAACTGTGCCGTGGAAATTAGCGCCCCATGCACTTCAAAAAGCGACACCACAAACGTCAAAGCCATCAGGCCTTCCGTCCCCAGCCACTGTTGGGCCCCGCGACTGGCTGCTAAAATAAGAACAATAAAGATCGTAAGCTTTAAAGACTCTGTCACATCCAGAATCTTTTCCGGCCCTCTGGCTATCGCCCGGGGACGACTTTGCCTGCGCCATAAAATAACAATCATCACTGCGGTGATCGCAAATAGAATCAGAAAGTGCAGGCGCACGACCTGTAAAGCTTCCAAACTGCCCGCGCCCACCAAGACCACCGCCTGCAAAAGCATCGCTAGAATTGCCGCATGCATGGCCGCCATACGCACACTTTGTGAACCTTCCGTTTCATGACTGTCTTTGGAAAGGCTGACCGTGGTGGCCGTACTTGATAACAGACCACCTAAAAAGCCCGTCATCAGCACCCCGGCACGGTGTCCGATAATTCGGGAAAACACGCTTCCCATCACTTGCAATGCCGAAAGCGCAAAGAACATAAAAAGAATCTTTTGCGGACGGAACAGCCCCCAGGGATCTATCGACCCGGCCGGAACCAAACGGGATGCCACAAAAAGAAAGAGCAGGAATAATCCTGCCCTTACCCATTGATTTTTCATCAAGTGCTACACCATTTTGAAACGAACACGCTTTGGACCGGCATTTTCACCCAGACGGCGTTTGCGGTCTTCTTCGTACTCTGTGAAGTTTCCAGGGTAGAATTCAATTTTAGAATCACCCTCGAACGCCATGATGTGTGTGCACACACGATCCAGGAACCAACGATCATGCGAAATCACCACAGCAGATCCACCGAACTCAAGCAGCGCTTCTTCCAGCGCACGCATGGTGTTTACATCCAGATCATTCGTTGGCTCATCCAGCAGCAACAGATTCGCGCCTTCTTTAAGGATCTTGGCCATGTTCACACGGTTTCTTTCACCACCGGACAATTGACCGACTTTCTTTTGTTGGTCAGAACCAGAGAAATTGAACCAGGAAACATACTGACGGGCATTGATTTCACGCGTGCCCAACTGGATCACGTCCGCGCCGCCAGACAGCTCTTCATAGATGGACTTGTTCGGATCCAAGGTTTCACGTGTTTGATCCACGTAAGCAATCTTGACTGTTTCGCCCACTTTGAAAGTGCCAGAATCCGGAGTTTCCTTGCCCGTGATCATACGGAACAACGTGGATTTACCCACACCATTCGGCCCGATCACACCCACGATAGCCCCTTTAGGAATCGTGAAGCTGACATCATCCAGAAGAACCTTGTGATTATAGGCCTTGGTAATTCCATGAGCTTCCACCACAATATCGCCCAAACGAGGTCCCGGCGGAATGTAGATGGACATCTCCTGAATCTTCTCTGGGGACGCCTCTTTCAACAAGTTTTCATAATTGGAAATACGTGCCTTGGATTTAGCCTGACGAGCTTTCGCCCCCTGACGAATCCAGTCCAACTCGCGCTCCAAAGTGCGCGCTTTACGAGCCTGATCTTTGGCTTCATTGGCCTGACGCTTGTCTTTTTGCTCCAACCAGCTGGTGTAGTTCCCTTTCCAAGGAATACCTTCGCCGCGATCCAGTTCAAGAATCCAACCCGCCACATTGTCCAGGAAATAACGATCGTGCGTAACAGCAATAACAGTTCCCGGGAACTTGGACAGATATTGTTCCAACCATGCCACGGATTCCGCATCCAGATGATTCGTCGGCTCGTCCAAAAGAAGAATGTCAGGTTCAGACATGATCAGACGGGCCAAAGCCACACGGCGTTTTTCACCTCCGGAAAGGTTCGTCACCGGGGAATCCCCATCTGGACAGCGAAGAGCATCCATCACGATTTCGATCTTCTGATCGACGTCCCAAGCACCCAAAGCCTCCAGCTTTTCCTGAAGCACACCTTGTTTTTCGATCAATTTATTCATCTCATCCGGATCCAAATCCGGGTCAGAGAACTTGTCGTTGATGGCGTTGTATTCTTTCATCACTTTTGGAAGCTCGCCCATGCCTGCGAAGATGTTTTCTTTCACAGTCAGTGTTTCGTCCAATTGCGGTTCCTGCTCGAAGTAACCAACTTTCATTGTTTTGGAAGGGAAAGCCTCACCCAGGAAGTCCTTATCCACGCCTGCCATAATTCTAAGCAAAGTGGATTTACCAGAACCGTTCAGACCCAAAACACCGATCTTGGCGCCATAGAAGTAAGAAAGATAAATATCCTTCAGCACATATCTTTGTGGAGGATATACTTTACTTACGCCCTTCATTGTGTAGATAATCTCTTGAGACATGATGTCACACTCCTAAAAAGACCGTTTTCGGCAATGGAATTGATATACGCGAAGTAATCTACCAGCCCAAAAACGCTTGTCAAATGGAGTTCCATTTATCACACTATCGGCCCCTGCGCAGGACGCGCTTTCAGATAGAAAACCGGATTTCCGGCATAAAAAGTAAGCAAAAAGCTGAAAACAACGGACAGAAACTAACATTTAATGAGTGGCAACAACTTAGAGCGGCAGCAAAATACCAATTTAGACGCGCAGAATTCCCCGGAAAAACCGGAGAAGCGTGAGCCCGCATCTAAAAAGTCCCTCTTTGGAAATCTGAATACTGATCTGAAAAACGCCCTCGACACCTGGGAAACCCTGACCGAAGAGATGACCAACAAGATTTCTCCGGAAGAAGAACAGCTGCAGGAAGTCAAACGCCTGTTAGGCGAACTGAAATCCAAACTGAATCAATTCGACGAGTAAGGGCCAAGCCCCTACTCCAGCTCCCACAGCCAACGATCCAACGCCGCTTCAAAATCAGAAAACCGCGCATTTTCCCTTAAAGAAATCCGCCGTAAACTGTTGCTTTGAAACTGACCTGGGACAAATTCCACCTGAACCTTCGCTGTCGCCAACGGCTGAAAGGATGCCGTCACGACATCCCCCCATCCGCTGGCGGCAAGCCAGTTCTGAACCTCGCCAACGATTTGCTGTGCCCATCGTCCATCCTGTCCCTGCACCCGGATCACACCAACCTTTGACATGACAGCCGCCTTTACTGATGCCATTTCTGAAGTTTTTCCAGCTTTTCAATCAGCTCGGCCTTTTGCTCTGGAGTCAGCGTCTTATGCAAAGCCGCGACGCGATCCAGATATTTATCGACCTTGGTATCCATGCGTTCCTGGCGAGCTTTGATCAGCTCTTTCACTTTGGCCTTATCAAGATCTTCAGACAAAATCATGCTCTTGATGTCGCCTGCCATGGAGGCGCGCTGAGCTTTGTGTTCAGCAAAGTCCTTTTTCATTTCACCCACGATATCTGCCAGCAAGGCTTTCTGCTGTTCATTGAAGTCCAGCTTATTGGCGATCTTTTCACTGATCGCGGTCATCTTTTCTTCCGGCGAGCGATGACATCCTGACGCTAGAAAACCCAGACTGCCCACGGCCACCACCATTGCAAAAGCCCGGGACCATTTTCTATTTTTTCTCATAAGTGACTCCTTAATAAGGGGGTTGTTTCTGAAGTCAGTTTAAGATGCCCGAGGAAGGAATTGGTTGCTGGCCTGTTAATGATTGTAACAAATTGTAACTGCTTGATTATGCTGGGTATTTATCTTTGGATTTAAACGCTTTTCGACTAGAATAAAACCATGAATCGCATACTTCTGATCGATGACGATCAAAAACTTGGAGAGCTTTTACGTCAGTACTTTCAACAGTTCGATCTGTTGATTGAGCAATCCACGACACCTTCGCAAGCGCTGCAAAGTCTGCGCAGGGACCGCTTTGATGCGATCATTCTGGATGTCATGCTGCCAGAAATGGACGGCTTTGAAGTCTGCAAAAGAATCCGCAGCTTCAGTGACATTCCCATCCTGATGCTGACCGCCCGGGGTGAAACCTCGGACAAGGTGCTGGGACTGGAACTGGGAGTGGACGACTATCTGCCCAAGCCTTTTGAATCCCGTGAACTGGTGGCACGAATCAAAAGCTTGATTCGCCGTTCGAAAAAAACGGCCTCAGGAAGCCGCCTGAAATCCGGAGACTTGATTTTGGATGTGCAACAACGCGCGGCCTTTTTGCAGGAACAAAATCTGAACTTAAGCACTCATGAATTCGAATTGCTAAAACTACTGATGTCCCATTCAGGCCAAAGCCTTTCCCGGGACCGCATCATGGATGAACGTATTAACCGAACAACAAGGTCCTCGATGCCACCAAGGCCCGTCTGCGCAGCGAAACCGTCAATCTGCAACAGCGTCTGAATAATTCTTTGAGTGAAAATGGCATCCGTCAGATTTATGACGATCTTCATCTGCGCGCCCGCGTGGCGGGTTTTGAAGATCTTGCCAACAACCAAGGGCTGCCGTCCTTTGCCGAGATCACGAAAAAGGACGATGGGCTGACTGCGAAGATCGCCCTGGGAAAATACGACGGATATTATTTTGCGGAACTCAAAGGGGCGGAACCCCGCACGGCCTGGTTTATTGCCACCTCCGACATCCCTCGTTTTCTGGCATTCCCCTTTATCGGGATTGCCGGATTTATTCTGCTGATTCTGATTCTAAGCTTTTTGACGATTCGTTGGATGATGTCCCCGATGAAGGTCATCATTCAGGGCGTGAACAAGATTTCCACCGGAGACCTGAAGTACCGCATTCAAACCCGCCACCATGACGAATTCCAACTGATCGCAGAAGCCTTCAACAACATGGCCGATGGCCTGGAAAAAATGATCGTTTCCAAAGAACGCCTGCTCCGCGATGTCAGTCACGAACTGCGCAGTCCCCTGACCCGCGTGGGCGTGGCGGTGGATCTGATGAAGGACGATTCCCTGAAAGAGTCCGTGAAAGATGACTTGCGCAAAATGGAAACACTGGTATCAGAAATTCTGGAATCCTACCGTCTGAAAGAAGGCGCCACCTCATTGCGTAAATCCGCAGTCCCTTTGCATGACCTGATCGAGGGCGTGGTTGCTGACTATGAAAACACCAGTCCCGGCGTCAAAATCACGTCATTACCGCAAGTGATCTTGGATCTGGACGGTATGCAAATCGAAAGGGTTCTAAGAAACCTGATCGAAAACGCAATCAAGTATTCCCGCCCCGATTCCAAACCAATCATCGTCAGCCTGAACAAAAACTGCAATGACTGGATGATCTCTGTAAAAGACGACGGCGTGGGCATCACCACCAAAGATCTGCCCCACATCTTCGAACCCTTCTATCGCGCCGACACCGCCAGATCCCCCGGAACCTCGGGTTTCGGCCTGGGCCTTTCCATCGCCCACTCAATCATGCAAGCCCACAACGGCGACATCACCGTCACCAGCCAAGACGGCAAAGGCGCAGAGTTCACTCTCAAGATCCCATCCCCAACAAAGTGCTAACAAACTACCTGTTCAATTATTCAAGAAAGTTCGAAGCCATTTTTGCGAGAGCTTCGGGATGACTGCCACGGCAGGGGCCTTTGCCGGCGCCCGGAAGGCGCGAACCGCCAAAGGCGGCGGCAACTGAGCCCGGATGGCGTGCCCCAGAGTGGCAGACAGCCCGAAGCTCTCGCAAAAACTGCGTGCTTAGGACTTACGGTCGTGCTTGCTTCCACCCAAACATTCAGGACTAACAAAATTCAGAGTATCTTTCTGCACATCCCATTCAGAAGGCGTCAAAGCCTTCTGGGTTAAAGCGTGCAGACCACTTTGTAATTCGGACTTCAACAGGTCGTTGACGATTCTTTGGCGGTCGATGCGGGATTTGCCTTCGAAGGCGTCAGACACCACCAGCACCTTGAAATGCGTCTCGCTGTTGGGCGGGACAGAGTGCATATGGCTTTCGTTTTCCACCCCTAGCTCCAGCGGAGCCAGGGACTGGTTTAAGATGTCACGGATTCTTTGTTCGCGCGAAGACATTACTTAGTGATTTCTTTTGTCGATTTTGGACTTGATCAGATCAATTCCCATTTTCGCCATGGCAAAGACGCCTTTTTCTTCCAGCTTCTTTTCCACGTCTTTGGCTTTGCGCAAAGCTTTTGCCGCTGCCACTTGCGCCAAAGGATTCCCCACGGGAAGACCTTCAAACTGACCGTCCTTCACCCATTCGTCGGCCACGGAATCCGCCAGTTCCATTACTTTCGGAGCTTTCTGACGAATCATTTCACTGCCGTAGAAATCCAGATGAACTTTTTGGGGCTCGTCTTCCGATCTTGAGAAGTTTTGAGTGTCTTCATCAAAAATCGGTGCGCCTTCAGAAACCATTTTTTTAGCTTCCAAAACAGTCTCATCGATTGTCACACCTTCGTTTTGCGCTTCGGTGTTGATCTCTTGCGCCTCATCCATGGTCACCGCAGCTTCGGCTTGAATTTCCTCAGCTTCAGCCATGATCTCTTCGGTCTGCGCCTCGTGGTGAGGGCGACGTTTTTTAGAGTGGTGGTGCTTCTTTTTTCCGTCGTAATCTTTGATCTCTGGCATGACACTTCCTTTTAAGCAAATCCCAGCATTTCGCGGGTCACAAAATCATAATCGGATTTCACCGGGGATTTCCCGACAAAAAGGCTTTTTCCGGACCGCACAGTATTTTTCACCTCGGAAGAAGTTCGAATATACCCCTTCATCAGTGAATCTTCAAAAGACTCAATACACTTTTGTAAAAGCTCATGACTGAAGTTCTCACGACCATCAAACTTGGTAAAGAGAACTTTCTTCTTAAAGCCCAGACCGAAGTCCGCCCTGATATCTTCCAGTTCACTCAAATTCTTTTGCAGTCCCAGAAACGCAAACTTGTCCGGGTTCACTGGCAGAATCACCTCATCGGAAGCCACAGTGACAGCCGTATTGGTCGCACTCAAAGCCGGAGCCGTATCGATCAGAATCAGATCATAGCGATGTTTGATTTTTTCTAAAGGTGCTTTGACAGCCTGGGCCCAATTGCGATTGGAATTTAACAGCACCCGATCCAGAACCGAGTTGTTCAAGCTGGATGGAATCAGATCCACATGAGGTTCGACAAAGCGCACACATTCCTCGATGCTCTTTTTCTTTTCCACCACATCCACCCAGACCGGAAGACTTTCGTCCTCCACGCCCAAGGCAAAACTTAAATTGGCTTGCTGATCCAAATCGATGAACAACACTCGCGCGCCGTACATCGCCGCTCGCAGTCCCATGTTCAAAACAGAAGTGGTCTTTGCCACGCCCCCTTTGAGCATCTGAACAGAAATAACTTTTTGCGGGTATTTGTAACCTTCAGCCAACAGAAGAGCTCGCACTTCCTCGGGAAGCAGCCACGGGGATTTCAATTTCTTTTGCAGAACGACCTCAGCTTTGGCCTTCACCTGATTCGGAGCCAGCTCCATGAAGGAGGCTAAATCGCTGAGAGTGATGCAAAACTCTTGTTGCGCCAAAGTGGACATGAAGTACCTCCGTCAGTCCCTCAAGCCTACAAGCGAGTTTTTGCCTTGGAAACACGCAGCGCACCAACTTTTCCGTTCATTACAGCTCGGGCGCGCCTTCCAGATGCTGGACTTCATAGCGCAGCAGTGACCGCATTTCTTCAATGTCGAACTTATAGGACCAGAGTAATTGTTCTCGCATGCGTTGAATTTGCAAGCGTTGCTCGACACTTAGAGGCCGCAGGGCCTCGGCCATGTGAACCAAATGAAGATCCACCTCGCGCTTAAAATCACCATAGTCCGTGTCATCTTCCTTGTCTAAAAACTCTAGAAATTCGTGAACGCTGGGATTCATGGGTCACCTCACGACACTATTTTGCCAAAGCCCCCGGTTCCTGCACCACTTTGCTGCCCCTGTATTGCCAATAATCATACCCCCCGCTAGACTGACCCCCAGAGAAAAGAAAGAGGAACCTCCCCATGGCACCGGAACTTGCTGCGGCTTATGTAATTGGCTGGATACCTTCGGCCGGCATCACGGGACTGCACCTGTGGCTGCATCGAAAGAAAATCAAATCCCCTGCCTATCGACAGCTGCAAAACAATCTGAAAAAAATCAACCTGACCTGGCGGGAGTCCCGTTCTGATATCGAGCCGCTTTACGAAGGCAAAGAAGAAGCCGACCTCAAGGCCTATGAAAAAAATATTTTCCTGATGGGGGCGTTTTTTCTGTTTCTTAGTTGGGGCGGCTTCATTTTTAATCTGATAGTGCTTGTCTCGGTCCATGCCCTGGCGGTATCCCGTAAAGAACGCTGGATCATGGACAGTGATCTGACACGAAAAGATGTTTCACCCGAAGACGTGCAAGCCATCCTGAAGGAGCTCCCGTGAATCTGCCTGTTTTGGCGCAAAGTCCGAAATGGATCGCTATTGATAAACCCGCTGGCGTTTCCGTTCATAATGAAGCCAACGATGTGTTGCATCTTCTGCATCGCCAGTTAAGCCTTCCTCTGGAAAATCTGCATCTGGTTCACCGGCTGGACAAAGAAACCAGCGGAGTTCTGCTGGTCGCCAAAGACGCCACTACCGCCGCAAAACTGGCCGAGCAATTTCAAAATCATCAGACGGAAAAAACTTACTACGCCGTTTTGCGTGGCAGTCTGCCCGTCAGTCCCGACTGGCTGGAGTGGAATCAACCTTTAAGTGACAAAGCCGAAGGACGCAAGAATCCCCAAGGTATGAGCAAGGACCGCGTTCCCGCGCAAACCCGGTATCGCATCACCGAAGCTAACAAGTATTTTTCTTTGGCGGAGGTGCGCCTGCTGACAGGACGCCAGCATCAGATTCGCAAGCACACAGCCCTGGCCAAGCACGCTATTTTAGGGGATTCCCGTTACGGTGATCCCAAGTACAATGAGCGCATGGCCGGAATCTATCAGACCTCGCGCATGTTCCTGCATGCGGCAAAGCTGGTCATTTCTTTTGAAGGTGCCTCTTTAACGTTTGAAGCACCTTTGCCGGAAGAGTTTTTAAAATTAGTCCACCAGTGATACTGGCAAAGCCCGGAAGATCGCGCTGAGCATTTCGGCTCCGGCTTCTGGCACCACCTTATCCACCGTATCGCGATGGGCGTTGGGTGCCACTTTCAAATTCGCAGTGTAATAACCCAGGGCCATGGCGTGAGGCCCATAGATCGGCACAATCAGTTCTTGCAAGCCCGTGTCCGGTGGCAGCACGGAAGCGGCAGATTCAACCAAACCATCCATCGGAGAGGCTTCCTCTGCATATCTGTAACTTGGAGTCTTCAAAAAGCCTTCCCACAAACTTCGATGAGTCACGCCATCCAGACCTTCAGGTACTGCCGGCATGCTGAGCCATTTCATGTTGGGGAAAAGGTTTTTAATCCCTTTCGGATCATGCCCTTCCCACGGGTTTTCAGCCAAAGAGGAAATCCCCTTTTTGGTTTCCGTCCGTCCCGTCACCGTTAAAGTGGTCTTCACAAATTTGGGAATCACGCCTTTGCTTTCCATCACGTAGTTCGCCACAAAGGAAGGACGGATCACTCCGGCCAGCGATACCATCAATTTTACTTTTTCCCGTTCCCGCAAAGACAGGGATTCACCGTGATTCAGGAAGAAAGTAATAAAGTCGGCAACACCTTTACTGGCGGCCACCAACACCACCTTTTTCAGTCGCGGCAAGCGTTGCGCCAGCATCTCTTTTAACATCACGGCGTTGTAATCACTGCCCAGTTCGGCATCAACCATCAGCATTTCTGAAGTAAACCCCATCCGTCTTAGTTCTTCTGCGGCTCGTTGAATCAAAGCGGCATTCTTGCTTTTTTCTCCGCCAATGCCCAACACCAGATAGACGCCGATGTCTTTGCGCTGATCTTTGCGGATGGTGGCTAAAGAATTCGGATAGGTCTTGTTAGTATTGCGAGTGGTTTCAATAATGCGCTTACGCATTTCGCCCTTGGAAGCATCTTTGTCACGAATAAGGTTTACAAAGACATCACGGGAAACTGCCAGACCGTTATAATAGGCCACGTGACGCGCATATTTTAAAAGATCCAGCTCCCCTTCCGGGGAATAGTGAGTTGGCAGTGGCGACACAATCGCCTTGCCACAAGAGCCCCCGCTGACGAAGATGCCCCAGCACTGTCTGATTTCCAAGGGCGCATCTTTTCTGACAGAGATTTTATTCCACTCGATATTTACGACGTGACTGTCACGGCTGAGCAGGCGGTTCACGCGGAACTGACGCAGGAATTTGGATTCCGCATTGTATTCCAAATGCGATGCCTTGCTGGTCAGGTACGGCTGAAAGACTTGCGGAATTTCATGCCAGCCGGTTTCCGGCAGATCTAACTGAGGCATCGCCGCACTGACAGTTTGACTTACCAACATCGCTGTCATCAAAGCTTTCATGTTCCAAATCTTCATACCGTTCTGTCTGGAAGAAAGTCTCATAATGAGACATCCTCGGCAGCAGCCTCCACAGACTTGGGAAGCTGCGAAGACGGTGCCAGATGAAATCCCGGCGGCAATCAAATGAAAGTGGTTTTATCAGTTAAGATTTGTTGAACGCGTTGACAGCAGGACGTTTCAAGCGCCTGTTGTTTCCACGGCGTTTGCGAACACGGACCTATTTTTTGACGTTACTGCCAAGCTTGCTATCAAGCTTGGAAAGGAAACTTGCCACCAGATCTTCACGTTCCTGCCCCACGACCGGACGGGCGCCCAGTGGAAACTCGGTGTAAAGCTCTTTGGGAAGTTCCAAAAGGAATCGCGAAGGTGCCACGGGTTTTACCACGCCGTTGCGTTTGCGTTGCTGACAGCGCGACATCACCAGGCGTTTCTTGGCTCGGGTCACACCGACATAGAACAAGCGGCGTTCTTCATCGATGTCAGAACCCAGGTTTTTATGCGGCAGAAGATCTTCTTCCAACCCCGCCAGAATCACCACCGGGAACTCCAGCCCCTTGGAGGCATGCAAGGTCATCAGTTGAACTTTGTTTTCCAGTTCTTCTTCGGACATATCATCCCGCAAAAGCATCGAATCCACGAAGGACTTGATGTTTTCCACGTCATAAGAACGACGTCCCAGATAAGCATCCAAAATGCGCCCCAGAATCTCGACCACCATCCATTTTTTTTCGGCACTGGTGGGGTCTGCGGCGGTACCATAGACATATTCACGATACCCGATGTCCTGGAAGATCTGAACCATCTTGGCCCCTGGGGTCGAACCCACCTGGAAATCCAAAATGTTCTTCGGAAGATTCTCGATAAATAGCATCAGGTTGTCGATGGATTCCCCGGCTTTATCCTGGACTCCGGCTTCCTGCCAGAAGCGGCAGGCATCGACAAAGTTGATTCTTTTTTTCAGCGCAAATTCACTGAGTTTTTCAATCGTCGTGTCACCAATTCCGCGAGACGGGACGTTGATAATACGACGCAAAGACACTTCATTCGGAGCCAGGGCTTGCTTCAGGTAAGCCATCAGATCCTTGATCTCTCGACGATCGAAAATCGAAGTGCCGCCGGAAATATGATAGGGCACATTCGCACGACGCAAAGAGGACTCAATCAAGCCCCCTTGGGTGTTTGAACGATACAGCACGGCCATATCCTTGTAGCTGTAACCCTGTCTTTGGAAATTCAGAATTTCACTGACGACGAATTCACATTCGTCCTCTTCTCGATCCAGAATAAACAATTCCGGAAGCTGCCCGGTGTCTTCAGCAATCTGCGGGCGCAGAATCTTGCCGTGACGGTTTTTGTTTTTGGAAATAGCGGCATTGGCCACGGCCAGAATTTCAGCCGAAGAACGATAGTTGCGTTCCAGCTTGATCACTTCACACGGAGTGAATTCCTGTGGGAAATTCAGAATATTTTTTACTTCCGCCCCACGCCAGCCATAGATGGACTGATCATCGTCGCCCACCACAGAAATATTGTTATGACTTTGCACGATCTGGGCGATCAGATCCATCTGCAGACGATTGGTGTCCTGGAACTCATCGACCATCACTTGCGTGAACATGCCCTGCACTTTTTCCAGGATTTCCGGATTTTCCTTAAGCAACGTCAGCGGCTTGATTAAAAGCCCCTCAAAGTCCACAACACCCAGATGTTCCAGACGCTTGGTGAATTTCGGGGTCAGAACCTCGACCATCTCGTGATAT
The DNA here is from genome assembly GCF_025558485.1 of Bdellovibrio bacteriovorus. Classification (GTDB taxonomy): domain Bacteria; phylum Bdellovibrionota; class Bdellovibrionia; order Bdellovibrionales; family Bdellovibrionaceae; genus Bdellovibrio; species Bdellovibrio bacteriovorus_G. The sequence goes on from NZ_CP102930.1 coordinate 358,361, forward strand.
TCATCAAACGCTTCGGTCTGCGGCGCCATCCCCGTGCGACGGTCATTGATCATGTTCAGGATTTTATCCGTGTCGAACTTGTCCTTGCTGGAGTTCTTAATATCTTTCACCAGATCTTTGACAATGGCATTGCAGTCACTTTGATCGACAATCCCAAAATACGGAGAAAGCCCCGCATGCTTGTGGAACCGGCGCAGGATCTGCAATCCGAAAGAGTGGAAAGTCCCCGCCCACATGCCCGTCCCGGCACTGCCCAGCTTGGCACTGACGCGATGTTTGAGTTCGCGCGCGGCTTTGTTGGTGAAAGTAAGAACGCAGATTTCCTGAGCCTGTGCCACACGCTCGGAAATCAAACGCCCGGTTCTGGAAACCAGAACTGTTGTCTTGCCTGAACCGGCCCCCGCCAAAATCAACAAAGGCCCGAAGTTGTGCTTCACGGCCTTTTGTTGTTCGGGGTTGAGCCCCTTGAACCAATCCATTAATTTTTATTCTTTCAAAAACTACTGACGATTGTGGATCAAAGTACGAACTTCGTCTTCAAACACAACTTCAATTTTATCATTCAACGCATCCTTGATGAAACCCATGCCGAACTTAGGATGTTGAAGCTTGGTGTTTTTTTCAAACTTGCCCTTCATGTTGTAAGTCGCAGTGGCTGCGCTTTCATTCGCCATCAGCATTTCATATTCGTTGCGGTGGCTGGATTTGCGGGAGTTCATTGTTTGCTCACGTTTTTTCGCAGCCGCCCCCGTCAAAGGCTTGCCGGTTTTAGTTTGAGCTTTAGGAAGAGAATACGTCTTTTGAGAACCACAGATTTCGCATTTAATCTTTGCGGATGTTGCCGAAGTGTGAGCCAGAACAACGTGGTATCTATCAGCATCACATTTCTTACAAAACGCAAAAAAGGATTTCGCGACGGGTGGCAGAGTATTCATCGACATGGTTTCTTCCTATCTAGTATTGTTGTTTCAAACTGTAAATCATCAACTGTTCATCAAGCTTCTTCTGGGCGATCTCTCCGGCGCTGAGATAGAACGGCCCTTCATTGCGCTCAATGCGCTGTTGGAAGCCCAACATGCTCTCTTCTTTCTTCGGATCGATGAACGTGCCGGTCGGTCCGTAGTTTTCCAAGAACGCCAGGTCCGGCTCCTTATTGAAGAACTTTTCCCAGCATTGAGTATTTACCTGTACACGGTAAGTAATAGTTTTAGCATGAGAATGCACCGGAGCGTAAGCCCCAATTACCTCTAAATGACCATAATGCGAGTGCAGCTTCAAAGCCGGACTTCCCCACTGAGTCATTCCGGAGCATTGCTCCACGTTTGCGTACCAAAGCCCGAAAGCCTTGGACAGGAAACCTAGACCATAAAACTGCTCTTCCTTCGGCAAAAGAGAGTTTACCGAACACAGGTTGTGGGCCACCCACTCGCCCTTATGCATCGTCGGAATGATGATAAATAGCGACAAAGGAATCCAATCCATGTCGTCCAAAGCTTCGACTTCCTTCAAAACACCGGAAGTTTTAATCGGAGACTGGGACGCCGGGAACTTCTTAGGGTCCAGCGCCTCGCGCGCCGCCTTGGACAAAGCTGATGGACGAGCTGCAAAGCCCGCCACAAACCCTGGCATCACCGCACAGTCGTAAAAAACCCAACGCGGCATGGCCATATTAGAAGGCCCAAAGGCACGTTCTTCCAGAGAATAAATTCTGTCAGCAAAGGCCAGCTCTTTGACATCCAGAGGATTTTTGATGATTGGAGACTGGGTAAACCAGTTCAGGCGATGCACCGACCCCGGCTGAGCAATCTGGTTTTCGGGACGCACAAAGACGTAGGGTCTGATGTCATCCTGATTCATCCAGTCCGCTTTAGCCAATAGTGGGTTCATACTTCTCCAGTTCTTAAGTTGCTCCAGCTTGCGCGCCTGCCGGCGCTCCAGCTCTGCCGGCTGCCGCCGAGCTTCAGCTCTGCCGGCTAGCGCCGATCATGTCCTGTGGTTTTACTACTTTATCAAACTCTTCGCCAGTGAGGAGTCCAAGATTGATGGCTTCTTCGCGCAGTGTTGTGCCGTTTTTATGGGCAGTTTTGGCAATCTTGGCTGCATTGTCATAGCCAATATGAGGATTCAGCGCCGTTACCAGCATTAAAGAGTGCTCCAGGTGCTTCTGAATTTGTTTATGGTTGGCTTCAATTCCCGAAACGCAGTGGTCGGTGAAGGACTCGCACGCATCCGCCAGCAGACGAATCGAGTTCAGCACGTTAAACACAATCAACGGCTTAAACACGTTCAACTCGAAATGCCCGGTTGCTCCGCCAATGCTGACAGCGACGTGATTTCCCATCACCTGTGCACAGACCATTGTCATGGCCTCGCTTTGGGTGGGATTGACCTTGCCCGGCATGATGGAGCTGCCAGGTTCATTTTCCGGTAAATGCAGTTCGCCAATACCGCAGCGGGGACCTGATCCCAAAAGACGGATGTCGTTGGCAACTTTCATCAAAGACACAGCAGCAGAATTTAATGACCCGCTGACTTCCACCAAAGCATCATGTGCGGCCAAGGCCTCGAACTTATTTTCGGCAGAAACAAACGGCAGTCCTGTTTCTTTCGCGATCTCTGCCGCCGCCTCCACGGCAAACTTCGGATGGGTGTTCAACCCTGTTCCAACAGCGGTGCCCCCCAAGGCCAGTTCGTAAAGATGTGGCAGGGTGTTTTTCACTCGCTGAATGGTGTGTTTTAATTGCGTGGCATAGCCTGAAAACTCTTGCCCTAAAGTCAGCGGCGTTGCATCCATCAAATGCGTGCGGCCGATCTTCACGATGCTTTGGAATTCTTTTTGTTTGTGTTCCAGCGCCTTGTGCAGTTTTTCCAGCATCGGCAGCAGGCGGTGATGGATCTGCTCTCCCACAGCAATGTGCATCGCCGTTGGGAAGGTGTCGTTGGACGACTGCCCCTTGTTCACGTCATCATTGGGATGAATGTCCTTACTGGGAAGCTTGGTGCCGGTCATATCCATCGCTCGATTGGCGATGACTTCGTTGGCATTCATGTTGGTCTGAGTGCCCGAACCCGTCTGCCACACCACCAAAGGAAAATGTGCATCCAGTTTACCTTGAATCACTTCATCAGCAGCCTTGATAATCAGGTCGGCTTTTTTTGTATCCAAAATTCCCAGCTTTTGGTTTGTCACAGCAGCAGATTTTTTTAAGATCCCCAGCGCGCGAATCATTTCGCGTGGAAAGCGGTCCCCGCCGATGCGGAAGTTCTGCGTGGACCTTTGCGTTTGGGCACCCCAAAATTTATCTGCGGGAACCTGCACATCACCCATGGTGTCTTTTTCAATTCTAAATCCGCTGCCTGACATACTTAAACTCCTTTACGAGCGACCTGACCGACATGGGCCTGATCGGTGGGATAAATCACAAGTTCCTGAATATTTACATGAGCCGGACGAGCCGCACACCACGCGATGGTTTCTGCAATATCCTTGGCCATCAACGGGGTCATGCCCTCATAGACCTTGTCGGCTTTAGCCTGGTCCTTCAATCGCACCACTGAGAACTCAGTATTCACCATGCCAGGTTCAATGTTTGTGACGCGAATCCTGGTGCCCAGTAAATCCATACGCAGTCCTTCGGACAGGGCGCGCACCGCAAACTTCGTTGCGCAGTACACTCCCCCACCCGGATAAGTCCAACGCCCGGCCACCGAACCTAAATTTATAATATGTCCGGAGTTCTTTTTCACCATGTGTTCCACCACTCCGCGGGTCATAAAAAGCAAACCCTTGATGTTGGTGTCGATCATGGTTTCCCAATCGTCCAAAGAGGCTTCCTGCATTTTTTCCACACCGCAGGCCAGCCCCGCATTGTTCACCAGAACTTCGATATAAGCCAAATCCGCTGCGTGAGCCTTCATAAACTCGCTGACTTCAAAGCGATCGGAGACATCAAAACTTGCCAGCTTCACCTGCACTTGCGGGAACTTGGCCTTCAGCTCATTTTGCAGTTCTTGCAGCTTTTCATAACGGCGCCCAGTCGCCAGAATGCAAAATCCCTGTTCTGCCAATGAATGAGCCGTCGCCCGGCCAATGCCCGAGGTCGCCCCGGTAATAAGTGCCCATTTCGTCATAATTCACCTCACCTCTAAGACGATAGCAGGCCGTCAAGAGCTTGGGTATGGCACATGGTTTTCAAAAACCAGCCCGACGCGGCGCACTCCAAAAAGGTACGGCGTACCTCTGATGGGGAAATTCTGATAGCTTCGCGGGCTATGAAATGTCCTTGTGGTTCTGACAAAAATTACTCTGTGTGCTGTGGTGTTTATCATTCAGGTGAAGCGCTGGCTCCGACAGCTGAAGCTTTGATGCGTTCACGCTATGCTGCCTTTGCGAAAAATCAAATGCAGTACCTGCGCGATACGACCGATCCACAGACCCTGGATTTGATCGACGATGAAGCGAATAAAGAATGGGCCGAACGCGCGAAATTCCTAAAGCTGGAAATCTTGAACGCCGAAGAAAAAGGCACCAAAGGCCTTGTGGAGTTTAAAGCCTTTTACAGTATTGATGACGAGGACTACGTTCATCACGAAGTCAGCACCTTCCGCAAGCAAGCTGGCGAGTGGTTCTTTAAATCCGGCAAGATCAAAGGGGAAAAAACCAAATGAAGTACTGGTTGATGAAATCCGAGCCTGATGTTTTTTCTTTGGATCAGCTAAAAAAAGACAAAACCACCTGGTGGAATGGCGTGCGCAACTATCAGGCCCGCAATTTCATGATGAAGGACATGCAGGTTGGCGATGCAGTTCTATTCTATCATTCCAATGCGACACCTCCGGGAGTTGCCGGGCTGGCTCGCGTATCCAAGGTTGCTGAACCGGATCAGGAACAGTTCGATAAAAAGTCTGAATACTTTGATCCGAAAGCCACCAAGGAAAAACCAATCTGGTATTGCGTTCAGGTGGAATACGTGGGGCATTTTAAGAATTTTGTGAGCCTTCAGGACCTGCGCGACAATGAAAAGCTTTCCGAAATGCTGGTTCTGCAAAAAGGTTCTCGCCTTTCCATTCAGCCTGTTGATAAAAAGCACTTCGATATCGTCAAAAAAATGGGCGGAAGCACACCGTAACATTCATTTCTTCTTTGTCGCTGCGTCGGCGCCGTACAACCAGTACGGCTTCCTCCTCGCTTCGCGAATAAATGAATGTTACAGCGTACTAAAAGGTATAGAAGATGAAGTTGTTTTTGGCTCCAATGGAAGGTGTGGTGGACTGGGTAATGCGTGATACGCTGACCCGGATTGGTGGCATTGATCAATGTGTCACCGAATTCCTGCGCGTGACCGACCGTTTGCATCCCGAAAGTGTCTTCTATAAAAACTGCCCTGAACTGAAAACCGGATCTCGCACCCGCTGGGGCACCCCGGTCTTTGTCCAACTTCTTGGCGGTCAGGCCGAACCTTTGGCACTCAACGCCCAGCGCGCAGTTAAACTGGGGGCCTTGGGCGTGGATCTGAACTTCGGCTGCCCGGCTAAAACCGTCAATCGCCACGACGGGGGCGCCAGTCTTTTGAAATCCTGTGATCGGGTTTTTGACATCGTCAAAACAGTCCGTCAGGCCGTCCCCGCTCTTTGGTGCTTCCCACCGCGCGCAACTTCACACTGACTGGCACTGTGGAGTTTTTGACGGTCATGCGTACGACTTCGGCGGCATAGGTCGGATCCCCCATCAAAGCCACACCGTAATTGTGCTTCAGGGCTTTTTGCACGGGGCAACCCATATTGATGTCGATGGCTTCAGCTCCCCATTCGATCAGGCGCTTAACACTTTCTGCGATGGGGCCTTCTTCATTACCAAGAATCTGCGGCACCAGCCCGTTTTCGTCAGGACTGCGCATGGTTTCAGGAGTTGTTTCAAGATTTTCGCCAGGTACTCGGCGAGAGTTCAGCATTTCGGTGGGCCAGATCGTGTAGGCGTCAGAAGGAAGATATTCCCGCATGACCTCACGCAAAGCCACGTGAGTCAGCCCCACCATCGGGGCCAGACACAATGGGAAATTTACTTTTCCACCCAGAACAGGGCGATGCAGACCCAGCTTCATGGCCCCTTCAAGAATTCAAAAATTATTTAGCGGCCGCTTGGCCAAGAAAATCCGGAGCCCACTTTTTAACAGCCTCAAAGGAACCAAACAGCAAACCAGAGAAGAACAAATCACCATAGATTTGGTTATCAAAGAATGGCAGACCTGCCAGCAAACACTGGAACAAACCCGCAGGCGTCGGAGCATACATTGTGCCCATCACCCAAACACCGAAGTTGGAAATCAGGAAAAACAAAGAGCTGGTCAACAAAGACAGGCCTGCGATTTTTGCAGCCCCTTTTTGTTCACGCAGATTCCAACCCAAAACCACAACCATCGCAAAGGCCATATACACAAAGATCATCGTGCTATGGAAACCCAAAACCAGATCACTTAGCAACAACGCCGCCAAAGGAATCAACAAGGATTGCTTTTTGGATGGGAAATACGCCCCGCCAAACAAAGCCATTGCGCCAATGGCAGTGAAATTCCAAGGGTGAGGAATCAAACGGCTGAAAGCCGCGCCAAGAACCATCAAGATCAAAGTCATTAATCGTGTATTCATGACGCGCAAGCTATCACCGATTCATACGATTGTCCACCAGTTCTTGAACCACCCCTGGCTCAGAAAGCGTTGTGATATCACCTAGTTGATCCGGATGATTTTCTGCAATCTTACGCAAAATACGACGCATGATCTTGCCTGAACGGGTTTTTGGCAGACGTGGCGCCCACTGAATCAAATCAGGCGTGGCAATCGGACCGATCTCCTTACGAACAGTCTGCACCAGATCCTTACGCAAATCCTCGCTTGGGGTTTCCCCCGAACGCAACGTCACAAACGCATAGATCCCCTGCCCTTTGATATCGTGAGGATACCCCACAACCGCAGCCTCTGCCACTTTCGGGTGGGCGACCAAAGCCGACTCAATTTCTGCTGTCCCCAAACGGTGACCGGAAACATTGATCACGTCATCCACACGACCCGTGATCCAGTAGTAGCCGTCCTCGTCGCGGCGACAACCATCTCCAGAGAAATAATATCCCGGATAATTTGAGAAGTACGTGTCCTCGAAACGTTCATGGTTGCGATACACTGTGCGCATTTGACCCGGCCAGGAATCCGCAATCACCAGAACACCTTCTCCGGCCCCCTTGATTTCCTGCCCTTCATTCGTCAGCAACTTGGGTTGAATCCCAAAGAATGGCAAGGTGGCAGAGCCCGGCTTTTGCGCGATGGCGCCCGGTAAAGGTGTAATTAAAATCCCGCCCGTTTCCGTCTGCCACCACGTATCCACCACAGGACAGCGGCCGTCACCCACCACATCGTGATACCAAGCCCAGGCTTCAGGATTGATGGGTTCACCGACAGACCCCAGTATGCGCAACGTTTTGCGAGACGTTGATTGCACGTAAGAACTTCCTTCACGCATCAAAGAACGAATTGCCGTTGGCGAAGTATAGAAGATTGTGACCTTGTGTTTATCCACCACTTCCCAGAAACGCGATGGTGTCGGATAGTTGGGAACACCTTCAAAGAACAGCGTCGTTGCTCCGTTGGCCAGCGGCCCGTACACGATATAACTGTGCCCGGTCACCCAGCCGACATCGGCAGAACACCAGTAGATGTCATCCTCATGATAATCAAAAACATACTTGTGAGTCACTGCGGAATAAACCAGATAACCACCCGTTGTATGCATCACACCTTTGGGTTTTCCGGTAGAACCGGAGGTATATAGAATAAATAGCGGGTCTTCGGCATCCATCGCTTCGGGTTCACACTGATCGCTTACGGACTGAACCTCTTCATGATACCAGAGATCACGGCCCGGCTTCATTTCCACATCATTGCCGGCATACTTAACCACCAGAACATTTTTTACGTCCGGGGTTTTTAATAGTGCCTTGTCGATATTTTCCTTTAGCGCAATCACCTTGCTGCCGCGATAGCCCGCATCACCAGTGATAACATATTTGCATTCCCCATCCAGAATACGATCCGAGATAGAATCCGGAGAAAAACCGGCAAAGACCACAGAGTGAACCGCACCGATGCGTGTGCAGGCCAGCATCGCAATCGCGGTTTCAGGAACCATCGGCATGTAGATTGTAACCACATCACCTTTTTTAACGCCCATTTTTTTCAGTACATTGGCGAAACGGCAGACTTCCCTGTGCAGTTCCTTGTATGTGATAGAACGAGCCGGTGTTGAAGGATTGTCCGGCTCCCAAAGCAATGCCACCTTGTCGCCGCGAGTTTTCAAGTGACGGTCGATGCAATTCGCGGACACATTCAACTTGCCGCCTTGATACCACTTGATGCTGACTGGCTTTTTAAAGCTGACTTCTTTGACCTTGTCCCATTTTTTGATCCAGTCCAGGCTTTCTGCCTGCTCTGCCCAGAAGGCTTCATTGTCCTTGATCGAACGTTCGTACATCTCTTTGTACTTGGCCTCATTGATCCAGGCTTTTTTTGCCACCTCAGCGTTCACGGGATAAAGATCTTTGTGCATACTCACCTCATATGACTTAATCGTAAATCAACTGAGAAAGACGTCAAATGTTAACGCCCATGAAAGTATTTAAAAGTGTTAATTAAATGCCTGCTGGAAAATAATGGCGCACCCTAGAACCAGTACAAAAACCCCAAAAGCGGGTTTCAATTTTGCCTCCGGTGTGTGCTGCCCCCAATAAGAACCCAGAAAAATTCCCGCCACGGCAAGAACAGAAGTTTTCAACAACAGCAGATAATCCAGGGCTGCTCCGGAAGCAACATCGCCGAAAAACCCCAGCAACGAATTGGCCGCAATGACACCTAAGGATGTTCCCACGGCCACTCTCATACCAAGCCCGGACATCTTCACCAAAGCAGGAACAATTAAAAAACCACCGCCTGCCCCAACAAATCCCGTCACAGCCCCAACACCCAGCGCTTTTGCTGCGAAAGTCATAGCTCCGGAAGAAGCTTCCGCTTTTTTCGCAGGAATCAGCATTGCCAGGGCCGCCAACAACATCACCACCGCAAATGCAGTCAGAATCACCACTTCTTTGTCGAAAGCAACATCCCCCCACATCAACTGCACCGGAATATGCGGCAGAATCCAACGCCGCACCCCCAACACGCCAACAAACGACGGAATCGCAAAAAGAATCCCGGCTTTAAGATCCACATTTCCCTGACGGAAACTTTTCACGAAACCAATCAGGCTGGAAAGCCCTACCACAAACAGTGAATAGCTGGTGGCCTGCGATGGAGGCAATGCAAAGAAATACACAAACAAAGGAACCGCCAGAATAGAGCCTCCACCCCCCAACAACCCCAGCGAAATACCAATCACAGCGGCGCCGAAATATCCCAACAGTTCCATTTTTCACCTCTTATTTCTTTGCGATCTTTTGGGAATAAAGACGATACAGTCCCATCCCCACCAGCATTGCCGGAACAAAATAAACGGCCGACATCTGGCCGGCCCCCAAGGAGGTGAGTCCCGGTCCCGGACAAAAACCTCCCAATCCCCAGCCTAATCCAAACAACCCCGCTCCTATCAGCAGTGGCTTTGTGATATCTTTGGATTGCGGCACATGCCATTGAGTATCAAACAACGGGCTTGGGCGCCCGCGCATCCAACGATAACTGATCATGTGTACGGGGATCGCTCCGATCATCACAAACATTAGTGAAGGGTCCCAACCTTCCCCCAGTTGTAGAAAACCAATTACTTTTTGAGGCTGGGTCATTCCTGAAACCGCCAACCCCACGGCAAAAACAAGTCCCGCCATAAATGCCAGCACGGCCTGCTGTATCTGTCGCTTTTCCATTTTAAACTCCCAGCCAATACTTCAAAACTGTTGCTGTCAAAATTCCAATAATCATAAAAGTTGCTGTCGCCAGTAGTGATCGCACAGAGAAGCGGGCGATCCCGCAGACGCCATGACCGCTGGTGCATCCACTGCCCATCACTGTGCCAAAGCCAACGATCAAACCTGCCAGCGTCACCAGGACCACCGAGCGCCCGCTGGTGTTTACGAACAACTCCGGATGGGACATTCCCAACAAAGCGCCCCCCACCAACAACCCCAGAATAAACGTCAGTCGCCACAGACCGTCTTTGAACAACCCACCCAGCAAACCATTTACAATCCCGCTGATTCCCGTTACCCGTCCGTTGAAAACCAACATCAGGGATGCAGCAAAGCCAATCAAAGCTCCTCCACTCAAGGCCATCAAAATACTGTTCATCATTTGCTGTCTCCTTTTTTAGTTTCATAGCCCAGTTGATTCCAACGAAGCATGCCACCGACCATGTTGTAGCTTTGAGTAAAGCCCATCTCTTCGGAAAGCAGAGTGGTCTGCCCTGATCTTGCGCCACTTCGGCAGACAAAGACAATCTCCTCTTCCGGATTCAGGGTTTTTAAAAACTCCATAAAGTCCGGCCCCAAAGGCCGTAGTTCTGTGCCGGGAATATGTCCCAGTTCGCCGATGTACTCTTCAGGTGTCCGCACGTCGATCAAGCGAAATTGGTTCTTCTTCTGTTTTAGCTCTTCGCAGGTGATTTCACGCATAGCAGTCCTCACTTATTTGACTTCACATGCTGTCAGCCTAAAGCTATTCTCCAACTGGGTGTTATGTCCGGGAACATAAAAGAAATGATCTTTCTTATGTCCACGGGCATAACCGGATCCGAGGGCTTGTTCTAAAATGAAACTAACTTCAGATCTCAGACCAGGAGGATTTCCATGAACCTACAAATCCAGCATTTCTTTGATCCGGCGACTTCGACGCTGACTTATATTGTGTTCGACAAGGACACCCTTGATGCTGTAGTGATTGATCCGGTCTGGGACTATGATCCGGCAGCCTCCAAGCTGTCCACGCAGTCCATGGACCCCGTCGTGGCTTATTTAAAAGAAAACCATCTGCGCCCTCATTATGTGATGGAAACCCATGCACATGCAGATCATCTGTCCAGTTCGCAATTATTTAAAAACTTCTTTCCAGATATTAAGATTGCCATCGGTGAGCGAATCACGGAGGTGCAAAAGATATTCAAAACTGTTTTCAACATGCAGAATCTGAACACTGCGGGGCAGGATTTTGACATTCTTCTGAAGGACGGTCAGGAATTGCAGGCCGGTTCATTGAAAATTAAAACATTGTTCACTCCGGGGCATACTCCGGCGTGCTCTTCCTATCTGATTGAAGATGCTTTGTTTACCGGAGATGCGATCTTTATGCCGGATTCAGGAACAGGTCGCTGTGACTTCCCTGCGGGAAGCGCCGCAAGTCTGTACGATTCGGTGATGAATCGCATTTATGCCTTGCCGGAAAAAGTGCGTATTTTTGTTGGCCACGACTACCAACCGCAGGGACGTCCTTTGCAATTCCAAACGACGGTGGCAGAACAAAAAATGCAAAATATTCAGCTAAAAGCTCACACCAGCAAAGAGGACTTTATCAAGTTCCGTACCGAGCGGGATAAAACCCTGTCAGCACCCAAGTTGCTGCTGCCTAGTATTCAGGTCAATATTCGCGCAGGACACTTGCCAGAGCCCGACAACAACGGCACTCGGTACCTGAAGTTACCCCTGCGACAGTAGGGCTGATTTATTCAGAATAACGATTTCTCGTCCTTTTTGTTCGACAAGGCCTTCCTCTACAAATCGTGCCAAGGTGCGGATCACCGTTGGCGTCGTGGTCCCGCAAAATTCAGCAATCTCCTGACGGGTCCATGAATATTCCGGGTGAAGCTCTTTTAAATAAACCACTGCTTCGGCAATGCGTGCCGGAGCATCTTTTTCACTTAGAACCAGCTGACGGGCCTCGGCCTGACGAAGCTCTTTAGCCAGAGTTTCCAGAAGTTTTTCAGCAAGGTCGCAGTTCCCCTTCATCTGTTCGCGCATTTCCGCCTTGTTAAGAATCCGGACCTGAGCTTCATCAATCACGGTGGCGGTGGCGTGATAAACCTCGTTGGCAAACAGACTGCGATGCCCGAAGATCTGACCTTCCCGAAATAAACGCACCAGATGATCCTTGCCGGATTCCCCCCACAAGCCCAATCCCACCAGACCGGATTCCACAAAATAGATATTCTTTGGCGTGTCACCTGATCGGTAAATAACATCACCACGCTTGAATGTTTTAAGAGGAGCTTGAGAAAAGAGCGCTTTAAATTCCATGGCTTTATTAAAGCACAAAATACAATGGAAGAAATAAAAAAGCCGGGCTGTGATTCAGCCCGGCTTTAGGAATTCAAAAATTGAATCTTGAATTAGTTGACGTCTTTGTAGTCAGCGTCGATCACATCGTCGCCGCCTTTGTTTGCGGAAGTGTCACCTTCAGCAGCCTGATCCGCCTGCTGCCCCTCAGCCCCTGGTTGAGCACCCTGCTTCTTATAAAGATCAGAAGTCAGTTTGTGCGTCAGGTTTTGAAGTCTTTCAAAGGCCCCTTTCAACTCGTCGCCGGAAGCGGCTTTGTTTTCCAGGATCTTTTTCGCGTCAGCCACAGCTTCGTTTGCAGATTTGACTTCAGACTCTGGCAACTGAGCACCGGAATCCTTGATCAATTTTTCTGTCTGGTAAACCAAGTTATCCAGATTGTTTCTTTGCGTTGCAGCTTCCGCTTTACGTTTATCTTCTTCAGCATGACCTTCAGCATCGTTCACGGCACGTTTGATTTCGTCCTCAGACATACCAGACTGCGCTGTGATCTTGATCTGCTGAGACTTGCCGGAAGACATGTCTTTCGCAGAGACGTGCAAGATACCGTTGGCGTCGATATCGAATGTCACCTCTACCTGAGGCACACCACGTGGAGCTGGCGGAATACCTACCAACTCGAAGCGACCCAAAGTCTTGTTGTCGCCAGCCATCTTACGTTCACCTTGAAGAACGTGGATATCAACCGCTGGCTGATTGTCGGCTGCTGTCGAGAACACCTGGGATTTCTTGGAAGGAATCGCCGTGTTTCTTTCGATCAGAGTCGTCATCACGCCACCCAAAGTCTCGATACCAAGGCTTAGTGGAGTCACGTCCAACAGAAGAACGTCTTTCACGTCACCAGCAAGTACGCCCCCTTGAACCGCAGCACCCACTGCCACAACTTCATCCGGATTCACAGAACGGTTAGGCTCTTTACCGAAGAAGTCTTTAACAGCTTTTTGGATCGCCGGGATACGAGTGGAACCACCGACCAAGACAACTTCGTCGATTTCAGAAGCTTTCAGACCAGAGTCTGCCAAAGCTTTCTTACAAGGCTCCATAGAACGTCTTACAAGGTCCTCTGTCATCTGATCAAACTTCGCGCGAGACAGTTTTGTCTGCAAGTGTTTAGGACCGGACTGGTCCGCTGTGATGAACGGAAGATTGATCTCTGTTTCCTGAGCGGAAGAAAGCTCGATCTTCGCTTTTTCTGCAGCTTCTTTCAGACGTTGCAAAGCCATTTTGTCATTTTTAAGATCAATGCCCTGGTCTTTTTTGAACTCAGAGATCAACCATTCCAGGATCACTGTATCGAAGTTGTCACCACCAAGGTGAGTGTCACCGTTGGTTGCGCGAACTTCAACAACACCGTCCCCTACTTCAAGGATGGAAACGTCGAACGTACCACCACCGAAGTCATAGATAACGATTTTTTCATCTTTTTTCTTATCCAAACCGTACGCCAATGCCGCCGCTGTCGGCTCATTGATGATACGTTTGATTTCCAAACCAGCGATACGACCGGCATCTTTTGTCGCCTGTCTTTGCGCATCGTTGAAATATGCAGGAACGGTTACAACCGCTTCTGTTACCGGCTCACCCAAATAGTCTTCTGCGACTTTTTTAAGTTTAGCCAAAACTGCCGCACCAATTTCTTCCGGAGAAACGTTTTTACCCTGAACCTTGAAAGCACAGTCATTGCCCTTGGCAACCACAGTGTAAGGAACAAGTTTGATTTCTTCCTGAACCTCTTCAAATCTGCGACCGATGAAACGTTTCGCAGAATAGATTGTGTTCTCGGGATTCGTCACAGCCTGACGTTTGGCAATTTGCCCCACCAAACGGTCACCATCTTTAGTGTATGCGACGACGGAAGGAGTGGTACGAGCGCCCTCTTCATTCACGAGAACTTTAGGCTCACCGCCCTCCATAATCGCGACGCAAGAGTTCGTCGTTCCTAAGTCGATACCAATAATTTTACCCATACCATTTTCTGCCTGGCAGGTTGTTTCGGATCAGCGACTGAAAAATATTGATGGTAATTATGAGTACGGGCTGAATGAAATTCTTAAAGGGCAAACGACTTGGTCAACGCTCGATCCGCCTGAACAAAGCTTATCGAGCTATTTACAGAATCGATAATGACGGGAACATCGAATTTATTGAAGTTTTAGAGGTCAACAAGCATGCGTACTAAAAAAAGTGATTCCATGAATTTCTTGGACAAGCTATTGGGAACACCCGCCACATTTGGAGACACGTTACTTGCAATTCGCATGGCGGAAGAAGTTACTCAGATGGATATGGCCAAAAAGCTGGGCATTACCAGCGCTCACTTGTCACAAATCGAACGGGGTCACAAATTTGTTTCCCCGGAGCGCGCCGCCGCCTTTGCGAAAAAGCTGGGATACCCTTCCAAGATTTTCGTCAGCCTTTCGCTGCAAGACCAGCTAAGCAAAGCTGGATTGAAATTCAAAGTCAGCTTGGAGGCTGCGTAAATTTCAAACAGCCCCTTCACTCGATTCACTACTTGGGATTTGCAAACAAATAGCCTCGTTCATCATGCCGACGGTATAGATATAATTTCTATCGATAAAAGGCATCGAACTAAATACTCCATCGATCATCTGCATATCTATCTTTGTTCAACTGCAAGAGGAATTTATAGACAACCGTATAGTTTATTTCATTGATTGGATTTTTTGCTGAAGACGCTTAATCAAACCAGGATCTTGCTCTGTTGCGATCATATCCTGCAATACAGCTTCAGCAAGTTCCATATTACCGGAATCAGAATACAGACGCCCCGCCAATGCAAATAGCCAAGGCGGCGCACCATTGTTTGCTGCCTGAATCAGCAGCTCTGCCGCTCGCTTATTATCTTTAACTTCGTACATGTAGTGATAGGCGGCTCTATACAGAATCGGCCAGTCATTGGGAAACTCTTTAACGCCTTTGTCGAAAATTTTGGTGGCGCCGTCCACGTCGGTAATAATGATTGTTAGGGCCAATGCCCCTGCCGCATAAGCCATACGAAACTTTGGAGACAGGTTGGTCACAGAGTCCAGCATCTTATAAAGCCAAGAGTTATTGCGGCAAATACCTTTGGCGACTTCCGAATCGCAATAATCAAAATCCTGAAGCGCACGAATCCACATAAGATCAGCCATAGTCTCAGCGTAACCGAAGGACATTCTTTCCACCATTGGAGGAGGATCAATCAAGGCCTTCACCGCAGGCTGCTTTACAGAAAGTATGGTTTGCGTACTGACCAGCAGAAAAAAAGAAAGAGTTCCAAGTACAATACCTGGAACTCTTAATGAAATAGCTCTAAATAGAAAAATACTATTGGGTACCGTCATTTGTATTGATCAAATTCTTAGTTTCATTGATTGACCATCTGTCAGGCTGACCATTATTACGAATTCTTCCCGCTGCAATCGCAGTAAAAGCATTCACTGAAGGATTCACTACGCCAGTCAATGTTCCATTCGTGTTCAGACCGTCAGCCAACTGTGTACATCTTGTTGTATTCGCAGCACAATAAGCATTGGTATTCGTTTGCACTGTTGGGCAAGCAGCTGTGTAACCATAAGATGTTCTCAAGGTAGCACAAGTTACACCTTCATTCCCAAAACCAACATTATATCTCAGCTGCCCTTCTGGATTATAACCCACAACCTGGAATCCACCGGTATAGGCATTAAACTCCGCAACAAATGCCTTCTCAGCAGTATATAGAGACGACAAGTTTGTCTTCGCTTCAGCCTGGCGTGCTTTCGCCATGTATTTATTGATTGAAGGGATGGCGATGGACGCCAGGATACCAATGATCGCAACAACGACCATCAACTCAACAAGCGAGAAACCGCTTTGAGATTTTCTCTTAGATGAAAACATTTAAAGACCTCCATGGTTCTTTTTTAAACTGTTTACCCACATAAGTGTGTCAAATGTGATCTTGTATTGCAAGGTCCTGTCTCGAATAAGATTGAATAATTTGTTTCATGTTTATTTCGTAAGGGACCGGATATTCTCCCTCTAAGGCCGGACCTATAACCAGCTTTTATCCCCTCGCTAGACTTGCCAAAGGGGAAAGAGTGCTCAAATTGGGTCATAAGGTAGAATAAAGCTTATGGGTAACAATAAAAAAGACAACAACAGCAACTATCCGTTTTCCTCGACAGAGGGGGAAGCCGGTGTTCAGCTCGTCCCAAAACTAGACACTCCGAAGATGTACAAGGTGATTCTTCTGAACGACGACTACACTCCGATGGATTTCGTCGTCCTTGTATTGCGTCGTTTTTTTGCAAAAACAGAAGAGCAAGCCACTGAAATAATGTTAGATGTTCATAAGAAGGGTGCAGGAATCGCCGGGGTTTTCAGTCTTGAGATTGCCGAAATGAAGGTGATGCAGGTCAACCAGTTCGCGCAACTCAATCAGTATCCCCTGAAAAGCACACTGGAGGAGGAAGCATGATGAGCCGTGAACTCGAGCGCAAGCTCGCTGAAGCCACCGAACTCGCCAAGCGCAATCGTCACGAATTTGTGACCTTGGAGCACATCCTCCTGATTCTCACCGAATCCCCGGTCATGGTGGAAATCCTGGAAGCCTGTGCCGTGAACGTGCAAAAGCTGAAACAGGATCTGCGCGATCACCTAAAAACCGGAATCCCTCAGATCACCGATGAACAACTCAGTTCTTACGGTGGTTTTGAATCCTGGACACCGGAATTCACCCTGGCCTGCCATCGCCTGATTCAACGCGCGGCCATTCAAATGAAAAGCGCTGGTCGCAATCAAATCAGCGAAGGCAGTCTGTTGGTTTCACTGTTCTATGAACAGGATTCCCATGCCGCTTTTGCACTGGCAAGACAGGGCCTTACCCAGTTTGATATTATCAATTTCATTTCTCATGGGATCACAAAAGACGGACGTGATCACGAGATCCCTCCGGCCTCAACTCCCCGCACTGCGGACTATCAAGGGGATGGCAGCGAGGAAATCCGTGGGTCTCCATTGGAAAGTTTCTGCATCAACTTAAACGAACGAGCCAAGCAAGGAAAGTTAGACCCTTTGATCGGACGCGAAGACGTGATCGAAAGAACGATCCAGGTTCTTTGTCGCCGCACGAAGAACAATCCCCTGCTGATCGGTGAACCCGGCGTCGGCAAAACCGCCATCGCCGAGGGCCTTGCACAAAAAATCGTCAACAATCAGGTGCCGGAAAAACTAAAAAATGCCGTGATCTATTCTCTGGATCTGGGCGGACTGCTGGCCGGAACAAAATTCCGCGGGGACTTCGAAGGACGCCTCAAAGCCGTCGTCAAAGAAATCGAAAAACATCCCAACGCCATTCTTTTCATCGACGAGATTCACACCATTGTCGGAGCTGGCGCCACCAGCGGCGGCTCCATGGATGCCTCCAACCTGCTGAAACCTGCGTTGGCAAATGGTGATATTAGCTGTATCGGCTCCACCACTCACAGTGAATACCGTCAATACTTTGAAAAAGACCGCGCCCTGAACCGTCGCTTCCAAAAAATCGACATTCACGAGCCCAGCAAAGAAGACTGCGTAAAAATCCTTAAAGGTTTGCGCAAGTCTTACGAGGAATTCCATCAGGTGCAGTTCTCGGACGAAGCATTGCAAGCAGCGGTCGATCTTTCACAAAAACACATTCACGGAAAGCTTCTGCCCGACAAGGCCATCGACGTTTTGGATGAAGCCGGAGCCTATTTCCGTCTGAAATATGAAAATGCGGAAGACATCAAAATTGACACACCGGAAATCGAAGAGGTTATTGCGAAAATGACCGGGCTTCCGATAGCCAATATTTCTTCCAGCGAAAAAACGCAGCTGCGTGATCTGGATAAGAAATTAAAAGCTCTGATCTTTGGGCAAGACGAAGCCATTGACCGCCTGGTCGCGAACATCAAGTTCGCCCGCAGCGGCCTGGGTCGTCCAAACAAGCCGATCGGCAGTTTCCTGTTCACCGGTCCGACCGGCGTGGGTAAGACAGAGGTTTGTCGTCAGCTTGCAACCATCATGGGCGTTCACTTCGAGCGCTTTGATATGAGTGAGTACATGGAAAAACATGCCGTGGCTCGCATGGTGGGGGCTCCTCCGGGGTATGTCGGTTATGAAGAAGGCGGTCTGTTAACAGAAGCCGTCACCAAAAATCCTTACTGCGTTCTGCTGCTGGACGAGATCGAAAAAGCTCACCCCGACATCACAAATATTCTGTTACAGGTGATGGACGCCGGCAGACTGACCGACAGTAACGGACGCGTGGCAGATTTTAAAAACGTTGTTCTAGTGATGACTTCCAATGCCGGAGCCTTGGAAACTTCGCGCGGCACTATCGGCATGATCGATGAAAATCGCAGCTCGCTTTCTTTGGATGCCATTAAAAAAGCATTCTCTCCGGAATTCATCAACCGTCTTGATGCCGTGGTGTCCTTCCGCGATCTGACAGAAGACATGGTTATCCGCATTACTCAAAAGTTTGTGGACGAACTGAAGATGACCTTGCTGGAAAAGAAAGTGGAACTGAATGTTTCTCAAGATGTAATTAAGTGGCTAATGAAAAAAGGCTACGACAAAGTCTATGGAGCGCGTCCTTTGGCTCGCTGTGTGGACGAACATCTGAAGAAAGCCTTGGTCGACGAACTTCTTTTCGGTCGCTTGGTGGATGGTGGACGCGTCAATGTTGAGCTTGAAAAGGATATGCTCAAGTTCCATTTTAGCACCACCCCAAACAATGGGGCGGGTCAAAAAAATCAAAAGCAGCCTGTCACAACGTGATGGCATTGACATTCCTTTTAGAGTTATCATTATTAGGATGACTCTAGAAGGAGTGCATAAATGGCATTTTTGAAACGTATCGGTCTTTTTATTCTTACAAACGTTCTGGTGATCGCAACGATCGGCATCGTTTGGTCTATCGTCAGCCGCTTCCTGGGTTTGGCAGGACTTAACTCTTACATTCCGTTCTTGATGGCGTTCTGTGCCGTTTGGGGTATGGGCGGAGCTTTCATTTCTCTGCTTATGTCCAAATGGATGGCGAAAATGTTCCATGGCGTAAAAGTCATCGAACCAAACAACTCCAATCCTGAGCTTCGCGCTTTGGTAACAAAAGTTCATGAACTGGCTCGCCGTGCTCAACTTCCTAAAATGCCAGAGGTTGGTATCTACGAATCCGTGGACATCAATGCTTTTGCCACAGGCCCTTCCAAATCCAATTCTTTGGTGGCGGTTTCCACAGGTCTTCTGCAAAGAATGAATGAAAAAGAAATCGAAGGCGTTTTGGCCCACGAAGTGGCTCACATCGCTAACGGTGACATGGTGACCATGACTTTGATCCAAGGTATTGTGAACGCGTTTGCGATGTTCTTCTCTCGTATTCTGGCAAATCTTGTGGCCTCCAACGTGGATGAAAAATTCCGCGAAATCGTTCGCTTTGCTGTCACAATTCTGGGCGACATCGCCTTTACAATGCTGGGCTCTATCGTGGTGAATTACTTCTCCCGTCGTCGTGAGTTCCGTGCCGATGCCGGTGGAGCAAAGTATTCTTCCCGTGAAAACATGGTGGCAGCTTTGCAAAAACTGCGTTCCGTCTATGAGTTGCCAATTCCACCAGAAGAAGGTGCCACAGCAACTTTGATGATTTCCAACCGCGACAAAGGTGGAATCGCCAAATTGTTCATGACTCACCCTCCTCTGGAAGTTCGTATCGAAGCTTTGCAACGCGGCCGCGTTTAAGACCACTCGCAGCGGAAAGCCAACTTTAGAACGGCTTTCCGTCCTGTGGGGTTGTTTCTTATCCTGAATGGGCATAACCTCAGTGTTATGCCTCGTATAGTTCTTGCTCTCTCATTTTTTTCTGTGATTCTAGGTTGCGCGACGACTTCGCGTTTTGACACGCGTATCGACAAACGTCTGACGCCTCCTTTACCGAGTTTTATGGCGAAATGGAGATCGGCTCCTGTTTCTGATCTGGAAAAACTTGAAATCGGCATCAAGGAAAACAACATTCTTTGGTGGAAGACCTATATGGTTTCCATGGCCCACAAAGAAAAAAATCCTGCTGTGGCCTGCGAGGGCTTCAGTCAGCTTTCCAGTACGATGGAGTTCCCGCTTCATGATCTGGCCTTACTTAGAGCTTACGAAACCTGTCCCGCAGGAAAGCTTCTGGCAAACCTGCCGGAGAATATCGCCCCTTGGTATCGTGACCTTTCCATCGACATCAATCTTAAAAAGGCCCTGCAAACACCGGAGCTTCAAGATGATCTTGTCGCTTATGTTGAAAAAGCCCGTAGCGAAAGCAATAAAAAGAACAAGGAAGAATACTACCTGAAAGCTCTTTTGCTTGCGCAGAAACTGGAGCTTAAAGAAGATGCCGATAGTATTCAGGCACAGCTTTACAAAAACTCTCCGCGCCTGAATCCGCTGCCAGCTTACAAAGAGCTCAGCGCGGTCGCATCGGACTATCGCTTCCATCGCGATTTCGATAAAGCACTTAAAACTTACAAACAGATTCTAAGCTCCAAAGAAGCAACGACTGACGAACAGTTCCAGGCCCTGAAAAACATTCGCCAAACCTACAAGGTCGCTCAGCGCCGCAATGATTATATCAATGCAACTGCCGACGTTGTGAACTGGGCCAAGAATCA
The DNA here is from genome assembly GCF_025558485.1 of Bdellovibrio bacteriovorus. GTDB lineage: Bacteria > Bdellovibrionota > Bdellovibrionia > Bdellovibrionales > Bdellovibrionaceae > Bdellovibrio > Bdellovibrio bacteriovorus_G. The sequence goes on from NZ_CP102930.1 coordinate 379,317, forward strand.
ACTGCAAAGAAATAAAAAAGACCGTCGCACGATTGCGCGCTTCCATGATTCGCAGGTGCTGTTTGCCAAAACATTGTGGACCGAAGATCAGACATCCCGTGCAGTCCAAGTGCTGAACGAAACTCACCGCCGTTTGCGTGGCGTGTACCCTATGGATGAGGTGTTCTTTATCTTGGGCCGTATCGACGAGGAAAAGGGCAACTTCAGCAAAGCTCTGGAATACTTTGAAGCCAGCTATCAACAACCTGTGAGCTTCGCAGGCCTGCGTGACAAAATCTCGTGGTTGAAATCCTGGAACTATTTCAAGCTTGGCAAATGGGCCGAAGCTCGCACCAGCCTTGAACAAATGAAGGAACTTGTCAAAGATCCTTCTGATAAAGCACGCGCAAGATTCTGGCTGGCCAGAACTTTGAAAAAACTGAATCTGGACGCCGAGTCGCAGGTCGAACTTCAAAGCCTTAGCAAGGAAGATCCGCTGGGATACTACGGGGTGATGGCTTACCGTGATTTGGGCTGGGAGTTCCCGCCACTTTCCGTGGATGTCAACGAGCTGCAAGGTCTAAGTCTGTTTTCCGTGGATGAACTGTCTGTTTCCACGCGTCTGACGACAGAATGGCTGATTGCCGTCAATGAAAAGCCTTTCGCAGAAAAAATTCTGAACATCGCCGTCGATGATCTTAAAAAACGTAATGTCACCGAAGAAAAAACCTGGTTGGCGGTTTCTTCGGGCTATGCGCGTGCGGGCCTGTATCTTCCGCTTTTCTCTGCGATCGGGGCCTTGCAGCCTGAAGTTAAAGACCGTTTGCTAAACGATCACCCGGATCTGCTGTTCCCTCAGGCTTTTGGCGACATCATTGCCGGGGCTTCAACTAAAAGTGGTATTCCACAGGAATTTATTTTCTCGATCATCCGTCAGGAATCCGCATTCAATCCAGAGGCTCGCAGTCCTGCGGACGCTTTCGGCCTGATGCAGCTTCTGCCAGGTGTGGCCAAGCAGTTGGCAAAACAAAATAATCTTCCCTACAGCGAGGCCAGCGATCTGTTTAAGCCAGAAATCAACGTTCCTCTGGGTGCCTTTGAGCTTAAGAACCTTATGCGCAAGTATAACAACCAGTATATTCTGGCAGTGTCCGGTTATAATGCCAACGACAGCGCAATTCGCGGCTGGCTAAAAACCCGCTTCCGGGACGACTCTGTGGAGTTTATCGAAGAGGTTCCTTACGAAGAAACCCGAGCTTACATCAAGCTCACCATGAGAAACTACGTCTTCTACCAAAGACTTCTTCATCAGGAAAAGGGATCTCGCTTCCCGGAAGAACTTTTGAAACTGCAACGATGACTAAAGTAAAAAGCCACCTCTTACAGGTGGCTTTTTTGTTAAATATCTAGCCCTAAGCTACGATTAAAGTTTTTACGCCGTTCTAAATCAAAAATATATCTTAGTTCCACTAAAGATCGAAACCGTTCGTGAAAATGCGTGCCCGTGATCACAAATCCAGCCTTCAACTTTGGGATCAATACTCCGGGGTTGTTCGGGTGGTGCATACTGGAAACAACCTGAAACTGCTCGTCTTTTACCTTCTCAAGAACACAAAGAAGCAGTTTATGATAAAGACCTTTTCCCCGAAATTCCGGTAAAACCGCCGAGTTCTGCATATAGTAAGTCTCTGCATCCGTTGCGTGTCCAAAATGCCACCCAACCATTCGATCCAGCAAGAAAACTCCCAGACGCAGACTAAATCTTTGCTCACTCTGGCGACGAGCTGACAGCCTCTCCAGCCCTTGCCCCCCATGAGACTCCACGGCTGCAACTTCCAATCTATTTGAAAAAATCGATTCAAAATTTTCCGCCAAACAAACACGCATCTCTGAAGCAGACACTTCTCTTACAGAAAAACCATCCCCAATATCCTTGCGAAACATATATTGTCCTATTTTAAAAGTTCAGGATAAATAAAGAAAATTCTATTAACAAAGTCTAAGCCAAGCCTGTCTTCAAGCAACCTACCGATCACAGAAAGTGTCGGTTGCAAGACCTGCTTCGGCGGCTTGGTATTCGGGATAGGAAACATAGTTGGCATTTGTCATATCAATGACAGAGCCTGCGGCTTCCAGCTTCACGCGCAAGCTTTCGGCACTTAGCTCGCCTAATTCATAGCGCTTTTCCAGGCTGACGGCGCCGCCATTGAGTTCTGTCACGGTGATCACCAATTCATTGCCAACTTCTGAATCCACAGCACCTTGGGAAACAGCCCACGTTCCTTTCAGCGAACACTTTGATCCGGCACCGCCAGAATCAAAAAGTCCTTCAACCTGTTCAAAGTCCCCGTTGGCTTTCAGGTCCATGGAAACATAGTGAAAATTTCCGGCATCTTCGTTCTGGGCCTGGTAAGTGATACCTTCACTTAAGCTCCCCAGATCCAACTCGCCAGAACCGGCTTTGTTGTTACAAGCTGCCAGAAACAAAACACTTAAAATCAGAGCTGTTCTAAACTTTTTCATGTTCTTCTCTTCGGCCATGCGCCTCTGGACTTTAGAATGAAACTGACTCTTATTGTTCCGCCTCCATCTTACCCCAGGTGTCTCATCGTGAGACATCCTGGCCCAACTTTCCGTCTTTTCGTCTCATGCTGCCCGACTATTTGCCGATAAGTTCTTGTGGAGAAAGGGGAATACTTCATGTTTTCTCGCAAAGTGGTTATTGCAGCTAGTTGTGTCGGTCTGACTTTCTTTGGTGGACTGGGGATTTACCTTTACTCCACACAAGAAAGCTCCCCTTCCCGCACACAAAGCTCCAGCAAAAAAGACAGCAGTCTGCGCGCGCTGGAAAAATCCTTCATCACTTCACAAACCGACAAAGTCGTGGATGAACCGAGTGCTCTTTTCAACGATCCGGCGATCAGTCAGGCGTGGGGTTTGAAAAAATCCGACGCAGCTCGCGCCTGGTCTGTGACCAAAGGCAGTCGCGACATCGTCATCGCGGTGATCGACACTGGTATTGATATTAAGCACGAGGATTTGGTCGGAAATCTGTGGCGCAATCCGGGCGAAACCGGCAAGGATTCCAAAGGCCGCGACAAAGCCACCAACGGCATTGACGACGATGGCAATGGATTCGTTGATGACGTCTATGGCTGGAACTTTGTTTCCAACAATCCAAAACTTGACGACAATCACGGACACGGAACGCATATCGCAGGCATCATCGGGGCCGAGGCTGGAAACGGCAAAGGCATCACCGGCATCGCACCGGAAGTCAGTCTGATGATTTTGAAGTACTATGATCCAAAAGTTCCCGGCACAGACAACCTGAAAAACACGGTGGCCTCTATTCGCTACGCGGTGAAAATGGGTGCGAACATCATCAACTACTCCGGTGGTGGTACAGAGTTTTCCCAGGAAGAGCATGATGCGATTGCGGAAGCCGAGAAAAAAGGCATTCTGTTTGTTGCCGCCGCCGGCAATGAAAGATCCAACTCGGATCAACATCATTACTACCCGGCCGACTATAAATTGAAAAACATCATCTCTGTCACGGCGATTGATCCGTCCACTCAGGTGCTGGCATCGTCCAACTATGGTGTGGAGACAGTGGATATCGCAGCCCCGGGCCAGAACATCCTGTCCTGCCTGCCGGGCAATTCTTATGGGTATATGACCGGCACATCGCAGGCCACGGCTTTCGTAACAGGTGCTGCGGCTCTGGTGATGGCCCATAAACAGTCCTTCCAGGCTGAAGACGTGAAGAAGTACATTCTGGCGACAGGGGATGCACAAACTCAACTGGCATCCAAAACCAGAACCTCCCGTCAGTTGAACCTTTATAAAGCTCTGACCATTTTAGATCAGGGCGTGGGGGCTTCAGGAGTCATTGCCGTGAATACTCAGAACATGAAAAGCTTCACCGGGGATCCTAACGACCGACGCTCTCGCGCAGCGGAAGAAGGCCTTGATGCCACAGCCACCGAAATGACCCACTTCGGTAAATCTTTAATAGATGCCATGGGCACAAAAGTTCGTCCGGGAAAAATCGGTACGAAGCAGGAAAACGAGGGCTTCTAAAGCCGTACTTTCATTCCAAAAGATTCTTAAGGGGCTGTCTAGATTCTCGACAGCCCTTTCCTTTTTCCCCTCACCCGCCCCGGCTCTGGCCAAGATCCCAAGGTCGTGGCACATTGGCCCCCATCTGTCCGGGGGACTTTGCCATGACAAAAATTCTGTCTTTATTCTTGGTTCTTTTATTCTCTGCATCTGCCTTTGCGGATTTAGCCACCAGCTTTGAAAAGATCCGCAATCAGGCCCGTCACTATCGCGATCCGGGGGCTGTGTGTGAAGAAGTCGCTCGTGCAGAGTTTTCCGAACAATATCCATCCCCGCAGTATGAAGTTATCGTGGGCGTTGCTTACAATCTCAGAGGCCGCACCGTGGGTGAGCTGGATATGGTTCTGATGGATAAGAACACTCAGAAAGTGGCTATGGTGGGCGAAGTAAAGTGCTACACCAACCTGAAAAATGGCCTGACCAAGGCCAAACAGCAGCGCAAAAGGTTCCTGACTCATTTGGGTTCCGGTCAGCCGTTGCAGTTTATCAATACCTCCACCGGTGAAAAGTACGCCTATGAGCAGTTCCAGTATGTAACGCAGTTTATTTCAGTTTCTCAACGTGGTGGTAAAGCTGTCGGCTTTGATTACGAACTGGAACACAATCTGGATGAAATGACTCAACTGCGCGATCAGATCATTCACTGTCAAAAAGAAAAACTCTGCCCTGTTCCGTAAAAAGCTCTCCTGCCTTGCTATCCGGGGTTGGCAATGCCAGACTTGGTAGCAAAGGAAGGGGAACTTTTATGAAACCGGTACTATCTGTCTTCATATTTTTACTAGGTCTGAATGCCCACGCTGAAGTGGGCTTCAAAAACGGAAATCAAAAAACAGCAGTTCTAGCACAGGGACGAATCGTCGTTCACTGCCAATCCAGCTCTCCCGGCGGCCCGACTTACGGTTCTTTCAACTGCCGCGAAGAAATTCTGACTTCTGGTGAATACGACTACTTCGTCGGCCCGGCAGACACAAAAGGCGACTCTGTCACGCTGACAGCTTTGCATCAGGATGGTTCTCAAAGAACCAAAACCGTCGCTTACGACAGCAACAAAGGTCAAAGCAAGAAGTCCATCAACCTGTGGATTGCCACCCTTTTGCAACGCCCGCTGCTCGATCCAGGCAAAAACACTGTGAGATATAAAATCACCCTCAATGACAAGGTCACAGCCTCGGGCGAATTCATAGCCGAAGTCAAAGACGGCGGAACCAAAACCTGCTCACGCACAGGGTCTTACTGGTCCAACAACTCGTCCGATTGCCAAAACGGCACGTCCATGTGCAGACGCTACTTCAACGAAAATAACTATTGTCTTTAAACGAAAAAGGCTCCCGGTTGGGAGCCTTTTTTAATCTAGGAAATCAGAGGCAGAGATCTTGCCTTTAATCATGACGATCAGTCCAGCTGTCATACACGCCAGCGCCACACCGACGCCGATCAAATTGCGATGACCCAAGTTGATCATTCCCAACAAAATCAGGAAAGCACTCAGCCCGAAAGGTCCCCAGTAAAGATACTTGTTCCATTTTGGCTTGGCCGCCGCTTCACCAGCCACTGGCTTCTGCGACAAACCGACCATCATCAGGGAATTAATCCGCGCGATCATCTCGTCGCACTTAGGGTCCCCCCCTTGTGCGGCTTTTAAATCCTCATACTTCAGCATCGCAAAACGCAACGCATCCAATTGATGGCAGGAACGGATGAACTCGTCGTGCAGATCTTCGTTTTCAAAGTTTTCGACCAGATTCTTCCATTTGCGAACCAGACTGGGCTGAGCTTTCAGCGATGGATCTTTCGGAAGACCCTCCAGCTTTTCAAAAATCACATGGCAAGAGTAACATTCCTTGGCACGACGACCATTCAAGGCCCCGCACTTCGGACAGGATTTCATCTCCTGCGTCCCCGGCTCAACAGCCACCTCGGATTGTCGCTCAGCAGCAAGAATTCGTTCACTCTTCTCCAGAATTGGAGATTCAAGGTCTGCCGATGCTGTTTCCGGCTCCAAGGAAACCTTAAAGCACATCACATTCTGAGGGTCCTGAGGAGGATATTCGAAACTGAATCTACTTTCGCAGGAAATGCACTGAAACAGAGGTGTTTCCGACTGGATATCGTCACTCTCAACTTCGTACAATTTCGCGCATGATGGGCATCTGATCTTCAATTTCACGTGGACTCACTCACTCTTTATGTTACTAATACCATGATGAAGAGATGGTTTCAATTTTTCAAGCATAAAGCCTACGATTTTCGTTGGGCGATTCTCTCTGGAATTCTCGTCGGCACAAGTTACATCCCCTTTCCTCCGTGGGCCCTGATCTTTTGCTACACTCCACTTTGGCTTTCAGCGACTGAGGAAAACAGTTCTGTTAAGAAATCTTTTTGGGCTGGATGGGTCACACAATTCGTTCTGACTTTGATTGGTTTCCACTGGATTGCCTACACCGCGCACGAGTTCGGTCAACTGCCTTGGGCTGTTTCCTATCTGGCGATGCTGCTTTTTTGTGCGTTTATGCATCTCTACATTCCGGTGGCAGTGGCTGCGGGAACTTGGTTGCGCCTGCGTTTTTCCCTTAGTGGCGGACAAAGTCTGTTCGTGATCGCCCTGCTGCACGCCCTTTTAGAGCGCGTGTGGCCCGTGATCTTTGAATGGCACTTGGGATACACCTTCATCTGGTCAAAAATGCCGGCCTATCATCTGGCGGATCTGATTGGGTTCCATGGCCTATCCACGATCGCTCTGCTTTTCAATGCCTGGATGGGTTATATCTGGCTGAAGCAAAGTTACATCAAAAGAGCTTTGGCACAGCTGTCACTTCTGGCCATGAGCTTTGCCGCAGTGGTGGCTTTCGGTTACTGGCATGGCCAGAAATGGAACAAATTTGACAGTGAAATTCGCGCGACGGTCGTGCAAGCCAATATCGGAAATCTGGAAAAGATTTATGCTGAACAAGGCCGGGGCTATCAAGAAGTCATCACCCGTAAATTTTTGGATCTGTCCTTCGGAGCACTTCGAAGATTCCCGCAAACAGACGTTCTGATCTGGCCGGAAACAGCTTTCCCGGATTATCTGGATCAGCATCTGCTGGATCGCAAGAACACGCAGATCCTGATTTCAGGGCTGATGCCGATGAAAACACCGCTGATCACCGGAGCTTATTCCAAAGATCCCAAAACAGATGAAAAGAAAGACACCTCCACCTACAATGCCCTTTTCCTGGTGGACCCTTACGGCAACAATCTGGATAAACCTTACCGCAAAACGGAACTGCTGGCTTTCGGAGAGTATCTGCCTCTAAGCGAACAGTTCCCGTTCATATTAAAACTTCTGCCATTTGTTTCCAACTTCGGCCGCGGTCACGGGCCGGAAGTGATGACCTGGGAACGCGCGGAAGGAACCATTCACTGGGGCGGGCAAATCTGCTATGAAGGTCTTTACCCGGCTTTCACCCGCGGTCTGGCGCAAGAAGGTGCTGATATTCTGGTGAATGTCACAAATGATTCCTGGTTTGGCAAAACGTTTGAGCCCCAACAGCATTTGTACATGACACTGGCCCGGGCCATTGAAGTGCGTCGTCCGCTGATTCGTTCCACCAACACCGGTATCAGCACGGCAATTCTTGCCAATGGTGATGTTCTACAAAAGTCCCCGCTTCATCAGGAATGGAGCGGGCAGTTTGTGATAAAGTACTTAAAAAATGCTCCTAACACGTTCTATGTCCAATGGGGTCATTGGGACTGGATCGTGCTTGTCCTGATTTTAGGAGCGCTTATTGTCCGAGGAGCCCTCAATGCAAGATCTCGTCGTTCTTGATTGGATTGAAATTTTAGAAAAAATTAAAGCCCATGCAACCAGTGACATGGGTCGCGAAGCCGTTATGCAAACCGGCCCGCTGAAATCCCGAGAGGAAGCTTACGAAAGCTTTCAGGAAATCAGCCAGGCCACCGAGGTTTTAAATCAGGGTGTCCGCCCGTTCATGACCAGTTTGGATTTGTATTCAACTTGGGTTTCCCGTCTGAAAAAGCGCGCCGTTCTGAAAACTTTGGAAATGAAAGACGTGCGCAGCTTCTGTCTGGAGGCCCTGGCGCTGAAAGAGGCCCTGCACCCGGTTCAAAACGACTGGGCCCAAAGAATCCACGGCAGTCTGATGAAAGCGGAAGAACCTATTTCCGCCATCGATCAGATTCTGACACCCAGCGGGGACATCCGTTCGGATGCCAGCGAAACTCTGTTCCGTCTTTTCCGTGAAAAAGAGCGCCTGGCGCGCGAAGTGCAAAGCACGCTGGATCGTCTGGTACGCGACCATCAAATGGAAAATGTTCTGCAGGATAAATACGTCACCACCCGTGAGGGTCGCTGGGTTCTTCCGGTTCGCAGTGGGATGCAACATCACCTGCCGGGTGTTATTCATGGATCGTCCCAGACCAAGCAGACCGTGTTCATTGAGCCTGAAAAAGTCATTCCCTCCAACAACCGCCTGCGCCAGATTGAAGTGGAAATCTTGTAACCGGAATCCCGGATATCGTAGCTGGAATAAATCGGATAGGACATATTTAAATTATCTATTTTTACGCTATAAATAATCCTGCATCCATTTTTACATGAAAAAAACACTGTTTTGCACTCTTTCGTTGTGTATGTGCCTTATACTAACGGCACAGAACGAAAATAAAGAACACTTAACCGAACTTGCCAAAGCCTATAAAAATTATATGTTCCTTAACGATGGCCCCAAAGACCTGTACAAGCAGCTTCGTTCGGGCACAGATGAAAACCTGCGGCAGGCCACGGAATTTATTATACAAACCATAAGTACCAAAAACAAGTTACTGAGCAGCACTTACCTTTCCCGGCCCGACAACCGGGTACTGAAACAGGTATATATAATACGGGAACTGAACCTGAACCTGCGCAAAGAAAATACTACTGATAGCCATACACTTATCGACAGTTTGCAAACGGCACAGGTGCCTGTATACGAAATGCTCGACAATTACTATGATATGCTCTTTACAAGTGTAGGCAATAAAAATAAGCCCTTTAACCTGTCTAAGACCAATCTTGCCCTTAACAGCTACGGGTTAAAAGACGATACCGAAAAAGGCATACTGGTTTTACAGGCCATGCATTTATGCGGTACACTTATATGGGGCTACATGAACGTGGTGCAGCCGCCCAATACCCAAAAAGCCGACATCGCACTTTTGCAGGATCACCTGCGCAAGGAAACCAAAAAAGCGACCGAAATGAAGCGCAAATACGAAGGAATGCTGGAACAATTCAACAAAGATAAAGATGAATGGTTGCAGCGCACTTTGAAGAAGGCCGAACGTAAAGTCGAGGAAGCCATTGCGCATGCCAAGGCCGACGAGACCTTTAAACGTCACACAGCTTTACAGGAAATCAAATACAAGCTTCCAGAAATTGTAAAAGCCAAACCGATCACTCAACCGGGGGCACCGGAAACGGCCGAAGAGTTTGGCAAGAAGTTCCCGCCAGGATCAAAGATCTTTGTACCAAGCCTTAATCAAGACGGCATTGTTCAAAGCACACCGAATTCCAAAGGCGAGGTCCTGATTCTATCGGGCTCTGTGCGCTTGCAAATTCCCTGGACAGTGTTGAAAGCTCCGGGTAAGCCGTCGAACCCGACCTCCCAGTTGATTCGTCAAAGTTCCAACATCACTGTGGCGCTGGCCGACGATGACCGCACATTGGATTTGCGCGGGCGAACAGTTGAGGATGCACTTCAGGAACTGGAGCTGGCTTTGGATAAGGCCGCCCAGGCCCATGAGGACCGCATCAAAGTCATCCATGGTCATGGCACCGAGGCACTGAAACGTGCCGTTCGCACCTATTTGTCGCGATCCATCTACGTCAAGAAGTGGAAGGCCGGATCGCCGGACGGCGGTGGCGATGGAATCACCTGGGTTGAAATTGGCGAAGCATAAAAAAAGCCCCCGACATTTCGGGGGCTTTTTTTTTAGTTTTCAAAGTGAGGTTCTGGAACCGTCGGTGGAATTTCACGTTTCGGATGACAAACCACCCCGCACTTTACAAAGCATCCCTTGCCGGTATTCCAGCAGTATTTTGCAATGGGTGTGGTCTCTGCCGGACAGCTCAGACGTTCGGCTTCAAAAACAGGCTCCACGACAAACGGTCCTGGTACGGATTGAAGATCAAAAACTTCTTCTGCTGCAAATACGCTGGCACTTGACAAGGTCAGCGCTGCAAAGAGAGATAGAACAAATGCTTTCATAAATTCTCCTGGGTTATAGTTAAGAAATCGCACCCAGATAAGGCTAAAAGAGAGGATGTTCTGCATGGTATTCTTTTTCAGAATGCCTGCCGGAAATCAACAGTGGAAGGGCCGTTTATGTTAATTGATGACTATAACATTTCAAGTTGGATTGTTTCAAAGACCCTGTCCATTTCTTACTTCGTGGCATTTCTGTCCTTGTTACCGCAGGTTCTGGGATTGTTTGGCACTCAAGGCATTCTGTCCATTGATCACCTCTTGAATATCCTGGATAAAGAGCTGAAAGCCGATCGTTTCTATCACATTCCAAGTTTGTTCTGGTTTTCTTCAGGGGACCTGACTTTAAAACTGTTTTGCTTTATTGGCATGACAGCCTCCTCGCTGGCTTTTCTGGGGTTCAGCCAAAGCATCATGCTGATGATCTGTTTTGTCTGCTACCTTTCTTTCGTCAGTTGTGGGCAGATTTTCCTTAGCTATCAATGGGACAGTCTTTTACTTGAATTTGGTTTTCTTGGGTTGTTTTTTGCCCCTTGGAAGTGGGAATGGATTCCACTGGGAACTCACAGCCTGCACCCGGTCATTCTGGGCCTGGTGATTTTTCTGCTGTTTAAGCTGATGTTTCTTTCCGGCGTGGTGAAGCTGACCCATAAAGACGCCAGCTGGAAAAATCTGACGGCGTTGACTTATCACTACTGGACTCAACCTCTGCCCACACCGCTGGCTTACTTTGCTTACAAGCTGCCCGTGCTATTTCAGAAATTCAGCGCCGCAGTTATGTTTTCCATTGAATTGGCGATGCCGTTTTTAATGTTGATTCCGGGAAAAACACAGGTTCTTGCTGTCGGCTTTTTAATTCTTCTTCAGATTCTGATTATTCTGACCGGCAACTATGGATTCTTTAATCTGCTGACCTTGGGATTGTGTCTGGCTGTGTTGCCGGATTCCACCTGGGGCTTTAAGATCAACTGGGTTGAACATAGTACCATCCCAACCGAAGTGGCCTTAGGGGCTGCCGTGGTTTTAGTGCCAGCATCTTTGTTCTGGATTTTGAAAACACTTTGGGAGAAAAGCCCGAAGTTGAATTTCATGCTGCCTTACATGCGCCTGCTTTACCCTTTCCGCATTAACAATCCTTATGGCCTTTTTGCCGTCATGACAAAAAGCCGTCCTGAAATTATTTTGCAAGGCAGTAACGACGGACATCACTGGGTGGACTATGAGTTTCTTCACAAACCTGGCAACTTGAAAAAGATGCCCACAGTTGTGGCACCTCACCAACCCCGACTGGATTGGCAGATGTGGTTTGCAGCACTGGAAGGGTTTAATGAAAATCTATGGTTGCAGAATCTGGCGACACGTATTTTCGAGCAGTCCCCGGATGTCCTGGGTCTGTTAAAAACAAACCCCTTTAAAGGTTCCGCGCCTCATTACCTAAGATTTGAACGCTATGAATATCGCTTTACCGACCTTTCCGAACTGGGAAAATCCGGCCAATGGTGGCAGCGCGAACATCTGGGATCTTACGGCCCCACATTTACCCGCGACTCAGAATAGATACCGACTCCATTTCGGCGTCTCATTCTGAAAAGAATGTGCGCAAAGTGACGCGCGCTGTACGGCACCTCTGTAGAAGTTTGACGTTTCAGCTTGGGAACGTTTCACAGTGAGAACAGCGATTTTTCCAAGCTATTGATTTCAGGATATTTTTCGTTTTGTCTCAGTCTGACCTATGGCACCGGGCTTGCTCTATAGATTGGCAACAGGGGGCTTTATGAAAAATGCGAAACAAATCTTCACAACTCTTCTAACACTCGGTGCACTGTCTCTTTTGACAGCTTGCGGTTCCAGCAACCAAATCGCGGGTTCCACGGATTCTTCCAGCCGTGATTCTGCAACGAGCACAACAGACGCAACTTCTAAAGCTCTGGCTTATTGCAATCAGGGTTCTGCCAACGGCATTACCGGTAAACTTAAAGTCTTCGTGGATTCATCCAAATATGTGCGCATGCAATATGTTTATCTGCGCCTGACTTCTTTGCCATCCACATTTAAATCCGGCAGCTCTTATATCTCTTTGTGGAAGTGGCTGGCAAATCCATCCGGTTATACAAATCTGGACACTTCCGCTTTGAACTTTGCTTTGATGAATCCATCCACAGGTCAATATCTGACAGGTTGGATGACAGCAATGAAGTGGAGCGATGTTGTTAATGTGGCTTCCAGCATGGGCTACACAGACCCACAAAACTTCTTCAATAACGTTAGCATTCTAGTTGACTTGAAAGATCCAAATGGTGACTACGATGTGTTGAAAGTGGCGAACTACGACGCTTCCACAAACAAAGCGATCAACACTATGGACGCTCTGCTACCACTGTTCGCTGCGGACCCGGCTGCCTACGCCAACGACAACGGCGCAACCCGCGCAGGCGTTCTACAGGCTCTGCACCCATTCAAAAGCAGCGCAGGCCAGTTCACTTCCTCCCAGTACCAGTCCATGTCCAACAACTTCTGTTTCTAAAAAAGACCCACCCCCTAAAAACAAAAAAACCACTCTTCCCCCAGAGTGGTTTTTTATTTTGACTCCCTCTCTCAGTCCAGCGAAGCGCCGGCGCAAATACCGAGAGCGGAGGCCGTTCAAAACGGTTCGAATGCAAGGCGGAGTAGGCCCTCGCAGCGCAGGCGTGCTCCATGCACGTCGGAGCGAGAAGGCCGCCCGACAACGCAGCAGGCGGGCCGTTTTCAACGGCCGATCAGTGCGCGGATTCTTGGCTTACTTCTTCTGCTTGCAAATTCTCACCCTGTCTATACCGATCCGCCAAAGTTTTATCTGTGGTCGGGAACGAGAACAGCAGCGAATGCACATTGGACTCTTCATCTTCCTGAGTCACGGCAATATAGATCAAATCCTTGGTGGTTTCATGATCCGGGAATTCGCGAATAAAGCTGACCAGAATGTTTCCATCCAGATCGTTTTTTCGCCAGATCTCGTCGGCATTTTCAATGGTCTCTTCGCGCAGGTCGGCGTAGTCCTGGAATTTATCCTGAGGGATGTCTTTTTCGGCACGCACTTTCAGCATGGCCTGATAAAGACCCACGGCCAAAGGGTCACCTTCGCCCATGGCATCGCCTTCGACAGAGCCACCGGACACCTGTTCAAAGTTTTTGTCATAAACCATTTCACCGCGCTGGTAATTCTGCCAAACACGGCTGTCGCGAGACGGGAAATGGATGAAAACAAAGGTCGGATATTCGTCCTCTGTGGAAACATAGGCCACCGCAACATACTTAAAGGCCTCGTCACCTTGTTCGTAGGTGCGAATAAAGTGATAGATGGCAAAATCCTCAAAGGTCTTGTCATCCATCCAGACTTCATCTGGTTCATCCAACGTGGGTTCCAGATAGTTTTCACGGGCGATTTGTTCTTCGTCAGAAAAATCCTCGGCCGAACGCAGGGAGGAATACTCTTCCTCCAGCTTGTCGATGGCTTCCCGGAAATAACCAAACAGGTCTTCTTCACTTTCAAAAATGAGTCCTGCCGCCTCATCCACGATGATGTACTCTTTTTCAGAGGAGATAGTGGTGGTTGGTTTCTTTTTAGCCCGGGTCTTTGTTTTCGCCATGTGTATTCGTATCCTTCATTTGTTATTATCGAGAGATTCTCTTGTCCCAACAACTAGAAAAAGGACACTTTCGACAAGCCCTGTCATAGTTCGCTTTTTGGTCTTGCAACACGGGGGTTTATTCCTCAACATCGGACTTAAGAGGTCAGCAGGAGGCTCTCTTGGTCAATCTAGAAGAAACAAGTTTGGAAAGAATGGAAGCGTTGCTGTCTCATTCAGCCATGGGTGTTCACGTTCTTTTTGACAATCAATCCATCGCAAAAGTGCTCAAGGAAGTGAGCGACGACAAGGACTTCTACAGCTTCGATAAGATGAAGAAGGTCCAGGACGTCATGACTGAACTGATTGCGAAAAAGACATACTTCGAGAAGATGGCCTATCTTCAGGCTCTCGACAGTGAGTCTTATCAGATGCTGGTGCGTGCGTACTTCCACATCGTGGAAAACACTGTTCGCGCCAACCACGAGCACAGCCACTAAGTCGTCATATTAAAGTTCTTTTTTTCGTCTAAAGCTTAAGCAGTTCCGGCAGGCTTTGGCGCCTCGGTATTGGAAGTTCCAATTTCTGTCTAAGGCTTGGAGTCCTAATTCGACATCAATCAACAATTTTACTGCGGCCTTTTTCCGCAATGCTATCCTTGAAGAAGGAAAAAGGCGCCTGGTTGATGCGCTATAGCTAGAAAAAACAACCAGGCACCTTTTGAGTTCCCACCGCAAAGCCGATAGGAGAACTTGTGAAATATCGGGTTTTCTTATCGGCTTTCTTTTTTGTTCTGCTGCCCGGCCTGGCCAGGGCCGAGTACCGCGTTTTTCTTTTGAAGATCACGAAAAGAGCTCCGGCTGCCGCAGAAGCCCCTGCCCCCGGCACACCTCCGCCCACGCAGGACTATCGTCTGGTGGAAAGCACTTTGGATCACATTCAGTACCGCTACTATCATCAGGTTGCCCCCGATGAAGACGTCACTTACATAGATACCTGGCGCTGTTATGGGCGCACGGACAGCTTCAAGCCTCACTGCCCCAACCCCAAAGGCCAGATTCCGACCGAGGACTCCCCGACGTCTTAATAGTCCTGTTCCTTTTTGATACACTCTAAGAATATGTCGTCAATTGACAGTTCCACGAGAAAAGCCATGCAAGCGGATTTGAACGAGGTTCAAGCCGATCACGCACGTAAAAAAAAGCAACTCGTTAAAGAAAACGAAGCCGAGCTTGCGGATCTTAAAGAATACTATCACGAGAAAAAAAACGGCCTTCAGGAACAAAACGAAGCGGCCATCAATCATATTCGCAAACGCCAGCAGGTCGCCGCTGACGATGCTCATCAGGAGCGTCAGCAACTGACGGACAAATACAACTCCAAAACCCGCGCCATGCAGGACGACTACAGTCAAAAGCTGTCCACCACCCGCGAAAAAAGAACAGCTCAACTGGCACAGGCCAAACAGGACTCCAAGGACCAAGTCGCACGCATTGAACAGGATGCCACCGATCGCATCGAATATGTTCGTGCCAAAAGTGACAATGACATTCGCGGTGCCAAAGCCAAATACAATAAAGACATGGCGCAAATCAACGAATTCAGCGGCAAGCGTCTGGAACAACAGCGCCAACTGAACGACACCCGCCTGCAAGGTGAGGTCGAGCGCGGTCAGGTAAATCAGGAGCGTCTGCGCACTCGCAACGAAAAGGAATACACCGAACTGCGTGCCCGTGGTGAAAACGAAATTGTTCATGAACAGGAACAACAGGGCAAAAAGTTGGAACGTCAGAATTCCGATTTTGCCAAACGCTATGATCAGCAGCAAAAGCAGTGGGAGTCCCGCGAAGAACATCTGAATACGCAGTACTCCGACCGCCTGATCCATCAAAAGCAGGCTTACGACAACGAGCTAAGCAATCAGCACGAACGCTTCCAAAGTAATTATCAGAAAACCGAAGAAGCCAATCGCGAAGCCGCCAGCATTCAGAAGAAACGCTATGTGCGTGAGCTGGCAGAAACCCGCAAGGACTTTGTCAAAGCCGCTGCCAAATACTCTGACAAGGAAGCCGATCCTTTCTATAAGGTCGAAGACCGCGGCAGTTATCTGCGTGAAAATCCCGATTTCTATATTTTAAAAGCCTTCGTGCCCGAGCATGAAAAAGACAACGTGAAGGTCACCATTCAGAAGGACCGAGCCACCGTTTCAGGTCAGCGCTCTTTCAAGGATAAGGTGGAGGACGACAGCAAGACTGTCAGCAGTTCCAACTTCCAGACGTTCCGCGAAGAATTTACTTTTGATAAGCCGGTGATCACCGAAGGCATGACCCGCGAACGCGATGGCGACTGGGTCGTGTATCGTATCCCCAAAGGACTTATGAACCGCTTTGATCGCAAAGCTTAGCGCGCTCATGCCGGGCCACCAGCAGATTTTCCAGGAAATACGCCGCCAAATCATGACGACCATCCACACTGGCTTTCTTGTAAAGGCTGAGGGCTTGTTGTCGCGTCGTGGTTTCAGACGTGCCACGCAGGTCTGCAATTTCACGGAGGCTTAGGCCGGACAGAATCAAACTTCCAACTTCACACTCTGTTTTGGTGAGACCCCATTGGTCGAAATGACTTTGGAAATATACCTGAAATTCCGAAAATTGCCGTTTCATATGTGAAATTAGATCGGAATATGACCAAACTGTCATCATACACAAGTGCGTCTGGCCTGCCTTTTCCACCTAGGCTGGAGAGAAACTGTTCCGAACGAAACAGAACAGATGTCACTAAGCTTTCATCAAATAGCGCACTTCGCGCATCACAAAAGCAAGACGGGACTGAAGATCCTGAAGCATTTCAAGATTTGTATGAAGCTGAGCCAAGGCATCCTTTTCCACAACAGGCGTGTCTGCCAGCTCATGATAGGACTTGTGAGTCACAGGAGAAAAAGAGGGCTCAAAAGACTCTGCAGCAGTTGTTTCCACTTGTGCATTTTCCAGATTGATCACTCTCATTTGTATTCTCCTTCACCCGTTTTCTCAGGCGCGAAATCAAAGTCTAGTTAGCTTTTTTCAATTCCAACAACTTAAATAAACTTACATGGACATTTTACACGGCCCGCTAGTATTCGCACTGCAAGGACGCTGTGTCCGTACCTGCCAGGTTCACACGATCATCCCCACTGGAAAGATACGTTGCCATAACAGACCCACTGCCATCTTTATGTTTCAAGCCCAGCACATGGCCCATCTCATGAAGCACCAGAGCTTCAATATTGACCGGAGAAGAACTTTTCCTCTCTGATTTAGCCGCTGTCGTCAGGGTGTTGCCATTCCAATAGAAGCTAAAGTCAGCTGCATTCAGGCGAATATCCGCCTCTTTGATAAGATCACCAATCCAATAAACGCTGGTACGCCCCTGCTCGGAAGCGCGGTTCGCCTCCCAGGCATTCATAAAGTAGATAACATTCCGTCCGTCTTTATGAGGATTCAAAGGACCCATTTCACGGGGATATTCGACGATTTTGATAATATCGCGACCTGCGGTGCGAGCCCACGTTGCAGCAGCACTGCGAATAGCCGGGATCATCGAGTCAGGCACAGACTCATGCAGGTACATTGTGACAGGTACGTCACTTTTCCAGGAGATTCGTTCGCCATAGACGTTTTGTACAAATCCGCAGTCATCTTGTGACTTCGGCGCACAGGCTTGAACAAATAGAGCTACAGTAAGGATCAAACTGATCCCAAGCCACTTCACCATGGAGCGACCTCCTTTGTCTTGATACCAATACAAGGAAAGGGCCATCCCGAAAGCTTTCCGCGCCATGATTTAACATATTGTTTTCACAGAGTTTTTTAGCAAAGCCCGGTCAAAGCCTGTAAAGTGAGCATTGGCCAGAAAAACCCGTCTGTTTTACAGACAGGCCCCCAGAAAAATTGTAAGTGGTTGATTTTATATATACTTTTAGCTGTCCAACCTTTGCACACCCCCGCGCCGCAAAGTGTGGTGCAAAAGGACTCCAAAAGGTCTGGCCCGCGCCTTGCTTTAGTACTTAGGTAAGTCTCGAAATGAGACAATCGGGCCCCACCCCACTCGGGGAATCCTTCGTGGCCCACACAACCTACCCCACATCCTGCCTTCCCTGGTAGGGAGCCTAAAAAAGCTCCACCTACCAGTTCGCGCGCGATGCTGTGGCACTTGGAAACAGTCCGCATTTTTGATAAGACAGGGCCCTGCAACGAAAGGCCACAATAATGATGAAACTGACAGTGATCCCCGGTGATGGCATCGGTCCTGAAATTATGACTCAGGTCGTGCGCGTTGTAAATCTGCCAAAGGAAAAGCGCACAGAGTATTCTATCCCCAACGCCAATCATGCGTTGCTGATTCTGGGCTCTTTGCCAGCGCAAGCCACCAAAGCCGAACTGAAGAAAACTTTGGAATATAAAATCCGCGGGCAAAGCCAGTACCCGATCAGCGGCAGTTATAAGATTTACGGTGAAAAGCAGAAAGCCAATGAAGAAGCTCCGTACATCGTTTTGTCTTTCTCTCCTAATGGCGGCGAAGGTGATGTGAATAAAAGCATTTATGTGCCTTTGATTCAAAACACCAAGGGTTCCATCGAAGCTGTGCATTTCGCGTTTTCTTCCAAGCAAATTCAAAACGCATTATTGGAACGCGCGACCCGTGACATGCAGGAAAAAGGTCATTTCGAATTCCGCTCTGTCGGTGACACTCCGTTTGCCATGCGCGAGTGGAGCGCTTTCCTGTTGCTATCAGGTCTAAAGAAAGATCTGCCTTCCGGGAAGTATCTGACCGATGGAGAAGCCCCGATTCTTCAGGCCTTGGGTGCAGCGGGTGTCACTGATTTGCAGGATAAAATCAGAACGGCTCCGGCAATTTATGGCGAACGTCATTTCCGTCTGGAAGATGGCAGCTCTGTGAAAACCACTTCCAAGATTCATCACAAGGTGTTCATTTTCCCTGAGGACTCTTTGGCGGTTCTGGGGACTTCTTTCAATCCCAGTGAAAACGCGGAAAACAACAACGAACAAATCGTGATTGTTAAGGACGCCAACATTGTCCGTCAGGCCCGAGGTCTGTTCGGATATCTTTATAAGAACTCGGCCCGGTCGGTCACCGCCGAAGCCAATCGTCGTAATTTGAAAGCCTTGCCCTTCCCGGACGAGACCGTGGGCGGTGAACCCAGCGAACGCGATCAATAAAGCTGACAGAGGCTGGCCTTTTTGCTAACTATCACCCTATGAGATTTCTGCGCAGTGCCCTTAAATACTTTGCCTTCTTTGTGCTAGGTCTGGTGACCTGCGCGTTTGTGGGCGTGGGCGCTGTCACTTACTACGCAGTGGATTATCTGACTCAGAATCCCTCAGCCCCCCCGGTTCAGAAAAAACCTTATCCCATCGCCAAAGCGTCCCTGACTCCGGAACTAAAAACCCCGGCAGCACCAGCCCCCGGTGATTTTATTCCTGAATCTTCCAAAGAAAATTTCCGCAGTGCTTTTAACACCTCCCGCTCTTTCATGAAAAACAGCGAACAGATATCCCATCTGATAAAGCAACTGGAAAAGGCGCCCCTGCCACCACTGTGTCCGTCGTTGTGCGATACCAGTGCCATGGATAAGGAGCAGTTAAAAACAGACCGCGTGGTTTATTTGGAGCAATATCTGCGCAGCGAAGGAACGCGCGCTCTGCAAGATCCTGAGTTCCGACTGCTGATGGACAACATCGGACGCATTTATCATTTGATTCAACCAGCGCAAAAGATCCTGAAAAAGATCGATCGTCTGAAAGCACAGCAGGAAAAACCCGAAGGCGCCAGCACCACCGACAAGCTTTTGATCACCGCTGAAATTCAGGGGACTCTGCTGTCAGAGTTCTATGGTTTCGTGAATCACGTCGAACAAGTGAAAGCGGAAGATAGCAAAATGAAGCTTATTCGTGATCTGCGTCGTGCCTGTCACAAAGGCAAACCCGTGAAACAACTTATATCAGAGTGCGACTCGATACTGTCCCGGTAATAAATCACATTCGCATGTATTGATTGAATATAAGATTCAAATGAATTACCTATAGGGTCCTATGGGAAAAGGCCTTTCGCGTTCACAAGTTTTCTTTATGACCCTGACCTGCATTCTGGTTGTGGGCAATATGTACTACAACCAGCCGTTGCTGGGCATTTTGGCGCGTGAATTCGGCGTAACGGAATCCAAGGTTTCTTTGATACCCGCATTCACCCTGATCGGTTATGCACTGGGTATTTTGCTTTTGGTTCCACTCGGAGACATGATCGAACGCCGTAAGTTAATTCAAGGAAGCATGACCATGGCAGGTCTTTTGGCCATCGCTCTGCCTTTCAGTCCCACCTTGGGTGTTTTCTGCGCAGTCAGTTGTGTGATGGGTTTTTTCAATGTTTCTCAATCTGTTTTGATCCCGTTTGCCGCAAACCTTGCCAAGCCTGAAGAGCGCGGCAAAGTCGTGGGCATTGTACTATCCGGAATCCTGATCGGCTCCCTGATGGCGCGCACTTTGGCGGGCTTTATCGCACAATATTTTGGTTGGAAGACGGTTTTCATTTTTGCCGGTTCTGTCAGCCTGATTCTTTCCGTGGTCAGCCAGTTTGTTCTGCCGCAGTCTCAGCCGATGTTCAAAGGGACCTACAAAGACCTGATGGCCTCCACCACGGTACGTTTATTAAGTCTATCCGCAGAATAGCGTCTTCTTACGCCCCGGTACTACTGTCAGCCCTGCTGATGTCAGGCTGTACTTTAGACTCTGTCATCGAGGCTCTGACTAAAGAAAATTTCAAGCTGATCACAAATCTTGAAGACAATTATGTTGATTTGAACAGCACAACACTGACCTTGGAAGGCCAGTGCGACAAAGACGAAGGGCCGATCACCTTCGCCGTGGATTCTGTTGAACGCAGCAAAATGGACTGTCCCACATCAGGGATCTGGCAATACTCTCTTGATGTTCAGGATCTGCCAGACGGTGAAACATCTCTGGTGGTAGAGCAGGTCGAACTGGCCGATGCCACGAAAAAAGTTAAAACTGAAAACGTTATTTTAAACAAAGATACCACTCCTCCGCAGCTGTTGAGCATGCCGGACATTATTCTCAATGATAAAGGTTATATCAGCTGGGACTGCCAGAATCTGAATGACAAGTGCACCTTCCGGTCCTTTGTGGCAAACAATGATCTGTTCACCTTTGCGGCAGAGCCCTACACCAACATAAAGAGCACTGTGACTTTCCCGGATGGGAAAAGTTATTTGTTCCTGCAAGCCAAAGATGCCGCAGGCAATTTGTCAGCAGTAAAAAAAGTGGAAGTGTATTCCGGTGCCATGGGTATCTGGATCAACCCACTGCAAATGAAACTGGCCGTGGATCAGAACGTCACCCTGCGTTTCTATATCCCGCAGATATTCAGTCAATACACCCTATTCAACAATGAAGATTGTAGCGGCGCCACCAACTGGCAAAATCGCACGACAGGTGATCACGCGTGGACACTGCCTTCCACCACTCCGGCATCTTATCCTGTATCCGCTAAATTCCGCACAGCCACAGGTCTGATCAGTCAGTGTTTCACCGACCGCATTCCTGTCGTTGACGTCGCAACCATTCACAATGTCTGTACTGCCGGATCTTCCAATGCTGTTTTCGGGATTGTGGCCAGCAGTAAATATCAGCAAAATCCCGGTTACAATAACAATGAAAACTGTTCCTTCACTGTGAACTCATCCGTCGCCATGGACGTCACTCCCGCAGCGGCTGTAGTAACAGAGCAGGATAAAGACATTGTGTCGGTTCGCCAAAATGGTCAGACTCTTTATTCCGCCTCTGGAACCGTGATCCCCGTGGGCCTGCAGCCATTTACCAGTACAGAACCTGGTTCATTTACCATCAATTTCAGTTCGGATGCACAAAATGCCGGTCCTGGCTTTATCTTTTACTGGATGCCAAAAGATGCCTTCCGTCAGGAAATGGTCATCAACGAAAATGCCACCATGACCAGCTCAAGACATCTGCGTGTGGCTTTTGATGTTCCTGACTACATGAAAGAATACTATCTGACTGAAGACACTTCGTGCACAGCAGGTGGTTTCTGGCAATCCATCGCGCCTTCCGTGCAATTCACGGCAGCGACCAGCGCCTCCACAATCAATCTTCGTGCCCGCTTCCGCGACAGCTTCGGCAACGAATCCGAATGTGTCAGTGCCTCGATTCAATATGCGGCACCGGGAGTTGGCCTGTTCATCACCACCGCAGATATGGGAGCCACCCTAAATCTGGCAGGGATTTGCACCCAGCCCGGTGCCACAGTCAAGATTTCCGGCACCTTTACCGGTGAAACCACCTGCACCATTAACAATCAATGGAGCCATCCCGTTTCCATTGCAAGCATCGCAAACAACACCGTTATCAATGTCACCGCCGAACTGGTCATTGCGGGCGTGGTGGAGGACTCGATCTCTGATACATACACCATTCATCGGCACGCCACTCCGACCTACCCGATTGCCGGTGGTTACGTCGGTACTTCTTTCACCTTGTCCGGAACATGTTCTCCAAACGGAGCCACGATCAATATCACTTCGCCCAATGTGGCCACCACCACATGTACCGATGGCGAATGGAACTCCCTGCAAACTGTCACGGGCAATGACGGCGACACCGTCAATATTGCCGGGAATCTGACTTTCCAAAGTTCTATTCAGGATAGCTTCTCTTTCCAAGCCACCTTAAGCACCGCTCCTCCGGTGGCCACCGTGGCCGGGGCCCCTTCAGGGAAAAGTTCGATGCCGGCAGTTTCCTTAAGCGTCGGAGGCATCGGGGTTTCCAACTATAAATATAAATCCGGAAAAGGCATTTCGTGCTCTTCGGCCTCGGGATATTCCACAGAGAAAAGCATTGATTCAGGATTCTCTGTGGACCAAGCCTCTTTCAGCACCAATGACTTCATCACCATTTGTGTGGTGGGAAAAAGTGGTCTGAATGGGCTGTGGCAGGACTATTCCCAAGCCACGACTTACAGTTGGCAAAAATCAGTTATCAACTACGCTTCTCTAAGCACTCCCAGCCAGGTCGTGACCGAAGGACAAACCGGCGTTGCCGTCAGTGTGACTTTAAGTGCGCCTTCAAGTTCCCCGGTCCGTGTTTATTTCCAGACCTCTGGTGATGCCATTTACATGGTCGATCACAATCTTTACCCGGGCTATATTGAAGTTCCCGCAGGCCAATTTAGTGCTCAGGTGACCTTCGACAGCCTGACTAATAATCTGGCGACCAAGGACAGCACTGTGGCTGTATATCTGACTCATACAAATCAACCTGATTATTTTGTCGGGGAAAATCACACCAAACACTATATGATTCGTGATCCCGTGCGCAGCTCGCAAAAACTTATCGGTTTCGTGCATGGCAGTGACAACAATCCGTCACCAACCTGCGCACTGACGGAAGATGGCCGCCTGCGCTGCTGGGGTCTGCCATCAGGATCTCCGACCGGAATTGTTGAGCCTCAACCGACAATGCGCTTCAAACAACTTGTCGGAAATCGTATTCACTTCTGCGCCCTGAGTGACCAGGATGATCTTTACTGCGCATCCTACGGCAACTTCACGTCCACCAATTATGATCCGGGCGTTAAATACAAATCCATCGCTCTGAAACAATATATTGGCTGCGGCATCACTTCGGATGACCGGGTTCGCTGCTGGGCTACCGACGGCAGCAAAACCACTGCGTATGCTGATGACGGCGTTGTGAAATTTAAAAAGGTCTCTCCTTCACATGGCACCACTTGTGCGATTTCCCTATCCGATGATCTCTATTGTTACGGAGAGAACACTTACAAAACCATCGCTAACAACGCGACCACCACTTATAGTGTTCTGACACCGGTTGATAGCGGAACCAAATATAGTGACGTCACGTCATATACCTATGTTTGCGGTATTACCCTGACAACCCAACAGCTGCGCTGCTGGGGACGCAATGACTACTATCAGGTGGGCGATGGCACCAACACGGCTTCGACTTCTCCGGCTATTATTGATGGCTCTACGAAATATCTGCAAATCAGCGGCAGCAACACCAAGGCCTGTGCGATCACTGAAAACTTCAAATTAAAGTGCTGGGGTAAAGAGATCGCTGGCGGTTACACGGCCATCCAAACGAAAAAGCTGTATGCAACACCGACCTTGCTGAACGCAAATCTGGTTTGGAAAAGCATCCAAGTTAACGAGGGCACCATCTGCGGGATTGCTGATGATGATCTGGCTTATTGCTTTGGGGATGACACCAACTATCGCACAACCGTCAAAGGCACTCTGAGCTCGCTGGCACTGATGGATGCTGTCGGTCAATACGCTGAATATGGAGTTACTCCGGGAAGCGTTTGTGCCATTCGTAACGATGGCACCGCCGTTTGCAGCGGCTATTCAGCCAGTGCAACCTCAAGAAAAACTCCTCGCATAGTTCAGCCCTTCGTAAATTTCACCGGCGGTAAAGTTCCGGAAAACACAGATATCATGTCATGTCTTTCAACGCCAACGGCGTCGTACTGTGCCCGCAGCAACTACTTCGGACATCTGGCTGATGGAACCAACAGTGACGGAAAACTCGATTATACTTTGACCGGCGGTATAGCCATCCAAGGTATGACTGGAAACACTTACTGTGCCGCCGCTGTAGGTTCAGATGGCCATTTGAAAAGCTGGGGTTACGGAACTTCGGGGGCTATGACCTGTCCAAACACTTTGACAGCACAGCCGACGAAAATTCTGCCTTCAGTCCTGTTCAAGCCCATCATGGGAAGCTATGGCACTGATTCAATGTGTGCCCTTAGCCAGGGCAATGAAATCTATTGCTGGGGTCTGGGGCTGATTAAAAGAGGCACGGGAAATTCTTCAACGCCCACCTCTGTGGACCCAACCAATCGCTACACGGACTTCAAGATTTCTGGCAACCGTCTGTGCGGACTTCTGGAAACCTCCGGGCAAATCCGCTGCTGGGGTGACAACACTAACGGTAAACTCGGTAACAACAGCACGACGGCCTCCACTGGCAGTGCTGTCCAGGGTGGTAACAGCTATTCAAAACTGGCAATGAACGACATCATCACTTGTGCCTTAAGAGGCACAACGCTGGATTGCTGGGGTGGAATCACGACTCATAACAGCCTGGTTCCTTTCGCTCTGAATGGCGGAGCCTCCTACAAAGACTTTACCATCAGTTCACGCGATATCGTGGCGATCACCACTGGCGGAGACGTGCATATCTGGGATGATGGCTTGTTTAAAGCTGCCCCCCGTGTGATCACACCGGCTGGAGCAACATTTAAATCAGTTAAGGCTGCCCCTAGCGGCGCCTTGTTCTGTGCACTGAGCACCGATGACAAGCTTTACTGCCGTGAGCAGGATGGTCCACTGGATGTTTATCATCACCTGCATCAAGTGCGCGAGGCCCGGTTCTAAAAAAGAAAAAGGCCACTGTTTCCAGTGGCCTTTCTTAATTTAATTAAAATAGAGGTGAGAACATCATGCTCCCCGAGACCTTCCTTGGTATCACCCCTCCCGTAAAATTGATTGCAGCATAACAAAAACACGATTGCAAGAGTCTTATTACAGATTTTTTAAGAATTATGCCCAAGCCCCTAAAAATCCACCCCATTCTGCAAAGAACTTAAGCAAAAATCTCCAAAGCCACTCCAAAAACAAAAAAAGCCAGCATTGAGCTGGCTTTTCAAGTTTATCAACTTTTATTTATTTTTTTAAAAATCGCTCAAGCGGTCAGCGAGTTCTGGAAAATCCACAAACGGATTTCTATTGCCCTGAACTTTATAGATCTCGATATTACGTTTCATCTCATCTTCATCAACAGGGTCTTCACGGTTCCAGCGGCGCAGAACCTGTTCCTGTTGTGGATCAATAGGAAGATCATAACGAAGAGAGAAATAGAACAAAGCCCGAGCCACATTCCCCTGATGGTTTTGTGGTGGTTCAAAAACCTCATCAGAACCGGATGTTCCAAGACCGAAACGAGAATCCGGGCATTTCAGATCCATCAGATCCTTGGCCACTTCACCAAACGGATGGTTACCGCGGATGGCATTGATCTGAGAGTCCGTCGGGAACAAGTGGTGCAAATCGGACTTCTGCACTTCATCCGGGAACCGACGGGTGAATTTACTTTGAGGCCATGTGTGCTCAACATTGATCACGGTGTTGTTCGGAATTTTACCCGGCGATGGCTGGGAGCTTTTGAAGTCCTCAGGACCGCGTTCTGTATTGCAGTAAACATCACGAACCGCGTACTGATTGCCTTCTTTAACAAGGTAGTATTTCCCCATCAGGAAAACTCTTGCAGCTTTGTATCCAATAGCCGTGTGAGAGTAGCAACGACCTTGCCCTTGCGGGCAGGCTTTTACGATCTGATCGTAAGAACCTTTCACCAGCAGGTGATAGCTGCGCAGAACAGTTTTAATTCTGGTTTGAAGAGTCTCTCCGGTGGTTCCCGCTTGAAGATCGCGATAGAACTCTTCCCCATAATATGGGACCAGTTGAGAAGACGGCGCCGCATTCGCAACACCAACAAAAGATAACAATGTGAAAACAATCACTGACTTAATGAGCAACATTTGCTTCATTCAGGTCCACCATTCGGTTTGGGGGTGATCTACAGCCTCTGGGCAGTAACATGTCCCAATGGTAACGATCCTGTCAACGGGTATATAGAATTTACATTATCAGTTTTGAGATGCGGGTTGAACAGATCGCCCGCGATAAGCCAAGCCGAAGATCGCTCCAAGCACGCTGCCGCCGATATGGGCGGCGTAGGCCACGCCCCCGCCAATCCCCTCAGGGGTCGCCCAAAGATTCGCCACATCGACAACTAGGAACAATGGAATAATCAACAGGGTTGGCAAAAAAATCGCGCCATAATGTCCGGGCATGGGGGATGCGAAATATAAAAAACGAACTCGCGCTCGCATTTCAGCCATACAGTAAAAGGCCAGCAAGGCACTAATGGAAGCACTGGCCCCCACCATCGGAACCGTCCCGTGCAGATCGGAAAGCAAAAAGCCCAAGCCTCCGGCACAGCCTCCCAGCAAATACACAATCAACAACATCTGACTGCCTGCCATCACTTCAACGGCAGCACCGATCAACACTAAAAAGCTTAAATTGGAAAGCAGATGCATCCAGTTGGAATGTGAAAACTGATAAGTGAACCACGACAGCGGTCCTTTGGTTCCTGAACTCAGACCGAAGCGGTACAACAACTGCTCCTGATACTTCTTGCGGAACTCCGAAATGTCTTTGCGCCACGAAGCCACTTGCACCTGGTCTCCGCGATAGTTCAGGACATCACCTTTTTCCAGAAAACGGGAATCACGCAAAGCATAGGCCCCCAGAAGACCCATGTGTTCAGTGTTCAAGGACCCCATCTGCAAAACCCATTCAGGTTTGGTGTAAAGGTCTTCCGCTGGCAGTGTTTGCAAATACTGATAATAAAGTCGCCCCGTCAAAACCAAACCGTCTTTCTGCAATACCGGCGAAGAGGTCAGGTTGGAGCCTGCGCCACTGAAGATCAGAATAAAAATAAAGACATTCAACACCGCCAGCGTGATCGTCAGCGGGTACCGGGAATAGTCTTTAAAATCCTCAGGACATGGGATGATCATGGAACCTCGTAGCGTTCTTTAAAGTCATCAATCCAGGTATCCGGATCTGCACTGGCGGGCATACGGCCTTTATTTGGCGTAAACTCCGAATCACGCAAAGCCCACACCGAGCGCACATAGCGTTTTTCCAAAGCGGTTTTCAACACCGGATTCTTCTGCATCTTTGAAATGGTCTTCAAACTTCCCACATAATCCTGAGCCGCAAACATATCCTCGGACTTCAGGAACTGAGTCACCAGCAGACCGGAATCCGCCATCTCCAGATCCTCGCTGCCCCCGCCTTCCGCCATATAGCGGGCCAGCGCACATGTCGTGGACGAGGAGTCCTCGCAGACCTTGGCAAAATACTCCTCTTGAACCTTGCCATCTGCTAATAGATATTTTGCAAGATAAGCCAGAGGTTGAGAACTCACCGGGTCCCCCCACAAGGCCACCTCCGCCTCTTTCTCTAAACATTCCCCGGAAATTTCATTTAAAAGGAACAGCGACAACGCTGTATCCAAGCGGGCATTTCCATCCAGACCATCTGTGCCTTTGATTTCCCGGCACACACTCACGGCGATTTTACCAGTCGTGGATTTATAAGCTCCGGTGTACAGGCCGTGATAAGCTTTCATGAAGCCCAGCACACCAAACAGAGCCAGAAACAAAAAGCTCATACGCATCCATGACGAAATAAATCGTGATTCAATCGGCATCGGGCCGTCATCATGCTGTTTTTTCAGCGTGATCACCAAGGTGTCGGCGGCACGATCCGGGAACGCACGACGGAACGGATGGCTTAAAATTTCCAAAAAAGGAATCGCCAGCAGCAGGACGCCGAAACTCCAGCACATGGAACGAATCAAACACTGAGCATACGTCAGGCGCGGCTGATAGATCGGATAAGAGATCACACGCAATTGCATGAATATCTGCCCCGGTGTTGCCTGCCAGAAATACAGAAACACCGATTGCAGGAAAATGACCAGCATGATGATGCAGGCGCAGACCAGGCCGGCTGCCACCACCCCTTCTGCGGACTGAATATCCAGCAGGAAGAAGGTTTTGGTCTGACGAACCAATCCCGCAATCAGCAAACTGATGATCGGAGAGAAAATTAAAAAATCCAGAATCAGCGCAATAAATCTGTCCGCCACGAAAGCGACAGGCACCGAACTGGATTTTGGATAATGGGGCTTCACTTCAGGAGCCGATAGATCTGGAAATACCATAAGGATCGTATCGGCTTGAAACAGGAAACACTAAAGAGATTAGTGCGCGAAATTGATCGCCTGCACACGCCCTTGATCGTCCGTGACGAACTGAGCCTTGCCAACGATTTCCTTTGAGGAATCAATCAGACTATAGACCTGCTCTCCTGTGGAGTTCTGAGCCAGACTGACTTCTGCGAACTGCACACCAAAGGCGTCAGAGTATTTTTTCAGGAACTCGGCTTTATCCGTAATCTGCATCGGCTGTTCACCCGCCTGAGCGTCGATGAATTCCAGACTTTCAATACGGCCTTCCACGGTTTTCATGCCGTATTTGCCTTCAAGGAAACCAAACACCAGCTCATCACGCAATGTCGGAGCTTCCGCAAGACTTGCCGCCACCGTGGATTTTTCACGAGCCATGCGTTTGGCAAGATCATGTTCCCATTTAACATCTTTGGCAAAGCTAGAGGGTTCAAAGCTGGCAACACCACGATTTCCCGCAGCCGCCGCCCCTTGATCCGGACCACGCACCAGCCACTGATTCAGGAAAACTGTCATAATCAAAACAGAGGCAATGGAAAGAACCAGAACAGCTTTTTGTTCCTGGGCCTTGTCCTGCAATCTTTTTCTTACAGATTGTGCTTTTGGAAATTCGATCACGTTTGCGTTCCTCATTATTTCACCCCTCAGAAGTCACGACAGTTCGAGTCCTGATGACTTTCATTGCGAAGGGTATGCCGTTTAAAAACCGCACTTATTCATTCTAGCTGAACAAGGCCTGAACAGACGTACAAAAGATGTTAGACGTATCATTCTGATCATCTCATCCTGACACATAAAAATCCAAATTCCGGGGGTCTAGTCGAGGGCCTTTTTCTCCCAGGAATCAATCCCTGCCTGCATTTCAGGAAGGTGATAATAAAGAACCCGGTCCAATTCCACACCCTGTCCTTCAATACGGTACTTCTTATGACTTAGGTAAACCGCCTCGGGGATGGAAATTTGCACCCCTTGTGCCACTTCATCCAGTGGATACCAAACTCCGACCAGCAACTGCCCGCGACTGGGGCTTCCCAACAGCGGAGCCTTTTTAAATTCTTTCAGCGCCTGCGCCACCATTTCCGCCACAGAAGAACTTTTCCCATCCACTAACACCCGCACTTCACCGCTGTAGCAGTTTTTCTGCGCGTAAGTTTTTAAAAGCACTTCGCTGTGCGTGTCCAGAACTGCCAACTGAGCCTGATCGTCCAGGTCATTGGGAAGCTCTGCCGCACTTTTTACTGCGACACGCGGTCGTTCCAGGGTGCCCACCAGTTCGGGCTTGCATATAAACAGCGACAGAAATCTTAAGCCCGCGACAAAATTGCCTCCGGCATTTCCGCGCAGATCCACCACCACACGTTTCAATGAAAGCAGCCCGGCTTCAAGCTTTTGCATTTCTTCATCCACGAAGAAGGCCGCACGGAAGGACGGCACTTTCAAAACCGCCTGTCCCGGCTCCTTGGCTTCCAAAGTTATTTCCTCGGACCGAATAATCGCCCGGGGCTTTATTTTCACGGAAAACTCTTTGTCTTTGCGAAGAATCAGATACGAACCCTGTTCTGTCTGTGCTTCCCAGGGGTTGGGCTGTTCGGCGTTGATAGTCTGAATAATATCCCCGCCTGTCTGTGCTTCCCAGGGGTTGGGCTGTTCGGCGTTGATAGTCTGAATAATATCCCCGCGGCGCAACCCCAGATCCTCGGCCGGAGAATTCGGATGCACTTTGAAAATCACCAGCTCGCCGTCAACAAACTGGCTTTCAATGCCGGTTTCCAGACTTTCCCCACGCCAGATGCTGGCGACCTCTTTGGAATCATAAACTTCCAGATGTGACACCTTTAAAAGTGCCAGCACATTGTTCATGTCTTTGATGATTATTTTTTTTGGTGAATACGGAGTCACCAGACGACTGCGACGATGGCAGGTCTTTTTCCAGTTTTTAATTTTGGCATCATCCAGAAATATTTTTTGCGACACCAGATCGCAGAATGCCGGATACGGGTTTACGAAACCCTTTTGCAGAGTGAAATGATAAGCAGCGTAGGCACAGCCAAGTGCCAGTAGGATAGCGAAAAAAATACGGGTCATCTTAGTCCTGTAAAAGCAAAGACCGAGTGTTTTATCACCCGGTCTTTGTTTTTCAATTCAAAAGGAGACTAAGCAGCCACTTTCTTCTTGCGAGCCGCAGAAGGATCAATGTGGTATTGCTTTACTTTGCGATACAAAGTTGCGCGACCAATGCCCAAAGCTTTCGCAGCTTCAGTCAGGTTGCCTTTGTATTGAACAATCGCGTTTTCGATGGCCTGAGCTTCAAGCTCTTCCATTTTTTGCACGCTTGTTGCTGTTGCCGTCGGTGTTGGGAACTGAATAACGTTACCGCCACCCACGTCAGAATTGATCGGGCTTGTGCCAGAAGCCAAAGCCGGAACACCCGCCACTAGTTGTTGTCTGAAAAATGCATTATCAAGCCCTTCTCTGAACTGTGCAGATGAATATGCTTGAACTGTCACATCGTGATTCTCCCAGTACTTCTTTGTGTTCTCGATGGTTTCCTGGTTATCGCTCACCACGATCATAACTGTACGTGACATTTAGTCCTCCCCTTTTGAAACATTATCAAAGCTTATTTGACTCACTTTGTACCTATCGGCGTATCACGCTGAGAATTTAGGGCCAGTTGCAAATATTTTTTGAGACACTTTAAACGGGCTAAAACACTGGACTTTTGTAGGTCTTCAAAATGTCTCTTGACGGCTTTTCCGGATTTTCTGCCCAAAAAACCGACGCTTTTAACGACCAAAGAAGGATGCAGGATCGGCGAACTCGCCTCTGGGAGAAACAAAAAAGGCCCTGCCGGTCAGCAGAGCCTTTTAAAGAAAGTCATTTATATCTACGAACTACTCCAGCAAACTGCGAAGCATCCACGCGGTTTTTTCGTGAAGCTGCATTCTTTGTGTCAGCAGATCGGCACTGACTTCGTCACCAACTTTATCAACTAATGGGAAGATCGAGCGCGCCGTGCGCACAACAGCTTCCTGGCCTTCAACCAGTTGTTTGATCATGTCAGTTGCTGCCGGCACACCGTTAGGTTCTTCGATGCTGGTCAGTTTTGCGAATTCTTTGTAAGTGCCTGGTGCCGCCACACCCAATGAACGGATGCGCTCTGCGATCAGGTCCACCGCCAATGCCAGCTCGGTGTATTGAGCTTCAAACATCACGTGCAACGTCTGGAACTGAGGACCCGTGACATTCCAGTGGAAGTTGTGGGTTTTAAGATAAAGAGTGTAAGAGTCAGCCAACAAACGGGACAAACCATCAGCAATTTTCTGGCGGTCTTTTTCCTGGATACCAATGTTGATGGATGGTTTGGCGTGCTTTTCGGACTTGTTGTTCTTTTTCATAGTCGGAACCTTTCTGTAAAAGCTACGGCCTAAACTCTAAACCAAAACAAACAAAAAGGTACCTGCTTACTTTTGCAGAAGCTGTGCGTAAGCTGCAGCGCTTCTGCAAAAGTAAGCAGGTACCTTTTGGGGGTGGAGAAAAAACAAAACCCCGCTTTTTTAGGGCGGGGTTGGTTTGTTTTTTGTGGCTGCGACCGATTAACGACGGCCGGATTTGATTTTCACTTGAAGTTTGGAGATCAAGTGAACTGCCATTTTTTCCTGAACTTTACACATTTTAAGTTCATCACGGCGGTAAGATCTTTGAGAAGGAGTCAAAGTTCCTGTCTCAAGTTCCATTTCATAATCCAACTTGGAAGAACGAATGCCTTCCAGCTCTTTCGTTTGAGTTTTGAACAGCTTGGTTACACCTGAAAGAGGAGCCACTTCGATCCACTCTTCTTTACCACGGTACCAGCTCACCATTCTCAAGAAACGAGCTTTATTTTTTGCCAAAGTGAACTTCGGGAACCCCGCGTCCGGAAGCTCAAGGATGTTTTCAACATCATCAAGATTCAGGTCATCTTCTTCACCTTCCATAAGAAGTGTGTCTGACAGGCTCGCCAATAGAGCGGTTTCCTGTTCTTCATCGACATCTACGTCGAAGGCCGATTTCTTCACCTCTTTTTCGTTGTCTAGGTCAGAATCCAAATCTGTGTCGATTTCGTCGGCGTGCATGTTAGTGCCTGGATTGATCAAAACGAGCCTCCCCAATAGTGCATTTAAACGTCTAGGTGATTTAAAGTGGGCCCAGTTATATCGCAACTTTCAAGATGACACAATATGTTAATTGCGTGAAAAAAGGTGAAATTTGCAAGAATCCACCCGCTAAATCGAGAGCTTTTTGCATTTTCATATCCAATTTTCATGCTGAAAATTTGGGCATCTCTGTTATCTCACAGCGATCACGTCCACGCGAAAGCCCCCGGGTTTTTTCCAAAAATGTGAGTTCGCCGCCTTTATCTGAATGCGATAGACCGCGCGCCCATCCAACACCGTTTCCCGAATCCCACCGGACTTCAATTCCCCCGGCAGACGGAACTCCTGACGTTCGCCTGAATAGTCCGCGTACTGAATAAGCACTTCTTTAATTTCAATGTTATTGCGTGTCCCCACCAGACGAATCCGAACAATGCGGTTCAAGTCAAAACGCGGGAAAAAATCAAATGTGCGAGTCCGAAAACGTCCCGTGTCTCCACCCCCCAGAGAATAAGGGATTTCCTGACGTGGTGGTGGTTTGACCGGAGGCGGAGGGTTCGGACTGGGATTAGGTTCCCCCGGGTAAGGTTCATCTGGCAGAGGCATCGGCTGTGCCTGCACACTTCCCGTGGCAAAAAGACTTGTGGCAGTCAGAAGAATCAGAATCCATTTCCCCATGGCGTCCTCCTTAAGTCTTTGAACCTAGTCGAGCGCAATGGGGTTTGGAACGGAAGATGGATAAAACTGTCTGAAATCAGTCCCAGCGCATGTGTTTTACGGACTCACCCGAGTCACGCAGTTCACGCAAGGAATCAATGCCAATAGCCAAATGTTTATCCACAAAGCTGGCAGTAACCTTCTTATCACTTTCTTCGGTTTTAACACCGTCTGGAATCATTGGGTTGTCAGATACCAACAACAAAGCCCCACGCGGGATTTCGTTTACAAAGCCCGTTACAAAGATCGTGGCTGTTTCCATATCCACGGCCATCGCGCGGGTTTTAGTCAGATAATCCTTAAACGCCTCATCATGTTCCCACACACGACGATTGGTGGTGTAAACAGTGCCCGTCCAATAGTCACAGCTGTGTTTCGCGATCATCGTGGAAACAGCCTTCTGCAAACGGAACGACGGCAACGCCGGGATTTCCGCCGGAAGATATTCATTACTGGTTCCTTCACCACGGATGGCTGCGATCGGAAGAATGAAATCACCCAACTGGTTCTTTTTCTTGATCCCGCCACATTTACCCAGGAACAAAACAGCCTTAGGATTGATGGCCGACAACAAGTCCATGCAAGTCGCCGCCAAGGCACTGCCCATGCCGAAATTTAGAATAGTGATATTTTCCGCCGTAGCACTCTGCATCGGCTTATCCAGGCCGCGAACAGGAACATTAAACTGTTCAGCGAACATTTTGACGTAGTTCCCGAAGTTCGTAAGCAAAATATAGTGACCGAATTCATTCAATGGCACGCCTGTGTAGCGAGGCAACCAGTTATCGACGATTTCTTTTTTTGTTTTCATGCTACTCCCATAATTTTTCTTCAATTGGTAAATTGGTTTAAGCTAACATGATAATCCACAGAAGAAAAGGGGTCCGATTATGAGTTCTACGCAAAATCACATCCTGATGGAGATTCCTCCCCGCCTGGTGTCCGTCGGTGGTCCACAGGTGCATCGCCTGATTCCCTATTCCAAGAAAAGAATGGTAGGACCCTTCATCTTTTTCGACTACTTCCCAGCCACTGATTTTGCCGCAGGAGATGGACTCAATGTCCGCCCTCACCCGCACATTGGCTTGTCCACGTTAAGTTACCTTTTGGAAGGTCAGGTCCTTCACCATGACAGCTTGGGCAACAAACAGATTCTACGCCCGGGCGACGTCAACTGGATGACCGCAGGCAGCGGGATTTCCCATTCCGAGCGTCTGCCCGAGGAAATTCATGGCAAAGCCCATCGCCTGCATCTGTTGCAGTTCTGGGTTGCCCTGCCGTTGACTGCTGAAGATCGCGCCCCCAGCTTCACCCATCACGAAATGGCCAGCATTCCAAGCTTCAAAGTTGGAACTGCTGACGTCAGCCTGATCGCCGGTGAGGCCTTCAAACACAAATCCCCGGTGGATGTTTATTCGTCGCTTTTCTTTATGGACGTGAAGCTGCCAAAAACAGAAACCTTCACTTTTGATCCGGGCAATCAGGAACTTGCCTTTTATATCATCAAAGGAAAACTGGACATTGATGGCAAAGAGATCCCGCCAGATGACTTTGTCGTATTGGAACAGGGGTCCTCGCTAAAAGTGACCGCTGCTGAAGACACACAGTTCATCGTTCTGGGCGGAGAGCCCTTCCCTGAGCCGCGTTATATCTATTGGAACTACGTTTCCTCCTCGCGTGAAAAAATTGAAGAGGCTAAAAAACAATGGCGGGAGTTGACCTTCCCGCAAGTTCCCGGGGAAACTGACATTATACCACTTCCTCCAGAGCCTGCAGGCTCTTAAGACGAAGGAGACCTGCTTGTTGAAATATGTTTTGTTTTCTTTCACCGTACTGATGCTTGCAGGTTGTGCTTCGACGCCGACGGAATCCCCTTCACAAAACGAGGAAACCTTTGCACCCAACTGGGAAACCCACGCTGGGGACGCCGAGGTGATGGCAGGCAAAGGCCCGGCCCCGGCTTCCGAAGACCCCACTGTCAGCAGTGAACAGATAAACGAACAGGCCTTGGAGGCCCAGCAGTTTGCCACAATAAATTTTGTCAGCCTGGGGAAAGACCTGAAAGCAGGACAGGGAAAGTACTTGAATGAGCTTTTCCGGATTTTGAAAATTTCAGGAGCCCAGCAAGCCCCGGCCCTTCGCCAGATCCGATCCTTATATGAAGGCTCCCCCAGTCCTGTGCAATTCAGTCAGGACCTGTGGAGCTGGTACAAGCGACGCTAATAAAAAAGCCGGTTTTTCAACCGGCTTTTTCTTTTTAAAGAACCAATTCCTTCGGGATTCCTTTGGGAATCGCGCCCAGTAGTTTTTTGGTATAATCGTGTTGCGGGTTTTCATAGATGCTTTGCGCGGTGTTGTGTTCAACGATCTTACCGCCAAACATCACGGCCACTTCATCAGAAATGAACTTCACCACAGACAGATCGTGCGAAATAAAGATGTAGGTCAGATTCATTTCATCCTGCAAATCCAGCAACAGATTCAGAATCTGCGCCTGAATGGACACATCCAATGCTGAAACCGATTCGTCACAAACAATGAAATCCGGACGAACCATCAAAGCCCGCGCAATGCTGATACGCTGTCTTTGTCCACCGGAAAACTCGTGCGGATAACGATTCATCATGGATGGATTCATGCCGACTTTTTTCAACATCTCTGCTGCAATTTCCCGACGCTGATTGTTGTTGTCGCCGATGTTATGGATCTGCATCGGTTCCATCAAAATAGTTCCGATGGTCATACGCGGATTCAAAGACGCATACGGGTCCTGGAAGATGATCTGCATTTTCTTACGAATCGGCATCAGGTGACGGGTATCCATCGTCGTGATGTCCTGACCGTCGTAGATAATTTTTCCGCCCGTAGGCTCAATCAGACGCATGATTGTGCGGCCCAAGGTTGTTTTACCGCAACCGGATTCCCCCACCAGTCCCAGCGTTCGGCCTTTTTTCACCTGAAAGCTGACACCATCAACGGCCTTGGTCCAAGACTGCACTCGTCCCAACAGACCGCCAGTGTGTGGGAAATGCGTTTGCAGATCCCTGATTTCCAGTAAAACTTTATCTTCACGGGCAGAGGCCGGGGCCACCACGCGTGACTGCACCGGGGTTGTGATTTCTTCCCCTTCTGCTGTCATAAAATCGCTTAACACCGGCAAACGATCGGGATTGCCCTCCAATGACGGACGGCAGGCCAGAAGGCCTTTGGTGTATGGGTGTTTGGGATCTTCAAAGATTTCCTTGGAACGTCCCCGCTCCACGATTTCGCCCTTATTCATGACGATCACTTCGTCAGCAATGTCCGCCACCACCCCCAGGTCGTGGGTGATAAACAACAAGCTCATTCCGGTTCTTTGCTGAATTTCCGCCAGCAAATCCAGAATTTGTTTTTGAATGGTCACGTCAAGTGCCGTGGTCGGCTCATCGCAGATCAAGACGTCAGGATTGCAGGCAATAGCCATGGCAATCATGATTCTTTGGCGCTGACCACCACTGAATTTGTGAGGATAGAAGTACAGGCGCTCTTCAGGGCGCGGAATGCCCACTTGCTTTAAAAGATCCAAAGCTTTGTCCAAAGCCTGCGCTTTGGTCAGCCCCTGATGAAGCATCAGGGTTTCCGTGATTTGATCAGCCACCGTCAAAACCGGATTCAGACTGGTCATGGGCTCCTGAAAGATCATGGAAATACGAGCCCCACGGATGCTGCGCATTTTCTTTTCAGAACATTTCAGCAAATCCTGACCTTCAAAAAGAATCTCGCCTTGTGTGATTTTTCCGGGGTTTCCAATCAACTGCATGATCGCCAGGGAGGTGATGCTTTTTCCGGACCCGGACTCTCCGACCAGACCGACAGTTTTACCCTTGGGAATATTAAAAGAGATGCCTTTAACGGCCTTCACCAGCCCCTCTTCGGTCTTGAATTCTACGGCCAGATTGCGGACTTCAATAATATTTGTGCTCATAACTTTTGACCTCTGGATAGAGTATGTTAGCACCACTCCGGTGGAAAAGGTCCACTGTTCCCCCATCCCTGAACTTTGGTCAATGAAAAGAACTCGCGAATCTTATTTGGTTTTCAGTACCGTTTTATGACTCAAAATAAAACACTTTTGTTTTTGCAACTGTTCCTTGCATTGCACTGAACGAAAAAAATCTCTTTTGGTACAGAAAGTCCAGCTATAAACCGAAGAGTGTCCCATCAACCACACCTTTAGAGGAACAACTGAACTCGGAGACTGGACATGAAGTTTTCATCTAGAATCGCCATAATGGTTGCGACAGCCATGCTTTATTCACCCACTGCACCTGCAACCCGTGGTAATACTGAAGCCGGTGTCTGCACGGACTGCTTTGTGAATACGCCAGCAGGCCCGCGCATGAAAGACAACATGCAGTTTGTGGCCACGGTCATCACTGATATCAACAAACAACTGAACTGGGGACCGAAGTGCAACAGCTTCGCCAGAGGCACAGAACTGGGGCAATGGGCTCATGATATTCGTGAAGACTACCTGGAAGGCTCTTTCCCAAATCTGGAAAAAGGTGCGCCGGATATCTATCGCGCCTGCCCGACCTATACAAAGATGAAACCCACCGACAAAGCCAACTTCTGGGTTCTGGTCTTTAACGCCATGGCCAACTATGAAAGCACCTGCAACCAGAATGCTCCGGCCAAGGGGCCCAATGGCAGCCTGTATGGTCTGATGCAACTTCATGTCGGCAAAGAAGGTGGCTACGCCAAAGAGTGCAGCAATGGTGACAGCAAGACGCCTGCAAACACATTTACCTGCACCTTAAGCATGCTCGACGGACAGCTTCGCCGTGACGGTGCCCTTTTCAGCCGCAAATCCTATTGGGATGTCCTGCGTCCGCAAGCAGCCAGCGGTAAAGCCAAAAAGATCGCCAACTCCCTTAAGGCCTACACTCCGTGCCACGACGAAAAACGTCTGAACGCCAAGAAGCGCAGCGAATTCGATGATAACGAGGAAATCTATCAGGCACTGGATGTCATGGATGCACCGGACACAGGCTTTAACCTTTACGATATCTAACGTCCCGAGACCTGTTTGAACATTCGCTTCAAACAGAATACGGTACTGGTTTTGACATGCTCCTTGAGTTTCATTTTCAGGATTCAGAAAATGAGCTTAAGGAGTATTTGATCCATGAATGATTCCGCGATTCCCGTTTTTAAAATGCGCCCGCTTCCAACCGCCACCTCAGATTCTTCGCGTGAGGAAATTCGCAGCCTGCTTCACACCATCGCCCAGAACCTTTGCAACGACCACAACAACATTCAAGTCAGCTACACCGAAGGTGACAAGACCACGGTCTATCGCATTGAGGTTCCGACCGACCTGCGCGGCCGCCTGATTGGCGCCAATGGCAAAACCATCAATGCCCTGCGTGTGCTTCTGGCCGCCGTTGCTGGCACCCACGGTTTCCGCGCGGTGATTGATCTGGTTCTTTAACGCCAATGGCGCATGCCGCCAAAGCCGCTTCCAGAGCGGCTCTCTGTTCGATTTTAAAGTCGAAACAGTAATCCCCTTCTGTGGTCTGACATCTTTGCAATCACTCGCGTTTACCGTGTACTTGTGGAACACGAGTTGATAAGAGGTCGGATGCACATGAAAACTTTGAATAAATTTTTCCATAAGAAGTTTGAAGAACGTCGAGCTGCAAACCCTCGCTTTTCGCTGCGTGCCCTGGCCCAGCGAGTGGACATATCCCCGGGACATCTTTCTGAAATTTTCAACAACAAGCGTCCGGTTTCCTCTACGAACTTTGACAAACTGATCTCCGGTCTGCGTCTTAGTCAGGAAGATCATGATGCCGCCATTCAACTTTTCGAGGCGGAAAAAAACCGCAAAAAAGCCACCTACTCCATCGAGCGTATCCTGACGAAAACGGAGTTTTCCGCTGTCTCTGGAGTGGATTTCTTCCTGGTTCTGGCTGCGATGGACCTGCATTCGGACCTCTGTGACATTGAAAGTATTTCAAACGAAACCGGCGTCAGCCCTGAAAAAACCGCGCTGGTGATGAACAAGCTGGAACAACTGGGGCTGGTGGAGCGCCAAAGCGATGAAACTTTCATCAAATCCGTGCGCAGCCTGTCCTCTGAAAGCGACATTCCGAACTTTGATGTGCAAAAATTCCATATGGAGGCCCTGCAAAGAAGCGCGGACATCTTCCACAAGGTTCCCACAGACCAGCGTGACATGGTTTATGTGACAATGGCCGTGAATCCGAAGAACCTGCTTCAGGCCAAGAAAGAACTTGAGAAGTGCTGGAAGAAAGTTTACAGCAAGCTCTCTCAAGGCGAATGCACCGAAATTTACACTCTGGGAATGCAGCTGCTTCCTGCGACCTCCAAGGAGATGGCATGAGATACCTGATCGTTTTTGCTTTTCTTTTTGTGGCCCCTTCGGCCTTTGCTCAATACGTGGTTCGTAATGGCGGTTATGTTGTTAGCTGTCGCAATCAGGCCCCTCTGGCTTTGGAAGTGGCGGAAGCCCAAGCTCAGAACCTGACGATGGATTATTCCCCGGCCCGCTCCTTTCAGGTAAAAGTGGCCGATTTGATTTCCCGCATTCGCGCTGTAAATCCGGAAAAAGCCCTGAAATACACCCGTTGGCTGCAACAGTGGCCTGAACAAGTTCGCTGGCATGGGCGCTTTGAACTGACTGGACCGAATGATCAGGGCACGATCAAACTACGAGCTGGCTGCCGCATGCGTATCGCCATCGTACAAACCAACGAAAGCCGTTTCGGTGTTCAGGAATATGCCATTGATTCTTTGTTGTGGCAGGCACTCAACGAGGATCAGAAAGCCGCACTGGTCATGCACGAATTCATTTATCGCGATGTTCTTGAGGAAAACCCAGACTCAAATTCCAGCTGGGTTCGTCATGTAAACACTCTGGTTCATTCTTTGGATTTCCAGTACCGTGACCGTCGCGCGTTCACGGCGCTGATTGATTCTCTTTAATTATCGACAGCTGGTGGAAACCAGCTTCTGAAACTCCGCATCTGTCTTAAAGCGGAAGATCACATCCCCGTCACTCATATAGCGGAAAAGATCCTTGTTTCGTAAAGAACAGGATCTTTGACTGTCACGCAAAACCGAACTGCCACCGCTGTTCTGGGACGGGTCCTGATTTAAAGCAAAGCCCACATCCAGAATCTGACCTTTGTAGCCCTCAATGGACACGCCGCCACCGTTCTTTTTAGAGACCTTATCCACCACCACCTTGCTGGCGCCAGAAATGGATTTCAGGACGGCCTTATTCATATCAAAAACAAAGCGATCGCCAGTGACATGTTCAATGATCAATTCTTGAGCATCCTCGTTCCATTGATAATTCATCTTGGTTTGTTTGCGCGGGAACATGTAGAAATCACGAGCACCAAACTGCCCGTCTGTGCCGTATGAATTAAACACCATGAACATGCCATCAGCCGTTAGCACATAATCCCGATAGATCATGTCCTTGTAAGCATCCGTGGGGGAAACTGACAGCATGCAGATTTCAGCCTGATCCAGCCAGGCCCGTTGAAGCAAGATGCCCCCTTTGGTTTCAGCCATGGGCTGGCAGCTTTCGGGAGCCGGGGCTGCGTTGGCCATCGCTGCAAAGAACAATGCTGTTGCGAAAAGTACCACTTTCATCAAGACCTCCTGCAATAGGTGACTTTCAGATTACAAGTGCCGATCAAGCCGTCAACGAGCCGCGACCTCAAGCTGTTTCTGATAAATGTGTCGAACAGATAAAAATCGAAGTTCCGGTCTAAGGTTTGACTGCTTACTCGGCCAAAGGCCCAATTGATTTATTCACCAAGGAGGTCACCGTGAAATACTTGAAAACTCTTGTGTTCTTAACTTTATTTGCTGCGCTGGGAGCCGAGGCACAGGTGCAATCACGTCTGGATTTTGGGATGCTTCCGGTGTCCGCCACACGCACTCGCGAGATGCTTTTGACTAATTACAATTCCACCGTACTTCGTGGCATTTCACATACAATTGCCGGAGACAGTTTCTCTGTTCAAAGCGATTGTCCTGAACAACTTCGTTCCGGCTTATCCTGTCGTTATCGCATCACCTTCTGGTGTCAGCGTGAAGGTTATGCCGTGGGCACTTTGAATATCTTCACTTCGGATAAAAACCATCAAGTGCATCTGTCCGGGGTCTGCAACCGCATCAATACTCCAGAGCCCCGCCCACCGACTCCTCGCCCTTAGTGGGGCGAGTTTTGACAAGAATCCGTGATATGTTCATGCTAAAGGGATGAACATATCTGCCACGCAGACCTTGCGTCTGATCTATTATCCCATATTGCTTATCGCCTCTGTGGCTGTCTTTTTTGCCTTCAAAGATCTGTTTCCGGGTGAACAGCTGGCTTTGTTAACAGCGGCGATTTCCGTGGTGGTAATTGCCATCATTCACATCACGGAACGTCTTCTGCCCTATCGCCGCGAATGGAACACGCCACAAGGGGATCGCACCAGCAATTTTATATTCACCAATATTGTTCTGCCGGGACTGTCCAAAGTTGTCGAGATCATGCTGACAGCGTTGTTCCTGAATCAGTCTTCAGCATTGATGAGCCCCGGCCTGCAAAGCCTGTGGCCGCGCCAATGGCCGTTGCTTTCACAGCTGGCACTGGCCTTGTTTATCACCGAGTTCTTCTTTTACTGGGTTCATCGCATCGGTCATCGCTGGGCCTTGGCGTGGCGATTTCATTCCATCCACCACGCCGTGGAAAGGCTGTACTGGGACAATGCCGGACGCTTTCATCCCGTGGATCTTTTCCTGAACTGGCTGTTTTATTTCCTGCCACTGTTCCTGCTGGCAGTGCCGCCTGAATTGATTGCACTTTTCCTGCTGGTCAACGCCGTGACCGGTCTTTTAGAGCACGCCAACGTGGATTTTGAAATGGGTCCTCTGAATCGTGTCTTTAACACAGCCCAACTGCATCGCTGGCATCATTCGGTTGTGCCGGAAATTTCGTCACAGAACTTTGGCAAAGTTCTTTCGATCTGGGATCAGGTTTTCGGTACGTGGTATCACCCCGAAGGCAAACACGTCGGAAAAATCGGTGTGGAAGGCGA
Organism: Bdellovibrio bacteriovorus; assembly: GCF_025558485.1. Lineage (GTDB taxonomy): Bacteria > Bdellovibrionota > Bdellovibrionia > Bdellovibrionales > Bdellovibrionaceae > Bdellovibrio > Bdellovibrio bacteriovorus_G. The sequence continues at coordinate 422,176 of NZ_CP102930.1, forward strand.
AGACATCCCCAAGCGCACTTGGGGGCAGATGCTATACCCGTTCCGCCGACGCCCCTGATGCATTTTACTCAACGCCCCCTGGAGGTCCTTGGACCTTTTGGAAGCCCATCGTGGCTTTTCCGGTCGTGCCATCCATAACAAATAACAAGCCACTTTCTCCGGAGCTCCAACAAACTCTGTCTTTTACAATTTGTAAATTCTCTGCTGACAGCTCCCAGGGAACTGAAACCAACTGACCTGAAGCCATGTCTCTGACTCGCACATCCCAGCTATCGATATCGTAATAGAAAAGACGTCCGTCAGACATCGTCCAATTTTCATAGTAATCCATATCCTCGGGGATGGTCCAATTCGCAACCTGCATCGTGGCACTTTGCACGGTTATGATACCTTCTTCGTACTCTCCGTCTTTCTCCGCTTCGTAAGACATATATACCTTGTCCCCGGAAGCCATAAATCTTCCGACAGCTGCATAGTCGTAACCTGCAAATGGATTCAATGCCAAAAGATCTCCGGTGGAAGACGAGAACCCTGCCAATCCCTTGCGTTCTTCACCATTCACATTGTCAAATTCGCCGCTGACATAAACCACGCCCTGATGCAATTGTGCCATCTGGGCCGGGCCGTTCAGTTGAGGCTGCCAGTTGGTCAATTGACCGTTACTTATGGACGCCAGGCTTAAGCGGGCTTCTGCGTTGATCTCTTCAAACTCACCTGTCAGATATACCGTGTTCCCCGCGGCGGCCATGGAATCAATTCGTCCTGACACCGCCATGATTTGGGAGACATTCGTTTTCATATTGATGACAGCCAATTTTCCTGCCAGCGCACCAAACTCATCGTACCCACGACCTGAAATATAAAGATAATCTCCCGCTCTTTGAGCGGCATAAACATCACGGAATTCTTCTGTAGCATTCACAGAAGAAGACCAATCCGCGATTTGAGCCTTGTCGAAGTTCACAATAGCAAGGCCTTTGCGATCCGGGCCGCCCAGATCATCCGCCGCCACAAACAGATGGCCCCCACTGACGCTCAGTGAGCCGATGATTCCAGAGTAAGCATGCACTTCGGTGGCCGTGCCATCGGACTCAAGCTTCAACAAGCTAATTCCGTCAGCAATATAAACCGCACCATTATAGACAACCGGTGAACGAGGAGAGTGAGCCGTAAAGGACTGCCCTAAAGGCAGTAAGCTGCCACCGGCTTTCAGATTGTAGGCGGCGACATTGGGGTTCTGCGGGTCACCCAGCCGGCCTAAGATGTACAAAATGCCATCTTCGATGACAAAGTCATTCACGGTATTGGGATCTGTCACTGTTGGCATCCAACTGATCACGTTGCCGGTTTGATCAATAGCCGCAAAACTGTCACGATTCTGAAGATTCACGCCTACAGGCTCTGAGAAATAACCATAGATATAAGCGATACCGCCGTATTCCTGCACAAAATAAACTTCGTCAAAAGTGCCGCGACTTACGATAGGCGCCCAAGGCGTCAAAAGATTATCCGCCACCGTCAACGAAGCCAAACCATTCCGGGTCTGTCCCTGAACAGAAACGAAGTCACCGCCAATATAGAGCTTTGTTCCATCCTGAGAAATATCCATAGAGGCAATATTTCCTCCGGACACTTTTGCATCGAACGAAGCCGCGTCCCCCGTTTCCGAATCCAGCACAGCCAGTCCCTGCACCACGGCAGTTCCGATACTTTGGAATTTACCGCCAACAAAAACTCCACCGCCCCCCAATGCCACAGCCTGAACGATATCATCTGCACCGCCCGCAGCCAGTGCAACATCCCAGTCTTTCACAGCACCTGCCCCGGTTGTACTGATGGCCGCCACTGCTGTACGGGCTTTACCGCCAATGGCAGAGAAATCACCATAAACATACAGAGTATCTGCTCCATCGTGGACCAGCCCTCTGACTGTCATCAGATCGTCGCCATTCACGGCATTGGGTGTCCAGGTTGTATCGAGTGTCAGGTCGCTGGCGTTATAGCGAGCCAGCCCATAAGCAGTTGTGCCTCCGACATTGTTGAAGTAGCCACCAATATAGATATAGCCACCAGCATACAGAACACTACTGACTTCTGAAGTAGGTACAGCCGCCGGACTGCTGAGCAAATTTCCATTTTCGTCAAAGACAGCAATTCCCGTTCTGCTCACGGCACCGACTTTAGTAAATGCTCCGACGCCATACAATTTACTACCGTCATAGGCCAAACCGTAAAAGCCCGAGCGGATACTTGTCGATACCTGCCAAACAACCGAACCATCTGTTTTATTCAAGGCCATCAGCCCCGCTTCAGGACTGTTATAAGAATTCACTCGTGTCACATACACATGGGTGGGCGACACAACAATAGCCGTCGGAGTCCCGTCAATAGGTGGTACCCAGGCACTAACCGCCGCGCCAGAACTTCCATTCATGGCAAGAACCGACTTCATAAAGACACTGCCATTCCACAACCCCACACCGCCGGCATAAAGAATGTTGGAAGCTTGATCGTAGGTCAGAACTTTAATAGAGCCTCCCACCACAGAGTGGAAGCTTTCATCTATTTGGCCATTTTGATCCAGGTGAATAACGCTTCCGCGCATAGCCCCTTGGTAAGGCCCCTCGACGGCGATATAAAGCCCGCCATTGCCATCCGAGGTCGCAGCCGCCACAAGGTCTTCAAAGCGCTTTCCAGAAGGCCACTTTGAAACACCGGTAACAGGGTCCACAATTGAACCGTAGGGATTGCTTATGCTTGAAAATGGGCCCGCTACAAAAAGCTTTCCAGAGGCCAAAGCCAGCGTAAGATTCTCTGTGCCGGACACCCCTGCTGGCATATTGCCAAAGGCCTTAAAGCTCTTGTTCAAACTTCCGTCGGCATTGATACGCGCCAGCCCGGGTACGGCCACTCCGTTCACCGCTGAAAATTCTCCGGTGATGTAGTAACCTCCCTGACCATCCGGCAGAGTCTTTGTCAGTGACCCATTGACATTTAATTTGCCGGTCACATTGCCAAGAGAACTGCCATAGATGTTAAAGCCACACTCCCCAATTTGCGTGAATGCACCTGCAACAAGGTAATCCCCATCACCCAGAAGAAGAGGAGGACCAAACTCTCCATTTACACAGACTGTCGGAGCCGATGTCTTTTCGACAACCGGCGGACGAGGATTTGTTGTGGACCCGGACGAGCCATCTAACAGGCTCGCCTCAATAGAGCAGCCCGAATTTATTAAAACCAATACGATCAAGAATAAAAAATGCATATTTATTTATCGGTTTATCCTGTAAGTGCCTGAATAGTTAAATAGTTGTAGAACGGTCTATATCTCCAGTTGCGCATCGTATTTGAGGAGTCTTCTGATACGACAGGAGGTGTTTTACGCAGAACGCCCGGAGAAAAGGAGCCAATCTCGTATTAGGATTTTGTCGCCTCTCTAGCCCCGTCCGCACCCGAGAGCACCTTTGTTTGAGCGGGCACTTCCGCGAGCGCGGCTTTAAAAACTCTGCTACACTTTCTTCAATGGTTGAAACATCTCGATTGATTATAAAAAAATGGACGGTTGACATGGCTGGGGACTTCCTGGAGCTTTCCCATGATGAAGGCTTCACTCTGTACCCGATCACGGACTATCGACAGGCCGATATCGAATCCGCGCGTGTGTGGATTCAAAAAAATACCGGCAAATACGCCGTCATCGAAAAAAGCAGCGGCTGCGTGATCGGCATGGGCGGGCTGACCCCGTGGCATTGGGAGGGCGAAGACCTTGTTGATCTGACTTACAGATTCAAAGCTTCCGCCCAAGGAAAAGGTTATGGCACAGAACTGGCGCGGGCCCTGATCGCATACGGATTTACAACTCTTAATCTGACTCAGATCACCGCGACAATCACCACGGATAATATAACCTCAAAAAAATTGGCGGAAAAACTGGGCATGAAATTCGACAGGCAGATTGTTCTGTTAAACATTCCCACAGATATGTATCGTTTGTACAAATAAGAAAGAAGCATGTAATGGAAACAATTAGCTGGGACGACTTCACCAAAGTAGAACTTCGAATCGGAAGAATTATCAGTGCTGAGCCTTTTCCCAAAGCAAAAAAGCCAGCTTATCTGCTGCAAGTGGATTTCGGACCTGAAATCGGCACTAAAAAATCCAGCGCCCAAATCACAAACCTTTACACGACAGAGGAATTGATCGGAAAACTCGTTGTGGCCGTTATCAATTTTCCCAAAAAACAGATCGGCCCCATCATGTCCGAATGTTTGGTTACAGGCTTTCACAACGACAAAGGAGAAGTTGCCCTGTGTGTCCCGGACAAAGATGTACCGCTGGGCACGAAGCTGCTTTAGTGCAGGCTACAAGAATGGTGCGGCTGGAGAGATTCGAACTCCCGACCCCCTGGTTCGAAGCCAGGTGCTCTATCCAGCTGAACTACAGCCGCACTGATGAGGTCACCAGACTATCAATGAAGACCTTTAAAACGCAAGAAATGAGCTGGCGCGCCGTGGCGCTCCCCTTTTGAAAACCTTAATCTTTGATAATGAGATGATTTTTAAGCTCGTTCTGACCGGGTGTTGTCACCGGGAAGTGAGTTTTCAGATCCTGTCCGCAAGCTTCAATCGCCGCTACAAACCCCTGGGCCCATTCACCCTTATGAAGCTTTTCCCCCAGCACCGCCAAAACCTCGTCCCAATGTTCCTTGGGAAGCTTCTTGGAAATGCCTTCATCTGCCAAAACGACAGCCTTTTTTTCCATGACGGAAACAAAAATCAATACCCCTGTTCCGTTTTCAGTGCGATGGATGCGGTTTAGATAAAATTCCAAATGCGCGCGCTGATGGACCGAATCCACCTCATCACGTTCGGGCACAAAGACCTTCTGAATCCATTTACTCTTGGCCAAAACATGGGAAACCCCATAGATCGCCACCAACAGCACCGGCCACAGCCACACCCAAGGTGTCACCCACAACCAGTCACTGAACGGGAATTCAACAATCACCAAAAGCAACGTCAAAAGCAGGGTCAATGACAAAGGCACATGCCCCACTGCCGAAGAACGACGAACAATAACAGGAACGATCTCACCGGAAGTGGATTCTTCCACACGGGAAATCGTCGCCTCAATCTGGGCCAGATCACTTTCAGAAAGATATTTATTAATCCAAGCCATAATCCCTCAAAAGAAAGCCCGTTACCAACTGCCGGAAGATCCACCACCAGAGAAGCCACCGCCGCCACCGGACCAGCCACCGCCTCCTCCACCAGAAGACCATCCTCCCCCGCCGCCCAGGCCGCCGCCCCAGCCGCCACCACCACGGTAGTAACGTCCGCGACCGCCACCAAAGCGTCCAAGGATGGAAATGATAATGAATAGAAGAATGATCACGCCAATAGGAATTTCACCGCCGCCATCATCATCTTTGGCCGGGGCATTTTCCTGAAGCCCGTGCTGTTCAGCAAATTCTTTGTCCGCCAAACGCAAAATTTCATGCGTCCCCAGAACCACACCGGCAGAAAACTGACGGGAACGGAACAAAGGAACCACCTGATCGCGAATAATCCGACTGGCAATAACGTCCGGGATCGCACCTTCCAACCCCTGCCCGACTTCAATACGAAGTTTGCGGTCTTCCGCCGAAATCAGAAACAAAACACCGTTATCTTTTTTCGCATCACCCAGCTTCCATTTGTCAGTGATTGCAATAGACGCCATTTCAATCGGAGTTCCATCCAAAGACTGAACAATCAAAACCTGAACTTGCGCCACGCCACGCTTGTTGAAGTCGTACAAAAGCTGCATCAGCTCCTGCCGATCATCGCGCGTCAGATATCCGGCTTCATCCATGACCGGACCAGTCAAAGTGGGAACTTTGAATTCAGCCTGAGCCGCAAGGCTCAAGCTGAAGAAGACAGAAAAAAGGGAAAGAGTCAGAAAACGCATGTGTGAAGTTAGAACTTCACGTCCGGAGCTTTTTCAGCCGCCGCTTTTTCTTCGGGAGCCATATCCCACTGAGGCAGGAAACGGGCTTTTTCCGTCAACGTGGTTGGTGGTTTTCGGCTGACCGCGCATGCTTTCCAGTTTTACCTTCTTGCCATTTGCGTCCAGCAGTTCGGAATTTATTTTCCTACACCAGTGGGTTTAGCACCGTGGCCGCCCTGTCCGGCGCACGTGAAGTTTGCACCGTCGATGTGTCGGCCAACTTCATTGAGTGGAGCAAAAACAATTTCCAACTCAATGGTCTTGATCCAGAAGCGGAAAATCACGAGTTCTGGGTGCAGGATTGTATTTTATTTTTGAAAGGCACCATCCGCCGAAAGCGCAAGTTCGGCCTGATCGTGTGTGACCCGCCTTCCTTTGGCCGATCCAAAAGCGGTGTTTTTTCCATCAGTAAGAACTTTGATGAGCTGCTGATCAACTGCATGTACTGCCTGCAAAAAGACGGTTTGCTGCTGTTCTGCACCAACTACGAAAAGTGGACCACTGGGGACCTGCACCTGCGTTTGAATAAATTAAAACGTGAATTCTCGTTCAAGATTCTGCCGGCACCGGCGCAAGGCATGGACTTCGAGCTTCCCGATCAGGAACCGCTGATGAAGTCCATTATTCTGCGTAAAAACTAATTCGCCGAAATCACAGCAAACTAAGGATAAAACTCGTAGCGAACCTGCACACGTTCCTCCCCTTGCAAGCCCATCTTGGAACCGCTGGCATAAGGGGGAATCGCCCGGGCTGTCTTCTTTTTCTTCGCCGGGAAAAACTTGTCCGCCACATAACAGTCAAAGCGCTTATCCTTGCACAGGGCTGTAAATTCCTTCTTGCTCCCTTTGTGCACGTACAGCTCCACCGCTTTGGTCATGCGATCCAAAACCGCCAGATCCTGTGGGTCCACCACAATGCCAGAGTTGCGCGATAGCTCTGCCGGGGAAGCTTCAGGTTTGGCGCCGGGTTTATCTATCTTTTTTGCCGATGACGTTTTCTTCGCCACCGGAGCATCGTCAAAATCCAGATCCTGCGTTTTCTTGTGTGCACAGGAAACCATCATCAGTGTCAACAGAGTCAGAACCACGAAATGTTTCATTTCAACACCCATTCACCCCAAAGAGCGCCCTCTCCATTTGGATGAGCCTTGGCATAATTATAGAACTCCTGAACGAAAGCCGCACGTTCTTTTTGATAGACATGCTTCCAGTCCCCGGCCACCGCCAGAACATCATAATCATTACTTAGCTCCGTGTTGCGCCTGATGATCTCGTCAAAAGAGGTATCCTTGGCGTTTTTCAGCATATCAAACAGAATCATAAACGTGGTCGTTCGCCCTTTGCCCGCTCGGCAGTGAAAATGCACCCACGCGTCCGCCGGTAAGGCGAGAACCTTTTCAATGAAACGATCCACTTCAGAATCCACCGGACGCACATGATCTGTCACTGTCAGGCGAACATACTGATGTCCTGATGTGCGCACCATGCTTTCTTCGGTTTCAATACTTTTAATAGTGGTGTTACCCAGCTTATCACCGACACGCAAATCGCCCAGCAAGCGACGCTCGCGACGGACGGCCTCTTCGTGATTTAGATCGGCATTGGCCCAGTCCCGTTCAGCATACCAGGTCACGGGTATATCATTGATCAAACCGTGTGATTCCTGGCGCAGATCAAAAACATACAGCGCGCCCTTGTTCTTTTTCACAGGTTTGGCCACGTCCTTCATGGCTTTCGGGGAAAACGTGGCACTGCCGGACATGCGAAGCGCCTCATTTTTACGATAATTAACAGGATGACGTCCGTCACGATCGTGATCAAAAACCAGCTCCACCGGAGAAGTCGGTTGAGGACGAGTCATAAAGAACGGAACTTTGGCGGGTTGTTCAGAGATCGTGGTCACGGTTTTTTCCGCACACGCACCCAACAACAGGACAATGGGAAGCAACGCAGTTTTTTTCATAAGACTCCCTTCACCCAAAATTCTAGGGGAAGGGGCCGCCTATGTCTATGCCAACGTACCCCGGCTGAACATTTCTTCCAGATACTTCGCAGCACTGTCTTGTGTGCGCATGTAGTAGTGAGCACGCAGAATTCCCTGCTCTTCTTCCGTGAGTGAGGCATTGGCTCCACGGCGTTTCAGGCGATCCTGAGAAATATGATACAAGGCCAAAGCGCCCGCGACCGAGATATTAAAGCTCTGCACAAAGCCGGTCATGGGAATGATTACAGTTTCATCAGCCGCTTCGATCATTTCCGGAGTCACACCATCGCGTTCATTACCAAGTACCAGAGCCGTCTTGCCGCTGAAATCAATTTCGTGCAGAGGTTTTGACCGCGCATCCAGATGGGTCACACAGATCTTGTAACCTTGATTTTTGAGAGCCTTCACGCAGTCAGTGGTCTTTTTCCACTTTTTGACTTCGACCCATTTGTCAGCCCCTTGGGTGACACGGTTGGCTTCCTTGAATTTTTCCTGGGTTTCAATCACATGAAAATTGCCAAAGCCCAGGCCTTCAGCACTTCTCATCACCGCAGAAATATTCCCACGGTCATAAATCCCTTCCAGCACCGCCGCCGTGTCGAAATTGCGCAAGGACACAACCTTTTCGATTTTTTCGCGACGCTCGTCCGTCAGCAGGGGCCCGATCTTCTCAAGAACGATTTTATAGTTCACAAGCAGATCGGAATTGATTTCAAGTTCGGGCCCGTAAGGGAACATGCTGACCTCTTAAATGCAGGACTATTTGTAAAGAGCTTCCGGATTTTTCGCCAGATCGCGAGTGATGTTCTTTTGGTGAGCTTCCAAAGTGCCGCCACCAATCTCAAGCAACTTTGCGTCTCTCCAAAGTCTTTCCACCACGTATTCACCCACATAACCGTAGCCACCCAGAACCTGAATCGCGCGGTCTGCGACATTTTTCGCCATGGTGGTCGCCACAAGTTTCACACCGTCAGAATCCAGACGGTTGCCTTCTTTGTTTAAATCCATACGACGAGCGGTTTCATATACATAGGCACGCGCCGCTTTGTATTCAGCATAAGAATCCGCAATATAGCGCTGCATTTGACCGAAGTGATTCAAAGACTTACCGAAGGCTTCACGCTCTTGAGCGTAGCGATTCATGATTTCAATGGAACGTCTTGCGATACCTAAACTCATCGCCGCCAAAGTCAGGCGCTCGATTTCAAGGTTGCGCATCATGTGCAGCATGGAATCACCTTCGTGACCAATCAAGGCACTGGCTGGCACATGGCAGTCCTGGAACACAAGCTCTGCCGTGTTGGAACCACGCATACCCAATTTGTCTTTGATCTTCTGACCAACAGCGAAGCCTTTATGGTCTTTTTCAACCAGGAAAGTAGAGATCAAAGCGCGTCCGTGTTTTTCACCCGTGCGCGCATAAACCAGAACCAGATCGCAAGGTGTGTTGTTTTCATCAATCGTGCCGTTTGTGATCCACATCTTGCGACCATTGATCACGTACTCGTTGCCTTTTTTAACGGCTGTCGTCTGCATCCCCAAAACGTCTGTGCCGATAGCCGGTTCAGACATCGCCATAGAGCCCACCCATTCGCCGGAACAAAGTTTTGGCAAAACACGCAGACGCTGTTCATCACTGCCATTCACGGCGATATTGTTCACACACAGCATGGAGTGCGCCAGATAGGCCAAACAGAAACCCGGATCTGCGGCAGAGAATTCCTCATGCACGATGGTGGCCGCTGTTGCATCCATTCCCGCACCGCCGAATTGCTCGGGAACTGTGATTCCCAGAAGCCCCAGCTCGCCCACTTTTTTGAACAGGGCCAGGTTGAATTTTTCGTTGCGATCGCACTCGTGCGCCTGCGGTTCGATTTCCGCCTCGGTGAAAGCCTTCAGAGTTTCACGCAACATCGCGTGTTCAGGTGTTGGATTGTAAAGATCAAATTCTTTCCAATTGAAAGACATAAAAGCGACTCCTTAAATCGAGATGCATACAGTCAGGCGAATCTATGAAGAGACGGCCTTCGGGGCAAGGGTTAGACCACAATAATGCGCCGCATTTCACCCGTTTAGCAAGTGGTACTGGACGCTGATACAGCCTTGGAATAGCTTTTTGATCTGCGCCTTAAGGAGACCACAAAATGAAAGCCGCTGTTTTGGGTATTGGGACCGAACTGACCGACGGGCAAATTGTAAACAAAAACGCCTCTTGGATTTCCAAAAAACTCAAAGATTTGGGGCTGACGACCCAGACCCACCTGGTGGTTCCTGACGAACGCGACCTGATGCGGGAAGGGATTGAGTTCTGTGCCAGCAAAGCCGACCTGGTTTTTATCACCGGGGGCTTAGGGCCTACTTCGGATGATTTTACTCGTGATGTGGTGGCGGATTGGGCCGGTCGCAAGCTCGTCTTTGACGACGGTTCCTGGCAGCACGTAAATGACCGCCTGACCTCACGAGGTTACGTGGTGAAAGACATCCAAAGACAACAATGTTATTTCCCCGAAGAAGCCCAAGTGCTTCCCAACAAAGAAGGCACTGCCAATGGATTCTTTCTGGAAGCACACGGTAAAAAAGTTTTCGTACTGCCGGGACCGCCCCGGGAAATCGAAGCGGTTTGGGATGCCAGTATCGCCCGGTGGCTGCAACAAAACACTGCCGGTCTGGACCCGTATATCACGCGCAAATGGGACACCATCGGCGTGGGCGAATCAGATGTGGCGCTGATCGTGGAAGAGGTTCTACAAGGAATCAAGGTTGAAAAAGGTTATCGCGTGCACCTGCCTTATGTCGAAATCAAGGCGTCCTTCCACCGCACACGTGAACAGGAACTGAAAGCCCCGTTGGAGCAACTGACCGAAGCCCTGCATTTTTGCACCATTGCCCGGGATGGTGATGATGTCGCGGAGCTTTTCGCAGAAAAACTAAAGGATATAAAATCCATCTGTTTGATTGACGAGGTGACAGGGCAGTTTTTAATGAACCGCCTGATGCCGGTGCTGCGCGGATTTATGACTGATCAACTATGGAGCTTTTCAAAATCCCGCGACGTAAAAAGTCCGGCAGATTTGCATTTGCACCTTTTTCCAAAGGACGAACACAGCTGCGAGGTCAGCCTGGATTATCGCGGGCGCAAGGTGAAAGACTTTATCACCAGCCCCTATAAAACCATGAATATGAAAGAAAGAAGACACCAGTATTTTGCCGAAATGGCGGTGATCTTCTGGTTGAAAAACCTGTAAGAATCAACCCGCCTTGCGGAAACCGGCAAAAAGTTTGGAGATAAAGCCCGGCTTGGTCCAATTTTCCGGAGCTTCGATCAGACGATGATAGTTTTGATCTGCATAGCGAAGATGATCATAAATCAGCACACACGCATCCTGAGCCGAGGCATATTCCGAGGCCTTGATGCTGTTTCTATAAAAGTCCCCGACAACATCAATACTGCCGTTGGGGTTTAGAAAAACCTCGATCACTCCAAAATCAAAGTACATCTTGCGCTCTAACGGACGCAATTTATGACCTTCAAATTTGAAGTTCTGAAAAACCCATTTGTCCTTGGCTGCTTCAAGCAATTTGACTTCGATATAGGCGCTGACATTGTTGCTCATAATCAATCCCTCAATGATACGTCCGAACGAGGATCTCCTACTGATACACTTATCGGCTCACGGAACAGTTTTATTGAGGGGGAGACCAAAAAAAACAGGTAATCCGAACTCCACTTCAATTTAAGGCACTACTGGTCCGTTCCAGCCCCGGCGCTTCGTGAATGAGGTCCGAAAACCACCTGAATACACTGTTTGGTCACCATGGGTCCGATTTAGCAAAGCCCTTCACAGAAGGGTTTGTCTCTGTATAAGAGGTCATGGGTGTCATGGCAGACCACCCTCCGCCAGTCCATCCCAGCACCTGTGAGAATTGATCATATCAATTGAGCGGTTTTCTTCATACAAAAGACACTTGGATGGCGGTTATTTCCGTGACTGTTGTTTTGGAAAAAACTGTTGTGATCTCTTTTGAAATAGCATCGATGCTTGCTTCCATAGAACAAGCCTGCAAAAGAAGAAGAACGACACCACATGCAAAAAAGCGCAACCCAAAGGCCGAAGAAGTATTCATGTTCAAATTGTCGGCCTGAACTATAAGACTCTAAAGATCCAACACTGCAACTGATGAACTTCAGACGATAAAATCGTTTTGCCCGAAACAAATGATTACAAAGTTCAAAGGGATTTCTTTTTTGTAAGCGGAAATTTTGCGAAAAAAAAACGGCGACTGTTGTCGCCGTTTCGGGGGATAATTCAGATGTATGAATACAGAAACTGACCTTGGACCTGCTATTTTTTCAGATTAAGTCCTTTAAGAGCTTCAGCCATGGCGCCCAGACCGGAGGAAGCCGTTGAGTGAGACTTCCAGCTGCTGTCTTCCGTTTCACCAGGAAGGCCCAAAGAGATCTTCTTTTCTTCAAATAGAATTTGATCCACTTGCACGGTCACATCGTCACCGCGTTTTTTGTTTTCATATTGAGCGGCCTCAACAGAATCACGCCATTTGGAGCGTGGCAAAAGACCTGTCACGCCCGGAGCGATGTTCACAAACAAACCGTAAGTTTCTTTCTTTTCCACTTTCCCCTGCACCACAGTGCCCACCGGGAATTTCTGCGGAACGGTCATCCACGGATTACCCGCTCCATCAGCCTGTTTCAAGGAAAGAGAAATCTTCAATCTGCCGTCGATCTCTTCCATCTTCAGAAGTTTTACAGTGACCGGCTGCCCCGCCATCACAACTTCTTTCGGATCATGAACACGAGACCAGGAAAGTTCAGAAACGTGGATGAGACCTTCAATGCCTGCTTCCAGTTCCACGAACGCACCGAATTTTTCCAAGCGCACGATTTTACCTTCAAGCAATGCACCCGGCTGGTGCTTCAGCATGAACGTGCCTTCGTTTTCAGCCTTTTGCAGATCCAGAACCTTACGACGGGACACAACAATGTTGCGGCCTTTGGGGTCCAGCTGCGTGATCATGAAATCAAACTTCTTACCCACGTACTCATTGGCATCCTGAACAAAACGGCTATCGATCTGACTGATTGGGCAGAACGCCGTCTTACCCTGGATATTCACGCGGAAACCACCGTTGCAGGTTTCAGTCACGCGGCCTTCCACTGGAAGCTCCATATCGAAAGCGTCTTCCAAAGAATCGGTGGAGGCATTCAAAGAACCTTTTTTCGCCAGGCGAACTTCGCCGCCCTTGATGGCAGTGACAACACAGTCGATATAATCGCCGACTTTGTATTTTACCTCTTTGTTTTCATCCAAAAGATCTTTCGTCAGGATCATGCCATCCATCGGCGTACCTGTGGAAACAAAGGCCTCTTCTTTTCCGATGGAAAGAATCTCACCATGCACTTGATCGCCGACATTAAGACGAGTCTTCAGGCCTTTTTCAGATTGAGCAAAAAGCTGCTCAAAAGAAGCAAAGTCTTGTGTTTCAGGAACATCATCACCAAAAATATCTTTTTTAGACATAAAGCAGTCCTTCAATTTTAAAAGAGGAAATAGAGAATAAAGGCAGCCCCCCCACTTTGACCAGCACCGCCGCACAAAGCCAAAGCTAGGAGCAACCGACCGTAGTGCCGCAGTTCGGGCAGCGATAACACCCACTCGTAAGCACCGTGTCACTCCCACACTCAGGGCACTTCATGGTGAAGTTCGGGACGGGAACTTCTTCCACGGCCTTGGGTTTTTCCTTTAAATTCAGTGGCTGACTTTGCTTGCTGCCGTCCCGATATACGGCCACGGCCTTCACCCCAAGCTCCCAAGCCAGGAAGTAAATGCGGCTGATGTCGTCCTCGGTGGCGGTACTTGGCATATTCACGGTCTTGGAAATGGCTCCACTGATAAACGGCTGCACCGCCGCCATCATCAGGACATGACTTTCCGGTGAAAGGACGCGATGACCCGCTGGAGCTGTGGCACAATCAAAGACAGGAATATCCTCGCCCCGAATATGAGGCGCCCCCACAACGGAGTTATTTTCCTCAATATACTTTAGAATCGCCTGTCGTTCCGGCTCCGGATAGTCCAGGGCCTTTAAAGCTGTATCCACAGACTGATTGACGATTTGAATCTCGCCTCCACCGACAAGTTTTTTAAACTTGATCAAAGAAAAATCCGGTTCAATGCCCGTGGTATCACAATCCATCAAAAGACCGATGGTTCCGGTCGGCGCGATAACTGTCGCCTGTGCATTTCGGTAGCCATGCTTAATTCCATTGTACAAAACGCCCTTCCAAAGATTTTTGACGGCTTTATCCACGCCCGAAGGCAATAGCCGCCACGGCACTTTGCTGACAGCCCGTTCGTGCATCTTCATGACCTTCAACATACTGGCGCGATTACGGCGGAAACCATCAAACGGCCCCTTGGCACGGGCCATCTCTGAACTGGTCAAATAAGCCACACCTGTCATCAAAGACGTCAAAGCCCCGGCCCACGCACGACCTTCCTCACTGTCGTAGGCAATGCCTTTTCGCATCAGCAAACTGCCCAGGTTGGCAAAGCCCAATCCCAAAGGACGATAGCTGTGAGAATTCTGCGCAATCTGCTGTGTCGGATAGCTGGAATAATCCACCAGAATTTCCTGTGCCACAAACAATGTGCGCGCGGTGTGAATGAAGGCTTCAAAATCAAAGTCCCCTGTCTCACTTAGAAATTTCGCCAGATTGATCGACGCCAGATTGCAGGCGGAATCATCCAGGAACATGTATTCCGAACACGGATTGCTGGAGTTAATCACATCCGTTTTAGGACAGGTGTGCCATTTATTGATTGTATTATGAAACTGAATTCCCGGATCAGCGCACACCCAGGCCGCCTTGGTGATTCGTCCCCATACTTCTGTGGCAGGAATTTCCCGCAAAGATTTTCCAGTGATGCGGGCCTTGAGCTTCCAAGGACGATCCTCTTTCACCGCTTTCATAAAGGCGTCACTGACCCGCACAGAGTTATTGGCATTCTGTCCCGAAACTGTGCGATAAGCCTCGCCTTCAAAATCGGCGCTGAGGCCTGCCGCAATTAACAAGTGGGCTTTACGTTCTTCCAGCATTTTCCAGTCGATAAATTCCAGCACTTCGGGATGGTCAATATCCACCACCACCATTTTGGCCGCGCGCCTTGTGGTGCCACCCGACTTGATCGCCCCGGCACCTCGATCCAAAACCTCCAGAAAAGAAATCAAGCCCGAACTTTTTCCGCCAGAGCCTGTGGCTTCGTATTTGCTGCGGATCCTGGAAAAGTTTGTGCCCGTTCCGGAACCATACTTGAACAGCTTGGCTTCGGTTTTGGCCAGATCAAAGATGCCTTCAATGCTGTCATCCACACTTTGAATAAAGCAAGCTGAACATTGGGGCCGTTCATAAGCATTCCGGGTTGGCTGAATGGATTTTTTCTTTTCATCCCAGGCAAAATGTTCGCTGGGCGAATTGGCTTTATAAGCTTCCCACAATCCGGCATTGAACCACACCGGACTGTTCCCAGGCAAAATGTTCGCTGGGCGAATTGGCTTTATAAGCTTCCCACAATCCGGCATTGAACCACACCGGACTGTTAAAGGCCCCGCGCTGGGACAGTAAAATGTACTTTAGTTCTTTGCCAAAAATATCGGCCTCTTTGCGGGAGCTGAAGTAGCCCCCTTGCTTTACCGCCGAACCCACGATGGCTTTCACCACCCGATCCACCATCTGGCGAACCGAGTTTTCATGTTTGGCCCCCGGCACACCGACTTTGCGGAAGTACTTGCTGGCGGCGATATCAATCGCCAGTTGGGACCAGCCTTCCGGAGCCTCAACATTTTTCATTTCAAAGAATGTTTCCCCTTTGCGATTGCGGATCTCGCAGTTCACACGTTTCCAGGAAAACAGACTTTCCGGATTCTTTCCGGCAGCGACAAAGTACGACGGGCTGTGCAGAGTTTTATTTTTCATGATTACAGTCTAGAGGGAGTTTTTCTTTCAGCCAAGCAAGAAGCCCCTCACACATGTTCGAAAAGCCAATGGTCTTAAGGCGGGGTGAACGTTAAGGCTTGGCAATATGACCTGTCTTTAATCCCCGACGCTTGTTTAGGGTCATCAGTAAGCCGTTAAGAATTCTATGAAAAAAGCAACACGGGAGTGGGGCATGAATCAAGAGACCGTCAAAAAGAAGCTCCTTATTATTAAGGCCAACTCAACAAGTCTGGGAGCTGTCGAAGGATTCTTACGCAACCGCGAATGGAACATCAAATCCACCACCAACTTGAAAGAGGCTTTGATCTTTCTGGTGCAGGAACAACCTCAGTTTGTCATGGTCAGCATTGATCATCCCAATCGCAAGGTGCGCAACCTGCCAAAGATTCTGACTCAGGCCTTTCCGGTTTGTGTGATTGCTTTTGCAGAAACCAATTCAGCCGCGTCCTTCACCCTGCTGAACAACTGTAACACTGAATATATTCTTTATCCGCCCGTCACCGGACCTGCGGTGGAACGGACTGTGAACAAATACTACAAGGATCAGCAAACCCGCGACAGCAATCCCGCCTTCAATCGCAGCGGCAACACCGCCGAAGGTTCTGACGGTGTGATTTCCATCAAAGGCCAGGGCTCGGGCGAGGATGTTTCCAGCGCGCACAGTATCCTACAACAACTCTTAAGCGGCGATGACATGAGTGCCATGAGCAGCACCCCCGTCGGCTCGTCTTTAAGCGGCGTTCTTTCCGGCGACAGCCTGACTCAAACGCCCGGCTTATCAGCAGGTAACAGTGGCTTGGGACCCGACTGGGCCCGCCAACAAAGTCCCACGGATGAACACGGGTCCCCTTTTAACCCTGTGGGCTCTCTTCGTAATAGCAGCCCCGGTTGGGCGCCGTTGGAACAGCCTGCAAAACACACAGACCGCCCCACGCCAGAGCAAATTGAAAATCATCCCTCCGCCACAAAAAAAGATTCCATTATTCTGCGTGGAACCAAGGATGCCCTGGACAAGTCCTGCGTGAAAACGTCATTTGCGGACTCCGAGGCCATTGCGGATTCCACCAATACATCCTGCATCGTTGTCGAATCCCCGCGCTTTTCCGGCTATCTGATCACCGCCATGGGAAAAGACCGTCAGATTGATGACATGTTCATCGCCAAAATTCGTGAACGGTTGTTCCGCTTCCTTAAGGAAAACGGAGAAACCATCGAGGACAGCGATCCCATGCAGCTTAAAATCAAAGAGGTTCCCTTCGAGGACTGGGCACTGGAGCAGGCGGAGTTTCTGCGTAAATCCGTGCACAACGGACATGAAGTGGCGATGGCTTTTTTCCCGCGTGAAGACGTGAAAATCACCACCGGCAGCTCCGCTGACGAGGAAATGGCCAGCATTCATTTGAATGAGCTTGCCGGTGATGTCGCCGTGGAATTTAATGTTTATATATATCTGCCCAAGAACAATAAATATGTCCTGTACACCCCCCGCGGCAGCAAGTTCTTCAATGTGCAAAAACAGAGGCTGCAAAGTCAGGGCGTGTCCAATTTGCATGTGCTCAAAGCTGAAATTCAGGATCTGGACAAATACCGCGCGCAGAACTTCCTGAATGAAAAAATCCAGCTTTTTGAGGAAAAACTGAAAGAAAAAGTTTCCGTCTAAACCACGCCAAGGCGCAGTTTCCGGATTTTCTATTGACCCCGCGCCCGGGCAAGGTTTAGCTCTTAGCTTATATGGAATTAAGTTCAGAACGTCCGATGGGAACTACCTTGCAACAAGACAGCGCCATTTATCTTGATTACAATGCCACGACTCCGGTGGACCCTCGGGTCTTTGCAAGCATGGAGCCTTACTTCAAAGAACTTTACGGCAATCCCGCCAGCGCCGGTCATCACTGGGGTTGGGTTGCTGAAAACGCCATTGGTAAAGCACGCACTCAGGTGGCCGGGCTGATCGGTGCCCGTCCTTTGGAAATCACTTTCACTGGCGGCGCGACTGAATCCAACAACTGGGTGATCTTTGGATTGCTTTCCAAACTGCGTGAGGAAAACCCCACAGCTCCGATTCATTTTATCACCAGCCAGATTGAACACAGTTCTGTCATGAAGGCGATGGCCGCCGTGCAAAAACAAGGTGTCGAAGTTGATTTCCTTCCGGTCAACAAATATGGACAGGTGGAACTGGAAGCAATCAAAAAGGCCATCAAGCCGCATACCAAACTGATGAGCTTTATCTGGGTGAATAACGAAATCGGCTCTATCAATCCGATTCCGGAAATCGCCCGGATCGCCCGTGAACACCAGATCTATCTGCACACGGACGCCACTCAAGCCGCGGGAAAAATTCCGGTCAACGTCACTGAAATGGGTATTGATCTGATGTCTTTCTCCGGCCATAAAATCTATGGCCCTAAGGGTATCGGTGCACTTTATATTCGCGGCAAAGATCCCAAAGTTCAGCTGAATCCTTTGATTTATGGCGGAGGTCAGGAACGCGGCCTGCGTTCCGGGACTGTGAATGTTCCAGCCGTTGTTGGGTTCGGAACCGCGTGCGAACTGTGTCAGCAAAATCTGGACAGCGAAATTCAGCACATGACTGAACTGCGTAACTTCCTGTGGCAGCAACTTCAGGAAGCCATTCCCGGAGTTCATCTGAATGGTCATCCCACAGAAAGATCTCCGGCCAATTTGAATATCACTTTACCGGGAATTAAAACCGAGCAGATTCTGCCTCGTTTGCAAAAGCTGGGGGTCAGCACTGGTTCTGCCTGTGGGACCGGCGCCATGGTGGTCAGCCATGTTCTGCGGGGATTGGGGCTTTCCGCTGATGAAGTGCAGTGCTCTTTGCGCCTAAGTCTGGGGCGTTGGACAACCCGGGAAGAACTCAGCAAAGCTGCTGAAATCCTCAAATTAGCCATAAATAAATAGTCTTTTCATATACTTACAAACATCAACCGGAGGCTTATCTGAAGCCTCCCAACCCCTTGACAGCTGTGTTATACTAAACCGTACCGCAGTTAAAGGAGTTCGCGATGATTAACATTTCACCTGAAGCCGCGCAAAAGCTTGCGACGCTAAAAAAAGAAGAAGGCAAAGAAGATGCTGCCTTTTTGCGCGTTGAAGTTAAAAAAGGTGGATGCTCTGGATTGTCTTATAAGATGGATTTCGACACTGTGACTCGCGATGGAGACAAGTTCTTTGAATCCCACGGTCAAAAGGTAGCCGTTGATTCTCAAAGCATGCTTTATCTTTTGGGTATGACTCTGGAGTATTCCGGAGGTCTTAACGGCAAAGGCTTTGTCTTTAACAACCCCAACGCCAACAAGCACTGCGGTTGCGGTTCCAGCTTCAACGTTTAATTTTTAGGTACGGACTTACTTTTGGTTGTGCAAGTGCGCTACCAAAAGTAAGTCCGTACCTTTTCCCTTTTCCTTTTTAAGCGGCTACGGCTGTGCTGATAAATTCCTGAATCAGTCGAGCCACTTCTTCCGGCTGAGTTTTGATCGCCAAATGACCGGCCCCGGTCAGAGTCACAATATCTTCACAACCAATATGGCGGGCAAACTGACGATAGGCATCCTGATTAAACAGCAGATCCTGTTCATCATAAATCAGACGGCAGTCACCGCGATAAGTGTAAAGACGAGTGTGCCAATAAGCCCAATCCTCGGAACGCAAAATCCACGCAAAGTGATGGATCATATGGGCAACAAACTGCAACTTGCGGCCCTTTAAGGTTTCTACCGACACGGCCCCTTCACTGCGCTCATCCCTGAAAATTTGTGCGGATCGCTTCAGGAAACTGCGACCCATCGGTGTGGAAAGCATCACATAAACGCTTTTCAGATTCAGCGGAATAGAGAAAAAGAATTTCAGCTCCTTTGGCAGAAAATGACGGATGGGATCTGTCACCATCGGATTGATCAACACGGTTCTTTTCACCAGTTGCGGATGATGCGTGGCCAGTCCCCAGCACAAGGCACCGCCATAACTAAGACCCGCCACGTTCACACGCTGATTGGGAAAGTTTTCCTGAATGAAGCGCGCCAGAACTTCGATTTGCACGGTGAAGAACAGCTTGTCGCTGCTCATATAGATGTGACTTAGATTCGGAACAACCACCCGGTAGGTCTGCGACAGACTTTCAGCAATTGAATCCCAATGATGAACACTTCCTCCATAACCATGAAGAAGTATTAGCAGTGGTCCCTGTCCCCGTTCCCGGAAAGTGATCTTGTGTGACATCCATGAAACATATCGGTAAAGATCTGTTTACAGGATACTGCCCTTCGGTCCAGACCGCAGACTATTTCTGCGGCTTGCGGTCCTGCTGCTGTTGTTGCTGCTTCTGTGGCTGTTGCTTGGGTTGGCCACCCTGATTTTTATTCTGATTTTGGTTCTTACCAGACTGTGCCTTCTGCTGATTCTGTTGCTGCTTTGGCTTATTCTGCTGCTGTTTTTGCTGCTGATGTTGCTGCTGCTGCTGAGGACGTTTTTCCTCAGTCCCCGACGGCTGGGATGGCTGAGCCTGGACCTTGTCCGGGGTCAGCTTATCCTCGGGTTTTTCACTGAGCAACATGGTGTCGTTCACGGCCTTGGATTCGATGTGCTTGTTCGCACGGAATCCACGGATTTTCTTGGTCTGATTTTCAATGCGTTCCACTTGTTCCGTCAAATCCACCGTCACGTCACCATAACAATGCACCTGACAGCTTAAACGACGGCCATCAATAAAGTGGCTGGTTCCAATCAGGTTCAGCTCTGCCTTGTTGGGCGGTAGAATGTTGGAATCCCCTTCCTTAATGCGCACACGGCATTCGGCGCAGGAAGGAACACCTTTACAGATAGAGCGGATCTCGATTTTGTTTTCCGTAGCAATCTGCAAAAGGCTCTTGTTGGGAGTGCCTTCAACTTCGATATTCTGCGGAAGAAATTTGATTTTCATAACCAAGATCCTTTTAAACTAAACTGAACAGTCGTTCCCGAAGGCACGACAGTTTTTTACTTAACTACAATTTTAACGAACTTCTTTTTACCGGCTTTAACTACAAAGCTTTTGCCAGTAATCAGATCCATTTTCAAACGCGGATCAGAAACCTTTTCCCCGTCGATCTGCACGCCACCACCCTGAATCAGACGACCGGCTTCACTGTTGGAAGCCGCCAAGCCCGCCTTCACCATCAACGCGGCAAAGCCCACTTGCGCTTCTGCCGGAGCTTCAAAGTCAGGAACTTCATCCGGCAGGCCTTTTTCCACGAAGATACGGTTGAACTCGTCTTCCGCAGCTTGTGCTTCTGCCAAAGAATGGAAGCGTTTAATAAGGAACTTCGCCAGTTCCACTTTCACTGTTCTTGGATGTTTGCGGCCTTCAGCGACATCTGCTTTCAATTGCGCCAGCTGAGTACCCGTGATGTCCGTCAGAAGTTCATACCAACGGAACATCAGTTCATCAGAAACCCGCATGGTTTTACCGAACATGTCTTTAGGTGTATCAACAACAGAGATATAATTATCCAACGACTTGGACATCTTATTCACGCCATCAATACCTTCCAAAATTGGCATCGTCAGCACACACTGAGGTTCCTGACCGTAAGAGCCCTGCATCGCACGACCGACAAGAAGATTGAACTTCTGATCTGTCCCGCCCAGCTCCACGTCAGTTTTCAAAGCCACGGAATCGTAACCTTGTGTCAGTGGATAGATAAATTCATGAATCCCAATCGGAGTCCCGGACTTGTAACGCTTGGTGAAGTCCTCGCGCTCTAACATCTGCGCCACGGTGTACTTGGAGGTCATGGTGATGAACTCTGCCGGATTCATTTTCATAATCCAGGACGAGTTGTAAACGATCTCGGTTTTTTCCGGGTCCAGAATCTTAAAGATCTGTTTTGCGTACGTCAGACCATTCTGTTCGATTTCTGCACGAGTCAGCATCGGACGAGTCGTGTTTTTTCCTGAAGGGTCCCCAATCATCGCGGTGAAGTCCCCGATCAGGAAGGACACTTTGTGCCCCAAATCCTGGAAGGTTTTCAGCTTGTTGATGACCACTGTGTGACCGATATGAATGTCAGGACGAGTGGGGTCAGCACCCAGTTTGATATTCAATGGCTTGTTCGTCTCTTTGGAACGCTTTAGTTTTTTAAGCATGTCCTCGTCACTGATAAATTCAGCAACACCGAACTTGATTCTTTCCAACTGCTCTTTAGGATCTAAAAACATTACCTAACTCCATTAGTCCAGTCCAGCCTGCGCGCTTGCCAGCGCTACGGCATCCTCGCCCCGTGGGCGGTCTCAGTCCAGCCTGCGCGCTTGCCAGCGCTACGGCATCCTCGCCGTGGGCGGGACTACCTCGCGTGTTCGACGGAACGGGTTTCGCGGACGACGGTGACTTTGACTTGTCCTGCTTGCGGAACTTCGCGTTCGATCTTACGAGCGATATCGCGAGACAGCATCACAGCATGATCGTCAGTCACTTTCGCGGATTCAACCAGAACACGGATGTCTTTACCTGCTTGCAGCGCCAGTGTTTTCAAGACGCCGTCGAAGCTGTTACCGATACTTTCAAGGTCTTCCAAACGGTGAATGAAGGAATCCATCTGCGGACGACGCGCGCCCGGACGGGAAACTGAAAGTGTGTAAGCTGCATGAACAATCCAAGCCAGAATTGAATGTGGCTTTTCCTCTTCGTTGTGCGCACGAATTGCGTGACACACGTCTTCAGATTCATTGTATTTCTTCGCGGCTTCCGCCCCCACAAAGGCGTAGCTGCCCTCGATAGTGTGGTCGATGGCTTTACCGATGTTGTGCAAAAGACCTGCTCTGCGTGCCAGTTTCACACTGACACCCAGTTCGGCGGCCAAAAGACCGGCAATGGTCGCAACTTCCAAAGACTGATTCAAGGCGTTTTGACCTTGATAAGAACGGTACTTCAAACCACCGATGATTTTAATCAGTTCGGGGTGCATGTTTGGAATACCCAGTTCCATCACATGACGTTCGCCTTCTTCTTTGATGGATTTCATCAGTTCGTTACGCTGCTTTTCAGCGACTTCTTCAATGCGCGCCGGGTGCACACGGCCGTCTTCCATCAATTTTTCAATTGTACGACGAGCCAGTTCACGACGAACCGGATCGAAGCCGGAAATAACCACAGCCTCCGGAGTGTCATCCACGATCAAGTCCACACCACAGTGAGCTTCCAATGTACGGATGTTACGCCCCTCACGACCGATGATTTTACCTTTCATCTCGTCATTTGGCAGAGCCAGAACACTGACTGTTCTTTCAGAAGTGTATTCAGATGCAAAACGCGATAACGCGGTTGCCAGAATACGCTTGGCTTTAACGTCAGATTCCTTTTGGGCTTCCGCCTCGATCTGCGCAATTTTCTTCGCAGCTTCCTGCTTGGCTTCATCTTCCAGGGCTGTCAGCAACTGGCGACGAGCTTCGTCCTGGCTCATGGCCGCAACGGATTCCAGCTTGTTTTTCAATTCAACAGCGTGCTGTTCGCCTTTTTTCTCCAGATCCTTGATACGGTTTTCAGAGATCGCCACTTTTTCCTCGCGATCCTTCAAAGAATTCAGGTATCTTTCGTTTTCTTCCATTTTTTGTTTGAACTGATCCTCGATCTCTTTCAAACGACGGTCCAACTGGGACTCTTTGTTTTTCAAAGTGGATTTTTGCTTGTGAATGTCCTGCTCGACATTCTTGCGGGCGCGGGTTTCAAAGTCTTTGGCTTTGTTTTCGGAATCTTTTTTAATTTTGGCAGCCTCAGAATTGGCCTTGTTAACAATACGCTCAGCCTCAAAACGTGCTGATTTCTTTTTGTTGTTATCCTGCAAGCGCTTGATAACGAAAACAACGACTCCACCAATGAACAGGCCGATAATGGCGCTGATTACGATCTCCATGATTCATTCACTCCTGATACTTCTTGCAATCGACCCAGCCTGATTCTGTGAGAAGGTAATCCATCACCACATCATGAGGCTCGGTAGGAAGCGGATCTGCTGCGATCTGAAAATCAAAACAAATTCCAACCTTGATCCCCTGGTAGTCCTGCAGGGTCTTGTCATAAAACCCCTTACCTTTACCCAGGCGATTGCCATTCTTATTAAAAACCAAACCGGGAATAAGCAGCCCCGAAATCTCGGACAGGAATCTTTGTGCAGAGCCGGGCTGAGGTTCCCAGACTCCATAGGGTCCCAGAACGAAAGCCCGGGTCTCAAAGAATTCCAAATGCCCCTCGACCATTTTCGGAAAGGCCCATCGCAAGTGCGGAATGTGAATCACTTCCTCGACCTGCGCCTCTTCCGGCAATGCCCGATAGGCTCCCCAAACACCCGCCTGCGATTTTAAAAAATCCCGCAGGTGAGCATCGAGCTGCTTTTGATGTTGAACAAGACCTTGCGCAAACTCTTGAGCGCAAAGAGATTTAAAGAAGGACCGACAGTCCTTTTTAGAGCTCCAGGAAACAGACATGGACACTCCAAGAAATCAAAACAAAGTCAGTTGTTCAAAACCTTGTTGTTCTTGGAATTTTCTAGATCCATTGAAAGCTGCAAAGCTCTTTCCTCAAGTTTTTCCAACTCGCGGTGGGCTTTACGTTTCAATAGAATAAGTTCTTCGGCAAGATTCATCGCCGTGAGTACGGCCGCATTCTGGAAAGAGCCATTCTTTGTGATGGACATGGCTTGATTCATTCTGTTGTTTACAAATTCAACGAGCTCCTCAACAGTCGCATCGTCGTGAGAGGTTTTTAATTTGTAAGGGACACCCGCAATTAGGAAATTGTAGGTTTTTTTCTCAGATGTCACTAGCACCTCAACAGCTGCAGAATCTATGGGGCCTAAACCGGCCAGTAAAAATGCCTAAACCTTTTAAAACTCTAGAAAAATTCCTAGATCAACACTCCAAAAAGTATATCTCTAAAAGGTCGATATTCAACAGATTTATTTTTTAGAACAGGTGCATATAATGCCGAGATTCTTCTGATTTTCGCAGACGACGGACCTGTTGCCCGGACTGTCGTTCAGTTCATACTCCATGACATCCTTGAAGTTGCGCATATAGGCCGCAGAAACTCCATTAAGCTTCGTGTCATTATAAGAGTATTCATCTGTTTTGATCACAGAATTCAGCAGAAAGTTGTTGATGGTGTCTTGTTTGGGATTGATGCGCTGATTCTCAGTCAATTTGATATCCGTCACAACGCCCTTTTCATCGACCTGCTGCAAGATCAGCTCGGTCTGGACCTTTTTTGCTCCGGAAAACTTGGTACGCAGAATCAGGTTCATCGCCTGTTTTTCTGCATCCAGATAGTGGATCTTTCTTTGACGCAGCTGCGACTGAGACGTCACGAACTTTTCATCTGCGATGTCCTTCAGGCGGTTCAAATCCACCTTAAATGACAGTTTTTCATCTTGTAGTTCCGGGAAACAGCGCATGAGGTTTTCATACGAAACAGAGATGGGCTTTACGCCTTGAGCCGCCACCGACAGCGGCCCCAACAATAAGATCAAACCAAATACGTTCTTGAGCATGTACTTAGGGTAGTGAAAAGCCTCTCTGGGTTCAATGAAAAACCAAGAAGGACCGGGTTCTGATCTACATTCCGACTTGGACTGAGACGCCCGCTTTGGCATCTTTCCCCAACGCCTGCACCGTGTATGAACCCGGGAAGACCATCACATAAGATCCTGGTCTGGTCGGGGTCGCCACTAAATAACGATCATGAGTAATATCCATGGCAATTCCCGGAGCCGACACCCAGTTCTGGACAATTCTGCCATTCTTGTCATTACTGAAGTCAAAAAGTCCCGCAAGATCCGCCGGAGAGCTGGCATCACGAACCATGTTGCACAAATAATCCACTTCCAAAATTCTTTTTCTATCAGCATCAGGAAGCTGGGACTTGTCCCGCTCTGACAAACGCGTCGGACAACCTTCGTAAGACAAGCGCTGGATGGCATCTTTTTCCCACGCACCCGTCAGATAAAGATCACCAAAATTCCCCTTCTCCAAACGGAAGAAGGACTTTTTTCCATAGAAGAAGGACTCCAAAAATTTATCCTGCTCTGTTTTCGACTGCAGATTGCGATAAACAACCACACGCTCGCCTTTAATCGCCGGGATATCCAAACGCTCCAAATTCAAAACCGTGTTCTGTCCGGCCTGCACCCTGACCAGCCCCGGATAAAGAGTGTTTTCAAATCCAACCAGATATGTTCCCTCTGCCAGTTCCTGACGAGCATTCAGATCAAAGAACACAGGTTTGCTGCAAGACCCACTTTGCCCTTCCACACACTGCGCGACTTTCACTTTTTTGAAAACCTGCGAAGGAGCGGCCTGACCATTCACGGTCATAGAGCCCATACTTTGCGCCTGCGCCCAGGAGGCACTTACCAACATGGAGGCATAAACGGCATAAGTTCCGAATCGTTTTAAAAGTTTCATTAGAACAACTCCCCGGAAGACTTCACTTTAATCATATTCACAATTCTTTTATCCTGACCGTACACATCCGGAAGGAAGCGCAGTTCGGCATCGTCCGTTCTGTCCACGGTATAATAAGTCAGAAACACCGGAACCGGAGTGATTAACGGAATGCGCATCTTCTGATATCGAGGGTCCGGACGATCACCTTCATGAGAAGGAACCAAACCACTCATTTCATACTTCGTCCAACTGCCACCGGAAGGACTGATGGCTGTCGTATTTCCCGAAAGAATGTATTCGGCAAACTGGAAAGGGTCTTCCAAACGAACACAACCGGAACTCAACTGACGACTGGTATCATCGAAAAGATTTTTATTATCCGTATAGTGCAGATAAATAGAGTATTCATTTCTTAGCGGGAACTTCACCACGCCCAGGGCATTGTCTGTGCGCGCTTCCTGAACCAGAACATAGTTTCTGACAAAACGGTCCCAGTTGATATTGGCGCGTTCACTGGCAGACACGTCCACCAACGCCCCATTCACCCACTTGCGAACACTGAAGCCTTTCCTGGACAGATAATTCGGATCAGCCTTGATCATCGGAATTTTGGTCGCGGCAATACTGTCCGGAACAACCCACTCAGGATTTAGCTCAACATAAGTCACACGGTCATTGTAAAGCATCGGCGTACGCCAGTGCTCGCGGCCGGAGATCGCACGGAATTTCATCACGCGCTTATAGTTGTCATAAAGACGGAACTCTGCCGCCGCAATATTCACATAAACATAACGGGTCGGCATTTCACTTGGCAGCCAGCGCAGTCGTTCCATATTGGCTTCGATCTGCATAATACGCTCGCTGACCGGCACATTCATAAAGCGCAGAACCTGAGGACCGACAATCCCGTCACTGGTCAGGTTGCTGGATTCCTGGAATTTGCGAACAGCCGCATCCACTTCGCTGTCAAACACATTGCTTTCAAAATTATTCAAACGATACCCCAAAGACAGCAGACGCAAGCGCAACTGCACAACCTGAGGTCCTTTATAACCCAGCATAAATTTGCTGGATGGAGCTTTGATGTCAGCCCACTCTTTGGCATCTTCAATGCCGCGGAAATAGGCCAGAAGCTGCTTCAGATCCGCATAGTTCGCACCCCGCGGGGAAAACTTATCCAGCAGTGCACGCAGGTCTTCCGCAGATCTTGATTCCGCAGTATCCAACGTGTTCTTCAGAACATCGAAGTCCTTAAAGACCTTGCGATCAACTTTAATATCCGAATCCACCTGACGCGGGTCCAGACGACCATTCTGCAAGTGATCCACATAGCGCAGCAGCGCTTCAGTCATCATAAGTTCCAAAGTAATAGAGAAACTGGCCAGCTTAGGACTGGTGGAATACCCTTCCAGGGTCGCATCCCAATAATCCGCGACATTCAATCCGTGCAGATGTGCCGTTTTCAAAACAGTCTTAAGCTTCGTCGCCATCGGTGTCAGCTTCCCGTCCGCCGTCACCCAAATCGGACGATAGCCACGAAGCTTATAAAGAGTCAGAAGCGGAGTTTGATGCAGAAAATAGTCGCCAATCTTAAATAACGGCGAAGGGCTTTGCCTGTTAAGCTGAGTTTCAATCTGCGCAGGTGTGGTCGCCCCTGCGCCGGACGACATCAGAATACTTAGACCACAACTAATATAGATAGACTTCTTAACCCAACTTTTCATAGACATAGAAACCTCTTCAGGTTCCTTATATCCAAATAAAGTGCCACCCCTGCTGGCAGCCAAAAGGGTTTCGGGTAAACTTTTCTAGACAGGAGCCGCGAATTGTCAGCGAATCTCAAAATGAGACAGGGGCTTTTCAGCCCCCGTTTTTCACATCAAAGAGTTCAGCAGGCGGATAATATCCACATCCGGCGGCTGGGCAATACCGGCACCCGGCTTCGGACCGGTCAGCTCGTCCAAAGAGTAATCCATGCGCGAATCATAGCGACGTTCCCACTGATAGCGCAGCCACTTTTCACGATCATACCAAAGGCGCTTATTTTCATCATCGCGGCAGGATGCCAGCTCCTGCGGGTTGCTTGCCCCCCAGCGCAGCTCGACACAATGATAAGGGTCAAAACTCATCGCAAACACACGCTGACGCCCCTCTTCCAGATTCAAGGTCACGGGTGAACCGCTGGAGTTCACATACGTAAACTGACAGGCGGCGGCTTCGCGTTGATAAGTGGCCAGAAGATCCGCAGCCAGATTCGCACCCGAATACACGATCGCCGGATCACCCGCACGATGACGCTGCACCAGATTGCGGGACTGATTCAGAATATCCATGAAAGACACTTTCAGGCGCGCATCCCGACTTGGTGACGCGTAGTCCTCCCATTCCCCGACAGTTCCATAAATATTTGTCGGCAGACGCTCGGGATGGGGCTTCATATCAACACCGGCTTTACGAGCTTGTTCCACCGCCACCACGCGGTCCTTCAAGTTCACGCAAATATCCGCCAGCACCTGCTGCATATCCTTGATAGGATCAATACGCAGTTCCCCGCTGGCCATCATAATACGCAGATAATCATAGTACGGAAAGGCCACCCCACGGAACAGGAACTTCCCCTTGTTCCAGACGCCTTCAGGGTCCGGACTGTTACCATAGAACTGTTCCAGACTGTAAGCCGCCAGTTGATCATTGCGAGCCCCGATAATCTTACCGCCATAATAGTCCCCGGCCGAGTTTCGCTGCGCGCCCTGCAAGGACAAAGGACGGAAGTTTTTAAAGCCCGCCCCGTGTTGTGGATGGCTTCGTGAAAACTTGGGCGTGTACATTCCTGAGGTCAGCGTGTTGTCCGGGTGAGAATCTATATAAAAAATCCGTCCGTCATCAGTGACTTTATAAATAATCGCCACATGCCCGTTGGGATCATAGATCACTGTGCCCGGACGAATGGTTTCACGACTTAGCTTGACCGGATAAAAATCAGTGAAACGTCCGGTGTCTTCCTGACCGATCATGCGAAATGTTGCCGAATAAGTCATATCAATCAAAGTACTGTTCAGCAAACTGACGGCATTCGGGGAACTGGTGCGGGAAGGAATAACATCATAACGGCCGGTGACGTAATTTCCCATCGTGGAATAACGCACATCCTTGTTGGTGTTTCCCGGACGCGCACTGACACTGCTGACGACGGACATGGGAAGACCGTTCTTCCAGGCAAAATACCCGCGCAGATAATATGGTAGATCAGCACAATCAGCAAAAAGTCTTAGGTTGGACGGGTCAGTTCCTGCATAGGGGTTTGCAGAGCTGCGCAGACAGGTGTCCACCTTATCACATTCACGACGCTCGACAGCTCCGCCGATTTGCGAGACAAACTCACCAAAGCGTTGTTCGTCAACCGCAGTCCAGGATGGTTTTGTGATACGCCATCTTGAATTGCTTTGGGCTTCCGCGAAAGCCGGCAACAACAACAAGCCCAACATCAAAATCCTTTTCTTAGTCATGTAACCTCCATGTGCCCCTTATGGGCGCTTTGACCATTTGTTCGACGGGCTGAAAACAGTCCTATCAAAAATACCGCAGCAAGAACACCTGTCACGCTTCTTGCTGAGGGGTTTTGAGTCAATGACAGAAGTTTAATAGATATTGAAAATATCGGAGGACGTTTCATGACAAAGTTTAAGTCTCGCCGACTGTGCTCGGCGGTATTGAGTATGTTGATTGCCAGCTCTCCCATGCTGAGTATCGCGCAGGAAATTTCGGCCGTTGAAGCCAACGCCACATCCTCTGCCAAACCTCAAGCTTTGCAAAAATCTGAATTGCAGGTGGGCGGACGCTACTTCATCACGGCTGATGCTTTAAATGTCAGAAGCAGCAATGCGACCTCCGGAAATATCGTGGGCAAGCTGTCACTGAATGATGAAATCGAAATCATCGATGTCCTGAATGAGGGGACTCCCCTTGTGCAAATCAAGATCATTCGTTCTGCTTCTGTATCTGCGGATGTGGCACCTGAATTGTTTGTTTCCAAGGACTATCTAAGCACGAAGTCACTGGTCACAGCTGCCACGAAGTACTTTGTGATCCAGAACGTGGCGACAGAAAAGACCCGCGTTTACGAACGTTGTACTGAAACACCGAACTGTTCACACAAACTTGTGATGGAAACAGACATGGTCGTGGGTCGTCCTGAAGAAGGAACAAAAACAGATCCTCACGCTTTCAAAACCTGGCTGGGCCATGCGAAGATTTCTGAGTGGGTGAAGTTCTATCAGGACGGTCAGCAGCATTATCCTCACTGGTATAAAGCCGGAGAGTCCCTGAAGTATATTCCGGACCCAATCACGGACAGCATGACAAAAACGCTGGGCTCCCGCAAATGGATGGTGAAAGATGCAAGGGGCAACACCACGATGCACGGTGCTTTCGGCTGGTATGCTGCCAAGGTGACTCCGGCTGACGACATTAATGGTATGAACTATCAGTGGATGCACGGAACTATCGGCTGGGGTAAAGACGGAGCTGCTGCTATTGAGCTGACTCGCGGATTCTTCGCCAACCTGTTCACAAACCCGGGCTCCTCCGGTTGTACTCGTCTGGAAAACCGTGCGATTGCGTACCTGCGTTCCATCCTGGCGCCGGGCACCGACATCTATCGTATCTATGCGCGTGAATCCACTCGTGAAGTGGAAACAATCACTGGCGTGTTCAAGAAGAAGGTGACTCCACTGCCTCGCTATGCGCACAATTTTGAAAAGCCAGCAGTATGGAACTACATCCTTCTGACTGACGGCGCACAAAGAAGCAACGGTTTGACTGCTGATGCACAAGAGATCATCAACAAAGCTATTCCTGTGATCACAGGTCAAAACCTGATTGAACGCGGCACTTACGATGTGGATCAATATCCGAATGCAGCGCCTTTGAACTATGGAAAATCTGCCGCTTCCGGCGATTCTGGAGACCGTTATAAAATCGACTCCGGCTGGGAAAAAGATGCAGCGAAAACAAACTTCAAAGGTTACTTCCTGGTGGACGAAGGTCGCTTGGTGGATTACTCTCACCCTGACAGCGTAAAAACCAAAGGTGTGATCCGTGTAAGTGGTTTGTCTGACTTCAGAACTTCCGTTCCTGAGTTCCTGACAACTTCCGGCAAGCACAATCCGCCAAAAGTGACTTACAGAACTGAGAACGACAACGGCAATCCTAACAGCAGGTAATGCCACTGGAGATCAATGATCTACCCAACTGATGTCTGTATGACAGGCGTGACGGGGCTCGTGGGACACGAGCTCCTTCTGCTTTTAGCCCACATTGATGAAATCAAAAGTATCAAAGCCATCTCCCGCCGCCCTTTGGGACGAATACCCCCGAAAACCGACAATATCATCTTGGATTTTGAAGCCCTGGACAAACATCAGGATGCTTTGCAAGCCACAGTTTTCATTTGCTGTCTGGGCACCACCATTAAAAAAGCGGGCTCGCAAGAGGCTTTCCGCAAAGTGGACTATGACTATGTTATTCAGTTTGCCAAAGTGGCCGAAAAAGCCGGCGCACAGAAACTGCTGGTGATTTCCGCACTGGGTGCTGATCCCCAATCCGGCATCTTCTACAATCGGGTCAAAGGCGAAATGGAAGAAGCCCTGCGAGGTCTTAAAATTCCGCAAATTGAAATCTTTCAGCCTTCGTTGATTTTAGGAGAGCGCAAAGAAGCCCGGCGCGGGGAAGAGTTCGCACAGAAGATCAGTCCGCTGTTAAATGTCCTATTAAGAGGGCCGTTAAAAAAGTATCGCGCTATTTCCGCGACAGACATTGCCCGGGCGATGGCGATTGCCACACTGAATTTTCACCCGGGATTCCATGTCTATAAGTCAGATCACATTCAAAGAATTGCCGATCAAAAATAATTACGCCGCAGGGATTATTTGATCTCTGCGTATTGAACTGAATACTTTTGTTCAGAGGAATGACAAGTGTCAGATGTGCTTGCCACATCCACGGAAACCTTCAAAGCTGCCGGATAAATTGTTCCGAACTCAATACGACCCGCCACATTCAACACAGCAGACAATCCGGAACCGCAACCGCTTTCCCAAACATCCACCATCGTCGCCTGGGCAACAAAGTTCAGCTTGTCTTCATTGTGACGGCTGGTCTTAACAATAGTCAAAACTGCCGGGGCAGAACCATCCGGGCTGATCACTTCGATATTTTGATCATCAGCAGTGACGTTTAATTCAGAAAAACAGATGGTGCCCGGAACTTCATACGGCACGTAGTCCATTGCCTTATAGCAGGTTTCGGCTTGGGAAAAGGCCGGCGCAGCCAAAAGAGAAAGAGTAACAACAAATAGTTTCATCAGGAACCTCGCTTTAAAAAGTTTCGAGGCCCCTTTATAGCCGAAATGTTCCGGCAAAATCGTCAGGATTCTGTCAGAGCATTGTGTGTTTTATCTTGAGTTAGTGGAACAAAGACTCCACAAATTCCTGAGAAGAGAACGTGCGCAGATCCTGAATGCGTTCCCCGACACCGATCAGTTTAATGGGAATATGCAGCTCTTGTGCAAGTCCCACGGCCACCCCACCTTTGGCAGTTCCATCCATTTTAGTCAGAACAGCCCCCGTCAGGCCCAAAGCATTATGAAATTCCTTAGCCTGCATCAAAGCGTTTTGACCAGAATTGGCATCCAAGACAATCAAGGTTTCATGAGGCGCATCGGGAATCACCTTGGTCATCACACGCTTCATCTTTTTGATTTCTTCCATCAAATTCGCCTGCGTGTGCAAACGGCCCGCCGTATCCACGATCACCACGTCATACCCTTGAGCCTTGCCTTTCGCCACAGCATCAAACGCCACGGCACTGGGATCTGTTACACCTTCCGGAGAAAAGATTTCCACCTGTGCTCGATCCGTCCAGACTTTCAACTGCCCGCCTGCCGCCGCACGGAATGTATCACCCGCAGCCACCAGCACTTTTTTGCCTTCGCCCGCCAATTGTGCAGAGATTTTACCAATGGACGTGGTCTTACCCGCGCCGTTAACCCCAACAATCATCAGAACTGTCGGGCCTTCCGAGGCAAACTTAATCTTGGACAGAATCCCGCCCTGTACAGTCGCGGAAGCTGAATCAGAGAAGATATTTTTGATTTCCTCCTTCAACGCCTCACGAACCGTGTCGTAATCAGCACGTTCTTTTTTTGAAAGTTTGTCTTCGATTGCTCCCATCAGGCGTTGAACTGTGGTGGGACCCAAATCACTGGTATAAAGAATCTCTTCGATCTCTTCCAGATGCTTGTTGCTGGTTTCACCTTTGAACAGACTGCGAATACGACCGAACAGATTTTCCTCGGTCTTGCGAAGGGCGTCGCGCAGATCAACAGCTTTTTCCTCCAGCGCCACCGCGGCGTCATGCAAATCCGGAACAGATAAATCCGAAACAACATTCCCCGTGGAATCAATATGCGCCAGACGCACACCCTCGGTTTCCTCAACTTCTGCAGTTGTCGGAATTTCACGTTTTGTTTCGTGAGTCAGTTCCTGTGCCTTCTTCTTAGAGCTGCGAACCATGCTGATGATCAATGCACCGAAAATCACTACAAAGATCAAAACAACCAAACCAGCCAGAATCGTAATTTGCTGCTCATGCCCCGGGGACATCATCGAAACCTCCAACTATGCGCGTCAAAAAGGTAGGGAAAACACCCCCTATTTACCGCACTTTACAGACAGAAACCAGATCATTCTGGGTCTGTTTCAAGCTCTGAAACACTGTTTACAAACCTCAATTGACCGGCACAGAGCCCCTGAAATAGCTTGAGCGCATGGAAACACAGACTTCAGAACCTGCAAATGATGCGATCACCCTGCTGCGAGAAGAACTGGCGCGCAGAAAAGAACGTAACAGCAGCTATTCGTTGCGGGCCTTTGCCCACAGCCTTGGCATCAGCCCCGCACAATTGTCCCAGCTTCTTTCCGGAAAGCGCAACTTCACATCCGAAGTTCTGGGACAGATCGCAAAAAGCCTGCACATGTCACCGGAAGATGAACGCTCTTTGCTAACGCAGACTCTTTTACATAAAGTTCAAACCCCTCCGATTGAACGTGCCAAGCGCCAGTTGCAGGAAGATGAATTCCGCGTGATTTCCGAATGGTATCACTTCGCGATTCTGAGTCTTGGTAAAATCCGCGGCGCCAAAGCGGACCCTTACTGGATTTCAGACCGTCTGGGAATTTCCGTCAGCGAAGCCCGCACTGCCTTGGAACGCCTGCGCCGTCTGGACATCATCGAAGACGGCAAACTGTTAAAACAAAAAATCGCCCCACTGAATGTGGTCAGTGACGTCCCCTCCCGCGCGATTCAGGCTTACCACCAAAGTATTCTGCAAATGGCACTGGAAAAAATACCGCAAGTGCCTTTGGAAAAAAGAGACTATTCCGCCATGACCTTTGCCGCCGATCCCGCCAAAATTCCGCAGGCACGAAAAATGGTGGAAGAGTTTCAGGACCGCCTTGCAGATTTTCTGCAAACCCCGAATTCAAAAGAAGTTTTTGTTATCGCCTGTCAGTTGTTTTCACTTGAAAGGATTCAATCATGAAAAAGTATTTTATCGTCTTTCTGCTTCTTGCCTCCTGCGCCAGTAAAGATCTGGCAATCAAAGGCGAACCGCTTCCCGCAACGGACCCTGCGGATCAAAGCAATCCCTATAAAATGGATGTTTCTGCCGAAGTGATTCAGGAATATTCTGATGACTACAACCTGCTTTTGCAGATCAATTTCCGCAGCCGCGACGGAAAATGGGTGCGCGTGGATAATGCCGACTTTGACCTGACAAATTCTGACAACGAGCCATTCAACATTATTGTCGGCAAGGATCTGGTAAGCTGGGCTGAAGCCAAATCAGAAGAACACCGCATGAACCACTACAACAAAAGTATGGGTGTCGGACTGACCGCCCTGACCGGTGGTGCCCTTGTCGTTGCCGGGATTTTGTCAGACAGCGATGCACTGACCGCCCTGGGAGCTGCTGCTTATGGAGGAGCTGCCGTTTACTCGCTAGCCAGTGACATCCAGCAAAGAAAAGCTGTGGTTCAAGGTGTGCCTAAAGTTCCAGAGACACATTTGTATTCTCCGTTCACAGTTCCCTCCATGAGCCTGACCAAGCGCTGGGTGCTGATCAATGTTCCCAGCGGGCGCATCAGTAAGGTGGCCAATCTGAAGTTAAAAACAGTGGAAGGCCAAAACCTGCAATACAAACTGACACTGGCGAGATAGATTATGAAAAAGCTTATTCTCGGCCCTCTTCTAACGATTTCTCTGACGGCTTCAGCCAGTGGCAACCGGGTTGGCAATGGCGGCGATGTTGTGACCTGCCCTGCACAAACGGAACTGCTGGATTTCTATGAATCGGACCTGAAGCTGCAAAATTTCGACGGCAAAAACAGCTATCGTGAAATTGCCGGGGATGTCCTGAAAAATCTGGCTCGTTTGAGTCCTGTTCAGGCGCGCAACTATCAGCGACGCCTCAGTCAATTTATTGACGAAAGTGATTTCAAAGCTGACGTGACTTTGACGAACATTCGGGATTCCAAACATCTGTTCAAGCCCAAAGACGAAACGTGCAAAGTCCGGCAGATTGCGATCCGCCGGCAAGACGCCTCGTCCGTATCCAAACGTTTTCTGGTGGATCAGGATTTGTGGAACAAGCTTTCTGAACGCAGCAAGGCCGGTTTGATCCTGCACGAAATCGTGTATGAGCACTTTTACAAACTGGGCGAGGACAACTCGATCAAAGCCCGCAGTTTGAATGCTTATTTGTTCAGTGAACAGGCGCAGAATGCAAAACCGGCAGATTACTGGAAGATCATTCGCGAGATGAAAATCCCGCTGTATCAGTAATTGGCCATACGGCGGCGTTTGACTTCTTCCATATAGAAGTTCTTTTCAAAACGACGATAGGATTCCAGACGGACCTCTGATCCCAGCGTCGTTTTCATGCGAGTCAGGGTCTGACCTTCCAGCTCACGCATTTTTTCAATACCCTCTTTGATAAAGTCCGGATGGATCTTCGTGCGTTTTTCAGCCAGCTCTTTCACCAAAGCACTGGACGCAGAAATCACCTGAATGGACTTGTCCTCGTCCACTCTCCAGGTCTTCAGCAAGTAGGCGGAGGCTGCCTTGTAAAGCTTTTGCTGGAACTGCGCATCCGTGTAGATATCCAGATAGTTTCGGGTATAAATGACTGCATCGGTATAAGTGTCCTTGACCTCATCCGCCTGCGCCGGATTAAAGCGGCGTTTTTCCAGTTCATCCTGACGTTTCTTGGCCTCATTG
The DNA here is from genome assembly GCF_025558485.1 of Bdellovibrio bacteriovorus. GTDB lineage: Bacteria > Bdellovibrionota > Bdellovibrionia > Bdellovibrionales > Bdellovibrionaceae > Bdellovibrio > Bdellovibrio bacteriovorus_G. The sequence goes on from NZ_CP102930.1 coordinate 458,936, forward strand.
CTGACCATCGTCTGCATCGGTGTCTGGTCACGGATAACCTTGTTTATCACAACCTGACTGACGAAGTAACCAATGGCTCCCATGGCAAGTCCCATAGTGACCCAGCGTACTTTTTCATTCTTGCGCTTTTTCATCAGATCAACAGGCTTTTCCGTCATCGAGGACTGGGACAGTGTCGCCACTTTTCCTTCGATGGCTTCGGTGATGTGATTTTCAACGGACTGGGAAATGTTGCGCCATTTTTCAGGCTCCATCAACATCACGACTTCTTTTTCGATCGCAGAATGGATTTCTTTGACCATCGAGGACTTTTTGCGAATCACGTCATCCAGCAGGTCTCGTTCCATTTTCTGCATCTTTTTCGACATTTCCAGACGTAATTCTTCCAGACGCTCTTCTTCCGAACGGGCCATCTGGCTTTTTTCTTTTTCCAGTTTTTCGTTCAGGAAAATCTTCTGGGCGTCGTATTCCTTAAACAGATGTGTTTTCTTGCTTTCGATATCGTGCACATCCATGGTCAGATGCGCCTGTTTTTCCTGCAAGGACTTCAAAGAAGCCTCCAACAAGGCCTTTTGCTTTTCCAGATCCGCATGTGTGGTCTGAAGCTCTTTCAACAAAGCCTGCCCTTTTTCCACCTGACTTAGCAGGTCGGAGTTGTCGGTGCGGGTTTTATTCAAATCTTCAGTGACCTTTTGCAGCTCCGCCGTACGAGCCGCGACGTTTTCCAGAAGCTCATTTAGAACCGTTTGCTTTTCACTGCTGACGGACTGGATCTCTGAAACCTTCTGTTCTGCGGTTTGAATCATCTGTTCTGCTTCGGCTTTGGCCGCCTGAACCAAATCCTTGTTTTCGTTGCGAATGCGTTCAGATTCTTCACGCAGGACCGCTTCAGATTCACGGATCTTTGCACTGGATTCCTCCAGCATGCGTTCCGCATCCTCTTTGGCATTTTGCAAAGTCAGTTGAATTTCCTGCTGGGACTTTTCCAGATCACCGCGAATACGAGCCTGGGTTTCCTCGATCTGCAATTTGGAAAAATCCAGAATGCGATCAGCCTCCTCGCGTGTGGTCTTCAGCAGTTCCTGACTTTCCTGACGAGCCAGATCCCGGCCACTGGCCAGAGCCTCATCCTTCATTTTTTCAGCGGCCAAAGTTCCTTCGGAAACAATTTCCTCGGCATCTTTTTTGGCTTTCTGACGAAGGCTCTGCACGTAGGAATCCACTTCCTCACGCAGTTCCTGCGCCATGTTGCGCGCTTCATGCAACAGGGTCTGCCCCTGCTTCTGGAAGTCCGTCAGAATGGCATCGGCTTCCTTGTGCGCTTCGGCCATGCGCGCCTGATAGAAGATTTCCGCCTGCGCCTGAGCTTCCCGGGCTTTTTGATAGATCACCTGCACACGCTTTTCAGCCTGGGTTTCCCCTTCCAGAATAATCTGGGCGGCTTTGCGCTTGGCTTCATGAAGAATTTTTTCAGCCTGGAAAGGCGCCATGTTCGGCGCAGGCATGGCCACCGTGGCTTCCAACGGAGCGTCCTCACCTTCTTCTTGTGGCGTGGGCTGATAAGACGGCTCCGGTTCTGGTTCAGGTTCAGGAGCAGGTTGTTCCAGCTCCAGATCCACATTCAGAATATATTCAGAGCGGCCCAGTTGAATACGGTCGGAAGGCACCACATTGACAGGAGTCCCCTGCACGATACGGGTGCCATTGATATAGGTTCCATTAGAAGAGTTTTTATCCTCGATCCAGATCTGGTTCCAACGACGGCTGACCACCACATGAACGCGGCTGATGTTGGTGTCGTTCAAGGACAAGTCACAATCCAAAGATCGGCCCATGGTGAATGAATCTTTATTCACCTCACGGCTTAACACCTGATCCTTCCTATGGATTGTAACTATGAACTTATTCAATTATTAAGCTCCCCGGGAAACAACCGCAGTCTTTCCAATCTCCTTGTTGAGTGCATCTTCGGCCAAAGCTTCAACAGCATCGCGGTGCTCATCAAAAGGACGTTCATGGGCTGGGTATTCATTGTTGTCACTGCGGTACCATAGAAGGTCCAAAGCACTTTCAAAACGATCCACCATTGAAACATAGGATCTTTCCGGGGACAGAATCACGTTCGTCACGTGCGCCATCAACGAGAAGATAATACCCGCGATGGAAGTTTTCATCGCAAAGGAAATTTCATGAAGGAAACGATCCATGATGTTTTTGGTGTTTTCCAGATCCTGCAAATTCATTGTACCCAGTTCCTGAAGACCACCGGCGATACCGATGAACGTCCCCAGAATACCCGCCACAACAAACAGACCCGGCAAAATGGAAATCAAATCATTCATCCCCACCATCGGGAAAATGCCAAACACACGGTTGAAACAAGGATTATGTTGCAATGTCGCCTTGGTGATATTCAACAGCTTTGGATTTTCATCCGTCCAGCGCAGGAACTTTACCTGCTTCAGGATGTCCTTCACCAACCAGGCGCACCCCTGACGAACCAGGAATACCCGGTCACTGGTGGCCATCACGGAATCCGGCTTGCGGCGTTTCATACGGTCACGGATTTCAAACACTTCGTAATAAGTTCTTTCCAGGGTTTTTTTCGTCAGAACATAGAAAGACACGTTTTCAACTTTGCCGGGCACTTCAGCCTCGATAAAGCGATTCACGCGTTTTTCAAATTCCTTGGCAAACCATTCATGGCGGCGAACTGTGTAATAGATCACAGAACGGAAGAACAGACCGACCAGAAAGACGGCTGCCATCGCATACGGCAGACCTATAATAAAATATTCAGCTAATGCCTTCGTTGTCACAACCCACCCCTTTTATTTCTTTTGATCCATATTAAAGCGGATAATAACCCGCTGCGCTTTTTTACAGTCGTTCTGACGGCAGAATTCCGCGGCAGAAGCGACATTGCGGTTTTGCACTTTCATGACCTCCAGGAAACTTCGTCCTGAAACCTTCATCAAAGACAAAAGCTCGCGCTGATGTTCAAATCGCATGTTCCCTTCATCCAGCATGTAGCTGAAGATGGAATTTGCACGACGGTAACTTAAATCCATGTTGTATTTCAAAGCGGCCTTGTCTGCCGGCTTCGCACTTTGCGGGTCCACGTAGCGACCTTGATATGTCGGTGACGCAAAACCGATGATCTCCACCGCAGAAATCTTGTCTGAAATTTTGGGATTGCCAAACAATGAACGGGAATAGATCGGCATGGCTTTTTCCAGCACACCCTTCATTTCATGTTTCAGGCGGTCAGAGTCACTGTCAAAATAAGCCTGACCGAAATCCAAAACCACATCACCCGTCTGCATGTCGATGTCCGCTTTGATCCCCGCCTTGGCAAAACCTTTTTGGATTTCTCCGGCAACAGATTTACGAGCTTCGATTTCCGCACGCGCCTTGGCCAACTGGCCCTGCGTATCGCTCAAAGCACCCTGCAAGGCATTCTTCTCCTGAAGCAAGCCGGCTTGTTGTGCAGCGAAGCCACGTTTCAACGCACCTTTTTCAGCTTCAAAGCCTTCCTGCAAAGCCGCCACTTTCTTAGCTCCACGAGCCCGCTCGTCTGCCAAGCCGCTTTCCAATCCTGCAATTTTAGCTGCGGCATCGGCTTTCGTGCGGGAAAGCGTCCCAGCCAGATGAGTCGCTTCCTCTTCCTTCTGAGACAACAACCCCTGAGTTTTGGAAAGTTCGCCCTGAACCTGACCCAACTGCACATTGGCCTGATTCAACTGCGCCTGATACTGGGCATTGACCTGATTAAGCTGTGCCACCTTCTGGTTTCCTTCAGCACGGGCCTGCGCCATTTTTTGTTCAAATAACTTTTTGGAAAGCTTGTTGGCTTTGTACGCCCCACGCAATTCAGTAAGACGTTTATGCAACTGTGCCTGGGTTTGTTCGATCTTTTGTTCACCCTGGGCAATCAACTGCTTCTTTTGCAGAATGTCCTTGTTCAGGTCAGCAATCTGACCTTCCTGCGTTTCAATTTCAACGTCCTGTTCCTTGATCAGGTCGTCACGATTGATGATCTTGGCTTTGGCCATCTTGTTGGCATTAAGAACATTGCGCACCATCTGCTGGTACTTATTCAAGGCTTTGACTTTTTCGCCATTTTCACGCGCTTCCTGAATCAAACGGTCTTTTTCCGTTTTGGCGTCTTCTTGCAAAAGGGTCAGCTTGTCCATCAGCTCCTGATATTCTTGCATTTCATCCTTCGGAGCTTGGTTTGCAAGGTATTCATTTTTGACGGATTCGTACATCTTCAACTGACTTTGCAGTTCTTCCACTTTCATCGAAAGCTTTTGATTTTCCACCTGACCACGCAAAGCATCGGTTCCGGTACGCAGACTGGATGTCACGTACAACAAAAGGAAAATCGTACTTAAACCCAGGAATAAATCCGAGTACGACGTCCAAAAGCTGTCGCTCGAATGTTCTTTGTTTTTCTGGTAATTAAACGACATACCTACGCACCCCACCTGCATTTAAGAATAACAGCGTCGATCTTCTTTTCGGTGGATCAAAAACAGAATTGAGTGTTTTTCTTTCGAGGAAAGTGCCGAAGCTTTCGACACTACGGAAGGCTAGTTGGTGCCTTTTGAATCTTTCTGACTATTCTTTTTCCACGGACAGTGGCGACAGCCTGAACCACAGCACTGCCCGCGCTTCAAATGATAAAAAGCGGTGAAAACCGTATAACCTGTTTCGGGATCGATGTAGAAATCCTGTTGCGATTCACAGGCCTGATCGTGAAGTTCCTGTAGAATTTGTTCAGAGTTTTTTGGGTGTCTCATCTTAAGCCGTTGGTGTTTTTTCCGGCTTTACCTGGAAATTCGGGACGTCAGGTCAGAAAGACGGATGCCCTGAAGGTATTGCATGGAGTTTGTCTCCATCCCGTCAACAACCTCGCACATCAGCTTTTTCATTGAACAACTGACCACACAGTTTTTATTGGGATCTTTGTCAGGAGTGGCAATCAGTCGCTTTTCAGAAATGGCGATATAGACGTCCTTCAGGGAAATCTCTTTCGGGGTTTTGGCCAGCTTCACGCCGCCGGATTTTCCTTTAAAAGAGGTCAACAGCCCCGCTTCCACCAGCTTGGAAATCAAGCGACGGATCACCGTGGGGTTGGTTCGGATGCCCGAAGCCAGCTCCTCGGAGGTCATGAGCTCACCCTTGTGATAAGCCAGGGCGGTCATAATATGGACTGAGACAGAAAATCGTTGGTCAACCATGGATATACTCTACCCCAAGCCTTAAAAATAAACAACCGGGCTGAATTATATGAACCTTTCTTTAAATGTGCTTTTTATAGTTGCATTTAAAACCAAGACCCCTCATAATGTGCTCATATCGGTTACATTATATAGGAGACCCTCCCGATGACTCATAAAACTCTTCAAGATGCCCTGGAATGGCGTTATGCCACGAAAAAGTTCGACCCGAGCAAAAAGATCTCGGATGCGGACTGGGTACAACTGCGCAACTCTTTGACCTTGGCCCCCTCCTCTTACGGCGTACAACCCTGGAGATTCCTGGTCGTGGAAAATCCTGAGGTGCGCAATCAACTGAAACCTGTTTCCTGGAATCAAACTCAAGTGACTGATGCCAGCCACTATGTGGTGTTCCAGTATAAGGAAAAAATTGATCCGGAGTTCGTGCAAAAATTCATCCAGCGTGTCGCCGATGTCCGAGAGACCTCCTTAGAGTCCCTGGACGGCTACAAAAATATGCTGATCGAAAATCTTGTGAAGGCGCCAGAGGAAAAAATCCGCGTATGGTCTCAACGTCAGGCCTATATCGCGATGGGTTTCCTGCTGCAAACAGCAGCCCTTCTGAAGATTGATGCCACCCCGATGGAGGGCTTTGATCCCGCGGCCTATGATAAAATTCTGGGTAACGAAGGCTCAGGCTGGAAAACTGTGGCCACGGTGGCTTTGGGGTACCGCCACAGCGAAGATCCTTTGCAGCATCAAAAAAAGGTCCGCTTCGCTGAAGCAGACCTTATTCACTACGTAAAATAACCTTTCAACTTCCGCTGCTGACCTGAACTGGCAAGGTTCCCCCAAAAGACACTTTGCCATTTTATCTCGGCAGCGGACCTCCTTTATAAACAGAATTCAACGCAGCAGTTGGGGTGTTGAATTCTGTTTACTGCAGTTGCCAGCCTGGTGATTCACATACTTGCAGCGACAGAGCTCGCCAACGTTCAATGGCGGGCTCTCCTTTTTGAGCCAGAACCTTATCCAGTTCCAGCAATGACGCGATCGTGATGTCGGATGCGCCGTCACCACGATAGAAAAGACCATACACCTGTCTGACAGCCTCTGCCGTCGGGGCTGCCGGGCGATTCGGAATCTTTTCCAAAATCGCGTTCACGCCTTCGTCCATGCCCAGAATATTTTCACAGAACTGCACACGGAAAGATTCCCGCACAGTATTGCCATCCACTTTGATCGGCAGATTGGAGTTGGAAATATCCCCGCCGCAATCCCGCCCGGAATAGCTGTCGTAAGGATTGCATCCCAGTCCATACTGAGCACCGCGATTGATAATCCACTGATTCAACAGCCCCTCCAGATTCGGAACAGGGCCACCGGATGTCGTGAAAATTTCCCGCATCAAAGCGGCAACATAGTCCCGGTTCACCACCTGCACTTTTTGCGTCGGCAGAACCACATCTTTTTGCGGAGGATGATTCTGATCACTGCCTCCGGTTGAACCCATATCCAGATTCAAGGATGACTGATCTAGAACAGCAAATCCGCCCATCTGACCGCAGTTTTGATAAAACTGGGTCATCACCAGTCCAGTGACAAGCAAACCAAAAATCTTGTATCTGTTGCTGGCTAACATCAACCACCTCATACGATTTTCGCCGCTTTCAAAACCTGCAGATCGTTGCCGCTTAAACGCACCAACGGTTCTGCTAAATTCTCATAAGGATTTTTCGTGCGCAGCAAAGCGGCCACTGTCGATGCCGCCATTGTTGGCGACGGCATGCCCTTTTGATTGTAACCTTCAATCGGTGCCGCACGACCCTGCGTTCCGGTATAACCACCACCATGACCAGACTTATAAATATTGCCGACCACGAAAGGACCTTTTTGAATTGCACCGGAAAATGCACTGGTCACCAACTGGTTAAATCCGTGGTCACTGCCCGAACCATTTGCACGAGCCGTGCGATTGAATTCAGATATCACCTGAATAACAGTTTCAGACCACAAATCCGCACCGTTGACTTTACTTTTCTTTAACTGATCAATCAGCTCCAGCATCCCCGCGCACAAGGCCCGGTAATAGGCTGTCGTGATCAACACTCCCGGAATAGATCCGGTTTCGTGCATGTCCTTGATGGCAACATGATTGCCGGTCACGCCATTGGCCGCATCCTTCATCATCAAGCCCGCCGGATCACCCATTTGCAGATTCATTGTGCTGACCAGTCCTTCTTTCAGAACATATTCAGCCAAAGCAAAGCCTTCAGCCAGCGCTCCCGGACAAGTCATGGTTTTAATGGAATCACGCAGATCCGAATTCGCACTGATCGTCATCCCACGATTGCCATCGGCCACGTGCACGCGCCAGTGTTCGTTCTGTGCAGAAATCATCGGCACATCATTGATCCCAACCAAACCCTGCTGGCGCAGGCTGGCTTCCATCAGATTGCGATAGCGCGCAACTGCACCATCCCAGTAAGCACCAATATTGCCGATGCCCTTTTTCATCAGTGCTGAGGCATTGGACAGATTTTTCCCCAGAATTGTGGCCCCGGCAAAATCAGACTGAGCATAAGCACGTAAACGTGCCTGCGCCAGTTCAAAGGCCTCTTGATTGCGCTCTTTCAAAGAGCGTCCTTTAACTCGTCCGCCCTGTGGACCACCGAAGCCTTCCAGCAAAGAGGTCAGGGGATTGCCCGTCAGCTTGTTCAGGGCCTTTCCATTCATCGAAGCGTAGTTGCCATAGGCACCGCGATCCGGCCACTCGATGGCTTCAAAAGTCTTCTTGGAATAATCGGCGGCCAGCCCCATTAAAGATGCCACTCCACCGACCGGAGCCTGTTGGATTGTGGCATTAAACAAATGCCCGTCAAACCCCGTTCCGAAACCACGAACCACCAGCATGTGATTCAAAAGCTCCGTCAAAGCGCGACTTCCCGCCGATGTCGTCACCGCATGGGAAAACATGTGCGGAACCATGACGCCGTTATAGTTAAACGTGGCATACTCAGTTCCCACCACCCGGCCCCCGGAAGAGACAAACTTGGTGGCCACCATCGGATTGTAATCCAACTGCGGGTCGGAAGGATTCGTGCGCATCCACGCATCAAACGTGTAGCGCATCGGTCCGCCCGCCATCAGGATATTGATATAATTTCGCGAGCCCTCAGTGCCATTGGCTTCGGCCTGGGCCTTGTGAATAAACCCGGTGCTTAGGACATTCATCAGACGCTCAAAGGGTGTCAGCGCCAAAGCAGTTGATGCCCCGACGACAGCGCCACCGGCAATAAAGCCTCTTCGTGTCAGATTGTTTTCGTCCCCCATAATCCCCCCGGATTATTTTTCGCGATAGTTCACATCGCTATAGTACTTGGAAGCCATGATCCGTTTCACCAATTGGCGCACAGACTGAGTTTGTTGAAGCTCATCCCCCAGAGATTCAATAAACTTGCGATCCTCAATGGCCTCTTTTGACAATTGCATATTCAAAACTTCATTGTTGGGATTGGAACGGTCATACAAAGCCACCGTGATCCCAGTGAAATACTGGAAGTATCTCTTCGCAGCACAATAGTAATAGTCCTTTGTTTCGCTCATCGCGAGCCCCAGCCCGCCAATGCCATTGACGGACCTGTCAATAAGCTGACCTGTCATCGAACGGAAATACAAACGACCGTTCGGAGTTTGACGGTGGAAGTTCGCCACAGGCTCCGACGGCCAGCCGCTGACAGAAGCGATTTCAGGACGATAAGTCGTCAAATGCAAAGCCGCTTTGGCATGGGTACGAGCTCCGGCAGAAAACTCGGCATAATCCGAATTTCCCACAACCACATTGCGAGCCGTATAAGCCATCGGGTCCAAAGTCGCATGGCACATCACGCAGCTTCCAGAGTTTCGGAAAGGCGCAGAGGAATTCCCCACCACATACTGCGTGATATCGGATTCACGTAGCGCCGGAAGCTGGGCACACAGGAAAGATTCCATATTGGTCTGTGACCAGCGGCGTGGAACCTTGGTGGTGCCGTTGGCTTCAAGGCCCCGACCATGCCCATAGTTCAACATCAGATAGATCGGCGAGCCCAAAACCCCGCCGCCCAGATTCTTCAGCATATCAAAGCTAAAGTTCAAGCCCGGCTGATCACTGGCGCGCTTGTCAGCACCCAACGGTTGCAGTGACAGGTTGGGAACCACGGCGGTTTCCGTGGTAGTACGAATCCCCACCAATTCCCCAGTTTCAATTCTGGGTAAATTCATAAAGATGGAATTTGTCGTGTCTGAGTTCCCGTTAAAACCGCCACTTAAAGCGCGGAAGTGGAACAGGTTTTCATTCAAACCACCATTGTTACCATAACGACGACGGCCCGGAAAATCCACAGTCCAGCCAATTGAAGCCCGCACACGCGCATCATCTTCTCGCAAGGCGCGAACACCCTGATTGGCTGTGATCACATCAGAATATTTTGAACCACGCGCGAACATCGCACGGGTTAAAGCCAGACTGGGTTCAGTGGAATCATAAATATCCACGGTTCCGCGGGACATTTCTTCACTGTATTCCTGAATTTGCTCCATGGTGTTGGAAGTAAACCAGGTGCGATGGAAATTATAGAATGTATTAAGAACTGAACGTGCTTCCTTGTCTGAACGATGAACTAACGGACCACTGCCATCCAATTCGGCCTTGTCCAGCAAGGCATTGCATGCATCCAACGCATGCATTTTCCCGGAGCGAATCTGCGCCATCGTGGCATGACCCAACGGCACCGGCTTCCCGGTCAAATGGGAGTAACATCGATTGTATAAGCCGACCTCGCTCATTTTCTGCGAATAAGCAGGCCCTGCCAAAAACAGCAAGCTTATGGATAGATATTTTAACACGGTCATTCCCCCATAGAAGTTTCCGCGACTCTTCTATCTTATCGGAGGATTCCTCGATAGCGCGACCGGCATTCTCAATACAAGACAGCTTAGTCGGTCAAATTTTCATTAAGCTGTTCCGGGGGAACACCCGACCGCCTCAAAAAGGTACGGACTTACTTGTGGTAGTGCATTCGCGTCTAACGCAGAAGCACTACCACAAGTAAGTCCGTACCTAAGAAAAAACCCGCTGGGACTAGCAGCGGGTTTTTTGAGTTTTCGATTTTTGTGGGTCTTATTTGATATCCTGCAAGGATACAGAAACCATCGTGGAAACCCCACGCTCTTGCATCGTCACGCCGTACAACTTACCAGCCACTTCCATGGTGTGTTTGTTGTGGGTAACAACGATGATCTGAGAACGTTTTGCCATCTCACGAACCAGGTCGTTGAAACGGAAGACGTTGGCGTCATCAAGTGGAGCGTCAACCTCATCCAGCAAACAGTATGGAGAAGGTTTCACCAGGAAGATGGAGAACACCAGCGCCACCGCCGTCAGGGCTTTTTCACCACCCGACATCAAGGACACGTTTTGTGTCTTTTTGCCCGGAGGACGCGCCATGATCTCGATACCCGCTTCGCCTTTTTCCTCGTTTTCGATCAGGGTCAGATTCGCCTCACCGCCACCGAATAGAACCGGGAATACGCGAGTGAACCGGTCATTCACTAGGTCAAACGTCTCTTTAAAGCGCTTGGAACAGATTCTGTTGATACGATCAATAACTTTACGAAGCTGCTCTTTGGCTTCTGTCAAATCAGCGTGCTGTTTTGTCAGGAACTCATAACGTTGAGCTGTTTCTTCGTACTCTTCAATCGCAGACAGGTTGACTTCACCAATTTTAGCCAGCTTTTCACGCAAGTCTTTCAACTGAGCGTCCGCCTCAAGGAAGTCACCTTCACGGTCCGCGTATTTTTCAATAACGTCCGGAAGATTCAGCATGTAACGCTCACGGATTTGATCGATGAGGTACTGCTCTTTCATCTTGGCTTGTTCCAGTTTTAACTGGGAATCATTCATTTTGTGCTGTCTTTCGTTGCGCGCGCGCTGAGAAGACATAGCCTGATCTTCAATCTCGCGGGCACTTTCGGACATCACTTCATATTCGTCTTTGGTACGGCCGACTTGCAGTTTCAACTGCTCAACTTCGTCCAACAGACGTTCAAATTCAATTTTCTTTTCTTCCAAAGCCATCTGGCTTTCAGTCATTTGAGAATTGTACCCTTGAGCTTCTTCACTCATACGAGTCAACTGGCCGTCCAAATCATTCAAAGACTTGGTCACCATTTCAAGCTGTCTCAGGACACCTTGGTATTCCTGAGTTTTGGAAGCGGATTTCACCTGAAGTTCAGTCACTTCAGCCTGCAGACCGTCAAAGCCCTGACGGGTGCTGTTCAACTCTGTGTTCAGAGTCTCAACTTCCATCTCCAAAAGAACTTTCTTCTCGCGAGCTTCCAGCAACGCCTGATTCAGTTCTTCCAGTTTGGCTTCCTGAACTTCAACTTGTTCAGTGATCTTTTTAAGTTCGCGCTCTTGTCTTTCCACCGCTGTTTGAGCGTTGACCAGTTCGTTTTCTGCGCGTTCCAGATCCTTACGAAGTTCAGTGACTTTGATTTCTTGTTCAATTTTGCGTTTTTGCGCGCCTTCGAAGTCATTCAGAACGTTTGCCAGCTGCTCTTCCGTTTTCTTCAGAGCGGCTTGTGCCAACGCCAGTTTCCCTGCGAATTCGTCTTTCTTCTCGGACAATTCCTTGATTTCACGACGACGCTTCAAAACGCCAGAATCTGCGGATTCAGAAGAACCACCTGTCAAAACTCCGTCAGCTGTCAGGGTGTCCCCGTCAACAGTCACGAAAGTCCAACCCTCGTAACGAGGACGCAAAGCCAAAGCCGTGCGGATGGAATCAACAATCGCCACGCCATCCAACAGATAAGCCACAGTGTTCTGGAACTTGTCAGCAGACTTAACCACGTCTTTTAGAATCGCCTGAACACCAGTTTCAGAAACTGGAGCCTCTGCGCGGTTCAGACCTTTGCCATTGTCATTTGCAGACAAGAAGCTGGAACGACCGGATTTGTTTTCTTTCAGGTGAGTGACCGCATCCATCGCGATATTTGCGTCGGAAGAAAGAAGCATTTGCAGGCGAGAACCCAGCGCTGCTTCCATAGCCACTTCATATTCAGCCGGAACTTCCACAACCTCAGAAACCGGTTGGAAGTGAGTCACCACAGAACCGTCCGCCATCATTTCCTGAGTGCGGGTTTTCTGCCACAACATGACCTGCTTCACTCCCTCTTGGAAACCTTCAAAGTTGTTTTGCAGGTTTTCCAAGCCGTACAAGCGGGATGCCACTTCGTTCAAACTGTCTTTGAATTGTTCCACTTCCGCTTTTTTAACTGCCGCGGAATCCATCAGGATCTTTTTGTTGGCCTCGAAGGAATCCACATCGTTCGCCAGATCCAATTGCATCTGACGTTCTTTATCAAGTTCGTTGAAGACCTTCTTGCGACGGGCTTCAAACTCCACTTGTTTTTCGCGAAGTTCATTCAGAACCAGTTGTTCGTTGTCCTGGCGCTCGGTGATGTCAGCGATTTGTGCTGTCAAAGAATTCACACGGGCATCCAAAGAGGACTCGGACTGACCCACGGCGAACAACTCACGACGTTTGGTCGTCAGTTCCTCATCCACAACAGAGATGCGAGAATTGGAGTTTTGGAAGATGTCGTTTTTCTGAGCGAAAGTGGCCGCCAGTGTTTCAGCTTCCTCTTTCAGTTCAGCAACCTGTTCGTCCAACGCCGCTTTATCGCGAGTCAGAAGCTCTTTACGGGCTTCTTGTTCCTGCAGGATGGTGCCGGTCATTTGTTCGTTACGACGGGCCTGTTCGATTTCAAAACGAAGTTCCTGGATTTCCATTTCCTTCTTTTGAACCGTGGACTGTTTGTCGTGGAACTGAGTTTGCTGTTCTTCCACCATTTTTTCTTTTTCAAGAATTTGCAGTTTCAGAACTTCCAGTTGGCCCTGCAAGGTAGAAAGGTTTGTTTCGCCTTCCACTTCCATGCTTTGCGCTTCGTTGAAGATCGCCTGAGCTTCATCCGCGGCACGCTTTAGCTCAATGTACTGAGCTGAAGACAACCACAGATCCAGGTCTTCAATTTGATTTTTAATATTGCGATAGCGTTCCGCACGTTGAGCCTGTCTTTGCAAGGAATCGATCTGACGTTTCAACTCGCCGATGATGTCCTGCAAACGCACCAGGTTCTGGTCCGTGGAAATCAATTTACGCTGGGATTCTTTTTTACGAGCTTTGAACTTCGTGATACCCGCAGCTTCTTCGATAAGCATACGACGGTCTTCAGGTTTCGCAGTGATGATCTTACCGATCATACCCTGAGCGATGATAGAGAAACCTTTGGCACCGGCACCGGTATCCATGAAGATTTCCTGAACGTCTTTCAAACGTGCAGGTTCTTTATTGACGAAATATTCACCCTCACCGCTTCTGTACAAGCGACGGGTTACCATGATCTCGGAATGCTTGATGTATTTGGCAGGGAACGCGCCCCCGTCATTTTCCAAAGTCAGAGAAACTTCGCACATCCCCAACGGCGCATACCCCTCAGCACCACCGAAGATAACGTCCGTCATTTGGGAGCCACGAAGGTCCTTGGCAGACATTTCACCCATGACCCACATAAGTGCGTCAACGATGTTGGACTTACCGCAACCATTAGGTCCGACGATACCCGTGATACCAGCATCGAAGTGGATCACTGTGCGGTCTTTGAATGACTTAAAACCAATCAGTTCAATCTTTTTAATTCTCAAGGTATATTCCCCTCTTGAGTACTTCCCCTCAAACACAAGCCCAAGGTCTAGCTAGACCAAAGACCATTAGAATTTCGCGAGTGTTGGGAGTCATGTCAACCATAGCCTCTTAAAACCACCCGGTTCGCTGAAAACTTAAGCAGACTTACAATCCGATTTACATGTCGCGTTGAGGAAAGGTGCCTGGTGATTTTTTCTGCTGCGCCGTAGCTAGAAAAAATCACCAGGCACCTTTTCGGGAAATGAAAAACGGCGCGCCGAGGGGATCGGTGCGCCGTTGATTATTCTGAACTTAAGAAGGATTTCAGATTACATGCACTGTACTGTTTGACCTTGCAAGTTCTGAAGTACAACACCTGATGGGCAGTTGTAAGTCACACCGCAAGTGATCTGAATACCCTGCCAGTAGAATGTCTGACCTTGGCAGCTTACTACAGAGCCCACACCCGTACCTACACCTGTTGTGCAATAGTTTTGTGGAACTTGCTGACCAGTTGAAGTCTGCACACAGTAACCATACTGATTGATGGAGTAACCTGTTGCCACACCCGTGTTCGCACAAAGAGTGTTTGCCACTACCGCGTTGTTCACATCACGACATTGATACGTGGAATACCCATTCTGATAACTATTGTTGTAGCAGTAAGAATTATCCACCTGCGTGCTTGTTCCATTGTAAGAGTTTACCTGGAAGCAGCGATAGGCCGTCGTCGTAGTCGTGGAACCACCACCACTGTCTTTGCTACAGTTTACCAAGCCAACAGTCATTGCTGTCAGCGCCAAAGCTTTCATCATCGTCAGAATATAGTTTTTGATTTTCATAAAATTTGTTCCTTCTCTATGCCTATCCCTAAAGCAAATCCACAGCCACATCCGGACCAATGAGGAATCCAACTTAGATTTCAAGGAGTTACACAACCATGTAAGAAAGAAGGAGCAGATTCAATCTGTATGATGCCTAGACAGTGACGACAATTGTCGTTTTGAAAACGCTTTAATCAGCGCTCGATTGTTCCACAATGAAACAAACAACTTAGCACTCTGGAGGAAATCTAGACACTCCCAAAAGCGAGGTTGGCGAAGGCCAAACTCGCTTTTGCATTTTTAAGCCCCGCTTGAAGATGCTTTAAGCTTCCGGAGTCGGTCGAGACAGCTTGCGTGCAATCAGACGGCAGGCGACCTCCATCGGATCGCTCCAGGCCGCAGGACGATCACTTAATAAAGACACCACATCTTTTCGCCCAAACACCCGTGCTAAATCCAAGGCAGTCATGCCATGCGGATTTTTAAGATCTGTCATCGCCCCCTGCGATAACAATAACTCCACCACCCGCACATGACCTTTAAAGCAGGCTCCCATCAAAATGGAATTCCCCATCTCATCCAGGGAGTTCACATCCGCACCATGTTCAATCAGAAGCTCCGAAGCATGTTCTTGATCGTGATAAGCCGCCAGCATCAAAAGCGTGTGCCCTTTGTGATTGCGAATTTCTATGTCGCCTCCAAACGCCAGATACTGCCGCAAGGCTTCGCAGTTGCCACTGCGAGCTTCTTCAAAGATCTGCGGCTCCATGACCATTGTTCTTTTATATTCTTCCCAGGTTGGCATATCGAACTCCTTTAATTAATGATGAGAAGACGCCTGCTCTGCATCCGTGTACACCTTAAGCCCCATCAGCTTGGCCAGCCCCAATCCATAATCCTGATGAACCCGCATAAAGACATCCACCTGACGACGCACGATTTCTTCCGGCACATGGCCACCTTTCATGTGCTCTGCAATATTGTTCAACAGTTGATTCTTCTGATCGGGCGTCATCAGATTGAACAAAGCCCGGCACTGGGAATAATCATCATTGCCTTCACGATGGTTGAAGCGATCCATCACCGGATCATCCAATCTAAGTGGCGGCTCCCGATACTGTTCCTGCTGAACCGGGCCACCATAAGAATTTGGCTCATAGAAAGCGTGATGGTATTCCGGAAGGTCAAAGCGCATGGCCCCGTCCAAGTGATAGTGATGAACTTCCACTTTGGGTTTATTCACTGGCAACATTTCATAGTGGGTCCCAATGCGGTAGCGATGAGCATCGGCATAAGCAAAGGTGCGCGACTGCAACATCTTATCCGGCGACCACGAAATCCCCGGCACCATGTTGTTGGGGTTAAAGGCGGCCTGTTCGATCTGCGCATGGTAATTGACCGGATTGCGATTCAGTTCAAAGTGCCCGACTTCAATCATAGGGAAATCCCCGTGCGGCCACACCTTCGTAAGATCAAAGGGATTGTAAGGCGTTTTCTTCGCCTGTTCTTCCGTCATCAGCTGCACATAGAATTTCCAGCGCGGGAAGTCCCTGGCTTCAATCGCGTTGTACAGATCCTCCTGATGGCTTTCGCGCGTTCGCCCTACAAGTTCGGCAGCTTCGTGATTGCGCAGATTACGGATGCCCTGTTCCGTTTTAAAATGGAATTTCACCCAGTGGCGTTCACCCTTTTCATTAATAAATGAATACGTGTGCGAGCCAAAGCCGTGCATGTGCCGGTAGCTTGCAGGCAGTCCTCGATCCGAAAACAGAATCGTCACCTGATGACAGCTTTCCGGGCTGAGTGACCAAAAATCCCACATCGCTGTCGGGCTTCTTAAGTTGCTGTGGGGGTCACGTTTTTGTGTGTGAATAAAATCCGGAAACTTATAGGGATCGCGTACAAAGAACACTGGGGTGTTATTGCCAACCAGATCAAAGTTACCTTCCTCGGTGTAAAACTTCATGGCAAAACCCCGCACGTCGCGTTCGGCATCGGCAGCGCCTCTTTCCCCCGCCACTGTTGAAAAACGAATCAGCATGTCGGTCTTTGTGCCTTTTTTAAGAAACTTGGCGCGGGTGTATTTACTAATGTCGTGGGTGATCGTTAAAACTCCAAAAGCACCGGAGCCTTTGGCATGAACCGATCTTTCCGGCACACGTTCTCGATTTTGATGGGCCAGCTTTTCAATCAGTGCCACGTCCTGCAAAACCAACGGACCTCGTGGCCCTACCGTCAAAGAGTTTTGGTTATCCGCCACAGGAGCCCCTGCGGTCGTTGTCAGACTTTTCTTCGTGCGAGCCATGATGTATCCTTTCGTGAATTTAAATGACTCACTCAGGATAATAAAAGCGCGAAGTCGTGATGAATGTGTATTTTAGAGTTCTGTCGTCTGACGGCACCAACCGGGCAATTCATGTAAAAAAACAACCCTGGCCTTTGGCACTCTTACTTCACCCAGTGAATAAAAAAAGGCCCTCCGTGATGGAGGGCCTTTTCATTTTCTTACTTAGTGCAATTTCTTACCCAGCAAAGCGGCCCGAGCCGCTGCCAGTCTGGCGATAGGCACACGGAACGGAGAGCAGGACACATAATCCAAGCCCACGCGGTGGAAGAATTCGATAGAATCCGGGTCACCACCATGTTCACCGCACACGCCGACTTTCAAATCCGGCTTCGCACGGCGACCCAAGTCCACACCCATTTTCACCAAAGACCCAACACCGACCTGATCAATCGACATGAACGGATCTTTTGGCAGAATGCCCTGAGAAACGTAAGAACCCAGGAAACGACCCGAGTCATCGCGAGAAAGCCCCAAAGTCGTCTGAGTCAAATCGTTCGTACCAAAACTGAAGAAGTCTGCATGTTCAGCGATCGCATCCGCAGTCAGGGCGGCACGAGGAAGCTCAATCATCGTTCCAACTGTGTATTCGAACTTCACGTTCTTTTCAGATTGAACCTTCTTCACTTCACCAATCGCCTGACCACGCAGGACATCCAGCTCTTTGTCTGTCGCCACCAGCGGGATCATGATTTCCGGAGCCAGTGTTTTACCTTCAGAGATCAACTGCGCTGCCGCTTCGGCAATCGCGCGCACTTGCATCTGATAGATTTCCGGGAACGTGATCGCCAAACGGCAGCCACGATGACCCAGCATCGGATTGAATTCATGCAAAGATTTTACTTTCGCACGCAGACGTTCATAGTCCGTGTTCAAACGCTTCGCCAGCTCTTTGGTTTCTTCATCTGTGTGAGGCACGAACTCATGCAATGGCGGGTCCAACAGACGGATTGTCACTGGCAGGCCATCCATAACCTTGAACAAGCCATAGAAGTCTTCCCGCTGCATTGGCAACAATTTCGTCAACGCCTTTTCACGGTCCGCTTTGTTATCAGCAATGATCATCTCACGAACAGCATCAATGCGATCCGCGCCAAAGAACATGTGCTCGGTACGGCAAAGACCGATACCTTCCGCGCCGAAGTTGCGCGCTGTTTGTGCGTCTTTTGGAGTGTCCGCGTTCGTGCGAACTTTCAACTTACGAATGCCATCGGCGATTTTCATGATGCGCTCGAAGCTGCCATCCAGTTTCGGTTCAATGGTTTTCACTTCACCCAGGAAAACTTCACCAGTGGAACCATCCAAAGTGATCACGTCGCCCTTCTTAAGAACGTACCCTTTCACTTTCATGGTTTCGTTACGGTAATCGACCTCGATGTCACCACAACCCGCCACACAGCACTTACCCATACCACGCGCCACAACTGCCGCGTGAGAAGTCATCCCCCCACGAGTCGTCAGGATCCCTTGTGCGGCCACCATACCGGCGATATCTTCCGGAGACGTCTCAATACGCACAAGAATAACTTTCTTGCCTTGTTCTTTCCATTCAACCGCTTCTTCGGAAGTGAAAACGATTTGACCGTTCACACCGCCCGGAGATGCTGGCAAACCTTTGGCCAAAGTGGTTTTCGCGGCCTTAGGGTCCAACGTCGGGTGCAGCAACTGATCCAAAGCTGCCGGATCAAGGCGCAGGATGGCTTCATCCTGCGTGATCAACTTTTCATCGATCATATCGCAGGCAATCTTCAATGCTGCAGCTGCCGTTCTTTTTCCATTGCGAGTTTGCAGCATCCACAAAACACCACGTTCAATTGTGAACTCGATGTCCTGCATGTCACGATAATGACCTTCCAATTTTTTATAAATATCAACAAGCTGACCGTAAGCCTGTGGAAGAGCTTCTTCCAGAGACATTACTCCCGCAGCCGCCGCAGCCACCTTGGTAATCGGTTGCGGAGTACGGATACCCGCCACCACATCTTCACCCTGGGCATTGATCAGGAATTCACCGTAGAAAGCCTTTTCCCCTGTGGACGGATTGCGCGTAAACGCCACGCCTGTTGCAGAATCATCACCCATATTTCCGAAGACCATGGATTGAACGTTCACGGCCGTTCCCCACGCTGCCGGGATTGAATGCAGTTCACGGTAAGTGATCGCACGCGGGGTATTCCATGAATGGAAGACCGCAGAGATCGCACCCCACAACTGATCCCAAGGATCTGCCGGGAAGGACTGACCTGTCATCTGATGAACCAGATCTTTGAATTTTTTAACAAGAAGTTTCAGATCATCCACCGTCAGCTCTGTATCAAGCTTGTAGTGTTTTTCCTCTTTCATGTCTTCCAAAGTCACTTCCAGAAGAGACGAATTCATGCCCATCACCACGTCCGAATACATTTGAATGAAACGACGGTAAGAATCCCAGGCAAAACGAGGGTTGTTAGAGGACTTCGCCAAACCTTCCACGGTCTGATCGTTCAGGCCCAGGTTTAGAATCGTGTCCATCATGCCCGGCATAGAAGCACGAGCGCCGGAGCGAACGGAAACCAACAGCGGATTGGCCACGTCGCCGAATTTTTTGCCGATTTTAGTTTCCACTTTTTTCATGGCATCCAAAACAGAAGGACGAACCCATTCTGGCAACTTACCACCGGCTTCATAGAAGTGAGCACAGATCTCTGTGGAGATCGTAAAGCCCGGAGGCACTGGAATACCCAGAGAGGTCATTTCCGCCAGATTGGCGCCTTTGCCTCCAAGGATGTTTTTCATTCCCGCATTGCCTTCGGAATCACCGGCAGCAAAGAAGTACACGAACTTCTGAGGAATAGTGGATTTGGTCGTTTTATTTTCAGAGTTTACATTCTGGTGCATTAGTCTCCCCCACCGAAAAGTAAATTTATCGTCTATACGATGTAATAAAACATCGCTAACCCCTTAATATCAATGAAATTTATTGGCGCACCGAGGCTCTGTTTAATAGAGCTAAGATTCCACCCTCCGGGGGTGTGGATGTCCCCGGAAAAGCTTTCATTTATCGAGCACTTAGGCATTTTTACAAGCTGACACAATACTGACACATTCCTGACGCCAAGAAGCCGCCGGACATGCTAGAAGAGCGCATTCACAAAATCCAAAGGAGAAAACCATGAAAACGCTTGCGTTCGCTCTGACCCTTCTTGCTGCCAGCTCGTCTTTTGCCTTCCCAACATGTACTCAACTGGAAGCTCAAATGCTTGCTCAGGTAGCCTCTGTGGAACCTGTTTCTGAAACTCAATGCCGGGTAAAAATGGCCTGGACCGGGAACTGGATGTTCAATCCTTCTTACGTTTGCCCTTTGGATATCGACGAAGCCAGCTCTTTTGGTGTGATCACTTCCTGCAACTACAAAGTTGGCGATCAGATTGACGGCATTGTCTATCGCAATGTCGATGGCAACCCGGCGGAACTGTCCCAGTACTAAATACATCTATGTGATTTTTGAATAATAACTTGATTCTTATTCACTTACCAAAAATCACAGCGGTTGTTACAAGCCTATTCGTCATCACACATGGGGAGTTATTAAATGAAAAAGTTTATTTTAATTCTGTCTTTATTCGCGGTTTCCACTTCTTTCGCCAAGGGCCAAAAGCTGGAAAACCTGAAAGAGCTTTGTGCCTTGGAAGCCGAGCAGGAAGAAGACTATGAAAGCATCTTTGAAGAGCTGAGCACTTTGGACATCAAGGAAATCAACTCTTTGACTGCGTTTGAACTTGAACTGGTGAATGCTCACCTGGTGCAGGAGGAATACACTTCCAAAGCCATGACTTTCGCGGAAATCAAAAAATTCTTCTCTCAGGAAGGCGAACAGCCTTTCAATGACCTTTACATCATCACTTTCAAATCCAGAGTGACCGGTCGCACTTATATTCAGGTAAAAACCTGGCCGGGCGACAATCCTTATGGACTGATCTTCGATGCTAAAACGGGCAAAACTCTGGCTCATAACGGCGACGACAGCATCGTGCTTCTGACTCAGAACGGACCTTATTCCTGCTGGAGCCTGAACAAGTAGTTTTCCGAAGGACAATTGGAAATAAAAAAGGGAGCGTTGACGCTCCCTTTTTTATTATTTTCTGCTTCAGCTTACGGGCCGACAGGCCCTTCAGCTCTGCCCCTGACGGGACTTCAGCTCTGCCCCTGACGGGACTTCAGCTCTGCCCCTGACGGGACTTCAGCTCTGCCCTGTCGGGCCTGACGGGACTTCAGCTCTGCCCCTGACGGGACTTCAGCTCTGCCCCTGACGGGACTTCAGCTCTGCCCTGTCGGGCCTACTGATTGAAAGTCTTCATTTTCGCTGCGATGTAAGCACCCAGTTGGGAAATCGCCACACGTTCTTGGGTCATTTTGTCACGGTGACGAACTGTAACAGCCTGATCGTTGATGGTGTCAAAGTCCACTGTCACACAGAATGGTGTACCGATTTCGTCCTGACGACGGTAGCGCTTACCGATAGAACCGGATTCATCCAAAGTCACATCAAAGTCTTCCGCCAACTGGTCACGAACTTTGTCGGAAATGGACGTCAGTTCTTCCTTCTTAGACAAAGGCAAAACAGCCACTTTGTACGGAGCGATTTCCGGGTGCAAGCCCAGAACCACACGCACGTCCTCTTTACCTGCGTCGTCCGTGGTGATTTCCTCGCGATAAGCATCACAAAGGAAGGCCAGGAACAAACGATCACAGCCCACAGCTGTTTCGATCACGTAAGGGATGTATTTCTTTTTGTTCGGCTCGTCGAAGTATTCCAGACTTTTGCCAGAGGCCTTCATATGCTGAGTCAAATCGAAGTCGGAACGATTGTGGATACCTTCCAGCTCAGAGAAGCCCATTGGGAACTTGTATTCCACGTCCACCGCCGCACGCGCATAGTGCGCCAGCTTGTCGTGGTCTTTGAATTTCAAATTCTCCGGTTTGATACCGAACTTGATATAGAAATTCCAACGACGCTCTTTCCACTCGGTGAAGAACTTTTCATCTGTGCCCGGCTCTACAAAATATTGCATTTCCATCTGTTCAAATTCACGCGTGCGGAAGATGAAATTCCCCGGAGTAATTTCGTTACGGAAGGACTTACCAATCGCCGCGATACCAAATGGAATCTTATAGCGAGAGGACTGCTGACAGTTCAGGAAGTTCACAAAGTGCCCCTGAGCCGTTTCCGGACGCAGATAGATCACGCTGGCAGAATCCTCCAAAGGACCCATGTGGGTTTTGAACATCAAATTGAAGTTGCGTTCTTCAGACAGGTTTTTGCTGCCGCAGTTCGGGCATTTTTTCTCGTTGATATAAGAATCCGTGTTATCCGCACGGAAACGAGTTTTACAGTCTTTGCAATCCACCAATGGATCAGAGAAACCATCGACGTGACCAGACGCCTTCCACACCGTCGGATGCATCAGGATCGCCGCATCCAAGCCCACGATATCCGGGCGACGGGTCATGGCGTTCCACCATGCGCGTTTTACATTGAGCTTCATCAATGAGCCCAGAGGACCATAATCCCAGCAACTTGCAAGACCACCATAGATCTCACTGGATTGAAAAACAAAACCACGACGTTTGCTGAGGCTGACAAGAGTATTGAGGTCCTCACAATGCTTAATTTTCATACAGAACTCCACAGGTTGGGTTTCAAGTTAATATGGGGTCTAGAACCAGTCAAGAAATCAGGGTCCTCCCTTGCCTGAGGCCGGGTCCTCGGAGAAGCTATTCCTATGCAGTGCATCCGAAAAAGCTTCTACCTTCTGACCCTTTTTTTGAGCCTTTCCATCCCACAAGCGTCTGCGGAGTCCGTGGCCAAATTCGTGACTAACGAGGAAAAAATCCGCGAGGAAATGATCGTCATTTCCCGGGAACTGGGTGTCACCTGCAATGCGTGCCATAATGTTCAGAACTTCAAGGCTGACGATAAAAAAGCCTTCAAAATCAGCAAAGAGCATATGAAGTTGACTCAGATGCTGAGAGACAACGGCTTGGATGGGAAAAAAGGTCCGAAAGCGACCTGCTATATGTGTCATCGTGGGAAAATGATGCCCGACTACAAAGAGCCTGCTAACGCAAAGGCTTTCTAAGTTTCCTCTATTTTTACAGAAAAAATCCCTCTTCCATGAACCTCGTCCGCCACTCTTTCGTCTAAAGTGACATGCCTTCCAGTCCCCAAGTTGACTCTCGCGCCACATGGGGAAAAATGAATTGTGCGAAAGGACTGCCATGAACTTGATTGACCTCTCGATCCGACGCCCGGTGTTTGCATGGGTTCTAATGTTCGCTCTGATTGTTTTCGGAGCCATCTGTATGAACCGCATGGGTATCAGTCAGCTTCCGGACGTGGATTTCCCGGTGGTCAGTATCTCCGTCACTTACGAGGGGGCCGCCCCGGAAGTTGTCGAAGCCGAGTTGCTGGACCCTATCGAGGAACGCCTGCTGGCCATCGAGGGTATCAAGGAAATGCGTTCTTCAGCCCGACAAGGGTCCGGGTCCGTCACGCTGGATTTTGATATTAATCGCAACGTCGATGTCGTACTGCAAGAAGTTCAAACAGCACTTAGCCGTATGCGCTGGCCTCCCGGAGTGGACCCGGCCACCATCCGCAAACAAAATCCCGAAGAAGACCCGATCATTATTTTGTCGGTCTTTGGTGAAGCTCCCCTGCGAGACATGATCAACTGGACCGAAAACTATCTGCTGGATCAAGTCCGCTTCCTGCCAGGCGTGGGTGAGGTCAGCATCGGTGGTTTCAGTCAGCGTAATCTGCGCATTTGGGTGGACACTAAAAAACTAGAATCTTTGTATCTGACCCTCAATGACGTGGTTGCCGCGATTAACACTCAACACTTGGAAAGTGCCGCCGGGCAATTTACTGAAGGCGAACGCGAGTTGCGCGTGCGCTGGTTGGGCGAAGCCACAGATGTCAATGAAGTGGCCAACATTCAGATTCTGCGCCGGGGTGGCCAGCGCATCTTTGATCGTGACATCTTCATCAGGGATGTCGCCCGGGTGGAGGACGGTCTTTCTGACGTTCGCCGCACGGCCCGGGTCGATGGGCGTCAGGCCGTTTCCATCATTGTGCGTAAGCAGCGTGGTACAAACGAAGTCACTGTCGCCAATGAGGTCCGCGAAAAACTGGATAGCATCAAAGGCTCTTTCCCGGAAGGCTTCAATTTCCGGGTCAATGTGGACTTCACCCGCCCGACAGATGCCACGGTCAATCTGACGATTGAAAAACTATGGGTGGCAGCCCTGATTACGATTTTAATCTGCTTCCTGTTCCTTGGAAACGTTCAGGCGGCGATCAATATCCTGTTCTCGATTCCGACCTCCATTGTCGGGACATTCATCATCTTATATTTCTCAGGATTCACGCTGAACCTGTTCACTCTGCTGGCGTTGACTCTTTCCATTTCCATCGTCGTCGATGATGCCATCATGCTTTTGGAAAATATCATCCGCCATTATCGGATGGGTAAAGGATCGGCCAAGGCCGCGTCGGATGGCGCAAAAGAAGTTCTGCCCGCGGCCGTGGCCGCAACTTTGGCAGTTATCGCGGTCTTCCTGCCAGTTGTGTTCATGGACGGGATCATTGGTAAATTCTTCTTCCAGTTCGGCGTCACCATGAGTGCCGCGGTTTCCCTGTCACTTTTGGAGGCCGTTACCATCACCCCAATGCGTGCGGCAGCCCTGCTCAGTACAGAACCAAAAATCTCTAAACTGGAACACTTTCTGGATGAGCTGTTTGAAAAGTTCGCTCATGCCTATCAAAAAGTTCTGCATGGAACTCTGCGCTTTAAGTATCTGGTGGTTCTGGGCTCGGTAATCTTCTTCGTTGTGTCCCTGTTCCTGGTCAGCAAGGTTCGTCAGGAATTTGTTCCGGCACAGGATCAGGACTTTATCATTTTGAATGCGCAGATGCCTCCGGGCACATCACTGGAAGCCACCAGCAAGGCCGCAGAAAAACTTGAAGCCGTGCTAAAAGACGATGCAACTGTGGCAGGATTTGTAGTCTCTGTCGGCGGTGGTGGCGGTGGTGCCAATGTGAATCAAGTCTTCATGCCCGTGGCATTGAAAGCCCGCGCAGATCGTTCGGAAGGACATCTTCAGATCATGGACAGATGGCGTAAGGAATTCCGCAAGATCAAGGATATGCGGGTTTCCATGCGTGATATTTCCGCACGTAATCTTTCCTCGGGACGTCAGAACCCGGTGGCGATCAATCTGCGCGGTCCCGATCTGGATGTTCTATTTGAAAAATCCAATGAACTGATGGACCGTCTGGAAAAAGAAAATCTGGCCGTGGATTTGGATACAGACTTCCGTAAAGGGATTCCTGAGCTGGTTTTGACTCCGGACCGTAAGGCCATGGCGGCTCGCGGTGTTTCTGTTGAAGACGTCGGGGCGATTCTTTCTGCGGGGGTCGGTGGCCTTCGTCAGGGACGTTACACTGCTGATGGCAGACGCTATGACATTCGTTTTAAATTCATAGAAGAACAAATCCAAAAACCTGCGGACTTTAAACGGCTGTATGTGCGTAATAACTTCGGCAATCTGATTCCTTTGTCCCAGCTTGTAAAAATCGAAGAACAAAAAGCCATTCAGGGTATCAGCCGTGTGAACCGTCAGCGTGCGATTTCCGTGTTCGGAAATCTGTCTCCGGGACAGTCTCAGGCCACCGTGCTGGAACGCACCAGTGCCATTGCCAAAGAGATTCTGCCTCAGGGGTATTCGTTCGCTCTGGAAGGGGCTTCTGCCGGATTTGCTGATTCCTTTAAAAGTCTTTATTCGGCGATGATGGTCGGCATTCTGGTGGCCTATCTGATTCTGGCCGTTCAGTTTAACTCTTTCATCCATCCTGTTTCAGTTTTGGTGGCCTTGCCATTCTCAGTGACCGGAGCCCTGGTGGCTTTGTGGATGTTTGATATTTCCCTGAATCTGTTCAGTTTCATTGGTTTGATTGTGTTAATGGGTATTGCCAAAAAGAATTCCATCCTGCTGGTGGAGTTCACAAATCAAGTTCGCCATCACGGGGAAACCGACATTGCAAAGGCCCTGCTGGCGGCCTGCCCGATTCGTCTGCGCCCGATCCTGATGACTTCGGTGGCAACCGTCGCCGCGGCTTTGCCTTTGGTGATCGGTCATGGTATCGGTTCAGAAACACGTATTCCAATGGGTCTTTCCATTATCGGGGGAACCATTGTTTCCACGCTGCTGACTTTGTTTGTCGTGCCGGCGCTGTATTTGATGCTTTCACCACTGGAAAGCAAAAGGAAAAAGGTTGAACTGTGAAGATTGTAAAGCAAGCCCGGCGAACAATTTACTTTGTGTTGGGTTGGCTGTTTCTGGCGCTGGGGATCATCGGTATTTTTTTACCTCTGCTTCCGACAACACCCTTTCTTTTACTGACAGCTTTCTTTTTCGCCCGCAGCTCAATTCGCTGGCATAAATGGCTGCTGGCGCAGCCCCATCTGGGACCCATGATATTGGACTGGCAAAAGCATGGGGTGATCCGCACCCGGGCCAAGCTGATGGCCACGGGTTTGATGGTTCCTCTGGTTTCCCTGTCCCTTTTCTTTGGTAATGTCCCCTTCTATGCGAAGATTTGTGCAGCAGTGGTCTGTTCCTGCGTGCTGGTTTTTATCTGGACGCGCCCCTCGGTCTCACATCGAGACAGCGCGACTGACCAGCCATCTGACAGATGCTGATCCCATAGACATTACCTGTGATCACTTTAAGTAAAATCCCCTCTACACCTTTACCTAAGTCCAGCCGAAAAGAAGTGTCCGGGGGAATGTATGATGACTATTCGTCAGTGGTCGAAGCTGGGTGCTTTGAGTACGGGTTTTCTTTTACTCTTAGCTTATCAGAATTTTACACCAAGCAATTTGAACGCTGCCGCCACTTGTAGTGCCAGCAAGATCGCTGAAATTCTGGCACCAGCCAGCGAGGCCTGCCCAGAAACGGCATATCGACATATCATCATGAGATTTCTACTCTATTGAAGCCCTACAAGCCATTTCATCTGCGCATGAAGCTTGCTCCTTGAAAAAAGAATGAAGGAGTGTGAATGCGCTGGCCTCGGTTGATTCTTATTTTGGGACTGTTGATTTCAGATATTGCCCTGGCGACAAGTGCGCCGACAGTGCCTGCGGCCTCTGCATCCGAAGGGTACTATCGTTTGATCAATGGTACGGACAACTGCCCTGCCGAAGTGGAGTGGACGGAAGACTGCGATGGTTTTGCCCTGTATCCTTCAACTCAGGGCACATCCATGGATACGATTCGCTTCTGCCAGATCAACCGCGGATTTAAGGTCATTCAATCACCGGGACGAAAAATTTTACGGGAAGTGGTCAGTCGCGACAACTTCATCAGTAAAAAAGAAACCACTATTTACATCGACAAAGACAACTCTTTGAGTTTATTGCAAGAAGACACCGTGATTCAGGACGGCCCGAAAAAGTTCCTGTGGGAACATAGCCGAAACGGGCGCGGTCACAGTTGCCTTTATACCAAGTAAGCAAATAAAAATTTAAGCGGATTTATTAAGAATGGCTTTATAAGCCGTTTCCAGAAACTCCAACGATTCGCGGTCACTGCGGCGAATCGCCGCCTGATAGGCCTCTGTCACGATCTTGATGGAGGCTCCTGCCGGAACCCCCAAAACCTCATAAGCATCCCAGGAATGCCCGTTGTAATTAAACATGATGTTAAGGCTTTTGGATTGGCTCCCCGCAAGATCGGGGTGCACCTGAGGGGGTGCAACATTTCGACGCAAAGGCTCGATACCCGGCGCCTGTTCTGGCGCAGGATCGATTAGAGGTGGGGCACTGTCCTTCGCCTTCAGGTTCAACTGGGTCGGGCGACGGCTGCCGCCTCGTGAAACGAGATACCAGAAAATGAAAGCCCCTGCTCCCACTAGATTCAATGTCAAAAAGTCTTGGCTATTCATCCAAGTTCTATTATTGGTTGTGTGGAGCAAATTAGCAAGGAGTCACCTTCATGGCAGCCCCAAATCCCTTTGAAAAACAGACAGGCATTCCCGGAGTGAAACATATTATCGCGGTCAGTTCCGGCAAGGGCGGCGTCGGTAAAAGTACGGTGGCTACCAACCTTGCTATGGCTTTAGGCAGAAAGAACAAGGTCGGCCTGTTGGATGCGGATATTTACGGCCCGAGCATTCCTCGCATGTTAGGTTCTTTGGCGCAAAAACCTCATATCAACCCGGATACCAATCAACTGGAACCTATCACCCGTTACGGCATCAAGCTGATGAGCATCGGCTTCCTGGTGGAGGAAGGTGCGGCCGTTGTCTGGCGTGGACCGATGTTGTTTAAGGCCATGGATCAATTCCTGCGCGATGTGAACTGGGGTGAGCTGGACTATCTGGTTGTGGATCTGCCACCAGGTACGGGTGACATTCAACTAACTTTGGCGCAAAAAGTTCCGGTGTCTGGTGCTGTGATGGTTTCCACTCCGCAAAACGTGGCTTTGGTGGATGTGAAAAAAGCAGTCGATATGTTTGCGCGTGTGAACGTGCCTTTGCTGGGGCTTGTGGAAAACATGGCTTACATGATCAACCCTGCCAACGGTGAAAAAATGCAGCTTTTCCCTAAGGGCGAAATTGATTCTTACGCGGAATCCAAAGGCATCAATAAACTTGGCGAAGTTCCTTTCAATCCTTCTGTGGGCATGGCGTGCGAAGCCGGCATTCCTATCGTGGAAGCCAACAGCAATGGTGCAGAAGCGCAGGCCTTCATGAAGATCGCTGATGAAATTCGCGAACTTCTTCCAACAACCTAGTTCAAATTTTTAAAATTCTATTTTTTATTCTCAAAAAAGGCCGTCGTTCTGACGGCCTTTTTGTTTCAAGCCAAAACAAAAAACCATTCTGTTTCCCGCCCTGATACACAAATCCGACGTAAATTGAGAATCGACATCCGTGCTATTGAAATTAAAACTTTGGTCGGGCTATCCTGATTGTGTTGAAACCACAAGGCTCGTGAGACTTACCTCTGAGTAAGTGAACGCTAGTAGGGCCAGCTAAAGGAGGACACGGATGAATTTTCGTTTTTACGAACATCACGATGACGAACTGAAGTGAAGATGCGTCACCAGGATTATTAAAAAGAGGTGCGGTTCATGCCTCTCTAAACAAGAATGGACTGGTTGGATCTGATGAATAACTCAAAGGAGGTTCCTAGGGTTATACTCGTTAGGATTAAGATCCTTCCTTTGCCTCAAGGCAAACCGTTCGGAAACGGCGGGACGCAAAGCTAAAGGGGTGTCGGTCTTTCGGACCATGCCAGCCAGCTGCCAAAGGTCATGAGTCACCTGAGGAATCAGAGGTGTGCATATGGAAGGAACAAATACATACAAGGATTGGTTTCATTCCCCTTAGCTAGCGAGTTATCACTGACGATTCCTCGCTAGCACTTTTTTTGGGCTCTGTCTTTTTCAAGACGACTTCGCCCCCAGCACAATCAAAATAAAAACTATTTCTTAAGAGATACCAGCCAGTTCAATTTATCCGGCTGACTTCCACGTTGAATGGCCGTGATCTCGCTGTAAAGCTCATTGCTTAATGGACCATTTTCATTGTTGTTGATAACCCAGTCCTTGCCACGGTAGTGCAACACGCCCACAGGCGAAATAACCGCCGCTGTGCCCGTTCCGAAGACTTCCTTAAGTTCTCCCCTGCCCAGACGCTCGATCACTTCTGTGATCGTAATACGACGTTCTGTGACCGGCAGCCCCTTAGAACGCAACAGTTCTAAAATAGCATCGCGGGTCCCGCCCGGCAGAATACTGCCGTTCAATTCCGGTGTGACGATTTCGTTATCGAAGACAAAGAACACGTTCATGGTGCCGACTTCCTCGATCCCCTGGTGTTCCACGTCCAGCCACAAAACCTGTGAATAGCCCTGCTTCTTGGCTTCCAAGGCCGCCTTCAGACTGGAGGCGTAGTTCGCCCCGGCCTTTACAGCCCCCAAACCACCCGGCGCCGCACGAAGATACTTTTCCTCCGCCCAGATTTTTACCGGCTTGGTCCCTTCAGAATAATAAGAACCCACCGGAGACAAAAGAATAAAGAAAATAGTTTCGCGCGAAGGACGAACCCCCAAAAACGGTTCCGAACCAATCAACGTGGGACGGATGTACAGGGACGTGTTCGGTTCTTTCGGAATCCAACGTTCATCAACCGCCACCAGTTCCTGCAAAGCGTCCATGAAAAGCTCCAGCGGAGGAGCTTCCAAACACAGACGAGCGGCCCCGTCGGCCATACGACGGTGATTGAACTCGGGACGGAAGAAAACCACTTTGCCGTCCTCTTGACGGAAGACCTTCATACCTTCAAACAGAGCCTGACCATAATGAAAAACAGAAGCCCCCGGGTCCAAAGAAAGCGGACCATACGGAACAACAGCGGCTTCGCTCCACCCTTTGCCTTCGGTGAATTTTGCCACAAACATGTGATCAGTGAAATATTGCCCAAATCCAAGTTGATTGGACGGAGGAAGGGCCTTTGGCGATGTCGTCAGAGTCTTGGTAATTGTTGTCATACCAAGGACCTATCGAACATAGACAGATTGGTCAAACTTCGATTGCGGTTTTCACCTTTTAATAGGCTGAATCAGCCCCACGGCCCCGTGTTAAAAGATGTCACACGAACCTTGCTCATAAACTTTGTTCACTAAAGCTTGTGCACGTACTGCCGAAGGGTCATCAGAGGTGTCTGTGGTGATGTCAAATCCCATCAAAACACTGGTGGCACTATTCAAATCAGCAGCTGAATTTGGAAGCCCCTGACGGTTCATATGTTCCAGTTGTTGAGCCGCCACACAGTCCGCCTGAAGCTCCATGGCCAGTCCACTGGTTGCCAGCAGGTCCTGCATAGACGCCACCAGATCACGTCCGGCGGGCCACTGCCCGGCTTTGACCGCATCGTAAATTGTTTTTAGCTGATAGGCTGCGGCCCCCAATGGCAATGGGGTCTTTTGCATATTGTGAGCTTTTTCTGAATGCGCCAGTTCATGCGCAATCACGGCAGTCAGTTGCGCAGAAGACAACGCCTCAACAATGCTTTTGGTTAAGAACATGTTGTTACCAAAACTAAATCCGTTGGGTTCGCCCGGCAGCCCCTGAATAATGATAATGGAAAGCTTATCATAGCGATACTTGAACGCCGGATACTGATAGATTTTGTGCAATGCCTGCTCGGCTTTCTGTTTGATTTCCGGAGCCTCAATTTCTTTAAACTGCGGATGACTGACCTGACTTGCCGCCATCAAAATACCACGCACCAACTGTCCCAGATAATAATCGGGCGACACATACTGAGCGACAGACGCTTGTGCCTGAACGGCCATCAAACAAGCCAATACAACCTTAACAGCAAAAACACTTTTCCAACGCATACACAACCTCGCTCGTGGAATTGTATCCTAGCGATATTCATACCCGCGCCGTGACGAATCTAAAGCCGAGAGACCATCCAATACGCGCCTAAAACGGTACTGCTGCCGCGAATTGGCCTTTGCCGCTGCTGGTCCCCTGTCAAACATATCAACAGCTCCGACAGTGTCATAACCGCTTGATTTCCCTTTCAGACTGGCTTCGCCTTTGCTGAAAAAGCGATCATGCGCACTCATGCTTTTAAAATCTTCATTACAGGTCTTTTGATATCCGGTTCTGCCTGGGCTTCTGATGTTCCGGCATTCTGCAAAACGCCCGTCGTCAGTCTGAAGGATTCTGATCAAAAGATTCTGAATCCCTCCCTGACTGGACATCTTTATCAACGGGCGTACCTAAAGCTGGCGCAAAGACTGAGCCTTGAAAACCTGAATACCATCGAAGCCTATGCCGCAACCCTAAGCACACGTCTGCAAAAACAACAGATCGAAAGTTTTAAATCTGTTTTCGCAAAATATGGTCAGGCATCGGACTATGAAAACTTCATTCAAACCCTGAAAAAGACCGATTATTGGAAGCCGGCCACACGCATGTCGAACTCTTATGTTGCGGTGGTTGCCGCCCTGGCCCGGCATTTGGGTGAAATCAACCTTACCGACAGTGAAATTGAAAGCCTTTGGATCAGCAACAACTGGCCCCGCATCGACGGAACTTCTTTATCCAAAAAATTAGCGGCTATTTCCGGAGCGACAGAAAAGAAACGTCATTTGACGGTGACCGAATTTAATTCCCTGCTGCGCGGCCTGGGACGTGATTGCACGACCATCACAGACGCCGAAACGCAAAAGAAAATGCGTCAGGATTACTGGCTGACTTTGCGTGAAAATCAGACGGCAGATGTCAATGGATCACAGATTGTGGTTCTGGGGCAGGTCTTTGTCGCCATTCCTTCCGTCAAACTGCCAGATCAGCGTCTGAACCCGGGTTCGACTCAAATTGTGGCACTAAAAAAATACCCCGGCGAAAAATACGAAACGTATATTCAAAAGCGCCACGCCATCAATCAAAAGGCCGATCTGGATGTGATTCGTTACTTCCATACCAACTACGGCGATTCCGCCTACGTGGTCGTCGATAAGAAGCAAAAGCAACTGCTTTACTTCCGTCAGGACGGTGTGGAGCTATCCCGCTCTGCTCTGGAAATCTTTGCCGGGGATGAAATCAACTCCGGTGGTGCGGGAATCTATTTCTATGCGTCACAAGCTTCCGGCTTCCACTTCCTGCAGGCTGAACGAGACAATCTGACACGTGCGGTGTTTAAGTCCAATGCTTCAGTGCCAGTGGGAACTCCGGTGTATGTACTGCCGGCAACTGCCGAACATCACTTCCGCATCCGCAATCATCGCCTGACTTTTGGTGCAAATAAGGTCTTCCGTAACCGGGTGGCGTATAACTACACACCACTAAACCGCGACTTCAAAAAAGTCGCTATCAGCGTCAACCTGAAAGACAGCTTCACCAAAACCTATGTCAAAGCCCTGCAAGACGAGAAAAGCACTCTGATGAGTCTTCTGCGCATCGAGGATGATGATTACAACATGCTGGCTCAATTCGCCTTTGGTGTCCTGGCCCCGGAAACCGACTATGGCCAGAACTGGAAATATAAAATCAAGGAACTGGCCCCGGTGCTGGTGTCTTTGGCAAAAGGGAATGGCTTTGATACGGATGCCAACAGTCGTGGACCGACCCAGATCAAACGCATTCCGGAAGTTATCATTGAACATTATAAAATGGAAAAAAGTGATTTGCAGGACCCGCGGTCTGCCGCCATTGCCACACTGGCATTCAGTGCAGACCTGATGAAGGACCTGCGAAACGTGGCGCACTACCACCCGGACATCACCGAGGAAACTCTGCAAAGCTACCTGTACTATCTGTATCAGGGACGCCGCTGGGAAATTCGTGAAGCCACAGCGACGCCGGATAAAAACGCCTCGATCCGCAAGATCAAGAGCGCTATTTCTTTACTGTCAATTCAGGACATTTAGTATCGCGCCGGACAGGTCACGGTGACTTGCTCCGTTTTTTTCTTCAGTGACAGGGATAAATCACTGTCACTTTCAGTATGAACAGAAACATCAGCAACGGACAGTGTTGCCAGATAGCGGCCATCCACTTCCACCACGCGGGCGTTGAAACTTTCCATCTGCTGATCCAGAACCCAGCTGGCCAGATCTGTATTTTCCTTTATTTCCACAGTCAGCTCGGCCTGAATTTCATAGGACCTCGCTGGGCTGCGATATTCCACAAAACACACCGGATTTGCCGCCAAAGCCACTGACGCCGTCAAAAATGTCACAACAGATAAAACCAGATTTTTCATAGGACCTCCACAACGAAAGGCCTTATACCCCCGAACGCCGTTATTCTAAATTGAATTATTTTAAATATAATAATAACATTTTATTATTATGTCCGAACCGAACATTTACCACCTGAAATACTTTATCAAAGCTGCGGAACTGGGCAGTCTGGCCGCCGCCGCCAAGTCCCTGAACATCAGTCAGCCCGCTATCAGTCAAGCCATCAGAAAACTTGAAGAAAATCTGCAATGCGAACTTCTGCTGCATACTAAAAATCGCTTTAAACTGACCGAAGAAGGCCGCCTGTTGCTGGAACGTTCCCGCGGAATTTTAAGCCAGCTTGAAGATTTAAAAAGTGATCTTAAGGGCCGTTCTGAAATTGTTTCAGGGCCTTTGACCCTGGCCACGTCCAGCGCGGTGGCGCATTATCTGCTGCCTGCACCGTTAAAAAACCTGCTGAAGACCCATCCGTCTGTCACCCCGGAAGTTCATTTTGGTTCGGTTCAGGAAATTATGCAGATGGTTCGTTCAGGTAAATGCGAACTGGGTCTTGTCATTGACGACAGCCGCCCAACCGGATTTGAAGGAAAATTGTTGGGCGAAGGGGGCTTTCGCTGCATTCAAAAATCAACAGCCGTTCCTGTTCAACCTCGCTTCCTCAGTACTTTGGAAAGCCCGGGGAAAACTGAATTGGAAAAAGCTTATAAACGCGCCAGCGGTAAAGCAGCCCTCACCGCTTTGACCGTTGAAAGCTGGGAAGTCATCGCACAAATGAGCCTGCTGGGGCTGGGCGTGGGGTTTGTACCGGACTTTATTGCGGCTTCTCAGCCTGGAGTAAAAACCATCGAGGAATTTTCAGAATGGGCGGAAAGAATCCGCTACAAGATTTATCTGATTCATCTGGGGGAACATCAGCTTTCAAAGCCCGCGCGTTTGTTTGTCAAAGCATTGACTTAAGATGACAATAAAAAAGGGACTCTTTCACAGAGTCCCTTTTTCTCATTTTGAAATTTCTTTGATCTCTTACTGATTCACTTCATTTGGGATCACAATACGTGCGCCCACCATGATGGATGCCGGGTTGCGGATATTATTTTTCTGCTTAATATCTGAAACAGCCACATTGTATTTCGCAGCGATCACAGAAAGATTCTCTCCACGACGGACAACGTGAACCTTGGCTTTAGGTTTGTTGGACTTCGCCACATCCACAGACGCCTTGGCAATGGAAGAGCTGCCTGGAGTCGGAACTTTCAGTTTCATGCCCACTTTCAAAACGCGACCGCGTTTGATGTTGTTCATACGCTGAAGTTCAGAAACGCTGGTGGAATACTTACGTGCAATCGTGAACAAAGAATCACCGGATTGAACGATATAGTAACGACCATCTCTGCTTACGGTCACTGTTTCAACACTGTTTTGAGTGCTGGTCGGAGCCGATTTCTTAGCCACCATCGAGCGATTGGAAGAACGGTCTTTCAACGGCGTGCGATCCGGAACCTGAATACGCATGCCCACACGCAATGGCTTGCGGCGAGGGATATCATTCAGATCACGCAGATAAGCCACAGTGGTACGGTAACGACGAGCCACAGTGCTTAGAGTATCACCGCGACGGATGCGGTAAGTTTGTGTGTCACCGGAATCAGCGATGAACTGTACGCTTCTTACAAAGCTTTCTGTCGCAGCCACTTTGGCATCATTTGCTGTTGCCGGTGGAACACGCAAAACCAGATCACTGCCTTTTAGAATCGCCACTTCACCTTTGAACTTTGGATTCAGAGCTTTGAAATCCTCATAGTTCAAATTCAGTTTTTCAGCCATCAAACGCAGGTTCACCGGCTGATTGACTGTGATGTGATCGAATTCAATTGGTGGAAGATAGTCGATGTCATCGAAACCGTATTTCGCAGGATCTTTACCGATCATTTTCGCGGCAATGAACTTAGGAACATAGTTGATGGTTTCCGCCGGAAGTCTTTTCTTACGAGCCAGCTCCCAGAAATCACGCGTATAGTGATTCATCACTTCACGCTTCACGCGGTTTTCACCGACGTTGTAGGAAGCCATCGCCAGATACCAGGATCCGAACACGCTATAAAGACCTTTGAAATATTCAGCCGCTGCTTGAGTGGCGAAAACCGGGTCACGGCGTTCATCCACGAAGGCGTTGATATCCAAGCCATAACGTTTGCCTGTGCCACGAATGAACTGCCAGTAACCCACTGCCGACGCATGTGACGTCGCACGGGAACTGAAACCAGATTCAATCAAAGCAATGTAGAAAAGATCTTCAGGAAGTCCGTTGTCACGCAAAACTTTTTTCATCAGTTTTTCGTAACGAGTGGAGCGAGCCAGATAACGTTCCATATGCGGGCGACCACGACCCTGGAAGTAGGCGATCCATTTCTCAACAAGCGGGTTTACTTCTGTAGGGATGGATTCCAATTCCTGATCCACCACCTTGGGGCCTTCGGGGTCGGACAAGCGGAACGAGCCAATGTCCTTCAAATCCCCTTCACTGTTGGATGCTGAGTTCTTACCAGCATTTGTGCCCAAATCCTTATGAGCACACCCTGCCAAAAAGGCCAGGACCAAACTCAATGTTAAAAGTCTCCTCATGAGTCCTCCGACGCAGTTTTCAGGCTACAAAAGTCAGAGGACTTTTTCAATAAAACATCGTCCTTATTTTGCCTTTTTAATCAGCAAATCCTGCCATAGGACGGGATTTGGGGCATAATTTCCCTTTTCAGAGAGGCGATAGAGCAGGACGTTTCTTAAGATCGCTTTCACATAGAAGCTCGTCTCTGTCCATGGCAACTCATCAAACCACAGCTCATCAAGGGGTTCAGAGCTGGGCCTGGAAACTAGTTCGCCAACCTCAGTTCTTCCTTCCATCCACAACTTCATGCGATAGGGTCCTGCGTTATAAGCCGCCAAAGCAAATGGCACGCTTCCCTGAAACTGGTCTAACATCTGGGAGATATAAAAAGCCCCCATCGGAATATTTACTTCGGGACGGAACATATCATCTGGCAGCTCCACTTTCATTCCCAGCTTGCGCGACACTTCCTGAGCTGTCGGTGGAATCATCTGCATCAGGCCCAGAGCATTGGACGTGGAAACCGCTTTCAAATTAAAGGCACTTTCCTGACGAGTCAGACTTTTAAACAAAACCGCATCCACACCGTAGCGTTCCGCCTCAGCCTGATACAGACCTGCAAACGCTTCAGGGTAACCAATCTTTACAAACTGCTCGCGACGCAGACGAGGATCAGCCTCCATCGCTTCATTGATCCAGCGAATGGCCGTAACATACTGCTGACGCTCCATCATTTTTTCCGCCAGATTCACCTTCAGCGTTGCATCTTTCATAAACGGCATGAAGGAAAGTTCTTCCTGCGCTTCACTGACCCAGCCTGATTCAGACAGGGACTTAAAACGCTGCCACGCAGTCTTCTGCGCACCCACGACATAAAATTCATTCGTCAGCGTCGGGGCCTTGTCTTTATTTTCCGGCCAGGTCAGCTTTCCATCCTGAGCTTCTGCACGCAAACGCAGGCCATAATACGAGAATGGAAAACGATCCATCAAATCTGCCGCCGCCTGTTTGGCACGATCGGATTTACTGCCCTGGAACGAACGCACCAGCCAGTACTGCGCATTCAGCTCATAACGATCACGCCCCTGCTGCAACAGTCTTTCCAACAAAGCCGAGGCGTTCGTGAATTCTTTTTTGCGATAATAAATCAAGCTGGAACGAAACAGCGCTTCAGCAGCTTCGTCCGACCCCAAATGATTGGTGAAAAGTTTCTTATAAAGATCCAGCGCCCGGTCATATTGTCCCAGAAAATGGGCGGAGCGACCGGCAATCCACAAAGCGGATGTCGTCGTTGGTGCCGACGGATTTTTACCCATGGCTTTCAAAGCCAGGGACATCGCTCCGGCAAAGTCGGCACGTCGATGCAGGTTCTGCGCCCAGTCCATCAGGCGTTGTGTGTCGGCTTCTTCCATTTCATTCAAGGCCTTCACCTTCACCAGATTTTCTGAAAGCGAATTATAAATTTCCAGCGGCTTGTCTTTCAAACGCCGAGCCGCGCGACTGCCCGGGTATTCATTCAGAATCTGCACCGAATCCTTCAATGCCGAGATCGGATCATTCTGCTTCAAGGCCGCAGCCACCCGTTCTTCCAACTTTCCTTCTTCACCACTGACTTCCGGAATGCTGACGGCGGGCTTCGAGGGCGCCACCACCGTGACTTTCGTGCGGCTGATAAAATCCAGTTTGTCCTGCAAGTATTTTGAATCGCGCTGATCCTGCGCCTGCTCATAGAAGAACTGCGCCTGGGCATAATTATTATCCAAAAGCGCCAGATCCCCCAAAAGCTGATAAGCCCGGGCCTTTTGATCTTTGTTTAAGGAATAAGACCCCGCCAGCAGGGCATCAATGCCACCGGCAGCAGTTTTAATTTTACGGCTGACCTGATCTTCAAGAGCCGCAAGTTTCAAGCTGACATAAGCCTTTGCCAAATTGACAGACCATGGGCCCTCCTGCATCAGATCCTTATGCGCTTCCAAAGCACTTAAGGCCCTGTCCACCGCAGCACGGTCTTTAACTTTGTTCTGCGCGCCTTCCAAGCAGTGCAGCCAGCTTGTTGCCACCCAGCCACGCAAGTCCTTGCGTGCATTAAATACCTGAGGCGCCAGCCTGGAACATTCCGCCCACTTCAAATGAATCTCGTAATCTTTCAGCTGCGACAAAGCGGAAAGCTTCACTTTCTTTCTTTCTGACGTCTCCTGATACAGATTCACCACATTGCCAGAGAGTTCTTTTTTCACATCAATTTTATGAACCTGTGCCATCGCAGTTGAACCAAGTAAAAGACCGGCAAATACAAAATTCTTTTTCACGGAGCATCCTCCTCTGAAGGACCCACAACCTGCAGGTTTCCTTTATAGTCGCTCATATCAAAAGCGGATTTTCTTAAATAGACCACGCTGACTTCTTTTCCCTGACGGAAGACTGCTTCAATCTTCCAATAGGACTCATTCAAAAGCAGCTCCAAAGGTTCGCTATCAATCTTTTCACAGAAATACACCAGGGCATCCGGCAAAATTCTTTTGCTGCAAAGCTCATAAGCCGAACCTTTGAAATCACGCAGAAGCCAGGGCCAGGGCCACTGTTCTTTCATGCCGAACTGCACAGTTTCCCTGCTCAGTTCGGGATGAGTTTTCAAGGCCGCCGTAATTCTGTCGGAAAGTTCGACCAGTTCGTAACTTGAATTCACATAAACATAGGGATGTGTCAAATCCATCGGCACCTGATAGACAGAAATATAAGTGCTTCGGAAGCCTATCAAAACCAAGCCGGTCCCTGCCACCACAAACAGCCAGCGCCCGCGGGATCGCAAAGCAAAAATCTGTTCCGCCATCAACGCCAGAACAAAATAAAAACCCCACACCAGCGACAACACGCACCACACGGTCTTATAAGGGATCAAGGAATAAACCAGTAATTGCACCAGTGAAAACACACTGACAACCCGCAAGGTCCGATGACGGGAAAAAACACCAACAAAGGAACACACCACCGCCAACAGCGCCAATGGTTCCGCCGTGTAAAGCACCTGTATCCAGTACCAGAAGTTTTTTTCGTGTCCCTGCCCGTGCACTCCGGTTTTTAACCATGGCAAAATGGCCTTGAAAAAATCCAGCAGTCCTGACGGATTTTTAAAAAAGCCCGTAAACAACTGCACAAACAACAAAAGCAAAAGCAAAAACAAGACCGTCACCGACCGGGTCCAGGCCTGCCGGATACGGGACAAACCGAACAGCTCTTGCAAAGCCTTCGGCCCCAAAGCTATAAACCCCGCAACCCAGGCAAATAAAGTGACCACAAAAGTTTCCTTCAGTGTCACCATTCCCCACAGACCAACTAAAAAGAGACTTAAAGCTTTGCTGTCCGCCTGCTGCACCCAACGCAACAGTCCCAAAGCAAACACGATCTGAAAAAAGACAAATGGCATTTCGTGAATACCAGAGCGGCCAAAGAAGATAAATGCCGGGCTGATCAAAATCAGCACCGCCAGAGCGATATTTACAAATCGGGACCGCAAAGCCCCATACAGAAAGATCATCACACTTAAGACACTGAAAACCGCCGGAACGGCCCGCAGCACTTGCAAACTGCGGCCCCACAGGGATTCAAACACCTGCAGGACATAGAAATACAAAGGCCCGTGATAATTGTTGGGATCGTACTTATAAAAACCCAGCTTGGACATCTGCAGGACAAACCAGCCGTTGATACCTTCGTCAAAATGAATGGGTTTATTCGTCAACAACAGAAAGCGGCTCAGAATTGCCAGCAGCAAAAGCCCCGTCCACAGCGCAATTTCAGAGAAGTTCGTGACCTTCGATGATTTCATTGCTAACTATCGTAAAGATGGAATCTGCTGTGTCAACCCCGCTCTTATCCTTGGTGATATATTTGGATCAGGAAAACAAACACCTGACAGACTGCTTGCGCGATCTGCAAACTTTTTTCACCAAATTCCCGGTGCCTTACGAAGTTGTCCTGATCGCCGAAAAAGATGTTGTGGTCTCAGCTCCTGCCGCCCCCGTTCGGGTTGTTCAAAACAAAAAATATCTGGGCCGTGCCGCCAGTCTGTGGCAGGGACTGCAAACAGCCCAAGGCCATTTTCTGGCTGTATCATCGGTGGAAATGAACACACCACTGGGGGATCTTTTCCGCCTGCTGCAACATCTGATAAGCGAGGAAAAAGTCGATCTTTACTGGGGCGATCGCTATGCGCAAAAGAACAGCTCTTTTTTAAAGAAAGAAAATCCACGTCAGAAGAACGAGCATCTGTTTAACGGGATTCTTAAGGAAAAATTCGGCCCGGTGCCTGCAGACCCTCTTAGTGATGTGATCATGATCAGACAGGAGGCTTTTAAAAAGCTGACCTCGCAAGGACAGAAACAAAAGATCAGGGGATGGTATCTGGGGCCGTCATTATTGCGCACTTTAAAACAGCAGCCTTTGCAGATGGAACAGTTGCCCGTCCTGGATTCAGGGGTGACAGCCCCCGGCTTTTCCCTATGGAACGCGCGCTGGAGCCTTTTCAAAGAGTGTCTGCTCTAGCCCCCGCAAGGCCTCAAAAAGATAATAATCCAGCCAGCGATTCCCACCCACAGGCAGGGCCCCCTGATGCAGATATCCCATGTGCCCGCCCCGCTTTTCAATATGCAGCTGAACGTGTTTGGAAAACGGGGCCTTCAGATAATCATGAACTGAAACAAACGGATCATCCCCGGCCGTCAAAGAATATGTCGGCACATCAATATTTCCGACATAGTTCATGGACGAACAGCGCTGATAATAGTCCTCGCGGCTGGTAAAGCCCGATGCCGGAGCCGTATAGATCTGATCCATGTCCCACACCGTGGCCCAGCGTGGGATCTCGTAGCGTTCTGATATCAATCCCATCTTGTATTTTTCATCGACCAGTTTACGCAGACGGGACACAAAACGCAGATCATAAAGACGGTTCAAACCGGACTTCAGCAGCAACGACCCATTTTGTAAATTTATGGGTGCATTGACTGTGATGGCACCATCCGGTTTTTCCCGGCCGGCAAAACCACCCAGCAGACATAACATGATATTGCCACTTAAAGAATATCCCACCGAAACATGTTTCTGCTTTGGAAACATTCGGCGCAGATGGCTTAAAACAACAGAAACATCCTCTGCACTGCCGGAATGATACGGGCGTTTGGCATATGGTGCCCCTTCACCCGCCCCGCGATGGTTCACCAAAACCACCGCGTGACCCAGTTTCTGACAAATCAGCGCCGTTCTTTGCATGTAGTCCGAGGAAATATCCCCGGAAAGCCCGTGAAAAAGACTGACCACAAGAGACGATGAACCCGGAAGATAAGAACAAAAAAGTCGATCTCCATCCGGAAGATCGACTTCAAACTTTTTACCAAAATCAGAAAGCTCGACTGACTTAAGGAAATGAGCCCACAATGTCTGACCATGACCGCTGTCGGCCCAAAAAGGCGCTGAACATGGAATCAGGTCAAGTCGTCGCAAGCTTACTCCTTACAATAGAACGTTCCGTTCACATAAACATATCCATCCGGCCTTCTGCCGCGCGGATCGTGGTGCAACCAGTGCAGCAAGCCACCTTTATTTGTCCAGATGAACTGACCACCCATCGCAATTCTATCGCCCACTTTCAGAGGCACACGAGGGCACATATCCAAATTATACACAGCTTGCATGGTCTCGCCATTAGAAAGACGTACAGTCCATTTTTGATGTTCAAGACCACTGTTGTCGTCCGGCAGGATCTTGGTCACAACCATATCCGCACCTTCAACAAAGTCCTCACGACGGCGATTGCTGACAGCATCCACCAGTTCGCTATCATCAGTGATATGACCAGTTTCCTGATAAGTCTTGAAGCGAGCCGCTTCTGCAGAATCCATTTCGGAAAAAACAACCAGAACAAATGCAAAAACATAGATGGCCAAACGAACCCAAGACTTCATCACATCCCCCTTCATGATTGAAGCACCCCGATACGGGCGGAAGTCTGCTCCAATCGCGGACATCTGACAATCAAAAAGAGTCTTATATTCTCTGTAAAATTTACTGCTGTTTTAAGAGGCGGCCAGTAAGAAGCCGCCAGAATGAAAAGAAGGCTCACTTCTCTTTTTTGGAAGGAACCCTTAAAGGGTCCTTATGAATCGCTGACATATGGCGAATGTCGCTCAGGGAAAGGCCGAACTTTTCGCCCCATTTCTTCAGTATTCCCTCATACTCTCCTGAACGAAGCAGGCTTTCCATACCGGCATCAAACTTCTGCGCATTCTGCTCTCCTTGAGGATGCTTCTTACTAAACATCAGGTAAATGCCCCCCGTCCCAATCGGCCCGAGAACTTTCAGGCTTTTCCGCACGGACTCTGTCTGCTTTCCCAGCAAATAGTAGTAGGTCAAAAAATTCACGACCCCATGGGAAACCCGCTTCCCCGCCACCAGCTTCAGGACATTGGAATCGGAACTGACAAACTGCTTTTCAATCTTGGGGTGATAGTCGAATTCGGCACCATAAGAAAAACCATTGGTAACCGCCACTTTTCGGCCTTCCAAATCACTGACGGAACTGACCTTTCCTTCCGGACTGTCTTTATACGCGATCGCGATGGCACTGGTTATCACCAAGGGATGCTCTGGAAAAATCAGAACATTCAACATCGTGGGATCATAGGTCGTGCTAAAACACCCCAGCTCTGATCCGGCCTGCACCTTGGCTAAACAGCGGGAATATGGCACAGCTTCAAACTGCACTTCCAGATTCTGAGTGCGAAAGGCACTGCGCACGATATCGGCGGAAAGTCCTTCCACCTGCTTCCCCTGACCGGAGCTGTAGGGGGGAAAACTGTCTTCAGCCAAAATTTTAATGA
The DNA here is from genome assembly GCF_025558485.1 of Bdellovibrio bacteriovorus. GTDB lineage: Bacteria > Bdellovibrionota > Bdellovibrionia > Bdellovibrionales > Bdellovibrionaceae > Bdellovibrio > Bdellovibrio bacteriovorus_G. The sequence goes on from NZ_CP102930.1 coordinate 502,349, forward strand.
CTTCAGCATGCGCAGAGGTGGTCAGAAATGCTAACCCTAAAAAAAGGACCTTCCATGCACATGACACCGGCACACCTCTTTGCATTGAGATTCTTCGCACCAGTACATCATGTCTGATTCAGGATGTAAAAACTTTGTCGGGAATACCAACCCGAAGGACTGTTAATTCACAGTAAAACGCTTAACGGAACTCGACCTTGTCAATCGTGACAAACTCTTCTCCGGCCGGTTTGACAATGCGGACTTCATCGCCTTCTTTCTTACCCAATAAAGCGCGTGCCACCGGCGACTTCCAGGAAATTTTCCCCAGCTTTGGATCAAACTCATCCTCGCCAACAATCTGATACACAACTTCGTCACCGTCTTCGTTCAGCAGGGTCACCGTGGCGCTGAAAAGCACAGTGCTGCCCTTCATCTGTTTTGGATCAACAAGCTCCGCATCCTCGATTCTTTTGGTCAGAAAATGCACGCGACGGTCGATCTCACGCAAACGGCGTTTGCCGTATTGGTAATCCGCGTTTTCCGAACGGTCGCCGTTGCTGGCGGCCCAGGCCACCACTTCCACTAATTTCGGACGCTCCACGTGCATCAGCTCGTGATATTCCGCTTTCAGCTTAGCCAGACCTTCGGGGGTGATATAGTTCTTCTTGTTGTCCATATGGCAAGACTCTAGACCATCTGCCAGAGACCTTACAAAGGTTTATACCTCGCATTCCATAATTTCGACCTTCGACGACTCGGACCTAGACTTAAGCTCCATTTAATAATGAGACTTTCTCTCCGAAAAAAGATAGAGGAGGAATCGATGAAAAAACAATGGAAACGTCTGCTTATTGCCGCTTTAAGCTCGTCTTCCGTGTTTGCAGGAACGTGGGTTTGGTATCAATCCACCGACAGCAATCGCGCCTCTCATTCCAATGAAAAACCGCTGGCTTACGTCGGAAAAGTGGTTGAAGACATTCAGCGGCGTCCGGCCTCCCGTCTGTTGTGGCAATTGGTGAACACCGGCGAACCACTGTATAACGGCGAAGCCATTCGTACCAGTGAACGCGGCGAAGTACGCATCCAGTTTGTGGATTCAGATCGCTATTTGGATCTGGAACCGGAATCCCTGATCGTTATCAAAAAATCCGAAGGCGAAATCGCCCTGGATTTGATGGAAGGTAGTTTGTTCGTCAATGCCAAAGCCGGTGCGGGTGACAGCAATGCCCCGGGACTGGTTTTAAATTCCGCCAATGGTAAAGTCGATCTGTCCCAGGCCTCGGCGTCTCTTTCCAAAGGAAGTGGAAACTCTGTGGACGTTCAAGTCCTTGAAGGTAAAGCCTCCATCAAAGGCAGCAACGGTCAAACTCAGGATCTGACAACTCGTGAAGAAGTGCAGATTCTGTCGCCATCCCCGCAAAAGCCGGTGGCGATGAACGCGGAAAGTCCTGACCCGGTTTCTTTCCAATGGCGTGGTTTCCCTGCCAACACCCAGGTGTCCTTGTGGGTGGGCCCAAGCCGTAAACAACTTAAAGAAGTTAAAAAAGCCAGCCTGAATGCCAGCCAGCTTCAGGCTCCGCTGTCTTTTGGCCGTCATTATTGGAAACTGGTGGCCATGACCCCTCAGGGCACCGTGGCCGGAGAAAGTCCCATCTACAAAACCGAAGTGCTGGCGCGCTATGCTCCGACTGTGACCTTCCCGACTGCCGATGCGGAAATTCCGGCAGCACAACTGCCTTATGACCTGAGCTTTAAATGGCAAAAAGGCGATGACACACGCCAGACCACTTTGGAAATCTGGTCTGATGAGAAAATGACCCGCAAGATTGCCACCCAGTCCTTTACCAAAGAGGAAAGCTTCACCGTACCGGGTCTGAAAAGTGGCACTTACTACTGGCGCATGACTTCCTATTTTGTCGATACGGAAAAACCTGTGCTGGGTAAAGTGCAGAAATTCACCGTCGGTTCTGTAGCTGAACTGAATGCAAAAAAAGCACCGATCCCTGTCCTGGTGGATTTCACCATGCCGGAAAAAAATCTGGTGCAGTACTACGTTGAACAGCCTCAGCTGGATCTTTCCTGGAAAGGTGACCGCATTGATCAGGTGGCGTCCTGGAGAGTTAAATATCGCGGAGAAAAAGAAGCTCCGGAAGCTGCGCGCAGCATGGATGTCAAAGAAACCAAAGTCACAACTCCGGTTCGCAAACCGGGTCGTTACATTGCCTCTATTGAAGCTCTTTCCTCTGATGGAAAAGTTTTGGGCACGGCAAGCTCGCAAATCCTGACGGTCAGTCCGTTGCCTTTGCTACAAGCTCCGGTGTTTACCCCGGCGGAAGGCATGTTGCAGGCCTCTAACGATGGCCGCAGCCAGCTGGTCTGGAGCAAAGTGGATGGTGCCAGGGAATATTGGCTGACAATCAGAAAAAATGGCAAACAGCTAAAACGCAGCAAATATGCGCAGAATTCCACGTCGCTTAAAAATCTGCTGCCCGGAGAATATGAAGTCGAAGTGTCTGCGGTGGACAACTACGGTCGCAGCAGTGAGGTGCTGCCGGCCCGTAAACTTTTGGTGCCGGACACGTCGAATATCAAAGCCCCTACTTTAAAGAAGATCAAGGTCAATTGATGAAGTTAACTAGTGCGTTCATTCTTTTGCTAATCTCTTTCTGGACCTCACTGGTCTGGGCGGCGCCTTATCGCCGACTCGTTAATTTCGAGTGGGAAGCAATTGAAAACGCCAAGTCTTACGAAATCGAATTAAAACAGGTCAAAGCTCAGGGCGAGGAAGCCAAAACCTTCACCTTCAAAGTCAGAGAAGCCGTTTGGAATGGCCGCCTGACCCCTGGCAAGTACATGATGAAACTGCGTTCCCGTGACTATCGTGGAGTTCCCGGCAAATGGAGTGAGGAAAGTGAATTCAACGTCGGCCTGGAAACCGCTGTTTTGAAATTCCCGGGTTCCCGACTGCAAATGCCGACTCAGGAAAATGACAAAACCACAGTGAACTTCAAATGGGACCCGGTGGGCGGAGCCGATCGTTATCAGTTCACCTTGATTTCTGAAGACGGAAAAACCCAGATCACAGAAACCCTGAAAGAGCCGTCCTTTAAAACCACCATCCCCGTGGCTTCGCACTATACTTGGAAGGTTTCCTCTGCCAACGATGAGGGTATCGTCAGTGATGCCACTGCCGTCGGACAATTCACAATCATGGGGAAACCGGTTGAAAATCCGCGCATTGAAAAGCCAGAAACAGATTTTGTGCGCGAACTGAAATGGTCCAAGCCTGACTATGTCAGCAGCTATGACATCTATATCCTGAAATACAACAAGACAGCCCGCAAATGGGAAAAAATGAAAATCCTTGAAAACTACCAGCAGGACACTTTGCCATTTGATGAAAGCTGGCCGGGCGGACAATACCAGGTCGGCATCCGCGCAAAATCAGATTTGCGCCCACCTTCCAAACTGGCCAAGCAGTCCTTCTCTGTGCGCAGTGGAGATCGTTCCCCTGCTGCCGAATACACGGCACTGGTTCGTAAATCCATTGATCGTGTCACCGGCTGGTATGCTGTCGCCAGCTATCTGGTCACTGAAATGCAATATCAGGGTATCAATCCTGAAAAGAACTCTTCCGTGGCTTATAAAGCTCTTGGAGGAACAGGGCGCATGGGTATCGGCTGGTTCAGTCCCAAAACCCCATGGGGCTTCCTGGGGATTTTGGACATGAGCGGATTTACCTTCAACGGCAAGACGCAAACTTTTGCTTCCGCCGAAGCCAATGCCGTTTATCGCAAAGCCACCGGCGACCGCGGGGAATTCCGCTTCCAGGCCGGGCCCTACTATAAAGAACTGCCGGAAACCGTGGGTGATCCATTCTCCGGACAGTCCTCTGATCTGAAAATCAGTTCGGCCGGTCCGCACTTTGGAGCAGAATACTGGTATTCTTTAAGTCCGAAACTGGGCATTCAGGTGAATGCCCATGTCTATATGTCACTGATGAAAATCAGCACTCCGAATGGCGAGCCCATGGACCCGAAAATGTCCACGCAGTTTGGCTTCCTGGGAAGCTACCGTTTCACCCCCCGCTTTACGGGATTGATCGGTTATGCCCGCCGTGAGGATAAAATGTCTTATAAGGCCGCGACAGGAACAGACAGCTTCGCCAGCGAGGGGGATGTCAACGAATCCACCATCGTCGGAAACTACTTAAATATCTTTGCTGAGTGGAGCTTCTAGTGATCAGGAGAGAATTATGAGAATACCCATTTCCACAAAACTCATCACGGTCACCATCCTGATTCTGGTGGCGGCAACCGGAACGATCACCTGGATTTCCTCTTCGTATTTCGAGAAAAAAGCTGCGGAACAGGTGGATATCGCCAATCTGGAATCCGCAGCGGCCAAAGCCAAGGAAATCGAAAACATCGTGGCCAGTCTGGTGGACAAGACTCGTACAACCGCATCCCTGCTGACGAAAGGGGCGGCCTCCCATACCGCTGCTGGCGATGATTTTGATTTTAACTTTACCAAAGATAAAAACTTTATTGCGCTGGAAGTTCTTAAGCTGGACGGCCCTGCGGTGGAAACCGTGGCGCGCAAGGTGAAAGACGATGTTCTAAAACCCTATGGTCTGACGCCGGTGTATATCACTCATTTGCGATCCTGGCAGAAGTTCCCGATTCGTTCCGTGGCTCAGGGAAGCATTGAAATTAAGAATGCCTCTTACCCGAAGGCCCCGGCCATGATCACCATCGGCATTCCGCTAATACGTGATGAACAAGGAAAAATCACACACATTGCCCTGGCCGACGTGACCCTGGCTCCGTTTGAAAAGCCCTTCACTGATCCGTCTGAACGCACCCAGTATCTGATTGATCGCAACGGTGAATTGTTAGCCCATAAAGACGAACAAAAAGCCATGGCGCGTTTGAACATGGGAAAATACCCCATTGTGCAAAAGGCCCTGACTCAAAAATCGCCGCAGTTCCAGACAAAGTTCCTGAATCCTGATAACGACAAGGACTACTTCGGGGCCTCCGTGAAAACCTCTTACGGTGCCACGGTGATCTCACAAACTTCAGAGGAAACCATTCTGGAGGTTTCCAACGAGGTCAAACGCCGGGCGATCTTTGTCGCGGGTTCTGCTATTTCCATGGCGATCTTCTTTATCTTCCTGTTCTCTATGACCCTGACCTCCCCGATTGAAAAACTGGCGGAGATGATCAATCTGGTTTCCAAAGGGAACTTCAATGTGAAGGCCCGTGCCGCCGTCAGATCCCATGACGAAGTGGGCGATCTGGCCGAAGCATTTGATCACATGACGGAAGGTCTGAAGGAACGCGATAAAGTAAAAAGTCTGTTCTCGAAATTCCACGGGTCCTCTGTGGCCGAGGACTTGATCAACAAGGACATCGGGGTTGGCGGTCAGACCAAAGAGGTCGTGGTCTTCTTCTCGGACATCCGGGGCTTCACGGCATTTTCTGAAAAGCGTTCGCCGGAAGAGGTCGTTGAAATGCTGAATGAATACTTCGGTGTGATGGTTAAAATCATCAACAGTCACGGTGGCGTTGTTGATAAGTTTATCGGTGATGCGATCATGGCTGTGTGGGGCGCACCAAAAAGTTCTGATCGCGATGCCCATCAGGCTGTTCGCGCCTGTCTGGAAATGAGACGTGCCCTGCAGGATCTGAATGAACGCCGCATCGCCCGCAGTCAGCCGCCGATCAATATCGGTATGGGCCTGCATGCCGGCAAGGCAATTTCCGGAACCATCGGTTCAGACGAGCGTATGGAATACACCGTCATCGGAAACACCGTCAATACGGCTTCCCGTATCGAAGCTTCAACAAAAGCCTTCGGTGCCGACCTGCTGATTTCGGACACTGTCATAGAAAAGATTGGTGAGGACTTTAAAACCGAGCTGGCCGGAGCCGCTGAAGTCAAAGGGCGCTCTGAGGCCCTGAAGATGTTCAAAGTCCGCGGCTACAGAGCTGAAGACGGAAGCATGATCGAGGTTCGCACCCCTTATTCCGACTACGAGGCCGAAGCCGCTGACAAAGTAAAAATCAAAGACGCTGCCTAGCGCTCACTCGCCGGAGCACGGGAGCCTGACGAAACTGCCGCAACAGCAGAGGCAGTTTCTTTTTCAGCCACCGGTTGCGCCGTCGCCACCTGACGGAACTCTAGCGCTCACTCGCCGGAGCACGGGAGCCTGACGAAACTGCCGCAACAACAGCGGCAGTTTCTTTTTCAGCCACCGGTTGCGCCGTCGCCACCTGACGGAACTCAGGATAAATAAAAGCTTCCGTAATATAGACACTGCGTGTGGGATCTTTCTTAGAGGATAAGATGGATGGTGCGCTTGCACAGGACACGACATTCAATAATAGAAAACACAGCAACAACACTTTCAACTTCATACATCCCCCCGGATATCACTGTAGATTAGGTCCTTTGCATGCTTCCTGCCACCCCTGGATGCAATAGGTTGTTTATAAGCGAAAACTCCTTAAGCACTGTCTAAAATATATTAGACAGTCCATTTGCATCGGATCACAACTGTACAGATTCAGCACATGTTCAAACATTTTCCGATTCCGAAAAATCTGACCTGAAAACAAGTACTCACACAAAACATGGAAAACTTTTGGCTGAATTTCATCGACATGCGAATTTGTAAGATTTCAGCAGCTTAGGTGCTGGCCCGCCCGTTGCTTTGTCAAACCTTCGCAGGGGGAAACGATGAGAAAGATTTTGTGGACCATATTGTTTGTAGCAGCAGCGGTTCCGGAATATGCCTTGGCTAAAGATGTTATATCCACAGGCACATTCAATCAGATGATTGACGAAGGCAACGCCGCAGCGAAAGATCTTAATGCCACGATCGCACGCAATATCAGCTCCACCGGTGGGGCGAGCTTCAGAGGTGAGGTCATCACCGTGGTGGATAGCAAGCGCAATCCGGTCAAATACAATCCGTTCCTGAACGAGGACGAGGTTGAGGTCAAATCCATTCGCGACTCTGAATAGTTTCTTCGTTCCATTTTCATTCTAAAAGTCTCTGTTATTTACGATCCGGGGGGATACTGTGAATAAACTAACTCAATTTTCAAAATTGGTTCTGTGTGGAGCTCTTGTTGAGGCTGTCGTAGGTTGCAGCCAACCAGTACGTTTCGCCCCCTCAGCCCTTGAACAAAGCTCTTTATCTGACAACGCCTTTGGCACAACTCCGGTGCTTCCGGAAGTGGAAATCCCAGAGGTTCCAAAGGTTGATCCGTTCAACCCTTACAAGCACATGACAGACGTTGCCGACGGTGATGATTCCATGACACCGAATCTGGCCAGTGCTGATTCCATCAATGGCAAACCTGTTTCCAACTGCGAGCGCATCCGCCCTGACGGTTCCGACCGCTACGAAGAGGAACGCCAGGCGGCTCTGCAAGCTGCTAAAGAAGACACTTCTTTGATCCCGGTGCGATTCTCTGTTTCTGCGGGCAGTGCTGTGGATACAATTGCGCATTGGTCCCATCAAAGATCCATTCTAAGAAAAGATTCCAGCGGTGTGACACCGATCTATGTTGGCGCGGCGAAAAAAGACACTGACGCGTGCAAATGGTCCACAAACTGCACACCGAAGGCGGCCATCACCAATCACTTCCACTATCTGGTGGATCACATGACAGCGCGCAGTCAGTTCATCACTGGTTCCAAATGCTTCTTCAGTACGGTCCGCGCTATTGCCAGTGTTGAAAACACAGGCGTCGTGACAGCTTTCGATGGTCAGGATCAGGTCATCCCCGATGCGGTTGCTTTGCAAAATCATTCCCTGCGCAATCTGTACTATGGTGAATCCTATGCAGACGATGTGAATTCCGGCAGTCCCCGTCTTTTCAAAAAGCTCGGTGACGGTTCTCCGAATATCGTGAACCTTTATTTGGCGGACCTTCGTGAAAACATTAACGATACCAATAAGAAGTCCTTGAGTATTCTGACTCCGGATTTCATCAAACTCAGTAAAGGTCTGACTCGTGGTGATGAAGTGACTTTGACTTTCAAGCAGATCTTTGACCTGCGCACAGTCTGGTCTCAAAGAGATTTTATCACCTCAGTTCTTTCCACTCAAAGATCTGTGAAAAGCGGCACCGGTGCGACCGTTACAATGGGTGCCTGCAATGCGGGTGATCTTTGTTACTCTGCTTACGAAGCGGTGCCTCAGTTGATTCAATGGATGGTTCACTCCGGTGTGGATGGAACAGCCATGTCAACGAAGTACACACCACTGGTTCTGGATCTGGGGGAAAAGAATGTGCAAACTTCCAGCGTGGAAGGCGGCAGCTTCTTTAATCTGGCAAACCTAAAAGTCGATGGCAGCGACAACGATCTGGATGGCGGTCAAAAAGTCAGTCATATGACAGCCTGGCTGGGTGGCAAACTGGTTAGCAAGGAATCTGAGAACTCTGTGAACAAAACACTGTTCAAACGAGAAATCGAAGACGGATTCCTGGTCGTGCCAAATGCCGATGGCAGCATCACCAGCGCAAAAAACCTGTTCGGTTCTGAAATGAAGGTCAAAGTGGGCGAAGAGGAAAAAACTTTTGCCAACGGTTTTGAAACTCTGATCGCTTTGGCTGGCAAAGACTGTGAATCCGAAGATCCTAAGAAGCACTATCTGGGTCCTTGGGACGGTGAGCTGTACAGTCAGAAAATCAAAGTCTGGGTGGACAAAAACCGCAATGGTATTGCAGATGAATCCGAAGTGATCTCTTTATCTGACGCCCGTGTGGCCGCAATCAATGCCTGCCATGTGGTTTATGCCAACGAAAAAGACAAATACGGCAACAGCACTGAACTGCGTGCCCCATTCATGATGCTGGAACAAGGCGAAGTCCTGGCTTCAGCGGAACAAACAGAAGGTGTTTCTGAAGATGAAATCCTGACTCGCCTGGCGACAGGTAAAAAGAAAGACGGTCAAACTGCGGAATTCCGCATGATCGTGGACATCTTCTTTAAAGCTAAAACAGATGTGATTCTTGAAAATGTGGACCCTTCCCGAGTCCAATCGACAAAGGGAGGTGTCCAGCTAGCACAGATTGGTCAATAGTTTAGATTCCAAAACCTAAGAGACATAAAGCCACCGCCGTCAAAAGCGGTGGCTTTTTTATTAAGTGCGAACGCTAAGACCATCTTTCAATGCCAGCTTTTGCGCGCGCAAAGCCGGGATCAGACCAATAACAGTCCCACCAACCAGTGTGATTGCCAGATAAAGCAATTCAGAACGCGTAAACCAAGGGCCCACCAAATACAGACCGAACTCTGTTTCAATCCACGGCTTCAAAGCCGCCACCAAGCCGACAGAAACCACGACACCTGACAAAACACCGACAGCTGTCAAAAGAGCGGATTCAAACACCAGTAAACCCACAATCTGAGTGGACTTCGCCCCCACCGCACGCAAAATGGCCATTTCACGACGGCGCTCGTTCAGGGTTGTGGTCAGTGCGATAAGCATTGCCATGAATCCAACAGCCACCACCATCCAGGAAATCATGCGCAACACACCTTCGACATAAGACAGACCATTCCAAAGCTCACTTAAAGTCGCCCCCGGAATGATCGCCAGCAACGGCTCTTCTTTGTAGGTGTTGATTTCACGCTGTAACTTCAAAGTTTCAATGCGTGACTTGGCACCGACAAAGAACGCGGTGATCGTCTGCACAGGCAATGTTTCTTTGCTTAACTTGTTGTGAGGAACAATTTTATCCGGTGACGGAGCTGATCCATCCTGCCAGTCAATGTGCAAAGCTTCCATCCCCTGCAAGGACATGTAAACCGCACGATCCAGCGGAGTGCCTGTTGCCTCCAAAATTCCGGAAATTTTAAACGGACGATCATCATGCTGAAGAATGCCTTCGCCCTTGGTCACCCCGTGAGTCACCACCACACGGTCGCCCAGTTTATAACCAAGCTTGCGGGCCACTTCCGCACCGACCACCACATCCCAAAGGTCGTTGAACTCCTGCCCCTCGGCCAGAGTGACTTTACGATCCCCGCGATAGTGATAGTATTTGAAGAAATCCTGATTCGTGCCGACAACGCGGAACCCACGATGGCCGTCCCCCAAAGAATAGGGAATCGTCCAGTCAATCGCCGGATTCATCCGAACCTTTTCGTAAGTTTCATAGGAAATATTGTGAGTCGCATTTCCCATGTTAAAAACCGTATAAAGAATCAATTGCAGCGGACCGCTGCGTGCACCGACAATCAGATCAGTTTTACTAATCGTTTGCGTGAAGCCTTCTTCAGCAGCACGCTTGGCCCGTTCCACGGTCAGTAACAAGGCCACACTTAAAGCAATGGAAATCACCGTAAGTGTTGTTGCAAACGCCCGATTCTGCAAAGACTTGATTGCCAACTTCAAAAAGACCATCACACAACCTTGTTAATGGATTCTAAAGAAAGAGAACGACTGAATAGTTTTTCAATGCTGCGGTCATGGGATACGAAAATCACCGTCGTGCCATACAGCTCGGAAAGTTCAAACATCAGCTTCAGAAATTTTTCCCGATGATCAGCATCCAAAGCCGAAGTCGGTTCATCCGCCAAAAGCAAATCGGGTTTCCCCAAGAGTGCGCGGGCCACAGCCACGCGCTGCTGCTGTCCGACACTCAGTTCAGTGACTTTCTTTTCCAGAAGGTCGGCAATCCCCAGATTGCCACACAAAGCGCGGATCACCATTTCCGTATCCACAGTGCCCAGGCGGGCCTTGCGCGAAGCACTTAGATGCAAAGGCAATTCAATATTTTCCTGAACAGACAGATATGGAATCAGATTGAAGCTTTGGAAAACGTAACCCATGTGTTCTGCCCTGAAGGCATCACGTTCGGCATCGGACATTTTTACCAGATCACGTCCCAGAATTTCCACAGAGCCCCTTGTTGGACGCAAAACCCCCGCCAGAATTTCCAGCAAGGTTGTTTTACCTGTTCCACTGGGACCGTACAAAAACAGCTCTTCGCCTTTGTTCACCCGGAATTCAGGAACGTGCAAGGTCGGAGAAGTCTGCCCACTGTATGTGTAGGACAGATCTCTCAGGGTGATCAATTCGCTACTTGAGCTCAAGACTTTCTCCGTTCTTTTTCACTTCCAGGGATTTTTGCACCTGGTCTGCCAGAACCTCCACCTGCACTTTTTTCAGACGTGGATAGGTCTTCTGGAAATTGAACGTCACCGTGCTGCCCGCCACTGGAGCTTCGCAGTTAATTGCATACTCCGCCTCGACATCGGAATGATTCTTTTGTTCGATGACTTCAAAGATCTCTTTTTTCACTTCGCATTTAAGCGCCGGATCAAAGACCACCATTTCAGCCATGGCATCCAGCTTGCCCAGGCCTTCCTCTTTTTTCTGTTTGTCTTTTTTGCTTTTTGCAGAATGCTCAAAACCGTAGATGGCTTCCGTCGGAGCATGAAACTCCAACTTTCCTTTTTTCCCATCAAAGGCAAGACTGACTTTTCCCGTTCCGTGAACATGAGCTCCATGTTCCGTGTGCGCCAATGCCATCAATGACAAGAGAAGAACTTTTAACACAAAGACCTCCTAGAGAGTTATTTATACGGTTCGATGGCCTCTCCGACCAGTTCGAAGGACGCATCCCCGTACATAGATTTCTTAGTGACTAAATTCAAAGTTCCATGAACCCAGATCGGACCAATTGCTGCATCGGTTCCTTTTTTCATTTTCACATAGACCATCTGATTCGGTGGTGGCGGCGGAACGTGGATGCAGGCCTGCGGGCTGGGCACCAACAGAAACTCCACGACTTCCTTTTGGTTGTCCTCTAAAGGAACCATGAACCCCGGAATCTTCACGATCTTGCCGTCCAGTGCTTTAAGCTCTGAAGACGACTTTCCAGTGATGTAATCCATTTCACCCAGCAGACGCCAGTCCACTTCGACGCCGTTTAAAACAGCTCCGCCGGAACCCGCCAGTTGATAAACAACCGCCGCCGTCACGGCCACCAAAATGAAAATGCCTGCTAAAACCCACTTCTTCATATATCCATTAAAGACTCAGCCCTCTTTAAATGCAATAGCTTTGCGCAGTGCCCGAGCCTCTGCTATAACGAAGACTTGTTAGTCAAAAAAGGGCCAATTCTATGAGCAACAAAATTCAAAGTGTCCGCGGCACTCGTGACCTTCTTCCTGAAGACAATCTTCTTTTCCGTTTTGTCGAAGAATCAGCCTATAAAAAGGCACTTCTGTACGGTTATGGAGAGATTGAAACCCCGATTTTTGAGTTTTCTGACGTTTTTCACCGCACTTTGGGTGAAACTTCCGATGTTGTGAATAAAGAGACTTATGATTTTACAGATCGCGGTGGTGAAAAATTGACCCTGCGTCCCGAAGGCACTGCGGGTGTGGCTCGCTCTTTTATTTCAGAAGGCATGATGCAGAATCTTCCTCTGAAATTCTATTATTCCGGCCCGATGTTCCGTTATGAACGACCACAAAAAGGACGTTATCGTCAATTTTACCAATTGGGCGCAGAGTGTTTAGGTTATGAATCCCCTTTGGCCGATGTGGAATGCATTGCTCTGGCGTGGGATCTGCTGAAGCAAATCGGCATTTCTGCAGACTGCACCCTGGAAATCAACACTTTGGGTGATGCAGAAAGCCGTGCGGCTTACCGCGACACTCTTGTTCAGTACTTTACAGCCCACAAAGACCAGCTTTCTGAAGACAGCAAAATGCGTCTGGAAAAAAATCCGTTGCGCATTTTAGATTCCAAGGATGAAGGCGACAAAAAGCTGAATGCCAATGCCCCCAAGTTGGAACAATCTCTGAACCAGACATCACAGGATTTCTTCGCCAAAGTTTTGGCGGGGATTGAAAAACTCGGCATCCCTTACAAAGTGAACAATCATCTGGTGCGCGGACTGGATTACTACTGCCACACGGTGTTTGAATTCACGACCTCCAAACTGGGTGCCCAAGGCACTGTTTTAGCCGGTGGCCGTTACGATGGTTTGATTGAAACCATGGGCGGACCGAAAACCCCGGGCGTGGGCTGGGCCGCGGGCATTGATCGCCTGGCGGATCTGGTGCCTAAAGAGCTTGCCGTGAAACCTGAAGTGCTGGTGGCCATTATCGGCGCTGACGATCAGGGCGAGGATGAAAGTGTCAAGGTCGCACATGAAATCCGCAGCCGTGGCCTGAAAGCTGAAAACTTCCTGTCTGGAAAAATGGGCAAGAAAATGCAAAAGGCCAATAAAGCCGGGGCTCACTATGCTTTGATTTTGGGTGGCAACGAAGTCACCAATAAAACAGTGACGGTGAAGAACTTCACCACCGGCGAACAAAAAGAGATTTCACGCGAAGAACTGAAAACCTTTTCGTTTTCAATTTAGAGCTTGAAAAACAAAAAACCCGCTTTTCTGAAGCGGGTTTTTTTATTCTTTCTTACTGAATATTTCGCAGTTTGAATTCCATTTTTGGGAAAACGATCCCGCCCCCGAAGCCCAGCTTTACAGCGACATGGAACAGATCATTCACCCTGTTCTGAGCCGGCAGCCAGGAACCTTCCAGTCCCAGAAACGCTTCCGCCACCACACCCACTCCCCGACCGTAAACGGCGCCGTTGAGTTCACTGATATTCACCCCGCTGGGAATGAAGCTGAACATCCACTTGTATGCGATCTCAAACTTCAAGCCACCGTTTTTAAAATCGCACAGATACATTTCGGGGATGCGCACCACTTCGTCAGTTCCCGGCACCAGGAAAGCGGCATCAAAGGCCCACACATCATGGTCCATCAAAAGAGCCCCGTTCATGCCATGCGCATAGAGATAACCTTTGATCGGAATCTTCTGGCCAGGATCGACATTGAACTGCTGTTGCAAAAGCACAATCAGTTGATCAATCTGTTCCTGCGAAAGGCGTGTGTTCTTTTTCAGGGATGTCGCCAGAGTTTCCCGGGACATCCCCTCGTCTTTATCAAAATCCAAAGCCCAAGCCTGCGACGGCCCCAATGAAAGCCCGCCCAATAAAAGCACGAACACGACAAGTCTGATGATCATGGTGATATCTCCTTGTCAAAAAGGCTACCGCGAAAGACCAGACCTGAAAAGTCCTTTAGCAGGTCTATTTGATGGAAATAAAGATCTCAACCTGATATCTGGAGGCAGGCAGAACTTTTGACACCAATCCGGCGGAAACAGCATCGAAAGAATTCACCTGTTTTCCCAACACAAAAGAATACTCGCCATTCACATCGCTCGCATAATACCAGCTTCGCTCATTTCAGCTTTGTTGCTAGTGCGAACTTCGATACCGACAATTTTAATATCATTTTTTTCTGTCATTACAGGCATCACAGGGCACCTCTTGGGAAGACAAAAACAAAAAAGCCACCCGACGGTGGCTTTTTCAAAACTACTTACGATTCAACTTGATCGAATGCCCTTTGTTCCAGCCCGAGATCTTCAAAGAACTTGCCCGTGTCCAGACAAACATCATGATCAAACCAACAGCGAACATCGCAACACTGAGCCACTGCCCACGCGTCAGCCCCAAAGCCTGGAAACCGATATGCGCATCCGGCATACGGAAGTGTTCATCCACCACACGCACCACGGCATAGATCAAAATAAAGCACGCAGCGATAAAGCCCGGCTTGCGTGGTTTTCTCCACAAGAAGAACAGGAACAGGAAGATCACCAAGCCCTCGCCCACAGCCGCAAATAACTGCGATGGATAGCGCGGGGTCAATAAAGGCGCAATCGCCTCTTTCGCAGCGGTGTTGCCGTTTTGAATGGCTTCGATCACATTATTTAACACGGAATAAAGCTGTTCGCGCGCACTTACGTCAAAGCGGAATTTGTCCACCAGTTCCAGCCACTGCTCGCGACCCACACCGATTTTTTCCACCACTGGCACCAGTTCGGACAACTTGCTGGCTTCCTGTGAAGGCCAGCTTGTGATGTCTTGCGGGAACTTCACAGCCAACGGATAAGTCGGGTCACAGGGACGCCCCACCAGTTCACCATTAATGAAATTCGCAATACGACCAAAGAACACACCGACAGGACCACTGACCGCCACCAAATCAAAAAGATAAAGAGTGTTCACGGAATACTTGCGCGCATACAACCAGCACGCGATCACGATACCGATCATTCCACCGTGACTGGCCATACCGCCTTCATTCACAGCAAGCACACCCCAAAACGGGAACGTGCCTTTGAATTTCAGGAAAAGATCCGGGCCATAGAAAAGCACATAACCCAAACGACCACCCACCAAAGTTCCGATCGCCGCATATGTGATAAAGTCACCCACCATCTGCGCTGTCATCCCCGCACGCTGTCTGCGTACCAACCAGGTGATCAGCAGATAGGCGCAGATAAAGCCCATCATGTAAGACAAACCATACCAACGAACACCAAAGTCGCCGGAAATTCTTAATGCAAAGGGATCGAAATCATGAACCACAGGATATCCTTCTTTTTGTAAAACTAATTCGTAGCCCTCGTCGCAAAGTGATGCACTCACGACTTCGTGACCTGCCCGATTTGAGACGCTCTATGGACCTGGGACCATAAAAGCGAGAAAATAGGGGTATGTCTAGGTTTTCATCTGTGCTTCTACTCTGCATTATTTTGGCCGCGTCCCTGGCCGAGGCACAAAGTGCCAGTCGCTGGGGCAGCGGAATTGATTTCACCAAGCGCGCTGCCGCCCGGGAAAAAGGCCGCTGGTCTCTGTCTGAATGGATGGAGACCAAAAACCGCAACCGCATGATGGACATGTGGCTGTCGGTTAATTCGCCTTCCCCCTATGAGTTCGCTCTGGGAGGAACCTACAATTCCTTCAAAACAGAAGTGGAAGGTTCGGGCACGAGTGAATCTCATGTCTCGTACAGTGGTGAGGTGTCAGCCTATGCGCAGTTTGTGGGTCTGACAGCGGAATATGAAAACAACACGGAAGAGGACTTCAGCGATCTTGGCGGAATGCTTAATATCCGCCTGCTGGGGAACTCTATCCAGAACACGGCCTTTACCATTCATTATGGTCTGCGTACACGCGAAGGGGCCGGAGACCGCCTGTCCCAGCAGTTTGGACAAGTTTCATTACAGGTATATTTAACCAAGTATTTCGGAATCGACGGGAAATATCGTTATTTCCTTCCCACCTCCACGGATGATTTAGGAGATGTCGAAGGGAATCGTGCCGAAGCCGGGCTTTTCATAGACTTCAAAGCCATCCGGATCTTCGGAAGCTGGTTTAAGGAGAGCCAGAAAACAAAAATCCCTGCTGCGACGGATGACACGGTCACCGATCGCACAGGGATCAGGTCAGGAATCAAGATCTTCTTCTAAGAAGACGAAAGGGCCCTTATGGGGCCCTTTTTTATTAATCCAACTGAATCAATTTGTTTTCGCCGCTTACGAAGTAAGACTCAGTGGCTTGTTCGTATGCCATTGGAGAAGTGGCTTTCCACTCCATGTTCATTTGCATACCCGCTACAGGATCACGTTTTGAACCTGTGTTGAATACAGATGGGATAACCGCAGTTGCGTCGAAGTTGAAACCCCAGGCAACAGAAAGGTTCGCTGGCATGAAGGTCGCGTTAGTGATGTATTTACCAACACCATCAGCAGAACCACCCGCAGTGTAAGTTACACGGTAAGAGAAATCGACAACAGCCATGCCGAAACCATTTTCATAAACAACGTTGTAAACTTTGGACTGAGGAATGTTCCAACCGTGAAGGTCAGACCAGCAAGTCAAACCAGCTGGAAGAGCATTTGCAGTGTCCATTTTCAAGTTAACAACAGATTTACCCGCGTTGATAACTGCGAAGATTTTTTTACCGATGTTGATGATTTGATCCACGATCAACTCGATTGCGTTCAATGGATTCACTTCGTTAGCGATTTCGTTTTCGCCAGCGAATTTCACGCGCAATGGACGTTGAGAGTTGCAATCCTGAGACAAACCGTTTGCACCTTTTGCAAACGTATCCATTTGCGGATACTGCTCAGTCACGTCACGAACTGTGACTTTTTTGATTTCAAAGTAAGCTTTATCAGTAGCAAAAGCGGAAGACGCCATACCCAGTGTCAACGCCGCTGCGATTAGAGAACGAATCATTTGGACCCCCTTGTTTCGTTGGCAGGGGTCATACCAAGGCAAATACGAGCTTTCAAATGAAAAAGTCCAACTGCTAACTATTTAATCTTTTGCAACGCATCACCACTGCTTAGTGAGCGTAAGCATAGGGAAAATCCAGGATTTCGAGTTGGAGTCGTTCGACTCAACCCCGGAAACAGTCTTCTTGGAATATGTTGCAAGATAGTAATTAAGCGAGGCTCCCAGATGAAGCCCCTCCCGCACCTCAGGCATCACCCCGAACTGAAACCACATGCTGGTGCCAGTCCACTCCTCTGTAGTTGTGCCATCGGAAAACTGCCCCTTGCTAAGGATATTATAGGCCATGCTCAGACTATAAAGCTGGTTACGCCCAAACTGCCATTTCAGGTAAGGCCCCGTGTCCACCGAACTGTAGGTGGTTGTTGCCGTGTCCTTGTCGGTATGGGAAATGCCGGAATAGTTCCAGCCTCCCCAGATATTCTTTTTCAAACTGAAAAGCGCGCCAAGATTATAAAAATACTTTGTGGAGGTCCGAGTTTCTGAGGTGGAAAGAGTATCTGCCATATAGGTGCCGCCCACTTCCAGTAAAAAACCGGCCTGGGCAGTGCTTGAGACGATTAAAAAAAGCAGCGGTAAAAGTTTCTTCACAGCCTTTTTATCGGCGAAAGTAGTTAGGACCCCAAGGCCAGTCAGGGTCCAGAGAGGTCCGGTTATTTATTACGTTGAAGAAGGGCGGCATAGAAGCCGTCGTAGCCCTCTTTATCCGGGCGCACATGAATCTGCTTGAGCAAAGTCCAGTCGGAACCGTGTTCGCTCATGAACTTTTCAATCTGCTTTTCATTTTCGCTCGGGAACAGGCTGCAAGTGGCATACACCATCTGCCCGCCTTTTTTGGTCATCTTGCAATAGCCCGTCAGAATTTCGTACTGAAGACCGTGCAGACGGTCGATTTCGTCATTGCTCAACTTCCATTTACTGTCAGGGTTGCGGCGCAAAACACCCATTCCTGAACACGGCACATCCAGCAACAAACGGTCCGCAGTGTCGTACAAACGCTTGATCACTTTGTTGGAATCAATCAGACGTGTTTCAATCACGTCCACACCATCACGGCGCGCACGCACTTTCAGCTCTTGCAATTTCCATTCGTGAATGTCCAAAGAAATGATCTTGCCTTTGTTCTTCATCATGGACGCCAGATGCAGACTTTTCCCTCCGGCTCCGGCGCAGGCATCAATCACACGGTGACCGGGCTCAACACCCAAAAGTGGCGCCACCATTTGCGACGCTGCATCTTGAACCTCGAACAAACCTTTTTTGAAAGGTTCGGTGATGAACACATTCTTGCGTTCCACCAAACGCAAAGCATTTGGCAGATCCGGCGACACTTTCGTGGCATTGATACCGGCTTCTTCCAAAGTTTTGATCAGTTCGTCAGGAGTGGTCTTCAAAGTGTTGGTGCGCAGGAAAACCTCGGCCGGCTTGTTCAACGCGCGCATGGCATCTTTCCACTCAGCCCCCAGTTCCTGGGTGCCGCGTTCGTGCATCCAGTCGGGAATACTCTGGGCCACCGCGAAGGAAGAAACATTCTTTTCACGTGCAATCACTTCGGCGGGATTCAGACCGTCAAGTTCTTCCCAATCCGGCAGTTCGTTCCCGCCGCGCACCCAATAGGCGCCCCACACTTTCCAAAGATCGTTGTCGTCAGCCATATGGCTAAGCAAACGTTCCCAGCGCACGATTTCGTAAACTGATTCCGCAAAGAAACGACGGTCACGGGAACCCCAACGGGTGTTGGCCTTCAGGTGGCGTTGAATGACTTTGTCTGCATAGAAGCCCTGTTCAAAGACTTCATCAAGAGCAGTAACGATTTCGGATACGAGATGTTTATGAATTTTCAAAATGTAAATACCAAGCCAGTGGCCAAAAAGGTTCCGTTGAACTGCCCGGAGGACAGAATAAGAAGGTGGTTTTTTAAACCAGCTTCGATGAAGAATCCAGTATTTTCAAAGATATCAAAGAAACGAGCCCCTGCGATCAGCTGATAGTCCAAAGACAGTGCAGATTTTCCAGAGGCCTGCTTAAAGAACACACCCAATCCCAGCCCCGCACCGAAATAAAGTGGAAAACGTGAGGACGCATCCGGGAAGGTGATCAAAGGCATGAACGACAGCTTCGTCGGGTTTTCATCCGCCAGATCGAATTCGGAATAATCCATGCGCAACGCCAGATCCATGGAGTTGTACCACTCGCCCACTCGATAAGTGACGCCGAACTGGTTTTTCCCCGCATCGTCTTCCTGACCATTCTTACCCCAGTCATAGGATTGCGATGCCATATAGCGGCCAAAGTGCAAAGCCAGATAATGATCAGAAGTGCCTCGGACAGAATTGCCATAAGACTGCGCCGGATCACGGGGCTGGAAGTATTTGGCAGCAGCATCACGTCCAACTACCGGCTGGGAATCTTGAGCTGTGGCCACAGAAGCTACAAACAAGGGCAAAATCAACGCTAGAAAAGTCTTCACACGCACCTCAATTCTGCCCTCTATTCTATCCAGCTTTTAGCCTGCCAAGGAAGGTC
This sequence comes from Bdellovibrio bacteriovorus, assembly GCF_025558485.1. Taxonomy (GTDB): domain Bacteria; phylum Bdellovibrionota; class Bdellovibrionia; order Bdellovibrionales; family Bdellovibrionaceae; genus Bdellovibrio; species Bdellovibrio bacteriovorus_G. Next base: position 522,063 of record NZ_CP102930.1, read on the forward strand.
CATAACGCATCAAGACAAAGGCGCTGGACCCGTTGACTCACGAGGGCTGGCTCCCTAATCTCCGGCTAGCTTTTAAGCGGGACTAAAGACTATGAAATGCCCATTTTGCGGACATGCTGATGACAGAGTTTTGGATACCCGAGTGCAGAAGGACGGAAGCATCCGCCGCCGTCGTGAGTGCCTCGAGTGCAAAGCCCGTTTCTCGACAGTGGAAACGATCATGCTCGCATTCCCGTTCATCATCAAAAAAGATGGACGCCGCGAACCGTTCAGCAAAGAAAAAATCCTGAAAGGCCTTCAAGCCTCCTGCCAAAAGCGTCCGGTCAGTCTGGCACAGATTGATGCTGTGGTGGAAAAAATCTCTGCCTGGGTTATCAACCGTGGCGAATCCGAGATCTCTTCCCGTCTGATCGGCAAAAAAGTGATGGCTGAATTAAAACAACTTGATGACGTTGCCTATATTCGCTTTGCAAGTGTATATAGAACGTTCAAAGACGTTCAGGAATTTGTGGAGACTCTGGAAGACGCCGAACTTCTTGATTTTGTCGATGCAAGTAATCCACAATTAAGCCTCACAGCGATGACATTTGTTGAAAGCGAGAAAAGTACCAATCATGAAACTGACAGCAAGACGCCAAGCCCGCGAACTCGCCCTCCAGGTCCTCTTTCAAACTGAGTTTGCTCCGCAGATCAGCTACCAAACCTTCCTTGAAGTGTTTGAGCAGAGTCTTGACCCCGAAGTGATTTCCTACGCCGATCTTCTCGTGACTGGTGTTCAGGCGCAGAAATCCGCCATTGATTCCAAAATTCAAGCCTCCAGTGCTCACTGGAAAGTTGAGCGCATGGCGACGATTGATCGCAATATCCTGCGTATCGCAGTTTATGAAATGCGTTTTGCCTCTGAACCAATCAAAGAAAACATCGCCATCAATGAAGCCGTTGAAATTGCCAAGAAATACGGCACCTCTGATTCCGGCAGCTTCGTTAACGGCCTTTTGGATCAAGTCGGTAAGGCTCACTAATGGCACTCAGCGTACTTTCCCAGGCCAGTGCACTGAATCCGGGTTCTGACCTGTGGATTGTGCCTGATCTGGAAAAGTCACCCTGGACAGCCAAGCTGGACTGGTATCTGAATTTCCAAGTCTGTAAATCCTCCCGCCACCACAACCCGACTTTGCCAGAGTTCGTCGAATCTGTTGTGCACGAGGCGGAGCTGGAATCCCCGCTAAAGCCCTCTGCATCCTCGGCTCCGCTGATGATCGCCTCTGAAAAACTGCTGCCGAATAAATGGGTCGTGGTTCTTCCGTGGAATGGGGACCTGACAGCATGGACGGCGGAAGTCTTTGGCATCTGGAAAAACCTGAAAGAGCCCACCTTGCGCATTTTCCTGCCACCTGGACAAAGTACCGGGAACCTGCAGATCGCGTGGCAGGCCCATCATCCTTCACAGGAATTCACTGTCGTACTTGATTAAGTGCGTGTTTCTCCCCAGAATAAAATGATCAGCGTGGGAGAACGTCATGGAAAAACTGTCGCAAACAATCGTGTCAAAAATCACAAATCTGCAAAAGCGTTTGGAATCCGTTCTGGATAATGATTTTGAAGCCAAGGTTGAAGCCAGCGAACGCACTGCCCACTTTGAACCATCCCGCGATCTTTCACTGGTGCGCGGTCTTTCTTTAGGACTTCCTGAAGATCATATCGACCGTGCGATTGTGGTATTTTCCCGTCTGGCAATGCTGTTTGACGCCGGAGTTCTTCTGGAGAACAACGATGCACAATGGAAAGCGCAGGCTTACTTCCATAAAGGTGCCACTCAGCTTTTGAAAAACAATTCCAAAGCGGTCTTGCGTCTGCCACCGATGAACATGCTTTCGGTTTTGACCACCAATTCAGAACAGATGCTGGGTAAACTGCAAATGCAGCATCTGGACCCCGAAAACAAAACCTCCTGTCTGTTGATCAAAGCCAGCCCTGATTTTGCGTTCCTGCTGTTTTCAGGCATGGCCGATCTTTGGTTGAAAGAGCATATCGAAAATGTTCGTAAAGCGCTGATCAACGGACTTGCTGACTAATGACGGACCCCCAAACTTACACCATTTATATTCTTTCAGACAGTACCGGTGAAACCGCCGCCACCATGATCCGTGCGGCGCTGGTTCAGTACACCACCAAAGACGTCAATATCATCCGCTGTAAAAACGTGCGCACCGAAGCACAGGCTGAAGCCGTCATCGAAGAATGTTTCGAGCGTCGTGGAATGCTGGCCTACACTGTGGCCAGTCAGGGTTTGCGCACCAAGATCCGCGAAATGGCTTCGGGAAAAGGTATTCCTTACTTTGATCTTCTGGGGCCTTTGCTTTCCACACTGGACACTTTCTTTGGACAACATTCTGAAGACGCCGTCGGCGCATTGCGTGCCGTGGATGAAAGATATTTCAAGCGCATTGAGGCGATTGAATACACCGTTAAACACGATGACGGAAAAACGTTTGCAGAACTGGACAAGGCTGACATCGTTTTGGTCGGGATTTCCCGCACCAGCAAAACACCTCTTTCAATTTTCCTGAGCCATAAAGGCTGGAAGGTTGCCAACGTGCCCTTGGTGCTGGACACACCCCTGCCAGAAGAGCTTTTCAAAATAGATCAGCGTCGCATTGTGGGATTGATCATTGATATGGATTCCCTGCAAAGAATCCGCAAAAGCCGTCTGGAAAAGTTCGGTCAGGACCCAGGCGGATCTTACGCGTCGATGTCTCACATCGCCAAAGAGATCGAATATGCAGAAAAAATCTTTAAAGTGAACAGACGCTGGCCGGTGTTCAACGTCACCGAACGTGCGCTGGAAGAAACAGCCAGTGAAATCGTGCGTATTATCGCCGCCCGACTGGGCCTGCCGGACAGTGTGATCTTCTAGTACTTGAATTTGATGGTTTGGATTTTCAAGCCATCCATTTCTTTAACAAAAGCCACATAGCCTTCGCCATTCTTTTTTTTGCCTTTAAGTTCCATGCAGTAGAACTCGGACTTTATTTTAGTTGGCTGAATTTTATTTTGCCCGGTGCAGTCCTGCAATCCGGTAAACTCGTACCCAATATCCAAAAGCTGCAACAACTGATTCTTCTCGGGTGCGACCAAGCCCGAGGCCAGATACCCACTGGCACAGGAGGTAAAAACATCCTGCGGAGTTCGCTTGGAACAAGCTCTGAATTCTTTCCAGACCTTGTTGGCCTCGCTCAACGAAGCTTGTGCCCGCATCACACTGAAACTGACAGTAACAATGGCCAGCACGGCAAGAAGTCTCATCGCACACCCTGACCTTTCTTTTCACCAAACAGTTTAAAGAGCAGATAGTTGGCTCCGCCCCCCATAACGGCCTGAGCAGTATCGACGACGTCCTTGGTGGTCATGGCCGAAGCCTTTTCCACCTGAGAAGTTCCGGTCCCCAGACAACGCGGGTGCAAAAGCAAAGAAGCAAAATCGCCGTTTTTGGATTTCATCTGCTCGCAAGGGCCATCCACTGCCGGGCATTTTTGCCCCCATTTGTCGGTGACTTTTTTTATCGCCTGATACATTTCCTGATTCGCATAACTGTTGCAGTTGATGGTTTCATCCATCGACGGCACAAAGTAGTCCTCGATTTTAAATTCCCGGTTCTTAACAAAGCGCCCATTCTTACAAACGGCAATAGCGGGCTTGCCATCAAAAAGATCGCGCCAGAAGTAAAGCCCCTGATAGTTGGCCGACAGATCGGCATAGGACTTCACTCCGGGGCGTTGCAATCCCCAGGTGGCTTGTTCCTGCATAACTCCCACCTCCAACGCCTTTTTTACTTTGTCTTTGGGAAGTAACGGGTCTTGCCCGATCATGTCCCAGTAAGTCGCCCCATGCGCAAAGAAGTGATCAATCTTATCCAAGCCGATATAAAAAATCTGACCGTTAATATCCACCTTATAGGATTGAGAAAAATAAAGGTCCGTATAAGGACGACCCGCACGGTAAGGGACCTCCTTGGCAGAACGAGGCCCCGCAATGGGTGCGTTCACGTAAACGGCCTTATACACTTGTGGCAAATTGCGATCCAGATCGTCCTGAACAAAGTCCAAAAACTTTTTCCGGTCACAACCGAACCTGGCAGGAAACTCTTGCAAATTCATATCCAGAACTGCATTAATTGCCTTGTTGATTTCTTCATTAGCGACAACTGCTTTGGTGTCGCGACGGGCGGAAAAATTGTCGGGCTCTCCCGCACTGACGTTCCAAGATAAGAGAAGGACAAATAAAAAGGCCATGGATCTATTATCCAATGGCCCTTTATGTTTGCCCAGACTCATTGCCGGAACATCCTGAGATTCAGACCTAAGCCGCGCGCACTAAGGATTCTCGCCGCGTTTCCCCGCCCAGAGCCACAATCCTTCCGGCCCTGCTTTTAGGATAAAGCGGTCTTCCATTGAGCTTTCAAAAGTCATCTCAAACATCTGCGGGAAATCATTCGTTGCCACAAAGGCCTTCACACTGCGGCCTTGGATCGCCACAACTTCAGAAGGCAGGAAGCGAATCGTGCAGGTGGCTCTGACATCTTCACGGGCACATTCAATTTTCACACTTTCATCCGCCGTCAACCAACGGAAACGGCTTTCTGCACCCATGGCATCCATGAACTGCTGAATACGACCATAGGCCGCTCGTTCATTCAACAAAACACCCACTTTTTCAGCGCGATGAAAAACCGCCACGGAATCCGCCGCCGCAAAAACTTGTGCGGAAGTCATCATCCCCAGAAAAAATAAAACTGCTCTTTTCATAAAACCTCCTGTTTGTCAGACTGCGCTCGCCCTTGAGAAATTACCCACTATTTCTGGAATGGTGTAATGCCCTTGCAAGACTTTGCCTGTATTCCCGCACCGTCGCACAAAAGCGATGGCTCGTGATCGGCAACCCCCGCTACTCTTTCACAAAAATACCAAGGAGACACCAATGAAAAAAATGTTTTTATTGATTCTTACTTCGTTTGCAATTGCCGGCACCGCCGGGGCGACGGAGACCTATAGCTCGGCGCAGGATATTCCTGAAAATGCGACTATCGAGCCCATCTGGAGCCTTCAGTTTGAACGGCCAACCTGTCCCAAAGGTTTTTTAGTTTCAAAAAAATACTGCTGGAGCAAATCCAAGCATTGCTTTGAACATTGCGGCTATGTCTGCGTGAAAACACCCAAGCCCAATGACCCCAGCGAGCGTCACTAATTTAGACACTCCTGCAAGTTTTGCCCAGAGGATTTAAGGGGCTGGACACAGCCCCTTTCTGCTTTTACTTTCGCCCTCTATGTCTCGTCTGGTTCTTGCTATTTTGACTATTCTGATGTCTTTTTCTGCTGCGGCTTCATCCTGTGTGCCCAGCGACCAATCCTGTGACTTCTACGCATGTAAAGAGCGCGAAAATGCCTGCGGACGCAAAGGCTACTGGCAAAACTTCGGGTATCCTTACTGTCAGAAATTTTTGAATGATGAAGTCCGTTTTTCACCTCAGTCCCAGATCTGGCTTCAGGATGTTCGCTATTGTTTACAGGACCGCATTCAGGAAGTTGCCGAAGGCACCAGCTGCAAAGATATGCACACCATGGCCATGGACAGTCACGTCAGTTGCTATGTGGATACAGGATTCTGTGATTTAACCTATATGGAGCAGATGCGTATTTACTGGTATTTGAAGGGAGCTTTGCGAAGTGCAGACACTTGGCGCGAGGCTTATCTTCTGAAACAAGCCTGCGCCAATCGTTTTAAATAGTTCTATTAAGCGGCTTTCCAGCCGTCTTCATCCATTTCAGCGTGTTCTGACGGCGCTTTTGCCGTCAGAGTCTTGGCTGGAGCCGGCTGTTCGCCACTGCCATACACAACCGTATTCAGTTCATCCACCACATTCTTCATGATCGCTGCCTGAGAATTGATTTCTTGCGCTGTTCCTGCGATTTCCTCTGAGGAAGCCGCGTTGGACTGAACCGACTGATCCAGTTGATTCATCGCTTTGGAAATCTGCTGAATCCCTGTGGACTGCTCTTCGCTGGCCATGGAGATTTCATTGTTCAGATCCGCGACTTTCTTAACGGAAGTTACAATATTCTTCAACATCTCGCCGGATTTATCGGCCTTGTGCGTGCCGCGGTCAATTTTTTCCACAGATTCCTTGATCAAGCCTGTGATGTCTTTGGCTGCACTTGCAGAACGTTGCGCCAGTGTGCGCACCGCTTCGGCAACCACCGCAAAGCCCTTACCATGTTCACCTGCACGAGCCGCTTCCACAGAAGCATTCAAAGCCAGCAGATTCGTCTGGAAGGCAATATCGTCAATAACGTTGATAATCTCTTCAATCTGCTTGGAAGACGCAGAAATTTCGTTCATGGAGGACAACAGCTCGCCCATTTCCTTTTCACCCTGAACCGCTGTTTCTGAGGACTGTGCCGACAAGGATGCCGCCTGTTTGGCATTGTCTGAATTCATTTTCACCATGGAAGTCATTTCTTCCAAAGCCGCGACGGTTTCTTCCAAAGAAGCCGCAGAGGAACTGGAGGATTCAGACAAGGACTGACCGGCAATGGACAACTGATGAATTGCAGAGGATACCAGATCACCAGAGCTTTGCAGTTTATTCGCCAAACCACTGACAGAATTGGAGATCATACGCGCAATCACCATTACCGCCACTAGCAGAATGAAGATACCGGAAAGGGCAATCACCACCTGAGTCCACACCATTGCACTGGCTTCAGCCAGCACTGTGCTGGTGGGCGTTCTCACGATCAAAGCCCACGGTTCTTGCGTGTTACCCAGATTCATCGGGGAAACCACATACAGATATTCCTGATGATCTTTTGGATCAACACCTGTGATCGTCAGTTCTTCACCTTTACTGATGGCCGCTTTGAATTTTTCAACTTCAAATGGATAATCCGCTGGCTTGGTGATCATCTTTTCATCGGGATGTGACACGTAATTGCCATTTGCCGTCACCAGATAAGCTTCGGAAGTTTCAAACGGTTTCACACCGTTGGCTTTGCTTTGGATGTCTTTCAACGGAAGGTCCACACCGGAGTTACCGACGAACTTGCCATCAACAAAGATAGGTACAACAGCGGAGGTCATCAACACCTGAACACCGTCAATTGGGTATAGGTAAGGTTCAACCATGGTTTCCTTACCACGCGCCTGAGGCACCAGATAATAGTCACCCTCACCGGCCTTGCCGTAACCCACCAACGGAGTCAAAGAGGACTTGCCACCTTCCCAGTTCAGATAAGGTACAAAGCGACCGCTGGCATCGTGACCTTGTACAGATACGTAGTCAGCATCCTTACCGTCCCAGGCATTGGGTTCCCACCCCGTCCAGGTGCCGATCAGGAATTTATTCTTTTCCAGAATTTCACGCAGAGCTTCGGCTACTTGAGAACGGCCTGTGTTGTTGCGCTTCTTAAATGACTCCAAAATATGCGCCATGTTGCGCGCAATATCCAAGCCCCGCTCGACATCCAAGCGCATTTCGGCAGCGTAGGCCCGTGCGGTGGCAACAGTTTTATCTGTCGCGGCTTTTTTTGCAGTTTCATGGCCGTTGCGAGCCATCAAAAAGGTCATCGTTCCCAATACAAGTAAAGCAATCAAAATAATAGGAACTGCCAACTTGACCTGAATAGAATAGTTTTTCTTCATTTAAGACTTTCTCCCGAAAAGAATCTGAACCTTTTTTCGGAAGAAAGTGATCCCAAATGAATCCTACAAAGGTCTAACCTTTTTCTTGTTGGGCCAATGTTTGATAGAAGACCTCGACCAAGGCCTTGCTGTCAGAGTTCTTTTTATAATAGAACATCAGATCAATTTCGTAGTGCATGTCTTTAACGTACACACGATTCAGGCGGCCTGAACGCACCTGCTTTTTGATGGAGTGAGCCGGCAGAAAGCCCCATCCCAGTCCGGCCTCGATCACACGCTTTAAAGTCCCCACGTTGGAAGACTCGAAAATAGAGCTGACCTTGGCCCCTTGTGATTGAATCTTGCCGTGAAGTTCGCTGTAAAACGCGGGGAACTCCTCGGTGAAATCCACCAAGGGGAAAGCGCCCATGTCCTTCACCAGGATCTGCTGAGGCATCTTTTCGTCTTTGCTGGAACCGACCAGCCACATTTCCTCTTTCAACAGGAAACGCTGCTCGCTGCCATCAAGCTCGGACGCAAACTCAGTTTTGGTGTCAGGCAGAATCAAAACATCGTACTGACCTTTTCTATATCCCTTGATCAGCTCTTCGCCACGATCATATTCAATCTTCAGGGTCAGCTCGGGATTATGGCGCATCAAGCGTCCCACAATGGGACTCATCACATGCAACCCCAAAGAGTTCAGTGTCCCAATTCGCAACTGCCCCTTCATTTGATTGCCGATGGATTTGATGGCGATTTCCGCCTGCTGGGTCAGATGAATGATTTTTTTTGCGTATTCATAAAGAACCTCCCCCTGAGGGGTGGCTTTAATGGAGCGTACGCCCCTTACCAGCAGCTCCACACCTAGATCTTCCTCCAGGTTGCGAATCTGCTGGGAAACTGCGGGCTGGGTCAAATAGAGCTTGTCCGCTGCCGCAGTCATGCTGCCCTCGCTGATGACGGTCACGAATGTGGTCAGCTGATAAAGGTTCTTCACAGGAAATCTCCCTTTTTTGCTCTTTGATCCCAGAGGAAATTGTTATTATACTTACTGCACAGCCTACTTCGGTGAAGCCGAAGTGTAAAAGCTTAAACCAGTACAGCACCGAGGTCTGCATGAAGTTTCGTTTGTTAGCATCACTCGCCGTTATTCTACTCAGTTTTAGCGCCCATGCAAAAGTCTTTCGTAATGCTTACATCGCATTTGAAATGCCGGAAACCTGGAAATGTAATCTGGAGCAAACCGAATGGGTCTGCCGAAGTGAACAAACCAAGGAAGCCAAAGAAGCCATCATTATCCTGACCGCCAAAGAAGTCGGACCGACTGACACCTTTGCCCTTTATGAGTCTCACTTGAACACCCCTATTTCCATAGCCCTGAAAGGCGGCGGTTCCTCCGAGTCCAAAATTGTCTATAAATCCAAAAGCGTCCAGATCAATGACCAGACATGGGTGGATTCCCTGCATTTGGGGTCCGAAGTTCCCAACTATTTCACACGCTATCTGGCCACGATCAAAGATAAAATCGCCATCCTGATCACATTCAGTGCACACAAACAATACTACACAAAGTACAGCCAGGACTTCTTCAAAGCCGTGATGAGTTTGCGAGTGATCGCCTCCAAAAACCTTCTGGCGAAACCGGAACTGGGCCCGATTCGCCCGGGCTCAGAAACCCTGGGAGCCCCGATCAGTTCTGCAATGCCAGCCGATATGCTTCAGGGTGAAGAGGATGGCGGCAAAGGGAATAATAAAACCCTTCTGCTGGCCGGCGCCATCCTGCTGGCAGCACTGGGAGCATACATCTTCCTGAAAGCCCGCAAGAAACGCAGATAAGAATCAGATCTTAAAGCTTAAAAAACAAAAACCCCACAGCTTGATCAGTTGTGGGGTTTTTATTTATTCCTGCTATTGTCTTTTATTTCATTCGTTCAATCACTGGTTTGTACTTTTCAAACTGCGGAATGATCTTTTCATCCCCATATACCAGAACCTTGAACTTCGCAGGGTTTACAGCTTTCTTAAAGGCTGCATTGGCATCCTTTGGCTTGATCGCCCCCACGTTCTTGTTAAAGTCAGTCAGGTAATCCACCGGAATTCCGTAAAAATCCAAAGCCAGCAGATTATAAGCCAGTCGATCCGCTGTTTCGATGGCTCTCGGGAACTGCCCGATCAGCTGGTTGCGACCGGCAGACACTTCAGCTTCTGTCGCCCCGGTATTCACGAAATCATTCAGAACCTTCAGTGCTTCGTCCAATGTCTTTCCGGCGGTTTCATTTTTAGTGAAGGTCACGATGTCGTAGCTTCCACGCTCTTTGCGAACATCGAAGAAGGAATAGATCGAATAGGTCAGTCCCAGATCATCCCTGACTTTTTGGTTCAGGCGACTGGCAAAGCTGCCACCGACAGTTTCATTCGCCAGACGCAGTCTTAGATAATCCTGATCTGCACGGTTGATCCCCACCTGACCGATGCGAATTTGCGTTTGCTGCAAACCTTTTTTCACAATCAGTTTCACCTGCAGGGAATCACTCACCGGCGGAGCTTCCACTTTGACTTCCGGAATCGTGCGCTTGGTCCATTTGCCAAAGACCTCCTGCACACGATTTTCATAAGCGGCATCGTAATTACCCACCACAGCCAGCATGGAATTGTTCGGACGGAAGAATGTCAGGTAGTGCTTGATCACATCCTGCTTACTGATGCCTTTCAGACCTTCCGTTGTGCCATTGGTGTCACGGCCATACGGGTGATTGCCAAAGACAAAGTGATCCATTTTTTCATCTGCGAAAGAGGACGGATTATCGACCTTCTTTTGCAGGCCCGCCAGCATCTGGGAGCGAATGCGGGCGATTTCCGCATCTTTAAAGGCCGGATTCATGGTCACATCAGAAAACAAATCCAACAATGCCTGTGATCCGGTCGTCAAAGAGTCCGCATAAACCGTCGTTGCATCCGCACTGGGACTGATATCCAAAGATGATCCCAACTGACCAAATTCATCCGCCAGTTTCAGCGCATCGCGGGTTTGCGTGCCCTGCTCCAGAAGATAAGATGTCAAGGCATTCAGGCCCGGCTTGCCGGAACCTTCCTGCATACTGCCCGTTTTAATCATCATTGTCAGACTGACCCGGGGCAAAGTCGCATCGTGAATAAAGTAAACCTTCAGACCATTTTCCAAAGTGACTTCTTTATACGGCTGCAATTTGAAAGAGCCATTGCCTCTGGTGACATAGCCTTCTGTCGGTGGTTTCACGGTATTTTTAGAAGAGCTGGAACAAGCCACCAGAACAGAACATACAAGAGGAAGCGTCAAAGCTGCGATAAATATTCTCATGACTATTGTTCCTTCTTCACTTTGGGTTCAAGGGTCACAATGGATCGTTGTGTTTGTTGTGTGTATTTATCCGCGACACGCTTGATATCGTCCGCCGTCACCGCCTGATATTTTTCCAGATCAGTGAACAGGCTTTCATAGGTGCCATTAACGATTTCATTCACGGCCAAGGCACGGGCTTTGCCATCCATGGTTTTTAAACTGTCCACCAAATCCTTCATCACTTGAGTTTTCGCCTTTTCAAGCTCCAGCGGAGTGACTTTCTGATTACGCAGTTTCCAGATTTCATTGTAAACCAGATCCAGCGCCTCTGCCGATCCCAGACCCGGTTTCATGTTCACACCCACCGCAAACATCCCCTGATCTTTCATGGAATAGTTGTAGGCATATGCGGAAGTCGCCACTTGTTTCTGATACACCAGACGTTTGTGCAAACGACTGGAGCTGCCATTACCCAAAATATTTGCAGCCAGATCCAGGGCATACATATCCGGATCGCCCTGCTTCGGGCTTTGGTAAGCCACCACAAAGGATGTATTCTGCACGTCTTTGCGCAAAGTCGCATTTTGCTGGGCTTTTTGCATTGGCTCTGTCGGATATTTTCTTTCCGGCAAAGGTTTGGATGGCAATTTGCCATAGTACTTTTCAATCAGGTTTTTCACTGTGGATGTTTTGAAATCACCAACGACCACCAGGACCGCATTATTCGGAACATAGTAGGTGTTATAGAAGTAACGAAGCTTGTCAGAGTCATAAGCCTCGATGTCTTTCATATAGCCAATCACGGGCCACTTGTAAGGATGCACTTTAAACAGTGTCCCCATCATCAGTTCGCGCAACAACCCCATGGGATTGTTGTCCACACGCCAGCGGCGCTCTTCTTTCACGACCTCTTTTTCACTTTTCAGATCTTCCGGACTGATCAGAAGGGAACTCATGCGGTCCACTTCCATATCCATCACCAGCTCCAGTTTTGAACTTGGCAGATTTTCATAAAAGCCGGTGTAATCATTGGTGGTGAAGGCATTATTCGTAATGCCATTTTCATGGAAGATACGATCAAAGGATTTGCCGTCATACTTCTTGGCACCTTTAAACATCATGTGTTCAAGCATGTGTGCCGCCCCGGTCACGCCCGGAGATTCGTCGCGGGAGCCCACACGATACCAAGTGTGATAGCTTACCATTGGCACCGCATGATCTTCCAAAAGAAGCACGGTCAGTCCGTTATCCAGAACAAATTTAGTTACGGGAAGAGAAAGTTTCAGGTCCGGGCTGCGTTCAGTCCATCCTTTGATGGTCCCGATCACATCCTGCTTTGGCGCAGGAGCTGGTGACGGTTCGACGGCGTAGGCAGAGACAGCAAGTCCCAGCCCCAAGAGCAAAGTTGAAATCCGTTTCATAGGTGCTTCTTTCGTTGGTTAATACAGAACGACTCTGCACCTAGTTTGAAACCGCAGGGCTATGATGACAACGAACTTCAGGACTTTTAAGACTTTTGGCAGGATATTACAGGCCGGATTACTGAACGACGAAGTCCGAGAAGAAAACATCCTTCACGATACCACGACGAAGAATGCCATTCACTTCCCCGGCAATCTTGTCCTTCAGGAACAGCTTGCCTTGAATGCTGTCCAGATCCGCAAAGAGTTTATCATTCAGCAGACGCACAATGCGATCGCGAGCTTTGGCGCGGTTTTCAGGTTCCATCACCTCTTCAAAACCTTCTTTGCCCAGCATTTGCAGATTGATTTCCAGACGGATGGTACGCTTAGGCTCCCCTCCCAGATTCACAGTGAATTTATCCATGGTATAGATCAACGGAGCCAGATCCGCTTCACTCGCCGTGGAGGCCAGTTCGCGCTCGGCATCCTCTTCCGTCACCTTGGGACTTTCCCATCCCATCGTCGAGGCGTAAACCATGTAGGCCCCACCACCCATAACGGCAAGATTCAGCACCGCAAAGGCCACCTGGAAGATCATTGCCATATTACGTGGTTTCGCGGTCGATTGCTCTTTTTGTTCAGCCATGTATAAACCTCTATGTCATAGATTTTATCGGTGAGACAGGCTTAGGTCTTAAGATCTTAGACCTCATTATTTACAACTAAATTATTCGAAAAACGTCCAACCTCTGGACACCTGAGGACAGCCACTTGACAAGATCAAGACCTTTTCGGGCATAATAAGAACATGAGACGTTTCCTCACGGGCTGTGCTTTACTTTTCCTCAGTCTGCCGACCATGGCAGATCCTGTTGTCGCGCCCAAATCCCAAATTGAGAAAGAACTGCTGCCCGCTTCTTTGTTGCAGATTTCAGAAACCGAAGCATTTTCCCGCTACGTCATTCTGGTCGATAAAGAACAGCGCAAGCTTTCTGTTTTTGAACGCAATGGGGAACTCATTCAAAAAATCACCGAGTACCCGGCTGACATTGGTAAAATGGGCGGCAACAAAACCAAACGTGATGATCACAAAACGCCGGAAGGCATTTACTTCCTGCAAGAACGTTTAAGCCAGCCAAAAATTCCATTCAGTCTTTATGGTGCCCTGGCCTTCACCACCAACTACCCGAACCTTTTCGACAAGCGTGAAAACAAAACCGGTTCCGGTATCTGGCTGCATGCGATCCCTGATTCTGTACCTCTGACCCGCGGTTCCCGCGGCTGCGTGGTGGTTCGCAATGATGTTATCAAAAAACTTGCCGACTATATCAAACTGGGCGAAACCCCGATTCTGATCTTTGATCATGTGGATTATGTCAGCAAAGACGAACATGACAAGCGCCGCGGGGAATTAAGCAGCTTTGTGGAAAGCTGGAGACAAGCCTGGGAAAATCAGGACATTGAAAAGTACATGTCCTTCTATGATGCTGGCTTTAAGGCTCCGGGCTTTAACTACAATTCCTGGATGAGCCATAAGAAGAACCTGAAATCCAAGTACGAATACATCAAGGTTCACCTGTCCCAGCCCTACATCGTTCAACACAACGATCAGCTTTTGGTAAAAACACTGCAACGTTATGAGTCCGACAAACACGTCGATTATGGCGTGAAGACCATCTATGCTTTGAAGTCCGGCGACTCTTTCAAAATCATTCGTGAAGAATGGGCGCCATTTAGTCAAAACGAAGTCACGGCGGCGATTGCTCGTGAAAACTCCATGACAGCATCCTCGAACAAAACGCAATAGTTCGCGACGGATCGCGTACTTATCCCTCACTGATTTCACAGGCCTGAATAAAAAAAGCACAACCATTTATCGTGGTTGTGCTTTTTAGTCCCCTGAAAGTTTACAGTTGGGGCGGATCAGATCACTCGGGAATTAGTGAGAGTCTTCATCCTTCGTATTTTTACCGTCCATAGTGAACGTTTCTACGTTGTGAGAAAGATCAGGAAGCTGCTCAAGGTGTTTCTGCCATTCTTCTTTGGACAATTCACCTGCGCTGATTTTGTTTTCAGTCATACGCTTATCATACTTCAAATTCTTATTAGCCTGAGCCAAAGACATAAAAACTCCCTTTTGCGATCGAGCCCTTTTTTATAGCCCAAAAAACGGGCCCCGTCCAGTTAGTTCCAATATTTAGGAGGCTTGTCGTTCTTTTCGTTTTTATCGTTATTGACGACCAAACGCAGGTTCCGGCTCTTGTTTTTGGACTTCTTCCGAAGGTCATTGCGATCCAGCCAGCCCTTGGTTTTCAGGCAGATAAAGCCCGAAACAATCCCGCCCAAATGGGCCAAATAAGCCACTTCCCCACCACTGACACTAGAAGTCATAAGGGACGCCAATTGCACCAGCCCCATCAAAGCCACAAAGTACTTGGTCTTCATCGGGAACAGCATAAAGAAGTAAACAATGCGTTCCCCGAAGATCAACCCCTGCGCCAGTAACAGACCGAAGACCGCCCCTGAAGCCCCCACCACCGGAACAATCAATCCGGTCTGAGAACCCGTGGTCAAAGCATAGATCCAAACACCCAGGCAGTACAAAATCGCCGCACCAATGCCGGATACGAAGTAATAAACCAGGAAGAACTTGGAACCCCAGCGCTGCTCAAGCTCAGCCCCGAAGAACCACAGCATCAGCATATTAAACAGAATATGCGTGACCTGCATCGAATGCAGGAACATGTATGTGCCCAGTTGCCATATCTGGAAATCAAAAAGAACTTTCCCCGGGAACAAACCGAAGATCGACGTGAAAGGAATACGCAAGAAACCTTCCAGAATCACTTGGAACACGAACCAGATAGCCACATTGATGATCAGCAGCCACTTCACCGCAGGGGTCAGTGGAGCCGTTTGGAAAGTCACGCCTCTATTCATATTTTCTTAAAATACTCCAAACCTTCTCGTAGGTCTGCTCAAGACTTTCAACCAAGACCTTGGTCTCAGCAATCAAAGGGAAGAAATTAAGGTCCCCGGTCCATCGTGGAATGACATGATAGTGCAAGTGCTCAGGGATGCCGGCCCCGGCCACCGCGCCATGATTCAGGCCCACGTTGATGCCACCGGGTTGATAAAGCTCGTTTAACGCCTTCATCACCAGACGAATGGTGTTTTGCAGATCCATGTATTCTTCATCAGAAAGTTTTAAAAGGTCGCCGCAATGACGTTTGGGCAAAACCAGCAGATGTCCGCTGTTATAAGGAAACTTGTTCAAAACGACCATGGAATGTTTGGTCTTAAACGCGCAAAGAGTGTCAAAGCTGACTTTTTCTTCTGAGGCCCGGCAGAACACACACCCTTCCGGCTTGATCAGCTTACGCACGTATTTCATGCGGTCAGGGCGGAACAGGACATCTCTTTCCATCGGCCAGATGTCTTTGGCTATCTGGATTTTCCCATGAACTGCCGCCGGTCTTTTTATCGGGGCTTTCTTTTTGGGGGATGTCTTCTTGCGGGCCTTTTTGGCTGCCATGCTTACTCCGTGCTGTCAGTGAAATAGCTGGAGGTGCCAATCAGGTGATTTTCCACAAAGAAAACCATCATACAGTTCTTACGCATCTCAAAGCCAATTTCAGTTTTATTTCCACCCGCAGGATTCAACAAAACCAACTCTGTTTCAAGCTGCGGTGTCTCGCACACCAAAGGTTTTAGCTCAAACACAGTGACTGGCACATAACCACCGCCGCCGGTGATCCCGATAAATTCAAACTTCTGCCCGGTTTTAAAGATCACTCCCGGTGCGGGTTCAATATCTGCGGTCAGGTAATAGTAACCCTTCCAACGAATATCAAACCAAGGCTGGGGTTGACGCGGGTCCTGAGGATTGGCCTGGGCCAATCCGGCAAAAAGCACTGTCAGCAAAAAGATCCCCAGAGCTTTCATGACTTACTCCCAGTAACCAGGCATTAGCATCAATGGCTGGTTCAAATATTTCGCACGCAGAATGTACTTCATCGCACCCTCCATGTCCGCGCCAAAGGATTTTCCTTTCATGATATCAGCAAATTCGGACATGCTGTTCAGGTCATCTTCGCTGTCACCGCCGCCCAGATCAAAGATGCTGACTTTCTTTTTGGGAATTTCAAAGACCTCATAATTATCACCCAGCTTTGCTGTTTCCGCCGCCAGCTTCACAGCGTCTTCATAATAGCCTTCCTGATCCGCGAAGCCCATCTTAACAGCTGTGGCCCCTGTGAACACACGTCCATCGGCATATTCAGAAACAACATCCTCTTGAAGTTTACGTTCTTTCACCACGGTGCCTTTGAATTGCGCATAGACCTCATCGATCATGCTTTGGAATAAAGTTCTTTCATCTTCACGCATCGGACGGTATTCCGCACCAGAGTCCTTGAATTTCCCGGAAGTGATGGAGTACCGGGAAATCTTCGCCCAGTCATAAAGCTTTTCAAGATTTGCAAATTCCATGATCACACCGATAGAGCCCACCAGCGCCCCTGGAGCCACCACGATTTTGTCACAGGCCACGGCAGAATAATAAGCGCCGCTGGCCATGATGCCGGTGCTGACACAGATCACTGGTTTTTTGATTTCATCGCGCACGCGCTTGATCTCTGCAAAGATTTCCTGGGAAGGTCCGACAGAACCACCTGGAGAATTGATGCTGATCAGAATCGCTTTGACCTTGTCGTCTTCACGGTATTTTTTAAGATTCTTGATGAATTTCTTGCCGTTAAGAATAACGCCGTTCATTTCCAGATGCAGAATGGTGTTTTTTGCTGTGACCTTTTTATCCGGGCTGCCGAAGAAGTCGCCGCCCATTTTCAACAGAGCCCCCAGGCCCACGAAAACTAAAAAGATGATTACCAATTTTTTGAAAAAGCTGCCCTTCATATCGGCCCCCGAGCGGATGAATGAAAAAGGTCCCTTTTCAAATAAAAAAAGGGACCCTACTAGGGTCCCCTTTTAAGACTTGTCAGTCAATCGTACTCGACCGGCTGAACCCTTGCGGGTCAGCCTTTGGTCTTGAACGAATTACTGCTTGTCAGTTTTTACGTTTTTCAACTGGTCAGCGAACAAGTCACCGAAAGTGGACTTGGAAGTCGCAGTTGCTTTTTTAACGTAATCGTCAACGTCCGCTTTTGCTTCGCGAAGTTTAACTAGTTTTGCAGACAAACCGATCTTACGAGCGTCTTTGTCGATAGAGATAACTTCTGCTTTTACAGATTGACCTGGCTTAATGAATTCTTCAACAGAGTTGATTTTATCTGTTGTTAGTTCAGAAATGTGGATCAAACCTTCGATATCGGATTCAAGCTCAACGAATGCACCGAAGTCAGCTGTTTTAGTGACTTTAACGTCGTGTTGAGTGCCGATAGCATATTTGTTCTCGATGTTTGACCAAGGGTCAGACTCAAGTTGTTTGATACCCAAAGAGAATCTTTCGTTCTCGATGTCCACGCCCAATACAACCGCGCGAACTTTTTGGCCTTTAGTGTAAAGCTCATTTGGATGATTTACACGTTTAGTCCAAGAGAAGTCAGAGATGTGAACCAAACCGTCGATGCCTTCTTCGATGCCGATGAAGATACCGAAGTCAGTTACAGACTTCACTTCGCCTTCGATGATCGTACCTGGAGCATAAGATTCTTTCAATTCAACCCATGGGTTGGCTTGAAGTTGCTTCATGCCCAAGCTGATGCGGCGGTTTTCAGTGTCTACCTCAAGAACTACCACTTCAACTTCTTGATCAACAGCTACGATTTGAGAAGGGTGTTTTACACGTTTAGTCCAGGACATTTCAGAAACGTGGATCAGACCTTCAATGCCTTCACCAAGCTCAACGAATGCACCGTACTCAGCCAAGGAAACAACTTTTCCTTTAAGCTTAGTGCCTGGAGGATAAGAAGCCTTCACAGATTCCCAAGGATCTGCATGAAGCTGTTTCATACCCAAAGATACGCGTTCTTTTTCTTTGTCATACTTAAGAACTTTAACTTGGATTTCGTCACCAACGTTCAACATCTCAGAAGGATGTTTTACGCGGCCCCAAGACATATCAGTGATGTGCAACAATCCGTCCATACCACCAAGGTCGATGAACGCACCGTAGTCAGTGATGTTCTTAACAACACCAGTAACCACAGAACCTTCTGCCATAGTGTCCAAAGTTTGAGAACGCAAACTGTCGCGTTCTTCTTCAAGAAGCGCACGGCGGGAAAGAACGATGTTGCCACGCTTTTTGTTGAATTTGATAACTTTGAATTTGAACTTTTTGCCCAAATAAACGTCCATGTTGCGAACCGGACGCAAATCGATTTGGGAACCAGGCAAGAATGCTTTAACGCCGATATCAACGCTCAAGCCGCCTTTAACTTTAGCAACAACAGTACCTTCGATAACTTCTTCGTTCTCTGCTGCTTTAGAGATATCAGTCCATGCACGAAGCATGTCTGCTTTATCTTTAGAAAGAACGATCATGCCGTTTTCGTTTTCGATACGGTCGATCAAAACTTCTACCTTGTCGCCAGCTTTCACTTCGCGAACACCGTCAACGATACGGAATTCATTGATCGCGATCAAACCTTCAGACTTGTAGTTGATATCAACAAGAACGTAGTCAGACTGAACTTCAACTACAGTACCTGTTACAACGTCGCCGACTTTGAAGTCTTGCTCTTTCATGGATGCTTCGAATAGAGAGTCGAAGTCACCTTTTTCAGATTTTGCATTCAAAATGCCAGGATTTGCTGGGACTTTGGAGTCCTCTGCATCCAAGAAAGCTAGAACTTTCTGTTTTTCCAATTCGGCCTTGTTCAATTGTTTTGTCATATCGTGTTTTGTAAACCTCCCACGTAGTAAGATCTCATGGACCCTACCCGTAACCTTTCTTCGCACTTAAGGCGAATCACTGGTTTAGCGACCTAAGGGGCTGGAAGTCAAAGGTTTTACGCGCCTTGTTGCCGATTTAAGAGTTCCCGGATTATGCGAACCTACATTCCCCTTAGGAAACCTAGACCTGACGGCACTCAGATCAAATGTATTGGATCTGAGTCGCCCTATGGCAAAAGTCCCCGATAGATCTCGCGGACTTTTCCTCTCATCTCTTTGGGCAGGGATTTTTGAAAATAGTCATAGATTCGGCTGCGGACGTTCTTTTCCTCCACCACTTTGGAGATCTCTTTGATCGTGCTCTCTCCCCACGGCGTCTTTTCACAGGATGCGCGCACCGAGATATACGCCGGAGCCTCTTTCACCGCGAGATACTTCAAGGCCCCCGCCTCGCGCCCCTTGCGGTGATCCCATTCCTCCAGATAATACGACAGCACCCCATCCAAACGATTTTTTTCCAGCATCACAAAAAGGCCACCGACCGCCTGATCACTGACGTGACGATAGGAATCCTTCGCCCGAACGATCAGACGATCAATCTGATTGGAATAAGACCGGCCCTGCACCACGCCCAGACGGAAATCACCTGCCTGCACCAGCTTGGTCAGCTCCATTCCGTCTGCTGTTTCATACTGTTGAAATTTACTGTAGGAACCCGGCGACATCACCAGCCCAATTGGCAGCGCCCGGGCCACCTCGGCGCCAAAGATCAGATAGTGAGATCGTGCCGGTGTGTCCTGCAACAGCAAAGTGCAAAAATGCCGGTGCGATAAAAACAGTCTTTCCGCCCGCAGAAAAGACGCCCGGACAAATTTATGTTCGTACTGTGGCAGTGATCGCACCAGTTCGCGGTAAATTTCCGCAAAGGGCCCTTGGGATTTTTGAATATCGACGTTGGCGCCATCAGAAGAAAGTAAAATAAAAGGAGGAAAATCCGTCATCGCCCATTGAATGGTTTCGGTCTTCGGTTTTTCCACCGCCAAAACCCAACTGCCCACCATAGACATCAAAGTTGCAATCCACAGGATTTTCATTGCCCCATGATAACAAGCTCAGCGTCAGGGCTCTATGTGATTTCCAACACTAGACAGGACGCAGACAGGTGTTCTAATCAACTTTACTGCGAACAAACTGTTCAACTTTATCAACGACCTGTTCAAGATTCAGAGTCGTTGTATCCACCACCAAAGCATCCTCTGGCACAGCCATCGGGGCCACCTTGCGTGTGGAATCCTGCAGGTCTCTTTGCTGTTGCGCCTTCACCATGTCTTCATGGTCCAAGCCAAGCTCTGCCGCACGACGGGCCGCACGGTTCGCACTATGTGCCGTCAGATAGACTTTCGCTTCAGCCTTGGGGAAAACCACAGTCCCGCAATCACGCCCTTCCGCCACCAACCCCTGAGGGCCGTCAGAACAACCGCGTTGCGCATCCAGAAGGGCCTTACGCACTTCTGGATAATGACTGACTTTGCTGGCAAAATTACCAACGTCTTCATGAGCAATCAGATCTGTAACGTCCTGATCCTGAAAGAACACACGGGTGCGGTCCTCGTTCATTCTCACACTCCAGACCGGATTGTGAGTCAGCTCTGCCAGATTTTTGACGTCATCAAGATCGATTTGCAATTGAAGAGCAGCAAATGCCAAACCACGATAGAAAGCACCTGTGGAAACCCACTGCCAGCCCAAACGACGAGCCAGCTCACGACTTACTGAAGATTTACCAGAGGCCGCAGGGCCATCAATCGTAATAACCATTCCCATAATTCTCCAAAACTACAGCGGCGGAATTTCTTTTAGAACTTCTGCCAAGGCCTTTAAGGCGGCCTCATTTTCATGCTCCAGCCCTACACTCAAACGCAGATGCGTCTTGAACCCATAGTTCAATAGCGGTCTCATGATAATCCCACGACGTAACAAGGCTTCGTTCACCTTGGCGGCGTCACGGAGAGTGTCAAACATGACAAAATTTCCCTGAGATGAAATGTACGGCAGGCCTAATTCTTCTAACTTCTTGTAGAAGTAATCAAGCCCTTTCCAGCAAATCTGCTGCGATCGCTCAATAAATTCTTTATCTTGCAGAGCCGCATTTGCAGCCACTTGCGCTAAATCGTTGACATTAAATGGTTTGCGCACCCGGTTAAAGACTTCAATGGTTTCTGTTGGCGCAATCATCGCCCCAATACGGAAACCCGCCAGACCGTAGATTTTAGAGAAAGTGCGAAGAACGATCAGGTTCTTGTACTGCCCCATATAACTTTGTGCAGAGGCATAGTCTTTCGCACGTACAAATTCGTTATAAGCCTCGTCGAAAATCACCATCACATCGTCACGATTGCCGACTTTTTCCAGGAAGGATTCGATTTCCGCCTTGGTGGCATAGGTGCCCGTCGGATTGTTGGGATTAGAGACAAAAATCAAACGGATGTTTTTTTCCGGATGAGCCAGGAAATAATCCGCCACTGCCGGAAGATCAAAACGATATCCCGCCGCCATTGGAATTTTATGAATAACCGCACGATTGGCCGGAGCGCTGACTTCATAGGCATTGAACGCCGCGACTGATGTCAAAACACCGTCTTTGGGCTCACAATATATGCGCGTCAGAAGATCAATCAGCTCATCACTGCCATTGCCAATAGCAAGTTGTTTTGTCGGGAAGCCCCATTCTTTTGACAGGGTTTGCAAAAGTTCATAGTGGGAAGGGTCCGGATACAGATTCTGATGTTCCAGGGCCGTTTTCACCGCTGCCATGGCTTTGGGGCTAGTACCCAAAGGATTCTCGTTACTTGCAAGCTTATACACCGTCGTGAGCCCGTACTCACGTTGTGTCTCGGAAATCGGTTTACCAGGTTTATACGGCACCAGATTCAAAATTTCGGGAGAAATCTTCACTTTAGAATCCTTTTCTTAGAGAGAATATTTTGCTATACCTGATCGCCTAACTTAATTCCAGTGTAAATTCATTAGAGAGCGTTCTAAAATGCAAAACAGCCTCTTGCTGGGAGTGAGTGTCGGTGATTCGTTCGCTGAGTTCTCTCTCCTGTCAGATTCCAATTCCCTTGCGCAGAAAAGAGTTTATCTTTCTCGCGAGAACCTTAAGGCGTCACTGACCCAATTCGTGGCCCCTTACAAAGATCAACAGATTTCCAAGGCTTTTATCAGCCTGCGTGTTCCTAAGAAACTTCTGGATCACCGCCTGAGCGGCGCTGTGGCCCACGTCAGCACCGAAGGTGTTGAACACTGGCTGGATATCTGCGGTTCCCCGGAACACACGCTGACCAACAAAGACCTGCAATTTTCTGTGCGCGAACGCATTCTGGCCGACGGTCAGATTGAACTGCCTTTGCAAAATGAAGAGATTGAAGCCATTGCTGCCAAAGTGCAGTTGATGGATTGCAAAAAAGTCTGTTTGAACTTCCTGCACTCGGCAACAAACCCCGTGCATCTGGAACAGGCAAAAAAAATCTTCCAGGAAAAAGGCCTGGAGGTTTTTGTCCCGGAAAAATCCGACAATCCTCACGAAGTCAGCCGCTGGACTAAAAATGCCCTGAACGCCACCTTGTCCGGTGTGTTTTCCGAACTAAAAAGTGAATTGTATGCCGGCCTTGAATCCGCCATCGACAAAAAGAACATCCACTTTTTGGATAGCGCCGGAGATCTGTTCCAGGACGAAAATCAACGCGAAGTGGGAAGTCTGTTTGCATCCCTGTCTGCCTTGGGATTGGCAGATCCCTCCAACTCTGCGGATATTTTATATCTGGGCCTTGAACAGTTCGCCCTGATCTCTCCGTCCCAATGGGAATCCGCATGGCAAAGTCCATGGGGACCGGTGGAAGTGCGTCGTTTGAAAACACACACTCTGGGCATTCAGCCGACTCTGGGCATTCAGCTGAACAGCTTCAGCCGTTTTGATTTTTCCAATCATCAGGAGGCGTGGGAGCCGGGGCCAATGTTCCTGGGTCGCGGCCAGAAAATGAGCTTGCTGGATCTTTGGTCCGACAACTCGAAGCTTGCAAAAATCGCAGGCCTTGAGGACCGTGTTTCCACACAAGGTATTCAGCGTTTTAAAAATGCTCTTTTAACCCTGTCCAAAATCAGTTCTTTGCGCGACACGGATTTGCATCATCTGACCAAAGAACTGCAAAGCCTTAGTGTGCAGCGCCTGGCAATGGAAAGTCGCCTGCGCCGTCAAACCAAAAAACTAAAGGTCACGGGTCCCCTGGCTCCGCTGTTTGCGAACATCTTTAAAAAAGACCCGCACACCACCATCCTTGATCAGGAATTCTGCGAGTCCGAATCCACAGCATTGTGGGGCGCTCAAGCCCTGAAAGGGGCCCAGTAATGAACTATCAGATTGAACTTCTGCATTCTTTATTGAATGACTTTTTGGTGGGCGAATCCGCATTGATGACTTTGGATGGGGACGTTCTGGCCGTGCGCGGGCAAATGCCTGTGACTTACGGCACCCTGACCACCGCCGCAACCACGGCCGCAAAATATTTGAAATTGCAGGAAGGCGATATTGCCCTTCTGAATGATCCTTACAGCGGCGGCAGTCTGCTTTCTGAAATGACCTTTGTTATGGCCGTTTCTGAGGACCTTCTGTGGGTGACTCGTCGGGCTCTGGATACGAAACTCACTTTGGTGAAATCCGTGGAGGAAGAAGGCCTGCGCATTCCGCCGATGCCTTTGCGCCAGAACAATCAGGTCAATGAAATGATTCTGACGGCCATGCAGGCCCATCCGGCCTGTCCGCCAAAATTTGTGGAATGGCTGAAAGATCAAGTGCAGGACCTGAGCCTGCGCGCACAAAAACTGATCGAGGCGATTGAATTCACCGGCTTCACCATCACAGGCGAACTGATCGAAGACTATTTGAAACTTTGCAAACAGGCCGCGACTCAGAAAATTTCTGAAAGTGCTTCAGGCGAAGCGCGTGTGGACGTGGTTCTGGACAGCGGTGAGCTGCTGCGTCTGACTTTGGAAATTCAGGATGGAAAAGTGTCCATGGATTTCAGCGGCACCAGCGCGGCAAAAACTGTTTCCCTGACAGAGTCGGCAACTTACGGCACCTGCTTCCACGCAATCAGCCGTCATTATGGCTTCACTGATTTGGCAAATAGCGGGTCCTTTGCGGTTCTGCAAATTACCAAACCTACGGGCTGCTGGTTGGTGGGAAAATATCCCGCACCCACTTACAAAGGTATGACTTGCGGTGTGGCGGCTTTGCAGTCCGCGATTGAATTGGCCTTGGCGCAAATTCATCACAAACAAGAAACCTCCCTGAGCGGCCACTGTGCTTTGCACTTTGATTTGCGCTCGGGCGATAAGCACCATCTGCTGCGTCTTCCCGGTGGCGAAGCCGCCCAGGCGGACCGCGATGGCTCCTGCGCCACTCTGAATCCATTTTCTTTGGAGCAGTTGGAACGTGATTTCCCCGTCAAAGTTTTGCGCGTGGATCAACGTCAATCCAATGGCGGCAAGGGTAAATTCAACGGCGGTCGCGGTTTGATTCTGAAACTGCAAATGCGTGAGGAGGCGGAAGCCACCTGGCTGGCAGATTTGACTTTGCATCGTCCCCGCCTGTTGAAAAACTGCTCTCATGGGGATCCCTGCGAGGTGCTGATTGAAAATGGTGAGGCCGCCAAACAACTGCCGGTCCTGGGGCAGCAAAAGTTCGCAAAACAAGACGTCCTGACCCTGTGTTCAGGATCAGGCGGCGGTTACGGTCGCTCTGAGCAATAAAAGTTTTCTTCTAAAGACCGGCCTCATGCCGGTCTTTGTTTTTTGGCACGTTCGCAACAAGGGCAGCTCTGGCGCCTCGGGCGGAGCAGTGCTAAAATAGCTTTTATGAAAGCACTGATCACTTTACTTATCGCACTGGGTATCAGCTTTGGTTGTCTGGCACAGACAACCCCGTCCAAGAAAGGAAACAACGTGAGTTCTTCAGAAGTGACTTATCTGGCAGGTGGATGTTTTTGGGGCATGGAAGATCTGCTGCGCAAACTTCCCGGTGTCTTGCAAACCGAGGTCGGCTATATGGGTGGCGACACCAGGAATGCCACCTATAACATTGTGAAAACCGGCACCACCAATCACGCCGAAACCGTGAAGATCACCTTTGATCCGACAAAACTAAAATATCAGGATCTGCTGCTTTACTTCTTCAAGATTCACGACCCCACCACCACCAACCGTCAGGGCAATGACATCGGCACTCAGTATCGCAGTGCTATTTTCTATACCTCTGACAAACAAAAAGATGAGGCCGAAATCGTGCGCGCTCGCGTGGAAAAATCCGATGCCTGGAAAAATCCCGTGGTCACCCAGATCGTCAAAGCTGCGGACTTCTGGAGCGCGGAAGAATATCATCAGGATTATTTACAGAAGAACCCGGGTGGATACACCTGTCATTTCGAAAGAAAGATTGAGTTCAAGTAATATAGGTTACATCTAAGAAAGGTCCCCGTTTTATCCGTGCAACTTGCAGAACAGCACAGTATTGCATAGGAGTAAGTAAGGAGAGGGGCCTTATGAACTCGGTCATTCTAACAGTGTTAATTCTGTTGTTTGTGTCCAATGCCACTGCGGATGTGATCATCCTGCGCTCGGACTACTGGTGCCCTTACGTCTGCAATCTGGATTCTCCAACACCCGGCTACATGGTTGAAATTGCCAAGGCCGTCTTTGAACCTCAAGGACATCAGGTCCAAATTACCATGACCAACTGGGCTCGCTCCGTCAAAGATGCACGGGCCAATAAAGCTCAGGGTATTATCGGCGCCTGCGTGGCTGACGCCCCTGACTTTATTTATCCGAAAAATTCTTTAGGTTTGATGAAGAATGCCTTCTTTGTCGCAAAAGGCTCGAAGTGGGAATACACGGGCCGTGGTTCTTTGCAGGGGAAACGCATTGGCGTGATCAATGGCTATGCCTATGGAGGTGGGGTTGATCCGCTGATTCGCCAGCGTCACCGCACCTTCATTCCGTTTTCAGGGGATCGCCCTTTGGAACAAATGATCCGCATGCTGGAAGCCGGACGCTTGGATGGGTTTATTGAAAACCCCCTGGTGCTTCAATACACCACCTATGCCGGCAGCCTGAAAACAGACAGCTTTAAAACCGCAGGCTGGGTGGAAGAGGAAGCCGTGGAGCTGTTTATTTCCTTTTCCCCAAATCATCCCAAATCAGGAACCTACGCAGAAATTCTTAGCAAGGGTGTGGAAGAGCTTCGCCGCAATGGGGAATTGCAACGCATTTTGAACAAATACAATCTTTATGACTGGAAAGAGTCGCCACAAAAATATCTGTCATTGGAGTCTGCGGAAAAAAATGATTCTGAAAAGAATCCGTCCAAACCCAAGGCCTCGCACAAGCTGCTGACCTTGTATCCGGAGGCCTGAACGGCAAGCTCACTTAAGAGCCTGCCACCACCTTCGCCCCGGTTTGTTCCAGAGCCGCTTTGATTCTTTCAGCATGATCAATGCTGGAGGTTTCCAGAACGAAGTCGATTCGTGTTTCACGCAGGGAAAGCCCCTTGGAAACACGGTCATGACGCACTTCCAGAATGTTGGCCTTTTGCGAGGCAATTGCCTGAGTCAAACGGCTTAGATTTCCCGGCAGGTCATCCACGATCACCGAAAGTTCACACAGACGTCCGCGCAGGATCTGCCCGCGATCAATGATCTTGGAAACGATATTCAAATCAATGTTACCACCACTGATAATCACACAGGTCTTTTTACCCAGATTCAGATTGCGGGACATCGCAGCCGCCATCGCCGCTGCTCCGGAACCTTCAGCCACAGTTTTCGCGCGTTCCATCAGGAACACAATGGCTTCGGCAATTTCGTCATCACTGACCGTCACCACTTCGTCCACATACTTGGAAATGAAATTATCCAGCATCACCTGCGACGGGTTTTTAATCGCGATACCATCGGCAATCGTTGCCGCTCTTTTGGCCTGGGACAGAGGTTGCTTGTTAAACAAGTGCGCCATTCCCGGCGAGCGGTCACTTTGCACACCGATCACACGCACCTTGGGATTGATGGACTTAACTGCCAGAGAAATACCACTGATCAAACCGCCACCACCGATAGGCACGATGATGGAATCCAGATCCGGAACCTTTTCCAGAATCTCAATTCCAATAGTCCCCTGCCCGGCAATCACATAAGGGTCCTGATAGGGATGCACAAAGGTAAAGCCGTGTTCTTTTTCCAGCTTTTGTGCGTGTTCAAAGGCTTCATCATAGATCTCGCCCTTCAACACCACATTCGCGCCGTAATCACGGGTCGCAGAAGCTTTACTGATAGAGGCATTTTCCGGCATCACGATGGTGGATTTGACTCCGGCCAGTTTGGCTGACAGAGCCACCCCCTGAGCGTGATTTCCGGCAGAGCTTGCCACCACGCCACGGGCTTTTTCTTCCGCCGTCAGATTGGAGATCTTGTTATAGGCGCCACGGAACTTGAAGCTTCCGGTGCGCTGAGTGTTTTCAAATTTAAAATAGACTTCGCTCTTTAGAAGATTGCTGGCACTGATAGAGTGGCTCATCTCGGTGGGGCAAATGATGTCTTTAATTAACTCTCGGGCTTTCTGGATGTCTGCAAAGCTGACTTTCATTTTGAATCAGGGCTCCCAATACACAGTTAACCCCAATATCGGCGGATACTCCTTATGGGGAAGGACAGACGATGAATCCTGACCTCCACTGATACTGGAGTAAAAATTCGATTCGGTCATGCCCATGGCCCTACTCTCGTCGAAAAAGTAAAAGGGTGCAAGGTGCTTTCCGCAGCACTCACAGGCTGTCACCAGCTCGGCTTCTGCCGAATTGACGGTACCGCAGATATGACACAAGCGAAAATGAGTTCGGGTTGCCATAGGGACTCCTTCCTGAAGCCATCCTTATCTTAGGCCTCACCAGGAACCCCAGCAAGACGCGGTCTCAATTTAAGTTATTGATATCAGGAAGCTAGCTGGCTAATGACTTTTCGCGTTATGCGCATTTTGAGTCCCCCAACAAGCTTCCCGAAAAGATCTCGTGCAATCGCCTCGAAGCGAGACCGCAGGTTCTTGCGCACCAGCCCGAAGAGAGATAGGTTATTTGGAATGCTGAAAGGGCCTTTATGGAAACGACATTGGTAAAATCACTATTTAGAGAAACCGAAAAGTACCTGGACAAAGAAATTCACATGTCCGGATGGGTTCGCAAAATTCGCGATCAGAAAAATTTCGGCTTCATTGAATTGAATGACGGAACCTTCTTCAAAGGGGTTCAAGTGGTCTTCGATACCAATCTTTCCAATTTCGACGACGTGGCAAAACTGTCCATCTCCAGCTCTGTGCTGGTGACCGGTAAAGTTGTGAAATCCCAGGGCGCTGGCCAAAGCTTTGAAGTGATGGCATCCAAAATCGAAATCGTGCAAAAAGCCGATCTGGAATACCCTCTGCAAAACAAACGTCACAGCATGGAATTCCTGCGTGAGATCGCCCATCTTCGTCCGCGCACCAACACGTTCTCTGCGGTTTTCCGCGTGCGTTCTGTGCTGGCTTATGCGATTCACAAATTCTTCCATGACCAGAACTTCGTGTACGTGAACACCCCGATCATCACAGGCTCTGATGCGGAAGGTGCCGGTGAAATGTTCCGCGTGACAACTTTGAAGCTGGATAAACCACCACGCAAAGAAGACGGCAGCATTGATGCCAGCCAGGACTTCTTCGGCAAAGAAACCAACCTGACTGTTTCCGGCCAATTAAACGGTGAAACTTTCTGTGCGGCTTTCCGTAACATCTACACATTCGGTCCGACCTTCCGTGCGGAAAACTCCAACACCTCCCGCCATGCGGCGGAATTCTGGATGATCGAACCTGAAATTGCCTTTGCGGATCTGACAGCCAACATGGAGCTGGCTGAAGACATGATCAAGTACATCATCCGCTACGTGATGGAACAATGTCCGGAAGAGATGGAATTCTTCAATCAGTTCGTAGAAAAAGGTCTGTTCGACAAACTGAACAACGTTCTGAACAACCAATTTGCGCGGGTGACTTACACTGAAGCCATCGAGATCCTGCAAAAATCCGGTAAGAAGTTCGAATACCCTGTGCAGTGGGGTATCGACATGCAATCCGAACACGAACGCTTCCTGGCTGAAGAACACTTCAAAAAGCCGGTGTTTGTGACAGATTATCCAAAAGACATCAAAGCGTTCTATATGAAGATGAATGCGGACGACAAAACAGTTCGTGCGATGGATTTGCTGGCTCCGGGTATTGGTGAGATCATTGGTGGTTCTCAGCGTGAGGACAATCTGGAAAAGCTGGAAGCACGTATGAGACAGGTGGGCCTGCATCCGGAAGAATATTCTTTCTATACGGATCTGCGCCGCTATGGCAGCTTCCCGCATGCGGGTTACGGTCTGGGCTTTGAGCGCATGATGATGTATATCACCGGCATGGGGAATATCCGTGACGTGATTCCATTCCCAAGAACACCGAAGAATGCTTTGTTCTAGAAAATCAAAAGGAGGCGCAAGCCTCCTTTTTTCTTTGTTCTTCTGCCGCTCTTTGCTGCGTTCCAAGATTCATCCCCACTGAACACCGTGTTCATCTTCTTTACGAATTTGCGACCCCTGACAACAAACATCTCTCCAACTGCAAGGTGGAGTTTCCAGCGCAGGTACAGAAATTGAAGTCATTTCTGAAAGCTTCGTTCACTGCCAGAAATTGATCTCAGATTGAGACAGCGTGAAAACACCGCGAAGTCAGCAGGACCTTCGACTTGTTTAAAGATGATCTGCTTCATCTTTTAAACAGAAGTCCGAAGAGCCTATTAGGAGTATTAATTTGGGTTTATTGAATCGCGTCCTTCGCATCTTTGTCGCACTGACTCTGTTGGGAAGCTCAGCACTGGCTGACATTCCTCAGGAGCTTCAGGACGTGGTTTTCTCCGGAGACCTGAATGGCCGCTCTTCTGTGGATTTCCGATCCAACGCCCGCAATATTAAATCTCTTGTACCCAAAGACTCTGAAGCCACCATCCTTGAAACCCGTCAGTTGAAACGCACCGGTTCTTACGGTCTGAAAGTGCGTTTGACCAAAGTGGGTGACAGCAAAGGCACAAATTCCGCCAAAGTGGGCGACGAAGTCTGGGTTTATTTCTCGCAAAAAGATCCATGGCTTGCATTTAAAGACAAAGAAGGCTCTGAAGTTCAGGACCCCGAGGAAGCACTGACATCCCGTGCACAGCGCGATGGTGAAGGTCTTCCCGTGGAAGGAACTGTCAGCAAGCCGACCCTGCCAACGAAGGAAATCGTAAAGGCGACGCAGAAGCCCCTGCCTTCCGAAGATCCAAATCTGGCAAAAAACTCTGATCCGAAGAAAACCGAAGGCGATATCTGCGTGAACTGTTCTGTGGCGCAAACCACCGATCAGGCTCAACGCAACATCCAGAATATCCGGGATGTGAAAACCGAGATCAACAAGTCCTCTGCCAGCATCCCGCGCAATGCCGCTGCTGGAAAGTGGTCTGATGATCCGATGATCATGCGCTATTCTGAAGGAAAAGAAGTAAAGAATTCCATCAGCTACGGCATAAGAAACAAACGAAAAAAATCCAGCGGTTATTGCTACCGTTATGTCAAACGTGCCCTGATGGGCGGTGACATGATCGACCGCTACCCGCCGGGTGGACATGCCCGCGATGCCGTTCGCGACCTGAAAGCCCAGGGTATGATTAATCTGATGGACAACCCGAAGTACCGTGACATGATTAAAAGTCCGGCGGATGTTCCCAAAGGGGCCGTTATCGTCTATCATAATGGTACCAAGGAATCCGGTGACGTTCAGATCAAAACTGACTGGGGCAGTAATGGCGGATTTGTCAGTGACTTCTATTCCGGCAATTCGTTCTTAAGCTCTCCGAAAGCCCGCAGATATGCCGCCCAAGGAAAGCCGTACCGAATGATTGGCGTGATGATTAAACCGTAGGAAGGAGCACAAGATGAAAAAAACCATGATGACTCTGATTCTTTGTTCTTTCTTCGCCACTCCGGCGATGGCGGCTTTTTATGATGTCCGCGAAGCCATCGAAAAGCTTCATGCTGCCAAAGTCGATGCTTTAATCACAGTGACAGAAGACACCAAACTTTCCGAAGACGAAATGAAAGCCCAGGACAAGGCTTTTGCCGCCCTGGAAGCAGCCGTGACCACCGCAGTGAAAGAATCCGGCACGGAAGAGTTGCAAGAGGAAATCATCAAGGCCACCGTGGTTCTTCTGAAAAAAGACCCCACTCAGTATGCCGGTGAAGTTGTTCTGCCTTTGTATGAAAAAAATAAAAAAAGCTTCCTGAGCAATCTCAAGAAGCTTCCTGCATCTGATGCCAAACTGGTGGAGGACGCTGTTAAGTCAGCCGCCCGCCAGATCAAATCCGGCAACGGCTGAAAGCATTCAAAAAAGCCTGCTAAACGGAAGCAATCTCACTGAAGGATTTTGCTTCCAACGAAGCTCCCCCGACAAGGAAACCGTTCACATGCGGCTGCTTAATCAAGCCTGCGGCATTATCCGGTTTTACGCTGCCACCGTACAGAATCGGTGCTGATTCAAAGCCCAAAGCTTTCAAAATGGAATAAACATCGGTGTGCGTTTCAGCCACTTGTTCCGGTGTTGCCACCTTCCCCGTTCCGATAGCCCACACAGGTTCATAAGCCACCACCAACGGTTTTGTCTTGTCGGCTTTTGCCAACCCCAGATTCAATTGTGTTTCCAAAACCCGGAAAGTTTTAGCGGATTCACGTTCTTGCAGGGTTTCACCGATGCACAACATCGGGGTCAGGCCCAAGCCTTGAACGAAAGCCACTTTGTCCGCGACCAGAGCATCCCCTTCACCGAAAAGACTGCGTCTTTCGCTGTGACCAATCAGGATATAACTGCCGCCCAGATCTTTCACCACTTGTGCTGAGTTTTCACCTGTGAAAGCCCCTTGCGCCTGGAAGTACGCGTTCTGCGCACCCCACTTGATGGAAGTGCCTTTCAAGGATTCGCTGGCAGCTTCCAAAGAAATCGCGGAAGGAAAGAATACAACTTCCCCCGTGGCCTTCCCCGCCAATTCCTTGAACTGAGCAAAGAACTCACGCGTTTCTTTGGGGGATTTAAATAGCTTCCAGTTCGCCGCAAAAATCTTTTTCATCCTAACGTACCCTTGTGCGCAAGATTTCAAGACCTGGCAGTTTGTCGCCCTGAAGATATTCAAGGGAGGCACCACCACCGGTAGAGATGTGAGTCATCTTATCTGCAAAGCCGGAAGCTTCAGCTGCCGCCGCAGAATCGCCCCCACCCACGATCTTCACGGCATCACTTTCCGCGATAGCCTGAGCCACGCCGAAAGTTCCTTTGGCAAAGGCCGGGTTTTCAAAAATACCCATAGGGCCGTTCCAGAAGATGGTGCCCGCTTCACGCAAAGCCACAGAGAAATTCTTGATGGATTTCGGACCGATGTCCACACCCAGCTCATCTTCAGCAATCGCCACATCGTTTGTCACGCGGGCATTGGCCGTGTCTGTGATGCCTTTTGTAGCCACATGATCCACTGGCAACAAAATAGTTTTGTTACGAGCTTCAATACGCTCGATCATTTCCT
This sequence comes from Bdellovibrio bacteriovorus, assembly GCF_025558485.1. Taxonomy (GTDB): domain Bacteria; phylum Bdellovibrionota; class Bdellovibrionia; order Bdellovibrionales; family Bdellovibrionaceae; genus Bdellovibrio; species Bdellovibrio bacteriovorus_G. The sequence continues at coordinate 555,032 of NZ_CP102930.1, forward strand.
TGGCGTATTTTAGCTTGTCATTTTCAACCAAAGATTTTCCAACCGGCAGACCTTGAGCTTTCAGGAAGGTGTAAGCCATCGCGCCACCCACGATAAAGCCATCAACCACGTCCATCAGACGTTCGATCACAGCAATCTTGTCAGAAACCTTCGCGCCACCCATCACCGCAATGTACGGACGTTTTGGGTTTTGCAACAGGGAATCCAGCATGGTGATTTCTTTTTCGATCAGGAAACCAATGCCCTTGTCTTTCATTACGGAAGGCAAAGCGTGAATGGTTGCGTGCGCGCGGTGAGATGCTCCGAAAGCGTCATTGATGTATATGTCGCTGTAGTTCGCGATTTTTTGCGCGAACTCCACAGAGTCTTTCGTCTCCCCTTCTTCAAAACGCACGTTTTCCAGAAGGATGATCTGATTTTTCTTCAAAGACGGAAGCAGATGTTTTGGCGCATCGGAATCCGGCTCTTCCACCAGAATCACTTCCGCACCCAAAAGATCCTGAAGGCGTTTTGCCACAGGCTCCAAAGAAAATTCTTTGTCGTCTTTGGTTTTAGGACGACCCAGGTGGGAAGCCAGAACCAGCTTCGCGCCCTTTTCCATGCAATACTTGATCGTTGGCAAGGAAGCCGTGATACGGTTTTCATCCGTGATCTTGCCGCCTTCCATCGGAACGTTCAAATCCAAGCGAAGGAAAACAACTTTTCCTTCCAACTCGAAATCACGAACTGTCTTGATACCTTTTAGACCGTTAGACATGGATTACAGACCTTTCTGTTGCATATACAAAGCAACATCCACCATGCGGTTAGAGAAGCCCGTTTCATTGTCGTACCAGGAAAGAACTTTCACCATGCGAGGACCCACAACCATGGTGGAAGCCAAATCCACGATGGAAGAGTGTTTGTTGCCATTGAAATCAACGCTGACAAGCTCTTTGTCTTCAACAGCCAGAATGCCTTTCAAAGCTCCTTTGGAAGCCGCGATCAAAGCTTCGTTCACAGATTCTTTCGTCACATCTTTTTTTGCAGTGAATGTGAAATCCACCAAAGACACGTTCGGAGTCGGAACGCGTACGGAGATACCGTCAATTTTTCCTTTAAGCTCTGGCAATACCAAGCCCACGTTTTTCGCTGCGCCTGTTGTTGTCGGGATCATGCTGACCGCCGCCGCACGCGCACGACGCAAGTCCTTGTGAGGAGCATCCAGAATTTTCTGGTCATTTGTGTAAGAGTGAACCGTCATCATCGTTCCGTGCTCAACACCGAAGGTGTCATTCAGAACTTTCGCCAAAGGGGCCAGACAGTTTGTCGTGCAGGAAGCATTGGAAACCACTGTGTGCTTGGATGGATCGTAAGCTTCGTGGTTGATACCATAAACCATCGTGATGTCCGCACCTTTTTCCGCAGGGCCGGAAACCAAAACGCGTTTCGCGCCACCAGCGATGTGCTGCGTGAATTCGGCCTTGTCTTTGAAGGCGCCAGTGCATTCAAGAACCAAATCAACGCCCCATTCCTTCCAGGGAACTTCCGCAGGATTGCGAGTTTTGGAAACGTGGATTTTTTTGCCGTTCACAATAAGGTTGTGGCCTTCAGTGGAAACATCCGCCCCAAACACACCGTGAGCAGAGTCGTATTTTAGCAAGTGCGCATCACCCTCGATGCTGTCCAAAGAATTGATTCCGACGATATCGAATTTTTCAAAACCCGCGCGGAAAAGAACACGACCAATACGACCAAAACCGTTGATACCAACACGCAACTTAGACATGAGTGAGCTCCTTGTTTTAAACCCACTCAATATCAGCTTTTGAACGCTAAAAAGCCAGTCTAGACACCATTTGTCATAGACTGGCTTTTAGTGAAATTTCCTTAAAATTTCAGGCTCATAGGCCGTTTTCAGGCCTTACAAGCTTCCTAGCGACTCACAGACAGGGACGGACGGTCCTGATTGGAGATCGCGTTCACCAGAATATCTGCGTATCCGCCCATGGATTCAACACGAAGGTCGATAACCTGGATGCGTTCACGGATATTCAGATTCTCGGAAACTTCGGATTGTCCAGCGTAGATTGTGCGAGTGTTGGACAGGTAGTTGATACGCACTGGCTGATTGGAGGCTGTGTAAACCATGGCTTCATGGATTTTCACGCCTGCAGACAGAGCACGAACTTCAATACGTTCCAAAGTCACCGGATAACGAAGAGTCACGCGAACCCACTCACCACCAGTACGACGAGTCACCTGGCTGATCTGCACATTGCCTTCATAACCACGGCCATTGTGACCTGGAGGAGGTGGAGGTGTTGGACGAGTTGGTTGAGATGGATATGTCGGTCTTACCGGACCATCATTGTGACGACCGCCACCGTTGTCGCGACCACCGAAGCGGACTTCAGTTTCACGAACTTCATACCATGAACCGTCTCTGCGGGAACATGCCACACCACGAGTTTCCTCTGTACGGTCACGCATGTAGATCACGCTTGTGTATTCACGGCAATATTCGCCAGTGCGGTTGTTGTAGCCTTCACGAGTGGAAGTGAAACTGCCGCGTGCGCCTGTGCGGGAGCCATAGTTACGACCATCCCAGTCACGACGACTGCCCAAACGGTCTTCCAGAGAGCGTCTTTGCGCTTCTGCCAATGCACGACGATCAGCTTCATCCAAGTCCTTGCCGACTTTGGAACCAATCATCGTTCCAGCGATTGCACCAATGATAATCGCTGCTTTATTACCGTTCCCTTTACCGATTTGAGTACCGATACCGCCACCGATGATACCACCGATAATTCCACCAATGGTTTCCTTATCTGCGAATGCCGGGCTTGTATATTGTACAAGGGAAGCGACAATAAGTGATCCTAGAACGAGGTTCTTTTTCATAAACGTCTCCTTAAAGACTGATTAGTGAATCCGTTGAGCCTATATCCAAACTTTGTGCCAATAAAATCAGTGTCAAAAGGGGACCAAAATGATCCCCTACTCACATTAAACTATCTTCCATCCGCCGCGATTTGTTTCATTGTCGTGTAATGGTTGTAGATGACTGAGCCATACGAGTAAGAATTACGTCTTGTTTCAAAGTGTCTTACCAACTCGAAACGTTCATTGGCACTCACACGCAGAACCACCTGACGGAACTGAGCTTCAGACAACTGAGCGGCTTTTTGCACCAACAGGTTGTAAGAGTTGTAAGCCATGGTGCCGTAAGAATAAGTGCTCATCTTGCCTGCGAACAATTCCATATCCAGGTCCATTTGACGGAACTGTTTGCCGTTACGTCGGCTTTCCTGTTCATAGAAGGACGGCGCCTTTGCGAACAAGGACTGCGCCAGACGGCTGTAAGCATTGTAGGGAGTCGTACCATAGCTGTAAGTGCTCATCTTTGTCAGGAAGTCCTGACCGAATCTCAACAGATCGTCAGTTGTGCGAATCTCACATTGCAAAGCCACATCCAGGCCCTTTTCCATGGAATTAAACATCGCTGTGGAAACTTGAGAGAACGCATTGTAAGGAACAGAACCGTAAGAATATGTGCTCATCTTTCTCAGGTACAATCCGCCCAAGGTTTCCATCGAACTCAAGGAAGAGTTTTGGGCTTCACGACTTTGCGCCAAATTCACCATGCGAGAAGCGGCCTGCTGCAACTGCTGGCTGGCCATGTTGTATTCCACAGAACCGTAGGAACTGCGAGACATGCGTGCGGCCCACTCTTCCACTTCCTGTCCCATACGTTCCAGGCCGCGAGCCACATCACTGCGATTGTAACAGCCGTTGTTGCCACCATTACCGTTGCCGTGGCCCGGATAGCTTGGCTGGCTTGGAATTGGCGGAGGAAGACTGCCCACAACCAATTGAGGACGGGATTCAGAAGACAACGCGGAAACACTGATATCCGCATAGCCACCGTAAGATTCCGCACGAAGATCCATGGCCACAATACGGGAACGAACATTCAGAACCTCAGAAACGGCTCTGGAACCTGCATTGATCACATTTGTATTCTGGAATTCACGAACAGCAATGCGCTGACCATCTTCTGTATGCAGAACAGCCTCATGCAACTTCAGACGCTGAGCCAGAACTGCCACCTCAACACGCTCAAGACGAATTGCCTTGCGCAAGCTGACACGGTACCAGGCTCCACCGGAACTACGGGTCACGCCCTGAATCTCAACACGGCCTTCCTGGAGATAAGAACCCTGCCCCGGTGGCGGGGGTGGCGGCATCGGAGCCTGAGGATAGCGGCCCGGACGCCCCTGTTGCTGAGCTAAAGCAGGAACACTGACCTGCACGGTTGCTGTTGCGATCAACATTCCAAGAATTAATTTTGTTTTCATATAAATCTCCAAATTAATTTTTTAAATTAGCGAGCACGAGAAAGCTTTGTGTAATGACGTGAATACACTTTGCCGTCGTCATCATCACGCACTCCGACCAGACCATTGGCATAAACCGATTCCACGCGTCCTGCATAATAACGTCCACTGCCACCCTGACTTAGCACACGATCACCCCGGCAGAAGCCCATGCCGCACTTCACCTCTTTGGACACCGCAGACATCTTACGTGGATAGGTTTTACCGTCGTCATCATCGCGCACCTGAAGCAGACCGTTGGAATAAACGGCCACAACAGAACCGAAATAAACCTTGTCATTAAGAACGGACACCACGCGATCTTTAGCACACAGAGATTCAAGGCAGTTCACTTTGCGGTGAACAAGCTTGGATGCACGGTAATATTCCTTGCCGTCATCGGCATCGCGCATTTTCACCAAATCGCCTGTATAGACCGCTGTGACCCGCCCTGAATAGGCCTTGCCTTCCCCAATAGGGTACGCCATGACTTCTTCGCCCTCACACACACGACCGGCGTTGCAAGAAATGCGTTTATGAACATTTTCCTGATCGCGTACATAGGTTTTGCCATCATCTGCATCACGAACCAGCACCTTGCCGTTCTGATAAGCTTCAACAACGCGACCATCGTAAACTTTTCTTGTGGATGCTGAAACGGAGACCACCTGATCGCCTGCTTTAAGCCGTGTGTCCACCGGACGACTTGGCTGTGACGGCGTTACCGGCGGAGCCGACACTGGACGCTGCACCGTCAGACGCGGTACCGAATTGTTGCCAATAGCCTTCAACGCGATGGTCGCAGGCTGGGAATAAGATTCCATTCGTAATTCGATCATACGAACATCATCATTCAAATTCAGATTTTCAGAAGTTAACAGCGCACCGGCTGACAGAACATCACTATTGTTAAATTCACGGATCACAAAGCGCTGACCACGGGTCGTCGTCACTGTTGCTTCATGAATTTTTACGCGACTGGCACGCACCGTAAGTTCCAGATATCTTACCTGAGTCGGCTGCGCCAGATGGAAGCGATAGGGTTCGCCACCGGATTTACGACTGATCTGATCCAGATTGGCCACATCCGCATAATGACGATTGATATTTTCCGTCACAGGCGGTGGCGGAGTTCTAGGGCCGGACTGAACCTGAGCCTGCACTTCACTGCCACCCGGCACCGGCAAATCAGAAATAACCTGAGCATAGGCTGTTGTCTGCATCATTGTCAGTGCCAAAAGCACCGTCGCAACCACCTTACGTTCCATAACAAATCTCCCTGGCTTCAAGCCTTCCATAAACACTCCAAACTTTTGATCAACCACCGTAAAGCAAGTCGCATACCAAAATGAGTTCCACTTAATTCCGCGTTCGAAAAAAGAATTTGATCAGAAGTTTGTCAGCATGCCCCTTTTTGTCTTTTTGCAGTTTACACAACCGCAACGGGCAAAGAGACTATTCTCAAGATAGCAATTGGAGATTCATCAAGGAGCCACATTATATGAAAGCACTTCCACTGCTTGCCAGCTTCAGCTTGTCCCTTGTTTTGGGCGCAACAGCCTGCAGCCCTCGATCTTTTTCGCAGAACGGAAGCACAACTGAAGAATTATCGTTTGATATTATTGGCGGAACTCCCATTCATGAACGCACCAGCCAGGCCGCCCGCAGTGTGGTATTGCTGGATATTAAGAATCGCTTCGGTCAGTCCTTGGGGTTTTGCACGGCCACACTGATAGGGCCACAGACTATTTTATCTGCGGCTCACTGCTTTGATGAAAGTCGTGTAAAGGGCTTTGATCATTTCGATGTTCGCTTTACCAATAACTATGATATTTCCAATTCCCTGTCCCGCAAAGGGCTGAAGTTCCAACGCCATGGGACTTATAATTCCACACAGAAATATGACCATGATATTGCTGTTGCCACGTTTGAAGGCGGGATTCCCGAAGGCTATGGACCTGTGACTGTGGACGCCGACACCAAAGCAAACTATGCAGGACAAACCGTGTATGTTTATGGCTACGGACGTTCGCAGGATTATACCGGAAGACCCAATGAAAACTCCTGGGCTTCGATCGGTCAGCTTCACAAAGGTGTCATGCAAATCGAAAGCACCTACAATCGCTTTGCGGATCGTTACTGGCTGAATTCCGCCGTGCCATCATTTATATGTCAGGGTGATTCAGGCGGACCCCAGTTCTATCATGAAAACGGCGTCCTGAAAGTCATCGGTGTGAATTCTGCTATTCTGGGTAAAAAGCTTCCCAATGGTTTTAGCAGCTGCAAAGGCATCGGTCAGGCCACCAAGGTGGCGCCATTTGCGGGCTGGATTGCAAAAACCCGCATGAAGTTGCTAAATAGCGAGCTTACCACTGAATCTTCGGAAACATCTTTAGCGCATTGATTCGCGTCTGTTCGCACAGCTGCTCCAAACTGATCCCCTTCAGGTCAGCCACGAACTTCGCGGTGTGAACCACATAGGCAGGCGTGTTCTTTTTCCCGCGCATCGGAATTGGTGCCAGGAACGGTGAATCCGTTTCGACATGAATACGATCCAATGGCAGCATCCTGACGGTTTCGCGCAAGCTATCGGCATTTTTGAAAGTCACAACCCCACTAATGGAGATATTAAACCCCACATCCAAAGCCTGGCGAGCCAGCCATTCGGTTCCGGTAAAGCAGTGAATCAGTCCGTTCACCTCGCCTTTGAACTCTTTCAAAATCTCAATCGTGTCTTCTTCCGCATCACGCGTGTGAATTTCCACTGGCATCCCGGTGCGTTTGGCGATTTCAAGCTGGGCACGGAAAGCTTCTTTTTGCAGATCCCGCGGGGAATTGTCGTAATAATAATCCAGACCAATTTCACCCACGGCCACAACACACGGTTCACTGACATGTTCTTCGATAAATTTACCGGCAGCTTCAGTGTAAGTGCCACCGTCATGAGGATGCACCCCCAATGTACAATACACTTCAGGGTAGTATTTACGGGCAATTTCAAGAACAACAGGATGATCTTCCGGCTGAGTGCCAATCGTGATGATCTTCTTCACACCAACGGCCTTGGCGTTCTGAATAGCGGCCTCAACACCTTCTTCGAGCATGTTCAAATGTGCGTGAATATCAATCCATTCCATGGGGCGCAGTATATTCAACACCTCTAACAGCTGTCTAGCCTGTTTTGTCACCCCGCCTGCTTAGATCCCTTATATTACAGACAGACAGGTCCGGTCTTTGCTTTTAAGGACTCTGAGTGAATTTTTATTTATTGAGTCTCATTCTGAGACATCAGGGAGCATTATGAAAAAGGCCCTTATTAGCGCTATTCTCGTTTCTTCCAGTCTGGCGGCCCATGCCCAGGAACAAGGAAGCGGACTTAGTTCCGCCTACGCGTTTGGCGGCGCCTGTGCCTCACAAGGGGTCTGGACTCAGAATGCTCTTTCAGCCACTCAGAACCTGCGTAAGATCACTTTACAATTAAAAGATGATCCTAACTGTCAGGCCCTGGGGAATGCCACTCGCGCCGCTATCGACGAACTGCAAGGGCAGGTTAAAAATGTTTCTGACAGTCCAAGACGCTCGGCACGCCTTTCCCAGATCCCGGCTGAAATCGAGGCTCTGCGCACCTTTGCGACCAGCAGCCCTGAAATGAAAAACCAGGTCATGAAACTGATGATGAACAGATCCATCGAAGGGGCCACCCTTTCCGCACAGGTCGGCGCTGATAACGCCAGTACCGCCATGGCGCAAAACATGTCCAGTCGCATGGAAGACTTCGGTGAAAGAATCCAGCGCAGCACCAAAGCTGGTGTCGGTATTCTGAATAAAGTCGTCGATAGCCTGCCACAACTGGATCAGTGCCTGATGGGCGACAGCCAGCAAGTGATGGGTAATTTCCTGGCCTCCACAATTCAAGTGGCCACTGCTTTTGCCGGTTCCGGACAGGATTCCACGGGAAGCCAGATGGCGACTTTGGTTTCAAAACTGTCCAATGTCGTGCGTGAACGCAAGTTTTCCAAAGTTCTTAGAAAACTGAATGAGCAGGAATTTTTAGCATCCATGTCCTGCTTGATGGAAGTCACCAGTGAATCCTACTGTCAGGCACGCGATGCCATGAGTCTGTTCAAAGACGGCATGAATGACATTGAATGGAGACAGGAAAAAGGCACCAAGGTGGATGCGAAGAATCCGTTCCTGGGCCATTACGTACTAAATACACATATTCCAAATATCACCAAATGGATGCAGAAAATTCAAATCGGTGTGGACCCGAAACTGCCAACAGATGCGGATTTCCAAAACCGCATTCAGCAAGAGGTGGCGGACTTCTACAAAGGCCTGAAAACCCTGCTGGGAACTTACAATTCCACTTTGATGACGATCAAACAACTTCCGTCCCTGGAAGCCAAACAAAATGCCGTCGTTAAACTGGTTAAAACAATTTCTGAAGCCATGATCAATGGCGAAGGCTTCCGTGGCGAAGGTCGCACGAACTTCTTCACAATGAATAAAACCCCGCTGAAAATCCCGTTCTTCCTGATTGGTATGGATGAAGTGCCGGATCAGGTTGCCGGTAAAGCTGTGGGCATGATGCCGATTTCCTCAGATGCCTGGTTGCAGGCGCACTATATGGAACTAAAACAGTTCCAGGACCCGGTGACTCTGGCAGAAACCATCGGTCGCAATATGCAGGATTTGGGTCGTGAAGCCAATATCTCGGTTATTTCCTACTTCAGTAACTGGTATATCGTCGATAAGCAGGCTTTGGTAAATGAAGCCCTGACCGACGTGAACTACACCGTAAAAGACAGCTTGCGTGTAATCCACGATTATCTGGATATCGTGAAAGTGCGCGTGGAAAAATCCGGTGATGCTTCCGTGGTTTCCACGATCATGGATACACAGTCCCGCATCAGTCGTATTCTTAGCAGTTTTGATGAAGTGGAGCGCATTGGTAAAGGCTTTGCCTCTAAAATCAATGCTCGCAATCTAAGCGAAGAAGACATCAAGATGGCAGCCTCCGCTGCGGAAAAGCTGATCAACACTGTCTTTGATGAATTCATGGTTATGCAGGCCCGTTCCGGTTTCCTGGCAAACCGTCTGGTGAACTTCGTTTATCAGGACTATATCCAGCTTCTGAAATCTGAAGAAAACTTCACAGAGAAGCAAAAAGAGATCTTTATCCAGGCCGGTATGGCCGCTTTGGACCGCATGCTGCAAATGTACAACGGAAATCCTGCCAACATTCAGTCTGACCTGAATATGGCGCTGAAGATCAACAAAGGCAATCTGGAGGCTTTGGAAGAGCTTCTAAAAGACAGCATCATCGCCAACATCGCGACCCTAAAACGTGTCGGCGACGGTCGTACCGGCCGAATGAGCACGATGATGGATTCCACTCACCGTCTGATGCTGGACTTTATGAAGGACGACTGGGGCCTGATGACCAATCCGACCTCAGCTTTGGGAATTTACATGTACTACTTCAAACATGCCGATCGCTACCCAATGACCAGCACAGGCACGACATCGCCACAAAGTGAATTCGACGAATCGACTTACTTGCAAGCGCAACTGTGTGTGCAGGCTCTAGCCTTCAACGACCAAAGAGCTTTGAAAACGATCTGTAACGGCACTGTCCTAAAGTCCCCGTTCAAGGGGGTCACAGGCTACGATATGTCTTACGATCAGCGCCTGAACAGCCACTTGAAAGACAAAGGCATCACCAAACAAATGCAACAGTCTTTGAACCACTCGGAACGCATCTGCGCCTTCCGCGATTTCAACCGTAAGAATATGGTGCTGTTCATGTCGATTAATAAAAAATAGGATTTGCAAGGCCCCCGGTAAAACCGCAGGGCCTGCGGAATTGATTCAAAATAAAAAGGACTGCCAAAGTGGGCGAAAACTGGCTGCTCTTCTGATGCGTTTAAGAGTATAAATTTAAGGCCGCGTGGAAATATAGAATTCTTCCACGACCAGTTGCGGGTCACGGTTGGCGCCGAAGGCTTGTTCCACTTGCAAAGCCTTTTGCACAAGCCTTAGCAGATACTGACGATCCAGTTCAGCCAGGGACTTGATCAACGGCGCCTGATCCAGATTCACGATCTGGGCCTTTGCACCCTCTTGCAAACAGATGGCGTCTTTCACAAAGCCGATCCAATAGGAGATCATGCGCTGCCCCTGGGCACGGTCTTTAAATTCGGTACGCCATAATTCATTCAGCAGAAAATCACTGTCCTGAATGAACAAAGTCAGAATCTCGACCGCTTTTTCGCGCACTTCCTGTTCGGGGCCTTCTTGCAATTGCGCCAGTTTTTCAAAACTGCCACCGGCAGCCTTCAAAGCCCATGTCGGTGCCTTCACCTTTTTCCCCAGCTCTTCCTGAGTCAATGGACGGAACTGCACAATGCGGGAACGCGAACGAATGGTCGGCAGAATCCCAGCCACACTCGGAGCAATCAGGAAAAAGAACGTGCCTTCCGGTGGTTCTTCCAAAGTTTTCAGCAATGAATTTGCAGCCTGTGGGTTCAGGGTCTGTGCCTGATCAATAATGATCACACGATTGCCGGTCAGACTTTTTAAGCTCAGGAATTCCAGAACCTCTTTGGCCTGTTCCATTTTAATATTCGCACCCGAAGGAACAATAACCTTCAGGCCCTCATGGCTGCCTTGAGACATACGGAAGCAGGAAGGACACTTGCCACAGCCCCGCTTGCTGGAAGGACACAGTAAAGCTTGTGCAAACCCCATGGCGGTCAGTTTTTTACCGATACCGCCGGGACCGACAAATAAAAAAGTCTGGCCCGGTCTTCCGTTTTCGAAAGACTCCACCATCTTTTTGATTGTCTCCTGATGTCCCAGGACGAAATCGAGCATACGTGCCACAGGTTGCAATTCCTTTTAGTTCAAAATTTTTCTATCTGCCAATGCCTGAAGAAGTTGTTTGAAAAGAACTTCCGGCGTTTCACGCGCATCCAACACCAACCAGGCAGCTTCGTCAGCACGGGCTTGTTGCAGGAAGGACTGGCGCACTTTTTCATGGAAAGTGTCCGCTTCAGATTCGATGCGGTCTTCGCTTTCACCGGTCTGTGCTCCCCGGCCCTGACGACGACGACGGCTTTCTTCCACCGGAAGATCCAGCAGCACCGTCACATCAGGTTTCAAATTGCCCGTGGCAAAGTTATTAAGCATCACCACGTCAGCTTCAGAGATTTCACGACCACCACTTTGGAATGCGACTGAGCTTGCGGCAAAACGGTCACACAGAACCCACATACCTTCCGCCAGCTTCGGGCGGATCACTTGATCCACGTGCTGCGAACGGCTGGCTTCATAAAGCAGCAATTCCGTGCGCGCTGTCGGCGCTGGGCCTTCTTTGCGTAAAATCATGTGGCGGATTTCATCCCCTAGCGGAGTCCCGCCAGGTTCACGAGTGCGATGGAATTGAATGGAGCGTGTTTGCAGCTCTTTTTCCAAAGCTGCCATCAAAGAACTTTTGCCGGAGCCATCAAGCCCCTCGAATACCAGAAATTTCATTTCGCACCGCAATATCTAGTTAAAGACTGCACCGCACGCGCGGCGTCCACCCAAGTGGACTTTTTCAGATATTGCACGATAGACGTCAACAAATCGCATCGCAACAAGCTGCAATCCGCCGCGAACATCGGCGATTTGGATGCGAATAAAGCCCGGAACGACCGGAGACACTGTAATACGGATCAAAGAATGGCGTTCAAATTTGTTGGTAAAGGTCAAAAGATCAGCAAATGGCGGAGGCGGGAATCCCAAGCTTGAACTCAATCCCGACTGGAAGAACTCTGGTGAAGAAGTGCTGTACCCCGGGATCGCTGGAGGATAGAACGAACTGCCCCTCAGGGTTTCAGCCCCTTGCCTGCGTCCCATGCTGCCCCCCAGCTTTCCGACGATCCCGGCGACGGTCACCGCGGCCTTGGAGCTGTCGAAGCGCTCAGAGTTATGGAACAACTCAAACACAAAAGCCTTCTGAGTTTTATTGTAAGCCAAGCTAAAGCCCACTTCCTGTGCGCCCCCACCGCCCTTATGAAGGACACCTGCTTCAGCCACAATCCCTGCAGAAATACTTAAACCGAACTCATTGGAATCAATCACCAGCGGAGCCTGAGACCACAGCTTATAATCCAACCCACGCAAGATCGCCTGAGCCGCTTCATGACTGCGCGCCTGGAAAGAACGCTGAACACGCGTTTCCACTTCCACTTCTTTACCGACAGCCTGCTTGGCTTTTATCTTCACAAAATTCAGACCGTCACCCACAACACTGCCCGCGCCATAGACAAACTTCGTGGCGTTCAAAATACGAGCGGCATTGGTCAGGAACAACAGACGCATTTCCTGGAACTTCTTCTGACGATCCGCCGGAAGACCATCAAAAGGCTTCATCGGGTCCGCCTCTTCAATCGAGCCTCCGCGCGCCAGAATCTCGGCTTTAACCTTCTCTGGCAATTTCAGTCCCAGAGCCTCTTTCATGGCCTCTTTATCCGGGGTGGTTTCCAGCTCAAAAACCCGTTCTTTTTCACCCTCGCCCACACGAATATGCAGGCGCTCAGCCTGTTCGGCCGCCTGAGCCTTTTCCAGGGTCGTTTCGATGACCTCGGTTTCGACTGTCTCAATTGAAGACGACAGATCAGCCCACGCCGGGGCGGAAGGGGCTAAGAAAGCGGACGCCAACAATAGAGAACCAAGTAGAGTTTTCATCTTAAGGGTCGGGAGCTGCAAACCCAAGACCCGGTGTTTTGCATTGCTAACTACGTGATTCCTCTATTTTTCTCTGTTTATGCCTTAGACAGCGGGCCCAAGTCCGCTCCAGCCCCGGTTCAAGCCAGCAAAATCTGGTAGAGATTAAAACTCCACCACCCACGTTCCGGCGGAAGTTTTATTGAACTTGTACGTGATCAGAGGCTGCTCGACAGTGTCTGCCGTGCCGCCGGTCTGCTGACCGACCAGACTTAGTGCCTCGCTAAAGTTAAAACGACGACTGCGCGAGTTTTCAATCCCTCCGGCAATCTTCGCCAAAGTTCTACGCAACGACACCGGATAACTTTTCACGATCACAGTCGCCGTGGCCCGACTTTCACTTTGCAACTTCACTTCGCTGACAGAGACCTCAGATCGTTCGGTCATAAATTCCAGATAAGCTTTATTCAGCCAGTCGGACTGTTTGATATTTTCGTCAGCTTCCTGCTGCAAGAGTTCCTGAAACTTCTTTTCGCCCAATTCCTGAGCTTTCTTTTCAATTTTTCCCTCTTGAGAAGTGCAGCCCCCAAGAAGCACAAAAAACAGGCAGAAAATCGCAACGCTGATCTTTTTCATAGACTCTATGGTGACCGGGAAGCTGCTGAGACTCAATATGTCCATGACTATATGCATTAAGTCGTTGGGATTGGGTCACTTTGGGGTGGACGAAAACCTTCAATATCCATATATTTGGGGGTCTTTGGGAGATTACAGAAAATGACTACATTTATCGGCGTTTTGCATATCATCGTTGCTCTCGTTTTGATCGTTTTGGTTTTGATCCAAGACTCTAAAAGTGACGGGGCTTTGGGCATGGGTGGTTCCAGCGGCTCTAACTCTTTGTTGGGTGCAACTGGCGCACAATCTTTGGCTGGTAAAATGACAGTTTGGGCTGCAATCATCTTCGCAGTGACTTGTCTGGCTTTGGCTACAATGACTTCTTCCAAAACTAAATCTGTTGTTGATAGCCTTCCGCTGCCAACAGCTCCTTCTCAAGAGCATTTCCCAACTGAAGCCACTGACGCCGCGGCTGGTGCCGCTGCCGTTCCTGCTGCGACTCCTGTAGAAACGGCGACTCCTGCCGCTTCCCCTGCTGCAACTGCAGCTCCTGCTCAGAAGTAATTTTAGTACATTCCTAACGGGTTCTTCGCTATAGTTTCTCTATGGCGAAGAACAACTGGTTGATTCCATCTCTGATTATCATTGGCGTTATAAGCGTCGCCCTTTCTCTCTTCATCGCATCACAAACTGAAAAGAACAAACCTGGCGCCCGGCCTCTGGCTCGTCTTGAACTGAATTTGGGGAAAGTCTTTGTTCTTCGCAACAACATGACTTCTAAGGAAACGCTGACTCGTAAATCAACCCTGTTTGCTTTGGATTCTGTTGAAACCAGTGTCGATGGCGATGCCACGATGGAATTTGATTCCGCTTATCGCATTCGTATTCTGGAAAACTCCCTGATCACCCTGGATGAGGAAAACGAGCGCATTGTTCTGGTCATCAAGCGTGGCGATGTGCAGGTGGAAAACTACGGACGCGAAGGCAGTGTCTATGTTTCCAAGGACGGTGTGCGCTGGACGGCCACCGACTATGAAATGAACTATAAGAAACAAGCCCCGGTAGAGACTCTTCCGGATCTGGCTCCGGCAGAAACCGGAGTTCCTGCCGCCCCTGCCACCAAAGCCGAGGGTCTGACTTCGGAGTTTATTCAGGACACCCTGCGCACGCATCGCAATTCCTTCTTTAAGTGCTATACACAATTGCTGCAAAAAACCCCAGGTGTGGTGGGACAGGTTTCCATCAGCTTCACGATTGAAAAAACCGGCAAGGTTCATCAAGCTGACATTGCCAGCAGCAATCTGAATGATCCGGGGTTCAAAAAATGTCTGTTGGAGGCCATTCGCAGAGTCGAGTTTAAAACCTTCGGCGGCGATCCTATCTCCACCGTCTTCCCACTGCGCTTTGAATAGTTCTATTGTTTGAATAAGGTCATCAACATGATCGGCCCGGTCGGCCAGTACATCAGAAGCGATGGTGTATAAAATATCGCCCGGCGAAGCTCGTGCTGTTCGATCTTTCGACCATCCGGCCAGACAATAAACTGATTTCCATAAAAGGCCACATCACCCAGCTCGGAATCAGTATGAATCACATAGGATTCCCCCATATCCGCATGAGACACCGACACTTCACGGACTTGCAAAGGCGTCCGGGCCTTCAACGTCACCCAGCGGACCGCCTCACTGCCGGGGTCGTGCCCACAAGGACGATCGGCTGTTATTGAAGTCACCACCACAAAATCACCGCTATAATTGGATCTGTGTAAAATCAGGCAGACGTCTTCACTGACGGTGAAATGCTTTCCAGTGGCCGGAAAGAAAATCGCGCTGTGCTGTTTTTTCAGATAGTACAGCGGAGCCAGAACCACCAGCAACAACACCGCGCAAAGCAGATATTTCCGCCCCCATTTGAGCGCGGCATAGATCACGAACAAAACAAACGGAAGAGCCAGGAAGATGTCCGAGAACCCCAGATTAACCGTTCCACCATAGACAAACAGACCGGCAAGGGCGAAAACCCAGGGACGCAAAGATTTTGGCAAACGCTCCAGTAACTTCAAAACATGCACCTATCTGTAATCGTGGATGTAATCAATACGATCCGGAATCCACGGCTCATGCACACCTTCCATTTCATAGACATGCCCTTCGTCCACCAGCTTTTCTTTTAGTGGTGCAACGCTGGGTTCATAGGAGGAATGCAGCAGACCTTTTTCAATAAAGAACGGACGAATTTCCAAATAAGCTCTTTCACCCAGCACCCCCCGGCGCATGAATTCGTCAAAGCTTTTCATCAGTTCTTCCGGAGTATAACCGTAATTATAAACCATGTCCTGAATCACACTATAGATGGCTTCCAAATTCAGGCGATGATCCTGATACAGGTCCAAGGCCACCTGGAACGTGTTGTATGTCGCCAAAGTACGACGACCAAATTTAAGATAATAATCCGGGTCCGTGTCGGTCGCGAGATTGATATAGATCTTTTCAACCGGATCGTTTTCAGGAATCTGTGCCTGCAGTTCCAGAATCGTATTCACCTGTTCGCCGGTGACATTGAGTTTTTCCAGAATCGAACGAATATCGCTCGGCCCCAGACGACGCGAACAAATATCAGAATACAGATTGTAGATGATCGCGTCTGTTTCACTGTCATCGCCCCAGCAGATCTGTCGAACCGTTTCCCCCAGACGAGTGCGCAGTTGCAACAGGGCTTGCAACTTATACCCCACCTGCTTGGTCAGGCGCCAGAAGCGGCCCGGACGAAGATTGGCCAGATTGTCCTTATAGAAACAGCCGAACGGGCGAATATTATCCAGCGCGAATTTTTCGGAAATACGCTCTTCCATCTGCGGAGGTGACGCCGTGATGAAATAGATCGGAAAATACATGTAGCCTTTTTGCTGTTTGCGGAACTCGGATAAAGATTGCAGCAGAACATTGGTGCCCGGAATGTTTTTCTTATTCAGAGCTCGTTCCAGAATGGTCGTCATCAACCCCGACAAGGAATCAATGGTCGTATCCAGATAAGTCTTATCAAGATCCCACAAAAAGACCTCTTCATGACTTTTCTCCATCCCTTCGGAAACATACCGAAAGAACACCACATCCCCATTCATCTCACTACGATCACGCCAATCCGCCATACCAAGATTCTGAAGCAGCCAGCGTCAAAGGGCCAGCCAAAAAAAGTGGAAGAGCGGCTTGTCAAAAAGGTCCATATGCAAGGCGGAGGCGAGCCCTCGCAGCGCAGGCGTGCTCCAAGCACGCAGTCAGATGGGCCTTTTTCACAAGCCGCGGCTAACAGCCGGTGGTGTTGACTGGCTCCGCCATCTGGCGGCATCTTACTTGAGCTTTAGAGCACTTCACGCGCAGGTGGAAGTGATTGTGGTGGTCTTTTTCAGAGATCAGACGACGCAGCGTTTGCGCCGCCAGGCTTTGCATATCACCTTTTTTAAGTTCTCCGGTGGCAATCGCATGTTCACACAGGGCCTTTTTTAAAGTGCCATGGATAAAGATACGGTCGATCAACTGAGTGTTAACAACCTCTTTAAAAAGCTTCCATTGCTGCTTCATCATCCAGTTCGCATGAGGTTTATTGATGGTCACAGCAGAGGTGAATGCTCCCTGCAAATTCTTATTGTCGAAATAGAACGCCACGTCCGCATCCAAACCATTGGTGTGGGATTTATGACGACCCAGCTTTCCACCCTTTTCACGGGACAAGTCACCGATGGACATCTGATAACCCGGCAGATCCTTTTTCGTGATATTTGCCATTTGCACGATGATGTAAGCCAGTTCATTGGTGGCAAAGTGAGTTTTGCGCTCGGGACGAATCACATGGAACCCGGAGGGCTGATGATTTTGTTCATACACCAGCATATTCGCCGCATTTTCCAAGCGTCCCGCATTCACGGCCCCAATAGCCTGACTGACTTTGTTAATAGCCGGTCCGGCCGCCGGAGTTTCCTTTTTGGGTTCTTCCTTGGGAGCTTGCTTTGGTTCTTCTTTTTTTGAATCGTCTTTTTTAGGCTCCTCTTTCTTAGGCTCTTCCTTTTTAGGCGGAGCTGTTTTTGGCTCCTCTTTTTTAGGAGGGTCCTTCTTTGGAGGAGTTTCTGTTTTCGGCGGATCTTTTTTAGGCTCTTCCTTACGCGGCGGAGTCTCTGTCTTTGGCAGATCTTTCTTCGGCTCCTGCTGCTTTGGTTCTTCCTTCTTAGGCTCTTCTTTTTTCGGTTCTTCTTTTTTTACTTCCGGTTTTTTTACTTCCAGGATTTTTTCGATGTCGTCAGCAACATCACCCACGTAACGGCCTGGCTCACCTTCCACGTCGTCAGAACCACCTTCGGTTTCCAACTCTTCGTCAGGAACCTGTTCTTCGTCGGGATCAGCCGCAGTCAGATCATCCTGAATGGATTCCACCTGATGGTGATAAACGATGTCATTGTGATACACGTAAATATCAATGAAAGAAGAACGGCAATCGCCAGATTCACTTAAACACGTGGCTTTGGCTGCCACTTTCAAGGCCTCGGACTGGGCCTCTACCGGGTTCAAGGGTTTTAAAGCGATAAAGCCATGGGCATCCAGAATACCCGCCAGATTCAGATCCACAGTTTGCACAGTCTTGCTGCGCACAGGAAGAAATTCCACACGGCCCTTTAAAGTCATGCCTTTGGTGGCCGGGTCAAAGTTGACACTCACATCCTGAACGCGGGTGGAACCGCGAACAACCTTGTATCCGTCTTCATCCTGAATATTGGGCTGGGCAGGTTCATAAGTGGTTTTTACTTCAGAGCCCTGCTCACGGGAATCCGGCGCACAACCGGTGGTCATCATAACGAAGGAAACTAAAATGGTGAGTGTCTTTGTAAAGTACTTCATCCTACCGGACATGCTGCAAGAAGCATGTCGCCGGAGGTGCACCTTCTGTATTGAAATTAAACAGTGCCTGCTACTTCAGGACTGTCGAAGTTTTTGATAGATAGGACGTGAATTGTTCCCGTAATTCCCGGCTGCCCAATTCATAAAGATCACCATGATGCCCGCCCGGGATCACCCATAGCTCTTTAGGGGCGGCGGCTTCTGCAAACATCCTGTGAGTATTTTCCGGCTCAACGGCCTTGTCGTCAGATCCAGTGATAAACAGCATCGGAATCGGTGAAAAATCGCTTAAGGATTTCGGCGCATAACTATCACTTAAAACCAGATAAGTGATCGGCTGCAAAGGCCAGGTCCACCAACGACGACTTAAAACATCGCGGCCCATGCCTTTGTAAGAACGGAAACTGGCTTCAATCACGATATTGCGAACCGGAATACGATCCTTGATTTCTTCTGTCGCTTTCAAAGCCACAATACCGCCCAAACTGTGACCGTAAATAATCAACGGCCGGGAATCCTTTTTCTGGTGCAGCCACTCCGCAGCGGCTATCCCCGCTTCGACGGTGTTTTCAGGAGTGGGCTGTCCATCAGAAAGCCCATAGCCAGGATAATCAAAAATAAAATAGTTGTAGCCCTGAGCGGGCAGCCAGTGAAACATCAAAAAATGCGATGTGATGTTTTCAGCATTACCGTGGAAAAACAGCAAGGTGCCCCGACTGTCTTTCTGTGCAGAGGCAAAATACCAACCATGAACTGTGTTGCCTGATTGAGTTTTCAGAAAAACATCCTCCGGCTGCATTTTCACTTTGGCCGGATCAAAAAGTTTTTCTTTCATGGGATAGTAAAAGAACGACTGACAGCCCGTCAGAGATAACGTCGCGATGCATCCGAAAAAGAAACGGCGAAGCCCGGAAAACTTTGTCATACTGGAATCATGAAACGATTTGAACATCAATGGCAAGACTATAAGTGGGTGGACTGCGAAGCTCCTTCGCAGAACGATCTTTTAAAGCTGGCGGAAGAGTTTCCCATTCCGCTGAATGCCCTGATGACCTGTCTGGACCCGGAACATCTGCCGTCATGCACGTTCTTTGAAAAATCCTGTTTCATTATTCTGCGTCACCACGATGTCACAGCAAAACCCAAGGCCGGCACAATCCAGTCATTGACCACCAAAATCGCTTTTTTCATTGGTCGTGATTTTGTTCTGACCATCCACCGCATGCCTCTGGAATGTATCAGCATCAAAAAGGACAAGGTAGCTTTTGAACAGCTTCCCCTGCTGACGCTGGTCAAGTCCCTGTGTATGCAGACTGTAAAAAGCTTTGATGCCCCTTTGGATGAACTTGATGCCAAAACCGACATTATCGAAGAACGCGTTTTCACTCTTAAGCGTCGTAGCATTCTGCGTGAAGGTTATCAGATCAAACGCAAGGCCTCGTCCTATCGCAAAATTTTTAAGTTCACGATGGATGTTTTCAACAA
Organism: Bdellovibrio bacteriovorus; assembly: GCF_025558485.1. Lineage (GTDB taxonomy): Bacteria > Bdellovibrionota > Bdellovibrionia > Bdellovibrionales > Bdellovibrionaceae > Bdellovibrio > Bdellovibrio bacteriovorus_G. The sequence goes on from NZ_CP102930.1 coordinate 575,094, forward strand.
GGTCCACCTGCATGATGAATTGCCGTTAAGGGATCTGCAACAAGTCCGGGAGCCGCTGGAAAAACTTAGCTTCTTTGCCGATGATATTTACGAGGAAATCACCGGACTTTTGAATTTGCATCTGTCTCTGATGTCACAGAAAACCAATGAAGCCTCTTACCGCACCAATGAAGTGATGCGGGTTCTGACTGTGTTTTCAATCTTCTTCCTGCCTTTGAATTTCATTGCCGGAATTTACGGAATGAACTTTGAAAATATGCCGGAACTGCGCCAGCCGAATGGTTATTACGCCACGCTGGCATTTATGCTCTTTGTGATTATCGGCATCACCTACTGGATCTACAAAAAAGGCTGGCTGAAAAAGGACGAACTCTAATAATTATTAGGTCCGAGCTCTTGCCTGCACAAAGGAATAGAAAAAGACCGCGTTCGGATCATTGGCCACGCGGGCCATTTCGTCCTTCATTCCCTGCACCACTTCTTCCGAAATACACTTCGCCGCCACCAGTTGTTCACTGGCACTCAGCAATAGCTCTGTCCAATACTCAATGCAGTCCTTGCGCGCCTGCGGATAACGATTGTCCAGAAACCACGTTTTGATTTCCGTGTGAATATCATGATACCCCAGTTGCATCAGGAAATTCCCCAGCTTTGCCCCAACAAACGGGTCTCCCCGCTGTTCTAACTGGTATTCATTGAAGGCCATCCAGTACTTCCATACGTTCGGAGAATAAGGATCTAAAAAGAACGACGCATTCATCACTTCTGTGACATAGACTACAGAGCCCGGCCGCAGAACTCTGCGCACTTCAGAAAGGACACGAATCGGGTCCGGAACGTGTTCCAAAATCCAGCACAGAAACGCCCCGTCGAAAGAGTTCGCCTGAAACTTCATGGCTGTGGCATCCATTTCCTGCAAGTGGAAACGCCCCTGAGCAAACGGCAGATTGGAAAGTCTTTGCTGAGCTGCCGCCAGCTGTTTGGTGCTGCGATCAATACCACTCAACTGCAAGTCGGGAAATCGACGCAAAAGGATTTCACTTTGTGCCCCGACTCCACAGCCGACTTCCAGCAAATCCTTTACATTGGATAAATTGATATTTTGATATACCGTATGTTCACCAAAGCGTGCTTGTTTGCGCAGGCGATCCTGTTCTTCTGTGGTGAACCCGTGCAGATATGGAAAATCAGCCATTAGACACCTCAGTAGTAATTAAATAGCTGTAGGCTGCTTTCCTCAAGGAATCTCTGGTTACGGTACGCAGCGCGAAGCCCCCAAGTCTTACTAATGCTCCATTGCGTCTGAACCTGAGTTTTCAAATAGTCCTGACGGTCCCATGATGAGTCGCGGCGGTACTGCGCCAAAGCCTCTACCGACCAATAGGAGTTTATCTGATAGTGCAAATCCACCAACGGACCTGCGCCACCCCACAAATTGTTTTCTGACAGCGTAGCCCCATAATGCGCTTCCCCCTGAAGCTGAGCCGTCAGATCAAACTTCCCAAGACCAAAAGTCCACCCGTATCCCAAACGAACCACAGCTTCGTGGACAGGATTGAAATTTTCATTCTGAGTGCGTTCCAGCCCCAACTTGAATCTCCACGAATTCTCCGGAAACAAGGATGTCCATTCGCTGGCAGAGATCAATTCAAACGCCGAGAAGTTTTCCAGATCAAACTTTTTAAGGTCCGGTTCGGAATACGATTCTCCATAAGAAAAATCCAGATCAAAAAAAGAAATCTGTGAATAGCGTGGATAACCCCAAGCCGGGTCCAGACGGTCATGCAAAGCAAAGCGATGAGACAGCAAAACAAAATCCCGATCTGCGGTGTCGTGCTTTGCCCCGATCCCCCAACGCCCCGAAGGATGCGCCAGATGCGGTTGTTCTTCCGGTGGTGGCGTGATGGTCACAGCTTCCGGAGCCAGATCAATTTCACTGCGCTTCCCCAGAACACGCATCTTAAGCTGCCCTTCGCGTCCCGCTTCCTGCACTTCTTTGCTGTAACGGAAATCAATAAAGTCGATAAAGGCATCCAGTACACGCGCCTGTGCTGCTGCCGGACTTTTTAAAAACGCTTCAGAATAAACAATTTCATCCTGCACAGTCAGTTGATGCGCCAGTTGTGACAGTTGATCTTTTTCACCGTCAGTCAGACGATTCCAGCGCACAAAGAAAACCTCGCGTACAGAAGGACGGTAGGAAACCGATTTTACCAGATCCGTCTTGGTCCAAAGAACCCGCACCGTGTCCGCCGGAATCACGTACTGGTCCAGCTTGTCCAAAACATCCACTGTCGGATCGGAGGCCTCCAGAATGCTCAGCATGTGATAAGAACAGTTTTCCGTCAGATACCAGTAGTCAATCTGGGCCGGCCCCAGTTCCCAGACGTGCGCAACCAGCATCGTCACCGCTTCGGGGCCCAGACGCAGTTCGTACTGCCACAGATCGCGGGATTCCGCATTGTTGTATTCGCGTACTTTATAGTAGTACGGAATCGCGCGGAAGGTGCCCGGGAACATCCCGAACAACCCCTTAAAGCCATACAGAAAAGCATTGTTGGTGTCGGTGTCTGCGGCATAGTTCAGACCATAATCCAAAAGCTCATGGCGCTGACCATCCTTTTCAGAGGGTTTTTTATTAATTCGCAGGAAGGTGTGACCGAAAGCCGATGAAGGATTGTTCATGTAGTAACTGGAAAACACCAGTGAAACAGATTCCCCCTGAAGACCGTTGGCAAAAGCTTCATAGCGTTCACAAAACTGATCGGGCCATTGAATCCTCAGATCCTTTAACTTTTCCTTCAGCCAGCGATAACGCGCCGGAAATCGACATTGAGCCCGGTCATTGACGTCACTGGCTTCGCCGCGGAAAAAATTCTGAGCTGTGGCTTCCAGTTCTGCAACCGGATCTTTTTTACCCACGGGCGAATAAAAAAATGAAGCGCTGTCGATTTGACTTTCGCGCACATGAAAGAAATCTTTTTCAAAGTGCAAAAGCTTATGCCACTGACGTTCGTTCCCGAGCTTGCGTTCACGAATGGCTTTTAATACCAAATCCCAGTCGGCAGATGCAGAAAAGGCCTCTTGCGAGGCCCCAAAAATCAAAACAAAAGCTATGAAAATCCAACGCATAAACCCATCTTTGTGGGTTCATGCACTTTTATCAAGCCTTCTTTTTCTTCTTCCACCAGTAATATGTTCCGGTGAAATAGAACACCAAAGGCAGGATGCCGGACACAAACACCAGGAATCTTCCCAGCTCTCCCCAGAAATCACCGACATGCCAGGCGCGTTGCAAGTCGCCAAACTTTTTCTTAAAATCACGATCCTTCACAAGCTTCGTATTTAAGAGTTCTCCCGACCCCAGATCCCACTCCCAGCCGCTGATGCCATGCTTCTGATCACGTGCCAGGCCCATCAACTTGTTGTCTTTCAAATCAATGCGGAACTGCGCAATCTGATCTTCCTCCAACAATGACGAAAGCGCTGGCTGCACCACCGTGAAAGACAAAGCCTGCTGATGCGCAGGACCACCGCCACCCGGTCCGCCTCCGCCGCCGGGCCCCCGTGGGAAGAACCAGTCCGGACGCGCCAGATAAATGCCAGAGAACGTCACGATACACATCAGGATCAAGGAATAAAAACCCAGGAACTTGTGAAGCTCCAGATTAAACCCAAGGAAAGATCTTTGCTTGTTATAACGAAGGCTGCGCTTCCAGCTTTTCCCCTGACGTGGCCACCACAGGTACAATCCCCCCAAAAGCAGAATCATGCTTAAAACACCAGTCACAGCGACAATCGTTCGACCCGTCCCACCCGAAAACAGATCGTGATGGAAAACAAAGAAGAAGCCGCCCAAAGTTTCCTTGAACACTTCGGAGCCTTTGAATTCAAAAGTCGCAGCATCCACATAGGCAGTTACAAAACGGCGCTTTTGTTCCCCTTTGGGAACATTAAACATGATGCGATGATTGTAGCGGGAATCTTCAGAGGCAATCGTCATGCGCAATGGATTGGAATCCACTCCCAACCCCTGACGGGCGCTTTGAACGATTTTATCCATGTCAGGCACCACCGGTGCCGCAGAAGACAGTTTCAAGTCAGGCTTAATCAAAGCATCAATTTCTTCGGTATAAACCAGATAGCTGCCGGTCAGTCCCAAAAGGACAAAGTGAATCCCGACGATAATCCCCAGCCAGCGGTGAGTCCATAACATGAACTTGTGAACGAATCTTTTCATGGCCACTGGATAGCGTCTTCATACGAAATATACAACTTAGTGACCTTATTAGTTCATCAATGGAGGGATTTTGAAAATCTAATGAAAAACAGTTCGCGGAAAATAAAAAAACGCAGTGGGTTTTACCACTGCGTTTCGATAGACCCTCAAATATTGAGATCTAGATATTAAGCACCACAAACATTGTTTTGAGAAACAACTGCATTGATGTTTGCTTCGATGGAAGCAGGTTGCATGTTTGTTTCAACAAAGATTTTGTTGTAGTTCTTTTTCAAAGTTGTACCCATAACTTTAGAGTCACAACCCATCAAGTTAGCAAGACCCGCCAAAGTCTCACCTTCACCACGAGCAGCATCGTTAGCCAAAGCCACTTTGTTCACTTCGATGAAAGCTGGAACTTCTTTACCGGATTTGAAGATACCATCTTGTTGGCAGTTCAAAGTACCAGTGGAGATACCGAAAGTTTGGTTACCGGAAGTACCGTTAGTAGTTGCTGCAAGAATTTGATTGCCGTTAGAACCCATAACCAGGGAACCCAAACCACAACCTGCAGAACCATAACCTTGACCAGACACTTCTTCCAAAAGACCTTTTTTCTTTTGAGCGTGTGCCACACCAGAAACCAACATTGCTACAACTACAAATTTAACCAACTTCATTTCAACCTCCGAAGTAAATTGGATTTTGCCTGAAAAAAATTGTGGCCTCGATTTACACAAACGGCAAATAGTTTTGTTGTCCTTGGGCACAAGGACCTGTCCGCAGCTGGACACTGGGAACTGGACCAAGGTCCAAAGAATCAAAAACCATCCCAACGCACGTTGATCTTCGGAAATTCAATCCAGTCTTCTGATGCCGGGAAACCATCAGGACGAGATTCTGTACCGCCCTTGAAGCTTAAGAAAGCCGTCAATGCGCACATAAAGGCCTCAAAGGCGTGATTATTTTCTATCATCAGCTTCACGTCCTGGTCGTAAACGAACGCGACGTTGTGAGAACTTAACGCATGCAAAATTTCACGACGACTTTCATCCCCGCCAATGGCGTGCTTATGAAAGCGCAGATGACTCTTCATCACATTCAATGACCGGCCAATGCGCCAGACAGACAGCTTGGGGAAAACCTCAATGCACTTCATTTTCAGATGGCGGCGCAGAAACATCGCCCGCGCCAATAACGGCGCACTGTTCGCCCCCATCGCGTGCTGCAAAATAAACGGTTCTTCCAGCTCTGACGACAGATACATTTCCACGCATCTTTGCGTGTAGGGCGTGAAGAGCTTACGCGGCTTCTTTCTCTTATGCAGTTTACGGGTGTATTCCCACATCCATTGTACATGGGGTTTTTTGCAGGTCTCTATACTGGCACAGCAGTCCTTGGACTCCAGGCAAACCGGAAAACGGAAAGGCACATCAAAGGCCACCATATCCACATCGTTATGATACTGCTGAATGACTTCCTGAATTTTGAAGTCTGCGGAATGAACTTCGTCACTTTTGATTTTTTCAACCAGACGGGACAGAAAGATTTTTTTATGCTTGGGATAGTATTCCAGAACCGCCAGACAGGCTTTGTCGGATTTACCGCCCCCAAGGGACAGGCCGATAAAACGATGCACTTCTCCGGCATGGGACGACATTTCGACCGCAGCTTTTTTCGGAGCTGCGGCTTTCTTTTTCGTCGTTTTCTTTACAGGGGATCGACGGGTTTTGCGTCCATCACCTGGAAGCCGGCTTTTTGGCATGCGTTGGCTACTCCCTCACGTTTGTCAGGAGGACACCAGACCAAGACACATCCGCCGCCTCCAGCTCCACAAATTTTAACAGCCTCAGCCCCATTCTGCAAAGAGACTTCGGCAAGCTTGTAGATCTCAGGACTTGAAAATTCCGGGGCCAAACGAACCCGGGCATCGAACTCACGTTTAAAAAGCGGCCCCAGCTCTTTCCAGTTTCCGGCCCGCACTGCGTGTTCCGTTTCAATGGCGATACTTTTCAGATCACGCAGGGCCTGTAGGGTGCGTGGATCTTTAACCACGGAATCCTTCATCACCTCAAAATTATTTAATCCCGAGTGATGGGCCTTGCCCGTGTAAACAAGCATAAACTTTTCCGCCAAAGGCGTCTGTGACACCGGCAGTACGCTCTGCTGGATTCCATCGTACCCATAGTGAAGCACATTCAAGCCCCCTGAAGCCGCAGGATAATAATCCTGGGTTCCTGTCGGCGTGTTTAAAATCTCGGCTTCGATATTATGGGCCACCTGCACCATGTGATGCACGTCACGGAAAGGTCGGCCACAGAACTGGGAAAACGCCTTCATCAGACTGATGGTCAAACTGGAGCTTCCGCCCAGTCCGCCGCCCACCGGGCTTTGCGAAGAGGTCTTTAGCGTGAAGCCACGCTCTGGCTTCCAGTAGCGCAGTTGTGTTTGCAGCAAAATCATTTTGGGATCGGGATCAGAAAGAGCATCCACCAAATTACTGTAAGCCTTGCGCAGTTTCAAGTCGGCGGATTCCAGCACGATCGTCGCATCTTCATGAGGCGTCAGTTCCGCCACTGTGTATATATCAATGGCCACATTGACGGTGGAAGCCCCATTGATAAACAAATAAAGGGGCCACAAATCCAATGTGCCCCCTGCCAAATCCACACGCGTGGGAGATTTAACGACAATCTTCTGCATTACTTATCTTTCTGCTCGGCCATCATGGCCTGCTGCTCATCGGACGTGCTTTTTTTATTATCCTTCGGAGCTTCATCTTCGCGCAAGTCCGCCAGAACAATTTTGATAAAGCGGTCCAGAGCCCCCGCTTCCATCTTCATCTGCTGGGCCGGATCGGAAACTTTAGCGTAAATGCCCAGATCCTTGGCCTGCCCCACGTCCGCCTTCCATTTTTTATCCTTCATCACCAGCTCCATGGTGAACAGGTTCTTCAGACCCGGCAGTTTGCCTTCTACGATTTCAGATGCCTTGGCATCCGCAATCTGGGTCAACAGTTCGCGCACTTTGTTCTGATCCAGCTTCAGATCTTTCTTTTCCGGAGCCAGCCATTTGCCGTCTTCACGACGGATCATCACACGACCTTTGTCGTTCTTAATACTGACTTCATCCACACTGGCAATTTTATGGCGCAGGAAATGACGTTCACGGAAATCCATCACTGTTTTGTTCGCCCGGTTTTGCCAGACTGAATTGACCAGCAACACCCGATTTTCACCATTACGGCGGGCAAAGACATTGTCCTCGAAGTTACGTTTTTCAGAAATCTCGAACACATCCTGGGAACCTGCAGTACTTTTGAAGGTGATTTTTCCCAGCGGTTTATCCAGACCATAAAGAGCCCATTGAATGTCAGCACCCTCTTTGGCCACCTCGATAATACGCTCCGGGAAAGCCCCTTTGACAAAATCATCCGCGGCTGTATTGTCGGCCGTGTCCTGCAAGGGTTCTGTCATGGCCCAGCCATCAACGCTGCGTTTTAAAATAATCTTCTGGCCACCCTTTTCAACCTCGATCTGGTCCACCTGATCGAACTCGACCGTCATCAGACGAGCGTCCATCGCACGTTTTTCTTCAACCTTCTTTTCGTTGAAGAAATCATACACGGCATAACCGCCAAAAATCAGAAGACAAATGACAAGTATTGTACGCCCTTTGAGTTTCATTACGCATTTCTCCTTCTAAGCCACAGACCAATGCTGGTTCCCAGCAAAAGGATAGGCAGTGGAATGATGAAAGCAAACAAGAAAACACCGAACTTGGTTTCTGTCATAATCATTTGTGTCGCCATGGGTTCTTTAGGCGTAATGCTGATCAGATTTTCCTCCTTCGCCAATGCCGCGACCGAGTTCAACACCAGATCACGATTCAGGTTTTGGTAAAGCATCTGATTGGTCAGGAAGTCCACATCACCGGCAACAATCGCTGTGAAGTCTTTGGCATTTTCATCCCCGCCCCACTTACCGCTGACTTCATCCACCAGCGCGTAGGCATCTTCAGCCCCTTCACCTTTGATTTGCATGGAAGGGAAGGCCATTGCATTAGGTGCGGTGGAAACCAGTTCATCCACGACAATGCCTTTAATAATATCCACTTTTTTCAAGGATTGCGGATAGCGGAACAAAGTCGCTTCGCTGCGCCCGAACGGTTTGGTGATTTTATTGTTCATCGAGAAAATCACACCCAGTGTCGGACCTTGATTGATACCACGACCCATCACCGTTTCCACCTGGTTCAGGATGTAGTTGTTCCCCAACTGCAAGCCCATCTTGGAGGTCAACTTTTCAAGGCCCGCGGAATTCTGTGACTCCAGCGCCAGTAACAAACTGCCGCCACCTTTTAAGTAACCTTCCAACGCTTCAATTTCAAAGTTCTGGAAGCCCTGAACAGGGCCAGCGATAATGATCACATCCGCATCTGCCGGAATCTTTGGATTTTGAATCAACGGCAGCTCTTTTACCAGATAGCGGTTGTTTTCAAGCAGGGATTTCAAAGACCCCAGACCCAAACCCTCTTTGTTATCATTGATGTTCTTTTCACCATGACCAACGGTAAAATACACTGTTTTGTTCTGTTCGCGCGTCACTTTCACCAAAGCACTGGTAAAGTCCTGCTCGTCGATTTTTTCAATGCGGTTGCGACGGCCCTTGTAATCCAGGAACACCACGCCACTGCCTTTATCAACGCCGAATTCCTGTGACAGATCAGGGCGTTCATTCACTTCCACAAAGTCCAATTGAATTTTTGCACTTTGATCCTGATATTTCTTAATCAGCTCACGGAACAGACGACGGTTTTCCTCGTTGCCTTCCACGCCTTTCTTATAAAAGAAATACACTTTCAGGTCAGAATCCAAAGACTTCACCAGCTTGACAGACTGATCAGACAAAGTGTTTGCCTGCGCCAGTGAAAAGTCCCAGGTCTTTGTATGACGGACGCCGATATAATTCACCACGATCAGAAGCACCAAAGTCAAAAGGATCAAAACCCCCATGCTCATACCTTCTTTGGTGGTTTTCATCGTGAAGAATTCCTTGAAGAAGCTGCGGTCCTTAACCAAGCCCACGATCAGGAATAAAACCGCCAGTCCCAAGGACAGCCAGCAAAACGGCACCCATTCACCCAGCAGGTAGCGTGTAATAATCATCGCCACCAAAGAGATTCCAGCAAACAAAAATGAAATCTTACCTAATTTGCTCATCATTATCTCCAACGTGAGGATTCAACAACACGCTCTGCCAGGAAGCAGAACAACACAATAATACTCAGGAAGAAAATCAGACCGTTGGTGCGCACCGTGCCTTCCACCAGACCTGATAAGTGACTGCTTAAGGACACGTGCTCAAAAATTTTGCGCGCGCGTTCGCCGTCCACCACTTCCGTACCAATCCCGACAAACCAGATGGATACATTGAAGATCACCGAAGCCACATATGCCACGATGCTGTTTTCAGTCAGGGATGATGCAAAAAGATTCATCGCTGCGTAAACGCCCCCGACCAGGAAGATCCCCAGGAACGCGATAAACAGCGGCCCCCAGTTCACAGTCGCCAGAGTGGAGGTTGCCAGAGGGTACAATAGCGCCAGAAGCACAATGCCGCCGACAGCCCCCAAAGCCGCCAGATACTTACCCATCACAATCTGGAAGGACGTCACAGGCGAGGTTAAAAGAAGATCGAACGTGCGAAGCTTTTTTTCTTCTGCAAAAAGTTTCATGGTCAAAGCCGGCACAACGAAAATCAAAAGCAGGTTTAAATAAGAAAGCTGACGCAGGAACACGCCATAATGGATATTCAATTGATTTTGCGGAACCCCCTGCTGCATCACATAGTTCATCAGAAGTTGTGAAAACAAATTCAACTGAATCGGATACACCCAGCTAAACACCACACTGACCAAAAAACAGATCATCCAGAAAGTGGAATTGAAGTAGAAACCTTTAAGTTCTTTTTTGAAAATTACGAGAGTGCCGCTCACGCCGGACCTCCTTTTTCCTGTTGTCCGTATGTCAGTTTCAAGAACACGTCTTCAAGATCACGCTTGGCCGGAGTCAGCTCCAGCAGGCCATACCCCTTACCCACCAGAAGCGAGGATACGTTTTCCACAGCTTCCTCGCTGCCTTTAAGGTCGATGGACCATTCTTTTGCAGAAGCGCCCGAATGAACGCCAATGACGGAACCCATGCCGGACAAAACATTTTGCATGTCTTCAACACTTTTGCGCAAACGCACGTGCAGACGGATCTGCCCCTGTTCCATCGTGGACAGGTTCTGAATGCTGTCTTCCGCGACAATACGGCCTTTATTGATGATAATAACTTTTTCGCAAGTCGCTTCCACTTCTGGAAGAATGTGCGTGGAAAGGATGATCGTGTGCTGCCCCTTCAGGGACTTGATCAACTCGCGAATCTCGGCCACTTGTTTGGGATCAAGGCCGACGGTGGGTTCATCCAGAATCAAAACCTCCGGATCAGACACGATGGCCTGGGCAATCCCCACACGTTGTTTGAAACCTTTGGACAAGTGATGGATCAAACGTTTTTGCACATCACCCAGGTTGGTTTTTTCGATGGCATTTTTAACTGAGCCTTCGATCTTTTCTTTCGGCACCTGTTTAAGTGCTGCCACATAGCGCAGATAATCCTGCACGTACATGTCAGCATAGACCGGCGGAATTTCCGGCAGATAACCAATGCGTTTTTTCACTTCCAAAGGGTTTTCAAAAACATCAAATCCGGCCACGGAAGCATTGCCATGGCTGGGAGCCATGAAGCCCGTGATGATTTTCATCGTCGTGGATTTACCTGCGCCGTTGGGGCCGAGGAAGCCCACAACATCACCCTTGGAAATAGAGAAGTTCAGTTTATCAATGGCCCGTCTTGGACCATAATCCTTCGTGAGATCTTTGACTTGAATCATGGTGCAATCTCCTCTGTAGTCTGAAAGAAAATTTTAGACCCAGCTTGTCACCAGTCAATCCAAAAGGTACCTGCTTACTTTTGCAGAAGCGATGCGCCGTAGGGTTAGGAGAGGGAGAAGTTCAGAGTGCGTTCAGAGTGGTAGGTTACGCGGCCCAGCTTGTCGCCTTTGATCGGGCGAACGAAGCGACATTCGACTATGACCACAGCCACCTTTTGACCGACCATCAAAGATTTCTGCGATAAAGACTCCCGTGCCACCCAGGCCGAGACCTCTTGAATTTCTGCCGGAGTGATTTCCTGATCACGCTGTCTGTGGATGATGGCATGCGCCCCCGGATAGTCGCGCAAATGCAGCCAGTAATCCCAAGCCTTGGCCTGACGAAGCAGCGCCAGATTGTCGGCGGCGGACTTTCCACAGTAAGCCAAGGCACCCGAATCCAAATGTAATTTTCGGCCCCGCGCATCGGCCTTTTTCATCAGGTCCACCAAAGCCGGTTTTTTCTGCTTTTCCGAATAACGACTGTCCTCGAGTTTCTGGATTTCCAGAACCAGCTCGTCCAGTCTTTCGCGAGCGCCTTCTTTTTTACCAACCAGCTGCTTGGCCTTGGCAAAGCAATTTTCGATATTCCAGCTTAAGCTTTGTTTGGCATCAACACAGGATTGCAGATTTTCCGGAACATACAGACTGCCATGAGTCTTCAGATACTGTCCAGCCTCGTACCACAACTGCTCGCGGTCACTTTCGATCTGTTTTTGAATTTCCGCCAAGGCCCGGCGTTTTTTCTCCAGATCCTTTTGCTTTTGACGTTCCCATTGTTCTGCCGGGTCTAAAACCGTTTTCTTGGAACCCGAACCCTGTTCGGACAGCCATTCTTCATGAATAGCCACCAAGTCCCGGGGGTGCGGAGGATTTTCCACATGCGGCGCCTGTGACAAATCCAATGGTCGATCCCAAGCAATTTGTTTGCCTTGAGCTTTCACAATCAGGTTGCTTTGCTTGGGAATCAGACGGATTTCCAGCTCGCAATCGGCCGAGGAATTTTTCAGATTCAGCACAACCACACGTCCGAACTTTTCCAACACCGTCATTCCAGCAAAGAACAAATTGCGCCCATGAGAGTTCAAAAACAAACTGACCGGTTTGCCTTTCGGAGCTTTTTTAAAAGGGCACTGATTTTCAAAACACAGCATCATCGGCGCATTCGGTACAAGGTCCAGGATCAGCCAGAACATACTGCCACGCAGATGAAAACCCAGAGCCAGACCTCGGTCGTTGGCCTGCACTTCCTGAAGCTGGGCACCGTCCAAAATTGGTGCGAAATAAGAGACAAAATGCTGCAGTTCTTGCTGAGTCAGGGCTTTCATCCCACGAGTCTCTCATTCTTTGGGCCAAATTTCCATCGCTGATGCTCAGGTTCGTAAAAGGAAAACCGATATTTCTAGGGTATGAATACAGACATGCTAATCAAGATCGTTGAAACCCAGCTTCAAGAAACCGCCAACCTGCGCGAAAAAAGCCATGACTTTATCCGCCGTGTGGTCCACCTCTACACCCTGCAATTGATGAAATCCGGCACCATTCCTTTGGAGTTCGTGGACGATGTTTTGACTGATATTGAGGCCGAAGCCGTTGAAATCTATCGCAAGAAAACCTACGGCTTCCTGACTTTGGAAGAATACCGTCGCCACAAATTCCGTCAAAAAGACGACAACTAATACAACCGGCTTTGCGCCGATAAAATTCGGCGTGGACTGACGGAAGTGTCAAATTTCAAGCACACTTCCTCCACCCCCAAAACCTTCATGGAATTCAAGGACGCCAAAAGCAGGGTGTCCGAAGAAACACCGCAAGCCACACCACCCGATGCCAGATCCAGACACAATTCCACTTCCGCACTGACTTGTTTTGCAGGCTCTGCCGCTGTGTATTTTAAATCCTTGCGCAACTGCCCGCATAACTTTTCCACCGGATTGCTGCCGCCACAGGAACCACACGACACTTCCGCCCGTGCCTGAGAAAACACGACCAAACAAGACGCAACAATAAACACCAAGACCGCAAAAAAAGATCTCATCCGTGACTCCTTTTAATTTTTGTTGGAGGCAACAGTGTAGAGACCTTTTGCGGTCAGCGATAATTTCAAGTTTGTTATCTGCTTCTTATCAGAAAGTCGAAGAAAAAACTATTCTTCGACCTTTTCGATCACGGCAAAGTACAAGGGTCCAAAGCCGCACTGATCCGGCATGTAAGCCACACCCATTTCAGTGCGCTCGCCACCGACGCCCAGCGAAGCTTCCAACAACTTCACCGCCGCCTTTTTCTTTTTCAAAAGTTTGCGCACGACATCGTCATTTTCCGCAGGACTGATCGAACAGGTTGAATACACAATGCGCCCCCCCGGCTTCACAGCCAGAAAAGCCGCCGCCAGAAGAGAATACTGTCGGGCCGCAAGGTGTTCCGTCCGGCGCGGGCTCCATTCATCCTGAGCCGCCTGATTTTCCAGAATATGTCTTTCGCCAGAACAAGGGGCATCCAATAAAACCCGGTCAAAGCTGGAGGGTTCTTTCAAACCAAACTGCACGCCGTCCTTACCCGTCACCCACACACGATTACGCACCTCACGAGGCACATACTGCTGAATGACTTTTTTCAAGCGTTCGCGACGTTCAGGGGAAAGATCATTGCAGAAAATTTCGCCCTCTTCGCCGAAGGATTCAATCAACACCAGACTTTTCCCACCGGGAGCCGCACACATATCCAACAGACGATCCCCCGGCTGCACATCCAGGGCTTTTGCCACCATCACACTGGCCGGGTCCATGATGTAAATATCCAGAAGCTCATCCGCATTGCGCTCGGGCTGGCAGCCATGCGATGGAGTCAGCCAATGACAACCCGAAAGTTCGGCTTTTTCCGGAAAGGTGGCCCAGGATTTGGTTTTCAGGTCCGAGGGGCTCCACGCATTCACACGCGCCACTTGCTGTTCGCGAGTTTGCAGGGCCGCGAACAGTGCGGGCCAGCGGGAACCATAAACTTTTTCAAAATGACGATAAAAGGGATGATCGGCGTTCATCCCCCGGATTTTACTTTCGGATTGGGAAAGAGCAAATAAATTCAGAACCCTGGTCGATAATACTCTTTACAGCGACGGTGCCGCCGTGACTTTGCATAATATGTTTCACAATAGCCAACCCCAGCCCGGTTCCACCCGCATCACGGGTGCGGCCCCGGTCAATGCGATAAAAACGTTCAAACAGACGATCCAGATGCTGTTCCGGAATACCCTGCCCATCGTCTATCACACGCAAAATGATGTATTCCTTGATGTCCCGTTCCCAACGAATACGGATGGTTTTTCCCGCCGGGATGTATTTCACCGCATTGGAAACCAGATTGCGCAGCACCTGTTCCACCTTGCGGGCATCGGCCATAAACGGAGGCACATCGCCGTTCACATGAATAGAGATGTTCTTTTCCGCCGCCATCACTGCAAGCTCAGAAACCACATGCTCCGAAATCGACAGGGGGTGAATCATTTCCATCTTCAACTCGGAATTGGAGGCCTCCAAAGAGTTGATACTGAGCATGTCGTTCACCAGATCCATCAAACGATCAATATTGCGGGAAACAATATCCAGGAATTTCCCGGCCTGCTGAACCTGACCGGTTTTAACATCTTCCTTCAGCGTGTCCACGTAGCCTTTGATGGAGGTCAGCGGTGTGCGCAGTTCGTGCGAGGCATTACCCACAAAGTCCATGCGGATCTGTTCGGCCCGTTTCATCTCTGTGATATCGTGGAAAATCCCCACCACGCCATAGATTTCCCGCGTTTTTTCGTTGCGAATCGGATTCACTGACACCGCGAAATAGCGCGGCTGATTGTCGATCAATGTCGGTAGCTTCACGGTAAAGCGCTGAACCTTGCCCACCTGAATCGTTTTCGTGAACCCCTCCAGAACATCCGAAGAACGAATGGCGTCCTTCAAACGCAAAACCTGCCCGTCCATCAGATTGGAAGACAGGAACTGAGCGGCAAACTGAGAGTTAAAATAAAGAATCTTTTCATCCAGACTGACACTGACCAAACCTTCGGCCACGGCACTCATAAAGGCCTGGGATTCCTCCTGCGCTTGCAGGTACCGGGCCTTACGACGTTTCATTTTACGGTGAATGTGATCCAGAGCCACTTCAAGCTCGGAAATATCCGCAGTTTCATCATCCAACAGATCATCATCCTGACCATCCACCAAACTCCCGAATGTGCGCTTGCTGGAAATGCGCAGGGCCTTCAAAATCACCCGGTGAATCGGCTTGGTAAAACGATAGGATGTCAGTGCAGAAACCAGAACACTGAACACAAAGAAATTCAGAAGAGCTTCGTTGTAAACAAACGGACGAACCCCGTAGCGCACATCAATAACAGAAATAATCGCCAGAAACAGGGCATTGAAACCCACGATCTGCCAGGAAAAATAGCGCCAATAGACTCGCCAAGGAAAACGGATAAATCGCTTCATGCGATATCTACTTTAACCCGATATCCAACGCCACGGATAGTCTCAATACGATCGCCCCATTCACCTAACTTCTTGCGTAATCCAAATACATGGGTGTCAATAGTGCGTCCAACGACATTGATCCCCTCGCCCTGGATGTTTTCAATCAGTTGTTCACGGGTCAGAACACAGCCCTGATTCTGCACCAAAGCCCCCAGCAGCTTGAATTCCGAAGGGGTCAGATGCAAAGGCTCGCCATTATAGGAAATTTCATAGGATTTAAAATTGATTTTCAGCCCCAACAGGGACACTTCCCCCTCTTCCGCCGCTGGAGCTGCCTGCACCTGTGAGCGACGCAAAAGTGCTTTTACTCGGGCGACAAAAACAGAGGGGTTGAAGGGCTTTGTCATATAGTCATCCGCACCCTTTTCAAGGCCGGATACAATGTCCTGGGGCTCGGTTTTGGCAGTCACCATCAAAACCGAAGCACCCGGATGTTTGGATTTAATTTTATCAACAATTTCGACGCCGCTCAGACCCGGCAGCATCCAATCAAGAACAAAAAGGGAAAAGCTCTGACGATTTACCTCTTGCAAGGCCTCTTCGGCGGAAGCACTTTCGGTCACTCGGTAACCTTGTCGCAAAAGGTGCAGAGCCATCAACTCCCGGATCTCTTGCTCATCTTCCACCACTAGCACATGCACTGAGTTGTCAGCCAAACTTTCCCCCATGTCGAACGTCCTTGCCGGTAAAGGCAAAGATCACGTCTTCGGCAATGTTCGTCGCATGATCCCCGAGACGTTCCAGGTTTCTCGCGATTAAAATCAAATCCATACAGGCTTCCACATCACCGGAATGAGCCTTCATGTGAGCCATCGCCTCGTTGAACACTTTGTTTTTCAACGCGTCGATTTCATCATCCATCAGAAGAATCTGTTTGGATTGCTCAACGTCACCGCGAACAAAACAGTCCAAAGACTCTTTTACCATGCGACCGGCGATTTCAGACATTTTCTGAATATCACCCAACTGAGCCTGAATCGGCTTGCGCCCCAGATAATCCTTGCCGGAATAAGAGATATTCACAGCCTGATCACCCATCCGCTCCAGATCGTTATTGATCTTCAATACAGAAATAATCAATCGAAGATCTTTGGCCACCGGTCCTTGCTTAGCCAGCAGGTGCATGCACGCATTATCAACACGGATATGATCCTCGTTGATTTGTCTTTCGATGGCATGAACCCCATCAAACATTTCCAGATCCCGGGACAGCAATGCTGCCGTCACCAAAGACAGCGATTTTTCAACATGGCCACCCATCAAAAGAATCATTTTCTTGAGGTCTTCCAGTTGAATGTCTATCGCTCTTTCCATGGCATCCACCCTTAGCGCTTGGCTTGATTTATAATGATTTAAGAAATAAAGACACCGCTTAACACGGCATCTCTATGGATTCTAACAGAAACTTAACACACTTTAAAAGAGAACCTGAGCCGCAAATTCGACTCGGGAACGATCCCGCACCCCGGGAGCAAATTCCTCGGCAAAATGAGTGTGATCCACCGCTATAGCGGCCTTAATATCATCCGTCACCTGATAACCCAGGGCCAGGATGCCTGTTTGCAGGTTCTTGCCCGTTTCCCCGACCGCCGCGTTTAGATAGTCATAACGAAGCATCACCTCAGCTTTAGGGCCTGTATGCACCACAGCGTAAAGGCTGGCGGCCTGCCCCTGCACGGACTCCCCGCTTAAAGCACTGACATCCACGCCTTCGGCGATTTTATAGTCGCCAATGGCATCCGCCGGATCTTTGGCATCCATAAACTCCAATGCCACCATCCAGTCGTCTTTTTCCTCGTAACTGATCAGGGCCTGTATGCGCTCTTTCAGTCCGGCACTTTCGCCATAGACCTCATAATTTCCGCGAACATAGTTGAAGCTCAAAGACCATGGGGACCAGCGGAAAAGGCGGACAAACAAAGCCGCCTCTTTATGCGGGCCCTTTTCTTTTTCCTCGGCCCCTTCCCCGTTAGACAAACTTAAAGCCCACTCGCCATAGTCAGCAGGCAGTTCCGACATAAACGAAGCACCCAGATCTGAATAAGAAAGATACTTCCATTTTTCCGTGATCGACCACGCCGTGCGCCCCAGGAAGCGATAGTTGCTGGCCTGATACTGAGCCTCCTGCCAGGTTTGAGGAATCAGCCCCAAACGCAAGGCCTTCATACCACCAAAGACACTGACCACATCCAGATAAGCTTCACGCAGTCCCACATCGAAACGATTCGGACTGGATTCTTTGTCCTCTGAACCCTCAAAAGAAAGCACCAGCAGATTGTCATCTTTCAACGGCACATTGATATCCATGAACATAGAGGGAACATTAAAGGCCGAGTTCCCGCGCTCTCCGGTAACGGCACATTGATATCCATGAACATAGAGGGAACATTAAAGGCCGAGTTCCCGCGCTCTCCGGTAGGTAAAGTCCACACTGACGCAGTCACATCCAGCTCACCGGAAATTTCAATCTCAGAAAGAGCCAGAGCCTGTGTACAGGCAAAAGTACAAAATAAAGAACCCAGAACGATTTTTTTCATGCTCTCATGCTGCCATCTTTATATACTGTTGCCAAGGAAAGGGAAGTTTATCGTGT
This sequence comes from Bdellovibrio bacteriovorus, assembly GCF_025558485.1. Taxonomy (GTDB): domain Bacteria; phylum Bdellovibrionota; class Bdellovibrionia; order Bdellovibrionales; family Bdellovibrionaceae; genus Bdellovibrio; species Bdellovibrio bacteriovorus_G. The sequence goes on from NZ_CP102930.1 coordinate 593,406, forward strand.
CACGTCGAGTATCCGCCATCGACATCGGTTCCAATGCCATCCGCATGATGGTCGCCGATGTTCATCCGCAAGCCCCCCACCTGCATATTGTTAAAAAATTCCGGGCAGCGGTTCGACTGGGGCATGATGTCTTCACCCAAGGGGTGATCACCCCGGCCTCTTTGGAAATCGCCAAAGCCACCTTCCACCGTTATGCCCTGACCAATCAGGAACTCGATGTACAACAATGCAGAGCCGTGGCCACTTCGGCCTGCCGTGAAGCCAAAAATCAGAAGGAATTTGTCGATCTGATTTATAAAACCTCCGGGATCAAAATCGAAGTGATTGATGGCACGGAAGAAGGCCGTCTGATCCATTTGGCTGTCCGTCGCGAGCTGGATTTGGACAATCGTAAAACCATGCTGATTGATGTCGGCGGCGGCAGCGTGGAGGTCACCTTTTCTCAGGGTGGCACGATGCTGGCCACCAAGTCTTTCCCAATGGGCACCGTCCGTGTTCTGGAGAATCTGGCCAAAAGGAATCTGACTGAAAATCATTTGAATATCATCATGGGTGAGTTCATCACCGCTTTGGGTGAACACATCTATAAAAATTGCGACCTGGACCCGGTGGATTTTGCCATCGGCACGGGCGGCAATCTGGAATGCTTGGGGCAACTGAAAATGCAGCTGCTAAAGAAATCCCCCCACACCTTCCTGACCCTGCCAGAACTTTCCGAAATCATCACCCGTCTGCGGGCCTTGAAAGTCAAAGAGCGTATTGAAAAGCTGAATTTACGCCCGGACCGCGCTGACGTCATCGTCCCTGCCGCCATGCTGGTGGAAACCATCCTGCGACAGGCGGAAACGCATAAAATTCTGATTCCGTCAGTGGGATTGCGTGACGGCCTGATCTGGTCGATGCTTTAAAACTAATCTGTCAGAAATTTTGGCGGGATGGCAAACAGCAGCTGCGCCCGGCCCGCTTCAGCTGTGACAAAAGATTCCAGCTCCAGTCCGATGACACCGCTTTTTTTCAGATCAATAAAACTTTCGGACTTCAGCGACAGCATGTAGCTGGCAAAGGTGCTCAGGTGAGGCTCATGCCCAACCACAGCAATGCGCTTGTGATTTTTCCCCTGCACACGCAGCCATTTTAAGAAGGCCTGTGGCGGACTGTGCGGCACCAGTTCCGGGGCCTCCACCACTTTGGTTTCATAGTAGATTTGTGAAACGATCTCTGCCGTTTGGCGCGCCCGGGTCAGGGGGCTGGACACGATCAGATCAACCTCCTTGATATAATCGCGAAGATTCACGCAGACCTTCTGCATGCGCTTACGTCCCTTCAGGGTCAAAGGGCGCAGATAATCCTCCTGCCCTTTTTTCGCAAACTCTTCTTTATCTTCGGCGACGGCGTGCCGGATGATGATCAACTCCACGGTGCTTTTCCCGACCTTATTCTGAGGATGTGTTTGTGTTTTCCTCTACAAATGTAACCCGGGCTTTCGCAATTTGCATCAGAGTTTGATGAATTCCGACATCTGTGGAGTTCTGACGCACATAGGTCCCGTCAGACTTCATCTCCCAGGACTGACGCTGCTCTTTTACACAGAGGTTTAGAATTTCCCAGCACTTTTCTTTCAAGGTGCGATCCAGCACCGGTACAATGGCTTCCACCCGCGCATGAAGATTGCGATACATCCAATCCGCCGACCCCAGGAAAAATTCACCATCCACCGGATCTTTTTCACCATTTCGGAAATAGAAAATACGTGAATGTTCCAGGAAACGACCAATGATCGAGGTCACACGAATGCGTTCGCTCATCCCCGGAACCCCGGGGCGCAAACAACAAAAACCACGCACGATCATTTCAATATCGACGCCCTTCTGCGATGCCGCATATAGCGCCACGGCAATGTCGTTTTCCTCAAAGTTATTAAACTTGGCAATGATCTGCGCCGGACGACCGGCCTTGGCATGTTCGGCTTCACGTTCAATCATGGCTTTAAACCGGGCAAACATATTCACCGGAGCAATCAACAGATTCTGATAATTGCTTTTCAACGACCGCCCCGTCAGATAGTGGAAAAATTCCACCACATCCCCGGTGATTTCCTCGCGCGCAGTGATCAACCCCAGATCTGTATAAAAACGCGAAGTTGCCACGTTGTAGTTTCCTGTCCCAATGTGACAGTAACAGCGCAACCCCTCTTGTTCCTGACGAACCACCAAGGCTGTCTTGGCATGGGTCTTCAAGCCCACAACCCCATAGACCACATGTACCCCAGCGTTTTCCAGCTCCGTGGCCCAATAGATATTTCGTTCTTCGTCAAAGCGGGCTTTTAGTTCCACCAGACAGACCACTTGCTTGCCCTGTTCCGCCGCGCGAATCAAAGCTTTGATAAACGGACTGTTGTCACCAGTGCGATACAGGGTCATTTTAATTGCCAGCACCTTAGGATCTTCACTGGCCACGCGGATGAATTTTTCCACCGAGCCCGCAAAACTTTCATAGGGATGATGCACCAGTTGATCCGCCATCTTGATGGCGTTAAACATGCCCAGCCCATCTTCCGCGAAAGCCGGAAGCACCACCGGAGTATAAGGCTCAAACTTAAGCTTCGGCAGATTCACATCAGAAATTGCGGAAAGATCTGTAAAGTCCAAAAGACCCGGCGTTTCGTAAATGTCCTCTTCAATCAGCTCCAGCTCTTCCATCAAAAATTTCAGCATCCAGGGATCAGGATGCGGGCCGTGCTCCAAACGCACGACTTCGGCAAAACGGCGCTGGCGCAGTTCCTCCTCGATGGCTTCCAGAAGGTCTTCGGCATCTTCCTGATCCTGATCTGAATCCGCATTACGGGTCAGACGAAACGGCATTACACCCAAAACCTGCATGGACGGAAACAGATCCGCCAGATTTTCCTGAATCACATCCAACAGACTGATAAAACGATACGAACCGCTTTCAGAGTCCGTGCGTACCCACTGAGGCAGCACCTTGGGAATCTTCACCCGCGCAAAAAGTTTTTCATCCACATTGGGATGCTTCAGGGTCACACCCAGAGAAATGGACAGGTTGGAAATAAAAGGGAATGGATGCCCCGGGTCCACCGACAAAGGCGTCAGCACCGGGAAAACATTTTTGTTATAATACTTTTTAACGTTTTCTTTTTCTTTTTCGCTAAGCTCTTTCCAGCTTAACAAAAAGATATTTTCTTTCTCCAGAGCCGGTTTCAAAACTTTATTGAACACCTGCGCCTGATCCTGAATCATCGGGATCACGAATTGACGGATTTCCTGCAACTGATGCATCGGCGTTTTTCCGTCGGCGGATTTTGGTGACACGCCATAGGCCACATGGCGCTTTAGCCCCCCGACCCGCTTCATAAAAAACTCATCCAAATTGGAACCGGAAATGCTTAGAAACTTCACTCGTTCCAAAAGCGGATTGCGTGCATCCTCCGCTTCAGACAGAACGCGTCTGTTAAAATTCAACCAGCCGATCTCACGGCTGGAAAAAAGACTTTCAGATGACAGAGGATGTTCGACAACCTTCGGCTTCCGTGTTGATTTCTTCTTAGATGTTCGCTTTGGCGATGTCGCCTTCGGTGTGTTCAAAGAATCCTCCTTGACTCCTGAAGACTCTATTTCACAATAAAGTGACACCTTAAGCAATGTCTTCCCAAGGACAACGACATGCAAAACACTCCCAAAGAATGGTCCATGATTGAAAAGATCCGTTTTCGGGTCCAGCGTCAAAACAGTCACAATATCGTCCCACTGGGCGATGATGCCTTTGTTTTTAAGAACTACCCGGGCTATTCGGTGGTCTGTCAGGACATGATGGTCGAAGGTATTCACTTTGATTTGAAATACACCAGCGCCTTTGATCTGGGTTTCAAGGCTTTGGCCGTCAATCTAAGCGACATTGCAGCCATGGGAGCCCAACCACACTATGCACAGGTGTCTTTAGCCCTGCCACAAAACCTAAATGAATCCTGGCTTGACGATTTCTATAAAGGCATGACTCAACTGGCGGACGACTGGAAAACAGAAATTGTCGGTGGCGACCTGACAGCGGCTTCGGACAAACTTGTGGTTGATGTCAGCGTTCACGGATCTTGTGAAAATCCGATCACACGCAAAGGGGCACGGGCCGGGGACCTTTTACTTTCCAGCGGTCCATTGGGACTTTCTTTCACCGGGCTGACCGCTTTGCAGAAAAAACTTCCCGGCTATGAAGAAGCCAAGGAAAAACATTTGCGCCCCCGCCCACGACTGGATTTGATCAAAGGCTTACAAACCCATCATGCGCGCGTTCACGCACTGATGGATTGCAGTGATGGACTGGTCAATGATGCCCTTTTGCTGACACCTCAAGACGGTGGCTTTCATCTGTTCGCGGAAAACCTGCCGCTGCATCCTGAAAGTCAGCAGTTGGCCCTGCAACTGGGAATGCCCGCCTCTGATTTTGCACTTTGGGGTGGTGAGGATTACGAACTGCTGATGGCGGTGGCTCCGGATGATTACGATCGTTTTTCAGGATGGCACATGGTTGGACAATTTACAGATAAACCCGGTGTTTTTCTAACCTTCGCCAAAGGACAAGAGGAAATTACGGACTTCAAAGGCTGGCGGCATTTCTAGCGGTTAAAATCTCATTTCAAGACACCGCTTTGACTTCAGGGAAGGTCCGGTCAGACCGATAAGTTCTGCATGACAAGTCTTGCCCGCTATCATGGCCGATCACCTCGCTACATCCTCAACACAGAGGATGAAAGTCTGGTGCGTGTTGCGGGCCCCAAGCAAATCCCCTGGGAAGAAGGTACGGAAATCAAGAATGTCTCCTTAACCGGGCTGGCATTCACGGCGCCCGATGATCTTTGTCCCCTTCTGGGAGAAGTCGTTAAGATTCAATTCACACCGCCGGGTTCAAGACAGATGGCCTGCTATGGCATTGTCACCCGTCTGGAAAACATTTCAGATTCACAAATGCTGGTGGGAATTCATTTTTATAAACTGGAAATGCAACAAAGAATTGTTCTGGCGCAGGGGCTGGCTCGTCGCTTTAAAGAAAGTCAGGAACGAGGCCAGATCGACGATATGCTCAATCGCCCGCGCAGCAATGTCAGTCTGGCAAATCTGCCGCAACTGGTGTTGATGGGAATGCTGGCGACCCTTTGGTGCGCCAGCATCTGGATGCTTCTGCGTTTTGAATACGTTGGACTTTACCAGATGATCCTGAGCTGGTTGTCCTGAGTTACTTTACTTCACTTCACAAGTGACAGCATATTCTGTGGAAGCATTTCCAGCCGCGCCCATATCAAGCAAAACACCGGACATTTTCTGATCTTTGGCTTCGACACTTAGCTCCAGCCCCTTGGCATTGGTCAGGTCGATCATGGTGACCTTCAAAGAGGAGGCTGTTTTTTCAGTGTCGGCAACCATAATATCCGCACCCGTACTATCAAGGCCGCTGACACGCACACCGATCACTTCGGCCCCCACAGACTGAAGCTCAATTTGCACCTTTTGATCCGCCGTCCGACAGACCAAAGATTCCGCCATCGCCCACTGCGCACCCAGGGTTAACAACATCATCACCCACACTGATTTTTTCATGAAAGCTCCTTTACTTTGATATCTGCCCATCAAAGCAAATTCTTCGCCACGGCAAAACCAGCTCATAAGCCCGTATTAAGATCTAAGATGTGTCCCTCTGTACAAGCCCTGCACACCGGGCCGGAAGCGTCACCTCCGTCCGGTGTTTCGCGCGACACAGTCCTTGGGAAGGCTAACCGAAGTATTCTTCTTTCAGTCGCTTAAAGGCAAAATCCATGAAGCGTTTGACCTTCTGGGAGGTCTCTTTCGTATCAGGAGACACCAGACTGACCGGCACCTCGTCACTGCGCAGATTTTTATGAATATGCACCAGACGGCCGTCGCGCAATTCTTCCTTGCACAGAAACTCCGGGATAAATGCATAGCCTTTTCCCAGCACGGCCATCTTTAAAAGCATCGCAGGATTGTTGGCGCTTAAGACCGGATTGATCTTAAGCACCAATCTCTTGCTGTCTGTGGCCCGCACCACTTCCAGCTTGGGATTTTGGGTCATGGCCAAATACGGGGCCGTGCTCAGCTTTTCCAGATCTTCAGAAACACGATAACGCTCCAGAAAACCCGGCGATGCGATAAGAACACTGCGCACGGTTCCGATCTTACGAGCCTTCAGAGAACTGTCCTTTAAGTTCCCTATACGAATCCCCACATCGACGGATTCCTTCACTAAATCCACATAGGCCTGTGTCAGGTAAAGATCAAAACGCACCCGCGGATACTGGCGAGTGAACTCGTCCAAAATCAGCGGCAACTGTTTCACTCCCATGTCGTCCGAAGCTGTGACCTTGATCACTCCGGAAATTTCGCTGGTGGATTCACTGACCTCTCCACTCAGGGTTTCCAAACCTTCAATCAGACCGCGGGCACGCTCGTAATAAACCCGTCCCATTTCGGTCAGTTGGAACTGACGCGTGGTTCGGTAAATCAGCTGAACCCCCAGGTCTTTTTCCAAGGCCGACAACCTGCGGCTGACCCTGGATTTCGGCTGCTTTAGGACCTCGGCGGCCTTAGTAAAACTGCCTGCCTGTACAAGTTTAACAAATGTCCGTATCTGATTGAGATCGAATTGTTCCATATACGCAACAGTTTATCCCGAATATGTCACCTTACGCAATAATCAAAATCGCTCGATACTAAACCGGTCGAACAAACAAAAAAGGAGACATTACATGAAATCACTTATTCTTTCCTCTCTGGTAACTCTGGCAAGCCTTTCTGCTTTTGCAGGTCAAACCATCCCTGCGGGCAGCTACAGCATCGACCCGGCTCACTCAAAAATCGGTTTTGAGATTCCTCATCTGGTGATCTCGACTGTTGAAGGTCGCTTTGCAAAATTTGACGGCACGCTGGTTGTGGATTCCAAACTGGAAAAATCCAAGGCCAACCTGAATGTGGATGTTTCCAGTATCAGCACAGAAAACAAAGACCGTGACGATCACTTGAAGAGTGCGGACTTCTTTGACGTGGCAAAAAATCCAAAGATGACATTCGTCACAAAAAAGGTCGTCGGCACGCCGGAGAATCTGAAAATTGTTGGCGATTTGACAATCAAAGGTAAGACTAAAGAAGTGACCTTGGATGTGAAATATCTGGGCGATGTTAACGACGCTTACGGTAACAACAAGGTGGCCTTCACAGCGACAGGCAAAATCAATCGTAAAGATTTCGGTTTGAACTGGAGCAGTGTTGTTGAAGCCGGCCCGGTTGTTGGTGATGAAGTGACGCTGATCCTTAAGATCCAAGCTGGCAAACCAGCTGCCAAGAAAGGTTAAGTTTTATGTCAACCCTGATGCCTGTGCTTTTTATTGGCCACGGCTCTCCGATGAATGCACTCGACAAAAATCCCTTCACGGAAAAGCTAAACCAATTGGGGAAATCCCTTCCCAAACCACAGGCTGTTCTTTCTGTCTCTGCCCACTGGGAGACAGAAGGGACCAAGGTTCTGTATCACCCCGACCCTCCCACGATTCACGACTTCTATGGATTTCCCAAAGCACTTTTTGACGTCCAATATCCGGCACGCGGGCCATTGGGCATCGCCCATGAAACCCAGCGGCTTTTGCCTAAATCTGAACTCTATGACAAATGGGGCCTGGATCACGGCACCTGGTCTGTGCTGACGCATCTGTACCCGCATGCAGATATTCCGGTTTATCAAGTCAGTCTGGATGTGACCAAAACACCAGAACAACACATTGAAATGGGTCGCCTGCTAAGACCTTTGCGCGAACAGGGTGTGTTGATTGTTGGCAGCGGCAATATCGTTCACAATCTGCGTTTGCTTCAGTGGCGGGAACCCACCGCAAAACTGCCATGGGCTGAAGAGTTCGATGCAAAAATCAAAACCGCATTGGAAAACCGCGATGAAAAAGTTCTGACAGATTACGAGGATCTGGGCGAAAGTGCGACACTAAGTGTTCCGACCATCGAGCACTACCTGCCGTTGCTTTATGCTTATGGTGCTTCCACAGACAGCGACACCCTTTCCTATCCTTACGAAGGATTTTCAATGGGTGCCCTTTCCATGCGCTCGGTGATGTGGGGCCGTTAGTTAGGCATCAAGAGCTTCATTACCCACAGCCGCAAAGGCCTGTTTGGTTTTTTCCCGAACTTCATCACGAGTTTTGAACTTATCCATCAGCAAGTAAACCGCCGGAACCACAAACAGGGTCAAGGCCGTGGAAACCACTACGCCACCAATCAAACAAATCGCCATCGGGCGCATGGTTTCAGAACCTGCTCCGCGCGCTGTTGCTGAAGGAATGGCTGCGGCGATGGTCGCCACCGAGGTCATCAGGATCGGACGAAGACGGGTTGGACACGCTTCGGTCAGTGCATCCATCGCGGCACTCGTACCACGATCACGAACCGTGTTGGTGAATTCAATCAACAGGATCGAGTTCTTTTTCACGATACCCATCAACAGCAGCAAACCAATCATCGAGAACATGTTCAACGACTGACCCGTTATCAACAATGCAAAGAATGCCCCACTGAAACTAAATGGTAACGCCATCAGGATTGTGACCGGATCAATGAACGAATTGAACTGACTTGCCAGAACCATGTAGGCAATCACCAGCCCCATCACCAACGCAAAAAGCAAGCTCTGGAAGGATTCCTTGAAGGTCTTGGAGCTTCCTCCCTGATCAATCATGTAACCCGGTTCCAGCATCTTGCGGGCCGCTTCCTCAACGTAGGCCATGGCCGCCTGCTGGGACACACCCGGCTTCATATTGGCCGTAATGGTGATCGCCCGTTGACGGTTGGAACGGGAGATGGACTGCAAACTTGAACCCACTTCCTCTTTCGTCACACGTGGCAGCGGAATCAGATTTCCAACTGTGTTGCTAACGAATAAGGTCTTGATTTCATCCAGCGGATTTCCCTGATCCACCAGTTTGACTTTGATGTCATAGCGATGACCTCCTTGCGGATATTCACCCACCTTCACACCACCGATCAAAGCGCTCACAGTGGAGCCAATGGAAGCAATGCTGACCCCGTGATGAGCTGCGGAAATACGGTCCGGCTTGACTTGAATTTCCGGCATACCCAACAGGTAATTGGAATCCACGTCCACCATCAGTCCACTGTCCGTCATGGCTTTCATCATCTGTTCTGTGTAATTCGCAAGCTTACCCCAGTCAGAACCCAAAAGCGTAAATTCAATCGGATAGCCACGACCGCCAGAGAAACCCTGCTGCGACAAGTCCATCAGGACCGGACGCATGTCTTCAATCTTGGCCAGATTGGTACGAGCCACCTGCATAAATTCCTGTTGCGACAGAATCTTGCCCGTTGCCGGGTCCACCCCACGATCTTTCTTTTCTTTCAAGGTAATAAACATCATCGTGACGTTGGCATCCGAAGCACCTCCGCCGAAACCGCCCAAAGCGGCATAAACCTGCTGCACTTCCGGACGGGACATCAACCACTTTTCAGCCTTCTGCGTCTGCTGATCCGTGTAAGCCAGGGAGGTTCCCACCGGCATAATCAAACGCGCCATAAAGATGCTTTGATCCTGCGCCGGACTCATTTCTTTATTCAGAAATTTGATAGAGACAAAGGACACCGCCACAAACACCAAAGAGCCAATCAGAACTTTCCATGGGTGGCGCAAAGAAGCACGCAACCAACGGTCATAACCCACGCGCGTGCCTTCCATGAACGCTTCAAAACCTTTACCCAGTTTTGTTTTTCTTTCACCATGGTGAACAAAGCCCGCACAACGCATCGGCGTGATCGTCAGGGATTCAACCAGCGACAGGAAGACTGCGATGGAAATCGTCACCCCGAACTGCATGAAGAACTTCCCGATAATCCCTTTCATGAAGGCCACCGGAAGGAAGATCGCAATAACGGCCGCAGTGGCAGCCATCGCCGCAAACGAAATTTCACGCGCACCCAGAATCGCAGACTCAATGCGTCCCCGCCCGTTTTCGTTATACCGGAAGATATTTTCCAGAACCATGATGGCATCATCCACGACGATACCAATGGCCAAAGTCAGCCCCAGCAAGGTGAACGTGTTCAAGGTATAACCCAGGAAATAAAGACCGATAAAGGCCCCTAATAACGAGGTCGGGATGGACAGCAGGACGTTAAATGTTGCCGACCAGCTTCCCAGGAACATCCAGCACACGATGGATGTGAAGATCACCGCCAAAACCAAGTGATGATTCAGCTCGCCCACGGATTGTTCGATGAATTTTGTACTGTCGAAGTTCACCTGAATGTTCATGCCCTCGGGCAATTGCTTTTGGATTTCGACAATCTTTTCTTTTACTGCGCGGGCCACAGAAACAGCATTTGTTCCACGCTGCTTACGAATCCCCAGACCCAACGCCGTTTTGCCATTGAAGCGGGACATTTTTTCAATCTTGTCCAGGCCCATGCTGGCATCGGCCACCTGGGAAATACGCACCATGTTCGTCGGGTCAGCCACGGCACGACCGCCACGCTTGCTGACCACGATGTTGCGGAATTCCTCTTCGGTCTTAGCTTCCCCCATTGTGCGGACGTTGAAAGTTTTTTTGTCTGTTTGGATATAACCACCCGGAACTTCCGAGTGTTCACTGCGGATGGCATCCATCACGTCGTTCACAGAGATATTATAACGAAGCAGGTCTTTCGGGCGCACATGCACGCGCATCACCGGATCAGTGTAACCGCCCAGGAAGATATCACCGACACCTTCAACCGTGGTGAAACGGTCTTTCAGATAGTCACGTGCATAGCGCATCATGAATTCAGGATCGTTTTTATCGTAAGTCAGGGCCAGCCACAGAATTGGCTGATCATCCGGATTGGTTTTGGAAATTGTCGGCGGATCCACATCATCAGGAAGCAAACGCTGAATGCCTGAAATTTTTGCCTGAACGTCCTGAACCGCCAGATCGATATTGCGATCCAGATCAAATTCCACGGTGATGCTGGCTGTGCCCGTTTTACTGTTGGACTTGATGGATTCGATACCTTCCACCGTCATCAGGGCACTTTCAATAGGGTCCACCACCTGAGTTTCCATAACTTCAGGGGCTGCCCCACTCAGCGTGACGCTTACGGTCACGGTCGGGAAATCCACGTCTGGCATCTGACTGACGCCCATGCGGGAAAAGGAGATCAATCCGAATATCATCAGACCGAACATCAACATCCACGCAAATACAGGATTCTTAATAGAAATATCGGATAACCTCATGCTCACCCCTCAAAATTTACTTAGCCACTCTAGGTAAAGCCTTGAAATTAGTCATCAGCTTTTCTTTCAACACAACGCTCTCAAAGCCTTGAAATGATAGGATTTATAAAGGATGCCGAAGCACCTTACTGGAGGGTTGACAGCCCCCAACACGCAGTCTATTCCTGACGCACATTTATTCAGGGGTGACAGTATGAAATGGGGACTTCTTTTAACCGTTCTTTTCTCTTCCGTTGTTTGCAGCGCTCAAAGTTTGAAACAACAAGCCGTTGCTGAAGCGAAATTTGAGGGACTGGAAAGAACCACTGCCACAGACGCTCAAGTTCAGGGCATGCTGACTTTGCAAGACCCCCGCCCGGAAATCATCACACGCAGCTGGAAATATTCCGCAGCCTTGTCTGTACAAAGCTTCCAACCGGAAGGTTTCGCATCCAAAGACGGCTCCGGCACATTTGATCTTGGAAAAAATGGCTCTACAACAATGCCAGGTCTGGAGTTGGGAGTTCTAAGCCCCGCGTTCGCTACAAAACAAGTTCTATGGAAATTCGGTCTGCGCGCCAAAGGCAGTCTGGCATCCCAGGAAACCTCTGTGACTTTGCCATCCGGTTACGAAATCAATGATGCTCGTTTGAACACCACTTTGTTCAGCGGCGGACCGGTATTGAATGTGTCCTGGGACCGCCTGCGCTGGTTGTCCCTGAACGTTTCCCCGCAAATCGGCAGCCTGAGCTACACCCAGACCAGCGCCAATGATTTTGCCACTTTCTCCAAAACAGGCTCTTTCAATTCCATGACTTACGGACTTGATTTCCTGATCGGCAGCAAATGGTCTGTATTCACTGAATGGACACAAAGATCTCTTAAAGACAGCTCTGAAATCGCACTTCAAAAAGACAACTTTGAATTAGGGACAAAAGTAACATGGTAAAAGTTTTTCTCGCCTTCCTTAGTACGACCGCAATGCAGGGAGCTTATGCCCAAGCTCCCAAGGAAATTACTTTAAATCAACGAACTGTGGCTGAACTGGTTTTGAAGCAGGGTCTTCAGACCAAGGAAGTCAATCTGAAGTACCAGCAGTTCCGTCTGGCTCCGGCAGAAGCGTTGTCCAAGTATGACTGGACACTGAAGGCGGAAAGTGGATTTGAATACGATAAATCCGCTTCTTTGCTGACTTCTTCCGACCTCAAAGAAGACAAGTTTGAACGCTATAAAACAACGGTCAGCCTGAACAAACCGTTCACCACCGGAACCACATTGGGCCTGGAGCTAAGCCGTTTGTCACAAAAAGTGGACTATGACGGTTCGCCGACCAACCCGCCGCCAAGCGAGCAGACTCTGGACAGTGCAGGCTTGTTGCTGGAGCAGGCATTGCTTGGCAACTTCTTCGGGGTTGCGGATCGTGGCAACGTGAATGCGGCTGAGCTGACATATGAAGCGCAAACCATCACCCGCGCCAATGAACTGGAAGACGTTGTGATGGGTGCAATCCGCCAGTTCTGGAACACTTATGTTGCACAGGAAAATTTCAAAGAGTCCGTGGCATCCCGTGATCGCACAAAAAAACTGGTGGATGCGGTAAAACGCAAAACCTCTTTGGGTTATTCCAATCCCGGCGACCTGCCACAGATTCAGGCCGAATTTGAAACCCGTGAACAAAAGGTTAAGACATCTTCCACGGATTATCTGAACAATCTGGAAAACCTGATCACCCTGCTTTCTTTGGAACCGGGTACAGAGATCAAGTTCCAGATCCCGGCAGGCATTCCGGCTGTGCCGAAGCTGCCGACGAAAAAAGTGGAAGACCTGCGTTCTGTTCGTTCTCAGAAACTGAAAGTGGAAGCGGCATCTGAATCCCTGTCAGCAGCAGAATCAGAAAGCTATCCAACCTTGAACTTTGTCGGGAAGGTTTACACCACTGGTGTTGATGAAAATTCCGAAGGTTCTTATTCTGACGTGGTTTCCGGTTCCCGTCCGAAGTATTACATGGGTCTGCGCTTTGAATACAAATTCGGTTCTGATGTTCAGAACGAAAAGATCATCAATCGCAAGCTGACCAAAGACCTTGAATCCACCCGTTTAAGCCGCCAGTTGCTGGAAGCTGAAGACACGGAACTGCAGGCGCAACGTAAAGTGCAGTCCACTTACGCCGTCGTGCAAAGTGCCTTGAAACAAAAAGGCTACCGGGAAAAAGCTTCTCAAGAGCTGAATCGTTCTTACAACCAGGGCCGTACCGATATATCCATTCTGATTACGGCGATGAATAACTACTTTGACTCGGAAGTGCAGTACATTCGTGCGCTGGGCGACTATGCCATCGCGTTGAATGAATGGGCGGCCAGCCGTGACGAACTGATTCCGGACGACGCTGCGGTTTCAGATAAATAGATTTTAATTTTTATAGAGGGGTTGCTATGTTGAAAAATCTTATCCTTGCCATGACAGTTCTAAGCTTGTCTGCGTGTGCGTTTGATCAGGACAAAAACGCTGACAAACAACGCGAAAATGAAAGAAACCAGGCTTTGCAAAAAAGCTATAAGCCTGTGATCGGCACTTACAAAGGCACATTGACCACAGCTGACGGAGCTCAGGAAGTGGACCTTGTATTCTTTGACCTTAAAGTGGCCAACGGTAAAAACTCTGACGGTTCCACTCGCCTGGTGTCCCAGCTTCACGCCACTTTGAAAAAAGTCGGTGGAAACTTCGACTTCATCGTGGCTTTGACGGAAGAAACCGGCGCGATCTCTTTAGTGAATCTGAAAGACCTTTCCACGTTGGGTCGTGATGACATCCAAACCATCGACGCTCACGTTAATGGTGATAAAATTGTGGGCGAAGCCAAGGGAATTGCCGGTTCTATCGGTATTCTGGACGTGGTTCTGAAAACCCGTGAAAATTCCGGCAACAATTCCGGCCGCGAAGAAGTGGCATACTACGAGCGCATCCGTGCGAAGCTGAACACCATCGTGGGCACTTACAATGGCACCCTAAAACAGATGGGCGGCACCTTTGATGGTAAATTGGTGGGCATCACTGTGAAACTTTACATTCAGGAAGTTCCAAACGGCGCGATCACCATTCCAACTTTGATCGGTGATTTCAGCCGTGCTGACGATGCCAGCGGCACTGTCGCATTGAACCTGAAGGGCGAATACGACTTCGAGTCCAACCCGGCCCGCCTGACTTTGGAAGGCACTCCACGCTTTAACCCGGGCTCCAATTACAAAGCCACTATTTATGGCACAGTTGTAAATGGCGCATTTGCGGGCGATATGACAACAAGTGTGGGCTTCGGTGGTGGCAAGTTCACCCTGGAAAAACAACCTTAATTGTTCGGGAGTAAACCTATGAAAAAGCTTTTTGTGATCGTACTTGGATTTTTGGCTCAGCCTGCTTTGGCTTCAAGCGTGTCTTCAGTGGTAAGCTCGGTTGAGTACACTTACGATGTTCAGTGTGCTTACACTCGCGCTTCCAAAATGGAGTTCTGCTTTGGCTATATCTGCAAGTACAAAAAGTACTACTCCTGTGAAGGCCAGCAAAACGCTTTGGATTTGGTTCTGAACATCAAGACCATTCGCTATCCGGGGGAAGTTGCTGAAGAGCAAGTGACCAATTACTCTGTTGATTTCAAGTAATAAAAAAGGGGCTTTTTTTGAAAGCCCCTTTTCTTTTTCTATCTGACTTATCCCTGTCCCTGAGACTTCTTTTCCAGCTCGGCCCAGCGGGCATACAAAGCTTCAATCTTAGCCTGCAAATCTGAAATCTGCGCATACAGTTCCTGCACCTTGCTGGCTTGACTGACGACCTCTGGTTTTCCTGCTTCAGTCTGCAAATCCGAAAGTTTGGCTTCCAGATCAAAGATCGTGGTTTCCATATTTTCCAGTTCAAATTTTTCCTTAAAAGAAAGCTTCACCGGCTTGCCTGCGGCCGCTGCTTTTTCCACTTTCTTTTCCTTCTTTAACTCCTGCGCCTGAAGCTCTTTTTGTTCATCAAACCATTCTTCCCACTGCATGTATCCAGCGAAACGCTCCATCGTGGTTTCACCGTCGGGCTGCTTATGGAAGGCCAGAATGTCAGAGGCCACCTGATCCATAAAGAAACGATCATGCGTGACCAGAATTACTGCGCCATTGAATTCCTTCAATGAGTCTTCCAGTACGGTCAGCGTCGCCACATCCAGATCATTGGTCGGTTCATCGAGCACCAATACCTGGGCCTCATTCAGCATCAACTGGGCAATACGCAGACGGCTTTGCTCACCACCTGACAGCTTTTCAACCGGAAGATCCATTTGCTGACGGTTGAAAAGGAATCTTTCCAGATAACTACGCGCAAAAACGTACTGTCCCTGATAGTGAACATAATCCCCGTCCGGGCAGATGTTTTTAAGAACTGATTCCTTTGGTTTTAGAGTTTCGCGGTTCTGTTCAAAATAAGAGATCTTGAGTTTGTCAGCCTGAACCACACGACCGGAACTCGGCTGTTCCTGCTGCAACAAAATACGAATCAAGGTGGACTTACCGGAACCGTTATCCCCCAACAAGGCCAGACGTGTTTTCGGTGTCACCAGATAACTGAAGTCCTTAAAGAGCACGCGACCATCATAGGACTTCGTCACATGATCAACTTCGATTAACTTTTGCGGATTACGGTCGGTTTCTTTAAATTCAATTTTTACTTTGCGAGCGGCATTCTTCGCAGACAGTTCTTCCACATCCTCTTTCAAGGTGCCTGCCCGTTCAATACGCGCTTTTTGTTTGGTCAGACGGGCCTTGGCCCCGCGACGCAACCATTCGGTTTCGCGACGAAGAGTGTTTTTCATCGCCAGTTCTTTTTGTTCCTGGCCGGCCAGTAAAATCTCTTTAGCTTCGAGGAACTCAAGATAACCGCCAGTGGTGGAAATCAGATAGTTCGGATTCTTCGGGTCCAGATCAAAAATCTTATTCACGGTTCTTTGCAGGAATAAGCGATCGTGCGTGATCGTCAGCGTCGCAAACGGCGCACGGCTTAGGAATTCCTCCAACCACATAATACTGGACACATCCAGATGATTCGTCGGTTCATCGAGCAAAAGAAGTTCAGGCCCCAGCACCAGCTCTCGCGCCAGTGCCACGCGCTTTTTCCAACCGCCGGACAAATCCTGCACCAGAAAATTTTCACCGAACTGAGAAAGCTCCAAACGGGCAATCCATTCGTATGCCGCCCCGATGGATTCGTGTTCATCCTGACATTTGCTTAAGATAGCCTCCAAAATGGTTTCATTGGGCTTAAAAAGCGGTGTCTGCTCCAGATACCCCAGCCGCAAACCCTTCTTGGCGGTCACTTCACCCGAATCAGGGGACATTTTTCCCGCAAGAATTTTTAGCAGCGTGGACTTACCAGCTCCATTCGGGCCCACCAAGCCCACACGTTCGCCTTCCTCAATTCCAAGGCTGACATTCTTAAACAGGACCTTGCCTGCAAAGGATTTCTCTAATTTATGGGTATTAATAAGAAGCATGACCCAACTTACAGTTGATTCTCGATATCGGCCAGAATTTTCTCGATGGGCGTGATAAATTCGCCCAGACACTCATTTTCAAGGCAATGGCGCACTGATACATCAGTCGGAGCATCGCCAAATGTCGGGTCGTTAAAGTCGTTCTCACCACTGGAAAGAATGCCAATCAGCTTATTGCGGTCTTTGGAATAAATCGGAGAACCAGAATTTCCTTCAAAGACATCCAGCTCTGAAATCATCATTCCGTTGTTTGCATATGCAGAGCGAATTTTACCATCAGCCTTCTTCAGTGGGCTGCCCAAAGGATATCCCAGTGAGTAAATCTCGGCCCCTTCCCGTAACGCCACCATATCCGGTTGTGCCGCCGCCGCATTAACTGTTTCAGTTAGCTTCACCACCGCATAGTCCAACCCATTAGCAAAGTCATGGCGACGATGGCTGACTTTCTTGCAGTTAAATACTTCCATTTCAGACGCTGGCACATTCTTACGATAATTTCTGACAAAAACGGTATTTTCACATGTATGTTCGTCGGTGATACAATGGCCTGCCGTCAAAACCACATCGGATTTCATTAAAACACCTGAACAAAAAGCAAGATGACTTTGCTCTCCCCATTCCAACTCACTGCCGGTGGCATAGATTTCATTGATAAAATCGGTCTCACCGGACTCTTTGAAAAGCTCCCAGCTTTCACGGGAAACCAGTGCAAAGCTGCTTCCAAGGTTCAGCATCTCGGCTGAAACATCCCGAACAGAGTCATCTCCATAGATCACTCCCTGTCCGTGCTTTTCAGGGCTTGAAACAGAACCGGGCGTGGAGCTTCCTCCACACCCGAATAAGTTTAGCAGTAATGTCCCCATCAGGACGGCACGGACCAATTTCACTTAGTGTCCTTTGGTGAAATCCATTTCATCTGCGTGAGCTTCAGGCAAGTGGCCTTGTTCCCAGCGGGTTTCGATATTTTCAGCATCAACAGACTCAATGTCTGTTCCGATGGCTTTTACTTTATAAGTCGCAGTGGCGATCTCTTTATTAGCTCTATTTTCGATAGAGATACGCACCAGGGCATCCTGTCCAGCTTCAGACCATTGACGAACATCTCTTAGGTCAACTGTACCGTTAATCTCTTGAGTTGTATCACCCACAGTTACAAACTGTTTCAGACCTTTGAGTTTGGCATCACGACCAGTCAGGGAAATTTTCATCAAATCCTGATCCGGCGTCATCTGAATCGCCAAATCCAAGTGACGTGGTGACGTGGTGGACTTAGGGCGTGGCAACTTGGCAAACTCACCTTTTTTGAAGGCTGCAATATCAGACGCCTTTTTGCTTTCAAGGAAGTTCATAAGTTCAGAGTAAGTTACGCACTTCACTTCAGGTTTGGAACATACTTCATTAGCAAACTCAAAGAAAGTCTCGTAGTAAGCGCCACCCATCCATTTAGAGAAGTGATGACCAATATGAACCGGCGCACGATTGCCATAGTAGTTCGTATTGAAGTAACTGCGATAGATTTCAAGCATGTTTGCTTTCACTTTCGCTTTCTGCGCAGTGGAGACCGTATTCAAGCAGTCACGAGCTTTATTGGCCTTCACTGTTTGACCGTGTCTATCTGTAGTCATCATCTGCATTGTCTGAGGTTCTTCCTTCAAAACACGGGCAGAGTCACGAACGCAATAGTTATAATCCATGGAAATCCAGCGACGAGATCCACCCGGTTCCGGAACTTCAGCCAACGGGAAGTTCCAGGTTCCATACTCGTTTTTCTCAGGCCAGTAATTCGGCATGTTCAACTTGGAAGTATCATATCTAATACCGAATTTAGGAAGATTCGGCCACAAACCATCACTTACACCCAAAACAGGCGCACGGAAACCATTCATGTGATTACGGAACAAGAGACCCGGCTGTTCTTTCGGGCGGATTTTATTCAAAGAGAAAACATTGTCCACGATGTAGTAGAATTGCTGGAACTCAGATTTCCAGTCTGCCTCGGACCAGCGCAAGTCCCACTTCCATTTAATGTTGCCACCTGAATCACGCACGCATTTACGCGTAACAGAGGACATTTCACACTCTTTGTATCCTGCATCGAAGTGTCCAACGGCATGAGAGCCAATCTCATGACCTTCACGATAAGCATCATTCATCTGATCAATACGCTGGGAAATATCCTCACGGTCATCACCCCAGCCAATTGCCGATCCACGATTTCTTGTAGCAACCACATTATTCTTAGAGTCCCTGGTCAAGCGCATTCCCGGTGGATTGTAGGTGGTTTTATTTTCTGGGCTCAGCAAGTACACCGGATTGATAAAGAAAGTAAAACGAGTGTCCACTCCACGATCTTTTCTCATCTGAGAATAGTCACGGGAGTACTGCCAAACGTCGTTGTTGTAAGAGCCGTCAAAAGCAAACAGCACAAACTGTGGTGGTCTTTCCACCTTATGACTTTGCGCCCACGCAAAGTGCTGTGTGAACAAAGACAACGTCACAAGACCTTTTGCAATCAAACTTCTCTTAGACATTTAAGCCTCCCAATTGTTTTCTATTTCACAATGGAAGGTTTGCAACGCCTATGCCTGCGAAATCATGGGGTTTGAGCCTAAATTGCTGTCTAGAGATTAAACAAAGAACAATTCTCGTCTTTCACTGTTTTGAAATGAGACAGTCAATTCCTGCCGGATGACCATATGAGATCAGGGGGAATATCCTTTTCAGGCTCCTCCTCATACTCGTCCGTCAAGGGAGGAATACTATCTGGCCGAGTTAGGAGTGCCGCCTTCCATGGAATTGATTCCCCAAGAAGGTCTTCGTCCTTTACTCCTGCCAAATACGGAAAGGTCACGCCCGAAAAGTCTGCCTTTCCGGAGCAGTAGAAGCTTGTGAAAAAGTAGATAACATCAGCCTCAGCAAGTATTGGACGCACTTCCCGAGGATAATACCTACTCCAAGAAGCAACCTTCCCCTCGAGTGTCTTAATAATTTCAAATCTCGACTTTTTAATCCCTGAAGCTGTGATAATTTTTTGTACCCGATCATCTTCGTCAAGATTGTCGCCACAAGGCTCATGGTCACTTCGACCAGAGGGAGAACACTGCCCCACCTTTAAGAACTCGTTATCTTCAGACCAGGCAATTCTAATCAGTAATTCCGGAGCTAAAAAGATTCCGGAGTTATCAATATTCCACATAGTAGTTTTCAAATTCGGCTGATAGCTAAGATAGCCCAGCAGGGCCGGAGCTTCAAACAATGCCTGAAATTGCCTGATAAGCTCTGCCTCATATAGCATTTGAATGTTCGAAGAACTTAACCTTTGCTCGCAGCGAACTTTTCTTAAGAAATTGATTATTGCTTCGGAACCGGCAATCTCACCCAACTGGACACTCTGTATGACTTGCGACTGCACGAATAGACAGGATAACCCCGTCCTATCAACTGCTGACAATGCCGCATCCATGTTTCCAGCAACTACTTTTTCCAGAATTTCTTTTATCTTCTTTAAATAAAATTCCAGCACGAAAGCCGTTGTCTCATTAACACCATCAGTTTTGATCTCCCGCAACTTCCGGGCATGATTTAGCAACCTCAAAAGATCCTGATGACGTCGCCTTAACGCATTCTCGTCAAACGAAACCTGTTCACTCCCCAAGTTATACGGGCCCACAGACCTGTCTATCAAAAATTTTGCAATTTCCAAACTGTCCGACCTTACGGCCAGGCCCAACGGGGTCTCTGCCAGTCCAGCAAAGGAGTATTCAGATATTTGCAGCTTCTGTAATTCCCGCTCGACTATTGCAACATTACCTGAACGAACTGCAGCAAGCACATTCTTCTGCTGTAAAGACGCCACAGGATCAGCCGCCTGTCTCACAATTAAATCGCTATTGTCGTAAGAATCTTTACCAAAGGAACAGGCTTGCAAGGCCAGAATTACAACCAACAGAAAGAGAACTCTCATCATTGACTTCTCCTTTCCGGAAGACTGCAAAGTTCCGCGCGAAACTTTTCCCCGTCAGCCTGGCTGAGGCCGGTGGAGCTTGAGTCAAGAGAGCGTCCGCTATACAGCTCCTGGAATTGCGCCTTCGACAAACGGACATCAGGGAACTGATAGCGGAACAACGCCCACATACTGGCAATGTTCTCGTCATTCTCTGAACAATACTTTTTTTCCTCTCCACAGTACTGGCCAGCCCCATTTAACCCCTCTGAGAACACATACGGATATGAGTATGCACCGACCTCCGGGTTAATCAGTCTGGTTGCAACATCCAGCCACTTATCAAAAGAGGTATCATTCTGAAAGCACGGCTTTTTTAACATGAGCATAGTCACGGGACTGACTTCCACATGACTTGAAATAAGTCCCATTTGATCTGAATGCCAGCCACCCGCAGGAACCATGATGCTGATTGTTGTAAGCTTCTTCAGGGTCATCAGCGTTGCGAGAAAGCTCGTATCCTTAAATGCGGATTGGAACTGATAGAAGTATTCAAAGCTAATCCATTCAGAAATTTTCTCCAGAGAAAAACGATCCTTATATGGGGAGCAGACTTTACTATTAACGACTTCCAAAAAAACTGATTGTGTGGATGCGCCTGCGGTATAAATGCTCTTCACAAGGGTGTCAGCGAGATCTTCACACCCTCCCGGCCCCAATTGGTACTCTTCAAGGCGTGCGTAAAAGACTGCCAAGCCCTGCCGGTGACTTGCAATAATATCGTCAAAGCTCTCTTTTTGAGCAGACTTGATAAGACTATTCAGCTCCTGATCATATCCAATCTTCTCACGGCTATCCTGATTCAGGACAAAGGGGCTGTGACCGCTGATCAGTAAATAGCTTAAAATTTTGGTTTTCTTGTATTTAATAGCGAAATCAATTGCGCTGGCAGATGTGTTTTTTGCAAGGCCATCGACTTCGCTCTTTCGCTCAGCCAACTGCTCAATAGCCGCTTCTTCATCCTCACCTGCAATGATCTCTTCTATGCTTGGAAGGACAAGCGGGCGTGCCTTTTCTTCAACCACAATCACTTGGGCATGGCCGGACGCCGGGTTCTTTTTAAAAGAACACCCCCCCGTTGCCAGCAGCAACAGAGTTAAGATTCCGGATATGACAAAACGACCTGACACTTCCATCGCTGCGCTTATCTGCAAGCCTCATTCCCGCGCCATGCCCGGTTCAAATGGTTAATGCTGTAAATCGGTTAACCACGGTGACATTTCCTGTTCCGCACGCGAACACTGGACCTTGGGCGGAAGTTTGGAACAGTAAAACATCCAAAGTCCTGACGAAAATCAAAAAAAACTTCCGATTCAGTCTTCCACAGTTAAACTGAACTTAATGAGAATACAGATCGTTGCTTTACTAACTACATTTATTGGCGTGTCTTTTTTAAATTCTGAAGCTTTCGCGGCAATGACTTGCAACCGAAAGCAGTCAGCCACCAATTGCATGGTCTGCAATTGCTACCATGAATCCCGGGGCGAAGCCTTCGATGGCATGGTGGCCGTAACCAAGGTCGTCCTGTCCCGTATGGAAGCCAACGCGCACCCTGATACCGCCTGCGGTGTTATTTATGAAGACAGTCAGTTCAGTTGGACTCAGGATAGACATCCAAATAATATTTCCCCCACCCGAAGTGACGACAAAAAGGGTCTGGAGCAATGTAAAAAGGCGGTTGCTCTGGCAGTCAAGGAAGGCCCCAATGATATCATCTATTATTACAATCCTCAGGTAGCCCGCCCCTACTGGGCGCGAAGCATGACAAGATGTGGAGTCATCGACAATCATGCCTTCCTGGTTCCCCGTGGTGAGTCCTGCCCGAAAAAGCTGGGGGCCAACGGCAAAACCTCTCAGAAAAAAACCAGCGGTGGCAGCAGCAGCAAAAAAAGCGCGTCAGGAGTTCGATAATGATAAAACCACTTGTTGCAACCCTTCTTTTTAGCACTCTTTGTAACGCGGCTCCGGTGGATGTTTCCAAAACAGACATGGCCGAAGTTGTTATTAAAGACGGAAACGCCAGAATCTCTTTGCCTGCAGAGGCAAAAAAAGCACTGATCAACTGGAATCCGGAATTTATTGTTTTCGATTTGAAGGACTACAGTGAATCTGTTCTAAACCTGATCAAAGAGGTCGAACCCAACGGTGTTCCCATGGCCTTCATCGCAGACTTGGACAATAACGGGGAAAAAGACATTGTTCTTCTGGGCAGTGATCTGCACCGTCAATATGCCGTGGCCCTGACAAAAAAGGACAAGACCTGGCAGGCCGTGGAGATCCATTCCTGGACTATAGCCAATATCAAATCCACGGTACTGCCAAAGATCGACAAATCAAAATCTGCCGAATCCGGCATTCCTCTGTATGTGCTGCCTGCTGATGGCGAACATGCAAAAAAATTGGGGAAAAAGATCGGAGTTCAGGTTGAAAGATATATGGGCTCTGCATCTGTCTATGAAATAAAAGACGGCAAAGCGGCTCAGGTCATTCTTCAGTAATTCATTTCATTCCAATCAGTACGAAATCCGTCATGTGGTTTCGTACTGAAAATGTCTCTGTTCCAACATATCCAGATAGTACTCACGGTCCACGAGCTTCCCACCCATGCTGGCAATCACAGGTGTAACCATCTGCACATCCATCCATTGATGTCCCATTTCTGACAGCACCTCAACCAGCCGCCATAAGGCAAGCTTCGAGGCATTGGGTTTTTTATAGAACATGCTTTCACCACTAAAAACACCTTCCACCAGAACACCGTAGATCCCACCGATCAGGATGTTGTTTTCTCGCACTTCAACCGACATGCAAAAACCCGCCTTGAAGAATTCCAGATAGGCGCGCTTCATCTGCGTCGTGATCCAGGTCCCGTCCTGTCCAGGGCGTGGCTGTTTGGAGCACTCTTCCAGCACCTGATGAAAATCCTTATTCACAGTAAAAGTAATTTCAGAATGACGACGGCGAAAACGCTTTAAACTTTCCGGCACATGGAAATCCTGAAAATCCAAGATCCCTCGCTGCTCAGGCGAAAACCACAGCATTGGCAAACCGGGCTGAGGCCACGGAAAAATACCCTTGCTGTACGCCGTATAAAGCGTGCCGACATCGAGCACTCCCCCAATGGCAATAATCCCCTCGGCCAAGGTGTCACGCGCATCCGGAAAATCGACCGATGAACGAAGCTTTCCCTGCATTATTTCAAAGCCTTGTAGATAAGACGATAGATCACTCCCGCCTTGTCATCGGAAACCAGCAAAGATCCATCCGGCATAACCTCAACATCCACCGGACGTCCCCACGCAGAATCCCCCTGCAACCAGCCGTCAATAAAGCCCTCGGTCTTTTCCACCTGCGAGCCGTTGATTTTTACAAATGTCAGACGATACCCCTGCGGGGCCGAACGATTCCAGGAACCATGTTCTGCCAGAATAATACTGTTGCGATATTCGGCCGGAAACATTTTCCCAGTATAAAAGCGCATTCCCAAAGGGGCCACATGCGCTCGCAGCTCCACCGCCGGCGCCACGTAATCGGCGCAGTTTTTACCCTTGCCAAATTCCGGGTCCAAAATATTCTTGCCATGACAGAAAGGGAATCCAAAGTTCTGTCCCGGCGCTGTCAGACGATTGACCTCACAAGGAGGACGGTCATCCCCCAGCCAGTCGCGGCCATTATCGGTGAACCAAAGTTCTTTGCTTTCAGGGTGAAAATCAAAACCGACCGTGTTGCGCACGCCCGAAGCCACTTCTTCTTTGGAAGTGCCATTCACGTCGATGCGGTAAATACGCGCGTAATCTTTGCCGGGATCACAGATATTACAATTGGCTCCGACAGGAACATACAGCTTGCCATCAGGTCCGAAGCGAATGAACTTCCAGCCATGATGCGTATCTGTGGGAAACTTCTGCGGCAAAGTGCGCAGAGGTTTCGCCGGGAGCTTGGCATTTGCATTGCCATCGTATTCATGAATGCTGGCAATTTCTGCGATATAAACTTTGCCATCTTTAAAGGCCACGCCATTAGGGCTGTCCAGTCCCTGCGCAAAAATCTGGGTCCTTCCATTCTTCACGACATACACTTTATCTCCGGAACGGGATCCGACAAACACGCGCCCGTCCGGCGCCTGCGCCAGAGATCTTGCCCCCGGAACCTGTGCCCAGACAGAAATGGAAAAGCCCGGTGGTAGTTTTAGTTTTTCCAGCGGGAGTTTCGCTCCAGCCCGACTTGTCAGAAGGGTCAATAGCAGAACACTGGCAAGTTTCTTCATACGTCCTCCTTTTATCGGGTGCAGATATCACACTTTCC
Source organism: Bdellovibrio bacteriovorus (assembly GCF_025558485.1). Taxonomy (GTDB): domain Bacteria; phylum Bdellovibrionota; class Bdellovibrionia; order Bdellovibrionales; family Bdellovibrionaceae; genus Bdellovibrio; species Bdellovibrio bacteriovorus_G. The sequence continues at coordinate 618,518 of NZ_CP102930.1, forward strand.
ACAAGGGGTTTGGTGATCATGCCCGAAGTAGCTGTAGATTCGGTTCATCCGGCACTCACTGTCCTGATTCGCCCACTGCACCATTTGCAAAAGCTTCGTGTTTTGTGCGCGCAAAATGGCTTCTCCATTTTCTGTAATAAATTGTTCATCCGTCGGAGCCTGCACGCAAGCATAAGGAAACGGATCATCGGACTTTTGCAGACAGCCCCAGCGCTCCAGAATACTGACGGCGGCTTCAGAACGGAAATCCCGGCGATTTCTAAAATTCATTTGTTCGCGAAGGAAGTCAAATCCCCCCTGATCCACCTGCATTCTTTTGTCTTCTATCAGTTGGTATATCTTGCGAATGAATTCAGGCTCCGGATGGGACCATTTCAAAAACTCCATCTGAATGCTGACATCGTCCTGATCGTACAGCAAATGACAGAAGGACTCCAACCCGTCACGTCCTGCGCGACCGACTTCCTGAAAATAAGATTCCAAAGAATTCGGAGTCTCGGCGTGAATCAACAGGCGCACATTGCTTTTATCAATCCCCAACCCGAAGGCCGGGGTTGCGACCATCAGCGGAGCCTCCTCGCTTTGGAAGGCCTTCTGATTGCGTTTACGCTCCTGAGGTTGCAAGTCACCATGGTACACCAGATGCTGAATGCCCATGCGATTCAATGATGACGAAATCTTCTTCAGCGTTTGAATCAAGGAACAATAGACAATCGCCGTGCCCCCAAACTGATGACGAAGCCCCACGATCGCGCGGATCTTTTCATCAAGGCCGTAAATGTCATGCACGTTCAAAGCCAGATTCGGCCGTTCAATCCCGGCGGAAATAATGGGCGCGTCCTCGATATTCAGTTTTTTTAGAATGTCTTTTTGAACCTCCGGTGTGGCCGTGGCGGTCAGAGCCAGCGTCGGAGGATTTCCCAGCAGCGCACGGAACTCCCCGACCCGGGAATAGTCCGGACGGAAGTCATGACCCCACTGGGAAATACAGTGGGCCTCATCGACGGCCAGAAGCTGGATCTGGCGTTTTTCAATAGCCTGAAGAAATTCGGATTTACGAAAGCGTTCAGGGGTCACATAAATCAGTTTATAAGCCCCTTGCGCCAACTTTGCCTGTCGGGATTCTCGTTCTTCGCGGCTTAAAGTGGAGCTTAAAAAGGTGGCAGAAATCCCCAGCTCCTGGGCTTTTTGCGCCTGATCCTGCATCAAAGCGATCAAGGGCGAAATGACCACCACAAGACCTTCCCGGGTTTTCGCCGGAAACTGAAAACAGAGACTTTTTCCCATTCCCGTCGGCATCAACGCCAGCAGGTTTTCATCTGCCCAAACTTTGCGCAGAATGGACTCTTGCTCGCCCCGAAAAGAAGTAAAAGGAAAGTTCGCTTTTAAAAGCTGAAGAAGATCGACCATAGTGCCGATCAGTCTACGCTACGAAGAAAGCAGGCGCAAAAGTTACATCAGCCCCCGCCCCGACCAAAAGGTACCCTGCGCGATCAAAAGGTACCTGCTTACTTTTGCAGAAGCGGCGCGTCGTGAATCTGGGCTAGAATCTTTTTTTGCACTTAGTAGTATTTGATGATAATTCGATTGCTTTCATAAATTTTGCTAATGAAAACAGCGGTTAAAACCATATAAACGAAGGGTAAAGATATGTCCAAAAATTGGAATATTGATATGGTCAGAAACATCGGTATCTCGGCGCACATTGACTCCGGGAAAACCACGACTTCTGAGCGTATTTTGTTCTATGGAGGTAAGATCCACGCTATCCACGAAGTTCGTGGTAAAGACGGCGTCGGCGCTACAATGGACTCCATGGATCTAGAGAGAGAAAAAGGTATTACGATCGCTTCTGCTGCGACTCAAGTTCAGTGGAAAGACTATACCATCAATTTGATCGACACACCGGGGCACGTGGACTTCACAGTTGAAGTTGAACGTTCTCTTCGCGTTCTTGACGGTGCGATCCTTTTGCTTTGCGGTGTTGCGGGCGTTCAGTCCCAGTCCATCACTGTTGACCGTCAGATGAAACGTTACAACGTACCTCGTTTGGCCTTCGTAAATAAATTGGACCGTCAAGGTGCCAATCCTTACCGTGTTACTGACGCTTTGATCGAAAAACTTCGTTTGAACGCTGTTATGATCACTATTCCAATTGGTCTTGAAGACCAGCACAGAGGTCACGTTGACCTTGTGGAAATGTGCTCTTACATAAACGAAGGTAAAGATGGTGAAAACGTTGTACGCGGCGAAATTCCACCAGACATGGTTGATCAAGCTAAGAAATACCGTCAGATCATGATCGGTAAACTTGCTGATATCGACCCTACCATCGAAGAAAAATTCCTGATGGAAGAAGAACCAACTCTGGAAGAGATTCGCGCTGCTATCCGTAAAGGCACTATCGGCTTGAAACTTGTTCCGGTTCTTTGTGGTTCTGCTTTCAAAAACAAAGGTGTTCAACGTCTTATCGACGCGGTTACTTTCTATCTTCCGTCCCCTGCTGAGAAAAAAGAGCAAGCTCTTGATCTTGATAAGAACGAAGAAAAGTTTGACCTTGTTCCAGACAACAACAAACCATTGGTTTCCCTGGCGTTCAAACTTCAGGAAACTCCATTTGGTCAGTTGACTTACATGCGTATCTACCAAGGTAAGATGGGCAAAGGTGACTTCGTTATCAATCAGACAAACAAGAAATCTGTTAAGATTCCTCGTTTGGTGCGTATGCACTCTGATAAGATGGAAGACATCGACACAGCTTACGCTGGTGACATCGTTGCATTGTTCGGTATCGACTGTGCTTCCGGTGACACTTTCTGTGATGACAAAATTCACGCGTCCATGCAATCCATGCACGTGCCTGAACCAGTTATCAGCTTGGCTGTTGCGCCTAAAGATAAAACTGCGGCAAACAACTTCTCCAAAGCTCTTCAAAAATTCCGTAAGGAAGACCCTACATTCCGCGTTCACCGTGACGAGGAATCCAACGAGACTATCATCTCTGGTATGGGTGAGCTTCACTTGGAGATCTACGTTGAGCGTATGAAGCGTGAGTTCAACTGTGAAGTTATCGTGGGTCAACCTCAGGTTGCTTACCGTGAGACTATCTCCGTTGAAGCTCCGTATGACTACACTCACAAAAAACAAACTGGTGGTTCCGGTCAATACGCGAAAATCGTTGGTAAGATCGTTCCACTTCCACCACAAGAAGACGGCTCTGTATTCAAATTTGAAAACAAAGTTGTCGGTGGTCGTATTCCTAAAGAATTCATCCCTGCGGTTGAAGAAGGCTTCAAAGAGCAGACTGTTAAAGGTCCTCTTATCGGCTTCCCAATTGTTGGTGTTGAAGTTGTTCTGGAAGACGGCGCGTACCACGATGTCGATTCCTCATACATGGCGTTCAAAATCGCTGGTATGGCGGCACTTCGTGAAGTTTACACTAACGCGAAACCAACTGTTCTTGAGCCAATCATGAAGCTTGAGACTACAGTTCCAGACGAATACCAAGGTGCAGCTGTTGGTCAAATCAACCAACGCCGTGGTTCTATCGTGGGTACAACTGCCTTCGAAGGAAACGCGGTTATCGAAGCGGAAGTACCACTGACAGAAATGTTCGGTTACTCCACAGACCTTCGTTCTGCTACCAAAGGTAAAGGTGAGTTCTCTATGGAATTCGCGAAGTACGCTCCAGTACCTCGTAACATCCAGGAAGAGCTTGCGAAGAAATACCAAGCTAAGCGCGCAGCTGAGCAGAAGTAATTGCTTCAAACTTCAAAGCCCGGTGGAAACACCGGGCTTTTTTTATGCCCTCAAACCAAGACCTTCGGACATCCCGTCTGGACCTAGGACTTCATCTGTCCCACCCCGTCTAAACAATCCCGCCTTTCATGCCGAAAAGTCCTGCGTATTATTCCGGAGCAACTTCTTGAAGGGACAACCATCATGGATCGCGATCAGCTTATCGCCGAAATCAAAAAACAACTGCAAGAAGAAATGAAGCAGTACACACAAACCCTGAAGGACAAGGTCCCTGCGGAACAGCGTGAACAGATCAAGGACGCCAAAGATGCCCTGACCACGCAAGTGAAAGAAAACCCCTGGGTCTCTGTGGGGATCGCCGCACTGGCGGGATTTGTAATTGCTCGCCTGCTTTACAAAAGAAAGGACGACTAGATGAACTTTCTTCTGCCCATCATTTCTTTCTTTATCGGCAACGCTAAAAGCCTTTTCAAAGAACCCGGCACTGCCATCACTCAACAGCTGGTTCTGCATCTTCGGGCCATCACTTTCGTGCTGGTTTCAACAATTGGCTCTCTGGCTTTAAGCTGTGTGGGACTATCACTATTTATTGCCAGCATCGCCGGGCAATTGGATAAGGGTGAAGAGTTTCAAATTTCCGGTGGTATGATCGTCTATCTTGGCATGACGGTGATTTCTGCCGGTGTTCTGGCTTACAGTCTGAATCGTAAAACATGGCTGAAGGCACTGGGCTTCGAAGAACGTCCTACGCCTCCCAAACAAAGCGGCGCTTTGGAAAATGCCGTCGCCCTGCTGGTGATGGACTACATCGAAGAACGCCAGAACAAACGAAATGAAAAACAGGAACAACAAGCGGGCTAAAGACCCGCTTCTTTTTTGCCCCAAAACCTGCGGGGCAATTTTACCTCGTAGCCTATTTTTCCCACCTGTACTATTGATTAAAACGAGCCTGGCGCTTCTGCCACCTGGCATATGCATTGCTTTTACGTCAAACCACAAAGAATGAGACCGTTGAACACTTCAGCGGTTAAAACGATATGAAAGGATTTTTATGAAAAGCATCATCGTCGCCTTGGCTCTTTTTGGATTTATGTCTGTGTCTCACGCGGAAGAGACTGTTGCTGAAAAGGCCAAAGAAACCGTAAATGACGTCAAACGCGCCGGAAAAAAAGCAGTAAACAGAGCAGAGGAAGCTCTTTGTACTGAAGGCGACGTAAAATGTCTGGCGAAAAAAGGTCAGAACCGCGTTGAAGAAGGTGCGGATTACGTGAAAGACAAAGTTGACGAAGCGACTGACAAAAAATAGTCGGTGCAAAAGAAAAAGGGCCGGAATATCCGGCCCTTTTTCTTTTTTCATTTCTGATACATCAATTACATTGGCCAACGATTGCAGTATTCGTTGCTTTCAGAAGAGATCACTTTACCCGTGGATTTAGCCACAGTCAGAACTGTGATTGTCGTGCAGGTTTCATCATAGCTGATATCTTCCTGAGTGCGAGTCGTGTAAACCAGAATCTCACCACGGTCTTCAACAGTGGTATTGCTTGTTACAGGGTAGGTTTTACCTTTACCAGCCACAGAGAATATCTCACCGATCATTCCACCGCCGCCGCCATCACCACCACCGTAACCGCCTCCGTCGAAGCCGCCACCACCGTAGCCACCGCCATCAAAGGAGCCACCACCACGGTCGTTGCCTTCATAGGTTTCTTCGCGAGGATCTTTTTCCTCACCACGCTCTTCACCATCTTTAGGAGCCGGTTCGCTTTTACCTTTTCCTTTTTTTGCAGAGATCACGTTCTGATCGCCAGAACCAACATTGGCAAAAGCAGGTGCCACAAATGCCACAGAAAGCAGGGCTGCCAACAGGATATTTTTCATTCTAAGACTCCTTTTGTATTCAAAGCGAAGTCTTTAGCATAAGGCGGCCCCGAGAGCCATTCCACGACACCACCCTTGCCATATTTTCATGCTTGTTCAGAGTTTATACAGCTTAAAAGCCGTATATTGCGACCGGCCTGCGGCCAACCGAACTACTTACTGGCATTGACGGTCTGATCCGGCAGGAATTCGACCTTACCAGAGGAGATGTCATACATCGCTCCGACCAGCCGCACTTTGCCCTGAGCTTCCAGGTCGCGGATGATTTTGCTTTTTTTTCGAATCCGCTCAACAGTCAATTTCACGTTCAGCTCAGAAGCATGATCCACATGTTCGTAGGATTCAGGATTGAAATTAGGGATTTCTTTTTTTGCCTGAGCCGCGGCCGGTTCAATCTTTTTCAGCAAACCAGTCAGATGTCCCAGCTTCACATTGTTACAGGCTCCTTTGACAGCACCGCATTTGGTGTGCCCCAGCACCACGATCAGCTTTGCTCCCATAGCCGCTGTACCGAACTCCATGCTGCCCAGGATGTCATCGTTTTCAATATTTCCCGCAACTCTGGCAACAAAGAGCTCACCAATCCCCTGATCAAATACGATTTCCACCGGAACACGGGAATCAAGACAACTTAGAACCACAGCATAGGGCTTTTGACCATTTTTGGTTTTATCGATCTGCTGATGGTAGTCCTGCCCGCGCATCTCGTTCTGAACAAAGCGGCGATTGCCTGCCGTCAGAGCATCCAGTCCTTCCTGCGGCGTTGCCGCCTGAACTTTGACAACCGACGGAAGTGACTCCGCCTGAGGAGTTGGTCGGGATGCGCAAGACGACAAAAATGCCGTCGCCAGCAATGCTAATATCAATGCTTTCATGTAGTTTTCCTTCATTGCAAAAAATGGTTATTTTACAGGTGCCACTTCATTCAGAAATAGAAGCAAGGCCTGCCAAGATCGACGAGCGGCGGCCTCATTGTAGGCAGCCCCTTTACTTGGGTCATTGCCCGCTTCCTTCTGAGTAAAAGCATGAACAGCTCCCGAGTAAGCCACAAACTGATAGTCAACTTTAGCCTCATTCATCTCTTTCATGAAACCGTTCACCTCTGCAGGAGGAACGTGTGGATCTATGGCCCCATGAAGAACAAGGATTTTGCCTTTGATGTTCCTGGCATCTTCCGGGTTTGATGTCGCTAGTCCTCCGTGCACACTGACGGCCCCCACGACCGGAAGCCCCGAGCGGGCCGCCTCAAGAGCGCCTGTACCGCCAAAGCAATAGCCCATGATCACAATGTGTTTGGCATCGACATTTTTATTCTTTTTCAGGAATTCAAATGCGGCCTTTTCCCGTTCACGGAAAAGTTTGATATTGCCTTTATACTCCCCTGCCAGTTTCCCGGCCTCGGCCGGGCTGCCGGGAAGTTTACCTTTACCATAAATATCCGCAGCCAGAACCACATAGCCCTTTTCAGCGAGCATACGGGCACTGTTCTTCTCGTGATCAGTCAGGCCCATCCATTGATGGACAATGATGACCGCCGGGCGAGGCCCCTTCGCAGACTCGTCGTAGGCCATAAAACCCTCAAGGACTGTTTTGCCATCTTTATAATCGACGGCTTCTGTTTTTACGTCCGCCATTGCCATTGCTCCTGACAAAATGGTCACCACCGCCATTGCGAAATTTTGTAGTCTCATCTGAACTCCTTCTGACTTTACCAAAGTCTATGAAGGCCCTGCTGAAAGGTCAAAAAACCCCACTTAAGGAGTGCCGAGTCACAAAAAGCTCAATTAAATCCAATATAGCAGGACCTCTTGCAAGTCGCGTTATAGACAGAGACCTTCCTGATCGTGGTACACTAGGGTCTCTATGGAATATCACAGGCTTAGGCCCGTCACATTTAACTTCTCTGAATTAAGCATCACTCTATGACAATTATTATTGTTCTGTTCATCAGTACCATTGGTATCTCGTTTTTATGTTCAATGTTGGAAGCGGTTCTTTTGACTTCAACTTCGGCCTACATCGGAGTTCTGGTCAAAGAGAACAAAAGAAGCGGCAAGCTTCTGGAGCACCTGAAAGAAAATATCGACCGCCCTATTTCCGCCATCCTGACCCTGAACACCGTTTCCCACACCCTTGGCTCTGCTGCAATCGCCTACCAAATCCAGATTCACTATGGCCACGAAATGGTCACTCTGGCTTCTTTCATCCTGACTTTCCTGATCCTGATCCTTTCTGAAATCATTCCTAAATCCATCGGGGCCGCACACTGGAAAGCTCTGGTTCCTTTTTCTGCTTACACCATCCAGTTTATGATTCTGATTTTGTACCCGCTGGTGATTATGTCAGAATGGCTGGGGCGCCTGTTTGCGAAAAATTCCGAAGACCCGGAAGTCACCCGCGAAGAAATTCTGATGACCGCGGAAATCGGTGTGGAAGAAGGCACCCTGAAAGGCAAAGAATCCAACATTATCAAAAATCTGCTGATGCTGGATAAAATCTATGTGTCCGACATCATGACACCAAGATCGGTGTTCTTTGCTTTGGACAAAGACCAAACCGTGGAAGAGGTCTTTAACAAGTATCGTCCACTGCGTTTTTCACGCATCCCGGTTTACGATGGCAGCCTGGATAATATTATCGGCATGACCTATCGCTATAAAATCCACGAGGCTCTGTCGAACGATCAGCACGATAAAGTGATCGGCGATATCGTGACTCCGATTTCCAGTATTCCAGAGCGCATGACGGTGTCTCAGGTTCTGGATTTCTTCATTAAGGAAAAAGAACACGTCGCTTTGGCTGTGGATGAATACGGCATTGTTGCCGGCCTGGTCAGCTTGGAAGATGCCGTTGAAACCCTGTTGGGTGTGGAAATCGTCGATGAGCTGGACAGTGTGGAAGACATGCGTAAGTTCGCATTGGAACAATGGCAACTGCGCAAACAAAAACTGCGCCGGAGCTAATCTGTGATCCTGTTCTATATCCCCTGCCCTGACAAAGCGTGCGCCGCACAGATCGCCAAAACTCTTTTGGAAGAAAAGCTTGTCGGCTGCGCCAACATCATTCCCGGAATGGACTCGATGTACTGGTGGGAAGGAAAAATAGAAACAAGCTCTGAGCATATCTTAATCCTGAAAGTCTTGAAAACCTCTGACGCACAGGACTTAGTCACAAAAAGAGTGAAAGAGCTTCACCCCTATGATGCCCCCTGCATCATGACTCTGCCAGTCCTCGGAATTAACCCCGAATTCAAGAAGTGGCTTGAAGAAATCTAGGTACGGACTTACTTTTGGTAGTGCAAGCGCAGCATAGACTTTTGCGCCTGCGCCAACCCTTAGCAAAAGGCTTATCCGGATGACTCGACAAGAACTTGCCAGGAAAATCTATGACATTGCCCACCTGACTGGAGAATTTAAATTACGCTCCGGACAGATCTCGAACGAGTACTTCGACAAGTATCGTTTTGAGGCACAACCTGCTTTGCTTCGTGAAATCGCCAAACAGATGGCTCCTCTGATTCCTGCGGGCACAGAAGTTTTGGCCGGACTTGAAATGGGCGGCATCCCTATCGCCACGGCCCTGTCGCTGGAAACCGGCATCCCCTGTGTCTTCGTTCGTAAAGAAGCCAAGGAATATGGAACCTGCAAGTTCGCTGAAGGCCTGGAAATCAAAGACAAGAAGGTCTGCGTGATTGAAGACGTCGTCACAACCGGCGGTCAGGTGGTTCTTTCCACGGCGGATTTGCGCTCTATCGGTGCGGATGTTTCCACAGTTTTGTGCGTGATCCACCGGGGCCCATCATTCCCAGAGCCAAAGCTGGTTGAAATCGGGCTGGACCTTCGTCCGCTCTTCAAGAAATCCGATTTTTAGCCGATACAGAGAACTGGTTTATCTTATCGAGGAGAAGACGAGATGAAACAGTTCTCTAAGGCACTTTTAGGCACAGCTATTGTTTTCACCACATCGACCGCCATTGCGGGGTATGACGATTTTGATTGTCGCTCCAATGCACAGATGGAAATGTCGGGTCTAAAATGCGTCTCTTGCGGAATTCAAAAATACTATCAGGATCAGGGGCAGGAAGTTCAGGTTTCCGACAAGTGGCTGGCTTTGATGGGACTGCTGGCGCAAAAGCAGTATAACACCAATACAGTAACATCCGGCGAAGACCGTGAAAAATTCCAGATGTCCGTCATCAAACTTGTTCAGGCCTATGGGGTCTGCTCTGAATATCTGGGAAAAGATACGCTGAAACAAGGTCGCAGCCCTGAATATCATGACATGAGCGCGCAAGACTGGCGTTTTATAAATGAGCTTCTCAATCGTAAACAGAAAGTCTCTGACAAACAAATGGAGACAGCCGCAGAAATGTTTGGGTTTGATTCCTTCTTCTGGCGAAGACAGGACAGCAAAGACAGTTTGGATTATCTATTTGATGGTGCCTTCGATGGCCAGTCCACTTTGGACTACAAACGTGACATCTTCAAAGAAAAGCTGAATCAGGCGACAATCCCCGATTACAATGTGTCCGGTGAAAAAATTGAACGCCCCAAGGACTACATCAAAAAGGGCGACAAAGACCAAGGCCTTCGTAAATGTCTTGCTGATGTAAAAGAGCGCTTCTTTAAAAAACAGATGACCGACAAGACATCTCATAAATTCTGCGCCACGATTGCTGATGCCTGCGATCTGCCACGGAAGAATCTGTCCAACATGCGTGAGGATTTCTGTCTTAGACAAGGGATGGCACTTCGCCCTGCTTCTGCAACTCAGCCAAAACCATTTGGCGGTAGCGGATCAAGTAGTGGCGGCGGCAAGGGCCCAACTCCTCCGGGACTCAGTCGTCCGGCAGGTGGAACCAGATAAAAAAAGGGGCTTGCCAGCCCCTTTTCTTTTACACTCCGCACTTCTTATCAATAGTGCTTTGGATGATCTGCAATTTTTGAGATGGATTTGTGATATTCCACTGCCATTTGAAATCGCGACAATCCTGCCACCAAGGGAAGACCATTTCTCCGAATCTTTCGTGACCGTCATCACGCAACAGGCGCTTGTAAACAATACTTTCGATCGGCGCATAAGCCTTCTTGGACAACAGGCCTTTTGAAATCAGATCAATTGTCACTTCCACACTGGTTACAAAACCAATCTGACCTTCCATTGTAGGATGCTTGGATCGAGCCAGCTTGGAATAAGCTTCGCGGATATAGCTGACCGCAGGAATCTGCGGGAACTCTTTCACCATTTGATCATAAACAATGGCATCAAACTGACCGTTATCACCAAAATAAATCACCAGCTCCGGCTTTTTTTCCGCCAGTAACTTACGAATCACCTTCTGCTTCAGCTCCGGGTCCTGCTTCACGCCGGAATTCATATGTAACTGGGTAATAGGAAAGCCGCTTTCCTCCAGAAAGTCCGAGTGCTGTTCTTGCATCAGAATCTTGGGCGCCAGACTGACATAGTGAAACTCGATATCCTCATGCTGATAGTTCAGCATCTGGAAGATTTCCGGCATACCAACAAAAAGACTGTCATCATCCAGGAAAGAGGTCGCAGCACCTTTCTTGGAAAGAACGTGGGACACCTTCAAAGTATCATCAATATCAGATACCACCAAAACTTTTGCCTCTGCTGCGGCCGCCATCATCAGGCCTGCAAAAAAAGCCAGATACTTTCTCATAAGGATTCTCCTATCGTTTATTACCCAAGAAAATTGAATCGTAAATTGCTTCCCAGTTGATCATCTTAAACTTGGCCTTCACCTGCTGTCGCTCTTCACGACTTAGCGGCTTGTAGCCTCTTTCTTCGACCCAGCCGTAGCCCCAGCGGAAAGGTGTATGCAACTTATTGGTCCCACCCACACGCACACCGCGATAGTAGGCATCGGCCATGTATTTGTTTGATGAAAATTCAACGCACTTGCGCAGCTCTTGATCTGCGCGCTCACGGTCGTCACGAGTGCCACCCTGCCAGTAAGCCACATCGTGGTCCACACAGCAGTCCAGGAAGGCATTCATATCCCAGGCAAAGCCATCCGGACTCATGCTGCATCCATCGCTGGTGAAGTCATTAAGCGTGTTTTTGGAATAGGCCACAGGCGCCACAGCACTGACTATAAAATAGACAGCCAATGCCAACCAGCGTCCCTTAACGGGCTTAAAAGAGATTAGTTTGAGTTCAATGCTCATGCCCCCTTAAGGAGCAAGAGCCAGACCAGATATTTAGGACTACTTTTCGCCCACTACGTAAGCAATCCAACTTTCACAAGCCTCCCCGTGATCCACACGGGTGAAGTTGCCATCCCCAGAGCCATCCGGAGCCGTGCCTTCCCAGAAGACATGCACCTTGCGGAAGCCCACTTCCTGCATCAGATCCTTGATTTCCGAGATAGTCCACAGACGCCAGTCATAGGTGAACACTTGTTCCAGCTTCTTACCACCCACTTTGAAATGGATATGGAAAAGAGCCTCATTGGTTACAGGATCAAAGTTTGTCTGATCCCAGTAATAAGTGAAGCCTTCATGCTTGATTGTGTCTTCAATGGCATCGTAACACTGACTGCCACCAAAAATATCCACCAGGAACATGCCATCTTTATTCAACGTCTTAAACACGTTGGTGAAGTACTTCTTCATCAAATCACGCTGTTTAAAGCAGAAGTATGAAAAATTCATCGCCGCCACGATATCCGCCTTTGGCAGATTCGGGTCCAGCACATTGCCTTCGATCAGGCGCATACGGCGCTGCTGTTCCGGCTTCAACTTGGTCAGGTAATGAGTTTTTCCGTAAGCCATTGGTTCCGGATCAAGATCAATTCCCACAGCTTCATGACGCGGGTTCAGCTTAATCCACTCTGTGGATAGTGCGAAGGTTCCGCAGAAATCCTCACGGAACAAACGGGGATTTTTCCCCTTCAGTTCACGGTAGGTGTTCCAGATAAAAATCACGTCATTTTCCGCAGATTGCACAGACTTCCGATACAGTTCGTACTTATCAAACTGCATCTTGGAGGTTTTCTTGGCAACCCGACGGCGAACCTTCTTACGATGGGAAAGATCTTTTTTGCTCATTAAGGCACTTCCGCAACAACTTCACGAATTGCAGCTTCAATGTCATGCAATTGTGGGACAGAGTTCTTTTCAAGATTCGGATGCAAACCAATGCCTGGAAGGTTCTTACCTGCCAGAACACGAGGACGCGCCATCAATTGATAGAACAATTCCTGAGTCGCACGATAAGCCAAGTGCTCACCAAAGTTCGTCACTTCCGTATCTTCGTTCACGAACAACACGCGGCCTGTTTTTTCAATGGAAGACTTAATCAACTGCCAGTCATAAGGATAAATAGAGCGCAGGTCGATCACCTCAACAGAGATACCCTCTTCCGCCAGTTTATCCGCAATCTCGTCACACAGGTGCACCATGCGACTGTAGGTCACAACCGTGATGTGTTCACCGGCACGAGTGATCTTGCCTTTCCCAATTGGCACCATGTACTTTTCAAGTTCCGGCCAACGAGGTTTCCAGCCATCCGCATTCTGCACCGGCTTGTCGATCATGGCTTTCAGCTCTTTTTCATCCACTGGTTCACCCGGGATCAGTTCATCACCTTTATGGCGCATCAACGCCTTGGATTTCAAATAAAGAACCGGATTTGGATCTTCAATCGCAGACAACATCAAACCGTAAGCATCCAACGGATTGGACGGCATCACGATCTTCCAGCCCGGCAAGCGGGAAGCCCAGGCATCAAAAGAGTGAGAATGATAAACAGAGCCAAAGATCCCCGCACCCACAGGAGTCATCACAACCATAGGAAGCTGAATCTGACCATTGGTACACCACAGGGTGTTCCCGGCAATTTTCAAAAGGTCCATGGTGTTGAAGATATAATCCGCAAACTGGATTTCAGCCACGCAGCGATCACCCGCCATGGCAATACCCATCGCCATACCAATGATCCCACGTTCATCCAGAGTGGAGTTCCAAGCCGTCTGCAAACCTTGAGTCGCCGTGAATACACCACCCAATGGTGCACCCACGTCCTGACCAAAGATATCTTTTACGCCCATGTTTTCTTCACCGTAGTGAAGGGCCATTCTGATGGCCTGCGCAATACTTGCCATTAGAATTTTCTCCAATCTGCATTTTCATTGTTAACGTAAACGTGATCCCAAACAGATTCCGGTGTCGGCGAAGGCTCCTGACGAGCCTGCTCTTGAGCATTCACGCCCTCTGTTTCGTAGATCTCCCAGATTTTCTTCGCGGCTTTTTCAGACAGAATGCCAGCGTCGATCAGGCGTTTTTCAAAACTCAAAACCGGATCAAACAAAGCAGGTTTCTTGTTGGCACCATCCGCAGAAGAGTGACCGTACAAACGAGTCACCATCGCCTCGATGAAGGATGGCTTACCGGTTTTACGGATGTATTCCATCTCTTCTTTCAAGGCCAGATAAGTTTCAACAGGATCATTTCCGTTGATCACGCGTGAGCGGATGTTAAACGCACGTGCACGATCCGCAATGTGAGTTTCCCCATGCTGACCATCATACGGAGTGGAAATACCATAGCCATTGTTTTGAACAGTGATCAGAACCGGAAGTTCCTGCCCCTTACGGGAAGCCAGAATCAAGCAGGACGCGAAATCACCTTCCGCAGTCCCCGCATCACCACCAGTCACAATAGACAGTGCACCTTTACCCACACGCTTTTGCGCCTGAGCTGTACCACACGCGATAGGGTACTGAACTTCCAAAGGAGAAGTCACAGGAGCCACATTCCATTCCGGGAAACAATAGTGACTGGAGAAGTTACGACCGCCTGTTGAAGGATCTGTCGCACGATTCATCATCAGACGAATGGAATCAATCATGGTCATACCCATGGCAACCATCGTTGGCGTACAACGGTAGTGCAAGTGCAACCAGTCATTCTCTGGACCGAAACCTTTACGCGCCAGCATCCCCAGTGGAACACCCCAGGCTTCTTCGCCTGGTCCGCCGATCCAGAAGTAAGCTTCACCAGCTTTGTAGATTTTAATTAAACGCTCTTCAAGAACGCGCGACTTGACCATCAGGTCATGCATACGCAAAAGAATTTCTTCAGACAATCCACCGAAGCTCTGCTTCTTTTTCGCAGGAACAGCAGCTTTCTTGGAAGTTTTCACAGTGGACTTCGCAGCAGGTTTCGCAGCTTTTTTGGTCGTCTTACCAGCAACTGCCTTACCCCCTGTTTTCACAGTGGTCTTTTTAGACATCTTCAGGGCCTCCATTAATCGGGTCTATCTAAGCGAAAACACAACCCTTTGTCACGCCCAATCAACCCTCAAAAACCACCCCAGCCCCAAACCCAATAAACCAGCCCCAACTCCTATAAAACCCATCAAAAATGCCCACTTTTTAAGCTCCCCTTGCCTATCTGAAAACCAACCACGGCGGCGGCAAGCCCCCAAAGGGCGCCCAGCCAATCCCCTCCCCAAAAACAGGAAAGAGCGAGTGGTCAAAAGGGTCCATATCCAAGGCGGAGGGTCGCCCTCGCAGCGCAGGCGTGCTCCTGGCACGTCGGAGCGAGAAGGCGATCCGACAACGCAGGAGATGGGCCCTTTTCACCACTCGCGGATAAAAAAAGCCCGGGGTTTGCCCGGGCTTTAACAACAACGTATCGCTCTATTAAGTCGCACTACTTGGCATTAGCCTGCTTCTGAGGAACCAGGGATTTCCCGTCTTCCAACTGAATCAGATCCAAAAGAACACTTTCGGCTTCCTGAATATCAGGACGCTTCAGGTACTCTTCGTTTTTCTTCGCCTTACTAGCGGTCTTTTTAGCCTTTTCTTTTTTCTCTTTTTCGTTCTTATCTTTAAGAACTTCGCTGACGCGGATTACTTTGCCGCGGGCTTTCGCCTTGTTCAGCTCATCAACAATCTTCTTGAAATCATCGCTTTTCGCCACACGCTCAGAGGATCTTTCACGCAAAGACTTCAACCACTCTGGTTTGATTTCTTTCCAGGCCCCCGGGCCTTCTTTCACGTAAGCATCCGGAGAAAGGAACGCCTCGATTGTTTTTGGCGGCAAAGAATAGTCCATGTACTTTTCACCGATATCATCCGTGCTGAACGGACCTGGCAGAACCACGTCAGCATCAACACCACGGTGCTGAGTCGATTTGCCGCCCGGGATAAAGAACATGCCCACTGTTACTTTGATCGCACCCAAATTATTCGGGATTGGAAGAACAGATTGAACGCTGCCTTTACCATAAGTGTGATCACCACCAACGATCACCGCACGTTTGTAGTCCTGCAAAGTGCCGGACACAATTTCAGAGGCGGACGCAGAAATACGGCTGGTCAATACAACCAGCGGCCCCCCCCAATCAACCATTGGGTCTGTATCGCGCAAAGCGGATTCCGCACGGCCTTCATTTTTAGAGGACTGTTTTACCACGTTCCCCGTTTGGAAGAACAAACCGGCGATTTTTACAGCATCTTCAAGTGAGCCACCACCATTGTTGGAAAGATCCAACACCAGTCCGTCCACTTTTTTCTCGTTGGCTTCTTTGATCAGCTTTTTCATGTCAGCCGCAGATGATCTGCCGCCACGACGGGAATCAGCATAGAAAGATGGGAAATTGATAATGCCCACTTTTTTCTTCTGACCGTTGATTTCATGATCCTGATAAATGATGGAAGCTGCTTCGTCCTCCAAATTCACTTTTTCACGAGTCAATGTGACATCGAAACGTTTTTTGCCGTCACCGGCTTTTCTTAGGATCGTCAGGCGAACTTTTGTGCCTTTGTTGCCACGGATCTTTTTAACAACGTCTTTCAAATCCTGGTCGATCACATTTTCCATAGCGCCTTTTTCCTGGCCTACGGCAATGATCTTGTCCTGTGGTTCAATCAAACCGGATTTTGCAGCAGCACCACCCGGAACCAGTTGTTCAACAACTGTGAAACCATCCTGAGAGGAAAGAGTCGCCCCGATACCTTCCAAGGACAGACGCATCTGGATTTCAAAGTCCTCCAGAACGTCACGAGAGAAGAAGCTGGAATGCGGGTCCAAAGCGCGTGCGAAAGAATCCAGATAGCCGGAGAACAAATCATCCTGAGTGGTTTCCTGAGTTCTCTTCACTGCGCGTTCGTAGTTTTTAATCACATTCTTTTTGGCTTCATCCATTTTCATGTCTGTTGCCATGTAGTTTCCGATTTGGAACTGAATGTATTTTTTCAGATACTCGTTTGCTTCAGCAGCATCTTTCGGCCACGCTTTTTTCTCCGGATCGAAAGTGAATTCTGTTTTTTCATCAAACTTGAAGTCTTTGCCCAGATATTTTTTAGCAAATTCAGAACGGTCTTTCACACGCTCAAGAACAATTTTTTGTGCTTGATCAAGGAAAGTACAGTCACGATTTTTAGTCTTTTCAAAAACATTTCCAGCAGCTTTGCGGATCGCATCCACATCAGCCTGGGTCATATAGATTTTTGAAGGATCAAGGCGTTTCAGATATTGTTCAACCACGCGATTCTGCAAATCTGTATCTCGATTCGTGTACTTAACGTGATTTGCCAAAAAGCCCTGTTCAATGACTGTCAGATAACGGCACTCTAGGCCTTCTTTTAGTTGTGCGGAGGCAAGTGAAGAAACTGCCAGTGAACCAGCAACAACCAAACCTCTAATGCCTTTTGAGAATGAACTCATGATGATCCTTCCGTGTCTCCCCCCCGAGGGAGCAATCCTAATTGCATTAGATTATCAAAGATTTAGCAGAGAGCATTCAATTTATGAAGCTCGTCATAAATTAGGACGTAGAAAGGAATCTTAAGACTTTCGTCGGCCGTCTTCGAAGAAAGACAGTTGTGAGAGGTTGTCCGCTTTGTCACCACGAAGGCCGCTCAATTTGACTTCATGCTTAATGAAACTTCCGTGTTGAGTCTCAATCATGAAGAAGGACATCTCCGGGAACCTGGCCTTAAGTCGAGTCATTTCCTCGACGATCAGCTGGATATTTTTAGGATCATCGTCGGACATACCGAATCGATGGTGGGCATTGTAACCATAAGTTTCAATCGCCTGTTCAACACTGGCGCGGATAGCTCGTTGTTTCAACTCGGCAGTACCTGCTTTGAAGTCCGAATCACCCAGCAAAACGCGCGTCTCTTTATGGCTCACCGGATAGACGCTCAAATAGTTGGGCTCCAATGGTAAAACCTTGTTCTGGACAAAAACGCGGATACCGTCTTTCAAAGTTTCAGGATGATGCCCGCGGGCTGTGATCACGGAAAGAGGACGCTGATTGAAGGCCGCATGATAGAAACATTCCCAGGAAGGCCCCTTCCATTGGAAGTCCGGGTACCCCAGAGCGGCGGCTACGTCCTGCACAAATATCTGTTTTTTGCCGCCCATTTTTTCCAGCTCATCCACATGAACATCACGGAAGTTTCTGAATGTCCCGGTCACATCACAGAAATCAATTTCATAGTCCGCATAGGGCCCCGATTCACCAATGGACTGGTGATACTGGGCAAAATCCCCGCTGGAGATTTGCACTTCAGAGCGATCTTTTTTATGGAATAGAATCAAAGGTGTGGTCAGGAACGCAATATTGTCGTCGAAGTCGAAGAAATAGAAACTGCGACCTCCAAGATGGAAGTTTCTATCCTTTTCCTTAGGGCGGTTAAGCCCCAGTTCCAATTGTCCCTTCAGGGGACTGTCACCCATAACGACCGTTCCTTCCAAGATTTTCAAGCTAAACAGTGGTTGGAATTTACCAAATAAAAAAGGCCCCGAAAAGGGGCCTGAACAATTTACTTCTTCGCCTTGCGAGTGACTACTTTTTTGACACCCAGGGCGCTGGCCTTCTCTTTTGCAGAGGCTGCCTTCTTCAACTCGGGCTTTTTAGGAGCCACCTTTTCACCCGATACTTTTGCGGCCTTGGCTTTCGGAGCAGCTTTCGCCTTCTTCCCTTTGCCTTTGACCGGACCCTTTTCATTGATCAAAGCCACGGCTTGCTCAAGCGTCACCGTGTCCGGGGTTGCCCCCTCTGGCAAAGACGCATTGACCTTGCCGGACTTGATGTAAGGACCATAAGGACCGTTGAAGACCTGAATCGCATCACCCGTTTCTGGATGCGCCCCCAGTTCTTTCAATGGAGCTGCACGGCCACGGCCTTTTTTAGGTTGCGCCAGCATTTCCAAAGCTTTTTCCAAAGTGATATTGAAGATACTTTCGCCCTTCGGAATAGAACGATAGTCCCCGTCATGAACCACGAACGGACCAAAACGTCCCAAGCCCGCTTTAATATCCTTGCCCGTACCCGGATGAGTTCCCAAAGTTTTTGGCAAAGACAGAAGGCTTAACGCCATCGCCAGATCCACTTGTTCTGGCTGAGTGCCCGGAGGCAGCGACGCACGTTTCGGTTTGTCGTCTTCCGGAGTCACATCACCCAATTGCACGTATGGCCCATAGCGGCCATTCAGAACATACACTGGCAGGTCGGTCTCTGGATCATTCCCCAAAGAGTCCGCTCCGTTAATTTTTTGATCAATTAATTTTTCAGCAATTTCCGGAGTGATATCCGCCGGAGATTCATTATCCGGCAAAGACGCACTGACATCTTCACCGTCGCGCTGAGTGGTCACATAGGCACCGTAACGACCGACATGGAATTTGTATTTATCCATGCCTTCCAAAGTCATAGTTCGCGCTTCATTCGGATCAATCTTGTCACCTTGATTGTCCACCAAAGCACGCAAACCTTTTGGACCTTTGTAAATGGAAGCCAGATAACTTTCCCAGTCCAATTCGCCATCCGCGATATTATCCAGGCTTTGTTCCATTTCAGAAGTGAATCCCAGATCCACGTACTGAGACAAATACTGACTAAGCAATTTGGACACAATCATCGCTGTGAACGTCGGCACCAGCGCCGTTCCGTTTTTACGAACATAGCCACGGTCAATGATAGTCCCGATAACAGAGGCGTACGTGGAAGGACGACCAATGCCCTCTTTTTCCATTGTCTGGACAAGGCTGGCCTCGGTGTATCGAGCCGGTGGTTTGGTTTCATGGGAAGTCGGATCCAACTTCGCGCATTTCACAGCGTCTTTAACCACCAACGCTGGCAAACGCACTTCACGTTCAGCCAAATCTGCTTCTGGATCATCACTGCCTTCCACGTAGGCTCTCAAGAAGCCCGGGAATTCAATGGTCATACCGGAAGCCCCAAACAACGCCTCACCCACGGTGATCTTCGCACTAACTTGCTTCTGGCGAGCATCCACCATCTGGGACGCAATCGTACGTTTCCAGATCAGGTCATACAGACGGAACTGAGTTCCCGTAAGCCCCGTTTCATCCGGGTCCATAAACTGATTACCGGCAGGACGAATCGCTTCGTGGGCCTCTTGTGCGCCTTTGACTTTTTTAGCGGCGTAATTGCGCGGCTGCGGAGTCAGATATTCTTTTCCGTACTTGCTTTCGATACAATCACGAGAAGCTGTAATCGCCTCATTAGACAGGAAGGTGGAGTCCGTACGCATATAGGTGATGAAACCCTGTTCGTACAATTTCTGTGCGACCTGCATGGTTTCACGGGAACTTAATCCCAGCTTTCTATTGGATTCCTGTTGCAAAGTGGAAGTGATAAACGGTGGAGCCGGTTTACGGAAGGTTGGTTTTTCCTCGACATCCGTCACCTGCCAGTTGCCGGATTTCAAATCTAGGGACAACTTGCCTGCTGTTTTTTCATCCAGAACCAGAACGTCTTTACCTGCTGTCAACTGACCCGTCAGACCATCAAAGTCCTTACCAGTTGCCACACGTTGGTTTTTATATTGTTGCAGACGGGATTCAAAGTTCACACCGTCTTTGCTCAGTTCTGCAAGCACGCCCCAGTAAGAGGACTTTTTAAAGCGCACGCGCTCTAGTTCTCTTTCCACGATCAGGCGCACGGCCACGGACTGCACACGACCTGCAGAAAGACCGTAGGCCACTTTTTTCCAAAGCAGCGGAGAAATCGTGTAACCCACCAAACGATCCAATACACGACGCGCTTCCTGAGCACGCACCAGATTGAAGTCAATCTCTCGCGTGTCTTTCAAGGCTTTTTGAATCGCGTCTTTGGTGATCTCATGGAACACCATGCGCTTGGTTGGAACTTTTGGTTTTAACACTTCCAACAAATGCCAGCTGATAGATTCTCCTTCGCGGTCTTCATCCGTCGCGAGATACAGCTCTGAGGCATCTTCAAGTTTGTCTTTCAGATTCTTAACGACTTTGGTTTTGTCTTTGGGAACACAGTACAAAGGTTCAAAGTTCTTATCGACGTTGACACCCAACTGGGCCCATTTTTCTTTTTTGACCTTTTCAGGGATATCTTTGGCGGATTGAGGCAGATCGCGGATGTGTCCCATGCAGGATTCCACGACATAATCTTTACCCAGGAACTTACGGATGGTCTTGGCCTTCGTGGGAGACTCCACGATGACTAACTTAATACCGTCTGATGCGTCGCTTTTTTTTGCCATGACTCAAGCCCTTCGTCTAGGAGCCGTCATCAAGATGAGAAGCTGTAGCGGCCCCTATATAATAGACAAAACATGAAGGTGAATGTCTTCGGGCGCAAGTCTAAACTTTGACGAGCCATATCAACTTAGACCTTGGCTCGATGTCCAGCTATACTGCGGAAATGAAAAATGCCTCTGAATTCTCAAGCCCGTTGCGCTTTTTGCTGACTGATATCGACGACACTTTGACTGACGAAGGACAGTTGGGGCCAGAGGCCTATGAAGCCCTATGGGCCCTTCATCGTGCGGGGATTCACGTCATCCCCGTAACAGGACGCCCAGCTGGCTGGTGTGAAATGATCGCCCGCGTCTGGCCCGTCAGCGGCATTGTCGGAGAAAACGGCGGCTTCTACTTCCGCTATCACAACAAAACCATGCAGCGCCATTTTTTCTTTGATGAAAAAACTCAAAAAGAAAATCGCACAAAACTTCAGCAGCTTGAAAAAGAAATTCTGCAAAAGGTTCCGGGCTGCGATCTGGCCAGTGATCAGTTCTGCCGCTTGATGGATCTGGCCATCGACTTCTGCGAAGACGTTCCGGCCCTGCCGAAATCCGAAGTGCAAAAGATCGTGGACATCTTCCATCAGCATGGCGCTCAAGCCAAAGTCAGCTCCATTCACGTCAACGGCTGGTTCGGCAGCTATGACAAACTGACCATGTCATTAAGATTCCTGGAAAAAGAATTCGGCGTGACTGCGGAAGAAGCCAAAAAAGTCTGCGGCTTCTCGGGCGATTCCCCGAATGATGAACCTATGTTCACTTATTTCCCGCACAGTTTCGCGGTCGCGAACATTCAGAATTTTATTGATCAGATAAAAAACAAACCCACCTATGTCTCCAAAGACCGAGGTGGGTTGGGCTTTACAGAAATCGCCAAAGCGATTTTAAAAAGTCACACGAAGACCTAAAACCAGGTACGGACTTACTTCTGGTAGCAATAGCGCGTCTAACGCTGCTGCACTACCAAAAGTAAGTCCGTACCTTTTGGATTAGCGGAGTTCTACTTTTCCTTCTTTGGAGAAGGGGATTCTGAAGAATGAGAGCTTTGCATCGCCTTCGATGCGATAGCTCACTTCACGGGCCATCAGGATACTGCCGATATTACCCAGCAATGCCGTGTATTTCACAGGCAGCGGAACCTCGACCTTTGCCGACTGTTTTGCTGGAACCGTCACTGGCTTTTCGGTTTTGGCTTCCGTCAGCTCTTTGCCAGACAAGAAGACCTTGTAGGTGATTTCATCCACCTTAATGTCGCGCTCATTAGGATTTTCCACGTCGATCACAAACACCAGCGTTGTTCCGACCAGATCCGCATCTTTGGCATAGACCTCGTGCAACTGAACTTTGGGTTCTTCTTTATAGCCCAGCAGGCTGGCACAGCCCAACCCACTGACCGCCATCCATCCTGTCATCACAAGTGCCAAAACAGACTTCATCTAGGCACCTGCAAAGCTTAAGGATTTAATCAGCACATCCGGACAAATAAAGGAACTGCCCGGCTTGTTATATTCGTTCCCCATCGCTTCGATTTCACGAAGTAGATCCAGAACATTCCCTGACATCACAAACTGATCCACAGGTGCGATCTTTTTGCCATTTTCATACAGGAAACCTTCTGCGGGCATCGAGAAGTCACCAGTGGATTCTTTAAAACCCGCATGCAATCCGCCAGAGAACTCTGTCAAATACACAACTTTATCGTGAGAGGACAACAATTCCTGCAATGACTGTTCCCCCTTGGCCACCACAAGATTTGTCGGTCCAATCGCCTGCTGTGAAGCCGGACTGCGACGGGCATGTGCGGTGTGCGGCAGGTTCATTTTCTTTGCATATTCCAAGTTGGAAAGGAAGTTTTTCAGAACACCTTTTTCAAACAGAACCGTTTTCTGCGAAGCTGCACCTTCATCATCAAAAGGACGTACCGCAGTTCCGCGTGTTTCAAATGGATCATCCAGAAGTTCAAACTTTTCGCTGGCAATTTTTTGTCCCAGCTTGCCCTGGAACAGGGATTTCCCCTCGTGAACCTCTTTGGCAGAGAAGTACTGATAAATCATCTGTAACACCATCGGGAATTCGTCACGGCTGATCACAACCGCATAATTTCCTGTCGGCAGCTTCTGGGCGCCCAAGCGGGAAACGGCTTTATCCACACCGTCATGCGCCACTTTTTCCGCGTTAATATCCGCGAAGTTGCGCGCAAAGAATCCTTCGCCGCCCATTTTGGAGCTTTCGCCCTCTTTTGCCAGCGGATACGCATAGCCGGAATAATAACTCTGTTTGAATTCCTGATCCAGGCCCTCAGAATTTAGCACACGCTTAAAGCTGACATTTTCACTGAATCCGGAATAAGGAACCGCCGTAATGCGCGCATCCTTATCCAGACATTTTTCTTCCAGCAAACGTGCGACTTCCAATTTCTTATCCATCGCCACGGTTTCTGTTTTAAACAGACCCTCCATCACCTTCACAGACTGTGGCTTTACCAGCTCCACCGCTGCGGCATCACCACTTTGCACAGTTTTGGCGTTGTTCAAGGCCTCCACATAAGTGCGCAGCAACGATTCTTCAGAAAGATTTTCGGTATAGGCATACCCCTGACTGGCCCCCAAAATCACACGCAGACCGGCCATTTGGGATTGCGTGGATTCAAAGGATTCCAGTTTCTTTTTGGAATAACCAATGCTCAGGCTTTCCCCGCCCGAGATCAGCATTTCCACTTTGGCGCCGTCGTGACGGGCTTTTTCAACAATTGTTTGGAAGGTTGTTTTAACTGTATCCATTATTTTGCTCTCCCCCCAACCATCAGGCTGGAAACAAGAATCTGTGGCTGCCCCACGGCTGCCGGGATGCTACCACTGACAGACCCGCACATACCGCGTGCCAATTTTAGATCATCAGAAACCTTAGTGATCTTACCCAAAGTGTCGATACCACGACCAATCAGGCAGGCCCCTTTTACAGGTTCTTCGATACGACCATTACGAATGATGTAGGCTTCACCCACCTGGAAATTGTAGTCACCTGTTCCCGGGTTCACGGAACCACCACCCATTTTTT
The DNA here is from genome assembly GCF_025558485.1 of Bdellovibrio bacteriovorus. Lineage (GTDB taxonomy): Bacteria > Bdellovibrionota > Bdellovibrionia > Bdellovibrionales > Bdellovibrionaceae > Bdellovibrio > Bdellovibrio bacteriovorus_G. The sequence continues at coordinate 642,780 of NZ_CP102930.1, forward strand.
TGGCGTAAAGGCCGTAATCCACGTCGCGGATCATGTCTTCAAACTTATCCTTACCCGCAGCAATAAACGTGTTACGCATACGGGATGCCGGAGCATATTTATACGACTGACGGCGTCCGCTGCCAGTAATATCATAGCCCGTCTGACGAGCGCCCATTTCATCCACAATATAGGATTTCAAAACACCATTTTCAATCAATGTGGTTTTTTTGGTTCTATTTCCCTCGTCGTCCATATTCAGGGAGCCCCAGCCGTTTTCGATGGTGCCATCGTCAATGGCCGTCACACTTTCGTGTGCGATTTTCTGTCCCAGCTTCCCGCAAAAGACAGAGGCATCCTTTGCCACTGACGTTGTTTCCAGACCGTGGCCACAGGCTTCGTGGAAAATCACTCCACCAAAGGCATTATCAATCACCACCGGCATTTCACCTGCGGGTGCATAAGCTGCGGTCGTCAGCATCATCGCACGATCCACAGACTGTTCTGCCAGGGATTTCAAATCGATATTGTCATAGATTTCTGATGTTCCCATGTGACCTTCATCTTCACTGGCGCTTTCTTTCACGCCATTATGTTCAACAAAGGTCTGCATGCGAATACGTGTGTAAGCCCGTTCATCATAGGCCATCAAACCACGGGAGTTGGCGATCTGCACACGCTGGAATTTTTCATTCAAGCCCGCATCCACCTGTGTCACCGCGGAATTGCGTGCACGGGACACCTGATCAATCGTATTCAACCAGCGGAACTTGCGATCACGGTTCATTTCCCAAGGTTTTTCTCCGTAGGTGTGGATCGTATCGAAAGGCACCTGCAATAAAGGCATGGACTTGGACGCTGCTCCGGCCCCACGGCTCTGAGCCGCGTTCAACGCCGCCTTTACCAGACCGGTCTCTGACAAATCGTTGGTCGTCACATAGACGATCTCATGACCAAAGAACAAACGAATACCCGCACCGTACAACTGGCCGACAATGGCCTGTTCGGGCTTGGAATTAAGAACACTCAATTGCGAGGAATATGTATCTTCCAAAAAGATATCTGCGAAATCAGCACCTGTACTCAAAGCCGCATCCAGAGCTTTTGTCAGGATATGAGGTTGAACGATCATGAGGACCTCCTTAAGAGCTTCAAGAGTATCCTACCTGAGCCCTCCTCCAAAGTGAAAAACCCCACAGGTCGTGTCATCACGCCCTGGAGTATCACCAGATAGATCTTTTAATTTGGTCTCTTATGGAACAGGTCTTGAAGACTCTCTGCGCAGGAGTAATGAATGAGCTCTCAACTCAAATGAACCCCCTTCCAATGTCGAGTCCTTTGACAAAGTGCCGACTATTGCCGGCAGGGTGATGAAATTTGAGGAATTGTAAGGAAATAGTATGAACGTGCTTTCTGTGATTCTTGCGATCGCGATGCTGTCCGCCTCTGCCGGGGCCAGCACGCAGCCCTCTTTGACAGCAGACCAAGAGGCTCTGCTAACAGAGATTAAAACCAAAACCATCAGTCTGGTGGAAAAACAAAAAACCGAAGCAGAAAAGTTGCGCCGCTGCTTTGCCTTCATCAATTTGTGCGATGAAGACATCAAGTCCAAACTTCCCCTGATCCGCTCCGCCATCAAGCAGAAGTCAGAAGAATATCGCCTGCTTGTGGGACTTGCCAACGGCAAAACCGTAGCTGGCCAGGGGGTTTATACGACTGTGACCTCGGCCCGGTTGGGAATGACCCTGCCCTTTGTGCGCTACGAAACCAGATTCGATCAGGATCAGTCCGAGCTGTCTCTGTTACGTCGTATCTATAAAGATGACCTTCAGGCCATTTCAGACAAAGCCGAGCAAAAATATCTGAACTTTCCGAAAAGCCCTCGCTTTGATCCCACAGGCTACGTGATAGAAAATGAACTTAAACAGGCCGCAGAGTTTTATCGTCTGCAAGCTTTCCTGATCATCCATCAGGTGCCGTTTGTGATTTATCTTCCCACCGACAAACCCACCGATCAGCAGGTGGCCAGCGCCATTGGCAAGTACATTGAACATGTTCAAAAAGCTCTGGGCGAACTTTACGACACCGAGAAAAATCCTCTGCTAAGTTTTTTGGTGTATGAACCAGTGGTCGCCAATGTCGTGGCCGGAAATCCGGTCAAGCAGCGCATGGTGCAACTGATGCTGATAAACCAGAAACACACTGTGGGCCTGAAAGCGTGGATCGAAAGAAACTCGCCAAGCATCAAGCTGGCAGCATTTTCAACTTGCTCGCTGGTTGCCGCTGTTTTACAGGCATGGCCGGTGTCTTTGGCCTGCGGCGGTACAGTGACGGCCATCACTGGGAAACAGCTTTATGATGATTATCACAAGATGAAAGACAATTTCGCCCTGTGGCTGACCGGGGCCCAAAGCCATACCGCCGTGAAAAATGCCGAAGCCCGTGTGATGTATTCCACTCTGGCCTTGTTCTTTGCCGGCCAGTCTGTCGGGAACACCATTGTGGCGATTGAAACCAGCTTGGTGGCAACACTCAGCTCCCTGCCGACCGTGGCAGCAGCCCGCTTTACCAGTTTAACGGCGTTAAGAGAAGGCGGTATCCGCTTTGCCTCAAGAACGATTGAAATGAAGGGCAAGGACCTGGGTGCCAGCTTGTTTGCGGCGTCCTACGCCAATGTGACAGACAAGGATTTGCACACGTCCCGCGAGGAACGAATCTTTACTTATAAGGATTTGTTGTTGTTGCAACAGACGGCTGAAAAACAGCCCTAGTGATTTCCGGTCGAATTTGAGAATAAAAAAAGCGCCCTTCTACGGGGCGCTTTTTTAGCAAAACCTATTTACGGATTTTTGCTCTGTACATACGCTTCTTGGTCAAGATGCGTTTTTTTCTAGCGCGGATACCTTTTCTGGATTTACCTTTTGCTGCCATTTTAGTTCTCCTTGTTATTTCTTATTTGTCGGAACATTCATCAAAGCTGCAAACGGGTTGTTGAACGGGTTTGCTGGTTTCATTGGAGCCTGAGCCGGTCTGCCAGCCGGTGGACGCTGACCCTGACCCATTGGGCGGGAAGCACCACGGTTTTCCGGACGTCTTTCGCCACGAGGAGCCGACGCTTCCGGAGCATCGTCCATTTTCATCGTCAATGAAATCTGGTTCTTAACCACATCCACTTTCAAAACCTTTACGGTCACATGGTCACCTGGGTTCACCACTTTACGAGGGTCATCCACGAACTTGTGAGACAATGCAGAGATATGCACCAGACCATCCTGGTGAACACCGATATCCACGAACGCACCAAAGTTGGTCACATTCGTCACGATACCCGGGCAGATCATACCCTCAGTCAGATCCTTCACTTCCATGATATCATCACGGAACTGGAACACCTTGAACGGATCACGCGGATCGCGGCCTGGTTTTTCAAGTTCTTTTACGATGTCATCAAAGGTGAACTCACCCACCAGCTGCGCCCATTTGCTTCTTTGGGAAACCAGTTTCTTCGCACCTTCGCCGATAACATCAGACAAAGACACGCCCAGGTCTTTCGCCATGTCCGTCACCGCCTGGTAACGCTCAGGGTGAATACCAGTGGAATCCAGAACATGTTTGCTTTGTGGGATTCTTAGGAAACCCGCCGCCTGTTCGAAAACTTTGGCAGAGAATTTTGGAACTTTCAAAAGCTCAGAACGCTCGTTGAACAGGGCTTTCTTACGAGCCTCAACGATCCCTTTTGCCAATGCCGGGCCGATACCCGCCACGTGCGAAAGAAGCGCTGCTGATGCCGTGTTCACGTCAACACCCACGTTATTCACGCAGGACTCAACTACGGCTTCCAGGGACTTTTTCAACTGAGACTGATTCACATCGTGCTGGTACTGACCAACGCCGATGGATTTTGGATCGACCTTAACAAGCTCAGCCAATGGATCCTGCAAACGACGTGCGATAGAGATCGCACCCTTAACAGTGACATCCAGATCCGGGAACTCTTCACGAGCCACTTCGGAAGCCGAGTACACGGATGCACCGGACTCAGAAACCATCACAACCGGGATGTTTTTACCCAGGTCTTTCAGAACTTTCTTCAGGAAGGCTTCAGTCTCGCGACCGGCAGTTCCGTTACCGACAGCAATCGCCTCGATCTGGATCTGCTTCATCACGTCGCCGAACAGAACTTTGGCTTTTCTGTCAGCATCGTCACCCAAAGTGTAAAGAACCGTGTGGGAAATGAAGGCGCCGGATTTGTCGATCAGGGCCACTTTACAGCCTGTTCTTTACACTTTGGGTGACGATGATCGCCTCGATCTGGATCTGCTTCATCACATCACCGAATAAAACTTTCGCTTTTCTGTCAGCATCATCACCCAAAGTGTAAAGAACAGTGTGAGAAATGAAAGCACCGGATTTATCGATCAAGGCCACTTTACAGCCCGTTCTTAAACCAGGGTCCACACCCAGAACACATTTAGGTCCATACGGAGAAGCCAACAACAGCTTACGCACGTTTTCAGCAAAGACCGTGATGGCATCCTGATCCGCTTTTTCTTTCAACTGACGGTGAACCTCGTTCACAACAGAAGGCAGAACATAAACGTTCAGCGCCAGACGAGCGCACTGTTTCAGATAATCGCCGATGGCATTGTCCGGAGTGCTGGTTGCGAAGTTTTCATAGGATTTCAAAATAGCTTCGTCGTCACCTTTAACGTCAACGGAAAGCTCTTCTTCCTGCCAGCCGCGTCTCATCGCCAGATAGCGGTGATTGTTTTTCGCGTCCATCAGGTTTTTAACCGGCTCTTCAAATTCCTTGTACATTTCGTACTTGGAGTTTGCCTTGTAGCCCTTGGCTGCTTTCGCCACCACACGACCGCTGTCGTTGTAGTTTTTCGCCACCATCGCACGAAGGTCGGCATCATTGGCGATTTTTTCGACGATGATGTCCTGAGCACCTTTAAGCGCTTCTTCGTAGGTGTTGATTTTTGCAGTTGGATTGAGGAAGTTTTTCGCCTTCATCTCCATAGTCTGATCGTCTTTGATCAGGCCATGGCCCATTTCCCAGATCCAGTTTGCCAAAGGTTCCAAGCCCGCTTCGCGCGCGATGGTTGCTTTGGTTTTCTTTTTCTTTTTGAATGGTTTGTAGATTTCTTCCAACTCGCCCAGATCCCAGGAAAGCTCGATACGCTTCTGGATTTCTGCCGTCAGGTTGTTTTGTTCGCCGATTTCTTTAATCAGGAACGCCTTACGCTTGACGATTTCGTTGAAAGTTTCGTGACCTTCGATCACAGCGCGGATCTGAACCTCGTCCAGATTGCCTGTTTTCTCTTTACGGTAACGTGCGATGAACGGAACGGTCGCTCCTTCTGCCGCTAGTTCGATCACAGCCTGTGCTGACTTAGCGGGAACGGTTGGAGCAATACGAGCCAAATAACTCTGAAGAGCCTGATCCATAGAACCTCTAGATTTAATTGGAAATGTTAGAAGATATTAAATCGGTATTATTTATGACGGAATTGGATCAAGCCATGAGAAGGATCGTAAGGAGAAACCCCCACGCTCACACGGTCACCAACAACCACACGGATATTAAAGCGTCTCATTTTTCCGCAAAGCTTTGCGTTAATGATAACTTTATTATCAAGTTCAATTTTGTATAGACCACCCGCAAGGGCGTCGATCACTTTTCCGTCAATTTGTACCAAATCGTCTTTTGCCATGCAGATAAATTTCTAGGTCAGTTTCTGGTGCCTTGCAATACTTTTCTGCCCGGCACCCGGTGAAACATCAGATTAGGACAGCTTTCTGTTGCTGATCAGCATACGCTTGCTGTCCTCAAAAAGAACTTCCAAACGATCGTATTCATTGGAAAGAATGAAACCCCAGCCAAAGATTTTATGTTGTAGCGGAGTCTTTGCCTCAAATTGACCCGAAATGCTGTAGGTCGGGGCTTTCATGGCCTTGTACTTCTCATGAAGCTCGTGCCATTTCACCTGATCGTCGGACATGCCGGTCTTGTCGATTTTGACTTTCTTTTCTTTTTTCGGAGCCTCGACAACTTCCGCCGCCGGAGCAGCTTCCACCAGCTTCAACTTTTTCTCAGGTTTTTCAGCCTTCGGAGCTTTTGCCGGAGCAGGAGCTTTTTCAACCGGCTTCGCCGCCTTCGGAGCTGGCTTGGCAGGAGCCGCAGACTTAACTTCCTTTTTCGCAGGAGCCTTTGTCGCTTTGACTTCCTTTACAGGTTTAGCAGGTTTTGCAGCAGGCTTCGCAGGTTTAGCCGCCTTCGCAGGGGCTTTTGCCGGAGCTTTCTTCGCTACCGGTTTTGCCGTGGGCTTTGCTGTCTTCTTTGCCTTTGCCTTTGCCGCAGGTGCTTCCTTTTTCGCAGCCTTTTTCGCCATCTCGTTTCCTCTCCAAAATTAAAGGTGAGAAAGAATCAAAAAGTGTCTATATAAGCAGCTTTATACTATCACCCAGTGTCTTGACATCAAAAAAATAATAGTAAAGTGTTAGCGCGAGGCATCACTATGATTACAGCACAAGTTATCAAAGAGCTAAATTCCCCTGATCTTAACTTCGTTTCCGGCTCTATGGAAGCTATTGCTTCCAAAGTTCTTCCTCCGGAACTCTGCGATTCAGAAAGTTTGGTTTTTGTTTCCAAGCCCGAGCAACTTGCAGCAGCGTTGACGGCACAGGCCCCAATCATTGTAGCGCACAAAGCACTGACACTTCCTGCTGACAGCAAGTCCACTTTATTCCTGGCCAATTCTGCACAACTGGCGATGGCTGCCATCCTGCCTTTGTTCGATGGAAAAATGAACCGCTTCAATCAGACGGAAAAAATCCATCCCACGGCAGTGATCCACCCGACCGCACATTTGGGGAAAAACGTCTGCCTTGGCCCCTATGCGGTTATCGGAGAACAAGCCAAAATCGGTGAAGGCACGACCATCGGCGCCCACACCGTGGTTGAATCCTTTGCCGAAGTCGGTGATCACAGCTTGTTGCATCCCCATGTTTTCCTGGGTTCACACTGTGTTCTGGGAGCTCGCTGCGAAATTCATCCTCACACTACGATCGGCTCTGACGGCTTTGCCTTTGTCATGAATAAAGAAGGGCATCAGAAGAAAATCCCGCAGATCGGCCGCGTGGTTATCGGTAACGACGTGGAACTGGGTGCGAACTGCGCCATCGACCGCGCCGCCCTGACTGAAACCCGCATTGGCAATGGCACCAAAATGGATAACTTCTGCCACATCGCCCACAACGTGATCATCGGTGAAAACTGCGTGATGGCGGCAAAATTCAGCGTGGCGGGATCAAGTAAAATTGGCAACAACTGCATGTTCGGCGGTGAAGTCGCGGTTTCTGACCACGTCACCATCACAGATCGCGTGGTTATCGCAGGGCGTGGCGCTGTGACCTTCAATCTAACAGAGTCCGGCCAGTACGGCGGCTACCCGCTGGAGCCTTTGCGTGACGCCCTTAAAACATTGACCAACAAAACCCACATCACACGCATCCGCAAAGACCTTGCCCGTGTGATCAAACATCTTGGCCTTAAAGAAGAATAACAAGGAGACTTCTTAATGACGTATCAGTTCTATAAAATCATGCACTTCCTGGGTCTTATGACTCTGTTCTTCGGCTTGGGCGGACTTCTGGTTGCGAACTACGCACGCGTGCAACTGAACAAACAAGCACGCATCATGTGCTTTGCGACTCACGGTTTGGGTTTGATGTTATTGCTGGTCGGTGGCTTCGGCATGATGGCCAAACTGGGCATCATGGGTGCCATGCCGGGCTGGTTGTACGGCAAACTTCTGATCTGGGTGCTTCTGGGCGTTGCTGTATCCCTGATCAAAAGAAAAGGCTACATCGGCTGGCCTATCGCCATCCTGCTTTTGGTTCTGGGAACCACAGCTGCGATCTTTGCGATCAACAAACCTTTCTAAAAAATTATGACAGCTTAAAATAAAAAACCGAGGTCAAGGCCTCGGTTTTTTATTTTCAACTATTTGCACTTCACTTGGGCTTCAACGAAGTATTCCCAGCCGGAATCATCCTCTTCGTAAACCAGGCTGCCTGTACCATCATCAGAAACCTCCAGTTTTACGAAATATTCCGTGCGGCTGCCGTAAGCAGTGGTGATTTTAGTACGACCACCGATCGTACGATACACACGGGTGTTTTCACCGACCCATTCATTTTCATAGTCCGCACCCGCGAATTTCACGGTCGCATAGTCGTTGTTATCAACAGAAATTTCCAGATGTACTGGAGCCTGTTCTTCTGTCCTGCCTTCGCAGACATAGGATTTCGCCGCAAAGCTTTCTGCGGAAAACAACATCATCACAGCAACTGCACTCATCCAACGTTTCATTTTAATCTCCATAAACACTGGTTGAAATATTACTTAATCGGTTCCGGAAGGTTGCACTGAACCATGTAACCTTCGTTTGTTGTGCGCACCCAGTTCACCTGCTGGGCTGAAAACTCCTGCGTCGCTTCGCGCTCACCGACCTTCAGGTTTTGCAGGAAGATCATCGAACCCGGAACTGTCGCTTCAGGATCGTTTTCAATCAACAACTGATACTGAATCACCGTACTTTCATCACCGAACTGGATCTGGATAAATTTTCCGTAATCCTGATCAATGACGATATTCATCATGTAGGCTTCGCGCTCTTTCAGCACCACACCGTCATTTGAAAGACGGCATTCCACTTTTTGAACCACTTCATTCGAGGTCAATCCGGCCCAGGCCATCCCCGGTAAAAGACTGATCAGCAAAAACACAATCTTCATAAAATCCCCCTCTAAGGATACAGCAGGCAGCCCCGCAAGACCGCCCACGGGCAACTAGAACATGGAATACTTCAGGAAGCGGCATTCGATATTGCCGTTAAATACGAAGTGCTTACGGGTGGATTTCAACTTCAGATCCGCAATCAGCTCTTTGTTGCCGGATAGAATCCATGCATCCCACCCCTTGAATCGGTGCTTCAGGGTAAAGCCCAGATCACGATACACGTCACGCAGGTTGTCCTCGTCACCGATACGAGCACCATACGGCGGATTCACGACAATCAGACCTTTTTCAACCGGTGGCTCCACCGTTGCGACAGATTCTTTTTTGAATTCGATCACCTGATCCACACCAGCACGTTTGGCGTTATCTTTGGCATTCATCAAAACGCGTTTGTCGATATCAAAGCCGTAGAACTTAAATGGAAGCTCCTCTTTTTCCGCGTCCATGGCTTCCTGAACAACCTTTTCCCAGGCGTCCTCTTCATAGTTCAGCCAGTTTTGGAAACCGAAACGTTTGCGATTCACACCCGGAGCAATGTTCATGGACATCATCGCCGCTTCGATCAGGAAAGTGCCGGAACCGCACATGAAATCCACCAGCGGACTTTGACCGTCCCATTCAGACAGACGCAACAGACCCGCCGCCAGATTTTCCTTCAAAGGGGCATCGCCCACTTCCTTGCGGTAACCGCGCTTAAACAAGCTGTCACCGGAAGTGTCAATCGCCACGTTGAATTGATTTTTAATCGCACGAACATGGATGCGCAAAGACGGATTTTCGTTATCGACGTCAGGACGCACACCGAATTTTTCACGGAATTGATCGACGATAGCGTCTTTGACCTTCATCGCAACAAAGCGCTGGTCACGCATTTTGGAATCGGACACGCTGGCATCAATGGAAATAGTCTGCGTCGGTTTGATGTATTTGGTGAAATCATGGCGAAGAATTTGATTGTACAATTCTTCGGGTTGATAAGCCGTGAAATCCAAAACAGGTTTCAGGATACGGCTGGCAAGGCGGGAGTGAAGGTTGGCTTTATAGCAGCCTTCCCAGTTACTCTCAAAGAACACGCCCCCGATGTAACGATTGGTGACTTTAAGTCCCAGATCTTTCAATTCTTGTTCTAACGGTTCAACAAGTCCACGGGCTGTGGAAGCAAAAAACTCAGGCATGGGGCAGTCCTTTCTGTGGTTTAAGAAAGCCCAGTCCCTATGCGCTGAGCTTCCCTCCGCCAGCCAGGACTCCCCAATGGAATCCTAGACTTCGCGGTACTGTGGTCCACCGCCCCCTTCAGGAACGGTCCACTCGATGTTTTCGAATGGGCACTTAATATCACAAGTCTTGCAGTGAATACAGTTCGTATAATTGATTTGTAAGTCCTTCTTACCTGCTTCTTTTGTGGACGGCACCATCTCATAAACAGAGGCCGGGCAGAAATGATTACATGGTGATTTGTACTGAGGCTCACATACCGTGCGGCAGATATCCCCGTCCTTCAAAATAAGGTGGTTTGGGGAATCCTCGTCATGCATGGTGCCCGTCAAATAAACGCTGGAAAGCTTATCAAAGAACAGCTCGCTATCCGGTTTCGGAAGCTTGTTGTCCTCGTGGTCCAAACCATAAGGTCCCCAGATATCCACCACCTTTTCGGTCGTTTCGGCGTCTATATGGTCAATAGGCATTGGGTCCTGAAGGCCACGGCCGCCCGTGATCTCTTGCAGGGCCAGCAAAGGCATGCTTTCCACGATGCCCTTGCTTAGTGCCTGGTGGAAGTTACGCACACGATAAAGCTCAGATTTCACATAACCCGCTTCAATACGGTCAGAATAAGCCTTGGTGGTGCTTTCAGAGAAATCAGCACCCTTAGCCAAACCATCCACGATAGTTTCCGCCGCCTGCATACCCGACTTCATTGCCAAGTGGATGCCTTTTAGCTTCTGAACATCCACCATGCTGGCAGAGTCCCCGCACACCATAAAGCCATCGCCGTAAAGCTTCGGCATGGAATACCAACCCCCGGCCGGCAAAGTCTTACCGCCGTATGCGACAACCTTGCCGCCCTTCAACATGCTTTTCAGGAACGGGTGAGTTTTCAATTTTTGCAGTTCACGGTGCGGGTCCAACAAAGGATCGTTGGTATCCAGGTACGCGACCAAGCCCACGATGATCTTATCACCCGGCAAAGTGTAGATGAAAGTACCACCGATGGACTTGGACAACGGGAAGCCCATGGTATGGATAACCTGACCTGCTTCCACCGTGCCCGGAGGCATCTGAATGATCTCTTTCACGCCCTCTTCAAAAACCTCTTTGTTTTTGCCAGCGCGAAGATCCAGCTTCTTTTCAACTTGTTTGAACAAAGATCCACGCGTGCCTTCAGCGAAGATCACCACTTTAGATTTCAGGATCAAACCCGGCTCGAAGTTGGCTTTTGGATTGCCATTCTTGTCGCGGCCCTTATCGCCCGTGCGAACACCGACGATTTTGTTGCCTTCATACAAAGCCTCCACAGCCGCAAAGCCCGGGAAGATGTTGATGCCTTTTTCTTCACATTTTGTTCCCAGCCAGCGGTTGAACTTGCTTAAAGAAACAATGTAGTTGCCTTCGTTATGGAACGGCGGCGGAGTGATTGGCAGTTTGAAAGAAAAATCAGAGCCCAGATAATAAACAGCATCTTTTTTCACTTCAGAGTCCAGAGGGCAGCCCTCGTCCTTGAAGTTCGGAATCAGTTCCTGCAAAGCTTTTGGATTTAGAACCGCGCCCGAGAAACTGTGGGCACCGACTTCGGAAGCTTTTTCCAGAACCACGATCATTTGTTCAGGAATCTGTTCGCCCTGTTTGCGGCCCGTAGAAACATCTTCGTTGTGTTTCTGAATTTGATTTTGCAGGTGAAGGGCACAGGACAATCCCGCGGCACCACCACCGACGATCAGAACATCGACGTCCATCGTTTCGCGTGTAACACCTTCAGGCAGTTGATCGTTTACAGACATATTTTCTCCATTCAATTCAATACACTTCTGGCAAAAGGCCTATTCTTCCATCGGCTCGTCTTTGACTTCAGCCTGCGGGGCCAACTTGCGCGGCGGAGTCGACAACTGGGACTGCACTTTCAAATCCTCTTCGTCACGACCACCGGGATAAAGGCGTTTTTTAGCCTTTGCAGCGATCTCTGCTTCGCGAGCCTCATCGTACTGAGGCTCTACCGCATCCTGAGCCAGCGCGGATTGAACACCTACTGAGGATAGCAGAAATAAACATAAGAAAACTCGGATCATATCCAGCTCCATCTTCTGCGCTCGGGCGCATATTAAAAGCTAACTGAGAATGTTGTCATTGAAATATTGCAGGAATTCCGGAACTCAGTCCAGAAAGTTCTGGACCACGCCATGCTCTAGGGCACAGGCAATCGGCGATGAAACTTCATCGGGATCTGGCGGCGCACAGACTCAATGCGATCGCGAGTTAATTTGGAAATGGTCACACCGGGGGTCCTTTTTTCGATCTGCCCGACAACAGTACCCCAAGGATCAATGATCAGAGTATGGCCATAGGTCTCGCGCGTGCCTCCGCGCAGTCCATGATGGGTGCCCCCTTGAGCGGCCGCAATCACATAAGATTGATTCTCAATCGCACGGGCCCGCAACAGGATCTCCCAATGCGCCTCCCCGGTTTTTACCAGGAATGCCGCTGGCAGCAGAATCACATCCACTTCCTTACGCGCATACTGGGAAAACAGCTCGGCAAAACGCACATCGTAACAGATCGCCTCACCGATTTTAAATCCGTCCACCTCAATCATGCTTGGAGTCTGCCCATGGCGAAACACATCGGATTCGCGCAGCGGGGCCTGCCCATCAAGCTGAATGTCGAACAAATGCATTTTCTGGTATGTGGGATGGATGTCCCCCTGATCTGTGATCAGCACGGACGAATTATAAAGATGCCCTTCCAGATACAGTGGCACTGATCCCAGATGCAGATAAGTATTATGTTTTTTGGCAAGGTCTGCGAGTTGGGCAAAGGCCGGATGACTGACCGTCATGCCTTCGATTTTTTCGCCCTCTTTCAGTCGTAGATACAGACAGTTTTCAGGAAAGCTGACAAAGCGCGGAGAGGCATTTTTAAAAGCCTCTCTCAGAAGTTCTTCCATCTGAGTGACGTTGGTTGCGACGTCATCCACAGACGTCATTTGAATCGCGGCAACAACCAGCTCTGCACTCATAATGGCTCCTTTTTATTATTCTGCTGAATTCAGCAGAACATTGGACGTGCGTGCCTCTTTAACCTCGCGGCAATTCCATTTGGCGTCTTCCAGATTTTTTCTGACATTGGAAACAAATTCCGCACAGGAATTATGATTCTGACCGGAGCCGATGACTTCATCCACACCCTGCTTGGTGTAGATTGTGCGGCAGATTTGATCTTTGTCGATTTCAACACGCAGAGTGCGCACTGTTTTATTATGTTTGCACAAAACCAAAGAATCGCCCAGTTCAGCAGCCTGAGCTAAAGACGAACCTAGGGACGAAAAAAAAAGCACCGTCATCGTTACCGAGAACAGTGCTTTTAGTTTATTTGCTTTAAAGATTTGGTCCTGTTTCAAGCTGCTCTCCTCTTTTAACAAGTTGGCCGAAATTAATACTTCTAAACTCAACTTAGATTTTACGCAGCTATGTAAGAGACTAAAACGAAGAGATCGCTTTAAGGACCAAATTTAGACTTTGTCTTAGGCAAACTTTGCCCGGTTGATCTCGTCAGAACAACCGGATGAAAGACTATGCAGATTTAGACTTAGTCGCTTTTTTAGTCTTCTTTTCTTTAGAAGCGCCTTCAACCAACTTCACATTGGAGTAGTCGATGAAGCCTTCTTTTTTCAAAAGACCGTCTTTTTTGTCGTAGTGTGTTTGTACTTTCACACCTTGAACTTGGATTTTCATAGCTTTTGCATCAACAGCAATTACAGAACCCTTCTTACCTTTGTCAGAGCCTGTGATAACTTGTACTGTCGCGCCTTTTTTGATTTTCAATTTCATGTCGGCCAGCCTTATTAGTTCTTAATTTTCTTCTTAATTCTCATTTTAACTGCCAAAGCTCTTTTAGAAAGCTTGGAGTCATCTTGATTAAGAATGAAGTTATCGAAACCGCCAACGTGTTCCATGTCACGGATAGCGCTTGCTGCGATTTGCAATCTAACCATTTGGTTCAGAACGCGGCTAAAGATGCGTTTTTTCTGAACATTTGGTAGAGCAGTTGACTTCGTTTTAATGTTGGAGTGGCTGACCAAGTTCTTAACAATGGGGCCTTTTCCCGTTACTTCACATTTGCTCATTCTAAGCTCCTCTGGCTCATCTCTTACAGGCAGGCCTAAGGCCCGCTAACTGGCTACAAGTCTGGATTGGCGCCTATTGGCGCGGCAAAACAAGAAACAACCATATAAAGTAAAAAGACACTTGATGGCAACTGTTTTTTCTCGTATACACAAGAACTCGCTAACCAATAGGAAATCGAAAGAGGATAGTAATGAAAAAGACAACTCGTAGCAAATACCGTCAGGAATTCTCTGGTGACCACGTATTCGATTACAAAGATCCAGCATCTTTGACTCGTTTCATCGGTGACGGTGGTAAAATCACTCCATCCAGAATCTCTAAACTTTCCGTTGCTCAACAGAAAAAAGTTGCTGCAGCTGTTAAGAAATCCCGCAATTTGGCTCTATTGCCATCTGGCTCTGACTCTTACGATACATTCCACAGAGCAGAAGCAATTTCTCCAGTTCCTTTCGAGATCTAATTCGATCTGAACTAAATAGAGATTTCCTGATTGGAAAGACAAAAAAGCCGGTGATGAACCGGCTTTTTTGCGTTTTAAACCTGCTTTTTAAGCCCCTACGACTTCTTCCGGGACAATTTCCACCAGCACCAGGCCGTCACAGCCACCATCGCCATGTAACTTTTACTGGACCATTGATGCAGCACAGGACCCGGAATTCCAATAAATGAAAGCTGCTCAAAAGGTATCCCCCAGTTCGCCAGCCGAATCCCCAAAATAGGGAGCGCAAACAATGTCCAAAACTGCATAACTATGACAAACCACAGCATTTGACTGAGCTGTGCCCGGCGATATTCCCAAACCATCAAAATAGCCGGAAGGATCACAAACAAGGTCCCCGCCATTGTCGCCGCGATCTGGCGATCCTCAACGCCCCGGAACAGGGCCACGACAGCGATGATAACTATAAACTGGGCAATCAAATATCCAAGGAAGGCATTTCGTCTCATATCCTAGAAGCTAGACCAGCCCCAAAGACAACTCAAGACCCAGGGCAGCCGAAACCCCTTTAAATTGCAGCAGACGTCCGGCACCGTCCGGTCCCCGGCTTGCACTAAGAGGTTCCCAACAACTTAAACAAATGGGGGAACCATGAAACTGTCATCACTAAATCTTCTGCTTCTGCAAAACCAACTTAAAAACTTTGGCTTGAATCCTGCCGAATGGAGTCTGTTCAAGATTCAGAACTTCGGCTTCCGCATTCAGCATCGCGACGACCATGATCTGGTCCTGTATGGCCAAATGGAATATCGCGATCAAAGACCTCGTTGGAAGTCTTTGGAAATCTCTTTGTAATTAACTAATAAACTTCACAGCGCACGGAAAACAGACTGCGATTCCAGATGTCCTGTTCAGACAGGACCAGCGTGACCTTGCGAGGCTCTGCTGCCACATAATTAGGGTCTGCAGAGGGAGGAATCTCTTCACCCGGGAACTTTTCGTAAACTCTTCTGCGGAAGTTGGTCCAGGCCTCTTCTCCGTTAGCGCGTGTGTAGATGTTCTTCAGACGACAAAAAATTGCGATTTCTGCGTCTTGCATCCATCCGAATCTCTCCAATCCCGGCTCTGGAGGCTTAGTCCCCCACGCCAGCCGCGCCATCAACTCCATCCCGTCATTCAGGGCGGAGCGGACTTCGGCCATCTCATAAAGCTGAGGTGTGCATTCCGCTGACGCCTTGCCGACCCCTTCCGCCACTTGACGCAGAATCGTAAAGTATTCATAACAGGACCCGGCACTATTCCCCAACTGACATGCCTCTTTTGCACGCACAATCGTCGGCGGGATTTTGTTCTTCTTGTAGAGCGTTGGGAAGATGTTGCCTTTTTGCAACTCCTTGAAGGTTTCAGCTTGAGTGTCGCACACGGAATGAGGCGGACTCATGACCATAAAGACAAAAATAGCTGCGACCAGAACAAGGATGGCAAGGACAGGCTTCGGCAACGAGTTCAAAAAGTTTTCCATGGAAAAAAGGATAGCTTATATTGCGCGTTAGAATCTAGTAGTTTGACAAGTGCCCACCCAATTATGTAGTTTCCATTACCTGTCGGGGAGTAGCGCAGTCTGGTAGCGCATCTGGTTTGGGACCAGAGGGTCGTAGGTTCGAATCCTATCTCCCCGACCAATTTACAAAAAAGCCGAGTGCAATCGAAGATTGTAGTCGGCTTTTTTGTTTTTCGGACCTGGTGATAGGTTTCGAAGTTACAGGTCAAGCTTGGGTCGTGGGTTCGCTCGCCCTAGCAGGATGCTAGCACGAGCCCCATCCCCGCTGACACCCTTGAGGATTTCACAAGCACCCTCATGGAAAGCCTGACGGCAAAACTTCACTCCAATATTGATGAGATATTCAAAAACAAATAGCTTTGTCAGGATTCTGTTTTCTTATCTGAGCCGCACCAAGACATCCCACCTTTCAAGATTGAAACACTAAAACCCCTTTGATACTCGTCAGATATCTTCTCGTTGAAGATATTGTACGACCAACAAGGGGGAAATGTGGGCCGTTCTTTGATTCTATTGTCAGCCGCACTGGTTTTAACATCTATCACAGCCAAAGCAGACCTTCGCAGTGATCTGAAAAAACAGGTCACTTCCGACCACCACCCGATTTCTTACGACAAAGCCCAGGTAGAGCTTCTTGGAAATGTTGCACTTATTAGACTAAGTGACGGCTCTTACGCCATTGACGAAGTTTATTGCTCCACTCCTTATGGTCAAACCCACCTTGGTAACGGAGTTGGCCCAAGAAAAGAGCCTTCTTCCATGATCATCAACGTCGAACACACCGTCGCCCAGTCCTGGTTCAAGGGACGCCACTATTTCAATGTCGGCAAAGCGGATCTTCACCATCTTTACCCGACAGATTCCAGAGCCAATTCCATGCGCGGTAATTTCGCATTTGGCGATGTCAGCACAATTAAAAATGCACCAAGATGTTTTGACGAACAAAGACAGGACATCTCCACAGAGTCAAAACTAGGCAAAGGCGGCGGCAGCGAACTGGTTTTTGAACCGCCCACTAAACACAAAGGCAATGTTGCCAGAGCCGTATTTTACTTTGCCGTTCGCTATGACTTCCCGTTGCCTGCTGCTCAGGAAGCAACTCTGCGCCGCTGGAATAAGCTTGATCCTGTGGACCAGTCAGAACTGGAACGCAATAACGCCATTGAAAGAATTCAAGGCAATCGCAATCCATTCATTGATCACCCCGAGTACGTTGATCAAATCTCCAAGTTTTAGCCCACAAGGCTAAAACACGCGGCCCCAACACCTCGCTGACAGTTTCCGCACGCCTGATGGGGCTTAAACAACAGCCACACCTTCAAGTCCATTAAATACGTCCTGAAGTGGGAATGGTTATCGCACCATTCCCCTTCGAAAGCTCTGTTCTTGTGGAGTTGGGAAATCCGTCCCAAGGCCACGGAGCAGAATCAACCCTTTAGGAGTATTTATGAATACATTCGTAAAAGCCCTGCTGTTTTCCACGACTTTTCTAACGATCACGACGGCACAGGCCGACACTGCCACATCCGAAATCTGCCGAATCGTCAGCCCGGTGGCACACACAACAAAGTATCTAAGCGTAAGCGGGGATGACAATTTAAAGACCGTGCAAATCCTGAATGGCTTTTCCAACCACAGAAAATCGCAGGATGCTGTCCTGAAAACATATCATGTAAAGTATCGCAACCAAACAGGCCCTATGATTTACTACACTGGCTCCGGCGTCCAGTTCCGTGCCGTGACAGACGATTCCAGTGGCTACGACTATGCATTGATCATCTTCGATTCTTTGGGGGAAATGACAACTCTTCTGGCGACCTGCAAATAGAATCGCCAGATTGCAGTTTCAAGGCCTTGAGACCGCTGATCTCAAGGCCCATCATCTCATCTACAAACCAAAAACCGTCTTGGCGAACTTGGTTGAATCACCACTGGCGAAGACTTCGGCTTTGCCGCCCATACACTTCATCTCTCCGGATTCCTGCATCACAAAACAATTATATCCGGGTCCAGAGGACACATCTTTCACGCCTTCAGTCACCACCGTGACAGGGCCATCGGCAAAGCTTCGGGCGATTTTGGTTCCATCCCCCATTTCGCCGGAGCTATTCTCACCCCAGCATTTCAGGGACCTCTGGTCTCCGACAATCGCACAAACAGAGTTATATCCACCAAATGAAACTTTTTTAGCACCTTCCAACATTTTCTGCGGCGTCGAAGTTAAACCAAGACCAAAACCGGATCCCCAACAATACAGATCGCCGTTGGTTTTTATCGCACAGGCCTGGGACGATTGCTGGCGACCACCGGCAAA
Organism: Bdellovibrio bacteriovorus; assembly: GCF_025558485.1. Classification (GTDB taxonomy): domain Bacteria; phylum Bdellovibrionota; class Bdellovibrionia; order Bdellovibrionales; family Bdellovibrionaceae; genus Bdellovibrio; species Bdellovibrio bacteriovorus_G. Next base: position 661,215 of record NZ_CP102930.1, read on the forward strand.
AATGCTCTGAACATCCGTCAAAATCGGGTCTGACGGAATACTTAAAAGATTCGTGGTGTTTCCCTGACCCAACTCTCCATTGGCACCACGCCCCCAACAGCGAACCTCACCTGCCTGATTTAAATAGCAACTCGAACTGTCCATCAGCGCAACGTCCGTCACACCACCTGCAACCACCTCAAATGGTGTGGTTTGACTCGTGGTCGTGCCCGGCTGAATTTGCCCAAAGTCATTTTTACCCCAGCACTTCAATGCTCCTGAATTCAGAACTGCACAGCCGCCGTTTGAACTCATCGCGACCTTGACCACATCCTTTTCCAAGATCATCGCCTTGTTTATAATCGACAATCTTTGGTGCCACCAAAATCTGATCACGGATATTGATCTCTGTCATGGACAGCACACCGCCGGTGCCAAGCTGATTCTGCGCCAACACCAGACGCAAACGTCTTTCCGGTCCGGCCGTCGAATGGCTAAGAAGGCGGACCGTCAGATACTCGACACTCGAGCCTATTCCAAAACTGACATACTTTGAAGACAGCTGAAAATCTGAAGCTGTCGCTTCGCCCATTGTTTCAATCGACACTTTAAAAGGAATCGGGGCCGGCGCATTTAAAACCACCGGGATCAGAATATCCACGGCACTGCTGTCAACCTCGACGGTCTGTGTGCTGGATGCAAATGATGCGGTTAAAATCGATGTGTAAGTAAGAACCTGTGATGTTCACTGGGGGAAATCTGCGCCACAAAATTCGCATTTCTGGTGTTGCTGGCCACCTGAATCGGCAAACGCGGACTGCCTGACACCGAAACTGGTTGATCATATTTAACCACGACTTCCAAACTGGTTCCGTCCAGATAGACATCCGTATCCGGCGATTTCAACGATTTAACTTCCGGCACGGTGTTAATCAGTACAGGCGTTGTGCCCGCCAAAGATTTATCAGAGCCCGGATCTGGTAATTTTAAAGCTTCTTGAAGTTCCAGGGCAGTAAACTCATTTTCCTGATTTATCGGCAGGATCTCGCCACCATTCAGACTTATGGCCATGGCCTCGGTATAGTCCAACTTCGCGGCGGAATCACCGGCAACCACCGTATATTCAAAAATCAAAGTGGATGTTCCCGACCCCGATACATAGGCTGCCTTTCGAAGAATGGCCCCCGTGGAAAGTTCCAGCGTCGGACTGCCATTCACCACCATGGCACGATCGAACTCAATCGAAATTGGAATCACTTGTGCTGTTGTAGCCCGAGGTAATGACAAACTTGATATCTCGGAAGTGCTGGCAATCCCCGTCAGGTCTGCCGTAACTTGAGTGACTTTTGGAGGAGTTAATCTGGAGGAAAAGCTGCCTGAAGCCGGACCGTACATCTCTAAATTAAGTGAACAGCCGATCATAAACCAAGCTGTGATCAGCAAAACAGAAATATTTCCCCAAACGTTCCACGAAATATACATGATACTATTTATGGTCTAATTTGGAATTCTTCTTAAGATCCCAGACCTCTTTTACCCAATCTGAGACACAAACTCTCGTTTGCCTTTTTGAAAAAGCAGCGGCACCTTATATCCATGAGCAAAAAGAAACTTTCCCCAAAACAATCCGAAAGCCTTCTCACAACTCTTCAGGAACGATTCGAGAACAATATGCCTCGCCACAAAGGCCTAAAGTGGTCTCAAGTCCAGTCCCGCCTGGAAGCCCACCCTGACAAACTGTGGTCCCTGCAAGAAATGGAAAGTTCCGGCGGTGAACCAGATGTGATCGGATATGATAAGAAAGCGGACAAATTTCTTTTCTGTGATTGTTCAGAAGAAACCCCGAAAGGCCGCCGCAGCATTTGTTATGACCGCCAGGCCCTCAATTCCCGCAAAGAACACAAACCAAAAAACAGCGCCATGGATCTGGCCGCAGAAATGGGCGTGGAAATTCTGACTGAAGAACAGTACCGGGAACTACAAAGCCTGGGTGAATTCGATCTGAAAAGCTCCAGTTGGGTGCTGACCCCGCCTGCTATCCGCAAGCTGGGTGGTGCGATTTTTTGTGACCGCCGCTATGACCATGTCTTTACCTATCATAATGGCGCGGAATCCTACTATGCCGTTCGCGGCTTCCGCGGGTTGTTGAAGGTTTAGATCTTTAATGAGTCCAAGCCTCTGACCCGTTCTTGCAGCGACTGAACAAAGAGATCCTGAAAATCCACATTCATCTCTTTGGTTTTAAAGAACGGGTTCATAATACAAATCCTTGCCAGCACCAGTTCATCGGCGTCGATCCTGCCCTGCCATGAGCTGACAACATTTTCAAAATATCGCGAATAACATTTCTTATAAATCCGGGTTTTTGAAATAAAAAAGTCACTGTGATTATCCGCTGCAAAGGTTTCATAAAGCCGCAAAGTTCGTTCATTCACCTTTTGCAAAGAATCCCCTGGCTGAGCCACGCAGAACCCCAGAAGATTGGCGTCCCCACTGGGAGCCACACGAATATTCGGCACATTTTCCCGCAGGACCTCTTCCATCTCTTTTCTTAGACGAATTGTGCGTGCAATCAGCCGCCCATAACCTTCCTGAGAAAACCCCACACACTGCGCTGTCATCCAGGTCGCAACCGCTCCCGCCGCCGACCGAGAGCCTTCCAATGTAAAAGGCCCCTTGTCCTTGTTAACAGAAAAATTCACGTAAGGTGCCCCAAAGGACCTTTGATAATAGTCCTTTTCGTCAGCAGTGATAAAAGCCCCTGATGAATACGGCACATACCCCAGCTTGTGAGGATCAATGGTGACCGATGTCGCCCGCCCCATCGCTTCAATGGCCTTAAGGCTTTGTTCCGACAGAACACCGCTGACTTCCTGATTTTCCCCTTTTAAAGAACAAAGAAATCCCCCGTAAGCTGCATCCACATGATGCCAGATGTGCCAGCCTTCAACATGGCGGTACATATCCAGCAGCTCTTGCACCTCATGAATCGGATCAATCATGCCCAGCTCTGTTGTTCCTAAAACCGACACCACCATCACAATGGGGCGATCCTCAAGCTGAGCACGCCGAATCTGCCTCTTTAAATCCTGAATATCCAGATGCCCGTGAGCATCCAGTTGCACCGGCCACAAAGCCTCGGCACCCAGGCCAAAAACGTGGGCCGACTTTGTCCAGGAATAATGTTTGTGTTCCGGAATTAACAACACAGGCCCCAGAAAATCACGCCCGATTTTCTGCGAAATTTCCTGTGCTGCTATAAAGGGATTGCCTTCAAATGGGTTCAATCTTTCTGCAGAAGCCTTTACCCCGTGGGAAATTTCGTTATAACTTCGATAACCCATGGCCGCACTGGCAAACGCGGAACAACAACCCTGTTCCAACCCCGCAGCCATCCAATTAACACATCGTGTACGTGCACGATAGACAGCCTCAAAATTTGCAATGGTTCCGCCCGAAGTGAAATGTCCAATACCTTTTCTAAAACCCATCATTTGCGCCAAAGCGGTGATGGCCTCTTCCTCGACGGTGACTCCGACCCAAGAGGACTCACCAGAGATATTATTTGGATTATGTAGCAAAGTCAGAATATGACCGAACAAGGCCGGCAGTGAGGTCTCTGAAAACATGTGACCAATGTAGCGTGGGGAAAATTTTGGAATTTCCTGTTCAAAACGTGATGCCAGTTCCTGCAAGACATCGTCCGTATGCTGACGGCGTTTTATATAATCCGCGGATTCCATATCGGCTGAGGAAACCGCTCTGCCATCACCCGGCCGAAAACTGCGCCGCCATTCAAACCAGGAATTTAAAAGGGCATTGATCTGCGCAGAAACCCACTGACTGTTTTCCGCCTGCGGCCCCAGAAAAAGCCCCTTTAAAGCGGCTTCTTCGGACAGACAGAGCGTTGCTAATTTGTCTTTCATAAAAGCCACCTTAACAAACTCCCTGACATCTGGAATCCAACGCCCCGGTGGATTCTAGTGAGCCGACTGGGATACTTTAACCATCAGCACCTTGTCAGCTTCCATCACGATTCGGCGAATTTTCATTCTCCAGACCTCTTGAAAAGAAAGATCCGACAAGTCCCCTTTCAGATCCACCTGGGAAGAGTCATAGAAAACTTCAATCGTCTTTCCTGTTCCCAAATGCTTAAATCTGTATGTACCCGGGGGCAGATCTGAAACTTCATAGGAAAGCAGTCCCCGGCGCACAAAATTTCCCTGAATGCCACCAAAACCACTTTTTTCCCATGCGCCAAATATCATGGAAAATACGTTCGATATCGGGCCCGTTGCCCCCCGATCCACGGCCGACCCCATTTCCACCGACACTTGCCCGCGGATCAGTACACCTGTTTCAGGAAAAAGTTCTCGCACCGCTCTCTGTGAAATTACAAAGGCTCCGACCATCGAAGGACAGGCGTGCCCCGCAAATCTCACGACATCCAAAAGGGAGATCGGAAAGCTGTACTCCTCCTGATCCGCGCGAAGAAATTCCGCGAAGGGTTCACGCACCAAAATTTGCGGCAGCTTCATGTCCTCGGCTGTCATCATGACTCTGTTTTCCATACCGTCTCTCCCTTAAAAAAGGACAAGGCTATTGATCCCAGCTCAACAGTCTTTTTTCTCCCTGAATTTTCTGAATGTCGGTGATGTCCTGGGACATTTCCAAAACGCCTTTGTAGTTTTTCTCTTTATCGCGAACCGCAAAGTATCTGATGTGAATGGTGCGCCCCTTGAACTGAATCCAAAACTCGGCCTCGTCTTTCCGACCGGCTTTAAATTCCTCCAGAATGCGCAAAACGGTATCAACACTTTTCGGAGGATGACAGAAACGAACTTCGCGTCCTATCACCCCCGCGCTGCGCGGAAACACCCGCTCTTCACCCCGGTTGTAAAAAGCCACCTTGTCATTTTCATCCACAAAGGTCACATCCACAGGAAGGAATTTCAATATCAGATTAATCTGTTCTAAGTTCAAAAACCCTTCGTCCATTTTCAGCTTTGAAAGATCCAGGGGACCGGTTGTTTTCTCAGGCTGCTCTTTTGTCACTCGACGGTCCTGATCGACCCAGCCAATCTCTTCATCCCCCGCAATCATTGCGTCCCAGTCTTCAGGCTGCAACAGTTGTAAGGCATTGGGGAACAGGCGGTTTTCCTCCACATGAATCATGTGGTGCATGTTCTCAATCAGAATGCGGATATTTTCAGTCACGCTGGCGATGTCTTTACTTTCTATTTGCACGCGGATCGCACGAATGATGTCGCGAATACTGTCATGAAACGCCCACATTCCCTGACTGGGACCATACCAGCCGCGTTTTTCCAGAAACGGAAACAGTTGGTTTTCCTTGCGGGCATAGCGTTTTTCAATTGCGCAAACGTGATTAAAGACATTGATGAATTTCTGAAAGTCCTGAACAGGGGAGGCCATTTGCAGCTCCACCAGCAGCTTTTTGATAAACTCATTTTCTTCAAAGTAAACCCTTAAAGAATGGTTTTCAGGAAGTCCTGTAATGTAGTCAGGAAGTTTTGGGTAATGCATCGACCGAACCTCTATCTATGCTGACAGACTAACGCCAATGCTTGCGGGACTCCTTGATTCAGATCATTTTTCTACGATTCCCCATTAAGGATGTGTCACATAACTCATGTTGTAATACTGCCCCTTGAAGGCATGCCCGCGTCTATTCAAAGAGTGGCAATGAAACAGCACCGCGAATCCAGATGAACATTTCTTGCGACACCGGGATAAAGTAAGTGGCCGCTTCTCCGCATGGGTGATTGGAAATAGATGTTTCCACACCCACAAACTTCACCTGACCGTCTTTATCCAGCAAATATGCACTGCCACCAGAGTCCCCATGACATGCCCCCGGGCCCGGTTCAAAAATCTTGCCGATTTCCAATCCGCTGTATCCTGTGATGGCACGCAAAGGCAGGCTAACGGAAGCCTTTGTCCCTTTCACGCCCTGATGAACAGTCATTCCATAGCCGACGTGAGTCAGCTCACGACCGATCATGTCTTTATTCGCCAAAGTCATCGGAGCCGACTGAATCTGATACTCTACCAGATCCACATCCTGCTCCAACACCAACAAAGCCAGATCGCCACGAGGAATGTCCGGCTGAGGATGCACATGGGCCCGGGCCACTTTCAATTGCGGTGTCACCCACGGATGTGACTGCGGGTCTGTCGAATCACCAATATAAATCCAGATTTTTTGAGGAAACTCTTCCACCGGTGTTTTAAAAGCCTTGGCTCCCAGTGAAATACAGTGGGCCGCCGTCAAAACCAGACGAGGTCCGATCAAAGTTCCACTGCAATACGTTTCACCTTGAAGTTGCGCGGAGGATTCTTTGAAGGTCAAAGCCACCGTTTGGCGATAAGAGCCATCCGTAATAGTACGACCACCCACCACACCCCAGGACAAAGCCGGGACCAGCAACAACAATGATAAAAGACCTGTTTTCATATGGTTGTTCTATCATTCCCGTCCGGGTTCCCAAACGACCTCGAGAAAGCCTGGAAAAATATTCAGACCCTCCTTGCGATCGAATATTTAGTGTGAAGTCCGGACCGGACTCGAATATGACGAGGGACATGTCGTATCGCAGCCTTTTCTTTCTTCCAATTCTGCTCCTTACCCTGACCTCCTGCCAACCGGCACAGCGCCCGGAGGCTCAAAAAGCTGCCTTTGCGAATGGCATTATCGGTGGGTCCCCAACTGTTTTGGGCGAGTTCCCGTTTATGGTCAACATCTGGTTCAATGATCCCAAAGAAGACTATGTATCCCATCACTGTGGCGGCAGTTTGATTGCCTCCCGTTGGGTGCTGACGGCCGCGCACTGTGTTTTGGAAGATGAATCGGAAACCCGCCAGCGCATTGTGGCTCCCAGCAAGTTAATGCTCTTTATCGGCGGCATTGAACAGTCCGGTAAAGATGGACATCCTTTGAAAATCCGCTCTATCCAGACTCACCCTGATTTTGCCTGGCCCAAGGCTGACATCGCATTGATCGAACTTTCAGAAGCTGTCACGGACATTGTCCCCTTGGCTTTGAATGATCTGGACTTGGGAAGCTCCACGCAGAAAGTTCTGGTGACTGGCTGGGGGTTGACCGACAGCGAGGGGCACAAAGAAAGTCCGTGGTTGCAAAAGCTGGAGGCCCCACTTTTACCCCGCGCTCTTTGCGCACAAGACGATTTTCCCAAAAAAAGAGGCTATGAACTAGGCCCTGAAACCCTGTGCATCGAAACCTATCAACATCTGAAATCCTCCTGCCCCGGCGACAGTGGCGGGCCCGTATTTCTTCAGCGGGACAACCTCTATGTTCAAGTCGGCGTTGTCAGTTGGGGTTCTGCCTGCTCTGGATTCCGCGCCAAGGGGTCTTCAGTCGGAGGCTATGCCGCCGTTTCCTATGCCCTGCCTTGGATTAAAAAGGTTCTGACTGGCAGTAAATAATACTGCAAAGTAATGACCATAGGTTTTAGACTATATTGGATTCCCCATTTGAAAGGATAATCCAATGTTACCTAGCGCTACGGATCTGGAATACTTTCTGGAAGTTTCTCGCACGTTAAACATCTCTCGTGCCGCTGAACGCATCGGGATTTCCCAACCCACCCTGACCCAGTCTATTCATAAGCTTGAGTCCGCAGTCGGCGCACAGCTATTGATCCGCACCCGCACCGGAGTTCGCCTGACCAAGCCGGGCTTGCGCATCTCAGGCCAGATTATGACTTTACTGGAATCCTGGGCCAGTCTGCAAAAGGAAGCTCAGCAGGATGAACACGAGCTTCAGGGGAAGTTCCGTCTGGGAGTGCACCCTTCCGTGGCCCGCTATACCTTGCCGAAGTTTTTCAAAGAACTTTCCCGTCGGGCTCCGCGCATTGAAATTGAACTGGTGCATGACCTTTCCCGCCACATCACGGAATCAATCATCAATTTCAAAGTCGATCTGGGATTGGTTATCAATCCTGCCAATCATCCCGATCTGGTTCTGAGAAAAATCTGCGACGACCATGTGACGGTCTTTCAAAGTCGTCACCGCACCGGAAAAATTCTTTTCGGCGATCCGGATCTGGCACAGACCCAATGGATTTTAAAACGTCTTAAAAGGCCCTCTTTGGATTTCACGCACTTTGTACCAACCCCCAATCTGGAGGTGGTTCAATGTATGGTGGCCTCGGGCGCTGGCTACGGAGTTTTGCCGACACGCGTGGCTCAAAGTGAAGGTGGGCACCAGCTGACCGTGGTGGACGCGAAGCTTCCGGCATTTAAGGACGAGCTTTTTGTCGCTTACCGCAAGGAAGTCATGACCTCCCGAGCCGCCAAAACCCTGATTGAGATCGCCAAAGACTGTCTGTAAGCATATATAGGTTTTTACCTATATCATAAATAGGTCCTTATTATTTTACCCAATATGTGAAATCTCCTAGAAACAAGTCTGTTCTCTAGGAGGTTTGTATGTCCCTGTCCGAACAAATACTGAATCTGGTTTTTGAAATCCGCAATGTCATAGCTCTTCCCGATGAAACGAACTTGCAAAGTGAGATTCTCAAAATCCGGGCGCAGCAGTTAGAAAAGATCGACAGCTTTATTCGCGACGGAAAGCCCGTGCATATGATTCTGCCCGCGTTTCCGGCCAAATCCCCAAATCCACAAAAGACAGTCACTAACCGCCCGGACTATGGCGAAGTCCTGGCTCTTAAAAAACTGCAAAGTCTCTGCGAGCACATCCAAAACATTTACCCTGCTGGCGCTCATATCACGATTTGCTCAGACGGACGCGTCTTTAGCGATGTGGTTGAAGTCAGTGATGGCGCTGTCGATGTGTACGGGCGCGAAATCAAAGAAATTCTGCGGGATCATGATCTGACCCACCTTTCCACCTTCAGTCTGGATGATGTTTTTTCTTCCCACAATTACGATTTAATGAGGCAGCGCCTGACCACCGAATTTGCCGAGCCCGTGGCAACGATTCGCCAGCGCACTTTAAAAGATGCCGAAGCTCGTTCCATGTTCAATGGAATCCACCGCTTTATGTTCGAAGATCAAACAGCTCTGTATCCTGAAAAGTCCCGAACCTCTCTGCGCGAACATGCCAAAGATTTGGCGTATGAGGTGATCCGCCGATCCAATGCCTGGAGTCGTCTGGTGGAAAAAAAGTTCGCCAACTCCCTGCGCCTGTCTATTCATCCGCAGCCTTTACATTCCATAAAAATTGGAATTCGTCTGCTGCCGTCGTCAGACCTTTGGCGTACACCCTGGCATTCAGTCACAGTTTTTGACGGACACGATTACTATCTGGCACCGCGATCTCAAGTCGAAGCCGCAGGAGGTGTTCTGACCTATGCTGCCGAAAAATATCCTTACTACTTCCTGCCAACTTCCCAAGCGGCAATGGAGGCCCTATGAAACAGGTGTCCCTGAATCCCTTCGGTATGATGTTAGTTTCCGATGACCACACAACCGGGTTGGCGCAGTTGTCCATTGCCACCGTCAAAGAACTTTTGCACCAGCACAAGCTGGTGGTCATCCGGGGAATTTCAGCCCCGGCCCGTGATCAATTTCTGGCATTCTGTGCAGGTATTTCAGAAATGCGCCCCCTGGAATGGAGCTTTGGCCCTGTCATGGAAATGAAAGAAGACCAGAACCCGCAGAACTATCTTTTTTCCCGGGAAAAAGTACCGTTCCACTGGGATGGAGCTTTTCATCAGGTTCCCGACTATCTGGTTTTTTCCTGCGTGCAGGCCCCCAACGAAGCCGCTGGGGGAGAAACACTTTTTACCAATACAGAACCTCTTTATCAGGAAGCTTCCGAAGAGATTCGTAACCACTGGGCCTTACTGGAGTTGCAATATCAAACCGACAAAAAAGCGCACTATGGCGGATCAATCAAAGCCCCGTTGGTGCAAAAGCATCCCATCACACAAGCCCCTATCTTGCGTTTTGCAGAACCCGTGGAAACCGAACTCAACCCCGTAAGCCTGAAAATCAGCGGTGGAGATCTTTCACTGCATCCTCATTTTCTCAGCGACATGGTCCAGAAAATATATGCAGCCGAATACTGTTATAAACACCAATGGCAAGCCGGGGATCTTCTTTTCGCCGACAACCATTCACTGATTCACGGACGAACCGCCTTTGAAAAGAATTGCCCCCGCCATTTGCGTCGCATTCAGCTTATTAAGGAGACCTCCCTATGACCGATCTTTATCACCGTAAAATGTCGTCTTCACCGGAAAGTTTTGCTCATTTTCTGAAATCCCAGGGGCCGGTCTTCTGGGCTGAAGCGGAACAAATCTGGGTCCTCACAGATCATGAACTGGCCCAGGGGGTTCTGAAAAGCCCTGACTTCAGTGCCGATCGATCTTCGTTCTTTATGGCCAAGATATCAGGCTGCCCGTTTGCCAAAGTTTCCAACTTCTTCGGGGTAGTGAAAAAGATGATGGTCACCAGTGATCCCCCCCACCATACAGCGCGGCGCCGTTTGGGAAATTCCGGGATCACCGATCATATTCTGGATCGCTTTCTGCCTCAGGTCGATGCGGTTGTTAATGAGCTGATCAATCAGCTACCTCGCACATTCAGTTTCGACTTTGTGGAAAAGGTGGCCCTGCCACTACCGAATATCGTTCTGGCGGATTTATTTTCTATTCCAACAGACAAACGCAAAGATTTCTATTTGTGGTCCAATCATATGACCCAATTTTTTGGCGGAGCCTCTGACAATCTGGAACTGGATGCTTTCAATGCGGACTCCGGGGCTGCCCACTTGCGCGATTACTTCAAACAACTGATGCAAGAGCGCCGGGAACAACCACAGGACGACTTCATCAGCCACTTGCTGCGCTCGCAAGGAAGTCTGGATGATGACGAGGTCGTGTCTCAGGCCGCAATAATGTTGGTGGCTGGCACTGTCACAACGACCGATCAGATCTGCAACAATCTTCATACATTCTTGCAAAATAATATCTGGCGGGATCTGGTACAAAATCCGGGCCTCTTGGAAAAAGCCATCGAGGAGGCAACTCGCCTGGACCCGTCCGTGAACTTTATTTTCCGTATTGCAAAGAAGGATATGACCTTAAACGGGGCTTCTATCAAAGCTGGCCAGTTGGTGTTCGTCGCAAATCACGCAGTCAACCGGGACGACAATGTCTTTACCAAGCCTCATGAATTTGTTCTGAACCGCGATCGCAATCCCCATTTGTCTTACGGTGCTGGCATTCATTACTGTCTGGGGGCCCGACTGGGACGCATTCAGATGCAACGTCTGTTTACTCGCCTGCTACAAGATTTCCCGGATCTTTCTTTGGACACCTCACAGGTCTCTTTGCGCAAACATCAAAGCCTGGCGTTTTCCGGTTTTGAAAACCTGCATCTGACCACGGAGTCTTTATGAAAATAGTTTTCTGCCTTCTTTCTGATCAGGGGCATATCAATCCTTATATCGGGCCAGCACAAGCCCTGCTGGACCGCGGTCATGATGTGACGGTGATCTCTGCCGGAAATCTGGAAGGACAAATGAAAAAAGCAGGCATCCCCTTCTGTGGGAAGCTGGTTCAAGCAGATCAAGGCAGTCCCCGCGGACGTTCCTTGGTGGAGATGATTGAAAACCGCGCCCTGCATCGCTCTATCATTCAAACCTTCTTTTTAAAGGGCATCAAAGAACAGGTTCCTCTTGTACAAAAATGGCTTAAAGTGCACCAACCTGATGTTGTGGTCGCAGATCCGATGAACTATGCGGCAATCATTGCGGCTCACAATCTAAAACTTCCCTGGGTTTCAATGTCCAGCTCCTTGACCTCGGTGATTCCAGACGACTTGCAAAGTGATGTTCTGGATATAGTGCGCAGCCTTGACCACGACCGCCAGCAACTGTTTCAGTCATTAGGCGCTGAAAGTCTGCGCTTTCGCGCCGTGGACTGCCTGTCCCCGTGGTTGAATATCACCTTTGCCACAAAGTCCTTTATCAAATCGCCGCCGGCAGGAGTGCAGCTTGTCGGTCCGTCGGTCCCCCTTCGTGATCGGGGTGATTCTGCCGGAACCTACAGCCCGGTCGATGGACTCACAACCATTTACGTGTCTTTTGGAAGTCAGGTATTTTATTATCCTGAACTTTTCAAAAAAATTACCGCCGCTGTCCAAGACCTGCCAGTTCATTTGGAAATATCCATTGGTGATTTGATTGACGAGCCGGGCTGGAAAAACACATCCCAGTGTCGCTTTTATCGTTATGCCCCTCAGTTGGATATTCTGCCCCAGGCTTCTTTATTTATCACACATGGCGGAGCCAACTCGATCATGGAAGGTCTGCGCGCTGGAACTCCCCTGCTGGTCTTCCCAATCTGCAACGATCAAGCCCATCAAGCTTATTTTGTCGAGAAAAGCGGAACAGGCCAGTCTATCAACCTGCGAACAGCCATGATCCCAGAAATTCGTAAAGCGATTATCGACATGCTCGAAAATCATGAACTCCACCAACAAGTGAAGGCAGTGGCTCAGGACTATCAACAAAACGGTTCTATAAAAGCAGCGCAGTTGATTGAAGAAACAATGGCAATATAAAAAAGCCCCCTCTCAATGTGTCCATTTGCAGGACAGGCAAAAAGAGGGGGCCTTTTGCAATTTCTATAATTATTGTTCGTCTTCCGCTTTTTGGTTTACGAACCAATTCGCAAAGCCATCCAAAGATTCAACGATCTTAGCCAGACTATCATAGGTTTCACGATCATCACTAAGAAGTTTTTCGATCAGCTCTTTCATTCCGGTCTGCTCGGAAGCAAAACCTTTATAGGCCGGATTGATGACCACTTGAATATTTCCGCGGGCACCCGCAGTTGAAATATGCAAGGCCGCCTGAATAGAGCGCACTTCAACATCCTCCGCCTTCAAATCAGCTGGCAGTTTGGTCATATCAATTGTCGCATTCATGCGCATGCTGACGGACTTCAAATGACCCTGCTGATCTTTCTGAACGTCTTCCATGACAATATCCAAAACAGCGGCTTCGCCGTATTTCTTGATATAATCAGCCGCCAATTCCTGCGCGACCTTGTCCAGTTCCTCGCCGAACTGATCCAGCGTTTCCTGTCCGAAAGCTTTTTTCAGATCCGTCTGCATCACCAGATCCGCCGTGGCTGTGGGAGCACTGCCATCGCCGTACTGGTATTTCGCATTTTCGATAGTCAGCGCCAGCTCATTTTCCGGACCTTTCTTTTTGATGGCGACCTTGACGCCGAAATCCAGGGCTCGCACGTCATTCACCAAAAGATCGGTAAACTGAATATCCATTGCTGTGGTTTGATTATTGTAAGGGGCCACTATGGCAGAGACTCTTTTATTTACCTCTTCTTTAGAAATAAGCCCGGCGGCAACCGCCAGAGAAGATCCCACCAATAAGAAAGACAAAGTTTTTTGAATCAATGGTTTCACTGAAATATCTCCTTGTTTGGAGACCAGTTTTAAAGAAGACCCCGCTTGGGGTCAAAGATACAAGAATTAAATAAATTCAATCCAACTACCAGGGCACGATCTTCCTTACAAAAAAGAAAAAACCCCGCTATTGCGAGGCTCTTTGTTTCTGTGAAGTCAGTTCCATCTGGCAGACTTTAACTTTGGTTTCGTATTCATCCTGACGCTTTTCCAGGGTTGATTTATACCCACGGAAACGGTTCATGCGATCTTTCAGGAACTCTTCAGAAACACCCACGATACGTTTTTTATCTTCAACACCGATAGACGAAAAATCGTCATCCGGAGTCACATACTCGCGGGATTCCGTCCAGCGCACCTTGCCGTCACCGCCATTTTTTACATCGCCCAGCTGCACCCGGCAATCACGCAAAACTCCATACAGGCCACGGTTGTCCAAATAACGAGGACCGCCAAACACATTGGCTTCCAAATTGTAAACATCCAGTTCCAAACGACGCAGTTCTTCGTTCATTGCCACTTTGCGCTGATAAACCATATCTCCGTCTTTAACGCCGACAACAGAATCTCCACGCACGGGAGCCGACATATCCACCTTCGTATCAACATCCTTGGCTTTGTGTTGAGAAGCACATCCTGCCAAAACCAAAGCAACAAGAGCAAAAACTATAGAACGCATATTTCCTCCATATGAGTTTGAAAAGCTTAAAATTCTCTCTTAAGAACGTCAAATTTTTGCTCTTAATGCAGGACTGCAAGATACTGTTTGACGGGCATGTTTCTTAATCAGAAACGGTATTTTAAGTTATTATCCATCCTGCAATGAGCTATCACTTGAAGAATGGAAATTCGCATAGGCACATCCGGATGGGTTTATCCTCCGTGGCGAAAAACGTTTTATCCTGAAGACCTTCCACAAAAGAAGGAGCTCTTTCATGCCAGCCGGTGTTTAACGTCCATTGAGATCAATGGCTCTTTTTATTCCTATCAAAAGCCGTCCACTTACCAGCACTGGTACAATGAAACTCCTGCGAACTTTATTTTTTCTGTGAAAGGCCCGCAGTATATCACGCATATCAACCGTCTTAAGGACGTTGAAGAACCTTTGTTTAACTTTTTAGCCTCTGGGGTTTTACTTTTAAAAGAAAAACTGGGCTGTATTCTTTGGCAGTTGCCTCCCAGTTTTGTCTTCAATGAAGACAAACTTCCACGACTGGAAACCTTTTTCAGCCTGTTGCCAAAAACAGTCAGCGAAGCCGCAAGTCTGGCCAAAAATTCCCGGCGTTTTACCCCCACTTACCCGAACGATATTATTCACTCAGCCCAACCCTTGCGCCATGCTTTGGAGGTTCGTCATCACAGCTTTGAAAATCCGGCTTTCATTGATCTTTTACGCAAATATCAGGTGGCCTTGGTGTTTGCCGATACTGCGGGCAAATGGCCCTATATGGAGGACATCACCAGCGATTTCATCTATCTGCGTCTGCATGGCGATGAAACATTCTATGACAACGGCTATGATAGAAATGCTTTGAAGTTCTGGGCACAAAGACTGCAAGACTGGTCCCATCACAAAATACCCAGCCATGCACAGAATTTAACTGACCCCAAAGAAGTCCCTGACCTTAAAACAGCCTTTATTTATTTCGATAATGATCTAAAAATCAAAGCCCCTCTGGATGCCCAGCAGCTACAAAAGCTCACTCTTTAATGAGACACCGGCGCATACTGATTAGAGGCAACCGCATCCACTTTGGCGGCACAGATAAAGTCATTTTCGGAAAGCCCGCCGAACCCCTCATTGACTGAATGAGTATTGAACTTCACCAGACAGCGATTATAGGAAACTTCCAGTTCCGGATGATGATCTTCCGTGTGGGCCACATAGGCGATGGCATTTACAAAAGCCATCGTTTGATAGTAGTTGGTGAAATGGAAGGTCTTGGCGATATGCGGACCCATTAAAACCCAGCCATCTAAAATAGTCAGGTACTGATCAATTTCTTCTGGCGCCAAAGCCTGGTCAACAGGATGGCTGCGCTTTCTAAGCAAATCGGTTTGACTGATCATGGTGGGGGCCCCTTTCCAAGAACCCCCATTGTCCCTCAGTCCGCGAGGGCTCTCAATTTGTTATTTCTCATGTGCCACCTGAACTTCGCGGCGGTCAAATCTTGCGAATAGACTGTAAACGCAAGGAACCACATACAAAGTCAGGAATGTGGAAACCAAAACACCCCCGATAACGGCAATCGCCATCGGCTGACGCGCTTCCGCTCCGGGCCCCAGACTCATGGCAGCTGGCACAGCTCCAGCGATGGTCGCAAAGGATGTCATCAGAATCGGGCGCAAACGCGTCGGGCATGCCTCAAGCAAAGCCTGATGAACATGTACCTTTTCCGCATCCCGACGCTGATTGGTGAAGTCCACCAGCAAAATCGAATTCTTCTTCACAATACCCATCAGCAAAATCAAGCCGATCATACTGAAGATATTCAAGGACTGCCCGCCAATCCACAGCGCCAAGAACGCTCCGGAGAAACTAAATGGCAACGCCATAAACACCGTCACCGGGTCGATAAAGCTGTTAAACTGCGATGCCAGAATCATGTAAGCCACGACAAATCCCAGTACCAGAGCAAACAACAAGCTGATAAAGCTCTGCTGGAATTCCTCGGCAGAACCGCTCAGGACCACTTTGTATTCTGCGGGCAGAATCTTTCGCGCCACTTCCTGTGCTTTTTCCATGGATTGCTGCTGGCTTAGTCCCTGCCCCATGTTACCGTAGATGATAATCGAACGCTGACGGTTTTTACGGGAAATACTAGAAGCCACAGAGGCCTCTTTAATATCCACGACCGAGGCAATCGGCACCAGTTCCCCACGGTTATTACGCACCTTCAATTCACGAATACGTTCCTGAGGATTTTTGCCGTTTTCTTTCATTTTCACGCGGATGTCATAGCGGTGGCCGCCTTTTTCGTAGCTTCCCACAACCACACCACCCATCATGGCATTTAAGACTTCGCCGATGGCAATAACACTAACACCGCGATCCGCCGCCTTCTGACGGTTTGGAATAATCTGCACTTCCGGCGCACCCGCCTGATAATCAGAGCTGACATCTGTCATGACTTTGCTGGTTTTTAGCTCTTCCACAATTTGTTCAGAAAACTCACCCAGTTTCGCCCAGTCAGGTCCCTGAATACTGAACTCCACGGGGAAGCCCTTTCCGCCCCCGCCGCCAAAGCCCTGGGTTGACGGGTCCTGTACCTGCGGCTTGGATTCCGGAATGGTCTTATTCAGATAGTCACGCACCACTTCGATGAATTCCTGCTGACTTAGTTCATGCCCTTTTTCAGCCGACTTGCCACGCTGGCCTTTGGGCTTCAAATCCACAAACACGATCGCATTATTTGCCTCACCACCAGTGAACCCCCCGGCAGCCACGAAGGTGGAATTCACCTCTGAACGGCTTAACAGGAAATCCTCGATCACTTTCACCTTTTCATCAGTAAATGAAATAGCGGACTTCGGGGGATTGCTGATCTGAACCATCAGGGAACTTTGATCCTGTGAGGGCTGGAATTCCCCTTTAAGAAAGGCCACCGAACCAAAGCTGAAGATAAAGAACACCAAGGAGGCCCCGATCACCTTCCAGCGGTGATTCAAAGAAACTTCCAGGGTTTTAGTGTAAGCGCCGTGCAGACGATCAAACAGGGATTCAAAAGCACGCCCCAAGCGCGTGGTTCTTTCTCCAGATTCCACAAACTGTGACGCACGCATCGGTGTCAGCGTCAAAGCTTCCAGTAATGAGATCATCACCGCCGCACTCATGGTCACACCAAACTGGAACAGGAAGCGACCGATCAGACCTTCCATAAAGGCAATTGGAAGGAAAATCGCCACCAATGAAACCGAGGCTGCCATTGCCGCAAAAGTAATTTCACGCGCACCAATCAAAGCGGCTTCGCGCTTGCTTTTACCCATTTCCAAATGGCGGATGATATTTTCCAAAACCATGATGGCATCATCCACGACAATCCCGATGGCAAGACTGAGTCCCATCAGCGTAAAGATGTTCAAGGTGAAGCCTGCGAAATACAGAATAATGAAGCTTCCCAGAACCGAGGTCGGAATGGCCAAAAGCACGTTGACGGTTGAAGACCACGAGCCCAGAAACAGCCAACAAAGCACTAATCTTTAAGAATCAAAAAACAAAAAGCTCTTCGCAACAAACGAAGAGCTTTTTTAACGCGATTCCTAAATACACCTTGCCAGATTTAATGCGTGGTGGTGAGATATTCCTATGAGCGACTACAGAGACTCTGCATTGAAGGACTTTACAAAGTTCTACTTCAAAACAGGCCGCCTGGACTATCAAGGCAAGGCGACGGACGATTTGTCCTTCCGCGTGCGCTTGGCTTTCAACAAGGATGCCACCACAGGTGTTGATAGCACACAAACGGCTGTTGAGTACGCTTTCCTGACTCACAAAATGTCTGACATGTTCTCTTTGAGCGTGGGTAAAGTGAATTCCGATATCGGTGGTTTCGAAGGTGCAACCAGCGGTGCGGATCTTTATCTGACTTCTCAGTTCTACACTTTGAAAGGACCTAACGGAGACCTTGCGACTCGTGCGGCAACGGCGGCGGGCACTGGCCACAACATCGGCACCACCGATCTTCTTTATATGACTGGTGTTAAAGGGACTTTCACCTTTGCTGATCAAAACATCACCTTGCTGGCAACAGATGAAGCCACTCCGGTACGTGCCTCTGGGGTAGCTGCCGAACAAAACTCCAGCCTGATGGGCGCGATCTGGAGAGGCGCCTTCATGGACAAAGCCTTCATGACCAACCTTTCCTACCACACCATGAACGGCCCGGCAGATGGTGACAAACACCAATTGATGGCAGCAGGTGTGATGTGGAACGCCAATCCTTGGATGTTCTCTGCGGACTACCTGATGTCTGAGTTCAAAGAAGACGCTTCCGGCGACAAAGACACTGTCACTTCCATCGTGGCGAAATTTGCATACTCCGGTTGGGAAAAATGGACACCTCGTCTTGAGTTCCAGACTTCCGAAGAAAAAATCGAAATCGGTGGCACAGCAACCAACAAGTTCATCGGTTATGGCGCGGTTCTTGAGTACAAACCATACACAGACACAAACTTCCGTTACCACCTGGCCTACAACAACGTGAAAGAAGAGCCTGAAACTGGCGACGACATCACCAGCCAGGAAATCGTTCTGGGCGCTCGTTTGATGGCAGATTTCTTGAAGTAAGATACAGTCACAACTAGGACTTAGATCGAGGGAGGCTTCCGAGCCTCCCTTTTTTTCGCACCGCACCCCACCGCAAAAGCCCTGAAGGGCACTTTGACCCAGTTCCTCCATTTGGCCCTATCCCAAAAAGCTTGAATTTGTTAGCCTCTAAGGGTTAAAAACGTAAGCATTTCATGTCCTTAAACCTGCAGAGGTCTTTACAAATGTCAGAGCAGTTATCAGATCGTTACAATCCCGCAGATGTTGAATCTCGCACTTATGAATGGTGGGAAAAAAACGGCTACTTCAAAGCCCAGGATCAATCCACCAAACCTCCGTTTTCCATCATCCTTCCTCCACCGAACGTCACAGGCTTCCTGCACATGGGTCATGCTTTGGATCACACGATTCAGGATATGCTGATTCGCTGGAAAAGAATGAATGGCTACAACACCATGTGGCTGCCGGGAACAGATCACGCCGGAATCGCGACTCAATCTGTGGTTGAGCGTGAATTGAAAAAAGAAAATATCACTCGTCATGATTTGGGCCGCGAAAAGTTCGTGGAAAAAGTTTGGGATTGGAAACATCAATACGGTAACCGCATTTACAATCAAATGCGTCGCCTGGGGGATTCCTGTGACTGGGATCGCGCTGTTTTCACATTGGACGAAGGCGTTTCCAAAGCTGTTCGCAAAGTCTTCGTGTCTTTGCATAAAAAAGGCCTGATCTACCGCGGTCAGCGTCTGGTGAACTGGTCGGGTCCTTTGGAAACTGCAATCTCAGATCTGGAAGTTGAACACAAGCAGATCAAAGGTTCCTTGTACCATATCAATTATTCTCTTGAAGACGGCTCCGGCTTCCTGACTGTGGCAACAACACGTCCGGAAACAATGCTGGGAGATTCTGCGTTGTGTGTTCATCCTGAAGATGAACGCTACAAACACCTGATCGGCAAAAATGTTCTGATCCCTTTGATCAACAGAAAGATCAAGATCATCGCAGACACCTACGTGGATAAAGAGTTTGGTTCGGGCGTGGTGAAGATCACTCCAGCTCATGATTTCAACGATTACAAAATCGGTAAATCGCACAATCTGGAATTCATCAATATCCTGACTAAAAAAGCTGAATTGAACGAAAATGCCGGCGTTTACAAGGGCCTGAAGGTTCAAGAGGCTCGCAAACGCATTCTGGAAGACCTGAAAGCCCAAAACCTGCTGGCAAAAGAAGAACCTCACGTTCACTCTGTGGGTCACTGCTCTCGTTCCGGCGCCGTTGTTGAGCCTTTCCTGTCCGAACAATGGTTCGTAAAAATGGAAGCCTTGGCCACACCGGCAAAACGCGTGGTCGAAAGCGGCACCATCCGTTTTGAACCGGAGTCCTGGACAAAAGTTTACCTGCACTGGCTGAACAACATCGAAGACTGGTGTATTTCCCGTCAGTTGTGGTGGGGTCACCGTATTCCGGTTTGGTATTGTGCTGATTGCAATCACCAAACTGTCAGCGAATCCGATGCCGCCACTTGTGAAAAATGTGGCAGCACCAAATTGCATCAGGACGACGACGTTCTGGACACTTGGTTTAGTTCTGCTTTGTGGCCGTTTTCCACAATGGGCTGGCCAAACGAAACTGAGACCTTGAAAACATTCTACCCAACCAGCTATCTGGTAACGGGTCACGATATCATCTTCTTCTGGGTGGCCCGCATGATCATGATGGGTCTGGAATTCCAAAGGGACGTTCCATTCCGCACGGTTTACATCCACGGTCTGGTGCGCGACTCTCAAGGTCGCAAGATGTCCAAGTCTTTGGGGAACTCCATTGATCCGGTGGAAATGATTGAAAAGCACGGCGCCGATGCTTTGCGCTTCACGTTTGCGGCGCACTTGTTCTCTGGAAAAGACTTCAAGTTCAGTGAACAGCGCCTTGAAGGCTATCGTAACTTTATGAACAAAATCTGGAATGCGGCTCGCTTTGCCCTTTCCAATCTGTCGGACTTCAAAGCTCCGGCGGAAGGCGTGAAGGCCCTGCCAAATCAGGCGCACATCAGCGTGTTTGATCAGTGGATCATCACCAAACTTGCGGAAGTGACCAAAGAAGTCGAAGAAGCGATGGAGCAGGAAAGATTCTCTGACGCTTCCATGGCGCTTTATCAGTTCATCTGGAATCAGTTCTGTGACTGGTATATCGAGTTCACAAAACCGATCCTGAATGGCAATAACGCTGAAGAAAAAGCGGCAACTCAACTAGTGATTGCGCAGGTTCTAAACCGCATCACCCGTTTGTTGCATCCATTCACACCGTTTATTTCTGAAGAAATCTATCAGAAGCTGCCAATCAAAGGCGAAGCGTGCATCATGGATCAATACCCAAATGTCCGTAACGACAAAGACTTCCTGTCCTTGGGTTCAAGCCAAGCCGCTTTGGAAATCGATATCGTGAAGGAAGTGATCACTGCCATCCGTAACATCCGCGGAGAAAACCGCATCAGTCCGGCTGTGAAACTGAATGTCCGTCTGGGTGTGACCAATGATCAGACTCAGAAAATTCTGGGTAACAACCGCACCGCCCTGATGACAATGGGCCGCCTTGAAAACATGGAAATCGGCCCTGAAGGCGACATGATGAAATGTGCCGTGGCTCCGGTGGTGGTTAAGGATGCCAGTGTGAAAGTGATCATCCCATTGGAAGGCCTGGTGGACTTTGATGAGGAAATCAAACGCATCAACAAATCCATCGAAAAGCTGACTCGCGACATCGGCATGCTGACCGGCAAACTTTCCAACGAAAAATTTGTGGCAAATGCGGATGAAGATGTGATCGCAGCAGACCGTGCTTTGTTGGCGCAATCCAAAGTTCAACTGGATTCACTGCGCGACGCTTTGACCCGTTTCCAGTAAAAAAGAATTCCTAAAAAGACAAATCCTCCGTGATTCAAAACCACGGAGGATTTTTTTTGCCCAAAAATCAATACCCGCGGCGCGCCCGTCGCGAATGGCGATGATGTCGGCGGCGTGGTTCTGCTCGTTCTTCACGACTGTCAAAATCAATGTCATCGCTGCCATAACGATAATCAAAATGACGGTCAAAATGCGGATCCATTTGCGGATGAGAGGCCTCAAAAGAATGACGATAGCCATTGGCTCGTCTTTCCGCCTCGAATGAATCTCGCGGAGACCAGTCGGATTGATTGTAGGCTTCATCCGCCTCCCAATCCCCCCGCACATAGTCCCGATTCATGTGATAATCACGATTGTCAAATTCATCGCGGCGACGCTGACGCTGCTGATATTCGTCATATCGCTCACCCCGTCGGGATGAACCATGGCCACCCCTAGTGTAATTGGAAGGCCTTGGATCACTGCGGTCGCGGTAATCGCGATAGTCATCCGGCATCTGGGATTCGTGGCGGGGCCGTGAGTATTCATCCATGAATTCGCCGTAATCGCGCTCTGGATCTCGTCTGCGGGAATCCTCCCGATACCAACGATCTCGATTCATACAAACCTCCTTGTTTGTGCAGGACATCTTATTTTAAAAGTCCCTTTTCACACGAACAAGAAAGCAAAGGGCCCTTTGCCAAAGCAAAAGACCCTTACTGTAGTCTGACATTTAGACTGCGCTTGCAGGTTTTAAAATGTGATCTTAATCGAGTCTGCAGACCTGTTCGCCGGACCGTGGAAAACTGCCTCAATATTATTCCCATCCGGGTCCAAAAGGAAGGCCGCGTAGTAGCCCGGATGATAAGGACGTTCACCCGGACCACCGTTGTCTTTGCCTCCAGAGGCCAAACCGGCTTCATAGAATTTCTTTACAGCATCGCGATCCTGCGCCTGAAATGCCAAGTGCGTTCTGCCAGTCAGCTTCCCCGCGCTGGCCTGACTATCAACGGCTGAAATAAACAGCTCGTCACACCAGAAAAAACCCGGGCCTTCGCCACCCATAGAAATCCCCAAAGATCCCAAAACCGCTGAATAAAACTTCTTACTTTTTTCAAGATCCGCAACCACCAACTGAAGGTGATCAATCAAACGGCCTCTATGCAACTCATTTGTTTCCACTTATTTCTCCTTTATTTGCACTGACACTGGAAGGTCGAGGATTTATCAGCCCCGGTGCAGCGATAAGAAGTACCCTCATGCACCAACTGGAAAGAAAAGATTTTGCCATTTTTTTCCACCAGCAAAAGATCATCCCCATTTTGATAGAATATTCTGCGCGACACAGAACGCCCCACCACCTCGCCATCGGCTTCCAGGCTGGCTAACAAGGTTTCGGTAGGGTTGATTTTTTGTTCCTTGGATAAAGGCAGTTCCTTGCGCGATCCATCCGACGCATAAGCAAAGTACTGCAAGGAACGCGATCCCTCAGGATCGCCCATTCTTTCCAGATACAGACGACGAAGTTCCCCGTCCTTGGTGCGAAGATCCGTGGTCACCCACTCCTCATCCTGAGTCACGATGTCCCCCAGATCCTCATTGATGGACTGATTGAAAGTATCAAAGTTCACTTCCACACCCGGGTCCAGAGGCTTAACAATCATATTCAGGCAGGCGCCCATTTCTTTGATTTTCTGCTGATATAGTTCAAACTTGTGCGGATCTTCCATTTCAGTCGGCAGAAAGCCGGAACTTGCAGCCGCAGCTGGCGCCTCCATTGGCGGAGGCTCGGCCTTTACAAAGTTCTGAGCTTCCGTGATCTGTTCTGCCGGAGTGCCCAGCGTTTCCGGAGCTGGCTCTGTGCCTTCAGGCCCGGCATCTCTGCGCGTGTGGCAATAGGAAATAATAAGAACAATAGCGACGATAAGACCTAAAAACAAAGCTGATTTCTTATTCATACCCTCAGTTATCGACTGATATTGACAGAGACGTCAATGGGTACAAACTGCGGCAGCGAAATTCCTCGGAATCTTAACTTAACCTGTAGATTATCAAAGTACTTGGCTACGCGAGCGCACCCGGGACCTTTCAACGCCACATACATCAGATAGTTTGGCAGCCCCGGTTCATATTCAAAATGCCATTGACTGACCTGCTGACAGGATTGATTGGACTGAGAATCGTTGGATTCAAACAGCACTTCGCTGGCGGTACCGAAAGAAATCGACTGATTGATCAGTTCGACATCCGCCTTGGACAGCACCAACCCTATTCGCAAAAGTGCCACCTGCGTAAGAGGATTCCACAGAGACGAATATTCATATCCCCGCGCACCCAGGGATTGAATACGGAAGCTCATTTGCCCTTCCTGCGGAGAGTTCAACGTATAACCTTCCACCGACCATAGAGCCACCAGAAGCATCACCACAAACATCAAATATCGCATGATTCCCCCTCATGTGAAATTCGTCAGGTGACTTCTTTTATTCGGCGACAGGCTAAAAACGCAAGAAAGGGATCTTTTCAGATCCCCTTCTTGAAGTCATTTCAGCTGTGGTGACAAGTTTGGGCTTACTTTAACAGACCAATCTCGCGCAGTCGCTGCATCAAGAAATCCTGACCAGTAATATCAGGGTACTTGGCGCCTGTCCCTTTACAAGATGGCAAGCAGCTAAGCATTGCATCCGGATGCGGGTGCATGAAGAACGGCATGGAATAACGGCTTTGATTCGTGCCATCCTGCGGATTGATCACACGATGAGTGGTGGAAGGCAAAACATCGTTGGTCAAACGAGCCAGCATATCGCCGACGTCCACGATCAAAGTGTCCGGTTCAGATTCAATATCCAACCAAGTGCCGTCACGGTCTTTCAACTGCAAACCGGAAGCGGTCGCAGCTGGAAGAATTGTAATGAAGTTGATGTCTTCGTGAGCCGCCGCGCGAACACAACGAGGATCAACCCCTTCAGGAATCGGCGGATAGTGCAGAAGTCTTAAGATGGAATTTCCATCTTTCGTCATTTTAGCGAAGAAATCTTTTTCAACTTCCAACGGCATCGTCAATGCTTCCAGCATCACATCGCCTGCCTCTTCCAAGGCCGCATAAAGCTTTGCGAAATGTGTTTGGAACTCCGGCAGTTCTGAAGGCCAAACATTTGCCGGGTAAACCGCTTTCAATGCGTTCCCTTCGGCAAGCTCACGACCCACGTGCCAGAACTCTTTCAGGTCCATGACCGGAGAATCCTTGGCATGTTCCTGACCAAACGGAGTGTATCCACGCTGGAAGCCCGCTTTGGGAGAAATATAGGATTTTTTAACTTCAGTGGGAAGAGCGTAGAAATTTTTAAGAATGTCGTAGGCTTTATGCAGATCTTCAGCTTTGACGTTGTGATCTTTA
Source organism: Bdellovibrio bacteriovorus (assembly GCF_025558485.1). Classification (GTDB taxonomy): domain Bacteria; phylum Bdellovibrionota; class Bdellovibrionia; order Bdellovibrionales; family Bdellovibrionaceae; genus Bdellovibrio; species Bdellovibrio bacteriovorus_G. The sequence continues at coordinate 686,185 of NZ_CP102930.1, forward strand.
AGAATAATGAAGCCATATTCTTTTAGACCAGTGAAGAGCTTGTCGATGAACTCAGAGCGCTCAGCGCCGGTTCCTTTGGTGTAACTTGCAAGGCTCAATGTTGGCACTTTACGAAGAGTGCTGTTTTCAGAATGAGAAGCAGTTTCCGTTGTTCTCACGATTCCTCCCTTGTATTGGTTCAGCTCGGACTGTAGCCTGCTGCGCAAATAAAAGGCAACAGCAACTAATTATGCGTAAAAAGAATATCGAGCACCCGCACGTGGCCGGGACTTTCAAACCTGAAATGAATATCCCCGTCAAACAATCTGACAGCGTGAGAGCTTCTATAGGGCGAATTTCCCTCTTCAAATCCTCTATAAACCACAGGGCGCGGGTCCAGCTTTAAGGTCTCTTCGATAATTTCTCGCAAGGCCTTGTCCGGATTTTGGCTCTGCCACTGCTGTAAAAGTTGCTCGGCTTTGTCGTCAAAGGTCACTTCGATGGGGGTTTTGGCGATCTCTGCGGGCCAGCCTGTTTTCGCAGTGGGAATAGCTTCCACTTCAGGCAGATAGGGTTTGATGTCCAAAATAGGCGTCCCATCGACCAGGTCCGCGCCAGCCACGATGATACCGTCTTTTTCCACCTTCACCAGTTCCACCAAAGACAAACCAATAGGATTCGGACGATGAGGCGTGCGAGTCGCAAACAATCCCATGCTTTCCCCGCCCAGACGAGGTGGATGCACTTTGGAATGGAAACGAGCCACTTTGTTCTGATGGAAAATCCAGATCAGCCAGACATGACTGAAGCCTTCAAGCCCCTGCAAAGACTCTTCGGGCTGAAGATCCGCACGAATCTTCAAACGCGCCTGAGCCTGCTTCACTAAGCCAGGCTGTCGCGGCGTTCCAAATTTATCTTTAAAACAAGACTCTAAGTAGCCAATCGGTTCCATAAGCTAGCCCGTACCTTTGCGGAACGTTATGCGTCAAGGACTTTCGAATTACAGGCTCTTTTCAGATGACATGGGCCTTTGAAAGCATAAGAAAGAGGCAAAACAAACAGCCATTAGGAGGCTTCAAATATGAAACAGCTTATTTTGGTAGCTGCTCTGACTTTGGGAGCAACAAGCTTTGCATTTGCCGGTGAACTGGATAACGAATCTTCCGTCACCAATCAATCCATGAACGGCACGGTCGTGATCCGCGTGGACAACCGCAACAACCAGACTGCCGTACTAGCATCTGAATCCGCAGTGACAAGCAATGAACAAGCCCAGGTTCTGGCGCAAACCGGTTCTTTTGAACAAGCGGCGAATGTTCGTCACGAGTTGGATCAGGACGGTGGAGCTTCCAGCTGGTACTTCTATAGTGGTTACAACTACTACAGCTATGTTTACTGGTATGGTAGCTGGTACAGACCGTGCTACACGTACAACTACGGATACTATTCTTACTATTACTATTCTAATTACTACTGGTAAAAATAACGGCGGCCTTCCTGGCCGCCCTTAGGAATGGGGATCTCCGCTTGCATCGACACGGGCTCCTGCCCTCGCCAGCCTGTCCGCTCTTTGAGCGGCCAACGCGTCCGCTGGCTGGAGGTCGATTCCAGCGGAGATCCCCATTCCTAAGGGCTGAAGCAAGTCCTGGTTCTTGCACTTCGAAGAAAGTCCTCGGAGGAACTATTATGAAATTTTTTGTGTTTTTCGCTTTGATGCTTGGTGTGACAACAGCTTTTGCATCTAAACCTTTTGCCAATACAGATCTGCTGAAAAATTCTTTGGGCTTTGCTCCGTTTTATGCGGCTCAGAATCCTGGGCGTAAGTTGAAGGTTGCAGTTCTTGATAAAGGCTTCTTTGGGTATGAAAAAGAAATTGGCAGGACTTTGCCGGTCGGGACTCGTTATGTGGCGGGGCCTGTTGCGAATCCTGAGAATCTGAAGGTTGTGCATGGGTTGAAGATGGCACAGATTCTGATTTCCATGATGACCAATGATATGAAGGCCACTCAGTGGATGCCCGAGCTGACGCTTTATAATGCTTTTGGTTTTTCTAACTTTAAGGCCGCTATCGATGATGTGATTGCCCGTCAGTATGATCTGGTTCTTTATTCTGAAGTTTGGGAATACGGTGGCAACTTTGACGGCGGTGGTTTCATCAATGCGGAAGTCAATCGCGCCACTCGTGCTGGTGTCATTTGGGTGAATGCGGCGGGGAATTTTGCTCTGACCACTTACAATGGGCCGATCACGACTGGCCACGACAATTGGGTGCAAATGCCGGATCAGAATAATGCCCTGGCTTTGCGCTGTCAGGCTGCTGCTGGCAGGAAGTGTCCGGCAAAGATTGTTCTTTCCTGGAATGATTTCAAAGATGATGTTGAAGAAGGCACCAACAAAGATCTGGATCTGGCTTTGACGGATGATATGCTGAACGTGATTCAGAACAGCGCCTTGAAACAATCCGACAACCGCAATGAAGGTCGTCCGGGTTTTTCCAAATATCCGCGCGAAATCATTTCTGTGGATTTGCAACCGGGTCTTTATTTCCTGCGTGTGAAAAATCGCTCTAACAACTTCACTCAACGCGACCAACTGCGTATCACAGCGGATGGCGAAGGTTTGATGATGCCTTCTCACTCTCGTGGTGAAACCTTGCTGAATCCGGCCGACAATCCCACAGTGATCACTGTCGGTGCAAGTGATTCTGATCGCTCTTCCACCTCCTTCTTCCGTGATAAGCCGGATCTTTTGGCCCCCTCCTCTTTGAAACTGGAAGACGGCACTGAATATCGTGGCAGCTCTAATTCAGCGGCGATTGTCGCTGCCGGCTTGGGTCTTTTGAAATCACGTGAACCACGCATGACTCGTGTGGATCTGTTGAATGCGGTCAGCTCAAAACACAATTGGGAGCAGCGCGGGCTTTCCCTGAATCTTTTGGGATTCGGCCCGACAGGACCAAATTGCTTTGTGGATGTGGCCTTCAATCCCCTGCCGGAACAAATTCGTGATGTTGTCGGCCGTGGCGGTGTGCCTGTGCAAACAACGGCCGCCATCCGTGTGATGGTTCCATTTGATCCAATTCTTTTAAATACACAATTGCGTCGCAACCTTTTGAACGACATGATCGTGGCGATGCCTCAAGGCGGATATGCCATCTATCCTCGCAGAGCAATTATTCCTGCGGGTGCGGTAGAAGTTTTCCAGCGTCCACTGGAAGCCGGTCTGTGTCGCCCGACTCCGGTGAATGGAAAGAACTTCCATCTTTAGTATTGGACTCTTACTGCAAAATGGCATTGAAGGATTGCGCTCAGACGGAAATCTTCCCATAATTGGGAGATGAAATTTCTGCTGAGCCTTTTCTTCTTAGTACTACTAAGCGCCTCCAGTGTTTCTGCTGCAGGCCCCGTTTTTCAATTTCCGCAGGGCCGACTTGAGCTTATTACTTCTCACGCCTATTGGAATCCCGAACAGCAAAACTCTTTGGGTCTGCATTTCACCATGGCCGATCACTGGCATATCTACTGGAAAAACTCCGGCGATTCCGGGGCTGCACCCAAATGGACATGGACTTTAAAAAATGCCCGGATCACCGATGAACACTGGCCACTTCCAGAGCGAATTTCTGTTGAAGGCCTGACCAACCTTGGATATTCGCACGAAAGTCTTTTTATCTTTGACCTGCAAGCTGAGGATATTAAAAAACCCATCGAAGTTGTTTTGAATCTGGAATTTCTAATCTGCAAAGTGGAATGCATTCCGTACTTCACAGAACTGCGCCGGGAAATTCCTTTCTCGGCACAAACGGGTCCGCCTTCTGACATTTTCAGCAAGTTCACTTATCCGTCCAAAGCTCCCGATGATTTCCAATGGAACATCGAATCCCGGGCCGACCAAAAACTGATCACAAAGCTGCATCTTCCCAACTCTTTACCCATCAAGAATCTTGAAGTCTTTCCCGAAGACGGTGAAAGCTTTAAAAGCTCTGTTCCCGCTCTGGAACCCCAGGGCTCAAACTATCTTTTGACTTTGGATTTACAAGACACATCCCGCACAGATTTTTCCGGTTCCAAGTTCCTGCTTGTCACTGAAGACGGTTCAGGAAAAAAATCCGGTTACGAGATTTCACTGAATAAAGAATCCCCGCCCGCTCTGGCGATGATTTTGTTCTGGGCCCTGATCGGCGGCTTTATTCTGAACTTCATGCCTTGTGTATTCCCGGTGCTGTCCATCAAGGTCCTTAGCTTTCTGGGGCCGGACAAAAACACAAAAGACCTGCGAACTTCCGGCGTTGCTTACACAGTTGGCGTCATCGTCTCTTTTCTGGCATTGGGTGGAACGTTACTGGCGCTGCGTGCTGGTGGTGAACAGATCGGCTGGGGTTTCCAATTGCAATCTCCGATCATAGCTGCTGGTATTGCTGTTTTATTCTTCTGGCTGGGTCTGAATTTCTTAGGGACATTTGAAATCGGTCAATCATTGACTTATCTGGGTGCCGCAAAGACCTCTCATTCTCTATGGGGGTCGTTCCTGACCGGAGTCCTTGCAACTGTCGTGGCCACCCCCTGCACAGCGCCCTTTATGGGGGCGGCGTTGGGAGCCTCTTTGACTCTTCCCGCACACAACACCCTGATCGTTTTTGCGGGACTGGGTTTCGGTATGGCCCTGCCGTTTTTGTTACTTGCATATTTTCCTCAGGGACTGCGCTTACTGCCAAAACCCGGTGCGTGGATGCAAACCTTAAAGGAATTTCTGGCCTTTCCACTTTTTGCGACTGTTCTGTGGCTGATGTGGGTGCTGTCTTATCAGATCGATGCGGCAGCCTTGCTATTTGTTCTGGGATTGTTCCTTCTTTGTGGGTTCCTGATCTGGCTCTCTCACAAAATTAAAAACGAACGTTGCCGACAAGCCACTTTGCTTGTGGGTTTTATTCTTTCGTTTGCACTCTTGGCAGCTATGCCCCAAAAAACAGTTCAGCAGGCTTCAATCCAGCAGGATATGTGGAAAAGCTTCAGCAAAGAAGCCGTCACACAGGATTTGCAAAATGGAAAGGCCGTCTTTATCGATTTCACCGCTGCTTGGTGTATCACCTGTCAGGTGAATAAAAAGCTGGTTCTGCATACAGAAGACATTCAGAAGGCTTTTTCTGACAGGAGCGTGCAACTTTACAAAGCGGACTGGACTGACAAAAACCCTTTGATCACGCAAGCTCTGGCTGAATATGGCAGAAACTCTTTGCCGCTTTATGTGTACTACGCAGCTGGAACTGACAAAGCCCATCTGCTTCCCGAAGTTTTAACCAAAGGAATTGTTTTAGATTTACTTAACAAGGAGAAAGAACCATGAAACATATTGTTCTCGCATTGGCCCTCGGCCTTTCTGCCAACTTCGCCTTTGCTGATGCTAAAATCGGGAGTCCGGCGCCGGATTTTGCTGTCGCTGATGCTCAAGGTAAAACGCATAAGCTTTCAGATTTCAAAGGTAAATATGTTGTCCTTGAATGGTACAACAAGGACTGCCCCTATGTTCGTAAGCACTATGACAGCAAAAATATGCAAAAGATCCAGACCGAAATGACGGGCAAAGGAATTGTCTGGCTATCAGTCATCTCTTCCGCCCCGGGGAAACAGGGCTATCTGGCTGCGGTTGACGCCGCCAAGAACGGTGAAAAAGAAGGCACTAAAGCCACAGCAATCCTGATTGATGACAGCGGCAAGATGGGGAAAGCATACGGAGCCAAAACCACACCCCACATGTACCTGATCGATCCTCAGGGCGTGCTTCGCTACAATGGCGCCATCGATAGCAATGACTCTGCTGATCCTAAAACGATCGCCTCGGCAGAAAACTACATCATTCATGCCGTGGCCAGTGCGGAAAAAGGTGAAAAAATCGCCAAAGAAACCAGCAAGCCTTATGGCTGCAGTGTGAAGTATTAATTTGAGTGCCTAAACAAAGCCCCGTAGTCTATAAAAGCCTGCGGGGTTTTTGTGTTAAAGAAGCTTCTTTATATTCATTTATTTGTTGGTTTGATGATGGGTTGTGCAACCCTGCCACCGAACAACAATCGCAAAGAGTCCCACTCTCTTCCTCCTGATCCAGCAACCCGTCTTGGCTCTGCTATCGACAAACAACTCAAAGCTCATCCCGGGCAGTCCGCATTTTATCCCCTTAGTTCCGGTCTGGAGGCTTTTATCGCGCGCATGGCCTCTGTGGCAGTCGCTGACCATACCGTGGATTTGCAATACTATATCTGGGAAAACGATCTGACCGGACGCCTGATGTTTCACTCTGTCATCACCGCTGCGGACCGCGGGGTGCGAGTTCGTATTCTGCTGGATGATCTAAATCAGGCGCGCTACGAAAAAATGCTGGCAACTTTGGATTCCCATCCCAATATCGAAATTCGCATGGCAAATCCTTTTGCCAGTAGGTCTTGGAGAATCTTCGATATTGTGCGCTTTTCCACAGTCAATCGCCGCATGCACAACAAAGTCTTTATCGTCGATAATCAAGCAGGCATTGTTGGCGGACGTAATATCGCCAATGAATACTTTGATGCCAGCAATGAAATGAACTTTGGTGACTTTGACCTTTGGACATTTGGTCCTATCGTACAAAGTCTGTCGCAGGAATTTGACACCTACTGGAACAGCGAGATTTCCTATCCCATCACTGCGCTGAACAGCTTCCAGGCGACCCCGGATGATCTGGATCTTTTGCGCAAGGATTTTGCGGCCGCCGTTCAGGAAGCCGAAGACACCCGCTACGCCGAAGCCTTGCAGGATACTCCAATGGTGCGTCAGTTCACCAAAGAACCGTTGAAATTATTCTGGGGAAAGGCTGAAGTCATCATCGATCCTCCAGCCAAACTAAGCAAAATTGATGATATCAGGGAAGAGCATCTGCCTTATCAGCTTTATCCTTTGATTGAAGAAACAAAAAAAGAACTGCTGCTGGTTTCGCCTTATTTCATTCCCGGCAAAAAAGGTGTTAAATTCTTTGGCAGTTTGCACCAGCGCGGAGTACAGGCCATTGTGCAAACCAATTCTCTGGCTTCCAGTGATATCGCCACAGTGTTTTCCGGCTATAAGGGGTATCGCAAAGACCTGCTGAAAAATGGCGTCAGGCTGTTTGAGCTTAAGCCCAACCCAGCCAGCAAAAAAAGCAAAAAAAAGAAAACCATCGGCAGCTTTTCCAGTTCAGGCCTGCATGGCAAAGTCTTTGTTTTTGACCGACGGAAAGTTTTTGTTGGCTCGATGAACCTGGACCCGCGCTCTGTTATCCTGAACAGCGAAATGGGTGTGGTCGTGGAAAGCCCGGAATTCGCCAAAGCCGTGGCAAAACGCTTTTTGGAAGATCTTCCTGAAGACAGCTATGAAGTGATTCTGACAGAAAATAAAAAACTGGAATGGAAAACTCATGAAGGAGATCAGGAAAGAACCTATTTTACTGATCCCGAAACCACATGGTGGAAACGCTTCAAGGCCGCCGTCAGTGCCATCTTCATTCCCGAATCCTGGCTATAGTGATTAAAATAAAAAAACCCCGAGCTTCGACTCGGGGTTCAGAGATTCTGTCAGCAGATAGATTTTGGACAGACTAGAAATTTCCGGATCTTCTCATCAAACCATCTTTATTTTTGATGATGATCTCTTTACCGTTCAAATCAATCAGTCCTTCGTTTTTGAACTCTGTCAAATGACGGGACAAGGATTCGTTGATCGTGCTGGCAAGTTGAGCAAACTCATTTCTTGTCAGTTTCAGGTTTAGAGAAACCCCGGCTGGTGTTTGCACACCGAATCTGTCAGACAACAACACCAACTGGTATGCAATGCGCTCTTGCACTGATGCCAGATAATGCAACTGACTGGTCGTCTCGAACGACTCCAGATCATTCACAGCCTGATTCAGAAGCAACTTAATCAGAGGACTTGCTTGCGCCATCGCCACCTGAATAAGTTCGCGTGGATACAGCCAAAGTACTGTCGATTTCACAGCTTTGGCGTGACTCTGAGTCGGCGTTCCTTTCACAAGGGCTTTGTATCCAAAGTACTCCCCTGGGGAAACCAACTTTGTCACGTATTCGTTGGTTGTCGTGCGGCCGCGCGCATGCGAGCGGTTAACAACAACTTTAACACATCCTGACTGAACGTAGTAAAGACCCTTCACCGGTTCGCCTTCTTTGAAAATCATCTCTTCTTCCTTGAGATGAATAACTTCGTAGGGAACGTTTGAAGTACTTGGAATACTTAGGTTTTGACCACCCATAAAACCAAGGGAGTTTACTCCGCCGTTGAGTATTGTCTGAGATTCCATACTCTATTACCTCCGAGCTTTCTTCGTTGGGTTATTCGTTGAGGCCATCCTAAACTGGTATTATACAGCCTCCTAATTGAAATTTCGACATAACAACCTTGTAACGGCCTCTCCTCGACGGTCCTGACATGCTTTTGACTTGACTCACAGAGACACGTCCCCTACTTTCAGCCCAACTCAAAACTGGAATTTTTTCGTAATTTCAACCTCTTATTCGACAGATTACACGCCGTTAAAAGAGGTTCAATGGAGTCCGATACATGGTTAAAAGTATTCTTACGACCTTGTTAATCTTGTCATGCAGCACACTTTCTCACGCAAACACTCTTAAAGTCGGTCTGGTTCTCGATAAAGGCGGTAAAGACGACAAGTCTTTCAACTCTGCCGCTTATCTTGGGGCGAAGAAGGCTGAACAAGATTTGAAGATCGATCTGAAATACGTCGAAGCCACCGACACAAATGCCATTGAAAATCTGCACCGCGCTTTTGCCAGAAAAAATTTCGACTTGGTGATTGGCATTGGCTTCGCTCAGCAGGACGCCGTTAAGAAAGTGGCAGCTCAGTTTCCAAAAGTGAAATTTGCTGTCGTCGATAGTGATGTCAAAGCACCGAATGTTCGTTCTTTGCTTTTTGAAGAACATGAAGGATCTTTCCTGGTTGGCGCGTTGGCGGCGATGGCCTCCAAAACAAACTCGGTTGGTTTCGTGGGTGGCATGGATATTCCTTTGATCCGCAGATTCTCGATGGGTTATGCCGCCGGGGCAAAATACGTAAATCCAAAAATCAACTTCACTGAAAACTATGTCGGTGTCACAGGCGAAGCCTGGAACAATCCAGCCAAGGCAAAGGAACTGGCACTGGCCCAGATCGCCAAAGGCAGCGATGTGATCTTCGTGGCAGCGGGAGCTTCCAACTCCGGCGTCTTTGATGCTGTTGAGGAAAAAAAGAAATTCGCCATCGGTGTTGATTCCAATCAAAACTGGATCAAGCCCGGTGTGATTCTGACAAGCATGATGAAGGCCGTCGACATTGCGGTTTATGACACGATCAAAGAAACCCAGGCTGGCAAATTCACTTCCGGCACAGTGCTTTACGGTCTTAAAAATGATGGCGTGAACTACACACTGGATAAATACAACGAAAAGCTGATCACTCCCGACATGAAGAAAAAGGTCGAAGAGATCAAAAAGAAAATCATTGCTGGCCAGATCCAGGTTCCTGACTACTACAAGAAAAAGTAAACCTCATGACGGCGGCTGTGCAATTTAAGGGAATCAGTAAGTACTTTGGCGAGGTCCGCGCCAACTCTGACATTTCCTTTTCCGTGGCCAAAGGTTCCATTCACGCCATTGTCGGAGAAAACGGCGCTGGCAAATCCACGGCCATGAAAATTCTGTTTGGAATGTACCGCCCGAATTCCGGAGAAATCCTGATTCACGGCCAGTCCGTGGACTTTGCTTCCCCAATTGATGCGATGGCGGCCAAGGTCGGTATGGTCCACCAGCACTTCATGCTCGCCGAACCCTATACGGCTTTGGACAATATCCTTTTGCAACAAAAGGGTTCTGCGTTTGCTCTTCTTCCTCGCAAGGAACAAGCTCAGCGCATCAACGACATTGCCACCCGCTATGGCTTCCATGTGGATCTTAATGCCAAAGTCGAGAACCTTTCCGTCGGTGAACAGCAGCGCATTGAAATTCTTAAAATTCTTTCTCAGGATTCTGACATTCTGATTTTGGACGAACCCACAGCCGTGCTGACACCGCAGGAAGTTCAGGATCTTTTTTCCAACCTTCGCAAACTAAAAGCAGAAGGAAAAACCATTCTGATTATCACCCACAAGCTGAAAGAAGTGATGGCCCTGTCCGACGCTGTCACCGTCTTCCGTTCCGGCCGCATGGTGGAATCAAAAAAGACCACTGACACCTCTGTCGAGGATCTGGCTGCCTTAATGGTGGGTCGCGGCCTGCAGATACCGGAAGAGCGCCTGTCCAGCATTGATATCTCCAAAACTTTACTGAACATCGAAAATCTGTCTGCGGATCTCGGCACGCATAAACTGCGCAATATCAATTTAAAAATTCACGCCCGCGAAGTCGTCGGCGTTGCTGGCGTGGAAGGCAATGGACAGGATGTTCTGATTCGCTGTCTGCTTGACTCCAAATCGCTGAACAAAGGCTCATTGAGCGGCAGCATTCAGTGTCATGGTTCTTTGCAGGCCTTCCCGGAAGACCGTCTGCGCTTTGGTGTTTTGCCATCGCGCCCGGTTTATGAAAACTTCCTGCTGGGACAGGAACATAGATTCACAAAAGGTCTTTTCCTGAAAACACGCGAGCTGATCGCACGAACTCAGGAAATTATGAAAGCCTATGACATCCGTCCTCACAATGAGCGCATGGCCTTCGGAAAGCTTTCCGGGGGCAATCAGCAAAAATTGGTCGTAGCCCGCGCTCTGACCCAAAAGCCGGATGTCATTCTGGCGGCACAGCCCACTCGCGGCGTTGATATCGGCGCTATCGAATTTATTCACAACGAAATTCGCAAAAGTCGCGACGACGGCGCCGGGGTCCTACTGATTTCCTCGGAATTGGATGAATTGATGGCTTTATCAGACCGTATCGTGGTTCTTTACAAGGGCCAAATCGTAGCCGAATTCACACGCTCAGAATTCAACGAAACTTCCTTAGGTAAAGCCATGGGAGGTGGACATTGAAACGCATCTTCGGCTTCCTGCTGGGACTGACTCTGGCCCTGCTTTTAACTTTATTCGCGGGTGAAAACCCCTGGAACGTCTTTACGATTCTGGTCCGCAGTGCCTTTGGTTCCATGTATGACCTGGGTCTGACCCTTTCCTATACGACTCCGCTTATCTTCTGTGGTCTTTCCGTTGCCATTGGTTTCCATGCCGGACTCTTTAATATCGGCGCCGAAGGTCAAATGACGATGGCCGTGGTCACCGCCGCTGCCGTGGGGGTTTTGCTTCCCGATGTACCATTCCCTCTGGCCCCGGTGCTGGCTGTCTTGGCTGCCTTGATTGCAGGTGGTCTTTGGGGGTGGATTGCCGGATGGCTGCGGGCCGTGCGCGGCAGTCACGAAGTTATCATCACCATTATGATGAATTTCATCGCCGCAGGGCTGGCGGGCTGGTTTGCCCTAAAGATCATTCCAAATCCTGACTCACAAAACCCGGAAACAGCTTTGGTATCCCCGAACTATATGTTTAAGGACTACGATCTTGTTGCCCGTCTGTTTCCGGATACTCCGGCCAATGCCTCTTTGGTCTTTGCTATTGTGATTGCGGTTTTGATGTGGATATTTCTCTGGAAAACCGCTTGGGGCTTCAAGTTGCGGGCGGTGGGCTCCAATCCTGAAGCGGCTCATCGCGCTGGAATCTCGGAAAAGAAAGTGCAGATCGCTGCTATGACTCTGGCCGGAGCTCTGGCTGGATTTGTGGCTTTGTCAGAAGTTGTCGGCAGTGCTGGCCAGTATCGTATTGGGTTTTCCCCGGATTATGGCTTTATCGGCATCGCCGTCGCTTTGATGGCCAGCAACAATCCGCTGGGTATTATCGTTTCGGCCTTCCTGATGGGAGCCCTTCACAAAGGCGCTTCGGATCTGGATCTTGAAACCAGCACGATCACGCGTGATTTTTCCCGTATTATTCAGGCCTTGGTCATTCTGGGCGTTGTTGCTCAAGGGTACTGGGAATGGTTTAAGCAAAAAAGGAGGAAGGGTTAAATGGAAACACTGACCTGGATTCTCGCGCTGACCCTGGCAACCCTGCGCTTGGCGATCTTGAAACCAGCACGATCACGCGTGATTTTTCCCGTATTATTCAGGCCTTGGTCATTTTGGGCGTTGTCGCTCAAGGATACTGGGAATGGTTTAAGCAAAAAAGAAGGAAGGGTTAAATGGAAACACTGACCTGGATTCTCGCGCTGACCCTGGCAACCCTGCGCTTGGCGACGCCGCTGATTTTTGCATCCATGGGTGGCTTGATAAGTGAACGCTCTGGCATTGTGAATGTGGCCCTGGAAGGCTTTATGCTAATGGGTGCTTTTGCCGGAGCGGTTGTAGGTTACAGTTTTGCTTCCGCATGGGCTGGATGGGGGGCTGCTTTAATCGCAGGTTTTGCGATTGGGGCTCTGTACGCATTCTTTGTTATTGAACTTAAGGCTGATCAGATTATCACCGGCATGGCGTTTAACCTTCTGGTGATGGGGTTGATTCCCTTCATCACAAAAATTCTATACAGCTCCACTGGATCAACACCGGCCTTGCTGGTTGAAGACCGTTTTACTTTTGAGCCTTTGCTGCTGGCAGTTGCTTTAGTGGCGGCCATCAGTTTCTGGATGTATCGCACACGTTCCGGTTTGTGGGTTCTTTTTGCCGGGGAACATCCCGAAGCCCTGACAGCCAGCGGAGTCAGCGTTCGCAAAGTGCGCTGGGCGGCGGTTACCTTAAGTGGTGGTCTGGCGGCCTTTGGTGGAGCAAGCTTATCGCTGTTTCTTGCCTCGTCTTATTCACCGATGATGACTGGCGGACGCGGCTTTATGGCGCTGGCCGCCCTGATCTTTGGAAAATGGAAGCCCGTCCCTGCGTTGGCGGCATGTATTCTGTTTGCCTTTGCTGATGCCGTGCAAATCCGTCTGCAAGGTGTGCAAGTCGGGGGCATCGAAATCCCGGTTCAATTTGTTCAAATTTTACCTTACATCGTGACTATCATTGCGCTTGCGGGCTTCATCGGCAAAAGCCGTGCTCCAAAAGCTTTGGGTCACCAATAAGAAGAGGTCACTATGAAAAACGTATTGTTGGCATTGATTCTTTTATCTTCCACCCAAGTCTGGGCCTGGGGCGGTCGCGGACACGACACTATCTGCCGTGTAGCCACTTTTCTGGTGAAAGAGCCCGGCTTGAAAGAATACCTGCAACACAAACCCCAGATGATGGGTCATCTGTGCAATATGCCGGACTTCTATTGGAAGAGCCTGGGCGGTGATGCTGCGAAACTTGGCAACCCAACTCACTTCATCGATATCGAAGTTATCGGTTTGGACGTAAAAGACATCACTGTGGACTACAAACAGTTGATGACGGATTTCACCGGCAAACCGAATAAATTCAAAAATGACGGCACAACGATCAAATCCATTCCTCAGGAATTTGGTTCATCCTGGTGGAGAGCCGACCAGTTCATGCGTCATATCGCAAGTCTGAAGGATGACTTCGCCGCAGCGAAAGCTCCGACAAATTTCAAAGAGGAACAAGACAACGAACTTCCCTACAACAAACTTGCTTACGACATGGTGGTTTCCATGGGTTTGATGGGCCACTTCGTCGGTGATAACTGCCAACCTTTCCACACCACAGCTGACTATGACGGCTATGCCGCAGGCCACGGTGGCATTCACGCTTACTTTGAGGACCAGGTCGTCGGGCAATTCGACGGTGATTTGGACTATCTGGTGCTGAAGTCTGCTCGCGCGATGAAAAACCCTTCTTTCATGAAACCAAAAACTGCAATCGAAAGAATGAAAGTGTTGAGCGTTATTTCCAACACAGAAATTCCAAAGTTGCTAAAGCTTGATCCCGTGACTAAAAAGTCCACGCTGATCAAAGAAAAGGGTATGGAATTAAAAACAGCCGCAGAGAGAAAGCCAGCGACAGAAGCTTTCAAAAAAATGAAACCAATGATCGTGACCGAAATGGCTCGCGGGGCCGTTCTTCTGGCTGCCTTGTGGGATGAAGCCTATGTTTCTGCCGGAAAACCAAAAATCGGCGCCTACAAATCCTATAAGTATCCATTCACTGTGGACTTTGTAGCTCCTGACTATATTGAAGTTCCCAAGACTGAAAAGGCCGAAGCAAAGTAGCTTTGCAACCCCTGACGGTGGGCCATCCGCCCTCCGTCAGCCCGTCCGTCTTCCAAGAATTCTTCCCACATTTAAGATCTTTCCACGAATTTAAGGCATCAGATCAAATATATTCGATTTGATTGCGGCACATCCCCTGCTTTTGAACCCTCGCATCTGAGGAGTTCAAATGAACCATACGAAAATCACCTTAATTAAATGTGCCCTTCTGGGCATTCTGGGTTTCCATCTGATTGTGCATGTGCTTTATCTGGCACCATCAAATCCCGCAACCTCTCAATACTCTTTCTTCACCAACAAATACATGAGTTCTTTCTTTACACAGAACTGGCATCTGTTCGCGCCGGAACCGGCGACATCCAGTCTGCAACTTTCTTATCGCTGCAATCCCAGTGAGGTCTGGCAGCATCCTTTACAACAGCTTTTCTCGGCCCATAAAAGATTTCCTTTCACCGCCAAAGGCAAGCAGACTTACGTTCTTCAAAATCTGGCGCGCGAAATCTTCAACGCCAAACTAAAAGAAACTGCCGACGCAGAAATTCGCGAAATGCCGGTTCTGCAAAGATATTTACAAGACCGCTGTGGCAAATATGCAAAGGCCGAAGTTGAAATTCAACGCACCTTTACCACCGACTACTCCAAACGCTTTCAGGAAAGTCAGGGAAAATCCCAAACCTATCGTTTTAGTTTGCAAAGTGAGGCCGTGGCATGGAACTAATTCAGATTCTTTTAAACTATTTCAAAACACTTCATACTGAAGTGAAATCCCTGCAAGCCATGCGATGGGCCCGTCGCATGGTATATATCTGGGTACTGGTGAACTATACCATTCTGGCAACCCAGGCGAGCTTCTTTTATTCGCAGGATGCCTATATCTCAAAAACAGATTTCGTCACGCTAAGCCCATTTGAAAAGATCTTTAATCTTTTAAGCTGGTCGCCGATGCAGGAAGCCTATCCGTTCTTTCTAATAGCCATTATGGGTTTTGCCATTTTGGGTATTCTGGAAAGGGCTCCCCGCTTTACAGCTGCTGTTGTGTATCTTCTAATGATCAATCTGGACAATCGCGCTAATGTGATTATGGATGGTGGCAACAACCTGATGCACCTGATTGCATTCTATTTGATCCTGGTCAGCCCAAGCAAAAAGCAATCGCCTACTTCCATCACGGTGACCAACCTTGCGGTCCTGATGATTAAAATTCAGGTCACGTTCGTTTATGCAACGGCCGGCCTTTTAAAAGTCATGGGTCCTCTTTGGAACAAGGGTGTTGCTCTTTACTACACCATGGGCGTCACTGAATATGGAAATCCCGAAATGTTTCATCTGCTTGCCAAGTTTCCGTTGCTTTTGGCGGCGCTAAGCCTGGGAACTGTTCTATTTCAAATCTCACTTCCATACCTGATCTGGATGCGCGCATGGCGCCCTTATATCATTCTATTGGGAACAGGCTTGCATCTGTCGATCTCTTTGGTGATGGGCCTTTTCATGTTCGGCCTTGCCATGTGTGTAAGCTACACATTCTTTAAAGAGGACGAAGAAATCAGCCTGCCAATGCAGGTTTGGTATAAGCTGCGCAGGTCCGTTGTCACAGGCGGTGCCACATGACTTTAAGACGTTTCTTGGACCATGCGTTCACCGTGGTGATTTTTTCCTGGGTGATTCTGCAATTCGCCTCTTGTGAAATCAAAGTGCCGGTCACCAATGAGGTGAACTTGCCACAAAAAATTGAATCCACCTGGAAGAATCTTAAGAAGCAGAATCTGATCTCTGGTTCGATTCTTATTCAAAAAGGTGACAAGATTCTTTTTCAGGATGGCCCTCAGGACAAGATCTATGCAATTTCCAGTATGTCAAAAGCCTTCGTAGGGCAGCGCTATCTGGCCCTGCAACAGCAAGGTCTGGATCTGCAAACCCCAGCCTGTCATTGGCTAAAAAACTTTTGCACTGGCAAGATGGAAAAAATCACATTGCAAATGCTGCTGAACCATAAATCCGGTTTTGGCCGTGACCTCAGCTTCTGGCATTTTTTAAAAAGATCTTTTAATTCCCAGTGGAGTATTCAAGACATCGACAGCTTGCCGCTGAAAGAAAGTCATTTGGACAATCCACCAGGTGAAAGGTTTCAGTATTCTAACTTTGGCTATCTGGTTCTGTCCCGCTTGCTGGAGCTGATTGAAAAGAAATCTTTTGCAAACATTATCACGGCCACCACCGCCAACGCTGGCCTGCAATACACAGCCGCAATTCAAGCAAACGACATTCTGCCGGTGTCGTTGTTGCTACCGTGGGGAAATTTACAAGGTCAGCTGCATCTAAAGACTATTTTATTCAGATCAGCAGGAGCCGGAGGCATCAAATCTTCTGCCAAGGACATGGCAAAGTGGCTGCACTCTTTGGATATGGCTGACTTCCAAAAAATATTTCCCACTCCGAAAGATCATTACGCCCACGGGTGGGTGCAGTCGCAGAATCAGACATTTAAGAGCTTTTGGCACAATGGGGCCTCTTTAGGGGCGTACTCCCTGATGGCTGTTGTTCCAAGTTCTGACCTGCGCATTGTGATTCTGACCGACAATTTTAAACCAACCAAACAATGGGCCGACAAGGCCGAACAATTTGAACAGTACTTTTACTAACAAAAGGAGAAAGACATGAAAATCAAAACAATCCTCGCTGGCCTTGCCGTCAGTTTAACCGTCCAGGCGGCCTCTGCCACTTCACACTACTATCTGAATCCAGGTAAGGTTGCAGATATGCTAAATCAGCTTCGTCAGGAACTGGGTGAAGAACGCATGCAACGTGCTTTGGGTGAACCTGTGCTGAAGTCATTAACGGAATACTCCCGTTTGGACAATCACCAGATCTACGCCAATGCTTATGTTGCAGCTGCGGCAGCTGGTGCCGCCGTTGCCGCTGTCGAATATGCTTGGGACCGCTACGTGGGTAATGGTCCTAAAAATGATCGTCTGGTGCCCGAAGACTATTTCGACATCAACGGTAATCCGGCCC
Source organism: Bdellovibrio bacteriovorus (assembly GCF_025558485.1). Classification (GTDB taxonomy): domain Bacteria; phylum Bdellovibrionota; class Bdellovibrionia; order Bdellovibrionales; family Bdellovibrionaceae; genus Bdellovibrio; species Bdellovibrio bacteriovorus_G. The sequence goes on from NZ_CP102930.1 coordinate 703,365, forward strand.
CGAGAACTCTGATACCTCTGGCAGTTTCTTTGGACCACTATCAGTATCCGGTGTTTGGCGGCACACCGAAACCCTTTGGCTCTAACGCGACTGATCCTGTGGCTTTAACACCGGCAGTTGCCGCAGCGACTGTCGGCGCTCTGGCGTACAAGGCATCTGAATATAGTATGAAGAAAGTTTTCGGGGAATATGCAGATCCGGAAAAATTCGACGAACAATCCTTTGATCTTCACCATCAATAGACTTCACTTAGCCCCTCTGTCCAGCGGAGGGGCGTTCCTTTGCTGTCTCAGTTTGAGATTCCACTATCGCCTGTATGCCGCTGTTAGGCCTCTGTCATATATCTAGACAACCCTTTGCCCCCTAATTTCTTTCCGACCGGGCACATTGCTCGCATTCTTTCCAATTGGAAGAAAATTCCCAAAGGAGAGAGAGTTATGAAAAAGAAGATTGTACTGGCTATGGCCGTTATCATGGTTTTAGGTTCCGTCAAAGCAATGGCAGAAGAAATTTCCATGGAAGACATTGAACACGGTCTTGCGAAAATCGAAGCGACCCAGGAAATGAATGAACGCTTGGACGAAGAAGAGTTCTTCAATGAAAACCAACACACAAAGATCGACGCCGCCGAAGCTGACTGGAGAGAAAGACAACTTGAGGAGGCAATCGGAGCTAAAATCAAGAAAATGGAAGAAATGAAAGACTCCAGCCAACCTAGTTTAAATCGCAGCATTATTGCAACTATCGCGGATGCAAAAAAACAGCTGAAAGAGAATAAATTCAATGCCGAGGGATTACAGCAACTTTCAACAAAGCTAGATAATGCATGGCAGACTCTGAACGAAATGGATCAGAAAAATCAGATCCGCGGTGTGCGCGTTCACTCAGAACTAAGATACTAATTTTTAGCAAAGAGATTCACAATGAGCATGAGACATTTTCTTAAAATGCTGGTTCTCACGCCGACCATCTTTATGGTCGGCGCCTGCTCATTTAAAAAGAATCCGGATAAAAAAGAAAAACAGATCATCACCGTACAGGAAACACAGAAAACGCCTTCGCAATTTTGTGCAGATATTCAGTCAGAATCCAAGTTTGATGATTCTCAGCTGCTCCCACTAAGCACAAGCACCAACGAGGCCGACCTTTGCAAGGCCATCAAACAATTTATTTCCAAGGCAGATGCAAAAACCCTGATTCCTAATGATATTAAGGTGTTTAATAATATCCTTAGTTCTGCCGTTGCGGTTGCAGGCTCCAAAGATGCAGCATCACGTTCCACCATATTCAAGTCATTCAGTTCCTGGGCAACCGGGTTTGCTGCCAGCCAAAGCAATGCAGACCTTCAAACTTTAATTAAATTCAATAACGGCAGCTCTAATCATCTGAATAATATTCAAATCATTACCGACACCCTACTGACCAAAAAAATCTATCTCTTTATTGACACAGATCATTTGTCCCAGCAGGACTTCCAATCCTATTTCGATGCTGTCGGCAGCAAGGTTGATCTTATAAATCTATGTACTGAATCTGCCGTACAAATGACTTTGAAATCCAAACGTCTTAGTGCACATACTTCTTCCATTATCGAAACATGCCGATCCAATGTCTCAGCATCTGATCTTATATCCTCTCGTGTTTCTTTGATGGCTCCTGTTTCAGAGGCCGAATTGCTCTTCTTAACTGCAGCCATTGAAGGAAATCTGGTTAACTTGACGACTGAATCGACTTTTTCAAAAATTGCCGCCTCCATTACGCGGGCAGTAAAAATCAATGATTTAAATCTATTAAAAATGGCGGTCTTGGTATTTGCCAATACCAATAAAATCCTGCAAAGCCTCGCCATGTCCAAAGAAGTTGGCTACGATCTGGAAGGGTTCATTAAGAACAACTCTCGCGGTCTGTTCCCTATCATTCAGAAACTGTGGAACGCAGAAGAAGTTCTATCCTCGTTACAGAATCGCCAAAGCTCGATTCTTTTCAAGGCTTTCTCTGAGCAGGACATTATCCCTGACAAATCTCAAAGTGAGCAGATTCTAAAGCAACTTATTAACGAAAGAAAGTTGGGAGAAAGAAGCATTGACACCGTATCTCTCGAATCTTTCTTCAAACTTCTGAAAAGCAATACCTATACAGGCTTCTTCCAGTTAAAAAATGTGCTGTCTTTGGCTGATGAGGAACTAAACCTTATTGCCGGCAACGGCAAATCATCTCTGGAAATCGCCAGCATTCTTGGCGTCGGATTAAACAGCTATAGCAAAATCTATCTAAAAGCTTCCAAAGGCGGGATGTTACAGTTTTCCCAAACGCAGAAGGAAAACTTCTATATGTCGGGGGCTCTGTTCCAGCAGGTATTCCTGTCAGCCACAGATGAAATCTCTGATAAGACCCTCGGCATCGCCTTTGAAGACGATCAGGGAGAAACATATTATCTTCCAGCCAAGGATGTCCTGACTCTGACGCTGACTGACCTTTCAAGTAAGATCCAATGCCGTGCAGATAATAATTTGAACGCCTGTAAGGCCGCCGATGAAAATGTCGTTAAAAGTCTTTTGAATGTGGCAGACTATCTAAAGCGCCACAAATAGATAGCTCACTTCGCAGTAGCCGTGCTTCCCGCCGAAGCAATCACGATGCAGACGATGGCTGCCCACTGAATGGGAGCCAGAGTTTCTTGCAGGAATAATATCCCTATTAAAGTTGCCACCACGGGTTCAAGGCTCATCAAAATACCGAAAGTCTTGGCGGGCATATCGCGCATTGCTTTCATTTCCAAAGAGTACGGCAATGCACTTGAAAGAATGGCAATCGCAACCCCCATTGGCCACAAGGACGGACTGGTGACCTGATCAAAGTTGGTAACCAATCCCACAGGAAAAGTAACCAATGCGGCAAAACACATTCCGACGGCAGCGTTCGCAGAAGAGGAGCCTTCGGTATTGCCCACTTTTTTTCCGAAAATAATATAAAGACCCCAGAAAACTCCGGCTGCCAAAGCAAGAACAACACCGGTCAAATCCAAAGCATGGGAAACTTCAGAGGTTGGTAAAACCAAATAAATGCCCACTCCTGCCAAAACCGCCCAACAAAGATCCAAGGCCTTCTTTGACGAAAGCAACGCCACAGCCAGCGGACCTGTAAACTCCAACGCAACTGCAATTCCCAGAGGAATTCGTTCAAGAGCCAAGTAGAACAACAGATTCATGGCCCCCAATGAAACCCCATAGGCGGCCAGTGACTTCATGCGCTTGCTGGAATAGTTTTCTTTCCATGGGCGCATAACGAGAACCAGAATCAACGCCGAAATAAACACCCGCAAGGCAGTGGTCCCGGCAGGTCCTGCAACCGGGAAAAGTCCTTTGGCGACCGACGCCCCGAACTGAATGGAAAGCATCGCTATCAAAATGAGACCGATAGATTTATAAAGAGAACTCATTGGACAACTCCGTCACTTTCCTAACAGGGCGCGCGCATTCTAGGGCACGCTTTGGCACTGCAATCTCACACTGAGAATACGTTCTTATAAGTGCTTGAAAGTTCGTTGGCAAATTCTCATTCCAAAACGCGAGCCCTGGCATGGTCATAGCATTAAGGATATATATACCGCGCATCGCAAAGGAGTTCAAAATGACATTCGCTAAGATCTTCACAGCAGCAATCATCACAGTAACAGCGACAGCTTCCTTTGCAGCTACGAAATGCGACAGCAAAGTGAATGTAGGTCGTTTTGCAAATACGAACCCTCCTGCCAAGTTCACTCAAGTTGCTAAAGATGTGAAAACGACGACAAAAGCTGGCGTTCGCTAATCACAAGCAACATTTCCAATTTACCCCCGAACCCCAGGTCTTCCCCCCAAGGCCTGGGGTTTCCCCTTTTTTGACCTCATCACTCAAGGATAATTCAAAGAAAGCCCAGTCCAGCCGCGAAAGACAGTCTCTCATTGATTTTGTGAATAAAGATCATAACAATTGTGTTTTATGGTCAGCCTGCCAGCAGTTCTAGCTATCGACGACGATCCTCGCTTTCTTCAATCCATGAAGACGGCCCTTTCCAGTCGCTATGCCGTTCATCTTGCCCAGAATAGTTCCAGCGCCGCCGAGGTTATGGCTCAGAATCCCCCAAAGGTTATTCTGCTGGATTTCGATTTGGGTTCTGAAAATGGTCACGACCTTCTAAAGTCTTTAAATACAAACCCCTCAAGACCGCCGGTGATTGTGATCTCTGGAAAAGTGGACCTGAAAATGGCCGTGGGGTTTTTGAATCTTCAGATTTTCGGCTTTCTGGAAAAGCCCATTCTGCTGGCAGACTTGCAGACCCTGCTGGATCAGGCCATCAACAATGGCACGCAAAGCGAGATCATTAAGGACTCTGACTTCGAAATGAATCTGGCCACAAGAACTGTCTTTTATCAGGGGCAAGAGATCTATCTTACACAAACCCAGATAGATATTATCAGTCTGTTGGTCAGCAAAAAAGGCACGATCATCACGCGCGATGAACTGACTGAAAAGATCTGGGGCAAAAGCCACATCAGCCGCAATGCTCTGGATACACACCTTTTAAATATCAAAAAGAAGCTTCCTCCCATCAAAGCAGGACTTCGGGTCATCCACGGTCGCGGCTATTGCTATGAAGATTAAAGCCAATATCTATCCTGTTGCCGTCGCCTTGTTGCTGGCGATTTTTTCATTTGCCTCTTTGCCTGACATTCATCGTGTTGCAGAAAACCTACAAATATATTTTGTCATAGCCAAAGTTCTTTCCGGAGTTTTCGCCAGCGGATTGGCCTTTTACTTCTACAAAGAGGACCATCCACTGCACGATGGACCGCGAGCTCTTTTGTTTGCCACCTGTATCTTCTATTGCGTCAGTCTGGTGTGGATGCTTCCTCTGTATGAAGCCGCGTATCTGGAATGTGCTGTGGGCTGCGCGTTTATAAAAACAAAAAGAAAATGGTTCTTTCCTCTTTTCTTCGGCGCAGGAGGCTTCGGGATTATTCTTAGTTACTGGTTGCAGGAACAGTGGCAATGGAAGATTCCGGCCATCACGCGGCAGGACTGGGTTCTGGTTATCGTTATCTGCTTTATTCTTTCCTGGTTTATTCAAAGATATGCTATCGACAACAGCCGCAGGGAAAAAGAACGCCTGCTGCGCCTGAGCCGTATTGGACACGAAACCAACCGTCTGCTTCACGATGTTAAGGGCATGATCTCCTCACCCCTGATTGCGGTGGAAGCGATGAGTGCCGCCGAATCACACTGGACCGTTGACGACTATCAGAGACAGCTTAAATCCTTAAACTCAGAAATGAAGCACATTCGTGACATGCTTCATTCTATCAACAAGATGACCCGATCCCAAAGAACCCGCAGTGCCATCTGCATACGCGAAGTCTTTACAAGCTGCCTGCAAATTCTGGAGCGTCGCCTGCACAATGCGCAAATCTCCCTGCCCACCCAGCATATCGTTCACACAGATGCGGATGTTTTGCGCTCTGCACTTTTTAATCTGATGCTAAATACCGTGGAAGCTTTTGAAAGAAACAAAACCTCTCAGCCTTCCATCACGGCCATCTGGGACAAAAGCACTTTGATTTACTCAGACAATGCCGGATCTTACAATTCGACCTCTGGACAAGCCGAAGGTAACTCTGGTGTGGGAATGGAAATTCTGAAGTCTGATCTTGAAAGTTTGGGGATCGCAGCCAAAATCAAACTGCGACCTTCCGGAATTGAAGTTCGTATGAAGTTCCCGCAGAACGCCTAGATATTCAGGATATAGCCGGAACCATGAACAGAGGACAGATGATCCTTTAGCTCCGGAATTTTTCGTTTAAGATTATACAGGTGTGTATCCAAAGAGTTCTTCGCCACGTGACGGCCTCCCCAGATGTTCTTTTCCAGTTCTTCACGGGTGATCAACTGGCGTGACTTGGCATAAAGAGTTTCAAGGATAATGTATTCCACTCGAGTCAACGGACAGGAACGCCCTTTAAAGCTGGCGCTGCGGTTCACCTGATTCAAAATCAAAGATGAACTGAACCAATCAATGGCCTGCAAGCGACTGTTCAATTCCTCTTCCATGATTGGCTTTTCGATAAATCCGCTAACACCATAGTTAACGGCATTGATCGCCATTTCCTTACTGGAGTGTCCCGTCACAATAATAATATGAGAACGCGGATGAGAGCTGCGAATCGCCGGAATTAAATCAAAGCAAGTTTTACCATTCAGATTGTGATCCAGGAAGAACAGATCCCATGGGCCTTCCGCAATAGATTTCAGAGCCTCCTCATAGGAGTGCACATACTGGATTTCGCCAATATGACTGAACTTCGCTTGGAAAAGCAGGGCGAAATCCTTGTTGTCATCAACAAGAAGTACTTTCTTCTTCATGGCTCCTTCTTACGTTCTATATTACCACTAAGAATTGAATCGGTTGCTCTGTTAAAGCAGTGTTAAAAACTAAACTAACATCAACTTAGTAAGCAGACATTAGAAGAGTTTTATTCATACTTTGAATTGAGTATTTCTTGAGTTTTCCAGAAAGAATCTGAAACTGCTATCGCCCATATGGATGACCATGAATATGGGGTTTAAAAAACCCCACAGCTTTTTACAGCTGTGGGGTTCGATTGCAAAACTTGAACGCCTAGGGATGCTAATTCAGGCGTACAAGTGTACTCGTCACTTCATCACCGTTGAAATATGCTTTCATTGTCGAGCAAGCATACTCATAACGGATTTCATTGTTGGAACCGTCGATATAACTGATGCTGCCTTCACTCCAATAGCGAGAGCAGGAACTGTCATACTTCAGGTTCTTGGATTTCAGAGCAAACACGACTTTTACTTCAGTTTGCTTGCCTTGATTGTCAGGCTCCATCACACCGGAAACACCAAAGAAACCATCAAACTTTGCGCTGCCCTTTTGATAAGGCTGACTCATGTCCTCTGGAGTATAAGTGTTGTCCCATTGGGTCTGCCACTTCCATTTCCAATCGAAAGACACTGGCGTCTTTGCGTGTCCAACAACAGTCCCGGTGTAAGCGGAAGAATAACCCATAGAACTGGATGTGCTCTTCACCTCAAAATAACCATCGTAAATATCGGTGAACTCTTCGTGAGGAGCAATGTAGGCATTCGAAAAATCAAAGTCGTAACGGTATCCACCGCCCCAACCTTTATTTTCAGCGCCAACAGAATCCATGAAGTCCACGATCTTATAGCTACCCTGTCTTTTTGCAAATCCGCCGCCTTCAGTGGAAACCCGATCACAGCTGTATTTAACTTCCAAAGACAAAGGAATGCCGTCACCATCCGCATCCACAGTCGGATCCGGATTTTTTGTCGTGCAAGAATCAAAGATCCCCACAAAGCCGGCAGGCATTACCACCGGACTGACTGCATTTCCTGATGGCACCAGACTTTGCATCGCCGTGGTCACCCCTTGAGTTCCGAAGATCGCTGTCGCCTGCGCCAGACTTACGCTGCCACCGGCTGCCGTCAAAGCACCGCCGCCACCACCGCATCCATTAAGCAGCAGGCCCAAGCCTGCCACCGCGAAAATACTTTTATTCATACTTAACCCCTTTCCTGAGTTTTAGATCCCAGAAATTAGAAGTTGTAAGTGATGGAAGCTTGAGTCAGAACGTCGTTACCATTGATTTGTCCAGTTGTGGAACCAGCTACAACACCATCAAGAGCGAAGTTGTTGTATTTCAAACCAATGCCCGCAGCCACAGTTGTGTCGTTTTTATTTGTGATAGTCTCGTCAGCAGGAGCTGTTTGATTTTTATCCTGCACACTGCTCAACAAGAAGCTTTGAGACACGGATGCGCGAACCACCGCCCATGAATTCAGCTCTGCCTCAACACCCGCGAAGATTGGCAGGTTCATCGCTGTGATGTCCTTGCCGATTTCACGTTTTGCGTAAGACAAAGAAGCACCATAGTAAACATTTTTGATTTTGCGGCTTAGGATACCAACTTCCGCACCAATGTCTTTTACATCAGTATCACCGGCAGTTGCTTCGTATTTACCTGCGCCCCAGTTCAATTTACTGAAGAAGTAGTTTGTGCCCATCTCTTGTTCAAAGTTCAAAGTGATGTAAGGAGCACCCACAGTTTTATCAGTGCCTGTTTCTGTAACGGCAATAGCTTCAACCGTACCTGAGAACTCCATGCCATCACGGTCGATACCATAGCGAAGCGCCAGATACTGTTCTTTTGTATCTGTGGTTTTGTCTTCAGAATTGGACAAAGCAACAGAAGCACCCCAACCATCTTTTGCGTAGAAAATTTCCACTGGATTGTTTTGACCTTCAGCTGCCGTCGCACCAGCACGCAGACTTTGCTGGATCGGGCTCAAGTGGCCAACATAAACACCCATGTTTGCACCGAACTCATCAGTGAACAGGCCACCTTCTGCTTTTGGTGCAGAAGTGTTTGCGGAACCACCCAGTTCCAATGTCAGGTATTTACCCAATGAGTTTACGTGGGCTGGATTCTCGAATACTGTTTGAGAATCTTTCAAGAACTCTGCCTTCTGCAAAGCTTGAACGCGGGCTTTAGAAGCCATCGCTGGAGTTGCTGCAACTAAAGACAGTGCGGAGACAAGAACAAACTTTTTCATTAATTGAACCTCATGTTGTTGTTATGAAATGTTTTGCTTATGCACAAAAACTTCAGCAAACGTGCATCAACATGGTCAAATAATTTTGCTTTTTACCTCTACTCACATGACTCACGCGCAAACTTTGTGTACGCGATTTGCTGTTAACATCACTCTGAAATCCGCACCCAGAGCCAATTTTAAAGAGGTGATTTAAAAAATAGTTTTCGAAAAACATGTCCTCGATATATTTTCAAATCCCCCCTGTTTCGGGGATGCAAATATTTTTTAGAAATGCTTCTTCTTAAATTCTTATCTCAGAATTTTTTACACATTCCGACTTTCGGACTTCGATTCATCCTAATTTCAGACACTTAAATCTCGAACCACACCGACATTAATTTTGCACGCGAGTTTTTACTTACAGCGATTGAAGAGGATATTTCAATTCAAGCGGCTTTAGGGAAAGTCATACGTGCTTACGGGGTAAAAGAGTTCTCAAAAAAGGTTCGCATGCCCAGTTCTAACATCCTGAGAGCCATCAACCCAAAATCAAACCCTACACTCGAAACAATTAACAAGCTTCTAATGCCTTTTAAGCTGCGACTGAGCTTTAGGCCCATCAAGAAATCTGCCTAATTAGTCAAAAGCCCGGAACTCCGGGCTTTTGACTTTCTCTGTCCAGCCAATCCGAATTACGTCCCCGAGTCTTTGCCAGCTAAAACCCAACCAAACCACATAAAGTCATATCTTTTGCACCTTTCTTTTTACTCAGTGTTTTTAAGTATTTACATATGTATTTATATTTGTATTTACATTTTTTCAGAATTGGAATAGCTTTAACATGAGATTCGAACTGGAAATCGACGAGGCAAACAGGCTAAACATGGCCTTTCAGCTAAAGATATTGAGCGCTTTTTCAAGGGCCAACCAGCTTATACAAACGACGACAAACACTCTGAGATAGAGCCTCGCTTCATCGCCTTTGGACAACTGGATTCCCGCTTTATCTTTGTGGCCTTTACCGTCAGAGCCACCAACGGCAAGCTTCTGATCAGGCCGATTTCAGCCCGATATGCTCGAGAAAATGAAATAAGGAAACTCTATGAAAAAACCTTCAAGTAAAAAAAGTAAAAGCCAACAAGATCCCCTGGACCGAGATCTTTCATCCCTGATTGAAAATGGGAAGTGGAAGTCATTTGCGGATATCTATGATCTGGAGATTAAGAAGAAGGATACGACCATTACTTTAAGAGTTCCTGCGGATCTTCTAGCCGAACTCAAGAAGATAGCAAATAAGGATAAGACTGATTACCAGAAGCTTATTAGAAAGGCCCTGATCGAGCTTGTGATTAAGAGAGCCTCATAGATGGCTGCGACTTTCCAACAGGAATGGATACAGGCTCCTGAGTCAGAACAAACTCCAATTTGGTCAAAAATAGGTATTGTTTTTTACTATTTTTGGTCAAAAATATGGGTAGTTATAGCCATATTTTCACTCATGACTGCCCGATATTTACCAGGAAGAGACTCCGGAAGAACTTACGAGAAAGAGTAAGCCCCATCTTATGGATGAGGCTTATTTTAAAAGCACTAACCAGCTTTTGCGTATTCTGGAGTCGCATGATTTTGTACATGCTTTTCAATCAAATCCAAAATGGCGTGACCCGCTTTTTCATCAATATTTTGCCCTTCAATGACACTTCTTTGAAAGGCAAAGGGGAAGGCTTCGCCAGAAGTGGCCCGCACACCGAACTCCAGGCGCTTATTCCAAAAGTAATACAGAGGTCCGGCAATCAATCCCAGTCCGAAGAATGGCAACAATACCATCCCGATAACCAGAGCTTCTTGCCATGGGCGGGTATAACCAAAATACCCCGTTGCGACCTTCGTCAACGGAACTACAACACGCTTTGTACCACTCCAAGACGATGCCGTATAAGTCACCTTGCCATGGTCTAGCGTGAATTTCACTGTCGGATCCATACCAACCAGACTTAGTAAAAAGCCAATAAGCCCCGCCTGACGGCCCTGGATTGAAATATAAGACTCGGTCGGTGCTGGTGTGTTGTTTGTTTTCCAGCTTTTAATTACCAAAGCCATCTGATGCCTCCAATTTGTTGTTGGAGGCGTTTCGGAGTATGCGAGGAGAACTTTATAAAAAGCTCGTTCAAGAATTATTCAACTCCAATAGAGCGGGATAGGTGCGTCCCTAAAAGACACAAAAGCTTAAGACCTAAATGACGACTTAAAAATAAAAAAAGCCCAGGGGTTACCTGGGCTTTCTCTTCTCAACTTTTAAGACTAGGTCTTAGAAAGTGTAAGTGTAAGCAACTTGAGAGAAGAAGTTGTTAGAGTTGATAGTGCCACCAACTGTATCAGAGAATGTAGCATCGATCATGCTCTTACCGAATTTGATACCTGCGCCAGCAGCCATCTTAGTGGAGTCAAGATCTTCTTTATCGCCATCTGTAGCAGGAGTGCCAGAGATGTCTTTAGTTTCATTCAGGATCACGTTTTGAGCAACGGATGCACGAAGAACCAACCAAGAAGCTGCGTTAGCTTCAACACCCATGTAAACTGGCAAAGTCATAGACTCAGTAGTGTCTTTAGTTTTAGAAGAAGCCAACTCTACACCGTAGAAGAAGTTACCTTCGTCAGTTTTAACCAAAGTGTTTACCATACCAAGTTTGTATGAAGTTTTTTCAACAGTTACATCGTTTACTGGAGCTGGGAAAGAACCTTCAACTTTTACAGTTTTGAAGTTACCGTAAACTTCCATTTCTGGAGATACATGGTAACCAACAGTCAAAGATGTCAAAGCTTTAGACTCAACAGTTGCTGTATTTGTACCGTCGTTCAATTCAGACTTCGCGCCCAAACCTTGAACCAACTCAACATCCCAAGCACCATTAGTCGCGCCAACCGCTAGACCTGCAGAGTTAGCTTTTGTGCCAGCGCCATCATCTTTACCGTTGCTGTACTTAACAGTGATACCGTAAGTCCAGTCAGCCATTTTAGATGCATAGAACAAGTTCAAACCATTTTGTTCAAGCATGAATGTACCAGTCATACCAGCAGTTGCGACCAGAGTATTACCTTTAGCAACGGCCTCAGAGAAGTCAGCAGAACGACGACCGAAGTAAACACCGAATGCAGAATCATCACCGTGGCGTTTTACGAAACCACCTTCAGCGTGCGGAGCTGCCGCATCACCAGTACCACCCCACTCGATAGTTGCTTGCTCAGAAAGAGCCAAGAACTGGTAAGGTCTGTCAAATGCGCTTTGGAAATCCAAAACGTGACGAGAGTTATTCAAAGCCTCAACGCGTGCTTTAGAAGCCATTGCTGCTGGAGCTGCTGCCATAGTCAAAGCTGCTGCTACTAGAATCTTTTTCATTGTTGCATCCTTTCGTTTCGTTGCAATCGTATGATTTTCTTTTAAATCCATTAAAAGTTTTAATCGAGTACACAAAAAATGCTAATGAGGACCTAGCCCAAGATCAACAACAAAAATTTTCGGTACGTTTTCATTGCGCCTAAAACTTCATCAACGCGATTCACCTTGTGCCCTTCAGAACACATCTTTTTGTGACTAAACCCCTGTGCGGGGGAATTCAATTTTTTAGAACAATTATTCCACTCAAACTCGCGCCAGCAGCGGGTTTGAAGGAAACTTCTTAAAGAGCAATTTCTGAAGGTCGCCAAAGGTCCGGTGGACAATAAAACACTGTTTGCGGCCCAAAAAAGATTCAAGAAACGACAATTGACGCGAAATTTCAAAATCTCCATGCCACGCTAGATCAAGGTCCAGCTTTACGATGTTTTTACGTTACACAACTGGACCTTGGTCTTACCATCTTTTGGTACCCAAAACATTCACACTATATATAAGGAGCTACTTTGAAAAAGAATGTACTTATCGCGGGCCTATTAATTATGTGCGGTTTCAGCGCCCAAGCTGTTGAAATCTCTGGACTGACAGTGAACGGAGAGGTCGCATTTGACTATAACTTCCTGTCCACCAAGAGCACTGCCATGCCATACACCGATAGCGTCAACAATGAAGCTTATCGCTTGCGCAATGCTCAGATCCTTATCAGCAAAGAAACGGATCAAATTTATTTCCTGACTCGCTTGGCTTACACACCAACTACTTACGTCTCCGCAGTAGATACAACAGGACCCACAGTAACCTCTTCCACAAATAACTTTGGTGCTCTTGAACAGGCAGAGATCTTCTATAAACCAATGCAGAACTTGTACGTTGGTTTCGGTCGCTTCCTGACAACAATGGGCTATGAGTCTTTGATGAAGTATGAAAATGCATTCTATACAACAACAATCGCCTACCAAAGCATTGTTCCTGGTTACGGCGAGGGTTTGCGTGCGAAGTACGTTGCTGGCGACTGGCTGACGGCAACCCTTTCCACTTACAACCAAGCCAAATATGGTGCTTTCGGTGACGACTACACGCCAACCAAAACAACTGAGCTTTCTTTCACCGGAAAAATTGCTGGCGACTTCACATGGTTTGCCGGTTATTACCTGGGTACTGACAAACCAGATACTACCAAACCAAAGGTTGAGAACTCTGCTTCCAGTGTATGGGCTTCTTATCAAATCACAGAAAACATGCTGGCAGCTTTGATCTATGACTCTTACACCACAAAACCAGATGGCTCCGGCACTCAGTGGGCTGATGCCAGCACAGCTTTGATCACTTATGGTTTGGGCATGAACAATCTGGCCCTTCGTTATGAGATGGTTCGCGGTGCAGGCACTTTGGCTTACGGCACTGGCGAAAAAGTGGATTCACTGACTGTGGGTGATAAAATCGTTCTTAACGAAAATCTGAATGTCTATGTCGAGTACCGCATGGATAAAGCAGACGAGAAAGTTTTTGTGGATGCCGACGGCTCTCCAACAGACTCTGCAAACGTAATCACTCTGGGCGCCTTGGCGCACTTCTAAAACCATCATCAGATAGCCAGTCATGATAGTATCAAATGATACTATCATGACCTGCTTACTCTACTAATTAAATCAATATAACAATGGTCAGCCCATGTTTTTGCCACAAACGTTTATGCAGAACGGACATACGCTTTCAAGCTATCCTCAACGGATTTCATCTCTATGCCAAAACATGATTCGCCAACATCATAGTCTGGCTATAGAAGGAAATGAGCTCAGTGAAGAGCAAATAACCGCTATCCTTGAAAATAAAAGGGTTCTTGGCCCGGAAAAACAAATTATGGAAGTGCAAAATGCACTGAAGGTTTATGACTCCCTGATGGCCTTTAATCCGACTCAAGAAAAACACCTGCTTAAAGCGCACAAGCTTCTCATGCAAGGGCTGTTTAAGAATGCTGGCAAATATCGAACTGGGCAGGTTGGTATTCTGAAGGGCACAAAAGTCAGTCATGTGGCCCCTCCCGCAAAGAATGTTCCTCACTTAATGGGCGAATTATTTAGCTTTCTTCAAAAAGACCACGAGATCTCCGTGATCATTAAAGCTTGTGTATTTCACTATGAGCTTGAATTCATCCACCCCTTTGAAGATGGCAATGGTCGCATGGGCAGACTGTGGCAACAGCTACTGCTTATGAAACATTCCCCTGTTTTCGAGTATATTTCCACGGAAACACTCATCCACAAAAAACAGATGCAATACTACTCAGCCCTTGAAAAGTCCGATAAAGCTGGAGATTCAACGGCTTTCTTGGAGTTCTCCTTGGAAGTTATTCTTGCCGCTCTTAATAACTTCAAAGCCAATCAACGTCCACCCAAAGCAAGCGTCAGGGATCGAATCCACTACGCACTTGAACACTTTGGCGAGAGCTCTTTCAGTCGAAAAATCTATATGGAACTTTTCCCAGAAATTTCAACGGCCACAGCCAGCCGAGATCTGGCTTTAGCGGTAAGAGAACAGAAAGTCACCATCACCGGAGAAAAGGCCGAAGCAACCTACAAAGCGTCTCGCCCGAAGTAGACTCGTACGGCACCATATCCGGGAATTAACTAAATATAATCCGCTACTTAGGACAGACGCCGAGCTGACAATTTCGAGATTTGTTTTATTGGGGAAAGTCAGCTATATATTAAGTACCTCTTTTCTCTGACTTCTTACAGACCTCAGAGAGTCACTCTAATCTGTTCAATCACAAGTAATTGCTGACACTAACAGGACTTCGACGGCGGCTTTGTCGCATAAAGATTCTCCTTTTCGCCTGCCTAACTTGTGATAATCTCAAATAAAAGGAAATACAGCCTGACAATGCAAAAAAAGAAAATCCTCAACGGCACCATAAAAAGACATCCAGACGGATTTGGTTTTTTTATCCCTGACGACAAAGATCACCCGGACGTTTATATCCCCCGCCATTCCATGGAAGGCATCATGACCAACGACAAAGTGGCCATCGAAGTTTTCCCAGAAAAAGGCGGCGAACGTTTCCGTGGTGAACTGGTGCGTGTTCTATCACGCGGAACCAAAACTGTAGTGGGCCGTTTTTATAAAATGAATGAGCGTACCGGCGCCCTTCGCGATGAAGGCAAAGGCTGGGGCCAGGATCTGAAGATCAAAATCGAAGATTCCATGAACGCCAAAGACAAAGAGCTTGTGGCGGCAGAAATTCTCAGCTATCCCGATGAAGGCAAACCCTTTACAGGCAAAGTGACCGAGATCATCGGCAATGCTCTGGACCCTTTGACTGATATCAAACGCGTGATCCGCGCAAATAATATCCCTCTGGAATTTTCCAAGGCCACTTTGGAAGAAGCCGAACATTTTGGCGAAGTACCTGAAGAAAAAGATTTCCAGGGTCGCCGGGATCTGCGCGATAAAGCTTTGATCACAATTGACGGCGCCACCGCAAAAGACTTTGACGATGCTGTTTATGTTGAAATGACCAATGAAGGCTTCCGTCTTTATGTTGCCATTGCCGACGTCAGCCACTATGTGAAAATCGGAACGGCGATCGATAAGGATGCCTACGAACGCGGAACTTCCGTTTATTTCCCGAACTATGTGGTTCCAATGCTTCCGGAAGTTCTAAGTAACGGACTTTGTTCCCTAAACCCGCATGTTCCACGCCTGTGCCTTGTCGCCGAAATGCTTTTCGACTTTACCGGAGAACTCATTAAATCCGATTTCTATGAAGGCGTCATGGAAAGCAAGGCCCGCGTCACTTACGGTGAGGCTCAGGAAATTATTGACGGAAATAACGTCGAAAAACACCAGCACGTTAAAGAGCACATCCTAAGACTTTATGACCTGGCAAAAATCCTGATGGCAAAACGCTTTAAGGAAGGATCTCTGGACCTGGAAATTCCGGAAACAGAACTGGTCATTGATGGCGCCGGGGTTCCCGTTGACATTCAACGCTCTGAACGCTTGTTCTCTCACCGTTTGATCGAAGAGATGATGCTGGCTGCGAACGTTGCTGTCGGCAAATTCCTTTCGGGTCGTAATATCCCGGCTCTGTACCGCATCCACGAACCACCTAATGAAATGGCCATTCGCACTCTGGAAAAATATCTGGAGAACTTCGGCGGAAAAACAAAGCTGGGCACCGGCAAGCTGCAAAAGCGCCTGACCAAGGCTTTGGAGGAGTTTGAAAACCGTCCGGAATCGCAAATCCTGAATATCCTGACATTGCGATCCATGAGCCAGGCCAAATACAGTATGAACAATGTGGGTCACTTCGGTCTGGGGTTTGAGTTTTATACTCACTTCACATCCCCGATCCGTCGCTATCCTGACCTGATTGTGCATCGTTTATTAAAAAATCAAGTGATGCCAAATTCTCGTTACCGCCTGATGAGCGAAGACGATCTGTCCACGGCGGGAACAATCCTTTCCGCGGCAGAACAACGTTCAGTAAAAGCGGAACGTCAGGTTCAATCCATCAAAAAGGCCCGTTTCATGGAAAAATTCGTAGGGCAGGAATTTGATGGCATGATCAGCTCTGTCGCAAAATTCGGTGTCTTCGTTCTTTTGCGTGAATATGATATTGACGGTCTGGTTCGTCTGGATGACTTGGGTGGTGACCGTTTTGAATTCGACGAGGAAAATCTTCGTCTGGTCGCAAAACGTTCCGGGTTCTCTTACAGTATTGGTGACAGTATTCGTATTCAGGTTGTGGCCGCTGATCCCGAGCAAGGACAAATTAACTTTGCTCTGGCAGGTTTGGAAAAAGAGGAACACGAGGATGAGCAGACTGCTGCTGAAAGATCTGCTTCCGCAGTTCTAAAAAAGCTACATGCCCAAAAACGTCCGAAAGATCATATTGCCCGCGGTAAAGAACGCCATGCAGATCGCTCTGAACGCAAGGGTCGCCCCGAACGGGAGCAAGACCGAAAGCACGGCAAATCCAAGGATGCTGGCAAAAAGAACTTCCGTGAGGAAGGACCTGATCGCTTCAAGCAGAAAAACAAAGTTCAGGAACACGGAAAATCCCGTTTCTTTGGTGATGTTCGCAAAGATGTGCCAGAGGGAAGCTCTGAAAAACTGCGTAAGGTTGAAAAACAATACAATCTGAAACCTCGTCAACTTGATGAAGAGGATAAAAAAGGTCCAGACAAGACTTTACTCGAGATGATCCTTGGTCCAGAGAGATACCGTGAACAGGTCAATGGGGATGCTTCGGACAAACCAAAGCTCAGTAAAAAATTGATGTTTGCCGAACAGTCTAAACTCCGGGATAATGACGATTATTCGGAGAAGAATAGTGACAGCCTTAAGCACCGGACGCCAGATCGGAAAGACTCTAAAAAACGCGGCAAGACTCAGAACGATCGTGGGGGTGTTCGCAAAGCACGGCTTTCATCAGGTCGCGGAAAAGGTAAAACTCGGTAAATTCATTATCCAAAGGCTAAACGCAAGCTCTGACGTTGAGGACCTCTCAATGCCAGAGCGCATGCGGATGAGCTTTGAGGAACTGGGTCCCACTTTCGTAAAGCTGGGACAGCTTCTTGCCACCCGTCCCGATCTTGTTCCCGAAGAATACGTCGCTGAATTTGAAAAGCTGCATGACCGCGTTCAGTCCATCTCATTTGAAACTGTGGAAGCAGTTCTGCGTGAAGAGTTCGGAAACACCCTTTATCAAAAATTTGAATCCATCGACAAAGAGCCTCTGGGTTCTGCCAGCATCGCTCAAGTACACCGTGCCCGTCTTAGCACCGGTGAAGATGTGGTTATCAAGGTTCAGCGCCCTGGCATCATTCAGACGATCAATGATGATCTGAATGTTCTTTACCTACTGGCGGAACTTCTGGTGACGTACATTCCCGAAACCAGATCCTATAATCCGGTGGGCATTGTCGATGAATACTTCCGCACCCTTGAACTTGAAACCAATTTCGTGGTTGAAGCCAATAACATTCGTCGCTTTCAGGGTAATTTCGCGGGTGATGAAAATATCAAAATCCCCAAAGTCTATCTGGATCTGACCACTGAACGGGTTCTGGTGATGGAAGCTCTTCCTGGGGTTCCTTTAAGCCAGGAATCCTCGCTGCTACAAGCCGGTATCAACCCTGAAGAGGTCATTCGCAGAGGTCTGAAAGCTTATCTGAAGATGGTTTTCCATGACGGCCTTTTCCACGGCGACCTGCATGCTGGGAATTTCTTTGTTTTGCCCGAAAATAAAATCGGTTTGATTGACTTCGGTGTCGTCGGTCGATTGAATTCTCGCACTCAGGCTTCGATTGCCAACATGCTGTTAGCACTGTCCCGGGAGGACTACGAACGACTGGCGTATGAATATGTGGACCTGGCCCCGTTCACGGACCGCGTGAATGTGGATATTTTTGCGAAAGACCTGCGTGAGCTGATTGCGCCTTATTTCGGTCTGACTTTGAAAAATGTTAATTTAGGCAAGGTGCTGATGCGTTCTTCGGGAATCGCGGCCCGCCACCACATCCATGTGCCGACGGATCTAATGCTTTTCTTCAAGTCCATCGTGGCGATTGAGGGCATGGGCCGTAAAATCCACAAGGACTTTGATTTCCTGCAATACTCTTTGGAATTTGCCGGTGAACTGGCCAAAACCCATTTCGGACCGGACAAGTTAATAAATGAAATGTCCCAGATGGCCCGGGAATCAAAAAATTTCCTAAATTCATTACCACGCCAGCTGAATTTCTTCCTGCGCAAGGTGAACAGTCCGGATCATGCTTTCCGCCTGCATGTGGGGGAAATCAAAGAACTGAAAAGGTCCGTCGAAAGTTCGTCGAATCTTTTATTCCTGGCAGTCATTATCGCGGCCTTGATTCTAAGTTCATCCTTTATCTTTGTTCATCCCACCGAAAATCACATCATGGGAATGCCAACAATGAGCTTTGTCGGCTATGCCATCGCAGTGATGTTGGGAATGCTGGCCTTTTTAAATTATATCAGAAAACCCTGAGGCGGAGACTTGATGCAACAGTTGTATTATGAGCTGAGCGTACTGGCAAAAGCTGTGAACTTCAAAAATCTGTCCGCGGCAGCACTGCACGTGGGGTTAAGCCAACCTCAACTTTCCCGCATTATTGCAAAGATCGAAGACGAACTGAAAATCGTTCTGTTGGATCGTTCCGCCAAAAGAAAATCCGGCTGGACCAGCGTGGCTTTTCAGCTGTCAGAGATTTTTGAAAAGTCCATTCGCCGTCTGGAAACTGAACTGCAAGGTATCAGCAACAATCAGATGGTGGCAGAACTGCACATCGGCACGCTGGAAGGCCTGTCGGACTTTGCATTGAATGCTTCCCGTCTGTGCTTTGAAGAAGTCGGTGTTAAAAAGATCACTTTGGATATCTTTGATCTGAACGAGCTGGAAGCCAATTTCCTTTCCGGAAATCTGGATTTGATCTTCACTTCCAAGCAACCCGGTCGTCAGAAATTTAAATACCTGATGGAACTGGGCTTCCAAAGACTTGAATCCATCGAGACTTCCAAAAAGTTCAACGTCTTAAGCACCTTTGAATACGGCAGAGCCAATAAAAAGGAGCTGGAGCAGTTCCCGCATCTGTTTGTTTCAAACTCTTTATCCATTCGCCGTTCCTGGTTTGAAAACAACGGCGGCACAGGTCATTTACCCACTGAAGCCAAACGTGGCCGCGCCAAAGATGCCGAACCCGTGCTGATGATCGGTTCAGAATTATTAAGCCCCATGCTGTGGGAAAACATCACAGCCGCCATCGAAGAATAAATAACTTAGGTACGGACTTACTTTTTAGTGACGCCATAAAACGTCACCGCTGTTGAAATAATGCACAGGTCTCTTCCTCTAAGCCTCGTAATGAGACACTGGGCTCTGGCACCCCCCTTGCTCCTAAGGCTTCCGGATTCTTTTAACGGAGGACTTATGGAATTCCTATTGTCACTTGGTCGTGGTTTTACTTCTTCAGACGCTTTCTGGATGTGGGCTATTTTGGCTGCTCAGGTGGTCTCTGTCGCGATTATCGCTGAACGCTCTATCGCGCTTTTTGTAAATCGCAAAATCAATCAAAAAGATCTGTCTAAAGCAATCGCTGAGGATATTAAAGGCGGTAACTTGGACAAGGCTCTTCGTCGTTCACTGCAATTGAGCGCCAAAGAACCGCTCGGCGTTGTCGCGTCCGCGGGTATTCAGGCAGCCATTGATATGGGTGGCAAAGAAGAAATTCAACTTAAGATGGATGAAATCCTTCTTGAGGAAAACACCCGCATCGAAAAACGTATCGGTTTCCTGGCGATGTTTGCCAACGTGGCAACATTGATCGGTCTATTAGGTACAATCACGGGTCTGATCCACTCTTTCGCGGGTATCGCAAATGCCAACCCGGTTGAAAAAGCAGCAATCCTTTCCAATGGTATCTCTTTGGCGATGAATACAACAGCTTATGGTCTGTTGGTTGCGGTTCCCGCTTTGATCATGTACGCAGTTCTGCAAAACCGTGCTTCCCGTTTGACGGAAGATCTGAACAAAGCTGCCTTGAACCTTTTCATCCAGCTGGGCTTCCACTACGCACCCGTATCTGACAAGAAAGAAAGATCGCTTGTATGAGCCACAAGAAAGAGTTGAACTTTGAAATCAATATCCTTCCCATTCTGGATATCCTTTCCGTCCTGATCTGTTTTCTGTTGTTGACGGCGGTGTTTGTTCAGATCGGGACTCTGGATACCAAGCAGGCCGTTGGAGACAACTCCACAGCCGGCGCCAAAAATCCCCCTTCACTGTGGGTGACGATGGCTGCTGACGGTGGAGTTCAGCTCTCTCTACGTAATGTGCCTAAAGCCAAGGTTCTTGAATCCCGCATTGGTAAATCCACCAAGGGCGTGAATTGGGAAGCTTTGGAAGGCAAACTGAAAGCCCTGCGCGATCAGTATCCAGATCTTAAAACAAGTGTTGTACGTCCTGAGGCGAATACATCTTACGGAGACGTTATCCGTGTGATGGATCACCTTAAACAAAGTGCCTTTGAAGGCGTGGGCTTGTCCCCGCTGGGGTAGGAACTATGAAAAAGACATCCTTTTTGGAAACTTCCACATCCAAACGCTCCCCAATGAAAGATGCCCTTGCATTGGGTGGTGGCGGCAAGAAACAAAGCCTGCTTCGCCGTGATCTGGCTTTGGCGCTGCCTTTAACTTCCCTGATCGACGCGTTTTCGATCATCGTGATCTATCTGCTGATTGGAACTCAAAACGGCGGAATGGAAACTCAGGTTCCATCCCGCATCAGTCTTCCAATGGCCAATCACAGTCAGGGTGTCGAAAAAGTGGCTCCTATCCTGCGCATCGAAAAAGGCAATTACTTCCTGGACGACAAGCGCATTGCAGCCCGCGACCTGACAGACAAACTGGCTGAAATCAAAAAGAACTCTGAAGAAAAAGATCTGGAGTTGATGATTCAGGCCGATACAGAAATGAAGTACGCCGAGCTGGATCCTCTTATCAAAGCAGGTTCCCTGGCAGGTATCGAGAAACTTAAATTTGCAGTGGTGCCAGGAAAATGAAAAATCTAAGACGACTTACTATTCTCAGTGTTGTTTGCCTCGGAGTATTAAATGTTCGTCTTGCACATGCCGACAAGATGAATTCCGGAACTCAGGATCTGGTCATCCAAAAGATGGAACGGGTCCTTTCCGCTATTGGCAAGGAAGATCCTTCCTGGGTTCCCACGCAGCAGCGTTTAGCCGATCTTTTGGCTGAACGTGCTCGTGATCGCTTCATGCTGGAAGTGGAGGCAAACTGCGACGGTTGCAAAGGCTCCAAAGCCGACCGTCAAAAGGCCATCGGAATTTATGAAGAGCTTCTTCGTCAGGTTCGTATCAACGAACATGGTCCGATCCTGTTCCAATTGGCTCACCTTTACGAAATGGCCGGTCAAAATGACAATGCCATCCGTTTGTTTGAACAAATCATCAAAGAAGCCAAAACAAAGAAAATCAATCCTTCGATTGTCTCCCGCTCTCACGCTGCTTTGGGTGATCTTCTTTTCCAAAAGAATAAATTCGTTGATGCCCGCAAAAACTACGTCGTGGCCCTGAAAGACAACAAGCTCGAAAACCGCGCCCTGGTCACTTACAATATGGCTTGGTGTGATTTCAACGAAGAAAAGCTTTCCTCTGCGATTTCCATCATGGAAAATCTTCTGAAGAACAAACACCTGATCACTCGCGACACAGAAGAAGGCTCTAAATACGATCCTGTCTTCCATGCCGATATTATGCGCGACCTGGCGACGTTCTATTCCCGTAAAGCTATTACTGACAAAGAAATCAATGAGTTTGAGTCTTTGGCTCCGGCTCAGAACCGTAAAGAGCTGATGTTCCATTTCGCTTCTGAAGCGGACCGCTTGGGCCAAAAACAAGCGGCTCACAAAATCCTGAACCGCTACTTGGAACAACCTGACCTGACAAAAGAAGAACGTCTGGAAGCCTTCGTGCGCATGGCACAGGTGAACTATGATCGTGGCCAGACGACTCAATCCACTCAAGACTTCGCCAAAGCGGCAGCGGCATTCAAAAATACAGGCTGCGAAGAGTCCAAGTGTGAAGAACTGCAAAAAACCATGAAGCGTTATGTAACAGAACTTCACCGCTCCAAGAAATTGAAGCCGGATCAGGATCTGATGAACGCTTACTTGATCTACAATAAAACATTCCCTTCTGACATCGACATGGCGAACCGTGGTTCACAGATCGCAATGGAGATGGCGAAATATCCTCTGGCTATTCAGATCTATCGCAGTATCAGCGAAAGCCGTTCTTTCCCCAAGAAAGACCGCGAAGCCGCTTTGGCTAACGAAGTTTCCGCAGCAGAAAAGTCCCAGGATTTGAAACTGCGCCGCGAAGCTTATATGCACTTCCTGAAATATTCCGACGATGACACGAAATCCTTCGAAGTTCGTTATCAGCTGGCATATCTAAGTTATCAGGAAAAAAATCTGAAGGAAGCTGCGTTGGCTTTCAACGAGCTGGCAATGGATAAAAAAGGCAATGCCGACCTTCGCAAAAAGTCTGCGGATCTGTCTTTGGATGCTGCCGCTCAACTTAAAGATGAAGAAGCTTTGCAAAAGTGGGCCTGGGATTATTCTGAAAAGTTCCCGGCACACAAAGTTGAATTTGCAACAATGGCCCGCAAGGCCCTGATGAATCAGGTGGCCGCTGTTGCCAACAACCCGAAGTCATCCGTATCTGAACATTCAAAACTGCTTAAGAAAGTTCTGACCACAGATGTGTCTGGCGCCAAAGCCAATGAAAAGATTCTTTTCTACAATAACATTGCCGTTCTGGCTCAGAAAACTGGCGAAGAGTCCACTTACGTTCAGGCCGTGCTGGCCCAGATTGCAATGCCGGAAGTGCCGGTTTCCCGCAAAGACGAGCTACGTGAACAACTGGCGGCTCACTATGAAAAACATCTGGATTTCAAAAGTGCTTACCGCATGGCTTCTCAAGTTCAAAGCTCCAGGATGTCTGACAAAGACCGTGAATTCCGTCTGGGTACTCTGGCGGACTTGGCCGACATGAATCCTGAAAAACACTATAAGGCTGCTTTGAAAGCCGGTCTGAAGGGCGATCGTGCCCTGGTGATGAGATCCCGTTTAGTGCTGCTGTCTTCCAATCCTGTCAAAGAACTGAAAGCGCAAGCCAAGGATCTGAAAGCAAAACCGGATCTTCTGAATGAAACCGCTTTGTTGGTTTATGCTCGCACCATGGATAAAAAAGGCCTGAAGTCTGTCTTTGAAATGAAAGAGCTTCGTCGTAAATCTGCGGCTCAGTTCTTCCAGAAGCAGGACTTCTACAATAAGGTCGGCCAATTCCACCCAACAATTGCCCGTCATCAGCTAAATGCGAAGAACGACCGCACCGTTCAGAAATCCATTCAGGATCGCATGGGTTTGACGGCAAAGGCTGACAAGCTTTTGAAAGAATCCCTGGCTCTTAAAGATATTACGGCACAATTGATTATGTTGAATATCGTGGCTTCGGAAAATGACCGTCTGGTGCGTGATCTTGCGGCCCTGCCAATGCCAAAGGGTCTAAGCCCGGCGGAACAAAAGCAGTACGTTGCAATCCTCAAAGGCCGTTCCAAGCCCTATCTGGTGAAAGCAAGAACTGCTCGCCAGAAAATGGATGAATTGTGGGCAAGCTCTCCGGCCCTGGGGCAATTGGCAAACGAATACAAAATGGCCCGCCCGGAAATTCAAAAGCTCCTGGTGCGTGAAATGCAAATTCTGGAAGAGCTTCCAGGTCGTGGCCGCATGAAAACTGCGGTGTCCGATGCTTTGGGCACCTCTTCATTCACCAGCAAAGATCTGGTTTCCGCACGTAAATCCGTGTCTGAAAACCCATCTAATGTGCGTGACCTTGAAAACCTGAAATACCTAGAGACAAAAATGGGCCACCCCCTGATGCCGTCGTATCTGGAAGCCCGTTTAAATCAAATTCAGAGAGGAAAAAGCCTATGAAACAGGTGATTTTTCTGGCCCCCCTTTTGCTATCTTTACTAGCGGTACCAGCTTCCGCGTCTCAAAAGGCGACAGGAGCGAATAAGGTGAAAAAGGAGCAAAGCCATAGGCCCAAACTCGGCACCTCGTTCAAATTTGATGGCAGTGCCCTCAGAGGTAAGTACCAAAGTTCGTTAAACACCAAGGCAACCGTTGAGAATGACAAGCTTCTTGAGGATCTGCTGGGTGGTAGAAACCGGTTCGATGACAAAATCGACCAAGACGAGAAAAGAAACTAGGATTGAATATGAGTACTGCAAAGCTGTTAATTCTTGAAAATAGGCTAGGACAAAAAGTCCGCACCTTTGCTGTGGACTCTGAATCGCTCAATATCGTGTACTTGAAAAATAGTCGTCGTATTGAAGCGGTTTCCAACCTTCAAACTCTTGAATCCAATGAGATCGAATACCGTCTTTTACAGACAATTGATCTTTCTCAGATGAACGAACAGGGCGTTGCTTTGGAAGGCCTGGGGCATTTGCGTCTGGCAGCCAATGGCGTTCCTGCGAACAGCCCCACCTATCAGCTTTCTGAAGATCAGGACGATGAACAACTGAAAGTGGTTCTGAAAAAGACCACCTTGGCGCATATCGCAGCCGTTCTAAGTCTTATGATGGGCACCTGGATCTGGGCTTCTTATTTCTCCAAAAAAGAAGAACCGACTTTGGTTACAATCGTTCTGCCTAAAGAAGAACCCGCTAAAAAAATTCAGGAGCCTCGGGCTCACGTGAAGGTTTCTCAGACCAAAATCAAACAAACTAAAAAAGTCTATCGCCCTAAAGCTCAAGCCAAATTGAAAACCAAACCTTACAAGGTGAATACTGCCAAAGCCAAAGATGTGAATCGTATCGGCGCTTTGGCGGCTTTGGGCGGAACTCCAAAAGGGACTCGTGGTTACGAGGGTCTGGATAACAACTCCATGAAAGCCATCCGTTCTGCGGGTGTCGGCAGTGGCGGCGGCGGCGTGGGTTCCACAGGCCGTGGCGGTATCAAAGGTTATCTTCCGGGCAATGGCCTGATTGCAGGTTCTGCCGGTGAAGGCAGTGGTCGCGCGCAAAGTGCAGGTGGTTACGGCACCAAAGGTGTTGGTGGCGGTCGTGCAGGTTACGGCAAAATCTCTTTGGTGGGCGGCACTTCAGCTGTCAGCCTGCCACTGGATGAAGAAGCCACTGTTGAAGGTGGTTTGGATCGTGACCAAATCATCGCAGTTATCAATAAAAACAAAGGTCAGATCATCTACTGTTATGAAAAAGGTCTTCAGGCGCAACCATCCATCGGTGGTCGTGTGGCGGTGGACTTCGTGATTGGTCCGGCAGGAAGAATCACCACTGCCAAGGTGGCACAGTCTTCCCTGGGTTCCCGCATGGTTGAAAACTGCATGTTGCAGAGAATGAAATCATGGCAGTTCCCGCGTCCGGTAGGAAAAGTAAATGTTGACGTTCTTTACCCATTTGAACTTATGCGCGTGAGCAGCCGCTAAGAGAGGTACAAAATGAACTTTCTTAAAACCACAATTCTAACCGTTCCAGTGACTTTGCTCCTAGCCGGTTGCGGTGATTGGAAGAAAGATCCTGTACCAAACTCCACTCTGGACACACTGAGAAAACATTCTCAGGATGTGATCACTCACGGTCCGGAAAAACCACGCGAAATCACCAACACTGTTGTGGTTGAAAAACCCAAAGTGGTGGTAAAAGAAGAATCCACAGTTGACGAAAAATTCATCGTCATCACTCCGGATGCTCAAATGACTTTCAACGAAGGTCAGGAATCCTCCTTTAAAGTTTACGCTCGCGTCCTGGTTCCCGGTGTTCAGATCAAACTGACAGCTCAGGGTCTGCCTGAAGGTGCGACACTGGAAGCTTCCCAAAAGGAAAAAGATCTTTATATCCTGAAGTACAACCCGGCCCTTTATACCGTGGCTTCCACGTCCAACATGAAAGCTGTGAATGTGAAATTCATTGCTGAAGTTGTATCTGCAACAAGTCAGAACGCTGATAAACTTAAAGGTCTGGTCCGTGAAAAGGAAACGACTTTGTTCGTATTCAAAAACCAGGAGGCCCCTTCTGAATTGAAAGTGGATGGCCTAGGTGCGGAAGTAATGCAGGGTCTTGAGACTGTTTTCACAGTCACAGTGAAAGTTCCGGGCATCGATGGTCGCAGCCAGCAAAAACCACGTCTGGTGGTAAGTTATGATGGTGTTAGCTACACAGCCGGGAATGACTTCCTGGAACTGGATGGTTCCCGTCACGTGATTGCTGATTCAAAACAAAAAGATCCTGAATACCTTGGGGACTCTCGCTGGAAGTTCAAACTGGTTTTCGATACAAAGAAAATCACTGTACAACCACAACTGGCGAAAGATGGGACATTCATGGTGAATGCTAATGGGGTGCGTGTTCGCCTTAGCTTTAAAGTTTATGGTCCAAACGGACTGTCAACTCCAGAATCCCTGACTCAGTTGAAGATTCGTTTCGCACCTGAGCAGGCTTCCCAAGGAGCCCAATAATGAAAACAACACTAAAGCTTCTTTCCCTTTCCGTTATTGCCGCCGCTTTTATGGTGTCCCCGGCAATGGCTGCAGGCAAAGCCTCTGCAAAGAAAGCCACGCTGGCTGATGACATCGATTCTCTGGGTGGAAATCAGGAATTGATGGAGATGGCTCAAAACATCAAATCCCAGACTCGCACGCGCATCGTACAGGACCGCATTGTTGAAAGACGCAACCGTGTTGAGTTCGGTGTTTCTTATGGCAGTGTTTTCGGTGGTGACTCTTACGTGAAAACCCAGTCGTTGGGCCTTGCGGCTGATTACCATATCACTCCCCGCTGGTCCCTGGGTGTTCGCTACTACGACTACGGCAATAAACTGACTGATGAAGGTCAGCGTATCTTCGATCAGGCTAAAAAGAACTATGAAGCTGGTGGACGTGCTTATGCTGTTGATATCGACTATCCGGAAAACGCGGCATTGGCAGTGGTAAACTGGTATCCAATTTACGGCAAAACCAGCTTCCTGGATATGGGTGTGACCCAGTTTGACATTTACCTGCTGGCAGGTGGCGGTCAGATGACCCTTTCCAGCGGGACAACAAGCTTGATGACAGCTGGTGCTGGCGTGGGTGCATGGATCACAAAACACATTTCTGCCCGTGCAGAAATGAGATACCAAACTTATAAAGACCAACCGGTTACAGGTTCCAGATCATTGGACACTGTTGTTGGTTCCTTGGGAATCGGATTCATTTTATGATTTCCCGTAGCATGTTTTTTAAGAACATTCTTATCGCTTCTTTGCTAGGCACAGCGTCCATCGCTGGCGCAGCGGCAGACCTGCAACGGTCAGAGACGCTTGTTCTAAAGAACTGGGGTCAGTCCTTTGAAAAGGCTCTTTCTGGCAAAGATAATACCGCAGCCTTAAAGCTTCTGGATTTTAAAGCTCTGGAAAAAGCCTCTTTGCCAAAATGTGTTGATTGTTCCGGCAAAGAATCCATGAAAAAAGCCCGTTTGGCCTTTGCCAAGGGTCAGTTTGATGAATCCTTGAAGCTGTACAATCAGATTCCCAAAGGCAGTGACTACTGGTTTGAGGCCATCGAAGAAAAAGGCTGGGCTTATTTCCGTAAAAATGATTCCGAAAAAGCTCTGGCACAAACCAAAACTCTGATCAGCCCCCAGTTTGGTGAGGTTGTTAATTCTGAAGCCTACTTCCTGCGCTCTCTGACCCAGCTAAGAATCTGTGATTACAAAGGTGTCTTTGAAACTCACGAAACGTTTAAAGAAAGACAGAAAACCCGCGTACTGGAAGTTCAAAAGCTGGCTGAAACCGGCATGAACGAGTCTTTCGCCAAGGTTCTTGCTAAATCCGTGACTTTCCCTTTGAAAGCCTCTGATGTCGCGGAATCCCTTCTGACTTTGCCTGTGCTTTACTACAAGGACCTGGATCTTCAGAAGGAAATGCTGCGCTTCAAGGTTTCGGAAAAAGCTTTGGAAATCCTGAAAGACCTCAACACCCAGCCGACTTTGCAGTCTCAAGTCAGCAAGATTCAGCAGGAAAGCTTCGCGAAACTTAAAAATCGCATGAAGCAACTGGCTAAATCCGAATCTGAAGCCAACTTCCGTATTGTTCAGAAACTAAATCTGATCGAAGTGGAAGCGATTCAAAGAATTCATACCGACATGAAGCTGGCCCAGGAGCTTTACTCCAAAGGCGACTTCAACAAAGCCGGAGAAGATCAACTGGTCTTCATGGATGACGGTCGCCCTTGGATTGATGAACTTGATAAGTACGACGTGGCGGCAAAAACCTGCCCGCAGAACATCAGGAGGAAAATGTGAAACAACTTATCGCCCTTTGCATTTACGCTTCTGCTTTGATGCTGGTCGCAGCTTGCAGCCCGGAATCCAGCGGCATTATGGCTCAACAGCCGGAAGTGGCTCCGCCAACTGTGGAAATCCCACAGTATGAACATGTTGAAGAACAGAAATTCACATGGATTACCGAAGACGGCGGTCAGAGCCAGCTTGATTTCAATCCGCAGGTGGATATTTTGTTTGTGACGGACAACTCTGAAAGTATGAAGTCCGCTCAAGAAAATCTACTGCGCAATCTGGATCGTTTCACAAACGGTATCAACAAAAATGCGATGATCGACTATCACATTGGTGTGATTTCAACCTGGGACAGCTCTGATCGTTTCGCAAGAACAAAGAAAGATTCCTATCAGATTGGTGAGCTTCGTTACATCAAGGACTCAAAAAGCCAGTCCTACAACAAGCGTTATGTAACAAAGAAGGAAAAAAGCATTCTTTCCGCCACTCTGAACATTGGTGTTGCACCCTATGCGCAGGGGGGGCCAGAGGACGAGGAGTTCTTTGCCCCTTTGACAGCAGCCCTGGAAAAATCCGGTCGTGGCGGCACAAATGAAGGCTTCTTCCGTCCTGACGCTCAGCTGGTTGTTGTGTTCATGACAGATGCTGATGAATTTAAAAATTCTCGCATCAGTACAGAACAAATGGCGCGCACTCTGCTGGACTTCAAAGGTGGCAAAGCCAAAAAACTTGCCGTTTACGGTGTTTTGGTGAAAGCCAAAGATGCTGATGAAAATAAAGACTGGGCGCTGCGTATTCACCCGAAATACAATCCTCAGTGCTTCGACATGAATCTGAAAACCCCGAAAAACAACGGCACTTGCACAGGGTTTGGCCCTGAAAAACTTGAAGAGCTGATCGTTCTTGCGAACGAGGAAAAAGGTTCTCCGGAAAGCATCAAGTCCAAGTATATCGTGGGTATCGTGAACAAAAACTTTGGTGATGATCTGGCCCGCATCGGTTCTGATATCACTAAAAAGACTTTGGCCAAGGAAATTTTCCTAAGTCAGCGTCCTCGCGTGGATGGCAATGGCGTCTTGCAGGTGCGCGTTCGCTACGGCACTGCTGCTGAACTGAATGCCGGTCGTGGTCAGATCATCCCGAACAAAGTTGCCGGAGGATGGGCTTACGATCCGGAAAATAACTCTGTTCGTCTGGGTGGCGACGTTGAATACAAGTATCAGGAAAATGCCCGCTTCGCGGTGGACCTGATCCCTCTTACTCTTGCGCAGTAATTCTGTTGATGAAGTCCGCCACTTCGGCGGACTCGTTAATGGCTCTTTGGCTGATTGCCACATTTCTTCCAAAATAACCAAAAGCTCTGATCTGCTGGGTGTTCCACACCTCGGGGCTTGTGTTGCCCAGGTTGTACTTGGCATTTGCGTAGATCTCGCTGCTCCACAGCTGATCAACTTTCAATTCCGGACGCTTGTTTAAGACCCATTGAATAGCTGGTTGGGCCACATGGCAACTGACGCAATCCATATTTTCAGGAGTGAAGTTCTTTGGATTTTCAACACGAAAAGCAGCACGCACTTCTTTGCGAATCAGCTCTTCTGTGCCGGGTTCCTCCAGACGAATGGATTCTCCGGTCAGGTTGCTGAAAGTATCCGGCCCTTTAGGAGACGGAGCAATGCCTCCCCCAGCAAAATGGTCGTGAGGCACAGCAAGATTGATGAACGACTGAGCCATGCGATCACCCAAACGAGGCACACGCAACATCTGCAACTTGCCGCTTTCGGTCGGTTCAAAACCGGCAAATGCCCACATGTCGGCATTTCCACGCAAAACCATGGCCGTTACTCGCGTGAAGTTTTCCGCACCCGCATACTTCAGAATGATTTTATTAAAATCCGCAAAAGCCGGAGCAGCATCGCCCTGCTCTTTCCAGGCCGGATGCACCTGCAAGGGCAGATAAGCCGTATTCACAGCATATTTCTTTTTCCAAGCGGTCAGTTCCTTAAGCAGACTGGCAAACTCCCAATCCTGCAACACATAGAAGCTGTGCAAAGCCGCATCCACTGACTGAATCTCGTTACGGCGGGAAAGTTCCACCGGCTGCCATACCAAACGGATCTGGCGCTGGCAGGACTGAGGCGTCGGCAATGGGAAACACGGATCAATGCGAACACCGACCACACGTAAAGCACTGTTTAATTCGTCACGACTGCGATCAATGGCCAAAACAGGAATCTGATTTACAAAAGAAGTCGGCAACAAAGACCCACCGCGGGCGGAGCTTTCCAACTTTAGCAACGAATCTTCACCCATCTGGGTTGGCAAAGGCATCAGGTAAGAAACGTCATTTAAATCCCAGGCCGCCTGAGCCTGAAGCACCATACTACAAAGAAAAGCCGCAATGAATTTCATAGACTTTGTAGGTGCCTTGCAGACACCGCCAATTCAACTATATTCGCATTACTCTAAGCAGCATTTGTCTAAATGAAAGTCCGATGAAAACCTGGGAACAGAAAATAAAAAAGGCGGCCCTTTTTAAGGAGCCGCCTTTGATTTTTAACTTATTAGCCCAAGAGCTTCAAAGCCAATTGTTGTGACTGGTTGGCCTGACCCAGAACGGAAACCCCGGCCTGCAACAAGATGTTATTTCTTGTCATTTCAGAGGTTTCTGCCGCGACGTCAGTGTCTCTGATTCGGGAATTCGCTGCCGACAAGTTTTCATCAGCGATCAACAAGTTGTTGGATGTTGATTGCAGACGATTTTGTAAGGCACCGAAGTTCGCGCGAATCGCGTTCACCGATGTCAGGGCCTGATCGATGGTATCCAAGCTCAGTTGAGCTCCTTCCTTCGTCGCCACACTTTCTGCCGTCAATCCCAGGGCATCTACAGTGGCATTGGCCGCACCAGCATTAAAGCTGATCCGGTCACGGAATGGGTCGTTGTTTACGCCGACCTGGATGTCAATCATCCCACCAGTACCGTTGAGAAGCTCGTAACCATTAAAGACCGTGGATTCAGTAATACGCTGGATCTCGGATTTTAACTGTTGATACTCAACGTCCAAAAACTTTCTTTCAGTTTCA
Source organism: Bdellovibrio bacteriovorus (assembly GCF_025558485.1). Taxonomy (GTDB): domain Bacteria; phylum Bdellovibrionota; class Bdellovibrionia; order Bdellovibrionales; family Bdellovibrionaceae; genus Bdellovibrio; species Bdellovibrio bacteriovorus_G. The sequence goes on from NZ_CP102930.1 coordinate 735,367, forward strand.
CCAATCGTGTCAGAGGAAGCCTGTACACCCAACTCTCTCAAGCGAATGAGCATGTTGGATACTTCGTTCAAGCTGCCTTCCGCGACCTGCACAAGGGAAATACCATCGTTGGCATTTCGGTTGGCCTGTCTTAAACCTCTAATCTGACCTTTGAGGTTTTCGCTGATCGCAAGACCTGCAGCATCGTCAGCGGCCTGATTGATTCTCATTCCTGAGGCCAATCTTGCCATTGATCTATTCGCGTTGATGTTTGTCATGTACAGATTTTTTTGTGCATTCAACGCTGCCACATTGGTACCGATTCTTAATCCCATTCTATCCTCCGTGCTTCATAGTTCTTCCTCCGTGAAAATGTGCCATCCATTGGCATAAGGCGCGATCCGTGCACCTGTAAAATTAATATTCGGAACTTGCGATACAGTTCCCTGCTTACTTTTCGGAAAAACAACACAACGGCTCGAGTCCAGTTTTTGTCTTTTCTTTTCTATTTTTTGCTGAAGAAATTTTTTTGAAAATTCGGTCGCTGCACAGAGGAAAAAGCAGCCTCTAAAAAGGGCGGACAAAGTCACTCGCCAGGGAGTTCTTCATCAAAAGATTCATTCATACATTCAGAAACCGGATGCAGAATCCTGTTTCTTAAATCCACTCCCCGTCAGTCAAAATTTCTGACTGAAAAAATGAGGCCGCCGTGAAAGACGGCCTCGTCGCAGGAAACAGATCAAATTGTCAGCTCGTTTTACAGAGCTCGGGTCGTTACACTTGAGGGTGATCTTGATCTATCAAGATCGGGAACCTAGGTCACTCCAGGATTAACCCTGGAATGACTTGTTCAAGAGTCCAAGTGCTACGTTAGCTTGGGAATTCGCTTGTGCTAGGACGGAAGTACCGGCTTGCAACAAGATGTTGTTCTTGGTCATTTCAGATGTCTCTTCAGCCACATCCACGTCTCTGATACGAGAGTTCGCAGCTGACATGTTTTCCACAGACACTTGAATGTTTGAAACTGTAGATTGAAGACGATTCTGAATCGCACCGAAGTCTGCGCGCATTGCGGAGACACTGACGATCGCCTGGTCAATCGCTGCCAAAGCGTTCTGAGCAGAAGCTTTATCAGCAACAGAGGTCAGGTTCACACCCAAAGCCGCAGAGTTTGCATCTGCTTTGGAAGCGTCGAAAGAGATACGGTCGATTTCAGGATTATTTCTAGTACCAACTTGGAAATCCAGGATGGAACCCACACCCGCCAGCAACTGAGTTCCGTTGAACTCTGTGCCTTCGGAGATACGGTCGATCTCAGATACCAATTGATCGTATTCCACGTTCAGGAACTGTCTTTCTACAGGTCCGATCGTGTCGGAAGCTGCTTGTACTGACAATTCTCTTAGACGGATCAAGATCGAAGAGATCTCGTTCATGGAACCCTCGGCCACTTGAACCAGAGAGATACCGTCTTGAGCGTTTCGGGATGCTTGTTTTAGACCGCGAATCTGAGCTTTCAAATTCTCAGAGATCGCTAGGCCGGCGGCATCATCACCAGCTCTGTTGATGCGGAATCCTGAAGCGAGCTTTTCCATGCTCTTATCAAGACCGATCTTCGTCCCCCAGAGAACTCTCTGAGCATTCAACGAAGCACTGTTCGTATTAATTCTGAGACCCATGTTTCCTCCTCCTTGAAGATTTCTGAGCTTCGATCCTTGAAGCTCAGTGCACCTACCGTGGTGCCCTTGGGCGATTCATTTCTTACCTTACTCATCGGAGTCCCCAGAAATTCCTAAAGTGATACGTCTCATTTTTTTACATTTCTGGCCCTAAGCCCAGAAGGTACGCCGTACCTTTTTGGAGTGCGCCGCTTCATAAGCTATTGAAATGATTAATATTCAAACAACTCCATCCTCAAGGTGACTTCTCTTTCCAGTATGAGGATCACGTGGAATCTTAAATTCTTTTCGTCTCAAAGCCTTTGCAATCGCTTCTCGGTCTTCGCAATTAAACTCAGAATTCAGCCACGACAGTTGCTTATACATGTTCTGAATCAGGCAGAGATTATCAATAGCGGGAACCAACGCCCGATCCAAACCCAACAATCCCCGAATTGTACTATAGCGATAGTCCTCTACTCGGGAGCAGATTCCTGCCTGCACTGGGTTTCGATAGATGTACTTATAAGCGTGCTGGTAGTATGTGAAATTTGAGATCACCGTCCAATGATAGGGACCTCCGAAAATCTGACTTTTCCGTTTGGCTCGGGCACCAATCGACTTACTCACCTCGCGCAAAAAATAGTTCATCGCCTCATCGATGTTCGCCAGCGGAGTGCTGATCAGAAGATGAAAGTGGTTATTCATAAGAACAAAGGCATGCACTCGGACAGAGTATGCCTGTGTGATAAACCAGAGGTAGTTAGAAAATATCTCCCAACAATCCTCCAAAGGCAGAGCGAACCATTCCTGATTCGCGCAACGAGCTGTAACATGGTAGGGAAACTCATCCGTTCTATAAGTCTTCTTTCGCGCCATATCGACCGAACCATCAATCCCTAGTCCTACGTCGGGTCCATCCTGCTAGATAGGGAGCATCTCTGGCTTCCGAAGCTCGTACCTATTAAGGTATTTGACAGGTAGCGGGCCTCCCGGCTATTCAAAGCCAACCCCTAGAAACAATGCCGTGCGCTACAAAAAGGTACGGCGTACCTTTCCCAGAGGAGAAAAGATGGAAATTCGCGATCCCGTTCATGGCTCTATATATTACTCTGAACCTGAAGTGGCCGTGCTGGATACCGCTGAATATCAACGTCTGCGCGCGATCAAACAACTGGGTTATGCGGAATTCAGCTTCCCTGGCGCCACCCACAACAGATACATCCATTCTGTCGGCGTGGGACACCTTGCAGGTGAAACCTTCGATGCAATCTTCCGTGTGTATCCGTTTTCAAAACCTTCTGTAAAAACCCGCTTCCGTCAGGTGCTGCGCTTAGGAGCTTTATTGCACGACGTGGGCCACGGCCCTTTAAGCCATACCACTGAACAAGTGATGCCGCATCTTTCAGAGCTGAAGATTCAACTGTATAAAGAGCAGGAACAATACGGCGAAGAAGCGCACACAGTGATGAATCACAACCGTCGCGCCAATCACGAAGATTATACGATTAAATATGTCACGGATTCTGCCATCGCTGACACTATCAGACAATCCTTCCCGGATATTCAGCCCATTCATGTAGCCTGCCTGATTGATAAGGCCCTGCACTGCCCGGATGATTTCTTCGTCGATAATGGCGTGGACTTCCGCCCGATCTTAAGCCAGCTCGTATCCAGTGAGCTGGACGTGGACCGCATGGACTATCTGGAACGCGACAGTTATTTCTGCGGCACCAACTACGGAAAAATTGATCTATCCTGGCTGATTCAGAACATGACCTTCCATCGTCGTGAAAACAAGATGTATCTGGGCCTGAATCGCCGTGCGCTTTATTCTTTCGATGACTTCTTAATTTCCCGTCACCACATGCACTTGATGGTGTATTGCCATCACAAAAGCATCATCTATGAGGAAATGCTGAACCGTTATCTGACCTCTCCGGATTGCACTTTTGTTCTGCCCGGGGATATCAACGAATACACGCACTACAATGACTATCGTCTGCATGAACACTTAAGCAGTGCTGACAACCCATGGGCACAGCGAATTGCGCAAAGAAAGCCGTTTAAGGTTTTGATTGAGCAGCACAACACCTCTGAATCCGACCGCCCGGAAGCCATCAAAAAGGCTTTGGAAGCTGAAGGCATCGAGGTCATCCGCACCAGTTCCAAGGCTCGTCTGTCCAAATACCACACAGCGTCCCCGGAAGAGCGTGCTTTGCAGATCTATGTCGTGGACCAGTATGACCGTTGGGCACAGCCGTCGCCGATCAATCAGACGACAGAGATCTTCCAACGCTATGAGGGTGCACGTATTATCGACCGCATTTATGTAGCGCCGGAAAATCTGGCCAAAGCTGAAGGGATTTTGAAAGGTCTTAAGCTTTAAAACCTTTTAAGTTCGGAAAGAAAAAAACATTTTCAAAAGAACAATCGTGATAAAGGCCAGACCCAACAACTTGGGGAAGGCCTTTTTCCATTTTGACGGAAATGTGCGAATGACCTTCACCACTTCAAAAGGTCCCACCTCCTGAACAGGAATGTTCTTTAAGCCCTCGGGCACCTCGCCTAAATAAACCAGATAGTTCACGTCCTGTCGGCGGCAGTGGTAAAGGTAAGCCGGACCGCGCTTATAGATCGCCTGCACTTCTGAAATATCCAACTCCAAAGGAGCCTTGTTCCAGCAATCTTTCAGCGTGTAGTGCGGAATAAAATCCCACCACTGAAACATCACTGATGCCGGACGAATCATAAGCTTACCTTGTTGCATGTCCCACCTAACTTAAAGAAATAACCTGACCGTTCACCGCTGCTCCGAACTGACTGACCAGATAGGTCACGGTGTTTGTGACCTTGTCCGGTTCAGTGATGCGCAGATGCGGTTCTTTCACCTTTAACGCTTCCACCGCTTCTTTGATGGATTTGGCTTCCGGGTGTTGGGCCAAAATATACTCTTCAGTCAAACCCAACTTCAAGACATTCACGGTGATATTATGCTCTGCCACCTGCTTTGCTAAAGACTGGGCAAAGGGAATCAGCGCCCCCCGCGCCCCGGCCAGAATCGGGTCCGGATAGGTTTCATTCAAAAGATACAGAATTCTGCCACGCTTGCGATTCTTCAGAAAATTCAAAACCGCATGAGTCAGCATCACAGAGGACTTAAAATTGTGCTGAAGCTCTTCATCCAGATAATCAATGCTGTCGCCAATTTTGTAGCGGTTTTGTTTGTTGTAAGTTTGCGCATCAATAAACAAATCCACACTGCCGAAAGACTGTGCCGCTGTTCCGACCGCATCTTTAATATCATCTGCGGTCTTCATAGCGGATTTAACCCCCAATGCTCTGCCAAACTTCGGGTTGATTTCACGGGCGTCATTGATCTGATTACAAAAACGCTGGCTGGCGGCATTATCGAAATCCAGCAGCACACAGTCTGAACCCATCTGAGTTAAACCCATCACCAGACTTTGCACTGTTGTTGTAAAAGGACCCACGATCAATGATGTACGTTCTCGAAGATTAAATTCCATGAAAAGTCTTTCGTATAAGGCCGAATTAACAAAAACCCCGGCAACAGCTGTTCCGGGGTGTCCAGGACTTAGATTTTTTCGATGATGATCGCAATACCCTGACCGCCGCCAATGCAGGCAGAACCCAAAGCATATTTTCCACCACGACGGTGCAGCTCATACACCAGATGATTCATGATACGAGCACCTGACGCGCCCAATGGGTGGCCCACAGCAATCGCACCGCCATTGACGTTGGTTTTTGCCGGATCTAATTTCAATTCTTTTTCCACCGCCAGATACTGGGCCGCAAAAGCTTCGTTTACTTCCACCAGATCCATTTGTTCCAGTTTCAAGTTGGCTTTTTCCAACGCCTTGCGAGCCGCACCCGCTGGTCCAATACCCATGATTGTCGGATCACAACCGACAGAGGCATAACTGATGATACGAGCCATTGGTTTTAACCCCAGCTCTTTGGCTTTGGATTCGCTCATCAACAAAGAACAGGCCGCCCCATCCACGATACCGGAAGCAGTCGCTGCGGTAACCAAGCCATCTTTTTTAAAGACTGGTTTTAAGGTCGCCAGCTTTTCCAAAGTGGAATCCGGCTTTGGATGTTCGTCTTTTTCCACAACCACAGTGCCTTTGCGGCCTTCCACTGTCACAGGGCAGATTTCCTGTTTCATGAATCCTTTTTCAACCGCAGCATTGAATCTTTGCTGGGATTGAATCGCATAAGCATCCGATTGTTCGCGAGAGATACTGTATTTCACTGCCAGATTTTCTGCTGTGATGGCCATTGGCATTTTGGCATAAGCATCCGTCAAAGCCGAGGTCATCAGGTCTTCCAGCTCGAAGTTCCCCATGCGCATCCCATCAAAGCGAACTTTGCGGGCCACATACGGAATCTGTGACATCTGCTCAACACCACCGGCAAGCACGACAGAGGCTTCCCCACACTGGATCATTTGTACAGCGTTCACCCATGCCTGGAATCCACTGCCACACAAGCGGTTAACAGCAAAAGCCCCGACAGCAACCGGGACTCCGGCTTTCAAGCCAATGTGACGAGGCAGATAAGCCGCATCAGCACCGGACTGAACCACATTTCCGAAAATCACATGTTCAACTTTTTCAGGTGAAAGACCGGCTTGTTCCAGGGTTGCTTTGGCGGCAGCCACACCCAGATCCGTTGCTGAAACATCCTTTAGAGATCCGCCAAAAGCTCCAAAGGGAGTTCTTTTCCCAGAGATAAATACGATATTTTCCATGAGTTAAGGGTAGGACGCTTACCAGGACCAGGCAAGGCCAATCATCGACAAACCTTGTTCTTTATTGGCTTTATGACTGACGATCAGATCTTTGTTATCCAATACTTTGTCTTTGAACTGAATATCTGTTTCAGAGGCCTTTGCATCATAGTTGATGGCAGCCTTCAACCAACCGGAGTATTCCATTTTCGCCAAGGCCTGAAAGGCCTCCACACGGAATGAGAACTTATGAACAACTCCATGGGGAGTCGAAGCTGGAACCACAACATCCGTCTTTAGTTTTTCCTGCGTTTCTTCCACCGCACGACCTAAAGCGCTGTTCTTCATAAATTCAGAATTAAACCAAAGATTGAATCCGCGGTCGGCAATGCGACTCATGACAGATCCGGTGCTTTCATCTTTTTTAATATCCAATGGAATGATCTTGGCCACGTCTTCTTTCGTGATCTTCGGAGTGACCTTGTCCTCAGGAATCACCAGCGGCTTGGTGGTACGCAAGTCCACCTTGGCCCAGCAGGCTCCAGAGAAGGTCATCATAAAGAGAAGGCAGGAAACCAAAAGTCTCATACTTACCTCTTATACAAAGAGCGTTCCACCCAAAGTGGCTCCAGTCCCTTTAAAGTTCAGATAATAAGCAAATAACAGAGGAATCCCCGGAAAAACGTCAGAGGCCGTCCAGTGGCACTTCACTTGGCAATATATTGTCACCTCGACCATGGACTTGTTTCAAAGTGAAGCAATCTGCGCATTGAAATTGCATCGTTGCCACCTGAACTCGTGTGCACACTTGGGAAGTTAAGAAGGAACTATGTGATTCTAAGTATTTAGACACGCTGATCCGACAAAATGTCTCGGGATGACACGCGAAAAAAGTAAAAGTGGCAAAAAGTTAAACACTGGAGACTTTATGAAATTCAAGAACGTTCAAAGAGGCGCACTGGCATTAGCGCTGACCGCGAGCTTCATTGTGCCCCCTCAGCAAGTGTGGGCCAGTTCGAGTGCAAGCATCTTCTCGCTGAATCTTTTCGGCGATGATGAGGACACCGGGGTTACTCCAACCACCCCGACGATTCCGAAAACAAATACGGGATCTTCCGCAGGGTCTTCGGCTTCCACAACCCCGACCCGTCCCAGCACTTCAAACACCCGCGTGACTTCCACAAGCACAGCGGCAGGAAAAATGAATGCGGCCAAGGTTCCTGATGCTTACAGTTGTCCTTTGTTTGACAACCGTCCTCATGCGGAACTTATCTCTGCAATTGATTCTTTGAATAAAGAGGTTCTGACGTCTCCGGAATGTACTGGCAGTCCTTCTGCCAAATCCATCGAGGACAATGGAAACGCGATCAAACAAAGTATCGCATCCCTGCAACAAATCATGCAGACGCAGGACCCAACGCAAGTGAACGTCAACAGTGTTGAACAGACCATGACCGCTGCCTTAACCGCTGTTGGCAATCTGGGTGACATCGTTAATAACAACAACTTCCTGAATTCCAAGTGTGGCCGTCAAACGATGTCCACTGGTAAAGTTCTACTGGCTCTGAATGACGTTATCAACGGCCTTGCACCTTATGCCCTGTTTGCCGTTTCCATGAATGCGGCGCTGGCTCCGGCCCTGCCGTTTGTTATCGGTGGCGTGGTTGCGACAAGCGGTATTTCCGCAATCGCTAAAATGATCGATCAAAACACTTTGGATATGAGCAAAGCTGAACACCGCAAAGCGGTTCTTCAGAACACTTGCCAATTCACTAAAGTGGCGAAGAAAGTTCGCTTCATGCAGTTGGCACAAAGTGGAAAAATCGAAAAGATCACTCAAGAGCTTGAAAAGAGCGTGGATCTTTACAACGCGAAGTTCTCCAAACCTTCCGCAGAGCTTACGAATCTGTTGAACTATAAGGACTCTTCCGAAAAGTACTTCACAGCCGTCAACACCCAGCTGGTAAACGACCGTGCGGATGTTGAAACTGTAGAAGCACAGCTAAAAACCAACAACGATGATCTGATGGTTTGTACACTGGCAAATGAGCTGGTGAACTGGGCTTCTGATGGCAAGACCTTCCCGGCTTCTGCTTTCGTCAATCTGGATAAGGCCACTGTACAAAGTGACCGTACTCAGAAACTTCAGGCTTTGACGCTGAAAACGGTTCATGCAAACTCCATGAAGCGTGTTGCTGAATACGCAGCAAAATCATTTGAAGACGAAAGCGCTTTGAAACTTTGTGCTCAGAATGGCCGCTCCTGGATTCAGGCTATGCGTCAGGCTGTGAATGCCACTTCCGGCGTTGTGTCTCAAAGCAAAGTGGAGCTTGAAAGCTATCTGTCCAAGAGCGCTGACTACCGTCAGTGGAAAGCTCAATACACTTTGATCGAAACAGAGAAACTGACAATCAAACGTGTTGAAAAAGCGATGCAGGAACTGGCTCAGGATAATTCTATCATTGACCGTTCTGAACTGGCTCAGCGCATGGTGAACCTGAAAGCCGGTCTGTTCGGTTCCCGCAGCTCCTGGAGCTTCGGCAAGCCACCTGTTCTGGCTTGGATCAACCACACGAAAACCATGCACGATCAAGCCGTTGCCGCTTTCACCACAAACATGAGAGCACTTCGTCAGGGTTCCTTCAGCATGACTGATTCCGGTCAGGGTAAAGGCATCCGAATCGTTATGGGCACTGTCTTTGAGGACCCTGTAATGATGAAGAATAGCAAAGCGATCAGCGAAGCTATGAGCAACTTCAACCTGAAACAGCTTCCAGTGGGTTCTCGCGAGAACGAATTGGTCTGTCAGCAGCTTGAATCCGCTTGGTTGGACTGGTCTGCATCCATCGACCATATCGGTGCGATCCAGTTCTTCTGTGACATGATTGATCCGGTTTTGGATGTTAAAATGGATTCTTCTGTTGTGACAGCCTGCCGTGGTAACAAACAATTAGGTGGCCAAGGCTACTTGAAATCAGTTGTTGATCAGGCCAGAACGACCCTGGCATCCAAAGGCTTCCAGTCTGATGCCAACCTGGTAAGCAAAAAATTGAAGGAACTTCAGTGCCCAATGCCTGCAGTTTCCGTGATGAACCAATAATAAAGTCCCGATACAAATGCCAAAGCAAAAAGGGCTCCCTTCACAGGAGCCCTTTTTCTTTTTTAAGTTCTGCATCTTCAAACTATGGGAAGATTGAAACTTTCTCGGTGTTCAGCTGCGCTACATCCAAAATATCCTGACGACTTAAACCTGCCTGAGAAGTGCGAATCACAATCTGCATTCCCGCGCGCACATAGTCCTGCAAATCTGTTTTGGAAACTGCCGAATTCACATTCAAAATAAATGTCTTAGCAGCCGCCATTGCCAGTAGATCCAGCTTGCTCAGCCCCGAGCTGCCTGACAGCACCACCACCTGCACCCCGGCATTCAGCAAGGCCACCAGATTATCCCGGGACAATCGACTGCCATCCACGTACAACACATAAGTGCCCGTCGCCGCCATATCCAGCAAATCCTGATTGGAATAACTGGTTTTACTGACTGAAATTCCAATATTCACATTGGGGTTTGCCAGCATGGCCTGAAGATCGGATTTACCCACAATGCTGACCTGATTCTGGCAGTACGTGATGCGGGAGACTTTTGCGATCTCTGCCACATCAGTGGCGCTCATATTTGTGCCACTGTTTTGCGACAGACATTCTGAAAACTGCGGGGGTAATGCCGCCTCTGCTGACAACGAAAGAAGCAAAGCCGAAGCCAGAATAAAAAATCTCATAAGCACCTCACGCCTTCAGTGTAGTTCTTATGAAAAGTTCCGGTCTAATAATTTTACTGATATTTGCCAAACAAAGCAGGAGCTGCTGCGAAAAGCTGGCCCCTATTCGTCGAGGATGTAATTCAAAGGGTCCACGGCGGTTCCGTTAATGCGAACCTCGTAGTGCAAGTGAGGCCCTGTGGAGCGCCCGGTGTTACCCACGGCCCCGACAACGTCCCATTTGTTCACACGCTGCCCGGCCTGCACATAGATCTGTGACAAGTGACCGAAACGAGTGGTCACACCATAGCCATAGTCAATTGTGATCAATTTTCCGTAAGATTCATCATAGCTGGCAAAAACAACCACGCCATCGGCCGGAGCATAAACCGGTGACCCAGGAGCTGCCGCAATATCAAGACCCGCATGCAGGGCCGTTTTCCCGGAGAACGGAGAAACCCGGTAACCAAAGCGCGATGTGATCCATCCCTTGGCCGGTTTCATATTCGGTGTGGAGTTCAGCAAACTTTGACGTTCAGACAGGCTTTCCCAAAGATCAATAACACTTTGTTCTTTGAGCTGGGTTTCCTTGACGGCTTTATCAATACGCACAACCAAAGAAGCATAGTCTTTGTCGGCATTTTCGTTGGCCAGTTCACCCGTTTGATCGTTCAAAGGTTTTTTATTGGCAAAGATCTGATCCTGTTCCACCAGAACATCGGCATCATCCCTTTGTTCCATCGGCTCGTATTCTTCCACGGGCTGACCGGCGGCAGGTTTGGCCCCCATTGTCAGCTTGGTGATACGATCATCCGCATCGACATTGGTGATCAGTTTCAATTTGGTGGTGAAAGTCTTCACCCGCTCCAGAGAGTTCTCCAACGCGCTGACTTTACTTTCAACGACCTGGAATTGCTTGATGAGCTGGGCGTTTTCCGCCTTCAGGCGTTTATTTTCCATGGCCTGCAAAAGCAAACCGAAATAATCCACCAGACCTGCGGCAAAAATAATGATCACAATCGCAGAGATAAAGGAAATGGCTTTAAGCCAGGCAGCCGAGAGCACAAGCTTACGGGTTTTCCCCGTCTGATTGCTCACAATAAACAGCGTGACTTTCTTTTTATCCAAAACCTTAGCTCCTTAAAACAGACTCACTCGTGGAAATGCACTAGCATGACTGTGACGTTGTCATCTCCACCATTGGCCAAGGCTTGTTCTACACAGGCTTTAACGGCTTTGTCAGGTGTATTTTGATTTAAAATCTCAGAAATTCTTTTATCGTCCACCAAACCGGAAAGACCATCAGAACACATGAGGAAAATTTCCCCAGGGAAAATCTCGCGCTCAATGATATCCGGATAGACTTCGCGCTCGTAACCCACGCTGCGCGTGATGACGTTTCGCCCCACAAATTGACGAACCTGTTCTTCACTCATGACACCGGCACGCAGCTGTTCATTGATAAGTGAATGATCTTCGGTGATCTGCCACAGATGAGGCCGCTTAAACAGATAACAGCGGGAGTCGCCGACATTTCCCACATACAGATGTTTGCCGCGGATATATGCCATCACCATCGTGGTGCCCATCCCCGCCAGCTCCGGACGTTCGTTGGCGGCTTTATCAAAAATTCGTTTAGATGACTCTTCGTAGGCTTGCAGAATCACTTCACGCGGCGATTTTTTATGAACATCCGGCTGAAGCATGATTTCTTCCACCGTTTCAACCGCCATGCTCGAGGCGACTTCACCGCCTGAGTGTCCACCCATTCCATCCGCCACGATAAAAAGTCCCAGCTCTCGATTGATGAGGCAGGAATCTTGATTCGAATCACGACGAAGACCTTTATCTGTCAGATACCACGAGTCAAATTTCATAGTTGTATCATTTTCACCCACTCCTGACAGAAGAGTCAAAGTCTGGCCCTAGACTTGGGTCGCAATCTTTGAGCCCGACTCACCATCACCTCAATATCAAGTGTCATAATACCGATAGAAAGGGGTGAGGTCTTATGAAGAAGTCACCGTCTTTCAGAAAGTATATTGTGCTCTCCCTGGCTCTCCACGTGTTTGTGGTGGCGGGTTTCTACATCGCAGGACTTTTCCAACATGAAGCCCCTCTGAAAGAGACAGTCAGCATCGACTTTCTGACTCCGGACCAGCTTCAACAATTTGCCAAGGCTGAGCAATTAGCTCAAAAGAAAGCCTTGCTGGTGTCTGCGAACCAAGTCGTAGAGCAGAGTGAGACTTCCGCCAACGAAGAAGAGGTCGATACACGCTTTTTAAGCGCCAAAAACCAAAAGGTCGAAAAGCAGACCATCGCCGCTCAACGTGGTCAGTTTCAAAACCTGAAAAAGGCCGAGCCTAAAAAAACCGGCCCTAAAGGCGACGGCCGTCAGAAGGCTGTGACCAAATCCGAGGAAGCTAAAAAACAGATCGCCAAGGATCTTTTCAAGGGCTTTGACGCCAGTGAAGCGATTGAAAGACAGAAAATTGCCGATCAAAAATCTGGACTGGGCGAAGGCCGTGGTACCGGTGAACAAAACGCCGGAACCGGCGCGGAAGCCAGTCAGTCAAATGATTATGTTAAGGACGTGAACACAGGTTTGGAAACTTTGCTGAACACGCGCGAGTTCAAGTACTACTCGTACTACAACCGTATTCGCAAACAGCTTTCCCAACACTGGGAAGGGCGCGTTCGTGAAAAACTTAGCAAAATGTTCAAAGAAGGCCGTTCCCCGGCGGCCGCCAATCAGGATCGTATCACCAAGCTGATGATCGTTCTGAATGATAAAGGCACGCTGGTACGTGTGCAGGTTCTTAGTGACTCCGGTGTTCGTGATCTTGATGATGCCGCCATTGAGGCCTTCCGTGCGGCAGCTCCGTTCCCGAATCCACCCAAAGGAATCATCGAAGGCGATGGCACCGTAAAAATTCGCTGGGATTTTGTTCTGGAAACCTAAGCGCTTTTCATGAGGCCTCCTCACTAAGAGGCCTCTGCTGACTTCCCCCGTGCAAATCAATTCTCTTCCTGCTATGAAGTGCCCATGCACTCCTCCACTGCCAAATACAACATTCCCTTTGCCGCTTTGATTCTGCTTTTAGCCAGTTTGACGGCTTTCGGTCCCCTGTCGATTGATATGTATCTGCCGGCATTTCCGGCTATTGCAGAAAATCTGGGAGTGCCCCTTTCCTCTGTGCAGCTTTCATTGGCTTCTTTTTTTGTAGGGCTGGCAACCGGTCAGATTTTTTATGGTCCATTAACAGATCGCTATGGGCGTAAGAAGCCCCTGTATGTGGGACTGGGAATTTACGCAGCGGCCTCGGTCGTATGCACCTTTACCAAAAACGTTGAAATGCTGATTCTGTTCCGCTTTCTGCAAGCTTTGGGTTCCTGCGCTGGTGTGGTGATTTCGCGTGCGATTGTGCGTGATCTTTTCACACACCAGGAAACAGCGAAAGTGTTTTCCCTGCTGATGCTGGTGATGGGGGCCGCTCCGATTCTGGCCCCTGTTCTGGGAGGACAAATCAGTGAGCATTTCGGCTGGCGCATGATCTTTGCCCTGTTGGCCGTTATCAGCACTTTGTGCATCATCCTGATTGCCACCTTCCTTCCTGAGACACATCACCCCGATCAACGGGTGCATATCAAAGATTCGTGGAAGATTTACGGCAGTATTCTGAAAGACCGCAACTTTATGGGTTACGCTCTGGCCGGAGGCGCTGCACAGGCGGGCATGTTCGCCTATATCACCGGGTCTTCCTTTGTCTTTATCAACCACTTTGGCATTCCCGCAAAAAGTTTTGGCTGGGTCTTTGGTTCCAACGCTGTGGGTTTGATTTTATGTTCGCAAATCAACACTCGTCTGCTGAAGCGTCTTAGTTATGATGTGATTCTGGAAAAGATCTTTGTCATTCTGGCGGTTCTGGGAGCACTGCTTGCCGCTGCCGGAATTTTGAACTGGGGCTTCTGGGGAATCATGATTCCTTTGTTCCTTTTTATTGCCAGTCTGGGCATGACCTTTCCAAATTCCACAGCTGGCGCAATGGCCACACAGAAAAAAAGCGCAGGAAGTGCGTCGGCTCTGCTGGGAACTTTGCAATACGGTATTGCGGCCCTTTCCTCTGCCGCTGTCAGTCGCCTGCATGACGGTACAACCATGCCGATGTGTGTGCTGATGGGATGCTTTGGCGTACTGGCACTGATTCTTCATCGCGTGATCATCAAAAGGGCTCTTTAAAAGTCATCACAGAAAAAATATCGAACAGAGGTGGTTCGTCGTCAGAGATCGTCACCTCTTTACAACTTTGACAACACCCCCGATCCCAAGTCCCACCTATTCCTTAATAAAAGGCACGATAGCTGCTTTTAAAAAGCCGTGACCTTCTTTAAGGAGTCTCAAAATGAGAAAGCCGCGAGTGCCGGGCATGTTCAAAAAAATCAGACTTTGTTCCCTGTGGGGCGGCGCTATTTTGAGTTTGCTAACGGCCCCAACGGCGCTGGCCGCCTCCGAGCACTTTTCTGCCGGAGCAAAAGAAGTGCGAAATGCCCCATGCCGCTATCCCGTTCTGACTAAAATTTCTGAGATTGAAAAGTATTTTCAGAATAAAGTACGCCTGTCAGAGAAAAGCACCTTTGAGGTTCTGGGCTTTAAGTTTGTTAACGACAGTTCATTTTATGTAAAACATTTTAAAGACCTGATCGAGCCCTCTGAAAACACCGCCTATGATGAACAAGATCCCCGCATCGAGAACGCACGGAGAAAATGTCATTCAGTTCGCTGTGCCCTGACGATGATCATGGGAAGATCCGAATCCCTGAAGGCTCTTTATCTTCTGGATAAATACCGTCTGAATGTGGCCCCGATGAAATACTATGGCGCGGGCTATTTCAAAGACAGAGATCTGGATATTATCCTTGAAACCATGGCGCTGGTTCCTCCGCATCTGCTGCCTCTTTCAGATATTAAACAGCTGACTCATGCGGGCCCCAAATCCACGCAGGAGGAAAATGTTTATGCCGATTCCTCCATGCAATTTTATGACTTCTGGGATACGGAATCCACCGACATGAAAAAGTATCTGCTGTTTCACGAAATCGCTCATAACTGGTCTGATGTGGTGGCCACCGATCTGGATGAATCCCAAGCCTGGTTGAACATCACGGGCTGGGAAAAGATCGCTTCTTTCATGATGGTGGACTGGAAACATCCGCATCGTGGGGACTTTGGCTATAAATCCTGGGTTTCCCAGTATGCCAGCATCAATTCATGGGAGGACTTTGCCGAGTCCGTGTCTGCCTATCGTTTCAATCCGGAAAAGCTGTTGCAAGCCAGTCCGTCCCGGTATCAGTTTATTAAAAGTAAAATCTTCGGCAACATCGAGTTCCGTAATGGAAAGAACTGTCAGCTTGACAGTGTAGCTCAAGAAGCAGCCAAGCTGGAACAACACGCCTTGCAGGTACTGGATCACAAGGTCAATGTTTACAACGATATCACGACTGAAATCGAAAAGATGCCTTTGCGTGACAGCATCGCAAAAACCTGTGGGTCTGAACTGAAAAACACGATTCTGAACAAGGCCGGCGCCGTTTCCCAATTCAATGCCTGCTTCAAAGAGATCCTGACGAAAAATCTGGCAGAGGCCTTCAATTGGATGACTTTGGATCGTCAGGCGGATTCAACCCGTATCCATTTCGAAAAAGCCAAACGGGATTTTATCAGTCAGTGGCTGGAAAACACTTTTGTGACACAAAAGATGAAGTCCATCCGCTGGTCAGCCACAAGGGATTACAACTGCTCTGCCTTCGCGAAAAACTACAAGAGTGTTTTTGTCCTGGATCTGGAAACACCGACCTTGGCAAACCAGGAAGCTCATGCCATGAAGTATGAACTCGCACCCGCTATCGGTTACTGGATTTGTGCGGATTCAAAAAACAAATCTGCCAAAACTGCAAGTATCGACAAAACCAGCTTCGACTTTTTGAAAAAGTGGCTGTATTCCCGACTGAATATTTAGTCCGTGAGGCAGCTTGCCCCGGCTTTGGCGGCAGTCTGCCCCGACGACTCGCTGGCTCTGGCTTTTATTTCAGCTCAACCGACATGCCCTTTGCATTGGGGGTCTTTCTGAAAAAGGAGACCCCATGAAACACCATCCTACCAAACCGCCCACAACCAAACCCACGCAAAAACCAAGTCCCCCGATTCACAAACCCAGCCGCCATCAGGGCACCGCCAAACCCGATACGGGCCGGGTGCACCGAACCCCCGAGGGAACTATCGAGGAAAGTTACGAGGAACAAGCTCCTTAAATCACCGAGGCAGGACCTCTTTAGTTAGCCTTAAAACGCGCCGATAACGTAAATACTGTTTTTTACGCATCGGACACCTCCTGTTGTTATCGGACAGGAGATCCACCAAAAGCGAGGCTGGCGAAGGCTTTCCTCGCTTTTGCATTTTGAAGCCCATAAAGGCCCGTCGGCCGCTGAGAGCTGATTTCCTTTTAAACACCCTCCAGCCTAAAAGGGCACCTGCCTGGGCCCATCTCAAAATGAGACAACCAAAATCAATATATGAAATCTGAGCCCCTTTCGATGGGCCCCCGGCTTGCTTCCTTGAGTATAGATGGATCTGAAGAAATATTAACTAAATGGTTAACTTTTTAGATAACTATTTACAAAACAGATCTGTGAGCAGGCTTTGGAAGTCGTTATAACTTGCGTCATACAAGCTAACGCTTCTAAAACGAAAGGACCATGAAATGAAAAACTTCGCTAAAACAATCGTACTTTGCACAAGTCTGACAATGGCACTGGCTGCCTGCTCTGAGCCAACTAAAGAAGTTCAAAAAGTTCGCATCACAGCCACGGCACAAATGAATGCTGAAGATCTGACAAACGCAGGCGAACAGCTTCTATCCCCCTACACTTTGCACCTTTCCAAAAAAGTTTTCGAAAAGGCTTTGGAAAAAGATCCCGGGAACAAAAAAGCCCAGTTCTACAATATCTTCCTGAAACGCTTCATGATCTTTGAAGGGATTTTGACTCGTGCAAAACCTTACGCGGAAAAATATGGTGATGCGGATCAACTGGCAAAAACAACCAAAGAGATTCCACAACACCCGACCCGCCAATTCCTGACGGTTCCTGCGCAAAACGCAAAGAACATCGAGAATCTTTCTGATATGCAAAAGCTTTTGATCGAGTACCGTAATGCAGCCAACGAGCTTCGTCAGTTCATCGCCAAAAACGCCGACGCCAGCTTTGTTCTTTATATGAACCCAAGTCTGATGTCCGATATGATTCGCGAACAAATGACCGACAGTTGCGTTCTGCTTCCTGGCAACGAAGACACCATCGCCGATGTTCAGTGCGACTTCTCTGAAGTGGCCATGAAAAAAGTGAACATGGCGGATTTGATGGTTCTAAAACAATACGCAGCGGCTGAAGTTCTTTATCTGAGCCTTTATACAGGCTACAGCATCCAAGGTATCGACGAACTGGTGAAACGCAGTGAAACAGAACAAATGACCGCTCAGGATATCATGGAAAGACTGGAAAAAATCCCAGGTGCTTTGACTTTGAATAAAGATCAAAGCCTGACAGCCATCCGTTCTTTGGGTGCTGACTTCAGCGTGGCCTTTAAATGGGCTGTGAAGTATCAGAAAGACCTTTGCCCTAAAGATAAAAACGGCGAAGCGATCCCGCGTAAAGGCTATATCTTCAACAACCTTTGCATTGATGATCTGGTGAACGCACAGGAATCCATTGCAAAAATGGATAAGGCCTTGTCCGGTCCGGTGAACGAAGAATTCGGTGGGGAAGACAATAAGAAAACCATCACTGTGGACTACATGGCTTTGTTCAAAAATCCGGTTACAGACTTGAGAAAACTGATGCCTGCCACTTGGAACAACGAAGGCACAGCCGCAACATCCTTCCGCGATAAAACATTGGGTGGCTTGCTTCCAAATGGTGATGCGGATCAGATCCTTAAAGAAGAAAACTCCAACTAATTCGGGTTGTATAAATGAAGCTGCTTCAACTTCTTACCATCAGCACTCTTCTGGTCGCAGGGACTTCACAAGTCCTTGCTTCCGGCATTGAGTCCTCGATTCAGGGCTTTGAGCTGAAAACCTGTTCAGCTCAAAATCTGTGCTTGGTGGCGCGCGCAGCTTCTTCTCAAGGAAGCCAGCTCAAGGCTTTACATATCTTGAGCAAACCACTTGTGGAAATTTCAACAAAAGATGCCTCCAAACCCCATGAAGTGATTCAAGCTGACTCTGGCTATCTGGATTTCAGCGAAAATCAACTGGTCCTTTACAAACGTCACGGCGCTGAGCTTGAAGAAATATCAATCAAAATGGCCGATATGGAAATCAAACGCCGTATGCAGGGGGACCTATGATGAAGTCCCTGATGCAAGCTTTGACCGTTCTTTTTGCGGCAGCCGCTTTGACCGCCTGCCAAGGACAAAACACCGAAACCGTTCGCGAAATTATCCGTGAACCCGTTCCAAGCAATGGCTATCAACAAGCCGAAGGTGGCGTTGACAGCGGCGGCGGAGGCAACGGCGTGAATGGCCGCCCTTTAGAATCTTATTCTGTCCGCTTGCAGGATGTTCCGGAATTTAATGAATATCTGTTGCCGATCATTCGCACGGTTCAGGCGGAATATCCACGCTTTGCTTCCGATCTGGTTCATATCGCCATGAACCGCACATGGTATTTGATTCCGGTAGAGCTGAATAAACTTCCCGCTCAGGTTATTGGTGTCAGTTTCGGTGACAAGCAACTGCAACAACTGGCTTTGCAGAACTTGAATGCCGTGTGGATCAACTCTGATTTGTTCGCGCAATATCCCAGCAACGAAGACCGGGCCATTCTGATTCTGCATGAAATGATTATGGGTGTGCGTTTGATGAAGCATAAAAACCGTCTGGATCAGTGCTATTCAGAAATTGCACTGCTGCGTCTGGATATAAAACAGGATGAATACCGCAAGCAGCGCGATCTTTGCGCCCGCAAGTTTGCCTTGGACAGTTCTGATGGCCTGACGGATTCAGTCGCGAAAATTTCACTTTCCAAAGATGATTACGACAACATCCGCGAACTGGTGATTACTCTTTGGAGAGACAAAGGCGAAATTTCCAAGCCTCAACTGGAGGCCTGGATGAAGACCAAATCTTTCCGCAACTATTAGTATTCAAACCAGTCGATATTCATACAGCGAACGACTTCGGACTTGGAGGGAATCACCTTGGCATTGATTCTTTCCACGAAAGCCGGAAGTTCCTGACGAATCCAGTCGGCCACTTCCTGCGAAAGTGCCATCGGCGCTGAATAATAAAAATCATCATCGCGAATCTGGTGAACTTTGCTGGTTGCCTGAATGCGCCAGTTCTGCAAGTGACGCCCCACCAGTGGTGATGAAGATGGCAAGTGTGTTCGCGCTGAACCGATTTTCAGTTTGTTTTTTTCTTCCACCAAAAGATTCTGCGCCAGCAGGAAGTCCAACACTTTTTGCACGTGATTACGTGGCAGATTCAGACGGGTCGATAAAACCTCGGCATCGTTGTAAAGACCGGTATCCGCCAACATACGAATGCCCTGATAAACCCAGCTTGAATAAAAGATCATACGAGCTTCATCGTTCAGTTCGTTGGCCTTCACACGGTTTTCAAGTTTTTTGGATTTTTCCTGACGTTGTTTGATCTGACGTTGAAAACGCTTTTGCAGTTTGTGACTGCCGGCTCTGCCGTAATCCACCAGCAACAAAAAGTAATCCGTCTCGTCTTCGTCCAGACTTAAATAATCACAGAGATCCGACGCCAGCTCCAAACTAAGATGTTTGTCGCCTTTAAACACCTGACTGACCATGGTGGTGGAAACATTCAGGGCCTGCGCACAACGGCGGTACTCCCCGAACCCCTGACGAGGCTGGTTTTCTACCCAGGAGTTATAGAACTCTTTGTAATCGCTATAGTGATAGATGGATACGGACATATAAATATTAACTAATTGGTTAAAATTATTGTCAACCTTTTACCAAACAACCCTATAAGCCACATGGACCAAGGGATATAAAGGGCCCATCACGAACAACACCCTTATCTAAGGAGTTCCAAATGAAGTTCTTTATTTTTCATGATTTTTGAAAATTGTTCGTAAGCTGTTGATTTACATAGGATGATATGGTAGGATATCATGACACCCTTCAGGCCTTCGCCAATCAGGGATCTAAAGTGGTGCTGCACTTTACCACTCTGCTTACGATCCGGATCAACACAACTTCTTCCCTTCCGGTTCTGTGGGCATCCCGCCTGTTGAAGCCGGTTACATGGCTTTGGCTTATCGTTATGCCAGCGAACACGGTTATGATGTTCCTAAAGACGCTCACTTCTGGGCTGTTTGCGGTGACTCTGAATTCCGTGAAGGTTCCATGTACGAAGCGGTGCCGGATTTCTCTGAACGTGAAATCGGCAACCTGACTTGGATTCTGGATTACAACCGTCAATCCCTGGATGGTCACCGTCTGGTGAATAACGCGATCCTGGGCGGTACAGATGCGGACCGTGTGGAAAGAACAATGGCTGCCAACGGCTGGGAAGTGATTCAGGTTCGTCACGGTGCCAAGCGTGAAGCCCTGTTTGCAAAAAAAGACGGCGAGACTTTCAAAAACTTCCTTGAAAAAGAACTGACAGATTACGATCTTCAGGCGCTGCTTTTGGTTCACGATGCAAAACAACTTAAAGAAAGTTTGATCAAGGACTTCCCGACACTTAAAAAATTCCTGACACCGATTGCGGATCAGGATGTTTACGAAGCCCTTCGTGATTTTGGCGGGCATGATATGATGTCTTTGGCCAAAGCGATGCTGAAGTCCAAAGAATCCAAGCGCAAACCAACGATCATCATCGCCCACACCCTGAAAGGCTGGGGCTTGAAGGCCGCAGCTCAGCAAGGTAACCACTCTTCCCTTCCTCACGAAGACGAAGTTGAAGAACTGCGCGCAAAACAAGGCATCACGGGTGACACGCTTTACGCACGCTTTGACGAAAAGTCTGTTGAAGGCAAATTCCTGGCTTCTCGTGGTGAAAAAATTTATGCAGACATCAAAGCTCAGAATGCATTGAAAGCAAAAAATCAGGAGTTTTTCCTGACAAAACTTGCTGAGTTCGGCGAAATGCCATCTTCTTTGGAAATCAACACGAAGATGACAAGCTACCCACACACGCAATGGATGCTGGGTCAATTGACAGCGAAGCTGACTCGTATTTCCAACACTTCCCTGAATGAGTCTGAGTTGAAGGCAGGTCAAAAAGCCCTGACTGAAAACGAAAAACCGTTCAAACTTCCGGGCGAATTGTTCATCTCCATGGCGCCGGACGTGGGAACTTCCACGAACTTGAATCCAGCGATGGATGGTAAGATCTTCGGTGCTCAGGAAGTGGAAGACATCGAGGCGGAACTGGGCGTGAAAGACAACAAGCTTCCGGATCTGGTTCCGGGCGAAGACGTTACAGACCGCTTCCTGCGCTTTGAAATTGCAGAAGGCAACGTTATGTCCTGCGTGGGCGCATTCGGAAAAATGCGTGACGTTGTGGGCGTGCCAATCATCCCACTGATGACTGTTTACGATTTCTTCCTGAAACGTGCACTGGATCAGTATTTCTATAACCTGTACTGGAAATCTTCATTTATTTGCGTGGGCACTCCATCCGGTGTGACTTTATCCCCTGAAGGCGCGCAGCACGGTTGGAAGTCTGACGTTCAGATTCCAAATCAAATCACGTGGGAACCGTACTTCTGCCAGGAACTTGACTGGATCATGGTGGATGCAATTCGCAGACACGTATTGAATGACAATGCCGGCAGATCCGGTGTTCTGTTGCGCTTGGTGACTCGCGGAGCGGAACAAAAAGACTTCGTGAAATACCTTTCCAAACAAGCTCGTTTCAAAGTGGGCTTGGAAGGCAAGCTGGCTCGCGCGGAATTCCCGATTGCAGGCGCAGCGAATGAAGAGGAAGTATCCGCAATGAGCGAAACAGAAATGTTCGCCGTTGTTCGTGAAGAGGTTCTGAAAGGCGCTTACTTCCTGATTGATTACCGTGGTTACGCTGGCTACGAGCCGGGCGACAACGTGATCAACATCTTCGCAATGGGTGCTTTGGTGGCGGAAGCCATGAAAGCCTCTGAAGCTCTTCTGGCGCGTGGTATTTATGCCAACGTGATCGTGGTGACTTCATCCGATCTGTTGGCGGGTATCCAGGCTCACGAAAACGATTACCACTACTTGCGCAACGAACTGGGCATCAACGCGGATCTTTACCTGAAAAAAGCGGAAGAAATTTCCACAGGGGATCTGATCACAGTGGCTGGTCGTCGCGTTCCGGT
The DNA here is from genome assembly GCF_025558485.1 of Bdellovibrio bacteriovorus. Lineage (GTDB taxonomy): Bacteria > Bdellovibrionota > Bdellovibrionia > Bdellovibrionales > Bdellovibrionaceae > Bdellovibrio > Bdellovibrio bacteriovorus_G. The sequence goes on from NZ_CP102930.1 coordinate 757,913, forward strand.
TGTCAGCGTTCACGATGGTGAAGCTGGTCTGTTGGATAACTTGGGTTCTATCATTGGTGTTCGTCAGGAATGTCTTGCAGTTCGCAAGCACTCCAAGTGCGGTCGCCCAACAGAAATCTACAAGTACCACCACCTGGATGACGCTTCCATCGTCGAAGCCTGCGGAAAAGTCCTTTCCGAAACCGCACTTGAAAAAGTCATGGTTTCCGAAAGTGCTCTGGGCGAAGCCAATCAGGCTTCCACCAAAGCTGCCCACTGGACTGATTTGTGGCCATCAGCAACTCACAGCCAGAAGCACTAAGCCGCTTCTGCGCAGAAAGTGCAGCGGGCGCAAGCCTGCGGAACCGGACTTAAATGGACAAGAAACAGCAAGAGCTCCCCTTTGATGGGGAGTTCTTTTTCGCGCGAGAGAAGAAATTTGAAGAATTGATTTTCTTCGTTCATTTCTTTGAAGGCAGCAAAAGACAACTGCTTCGTCATATCAAGCTCGTGAACTCCTGGGGCTTTGATGCCTTTGCCTTTCAACTTCAAGGCGACCACAAGGACCTTCGGTCCTTAAAGCTTCCCATCAGTGCCAAGGGCGGATTCGGCCTGAAGCACGTTTATGCAGACCAAATTGAAACATTGTTAAATCTGATTCCCGGCAAAAAGATTATTTTCTCTTTTTCCAATCCTTCCGCATCTGCCATCGAAGCCATGGCACGCAGAAACTGCACTGATACGGTGGCACTGGTATGTGACAGTGGTCCTTCCGGCCACTTCCTGCCGTCAGCGTACAACCTTTACACCCACGAATACAAAATCAGCCCCCTGCCTTTGCGACTGGCCTTAACACCCGTTTTAAGCCTGAGCTGGAGCCCGTTCCTGCATAAGGACCTTCACAAGGATCTTGAAACATTCCCAGCAGGATTCCCCATTCTGTCCATTCGCGGCTGGAAAGATTTGTTGATACCGCCAGAACATATTGATGCCGTGTTTGAGCCGCACACTCAATTAGACTGGAGCAAGCTCTCTTTGCCTGAAGCAGGTCATTTGACAGGGCTGCGCGATTTTAAATCTGAATACGCACCAGCTCTGGAACGCTTCTTAAAGCGTGTTGCTTATCCTTGCTCTTAAACAAGACTCTGGAATTTAACTAGGCCAATCTGACTTCATTTTTTTATTCTGGTTCCTCATGGAGGGACTATGAGCAATAAAATACGTCTTGTCGTTTTCGCTGCCGGCCTTCTTCTGGGCCTTTCATCATCCACCGCCTTGGCCTGGAGCTGGGGCCGCAACACCGGCTATCTTTACGAAAAGCTCTTTAACAATATGGGCGAACGCTATCTGGCCCTGCTGGAAGATAAAGCCACCGACAATCCAAACAATCTGACAGCGGACAAACGCGCGATCTGCCTGCAACGCTACGGAGGAATTTTAAATGATGGGGTGCTGGATATTCGTATTGCTCTGGGATACTTCGACTGGACAACAGGAAGCAACGTCAGCTATTCCGGACGAAGCTACGGAGTCAGTCCTTCCATGGACATCGGCGCCTTTGAGGCCCTGAAGGAACTGCTGACTTCGCGTTGCAGTGGTAATGCGCGTTTCTGCGGATTCCAGCAAAGTTCGGATAGTTCGTCCATCTTTGTTCGCGATGTTTCCATTCACGGACGTCGCATTCAGGCCCGCGTGGAAATTCGTTTTTCATCCCAATCCGAAATTCTTTCTGACAATCTGGGAAAATACCGCGACCAACAACGCCAAAGAACACAGTACATGGAAAACTATTTCAGCAAAGCCCTGCGTGAAGCGGATGCTGTTTTCTATTTCGGCCATTCCCGCAACGGTGGCGGACCGGATTTTGCCCCGCCGGTTTTCATTGGCAGTTCCAACAAGCTGGACTACAGCGGGTACTACAAGGCTCAGCGTCCCGGATTTAAAAAGATGCTAAATGCCCTTTCCTCCGGCTCAAAACAAGCCGCCGTTCTGGGCCTGATGTCCTGTGCCTCGCGCGATCACTTCCTGTCGCGCACACGGGCTGCCGCCCCGAAAACAGGGATTATCACCTCGATGGATGTGCTGAATGTGGACGAGGTTTACACGGCCATGATTGGTGGTGTGGACGCCCTGTTACGAGGCCAGTGCCAGCACAGCTTCTACCAATCCATTCGTATGACAAATAACAACCAGAAGTTCATCACAATGGATGGAATGTTTGAGTAGGGTATATAATAACCTTAACGAAGAGGAGGACCACCATGAGTCAGCTTGAACATCTGCCTCATCCCAATCACCTGCCATCCTTAAACCATCACACGCTGGCGTTCTTCGCCAAAGGGGAGGATGTTCGCAAGGCTGCTTCTGCACTGATCAATATCGGTTTTAAAGAAGAGGATATTAATATCTTTGAGGGAGATGAAGGGGTTGACGCCATTGATATTGAGTCCAATCACGCCGACCTGGTCGGTAAATACTTTCGCAAGTTCGTTAAGTTTTCAGATTCAGCGGAATGGCATTTCTTAACCGAGGCTGACGATGAAATCCGCCGGGGCCATATCCTGATGTGTCTGGTCACCATGAACGAAGAGGAAAAAAACAAGGCCGTTCCGATTTTAAAACGTTTCCACGGCTATGATATCCGCTATTGCACCGGACTTTACTTCGAGGAGGTTGTCTAAGCCCCCATTCTGCGATAAAGCTGTCGGCTCACAAACGAGGTGAGCAATGGCGGATCTGGAATTTAAAATCTACAAAGTGCCTTCCGAATATGGTGAATGGCTGGCCGCCTTTGAACAGGACGAGCTGATTTTCCTCGGCAGTTATAATGCCGGGAAAAAGCTGGTCGAAGGCGATTTAGCGGAGTTTTTTGAAACTCACTATGCCTTTAAGTCGGGCTCGTTCGAGCCCGCTCCTTGGAAACAGGGAAACTTTTGGACTCAACAACACAAACTCAGGCTGCAAGGCACAGAATTTCAAATGAAGGTGTGGCTGGAGCTTTTGAAAATTCCGGCTGGCAAGACAGTCACTTATTCTGAACTGGCAAAGAAGCTGCGAAAGCCCTTGGCCGTTCGCGCTGTGGCTTCAGCGGTGGGCAGAAATCCCATCAGCTACTGGATTCCCTGCCATCGCGTGGTTGGCAAAAATGGCAATCTTCTGAAATACCACTGGGGACCGGAAGTGAAGGAATATCTTCTGAAGGTCGAAGGCGCGATTTAAGCGCTCCGAATTAGAATTGCAGATCCAGAATCATGGTCAGACCGGGGATGCCTCGATAGTTATCCTCGGTTGCAAAGCCCAGCCCCGGAATAAACTGATACGACAGCATGTTCTTATAAATTGTCTGACTCCACGAGGTGGAAAGACTGAATCCGGTCATGCGATAACTGGGTTTATTTTCGGATGTCACAAAAAAGTTATACGAGATATTGGCCGTTTTGTTAAACCACTGCCCCAAAGCCACACCGTTGGTGACTGAATACAGGTGTGTTCTGTCTTCGTAGTCCCCTTCATTGATGAAGGTCAGGGTAAATATTTTCGTCAGCAGAAAGTTAAAGTTGAAAGCCTGAAAGATCCCAGTGCCCTTGTCGGCATCAGCATAGAATTGCAGCTTGGGGTTGACCCGATAGTTTTTTCCGCGCTCTGCGACACTTTCAAAAGTTAAAGAATTTGAAATTTTAAAAGATCCGGCAAAACTAACGTGCGGCTGAAAAGAGGTGCGCACCTCTCCTAATTTTTGAAAAAATCCCAATGTCGCCCCGTAGTCCTGTTCACGCGGGCTTTGACGAAGATAGGTCTGACTGACCCCACGCTCTTTGGTGTCATCGTAACTGGTGAAAGTGATCATCCAGTATTCTTCGACATTGGGTAAACGCAGGTTTAGGTTGAAGCTGGTCGCATCGGAATAGTGATTCTTTTCGTTATAATAAAATGCCGAGGAAATCGTGGCCGACGTGGGGTTTCGTTTGCTGGTGTACTGATGTCCGGCCAAAAACAAATCCAAACCCTCGGCCACACCATCAAACCATTCGGAAATGGCGATATTGCTGCTGATAAAGGATTCCTCAACACTTTCAGCAGGTGTCTTTTTACTGGCGCCGGCGGCCTGACCTGCCCCCAGAACCAGCAGAAGAGAGACTAAGGTCTTCAAAGATGTTGATGCTTTTTCCGCTTTCACGTTTTAGTCTCCAAACATGAATTATTTTAGACTCATCCTTTGCTTTCTGTCGCTGAGTATCTCACTTCTGGCTGCAAAAACAGCCTCGGCCTACGTTCCTCAGCGGGGAAATGTCTATGCGACGTTGGGTCCTTATATTTTCAAAACCAATTATGAAGGCGACAAGGCCAGCGAAAATGATCTGAACTCTGCAGGACTGGCATTGATCGCCAATGGTGATGTTGATAACAAAGGCAGCCTGGAAATCGCCGCCATCTATATGAACAAAGTTTTTTTCCGCGAGGACGACAACAAGTACATCGTAGAAAAAACCCAAGTCATGCACATCACACTGGGCTATCGCCGTTGGTGGAGCCCGTCTTTTTCAAGTTCTCTGGCTGTTTACACTTCCTATCCGATGGGTAACACCACAGTTCTGCATAATGACTTCACTGCCGCCGATGACATGGGAACAACGGCGCGCTCTTCTTCTGAAACAGGTTTGGATCTGGCACTACAAGGAGAGCTTTGGAGCAGTGGCCGTTATGCGATCATGGCCGAAGCTCGTTATTCTTATTCCCTGACCAAAAAAGCCCACGAATACGCCGATCAATATGGAGGGTCCATCGGGCTTCGCTATTTTATCCAAAGCCGGGTGGCAACCCCGAAAGAGCTTCGCTAACGCTAGAAGATGACTTGTTTTGTTTTCATAAGTTATTGTTTTTATTTTATATTTATAAAACACTAACTTTGGTCCATATTTAAAATACGCCCTTTACTTACATATAATTTACATAGTAATTTATATGTAAATGGAGAGCGTATGAGCACCCTTGCCCTTCCCGAACTGGCCAACATTCCTTTTGTCTCTGCCGACCAATTGCAACCTCCTGCGGGGCTTCCCACGGGGGTCCGCGTGCTGGATGATTTTCTGCTGTGGCGAGGATTACCTCAAGGAGACTTGAGTCTTCTGCAAGGGGCTCCGGGCACCGGCGCGACATCTTTGTGGATACGCATTGTTCAAGGGGTCCATTCCCAGAACAAATGGGCTGCATGGATCAATGGCGACACCCAGCTTTTCCCCGCACATCTGAACAACTATAAGATCAATCTAAAAAAACTGCTGGTGGTGAAAGAGCCCAAAGATCAGGAACAACTGTTTTGGTTGTTGCAAGAACTGATCACCAGCGCACTGTTTGAAGTGATCGGCTGCAACCTGAAAGATATGTTTCTGAAAAATCATCAGTTGCAGAAGTTGAAACGTCTTTGCCGTCTGCACAAGGTGGCACTGGTTTTTGTAAATCAAAAAGCCAGCAAGTTTGTAAACCCTTTATTCAGTCTGATGATTCATTTTCAGCGCGACTTCATCACCATTCAACGCGCCCTTCATCGTCCAACACCGTTTAATATGGCCGGGAGTATGATCCATGCGAACTTTATGCATCAATTTAAAAACACCGCAAGAAAGCTCCTCAGCTGAAGCTTTTTTACTGTTAAGTCCACGCGTGCAGTTCCGTTTTCCTCATTTTATTTTTGTGGATATCACCACCACTCAGCACCTGCTGGGCGGCGAACTGGGATGTCTGGAAAAAGCTTTGGAGATTGCCGGAAAGTTTTCAGCCGACGCCTCGGCCGCCATTGCTGACACGGCTCCGGCAGCCCAAATGCTGGCCAAGTGGCGTCCGTCACATGTGTCCCTGCGCGGGAAAGAACAGGAAAGTTTCAAAGGGCTGGGACTGGATGCCCTGAAGGATCTGGAAGGACTGTCCCCGTGGGCTCAAAAAAAACCTGTCGAGCACATGATTGATTTTTTCCACACGCTGGGTGTTCATGGGCTGGAGGATGTTTTAAATTTCCGTCTGAATTCACTGCGGGAGCGCTGGGGGGATTTTGGTGTTTTACTTTGGAATCGTCTGCATTCTCAGGACGCTCAGATCATTTCACCTCTTGTGCCTCGCGACCCTCTTGTGGGCTATGGCTACCTGGATGATCCCATAGGATCTGCGCCCCTGCTGATGGCGCGTATGAAAGTGCATTTGGACACTTTGTTTGCACGGCTGTTGGGACTGTCGCGACATGCCCAGCGTCTGGATGTGGTTTTGCACTGTGAATATTCCGACAAACGCTACAGCCTGTCGATTGAACCGGTCAGCCCCACCCGTGATCAAAATCTGTTTGAGGATCTGCTTTTCAAAAAACTGGAACAGCAGGTTCTGGAAAATCCGATTCGGGAATTTGAAATTTCCCTGTTTGATGTGCCGGAAAAAATTCAACAGCTGGATTTCTTTGAACCGCGCGATAGCAGTGAGGACCGCTGGCGTCGCCTGATCAGTTTCGCCAAACAGTCCCAGTGTGAAATGGGTTTTCTGCAAATGGAAGCCAGCCATTTTCCGGAACAAAGTTTCCGGCTGGTCACCGACTGGCCCGAGGACTTCAATCCCCGCGATCTGGTGGAAAGGCAGGATCAGGCTTTGCAGATCAAATCAGTTTATGCCAAAGGGCTGGCAGAAAGTCCCCGACCGTCCCTGCTGCTGGAAAAGCCTCAACCCCTGTCAGCCGCAGAGGTGCAGAAGTTGCGCTTTGTGTCCTCACTGCCCAGTGAACGGATCGAATCAGCATGGTGGCAGATATCAGTTCAGGATTTAAAAAACAGAGATTATTACTTTGCACTCTCGCATCAGGGTCAGCTTCTGTGGGTTTTCAAAGATCGCATAAATTCACAGGTTTACTTGCATGGGTATTTTGACTAATAAAAATTTACCAATCAGCCCCTCCCGAAATCTTCCCGCAAAACCTTTGCCTCAAGCCCGGGGTTTTGTAGAGCTGATCGGTCGAACAAATTTTTCATTTCTGCAAAGCGCCTCCAGCCCGGAAGAAATGGTCGAAAAGGCCATGGAGCTGGGTTACAACGGTCTGGGAGTGTGTGATTTAAATGGTCTTTACGGCGTGGTTCGCGGTTTTCAGGCCGCGCAATCCCCGTCTCACTTTACCACCCTTCCTGCAGCCAAAGAGGATTTTCATTATCTGATCGGCACTGAGCTGACTTTGACGGATGAAACCTCACTGGTTTTGATTCCCATGAACAAGCAGGGCTATTCCCATCTTTGTGAAATTCTGACCTTGGGAAAACGTCAGGCCAGCAAGGGTTTTTCCAAACTTAGTCTGGAACAGATTGAAAAATACAATCAGCATCTTTTATGTCTGGCCATCCCCCCCTGGAGTGATGATCGCTATGAACGTTTGGAAAAAATCTTCGACAACCGGCTTTATCTTCCCCTGTGGCGGGATCTTACCTGGGAATCACATGAATTCTGCAAGCAGGGATTCGCCCTGGAAGAAAAGTATCAGGCCCAGCTGTTCGTCACCCAGCGTCCGTTCATGCACTCTGTCGAACGAAAGCCCCTGTTCGACGTGGTTACCTGCATTTTACACCACACCACTTTGGATGAAGCCAAAAACAAACTGATTCAAAACGGTGAACGCTGTCTGAAGTCCATGGAGGATATTTCATACCTATGGCAGGACCGTCTGGATCTTGTGGAAAAAACTGTGGAGATTTCCAAACGGGTTGAATTTTCCTTAAATGAAATTCGCTATCGCTATCCGGCGTCCTCACTTCCCGCAGGCATGACCTCTTCGGAACTTTTAAGGGATCTGACCTACAAAGGCGCGGAAAAGCGCTATGCTGGCGGCATTCCGGAAAAGGTTCTGACTCAGATTGAATACGAGCTGAATCTGATCAAAGACCTGCAATACGAAGATTATTTTTTAACTTTAAAAGAAATCTGCGACTTTGCGACCAGTAAAAATATCCTGTATCAGGGCCGTGGTTCCGCTGCGAATTCAGTGGTGTGTTTTTGCATTGGCCTGACGGCCATTGATCCGATTCAGATGGATCTTTTGTTTGAAAGATTTATTTCCCGCGAACGCCGGGAGCCCCCGGATATTGATATTGATTTTGAGCACAGCCGCCGCGAGGAAGTGATTCAGCATATCTATGAAAAATACAACGAACGTCATGCCGCCATGGTGTGCACGGTGATTCGTTATCGTTCGCGCATGTCCATTCGGGAAACAGCCAAGGTGTTTGGCATTCCTTTGGCGAAAATCAACGCCATGATCAAGTTCATGGGCCGTGATGGAATCAGTCGCCTGCTGGACCCGGCAGTTTCCAAAGAGTTTGGATTGAACCCGGAACAGTGGAAAATGTTTCTGGCACTGGCGCAACAACTGCGGGGGTTTCCACGTCATCTGGGGATTCATAGCGGTGGCTTCCTGATCACGCAAGATCCCATCACCGAAATGGTGCCCGTGGAAAAAGCCACCATGGACGGACGCTATGTCATTCAATGGAACAAAGATGATGTGGATTGTCTGCGTCTGATGAAAATTGATGTGCTTAGTCTGGGAATGCTAACCTGTCTGCGTAAATGTTTTGATCTGCTTCGTCAACACAAGGATATAGACCTGAGTCTTGCCACCCTTCCCCCGGATGAAGAAAAAACCTATGAAATGATCGGAAGGGCGGAAACCGTCGGGGTTTTCCAGATCGAATCCCGAGCTCAGATGAACACCCTGCCACGCATGAAGCCTAAAAACTTTTACGATCTGGTGATTGAAATTGCCCTGATCCGCCCAGGGCCCTTGCAAGGGGGGATGGTTCATCCCTTCCTGAAACTGCGCCAAAACCAGCCGACAAAAATCAAATATGCACACCCCAAGCTAGAACCTATTCTGAAAAAAACCCTGGGTGTTCCGATTTTTCAGGAACAGGTGATGAAGATGGTCGTGGCCGTGGGCGATTTCTCACCCGGTGAGGCCGATGAATTACGCCGAGTCATGTCTTCGGCCTGGAGAAAGCAAATCACCATGGTCGGTGTTGAACAGCGCCTGAAGGCGGGCTTTGCCAAAAATGGCATCAGTGTTGAATACGCCGAACAAATCTATAAAACCGTGGAAGGTTTTGCCAATTATGGTTTTCCTGAAAGCCATTCGGCCAGCTTTGCTTTACTAACTTATGCCAGTTGCTATTTGAAATGCCATCATCCTGACGTCTTCACCTGCTGCCTGCTGAACAGCCAGCCGATGGGGTTTTATGCACCTCGCACGATTATCGGCGAAGCCCAGCGCAACGGAGTGAAGGTGGCACCACTGGATGTGCAGACATCAGACTATGATTACACCTTAGAGGAAAAAGACGGTCATTTCCATATCCTGCGTGTGGGCTTAAGATCCATTTACGGCCTGCCTGCCCCACTGGCCCTGCGAATTGAGCAGGCACGAAAGACGGATGGAGCTTTTAAAGACATAACGGACTTCATCCAACGCACACAGTTGCCACGCAGTATTTTGCTAAAGCTGGCTGCTGCCGGGGCTTTTGAATCCTTTAACACCAACACACGTGAATTGATCTGGCATTTGGAAAGCTTAAGTCTGGATCAGCAAAGCTTTCTGTGGGGACACCCTAAAGAACAGTTTGAACTGGGCGATGACGAGGATGAACCGGAACACCTGCCTTTTGAATCCAACTGGGATCGCCTGCGCCGGGAATATGACAGCAAAGGTTATTCAGTGGAGGCTCATCCGATTTCCATCCTGCGTTCTTACCTGCATGGGAAAAGTCAGTCTTTGATTGCACAGCGATATATTCCTTATATGCATTCTGATGACTTAAAAAGATTTAAGACAAAAACCAAAGTTCGCGTAGCCGGTCTGGTATCCATCACGCAAAGACCTCCAACCGCGAAAGGAATGTGCTTTATCACGCTGGAAGATGAATTTGGCTTTATGAATATCGTCATTCATCCGGAAATCTATCAAAAGTACCGGCCCACAATTTACACGCGGTCCTTACTGGAAATTCAGGGGCATCTTGAAAAAGTCGGCGGGATCACCAATATCCGGGCGGAGAGAGTGTTGCCACTGACCTAAAGCTGATGCTATGGTGCCGGCATGATTCGCGAAGCCATTGAAATGATTTTTACCCCGGCCACTCCCCTTGCAAAGAAATACGGGTTTTTATACCATTCGATTTCTTTAAAGCATCGCTATGAACGCTGTGAAAAAGTCTGGCTTCCGCATCTGAAAAACTGTCAGGATATTTTCCTGCAAACGATTCAGGATCTGCCGCAGAAAAAATCCGTGGTTGTGCTGGGCAGTGCCCATTTACATGAGATCCCACTGCATCTGCTGGCGAATAACTTTGAATCCATCACTTTGGTGGATGTGGTTCATCCTTTGAAACATCACTGGGCCGCCAAACGAAATTCCCGCCTGAAGCTGGTCACTCTGGATCTGGGGGGCTCTTTGGCAGAGCTGGAAAAGCTAAAGTCCCTGCAAGACTTGAAAAACCTGATTCAGGATCTTTCACAGAAAGAGCTTTTCCATTTTGAAGCTGATCTGATTGTGTCCGGAAATCTGCTTTCACAACTGGCTTTATTACCCATGGAAGCACTGGAAAAATACACCAGTAAAAATCTGATACTTGAGGAAAAAGATGAAATCTGCACCGCCTATGGTGAAATTCATCTGAAAAACCTTCGCGCCTGCAAAGGAAGAAAACTGGTTTATACAGATCGTGCCGTCACCTATCGCGACCCGGAAGGCAAAGTCACTTACACAGGTTCTTACCCCGTGCATTTTGACGGATTCACAAAAATCAAGGATTGGAACTGGATGCTGGCCCCTTTAAAAGAGGCCTCCAAAGATTATTCCATAGAAATGAACGTCGAAGCCTATATTAGCAACGAGGGCCGTTAGAGCAGGACAAGTTAACTCCCGTTGTATCCAGCTTAAAGAAATTCAGGATGCGTTCTTCTTCCTTGCCGTCCAGACACAGACTGCGGAAGGCTTTCTTCGCTTTGGCTTTTTTAGCCTCAATGTCTTTTTCATTCTTCAACAGCGTATTGACAACTTTATAGCCCCACAAATCCGCATGAACCTTGTCGGCATTTAAAGCTCTGTCACCTTCCTGATCCAGTGAACCACCGGTCAGACAAGCCACGGCGCTGTCATCAGCTTTCACTCCACGCAGACTCATCTGTACAGCGATTTCACGGCTTAAATCAAATACCAGACTCATAATACGGTCTTCTTTGGCAGCCCCGGCACTTCTTAGCAAACGGCCCGGGCAAATTGTGATGACCCCGTTAGGGCCACCACCGGGAACAATCGAAAAGGATGCATTTTTTCCGCCATCCAAACCGCAGGTTTCCTTCAGCTTGGTGAGCACCTGATCTTTAAAGGTAAAATGATTGGTCAGGGTTTCCGTGACGGAAAACACCAAAGATGTATTGATGATGCTAAACAGGTGGCGTTTGTCGTCTTCAGACATTTCCTTTTCTCGTTCAACCACCTCAATCAAAGTGGTTCGGGCGATTTCGGCAGCTTCTGTCACATCGTCATCATACTTATAAAGAATCTGATAACCTTCATCGGCTTTTTTCAGAAGCTCAGCATCCAAATTCAAAGCCTTTTGTTCTTCATTTAAGGCGGCAAAACTGGCTGGTGAGCCATCAAAGTCCTCACTCAGGCTGTGCTCTTTCTTTAAAGCATCCAAAGCGTTCTTCGCAAGCTCCGCCTGTGCCTTGGTTCCCATGTTACTCAGGCCTTCACAGATCACCACGGCAGGCTTGTCACACATGGTGATGGCTTTTCCGGCCGGAGCTGTTTGTTCGGCTTTACCTTGTTCAGTTTTTTGGGTGCGATATTTTCGCGCATAATCGGAATCGCTCTGGGCGCAGGCGGCAAGTCCCAAGCTGACAGCAAGAATAAGGCTGATTTTTTTCATAACTGCTCCTTCTTTATACGCATGACGACGAAAAAATGTCACTTCTTCGTCTGAAAACGGACCCAACGAGGGCTCGTCGTTTCGCGAATAAGAAAAGCAAATGCAGGGCCAGCAAGGCGTCTCAAAATGAATCAACCTCGGAAAAGACTGTTTCCGATGAATTTGCAACCAATTCTGTCATAACCCCTTGTTGCACGCATTGACAGAAACCCCTGTCACCCGGATAACCAAGCCACTAAACAAAGGGGTTTTATATGAAGTCCACTATCGTGCTGGCAAGTTTGCTTATGCTATCTCTGAACAGTTTTGCTGATCAAAACGTCAACTCAAGCAGCCTGGAATTTTCCAAGGAATCTGTTGAAATGGCACCTCAAGGTCTGTTGCCATTCATTGGTTTCGGTGGTGGTTACACTGGCAACAATGACAATGTTCCGGTTGAAGGCACGCCGGTTTCTTTGAAACTGCTGGGTTCTTACTATCTGGCGCAACCGTATGTATTTGATGCTGGCTTCGGCATTTCCAATCAACAGTTCTCTCAATCAGGTGCGAAAGACACAGCTGCGACAGGTTCCAGTCTTGAGCTGGCAGCACGCTATCGTTTCGCAAATGCATGGCAGGCCGGTTTGGTGGCAAATCACCTTTTTGAAATGGGTTCTTCGTATGCCGCTTCCCAAGGTGACGCTCAGTTCATCGGTTTGCAGGCTTTGAAAGAGTTCTCTATCGCCAAAGGCTGGCTGGCTCGTGTCGGTGGCCGTGCCATGACAGAAACCAACAACACTGGCGAGATGGTGAACATGTACATGATCGACCTTCAGTTGGGTTGGAATCCTCACGCCCAAACGACAACAGTTAAATCCGCTGCTGCCGTTGCCCCGCAAGCTCCTGATTGTCGAATAACCATAAAGTCGGCAAGATAGGGGGCTATGAATCCTCTTCTTGTCTTTGATCTTGATGGCACCTTGATTGATTCCGCTCCTGACATTATCACAGCGGTCAATCGCACACTGGCGAATCACTCGAAACCCGTTTTAAGTGACGCCACCATTATTTCTCATATCGGCGAGGGGATCAAAAAACTCATCGCCGATTTATTTAAAGACGATAATCTGGAACCCGGTGACATCATCGGTCTGGAAATGGAATTTCTGCGCACCTATGAAGAGGAAATGCTGAATAAAACCCGTATTTATCCGGGCGTCGAAAATTTTCTAAGTCAGTATCAGGGACCCATCGCCATTATCACCAACAAAAATGAAGAACCCGCCAAAGCCATCATTCATCATCTGGGATTGCAGCGCTTTCCCTGGGTGAATATCTTTGGGGCCGACTCTTTGGAGGAAAGAAAGCCCAGCCCACTGCCCCTGCGCACAATGATGGGTCTGGCGGACCGTCATCCCGGCAACACCCTGATGATCGGCGATGGAACTCCGGATATGCTTTCAGCCCAACGAGCCGGTGTTGGCTCTATCGCAATCGGTTTTGGCTATACGGCCCGACATATACTTGAAGAATATGAGCCTCTGGCGGTTCTGGATCACTATCAGGATCTGTCGGCTCTGCTGAAGAAAATCCCCCTAAAAGCTTGACGCATCTTTGCCGTAAAAAATAGCCATGCACCCTTTGTGGGCTTGCCTCAGGGCGGCGTGGACTATATAAGGTGAAAGCTTTTTGATAATGGGGGTTGTCTCCGGTGAACGACATTCTTTTAGAAGTTCAAAATCTTAAGACTCGCTTTAAAACGGACGAAGGCACTTTTCTAGCTGTTGACGACGTTTCCTTTAACGTCAAAAAAGGCCAAACACTTGGAATCGTTGGAGAATCTGGATGCGGCAAGTCCGTAACCTCCCTTTCAGTTATGCGCCTTGTCCAAAAGCCCGGACATATCGATTCCGGCAAAGTCCTGTTTAAGGGTCAAAACCTTCTGGAACTGTCTGATGACCGCATGAGACAGATCCGCGGTAACGAAATCGCGATGATCTTCCAGGAACCGATGACTTCCCTGAACCCGGTTTATACCGTGGGCGATCAGATCGAAGAAGCCATCCTGTTGCACCAAAAAAATCTTACAAAAGCTCAAGCCCGCGAACGTGCGATCGATATGCTTCGTATCGTGGGTATTCCGGCTCCTGAAAAACGTTTCCATGAATTCCCGCACCAGCTTTCCGGCGGGATGAGACAGCGTGTGATGATCGCCATGGCGATCTCCTGCAATCCGGAACTGCTGATTGCCGATGAACCGACAACAGCGTTGGACGTAACTATTCAGGCACAGATTCTGGATCTGATGCGCAAACTGCAAAAAGACTTCAATGCCGGCATGATCCTGATCACTCACGATCTGGGGGTTGTGGCAGAGATGTGTAACGAAGTGGCCGTGATGTATGCGGGCCGCGTGGTTGAGTTCGGCACTGTGGAAGACATCTTCTATCGTCCAAAGCATCCATACACTCGTGGTTTGCTGGATTCCATCCCGCACTTTGAAACCGGTCACAAGCTGGATCAGCTGAAAACCATCAAAGGGATGGTTCCAAGTCTTTACAATCTTCCGAAGGGCTGCCGTTTTGCGGATCGTTGTCCTTATGCTCAGGATGACTGTCGTCAGTCTTATCCATCCACTGAAAATCTTCGCGGCATCCATAAGGTTGCTTGTTTCCACCCCTTGTCTGACGAGGTTACGAAATAATGAGCACTCCCCTGTTAAAAGTTGAAAACCTGGTAAAAAGTTTCCCCATTCACGGTGGCATCTTCAATCGCGAAGTGGCCAGCGTAAAAGCGGTTCAGGGCGTGTCCTTTGAAATCAACAAAGGCGAAACACTGGGGCTGGTTGGTGAATCCGGTTGCGGAAAATCCACATTGGGCCGCTGCCTGATGCGTCTGCATGACACCACCTCCGGAAAGATCATCTATAACGGCAAAGACATCACTCACATCGAAGGCGAAGAGCTTCGTGAAATGCGCCGTAAAATTCAGATCATCTTCCAGGACCCGTTTGCCTCTTTGAATCCACGCATGACCATCGGCGCGATTCTGGAAGAGCCTCTGATCATTCACAATCTTTATGCCACAGCCAAAGAACGTCTGGATCGCATTCATGAACTGATTGATCTGGTGGGTTTGCGCCGTGAACATTTGAACCGCTATCCGCATGAATTTTCCGGCGGCCAACGTCAGCGCGTGGGCATTGCCCGTGCCTTGGCAGTGAATCCGGAACTGATCGTCTGTGACGAACCGGTTTCCGCTTTGGACGTGTCCATTCAGGCACAGGTGATCAACCTGCTGATGGAACTGCAACAGAAACTGGGCCTGACTTACATCTTCATTGCGCACGACTTGAAAGTGGTTGAACACGTTTCCACTCGTGTGGCCGTGATGTATCTGGGTAAAGTGGTTGAGATGGCGGATTCTGAAGAGCTTTATAAGAATCCAAAACATCCCTATACCAAAGCCCTGATGTCCGCGATCCCGGTTCCCGATCCGCGTAAAAAAGAAGAGCGTATCATTTTGACTGGCGACGTTCCGTCCCCAATAAACCCGCCTTCCGGCTGTCATTTCCACCCGCGCTGCCCGATGGCGATTGACGATTGCAAGACTATCGTCCCGTCTCTGGAAGCAAAATCAAAAGATCACATCGCTTCGTGCATCCGAGTGTAAAGAAGTAACCAATTTTTTCCGATAAACTCCTTAGTACATACTGAGGAGTTCATGAAGACGCAGGGGAAGATCTGGATTATCTATGATGCCGAAACCAAGACACAGACAAAGCCTATGTCTGTGGTTCAGGCACAGGTGACGATTCTTTCCATCGCCGTCGAAAATCATACAAAATTCTTCCTGTGGACACCCGGCTGGGAAGGCTGGCTTTCCATCAAGGACTTCCTTGAATCAGATCAGACTTACTTCGTGATTGTTCAACCGCCAAAGCCAGGGGACATACCGGGCCTGCCGGGCGAAGATCAGGAACACACTTTGACTGCAACCAAGAATGCCCCGGCTACCAAGGGCGACAGTCAATATACACAAGTGGTAGTGGGCGACATGCCTTTAAAACATCGTGAAGTCGGAGGCTACCATGCCAAGGATTTCAACGGCGACGATCTGGATCTGAACAAAATCAAAAAAGACAAATCCGAAATGCCCAAGCCGAAGAAAGTCGCTCAGGCAGAAGCGGACGTCGTTCCCGTGGCCGCAGCCAAGGCCGAACCCAAAGGTTCTGACCGTCGTCGCGATCCCCGTCACAATTTCAAAATCGAAGTTGTGCTGGTTTCCAAAGTCCGTTCATTCAGAACTTATTCCAAGGATATTTCCCTAAGCGGAACAATGCTTGAGGATGAAATCCCCAAAGACTTCCTAAATAAACCGTTTGATTTGATTATCGTAAATCCTTTTGAGCCGGACCCGGCCAAAGCTCGTCTGCTTTTCAGAGCAAAAATCGTGGGTGATCTGACAGATCCACGCCGTCTGATGTTTATCGAGCAGGACGTCGCCATGACCTTGCGTCTGGATGCCTTGCTGAAGGCCTACGTCGCCTATCAAGATCAGGTTCGTAAAAACGCCGGATAATCTTCACCCATCAAAATTCAATTTCCAAAAGAGGATTCTGTGAATCCCCACTCTCGACTTTTGTCGGATTTCTTACCGCTATGTTTTGTTCATTTCATATTTGAATAAGAAGCATTCCAGAGATTTTATTATATTAAAGTATCTTAACGGTACATTTAGACTAGTTTTCTTCAAAAACAATCAAGGACTCTTAACAATCACCGATATCTTATTTTGAGAACTCGGCAAGGAGAGCCCATGAGTCACTTGAGAAACGTTGTAGCTATTGGAGTCGCGGCAAACCTTCTGACTGCCTGTCAGCCACAGGTTGAAGAAGCAGCCAAGCCCCGCTATTTGTATGTGGCCAGTGGTCTTTGCTATTCCGGGACAGGTAATACAACTTATTCTGCAACAACGTCTTCCAATGTTATCTTCCGCTTGAATCTGGAAACAGCTCAATACGAAGGACGAGTCGCCGATTTTACAACTGGTTTTGATGCCCCCGGCACAACCCCGGTGGGAATTTCTGACTATGATTCCGAGCATCTTCTGGTTCTGCTGGAACATACAGGTCAGCGCCGAATAGAGCTAATCAAGAAAGCTCTTTCCGGTGAAAGACAGACTTATTATAACAACACTTCAACGGCGGCCCCCTTTGGCGCGTTACAATCGGCCGCCCGTTTTATTTTCAAAACAATTGATGGATTGCTAATCAGCCGCTCCACCGCGATTGAAAAACTTGATACTGGCAAAGCCCGCGAAACAGGCACTGGCACCAGTGCCTGGGTGCAGGGACCAGGTGGTGCATGCAGTCCATCGGTCACCAATATCACTTCATTGGCGACTTATCCTACAAGCTCCAACACTTTGGGGTACAACATCCTTTATACCCATTCCCAGAATGCCTCCAGCGCAAACAATCGACTGGGAATCATCAATGGCCAAACAGGTTGGAACGGCACCACGGGTTGCCTTGCCAGTCAGGCCGCTCCGGCTTTAACAGCTTATCCAACATCTTCCGTCTATATGACAGACACCGGTCGCGCCGTGGTCAGCTATGCCGGCACCAACGGATCCATGCAGAACTCCATTTATTCTTATGATATCGACGAAACAGCCAACACGATCAGCGATGAGGTGAAAGGTTACGAAGTTCCAAGCGTGATCTATGGGGCTTCGGCAATGACCTACGACCCGGCGACAAAGAGCCTGTATGTCGCCACCGGAGGTTCCATCGCCACGAACCTCACAACCGGCTCTATTCCGTACAACATTGAAAAATTCACCTTCAACGCCAGCACAAAGGAATTCACCCGCGTGGGCTCCACGTCCTTCTATCCGGGAAATCTGGAAACCCGCTGCATCTCATCTATGTTTATTGGAAATTAAAAACAGACACACCTTAAGGCGTTCCGATAATTTTCACACCCCAGCTATTCAATGTACCGGTGATATCATTGCTGGCCCCATCGTAAACTTTCAAAGTCCACGTGCCGTTGGATCGTTCATGGAAGAAAGCATTACTTAGGAAAATATCGTTATCGAACCCGGCAATTCCCGTCAGTGAATTGCGCATGTTCACAATCATGCTCTTGGTTCCGGATGGAGAAATCAGCTCGATCCCCAAATCCGCAATATTATTGTGAGAGATATTAATCTGCACCTGCACCGCTTCGATACGCAGGCTGGTCCCCACAGACAGCGTGCTGGAAATCCCCGCGGCATCATAGTCAGGAATTGCATTCGGGCTGGGACTGGAGTTCATCAAAAAGCCAATGACCGACGGTCCCGCTGTGTAAGGCGAACTGTAGTTTCTGGCCAATGCGACAGCGGCATCCACATTCACCCGGCCAAATCCAAACCAGTTGTGAAATTTAAACCCTGCCGCATTCGTAACCCAGGCATTTTCCCAAATAGCCCCCGTCGGAAGGCGCACATTCTTCGATGCATCACCCGGGTAATTATAGAAAGGATGTCTGGTCACATTCGACATATTCGGACTGACCTGCACAGCGGTCTTTGCCAAAATGTATTTAACATCTCTCCAGGTCAAATTCGGATTGGCCTCCAGAATCAAAGCAATGGCCCCGGCAAGAACAGGAGCCGCCGCAGAAGTTCCGTTAAAGGTCGTCGTATAGTTGCATTTGGAGTTTCCATCACTGCCGCGTTCAAATTCAACTTTCCCTGAATTCAAAGTCTGGGCATACCCTGCACTACAACCACTTCGGTCTGTAGTGATCATTGCCGGATAATCATCACCAAACTCCCCCCCAAAAGAGGACACCCACAAATTCGCCCCCGGTGAAGAATAAGAGGCCACTTCCCCCATTGAATTTAAAGCACCGGTCATCAGGGTGTAAGGCATATTGTTGTCAGGATCAAAGTTCGCATTACCAACACAGTAAGTGGTCGTCGAGTTGTGGCATTTGACTATAAAGTCATTGCCAGCGGATTTTACATAAATGGAGCCCTTGCCCGCGCGCCCATTGGTGACACCAGCAACCAGGGATGTGCCCCACACCGCCACTGGGACCGGAAGATTGTTCTGAGAACTGCCCCAGCTCATATTATAAATATCATATCCACCCGTGACCTGCTGACCAATACGCTCATCTAATTGCGCCACATTGCTGGAAAGAAGATTATAGGCAATCAACTTGGACTTATAGGCAATACCCTTGGTTCCCACGCCATTGCCACCCACCGCGGCGATCAGCCCTGCCACTGCCGTCCCGTGGTTATCATCAACAGAGTTCGGAGGAGCATTATTTGCACCTGTCGGAGTGGACAGATGGTAATTGATTGAAACACCATAAAGAAAGTTATCTTTAAGATCCTCGTGGGCATCCTGAATGCCATCATCAGAAACAACGATTTTTAAACCGGAACCTGAAAGACCCGATGTCCAGGCCTTCAGCATATTCAGATCAAACCCAACAACGCCACTGCCCGACGTTGCAAATACCGACTGCCCGGTATTATTGATATGCCAGGCATATCCCAGAAACGGATCATCGCCCTTTTGAATTTCGGCAACGGCAGCATCAAACCCCTGTTTTGAACAGTTGGTAAAAAGCAAACCGATGACGGCACCAACCATCAGCAACGGCAGATAGATTTTTGCTTTTCTTTTAAAACTTTTCATACTGCCTGCTTAAAATCTCCAAACGCACATCACTGATCCCGGGTTCACTGCCCAGTCGATCCTTCAAGGAAAACAAATCATAAGGCTGCTGTGCGGACGTCACGAAATAGGTGCGAATCTCCGGCAGCTGCCCGACGACTTTCAGATCGAAAGTCTCCAGCACGGGGTCAATTTCCGCACCCTCGCGTAAAGTGATCTGAACACTGCCCGTCACCACACCCGCAATATTTTTGCGCTCGTTATAGACAATCATCGGCTGGGCATTGGAATAATTTCTTTCATCAGGACGCAAGCCTTCTTGCGGCACCAGATAAAACCCGCTGACCTCAGCCACAGCGTCCGCGCGGGGACCGGCTGACTTCGGATAAGCTGTCATTCCCTCCCACACTTTCCAGGAGGTTCCTGAAAGCATGGAGGACTGGGCAAGTTGTCGGGAGGTCGGTGTCACTTTGTTTGCGACGGCTTTTTCTTGCGGCAAATGCAAACGACGGGCTTGCGCAGCGGTGTTGTCACCATGGGACGGAATTTCTGTGACCTGGGTCTTGTTTAAAGGCTTCGTCGCCAGCACGATTTCATCTTCACTTTGCGGATCAGACGACTCCACAACGGCGGCGGCTTCTTCCACAGATTCCGCAAACGTGGGCTCCTGATCCTTTTTAAAGAACAAGCTCAACGCCACCAAACCGGCGACAATAGCGATGAAGAGGTACGTGCTTTTACGTGTCATGAATCCTTTTAATTCTATCTGGAAAAATCAGCTTCGATCACTATTTTCTGCAAGAACTATTGGGAAAGTATGGAGACAGCGTGGAATCCCATTCCGAGACAAAACTTTGGTCTGTATAAAAAAGCCCCTGACGTTTCCGGCAGGGGCTTTGATTTTTAAAATCTATTTCGCAGGACTTATGGATTCAGCTTCAGCAGTGTTTCCACTGTTTTCTTCAGCTTTTCCACATCGAAAGGTTTTTTGATGTAGTCGTCAGCGCCCAGTTCAAATGCTTTTTTCATGTCCTCTTCAGAAGCTTTTCCAGACACAAACACCAATGGAATCTTTTTCAGATCACGGTGATCTTTCAGCAACTGCGCCAGTTCAAAACCATTCACCCACGGTAAACCCACGTCCATCAGAATCAAATCCACCGGATGATCATCAAGCACCGTGGAAAGCTCTGTTCCGTCAGCCGCAAGCTTCGTTACATAGCCTTCGCTTTCCAGAATTCTTTTCATCGCCAAACGCATTGTCTCGTCATCTTCAATAACCAGAATGATTTTGGGGTCGAGCTTTTTCTTCGCTTCACGGAATTGATCCAAAGGCACCACTTCCTGAGAAGCGATGCGGGCTTTGGTCATTTTCTCGATCTTTTCGATCAGATCCTTGGTGTTGATTCTTTTATCCTTCATACATTCCTTAGTGAGACTCTTGGGCTTCCAGCCATCTTTCTGCATCAATCGCAGCCATGCACCCTGTGCCTGCCGCCGTGATCGCCTGACGATACACATGATCTTGCACGTCTCCAGCCGCAAAGACACCTGGAATGTTAGTATAAGTGGTATTAGGCTGGGTGATCAAATAGCCTGTCTCATTCATATCCAGCATTCCCTTGAAAAGGTCTGTGTTGGGCTTATGGCCAATGGCCAGGAATAGACCGGTGATCGGAAGTTCTTTGACAGCACCATCGACAGTGCTCTTGATTTTCGCACCCGTCATGCTTTTTCCATCACCCAAAACCTCAGCCACTTCCGTGTTCCACAAAACTTCAATTTTTGGATTTTTCAATGCACGATCCACCATGATTTTGGAGGCACGGAAATGATCACGTCTGTGGATCAGATAAACCTTGGAAGCAAAACGAGTCAGAAACTGAGCTTCTTCCATCGCCGTGTCACCACCACCGACAACACCAATTTCCTGATTACGGAAAAACGCACCATCGCAAGTTGCACAAGCCGAAACCCCGCGATTCGCGTAGGTCTTTTCCGAAGGCAAGCCCAGATACTTTGCACTGGCACCCGTGGAAATGATGATGGATTTTGCCAAATGAAGCTTGTCACCGATCCATACCTTGAACGGACGCTGGGAAAAATCCACCTTCGTCACGTTACGGGTGATGAAACGCGTGCCAAATCTTTCTGCCTGTTTTCTCATAACAGTGATCAGATCCGGGCCTGTGATTCCGTGTTCAAATCCAGGAAAATTTTCAACTTCGGTTGTGGTCATTAACTGGCCACCGGCTTCTTCGCCCTCAATCATCAAAGGGTTCAGGTTTGCACGAGATGTATAAACAGCCGATGTCAGTCCCGCAGGACCGGAGCCGATGATAATGACATTTTCCACTTTTTGATCTTCAGTCATAGTTTTACCTCACAAATAGGTCGGGAATTACGCTCAAAGGCTATCAACAAATAGGACCCTTTTCATTAGTTCTTTGCACGTTTTGGGCTGCGTCAGCTACAATCGGCCTATGCCCCTGATTTCCTTTAAAAAGAACATTCACGCGCCTATTGAGGTTCCCTCGCAAACTGTCCTTATGACGGCCTTGCTTGATGCGGGACTTCCCGTGGCCTCCAGTTGTGATGGCGATGGCGTTTGCGCAAAGTGCAAAATCGTGATCGTTGAAGGAAAAGAAAATCTGACCTCCGAAAATGAAACCGAAAGCTTCCTGCGCGAAACCAACAACGTTCCCAAAGATGTCCGCATCAGCTGTCAGACACAAATTCTGGGCGACATCACCGTGGATGCCTCGTATTGGTAATTACAGGGTTCCTCCGGTTCTGTTTCAGACTGGAACTTCTCCTCAGATCACAACAAGATCTTTCCATCGAAAAAAGGTGTCTTACCCTCGTGTTTTCTATTTAGCAGCTCCAATGCCAAGCCGATAAAAATAAGACCTGGAGGAGTATGAATCATCTGTACGTACTGGTCCTCACACTATTCTGCTTCCATATAACGGGCTGTACAATAGACGCCCAACTGATTCGATTGGTCTCAAACGGCCAGCCCTCCCTCACCCCTCCCGGCGGAGACAATCCTGGGATTCCTGCCATTTCTTCCTTCAACGTTCGCGCAAACTATCCCGAAGGTGGTGCCGATGCCCGGCAGCTCATGATGACCAATGACGGTCATCTGGTTTTTTCCAGCAGGCTTGTGGACAATGTCTATTTTAAAAAGATAACCGCTCAAGGCGCAGCGGCACCTCTTCATAACGGCGAATCCCAGCGTGAAGAGGCTTATTTTTATCTGGTGCATTCAGCTTCCAACCAAGGGCGAACCCACATCCTGCGACTGGGAAACCATTACGACAGCGTTGCTCTTACCGATCATGTCGCACTTGAAAAGCTAAATAATCAGGGCCAACGGGATACCAGCTTTAATAACGGAGAAATTTTAAAGCTTTCCCTGGACCCCACCATCTACTTTGCACGGTGGATCGGAGTGGATTCCTCGGATCGAATATATATTGCCGGAGATTTCATTAACGGAAGTGTTCGCGATATTTTTGCCGCCAGATATCTGGCGGATGGAACCCCGGATACAACCTACGGGACCAATGGCATCGTTCAGACAGATTTTTTGACATCATCGGGTGAAGACCTTCAGGACTGTACCATACAGAGCAACCAAAAACTTGTGTGTGTCGGCGGAAGCAACAAGTCTGGTCGCAATTACTTCACAGTGGTTCGCTATAACTTGGACGGCTCTTTGGACTCTTCTTTTTCCGGGGACGGCATGCTTGCAGATTCCTTTCAGGGTGAGTTTGGACACTTTGACCGCCTGCACGCAGTCGTTGTCAATTCCGACGGCATTATCTATGGCCTGGGGCGTGGCGCTTACTCTGGCCCCTTCGTCATTGCCCTGAACAGCGATGGCACAAGGAACAACTCTTTTGCCACCAATGGGCTCTTGGCTTTGGGGGCAGACATTGCATACACCGATCACTTGGCCCTCACATCAGATGAAGAACTGATCGTTCTGGGCAGCGATGTCGGTGCTGATGACATTTTTTTACGCCTGATCAAGCTTTTTCCCGATGGCACTTTAGATGCAACCTTCGGCACAGCCGGTTTGTTAAAGCTGGATGACTTCAAGTTGCGTCACCCACAATCCACCCTTATCGCAACGGATCTGATCGTGGATGACACCGACAATATCTATGTTTATGGCAACAGTTTTAGCACCACCAGTTCATCAAGTTTGTTTATTCTTAAGCTTCAGCCCGATGGCAGTCCGGATGGCAACTTTGCCTCTGCCGGTGTTCTATGGCCAAAAATTTTGGTTTCTTCTGACGAGGAAATCAAACGATCCTTGCAAGACGACGACAATGTCTTCATTTTAGGAACCATGTTCCAAGAGCGTGCGCTGTTTCTTTCCAAAGAACATAATGGCTCTTTAGAAAGCTCTTTCGGGATGCAGGGGCACTTCAGTTACTACGGAAATAACTATGAATTTATAGAAGATGCCAACTTTGTCGCAAGCCCTTCCGGTGGTCTCTACATTTCCATGTTAGTTGGAAACGAGGCCACATATACCTCTGAAAACCGTATTCTTAAAGTCACAGACTCAGGGGCTTTAGACACCTCTTTCAATGGCACGGGTATAGTGACAGTTCCATCCCCTGAAGCCCTGTCCATGGGGATTGTCGCCTCTGATACCGCAGGCAATTTTTTTGTTCTAAGCCAGCTATGGGGCGGAGCTGACGCCGACAAGCTGCTGATTACAAAATTCACCAGCGCCGGTGTTCTGGATGCCACATTCGGAAGTGACGGCCAGCTTATTACATCTTTGGAAATGTGGCCTCTGGCTGCCACCTTTGTAAATGGTCATCTGCTGGTGGCGGGAAACAGTTACGATGATGTCTATGCCATCCGCTTCTTAAGTGACGGCACGCTGGATTTATCTTTCAACGGCACAGGTTATACGACCTTCGGCATGACATCTGAAAACGAGTTCATGTCAATCCATCTGGATTCCGCACAAAATATTTCTTTGTTCTATGCAACCTACAATGCCGAAGAAAAATACATTCTTAAAATGGACAAGGACGGCACCATTGACACGAACTGGGGTTCGGGCGGGTCGCTTGCTGTGGCGGTTCCCACTCTGACCATGTTGACGGCGCTGGCTCAGGACTCTCTGGGGCGCTGGCTTTTGGCGGGGTCTGAAGACTACGCAAAAGGGGTCATCGTCAGACTTAATTCCGACGGAAGCATCGACACCTCGTTCGCCAATGCGGGCTACCTGATGGATGCAGAATTTCTGCGCTTTAAATTCATAGTTCCGCTTGCACAGGACGGCATTTTGGTGACTGGCGAAAAGCCCTCCGGCGGCAGCGCCACCGATGCGGTGGTGGTTCGCTATGACAAAGATGGAAACAGATAACCCAGCTAACTACAGATCACGTTTTTTAAAAGGCATTCCCGGATCGTCAGGCTCGTGATCCAGGCGATCCAACCGCCGTGCCTCTGTGGGTTTGGGTAAAGCACAACGCTCCCCTTCAATATAGGAAAGTCGTGCCCGTGATCCCACGCTCTTTTGACTGCGGCTGTAGCAGGGAAGCGCGGAACTGCGCATGGTGGACACCGACTCTTCCGCCGGAATCACATAATCAGAGCCTTTGGTAATTGCCGCCAAGGTTGCATCCGGGGCCAGCGCCAGCCCCAAGCTCAGGCCGAACAGTAAAGCAAATGCTTTCATATAGCCCCCTTTGACCGAGGCCTATAGTGTAGTCTTTTATATTAAAAAAGTCCGAAACCTGTCAGATGACGCTGGACCCGGCCCCGGGAAGGCGCGGCCGTGTAATTCTAGACAGTGCGATTATTTCTTAGGCGGACAAAATTGATCTTGATGCCTTCACGCAGGAAGATCTTTTCAAAAGCCGTTTCAAAGTTCTGATCTTTCATTTCTGAATTGTGCAGATCCTGAGTTTCAAAAACAATTTCATACGGAGACTGACGAATTTCATCCATCGCCCACAGGAAATACACCAAAGAATCCGTTTTAAAGTTGATATAAGACCCCGGCTTTTGCAGACGGTACAAAATTTCCAAATTCTGTTTGCAGACAAAACGGTTTTTCGGCTTCTTCGGGGAAGTCCACGGATCTGGGAAGTGAATATACACGTTATCAATTTCATTTTCTTCAAACAGCTCGTCAATATTGAAGGCATGAAAACGCGTGATCGCCGCGTTATTGCAACCGGCATTCAATGCACGACGGATTGTCTGAATCAATGGCTTGTACTTCAGCTCCAGCCCCACCAACAAACGATCAGGATGGGTTTTTGCGTGATGAGCAAAATACGTCCCGTTCCCAGTGCCCACCTCCACATCCATAGGCATTTTGGCATCCGCTTTAAAAACATCTGAGCGCCATTTGCCTTTGTTTAGCGGCGCACGCAGCTCATCAAAAGCCACATGGGAATATTCCCCATTCAAGGCTAATGTGTAGGCATTCTGGTTTGGAAGGTCTTTAGTGATATTAATTTGTCTTCTTGGAGCCTGAGTCGTCATGGGTCCCTTGATTAGTCGGACCCGGGTCATCGGTCAAGCTTTTCACAGAGAACTCCGGCAAGGACTGGAATGACTGCAAACGAATCGGGCACTGGGCCACATCACACTGAACACAAAAGGATTTTTTACAAGGGTCCAAATGAAAAGCCAGCTCGCCGTCAAACTCATAATCTTTTACCACGCGAGCTTCAAACCCCTGAGTCATCTCGTGAATCTGAGCCACATCCCAATACTCCGGAACCACCATGTGTGCATCCACGTGATGGAAACGCCCCGAGCGAATCACACGCAGATGGTGAATATCAATAATTCCCGGAACACGATTTTTGCGCAAGGCCTGCGCCAGAAGCTCCAAAGACCCCAAATCCTGGGCATCCAGCAAGCCGCCCAGTGATTCGCGCACAATCTGAAAACCCGAATAGGCCAACTGCAACCCCACGGCAATCGCAATCACCGGGTCCAGCCACTCGATTCCGGTCAACAGCACCAGCCCCAGACCAACCATCACTCCCACCGTGGTCCACACGTCCGATAAAACGTGAGCCCCACTGGCTTTTAAAGCATCGGACCGGTGACGAGCCCCCACCGTCTTTAAATAAAGCCCCAGAATTAAATTCAGAACTGCGGCCCCGGCCACGATCAACAAACCCGTTTCCAGCTTTTGCGGTGGTTCATGGAAAAGCAGCGCCTTCGCACTTTCGCCGATAATCATGATCGCAGCAAAAAAGATCATGCCCCCTTCAAAAGCTGAAGAGAAAAATTCCGCCTTGCCGTGACCATAAGGATGATCCTCGTCTGCTGGTTGAGCGGCAAAACGAATCACAAAAAGAGCCACCCCGGCGGCAATAACATTCACGATACTTTCCAAGGCATCGGAAAGCACGGCCGCAGAACCGGTCACTTTATATGCGGTGATCTTCAAGGCAAAAATCAAAACACTTGCAATCGCTGAAACCCAGGCGGCACGTGAACGGATTTTGTCTGAAGGATTAGAAGCTGTCTTTTGCATATAAGAGGGTTTTCGTAGATCCCCCCGGGAAGGTCAATAGATATTAGCCTGCGGCCTTACGACGTTTCATGGCGGCAGCAGACTTCAGCTCCACCACCGGAGCCGTTTCCGGCTTGTAGAACGCCACACGGTTTCTGCCCGCATGTTTGGATTCATAAAGCGCATGGTCGGCACGACGAACCAGCTCACGGGCGCTGATATTTTCACCCGGAATCGTAATGGCAAACCCCAGTGACGCTGTCAACTTCATGGAGTCTTCCCCATTACGGAAGGTTGTCTTTTCAATGTTCTCACGCAGGCGTTCGCAGAAATACATCGCACCAGCATGATTGGTTTCTGTCAAAACCATCAGAAACTCGTCACCACCATAGCGTGCTGGAATGTCGATATTACGGGTATTGGCACGAATGATCTTGCCCACTTCGGACAGCACATAGCTTCCGAACAAGTGGTCATGACCGTCATTCACAGTTTTGAAATAATCCATGTCCATCATCACGACACAGACATCACGATGGAAGCGGCGTCCACGCTCCATCTCGAAGTCCAGACGTTGATACAGCGAACGCATGTTATACAGACCCGTCAGATCATCCGTATCAACAAGCTCTTTCAGCTTTTCATTGGCAAACAGAAGTTGTTCATGCAAGTCACGAATACGCAACTGAGAACGAATGCGCGCTAAAAGCTCCAACGGCACAAAGGGCTTTACAATGTAGTCATCGGCTCCAGAGTCCAGAGCCTCGATGATCGCCTCGGTACTGGAATTTTCTGACACGAACACGCAGGAAACGTGAGACAGGCGCTCACGCACGGATTTCAA
The DNA here is from genome assembly GCF_025558485.1 of Bdellovibrio bacteriovorus. Taxonomy (GTDB): domain Bacteria; phylum Bdellovibrionota; class Bdellovibrionia; order Bdellovibrionales; family Bdellovibrionaceae; genus Bdellovibrio; species Bdellovibrio bacteriovorus_G. The sequence goes on from NZ_CP102930.1 coordinate 785,860, forward strand.
AACCCGCAAACCCGCCATGGACGGCGCCATCCAGTCAAGAATCACAATGTGAGGAATCCAGGATTCGATCAGCTTGTGCGCTTCAGCTTCGGTCGTGACACCACGAGCGTCATAGCCTTCCCAACGCAAAGGCTCCAGGAGAATCTCCAGGCTGTCTTTGTCATCGTCGATCACCAGGATACGGCGACTTTTAGGTTGTTTAGGGCTGACTTCAAAACTCATCTACATACCAGTGTAACGTTTGAGATACTGATCGGTTAATTCTGGGAATTATTTAGACGATTTTCTAATCATTAGACCAGAGGCGGACTTCGGTCGAGTCCGGGTCGGAGAAGGGCTGTGGGAGGGGCTCCGGCGCTTCGGACAGTCCTCGCTCGTTGCGCTTTCAGAACTTCGAGATGGCTCTGGGCTCGTTGTTGGGTCCTCGTCGGTTAGATGGTCTGGCTTTACTGCGGAACTTGCGGCGGAGCCCCTCCCACAGCCCTTCTCCGGCGCGGCGACCTTGTTTGTTACATTGACTTAAGGCTGGGTGGGATTCTTACATTTTCTGTGATTTTCCTGGCTGTTTTTTACGCGGGACTCAGAGGGCTTATTCGTTGAATTGTCTTGGGATTTTCGTTATTTATGGTTGTGGTGTTTTTCTTTGAATTTTGAAGGATGTTTTTATGAGTTTGAACTTCACCGAATACGAAGCAAAGTGGCAGAAAAAATGGGCTGATGCGAAGGCGTTTCAGGCTGAGACAACCAGTTCCAAACCCAAGTACTATGCGTTGGATATGTTCCCTTATCCTTCCGCTTCAGGACTGCATATTGGTCACATGGCTTCTTATACTCCGGGGGATATTATTTCCCGTTACAAGCGTGCGAACGGGTTCAATGTTCTTCATCCCATGGGCTATGACGCCTTTGGCTTGCCTGCGGAACAGTATGCAATTCAAACCGGTGTTCACCCTGCAATCACCACCCGCAAAGCCATTGAAAGCTTCCGTAAAACTTTGCAGTCTTTCGGTTTCAGCTTTGACTGGAGTCGCGAAATTTCCACTTGTGAACCCGACTACTACAAATGGACTCAGTTTATTTTCCTGAAGCTTTACGAACGTGGACTGGCTTATCAAAAAGAAGTTCCGGTGAACTGGTGCCCGGCTTTGAAAACTGTTTTGGCCAACGACGAGGTTGTCGATGGCAAATCCGAGCGTGGCGGTCACCCGGTGATCCGCGTTCCGATGAAACAATGGATGCTGAAGATCACCGACTATGCCGAGCGTCTTTTGAATGATCTGGACAACTTGGACTGGCCGGAAAGAACCAAGGAAGGTCAACGCAACTGGATTGGCAAATCCGAAGGTGCGCGTGTGACGTTCCAGGTTTCAGAAGATCCGGAATCATTTGAAGTCTTCACCACCCGTCCAGACACCCTGTACGGTGTGACTTTCATGGTGATGGCGCCGGAACATCCCCTGGTGAAAAAGATCACTTCCCAGCCTCAGTACGCAGCCGTGGAGAATTATATTGCCGACACCGCCAAAAAATCTGAAGTGGATCGCAAAGCCACGACTGAAAAAACCGGCGTCTTCACGGGAGCGCACGCCATTCATCCGATCACAGGTGATAAGATTGAAATTTGGATTGCTGACTATGTTCTGATGGATTACGGCACCGGCGCCATCATGGCGGTTCCAGGTCACGACGCCCGTGACTTTGAATTTGCGACAAAATTCAATATCCCAATCAAATCAGTTCTGGAAAGTGACCAGCTGCCATTTGAAGGTGACAGCGTCATGATCAACTCTGAATTCCTGAACGGTCTGAATAAAAAAGACGCGATCAAGAAAATGCTGGAATACCTTGAACAGAACAAACTGGGCGTTCGTGAAGTTCAGTACAAACTGCGTGACTGGTTATTCAGTCGTCAGCGCTACTGGGGTGAACCGTTTCCGATCGTTCACTTCGCTGACGGCTCCAAAGGTGTACCCCTGAATGAACTTCCGGTCATTTTGCCAGAAGTGGCGGACTATGAACCGGCGGACACCGGGGAAGCTCCGCTGGCACGCAATGCTGACTGGGTAAAATACATGGATGGCAACAAAGAAGGTCGTCGTGAAACCGACACCATGCCGGGGGCTGCGGGTTCTTCCTGGTACTTCCTGCGCTATATTGATCCTCGTAATAATGAGGCCCCTTTCAGTCCAGAGGCAGAAAAGTACTGGATGCCGGTGGATTTGTACGTCGGCGGTCCTGAGCATACTGTCGGGCATTTGCTGTATTCCCGTTTCTGGATGAAGGTTCTTTTCGACTGCGGCCTTGTAACCCACGATGAACCCTTCCAAAAACTGGCGCACCAAGGGATGATCCTGGGACCCGATGGTGAAAAAATGTCGAAATCCCGCGGAAATGTGATTTCTCCAGAAGAGATTGCCCGTTCCCACGGTGCCGATGCCCTGAGAACCTTTATCAGCTTTATGGGTCCGGTGGATAAGGACAAGCCTTGGGCTCCGACAGGAATTGATGGCGTCAGACGCTTCCTGGATCGTATCAGCCGCTTGGTTGTGAACGACGATGGTCAGCTGGTGACAACTCAGGATGCTTTGACTCCTGAGATTGAGAAATTAGTTCACAAAACGATTAAAAAAGTCACAGAAGACATCGAGTCCATGAGTTTCAACACAGCGATCAGCGCCATGATGATCCTTGTGAACGAGCTTTACCGCTCCGAATGCCGTTCGGTTTTGGCTCTGAAACCTCTGATTCAGATTCTGGCTCCGTTTGCCCCGCATTTGGCTGAAGAATTGTGGGAAAAAATGAATGGAGAGGGACTTTGCTCTTTGGCTCCATGGCCAAAATATGATAACACCCTGTGCGCTGACGACACTGTGACTATCGGCGTGCAAGTGAACGGAAAAATGCGCGGCACGATCGAAATTGGCGTGGCAGCTTCTGAACAAGAAGCCGTCGCGGCGGCAAAAGCCGTGGCCCAGGTGGCGTCCGTTCTTGGCGACAAAAATCCCGACAAGGTGATTTACAAAGCCGGGAAAATTTTGAATTTGATCGTAAAATAACTGGGTTCTTTTACCGAAAAGGACCCCTGAAAAACAACATGGGGTCCTTTATCCGGGCCCCCTAGTCGTGAGGGCCAAAAGAGATGTCTAATTGGAGTCCTGAAAAAAGCGCTGAGCTTTATGGGATCAACAACTGGGGCAACGGTTATTTCAGAATTAACAGCGCTGGCAATGTCGCTGTCACTCCTATGGGGGCTAACGGTCCAACAGTGGACCTGCATGAGCTGACCCAAGACCTTTTGGATCGCGGTATTCGCGTTCCTATCATGATTCGTTTTCCGGAAATTATTAAATCCCGTGTGGAGCTTTTGAACGGCTGCTTCCAAAAAGCATTTGCCGATCATGGCTACAAAGGCCAATACCGTGGCGTTTACCCAATCAAGGTGAACCAACAACGCCATCTGGTTCAGGAACTGGTGAAGTACGGTAAGGGTTACTCAATGGGCCTTGAAGCCGGCTCCAAACCAGAGCTTCTGGTGGTTCTGGCTTTGATGAACACCGAAGATGCCTTAATCATCTGCAACGGTTTCAAAGACTGGGAATACATCGAAACAGCGATCCTGTCCCAAAAACTGGGCCGCAACACCATCATCGTTGTGGATCGCAAAGAAGAACTAAAAATGATCGTGGACGTGGCGAAGAAGTTCAACACCCGTCCAAAAATTGGTTTCCGTGCGAAATTGAACACTCAAGGTGCGGGTAAGTGGGTTGATTCTTCCGGCGCTCGCTCCAAGTTCGGCCTGACTTCCACAGAAATCGTGGAAGGCGTTGAATTCCTGAAAAACGAAGGCATGCTGGATTGCCTGGAGCTTCTGCATTACCACATCGGCTCTCAGGTTCCTCAGATCCAGTCCATCAAGTCCTCTTTGAAAGAGGGCGCGCGCTTCTACACTGAACTGTACAAAATGGGCGCAGGCCTGAAGTACATCGACGTGGGCGGCGGCTTGGGTGTTGACTACGACGGTTCAGGCCACTCCGACAGCTCTGTGAACTACTCTGAGCAGGAATACGCCAACGACATCGTGTCTGTATTGCAGACTCTGTGTGATGAAAAAGGCATTCCTCATCCAAACATCGTGACCGAGTCCGGCCGCTTCCTGGTGGCTCACCACTCGGTTTTGGTATTCAACGTGATGGGTGTGAATGATCTTCACCGCCATGAACCGCCTCGTCCAGCGACGAAAACGGATCATTCCATCATGCAGGACATGCAGTACATCTTTGAAAAGGTGAACAAAGACAATATCAACGAATGCTTCAATGACCTTGAACAGGCCAAACAGGAAACCCTGCAACTGTTCACATACGGCGTTCTAAGTCTTGAGCAACGCGCATGGTGTGAATCCATGTACTTCGCTATCGCGACCAAGATGATCAAGCTGGCGCGCGCGACTCCGGATTGTGAAGATATCGTGGCAGCGCTGGGCAAAGAACTGTGTGACACTTACTTCTCTAACTTCTCTGTGTTCCAGTCCGTACCGGATTCCTGGGCCGTGGGTCAGTTGTTCCCGGTGATCCCTATTCACCGCTTGGGTGAAGAGCCAAAGCGTGAAGCCACACTGGCGGATTTGACTTGTGACTCTGACGGTGTGATCGAAAAGTTCATCGACACAGCTTCCGGCGAACCGAAAGAAACCATTCGCTTGCATCAGTTCACCGAGGGTCAGCAGTATTACTTGGGCGTGTTCCTGACCGGTGCTTACCAGGAAATCCTGGGCGATTTGCATAACTTGTTTGGGGATACTGATGCGGTTCACATCTCTTTGAATGGCGTGGGTTACACTATTGACCACTACGTTCCTGGTGACACAGTGACTGAGGTTCTGTCTTACGTTCAGTACGGCCGTTCTGAAATGGTCGACAGCGTTCGTCAGGCCACTGAAGAAAGTATCCAAAAAGGCTCTATCACCAAGCAGGAAGCCAAGCTTCTTATCAAGCATTACGAAGAAGGTCTTTCCGGTTACACGTACCTTGAAGAGGCCGAGTAAGAAATCCTTTAAGTTCCACATAAAAAGGGCTTCGCAAGAAGCCCTTTTTATTTTCCTGCCCCCATCTGGAAGTTTTATAAAACCACTTCCTCAACAGCAGACTGTGACACTTTCGGTCTGCCACAGCCGCCGTAAGTGGCCGTAGTGACTTTGTCGGAAGAACGAAGCACAACACTCCGTCACGAGTGAAGGATTCCTCGAACTCGCGATCCACTTGGGACGCCCCATTTTCAAACTGACTGTGGGTGCTGACCGACTGAATGTGGCGCACGCCCCGCGGGCTCCACACATCAACATCCGTATCCACCACAGAGATAACCACACCCTTTTCTTCTTCACGAGTGCTGATAAAACTCACCACCCCTTTAATTTCACGACAGAAGTATTCATAGCGGATCTCGCGACGAAGTTCAGAGTCCTCGACAGTCTTTTGACTGACACAAGGGCCTCTGGGCAAAAGCAGGCTTTGATCTGAAACAAAGGATAAAGTCAGCAGTGGGTTCAGTAAACGTCACCGGCGATTTACAGGAGCTTAAAGACACGAGTAAAAGACAGCTCAGCAGACCGGACGATAATTTTCTGGATAACATAGAATCCCCCCGCACAACTTGTGCGCCTGATGATTCCAGATTAGGGGGAAAGTGTTGAGGGACTATGCAAGTCCCTCAATAAGGAATTTATTCTCGTTCTGATTACTTGATCGTTGCCATCAAAGAGCTGCTGGACTTCATTTTCGCCGGAATAATCACCGCCGGACAGCGGGCATGCCCTTTTCGGGACTTATAAGCCATGCGATCTTCAGACTGTTTACGCGTAAAGCGGTATCCTTCCTCAACCTTGGCAAAGGTATAAGAAGTCACTTTATCCAAACGCAAGGTCTTCTTGCTTGTAGAATAAGGCTGACAGTTAAAATCATATTTGGTGTCCTGATATTGGACTGTGGAATAAGTGTGGGCTGTGAATTCAACAGTGCCATCAGCCAGAATGCGACCTTTTTCCTGCCCCTGAGCATCCACCAATGAACCTCCCTGAACTTTCAAGGACACTGGCAGATCATTCCAACCACCCAAGCGGTTGCAGTCATAGAAAGAAAAATCCAAATCGACCTTTTCAGCGGACTGGTGATAATTCAAAGCCACCGTGCACTTCAGGTCCATATATTCGTAACTGCCATCTAGACGCTCATAAGAAGCTGTCATAGGACCGGCGCCCTTCAACTCTCCCAACACCTGAGCGTGGGAAATAGAAAACCCCAGGGCCACTAAAATAAAAGCCATGTATTTCATCGAAAACTCCTTTGGAAAGGGATATGGATGCACCTTTTCCCAAAAAAAATGGGTGAACTTTCGTTCACCCACATAATCAAATATGTTTTTATTTTGCACCAAAAATACGGCTGTTTTGCCTTACATTTTTGAATCGAAGGCATCGCGGACTGCGAAACCGATATTAATCAACAAGGTCAGAGTCAATACGATGGCAACCATCGGACCCCAAACGATCCACTCTGCAATCGTGAACCATTTTTGCGCCTGAGCCAGCAGCTCGCCCCAGCTTGGAGTCGGTGGACGAAGCCCCAATCCCAGATAATCCAGGAAGGACAACGTATTCACACCACCCGCAATAAAGAACGGTGCGAAAGTCACAATCGGTGTCAAACCATTCGGAAGAATGTGCTTACCGATAATACGCTTGTGGTCCGCTCCGATAGCACGGGCCGCCTCAACGTATTCACGCTTTCTTAAAGAAAGGAACTGGGCACGCATATAAGCGGAAATCCCTGTCCAACTGAAGATCGAGAAGAACACAACCAACAACGGCAGGCTTGGGTTGAAGATCGAAATTACCGTGATCAACACGAACAGGATCGGAATACTTTCCACAACCTCAACAATGCGCTGACCGAACAAATCGGCCTTTCCACCCAGATAACCCATCAGGGCACCCATCGTGATACCGATAGCATAAGTCACGATCCAGCATCCAATAGAGAACAACATCGTATAACGGAAGCCGTACAGCAGACGGGTCAAAACGTCACGACCACTTTCATCTGTTCCGATCCAGTTGATTTTAGTCGGAGGGGACGGATAAGTATCCACGAACTTATTCGCCTCATAAGGGTCCCACTGCACCAGTGGCCAAATAGCCCAGTCACCCTCTTTCATTTCAAGCTCGCGATAGTCCATCACAAAGATGTCGTCACGACCAAATGCAGTCGGGTGATATTCTTTGATAAGCGGGAAATACAACTTCCCCTGATAGCTTAATACATGGGGATGGTTATTCGCCCAAAGTTCTGCCGTGAAGCTCACGAAGAACATCGCCATCAAAATCCAGAAAGAGACAACAGCCACGCGATCGCGCTTAAATCGCTTATATCTCTTCAACGTCAATTCATTGCGAATAAGATATTTTTCGATCATTTGAAGTCAATCCTTGGATCAATAAGAACGTAAATGATGTCGCTGAAAATACGACCCATCATCAACAACATGGAAGAGATAAAGGTCAGACCCATGATCACGTTATAGTCACGGGACAATACGGACTGGTAGCCCAGCAAACCAATACCATCCAGATTGAACATCTGTTCGATAATCAAAGACCCCGCCAGGAAGGCACCAAAGAAGCCACCCAAGCCTGTTGCAATCGGGATCAGGGCATTACGAAGAGCATGCTTAAAGACAACCACTCTTTCAGAAAGACCCTTGGCACGGGCAGTACGGACGAAGTCGGACTTAACCACGTCCAACATGGAGTTTCTCATCAATGTGGAAAGCTCTGTAAAGCCACCGATCATGTAACAGATCAAAGGCAAAACAAAGTGGTGGGCACGGTCCACGATCTTACCCCAGGTGGTCAGAGATTCGTAATCGTCAGAATGTAAGCCCCCCAATGGGAACAAATTCAATTTACCCGCCAGAACAACGATCAGGAAAATACCCAAAACGATAGGCGGAATGGAGTACGTCAGATTCAGGGTGATGGTCGTCCAGCGGTCAAAAGCACCACCGGCCTTGATGGCCTTACGAACACCCAAAGGGATACAGACAAGATAAGTCAGGATCAAAGAGGCAATACCGAACTGTAAAGAAACCGGGAACTTACTTTTGATAACGTCGATAACCGGTTCCTGATAGGTAAAGCTTTCACCGAAGTCCATGCGAACCAGATTTTTAACCCAGATAAAGTAACGAACGTGGATGGGCTTATCGAAACCGTACTGCTTTTTCAGCGCTTCGATAACTTCCTCATTTACGGAGGTGTCCCCACGGGTGTTGATCCCGCCACCGCCTCCACCGCCCCCACCAGCAGCGCCAAAACGGATGGCCTGAAGTTTCTGCTCAATAGGGCTTCCCGGAGCGAGGTTAATCAACGCAAAGGTGACGATGGTAATCCCGAAGAACGTCGGGATCATCAATAACAATCGGCGAATCAGGTAAACGATCAAAGCCTTACTCCCACAATATGCATTCGATTACAGAAAAGACAGTTACGCTGTATAACTAATTTCAATGAGGCGCAAGAAAGAAGGCGCCCAATGTGCGCCTTCTGGTAAAAAATTAATATGATTCTGCTAGGGCAGGCTATTTAGCCTGCAACCACCAGTAGTCTCTACCGACCTCATATTTGAAGGTCTCTGCAGGTTTACCCATACGAGACGAGTTTGCATAAAATGCATACTTGTCGTTGAACAGGAACGCATATGGAGCATCTTCAGCGATTTTCGCGTAAACCTTTTTAAGTGCAGCAACACGTTTTGCTTTATTTGGCTCAACACGCGCCTGGTCGATCAGCTTATCCACTTCAGGGTTTTTGTAAGCGATGAAGTTGGAACCACCGGCAACCGCACTTGCAGAGTGCCAGATCTGTTTAGGGTCCGGATCTACAGAACCGCCACCCCAAGCCATCGTCACAGCGTCGAAGTTACCTTCGTCAACCAGCTTCAGGAAGGAATTCCATTCCAAGTATTTCAAGTCCATGTCGATACCCGCTTTTTTCAGGTCTTCACGGTACATTGTGTAGTATTTCTCAGTGTCTTTGGATGGGTAGATCAAAGTGAATTTGAATTCAACTTTCTTGCCGTTAACTTCTTTTTCAAGAACACCGTTTTTGTCTTTGTCAGTCCAGCCGGCTTTAGCCAACAAGTCCTGAGCTTTTTTCGGGCTGAATTCCAAAGCTTTGTTGCCTGGGTTGTATTCAGAACGAAGATAGATTGCACCGTTGGCAAGGTCAGACATGCCATAACGGAATTTTTTGTTCATCTCTTCACGGTTCAACAAGTGAGCCAATGCGATACGAACATTCTTGTCCTGGAACAATTCTTTGCGGAAGTTCCAGCCGATGAAGCCGTAAGATTTCGGTGCGCTGTTTTCAACTTTGTTTTTGATGATTGTTTTGCCCCAAGGAGCGCCAACCGCTTTTTTCATGAACGCTTCAACACGAAGATCAAGGTAATCAAGCTCACCTTTTTTCGCGCGCTCAAGCTCTACGTTTTCATCTTTGTAGAAACGCATTGTGATTGTGTCGAAGTTGTACATACCAGCGTATGCAACGTCTTTGTTGCCGTACCATTTATCAAATTTTTTCAAAGTGATAAGCTGACCACGGTCAAACTTGGAAAGAGCGTAAGGACCCGCGCAGATAAGCTGACGGTTCATTTTTTTGGACTTTTCGATATCGCTGTAAACTTTCTTAGGGATTACAGTCAAAGTCGCCGCAGATTCAAAGTTGTTGAAGTACAGGTCACGTGCCGTGAAACGGATTGTGTGAGCGTCGATGACTTCAGCTTTTGTCAAACCTTCGTAGTACGGACGCAAGTGAGCCGCTTCGTACTTAGGTTCAAAGATCGCGTCGAAAGAGAACTTCACGTCGTCAGCCGTTACTGGCGTGCCGTCGTGGAAAACTGCGTCTTTGCGCAGGTGGAATGTGAAGACTTTGTTGTCCTTGGAGATATCCCACTTTTCAGCAAGACGTGGCTTCCAGTCATAAGTTTCACTGTCACGAGTCGCCATGCCGTCACACACGTAGTTTTGAACATAACGTGAGTAAGCGTCAGTTGCCGTGATAGGGTGAACCGTAGGAGGCTCGCCGCCAAGATTGAAAACGAAATTTCCGCCTTTTGGTGCATTCGCATTTGGTGCGGCTGCAAAAGCGGGAGCTGTCAAAGCTGAGCTCAGTGCAAGAGCCAGGAGTCCCTTCATATTCATTGTGTATCCTCCAAGGAATTTCGCTGGGAATTTAAGTGGTTCCCAAAGTTGGGTTAAAATGGGTTATGCGACAAAAATAATCAAGTTATTGCTCGATTGACGCCGCGCTTAAATGCTATACCATTGGGGCTTATTTAAGGAGTAAAAAATGTCTGAAAAGACTGTGAAATTTGATCCCACAACTACCATCTCTGCCGAGTTCGGAATCTTCGGAATTCCGATGACGGAAGAAGAGTCCAAAGTCGTCCTGGTCCCGGTTCCCTGGGAAGTCACCACCTCTTACGGCGAAGGCGCCTCTCGCGGCCCAAAAATCATCCGCCAAGCCAGTGAACAGATTGATCTTTTCGATATCGAAGTGGGTAAAGCCTACGAAGTCGGTTACCACATGCGCGACTTCCCCGCAGACCTGTGCAACATGAACGACAAGTTCAAGGCCGTGGCTCAGGAACTGATCGAAATGCGAACAAATCTCAGCGAAGATGAAAGCAAAATGACCAAGCTGGCTGCTCAGGTCAACGAGGCCTGCGAAGAGATGAGCCAGTGGGTCTATGACCAGTGCTCTGACGTCCTGAAAAAGGGCAAGCTGCTGGGTCTGGTTGGTGGTGACCACTCCACTCCGCTGGGTGCCATCCGCGCGGTCAGCGACAAGTACAAGGGCGAGTTCGGGGTTCTGCACATCGATGCCCACGCCGATCTTCGCAAAGCTTATCAGGGCTTCAGACAATCCCACGCTTCCATCATGTACAACGTGATGACTGATGCTAAAAAGCCTCAGAAACTGGTGCAAGTCGGCATCCGTGACTTCTGCGAGGAAGAATACGACTTCAGCAATTCCCGCGAAGACATCAAGACTTTCTACGATCTGGAACTCAAGCGCCGCATGTTGAAAGGCGAAACCTGGGAACAGGTCTGCAAAGACATCATCAAAGAACTTCCGCAGAATGTTTATATCTCTTTCGATATCGACGGACTGGACCCGGCGTTCTGCCCTCACACGGGCACTCCGGTTCCTGGTGGGTTGAGTGTGGATCAGGTGTTCTTCCTGTTCCGTGAGGTTCATGCTTCCGGTCGCAAGATCGTGGCCTTTGATCTGAACGAAGTTTCAACCGGTGGACTTTCCGAAGAGGAAGTCGAGTGGGATGGCAACGTGGGCGCGCGCATTCTATACAAAATGTGCGGCTGGCTGGTGAAGAGCCATGCTTAAAGTTTACGAATATGCCAAGTGCTCGACCTGCGTGAAAGCTTTGAAGTTCCTTGACGGCAAAAAAGTCAAATACGACAAATTGCCGATCGTGGATAAAGCTCCGTCGCAAAAAGAACTGAAAGAAATGCTCGCCGCCATGAAAGAACGCGGCGGCAGTATTCGCAATCTCTTCAACACTTCGGGTGTGATGTACAAAGAGATGAAACTCAGTGAAAAACTTCCGTCCATGACAGAAGCTGAAGCGATCAACAACACTTCGGGTGTGATGTACAAAGAGATGAAACTCAGTGAAAAACTTCCGTCCATGACAGAAGCTGAAGCGATCAAACTGCTGTCTGAAAATGGCAAGCTGGTAAAGCGCCCGTTTGTTATTGGCGACAACATTCATCTGGTCGGATTCAAAGAAGACGACTGGAAAAAAGAATTCTAAAACAACAAAAGGGATTCAGCTTCTGAATCCCTTTTTTAATGATGAGGGCGATAACTTGGAGGACGTTTTTTATTCACTTCCTCTTCAAAGAATCCGTGCTTTTTAAAGCGCAGAATCATCAATGCACCCCCGAAACTTAAGGCCAGCACCAAAATCACGACTGACAGGCTGATCATACAAACCTCCTCTCATCGTTCCTTTATTCTGGCACAGAAAAACATGAGTCCCTAGCAAAGCTGTCCTCTTTAGTTTTTGTTTTTAAACAAATCGGAAATTCTTCGCATCCAACGCTTCACCGAACGACGCAAAGGTGTTGTTTCAGATACATCATCCAGATTTACCAGAACATGCAAAACCACGATCATCACCGTGACCACGGCCATAGAACCTGGAATAAGGGCTAATGCCGGTGACAAGCCTGACAGTTCTTCCTGCAGGATCTTAACCGAGATGGCCTGAATAACGAAACAATGTGGCTATGAGAAGGCCAGATAAAACCATCTTCTTCATAGGGCGTCCTTTCTTTTACAAACGAAGCCGTTGTGGCTCCATTGCTGGGCACAAAGGATCTAAAGCAACAGTGATGCCAGAAAAAAGTGCACCACCCCTGAAAGCTGAATTTTAGATGGCAAATTTCAATTGAGAGGAATCTTCATCTGTCGTGGATTTCTTTTGGGAACCTAATCGAACCCCCAGTCCGACCAAGCGAACTGGCACCGCTCTCCGGTTCCACGCCTTTTCCAAAAGCCGTTCAAAATCCTGCAAAGTCGGAAGATCGTGAATGACCTCCTCGTGTGTGGTTTGCTTGAAGTCGAAGAACTTCAGCTTTACCACCAAACCCTTGATGCGATCGTGATACTGCCCACGATCCATGCGCAAAACAAAGTCCTCGTACAGGGCAGGCAAAGCCTTCGCGCATTCCTCCAGCGTGGGAAGATCCTTATTAAAAGTCTCTTCCACCGTCAGAGATTTTCTTTCCCATTCCGTGATCACATCGCGATTATCAATGCCGCGGGCGAAATCATAAAGCTCCGTCGCGCGGGAACCGAACCACTGGGAAAGCTCGGAAACGGAATACTTCTGAATATCACCACAAGTGTAAAGTCCCAGATCATTCATTTTCTGCCCGGTCACCTTGCCCACACCAAATATTTTTCCAACCGGAAGGTCCTTCACGAAAACCTCCACATCCTGTGGACGAATCACGAACTGACCGTTGGGCTTTTTCCAGTCACTGGCAATCTTCGCCAGAAACTTGTTCGGCGCCACCCCGGCCGAAGCCGTCAGTTTTAATTCCGTGTAAATCAAGCGGCGGATTTCCTGGGCAATCAGAGTGGCACTGCCACCAAACAACGGACAATCCGTCACATCCAGATAAGCTTCATCCAAAGACAATGGTTCAATTTTGTTTGTGAATCTTTCAAGAATTTCGCGAACTTTGCGACTTTCAGCTTTATATAAGTCGAAATGCGGAGGAATCAAAATCAACTGCGGACATAAGCGTACTGCCTGAGATGACGGCATGGCAGAACGAACCCCGAACTTACGAGCCTCATAGCTGGCGGTACAAAGAACACTGCGGGAATTCGGTGGACCACCAATTCCCAACGGCTTGCCTTTAAGCTCGGGACGGTGCTTCACCTCTACCGCCGCATAAAAGCAGTCCATGTCGATGTGAATGATCTTCCTCATTTACACATTATTTACATATCAAAGAGACTAAATCAAGTGGGATCTGCTTCCATCTCGGCTGGAGGCTGGGTTTCCACCGGCAGCCCTTTGACTGGAACGAACTTCGACGAAATCATCGCATGTGCCTTGTCAGCAATCAAACCACGATCATCTTCCGGAGTTGTATAGATCGGCTCCAGAAACTCGATTTCACCTTTCACGGATTTTAGCACCGCAGACTTCCACATCGAGGTCGCAAAAGGAATATCGCCGTACCAGCACAGATGATCACGCCATTTCAATGAAAACTCTTCGCCATTCACTTCGCGGAAATTAATCACCACCGGCCGAATCGGAACTCCGGCCTGGGCCGCCGCCATCATCAGAGTTTTCTTAAATGGCAAAACACGCTCTCCATTCGTGGAGGTCGCTTCGGGATACAGCACCACCCGGAAGCCTGCACGCAGGGCATTTACGATGGACTTCATTTCCTCCAGAATTTTTGTGCGACTGCGACGTTCGACGTAAATGCATCCACCCATTTCTGTCAGTGTGCCCAGAAAAGGTGTTTCACGCATTTCATTGGAGGTCACAAACAACATCGGCTGACATGACGCCAGCATCAGAATATCCACAAAGCCCATGTGATTGCTGACGATCAGGCACTTCTGGTCTGCCGGTGGTTTGTTCACTACGGTCAGCTCCAGATTGAAAACTTTCAGAATCAAGCCTGCAAAGAATCTGGAATTGCTGGAAAAACGAATCAGTCGTTTATGCGGGTCCCGCACCACCAAATGGCAGATAAAGGACCACACCATAAAAGTCAGAATGATGATAATAAAAACAGTAAGTTTTATGACTCCGCGGAGTCCAGCTTGAATCTCTTCCACAAGGTCCTATTTAAATCTTCCCTGTGAAGAATGGTCAAGAAGTCAATGCACTGAAACTCACGGTCCCATGCTGGTTCGCCACCAATGAAGGCCCCCGCCTTCAGGTACGCACGACACAAAGGAGGAAGAAGTTCCTCGGCCTGGGCTCTCTGAGTCTCCGTGAGAGGGCCTCGGACTTCTTCTAAAAAGTGATTTAACATGGGCATGGTGTAAGCCAGTGTCGGACGCGTGCGCAAACCGGGAACCACACGGCCTTCTTCCTCGAAATAGCGGGTCAACAAAGCCGCATCACGCGGATCATCGGTTTTCACCGTGGCACAACCAAAAAGCATTTTTGAATCCGAGGCCGCCATGTATTCCGCAATGCCTCTCCATAAAAGTGAAATCAAAACCCCGCGACGGAAATCCTTATGAATGCAGGCCCGCCCCAGTTCCAGTTTTACTCCCGGCTGCGCCAAGATTCCGCTCATCATAAATTCTTTGGCAGAATAGAATTCGTCGGTGAAAAGAGAACAGTTTAAACGATAGGTTCCAATAATACGCTGACTGCGTTTCTCCTTGATGATCAAATGATCACAGTCAAAATCAAATTCATCGACATCCACTCCGGTCGGGGCTTTCTTTCCCTGCATCTCGCGATGGAAAACCTCGTAACGCAAGGTCAGTGCCTCTTTCAGTTCTTCGACGTCTGTCACCGTTTTGATTTCAAAAGGTCCAACATCAGACTGGATCTGAATTTTGGCTTTGAACTTGTGAATACGGTTCAAGCGCAACTGATAGAAGGATTGCAAATTCAAAGACACACGTTCAAGACTGGCGTACGCTAACGAGTTGATCATCAAGGCCCCTCCCCTTTAGGATCACGCTCAGTGTAGCGGGGATTTCCTTTCAAGATTGTCAGAACTCCATCAGGATATTGTTGGCGTCACCTTAAAGAATCATGTTATGACCTGCTTATGGGTGCAGAACATTTCAAAAAACCTCTCGATCATTTGCAACTAAACGATGAGGCTCTGTCTTATCTTCAGGAAATCATCCGGAATCTGCCACAGGACCTGGCTCCGGACCGCACGAGCTATGGCCTTATATTCTAATGATGACTTTGGGATTGCTGGTTTTAAAGACCACGTTCTTCTACTTTGGCATGCATTCAGCGGCCGCCCCCAGCACCACCAATACAGTCATGCTGGTGGTAACTCTTATTCTCTTCTTTGGAACCTTGATTTTCTTTATGTGGAAGAAACGCTCTAAATAATCAGCGACGCCGCTTTGTTCAAGCGGTCAAACAAAGACTCCCAGCGCTCACCCTGCTGATGAGCTTCACGATAAAACAGGATGCAGTCCTTGCCATGAGACGCGGATTCGCGCAGATGCCCGTAAAGCTCGCGTGTCGCCAGCAAGGGGTCTGCGGAAAGTTTCAGAACTTCATAGCTGTGGATGCCACCTTCAGGCTTGATGATCCTGATGCTTTCAATTTCATCGGGAAGATCTTTCATTTTGCCATTTACCTCCGCCAGCACACTTTCAGGACTGCGCTGGGGATCAAGACACATAATCAAAGGTACGGACGGCATGTAATGATGCTTCATATGGCCCGGGGATTCACGCCTATCAATTTGTTCAACAAATTCGTAGGTCAGCCCCTTGTTCTGAAGCACCTGTTCCAAGTCGGATTTTAAAATATGTCCGCGACGCAAGATCGACAGAACAACCTTATCCGCGAAATGGCGAACCAGCAAAACCGTGGATTCGATACCAATTTCACAGTCCCCGCCATCGACAACAAAAACATTTTCATTTCTGAATTCCACCCGCACATGACTGGCGGAAGTCGGCGAGGTTCGGCCAAATTTATTCGCGCTGGGTGCCGCCAGTGGAACGCCCACCTGCTGCAAAAGCTCCAAAGCCAGCGGATGATTCGGCATGCGAATCCCGACAGATTCCAAACCGGAAGTGATCATCGCGTTCACAGAAGGATCGCGTGGCAGCACCATTGTCAGCGGCCCCGGCCAGAAAGCGTCTGCCAGAGCCTGGGTTGCAGGCCCCCAGAATGCTGTCACCTTTTTGGCCTGTTCTATGGACGCCACATGCACAATCAACGGATCAAAAAAAGGACGTTCTTTGGTGGTAAAGATCTTTTCGATGGCTGAAGGAATATCAATACGGGCTGCCAGCCCATAGACCGTTTCGGTGGGGAAGCCAATAACTCCCCCTTCTTCCAGAATAATTTTTGCCTTAGCCAAGGCTTCGTTTGGCGTCATGGTCCTTTTGTACCACTACTTTTCCTCGCGGAGAATACTTAAAGCGCTTTCCCGGACAATATCCACGCTGGCCAGGAACGATATCAACAGGCTTAAGCCCGTGATTATCACCACCGACACCAATGGCTGAACAAAAGACAACCGGAACTCGCTTTCAAATATGAACGTATTCAAAGCAAAGCTAACCAGAACACTTAATGCCGCCCCAAAGAACGAGGCGATAAATGCCAGAAACGCAAACTCTGTCAGGATGAAGCTTGCCACCTCACCACCGGAAGCCCCCAGGATTTTTAGCATGTTCAACTCCCAACGACGCAACTTGATCTGACTGCGCACAATTGAGAACAGAACGATATATCCGGTGATCAGCGCCAGCCCGGCCATCAGCTCCAGGGACCAGCTCATTTTTTCGGCGGTCTTCAGAACATCATCCACCGTGCGAACCACATCGATGATCGACACGTTGGAAAACTTTTGTGCCAGTGTGTTTTGCAAATCCACCCGTTGTTGTTCCGGCAGGAAAGGAATGGCGGAAATCCATGACTTCGGAGCCTCATTCAAAACCCCATCCTGAACCAAAATAAAGAAATTCGGCTGGAAGCTGGTCCATTTCACTTTGCGCAGATTAATGATCTCCCCTTCGACTTCCACGCCCTGAACATCAAATACCAGCACATCACCAATCTTAAAGCCCATACGATCGGCAAAGCGGGTTTCCACTGAAAGCTCGGCTCTGGCTTGCTTGTCCGGATCAAACGGACCCGAGAACGGCCGTCCTTTAATCATGATTTCCGAATCCGACATGCTTTCCCGGTAGGACAGATTCATGCCGCGATTGCGGAAGCGGGCTTCGCGTTCTTCCTCGCGGGTTTTAAAACCTTCGCTTTCAATCTTGCGCTCATAGTCCTGTCCGTTGACCTTCAGAATACGCGCACGCACCAACGGAGACCGTGCCAACGGGGTGACCTGCTTTTCTTTTAGTACTTCGTCAATGCCCGGCCATTGTTCGTCCTGAATATCAAACATGAACAGGGACGGAATCTTGGATTTTCCTTCAAACTGGAATTCCGCCTGCAAAGAGTTTTTTAATTGCGGCAGGATATTGATCAGCAAGGCCCCCATACCCAACGCAACAAAAACCGCAAGACTTGCCCCGGCTCTGCGTGAAAGACTTAGGAAACTGAATTTAAAGAACCAGCGATTCAGTCCCTTAATCAAACCTGCCGCCTTCACGGTGCAATATCCAATCACCAGCAAGGCCAGAACCACCAGAATCATTGAACCAATAAACAGACTGCCAATTTTCCAGGAATGAGCCTGATACACCGACAGGAAATAAAACAGCACCAGACAAGGCAGGAACGTCCAATAACGTCTTTGCCCTTCGCCCGCAGAAAATTTTTCCTCACTAAACAGTTTGGCTGCGCGCAGATCAAAGATCTTCGTCAGGAATGGAATACTGACAACAAAGCTGCCAAAGACTGCCATTAAAAGACAGATTAAAAATGCTTCCAGCGTGATCGTGGGCTGCAAATCAAACGGGGTAAAACTGCCCAGCAGCTTACTTAACAGCGGCAGCACCAAAAGACTGAACAGCATGGTGGGAACCGTCGCAAGAAAGCCCAGCAAAGAGGCCTGCAAAATGTAAACACCTACGGCCTGCCCGCTTTGCAACCCCAGTGTCCTTAAAATTGCAATTTCCTTCATGCGGGTTGAAAGGAACAGACGATAAATATAAGCCGCCCCCAAAGCCGACATAAACAGGGCCACAATCGCCACTAATCCCAGATAGTCTGACAAATACCCCAACTGACGGCCCGAATCCTCACCCGCAGTCGCTGGCGTTTCCACATTGATCTGCGGATCAGTCAGTACATTGTACAGACTGTCGCGGGCCTGCGATTCCACAGCCCCTGCAGGCAACAGGAACAAGTGCGCTAAAGAAAAAGTGCTTCCGTACTGCAACAGTCCGGACTGCGACAACAGCTCACGGTTAATAAACACTCGCGGAGCCAGACTCGCTGCCCGGAAGGTCTGTGTCGCATCCTTCTTGACCAGATCCGAAATCTGCAACTTCAATTGTCCCAGCTGAATCTCATCCCCGGCATCCAATCCCAACTGGGATTTCAGTTCAGGATAAATCCAGGCCTTTTGTTCTTTTAAAATATCCTTATTGTCGCTGGTGGCCGTGATGTGCCGGCCGGACTCAAGCTCCAGTTCTCCGTAAAACGGATAGCTACCATCAACAGCCTTGACCAGAACCAAACGAGAACCTTTGGATGAACTGAGCATCGCAAAGAATTCATAGATTTTGCCTTCTTTGGTTCCTGCTGGCAGCGCCTGTCGCATTTTTGCTGTTTCATCTTCACTCAGCTCGCGACGTGCAGCCACCGCCAGATCCGCTGACAGGATGGCTTTTGAATTGGCTTGGATTTCGGTTTCCAGAGCCTCGTTAAAGGCCTGCAAAGAAACAAAGCCGGTCAGCCCCAGACTTAAATTGAAAATAAAAAACAAACCAAAGCGCCAGCTGCGCAGAAGCTCACGGCATGCAAGTCTTAACAACATTAGGCTTCCCTCAACTGACCTTCTTCAAGCCGCAAAGTGCGTTCGCATTTTTTAGCCAGCGCCTCGCTATGTGTGACCAACAACGTGGTGATCTTATGCTTGCGAACAATATCAAAGAATACATCCATGACCTTGTCGCCCGTGTGGGTGTCCAGATTTCCACTGGGCTCATCGGCCAAAAGAATTTTAGGTTTCACCACCAGAGCTCTGGCAATCGCCACGCGTTGACATTCACCGCCGCTTAACTGACTGGGGAAATGAGTCAAACGATGTCCTAATCCCAATTCTCGAAGGGCTTCTTCCGCACGTTCGCGCGGGTTTTCCATTTTTAGAATTTCCAACGCTAGCATCACATTTTCCAAAGCCGTCAAATGAGCAATCAGGTGATACTGCTGAAACACGACCGCAATATTCTGCGCGCGGAACAAAGTCATCTGCTGTTCACTCATCGGCGTCAGATTGATATTATCCACAAGGATTTCCCCACGGTCGGCGCGTTCCAGGCCCGCCAGAATCGACAGCAACGTAGATTTCCCGCTGCCTGATTGTCCGACGACGGAAACAACCTGACCGGGTTCAATGGTGACATTCAGACCTTTTAAAACTTGAATCTCGGCATCGCCCTGGTGAAAACCTTTACGGACATCTTTCAGGATCAAGCTCACAGGACCCCCTTCAAAGCTGTGAAAACATTGTCAGCTATAATTTTATGACCTTCTTCGTTTGGATGAATTCCATCGGCCAGATTGTATTTGGGATTTCCCGCCACCTTGTCCAAAATAAATGGAATAAAAGTGACTTTGTATTTCTTCGCCAGGGTTTCATACATTTTCTTGAATTGATCGGTGTAGGCCTTGCCGTAGTTTGGCGGCATATAAAGCCCACCCAGAATAACCTTCACCTTCTGCCCCTGTGCATATTCAATGGCCTGTGCCAGATGTTTTTCACTGTCTGCGATCTTCAGGCCACGCAAACCATCATTTGCTCCCAATGCCAGAATCACCGCCTCGGGCTTGGATTTAAAAACCCATTTCATCCGGCTGACTCCGGACGCTGTCGTTGACCCACTGACCCCCGCATTGATCACAGTCCATTCTTTCTTGCCGGATTCATGCAGCTTCTTTTCCAGCACCGCAGGAAAAGCCGCATCCTTGGCAACGCCATAGCCTTCGGTCAGCGAATCACCCAGCACGACTAATTTTTTTTGAGCAAATGAAAGAGAACTAAAGGCAAGAATAAGGAGAAATAAAAAAGGTCTCATAGGGTTCCTATGAGACCTTAGTTTTTAAGACAATGACAAGTCCAGCTTCGTCAAAGTATGGGCTACTTAGCGAGGACCACGGTTGCTAAAGCCGCCACCACGAGGGCCGCCAGCGCCACGACCGCCACCGAAACCACCACGACGAGGACCACCCTCGCGAGGAGCTTGTGGACGAGCCTCAGACACATTGATAGCACGGCCATTCAATTCAATGCCGTTGCCTTTTTCAATCGCCTGATCAGCAGCAGAGTCTTCGGCCATCTCTACAAAGCCAAAGCCTTTAGAGCGACCTGTTTCTCTGTCCATGATAACCTTTGCTGAATCCACCGCACCGAACTGTGCGAAGTGCTGATGAAGTGCCTCATCGTCGATGGAATAAGGCAAATTGCCTACATAAAGTTTCTTAGCCACAAAGACCTCCTATAATGGTTGGGCTGTTATACCCGAGGAAGCCTTCGAACAGCATAAAATCGAGTACACTCACACGGGGACCTTAACTATCAATAACGCTAGCATAGCCCAAAAAACGTGCAAGACCAATTTTATGCGCGCATATTATTAAATTGTAAGGGAACTGGGAAGTTTCCACCCCGCACCAGGCTGATGCACTCTTGAAGCTCATCAATACTTTTTGACGACACCTTCAGCTTGTCATCCGCGACCTGAGGTTGAACTTTAAGCTTGGAATCTTTAATCAATTTAATGATATCTTTCGCAACCTCGCGGTCAATTCCCTGTACCAAAGTGACCTTTTGACGAAGCATTCTTCCGCCGGCTTCTTCAATTTTTTCAAACTTGATCGCCTTAATATCAATTCCGCGACGATGCAGTTTTGTTTGAAGAATGCTGGCCATGGCACCGACCTTGTAGTCGTCTTCTGCCGTCAGTGTGACTTCTTTTTTATCCCACAGAACTTCAGCTTTACTGCCTTTAAAATCATAGCGCGCTTCGATTTCCTTGCGCGCCTGATTGATGGCGTTGTCCACTTCCTGAATGTCGATTTCAGATACGATATCAAAAGATGGCATAACGTTTTCCTCTATCCAAAAACAAATTAGTGGTGATGACCAGCGTCCCCGTGCAAACCGTGCGGGTGACCATGTTGAATTTCTTCTGCTGTGGCCTCACGAACCAAAACCATTTCGATAGCAAATTCAAGATCCTGACCAGCCAATGGGTGGTTGCCATCCAGAGTCACTGTTTCATCAGTGATTTTAGTCACGCGAACGATGTGAGCACCCTGACCCAGTTCCAAACGAAGATGAGCGCCAACTTCCAACTGAGGCAAATGAGCAAGCTCCTGCTTGGGAACATCCATGAACATGTTGTCTTTCACTTCACCGTAAGCATCTTTTGCGGCAAGCTTAACAGTTTTTTTATCGCCTTCTTTCAGGTCTTTGATTTCTTCTTCCAGTTTAGGAATGATCTGGCCCGCACCTTCAAGGAATGGAAGTGGCTGATTCTGTTCAGAAGCGTCCAATACATTGCCGTCAGGCCCTTTTAGAACGTAATTAAATGCCAAGACTCTTTTCATTTTAGGCCTCCTATAGCGCTAATGCCCGAGGGTATCCCATTTTGATCCCCCTCAGGCAACCGAAAAGACCCAGTTCTTTTGAATATTTAACGAGGAACTTGAAATTGAGACGCAGAGCTAGATATAATTATATTTAGGACCGATCTCTGAATGGGATCTGTCCTGCACCTGAGGGGGGAAGCATGATGCACGTGTCCTCGCTGAGGTCCTTGTTGCTCAACTCCAGTTACGAGCCCATGAAGGTCGTAAGTTGGCAAAAGGCCTTGGTATTGTGGTTTCAGGGTAAAGTAGAAATACTTGAATATCACTCAGCGTTTGCCCGATCGGTCCATCGGAGGTTTCAGCTTCCCAGTGTCTTACGACTGAAAACCTATGTAAGACCACGGAGCGCCGGAGCCGTCCGATTCTGCCGGGAAAACGTTTATATCCGCGACAATTACACCTGCCAGTACTGCGGCACCAAACTCGCCGCCAAACAGCTCACCCTTGATCACGTCGTCCCAGCTTCTCATAACGGCCCCAAAAACTGGACCAATGTTGTTTCCGCCTGCCGGGACTGCAATCAAAGAAAAGCCAATCGCACCCCGCGCACCGCCAATATGCCTTTACTGAACGAGCCTCGTGCCCCATCATGGCTCCCGACACTGCAACTTGAAATCGGCGAAGATCACATACCACCGGATTGGACGCCCTATTTACGACTGAGCACAGGATGACATTCGAACACGAAATCAAATTTATAAAAACCACCGACACCCTTCCGATTCGCAAACGAGTTTTAAAACCTTTTCTTTCTGAAGAAGAGTGCCTCAATCCCGGTGATGATCTGATCACCACCTATCACTATGGTCTTTTTCACGCCGACAAACTGATCTCTGTCGCGACTTTCATCCAGGAGTCACACCCGGCACTCGCCGCGGGCTTTCCTTACCGCCTGCGCGGCATGGCCACGGATGACAATTATCGGGGGCATGGTATCGGACAAAGACTGGTGCGCTTTGCCGTCGAGGACCTTAAAAAACGCCGCTGTGATCTGGTGTGGTTCAACGCGCGTATCAAGGCCTTTCCATTTTATGAAAGACTCGGATTTTCATTCTACGGAGACCTGTTCGACATCAAGGACATCGGCCCCCATAAAGTCATGTACAAGCATCTGATTCCCCGTTAATCTTCCTGTAGGACTTAAACGATCTTAAGTCCGCGTTTTGTCAGGAGGATTCCCGTGAATAAGGATGTTCACAACAAGCTGACTTCAGCTCTTACCACTATCATCAGCGAAACCAACGGAATCTCTCTTTCCGACACCATTGACCTGCTGATTTCATCGAAACTAAAAAATGAAAACGTCGAAGCCTATCAACTGGTTGTTGAGTTTCGTGAGTTGTTAAACAGCTTCCAGATCAATCAGGTCACAATCTCCTCTTTACTGAAACATCCGCTGTCTGCGGCCCTGTTTGAGTTTTTCAAAAATTTCCCGCTGAAATATCACGAGGAACATATTCACCTGACGGGCGCGATCACTGCGGAATTTATTTATCCCCGCCTGAAAAAACTTTTGGAAGGCCCCGACAAAGCCATCTATGAACAAAAAATCGCTGAAGTTTATGGCGACAAGGCCCTGCCGATTCGCTCGGTGGAGGATGTGGACCGCCTGATCCGCCTGCAGGAAAACGAAGGCTTTTCCCGCTATCTGAAAATCCTGTATCTTCCGAAATTGATTTTTATCAATCGCGAGGTTCACAAAGAAGCCGCCTATTCCATGGCCGAAGAGCTTTATTATAAATTCAATGTCGGTCGTGTGCGTTTGAAGTTTTCCCTGTCGCGTTCCACAGCAAGTTCCTCTGAACAAATTCCCGGTATCGACAATGTGACTTCAGAAGACGTGGTACTGGGCCTGTATGACGGCTTTAGAGCTTTCCAGGAAAAGCATCCGAATTTTGACTTCATCCTGTCACCGTCCTTCAGAAAAGAAGCCAATCACTTTGATTCTGAAAAATTTGAAACCCGTCAGGAACATTTCATGGCCCAGATCAATGAGATCGTGGACATGATAGACAAATATCCATTCCTGGAACGCCACTTGCGCGATGCCGATACCGTCGGTGACGAGCGTGAACTTTACCGCAAGGAGCATTTCAACGAAATGCAATCCGGATTCCGCAAGCTGCAGTATCGCGGATTCAAAATCCGCTCGCATCACGGTGAAACCTGGCACACTCTGAAAAAAGGTATTCAGGCCGTCGATAATGCCATGAACATCTGGCATATCGATACACTGGAACACGGAATCAGTTTGGGAATTAACCCCAACAAATACTTCCACCGCATCTATCAGGACATTCTGGCCAAGAACCAGCAGGGACAGGCCATTACGGAAAAAGATCCTTTGTTCCGCGAACTGAATGAACTGGACTGGGGCTTTAACCGTCATGTTCTGGAAAAGCTTCTAAAGGGAACCAAGCTGACAACAGAAGAGGACATTCTGTTTGTGAAAGCGAAATTCCACACAGCACGTGAGGTGGAACACTACCAGCACGATGTTCTAAATCGTATGATCCAAAAAGGTGTCACCCTGGTGTCTCTGCCATCTTCAAACAACAAGCTGACCGGGAAATTTGAAGATTACAAAGACCACCCGTTTTCCTGGTGGGAAAAAAAAGGTGTTCAGCTGGGCGTCGGCACCGACAATCACGTGACACTGAACACGAACTTCATCTATGAAATGTTAATTCTTCTGTACACGGATGCCGTGAACTTGAAGATCACGAAACTTTTGATGGTGACGACGGGTGAAACCCGCCGCCCTTATATCAGCCACCTTCTTTGGAAGATGAGAAAGCAACTTGGAAAGACAGCGCAGAAATGACAACTGTTAAAAAATCACGACGTCTGAGCTGGATGGATACCATCCGCTCTTTGGCCCGCCCTAAAGTTTCCATCATGCTGGCTCTGGGCTTTTCTTCAGGACTTCCTTTCATGTTGGTCGGAAACACCTTGGGATACTGGCTGCGCGAAAGTGGTATTGCCTTAGCCACTATTGGTTTTCTTTCCTGGGTGGGCCTGGCCTACTCCTTAAAGTTCCTGTGGGCTCCGCTGATTGATAAAATGGATGCTCCGCTGGTCGGTGCCTGGCTGGGGCGACGTCGTGGCTGGATGATCATTTCACAAGTTCTTGTGGGACTGTGCTTACTGGGTATGTCTTATGTGAAACCTGAAGGCGGGCTGATGCTCTTTACTTTGCTGGCGGCTGTGGCTGCTTTTGCCTCTGCCACTCAGGACATCGTCGTGGATGCGTGGAGGATCGAGGTTTCTGATGCCAGCGAAGACATGGCGCTTTTGTCGTCGTCCTATCAGTTAGGGTATCGCGCTTCCCTGCTGGTCACCGACGCTTTGATTCTGATCTTAGCAGGATCTATCGGCTGGGCGATTTCTTATTCTGCAATGGGTGCTCTGATGGCAGTCGGTATTGTGGCAACACTGTTCGCTACAGAACCCAAACGCGGTCCTGCTGTTGCTGATGTGGCACCGCTATGGACTGGCCGGGGTTTATTTGATGCCGTGGCTGGCCCTTTTATTTCCTTCTTCAAACAGCACGGTCGCCGGGCCTTGCTTATTTTGGCAGCGGTCTGCCTGTATCGTCTTTCTGATTTCGTCATGGGACCGATGGCAAATCCATTCTATGCAGATCTGGGACTGACCAAAGAAACCGTGGGTGCGGTTCGCGGCTCCATCGGTTTGATTGCCTCAGTGGTGGGTGTGGCTGCGGCGGGCCTGACGGCCGTCCGCTTTGGATTTATCTCGACACTTTTAATTGGTGCAGTGATTGGTCCGGCATCCAATATAGGTTTCTCTGTTCTTGCAATGGTAGGTCCCAGCACGGAAGTATTCACAGGCGCCATGATCGTGGATAACTTTGCCACAGGCTTTGCCGGAACGGCCTTGGTTGGCTACATGTCCAGCCTGACTACTCTGGGATATACAGCCACCCAGTATGCTCTGCTAAGTTCTTTCTATGCTCTGTTAGGAAAAGTCCTTAAGGGATTCTCTGGGCTCGTCGTGCAAAAACTTTCCGAAACACATGCCTTGATGGAATCTTATGCGATCTTCTTCCTGGGAACGGCGCTGATCGGAGTTCCGGCTCTGCTGCTTTGTATTCTGCTGGTCCGAAGTAACACCAAGCTGCCCAAGACTTCAAAGTCCCAATAAGCAAGTCAAACGACAAAGACATAGATTCCAAATCACCACAGTGTTGTTTTTCCGACAACACTATGGGACGGCAATACTTCAAAGCCCAGTTTATTTCGCAGATAGATAAAGGTCTTTCTATTTCTCTCTGTGAAGGAAGGTGCTAAGGTGGGCTCAGAGGTATATATGCCAACTAAAAAAGTCGTCATCGTCGGTGGTGGTTTTGCAGGTCTTAAGGCAGCGCGTGCGCTCGGCAACAACAAAGATGTCTCTGTGACATTGATTGACCGACGCAACTATCATCTGTTTCAGCCTTTACTCTATCAAGTGGCAACCGCCGGACTTTCACCTGCGGAAATCTCCGGCCCTATTCGCGGCATTCTTTCCAAATATCAGAACATCTCGGTGTTTTTAGATAATCTTGAATCGGTGGATTTGCAGAATAAAAAAATCCATGTTCCCGGTCGCGATATCAACTACGACTATCTGATTCTGGCTTGCGGAGCCAAACACAGCTATTTTGCTCACCCTGAGTGGGAAGAAAATGCACCGGGTTTAAAAACACTGGAACAAGCCACAGAAATTCGTCGTCGTGTTTTAATGGCCTTTGAACTTGCCGAAAAAGAAACTGATCCTGAACGACAAAAGCAGCAACTCAGCTTCGTGATCGTCGGCGCTGGCCCCACAGGAGTTGAACTGGCCGGGACCATTGCTGAAATCAGTCGTCATACGTTGACCCAGGATTTCCGTCATATTGACCCCTCTCGTACGCGTGTCATTCTGATTGAAGCAGGTCCGCGCATTCTGGCCGCTTTCCATTCCGATCTGTCCCGCAAAGCGGCTCGTGATCTGGAAGACTTGGGCGTGCAAATTTGGACAAACACCCGTGTCACTGATGTGCGTGCGGATTCCGTCGTTCTGGGCGATGAGGTGATCAAGGCCTCCACTATTTTGTGGGCCGCCGGAGTTCAACCTTCAAGCATCAACAAAACTTTAAACGTGCCACTGGATCGTGCCGGTCGCGTGATCATCGAAAAAGATTTAAGCCTGAAAGATCACCCGGAAGTTTTTGTTCTGGGCGATCAGGCGTGTTTCCTCACAGAGGACGGCAAATCCTTGCCTGGCCTTGCGTCCGTAGCCATGCAACAAGGCGTGCATGCAGCGAATGTCATTCTGAATGAAATTGCCGGAAAGTCGCGGACCGAGTTCAAGTATCTCGACAAGGGACAGATGGCAACGATCGGCCGCCGAAAAGCCATCGCGCAAATTCATAACCTGAAATTCAGTGGTTTTTTTGCGTGGTTATTATGGCTCTTTATCCACGTTTACTATCTTATTGGCTTTAAGAATAAAATCTTCGTAATCTGGCAGTGGGCTTATGCTTATTTCACCTTCAAACGTGGCGCGCGTTTGATCGTCGATAAAGAATGGAGATCAAAACCCAAGCCGCCTGTTTCGTAACACTGGATCTGTTCAAGCCTTGGGGCGATCTCTAGCCTCAAGGCATGTACTTAGAAAACTTTCACTCCATACAGCCGCCTTATCAAAAAAATCAACACGAATGCCTTGAATGGCTTTCCGAAGCACACAAGCTGGCGCAGAAGAAACAGGGGTTTTCTCAGGAAGAATACCTGAAGATGCTTCAGCGCGTGGGCTGCCCGGAAACGCAGATCGAAAAAAGGTACTTTTTCATACCGGATGTCGAAAAATCCCGATGGGAGGACAAGCCCATCTATCCGGTGAAAGAAAGTTCTCACGGCGTAAGCATGCATCGGCGGCATGAGTACTATCACAAAATCGTCACAGAACTTTTTGATCGCATTTATTCAGAGCGCGCCTTTCCGGATGATCTGATTCACGTCAGTTGCACAGGCTATATCTCCCCCAGCGCTGCGCAGATGACAGCGGTAAAGTCTGCAACACCCGTAACAGTGACACATTCTTATCACATGGGTTGTTACGGCGCTTTCCCGGCCTTGCGAATGGCCTCAGGTTTTCTGGCGAATGAAAGTATTCTGGGTAAAAAGAAGACGGTCGATCTGGTGCACACCGAACTGTGCAGCCTGCACTTAAATCCCGAAGATCCCACGCTGGAACAAATGGTGATTCAAAGTCTTTTCGCTGATGGCTGCATTGCCTATTCCATGTCACACGATCAACCGAAGTCTGGATTTAAGGTTTTATCTTTGTACGAAGAGCTTCTGCCCAATACCACCGGCGCGATGGAATGGATGGTTTCTGACTGGGGTATGAAGATGACCCTGTCCAAGGATGTCCCCATGATGGTGGGCGATAAGATCCGTGATTTCACTTATCGCTGGTTAAGCGAGCGCGGTTATGATGTTGCCTCCATTATGAAAAACGGCTTGTTCGCCGTGCACCCCGGGGGACCGAAAATCATCGACCAGACTTTGAAACATCTGGAACTCACCGAACCCCAGGTCAGCCACAGTCGTCAGTTACTGCGCCAGCGCGGGAACATGTCGTCTGCGACACTGCCTCACCTGTGGGAACAGATTCTGCGTGATGATTCCGTACCATCGGGAACTCCGATTATAAGCTATGCATTCGGTCCGGGCCTCACTGTGTGCGGAAGTTTGATGGAGAAACTATGAGTGCGTTTTTGATTGCCTCTGTCGTTCAAGGTGCTGCCATATTATTTGACGAGTTTGTTTTCCACCGCCGCCGAGGACTGCCGCGCTGGGAACGTATTGGGCACCCCATCGACACACTGTCGGTGATTGCCTGTTTGCTGTTTTTGACATTTGTGGACCGCACCCCCACCACTGAAGTGGTTTATTATGTGATGGCCATAGGGTCCTGCATTCTAGTCACCAAAGACGAATGGATTCACCGCAAGTACTGTTCAGCCGAAGAAATGTGGTTGCATGCAGTTTTGTTCATCATGCATCCGTTGGTTCTTTTCACCGGCATGGCCGAATGGGAAGACAACCGCCCCCTTTTCCTAGCCGTGGCCGGAGGAGTTTTCGTATTTTTCGTCTATCAGATCGTTTATTGGAATTTTGTGGAGGCCCAAGCCCGCAAAGCCAAACAGAAAGCCCACTATGCCCGGGTTCGACAGGAAGAATTGTACGAATACTTCAGTGAGTGAGGTCTTTTTTCATCAGAAGCCCTTGCCTTGATGCAATGCGCTATGCTATCTTGGCTTCTCTTTACGTTCCTGTTTGCGGAGAGGTGGCCGAGTGGTTGAAGGCGCACGCCTGGAACGCGTGTGTAGGTCACAAGCCTACCGAGAGTTCGAATCTCTCTCTCTCCGCCATTTTCAATTTTCCTATCCATTCTCGCCGCACCCACTCAGAATCTAATTTGCAAGATCCAAGATCAGGCTTTCAAGAGTATAATTGGAAACACATTCCGTCTGCCCGCCTTTATCGATACGGCCACGCTCTTGGGATGTCCACTCCACGCTATTTGTATCTCTCCCGTAAACCATCCCTTGCGGAGTGCAACCTTAGCTCTGGCATAGGCATGTCTTTCACATTTTGAAATAAACCACCTTGATGGTCCTTTGATTTTTGAAACAGTTCGCGCTCACCGCTCTTTGGTCAGACAGAAGCGGCAGATGGAACCCCCACGTGCGATGCAGCTTTCAAGCTTCACCGACATGCCAGAGGCCTTTCTTAAAAAATGGATGTCAAAACCACAAAGTTCGGGATGCTTCTGGGCGATCGCATGGTACACACAGTTGGTGGCTTCCAATACCACGCCTTTTCTGATATCGCTTTGCTTGATGGCAGTTTGATAGCCAAGATCGTTCATCACCTCATTGATTTTAACGACCAACTCTTTGGGGGTAAGGTCTTTGAATTTTCCTTCCATGGACAAAGCCACTTTCTCACCAAGACTCTTCATCAGCCTGGCAATACCGTCACGCTCCAGATCCTCGGCCAGAAGTTCCAGCAGTACATTGGAAAGCCATGAGTACTGCTTCGGAAAGACATCGTGCCCATCATTGGTTAATTGGTACCGTCGGCGTGGGCGCCCCACCGCTCCCCGCGTATCAGTGAACGTCAGATAACCGTAGCTTTCCAGTTTCAAGATATGCTCTTTCACCGCCGTTTTAGTAATCCCGACATGGTCAGCGATTTCATCCAGCGTGGCTCCGTCTTTATAGCCCAACAGATACTTCAGAATAAGCTGCTGATTTGAATGCAAAGTTCTCATATCCAGCCTTTGTCTATTTAAACAATTTAAACAGTATTTACCATTTATATTATGCCAGCGAAAATAAGAAAAAGAAAGCCCACCCCTATCAAGGAGATCAATCATGCAATCATCAACCGCAGGTTCGGTTCATAAAATTCAAAATGAAACAGTCGTATCCAGGAAAACTCTTATTTCAGCCATTATAACAGGACAAATCGCGGGACTTATCATGGCTGTCGTCGTCATGCTGGTCTTCGCTATTTTTCTGGGAAAAAGTCCTCTATACCCGGTGCAAGTGATTGGTTCAATGGTCTTTGGCCAAGCCGCCCTTGAAGGACTGCACATCGGTGCTATTCTTGCTGGTCTTATCCTGCATCAACTGGGACCTTCACTGCTGTGGGGTGTTCTTTTTGGGATTGCCGCAACGAAGTTTTCCATCGAAACCACCAAAAAATCCCTTATCGCCGGACTGATACTTGGTGTAATTGCCATGTCAGGACCTTATGTATTGATTCCATTCCTGATGACGACACTTCATGGCGTCGATTTCTGGAATCAGCAAGTTCCGATGTTCTGGGACTGGGCTGCTCATATCGTGTTTGGTTTATCGTTTGTCCTGTTCCCAAAGATCAAAGAAAAGATCTAAAAAAAAATTTGATGTCTCTACTACGAAAAAGTCCCTGCCTTGCACGGGGACTTTCATCTTTTAAATCTTAAAGATGCTCCAGAATATTCACCAGCCTCCCCAGCGGATCGCGCACAAAGAATCTGCGCACTCCCCAGGGTTCTTCCGTCAGGGGATACTCGATCTTAAAACGCCCCTTTTTCATACGGCGCAAAGCCTCGTCCACATCATCCACCTCAATGGACAGATCCGGCACCGGTGTTTTCGAGCCGCCTTGCGAGGCAAAACTGACCTGCACTGTCATCCTGGATGAATTTCCATAGGTCGCAATCCAACCATGGTCCATCAGGATCTCCAGCCCCAGAGCTTTTTCATAAAAGCGCTTGGCTGCGGAAATCTTTTTGGTTTCAATATTGGCGACTATTCTTTTAACTTTCATGCTGTGCACCACCTGAAGTTTCCTTCAGTATAGCGGCAGTCTTTCACGACAGGTCAAATAAAAGACGAATGCAGAACCGTCCACCGCCCAAGTGCCCTTCTCACCAAGACCTTGGTTAGCGCGCGTGGTAAATATTTAGAAATAGCTCCGTTGTTTAAAGTATTCTACGATGGTTTCTTTCAAGGAGATCTTCATGCAAAAACACCAAGGAAGCTGTCATTGCGGTAAAGTTAAATTTGAAGCCACAGGGGCTTTTAACGAAGTTATCAGCTGCAACTGTTCCATGTGCCAAAGAAAAGGCACTCTTCTGGCATTTGTTCCTGAAACTCAGTTCACATTGCTATCCGGCGCTGACTCTTTGACAGACTATCAGTTCGGCAAGAAAAAGATCCACCACACCTTCTGTTCCACCTGTGGCGTCACCTCTTTTGCCACCGGAGAAACACCAGATGGTACAAAAATGAAGGCCATCAATGTTCGCTGTCTGGAAGGCATTGACCTTAAAGCCCTGACAGTGCAGGAATGCGACGGAAGATCTTTCTAAAAAAGCAAAAGGGCCGGTTAGGAAACGATGGATTCAACAACCATCTCTGAAAAATCTGATATTTATTCTGCGATGACAATTGGCGAGGATTCCCCATGGAAACTTCGCTATTGGTCTATCTTTACCGGGCAGGCGCTTTCTCTGATTGGTTCTGCATTAACTCAGTTCGTTTTACTGTGGTGGATCACTGACACGACTAATAGTGTTTCAGCCCTGGCTCTGGCAGGACTGTTTGCCCTGCTACCACAGGCTTTGCTGGGCCCTGTCGGAGGCACCTTTGCGGATCGCTACAGTCGTCGTTTGCTGATGATTGCTGCCGATGTCATCAGTGCTCTTTGTATGCTGGTGCTTATTACTCTGTTTGCGACACATCAGATTGAACTTTGGCACGTCTATACAATGATGTTCATCCGCAGCGCGATGCAGGCCTTTCAACAACCTGCCGCAAACGCCAGTACGGCGATGCTGGTCCCTGCAAGCTTTATCTCCCGCGCAGCCGGACTGAATCAAACCCTGAACGGTATTATGCTGATCGCCGCCGCACCACTGGGGGCCTTGGCCATGAGCTTTATGCCCATCGGCTATGCGCTTTCCATTGATGTCACCACCGCCCTGCTGGGAATTCTGCCGCTGTTTTTGTATCATATTCCCCAACCTTCCGTAAAAGTGGAGGAACGCAGCAGTGTCTGGAATGAGTTCCGCGCAGGCTGCCTGGTCGTATGGAAGAATCCAGGCCTGCGAATCCTTTATGCCCTGTTAGCGGCTGTCACTTTGGTGATTATGCCCTCTATGACACTGGTTCCGCTGCTGGTAAAAGAACATTTTGGCGGAGGCGCCCCGGAGGTGGCTTTCATTGAAGGTCTTGGCGGTGCCGGAATGATCATCGGTGGAGCCCTGATCACCATTTTCAATCCCAAACGAAAAGTCCTGTGGATTCTTTGGGGCTTTGCCCTTTCATGTTTTACGCTTTCACTGACAGCACTGGCCGCCAGCAACATGTTCCTGCTTGCTGCGTTCTGGTGGTCCTTCAGCAGTTTGCTGTATATTTTAGGCAATGGCCCTCTGACTGCTTTAATCCAAACAACAATTCCCAATCAGCTTCAGGGCCGCGCCTTAGCCTTACTGGGAACCTTTGCGGGATTTGCCGCTCCTGTGGGCTTAGCCATCACCTCCCCACTCGGGGAACTTATCGGCGTTCGCTGGCTCTTTATCGTTCTTGGAGGCCTGGCCGGATTCATCACTCTACTGGGCTTCCTGTCCCCCAGCCTGCGCAGACTAAGTCAGGAAAGTCCCACGACTGCGGAACAACAGGGTCTCAGCACGAATTGATGATTTTATTAGTTCTACTTTAAGCACTGCTCCTCTATGCTGTGACAATGAAATTTCGGGCCTTCATTTTATTACTGCTTCTCCAGTTCAACTCCCTGCACGCCCATTCCGAAAGGTCTAACACTGAAGTTTATGGCGTGAATTCCGACTACGCCATGCCCTTGGTGGATATTCAAAGAAGCGAAACTTCGGCTTCTTTGAAAGATGGCATTTTAAAAGACCTCGGCGAAGCCCTTTCCAAAGAACTGGGAATTCCCTTAAACACTCTCTTACTGCCCAAGCAGCGTATTGCCCCGGCTTTGCTTTCCGGACGAATCAGCTTGATTTGTCACTCCAGTGAAATCTGGCAGTCTAAAATTAAAGCTCAGGTTTTTTGGAGCCACGATCTTTATACCAGCACAAATTTCGTGACCTATCTAAAAAGCAGGTCTCCGCGAAATAAGAAAGAGCTCCACGGTGAACGCATCGGCACAGTTCTGAACTTTATCTATGGCGGACTGGAAGAGGAATTTCAAAAAAACCTGATCCAGCGTGAAGACGGCCCCAATATTGGCAGCAATGTTCAAAAATTACTGAAAGGACGTGTGAACTACGTCCTGATGTCAAATTTGGAATACAATTATTTTAAGAAATCTTTCCCGGCCTTGCAGTTCTCGGATTTTGGCCAGGATTCTGTGATCACGAAGTGTGCCCTTTCCAAAAAATCTGGAATTTCTTTATCCCAGCTGAACAGGGCTATCGACACGATTAAAAAGAACGGCACACTGGAAAAAATCTTAAAGTCTTATTAAAAAACGCCTGTTTTTTGCAACATCACAATCGCAATAAAGTGAAGGGCCGCGGCTACAATTGTCAGAATATGAAAGATCTCATGATAGCCAAAAATCTTTGGCCATGGATTTGGTTTTTTAACAGCATAAATAACCGCACCCAAAGTATAAACAAGTCCACCGGTCAGGATCAGAAGCAGAACCGGGAAGCCCACAGCCGCCTTGATTTCAGAAATATATGGAGAAGCCAGCCAGCCCATTGCCACATACAGAACCGCTGACAGCCATTTCGGGGCTTTCACCCAAAACAGGGACTGAATTACTCCCAGAAAAGCGGCCACCCAGATCACAATCAGAAAATTTTGACCGTTGTCTTTAAGCGCCAGCAGTCCCACCGGAGTTCCCGTCGCCGCAATCATAATAAAGATCGCGGCATGGTCCATTCTCTTCATCCACAAACGGGAATTCTCTTTCCAGTTAATACGATGATAAAGGGAGCTGACTCCGAACAAGGTCACAAGGCCGATGGAATAGATAATCATGGCAACAAATTCCAAAGACGTCTTGCAGCCAGCAATCAGCATCGTGCAGGCACCCAAGGCAAAATAAAAAGCCCCTTGATGGAAGTGACCTCGCAAAAATGGTTTCACTAGTGCTGGACTGGTGTTCAAAGGGTCCCCCTTTTACTTCTTGCGCTTCTTGGATTTCTTATATTCGTCTTCGCTGGCTAACATGGCTGCCAGACTGCGATCAATGTCATCTTCCAACGGTGCGGAAATCACAGCCTTGTAGTCATTCTTGCTGACATTGATCACTTCGACTTTCTTGGTCAGAAGTCCTTCAATTTCCGCCAACAGCTCTTTTTCATCCTGACTACAGAAAGAAACCGCAATCCCTTTGTTGAAGCCACGACCTGTACGACCGATGCGGTGAACATAGTTTTCTGGTTTTTCCGGAAGGTCATAATTAATGACATGAGTCACATCCGGAATATCAATTCCGCGGGCACTGAGATCCGTCGCGATCATAATTTTACAATCTCCGCTACGGAAGGCTTTCATCACCTCTGCACGATCAGTCTGATCTTTTTCCCCGTGTAACGTCAAAGACTTGATGTCCGCACGTTCCAAAGCCTTAGCCACGCGCTCTGCACGCACACGAGTGCGCACGAAAATAATAAACTTCCCGTCCGGATTCTGGTGAACGTACTCTGCCAGGAAGAAGCGCTTATCGTCCATTTCCACAAACATTACATAGTGGGACACGTTTTTGGAAACAGGATCTTCCGGGGAAATCTGGATACGAATTGCACTGCTGCGCACCTGTGAAAACGCCAGCTTTTTGATTTCAGGGTTGATCGTCGCAGAAAAGAATAATGTCTGATGACGGCGGGTTAATTTACGTTTGATGGATTCAATGTCCTCAATGAATCCCAGGTCCAGCATGTGGTCAGCCTCGTCCAAAACCAGAGTTTCAATATGGCTGATATCCACAAAGCCCTGACTGATTAAATCAAACATGCGACCCGGCGTTGTGATCAGAATATCAATGCCATCCTGAAGCTTCTTGATCTGAGCATCCTGCTCCACTCCGCCGAACAGGGCAAAAGGTTTTGCTTTGGTGTGTTTGGACAGACGATTGAAGACCTCACCAATCTGCTGCGCCAGTTCCCGCGTTGGGACCATCACCAGACAACGGATACCCAATGAACGCTTGCTGCTTTTGCTGGCGTGAATACTGTCGATAATAGGAATGGCGAAAGCGGCCGTTTTACCTGTTCCTGTTTGTGCGATGGCCAAAACATCCTCGCCCTTTAAGATGGACGGAATAGCCTTGAACTGAATGTCGGTGGTACGGAAGAATCCGTTGTCATGCAGATTGCGCAAAAGATCTTCGGACAGGTGGAATTTTTCAAACTTCAACGCAAACCTCGCTGTGGATACAGGTCAAATGGATGAATGCATTTACCACAGAAGGCGACAGGGGTGAAACCCTAAAGAAAAAAAGGCAGAAAGCCTGTGATTACTACACGTTATCATCACTTCCTGCCTGCTAAAAACCATTAAAATCGAACCCGCAGCTTACTTACGACGGAACAGGCCTTTTACGACATGAGAATAAGGATCAGCAAAGAACGCCAAATACACCGTCAGTAAACCGATAACGATAGCCAACGGCAGACCACTTGGAGCCAGGAATCCATGAACCAGCACAATATTCAAAACAATCGGAGCCAAAACCACCAAAGCCAGCGGAACAAAGAAACCACTTAGCAAAAGCAGACCACAAACTGTTTCAGTCCCTTTCAAAAGCGGGAAGAAGTAACCAGATGCCGCAAGCCCTGTATTAAATGTCATCAGACGTTCAGGTAAATCCGTTGGAGGTGGGACCAAATTCAAAAGTCCCGTCAGTCCTGCCGCAAAGAACACCAGACCCAACAAAATACGTGCTGCCAAAGTCAGTTTGGATTTCATTCAATTCTCCTTTTCTGTTCCCATGCTACATCTTCAGGCCTTGTCTGACAATTGCGGGCTGTGGGAATATAGATCCCAGGTGAAACTTCATGACTGACACCCATCTTATTCTGACTTTTGGCTTTAAGGCTGTTCAAAAACTTTTGTTATTTTCCTTTGCAGCCTTTGTTGTCGGCTTCCTCCTGCATTGGGTGTCCTACGCACTTCGCAACTGGATTGCCAACAAACTGGGTGAACGAACCTTTCTGTGGCTGTTTGCCCCGGGAATCATGATTCATGAAATCAGTCATATGCTGGCGGCGTTGGCGTTTTTGCATGAAATTGTGGGTTTTAATCTTTTTGACCCCAACGCCCGTAATGGCAGTCACGGCCATGTGGTCAGCCGCCCTCGTCAGGTTCCCAATCTTCTTTTTATTCCGCAGATCTGGATTCTGATAGGCGATCTTTTTATCGGAATCGCCCCCCTAATTGTCGGGCCGCTCTTGCTGGCCGGGGCCCTTTATCTGGTTCCCGGTGGTCAGGTGTTTTTAAAAAACCCAAGCTGGTCCCTGCTTCCGGGAATGAGCTGGCAATTAGGTCTTTGGATCTATCTTTTTACCGCTACTGTTTTCCACATGGAGCTAAGTCCGGCCGACTTAAACGGGACCTGGAAAGGATTTCTGTGGCTGGTGTTAGCCACTTTCCTTGTTGCCATCACTTATAAAAAGTTTGCACCTTACTTCCACTAAACCTCAGGCCTGAGGCACCGTAAAGACAAACCGGGTATTTTCAGACCGGGTATCCAAATAGATTTCTCCACCGTGGGCCAGCACAATTCCTTGACTGATGCTTAACCCCAGCCCTGTGCCTTTACCAACTTCCTTGGTGGTATAGAAAGGCTCAAAGATCTTCGCAATACTTGGAATATCTTTAAGGCGGCCGCTGTCGGAAACACTGAATTCGACCATATCTTCAACAGACTGCACTTTTAAACGAATCCACGGGGATTTGTCGTCCTCAACCGCGTCTTTGGCATTTTGCAGCAGATTTACCAGCACTTGCAGGATTTGCACCTCCCGGCAAAGAATCTCTAACTTCTTACGGGGCATTTCCAAAAAGAACTGGATGTTTTTGGAGGAATACTGATCTTCAAACAACACGCACGCATCACTGACAATCTTTTCAACCGGCACCGGCACAAAAGGATCAACTTCGTTTTTTCGTGAATAAACACTTAAGGCCCGCACGATCTTATTGATTCTTTCCGACATGGAAACAACACGAGTCAGATAATCCGTCATGGTTGACCGATCCAAAGCATCGTCACCCAACCCTTCCAACGTGACTTCGCTTAAGCCCTTGATGACGGAAAGAGGGTTGTTTATTTCATGGGCCACACTGCTGGCCATCTGCCCCAAGGCCACCATCCGTTCATTGTGAATAATTTGTCCTGCCTCTTTTTCCAAATCTGCCTGCGCCAAAGTATAAATTGTGCGCAAATAGCGGATGATGAAAAAAATCATAATGGCCGAAATTAAAAAAGACAGCTTGCGATAGTTGGCCGTACCGACCGCCTCGATGGAAGGCAAACTTAAACGGGCTTCAGGTAGAAGATACTGCCCGATCAGGAACAAAGTGATCGTATAGACCACAAAGGGTGTGGCATACCGATCCTCTTCCTCTTTATCGAACATAATGAAAGTCACACAGATCAGCATGAAATAAAAGAACTCCGCCCCGGAGCTTCTGCCCGTCACATAAGAAATCGCAAAGATCGCCAGATTTCCCTGGATTAAAAAAACCACGCGGGTCAAGGCATTCCATTTCGGATTTCCAACAACCAACAAAAGTAGGATGCAGCAAAGCAGGAAGAAGACATTCACTGACATCATGACGTAGTCGCCTGTCAGCAGATAAATAATGTCATAGGAAAGATATGCGGGGACAGCAGTCAGAAAGACCACATTAGAGGCGCGAATCGCTGTTTTGCGACTGGGTGTATCTTTTGCAGATATGCCCCTATTAACCAGGAATCTCCAATACGCACCAAACTTACTGCCCATTGTTTGTTTATAACACAGGGCCCGCTAGTCGTTGAAGATTTTCTCGCGAATACTCCAGAAGTATTTTTGCTTACGCGCCACCACAAACAGAGGAACCCTAAAGCGACCCTGTATCTTTAGAACTTCATCGGCATTGCGGACGAAGATCTTTTTTTCCGGCACGCGGTTGTGCATACGAATAAAGTTGAAATAAAAAGCCTGACAGTCCTCGGGACTATTTAGATAGAAGTATTCAGTCAACGGCTGTGCGTCCACATCGTAGTATTTTATCTCCAGACGTTCATTTCCTTTTTTGTCCCAACCTTTTTCAAAGGTCATGGTTTCAACCCGCATGACATGGGCATCTTTTAAGGACATCGCCTCTTTTAGCTTTTTATCATTGTCTATCAGCAAGTGACTGCAAGAACTGCAAGCCCGGGCAGAAATATCGTTTTCCTCCCCGCACTTATCACATCTTTTAAAGCGAAAACGGAAACCACAGTCTTGAATTTCTTTTGTGGTGGGGTCTTCAAAGGCCCCTTGGCAGCGACGTCCAAAGTGCTCCACAAGCTCCCCATCAGGATCAACAATCCCCCAGAAGGCATTGGTGGTCCCGCACTGCGGGCACGGAACCTCGACCGGGACAGATTCTTTCACAGGTTTGCTGTTTCCCACTTCCGGAGAAAACAAATCGTGATCCTGTCCGGTATAATCCAAAACCAGGCAGTCTGTCTTTCCATCGCTTAAACGCAGTCCGCGCCCAACGATCTGTTGATATAGACTTACTGATTCGGTCGGTCGCAGAATGGCGATAACATCCACATGAGGTGCATCAAAGCCCGTTGTCAGAACTGAAACATTGACCAAAAACTTCAACTGCCTTGCTTTAAAGGCTTCAATCACTTCGTCACGCTCTTCACTGGGGGTATCCCCCACAACCAACGCTGAAATATACGGAGGCAGACACTTCATAATTTCAACAGCATGACTGACAGAACTGGTAAAGATCATTACACCCTTGCGGTCCACAGACATGTCCACAATGTTCTTGATAATCAACGGTGTGATGCGTTTTTGATCCTTTAGAATCTGTTCCACCTGGGCATGAACATAGCGCGTTCCCTGAAGCTTCAAGCTGGAAAAATCATAACAAGCCACCGGAGAGTCAATTTTCACCGGCGGTGTCAGATACTTGTTTTTAATCATGTAGCGAATGGATAGTTCATAGATACACTTTTTAAAGAATCTTTCGGTCGAGCTGTGTCTGAGCTTTTTGGCGGCATTAAATTCATAAATCCAGCCCAGTCCCAGCCGATAAGGCGTCGCCGTCAAACCCAGAATACAAATATCGGGGTTCAGTTCACGCAGCTTGGAAATCACCTGATTGTATTGGGTGTCCCCTTCAACTGAAACGCGATGGCATTCATCAATCACCACCAGTGAAAAATTACTGAAAAAATCCTCGGGCGCCCGGGCAATGGATTGGATACTGCCAAAAATAACTTTTTGTTCAAATTCCTTACGATTTAATCCGGCGGAATAAATTCCCGCTTCAAGGCCGAAACTCAAATACTTGGCGTGGTTCTGTTCGATCAATTCTTT
Source organism: Bdellovibrio bacteriovorus (assembly GCF_025558485.1). Taxonomy (GTDB): domain Bacteria; phylum Bdellovibrionota; class Bdellovibrionia; order Bdellovibrionales; family Bdellovibrionaceae; genus Bdellovibrio; species Bdellovibrio bacteriovorus_G. The sequence goes on from NZ_CP102930.1 coordinate 826,089, forward strand.
GACGTGAGCCATGACCAGAACACGTCCACGCGCCAGCCTTGCCAATTCTGCAATGACCAGACTTTTACCCGCCCCAGTCGGCAAAACCACCACCGCCGGATCTTTACTTCCACGAAAGTGCTTGAGCGTCGCTTGAACAGCTTCCTGCTGGTAAGGGCGAAGTTGATACATGTATTAACTTAATAATTTATTTAAATTTTCAACCGGGCGACCAATCACAGCGACAGCCCCCTTAACCACCACCGGACGCTCCATCAATCTGGGATTTGCCGCAAGCTTCTTCGCGACAAGATCCACCGAAGTAACATCAAAAGGCGCTGCCTGATAGTCATCTTCCTTCGTGCGAACCAGAGCAGAGGCCTCGGTCCCTAATTTTATTTGCAGTTCCAGCAATTCAGATTCTGACAGGGGTTCTTTCAGATATTCGATAACTTTGGCATCAATGGCTTGAGCCTGCAAAAGAACCAGAGCCTCACGGCTTTTACTGCATTTGGGATTGTGATAAATGATCCAGGAGCTCATCGCTTATTTCCTTTTTTGATGTTTCTTCGTGCGATCAATGAAACTAAAGCGCGGGTCCACCTTAATTTCTTCCGCACCTGGCAGGTATCCCTTGATGCGCGCATACATCCTTGTGTCTGAAGGGGTTACAAAAGTAATGGCCTGACCGGCACGACCTGCACGAGCCGTGCGCCCGATACGGTGCAAGAAGTCTTCGGGCTGAAAGGGCAGATCAAAGTTCACCACATGGTCCACATGTGGCACGTCTAAACCACGCGCCAACAGGTCCGTGGCCACAACAATTCGCAGCTCCCCTTCCCGGAAAGCCCGCACCACGCGGTTTCTTTGTCCTTGTGACAAACCACCATGGATCAAATCTGCGGAAAAGCCGTACTCTTGAAGATAGTTCCCGACGGCCTCACAGGAATCCTGATTCCCCGTAAAGACTATCACGCCCCCACGGGCGGCATTGAGTTCATCCAACAGGCGATCATTTTTCATGGTGCGATCCAGGAACAACACTTTTTGCTTTAGGCTGGATACCGGAGCTTCAGCTTTTTCAGAACGAATCATTGTGACATCATGACGCATGAAAAGTTTTGCCATGGATTCAACATTGGAACCAAAGCTTGCCGAAAACATCATCGTCTGACGCTGTCCACGCAAAGTGTTCTGAATCGTCTTTAGCTGAGGAGCAAAGCCCATATCCAGCATACGGTCAGCTTCGTCCAGAACAATGACTTCCACATTCTGAAGCAGAAGCTTGTTTGTGGAAAGATGATCATTCATGCGACCCGGAGTCGCAATAATCAAACGGGGATTCTTTTTAAGTTGATTGGCCTGCTTGGAACCCGTGCTGCCTCCAATTGCCAGACACACTGACACTGGCATTTCCGCACATAATTCCAAAAAGACCTTATAAATCTGCTGCGCCATCTCCCGACTGGGTACCAAAATCAAAGCACGCGCCTGCGGTTTCTTATGCAGGGTTGTCAGCAACGACAGGGCAAAGGCCAAAGTTTTACCGCTGCCCGTCTGGGCAATGGCGATAAGATCCGAACCTTCCAGCCCCGTGGGAATTGCCTGACTTTGTACCGGAGTCGGTTTGGAGATTTTCATTTTCTGCAACGCCGTCATTAAAGCCGGCGCCAGATTCATTTCCTGAAAATTCTTAACCTTGTGCGAAGATGTGTGCAGCTTCATACCAGAACAGAACTAGCGCAAAGATGCCAAAGCCGCTTCGTAGTTAGGCTCATCCACGATCTCTGCCACTTGTTCCACATGCAAAACTTTATTATCAGCGGACAAAGTCACCACCGCACGGGAAAGCAATCCCGCCAAAGGAGAATCCGCGATCTGCACACCCCAGTCCTTACCAAAGTCACTGCGGAAAGAGGAAATCGTTTCACAGTTTTTAATACCTTCAGCGCCGCAGAAACGGGCTTGTGCAAAAGGAAGGTCCGCAGAGATATTCAAAACAACGGTGTTATCCAGCTTTGCCGCTTCCTGATTGAAACGTCTTACAGAAGCCGCACAGGTGCCCGTGTCAACACTTGGGAAAATATTAAGAACTTTCTTTTTACCAGCGTAAGTTGCCAGATTCACTTCGGACAAATCATTACGCACCAATGAGAAGTCCTTTGCGACTGTACCTTTTTCAGGAAGAAAGCCGGATGTTTTTACTGGATTGCCTTGCAGAGTTATAGATGCCATGAGTTCTCCTTTTTATTCTAAGAATAGAAACGAGCCCCAGCATAGCACCGTTCAATACAAGATCAAACTACTTGCAGAAGGATAGATTCTGACTCCAGCTCAGGATTGACTTATAGCTGGTCTTATCTCCTGCGCGCAGCACCGACCAATATCTCGCCCCTCCGCGCCATGCCCCATCCACTTTGCCTGCGATGCGGCCATCACGTCCCAGCCAACGATCCAGAATACGAATACCACAGCTAAGATTCTGCTTCGGGTCGTGCAAATCCTTTGTCGATTTGAAACCACATCCATAGGCATTGCCGCTTTCAATGGAAATCTGCAATAAACCGCGACTGACAACCCGGTTGCCATTGCTGTCGTTGAAGTCTTCAGTATAGGAAGTTTCTGTTTTAAAATTACTTTCAAAACGCACCATAGCCGATAGCATGAAGGCCCAGTACTGCTTTCTCTGTGCATAGGACAGGGTCTGATACTTCGGACAGAATAGACTGCGGTCAGCAGGGATCACATCCAAAAGATTCTGCCCCAGGCGATCCAGCTCACGGTCCACATGGGTTGTCCATTCCTGAGCACCACTAACTTTGCCTTCCCATAAAGGGGTGACTTCACGCAAAGCCTCTTCTGTTGTAGGCGGCGGCACCGGGCTTGGTTCCGGTGCGGGTTCAGGATTTGGCGTCGGTGTGGGTTCCACCGCCGAAGACGAGTTATCAGAAGATCCCGGAGTTTGGGAGGTTTCTGAAGTTTTACAACCTGCCAGGATTTGAACAACGAACAAAACGGCGACAATAAAAAATAATCTGTTTGTGGCGTTTTTCATAAGTAACAGATCGGCACAACGGTACCAATCTTTACTGTTGAAAAAAGTGTCGAAATTATAGCGAAATAACTGGGCTAAATTCCCGTAAATACAGAATGATTATTTACGCTTTTGACAGTATTCAGAGACCTTGGTTTTGATTTCTTCACAGACGCCACGCGCGCCCAGAGAAAATCCGGCACAAGGGTCATAGTTCTTTGGGCAGTATGCGTAAGCCGGAATCCAGCTTTCCATGGTCTTATCCGCCAGAATGGATTTTCCCACGGCCACCAGGTCGTCTTCGCCCAGCCGGCCACTGACAAATTCCCGAAACGCAATATCAAAAGCTGTCACAAAGGTCTTTGCGTGGGGCGAAGATTTACCTTCCACAGTTTGGCGCAGATAAATCTCTGCCACTCTTGCCGGGTGCAGGGCCTTTAGCAGCTCCGCCAGTTCAACACTGGCGGTGGAATTATCCAGTACCACCACCAACTGGCTGTCGGGATTTACTTTAAGGATTTCCTCCAGATGGTGCATTTTAAATTTTGTGATGGACCATTCCGTCACCCAGTCACGCATATAAACCGAGCGCGGCGGATACTGATAGTCCTTCATAAATTTGTCCACGCGGGACTCCAGCCAGTTGGTCATGGCCGTGATGACATAGAACTGCCCGGTGCCACTGCTGGCAAGTATCCGGCGATACAGTTCCGGCATGCCCGCATAGGACAGATCCTTGTCCATCAGCTTCAAACCCGCGGAAATAATATTGGTATTGTGCGCCTGACGAAGAACATCGTCGAAGCCGCTGACCAGGACCACCTTCTTCTGATCCTGAGCCCTGGAAACAGAGGAAGCCAAAACAAACCAAATGATCAACAGAGAGTAAAAAAGTACCGATTTTCTCATACACAAATATTGGCTTAGTCCCCCGCACTTGGCAACCGCACTCCGCCTTAGGTCGGCCTCTGAAAGACCTTCCCTTTTTGTCCGGAACTCTTTAAAACAAGATATGTATTTTGAAAAACGCATTCCCGTATTTTTACAACTGGGTTTTAACGAAGCCGCCCTGCCGAAGCTGAAGGCCTATCTGGACCTGCTTTGGAGCTCCAATGAAGAGCTGAATCTGATCAGCCGTAAGATGACTTACGAAGAGCTTATCGACAATCACGTCATTGACTGTCTGTTGCCTATTAAAAGCTTCCCGAAAGACGTTAAAGTAGCGGCTGATTTCGGTTCTGGCGGTGGACTTCCCGGCGTCATCTATGCCATTCAGTTCCCGGATGTGGAATATCACCTGTTTGAAAAAAGCAAATTGAAGCAGGATTTCCTGAAGCGTTGTGTGGCTATTGCCCCTAACCTACGTATTCATGGTGAAATCCCGCCGAAACTGGAAAAGGTCGAAGTCGTTACCTCCCGGGCTTTTAAACCCGTGGATGTTATTCTGGAATTCAGTCGCGATTACTATAAAAAAGGCGGTAAATACTTCCTGCTTAAAGCACGCAAGGAAAAGATCGACGAGGAAGTCGGTCTGGCTCGCAAAAAATTCAAAGACCTTAAAGTCATCATTGAACCTCTGGCTTCCCCTGTGCTGGAAGTCGAGCGTCACTTGGTTCTTATTTAGATTTCCTTGCGTATCGACAAAGTATTGCAATTTAATTTGTCACTCTGAGGCTTCTTCTTAAAATCATCTTTTCTTAAGAAGGAGCCCCCATGCTGAAAGTGACAGCCGAACACCCCAAATTCAGATATATCGAAATTCTGGTCGATGGAGACATCAACGCAGATTCCGTCACCACTCTTTTGAATCTGATCCAAAAACGCATCGAAGAATGGGGTGAGGTCAATATTCTGGAAGAAGTACGCGACATCGGCAAAGTGGAACTTGCGGCCTTCTGGAAGGACCTGCGCTTCGGAATTAAAAATCTGAATAAGTTCCCCAAGGCCGCTATTGTCACCGATATTCACTGGGTGAAAAATATCAGTAATTTCCTGGACCCCATTGTCGAAATGGACATCGAAGTCTTCACCACGAAAGAACGCGACATTGCCCGTGCGTGGCTGGCCCAAGGGGACATGGAAGAATCCCTGTATCCTTAGAGCGACAGATTATTTCCGCCGTCGTCCAGCCGTTCCGGGCGACGCCAATAGGAATACTGGGGTGTCCATTCCTCCAGACCAACTCCGGCAAGACTCAGAATGTTCCATATCGAACAAAAGTCATCTCCGGGACCAAAGACGCTGCTGTTTTTTCTAAAGATCCGCTCGCCTCTTTTTTCATAGCACACAATACCCGGCATATTGCTCTGTCCGGCCAAAACACTTTGTTCCCGAATGTAAAGTCCACCTCCGTGAGAAATCATATTAAACCGCCAGCCGCGCGAATTGGCGAAACGTCTCTGCACGTCCGGCGTATCCTTGGACAACATCACCACTGCAAACTGATCCTCCAACGCAGGCAAAAAGCCGTTGATCCCGTCCCCCCATAAAGTACAGGATCGACAACCCTGTCCCATATTGTGAATGGCAAGCAGACGACTTTTATCAGCAAATAGATCTCTTAAGGTGACTTCTGCATTCATACTGTGAAAGATATAATTCTTCACCTCCACCGCCGGTGACTCTTTTCTTAAGGACTCCAAGCGACGATGCAGGCGATAAATTTCGTTTTCCACTTTCTGAATTTCATTTAAGGGATGTTCATTCAGCATAAAGCCTCCTGATAGGACCTATTTTAAAGTGTTCACATCAGGAAGTCTGAAAAATCCTCGAGCCTCTGTCAGATCTCAAAAGGGAGGCTGGCCGCCATTCGACATATTAGCTAAGCTTCTGCCCCAGTATCCAGATAATCCGCAGCAGATTTTCCGGAATCTCCTGCCGATCCTCCACACTCCAGGCTGCTGATAACATGGAATAGCAAAAACACCAGGACAGAATTCTTTGTCCATCCCAGGGAAGTTCCTCTGACAGAATTTGCAGTCTGGTTTCCAGTATCCCCTGCATGTCCCCTTGCGGATAGAAATCCAACGGATTGTTGATCATGGCGCCGACCTCAAATGCCGGATCACCGACATAGCCATGAGGATCAATCACAGTCCATGAATCCCCGGAAGACAGAATATTGTCATGATGAAGATCCCCATGCAGCAGCACATCCTGTGGAGCCGTCATACAGAGGTCCTGAAAAAGAAACGCCGACAAGTGCACAAGTTCTGTCGGAACCTTGCCATGAAGCTTCTCCAGCGTCGGAATAAATTCACGCACATGTCGAAATGGCTTCGGCACAGCATCCACAGGCTTTCCCAATCGCAATATGACTTTGGCCAGAACACGTGTGGCTTCCGCATCTTTTCCCTGACGTACCAAAGACTTCAGCGAATCTCCGGGTCTCACTTTCTCCATTAGAAATGCTTTAATACGCGAATCATGTCCCAAAATTTCAGGCGTCACGTCCGGATAAAACTGAAACCATTGCAGTTCTTTTTCCAACACTCCATCGGGGCAAAGAATTTTAATGACAACTTCTTTGTCATCCTGATTTCTTTTTCCAAAGCCGACGAAGTTATAAGACAGATCCTGTGCCGGAATCAGAAACTGCCAGTTCCATTTTCTTTCCAATTCGGAAATTAAAGACGGCAGACTTTGCAACCACACTTCGCCACTGGTGCCAAAAGTATCCTGAATGTTCCTGGTGAATGCGTCTGAGTACTTCATCATCTAAGACCTTAATCCAGTTTGTCGAAGTGGTCCAGAAGCGTATTTTGACTTCGTGCCAGAACACATTGAGCCTAGTTCCATGCTAGAAATGATTTTGTCCCTTTTCCTAATGACGAAAGCTGCTCCTGCAAGCAATTACACCAGTGTTCAAGACACTCTTCGTAGAATTTCTCAGGAGAACCCCACAACAACTCAATGGATTGACATCGGTCTTTCTGATTCCGGCCAGATGATTTCCGGCCTGAAAATCGGAAACGGCGAAGTTTCCGACCTGATCGTCGCCACTCATCATGGCAACGAATACGGATCTACCGCAGTCGCCCTGGGCGCAGCGGAATCCTTTGCCCGCAATCCAATCCCGGGTCATACCGTTTATGTGATTCCTGTGTTGAACATCTCCGGTTACAACTCACGCAATCGCTACGAACGAACTTCGGGCGGCTCGATTGACCAAAACCGTGATTATCCGGGACCTTGCGTTTCAGGTGTTTCCCACAAATCCAAAGCGACGAAAGCTTTGGCGGAATTCCTGGAACAGGCCAACATTGTCAGCTCGGCAACCCTGCACACGCACTGGCCCGCAGTTTTGTACCCTTGGGGTTTTTCCACTCGTGACACTCAAACGGAATATGACAGCACCTTTATCGGTCTTTCCAAAGATGCCGTCGTGGAAAGTGGCTATCAGGTAGGAAACTCCAAAGAGCTTCTTTATGCCGCTGATGGAGCTTTTGAAGACTATGCCTACTGGAAACACGGTGTCTGGTCTTTGCTGTTTGAGATGGGAACAACTCATTCCCCTTCCCAATCACAGATGAAACAGATGATCGACGTCAACGTGCCGGGTCTTCGCCGCTTCTTTGAAAACGCGCCAAAACAGCGCGCGGTAAATCATGCCTTTACCGGCAAATGTGACAAGAGTTCCCGTCAAAGAGAACACTTGGAATAATCAAGCTTATCTGACCTGAAGAACAATCTTGCCCGTGTGCTGACTGGATTCCATAAGCACATGGGCTTCGGATGCCTGACCCAACGGCAAGACCTTAAAGATCACCGGCTTCATCTGCCCCTGATTTAACATCGGCCAAATATTTTTCTCCAACGCCTGGGCAATACGGGTTTTTTCCGTCACCGGACGTGCACGCAATGTCGATCCGGTCACCGTCAGTCTTTTGAACATGACTTTGCGAAGATCCAGCTCCACCTTGGCGCCCTGTAAAGTGGCGATTTGCACAAGTCGCCCCTGCATGGCCAACGCCTCAAGGTTTCGGGCAAAGTAATCACCACCCACCATATCCAGAATGACATCCACGCCACGGTCATTCGTTTCCTTCTTCACAACGCTGACGAAGTCCTCTTCTTTGTACAGGATGACTTTTTCCGCCCCCAGTTCCTGACAGATAGAAACGGATTCCTTCTTACCCACAGTGGTAAAGACCCTTGCGCCCATCGCCGCAGCCATTTGAATCGCAGTCGTACCGATGCCACCGGCCCCGCCATGGATCAGAATACTTTCACCTTTTTTTAGCGCCCCGCTTTCAAATACATTTGTCCAAACCGTAAAAAATGTTTCCGGTAAAGCTGCCGCTTCGATCATGCTCATTCCCGCCGGAATCGGAAGACACTGCCCTTCTGGTGCAGGGACATATTGCGCATAACCTCCACCAGTCACCAGAGCACACACTTCGTCATGCAGTTTCCAGCGCGTGACATCCTTCCCGACAGCCACAATACTTCCGGCCACTTCAAGGCCTGGAATATCCGATGCACCCGGAGGAGGTGGATAAACCCCCTGCCTTTGGGCGCAGTCGGGACGATTCACACTCCACCATGCCGGCTCAGGCGCAGGACGTGGATCTGGCAGACAAACGATGGAAATCCTGATCAGTAATAAGAATACGAGGTTCTGTGGTCATAAATTCCTCCTAAAGAGAGAATGATGTTATGTGTGTATTTTGATTTTTTTAAAAAAGATGTTCAGAGAACAAATAAGATAGAACTAGGCCTTCAGCAGATCTTCTCTGCTGCAACAAAATCTTAGAATAAGATTCATGAATGTTGAACGGCGCATGGGTTCATTAGACCCCAAATTTAGGTTTTTTTCAAGGTCAGGCGCGAAATGCCCCTAAGTTGCTGATTACTTTACAAGATCCTGAACCTTCTGGCCCAGATCCAAGAGCATTTGGCGGGCGCTGTCATAATCTTTATCAGAGCAATCTTTGAATCCCGTCAGATGATAAAGCTTTTTTAACGCCTTTCCCCCTTCCGGAGTGGAAGAAAAACTTTTTAGTGCCTGACTGATTTTCTTTTCCAATTCGGGTGGGAAGTTCTTGCGATAGACCACAGGCTCACTGGGAATCGGCCCGGTCTTGGCCAGAATACGCACCTTTTCATAGACATCCGGAAACTGCATGGTCACCAGACGACGCGCATCCTGAGGCACGCCATTTTCAGCAGGGGTGTTGTAGGTCGCCCCCGCATCCACTCGGCCCTGATAAACCATGGTGACCACACTGTCGTGCTTTCCGGCGAAGATGGTTTCACCAAGTTTGATTTTTTCATCCTGTAAAAGCTTCGCCGCCAGCACATATCCCGAAGTTGATACAGGATCAACAAAGGCAAACTTCTTTCCTTTCAAATCCTGCAAATTTTTAATCTTGGGATTGGCTGTGATGATCTGCCCCCAGTATTCGGAGTACTCGCCATTAACCCCCATCAGTCTGGCGGTTGCCCCGTACTTTTCGTGAGCCAGAATGTATCCAAAAGGATTTAATATCGCCACATCGACACGTTCTGATCCCATGGCCTCCACCACAGCCACGAAGCTGACCGGCACCTGCACACGAACATGAACGCCGCTTTGCTGCAGAATCCATTTCTCAAGAATTTTTCCATTTTCCATCAGCACCGCAGAGTCCTGCCCCGGCACCAGTGCAAGACGAACCGGCTTGTCCGAAGAACCCAACTCCTTTTGTGACGTGCATGTAATCATAAAGGCTGAACATGCAATGACGAGTACTTTCTTCAACACAAGCGCTTCTCCTGAAATTTATTTTTCCAATCTACTCTCGGTATTAAATGTATGCAATAAACACTGTCATAAACTAATATGAATTGAAAATCTGAGCCATTATCGAGGATAAGGAGGGCATGGAAATGTCTAAAGTGAAGGTTGAAATTGATGCTGATCTACAGGATCTGGTTCCGCAATTTGTCGAGAACCGCAAGAAGGACATCGAGTCCCTGACTGCCCTCATAGAGAAAAACGATCTCACGGCCATTGCTCAGATGGCTCATAAAATCAAGGGCGCAGCTGCCGGATATGGTTTCGTGGAACTAAGTGAACTGGCTGCTCAGATGGAAGTTGCCGCGAAGAAAAACGATCCCACTCCTCTGCCAGAGCTTCTAAAGAAAATGAAAATTCACTTTCTTAACATCGATATCCATTACGTTCCAATGTAGGAGTCTATGAGCCACAAAAACCGCCTGTTTCTTTTCACCTCAGTTTTGGTGCTGGGCACGCTCCTGGTCGCCGGAACTGTGGGTTATAAGATGGGCAGTTCTTCGTTGGAACAAAGCACTCGTGAACGTCTGGTGCAAATTCGTCAGTCCAAGGCTGAAGAACTGCAAAGTGAATTCGCCTATCTTAAAAACACTCTGGTTCTGACCTCGGAATATTCGCCAGCCTTAAGATTTCTGGAACGATTTCCACAGGAACTTCAACAAATTCAGGACTGGCTGCGCCGCCATCCCAGCCAGAACCAATGGCGCAAGGGGCTGGCTGAAAACTCGCAACTGACCCAGGTTTCCGACCTTGAAAAAGTTCTGAACCAAATGACAGCCCTGCCTTTGTTCCTGCAGTATCAGTTCTTACAAAGCTCAAAAAATATCGGGCGCCCCCTGTCTCAAGTTGCCACCGTGCCGGGATTTCCGGATTTGGCTTACTTCAAAAGCTACGAAGCCTTGCATGGCAAGTTATTCGAGGTTTTGGAACGCGCACATCTTGGCGACATTCTGCTGGTGGACCCGCAGGGTATCGTGGCTTATTCCGCGTTGAAGGGTTTGGACTTTGGCGAAAATCTGATGGTCGGAACTTTTGCAAACTCCCGCCTGTCGCAGGCCTATCGCTGGTCCCTGAATGCTCCTAAAGGAGCCACCAAATTTTTCGACTTCACCTCTTTAAGTCATTTCTGGCACATACCAGTGGGTTTGATGGTAATGCCTCTGTTTGATCAGAACAAATTTGTGGGCAGTTTGATTTTCCAGATTCCTTTAGAAAGAATCGACCGCATTCTTTCCAACAATAAAAACTGGAAGGATCTGGGGCTGGCGGAAACAGGTGAAATCGTGGCCTTCGGACCGGATGGCTTTATTCGCAACAATCCCCGTCTGTTCCTGCAATCACCGGAAGCTTTTCTTAAAAAAGTTCGCAATCAGGATGACTCGCTGGTGGTTCTGGATAGCATTCGCCGCTCGCACAATGCCGCTTTGTCGGTGGTTCTTCCCAGTAATCAGGTCAAACGCTACATGGACAAGGCCACCTTGTTTGAATCCTCTGATGATTATCTGGAAACTCCCAGCCTGCAATCCATCGGGCGCGTGAATATCCTGGATAGCAATGATTGGATTCTTATCAGCAAAACCAGCCTGAATGAAATTCTGGCGCCACTGTCATTTAAAATCCCGTGGTTCTTCGTTGGCGGTTTCCTGATCTGGAGTCTGGCCCTGGCCGGAGCCTGGCTGCTGTATCGCCGAATCTTTTTCCCCACGGCAGTTCTGGCTGACGGGTTGGAAAAGCTAAAAGAACATCAATTCACCGAAACCCTGCCGCTGAATCAGGAAGACGAGTTTCAGGATATCTACAAAAAGTTCAATGAGGTTTCCGAAGAATTCCGCAAAACCCAAGTCGCCCGCGATTTTTTGGAAAACGTGGTTCATTCACTGAACGAGGTCTTCTTTGTTGTCGAAGTAGAGGAAACCACACCAGGCAAAAATGTTTTCCGCATTCGTGGCTTCAATCCGGCGGCGCAGAATCTTCTGGGTGCAAGTGCCGTGGCTCTTAAAAGCACGGACCTGCGCAACTGGATCGATACGGACTATAAAAAGATTGAAGACTCCCTTCACCGCAATATCAGCATCAAAAATCCTCACAGTTCTGAAGCTATTCTGAAAAAAGTGACGGGCGATAAAGTCCCTCTGGAGCTTTCTTGGGCTCGCATCCGCAGTGACCGTTCCAGTAAGGTCATTCTGGCCCTGATCGGCGCCGACATGACCTGGAAAAAAGATATCGAAAAAGAGCTGCGCCTTAAAGAAGAGCTTCTTAAGGAATCCCAAGCATTGTCCAAAACCGGATCTTTCCGTTGGGACATTAAAACCGGACGCTGCCTGTGGTCTGAAGAGGAATTCCAACTTCTTGGCCTGACACCGGAAAATGTGGTCCCCAGCTATGACCTGTTCCGTTCCCTGATCCATTCAGAAGACCTGCCATCCTTTGATAAAGCCATCGCCGAAGCTCACAAGAACATTCTGCCATTCCATGTGGACCTGCGTATGAAAAAGGACACCAATGAACTGATCTGGGTTCGCTGCAAAGGACGCACAGAATACGACGACTATGGCAATGCCCTTTATATGTATGTGACCACTCAGGACATCACGGAACTTCGCCGTGCAGAACAGTCCTTGATTGCCACTAAGAATGAAGCTTTAAAGTCCTCGCAGGCAAAATCCGAGTTTCTTGCACAAATGAGTCACGAGATCCGCACACCGATGAATGCCATCATGGGTATGGCCGAGCTTTTAAAAGAAACGAAACTGGACGCAGATCAGAAATACTACGTGACGATCTTCTGCAAGGCCGGAGAGGTTCTGATGTCGCTTATTAACGACATTCTGGATTTGTCAAAAATTGAAGCCGGTGAAGTGTCCATCGAAAACATTCCGTTCGATCTTAAAAAGATTTTGACCGATCTTGAGGACATGATTAAGCCGCGTGCCCTGGAAAAGGGACTGCAATGCACTTGTGAAATTGCTCCGGGAATTTCGCCTTATCTGATGGGTGACCCGACAAAACTGCGACAGGTGCTGATCAATCTGATTGGAAACTCCATTAAGTTCACCAACAAGGGACATGTGCGGATTCTGATCGGTAAAAACCCTTCTAAAAAGGACACCCTGCTGATCAGCGTGACAGACACTGGAATCGGAATCCCTGAAGAAAAACAGAATGTTATCTTTCAGAAGTTCTCTCAGGCGGACAATTCCATCACCCGTAAATATGGGGGTACGGGATTGGGGCTGGCTATTTCCAAAAGTCTGGTCGAACTTATGGGTGGACAAATCTGGTTTAAAAGTAAACCCGGCGCCGGGACAACTTTCTTTTTCACCATTCCTTATCGCGAACAGATCTATAATCCTGTGACGCATCAGCCACTTTCCCTGAAGGCGCCGGAGCTGGACTTTATTCAACCCAAAGTGCGTGATCCAAATAAAAAGATCCGCATTCTTATTGCCGATGACACTGAAGACAATAGAACCCTGTTCACACATTATTTGAAGAACGAACCTTACGAAATAATTGAAGCAGAGAATGGACTTCAGGCCATAGATCAGATAAAGTCAGGTGAGTTTGACATCGTCTTTATGGACGTGCAAATGCCTGAGATGGATGGCTATGCGGCCACAGATCGAATCCGGGAGTGGGAACGAGACGAGCATAAAAGCCCGGTTCCCATCATAGCCTTAACGGCTCATGCCCTTTCGGAAGATCGACAGAAATCTCTGAAGGCTGGATGCAATGACCACATTGCCAAGCCCTTTAAGAAGGACACCCTGTTGGGAGTCATTAATAAATACTCTTTGTAGGGAGAATTCAGAATGACGGGACAAGAAGAGAAAAGTCGTTTACTGATAGTAGAAGACGATTCTGATATCCGTGAACTTCTGAAGCACTTTCTGAAAGAGTTTGTTGATGAAATCGTGGAGGCCGAAGATGGCTCTGCTGCCCTTCAGTTCGTCAAGGCACAGGAATTTGACACAATCCTTTCCGATATTGAAATGCCCCATATGAACGGTCTTAAGTTTTTGGCGTATGTCCGCTCTTTGGGACAGATGACTCCGTTCGTGGTTCTGACCGCCCACGGCGATCATTCCCGGGCTCTGGAGGCCCTGTCTTTGGGTGCCTTTGATTTCATTACCAAGGATTCCAAACGCAAAGTTGTGATCGAAAGCGTCTGTGCAGCTCTGAAGTTCGGGCGCGAGATGAAAACGTCCAAAAACGACCCTGTGAGATCCACTCATCTTCGCAAAATTTATGCAGACATGTCCAAGTCCTCTGAAATGCGCCTGCGTAAAATTATCGAAGAGATGTCCTCTTAGATCTGTCCCCATATTGGAGCTACCTCATGGTTAAAATGTCTGCAGTTTATCAAGGTGAAAAACATTGTGAAATCACGCACGCCCCGTCTTCAGCGCGCATTGAAACAGATGCTCCGCGCGACAACAACGGCAAGGGCGAAGCCTTTTCTCCGACGGATCTTTTGGGTGCCGCTATAGGTTCCTGCATGATGACGGTCATGGCTATCGCCGCAGAAAAAGATGGCGTTGAACTAAAAGGCACACGCGTCGAAGTTGAAAAAGAAATGGGCACAAATCCCCGTCGTATCGTAAAGCTGAACGTGGTTTTGCACATGCCTCAGAATATTCCGCACGACTATCGCAAAAAACTGGAACAAATCGCCAATACCTGCCCGGTGAAACAAAGCGTGCATCCTGATATGCAGATCCCCGTTTTATTCCACTACGACATTTAATTACTTAACCAGCACTGACACTTCGCCCAGCTTTTTTTCCCCCTCAAAAAGGGAAAAACGATGGCGGCCCACGGAAGGCGACCACAGATAGGAATCGGTCGCCTTTATCTTTTCATTTTCATTAATCTGCCAGTACAAATCACGGTGCTGAGAATTTTCAACCAGCAAAGGCATTTTCTGATTTGCTGCCGGAATTCCAGGGTCTAAAGCCAGAATCATTCCATCCTGTGGATATAAAATCCGTGCCCCTGGATAGGTTTGTGGCTTTGAAACACTTGTGTGATTGCTTTCAGCCAGTTTGATTTCTTCCGAGGGATAGTGTTCCTGCAACCACATCATGGTTTTCTTCCAGATGGGAGCCGCCCCCGTAACACCCATCACATTCCACATCGGTTCCCCGCCAAAGTTACCCACCCAAACGCCGACAGTGAAACGCTCGTTCATGCCAACACACCAGTTATCACGCATGTCTTTGCTGGTTCCCGTTTTCACGGCAGCCCCGGATAAAGCCAAAGCGGAATCAAGACCAAACCCCAAAGCCCGATTTTGATTTTCAGAAAGGATCTTACGCACTTCTTTGGCACTTTCAGGTGTAAACACAGATTGTGCGGAAGACAAAACTTCATCCGCCTGCCATTTCATTGGACCAAAATACCCATCACGCGCAAGACTGCGATATGCCAGAGTCAGATCTTCCAGGGTCACATCCGCCACACCCAGTGCCAAAGCCGGGCCGTAGTGCTCCGGGTCTTCCAGGTTTTTGAAGTTCAGATTCTTAAGCTTGCTCCAGAAGGAGTCATCATTCAGCAGTTTAAATACTTTCACCGCCGGGACATTCAACGAAGAACCCAGCGCGGTCTTCACCATCACCCAGCCATAAAACTGGCGATCATGGTTTTGCGGCTTATAAACACCGCGATCAAAAACAATGTCCACTGCGGAATCCTCGATCCACGATTCGGCATGCAGCAGATTCTTTTCAAAGGCTGTGGCATACAAAAAAGGCTTCAAAGTAGAGCCGGCCTGTCGCAAAGCCTGCACCCCATCCACATACGGCGCTGACGAAAGATCCCCACCGGAACCACCCACGTAAGCCCAGACTTCACCCGTGGCATTTTCAATCACCAGAACGGCGGCATCGTTCACGTTCTGCTCTTTGAGCTTTCGGATCTGCCCCGTAATCTGTTCCTGAATATAGTTTTGCAGTTCCCTATCCAGCGTTGTCTGCACAAGACCCCGCTGTCCTTCGCGGGAAATCCTTTGCGCCAAATGCAGAGCCTCATTGCTGGTGTTCATTTTTAAATTATTTGCATGACGAATGCGCGATTCAAAGGCCGCACATAAATCCGGTGCCTGCCAGCAGGCCCGCTGTGCCCACTGCTTGGCATCCGCATTCGGGGAGCGAATTAGAACCGCCAACAGAGTTGCATCCAGCCTTGAAACATCCCTAGGGGTCTGACCGTACATATTCCAAACCGCCGCACTGACCCCACGGGCTTCCCCACGAAAGCCGACTAAATTTAAGTACGCCTCCAGAATTTGTTCTTTGCTCCAGCGGCTTTCCAGAAACGATACCGCCACAATCTGCCGGATTTTTCCAGAAACTCCCTGCCACAGGTCCTTGCGTGGATGCAACAGTTTAAGCAGCTGCATGGAAATCGTACTGCCACCACGAGATGAATCCTTAAAGCTGCGCTGATAAGCCGAAGCAGCCAGAGCTTTCCAGTCCACCCCATGATGGCTTTGGAAATTTCTGTCTTCCGAAAGCAGCACCGCTGAAATCAATTCCGGTGAAATATCCTTATACTTCACCCAAAGAAAAGACCGCTTGGACATATCCTGTCGCCATTGCTGCAATGGCTGACCTTTACGATCCACAAGGAAAAGATCCGAACTCTTATAAGAAGCCTCCACTTTTACAAAGTCCGGCACATCAGGTGCCGTATTGACATAATACCCCAGCCCTGTGGCAAGCCCCACAGCGCAAGTTCCGGCGACAATACACGCAATCAGTTTCTTCTTCACTCTTGAACCTTCCACACTGATTCCGGCAACTCTGCAAACAGATCCGGACTGTACATGGCTTCAATTCGTGTGACCGGAAGCTGATAAGTTCCAACCTGATTAAAGCGCAAGGTATATTCAATCACCTGTTCCTCCTGAGGGAACCAGGAATGATAGAAACGAACCAGTTCCGGCCTTCTTTCAACAGAAGTCGCATATGATGTCTGTAAAATACTGGCGCCCGTCGGAATTGGGTCTTCCACCACCACCCAGGTTTGCGCAGCTTTGGCTCTGATCTTCAGCTGAACTTTGGCAGTATCACCAACACTCCACACACCTTTCTTTTTCTGTTCGATGGCCATAATGGTCTTTTCCACATTAAAGCCTGCAAAAACCGGCTTGCTGACCGGAATCGCAGCTTTGGCAGAAACAGTAATCCACGGATTGCCGGCACCATTTTGTTCCAGTATCAGATCGCCCGCTGAAGTCGTCCATGGCAGGTTTAGGATTCCATTTCCGCCTTTTACCCAGTTCCATGTCTGCGAGTTCTTATTTAAAGTCGCGGCAAAAGTACCTTTCACTTTTTCAGGATATATTTCCTGAAGCTTTCTCGCGGTTAAAGAGCCCCACGCATTGGCCGCTGTCAAACTCCAGGCCCCGTGATCCTGACGAGCCAGAGCGCCCTGGAACAATCTTGGAGCATCCTGTTTCCACTGTGGCAAAGTCACCGTGGTCAGAATCAGTCTTAGGATGGAGCTTTCTGAATCTCGCATCAGCCACGGCATAGCTTCAAGACCCTCTTCCCTCAGTTGCAGTTTTTTAGCCGAGAAATAGAAACGATTTCTAAGCACAGGCTCGATTTCCGCCAGCTTCTTTTCCCGTCCAGGAAGATCCTTTTCCCACAGATGGATTTGGTACCATTCCACCAAACTGTACAAAGGCCATTGATTCGGCTGATAATCCACACCCGAAAGCAGATCCACGTTCAGGCGGCGATAGCGGGAAAGCGCTTCAAAAACAGAAATTTTCTTTAAAACTGTATCGGCGCGATTAAATTCCCCACCGTCATTCAGGCGCCCTTCGGCGAAGGCATTCATGGCATCCAGTAAACGCGCTTCATGATCATCGCTGAATGTAAATCCAGCTTCATGGGCCACACTTAGAATGTACGCCGTTAAATTCACACTGCCTGGCGAATTTCCCGGGAAGTAACGAAGCAGTCCGTTGCTGTCGATATAGGCATCTAACTTTTCCTCCAGCTTCTGCCAGGATTTCTTATCATTCAAAGACACCGTGCGGGACACTTGTTGTTCAAGGCAGGTGAACATGTAGTTCTTCCAGAAATCCTGAATCCCTGCGCTCGAAGCACCCAAGGAACTTGCAACTTCCACTTGAACCGAGCTTTTTGCCGGATCAGCCCCCTGAGGCTGCTGCAACGAAAGTTTCTTCAAATCCGGCCATGCTCCCCATTGGCTTTGATAGATTCTTGCCACCCGCAAAGGCAGGATGGTTTGTACTTTCTTGATTTCATCCATCATCTGTCCTTGAGAATCTTTGGCGGTCAGAACGTAAGTCAAAGTCCCGGCCTCTGAAGCTTTGATATTCCAGAAGAGCTCTTTCGCTTCGCCCGGATTCAAACGCAGTTCCTGCGCTTTCAAACCCGCTTGTTGCGGTGTCACTGTCAGGGTCAGGTTCACACTTTGTGCTGATGACGAGGCATTGCGCACGGTAAAGCCCGCGCGGAAATCATCACCTTCGCGGACAACCGCAGAAAGCCCCGGCAGAATCATTAGATCCTGAGAGGATTGAATCGAGGTCCACCCTGTTCCAAACTGATCCTTACCCTGCAAAGCAATCGCCACAATCCTGAAGCTGGTGGTTGAATCATTCAGAGCCACATTCACTCTGGCTTCGCCCTGTGAATTAAGTTTTACAGAAGGATTCCAATACAACAGGGTATCAAACAGTTCCCGGCGCAAACCACCGCCCCCGTCACCACCAATCGGAAGAGCTTTCAGACCGAAGTGACGTTTCCCCACCACCTGAGTTTGTGAAGTGGCCGTTTGCACGGAATGAGGACGCAAGCGCATCATCGATGACAACAGATCCCACGAATCGTTATCACGCAAGGCCAGCAGACCTTCATCCACTGCCACCAGCGCCACCTCGGCCTGAGTGGCCGGACGTCCCAGATGATCTTTCACGCTAACAGTGACCTGCGCCTTCTGGCGGGCCTTATAAGTTTTCTTATCTGTCGCAACAGAAACTTTCAGCGTATTTTCTTTCCACCCCACTTTAATCTGGGCAAGCCCCAGTTTGTAAGCAGGTTTTGCCAAATCCACCAACGCCGTCGGTTTTGGATCAGCCAGACGACCGCGTATGGCAAAAGCCGATACCACCACATTAGGCGCATATTCTTTTTTAATTGGAATCTTGATTGTTGGTTTTTCTCCGGACACGTCCAGTACTTCAGAAGACAGGATACCATCGCGTTCCACCGTCACCAAAACCTTGGCCTGTGGGAAAGGAGTGCGCAGTTGGAACTCTGCCACTTCGCCAGGTTCGTAGCTTTTCTTAAATGGAATCAAATCTGCACGATCATTGTCATCGGCCCCAAACCACTGAGTTTCACCACGTTTTAGAATCCACTGTGAAACATTGGCGTAACTGACACGGCCTTGAGAGTCTTTGGTAGAAACCACCGCAATCACATTACCAGCCACCTGGGATTTTCCTCGACACAGGAACTGCCCTTTTGCATCGGTGGAGCCTTTGCACAGCTCTGCGACTTTCTTGTATTCCTGAAAGTCCTCGTAAGCATAGAATCCTCCGACCAGACGCTTTCGGTGTGAATAATATCTGCTGGTGAAAAGATCGACCTGCACGGATTGATTCTTCAGGGCTTTTTGCTGCAGATCCAAAGCCACCACGTCAAATTCGACGGAATCCTGTGTGGCGGACCAGCCACGGGCCTTAATCCCCAGAACCGTTGACGATGGCCACAAAGGGAATGTGCGGCTGACGCTTTGAATTTCTCCATTAGGGTCTTTAAATTCCACTTCCGCGCGCAGATTCTGAGGACCGGCCGCATACTTGACTCCGCTAACGGTTTCTTCAGCCACTCCCTGTTTATTCAGATGGAAATCCTTAACACCACTTTGGGGAATATAACGATTGCTGTCACTTTCCCCATGACGGAACAAACCTTCTTTTACAGCCCCATTGGCAAAAGTGTAGTCACTGAAATCATCATCCTGCGGAGAGAAATAGCCGGGCTCCACGCTCCAGCGCATTTTAGCTGGTAAATCCCCTGTCGGGCCGCCAGAGAAGTACGTGCCGGAAACCTGCACGGGAATATCCTTTTGCAAGACATACGAAGGCTGGCGACCATCGACACGAACCTGAATTAAAGGAACACGGAAACTTTCCACCGACACATCGCCCACGGAAATTTGCATCGCCGGTTTTTCACGTTCCAAAGTCAGTGACCAGCTGCCAAGCTTCGCTCCAGCAGGAACAGCCCAACTGAACTGAGCCACCCCAGTTTTCTGATTCCACTTCAAGGGCAGCTTAAAGGACTGCAATCCAGAGGCATGGATCAGGGAAATTTTCGTCGGCCACTCTGTCGCAGAAGGAAGCCCCAGCCCGTCAGGAGTCGTTTTACGAAGTACGATTTTAGCAGAAAGTTTTTCTTCAGGTTTTAAGAGTGTGCGGTCCAAAATGGCGTGTCCCAGAAAGGGGCTTTCACTGTCTCCGCCACGAATCTGGAATCTCCAGGATTCAATTCCCTTATCCCAGGATGTGTGGGTGAAGCTGAAATCATCACCCTTTTCCGCCACAGCGAAAAACCCACTGTAAAAGCTGCCGGCTTCATCCCTTTTCCAGTCAGAAATTGGTTTTGCAAATTTGAACGAAGCCCAGCCTTTGGCATCTGTCGTCGCTATTGCCATGACATTTCCGGCGTTATCAAAGATCTGCACCTTTGCACCTGCCACCGTCTTTGCCGACTTTAGTTCTGTGACCCAGACCCAGGCTTCCTGTTGCGTGTATTTCACATGCACCGAAAGATTCGTCACCAGCCCGGCGGAACGCACATAAAATGGCTTCTTTTTATCCAGCAGACTTTCCCCCAACAGAGGGCTTTTCATTTCCACAACGTAAAAGCCGTTGCCTTTCAAGGGCACTCCGACCACTTCTGTTTCCGCGGGATTGGCCGGCTTTTTAATCTGGATCTTTTGTGATGGCTTGTTTTTCCATTTCAAAGGTTCTTCACCATAGGGACGTTGTTGCACTTCACTGAGCATCGTCATAATGGATTTAAAATCGGCCGCTTTAAACTGTCCTGTCCATCCGGCGAACTGCGTGTCCACAGTCTTTTCCACACGGCGCAAAGTCACAGCCATGGCGGCATCCGGGCCCGCCTCGATCACACCAAAACTTGCGGCAAATTTTAACAAAGCTGGATCGTCACCCGTTTTCACCTTTAAAGGGAACTGCGCCTGATTTGCAAGTAAACGGCCATCTTCATCTTTCAAGCCTTTGGGTATCACCACTGTGAATAAAGACTTTTGTGCAAAAGGTCCCTTGAACTCCAGATAGCTAATACGCTCCTTGGGGCTTTGATCATCCAAACCTGTGGGTTTGATAGTTTTCTTATCGGAAGTTTCAATATAAATTTGGCGGGCATCCTGCAAACTGATTGAGGAGCTAAAAGACAGACGCATCCCTAACAATGGCACGCAAGGCTTCCCCGCGCCTTCACGCTCACAGCCAAACTCGGCCTTGAAGGGTTCTCTTACCTGAAACTCAAAAGTTTCGTCTTCTTTTGAAGTGTGCCCCGATGGCGATTGAATCCACTTGGACCAAACCAGACTGATGCGACTGCCGGCGGGGAAAGGACGCTGCGATTTCAGGACAACATAGTCACCTTTGAATTCATCTTTTTCATACTGGTATTCGTTCTTGGCAGCCTGAAGAATTTTTTCGGCTTCTGCACCAGTCACTTCCACCACAGGCAAACGATCCCCCAGGCCTTCCGCTACAAAATACGCTTCCGTTTTCAGGGATTCTTTTTTAACTGGTGAATCCAGTACAATGACAAAGTTCTGTTCCGGTTCCATAGGGCGATACATCTGCGGGAAAATCTGTTTCACATGAGGTCCGCCGGTATTAAAGCGATACTCTTGCCCATGCACAGTGACCACACAGGAAATGCCGCCCGCCAGAGGTTCTTTATAATCAAACACCCAGTTGCGCGTGTCGATCCAGCGCCCTTGCCCTTTTTTTAAGTCGAAGCAGGCACTTTGCGCAGGACTTGCCAAATTGAGCTCACCGAATTTAACCATCGGCTTGGCAAATTCGATACGAACCTGTTCTACAGACTTAACGTATCCTTGAGGTGTAAATGTGCTTACCTGAGTTTTTTCCTGAGCAAATCCCAAAGAGAAAAGAAGAGAGATAAAGACGTTGAACATAAGAAGAACTCCTTCAGTCTTCTAAGCTTGTCTGTGTGTCCCTAAATGGTCACTGGTTGATGCCCTATGACGATGCCCTCGAAGTGCAGTTCAGATAAAAACTAGACCAGTCTGGACGCGCGACCTGAAGGTTTTCTCTATAGGGATCTTAGCTTTTATCTATTGGAGACGTTGCTTCAAAACATGAGATAATACAAAGAAGTAAAGGAGGCCTTATGACGACTCTTGAAACCAGAGCCAGATTGGCTCCTAAAATCCGCTTGGGCCGCGTGGTCATCTACTTTTACCTGAGTGTTTTCATCCTGGTCGGTATTGTCGCTTATTTTGCGAATGGGTAATGACATGGACAAGTTCTGATGAGTAAACTGTTTTGCATATAAATCACTGAAAGGGGATCTCATATGAAAAACATGTTACTCATCGGGCTTGTATCTCTTTCCATGGCAGCTTGTGCGCAAAAGGAAAAAGCCGCCGAAACACATAACCACGATCATCACAATCACGAAGCCGCAGCTCCTGCCCCGCAGAAAGCTCAGGCTGTTCTGAAAACTGTCAAAGGCTCCAAACTAAAAGGCATCATCCACTTTACTGAAGAAGGTGGAAAAATGAAAATCGAAACCATGATTGAAGGCATCAAGCCGGGACCTCACGGATTCCACATCCATGAAAATGGCGATTGCTCTGCGGCGGACTTTTCTTCAGCTGGCGGTCACTTCAATCCGTCCAAAGGCAATCACGCAGGTCACGATGTAACTGGCCGTCATGTGGGCGATCTGGGCAATCTGGTGGCAGACAACAAAAGCAAGGCCAACACGACTTTGACAATCGAAGGCATGACCATGAAAGGTCCGGAAAGCATCATTGGTAAAGCTGTGGTCATTCACAAAGACAAAGACGACTTGAAATCCCAGCCTGCGGGCAACTCCGGCGCACGCATCGCGTGTGGAGTGATCGAGGCTCTCTAGTTTTAGAGAACCTCTTAAAAAGGGTGAAGGCTTAAACAGCCTTCACCTTTTGGAAGATTCTTCCGAAGATACTTTCACCTTTTTCATTCAGCATCTGCATCTCGACCGTATCACCGGACTTCATAAACGGAGTTTTAATAGCTCCTGCTTCAATCTGTTCGATCATGCGTTTTTCTGCCAGACAACTTGAACCATTCCCGTGTTCTTCATTGGAAACCGTGCCACTGCCAATTACTGTGCCTGCCGCCAGATTACGGGTTTTTGCCGCATGGGCAATCAACTGGCCGAAATGGAAGTGCATTGCACCGGCGTTGGCTTTACCGAAGAATTCCCCGTTATATTTTACATGTAACGGAAGATGGATGCGACCGTCTTTCAAAGCAGCACCCAGTTCATCCGCCGTCACCGCAAACGGAGACAACGCTGATGCCGGCTTACTTTGGAAGAAACCAAAGCCCTGCGCCAGTTCTTCAGGGATCAGACCGCGCAAAGACACGTCGTTAATCAGCACATACAAACGGATGTACTTCAAAGCCTCTTCCGGAGTGACACCCATTGGAACATTATCAGTGATAACGCCCACTTCACCCTCGAAATCCGTGCCGTGAGAAAAATCACGTTGTGGAATATCCTCTGTCGGAGCCAGGAACTGGCCACACTCGCCCTGATACATCAAAGGAACAGTCGCCAAAGTTTCCGGCAAAGCCGCCTTACGTGCCATGCGAACAAGTTTGATATGATAGATGAAGGCAGAGCCATCGGCAAAAAGCCACGTGCGGGGCAATGCGGAATGGAAGTCCTCTTCTTTCACAGCAAAAGCCCCGGAAGCTTTGCCTTCATTCAGGTCCGTATAGAGCTTCTGCAAAGCAGACTCTTTTTCAGACCATTTTTCCATCACCTCACGCAGACTGGCAGCAACATGAGTGGCCTTTACAGCCGTCTTAAGATCACGGCTGACCACGCACAATTGTCCATCTTTGCTTTCAGAAGATTTCAAGGAACCTAGTTTCACGTCACAAATCCTTAGTCAAAAGTGATCATCAAGTTAGCACCCACGGCACGGTAGTCTTTTAGACCTTTCGCCGCTTCACCACTTGCTGATTCATAATACAAAGTCGCACCCAACTGCGGAGCAAACTTAAAGCTTGCACCGATCAACAATGGAATCAGAGGAGATTTAACATCTGTCACCTTACAGCCGGTCGCATCACAAGAGCTGTCCAGATTCATACCCAAAGAAACCCCGGCAAAAACACCTGCGTACTCTTCAAATTTGTACATAAGCGCCACTGGGATATCCAGATAGTTCATGCTGATTTTTGCCTCATCGCCGGAATTGTCATCCTTTGCAATCAAAGGTCTTTGCGTGAACAGCATCCCTGTGCGCAGATGCAAAGGACCAGAAATCGGGAAATGTGCCGTCGCGCCAAACTGGAAACCCATCTGAGATTTAGCAGAAGAAGTCGCCGCATCCACTTCACCGGACTGCTGACGAATACCCACTTCCAAACCATAATCAATATCAGCCAAAGCAACCGAAGACATCATCCCCAAAGCCGCAACAACCAAAACCGCTAACTTCTTCATTACATCCTCCTGAAAAAACCGATTGAGACTATTCAATAGTTCCCGTAAATACTACCAACACCAGTACGCCGAAGCATTAGTTTTTACAAGGCGCAAGGAGAAAGGCGTACTCCCAGTACACCGCCGACGAAGCAACGCAGCTAAAAACTAATGATCCGGTGTACGACTTATTTGTCGAGGCACCAGGGGGCATTTAATGCCATCTCATTGATAACCTTATCCAAAGAGACTTCACTGTGCTCCAAAGCAAGGTGATGGGCTTCCACTGTGCCACGCGCCGCAAGAACGATAATAACCAATGGCAGCAGGATTCTTAACAGAATTTCAATCTTACCACCCGGCTGGGGTGAGTATTCATCCTTCCAGTCGCCGAACTTCAGGCTTTTCACCAGCATGTATCCAAGACTGAATAGCAATACGGTGATCACTGTGAATATCCACGATTGATTAGCCGGCATAGTTTGGAATTGCTGCAACCACGGATCAAAGCTCCACTGACTGTATTCAGCCCAACGCATACGCTGACCAAACTTTGCAAAGTGGAAGAAGTCCACATAAGTCAAAATACAGATCAGAAACCAAACCACCACAAAATAGAGCTTATAAAATACAAACAAAGCTTTCGGCCACTTTTGCGAAAACGCCTGAAGGATCACCAGGAAATAAATCGGCAAAAAGATAAATCCGAAAATCAGCAGATCAAATCTGAAACCGGCAAAAAAGGATTGGGCAATTTCAACAAACGCCGCATTCGGTGTCGCATGAAAAACTGAAAGGAAATACAAGTTCATGCGGAACAACGTCATGAATGCGATCAACGCCACTGCCAGAAAACCCAGCTTAAAGAACACTTTCGTTGAAAAACGCAGGGAAAAGATAAAACGATTGGGCATCGAAAAGTCCTTTGACTGGGTATCGAAAGCACACCGACAATAAAAATCAATAGGAGTCAGTATATGGCCTCGATGGTACTTTACAACTATTTTCGCAGCTCCACCTCTTACCGTGTTCGTCTGGCTTTGCATTACAAGGAACTGCAATTTGAGTACAAGCCGATCAACCTGCTGAAAGGCGAACAACTTTCTGCTGACTATAAAAAGATCAATCCTCTAGGCGGCGTCCCCACTCTGGTCCACAACGGAAAAATCATTCCGGAATCCTTTGCGATTATGGAATATCTGGACGAGGTCTTCCCCGAAAAACCGCTGTTCCCAAACGATGCATACACCAAGGCCCGCATCCGTCAGGTGTGCGAGGTGATCAATTCCTTCATGCATCCAATGGCTAACTTGAAAACCCTGAAATACATGGAAGCCAAACACGGCTATGACCAGAATCAAAAAGACGAATGGGCTCAACACTGGGTCAAACAGGGCCTTGAGGTTTTGGAAACAACCCTGAAAGAGTTTTCAGGCACTTATAGTTTCGGCAATGAGATCACCATGGCGGATCTGTTCCTGATCCCACAACTTTTGACATCACAAAGATATAAAGTCGATATCTCTCAATATCCGACACTGGTAAAGATCAACGAAAACTGCCTAAAACTGGAAAGCTTCCAGAAGGCCCACCCCTTCGCACAAATCGACACCCCAGAAGAATTCAAAAAGAAATAGAAGCGCCGCCAAAATGCCAGCCAAAAACACGCGCCAAAGTAAGTCCAGCCGCCTAGTTGTGACTAATGAATAAGAAGTTCCATTTGTCGATGACTGGGATGACTAAGAACACCAGCATCGAAACGTTC
This sequence comes from Bdellovibrio bacteriovorus, assembly GCF_025558485.1. Taxonomy (GTDB): domain Bacteria; phylum Bdellovibrionota; class Bdellovibrionia; order Bdellovibrionales; family Bdellovibrionaceae; genus Bdellovibrio; species Bdellovibrio bacteriovorus_G. The sequence goes on from NZ_CP102930.1 coordinate 852,401, forward strand.
AGCCACATGAAGAAAGCCAGCCAGCGTTCTGTGCCGTTGGACTTATAGTAGCGATAGAATTCTTGCAGAACTTTGAAACAGAATGGGAATGTCAGAAGGACGAACATCCAACTGGCATGAACAAACATTGGCGCCGCCAAAGCCACACCCACATACACAAAAGTATAAAGCCCCACTTGGAACAAAGTACGATCCATCCCTAAAGCCACTGGCAATGTCGGGACACCGCCCTTGGCGTAGTCATCTTTATAGCGAATCGCCAGAACCCAGAAGTGTGGCATCTGCCATAAGAACATGATCAGGAACAAATACAGGGATTCAGAATTCCAGATATCGGGATTTGCAACTGCGTAGCCGATGGTCACCGGCAAAGCCCCAGGGATCGCCCCCGGAACAGCGGCAAAAGCCCAACGACGCTTCCACCACAAAGTGTAAGGACCGTTATAAAGAAACACACAGAACAACCCCACCCAACCTGCAACAGGTTCCAGGGTGAAAAGGAAGTTCAAACCAACAACCAGCAGACAGACGGACAAAATACCCGCCGCGGCCGGTTTGATCTTACCAGACGGAATCGGACGCTTGGCCGTGCGAGGCATCTTGGCATCCATCTTCCAGTCCTGCACCTGGTTAAGTGCAAGAGAACCCGAGCTAAGGAAATAAATCCCCGCCAGAGTCTCTAAAAAGATTTTCCAATCAAATGTGTTTTCGATCTGAAAACCGGTGGCATAGCCGGCCAATCCCGCAAGGACTGAAAAAACGACTATGCCAAACTTGGTAAGATCCGCGTATGTACGTAACACGATCTTATAGTGGGCTGAACTCAGGAACACGAGTTGCGAAATCAATTGCACAGATCCCGAACAACAACGCCAGGAAGACGAAGCCGATAGCAAAGATGAAACGATTCATTTTCGTGTCATCTTTCAAGTGCATGAACCAAAGGATTACAAGAGACGCCTTGATCAAAGCAATCAAGAATGCCACTGGAGCCGCCCAAGAACCCATTTGGTGATGGAATTGATGCGCAAATACTGTCAGGAAAGTCAGACCAAACAAGGCCAAAGCAACTTTGAAGTAAGTTGCCATTGGTGTGATGTGTGGATGAAGAACATTCGCGTTGTTGTCATTATTTTGAGCCATGTATTACCCCACCAAATATAAAAGAGGGAACAGGAAGATCCAGATCAAATCGACGATGTGCCAGAACAAACCAACACCCTCAACCGGAATCCAGTACTGACTGTGGAAGTCGCCACGAACCGTGCGCAGCAAGCACCAAGTGATCAGTCCGATACCGATCATAACGTGGATACCGTGCAGGCCTGTCATTGTGTAGTAGAAGCCGAAGTACAAACCAAGGTTTGCATGTTCCGCACCCACTTTTGCAGCATCCAGGAATTTCCCTGGGTACAGACCCAAGTGGAATTTATGCTGGTATTCAAAGTACTTGATCACCATAAAGATCGCAGCACACAGAATGGTGGTGGCCAAAGCCAACACAGCTTTCTTCTGCTGGTTCTTTTGGATGAAGGAAATCGAGATCGCCATTGTGAAAGAAGAGAAGATCAGCACAAGGGTGTTCACGAAGCCCATTTTCCAATCCAAAGACTTCGCGCCTTCCGCGAACATCTCCGGGTACTGGTTATGGTAGTAGAAGTAACCAACAAAGATCGCACCGAACATCAGGATCTCTGTCAGCATGAACAGCCAGATACCTTCCTTACCGGAAGAGTATTGCTGGTCAGCAGTTTTAAAATGGTGAGCGACGTGCGCTGTATGTGCGCCGTGTGCGTGATTATCTGTACTCATAAGGCCCCGCTGTTACTACTGGTTCAACACTGAAGTTGTCGTGAGGAGGAGGAGACGGCGTCTGCCATTCCAACGTTTTAGAGCCCCAAGGATTCATCGGAGCTTTCTCACCTTTCAATAGACCGTGAACGATTGTGTATAGACCGAACAAGAAGCCGATACCGATCAGCCAAGAGCCAACAGTGGAGATCTTGTTCAGAGTTTCATAAGCCGGGATGTAGTCGAAGTAACGACGAGGCATACCCATTGCGCCCAGGATGAACTGAGGGAAGAAGGTCACGTTAAAGCCGATGAAGATGAACACGAAGGACATGCGAGCTGTGGATTCGCTGTACATCTTGCCGAACATTTTTGGGAACCAGTAGTAGTAACCACCCATCAAGGACATCAATGTACCACCCACCATCACGTAGTGGAAGTGCGCCACCACGAAGTAAGTATCGTGGAAGTGAACGTCGATTGGAAGAGTAGCCAGCATGATACCCGTCACACCACCGATGGCGAACAGGAACATGAAGCCCAGTGCGTACAACATTGGAGTGCGGAATTCGACGGAACCTTTATAGAACGTCGCCACCCAGTTGAACATCTTGATCGCCGTCGGAACCCCTACCAGCATTGTCAGGAAGGAGAAGATGATACCAGTCGTTTCAGACTGACCGGACACGAACATATGGTGACCCCAAACGAAGAAGGACACCGCCGCAATACCCAATGAAGAGTATGCAATTGCCGTGTAACCGAAGATCACTTTCTTGGAGAAAGTCGTGATCAGTTCAGACACGATACCCATTGCCGGGATAACCATGATGTAAACCGCAGGGTGAGAGTAGAACCAGAAGAAGTGCTGGAACAATACCGGGTCACCGCCCAGTTTAGGATCGAAGATACCGATACCCAGGAATCTTTCCACTGCCAAAAGAAGCAATGTGATACCCAAAACCGGAGTCGCCAGCATCTGAAGGATCGCTGTTGCATACAAAGACCATACGAACAAAGGCATTCTGTGCATTGTCATGCCCGGTGCTCTTAGTTTGTGAACAGTCACGATGAAGTTCAAACCTGTCAAGATGGAGGACATCCCCATGATGAAGGCGGCAAGAACCATCAACGCTGTGGCAGTACCCGTTCTGATGGAGTATGGAGTGTAGAAAGTCCAACCCGTGTCGATCTTAGTTGTGAAGAACGTTGCAATCGCCAGGATCGCACCGGCCATGAAGCAGTACCAGCTTAGAAGATTGATCTTAGGGAAGGCCACGTCCTTTGCACCGATGTGCAATGGCAGGAAGAAGTTACCCAGGATCGCCGGAATACCAGGAACGATAACCATGAAGACCATGATCGCCCCGTGATATGTCATCACCTGATTGTAAACATCACCGTTAGCAAGAATCTGACCTACGTTTGGTGCCGTATTTGGAGCAAAAAGTTCCAAACGAAGCAACAGGGCCATAACCCCACCGATGAAGAAGAAGAACATAACAGTGATGAAATACATCAAACCGATACGTTTGTGGTCCACCGTGGTCAACCAGGACCATAGACCTTTTTCATAATTAATATAGTTGTCGCCGTGAGCTGTCGTTTTCGCCATGCCCAACTCCTTACTTCAGATTCTTGATGTACTCGACAAGAGCACCAAGTTCGTTTTCGTTCAACTGACCCTGGAAGGTAGGCATAACACCTTTAGGGAAACCTTTAACGATATGTTTGTTCGGCTCAAGAATGGATTCGCGAATGTAGTTTTCGTCGAACATGATCTTAGTTCCGTCATCCATTGTTTCTTCGTGACCAAACTTCTGGAACAAAGAAGGACCGACCATTGTTGCCGGGCTGTCCACAGCGTGGCAGGACGCACAGGCCTTAACCGCAAACAATTTCTTACCTTTTTCACCCAGCGGAAGATTTCTTTCTTCCTGACCTTGTTCCATGTACTTGTCGAAGTCCTCGCGAGACACGACTTTCAATTTACCGATCATCCCAGAGTGGGAAGTTCCGCAGTACTCAGTACAGAACAAGTGGAAATCACCCAGTTTGTCCGCTTTGAACCACAAAGCCGTGTAACGACCCGGAACCGCATCCTGCTTGATACGGAAAGACGGAACGAAGAAGGAGTGGATCACATCAGAAGAAGTCAGAAGAATCTTAACGTCCTGATTGATTGGAACCACGATTTCATTCACGGTCTTGTAACCGTTCTTGTATTCAACTTCCCATGCCCACTGTTTGCCCAGGACGTTGATTTCCAACGCATTCTTAGGCATCGCACGCATTTGATGGTAGATGTACCAGCCCCAACCGAACACACCCAGGAAGATAACCAGTGGGATGAATGACCACAGGAACTCCAAAGCGGTGTTGTGAGAGATATATGCTGTTTTATCATTAGGAGTCTTACGTCTGTACTTCCAGACGAAGTAGATCATCCCACCGATGACAAGCACGCAGGCAATAAAACTTGTTACAAGCAAGAATCCATAAAGATTGTCGACCTGCTTCGCAATCTCGGTTCCTTGCGTGGGCATGAAGGATTGGGCCTTCGCAATATTAAACCACATCATGTACCTTTATCTCCCCGCCGTATTGTCCTGCTCTCTGCGAGCACGAATCCATACAGGCAATAACCAAATTACCATCACCAAAACCATTACCGCCCCACCCATCTTCATTACGTTGAAGGCAACGAGCGTGTACTTGCTTTGATGTGGGTCATACTTAAAACAATAAAGCACCAAGCTATCGACGAAGGTTCCGATTTTCCCATCGGTGGCTTCGTTCAATGCAATCTTGATGTCCTGAGGATTAAACATAATCCCCGGCAGATAACGCGAGATCGTTCCGTCCGGCGTAATCACAATCGCTGCCGAAGCGTGCGCCCATTCCTGAGCTTTCTCGTCCCATCTGAACTTGAATCCCAAAGCCTGCGTTAACGCCTGCACTGTGGATTCATCCGCTGTGATGAAGTGCCAGTCTTTTTCAGTTCCTGCACGATCATACAGTTTCATGTAAGTCTGTTTTTTGTGTGCCGCCAAGTCGGGAGTCTCTTTTGAGTCAAAACTCACAGACAGCAACTTAAACTTCTTACCTACGGTCCATTCTTTATCCATCAACTTGAGCGCGTCGGTCAGACCGTTCAAGTGGAAGTTACAAAGACCCGGACAGGAAAAATACACCGGCGAAATAATCACCGGATGCTTGCCATCGAAGAAAGATCCCAACGCCACTTCCTGGCCATTATCGTCTTTCACTTTCAGAGTCAGGTCGATTTTAGAACCCAACTTTTCGTCGATGCCGACCCCTTCAAGCTCCTGGGGCTTTTCACTGGCCACCATCGGAGCAGGCTTACCATCGTAAGCAAAGGCCTGAGCCGAAAACAAAACGAGAACGGACGCTACCAGCGCCGCTCTCATTGCTTTTGTTTTCAATACAAGCTCACCGGCAAGCATGAATAAATCCTTAATTATTGTGCTGTTTTTGCAAACTCAGCAACTTTAGCAGGATCGTCTTTAGATTTGTTTTCAGTGATAGAATCGATGAAATGGATCACAGCCCAGCGGTCAGCTGGTTTGAAGTGAGCATACGCCGCCATGGACGAGCCCTTGATACCATTTTGCAGAACTTTATAGTGAGCGATAACGCCTTCACCTTGAGTCCACTTACCAGCAACCAAGTCACGAGGCTTCGGATTCAAACCAGCACCCGCAGCACCGTCGCCTTTACCTTCGTTACCGTGGCACATAGCACAGTTGGTTGCGAAGAACTTCTTACCGTAAGCAACCATTTCAGGAGTGGAAACCCATGGCTCTTGTACTTTCGTGATGTCGAAAACAGGAACCGCACCCTCAACAACAGGTGCATTTGGATCTACAACGTTTTCGCCCAGATCAACACCTTTATTGATCACGACGATGTAAACGAAGAACGCACAGACGAATACCATTGAAAAGGCAAACGCCAGCAGACCACTACGATTATATTCATCTCTAGCTTCAGACATAGGTTGGCACTCCCTAGGGGACGCAAAGTAGTTTTGTCACAGTATTGTAATGTATTAAACGATAACTAACCGAAAACAGACCGATGGGCAACCTATTAAGCCGCCCCGGACTAGATGATATTATGCGCCGCAAAAGAGTGTGCCTTTAAGAAAACAGGTAACTCTGAGTGATGTTCACAAACTTCTCGGGATTTTCGATGTTTGGACAATGCCCCTGACCTGGAATTTGCGCGAACTTGCCGTTCATAAACAGGCCCGCCAGCGCCTGAGAATCACCCTCAGGAAGAAGCTTGTCATGTTCCCCATGCAGAACCAGAACTTCGTTGCGCACGGACCTTAAATCACCCCGAACATCAAGCCCATCAAGGGCCTCAAGCACCCAGTGACCCACGGACTTCACCGCCTTGAAGGCATCCTCCACCACCACCTGACGGAAGAAATCACTGTCCGGATTATTATTATGAATCGTGGAGCCGATAACCGCCGCCGTCAGATCCTTGTCCAACTTCATCTTTTCAAAAGCGCTGATCATGGAGGAATCAAACATCACACCTTGTGCTCCGACAGGGTCCAGCAATACCGCCTTGCGGAACAAGGTGGGCTCTTTTGCCAACATCAATGCCGCAATTAGTCCCCCGGTGGAATGTCCAACGACATGATAAGGCCCCGAGCCCAAAGATTTTAGCAACGCGATGAAATCCTCGGCAAACAAGTGCAGATCCACTTCATCACTGCTTTGCGGAGCCGTGCTTTTCCCACAACCGCGAAACTCACCATAAATCAAAGATCCCGGCAAAGTTTTTCCAGCCGCCTGCTTTTTCCAAACTTCCTCTGCCGGATACCACCAGCGATTGGAGGCCAGATTGCCGTGAATAAAAAAGACATTTTCAGGAACAACGCCGGAAACAACCTCGTGGTGAATCATTCGCGACCCACCGTCACCTGATCCTGACCACTGCGAGCTTCGCCGCGGAATGGATAGCCCTCGAAATCACGACCGAAAGAAAGAAGCTTATTACCTGTCAGGATTTCATAAACCCAGGAGGCCGTGAAATACGGAACCGCTTCAACCATTTTGTGTTCAGAACCATTAATATACAAACGACTGGCGCGCGCCGCCGCCGGAACCGCATCCCAGTATTCATCCAGCACACTGGTTTCGATATACTGATCCTGACGAGCCACCATCAAATGCAATGACCTGGCCGGGATCATGTTGGTCAAATCCACCGGACGGAATTTACGAATTCCCTGCACCAGACGGAAAGTGGCTTCAAGCTTGAAAGGATTTTCCAGAACCACAGGCTCTGCCTGCGGATAAGTTGCATAAATGATCTGATGCAAATAGTGATCGTACAGCTCATCATCCGTCATTTTGTTGTACGGGAAAATCTGACGAGTCGCCCAGATTTGGGATTTGATCCAGCGATCCTGACCTTCCAATGGACGCGTGAACGGCGCCATCATGATCAGATTTTTCACCAGAGATGGATAAGCGGCGGTGAAGCCCGCAGCCACACCACCGCCATAAGACAGTCCAGCAATATTAAATGGACCTTTTAATTTCATTTTCTCAAGAAGGACTTTCAGATCCTGCACCTGATCCTGAACGGGAACGGGCGCCACCATCGGTGCATACTTCAACAAAGTCTGCCCCTGTCCGATCGGGTCATAACGAAGAACACCCACACCTCTGGCCACCAGGACGTCAACAAAGCGATCCCATTGACGGGTGCTGTAGGTCAGACCATTCACCAAAATAACCGTGGGCTGCTTTTCTTTCGCAGGCACATAATCCACAAAAAGCTCTTTTTGCGGAGTGATTTGCACAAATCCCTTCACCGCTTCAGCATTCGCCAAAGATTCCCAGGACACAAAGAAACCTGATACCAAGACAAACAAAGCCAAGAACAGAGATCTCATCGAAGTCACTCCTTCAAAAAGTTTTTAATGATTACAGAACAATACCGCCGTCAACACTTAGAACAGTGCCATTGATATAGCTGGCCTGCTCACTGGCAAGGAACAAACACGCATTTGCAATATCTTCCACCTCACCCAGACGGGTCACCGGAACTTTCGCTGCCATGCCCTCCAGAACTTCTTTGGGCATCGCTTTGGTCATCGCCGTTGCAATAAAGCCCGGAGCAATCGCATTGGATGTAAAGCCCTTGCGACCCAATTCTTTCCCCCAGGTTTTAGCCATCCCGATAACACCCGCTTTCGCCGCAGCGTAATTGGTCTGACCAAAGTTGCCATACAAACCCACCACAGAAGAAATGCTGATAATGCGCTTGTGTGCGGATTGCGGATTAAATTTTTCCAACAAAGTCTTTGTGACATTGAACAAACCCGTCAGATTTGTAGAGATCACGGCGTCCCAGTCTTCCGGCATCATCTTGGCGAAAGATTTATCGCGCGTGATACCGGCATTGTTCACAAGAATATCCACAGCCCATGGCAAAGATGCTGCGGCCTTGGCTACAGAATCACGATTGCCAACATCCACTTGCGCCAGATGAAGTTGCGCTGAATATTGGGAAAGTTCAGCCTTCACATTTTGCAGTGCCTGCTCGGAATAGTCCCAGATGGAAACATTTCCACCAGCTTCAAGAAAGCTGCGAGTGATTTGAAAACCGATGCCGGAAGCACCACCAGTAACAACTGCATTTTTATTTTTGAAATCAAAAGTAATATTGTTCATACGTCACGAGTACCCCGAATCTCCCCCCTCCCGTCAAAGGAAAAAGCACTTTTTCGCTCGGAGTATAGAGTTAAAGCTCTAAAAAAGTTTTCTTGCCAAAGTCGCAAAACTGATTTGTAGATAAGCGAAATCGCAAAGGAATAAACAATGAACACGACAAGAAAAGCGACCATTGTAGGAACCGGTATGTACGCGCCTGAACGCGTGGTTACCAATCAATACTTTAATGATCTTTACAAAAAGGACATCGGAACTTTCTTAAGTGAACAAAGGAATATCCGCGAACGTCGCTGGATGAACCCTGAACAGCGCACTTCTGACCTGATTCTACCCGCTGCGGAAGAAGCCATGAAGGTTGCCGGCATCACAGCCAAAGATTTGGATCTTATTATTGTTTCGACCGATACACCTGACTATCTTTCTCCCTCCACCGCCTCGGTGGTGGCGTATCGTCTGGGTGCGGTGAATGCAGGAACTTATGACATCAACACGGCGTGCGCCGGGTTTGTGGTTGGCTGTGACATTGCCTCTAAATACATTGCCGCTGACAGCAAGTACAAAAACATCCTGGTCGTCGGCGCCTATGGCATGAGCAAGTATCTGAACTTTGACGACTACAAAATTGCTTCTCTATTTGCCGATGGCGCAGGGGCCGTGGTTCTGCAACCATCCAAAGACAGTTCGGGCTTTATCGACAGCCAGATGTACACCGATGGTCAGTATCACGACTATATGGGAATCTATGCCGGAGGCACCGCTCAACCCGTCAGTCATCAAGTCATTGAAAACAAAGGTCACCTGCTGGCTTTCCCAAAACGCATCCCACCTGAAACCAACGGGATTCACTGGCCACGCCTGACTCATCAGATCCTGGATCGCATTAAAAAGAATCCTTCTGACATTCAGCATTTCTTCATCACACAGTTCAATGTGCAGAGCATTTACGAAACCATGGATCAATTGTCCCTGCCTCGTGAACGCGCCCATTACGTCATGGATCGCTATGGTTATACCGGATCAGCCTCCATCGGCATGGCGGTGGCGGATGCGGCTTACCAAAAGAAAATGAAAAAAGGCGACTTGGTCTTTATGTTGGGTTCAGGCGGTGGTATGAGTATGGCGGCCTTGGCCTTGGAGTGGGGATACGACACTTAGTCGTCTAAACAAGAGGGACACATGGAACTGGATTGGCTGAAAAGATGGAATCTGTATTCACCGCAAAATATTGCCATTCAAGATGGCGATACCGGGCGTGAATTTTCCTATGCTCGCTTGTTTGAACTTGCAAACAAAGGGGCCAGACTTTTTAAACAGCAATTCCAAATTGGCAAAGGCGACCGCGTCGCCGTGCTGGCCACGAATGAACTGGAATATGTGTTCCTGTTTTTTGCCTTGCAACGACTGGGCGCCATCATGGTGCCAATCAATTTCCGCCTGACTCAAAGGGAAGTTCGTCACATTCTGACTGACTCTGCCCCGAAGCTCGTAGTTCTTCAGGAAAATTTAAATTCGCTGCTGGAGGGACTTTCCAGCGACGAAGTTCCGCAAAAACTTTTCCTGCAAGGGGCAAACAGTTTTGCCTCTGCACTGGAAGCCACGCACGACCCTGCGGAAGTCGTTTTTACTCCTGTTGAAAATGATCCCGTTATGATCCTTTACACTTCCGGCACAACCGGCAATCCCAAAGGGGCTGTGCTGACGTACCGGATGCTGTTCTGGAATTCCATCAACACCACCTTGCGTCTGAATATTTCGCAAACTGACTGTACGGTGATCTTCCTGCCATTCTTCCACACTGGCGGCTGGAATGTGTTAACGACTCCGTTCATTCATCGCGGAGCCAAAGTGGTCTTCCTGAAAAAGTTTGATGCCGATCAGATTCTGCGCCTTAGCGAAGAACAGAAGGCGACACTCTTGTTTGGTGTGCCAACCACCATGGATATGATGGCGCAGTCCCCGCGCTTTTCGTCCACTGATCTTAGCCGCATTCGTTATGCCATTGTCGGCGGTGAACCCATGCCGCTGGAACTTATTAAGACCTGGGATAAAAAGGGGGTTCCGATTCGTCAGGGCTACGGCCTGACCGAATTTGGGCCAAATGTGTTTTCCCTGAATGAAGAGGATGCTCTTCGCAAAATAGGATCCATCGGTTTTCCGAATTTTTATATCGACGCCAAAGTGGTTGATAACGACGGCAGCGAACTGGGCAGCAATCAAGTGGGTGAACTGGTTCTGCGCGGGCCGATGATTATGCAGGGCTATTGGAAAAATGAAAAGGCCACTCAGGAAACCATCAAGGATGGCTGGCTTCACACCGGCGATCTGGTTCGTCGCGATGAAGAAGGCTATTTCTATGTGGTCGGACGCAAAAAGGACATGTTCATTTCCGGCGGGGAAAATGTGTATCCCCCGGAAGTCGAACAAATCCTAAGATCGCATCCATCCGTCATGGAAGCCGCTGTCATCGGCGTTCCTGACAACAAATGGGGCGAGGTGGGTAAGGCCTTTATCGTGCGTCAAACATCCGATTTGACCGCAGATGAACTTCTTAACCACTGCGCCAAGAATCTGGCAAAATTCAAAATTCCCAAGCATTTCGTGTTTCTAGCCGCCCTTCCGAAAGGCGATAGCGGAAAAATTCTGAAACGCCAGCTTGCGGCATCTGCTGGCGACCACACATAAGCATTTTAAGTTATACAACGGCCGTTACTAGGGTTATACAAACTCCTCGAACCGGAGATTGTACTATGAAAAAGTTTGTATTAAGCCTGCTTGCAGCCACAAGTTTGATTTCTCTGAACGCCTTTGCTGACAAGCAATTCGTGGGCGCCGACAAATTCTATGATTTGATTCAAGAATACAAAGAAGTTTGCGGTGTTGCTGAATGCGTAAAGCCTTATCGTGAAATGTCCATCTATCAAGACGGCGTTCGCTCCATCTTTCTTTCTGAAGTGCAGTTCAAAAAATTGAACCAAATTGCACACAAACAATCCTACATCTGGATGGACACAGTTCTTCAGGGCGACCTTCACTCTGACGGTCAAACTGTTCTGGAAGAAGTTGTGGCGATCTTCCGTTCCAACACACTGGTTGCTTACAAAATTGATTACAGCGAAAAGGCTTGGTACGTGGGTGCCTGCAAGTGGGATGGTGAAAACGAATCCACACTCAGAGGCTGCCCAGAAGGTAAGATCCACGAATCTTCCTTTGTTTCACCGGACTTCAAAACCTTTATCCGTAATACCGACGACATCGCCAAATTCTATAACTAAAAGCAGCTCGTCAAAGGTCGAGTAATCAATACTTGTCAGGATGTCCGAAGGAATCTCGTGTAAACTGACAAGTATGTTGAAATTTCTCGTTTTGCCTCTGACATTGCTAGCTCTGTGCTCATGCCAGAAAGGGCCTACACTTGGGCCCGGCGACGAGGATCTTTTAGCCAGTGCCGCAGAAAATGACTGCGGTTTTGTGCAAAACTCTTACGGCCAACGCGTTTCCTGGAAGGGAAACATCCCTGTCCGCCTGAAACTTCACAAAGACTTTCCCGCACAATATGAAGAAGCCCTGAACCAAGCTGCCGCCCACTGGAACGAAGCAGCCGGGATGACTCTTTTTTATTTCGAGCACACCAGCGACCCTTTGCCTGATGCCGCCACCAAGGACAGTAAAAATACAATTCACTGGCATCAGACCTGGCCCAATAAAAACGTCAACTATCAGGGACTGACATCCCTTTACTGGAAAACCAACAAGCTTTACGAAGCTGACGTCGCAATCAACAATGAATACTTCAGCTACTTCACAGGAACGACCCCAACAACTGTCAAAGACGTGCATCTGGAAAGTTTGCTGGTGCATGAATTGGGTCACGTGCTGGGTCTCAAACACCGCAGCACCGTTCCCAGTGTAATGTGGGCTGTATTAAACGGCGGTTCCGTTCGTGACACTCTCACGGATGCGGACCGCACGACTATAAAGTGCGAGTACTAGTATGAAGAAAAACCGGACGCCCCTACAAAAGATGTCCCGAATGCTAAGCCTGATTTTGCTGATGGCCGCTCTTCCGTTTGCTCTGCATGTTCTGGACAAAAAGTTTTTGCCAAAAAGAAATATCGCCTCTGACGGAGGCCTTAGCACTGTGGGCAGCCAAAGCGATAACTTTGATCTTTCCGAAGCCTCTCCGGAAGAGTTCCGCAAAGCCTTCAAATATCAGGTCCTTAAAAACGTCGAACTGGATTCTTTTGCAAGTGGCCCGGGCATCAAACTGGGTTTGTTCCTGATGAAAAGTCCCGCGGGGTCACGCGTATTTGTCTGCGACCGCTATCCCACTTTGGATTTGTATTTTGCAGCTGAAGGTATTGCAATTTCCGGGGAAATTCCCAAAATGGTTGTGCGAGTTCCCTGCACCGTCAGCGAAGATCAAAATCATATCGCCGCATTCCCGATTCCCTTTCAACAGATTTTCCAAAGCCCGGTCAGCCAGTTTGAATTCACGACTTCAGCTCCGGGCATTCGCGAAGCAGGTAAGATTTATTTCCGTAATGTTGTGGATGAATGGCCTCAGGAATGGACATGGACAGGCGTGAAGTTCTACGGTCAGGACGCGTCTGACACTTTGGAAATCAGTGGTTATGAAGTGATTTCGGTATTGGGAGAACCCTTAGTGCTCCCTGCTGCAGATTAACTAACGGACAGGCTCAAAGGTCGGCACATAGCGGACCTTGTCTTCCCCTTTGGCCTTCTTTTCATAGTCCTCGTAAGCCTTGCGATGACTTTCAACCTCACGGGCCAGCATCTCATCAATCTCACGATTCTTTTGATCATTGCGCGTATCCATGGCTATAGCAGTGCGGTCGGCCGCTGGCTGCCAGGTGTCGCCGATATACACAGCATTACCTTCAAAGAATTGCACTTCTTTTTCAAAACGGATGCGTTTGTCATAAAAAACATAGGTCCAGCGGTCTTTGCCATGAAAGCGCTGGGTGCGGGTGGGGCTTCCCATCAGATTCAGAACGTCATCTTTTTCCATTCCCGGAGTGATTTCGTTAAACTGCTTTAGCATGGATGTCTGGCAGGCTGTCGTCAGCAAGCTCAGCGAAATCAATGGAATAGCGAAATATCGGAGCATACTTCCCCCACTCTTCTAAGGTATCAGCTTCCACCGATCTCTCAAAGTGAGCAACTTTCTTTTGTCTCATTTTGATGCGCGGAAAATTATTTTTTCAAAATGACAGGATCCACAAGGCCGGGTGCCGGTATTGTCGTTGCTTTGCCAGCCTCGCCGTGAGCTTCAGCGGCATTGTGCTTTTGTCTTTCCTCGGGTGTGCTGTACTGGCTGCGCACCTTTTTCAATGTTCTTTTCACAGAGGATCCCAGGCTCATCTGATTTTCCATTTCTTCAATGGACTTCAAATCAATGCGCTCATATTCCCTTTTGGCCGCCACCCCTTTTTCCGGGTAACGATACTTTAGCAACATCTCATGAAGTAGCATTTGCCTGAAGCCGGTTTTAAACTTAGCATTGATTATATGAAATCAATGTCTTTGCTTCTTGGAGTCTGCTTCTTGCTTTCGGCATGTGCCACCAACCAAAAAAGTCGTTTTGCGGCCACGGGCATCGGTATCGGTGTGGGCGCTGTGATCGGCGCAGCCACAGCGCCCGAGGATGAACGCCCCGAGCTTCACGCCATGTACTGGGGCGGTATTATTGGTGTGGTTTCTGCGGTGGCCGCGAACTTTTACTTCAGTGATGAAAAAGACATGGAAGTCATGCGCCTGGAAACAGAAAAGATGAAAGCACAGCTGGATTTCTTCCAGAACGGTCCGGCAACTTTGCTAAAAGAAACCACGGGTAAAGCGGATAAGAAGTACTTCCAAAGCGGCAAGGCCAAAATCAAACTCTACAAAATCGATCAGTGGGTGGATGAAGGCCCGAATAAAAAATACCACCGCGATCAGATGATCGAGATCCTTCCTCTGGACAAGGCTGAATAATGAAAACGCGTGTTTTGGTGATTTTGCTGGCAGGCAGCCTTGTTTGGGCCGGAAGTGTCACTTACTTGTACTGGCAGCTTAAAAACAATCCCCGCGTTGTGGCCATCACCATGGATGCCGGCAAAGAGTCCCTGCAAAACATGCAACTGGGTGAAATGGAAAAAATGACTTTCCTGCGCCAGTATCTGGAGCGCTATTTCAACTACGACTCCAACAACTTCTGGCAGTCGCAAACCTCTTTGGCTTTTTTGATGTCGCCAAAACTCAGCGAAGAACGTATCCGCGAAGTCAGCCGCCTGCGCGAAAAGGTTCAGCAAAAAAATCTATCACAGGCAGGCCGTCTGCTGGGCCTAAAACAGCTACCTGATGGCTCCTATCAAGCACAACTGCATCTGCGTATCACTGAAAATGCCCAGAAAAATGATCTGTACATAAAAACTCAGATCCGTCTAAGCAACACCGAGCGCACGCTGGAAAATCCGTGGGGACTGGTGGTCAGCAGCATGCAACTGTCCTCGGCGCCGACGGCTCCGGACTTTATGGCGGTAGCGCATGCCAGAGCTCAAAGCCCCGTTTTGCTGACCTTTCCCTGTGCGATTGAAAATATCGAAAATCCGCGTGAAAATGATCTGAAAATTAAAATCACCACTTTAAATATCAGCGAATTGCAAATCACACCGGCAAAAACATTTACCGGATCAGTGTCACTGCTGGCGTCCTGCAAGGAGCTGGAATTTAAATTTGATCTGACCAGTGAAGGAAAAGAAAAAGATCTGTTCGTGGCCTTCCCTGAATCCGCCGGAACCATTCGCCGCAAAGAAGTGGTCCCCGGAAAAATTCACAAAAAAGACATTTACGAAAAAACCATCGAAAATGTTTTGGGTATAGAACTGGATCAATAACTACAGCTTCATCCGGTTGCGCTTTAACGCCTCAGAAATAAGATCGTGATCTATTCCGACAAGAATGGCTATTTCGGGATTCATGGCCGGACACAGAAAATGGGCGGGCACCGGCAAGGTCGCTCGCTTGCCTTTCATATCATACCAATCATCCCCTTTACGCAGCTGCTGATCCTGCGCTTTGGTTGTAAAAGGCCAGATGTAAGAATCAAAAAATTCGCTCACGAACAGTGACTCCCCACCAGGGCCCTGCGCCTCGCCCTGCACATGATATCGCGACAGCTTGCGATTATCCCCGGCGACATAAGAAAAATCCTTCAAGGTTCCCGGCACAAAAACAAAGTCTTCAGGATGCAGCAAAAAATTGCGTAAAACATCCGTCTTGCGGGCGCGATGAAACACCCGTGCCGCAAAAACAAAAGCCGCTGCCATAATCAACATCATCACCGCAGATCCAGAACCCGACCACAGGGGCATTTCATCTTTTCGTACCAGATAAATAAAGAACCCACTGACCAGCAGACTGGCCAAAGCACAGACGGAAAAAACCCCAATTAGCAACCAGCCCGGCGTGCCCCGGTGGCGCGCCAGCTTCTGCAAGCGCGTCGGATCTTTTAATTCCTGTTCATTTTTTACAGCCAGATATTTCCATGTCTTATGCATGGATTAAGAATGAGCAGCCCCCAGATCAGGGTCAAGCGCAGATTCAGGAGCTTTGGGAATACTTAAAATAACCTGGGTGCCAACCCCCACCCGGGAACGAATTTGCAAATCCCCGCCCACGGCTTCCAAGGATTTTTTGGCATCATACAAGCCCAGTCCATTGCCTTTTTCTTTTCCGTAACTGACCCCTTCCTGTGTCAACTGCGGCAAAACCTCTTCCGGAATACCGCAACCATTATCCATAATTTGCAGCAACCAATGATCCTGACGTTCCATCAAGGTCATATTAATCGAGGCCTCCTTTTCCGGCAGAGCCTCCAAGGAGTTGTTTAACAGATTACTGACAACCCTTTGCAGTTTCACTGAATCCAGCAGAACTTTCACTGATGCGGAATGAATGTGCTTGTGCCATGTGAAGTCCACTTGCGGATTGGAAAAGCGATATTCTTTTAAAAGTGATTCCAGCAAAGCCGTCAAATCCTGCTGCTTGGCAACTGTTACGGCAGACTCTGGCGAAACTGACTTACGACTGCGGCTTAACAGGTCTTCGGCGATACCTTTGATACGGGATACGGCATGGTCGAAGAGTTCTTTTTTCTCTGAGCTCATTTCATGTGAAAGCTGACTTAGGGTCGTCAGGGCCATCAAAGGTCCGCGAATATCATGGGCCACCTGACGGGAGATTTCAGAAATTTCCCGAGACAGTGCCAGTTCGGACTCCAGTTTTTGTTCATGCAAGCGGGCCATAAATTCACGACGATAAGACCAACCAAGGAACACCAACCCCAACACCAGACCCAGCATAAATAATGGCGAGGTCACAGCCTTCACTGCCAGCTCGGATGTTCCGAAACACACAGCAATACTTCCCGCAGGCAAAGAGTTCAATGTGATCGGCACTTGCGTTGAAAACAGACATTGCAGGGATTCAGGCTTCTGCACTTCGCTTTTTACCACCGCAGTGTGGACTTCTTTAAGCTGGCTCAGGATTTTATTCTGCAAACCAGGGTCACCCTGAAACAGTTTTGCCCGGGCAATGTCATCCTCCCAGATGCCGACATACTGCTGAACCGAGCTGCGGGCGCGCTGGACTTCAAAAGTAAAACTCAAAACAGCCACGGCCAGACTTACCAGCACAAAGACCGTAAGCCATTTTCCCGAAATCCCATTTTGAGACGACACTTTTGTATTACCCATACCCAAAGTTCAAGCAAACCCCGAACCGCCCTGCCCGGGCCCCTGAACAGTTTCCGGGTGTCTATGAAGTTGACAGGAGACGTCTGTGGTCCTCATTACTTTTTTGATTTTTCTCGGGCAAAATCGTTAACTTTTCAGCAGGCTAAACCGTTTTAGTAGATATGAAGTTACTATGGGTGGGGGGCCTTGTTGCCACCGTCAGTCTATTTGCAGCATGTACCGGACCGCAACGCGCTCCGAGCTCTATCATGTACGATGATGAACGCGCCAATCGTATCCAGGAAATTGATGTCGAGCTTTCCCACTATTGGAACAAGGACTGGGAATACAATCAGGAGCTTTTCCAAAAAGGCCAGCAGAATGCCAAATTCGATCGCAAGCTGAGCCCCACCAGCGAAAGCTGGCCGCACGTCGAGTCTTTGCTGACGGAACGAAGTCAGGAAATCAATCAACTTTCCTCAAAACTTTTTCTGCGTGAATGGTCCGGTATCGGTCCGTGGTTTGAAGCCTCCTTCCGTCCCCGTCTGTTCGACAAAGAGGAAATCATCACCATCAAATCCATGGACGATTTCAAACTGGGAAATCCGCAGGGCTCTTTCCCGATCGAACACAACTTCTATCAAAGCTATACATTGCGCTTTGAAAATGACCTGCCGGTCAGCGCGCACTTCCGCCATGATCGCCGTGAAAATGAAAAGAAATATCTAAAAGCCCGTCTGGAATGTGATGGCGACATCATTCATCCGGGAAAATGGATTTTTTCCGGTGAAACCCGCAGTCAGGTTTACGAATTTAACTGGTACTACAATCAGGAAAACGGCCAGCGTGTCCGCGTGAAGTTCGCGCCGCGTGTGAACTATTGCAAATTCTATTTCCGCGATCCTGAGAATTCCAAAACATGGACCAACGGTTTACAACTGGTGGACATCGGCAGAGTTTCCCATGAGTGGATCAAGCTGACCAACCAGATTGATATCTGTGCCCGTCCGCAGGGAAGCTTCGGCAAAGATCCGGCGGCTTTCTTCTGGACCCAGGATTTTAACTACACCACCTGTCCTCAGACCTTCGATAAACTGGTGAACCTGCGTGATCCTTACACGTCCATGAATCAAAAGATCCTGTCTCTGACTGGATCTCCACTTAAGCGCAAGGATTTCAATAATAAAAACCCGATGGCGGAACTGGATTTTTCCAAAGCGCCGAAGTTTGACATTATCTGGGTTTCCTCTTTGAATTTCTCTGCTGACTTCTATGGGATGGTGCTATCCAGCGCTCTTCGCTATCATGCTCAACAAGGCACACAGATTCGCATTCTGGTTCCGGAAGTCACCATGACCCGCAAGGACAAGGCGATTATCGAGCGTCTGCAACAGGGGCTTCCTAATATCAAGGTGCAGTATTACAAATACACGCTGTCGGACCAAAATAACGGCGGCTGGCTGGACAAGTTCCACCGTGTGAATCATACGAAGCTGATTATTGGTCATTCTTCCAGTGATCCCAAAGCCAGCTTCCTGATCACCGGAGGACGCAACATTCGCGATTCTTACATCTTCAGCGATACACCATTTTACAAGGCCTATAAGTTCCTGAAAAACTACGGTGACGGTGAAGAAGACTATATTTATTACGACGATTTTGAAATCGAAATTCGTGGTTATTCCTTCGTGAAATCCGTGATGGCTCAGATGCTGGCCTTCTGGATGCGTGATCCGGAATCACAGCGCTATCGTTCGACCAACGTCAATGTTCCGAAAGAAGCCTCCATGGCTCAGGTGACTCGTCTGCGCACGCTGCCCGATTCAACGCCGCTGGTCCGTCACATCACCTCGATGCCTTACTTCGACGGCTATCAATTGGAAAAGTTCTATATCGACATGTTTGATTCCGCGCAAAGCGAACTGCTGCTGACCACTCCGTACTTCCGCCCGTCTGTGGCGATCAGTGCGGCACTGGACCGAGCCGTTCAGCGCGGGGTCAAAGTTAAAATCATCACACGTATTCATCTGGCCGGTGATGGGACTCCCAGAATTGCCGAGGACGTGAACAAACAGGGCATCAATCGCCATCTGAAAGATGTCGAGATCTATGAATGGACCCAGAATAATTCGATCATGCACGCCAAGATTCTGGTGATAGACAAAAAACTAAGCTTTATCAGCAGCGTGAATATGAACCGGCGCAGCTTTATCCATGATACGGAAAGCGGTGTTTTGATTCTGCATGCAAAAACAGCCATGGAAATGCGTAAGGAAGCCCTGGACTATATCAGCAAGGGCCGCCGTATCACCGCTTCAGAAAAGGTGGGTTGGATCAACTCCACCCTGATCGACTGGGCCGACTCGTACTTCTAGTGCAGGGAGCTTTTGTAAAGCTTTTCTTTCAACGCCTTCACTTCCGGAATTGAAACGTCGTAGGGACGACCGCACACCTGACAGGTCACGTGCACTGGTTCCTGCTTTTCGATCATGTCCTCCAGATCTTCATTGGAAAGAAGCTCCAGCGCACGCATCACGCGGTCCTTCGTGCACGGGCAGAAGTATTCCACCGGATGATCGTGTTCCAGTTCCTCGTAGGCAATGCCATCCAGAAACGGTTTGATCAGATCTTCGGCGGAAGCCCCGTCCAAAAGCATTTTGGAAATGTTTGGTTTTTTGTCGTCGTAATTTTTCTGGATTTTTTCCACCAGCGCTTCATCCACGCCCGGCATCACTTCAATCAGCACGCCTCCGGCAGATTGCACCTTGCCATAAGTATCCAGATAAACACCCAGAGAAACCAAAGAACGAATCTGATGTGACTGATGAAGGTAATGGGCAATGTCCTGCCCGATTTCACCACTGACCAGCTCCACTGTTCCCTGGAATGGTTGTTTTTGGAACGGCTGATGTCGAGCAACACTCAGCAGCCCGATACCGATAGCTTCTTTCAAACTCAAGCCATTATCGTAATTGGCAGGCTGATACTGAGGGTTGGCTGTGTATCCACGCACATGACCATTGTAAGAAGCTTCGGCATAGATACTTCCCAAAGGACCGTTGCCACGGAAAAGCAGACCGACCATTTGATCGTCCTTAAGCTGAGCTGCCATCAAAAGAGCCCCGACCATGCTGCGCCCCACGGCCACTGTGGCCAAAGGATAGGTATTCTGCAGGTTTTGCATGTGTCGAACAACCTCTGTGGCATTGACTGCGGCAATACGCAAAGTGAGATCTTTGGATACGAAGCGATGAACCCGTTCTTTACTCATGACAAACTCCCGGACTTTGTGGAAAAATGAAAGCTAACAAAGCAGCCCCATTTTTTCAAGTGAAGAGAGCCTATTCCCATGAAGATCTACGTCTTTAGACACGCCCAAAAAGCCATGGATTTTTCCGGAGATCCCGATCTGACCGCCGAGGGACATGCTCAAGCTTCCAAACTACTCGACAAGGTGCTTAAAGAGGAACTGCCGCGTCCCACAGAACTGTGGGTTTCCCCGAAAAAACGCACGCATAGCACATTTCGCCCGATGTCCCAGCATTTTGGACTTCCGCTCGTGATTCAGGACGCCCTATTGGAACAGAAATCCGATGAAACCGTGACCGAATTCCGCCATCGCATTGGCAAAACGCTGGAAAACGCCGCGACTCAAAAAGAAGCCGTGATTTTTATGTGCTCCCACTATGACTGGGTGGTGGAAGCCATGGCCGTGGCTCCGGCCGATAAAGACCTGTCTGATTATGAGTTTTCCCACTGGAGTCCCGCGCAGCATGTCGGTTTTCACGTCAATGCCGACGGAGTTTTTGAATTTATCGAGCTAAAAAGGATTCAGCTATGATTCAGAATATCTGGGCCGTAGGCCGCAACTATGCCGATCACGCCAAAGAATTGGGGAATGATGTTCCCGCTGAACCGATGTTGTTTTTGAAAGCCGGCAGTTCTGCAACACTGGCCGCGAAAGAAATTCACCTTCCAGAATGGGCCGGTGAAATCCATCACGAGGTGGAGCTGGCATTGCAGTTTGATGAAAACCTGCAAATCGATGAAGCTTGCATTGCCCTGGATCTGACCGAGCGAAACAAACAAAACCAACTTAAATCCAAAGGCCACCCTTGGACTTTGGCGAAAAGTTTTAAGCAGTCCTGTCCGCTTTCCAGCTTCTTTGCTGTCGGCGACTTGGAAGAGCTGAAAAACCTTGAAATAATTCTAAAAATCAACGGCGAGATCCGTCAAAAAGGCAACACGGCCCATATGATTTTTGGCTATGAAAAGCTGATTGATTTCGTCCGCCAGCACTTCCCGGTGGTTCCGGGGGATCTGCTGCTGACCGGAACCCCTGCCGGAGTCGGTCCTATTCGTTCCGGCGACATTTTGGAAGCCGAGATCACCGGTAAAACCAAACACACCTGGATCGTCCGCTAGCCATTCGCGTCAAGAGGGCGTTCCCGGCCTCATTCCCGGAACACTAAACTCTTGAATTTTTGATTTTGCGGAGAGAATATGCGGCCCTCTATTATTGAGGTAAAAAACATATGAACGACATTCAGTCGCAAATTGTCTCCCGTGGCGAAGAGATCCTTAAACGCATGGAAAGCCAGTCCAAGGCTTCCATCTTCTCCAAAGATTTCTGGTATGGCTCCATCATGGAATGGAGTATGAAAAACGAAAAATTCAAAACCAACATGTTCCGCTTTGTGGACGTGCTTCCTTCCATCAACTCGGGTGACGAAGTCGCGCGCCACTTGAAAGAATACTTCTCTGAAGATGGCGGCTCTCTGCCTCCGGTGTTCAACGTCGGTCTTGGTTTGGGTTCTTTGGCGCCGGGCCTGATGGCGGGAGCAATCAAAAAAAATGTCATGGGTATGGCAAAAATGTTCATCACTGGCGAAAGCCCGGATGAGGCACTGCCAGTTCTGAAAAAAGCGCGCAAAAACAAAATGACCTTCACCGTGGATATTTTAGGTGAGGCGACGCTTTCTGAAAAAGAAGCACAGGACTATAATAACAAATACATGGAGCTGATTAGCTGGCTGGCTAAAGACGCTGAGAAGTGGGACGAAGTTCCGCAGATCGACCGCGATCACGAAGGCGCTTTACCCAAAGTAAACGTGTCCGTGAAAATGACGGCGCTTTATTCCCAGATCAAAGATGCGGCTTGGGATGAATCCAAAAAAATCCTGAAAGACCGTCTGCGCCCTGTATTCCGTCTGGGTATGGAAAAAGGCGTGTTCGTCAATCTGGATATGGAACAGTACTCTGTCAAACATCTGACATTGGAAGTGTTCACCGAACTGATCAACGAACCTGAGTTCAAAAATTATAAATTCTTCGGTATCGTGATTCAGGCTTACCTGCGTGATTCCTTTGAAGACGTCAAATCCCTGACAGACTTTGCACAAAAGCGCGGCACTCCATTCTGGGTTCGTCTGGTTAAAGGTGCTTACTGGGATTACGAAACCATCGAAGCCGAACAGCGTGGCTGGCCGATTCCGGTTTACACCAACAAAGCGGAATCTGACGCGAACTATGAACAGTGCGCGAAGTACCTGCTGGAAAATATCAAATCCATCCGCCCTGCTTTTGCCTCCCACAACGTCAGAACTTTGGCAGCGTGCATGCTTTACGCAGAAAAACTGAACATCCCGAAAGAGGCTTTGGAGTTCCAAATGCTTTACGGAATGGCCGAACCCATCAAAAAAACCATCGTGGACATGGGCTACCGCATGCGTGAATACGCTCCGGTGGGTGAGCTGATCCCGGGCATGGCTTATCTGGTGCGCCGTCTTCTGGAAAACACGTCCAACGAATCCTGGTTGCGTGGCAAGTTTGCTGATAACAAATCCATGGCGGAACTTTTGAAAGATCCGGCTCAGGGGTTGACTCCGACATCCGCGACCATTCAGAAAAAACCGGGCAAGTTCTATAACGAACCACTTTTGGACTTCGCGATTAAAACAGATCGTGAAAAAATGCAAAAAGCCCTGAACGAAGCCAAAGCCTCTTTGCCGGTGAACGTCAACATCGTCATCAACAACAAAGAGCTTCAGTCCGGCAAGATCTTTGACCGTGTGAACCCGTCTCAATCCGACCAGATTGTTGGCAAGATTCAGATGGCCACCACAGAGCAGGCTGAACAGGCCATGCAAGCCGCGCAAACCGCTTACAAGACGTGGAAGAACGTGCCTTGCGAACAACGTGCGGCTCTGGTCGATAAGCTGGCCGACATTATGACTCGCGATCGTTTCAAACTGATCGCAACTCAAGTTCTGGAAGTGGGTAAACCGTGGGCCGAAGCTGATGGCGACATTGGTGAAGCCATCGACTTCTGCCGTTACTATGCTCGTCACATGCGCGATCTGCAAAAGCCACTGCGTGTGGGCGGCCTTCCGGGCGAAGTGTCCCAGTACATCTACAAATCCCGCGGTGTAACTGCGGTGATTGCGCCTTGGAATTTCCCGCTGGCAATTCTAGCTGGCATGGTGACGGCAGCCGCTGTTGCCGGTAACACCGTGGTGATGAAGCCTGCCGAACAATCCTCTGTGGTTGCCTGGGGCCTGATGAAGATGATTCAGGAAGCCGGTTTCCCACAAGGTGTGATTAACTTCCTTCCGGGCTTCGGTGAAGAGGTCGGTGAACACATCGTGAACCACAAGTACACGACAACAATCGCCTTCACAGGTTCCAAAGCCGTCGGTTTGCACATTATGAACCGTGCCGCTGTGGTTCAGCCGGGCCAGCAACATGTCAAACGCTGCATCATCGAAATGGGCGGAAAAAATGCTGTCATTATCGACAACGATGCTGATCTGGATGAAGCGGTTGATGGTGTACTTTATTCTGCGTTTGGTTTCAGTGGTCAGAAATGTTCAGCGGCCAGCCGCGTGATTGTGCTGGATGAAGTTTACGAACGTTTCGTGGACCGTCTGGTAGAGTCTGCCAAATCCATCGAAATCCACGCTGCTGAAAATCCAAAGGCGTACATGGGTCCGGTTGTGGATAAGGAAGCTTACGACCGTATTCTGGGCACCATTGCTGATGCCGAGAAAAACCACAAACTTCTGTTCAAGGGCTCTGTCCCGGGCGGCGGTTACTTCGTTCCTCCGACAATCTTTGGTGACGTGGCTGGTGATGCAAAACTGGCTCAAGCTGAAATCTTCGGTCCGGTTGTGGCTGTCGTTCGTGCGAAAAATCTGGATCAGGCTTTGGATATTGCCAACAGTACAGAGTACGCTCTGACGGGTGGTGTGTTCTCCAGAAGTCCTGCGAATATCGCGCGTGTGAAAGACGAATTGGAAGTTGGAAACCTTTACGTCAATCGAGGAATCACGGGCGCGATGGTGGACCGTCATCCATTTGGCGGCTTTAAAATGTCTGGTATCGGTTCTAAAACCGGTGGCCCTGATTACTTGAAACAGTACATGGAACCCGCCTGTGTGACTGAAAATACACTTCGTCGCGGTTTTGCTCCGACAGAAGAATAGACCTTCCTTTCCAGGAAATTCCACAAGCCCTCAGTCAAAAGCTGAGGGCTTTTTTATTGTTCTTTTTCCCTGTTCCAAAGGGGCGTTCTGCAAAGACTTCACGGCCTTGGGCCTCATCTGCCTCTCAGTTCAAGCATGGTTGGCGCGATAACTGCAATCTCCCCGGCCATACAAATCCATCATTCCCCTATTTCCGGAAGGTCTATGAAAGCACTGGTTCTTTTTCTAAGTCTTTTTGTCGCCACGGCATCGGCGTCTGCCGTCACCCCTCACGAGTTTATCGAGTCCTTCGTAGCTCAGACCAACAAGGTTCTGCAAGTGACCAACGATCATCGCGGCCTGGTCGGTAAACGTCTTTATTGCGAGGCCTTGTCGTCTGACCAGATCACCCTGATTGCCGCGACCGCCATGGTTCCCGGCATCACGGTGGGCGATTTTGTGAACACCGTGGCTGAAGATCTGAAATGTTATCCTGTATTCTTCCCACCTTGGGGGCGAAAATCTGTCGGCGGAATGCTTTTCAATAGCAAGGCCTACATCATGGACATCACACTGATTCAGGATGTTCTAAGAAGCCTGAACGAAGGCAAGCTGCCGGAAAGCGAACGCCTGCTGGTGGAAAGCTATGATCCGTATTACTTCGAAATCCTGGGTCAATAAGACAACGCCAGTGTTGATGCTGGCTTCACTCTTTTAAAGTGCA
Source organism: Bdellovibrio bacteriovorus (assembly GCF_025558485.1). GTDB lineage: Bacteria > Bdellovibrionota > Bdellovibrionia > Bdellovibrionales > Bdellovibrionaceae > Bdellovibrio > Bdellovibrio bacteriovorus_G. The sequence continues at coordinate 877,836 of NZ_CP102930.1, forward strand.
TGCCTTTTGAAATCCGGACTCGTCACAGAGTCCGGTCTTTTTTCCTCTGTCGTTCCGTCTTTTTCACTATCCCGATAGCCGAAGTTCAGATCCCCTTGAGTGATACTCGAATAGGGACCACTCATGCTGAACGGCCAGATGATGTAAACATCATAGTAAGTGGTGTCCGCCTGAGGAATCGTCATCAATTCACAAGAGCTCCATTCCCGGATCGAATCGATCACATACAGATGGTTCTTCCAGTGATTGTCGATGCTTTGAAGCAGAATCATTTTCTGAACTTGTTCAAAGAACGGACCCATGGAGTTTTTCTGACGATCCCAAACCTCTTTCACACCGGCTTTAACAGCCTCAGTTACAGTGTCGGTATTTACAGACATGGTGCTGAAATCAACTTTGAAACCAAATGTTTGTGCCAAAGCGTTGTTCAGACCCTCAAGACTCCATTCCTCTTTTTTCCCGTTTTCAGGAATGTAGGTATCCAGAAGTGTGGAAACAACATCACCCAACCAGTCCAAAGTGGTTCTTTCGATCTCCTGACCTTCCAGAACCTTACGGCGCATTCCATAGATCGCATTTCTTTGTGCGTTCATCACGGAATCGTATTCCATCAGATTCTTACGAATATCGAAGTTGTGTCCTTCAACCTTACGTTGCGCACCTTCGATGGCGTTGGTCACCATTTTTGCCGTGATCGGTTCATCTTCAGGGATGTTCAGCATTTCCATGATCTTCTGGATACGCTCCCCGTTAAAGATGCGCATCAGTTTATCTTCCAACGACAGATAGAATCTGGATTCACCCGGGTCCCCTTGACGACCGGCACGACCACGCAACTGGTTGTCGATACGGCGGGACTCATGGCGTTCAGTACCGATGATATACAAACCACCCAAAGAACGAACTTCCGCACGTTCCGCCTCAACTTGCGGCTTCAGCTTCTGAACTGCTTCCAGATACTCTGGAGAATCGTCATTCCCAACCTGAGCTTTTGCCAGCATCTCGGCATTACCACCCAGCATGATATCCGTACCACGACCTGCCATATTTGTAGCAATAGTCACAGCACCTTTACGACCTGCCTGAGCGATGATTTCCGCTTCACGTTCGTGGTGTTTCGCATTCAGAACTTCGTGTTTAACACCTTCTTTACGCAGGAAATTACTCAAAGCCTCTGATTTTTCGATGGATTCAGTACCCACCAAAATGGGCTGACCTTTGGCAATACGTTCTTTCACGTCGGCTGTGATCGCCTTGAACTTCGCAAGCTCAGACTTATAAACCACGTCCTCCTGATCCTTACGCATGATCGGGCGGTTGGTTGGAATCACATTCACACCAAGTTCATAGATCTTTTGGAACTCCACCGCTTCTGTATCCGCAGTACCGGTCATACCAGACAGCTTTTCATACATACGGAAATAGTTCTGGAAGGTGATCGTTGCCAAAGTCTGATTTTCAGACTTCACTTCAACGCCTTCTTTGGCTTCGATCGCCTGGTGCAAACCATCGCTCCAGCGACGGCCCGGCATCAAACGGCCTGTGAATTCATCGACGATCACGATTTCGCCATCCTTGATCATGTATTCCACATCAAGACGGTATAGATAGTGAGCCTTCAAACCCTGATAAACGTGGTGAAGGATTTCGATGTTTTGCGGATCGTAAAGATTGGAAAGACCCATCAGTTCCTCCACTTTCGCATTCCCAGCGTCAGTCAAAGAAGCCGTTTTGGATTTTTCCTCCATCGTGAAGTGAACATCACGCTTCAGGTGAGGAATGATGGCATTCACAGCATAGTATTTGTCTGTGGAAGATTCCGCAGGACCGGAAATAATCAGCGGAGTACGTGCTTCATCGACCAGGATGGAGTCGCACTCATCCACGATAGCGTAGTAATGAGGTCTTTGAACGTAGTCGTTCAGATCAAACTTCATGTTGTCACGAAGGTAGTCGAAGCCCAGCTCATTGTTGGTGCAGTAAGTGATGTCGCAAGCGTACATCTCTTTACGCTGTTGATCGTTCAAACCGTGCACGATGATACCGGTTGTAAGACCCAGCCAGCCATACAGACGACCCATGTGTTCGGCGTCACGACGAACCAGATAGTCATTCACGGTCACAACGTGGACACCGCGACCCGTAAGAGCGTTCAGATAAACCGGCAGCGTTGCCACCAGGGTTTTACCTTCACCCGTTCTCATCTCTGCGATGTTACCACGATTCAAAACGTAACCACCGATCAACTGAACATCGTAGTGGCGCATTCCCAAAACACGTTTGGAGGCCTCACGACAGACCGCAAAAGCTTCCGGCAGAATATCGTTAACCGTTTCGCCCTTCTTCAGGCGTTCCTGGAACTCTGGAGTTTTGGCTTTAAGTTGATCATCCGTAAGAGCTGCCATCTGAGGTTCCAGGGCATTGATACGATCCACAGTAGGCTGGATCTTTTTCATCTCACGGTCGTGCTTCGTTCCGAACATTTTTGTCAAAATTTGTGTAACCATAGCCTATGAGGATAGACCTAAATACTCGCAAGCGGCAAGGTAAGGGGGCAATTTCTGGATGCGTCATTGACGCGATTTCATTCGGAATTTTAAAGACTTGGTCAGGTTAAACCCCGACCAAAGCCTTAAACTATCGCAATGGATACTTCAGCTGACGAAGACCCTCGTAAGCTGCGATGGCCACACTGGTGGCCAAATTCAGACTGCGTGCACCTTCACCAATCATTGGAATCGTCACTGTCTGGTTGGGATGCTTCATCAAAAAATCCGGGTCCAGCCCTTTGGTTTCCTTCCCAAAGACAAGCCAGTCCCCGGCCTGATACTGAGGATCAAAGTATGTGCGCTGCGTTTTTGTCGTGAACAGCCAGATGCGGCTGGGATCTTCTACCAATTTCCACCAGTCTTCAAAAGTTTCGTGGCGGTACCAGGTCAGATGGGGCCAGTAATCCAGCCCCGCTCTTTTCAGGTTCGTGTCGTTGATCTCGAACCCCATTTTTCCCACAATGTGCAACTCGCAGTTAGTACCCACACAAGTGCGCCCGATATTTCCCGTATTCTGAGGAATCTCGGGCTCAATAAGAACAATGCGGAAAAGTTTTTCTGTATTAGGCAAGGTGTCTGTAAACCTCTTGGCCCAGTTTAGACAGCGCCAATCGACGACCCTTATCGACGATCAACTCCAGATTCATCAGCTCACGATAAAGCGTCAGATCAATCGGAACGATCTCGCGGCCAGAAGAACGTCCCAGTCTTTGAATATAAGTTACCTGCTTGTCGCTAAGCTTGGAGGTCAAAGCGGGCTGTTCCTGCATGGAACGTTTCCAGTCTCCCCCTGCAATCACAGCGGCATTCACCGGAAGTTTTAATGGATTCAGGAAGTAAATCCAAGCTTTCACCGACTCGGAAGCACCTTCTGGATGCACATCAATTTCTTCTCTGGAGTAAAGGCTCTTGTCCGGGTCCATGCGGTTGTAACCGTGGAACTCGTCCATCAGGTTCAACAATAGATCGGAACCCTTAAGTTCGATCATCTGCCCGGGAATCAGGTCCGAGCCCCCTTTGACCAGCGCCGGAAAGCCCACTTTTAGGCGGTAAGCTGTGGCTTTAACTCGTGCAAATACTGAAGATTCCACGAAATTTTGGATCTTGCTGAAGTGAACCATGCCTTCGCAAAAAGAACCGTAAACGAAAAAACGATTTGTAGTCATTATCCCCCCCGAGTACGACAACAATAGTGATTTTCCGAAAATGAGGTCCCGTGTGTACCAAAAACCACATAGCCCCGCAAGCCGCATTCCTAAGGCTTTTTCTTTTTTTCCAAAGAGTGACACTTACTGGAATGCGTTATGCAGAAATTAAAAAAATTAAATGACCTTTCTAGTTTTTGCATTCTTCGGATGCTTTGCTATCCTTTTAAAAATCTGATGTAGGATTTCTTTTTCAGAGCAAAGTAGTACATGAAAAAAATTGAGGCCATTATCAAACCCTTCAAACTGGATGACGTGGTCGATGCTCTTGCTGAGGTCGGCGTTGAAGGGATCACTGTCTCAGAAGTTCGGGGCTTTGGCCGTCAAAAAGGCCGCACTGAAGTTTACAAAGGCGCGGAATACGTCGTCGATTTTCTCCCAAAAATAAAAATTGAAGTGGTTCTTCCCGCAGCACTTGTTGACAGTGCCGTGGAAGCCATTCAGAAAACAGCGCGCACAGGAAAAATTGGTGACGGAAAAATCTTCGTTATTCCTGTGGAATCAGCCCTTCGCATCCGCACCGGTGAGAAGGACGAGCAGGCACTTTAAAAGTTTTTAACCCCCAGGGAGGCTCACGATGACCGGACAAGACGTTTTAAAATTCGCCAATGAAAAAGGCGCTAAAATGGTGGACCTGAAGTTCTGCGACATGGTCGGAACTTGGCAACATCTGACAGTGCCACTGCACCAGTTGACTGACGAGGCTTTTGAACAGGGCTTCGGTTTTGATGGAAGCTCCATCCGCGGCTGGAGAGGCATTGAAGAATCTGACATGATCATCCTGCCCGATCCGGCCACAGCAATGATGGACCCATTCATGCAGGTTCCCACTTTATCTCTGATTTGTGATGTCTGCCTTCCTGAAACTCTTCAAGCCTATAACCGCGATCCTCGTCAGGTTGTTAAAAAAGCCATCGCTTATATGCAATCCACCGGCATTGCTGACACGGCTTACTTCGGCCCTGAAGCAGAGTTCTTTATCTTCGATGACATCCGTTATGAACAGACCAACAGTTCTGCCTTCTACATGATCGACAGTGACGAAGCTGTCTGGAACACAGGTCGCGACGAAGGCGGCAACAATCAAGGTTATAAAGTTCGCGCCAAAGAGGGTTATTTCCCGGCCCTGCCAACAGATTCCCAACAGGATCTAAGAACCGAAATCTGTCTGGAGCTTGAAAGATGTGGCATGCAAGTGGAACGTCATCACCACGAAGTCGCTGCCGCACAAAGTGAGATCAACTTCCGCTTCGACACCGCTTTGAACATGGGCGATAAAATGATGTGGTTCAAATACATCGTGAAGAACGTGGCCAAACGCTATGGAAAAACCGCGACCTTTATGCCAAAGCCTATCTTTGGTGATAACGGCTCTGGAATGCACATCCATATGTCCCTGTGGAAAGATGGAAAAAATCTTTTCGCGGGCAACAAATATGCGGGTCTTTCCGAAATGGCTTTACATTACATCGGCGGTGTTCTGAAACATGCCCCGGCTCTTTGCGGTATCATCAACCCGACAACCAACTCTTATAAACGTCTGGTGCCGGGCTTTGAGGCTCCGACCAAGCTGGCTTACAGCTTTAAAAACCGTTCCGCAGCCATGCGCATCCCTAACTCCGGTCCAAACCCGAAAGCAAAACGTATCGAGTTCCGCACTCCAGATCCTTCTGCCAATATTTATCTGGCGGAAGCCGCGATCCTGATGGCCGGTTTGGACGGTATTATTAATAAGATCAATCCGGGCGACCCGCTGGATAAAGACATCTACGGATTGCCTCCCCAAGAGGCGGCGGCCATTCCTTCCGTTCCCGGAACTTTGGAAGAAAGCCTGAACAGCCTGATGGCTAATTGCAGCTTCCTGAAAAAAGGCGATGTTTTTAGCGACGATTTGATCCAGACCTGGGTTCAATACAAAATCGACAAAGAAGTTCGCCCAATTCAGCAAAGACCAGTTCCCTACGAGTTCCATTTATACTACGATTGTTAAGCCGCCACGCGGAGGATGTGGTGCGGTTTTACCGCACCACTGGACTAGATCAGCATAGATAAGGAAAGACTATGGCATCAGACGACGTTAGAAATTTTATGGGCTACCTTTGGGTGCGCCAGGAAGATGGTATGATCACCATCGGCATCAACGAAGACGGCCTTGAAGACTTCGAATCCATCTCCTCCGTAGATTTGCCTGCGGAGAACGAACAAGTTGATGAAGATGTCGTTATCGGCACTCTGGAAACTGACGATGGCCCTTTGGACATTTACACTCCAATCGCCGGAACTGTGGTTGAAGTGAACTCTCAAGTGATCGACGATCCTTCCCTTATCATGGAAGATCCTTATGAAGAAGGCTGGCTGATTCGCATCGAAGCCGACGAGGACTACGATGAGGATGAAGAAGACGAAGAAGATGACGACGAAGAAGATGACGACGAAGACGACGATTATGACGATGAGGACGAGGATTAGTCCTTAAAGCAAAGCCCCGGACACACCGGGGCTTTTTTATTTGCTTTAATGCCAGGTCGTTCCTTTCGGAGCAATACGCTCAAGCTTTCTGGCTGTCAGCCAGGCCCCGATAACAAACGCCGCGCCAATCAGAATGTGCACGATATGGTCAGCCGTTCCCAGCTCCAAGTAACCCGGAATCAAACGCCACCAGAACGAATCATAGTCCATGGTCGGCGGAATCATGCTGGTGTTGGAGCCAAAAAGGAATCCCGCCAACCCCAACATTCCATAGATAGCACCAAAGATGTAACTAAAGCGCTCTGCCGTAATGATGGAGTTCCCGACACCAAACCATAATGCCGCGATCCCCGAAACGATATGAATAATGTTATGCCCCCAGCCTAAATGCATTCCGAATAAATTCGGCAGGACAAATCCCGACATTCCCACCAGCACAAAAGCCACCCCCAGCACCATGCACACCCACTGCGCCGGGCTGGTTTCGGATTCCACTTGAACCACCGGCTTACTTTCCACCTTTGGAGGTGTGGGTTTCGAGACTCTCTCTTGTTTGGGTATCTTCTCTAAATCCGGTCTTTGCGGTTCCATAAGATGCTCCTTGTTGTTTCACCCCTTTATTATGCCGCCGGATGCGAGATCGCAGCAGAAGAGTTCTCGAACTTTGACAAGATTCAGTTGTTTCACTGCGAACTTACAAGAAGTGCAGTGACCGTATCTGGACCTTCTGCTAAATTTCCTGAATGCCAGCAAGATTTGAAAACCTTATTCTTTATACCATCTGCACTGTGATCTGGGGTTCTACCTGGCTTGTCATCACATTTCAGATTGATTCTGCGTCTCCGGTCACTTCGGTCTTCTGGCGTTTTCTGCTGGCAGCGGGAATGCTTTTCGCTTTTTGCTTCTGGAAAAAGCAAAACCTGAAATACTCGCGCCGCGAACACCTGCTATTTGCCGGGCAGGGAATCCTGATGTTTTCCATCAACTACATGCTGACCTATGTGGCAGAAACCATGATTAGTTCCGGCATGGTTGCATTGAGTTTTACGGCTCTGGTTTATTACAACATGTTCGGCATGAATCTGTTCTTCAAAAAGCCCATCACTCGCAACGTGATCTGGGGTTCGGTTCTGGGTGGAATCGGGATCATTTTCATTTTTCTGAATGAGATTTTACATTTCGATCCCAATTCAAAAACCATCTGGGGTCTGCTGGTTGGATTTTTAGCCACGCTGTCGGCTTCGATGGGTAATATGGTGGCGCAAAAAAGTTATCAGCTGCGCATTCCCGTCGTCGTCACAAACACCTGGGGTATGATGTATGGCAGTCTGTTCACTCTGTTAGTGGCTCTGATTTTGGGTCATGACCTCAGCATCCCTCTGACCGGAAAATTCCTGGGGGCTTTGGCGTATCTGGCATTGTTCGGCTCTGTGATTGCTTTTGGTGCGTATCTTTCACTGGCTGGCAGAATAGGAGCGGAGAAAGCCGCCTATACCAGCGTGCTTTCCCCGGTGATTGCCCTGACACTTTCCAGTTTCTTTGAAGGCTTTCACTGGACACCTTATATAGTTTTAGGCGTCGTGCTGTGCCTGCTGGGAAATGTCCTGACACTTACCAAGCGGGCGGGTTGATCCCCGGAGGAAGGAAGAACACACCCACCTGGAACATGATTGAAATCGTTTTATCTGTTGTCTTGCGCAAGTCCCGTCCCTGAGGCGCCCCGTTATCCACGATGATCATGCCATCGTCCCCGGCAGAAATATAAGTATGCCCGGGAGTATAACCTGCCCCATTCATCATGATTGAACCTAAAATGGGACGATACTTGGTAGCATCCCATGGCACCCATCCAGCCTTGTACAAAGCCATTGAATAATTCACCACCGCAGCGGTGCTGGACCATATCAACTGATTGCCTTTGGATTTATTGAAATCATCCGCCACACGATATCCGGCACGCTGATAGGCCTGACGTAAAAGCTCGGACTGAAACTCGGCACAAGGGACATTTGAAAAACCGTGACGAACAGCCGTTCCTTGAGTCGCAATACTCCAGGCCCCGCTGGTGGAAATCACACCCGTCTTTTCAAAGTTAATGGACCACTGGGTCGCCGCACTTTTATCCATCATCAGATAGGACTTGGGCGTTGCGGCAGTTCTGTTCACGGCTTTTTTTAGCTCATTAAATATAGCCTGATACTTTGTGCGCATGTCGAAACTTAAGGAATCCGGACTGATTCCTTTATTTAGCCTGTCACCAAATCTCTTTTTCACCGATGTGGTGTAATTAAACTTGGGCTTGCCGCTGGCTTCAAAATTTTTGTTAAACCCTTCTCCCAATGCTGAAGCCGTCACCACTGCAAAATTTCCTTCGGTGCCTTCCAAATTTCCAACGATAGAGGCAAAGATAAACAGTCCACCGGAGGTTCTATTAATCTCTGCAATTTTTGCCGCAGTAAACTGGGACTGGTACTGTGAAAGAACCGAAACCACCTTTATCGGATAAATAAAGCCAGTGCTGGACCGCTCAATACCGCCACTGGATGTGCGATAATCCAGATGTTTAACTTCATAGCTGGCCGGGATTTCTATCTGCGTACCTTCAGGCAGTTCGATTTTATTTTCCAGAACCCCGGATTTTTCATAACGTAATGTCATCGCCTGATTCAGCAGTAATTTTTGACCGGTCACTTCCGGAATGCCTGGCGCCGGTTCCGGCACTCCCGGTGTTCCCGCATCAGGATTGGGAACGGCGGGCTCAACAACGGAAGCACTTTCGTTTCCACTTTCATCAATTGCAGGAAAGTCATTGGATGGGGCACAGGCTGCCAAGACCAGCAATCCTGTGACAAAGAAAGATTTGGTGATTTTATTGGTTCCGACCATGGGACCTCCGTTCCCAAAGGTCTTCGGCCGGTTCACATTAGGAATTTAATATTTTTTGTAGTGTCCAATTTGTATTCAGCGGTTTGCATTCAAGTGTTGAAATTCTATTAGAAAGAACAAAAGCATCTGTTTGTTTACGCGTCCTGTGTCGAGTGCCGTCTTACCTGATGGAAATATTGATTGCTGACAAATAAAGGGACTCGTCAGGCTTTCTCCCGTATCTAGCTCGGATCCATAAGGAGTCTATTTTATGAGAATCATTGCTTCTGCTTTGTTGTCCACCCTGCTGATGCTGTCCCTGTCGTCGAACGCTGCTCTTTTGCAACTGGAAAAAGGCGCACGTTCTATCGAAGGTGTGAATATCGCAAAATCCGCCCAGGGTACTCTGGACGATAAAAAAATCGAACTGGGATCTGTCGGTGCGGGTTTGCGCTGGAAAAAGGTTTTACTGATGAAAGTAAAAGTCTATGTGGCGCAACTTCTGATTAGCAGCCCCGAACGTTTTGTCAGAAAATCAGCGGAAGCCCTTAAATCCCTGGAGGATAGCGAAAGTGTTGCCATTCAGCTTAGCTTCCTGCGCTCCGTGGATGCTGACACCGTACAAAGTTCTTTCCGTGATGCCTTAAACGTTAACAAAGTAGATATGAACACCCCTGCCATCAAAGCCTTTCTGGAAGCCGTTCGTAAAGGTGGCGATGCCGATGCCGGCGCCAGTCTGACAATTCTGGTGACCAAACATTCCGATGGTTCAGAGTCTTTGATTTATGAAGACACGGCCGGACACCAGACTCGTATCAACGGCGAAAAAGGTCTGGCGTATAAAATCTTTTCGATCTGGCTGGGTACGCCGTCCGATGACGGTGTAGCGTCCCTGAAGAACGACATTGTTAATCCTTAAGGTTGGGGTATTCCGATGAAAAAACTGACACAAGTTCTGATTGCGTCTGCCCTTATCACAGGCCTGGTGGCCTGTGATGCTCAGGATGCCATCGACAGCACCAAGCAGATTCCTGATAAAATGAATCAGACCAATTCCAAGATGGAAAGTATGCTCGACGCCATGAAGACCACCAATAAAGGGGTTCATGATCAATCCCTGCTTATTCCATTGGAAAATCTTCTGAAAGAAGAAAACTACGACACTCTTGCCCCGGTTCCATTTAAGCTGATGCCTTACGGAAAAAAACTTGCCGAAGCGGCCACCGCCGAAGAACTGGTGGAGCTGACCTACCTATGGCTGAAAGAGGTTGATGAAGCCCTGCCCGCCAAAGACATTGACGAGGGCAGCGGAGCCGAGATTCCTTATACAAAAAAACAAATCCAACGCATCAATACTTTGAAAATCGCAAAGCTGACCGCTTTACAGATTATCGCAGGCTTCACCCCACAGAATGTCGTCCAGGAAATGATTCAAAACTACGTCATTGGCGGCGGCATTGAGGGCGGTCGCCGCTTTGAAGAAACCACTTATTCATTCCTGATGCTTAGAACGATGTTCATCCGCGACGTGCTGTTAAAAGAAAGCATTCTATCAAAGTCCATCGACAACGTGGGAAAGCTTGAAGAAGCCATGAAGTATATCAAGAAGATTGATGCCATTTCCCGTCTGCGTTTTCATAGCAGGATCGAATTCAAATCCCGCGGACTTGTGGATTATGCAGGCCAACAGCTTCCTTCCGATGAACAGCCCCAGGAAAAGTTTGATCGCCTGATGGCGCAGCGTCTGTGGGAATCACTGTACGACAAAGCTTCTGCGCAAATGAAAGTGGAAGCTCGTAGTGTCGGAGCCTCCCCGGAAGAGGACCAACGTCTGTTGGAAAATGAAAAAAAGCGTATTCAATACGATATGCAACTGATCCAACAAGCGTTGCAATATTGGAGCAGTTTAAATCCCGAAGGCAATACTTAGGTTACTGAGTTCTTTTGATGATGTGATAGCCAAAGCGGGTGCGCACGGGTTTGGCTGTCACTTCGTTGACCTTTAAGGCAAATGCGGCTTCTTCAAAGTCCGCATCCATACGCCCCTCACCAAAGATGCCCAGATCACCACCCACTTTCGCCGATGAACATTGCGAGTAGCGCTGGGCGAGTTCTTCAAAACTCTTTCCCTCTTTCAAATTTCTGATCAAATCTTCGGCTTCATACTGATTTTTAACCAAAATATGACTGGCTCTGATTTTCATAAGTTCCCTTTTAATTTGACGATCCCGCAAAGACTCCTTAAGGTCGTCAATGTGAAGATCGCTTTAATTTTACTGCTAACAAGTCTGACGACTTGGGCGAAGCCTATTCCCATTCAACTGGGGGGATATGAGTTTCCACCTTATGTCATCAACCGCGGCGGCACTTATGAAGGGCTGACGCTGGATTTAATCGCTTTGTTAAATCAAAAGCAGAATAAGTATGTCTTCTCTTTCGTACCAACAACGACCTATCGAAGATACCACGATCTGAAATCGTCCCGCTATCAAATCATGGCGTTTGAAAGCAAAACCTGGGGCTGGACTCCGGGAACAGTGGAAAGCTCTAAAATTTTCCGCCACGGCGCTGAGGTTTTCGTCGCTCACAAAGACAAGGCGAAAAACCAGAGCTATTTTGACGATCTCCACAATAAGACCATCAAGTGCATGCAAGGTTATCATTACGGATTTCTGGGGTTTTCCACCAGCAGCGCGGCCTTAAAGGGTTTCAATGTGGAATTCACCAATACTCTGGATGGCAATATCCGGTCTGTGGTGATGAAGCGCGCCGACATCGCTATGGTGACCAAGGAGTATCTGGATATTTACTTGAAAACCCATCCTGAAGAACGCGCGAAGCTGATGGTTTCCACCAAGTACGATCAGCTTTACGATTTGGGTATTCTGGTTTCCAAAGAACAAAAGGCCATCTCTGTGGCAGAGGTCAATCGTCTTATTGATATCATCATCCATGACGGATCGTGGTCGGCTCTTTTGAAAGAAAAGGGCATTGAAGAATTCCGCGACTAGGAATCCTCGTTTCCAAATACCAATTCCACAGTCATATACAAGGCCCATGCCGGTGTGAAACCATCACTGCGGGACCACGACAGGGACGGCGTTGTCTTCACATAAATCCACTGCATGGGCATTCTTTGCGTAAAAGTCGAAGACAGCACAAAGCTTTCACTGTATATCGCCCGGCCGATCAACTTGGTGTTATAACGAAAATCCTGTGACAAGGCCGAATGTTCGCTTAAGGTGCGAATTAATGACGGACCGTGATGCGTATCAAAATCCCGGTTCGTCATCGCCCAGTTGGCTTCATTGACAAAACGGAATAACAAATCCCGGGAAAAGGCATAGTCCGTTGTCAGCGAGGTTCGCTCTTCCCATTCATCTTTTTTGGACCATCCGATCTGTTCAAAAAAGGAGTTTTCAAAATATCCCAGCAGAAAACTTCGACGCAAACGCAGGCGGGCAAAATAATTCACTGGAATTGCGACGACCAGCCCTGTCTCGCTGTTCAGGTCCCACAAACGCTCTTCCTCTTCAGCCGCAGGGACAACTGCCTCATCGGCAGAACCGCCGTTCCGTTGAGGCAGTTGCATTTTATCCTGCACTGCTTTTTCCCAACGCTTTAGATTCGGTAAAAATAGATTTAAGGATGTTCCGGGATCATCAGCACCCAAATTGCCCCGACGGATATAGTAGGTTTGACTGACACGTAAAGTGCTGGTGTTTTTTTGGTCATCCGCACGGGTATTGCCAAACAGGGAATCCACACTTTCAGACAGGCGGATTACGCGTGAAGACAGCAATTCCCGGGTGCCTTCCAAATAAGCGGTGGCTTTTTGTGCAGAAGTGGTTTGTTCTACGGATTCCTCTGATAAGGCCTCTGATTCGACCTGAGCCCCCGCAAGTGGGGAAAATGCAATAAAAAGGACCGGAAGGAAACGCCACATATAAACAAGGTATGTTTCAACTCCCGCTCGGGGCAAGGAAAACCGAGTTCATTTTAAATTTTTGCTGTCGCGTTTAGCAGCGGTTTGTGATTGATTAGACCTGTGAGAAAAGTGTCTTTGGATGTCCGACAATTTGCCCTGCCATGCCCTCGCCGCGGAAGCATCGAGCTGCATTCCGGTTATGGTGCGCCTCCGATGAGCGGGCAGGAAATCCATCAGTCCATCCAGCGCCGCCGCCAGAAGGAATACGACGACTACACCCCCGAAAAACGCATGAGCTGCGTATTCGAGGCCGGTCCTTATGAGTTTCATATCTCTGGCCGGGCTGATGGTATCACTGCAAATCCAGTGCAAATCGAAGAGATCAAAACCGCCTTTGATGTCGAAGAGCTGTGGCGCAAACTTCGCGCTGACGACAATCATCCCTACATCTGGCAGCTGCGCACTTATGGATATTTCCACTACAAGGAAACAGGGCATATTCCGTTTTTAAATCTGCATCTGGTTTCCTCGCGCAATTTCAAATCCGTGGATTTGCGTGTGACTTTGGATATTGCCCACTATGAACTGTGGCTGGCTTTGCGTTTGGCAGAACTGGTTGAAGAAACCAAGGTCAAAGAAAAGCTTTTCAAGTCCCGCCAGAAAATGGCGGAAGAAATGACCTTCCCTTTTGCGACACCCCGTCCGGGACAGCGTGAACTGATTGAAAGCATTGAAGCGCAGGTGGCCAGCAAGCATCCTTTGTTGGTGCAAGCCCCAACAGGTTTGGGAAAAACCGTCGGCGTTCTTTATCCGAATCTGAAAGACTCTTTGGCCCGCGGGCAAAAGACCGTCTATGTGACGCCGAAAAATTCCCAGCACATTGTGGCGGAAGAGGCTGTTGAAAAGCTGCAAGAACAAGGCAGCAAGCTGCGCTCGCTGACGTTAACAGCAAAAAGTAAAATGTGCCTGAAGGCCGAAACCCTGTGCAATCCCGGTTACTGCGAATTTGCCCGCGGTTATTACACCAAACTGGCCGATCATGATCTGGTGAATAAGCTAAGTAAGAAGAAAAAGCTGACCCAGGAAAAGCTGATCGAAATGGGAAAAGAATACGAAGTCTGTCCTTTCGAGCTTTCTGTGGAAGCCATTGAGCAGGCCGACGTGGTAATTGGTGATTACAACTATGCTTTTTCCCCACGCAGTTTGTTGGGACGCCTTTCCGAACCCCTGTTGGAATCGGCAGAAAGACCCAATCTGGTCATTGATGAAGCTCACAACCTGCCCAGTCGGGCTCAGGATTATTTTTCTCCGTCATTAAGTGTGCAGGATCTGGATATTCTGGAATCAGACTTTACCAAACTGCCTGCGACGTTTTCTTTGCAGGCTGGAACTTTGATTCGCAAGGCGAAATCCCTGATTCAGGAATACGGCGAAGACGGCGGGTCCCGCAAAGTGGATATCGACATTGAACCGTTCCTTGATTTGGAAAGATCCATCCGAGCCTTGACCACAGAATATCTGGACAGTGAAACAGAAATCATTCAGCGCGATCCGATGTTGCGCATGATGAACATGTGGAGCGATTTCATTGCAGCCCTGGAATATCACGGGCCTGAATTTTTCACGACTTATCAGAACACCCGATTCAGTGAAATGCTGAAAGTCACCTGCTGTGATGCTTCGGAACAGTTGAAACTGGCTTATAAGGAATTTAAAAATGTCGTGGCATTTTCTGCGACTTTAAAACCTTTTGCCTACTATCAGGAACTTCTGGGATTCCCGGAAGAAAGTCAGACACTGGAATTCCAGTCCCCGTTCAAGGTGGAAAACCGTCAGTTGATGATCATCCCGCAGATTTCCACCAAACTGAATGACCGTGTTTTAAATTCTGGCAAAGTTGCTGAAGTGATCGCCCGGGTCACACGCGTGAAGCCCGGAAACTATATTGCTCTTTTCCCCAGCTTTGAATTCCTGGCACAAGTTGAAAAGCTGTTGCAGGTTCCGCACATGCGGGTTCTGCGTCAGGAACGCGACATGAAACAGATGGACGTGCAAATCTATCTGGAGGAACTCAAATCCGCCACCGAGCCGATTTTGCTTTTGGGCGTGCAGGGCGGTGTTTTTTCTGAAGGCGTGGATTTCCCGGGGGATATGTTGATTGGGGCCTTTGTGATCGGGCCGGCTTTACCCAGTTTTGATTTTGAACGCGAACAAATTCGTTCCTACTTCGACACCCGTTACGGAAAAGAACACGGCTTTAATTACACTTATGTCTATCCAGCGATGGCAAAAGCCATTCAGTCTGCGGGACGCGTGATTCGTTCGGAAACCGACAAGGGAGTGATTATCCTGATGGATTCGCGCTTCTTAAATCCGGTCTATGCCGAAGCCATGCCCCGCGGGTGGTTTAAACAAAGCCCGAAGGAACTGGTTTCACAAAAGATTCTTTCTGATATCGAATCCTTCTGGAAAAGTGCAGAGGAAATTGCGTGCGATTAAAGGATCTGCCCGTTTTCTTTTTCGATCTGCAAACCACCGGCGCTAAGCCGGATACTGCCAACATTTTGGAAATGGCCTGGGCTTTATCAGATTCTTCTGATGTTCGCAGTCATTTGGTTGCTCAACCCGAAGACCAGCCTGTTCCCAAAAGAATTCTGTCTTTGACCGGTATCCGCAGCGAAGAACTTGAAAATGCAAAACCTTTGGAACAGGTCTTTGAAGTTCTTTACAATGAAATTTCAGACCGCCAGGCCGTGATTCACTTTGCCCAGTTTGAAAGACCGTTTCTGGCCGCCAGCTTTGAAGCTTTAAAACTTCGTGAATTTCCGGTGATCTGCACCCATGCGATTGCCAAAAGGCTTTTCCCCAATCTTCCCGCCAAAGGCATCAAGGGACTGGCTGGATACTTTGGTCATGCTTCGGGTGAATTCAAACGCGGCTCCAGCCACGTGGAAGCCACACAGGTTATTTGGAATCAACTGCTGAACGAACTTGAAAAACAGCAGATTGCAACACTGGATGAATTGAATATCTGGCTGAATCAGGAAGCCCCGAAGAAAACCAAATATGAATATCCCATGCCCAAGGAAAAGCGTCTGAATCTTCCCAAGGTTCCCGGTGTCTATCGCTATCTTTCTCAATGGGGCGAGATCCTTTATGTTGGTAAAGCCACGTCCCTGCATGACCGCGTGAATAGTTATTTCCGCGGGCAGAAAGGCCGGGACTCCTTCAAGCTCGAGATGCTGACCCAAGCCTATGATTTGATCGTGACCCCTTGCCGTACACCTTTGGAAGCGGCCCTGCTAGAAACCGATGAAATCAAAAAGCACAATCCTCGCTATAACATCAGCTTAAAGGCGGGCGAACGCAGTCTGGTCTTCTTTAGCCATGATTTTCTTTCCATGAGCCCCGAGCAGGATGATGAACATTTCATCGGTCCCTTCTCGAGCGCTCTGGTTTTTGATTCTATTTTGAAACTCAATGAGTCTTTACGATCTGAAGATCAGGTTTTTGATCCCAATATGTTCTATGAACCTTTGGATTCAGAACTTCTTAAAGCCGGATTTGAAATCTTCTGCACTCGTCATCAAGAGCCGATGGGGACTTTTGTTTCCATGCGATCTATTTTTGCGCTGGGTTTGTATTTCGTTAAAAATGCCCCGCCGGAAGAAGAACTTGATGGTGATATCGAGATGCCCGAGGAAGAAGAAATCGAAGTTGAGCTGACGGCTGAAGATATCGCGGATAAGTTTGAACGACATTTCAAGCGAGCCGCGCAAGCGTATTTGCGAGCACGCAAACTGACGAAGTTACTAAACTCGGATATCGAATATGCACTTTCCAGCAAAGGTCCCCGTTTTGCGCTTCATTTTAGAAACGGGCAGCGAATTGAAGAATCCTCTTTAAGTGAAGCCACAATTTCATCACCTCGTTGGCAGGATTCTTCTGTCGTTACTTATGATCGCATGGCTGTTCTGCTGTCGGAGCTAGAGCGGGTACGTTCCAAAAAGGGACACTACAACCTGACCTAGACCCTCCCATTACTCCCCATAAAATGGGGAGTTTTTCCCCTGCCTGGGCGACAATCCCGGCTCAGGTCGAAATAAACATGGTTTCATGCTTGGAACCAATCCTGCTTTAAGTTCCTGTAGATACGCAAGGAGCTTACGCATGATGAATAAGCAAATCTCAAAAGAAAACTGGAAAAGCTTGAAGGCTGAAATTCAAGCAGCGTGGGAAGACATTTCCCCTGAGGATATCGAAAGCACTCGCGGAAGCGTGAAAGCTATCTTTGGATTGATTCAACAGAAATGCGAACTTCACCAGGAAGAGGTGAAGGCCAAACTCACTGAGCTGTTGAAAAAGTACGAACATCCTCCGACTCGCTTTAAAAAAGTATCCTAAATACGGCTTGTGTCACCTCCATGACGCATCCTAGGGACCCTCCTGTTCCTGCATTCTTTCAGGAGGGTCCCGACTCCTCTCCCTCATGTCCCTCCCGTTTTAAAGTCATGAAACATCAACAAGGAGAATCACCTATGAAATATTTCATGGCACTCATGGCAGGTCTTTTAATCACCTTAGGAATTTCCACTCTCGCACAAGCGCAAACTGTGGAAGATATCAAGAACGGTACAAATCAAGTCAAACTGATGGTGGGTTCCACTCAAGCCGCGGTAAACTTTGGCCTGGAATACGAACACCGCACAGGAACTTTCGGTTTAGGGGCGATGCTTATGCATTCCACGAAAAACTCGGACGCCAATAAACCTGAAAGCACGACTTTAGGAGCCAACATCACTTCTCATCTTTACGATCAGAACGATTTGGATATCTATATCGCGCCCGGCCTCGCAGTGACTAACATGGATCAGATCGCAGCCGGCGGCGATGATGAAACTCTCTTTGGCCCGACCCTGACTTTAGGAGCGACCTACACCCTTAACAAACAATGGGGTGTCGGACTGGAGTATCTGTCACTTTATAACTGGTTCAGCGACAAAACCGCAGACCACTATAACTTTGCGAATGCCGTCGTTTCTTACAACTTCTAGTTCTTAAAGACGACAGTTTCCAGCTAAGAGGCCCCTGGGTTGTGCATCCCCCAGGGGCTTTTTAGTATCCTCAAACTACGGAACACACTTTTCTCAATTCTCACCCTGAGATATTAAGATCCCCCGGCTTAGACCGAAGAGTTCTTTGATGAACGTGTTGGGGTGTAGCAAGAAGTTAATACTTCGCTTTTTTGATCTCTATCCGGTTAAGATCAGCTTGCTGTTTTTAACCGCGATGGTATTCAGCTCCTGCACTCTGGATTCTGAATTTGCATGGCAAAGCAATTTGGCTCCCATTATCTCATTCTCAGACAAGCCTCAAACAATCACCAATCAGACCAGCGCCAACTTCGTTTTCACTATCAAGGCCCCTACCAGTCGCCCGGTGGCTTCTGTCGAATGTTCCATTGACGGCAGTGTATTCGCAGCATGTTCCAGCCCTTTGAATCTCAGCTCCTTAGATGACGGCGAACACCGTCTTCAAGTAACCGCCGTGGACGACGCCAACAATCGTCAAGTCGCCACCATCACCTGGACCGTGGATACGGTGTCACCGGTTTTAAGTGTCCAATCCACACCTGCCACTCTGACAAAAGAAAACTCCGCCACTTTTGAGTTCACTGCCACCGATGACAGTACAGGTGTCGCACTTTACGAGTGCGAACACACTTCTGCTTTGGCACCAACAGGATCTTTCAAAACATGCAGTTCCTTGGTTCCACTGGTCAGCTTGAATCAGGATGTTCATACCTATCGAATTCGCGCAAAAGATGCTGCCGGAAATATTTCCAATGTGATTTCTTATACGTGGACAGTGGATCTGACGGCTCCGGTGATCACCATTTCTTCAGCCCCTGCAACCGCCACCACCAGCAGCACAGCCACTTTCAGTTTTACCAATACTGAAACAGGGGGCGCCGTTTTTGATGGATATGAATGCAAGCTGGATTCGGCGGATTTTTCTGCCTGTATTAGCGGTATCTCATTTTCTTCCCTCAGTCAGGGATCGCACAACTTTCAAATTCGCGCCAAAGATACCGCTGGCAATATCAGTGCGCCCACAAGCGTGACCTGGGTCGTGGACTCAGGCACTCCCACTTTAGATACTTTCTCTATCGCCGACGGGGCTGGCACAATTGGCTTTGCCTACACCACAACTCAGATCACAGCAACGCCCGTCCATGCCCCTATCAGCCACATGCGTTTTTCAGAAAACAGCAGCTTCACCGGAGCCACCTGGCTTCCGTATAATACCAACGGTACATTCACACTAAGCAACACGGGCGGATCAAAAACAGTTTATGCCCAGGTCAAGAATGCTGCGGGGACTGTCAGCAATATTCGTCAGGCGGCAGTCACTTTGGATTTGGGCGCGCCACCAACCGTAGTGATCACTGCACCTGCCACAAGTGGAGTCTATAGTCCAGCCTCTACCATGACCATCGAATGGTCATGCAGTCCCGGAGGGAGCATTCCTTTAGACTCCAATCCCATTAAAAAGATCCAGTATTCTGTCGATGATGGCTTAAGTTATCATCTGATCGCCCAGAATTTACCCAATAATAAGACGGCCACAACGGGTGATTTCTCCTGGACCGTTCCCAACGTAACACCCACAGGCCAGACGGTTTCAGCATCCACCCCTTTACGAATTATCATCACTTGCAGTTCCGCAGCCGGGGTGGTCGCCAGTGCCAACTCAAAACTGCAAAACTCTGTTTGGACATCTTTATTGGGCGAGCCTGGCAACTTAAATGAAGGCGTACATATCAATGCCGCAGATCTTGGAGCCAACAACACCCAGTCCGGAACTTTCTTCTCGGATTCCAACAACCGCCTTTATTACACCAAAGGGCATGCCATTGTGACGGTCAATTCCCAGACGGGTTTGATTTCATCGTGGATCGGGGACACCTACAAATCCGCTTGTGATGCTGCCAATGTGAAACTGACCGAGCCCTATATTCTGGATATCAATAGTTCTGATGAAATGATTTTGATGAGCACCGCATGTTCGCTGCTGGTCAAAGTTAAAATCTCGGACAAGAGTGTTGTGTGGAGCAAGCAACTTCCACAGATCAATTATCTGTCTCCCACACTGAAAGATCAGTCCACAACCACCCGCTATGTAAAAACAGGGCATCTTCTTTATTACTCAGACCACGCCATCTATCAGGTGGATTTGAATTCCACTGATAGAAATCCAATCCGTATTCTGGGAACTCCGGGCTCCTGCGGTCCTTTGGGCGCAATGGACACCTTGGCCAGCAGCTCACTGCTGCCATGTCCTGAAACAGATCTTTACATGTTCATGATCAATCCTGACGCCAGCAAAATATGGATACGTTATAGCAATAAAACTCTGGTTCTTGAAGGTACTGGCACCTATGGTTCCTACAAACTGGCCAACGAAAACTTGACCACTGGTGGCTGGGGTTCTCCGTTTAATCGATGTGCGATGGTCTCTACCGAACCCAATAAAATCTATTGCATGCGCGGAGAAACAAATACCAACACCATGCATGTCTTAAACTTCGAGACGGAAATTTGGTCATCCGCTGCAAATCTTAACGGCACTGGCAACCTGAACACGATCTTCACGTCCACGATTGATACACTGACCATTGGTCATCGGCGGTGGACTGGGCTGTGAACGTGGGTGGAGTTCCTGCAAATCTGTGGGACTCCTTCGACCTTTCAACCTGGAACGAAGCCGCTGCCGGAAACACCATCAGTCTGGGCCCGACGCTCTATGGTGCGCCAGGAACTGCCAGCACCTATCCGACTCTCGATACGGCGCCGTTTAGCATAACCTCTTCGCACAATCTGAAGAACATGCGAAAAATCGCCGCCTTTACTCCGAATGGGAAGTTCTATTTTATGGGATCTTCCGGAAACTTAGACGAATCAGATCTATGGATCTTTGAATCAGATACAACAGCAGTAAAACCTGTCGCGGGCGGCAGTGGCCCGGTGAACTACGTGGCCTCAGATCATGGTGGTGTCGCACTGGGCGCCTATCTGACAGATGTCTATGGCATGCAGTCCAATGCCGATGGGGATTTGTTAATCTTTGACGGTTGGAGACTGCGCAAAGTGACCGTCACAACGGAAGCTGCGACGCCGAAAATTTATGATGAAGTGAACTTCCTCAGTTTTGCCAACCGGCCCAACGTGGACCGCTGGACCCATGCCGTTTATGATGCCGCCACAGGTTGGAGCTATTTTGCCGTCACCAAGGATGTCGCCACGGATCGCCGAGCCCAAGTCTGGGCGGCCCGTCAGGATCAAGGATTCGTTGAAATTCCAACAACGGGTCTGGTGCTTTCCAGTGACCACTCAACGGCCCGCAAGCTGAACCTTGCCATCACTCCGCTGGGTCTGCTTCTGCTGGATGCGGAAAAGAAACGTGTTCTTGCAACACCGCTCAAGCCTTTGACTCCATAAAAAAGCCCTCTGCACGAGGGCTTTTTTTCTTACATGGCATAGAAGAATTCTTCTTTGATGATCTTTCCATTGTGGACTGTATAAAGCCCCACTTCATTCATCTTCATGCGCTTTTTGGTATTCTTGTCAGTCGCATCAATCTTGAAGTAAACAGCAAAGCGATCCCCACAAGGAAAGGGGCCATCGACCTCCATGGAATGAACATCCATGGTTTCTTCCCACTCTTTGTTTTTCTTGCGGATAGCTTCAATACCATTCACGCCTTCGGGCATTCCTGGCATCGAGACAGCCTCATGACTTTCGATTTTATCGGAATAAAGCTGATCCACAGCTCTGAGGTTTTCGCCTTTTTTGCAAAGCTCCACCAGCTTCTGTCCCACTCTGAGGGATTCAGATTCTCTTTCCATCGCGTCCTCCTTCAAGGTTGATGGATTCAATACTGAACTGGCGATAGAACTAAGGAAATATGTAATTGCGCAGAGTGCTTTGGCTAAACCTGACGCCGAACCAGCTTGCCAATGAATTGCAGTATCCAGCTATAACCCAGAACAATAACAATTCCCGCAGACACAAAAACGGCCCCAATCAGAAAATTGGCGTCGAGAGGTTCATCCAAAAACAAAGAGCCAAAAATCACACCGAAGAACGGTGTCATAAATGACAGTATCCCCAGTTGCGAAGCCAGATATTTTCTAAGAAGTTGGAACCATATCAGATAGCTTACAAACGAAATAATCACGGCCTGAAACAGGATGCTGCCAACTGCCGCAGTCGTGAAGTTCAGATGACTTTGCCCCAGGGGAATGGCCGCCACCACAAGAAGCACACAGGCACTTATCAATTGCCACAACAATGTCTGTGTTGCCGGAGCATTGGAAAGACGTGTAGTGCGAATAAGGACGGTGGTGGCGCCCCAAGAGGCACCGGCCAGCAGTCCGAACAGATCCCCAACGAATGAATTTATCGAGTTTGCTTCTGCCGGACCACTAAAAGCGATAATGATCCCCAGAAAGGCGGCGGCAATACCACCCCATTGAATCGGCTTTAATCTTTCCGCGGGAACTCGCCAATGCAATCCAAGCGCAGCAAAGATCGGTGCCGTATAAAGAAACACAACAAGATGGGATGTGGAGGTGAAACGCAGACCTTCACCAATAAAGAAAAATTCCAAGGCATGAAAGAATCCCACCGCAATGCCTGCCTTCCAAGAACCGTCGAACAAAGTCGTCAGACGTTCTTTCCGGAAGAACATAAACAGACCCACCAGCAAGGCCGAGATTCCTGAACGGATGGAGATTTGCAGTAATGGCGCAACATCACTACCCACAATCTTGATCGCAATCTGCGGCAAGGCCCAGAGCATACACAAAACAATCATGGTTCCAAAGGCCTGCTTATCGGCAGAGTGGCGTTCGTTCATAGGATGATTATAGTTAGGAACCGAACCGAATCCTACTGCGATTTTAGATTTGAATCACAGCGAATCCCAAATGATAAACCTTCAACAGTGGACCCGTCCAACTGGACAAAGGATTGTTTGTAGAGCCTGCCAAGAGTGGAAAAGGCGACAAAGCCCCACTTTATCCCCTAAAATGGACCTTACGGAGATCCCATAGCATGAGCAAATCAGGTGCAACATCAAAAGCTTCCCGTAAAAACCAAACCACCATTCCCGCTCGCGTCCGCCAAGCCCTGGGCATTGCCAAAGGCGACACCCTGTTGTGGACGGTGAACGGCGATGAAGTGAATATCCGCATCATCAACCGCAAACAGGTTGATTGGACAAAGACTTCTGAATTGTCCTTGCTTGAATGGACTGCTGAAACCGAAACAGCAAAAGATCCCGCAGCCGGCCTTTAATCCTTCAGCTCGTACTGCTGCCAGTTGGTTTCAAAGGGCGCAAAGGCATACAGCCAGCGCACCGACTGCAGCTGATCCGCTGACAAAAGATTTTTATCCCGCAAAGCCCGGGCGCGATACTTGGCACCCAGGGCATGAATTTCTTCAACCAGCTCGGTGATGCTTATCTTGGACAGCTCGACTTCGGCTGACTGCATACACACTTCTTTATTCTTTAAAACCACATCCACATAATCCAGGAACTGTAAAATCTGCGGACGCAAGATAGCACGCGCCAGTGGGCCTTTGTGCTGAAAACGGATATTGCCAACAGCTTTGATTCGCACCTGATTGCCCGGCAGAACCTCCAGCAAACCGAAGCTTTCAATTTTACGAAGCACTTTGAAAAGCTTCTGACTTGTCAGCTTCCAGGCTGCCGCAAGTTTGTCAGGACTGACCCCACGGTGAAGAGATCGGAAAATTCCAAACATCGCAGGATTCGCAGCAAAGAATTTTTCCTGTTCTTCCGACAGAACATAGTCGACTTCCCTGTCCTGATTGGCCAAAGCCGCCAGATCAAAAAACGAAATCCCCACCAGGTCACAAACCTTAAAGACCGTTTGCAGGCTGCAGTTCTGAGTTGAGAAAAGTCTTTTCACGGTGACTTCAGAAACTTCCATTTGAAGTGCCAGATCCGCATAGGTGATCTTTTTCGACTTCAGAACCTCTTGAAGGCTTTTAAGCAGCTTTTTGGCATCGGTATGTTGGCTGATTTGATCCATAATGGCTTATTTCGTATCACTAAAAGATACCAATTTAAACATGTTTGATAAAGGTATCGTTTTTTGACAACTCTATATCCAACAAGGAGTTATCCCATGATTAAAGCACTTATGCACATCACCGCACTGATCCTAATGAGCGCAACGGCTACCGCAGGCTATCTGCCACCGCCAGAAAAGGTCGAATACTGGTGCTATGAAGGTTGTATCGAATATGAATCCATTGAGGTGAAAATATTTGTGATGATCGCCGGGGTGATTCCTTTGGGACTGGCGATGGAAAAAACAGGTTAACTTGTCATTCATCGCAACAAGTTCTTTCATGGCAGCCTGACGGGCTGGCGTGTTGGTTTCTTCTTTACGAAGAACCACGAACAGCTTTTCTGCGGCTTTCTGATACTCTGTGACCTTACCGATCAATTCGTGAATCTTATCGATGTATTCCTTTTCGTCGTATTGAGTGTCTTCGTCCTCAAGACCACGGAAGATCGATTTAACTTTGATACGGCCTTCATCAAGGCGCTTACCAAGCTGGATGATCTCGTAGGTACCCAGTGGGGACAAAAGGATCGCACGAACGATCTCGCGCTCCCCTTTTTCAATACGACGGGCAATTTCCACTTCCCCTTCACGAGTCAGTAGGGAAACGCTACCCATTTTGCGCAAGTAAAGGCGAACAGGGTCGTTACCCTTAACGTCTTCACTTTCAGCTTTTTCTTCATCATCAATTTCTTCGTCTTCAGAATCGACGCTTTCCAGGAAGGAGCCTTCGCCCTCTTCCTCTTTCGAACTTTCAGACAAGTCTGAAATAACTACACCACCGCCCTCAAGGCCATGCATGAACATGTCCAGGACTGACGGAGCGATAATTTCAGGGGGAAGGAGCTCATTGATCTCTTCGATCGTAAGCGCACCCTTCTCCTTCGCAAGTTTCAGGAATCTCTGGATTTCTTCTTTAATCAGAGACTCTTGTTCTTGCAAAGAAAGCACCTTTACAGGTTCTTTCTCTTGTTTATTTGGTAGGTTCGGTTTCATCAATACCCCGCCTTTTACCCTTTATTCAGAGAGATTCGGTTTCTCTGAATATTCATAATCTGTTCCAACTTTTCCGAACTAGGTTCGTTTTTAAGATCTCGTGCCAGGCGCTTTGCTTGTTCGCGCAGGAAATTTTCTTTTACGCGCTTAAAGCAATCGCGCAGGAGTTTCAATTCTGCCTCTTCATCGAACCCTGGATCGCCCTCATTCGCTGGGCTCACTTGGAATAAATACTCAGGCTGATCGACGTAAGAGACAAGGAGACTGGTCAATTTATCAAACTTACTGAGATCTTGTCTATACACATCCGTGGCTTTTTCGAGGATCTTTTTCACTCCTTCATGGGCCGTGCTCTCGAGGAGATTTTCACTCACAAACGACTCGAAATTGGCACGACTTTTGAGTACCAATCCCAAGAGCATCAACTCGGCTTTAGAGGCTCCCTGAAGGCTGATTTTGCCTCCATCCACTGACTGGGACACCTCAGAAGAGGCTTTCGGGTTAGCTGCGCCCACAGAAGGGTTTGGCTGCACCGTCCTAGTCATTCCTGGGCGACTTTGTGAATTTACAGGACCACTGCCCTGTATTCCCACAGCCTGACGCAACCAGGGAAGCCCTACACCCATTTTTTGAGCGGCCTCGGCCAGATACAGATCCCGCAAACGCAGATCCGGAATGGACTCAAACAATGGCTTTAACTTATCGGCTAATTTTACTTTTTCCGAAGCCTCGCCACGGTATCCTTCCATCCAGCGCGCCAGAATCATCACAAAAAGATCCGGAGCACGATCCAGCTCTGCTTTCAGAGCTTCAGATCCGTACTTTTTCACATAATCGTCGGGGTCCATACCATTGGGCAATGTGAGCCCTTTTGGATATAAATCCGCCGCCAGCAAAATCGGCAAACTGCGCTCGGCCGCTTCCATTCCCGCAGAGTCCCCGTCAAACAAGGCCACCACGTTCTTGGTCATGCGCTTTAGCATCTTGCCATGATCCGGCGTCAAAGCTGTGCCCATCGTAGCAACCACGTTACGGATGTCCGCCTGATACAGGGACACCAGATCCATGTATCCTTCCACAATCAGAGCCATGTCTTCACTGCGAATATAGCGCGCGGTCTGAGACAACCCGTAAAGCACACGGCCTTTTACAAACACCGGCGTTTCCGGCGAATTCAGATATTTCGGTTCGTTCTCTTTTTTCTCTAAATAACGTCCGCCGAAAGCAATGGGTTCGCCCATCGCCGAGAAAATCGGGAACATCAAACGATCACGGAAAATATCAAAGTGCCCGGACTTGTTGTTACGAGCCTTCACCAGACGCGCTTCTTCCGCCAAAGCCATCGGAACATTTTTACTTAGCAGGTACTGTTCCAACCCATCCCATTCCGGCACGGCATAACCCACACCGAAAGCCTCGATCACCTCTTGAGACAAACCGCGACTGGCGATGTATCTTTTCACCGGGTGATCGTGAGGAACGCGCTTAAGTTGCTCTGAAAAATAATCAGCAGCGAGCTTGTTTACTTTTAACAACAACTTCTTTTTATCGTGCGCTTGATCTCGTTGCGCGTCTTCTTTTTCCGGTGCGGGCATCGGAATGCTGGCACGGTCGGCAAGATATTCCACCGCCTCAGGGAAACTCATCCCCTGATAGTCGCGCAAAAACGAAAACAGGTTGCCGGATTTATGGCAACCGAAGCAGTGATAGACCTGTTTTGTTTCGGAAACGGAAAACGACGCCGTTTTTTCGGCGTGATCAGGAAACGGACAGCGGCCCATAAGGCCGCTACCACTAGGTTTCAACTGAGTATATTGAGAGATGATATCAACGAGGTTATTGGCCTCTGACACCTTCTCGATAAAGTCTTGTGAAAATCGCATGCCTCTCCAACAAAATTAAGAAAGCTTGGACTTGATAACTTCGCTCACTACTTTGTTGTCTGCGGCGCCACCGGATTTTGCGATGACTTCTTTCATCACAGGACCCATGTCCTTCACGGTTTTAGCACCCAATGCTGCAATTACTTCTGTAACAAGAGCTTCGATTTGTTCGCGGCTCATCTGCGCTGGCAAATAAACTTCCAGAACTTTCAGTTCGGCAGTTTCCTGATCCACCAGATCCGTACGGCCTGCGGCCTGGAACTGCTCGATGGATTCTTTGCGTTGCTTAACAAGCTTTTTAACCACATTCATCACTTCATCTGGAGTGATGGGATCTGGTCTCATGTCGATTTCGCGGTTTTTGATCGCAGACTGGAGCATACGAAGCGCTCCCAACTTTGCAGATTCTTTTGCGATCATGGCAGCTTTAACATCTGCAGCGATTTTATCTCTGAGTTCCATAGTGCCTCCAAAGGGACTTAAGAAGAGATTCGGTCATAAAACAGAGGCGACCAGTGGTCGCCTCTTGAAAAAACAATCTTTCAAAAAGGGAACTAGTCGTTCCAACCTTTTCTGGATTTTTTAACAGCGCGTTTACGAGCTGCTAGAGACTTCTTTTTAAGTCTTACAGAAGGTTTTTCAAAGTTTTCGCGTTTTTTAACTTCAGAAAGGATACCTGCTTTTTCGCAAGACTTTTTGAATTTTCTGAACGCAGATTCAAAAGACTCACCGTCTTTGATCTTAACCATTGCCACGACAATCACCTTCCCTTCTGAGTGGAATTATGAATTTGAGAGAAAGAGTGTATAACAAAGCAGCAGAAAAGGGGCAAGTCTCGGGGTCCTGACGCGATGAATTATTCACGCCTCTGCACATTTTGATTGAAACACCCCTAAAGGAATGCGGAAATCGCAACAGAGGGGACCCTATGAAATTACTTATCTATTTGATATTACTAGTATTCGTTGGAACTAGTCACGCTCACGCCTGGGAAGACTTTTACATTCTAAAGCCCGGCCAACTGCATTTTGAACGGACCGTTTCCCAGAAATTCTCTCACTTTTCCCAGTCGGACTGCCGTTCTCGCATCCCGCAGATCACCTGTGTCGTGAATCCCGCTCAGAATCCGCAGGAATCCCGCCAGTGCCAGGAAGACAGCTCCAGTGCCGCTGCGGCGCTAGAAAAGATCCACGATATTCTGCCGCCAAAACTGCAAAAAGTTTTCTGCGGACTGGATGTCATCTATATCGAAAACGAACTGGAATCTTTGGCTTATGCCGGAATCATCCAAGCCGATGCCCAAGGAAACGTTCGCGGGTCCTTTATGGGAATCCGCCGCGCTTTGGTTGAACAGAACTACGACGCCACCTCTGTGCTAGGCTGGAAGGAACAAAAGGCCTTCGGTATCAAGGCGCCTCCGTTTGTTCATCTGCCTGAAGGTCCGCGTGTGGATGTGACTCTGCCGGCGTCTTTATCTGCGCTTCACTACATTATCGCGCATGAGTTCGCCCACATCCTGGATTTCGCAAATTCTGCCAACAACTTCATTTGTCCGGAAGGGGTCACCTGCAATCTGTCAGAGTGGAATCCGGAAGAGTTCAAAAAGCTGACCCCTAAAGATGGTTCCTGGTCAGCACTAAGCTGGAAAAATCCTCTGGAGCCCTTGCCGGAACAGAAGTTCCCTCTGTGGAGCAAGCTTTGTTTCTATGGCTGTTCAGAACAATTGGGACTTGAAGACATCGAGGCGTTTTATCATCAACTGAATCCCACAAACTTCGTATCGACCTACGCCGCCGTCAGCCCTTTTGAGGACTTTGCAGAAAGCCTGACCTTTGCGGTGATGGCCGAACATGACGACTTCCAATACCTGATTCAAACCCCTTATGCGTCCTATTCCCTTGAGGCCAAGTGGCGGGACAGCGGTCCAAAGAAAATCTGGATGCAGGACTTCCTGAACCGCGATCTGAAATACCCAAGCCCTTTGAAATAGTTTATAAAAAAGAGAACGACTTAACAGGAGTTCTCTTTTTTATGACCGAAATGCTTGCGAACCCACAAATCTGGATCGCCTTTTTCACCCTTTTTGCCCTGGAACTTGTTCTGGGTATCGACAACGTTATCTTCATTTCCATTTTGGCCGGAAAACTTCCTAAAGAGCAGCAGAACAAAGCCCGCATGATGGGTCTGGGACTAGCTGTGATCACGCGTGTGATTCTGCTGTTCTCATTATCATGGATCATCGGATTGACCGAGCCTTTGTTTGAGGTTCTGGGTCAGGAAATCTCCGGACGGGATCTGATCTTGTTGTTGGGAGGTCTGTTCCTGATCGTGAAAAGCACAATGGAAATTCATCACAAACTGGAAGGCGTCGAAGGCAGCCAGTCCAATACTGTCGCTCATTCTTTCAATGCTGTCATCGTGCAGATTCTGCTGCTGGATGTGGTTTTCTCTCTGGATTCGGTCATCACCGCGGTTGGGATGGTGAATGAAATTGCTGTGATGATTGCCGCCGTGGTTCTTTCTGCCGGCGTGATGATCGTGTCAGCAAAAACTATCAGCGATTTTGTGGACTCACACCCTTCCCTGAAAATTCTGGCCTTGAGCTTCCTTCTGATGATCGGCTTTACTTTGATCGTTGAATCCCTGGAAGTTCATATTCCGAAAGGATATGTGTACTTCGCGATGGCCTTCTCTGTCGGCGTGGAAATGCTGAACATTCGCATGCGTCGCAAGAAACCCACAGAGCCTGTTAAACTTCGTGAAAGAATCGCAGAGGAAAAATAATGACCACCCCAGCCCTCGATGAAAAATGGATGAAAAAGGCTTTGCAACTGGCACGCAAAGCCGCCGTGCGGGATGAAGTTCCCGTCGCCGCCATTGTCGTGGGTCCTGAGGGGCTGATCTCCTATGCGATCAACACCCGCGAGCGACAGCAAACTCCCCTGGGGCACGCTGAAATGCTGGCACTGCATAAGGCCTCGCAAAAGCGCGGAAGCTGGCGGCTGAGTGATTGCACTTTGTACGTCACCCTTGAACCTTGTATTATGTGCGCTGGCGCCATTCAGCAATCGCGCATCGCACGCGTGGTTTATGGAGCCACAGACCCTAAAGCTGGCGGCGTCAGCAGCCTTTATCAGATTCTGCATGATTCCCGCCTGAATCATCAGGTGGAGGTCACAGACGGCATTCTGGAAAATGAATGCAGCAGCCTGTTACAAGGCTTCTTCAAAGACCGCAGAGACGAAAAAAAAATCGACAAGGCCCGGAAAAATTATCGCGAAAGAGCCTCTGTCGTGGTTTTGCACAACAGTCAGGTTCTGGGCTTTCACGCCGTTGATCCCACTTCCGAAGTGCCCTATTTTTTCCTGCCCGGCGGAGCCATTGAAGCCGGCGAAACACCGGCCCAGTCCGCCGCCCGCGAATGTCTGGAAGAAACCGGATACCGCGTGCGCATTCTGGAGGAAACTGCTTTCGAGCGAAAATACGACTTCCCCTGGGATGGAAAAATTCATGCCTGCAAAACCACGTTCTTTGTCGGCATTCTGGATCAAAACTGGGTGGCGCCCAAGCAAGTTGAGGATGCCTCTTATCACCGGGGTGTGGAATGGATTGATGAAAAGACCGCCTCTGACGTCTTTTCCTACAGCAAAGACATCCTTTGGGCCGTGCAAAAACTTCTGAAAACAGCCAAAAAGAAAAATCAATCCCGACGATAACCCCCCGAAACCAGAAATAAATTTACAGGGGACAGGGCCCCTGTTAGAAGTCTGGTCTGATGACTACTACAAAATTTACTGATCTTCCTCTTATTGCCCCTCTTCAATTTTCTTTAAAAGAAGCAGGTTACGAAACTCCAACACCTATTCAGTTGGCGGCTATTCCTGTCATTCTTGAAGGGCATGATCTGCTGGGAATTGCACAAACCGGCACGGGAAAGACTGCGGCCTTCTCTTTGCCAATCCTGCAAAATCTGGCAAAACACACACGCAAGATCGAACCCAAGTCCCCGCGCGCACTGATATTAACTCCAACACGTGAACTGGCAATTCAGATTCATGAAAATATCGAGGCCTACAGCAAGCACTTAAAAATGCACCACACGGTTATTTTTGGCGGTGTGGGACAGAATCCGCAGGTCAAAGCTTTGCAAAGTGGCGTGGATATTCTGGTGGCCACACCGGGCCGTCTGCTGGATTTGCACAATCAAAAGTTCCTGAAGCTGGATCGCGTGGAAATCTTCGTTCTGGATGAGGCAGACCGTATGCTGGATATGGGCTTCATGCAGGATATTAAGAAAATCCTTCCTCTGCTTCCACAGAAACGTCACAACCTCTTCTTCTCTGCGACGATGCCGCACGAAATTCAGACTCTTGCCAATCGCATTCTGGTGAATCCCAAGAAAGTGGAAGTGACTCCGGTTTCCTCCACCGCCGAAAAAGTCGAGCAGCGTGTGATGTTCGTGGAGAAACCTCAAAAGCTGGATCTGTTGCAACAGTTTGCAAAGTAGCAGTGACTTGTTTGCCAGTACCGATAACACGCAACAACTACGGCATACGAGTTTTCAGCTCGTGACTGGAGTTCAGACGTGTGCTCTCCGATCTACGATGAACGTAGCTTCCGCATATCCCCGAAAGCTACGTTCATCGTATCGGAAGAACCGCCCGTGCCGGAGCGGAAGGTATTTCCATTTCCTTCTGTACTGCGGAAGAAAAATCTTTCCTGTTCGCAATTGAAAAAATCACGCGCACTAAAGTCACTGTTGTCGAAGATCAGCCGTTCCATTCTGATGATGCCGCCAATGCGGCCATCATGACTGTTGGAAAAGCCAAAGCCATTCTGGAAGGACAGCGTTTGCAGAACAAGGCAAAACACAGACCTTCTGGCGGGAATAAACGCCCAGTTGCCAAAGGCGAAGGCCCTCGCGTAAAATCGACTCCATGGCACAAAAGGAAGCGATCCAAAAACTAGATGATGTATTGAAACAATGGACCAGCACCCCAATGGGACGAAGAACCTTCTTGGCTTCGCTCCCACTTCTGATGGCGGCCTGTGCAACAGAACAGCACCGCCAGCGTGAGGGAAATCTGCGTGGGGACGAGACATCCCTGACTGTGGCAGACGAAAAGCGCATGACTTCGGAAGTTCTTCCGCAAATGCGCAAAGACTACCCAGCCATCCAAAATCCCCAGCTACAATCCTATATCAGTCAACTAGGTCGCAAGATCGTCTCTGCCA
The DNA here is from genome assembly GCF_025558485.1 of Bdellovibrio bacteriovorus. Classification (GTDB taxonomy): domain Bacteria; phylum Bdellovibrionota; class Bdellovibrionia; order Bdellovibrionales; family Bdellovibrionaceae; genus Bdellovibrio; species Bdellovibrio bacteriovorus_G. Next base: position 910,127 of record NZ_CP102930.1, read on the forward strand.
ATAGCCTGGAAGGCCATCCTTACAACTATAACTTTACAGCCGTTGATGTCGGCTATGTGAATGCTTTTGCTCTTCCGGCGGGAACTGTGTTTATCACGGCTCCCCTAATTGCGATGGCGGATTCTGAAGCTGAACTTGCCGGGGTCATCGGGCATGAAGTCGGTCACATCAAAGCCCGCCACACTGCCATCCGCATGGATGCTGCAAAGAAAGCCGAGGGCAAATCCTGGATGTATGCCGCGGGTGGCGGACTGCTGGGTGGTGCTTTAGGTTATGGACTGGGAAAAATGCTGTGCAAACAAGGTGACGACGAGTGTATGCAAAAAGCGACCTTGTATGGAGCTGCCGCCGGAGCCGGTGGTGGTTTGTTGATTCAGAAGTACGCCTTTATGGCCAATTCCCGTGAAGACGAAATGGAAGCAGACCGTATCGGTTTCCGAACTTCCGTGGCCGCAGGTTATGACAAAGATAAAGTCGGTCTTTTCTATGACAAGCTTCTAAAGATGGAAGAGCAAAACAAAGGGCAACAAAACGCTTTAATGACGTCACTGGCCGATGCCATGAGCACTCACCCGCCAAGTCGTGAACGTGTCACCCAGATGAATCAGATGGCTGCGGAACAAGCTCGCAATCCGCGCGCCATCACATCGACCAAGGAATTTGATCGCATGAAAGCCCTGTGCACGGAGCTTGCGAAAAAGAAACAGCAAAAGAGCTAAAGATCGTAGGATTTTTCGACAGTTTTCTGGGGGCCTCGGCAGGCCTCCAGGAACTTTTTCACCAAGGGTTCCGATGAAAGGAATCTGGCTTCATTATCAATGTGAAATTCCGGATGCCATTGAACACCGACAAAGAACGCATCTGTTGTGGAACTAAAGGCCTCCACCAAACCATCCGGCGATCGCGCCTCTACTTGCAGCCCATTTCCCAACTTTTTAACGCCCTGATGGTGAATAGAGACAATCTCCCCGCCAGAGGAATACATGCCTTGTAACAATCCACCAGGTTCAATATCCACTGTGTGGGTCAGCTTTTCATACAGCTCGGATTTAAAGTGCGTCATGTCGCTGGGAAGCTGAGTGGGTAAATCCTGGAAAAGAGTTCCGCCCTTAAAGACGTTCATCAACTGAAAGCCCCGGCAAATTCCCAATACAGGTTTATTGCGGGTGACAAAGGCTTTTAATAACTTCAATTCATAGCGATCGCGGATCGGGTCGATCCGGTGGTTGGCCATAAGCTCCAGCGGTTCTTCACCATACACGGTCGGAGAAATATCCACCCCACCCTGCAACACCAAACCATCCAGAATTTCGGCATACTGATGCACGTTCAGATCATCTTTTTCCAAAAGACCGGAAGATTCCAAAGAAGGAATCATAAAGACAAGATCGCCGTGCTTGGCGATCAAATGCGCCAGACTTTGCTCAAGATACTGAATAGTTTTGCCTTTGATCTCAAAACTTTCCGGTGTCTGATGCAAAAACCGAGGGGAAAGACCTATAAGTAAAGGTTTTGCTGCGTCCACATTTTAAGTGTGGACCCAAAAGAAGAACATGTCGATAGACTTTGCCGTTTCGCAAGAATTTTACGACCTCTGGCCAACAGATAGAAATAGAGGTCGGCCAAAGGGGTTCAAGCGCAAGGAGGAGCAAAGCCTCACTCACTCGCTAGTCGTGGGCTTCCAAGCGGTAGCCTAAGGATGGCACAGCCACGATACGGCCGTTGAATTTGCTGATTTTGCGTTTCAGATAGTTGATCTGCGAATCGACATTGCGGGAAGTGACTTCCGTATCGCCCCAGATTTCTGAAAGACATTTTTCACGAGTGACCAGATTGTTCTTTCCCGCCACCAAAAGCTTCAGAATATCGAACTGTTTAGGCGTCAGGTTTACCTCGTCCCCATCCACAAAAACCTGACGGGACAGAAGGTTCATTTTCAAGTTCGCCGCATTCAGTTCAGAAGCCGTTTCGGTTTCTTTTTCTGAAAGACGAGCTTTAATTCGCAAAATCAGTTCTTTAACATGGAAAGGTTTGGAAATGAAATCATCCGCACCTGTTTCAAAAGCCTTGATACGTTCATCAATCGTCGCCGCACCGGAAACAAAGATGATCGGCGTGTTTTTAGTCGTATCGCTTTCGCGCACCATACGGCACACATCCACACCCATCACTCCCGGCATTTTATAGTCGAGAAGAATCAGGTCCGGGCGTTTTTCATTAATCAGACGAAACGCAGATGTGCTGTCTGAAGTGTAAGAACACTCGTAGGTCGAGCTAAGAATCTCGGCAAGAAGCTTACAGCTCTCTTCATAGTCATCTACAATTACGATTTTTTTTGCGCCCAAGTCCGTTCCCCTTAAAGGAGTGGAAGTTGTAAACATGTTCATATTTGAAGCATCACCCGATCAGGTGAAAAGTGCAAGCTGTACAGGGTCCAGTTTTACATTCCCTTAAATTTAATGCGCTTACTCTCAAGGATCTTCTTCAATTGATCACGCTTATCGCCCTGAATTTCGATCATCCCGGATTTTTCGCCCAGGATGTGGGTTCCACCGACTCCACATTTAGCTTTCAATTCCTTCGCCAAGGTCTTTAGATAGGTCTCATTTCTGGGAAAACCATCCAAAACCGTGACGATCTTACCGCCCCGTCCGCTTTTTTCCATGCGAAAAATAACAGTAAATTGGCCGTCCTGCACAGCTTCTTCAGGCTGGCAGCGGCATTCGGCTTTCAATTCCTTGCAATCGGGACAAGTGACATTGTCCCGGGGATCTGTACTAAAAACTAAGCGAGTATTTTTCACGAACCTGAGCTCTCTTGATTTGATGGATTAGGACTGGGTTCCTCACCCAGCTTGTGCTGAGTGTACTCTTTCCCATCGAATCTAAAAAGCTGCGGGGTTTCATCCATGACTGTCGCGATATTCACCGGTCTTTTCCAGATCTTGAAAACATTCTTCAACGTCTCGCTCATAAAATCCGGCTGCATATCAATGCCTTCGTGCAAATGAGTCAGAAGCAGCTCGCCCCGGTTTTCAAAGTTCGCATCTTCAATACGAATAATCGGCTGGCCGAAATTGGTCATGTGGAACAACAACTGCGCTTTAATGGCCTTAAAGTCTTTGGTATCGACTTCAAACTTCTGGGTCTTCTTATTGAACTTGTAAACGAACATCTTATTACGAACGCAGAAGTCCTCTGTTAAGAACTGGTCAATGAAAGTCACGTCATTGCAGACTTTGCGAACCTCAAAGATTTTTTCGCGCCCCAAGCCCAGCTTGCGATCCCAGTGCTTTCTTTCGCGCACGTCATCACACTGTTCCCATTCGCGGCCGAATTGGCCTTTATTCCAACGGTCTTCAATATCGCGCATCAGCTCGATGCCGACCTTGTAGGGATTGTATCCGTTCGGAGCCATCGCCATCGTTCCGGCATGATGATCGGCAAAGTCGATGATTTCAGAATCATCCAAAATCTTTGTCGTCATCAGTTTGGAATGCCAGTACGAAGCCCAACCTTCATTCATCGTCTTCGTCATTCCCTGCGGAGAGAAATAATAAGCCTCGTCACGAATGATCGACAATACATCCTGCTGCCAGTCTGTCAGCGGAGCATAATGAATAAAGAAATTCAGCACATCTTTTTCAGGCTCGCTCGGGAAACGTTGCGCTTTGGCTTGAGCTTCCTCGTCCGCCTTACGACGTTGTTCTTCAACAAAGGAAGGAGGGTTGATATAATCACGCATGTAAGAGCGATCAACCCTGAGCAGGTAGTTTGTTTCCTGCTGTGGGCGCGACTCTTGAGTTTTAACCACAGACTTTTCCACATAAGGGCTGTAACGATCGATCAGGTTTTCCAAAGACAAACAGACGTCGATGAAGTTTTCCACCACATCCTGACCATAACGATCCATATAACGACGGATGCGCGTGGCATGATTGGCCATCTGATCCATCATTTTGCGGTTTGTTTTTGAAAACCAGATATTGTTCTTAAAGAAATCACAGTGACCGTAAACGTGCGCCATGACCAGCTTTTGGTCCATCATGGCATTACCTTCCATCAGATACGCGTAGCACGGATCTGTGTTGATCACCATTTCATAGATCTTGGAAAGGCCGTATTCGTAGCTCTTGGAAAGATGTTCGTACTCCATCCCGAACTTCCAGTGCGGATAGCGCACCGGGAATCCACCGTAGGCGGCAAACTGATTGATTTGATCGTAAGTGATCAACTCAAAGATCGTTTCAAAGAAATCCAGCCCCGCATCTTTGGCGATCTGGCATATTCTTTTTCTTTCGGCCTCAAGTTCGGGTGTCAGATTAGCCATGCTCGCTCCGCTCTCTTACTTCCCTTTGCCAAGGAAGTCTTTGATTGAATCCAGGATCTTGTCGCGGTTTTCGATTTGACTGAGTGTCAGTCGTTCGTCCTCGCCAAATTCCTTTTGCAGATCTTTCAGGAACTGCCCGCTGCCGTATTTGCTTTCCACCTGACCGTAACTGAAAACATTACAGTTCGGCAGGAAGAATTCCTGCAACATCTTAACACATAGACGCGTATCCTCGCCGGACCAGTTATCGCCATCTGAAAAATGGAACGGATAAATGTTCCATTCATTCACCGGATAATCCGCCTGAATGATTTCCTGACACAGTTTATAGGCCGAGCTGATCAGCGTCCCGCCCGATTCACTGGTTCTGAAGAACGTGTCTTCATCCACCTCTTTTGCGGCGGCATCGTGAATAATAAACCGGGTCTCAAGGCCTTTATAGTGCTTACGCAACCATGTGTTGATCCAGAAGCTTTCCAGACGAACGATTTCCTTTTGTTCATCACCCATACTTCCGGACACGTCCATCATGTAAATCACCACAGCCTGAGTTTGTGGCTGTTGCACTTTCTTAAAGGACTTGTACTGCATGTCCCGGCGGATCGGCAGCACCAAAGGTTCCTCAGAATCATAAGTTCCCGAACCCACCATGCGCTTCAAGGCTCTTTTGTATGAAGACTTGAAGTGGCGCAGACCTTCCGGTCCCACCGGAGCCAGGCCCGTGAATTTTGTTTTTAAGGAATCAATGTTCTTGGCGCCCTTGGGCTGAATCAAAGGAAGTTCCAGCTTTTCACCCAGGATATTGGCAAGCTCTTCCATGGACATCTCAACTTCGACAAGATGTTCTCCGGGAGCTTCGCCCGCCTGTCCCTGTCCACCCTCGCCCGGATCACCAACATCCTGACCCGGCTGTCCTTCCCCTTGGCCAACCCCACCTTGTTGCTTGGGGCCGTAGCGGAAATTGGGAATATCGATACGAGGAAGCGGAATTTTCACAAATTCGTCTTCACGCTTCCCGATCATTTCACCCTGAGAGACATACTTGCGTAGATCCTCTTTGACCTTGCCCTTAACGATCTCTCTGAATCTGTTATGGTCTTCACGTATCGACATTATTTATTCTTTACGTCCCCTCGGGCGAAGATACTTGCCACGTAATGCAATACATCCGTAGCAGAAATTTCATCGTACCCGAAGTCCTTGATGAGACGGGTTTTAACAATATCAATCTTCTCTTGAGTGTCTTTGTCAGCCACGTTGCTAACCAAAGTGGTCAGCTTAATGCTGTCTTTCTGATCCTCAAAGAGTTTCAATTCGATGGCCTTGTGCAGGCGTTCGTTCATTTTGTAATTGAACTTCTTACCTTCCAAAGCCAGAGCCCCGATGTAGTTCATGATCTCGCGACGGAAATCATCCTTGCGGGACTCTGGAATCTCGATCTTCTCCTCGATGGATCTCATCAGACGCTCATCGGGTTCCTCGTCGTTTCCAGTGAACTGATTGCGAACTCGTTCTCTCTGCGTATAGGCTTTGACGTTATCTATATAATTGGCACACAGGCGCTGCATCGCACTTTCATCCGCACTGATGGCTCTTTGCACCTCAGCTTTGATGATTTCCTCGTACTCCTGCATGACCACACCCAGAAGCTCTTTGAATTCCGTCTTTAGTTCCTCGTTAGCAATTAACGAATGATTTTTCAGACCGGATTCAAGCTCTTTAAAGACCATGAACGGATTCACAGAACCTTTATTGGACTGCTGAGCCGCCACCAGAGCATTGGAAAGTTTATCCTGAATGTAACGGGCGGAAATACCCTCTAAGCCCTCGCGCACAGTTTCCTTACGAAGCTCGCGCACGTTGTCTTCTGTATAATTCGGGAGAGTCTTGCCGTTATACAGCTTTAGTTTCTGCAAACGGGTCAGATTGGCTTTTTTCGGCTTTTCCAGACGGGTCAGAATCGCCCACATTGCCGCCATTTCCACGGTGTGAGGGGCAATGCTGATTCCGCGCACTTTTTGGGAATTGAAATCACGTTTATAGATATTGATTTCATCTCTCCAGCGAGTGATGTACGGAATGTCGATCTTCACCGTACGGTCACGAAGGGCTTCCATGAATTCTGGGTTTGTGCGAACTTCTTAGGTTTCACACGATGCTCTTGCGAAGCACCCAACAAATCGTACAAGAAAGCCACGTCAAGTTTCAGAACCTCGACGAACTCGATCATCCCGCGATTGGCGACATTGAACTCCCCATCGAAGTTAAATGCACGCGGATCTGAATCCGATCCGTATTCTGCGATCTTACGATAGTTGATATCCCCGGTCAGTTCCGTAGAGTCCTGATTCTTTTCATCTTTCGGCTGGAAGGTGCCAATACCCACACGATCGGCCTCAGAGATAAACAGTCTTTTCACGCGAACGTGGGAAAGAACCTGCATCAGGTTGCCGTCGTATTTTTCCATCAAGGCTTTAAAAATAAATCGTGAAGGCGGGCTGAGCTCCCCATCCACATGCACGCGGAAGCTGCCTTCCTGTCCTTTGTTGATGGAATCATAAACGGAACCACGCAGCTCTTCCGGAATCAAAAGCAAAGGTTCTTCATTCATCGGTGAATGGAAGACCTTCACACCTTTTCCTAAAAGACCATCCAGCTCCAGCTTTTCATCGATCCATTCAAATGTGTAAACCGCACCCTGCTTGGTGTGAGAGTAGCGTTCAAGGCCTTTTTTCAGCATACGACAAATCGTGGACTTTGCACTTCCCACCGGTCCATGCAGCAGGATCACACGTTTTTCAGTGCCGTATCCGAGGGCCGCCGCTTTTAGAACATTCACCAATTTCATCAACTGCACATCAAGACCGAAGACTGCGTCTTTCCCGTTATTGAAGGTGTCGTCGAAGAATTTGTAGCGAATAACTTCTTTTTTGAAATCGATATAAGTTTCAGTGCCTTCCTCAACGATCATGTCATACATGCGCTGATAGGCGTTTCTGGTAATTTTCGGATTTTGTTTTACCAGGTCGAGATATTCCTCGAAGGTTCCACTCCAATGCTCTTTAGCATGAGTGCTTGAGTTTTGCCAGTTGGCGACCAGTGAATGCAGATCAAACTTAGAGGCCATAATCTCTCCCCCAGGTGATTGGTGACACACCTACTCTGTTAGATTATGCCTCATTACTAGACGGTTAACGAGTTTTTTAATTTAGTTGTATTGCTTTGAACCCTTGAGGCTGTCTCAAGGTGAAAAGGTCCGATTTGAACTGGACTTCAGTCTTGGGCGCAGAGAACAACCACTGCATTTCAAATTGCGGTGCCGTAATCACAACCTTCTTTTGTCCTTCTTTTCGATCTAACCATTCGACACGGGTTTTCTTCGCCAGATTCTCACATTGATAAATCAGACCCGAGGGGTCCAATCCACACTTCCACCCGGGGCCTCGTACAGGCTCATCAAATGCGATATTTGTCAGATTCATGGGATGCAAAGGCATGCCCACGACATTTAAGAAGGCACGTTCAGAATTGCGGCCATAATAGAAGGCCTTCTGAGGATAAACAGCATAAGAGATCTCAGACGGACTCATCACGAGGCTGGCAACTTGAAACCCCAACAACGCGGTGATTTCAAAACGTGCTCTTTCGTTCTTAATCGCAAAGATATCTATATTCAGAGACTGGGTTTTATTTTCTTTCTGATTTTTGATCAACGCCTTGGTTTCCCACTGCGCTTTCTGGAAAGAACCCTCCTTCACCGTCTTTGTGACACAGCCGGAAAGGAAAAGGGTTAATACGATCATGAAAAAAGCATTGAACCTGTTCATCATTGCCTTAGCATAGAGAAATGAATTCCCTTAAACAAGCCTTGATTCAATTAAAAGAAGACTGGCGCAACAGCCTTCTTTTGGGGTGTATTGCCACTATATTCGTTCTGCTGGTGCGTTTTGTTCCGTACCTGAGCGCTTTCGTTATCTCCATGGGGCTTTTATTCCTTCAGGAAATCAGCAATCAATATTCGCAAGCCCGTAAATGGCCTCAGCAGTTTAATTTTATTAAACAACACCTGCTGTCTTTCGTGGTTACAGCTCTGATTCTGTTGCCGACCAGCGCCTTGCTGGGTTCAGCCATGGGTTTGCTGCAAAGTCCGCAGGACATTCTGCAAACCATTCCGCTGTCATTGGGGCTGTTGATTCTGGCTTTATATTTCTATTTGATTCTGAACCATGCCCTGCGCCTGAATATGGAAAACGACACATCCCTGGCCAAGGCCATTGATATTGTGGCGCTGGCTTCGATAAAGAACTTCAAAGAGTATTTCCTGGTCAGCTTCTATTTAAGCGTCGCCATTCTGATTTCCGGCCTGCTGTGGGGATTTGGCTTTATCGTCACCCTGCCTTTTGTTTTCTTCGCCACGAACCATATATATAGACACATCAAGGACAAGGGTGCTCTTAACAGGAAAACCGGCATCTGATCCAACAAACAAAAAGCCCGCAATTTCTGCGGGCTTTTTAGTTTATTTGTTATCTTGGCTGTTATTTTTCAGCGTGCTCTGCAATCGGCTTTTCAACAGAGGCCGGTAAGCGAGGCGCACCATTCAGCTCTTGTTTTTCAATCGCTGTGATTTTGCTGCGGATCTCCTGAACTTTTTTAGTGTCAGTTTCAAGGTCAGCGGCTTTCCTGTACATCTTCTTCGCTTTATCCACCATGGACTGCTTGTAGTAAGCATCACCCAGGTGTTCAGCAATAATGCTGACTGTGGATTGATGTTTGTGAGCTGCTTCCAGGAACTTCACGGATTCAGAATACTTGCTTTGTTTATACAAGATCCAGCCCAAAGTATCCAGAATGTAGCCATCTGTCGGCTCCAGCTCCAAAGCTCGACGGGCAAGCTGTTCAGCTTCCGGAAGCTTCACGCCCATTTCCGCCCAAGTGAAGGCCAGGTAGTTCATGCCCTGCACATGGTTTGGATCCAGCTCCAGAACCTTTTGCATTTCTGTTACCACCACATCCTTGTTCCCCATGCGGTCGTTGATAGTTCCATAGTAGAATCTCAACTGGGCATTTTCCGGGAACTTTTGCAGACCTTGTTCCAAAGTTTTGGAGGCATTTTTATAATCGCCTTTTTCATCCAGCAAGGAGGCATACATCGCGAACACCTGCGGCTGATCCTGACGAGATTTCAAACCGACAGCAGCCACTTCGATACCCTCGTCCAGACGGCCCAAACCTTTTAGCAGGTAAGCTGCATGAACCACAGACTCTCCATAGTATGTGCTGGAAGCCGGGATCTTACGATATTCCTTCACAGCCTTTTCATGCTGACGGGCTTCTTCGTAAACCGCAGCCAGATAGAAACGGACTTTGTCAGACTCCGGAGCATCCTTCAGAATCTCTTCCAATTTCTGCACCGCTGTGTCGTAGCGTTTTTGTTCAATCAGGATCAAAGCCATTTTCATGCGCACATTCAGTGGCTCGTCCGAATCACTTTCCATCACTTCCAACTGAGCATAGGCATTTTCATAGTCCCCACGCTCAATATAGATCTGCGCCAGCACTTCCGCCACACGCGGGCTTGGAGTGTTTTCCTTTTGGAAGTTGCGATACAAGCTGATCGCCTTGTCTTCATTTTTCTGCTTGGAATACAAAACACCCAAAGACAGAACCGCATCTGCAAAGTCCGGCTTTAGCTCCAGAGCTTTTTTGAAGGACGTCTCTGCCACTTTGGCAAATTTAGTTTCCGACTGCTCCATGCGAACACGGCCGATGTAGTAGTGCGCCAGGTACGGAGTTGTGTACTCCGGATTTTTCAGCAAAGTCTCAAAGTACTTCACCGCTTTGTCGGATTGTTTTTGCTCAGAGTACAATGCTCCAATGTATAATGGGGCTTCTGTGTTTTCCGGCTGAAGCTTCATCACTGTGTGATACTGCTCCATCGCCTTTGGATACACTTTCAGGGAGGAATACAAACCACCCAGCAACAAGTGCGCGTCCACGTTCTTCGGATCTTTTTTCACAGCCTCTTCAGACTGCGCCAAAGATTCCGTGATCATGCCCTGCTTCAGATATTCTGCAGCCAGACGCATGTTCACTGCCGGAGAGTTCGTGTCGTAGATCAAAACCATTTTGAAAGATTCGATGGCCTTCTGGGAGTTTCCTTCCAATGCATAGGCCTCACCCATCGCGAAGTAATAGTCCGCCTGAGTGCGCATGTAAAGTGGGTCCAAAGAGCTGCCACTATCCAAGGAAAGTACCGCAGGAGCAAAGGAAGCCGGTGCCCGGTTTTTATCGTCGAAAGAGGCTTCAAAGTACGGCGCCTTGTCAGAATCATTCGAAGTGAATGTCGCGCAAGCCGTAAGGGAAAGAAGAAGAGGGGCTATAATCGCGGTCCTAGTGTATGGAAACATTAGATCTCCTTGGTCACTAGGCTGATCGGCTTTTTTTGAGATTTGCTTGATGCAACTTAAACGAGCAGGCAGTAATCGCGACTAAGATCGCGCCCACCCTCTGTCTAGTTGTGAGACACACTCAGAAGAACCCCTAAATCATCACCTTCATAGAGGGGCTGATTGTCCAGTGGCTTGTCCTCGTCGTCCAAGGATGCGGTTTCGATTTTCTGGTTTGGTCCCGTTGACCAGACCAGGATGCGGATTTTCCCGCTCTTGGTTTCGGTGGATAAAATGCGATAGCGATAGGGCTGCCCCCACGGGTCCATACCCATGGTTCCTGTGCTGCGCAAATTTTCGGGGGAAAGACCCTGTTCCGCTGAAACTGAAGCTGGGAGCCGCCCAGAAGACTTCTCTGCCGCCCCAGAAGTTTTTGATGCTTCGCGGTAAATTTGTACAACTTGGTAACCGACAACCTCGGCTTTTTGACGAGCGTTCTCACTTCGAGAGTCCTGAATCTGGCGATTCCAAGGGGTCGCGATGATCGCCGTGGAAAAGCCCACCAGACCCAGTAGGGCCAAAACTCCAGAGGACTTAAACTCTTGTTTTTGCTCGTTTTTCATTAATTTTCTTTCCGAAAATAAAGGTCTTCCTTTAACATTTCGGCGTCCTTTAGAAAAAACTTTAGACAAAGGTCGGTAAAATCTTAGAAAACTAATGGCTATTTGCAGAAAAAATAACGCCTAGAGTCTTTTCTTTTGATTTTAGGACCCCTTGACAAGGGGTGGCGGCAGGGATAGGTTGCGCCCATCTGCAAGGGGACGCCGAATCATAAGGCACCGTTAACCCCTTGGGACTTTGGGGAAATTTCAAATTGGGAGGCACTTTTGATCAACCAAAACGAAACAATGACATCTAAGCCAAATTCTAAAGTTAAAATCATCAAGCGCTATCAGAACCGCAAACTCTACGACACTCAACAAAGCTGCTATGTGACTTTGGACGATATCGCAAAGATGATCCGCACTAACGAAGAAGTGATGGTTATCGACAACAAGTCTAAAAACGATATCACTGCTGCGACTTTGACTCAGATCATTTTCGAAGCTGAAAAGAAAGCATCTCAGTACGCTCCTCTTTTCACTCTTCGTGAAATCATCCAGAACGGTAACGGCAGCATCTCTGGTTACCTTGCTAAGCTTGGCGCTTTCCCTCAGGATTACATGACTAAACAACAAGTAAACACTGTTGTTGAAAATGCTTCTACTGACAGCGTTAAACAAAACTTGGAAAACCGCGTTGCAACTGCAGCGACTCGCTACAACACAGACACTACTGCTAAAGTAGCCGCTGAAAAAGCAACTGTTCTTCCTGGTCTTCAACAGGACGACGAAACTCCAAACCTGCCAGGCACTTCTTTGTTGAACAACTAAGAAGACCTTTCAGCAAGGATTTCAAAAAAAGGCTCCGCAATGCGGGGCCTTTTTTATTTTCAGAATTACTTTAAAGAGCGCCAGACGACGAATTTTTTCTGACCTGATTTGATTTCCACTTCGCGCTGATCCAATCCTTCCCCTGTCGGGGACTGACCGTAATCCAAACCTTCCAGACGGAACTGATATTTTCCGGCAGCCAAAGGCACGCGAATGATCTGAATTGTTTGTGGCAGGAATGACCACTGGCGGACATCGGCACGATCCGACACCAACATCGCAATATAAGCCAGGTCACCCAAGGCCTGATTCTTTTGTCTGATTTGATCGGCCAGAACTGCTTTTGTCGCAATCCCCGTCACACGTTTTGCCAGAAGGATTCCATAGTCTTCCTGCAAAGTCTTGATCGCCGCTGATTGCACATCATAGACTTCGCGACTTAAATAGTTCATGTTATCGGAAAGATACAGTCTGGCCTGTTGAGTTTCACTGCGCACCGGATAAAGTGTCGGCAGACTTTGTCCGTTCGGACTTGGCGCCTTTCGTGGCCCCCAACCCTGCTGATAGATAATAACCAGTTCGCCCAGGCCACGCTCGTACCATTCTTTTTTCTCAACCACGTCGGGGAATTTCTTTTTCCAATCCTGATAAGAATCCATCCGACGCGCCAGTTTGGCTGAACGAATCAGGTCTTCACGAATTGTCGAAATGCCCGGGTCGATTTTATAGGCTTCAGCGTATGCAATATAAGCATCGTCATAGCTGCGACTGGCTTCCCAGATGACAGCCGACAGATATTTACTGAATGAGTTCAGCTCGAAAGCCTGCTTTTCATCTGCGCGGTATTTCAGATATTTTTCATTGATCCTGCGGGCTTCGACCAGAGCATCATCCAACTGCCCCATTTGCAGAAAGTTCATCGCCAAGTAGGCGTTGATGAAGATCTTTTCAAAAGTGTCGCCCTTGTACTGAATCATTTCCTCGTTCAAAGCCAACGATCCGGCGATACGGGAAATAGACTGATAATCAATCAGTTCTGCAAGTCGATCCGCCTGCATGAAAACCTGATTGCTTTCTTTTAGCTGTCCCGCCACCTGCAAGGCCACCGCGTAATCCAGCAAATACACCAATTGATCATCGCTGGATTTTTCTGCCAGCGGTTTCAGATCTTCAAGAGCTTTGGTGTATTCATGGCGAGCCAATGCTTCGCGGGCAGGTTGCACTTTATTTTGATAAGTGGCGCAACCTAACAGGGGCATAACTAAAAAAAGACCCACGACAGGCGTGAGTCTTTGCGCAATCCGGTTCATCAATTAAAGACCAATGGATTTTTTCTTGAAGGTTTTACGGATTTGTTTTTGATCAGACCATGTGATCATACTGCTTTTCAGATTGGTCAGATTCAAAGTCAGTTTGTAGTACACAGACTTGTCTTTGCCAACTTCCTGAACGATGGAATCCAGACGACCGTTGATGATAAAGTCTGCACCCACCTGACCGCCCGGTCCTTTTTTGCTGGTTTCTTCAACCATGCCGGAGTTCTGGTAGTTGTATTCATCAGCAATATCCTGACGGGCTTCTTTGTCGATGAAACCCACTTTGCCGGACTTCATCAGCTCCACACGCACCATATCCATGATGCTTTGAGTGTCGATATGTTCGCTGGTTTTATTTTGCAGGTTTGTCACCATCACAACCGGCATTTTTTTAGCACTGTTGATGGCTGGGGAATTCATCAGGCTGGCAACCAGATCCTGAACAGCTTTTTGCATGTCTGTTTCGGACCATTGGTCATTTAACAGATTCTCGCGGTTTACATCATCATACTGGCCTTTAACAAAAGCCTTCGGACCACAACTGGTCACAGCCAAGAAAGAAAGAGCCACTGCTGCAAAAGTCAGATTCTTTTTCATATTACCTTCCTGTCCCTTTGGACACCTCAAAAGTCTATGCTCGGGGATTTGCAGACGCAAGTCATGCCCCTCCGTTTCAGGACGGCCGTCCAAAATCCGAACGTCATTTATTTCCTGCTGAAGCCCTGCTCCCCTCGTATATTGCAATACAGATCAAATATGAAAGAAGTCTCAACGAGTTTGCAGGCCTATGAATCTCTCCGAACCAACATCAATCCCTATGCCGAGGAACTTTGGATTCTCGCTTTGGACTCACAGATGAACCTGATCCGCAAAGAAATGGTGTTTCGAGGCACCGCGGACTTTTGCCTGATTCATCCCCGGGACATCTTTCGTATTCTGATCGCCTCCAATGCCAGTTCTTTCATTCTGGCTCATAACCATCCCAGCAACAGCTCAACCCCCTCCGAACAGGATCTGATCCTGACCCGGAAAATTCATCAAATGGCTTTGCTATTTGAAATTCCGTTGAATGATCACCTGGTGATTTGTGCCGACAGCTACTTCAGCATGGCGGATCACGGCTATTTTAAGAAATGGAAACGGGGACGAAGCTCTCAGATAATTTACTGAATGGCTTCCAAAGTGCTTTGATACTGATTGCTGGGGTTACGGATCGGCGTTACAGACAGAACGCGGGACAGATCCTCACTTAGAATAATGTTGTAACCACCACGACGGGCATTTTCAACAAACTGACGGGCGTACTCTTCTTTATAGGCCTGAGAATATTCCTGAGCCTGTTCAGCATTGAACAATTCTTTTTGAACAATATCGTGCGGAGACATGGCTTCCTCATGGCGTGCGCCCCGACCCAGTTCTTCTGCCAATTCCTGTGCACGAGTATCTGTGGAAAGATCCAGACGACGGTCATTTTCATAAGCCGCCTGTGCTTTGGTTTCACTGAAATCACTGTTCATCAGTCGCGCGTTTTCAACCTGCATGCGCTGACGGGCCATCTCCATCTTTTCATTGGTCAGCATCAAATGCCTATTCACGGACTTTTCAAACTTTTCGGATTTTGCAGCCACCGGGGTGCCCGCCATTTTTTTGGGAGGCTCGGACGTGCCTAAATAGACAAATATCATAGCGCCCGCTCCAATAAAGAGCAGCAAAGCCAGAAACATGGAGCTTTCTTTTTGAGGCTTCTGCGATTCCATAAAAACCTTATCGGAGTGCTGAATACAAATCTAAAGACCTTTGTATCTCACTCTGAAACACTTTCTTCCTAACCGTTCCAGTATCTTCCGGTTTCTGATTATCAAGACTTGGTAAAAATATGAGTCTTGATTACATAGAAAAGTTTAAAAACAGTTCAATAATAGGGCTAACCCGA
Source organism: Bdellovibrio bacteriovorus (assembly GCF_025558485.1). Lineage (GTDB taxonomy): Bacteria > Bdellovibrionota > Bdellovibrionia > Bdellovibrionales > Bdellovibrionaceae > Bdellovibrio > Bdellovibrio bacteriovorus_G. Next base: position 925,527 of record NZ_CP102930.1, read on the forward strand.
ATAGGTGATTTGGAATTTCGGCACAAACGTCAAAGTTTTAGACACTTATTGTGACCTATTAATCAAATTACCGTGAATTCATGTCAGGCATGAAACGTGAAGTAAAGAAACTGTCAATAATAACAAGTTCCCCCAACTTACCGAAAGGACCCCCCTCCCATGAAAATGTTCAAAACTTTGGCTGTAGTCAGTGCTCTAGTTGTTTCCGCAAATGCGTTTGCCGCTAGCTCCGGTCAGCTTCTTATTACTGGTACTGTGGCTGAAACAACATATCTGTCTTTGACGGCGACAGGCACTGACCCTCTTGAAAACGTCGATCAGACTTTGAATGTTGATGACATCGTAAATGGTGCGGCGACTCAGTTGTCCTTCGCAAATATTATGCATGAAATCTCCAACTCCACAGCTGGTTATAAAATCACATTGTCCTCTGTAAATGCGGGTGAACTGCAAGGCCCAGGCACAAGCAAAGTAAAATACTCTTTGGACTATACTTCCGCTAAAATTGGTATCTCCAACTGTGCTTTGACGGCTGATTGCACAGCATCCTCTGGTGCTTTGACTGCAAAAACAAGCAGTGCGGTTTCCGTAAATGTGAAAGCCACTTCCACTGCGGCGGAAATCGCAGCGTTGCAATCCGGCGTTTACTCTGACACTGTAACTGTGACTATCGAAGCTCTTTAAGCGTTTCGCGAATATTCAGAATATTCAAAAAGCCGGCCTCAAAGACCGGCTTTTTTATTGGTTGGATTGGATAGTCAGATTGATCGTGTCCTGATAGGACCCTTGCGACTTGCCTGTGGTGTTACCAATGGTGATTTCCACCGGATTCACCAACCCGCTGGCTGGCGAGGCTCCGGAACCTGATGTAATCAGAGTCCACCATGGAATTGCCACGACATTGCCATTGATCTTGAAGGTGTAGTCAATCGTATCCGTTCCACCAACTTTTTTTAGCTTTCCGCCATTGTCAGTCCACGCATACAACGAATATCCGGCATTGTACTTCAGGATAATATCCGCCGTGCCTTTTGCTCCCGTTACCAAACCATTGGCAAAATTCATTGTGTGAGTCGTTTTGTTAATGTCAAAAGACCCACCCGAAGACACCACCGAGATGTCCGCTTTGCGATGTGCACCAAAGGTCAAAGTCTGCGTATGCGATGTTATCAGCGTGGCATTATTCACCGGCCCCTGATAAAGACGAACCGTCAGCGTATCCACATAGGTGCCTGCAGCCCGCCAGTCATTGGTGGCATCCACAGAGATCGTGTAAGATTGCGACTGCGTATTATACGAACTGTTTCCCTGAAGCTTGTCGCAGATAAAGTCATTGCAGGAAACCCCTTCCGGGAACTTCTTAAGAAGCTGCATACCCGCGGTGTCCTTGGACACTTGATAAGGCCAGGTGTTAGATCCAAACTTCATCGACCGAGTCGCATAAGAAGTTGAAGAACCATAGTCGAAAGTTAAAAAGTAACTGCAAGCCCCTTGAGTCGTATTTCCATTAACCACGATCCCAAAGGTTTCCTTCATGCTGCCGCCGGTTTGAAAGTATGGGGATGGTTGTGTCAGATAAAAGCCCATATCGGAACAGGCCTCAGCCTCTCTTCCAACAAACAGCAACGGCAGGATCAGGAAAAGAATATATGTTTTCATCACCGATTCTCCTGTGGTTGCAGTTTCACAGCTTCAATCAACAGCACTTTCGCAGCTTCCGGCGGAACTTCAAATGTAAACCCACTTAAACCCGCCTGATCTGTTATCACTTTATAAGTTCCGGGCTCCAGGCCTTCGATCAGGAAACGCCCTTCTTTATTCGTAAAGAAGGAATTATCAACCAGTTTTCCCTGAGCATCAAAAACATCCCCCGCAGCATAGACCAACGGATCTCCGGAAGGTAAAAGCACCTGCCCCTTCACCATGACTTTCTTGGTGATCTTCAAATCCAGCAACAGACCGCTACGATAAGTCAGCTGAGTTCCATAAAACTCCTGATCCATCAAATACCCCATCGGCAACGAGGTCGAATCCACATTCAAAGTATTGCGGTAATAAGCTGACTGATCCCGCAACACCACGGTGTCACGTGGTCCCAACTGGGCCTGCCCGCGGTCTCCGGTTGGATTGATCATCAATGCCTGATTCTTTTCCAAATGATCGGAATGGACCAACACAAAGCTGTCACTGATCGGCTGTGTGAATGCAAAGCGAGATCCCACCCAGGCAATACCGGTATTTACGCCCACGGAAGTCACATTGGACTGCTGCCCGTTTTGATCAAAGTTGAAATGATCCAGCCGGAAGCTGGCCGGTTGAGTCAGGTATTCACCCGAAACACTGCGCGAATTGCGACTGTCACTATTTTGTATGGAGGCATTCCAACGATAGTCATCATACTGATAGCGATTGTTACGGTGAACTGTCAGGTTTGTGGTCTTTTCAAGCGTGTCGTGATAAGCACTCGCACTATGCAAGCCCTGTGATTCATTCCAGAAGAACGACAGCAGCACACGGTCTTCTTCTTTATCCTGCAAAGTTTTATTGTATGCTATTTCCAAACGCATCTGATTGCGCAGTGGAATCATCAGATTGCTGCGGTAGATTCTTTGATCTTCCTGACTGGCAAACTGCAAAGTTCCGGCACCAACCCCCAGCAACCACGAAGAATCAAAGCGATAATTCACCTGCGCATCATAACGTCTTAGATACTTCTGCGGGTCTAGAGAGTTTACCCCAGCCACCACCGGTCGGAAATCGCGATCCTGATTTTCCGCTTCCAGCATAAACAGGACTGGCATCTGACGACCCATGATTTTATCCAAAGACCGATAGGTCAGACGTTCCGCGTATCCCGCTTTCTGAGATGACTCAGACCCCTGAGCCATCTGCAACGACAGATAGCCCCAAGCGCCAACTCCGGAAACCTCGCCTCCTAAAAGGAGCTGTGAAAAATAACTTTGATAGTTCACGCCCACCGTCAACTGATCCGTGATCCCGCGACGATGAAAAAGGCTGACCAAAACAGCGGAATCATCATAAGCTCTATCCCCACCAGACACCTGCCACGGCAAGCCCGCTGCATATGAAAATTCCTGAATTCCCTGTGCCAACAGGCTGTTTTCATAAAGCAGAGAAAAGTCATAGACCTCTTCCTGTCCCAGATCATCTTTGACTTTGATACGCACACTGCTTTGACCGCTGGCCAGAGGAAAATCGCGAATGTTGAACACCCCCGGACTTAAACGCAGCTGGCTGAAAAGAAGACCATTCACATAAATTTCTACGATAGAGGATCTTTTGATAATAATCTCTGTACTGCTTAAAGGGGTCAGTGTCTTATAAGGCTGGATGGAAAATTCACGGCTGCCCGAGACCCCGGCAATGGAAGGCGAGATCTGAAAGCCAACGGATCGCAAAGTCAAATCCCCCAAGGTATAGCGAATCATATTTTCTTCATCGTCATGGCGAAGGCGGGTGTCCTGACGGCGCCACTTATCGACGGCGTCCTCTTGAAAATCCGCGCTGGATTCCAACACGAAACTCTGGATATTTTCCACCAGTTCGACATTTCCGGTGGCTCCCCGGCGTTTGTTTTCTATATCACTGCCATACTGCCAGGACTGCTGGGTGCGCAAATTCAGATAACCACTTTGCTCCCCAGGACGCAGGTACTTCTTATTTTCAAACTCTACAAAATTTAAATCCACTGTTTGGGGCTTGCGATATCTGGAAGGAAGACCCAAACGCAACTCCAGACTGGGCGGATCAAAAGAAACTGAAAATCCGGAAGCTTCCAAATCCTTCATGGTCAAAACGCCTTGAGGTTTCACACTTTGCTGAAGCTTTAAAAACAGATCATCTTTCAGAACCGGCTTAACGGATTCCAAAAGGGGCGCAGCCTCTACGGAAAATTCTTCAGCCTGATCACGCGGAAACAACCACGCTTCGGAAAGAACCCGGCCATCCAATACCAAAGGAGCCATCAAATAAGGCTTTCCCAAATCCGGGCGGGCCCAAGCCACATCCGCAAGGATTCCGGCGAACAGTAGAATAAAAACGTACAAAAAATTCTTCAATTATCTGATTCCTTCAGGGTCAGTTCCGCTTTAAGTTCCTGATTGGCCGGGACTTCTTTGGTCGTCTCCAGCTCCACGGCGGCGGTGTCACCCGGAAGCAGATTAATGGATTCAATTTCTTTTTTGCCAGTCAGTTCCAGCAAAACATTCTGGGATGCCTTGATCTTCAGACTTTTAAACAAGAGCACCCGGTGGGCTGTGCCTTCATTGGCAAAGGTCACGGACACTTTCCTGGGTCCGGCCTTTTTCACCTGTTTTACAATCACCCGGGGTTCGGCTCCCTCAGGCGTCACATAGGCAGAAGCCACATATTGCAGAAGAAACTTCAGATTCACAGAGGTCTTTTTGGGCGCAGAATTTTTTTCGCGGAAATCCACCGGCAATTGCGAAGCCACCAAACGATAGGCTTTTTCTTTTCCATCAGTAATCTTGCCCGACCACGATACACGGACATTTCTTTTTTCTTTTGGCAGAAGCACAACCTGTTCAGGATAGATGGCAAAATCCTCTGTCTTGGTCCGAATCTCTTCACCCCCTTTGCCGGTGTGGCGGGCAAAGGCTTCAATCTGCACCGGCAGCTTTTCGTCCCCCGGATTTTCAACAATCAACACTTGAGTGGAACGCGAGCCGGAAGGAGTGAATTCCACCACCATGGGCGAAAAACGAAAAGCCCAGGCCAGCGACGGAAGCAGCAGGAAAACAAATGCAGAACGAAGAATGATTTTTGCCATACCTCCTGATGATAAGAGGTGTTTTGAATGCGATGAAGAACTCATTAACCAAGTTTTAACAACTGGCCTTAAGGCGCTTCAACTCGCACAACAGATGCCGGGGAACGCTTGTCCACTACGACTTTCAGGCGAGGGGAGTTCTTGGCAATTTGCAGCTTTCCATTCACAGCCGTGACATCAACTTTTTCACGCACCTTACCCTGAAGGTAAATCTTCCCACTCTGGGCTTGCGCCAGCGGACAGGACAGAGTCAGCGATATGATTGCGGCAAGAAACTTCATACTGTTCTTGTCGGAAAGCTGGACCAAAGCTTTAGGACAATAGTTGGGGGTTCTTTTCCTGAATTGGTGGATAGACCGGAATGACAACAATAAATTCAGTGCCTACGCCCATTTCGGAACGCGCCTGAATTTCACCGCCATGATTTTGAACGATACCATAAGAGATACTCAGCCCCAAACCGGTACCTTGTCCGACACCTTTTGTCGTGAAGAACGGGTCGAAGATTTTTTCCAAAACATCCGCCGACATGCCTTTACCACTGTCTTGAATTGAGACTTGCACCCAACCCCGCTTGTCTTTGGAACCTTTAAAGTCCTTCAAAGCAATGGTGGAAATCCAGATATGCCCACTGCCTTCAATTGCCTGAACAGCGTTGGAAAGGATATTCATGAAGACCTGATTGATCTGGCTGGCATAACAATGAATCAACGGAGTTGGCTCATACTGTCGATGAATTTCGATGCGATTTTTAATCTCCCCTTGCAGAAGATTCAGCGTCGTATCCAGACTTTGATGAACGTCGATCTCCTGAAGTTTTGCCTCTTCCAAGCGCGAGAAATTACGCAAGCCCAGGACAATGTCCCGCGTGCGCCGAGCTCCATCCTGACAGGATGCCACCAGCTTTGGCAGGTCCTTCACGATATAGTCAAATTCATATTCCTCTTTCAACGCCGGAAGCTTTGGCGGATCTTTTTCCGCCACTTCAGCAAGCTCAATCAGCTTTTCAGAATACTCTTTCAAGTGAGTCATGTTGCTGTAGATAAAGCCGATCGGATTATTCAGTTCGTGCGCCACGCCGGCCACCAACTGCCCCAGACTGACCATCTTCGCTGAATGCACCAGCTTGGTCTGCGTGTCTTTAAGCTCTTTGTTGGCGGCTTCAAGTTCAGTGATCTTCTTGCGCAGATCTGAACGGGCCACCCAGATTTTTTTGCTCATTTCATTGAAGGATTCCGTCAAAAGCCCGATTTCCGTATCATTCTTCACCGGAATGGTGACGGCTTGTTCCTGCGACTCAAACGACTGCAGAGCTTCCACCAGATCATAAAGCGGTTTCAACACCCAGCTGGAAGTAACCAGAATAGTCAGAATCAAAAGAATAATAACGGCACCCACGACGCTGATGAAGGCATAGTTCACGTTCTTCAGCACGGCCTTGGCTTCAATTTTCGAGGCCCCCAAGGCCACGTAAAATTTTGTGATGCCCCAGTCAATCGGGTAAATCAGAAAGCCATAGGGATTACTGCGCACATTCAGGTCAAAGAACGGCTCTGCCCCCGGACGGAAGTACGACTTGAAGAAATCTTTTTTATAAAGGTAAAAATCCGGGTGACTGGCCACCACCACCTGACCGTTGTCAGAGAAAAAAATCAGCTCCAGCTTCAGACGGCTTTTGATTTTTCCAACAAAAGCGCGGTTCAGATCCACGATCTGTTCCATGTAGCCCACCAGACGCCCGCCAGCTCCGGTCACTTTGGAAATCAGGATCAGATTAACCTTTTGCTTATCGCCAAATTCAGCCAGGGCAATTTCTTTTTCGTCTTTTACCTGCGCCATGTATTTCGCAGAAAGAAAGACGGCATCCTGAACCGGAACAAAACTGCGCACATTGTCCTTTTCGTCCTTAAAGACAGAGGCCAGCATGCGTCCTTCACGATTAAAGAACGTCAGACTGGACAGACTGTCGGTTTTAATCCACTGGGACGAAATATTACGAATTGTCCCGCTATCGCCTTCGGACATGTGATAGATCAGACTGGGATCACGAACATAACGATCCCGCTTCTGCGCCAGACTGGAGCGCAGGTCAGTTAGCAGTAAATCAATTTCGCGGGCATTGCCGCTAAGACGCTGAGACAGCTCGTGATCAATGGCCTTTTCATATTTGATCATGGAATAGCCCGTGACGAACGCCAGGGGCACGACGGAAAACAGAACAAACCAGACAATCAAGATCGTGCGCAATGATCGTTTAGGTTTCTTCCTGAGTGTTTTCACTTTTTCGTTTCATCCAAGGTAAAGATCAAACGAATGATTCCATCAGGCATCACGCGCGGGTGTTTTTCTTTGGAAAACTTAGGCTTGCCATAGGCCGCAAGAGAATTCATCAGGTCCTGATATTTCGCTTCCGGAATCGTAAAGTGATAGTACATGGACGTGGGGGTTTTCTTCCAACCCAGCTCTACGGAGCCGGCTTTACGCCCACCCAGCTCGATAATCTTATCCGTTACTTTTGGCCCGATGGTTTCAATATTTGTGGCTTCGATTTCACCACGATAAAGGAATCCGCCACCACCCGTGACCGCAGGCACTTCCGCCGCCTTTTCAGGTGTTTTGGCCGCCACAGTTGTCGGAGTCGGCGTCGGTGTGGCTGGAGAAGCTTTCACGTCGGGTTTCACCGAAGCCTTGTCCGGTGATTTGGCAGTGACCTCTGCTGGAGTTTCCTTTGCCCCTTCATCCACGAACTCCGGCTGTTCTTCAACCACGGCAGTGGTTTCTGTTTTGGAAATTTCAGCCAGCACCATATCTTTAGAGCCACCCAAAGAACCCAGCTGCATCACCTTCTGCCATGGTGTCACAGATAGCAGGGTCACAATTACACCCACAACCACCAAAGCTTCCAATCCCCACTTCAAGCCCTGAGGCCACTTGTCGAAGTTGGACTTTTGCATCAGCACTGTCAGATAGCTGGAAGGGGCATTGATTTGCTCAATGATCGGTTCAGAAACACGGGTGTCGGCCAGACGTTCTGCATACTTTTGGCCGTTTTCAATTTTGCTTAAATCCAGCTGTGCATCCCGGGAAAACTTCACATGATCAGCCACAGCTGCACGGCGTTCCGGGTCCAGACTGTCCGTCAGGAAATCATACAAGAGCTCATGCCCGATAAACGGTGACATCTCTCGTTTGTTCTTTTTGGAAAGAGGTATCTTATTTTCCTGTTGAGCCATTTTTTACTTTACTCACACCTTGGGTCATACTGCCCAGCTTGCGCAATGCCCGACCCAAACGATAACGAATGGTGCCTTCGGTAATTCCCAAGCCTGCGGAAATATCATCATCATGAATCTTCAAAATTTTGGACCAGATTACAGTCAAAAGTTCGTCTTCAGAGGCGGTCTTTTGAAATTCACGCCACGGTCCCAGATCCAGGGACTCTGGAATCAACCAGCCGGATTCCACAGTGGTGTTCGGACGACCACGAGAAACACGCACTTTATACTTGTCCCAAACAGATTTGGTAGCCGCCACAATAGCCACAGAATTTTTTATTTCAGGATTTCGATTCTTGCGTCCCCGACAAAGGACCAGAGCTTGTGATGAGGCCTCTATCGCCTTTTGATCATCGAGCAAAGAGAAATAGAAAAATAGAGCGATAGATTGTACGTCAGACTCTGTCATCGCAGTCATATTATCAGGTAATTCGGAAACAATCTAACAGGCTGTTAAAAAAGTCCAGTCACACCGAAACACCAAAACGGCATTTCGGCGGAACCTTGAAAAGCAATTAATCGACAGTCAGCTGTCTTAGAAGGTCGAGCTGGTCAAGCACCTTGCCAGAACCCATAACCACACAGCTCAATGGATCTTCCGCGATGGAAACCGGCAGTCCAGTTCTTTCTCTTAGAAGCACGTCCAGGTTCGCCAGCAATGCGCCCCCGCCGGTCAGAACAATTCCGTTATCCACGATATCAGAAGCCAGTTCTGGCGGAGTTTTTTCCAAAGCCGTACGAACAGCGTCCACCACTTCAGACAATGGGTCCATCAAAGCATCGTTCACTTGAGAAGAAGTGATTTCGATGGTCTTCGGAGCACCGGCAACCAGGTCACGACCTTTGATCTCCATGGATTTTTCTTCTTCAAACGGATAGGCGTTACCAATTTGGATTTTGATGTTTTCAGCAGTTCTTTCACCGATCAGAAGATTGAACTGACGACGAACATAGTTCACGATCGCTTCGTCAAACTTGTCACCGGCAACTTTGATGGATTTGCAATAAACGATACCACCCAAAGAGATCACCGCAACGCCCGTTGTACCACCGCCCATATCGACAACCATGTTGCCGGATGGTTCCGTGATCGGAAGACCCGCACCAATCGCCGCTGCCATTGGTTCCTCGATCAGATACACTTCACGAGCCCCCGCAGATTGCGCCGCCTCTTTCACAGACGACGCCACGGTACTTCATACGTTTGTACTTACCGCACAAGCACTCGTAGTCCTTGATAGGACCGATACATGTCGCAGAAACTTCTTTTTCCGTTTCCTCGTTTGTGACCTTCAGGGAAATCGGATACCCCAAAGCAGAGCGCACAGAGAAGCGGTACTCGCCCTTTTGCTGAGACAAATCAATTTCACCCTGAGCCGCACGTTGAGCCACAGACGGCGTCATAACAAAACGAGCCCGTCCATATGTATCAATCAAACTGCCCAGAATGTCGTAAGCATGTTCAGATCTCGCATTCCAGAACATGTCGCGATAAATCTGACGACGTTGAGGATTGAACGGATTCATATTTTGAATCACCGTGCGATCGCGCAAGTCCATGCCGTTGACTTCACAGCGAGCCGTGCTCATGCCCTGCAAGCCGCCAGTTGGGGAAATTGTCGATCCCGTCGTGCACATGCGATTGAAAGTTTCCACACGCATTTCGCGCGCGCAGTTGTTGTTAAGAGCATCATTTAACAAAGCATCACAGTAAGCTGCTTTGGACGCCAGCTTCTGCTTGCCGGTCGTGCAGCCGTTTTGATGATATTCGTAAGTGAATTCAGAAGTCGTCCCCGGCACTTGCGGTGTGGGACTGTTCGGATTCACAACAACAGGAGGATTTGTCCCACCACCACCGCCGCCACCATTGGAGCAAGCTGCCAACGACAGGGTCAGAGCCGAAAGAATTATTGGTAAGTGAAAACGCATAGGCACCTCCAAAACAGGGAACCACCCCTGTTGTATCAAAGAGTCTGCCAGCGCCCTCTGCACATAGGTTCCATAATGAGACGCTCAACATGTTAAAGTTTTGTCACCAGTGACATTTTGAGACACTTTCACGCCAGCATGAATGATCCTCGCCTAAATATAAGGAAACATATACCGATAAGTTATATAGCATGAACGTAACTGGTATCGGAGTCCTTCTCCTCTTATTCGTGGGTCTTACCACGGGCTGCACCATCAATGGTCAGTTGTGGGACTTCAATTCTCTAACACCGCCTTTTTTGACCGATTCCGAAGGCAATAAACTCGAATCATTTATCATCAACTCGCAAGACCCCATTAATCAGTATCCCCTCAAAGGTGACTGCTTTTACGAAGGCCAGCGCATCGACATCACCATTGCGCCAGTCACCACCGCACCGTCTGACTTGTCAGATGCAAAAAAGTTTTCCGCGATTTGTTCCAAGGGTGTCTTTGAATTGTCCGTTGATACTCAAGGCTGGCCGGACACTGAATACAAAGTAAAGCTGGAGGTCACATCCAAAGCGGGAGTCAAGTCCTCCAATGAAACCGCTGTGGTTAAGGATATTCAGGCACCACTCGTTAGTTTTTCCACACCTTTACCCACAGAGGTTGGCAACTCTCTGGTAACACAACTTCCGGTGGATGGAAATTGCGAAAGCAGTGATGGTCCCGTTAGCATTTCTTCCGCAGACACAGTGCTGGCAACACTTCCCTGCACTCATGACACCTTCACTGGCCTGCTGACCGCCGCTGTTCTAAGTGACGGTGCCGCTCAACTGCAAGTGTCCCAGACAGATGCCGCGGGTAATAAAGGCACCGCACTCAGTTCCACTTTTAACAAAGACACGCAAGCACCTCTATTCCCGGTTACCCTTGGACCATTGGGCCCGGCCCTTTCCAATGACAGCTCGAATCGTACAATTTCCATCACAGTGCCGGCAGACGGCGCCACTGAGTACCGCTATATCATAGTGAAAGACACCAACTGCGAGGGCCAGTGGACGGCCTTGATGAACACTGCCCCCGTAAGCGCTAGCACCCCCGCAACGATCACTTTCAATGGCGACGGTGACTATCGTCTTTGCCTGATCGCAGGTGATCAGGCCGGGAACTGGCAGCCAGAAGAAGGTATGATCGAATCCGGCACGATCACTCTGGATACAACAGCGCCAGTCCTGACGATTCTGTCACCGACCGATGGAAGCAAACACAAATCCGCTGTGACCGTCACAGGATCTTGCGAAGCCGGAACCTCTGTTTCCGCAACAGGTAACTTCACGCCGTCTCCGAATGACACCATCTGCTCTGCGGGGGGAAGTTTCTCTTTGAACCTGACATTGTCTGCTGGCGATGGGAATAAAGCACTGCTGCTGTCGTCCTCGGACGCCGCAGGTAACACCACGTCTCATGCCGCGTGGAATTTGATTCGTGACAATGCTATTACAGCCCCGTCTATCACACTTGTCACGGCTTCGGTGACCAACGATCCGCTGGCGAAGTTTACAGCCAATGATTGCAGTGACGCGACTTTTATTCTGCTAAAAGAAATCAACGCCCCACCCACACTGGCTGATTCCGGCTGGCTGCCCTGTTCTACCACCGCGCAAAATTATAGTTTTGATTTTAGCGCCAACGGTGATCAACAGGGGCTTCGCAATGTCCGCTTCTATGCCCGTGATGAAGCCGGAAATATTTCAACTGCCACGGTGGTCACCATCACCTATGACAGCAAGGCTCCTATTCTGACATTGGACCCTGTCCCCACACTTGCCATCAATGTCAGCTATCCGTTTGTTGTCTATGTCACAGAAGCCACCGTGTCGGCGGCAGCCACACTTTATCTTGATTATTCCACCGATGGCGGGAGCACTTGGAATGTCGCCACCAGTCGCGCCTTGGGACTTGCCGGTCCCATGAATAACAAATCCTTTACCGTGAACTGGACGCCAAACGCCTACAACACCGGAGTCCTGGTCCGCGCCCGCCTGACAGACACGCATGGCCTGACCGGAACAGGAACCAGCAATGCCTTTGATGTCATTCTTGACACCATTGCACCCGTCATCGCCACAGGCGAAATGAAAATCAACGGTCAGCTAAATCCCGATGACACCGTTCGCTCTTATGTGACTGTAAGTTTAAAGGCCACGGATGCAGAAACAGCCATCACCAAGTTCTGCCTGAAAACCGGCAACAGTGCACCGAACGCCTCTGACAGTTGCTGGGTCAGTGTCAAAGCACCCAAGCCCGGTCTGGAAGAGCTTCCCACTTTAAATTTAGCGGACTTTGATTTCTTCCTGGGAATCAACTTTGGCACCTACAACATTTATGCATGGGTAATGGATGTCGGTGGCAATATCAGCACCAACTCCGCCACACTGACAAAAGACTACAACACCATCGACTATATCAACGATCCACCACCTGAGGTCACAAAGTTCCTGACTGTAAATTCCACCACCCCGGCCAATCCGCCCAACACCTTTGATATGAACTTCGCAAATGGGGCTCCGGTTCACATCAGTTGGCAGGCCAGTGACAATGGCACCATCGCCAAAGTCGAGCTCTACTATGCTGAAGACGGCCAGCCCTTTACTTTGATTACAGACACGCTGGCAAATAACTCCAGCAACTCTTCCGCGTGCTCGTATTCAGCTCCCCGCACAGGTTGCTATCTTTGGAATTCCATCATCGCCAACGATGTGTTCTTTAAACTGCAAATTCGTGTGACTGACAATAACGGTCAGACATCTCAGGTCACCAGTCCTCCATTAAATAGTGGCGCCTACAATCTGCTGGCCGGAAATCAGGACCCCGGACACAACGGCAACGCCAAAAGCACGGTCTTTAACACCAGTGTGGGCAATGACACGGCACCCGGCACGCTCTTGGTGGCAACAGACGGTAAAATCTTTTTTAATGATTCATCATTCGGAATTATTTACATCGATCCAAAAACCAATAACTCCAAAGTTCTGCTGCGCCTGACAAAAGAGGGCGAGGATTCTTTTGGTGATGGCATTCCCGTGGAACAAGCCCGCGCCAAGGCCATTTTGCGCACCGCTTTGGATTATCAGAATCGTATTCTGATCTATGACCGCTATATGATCCGCAGAATTGACACCAACGTCACACCCATGATCATTGAAACATTGATCGGGGCTGATCCGGCAGGAAATCTGGGGACAGACACCGCCGACACTGTTGCCGACCCTCGCGATTTAAAAATCAATCTGACCCAGGTGCCGACTCTTGATGAAACCTGGGCGATTCGCAAACGCTCACCGTTTATCCCCATGCCCAATGGAGACTTGTATTTTGTATCTGACAAACCCGGCGCGGCACCCAATAACGGGGGGCGCATCCGCCTTTACAAGGGATCTCTGGCAGTTCCCCGTGTCGAAACAATCCGCTTCTCCGGAACCGGGGTGAATGGTTTGCCATCCTGGGATCTGAATTCCAATATCTATTCCTTCTTCAGTCTGCGCTACGACCCTTCCACCAGCACTTTGATCAAAGCTTATGTACAGGCGGTTTATTCTGTCCCGGGAAATTCCTACGGACCCATGACAGAACTTAATACAACAACCTTTGTTGGCAACGGTGTATTCCCCGTGCACCCTTTCACCAACTCTTCGCTTGTATATTACGATGTGCATGCGATGGATGGCCGGGTCTATCGGGCCAATCGTTATACCGACAACAGCGTGAACCAGTTGCAGGATGATGGAAGCTGGCTGCGTGTACTGGGCACGGGAGCTTCCGGTGAATGCATCGACGGCACCGACGCCACTTCCTGCCCGGTGGCCCTGGACGACGTCTTTGTGGATCGCTATGGGCGCATGTTCTTTTCCACTCGAGGAATTATCAAAACAGTTGTTGCCGGCAAAGTTTATACTTTATTTGGTCAACGAAAAGACGCCGGGGACGGCGGCACCGGATTTGATATGCGCATGGCCTCGCTATTTTATATTGATCACGGTGTGGGTGATAATATTCTTCTGCTGGATCACCAACAAAACAAACTGCGTGAAGTGGCCCCGGGGGCTTCACCTGAGGTTCGTCTGGTGGCCGGAAATGGCACAAACACCAACGTCAACTTCGCTGTGGCTGCAAATGCTCAGGGTATTAAACTTGGGAACTGGGTCGAACCAAATGCCTTTGCCTCCAACCCAGCCAATGGCGACATCTATATGAACTGTGCGCAGAACGACGTGCTGATCACGCCGCCAAGCACTTATAAAGCCTATCACAGCCTGTGCCGCTTAAATCGCGCCACCGGTTTGTGGGAACAAATTATGAACGGTGAAGGCGGAACTCCAGCCTCCACTCAATCCAATGTCGCCTATGGTGATTTACTGATGACAGGATATGCTCCGTCAGTCATGGCCTACAAAGGCGGCAACTTCCTTGTGAACTTTATGTACTGGAATGGCACGGCTCACAACGACACGACCCTGCGTCTGGTGACTCCGGCAACCACTGCCTACGTGGGCGGACGCATAGGTGTGGATTCGGATTTGGATGACTGTCCTGATGGCGTGGCAACGAATTGTTCATTGGGACCAACGGGGCCTCATCGCACGGGAACGCCCACTTACTTTGACCCATTGGGGGGCTGGCTGTACAAACCCGCAACGAATGCGGCGATTACGACCCCGAATTTGCATGTGCTGTATTCAGGAAATGTGAAAACACTTCTGACCCTGCCACAGCAGCCCTCCAGCTTTGTCTATGACAACACTGGCGCACTTTATTACTGCGGTGGCACCGACAGAAAGCTATACAAAGTCGTCATTCACAATATCGGGGATCTTTCCAATACGGCAGTCTGGCCGCTGGCGGAAGGGGTTCACTATACAACAACAGAGCTGCCATTCCCTGCAAGCTCTATCGCGTGTCAGGGGCGTCGTATTCTGATTAAGCCCGCCTCAGGACCAAAACCAAAACGACTGGTCTTTATGGCCATGCAGAACGGGCTTCCGGCTATTTCTGAATACTTCCTGCCTTAAAACTAGAAGTGCTTTTTCCATTCCACTTCATGCGCCATGTATTCGGTCAGCATGTGCTTTTCATCTTTAAGACGGCTGTCATTCCATCCCAGTTTTTCCTGGAATATCTGACCAATTTCATCCATGTGCTTCACACCGTGATTGCGGTCCGCAAGGAACAAAGGCACACGGCGGGCATAGAAGTCCCGCATGTGCAGACACATTGTGGAATCAATGGCCTGAGCCGCCTCCAACTGCCAGTACGTCATGTCTGAGGAGTATTTATTTAAAATCTCCTCCCCTTCCATGCCATAGCGTTCAGCCAGAAGCTTCATTTCATCCAACGGGCGTCCGGTTTCATGCGACCATACATCTGTTTGAACCCGGGCCTGCTGGAAAGCATCCACGCTGGTGTATGGATTCAGCGGCTTCATCGTGTCGGACTTGCTCCAAGCCACCCGTTCTTCAAACGAAAACGATTGCAAGGCCGCATCGACAGTCTGTTCACACATCAAACGATAAGTCGTGTATTTTCCACCAGCCACAAAAGTCACGCCACGGTCATCATTGATGATCGTGTGTTCCCGGCTGGTTTTTCCTTCGCTGCTGGAACCGTCATTTACCAAAGGACGGACCCCGGCATAGCTTGCGATAATATCGTGTGCTGTCAGATTCGCACCCGGGAAATAATGATCCGTGATCGACAAAAGATACTTTACATCTTCGGGAGTCGCCGAAACATTTTCCGGGGATTCTTTAAAGTCGGTGTCCGTCGTGCCAATAATGATCATTTCATGACGTGGAATTCCAAAAACGATTCGATCGCTTTTCTCGGCCCCCATCACCACAGCACTATTTAACGGCAGACGATGTTTTGGCAAAGTCAGATGAATACCTTTTGTCGGGCGCAGGATATTCTTCCAGTCGTTGAAGATTTTCGCACCCAAATCATCCGTCCACGGTCCAACACTGCTAATAACGTGACGGGCCTTGATAGAAAACTTTTCTTTTACCTGCTGATCCTCGCACAGGACTGAATCAATTTTTCCATCTGATCCGTAATGAACACCCACGGCCTTTACGTAGTTCACACACAAGGCGCCATTTTCATTTGCTGAACGCAAAGTTTCGTGAACCAGACGATCATCGTCCATATAGGCATCAGAATAAATGTAAGAACCCAGCAAATGCTGTTGGCGCAAAGCCGGCATGTGATCCATGGATTCCTTGGCATTCAGGCGTTCATGCATTTCCGGCGCCTGAAACAAGGACAAGGCATCGTAAAGCCACATCCCCATCCCCATTTTGAACATACCCACGCGACTTTCCTCATAAAGAGGAATCATAAATCTCAACGGATGAACCAGATGCGGAGCCATCTCGAACAAACGTGTGCGTTCGTTCAAGGCCTCAAAGACAAGTTTGAATTCCATATTTTCAAGGTAACGAATCCCACCATGAATCAGCTTACTGGATTTTGAAGAGGTTCCGGATGCAAAATCACGTGCTTCGATCAAAGCCACTTTCATGCCCCGGGCCGAAGCGTCCCGCGCTACTCCCGCACCGTTGATTCCCCCGCCGATAATGACCAGGTCAAATTCCTGAGTCTTCATCCTGTTGATATTCTGGATCCGGTTTGCGAAGGAGAAATTCTTCATAGCTTTATCCTTTTGTCGTCTTCACACTAAGCGTACCCGGCTGCCAGTTTTCCGGCTTGAAGCCCTTGACTGAATTTGGCACGCCATTTTCATTGGGGAAGTAAACCCTTTGCAAATGTTTTTCCCGGCCCAGCTTGTAAGCCAGCTCACATAATTCATCGCGTGCCTGCAACGAGTTGTACTGCACATGTTCCACCCACAAAGTCTGCGTCTGTCCATCAAGGAACAGCAACGGCTGCGCAATGAAATAGCCCATCAGCTTGTTGGTGTCCTGCTCCAGAGCCAGAAAGCTCCAGCCCAAAGCAATATAATGATTCAGAGCCTCGACGCGAAACTTGGAGTTCCAGCTGGCTATCATTCTTTCCATCTCATCTGGATAAGCTTCTGCAAGTTTCTTATTTTCCAGATCCAAAATTTGCTGCAAATCTTCCGACTGAATCACTCGACAATAAAGGCTCATGCCCTCAGGTCTCCTTGTCATTTTTCTTTTCATATTTCATACTAAGAGCCTATGAAATACAAAGATTATTCCGCCGACATTTGGAAGCGCATAAATACGACACTGGACCTCATTCTGAAAGAAGATTCTGCACCCGTGGCTGCTTTTGATGCGGATGGAACTTTGTGGGATACCGATTTGGGGGAAACTTTCTTCCATCACCAGATCGACAACAAGCTGGTAACGCTTCCACCAGAGCCTTGGGAACACTATCAGTCCATGAAAGCGGAAAATCCCGCCAAAGCCTACCTTTGGCTAGCTCAAATCTGTCAGGGGCAAAAGCTGGAGCAAATTCACAGCTGGGCTATCGACGCCGTCAAAGGGCATTTTCCTTTACCCGTTTTCACCGAGCAAAAGAAGCTGATTGATCTGTTTTTATCCAAAGGTGTGCGCATCTATGTCGTCACTGCCTCTGTCAAATGGGCCGTGGAACCCGGCGCTGAAATGCTGGGACTGAAGAAAGAGGACGTCATCGGAATTGAAACCGTCGTCGAAAACGGCACGATCACCAGCTCTCAAAAAGGACTGATCACCTATAAGCAGGGAAAAGTGGATGCGCTGCTTGAAAAAACCGGAGGAAAAAAACCGTTCTTCGCATCTGGCAACACCATGGGTGACTATCAGCTGCTGCAATCTGCCACACATCTGGGGCTGGCAGTCAGTGCCGCTGCACGCGATGACCGGTTATTTAAAACTGAACAGGAACTTCAGGAGAATGCTGAAAAGTTCTCCTGGCTTTCTCACCGGTTTATCTAACAAAATGTCTATACCAGCGGGGGAGTTTCTCCACCGCGCCGGTGGATTGTTCCCTCAACCACCCAAATCTGTTGCTGTGATTGAATCACTGAAGTTATAGCAGTGTCTTCACGAGGAGACACGGGTGGTAAGTCTTGAGGCCGACTTTGCGTTGCATGAGCTGTTCTTTTCCAAAACCGACTTCAAAGGCCTGATTCAAACCGGCAACAAAGTATTTCTTCGTGTCAGCGAGTATCACGAGGATGAAATTCTGCGACGTCCTCACAACATCATTCGCCATCCTGATATGCCCCGTTGTGTTTTTAAGCTCTTCTGGAGCTTCCTGAAAAGCAACCGCCCTATCTGCGCCTACGTCAAAAACCAAAGCAAAAGCGGTCGTTTCTACTGGGTCTTTGCCATGGCCTTTCCAATGGGGGATGGCTATCTTTCCATTCGCTTAAAGCCCAGCACCGCACTTATGTGCGAAATCCAAACAGTATATGCCGATATTCTAAAAAAAGAGCACGAAGGTGCCTCAATGGATGACGCCACTGCGGAACTATTAAAAGTCCTGCAGGAGAAAGGGTTTTCCTCGTATGAAGATTTTATGAATGAAGCCCTTCTGGCTGAAATGAAATCGCGGGACGGCCTGCTGACATTAACCCAGGAAAATCTGTTACCAACATCAACCTCTGCCAGCGGCCTTTTGGAAGGGCTGCTGATGGCATCACGGGCCTGCACAGAAACCGCACGAAATGCCTTTCGCGTGGCAGATCAACTTAGCGAAAGAACCCACACCCTAAAGGCCAAATCCCAGGCCATTGATGAAATCTGCCGGGAAGTCCAAATGGTCACCACCAACCTGACCATCTCGGCAGCCAAGCTGGGAGAGGTCGGAAAACCTCTGGGTGTTGTTTCCAACAATCTGGAAAAGCTGGCCCAGGATATATTGAGCAATTCACTGGAGTTCGAGAAAACCTTTACCTCGTTCCATCAGGCCACTGCCGGGATGTATCTGGCTATCGGGATTTCCCGCTTTCAAATCGAAATGATGAATCATCTGATCGAAGAAACCCTGCACCGGGAAAATGCAAATAGCACCATCGACGAAAAGCAGGAACAATTGCTGGTGCAAAACTGCGATCTGCTGAAACAGCTCATTTCAGCCAATTTCACCATCGCTCTAGCCACCGCCAAAGAACTCACCACAAAAAACAAATCCCTGATCCGCTCGATCAGCATGCTTTCCAAAGTGACAGCCGGAATGGATGTTATTTGTGTTGTGGGAAAAATCGAGATGTCCCGGGTCAAGGAGCTTTCCTCTTCACTCGATGCCCTGCTGGGGGACATGGAGGATTTAACAGAGAGCTTTAAAAAGATCCTGCGCGCCATCGAAAGTGAAAGTAAATGGGGCCTGGGACTGTCCAACGAATTACGCGAGCAACTGCTGTTCATTTCCCAGAATCTACGCAAAGTGGATCGCGCCATCACGGCATAAAAAAAGCCCTCTGACAGCAGAGGGCTTTTTTCGATTAAGCTTTACCTACAACCTTTTCAATATCCGCAATTTCTTTTGGCACTGAAGAGGTCATGTTTTCAGAACCTGTCGAAGTCACACGCAGATTGTCTTCAATACGAATACCGATTCCACGGTATTTCTGAGGAGCTGACGTATCATCCGCAGGAATATAAAGGCCTGGTTCGATGGTGAAACACATGTTTGCCTCAATAGGACGAGGCTCGCCTTTTTTAAAGTACAAACCCGCATCGTGAACATCCATACCCAGCCAGTGACCAATACCATGTGGGTAGTATTTCTTCTGTGCCAAAGACTGAATCAGGTCATCTTTACGACCGGACAACAAACCAAGATCCAGCATAAGATCCGTCAAAAGCGATGTGCCCATGTCATGCAGTTCCTTAAATACAATCCCCGGCTTAACGAAATCACAGATCTCTTTTTGAACTTTCAGAACACCTTCATACACACGAGCCTGCTCATCAGTGAATTTACCATTCACAGGATAAGTGCGCGTGATATCGCCAGTGTAGTAGTTAAACTCCGCCCCGGCGTCGATCAACAGAAGATCCCCGTCCTGACAGACTTGATCGTTGAAATTATAGTGCAGGGTTGTTGCCGCATTTCCAGAGGCCACGATGTAGTTGTAACCCTCGCGCGCTGAACCTCTCATGTAGAAGTTGTGCGCCAGCACCCCTTGAACCTGACGTTCCGTCACACCCGGACGGGTAAAGCGCATCGCCGCCAAATGAGCCTGTGCAGAGATCTCGCAAGCCTCACGCAACTGGGTCAGTTCGTATTCAGACTTTACCAGACGCATTTCACCCAGCAATGTATCCGCATCGACAATAGTCAAAAGGCCATTGCCCATACGGCCTTGCAGAGCTTTGACGCTTTCTAAAACGTCCTGCATCTTGTGATCCATTTCTGGATTCTTATACTGACGGTAATAAATGCGATCGACTTCTTTCAGAAGCTGCGGAGCCACCTTGCTGAACTCATCAATTGGATAAGCCTTATCTACCTTGAATTCACGCTCGCACCCTTCCGGCCCATAGCGAAAACCGTCCCAGGTCTCCCTTTCCACATCACGACGGCGCACAAACATCACCGTTTCAGGCTTCAGGCCCGGACGATAGATCAAAACAGATTCTGGCTCTTCCCATCCTGTCAGATAAAAAAGATTGGAATCCTGTCGGTAAGGAAAATGACAGTCGTGGTTACGAATGTATTCCGGATGTGAAGCCACCACCAAAGCAGCTCCTGGGATCTGCTCTCCGGCTTGTCTTCTTCTCTCGGCAAAAATGTTCATGTCATACGTGGGTTTTCTGCTCATAAAATTCTCCTAAAGACCCCATTTGCGCGTCAGATTTTTCAACTGCTTGGCTGCGGAATCCGCGCCCTTGTTCATAATCTCACGACGCTTTTCAAAATCCATAATACCATAACTGGACGTATCAAGTGAAATGACAGTGTCAACTCCCGGCAAAGGCTTATTATACAGTCCCGCCACTTCACTCCATAATACGTTATCCGTTGCCTGTGCATCCAAAGTAAACGGTTTAGACCCGCCCGGCGACTGAAGGACATTTACAAAGACGATGTAATTGGCCCCCTTCTGGCGCAAATAGTTCGCCAATGCCGTAATGTCACGAATGCCAGCAACACTGTTTTGATACGGCTTAAAGAATGGCGGGTATGCCATGCACAGATACATCAACTGGTCGATACCACCACGATTCATCAGATAAACTTGATTCTTTTTCAGATTGTAGGACGGGCACGCAAATGGAACCTTAAAGTCCTCAACCTTGGCGCGATTAAAGGCCACGCCCACAAAGTCCTTCAGCACAGTGACGTCATTGTTCTTATTCACGCCACCCAGCAAAGATTTTTTCAGAACCTCTTCATCCTTCAACTTGAACATCTGCCATTCAACGTCGTTGGCCAGCTCCTTATTTGCATACAAGGCCGCCATAGGGGATGCAAATTCCACCCCGCCGATAGCGTACACCGGAACCTTGGCTCTTTGCAGTTCATGCAAGAATCCAATATGCGCGTATGTCTTGGCCCCGCCAGCCCCCAGAATCACACCGATCTTGGGCATTGTTGGAATCACCGGCGCAGGAGGTGGTGTTGGCGGAACTTCAGCCATTTCCTCGTCGTCAGACTCGACAGGCGGAGGAGTTCCGATGTCTTCTCTTTCCTGCGGACGCTGTTGCTGAACAGCTCCCGGACGGGACGGCGTGGATGGTGTCGTGGCTTTACGAACATCTTCCCGGGTTCGAATGCTTTGACAGCTTGCCAGAAACAGGAACAACACCAGCCAGCTAGACTTTTTGTGCATAGATGAAAAATTCATTATTTCCGTCCTTTCCCTGAATCGGAGATGGGAAGTAGTCGAGCACCCTGAATCCATTTTGAGAACAAAGAGTCTTTATTCTCGTCTCGACCTCTGCATACAAAGAAACATCTTTGACTATACCCCCCTTTGCAAGGCCGTCAACGCCGACCTCGAATTGGGGCTTTACCAGACTTAAAAGACAGCCTTCGGTCTTAAGAAAACCTGTCAACTCCGGTACAATCAAAGCTATTGAAATAAAAGAAACATCCATCACCACCAGATCAAATTTTTCAGAAGGTGTGGATTTCAGAACCTGCTCATCTTTGGAAAGATTACGGGCATTGATGCCTTCAATCACTTGCAAGCGGTGGTCCTTTAGCAGCTGCGGATGAACCTGACCATGTCCCACATCCACACCCAAAACCTGTTCTGCCCCCTGCTGCAAAAGACAATCCGTGAAGCCCCCTGTGGAAATTCCCACATCCAGAACCTTCAGGCCCTGCGGGGACTTCTTCACATGCGCCAAAGCGCCTTCAAGCTTCAATCCTCCGCGGGAAACAAAGCGATTGGCCGGCCCCGCATCCACGGAGATAAGATCCACCTGTGCCCGAGTCACCGCGTAGCTGGATTTCTTTAAAACTTTTTTCTGTGCGTTTTCAAAAAGAAACACCTGACCGGCTTCGATCAGTTCCTGTGCGTGAGTGCGCGATTGCGCCAGACCCTTTTCGACAAGATAAAGATCCAAGCGCATTTTTTCCGACATAAAGACTACACCTGACGATTCTGATTAAAGCTGATAAGGAATTCCAGCATAGGTGCATCCGCAGAAACCTTGCGAAGCTCCGCCAATGTGGAGGCGCTGATATCACTCAGATAGGTTTTTGTACCTTCAAGCCCCAGAATACCTGTGAAGCTGCGCAGATCCTGCCCTTTTTCACCGTGATCCAGAACATCGTCCGCCACCTGGAAAGCCAGTCCCAGACCTTCACCAAATTTTTTCAAGCTTTCGATTTCTGTCGGCTTGGCCCCGGCAATCACCGCAGCCCCTTCCACCGCCACACGAATCAGCGCACCGGTTTTCAGACGATGCAAGTGCGTCAGCTCTTCCAAGGACATTTGCCTGTCACCCGCGCGAAGATCAATGGCCTGACCTCCGACCATTCCACGGATACCCGCAGCTCCGGACAACAAACGACTTAACTGCGCCACCAAGAAACTATTATCGCTATAACCTTCCGCAATCAACATGAACGCCTCTGTTAAAAGAGCATCACCAGACAGCAGGGCAAAATCCTCACCAAAAACCTTGTGATTGGTTGGCTTGCCCCGGCGCATGTCATCGTTATCCATGCAGGGAAGATCATCGTGAATCAAAGAATAGGTGTGAATCAATTCCACCGCGGCTGCGAAAGGAAGAATCTTTTCTTTCCCCGCACCAAACAGCTCCCCCACCAACAAGGAAAGCACCGGACGGAAACGTTTGCCGCCATTGGTGGCAGAATAAAGCATGGACTTGCGCAATTCAGCGATGGCCGCCCCGTCAGGAAGCTCCATTTCAGACAGATACTTTTCCACAAACTGATTCACAGCCTGGGTGCGTGCCGCAATTTCCTGTTCAATCTGAATTGCCAAATCCAAGATTAGTTCTCCTCGGGAGTAAAATCAGAAGTCACCGGCTGACCATCAGCCCCTACAGACATCAGAAGCTTTACTTTGGATTCTGCTTCATTCAGACGCTGATGACATTCGCGGGAAAGCTTCACGCCTTCCTCAAAAAGCTTCAGTGATTCCTCCAAAGCCAAATCACCTTTTTCCATTTTCTGAACGATCTCTTCCAAACGACCCAGTTTTTTCTCGAAATCCATTTATTCCCCTTTCACACTGTCAACGACAGCGGTCAGTGAGCCCTGAGCCAGACGGATATCCAAAAGATCCCCTTTTTTCACCTGGCCAGATGATTTAATAACAACACGTTCCTTGGTCACGATGGAATAGCCGCGCTCCACCACCTTCAGGGGGCTAAGGCTGTCAAGCATTCCCATCACTTTACCCATGCGGGCTTTTTTACGCTCGATAGAAAACAGCAGCGCTTTTTCTGTGCGCGCTTTCAAGTACTCCAGATCCTTTTTCTTTTCATCAATCAGATCCTGAGGGCTTCCCAGTTTTTCCGTCAGAAGCTCCACCTTGTGATGGCGTTCAGACAACCGACGATTCATCGCAAATTCCAGACGATTCAAAAGATCATCATTGCGAAGCTCCAGATCCTGAAGACGACGTTGCGGGTCCACCAAGCGCTTGGAAAGGCCCGTCATCTTTTCACGCAGATACTTCATCTTCTTTTCAAAAGTCAGTTTCAGCATGCGCTCCAAAGAGACAACCTTATTAGCCAGCTCTCCGGAACTTTTGGCCACCAGCTCTGCCGCCGCCGATGGAGTGGGAGCGCGCAAATCCGCAACAAAATCCGCAATGGTAAAATCAATTTCATGTCCGACAGCTGAAATCACCGGCACCGGACTGGCAGCAATCAAACGAGCCAGCTTTTCATCATTAAAGCACCACATGTCTTCAATTGAGCCGCCGCCACGACCCACAATCACCACATCCACACCCGGAAGTGCTGTGGCTTTCCTGAACGCCTCACAAATCTGCGGAGCAGCCGCCTCGCCCTGAACAATCGTGGGCACCACCGTCACTTGAATTGATTTTACACGACGGGAAAGCACGTTCAGAATATCACGAATCGCCGCTCCCGTCGGAGACGTCACGATCGCAATATGGCGCGGGAAAGTCGGAATCGGTCTTTTCTTGCCTGACTCAAAAAGTCCTTCAGCCTTCAGTTTCATTTTCAGCTGTTCAAAAGCCTTTTGCAAAGCACCGGCGCCAACAGGTTCCATCATCTCGCACATAAGCTGATAGTTCCCGCGCGGTTCGTACACCGTGATACGACCACGCACAATCACTTCCATTCCGTCCGTCGGCTTGAACTTCAAACGTGCATTGTGACCACGGAACATCACTGCGGTGATCTGGGATTTGGAATCTTTAAGACTGAAATAGAAATGCCCGGAGGTGTGTGCTTTAAAGTTGGAAATCTCCCCCTTCACCCACACTGTCCCAATCTGACCTTCCAGAAGTTGTTTGACATAGATATTAAGCTGCTCAACAGAGAGCACGGAAGGTTCATTGTTTTTTGTCAATAGATCCGCAGCCCCCAGATTGGCCTGGGCAGAAATATCTGTCTTGCGAAGAGCTTGATTAGGAGTATCCGACATGGGAGCAGAGGCTAATGCCCCCTCCCACGGGAGTCAATACATTGAGAGTCAACTCAAGAGCTAAAGAGAGGAATACCAGACGTTCTGTGCGGACCACAATCCGCCCACAAAAAAGCAAATCCACGCCAGAGATTTATGCTTCGTGATATTGGCGTAAGCCTGACCCAGGCGCTCGTGTCCGATCCTTGCCAGGACCGGGTTCTCCAACACAACAACCATCAGGAGTCCATAGAAAAAAACCACAAACGGAAAAATAAAATCGAGCTTTTCTGGCGTCATAAGCAATTTATCGGAGCTTTGCCGGAAAGTAAGAGTCCGGTTTGATTGACGACTTTAAAAGACCTGCTAGAATAGACTTCAGAAGGGTTCGACGGCGTAAAGCTCTATCGAAAATAAACCTTACAAGCATATTTTTGGGGACTGTCCCTGACAATGGTGAGCAAGCTCAGCTCGTACTGAGAAGCCTAAAGTTGTTATCATGGTTACCCACCTTAGCTAAAACAGGTTTACTTTTTCAGAGTGGCCTTCGAGCCTTTTTTTATTTGTCTCAAATCAAGACAGTCCTGCAAAAAACTTCTGCATTTTTACCACAATTTACACTGAGAAATCACGGCTGTAATCGTTCAGGCCCTTGCCCGTAAGTCCGATAAGTTCTTTATGAATTTAAGCCGGATACTGGCCGCTATTCTATGCGGTTGTTCTATACTTCTTTCTGGTTGTGGCAGTGGCAATGGCTTTGAAGGCCGTGACGATTCGTCGTCGTCCGAGCCCGCTTCCAACGAACCGCCTTATTATGGCAAACCCACCGATATCGACAACGCTGATGCCGTGACGGTGACAGTCCCTGCGATCTTCCGTTACCGTGGCTTAAGCTTTTCCCCCGGAGTCAGCACAAATGGCCTGACAAATGTCGTAAACGAAGGCATGGCCATCGCCTTTGCTGAATTCCATATTTATGATGCCAGTGGCACTCGCATTCAACAGGGCGAAACCACCACAGACGGAACTGCCGAATTTAAAATTCCAAAAACCGAAGGCACCTACACTATCAAAGTTTTCTCTCGCGCTCAGAACAGTTTTCTGAAAGTCAGCATTCTAAAAGATATTTATGGCAACACTCCGCACTTTGCCTCTTTGGATTTTACGATCACAGCCAGCGATATTACTGCGGGCACCAAGGACCTGACATCAACCCCTGTCATCGCCCAGGCTGATGAAAACCTGTACCCGGGTCTTGAGGGCGGCGCCTTCAATATCATGTACAATATTCTCTTGGCCAACGAATACATCCGTCGCAACATCAGCAAAAATATCATGGTCAGCGGAGTTCCCTCTGCCGATCCTGACAAATGGTGGGTTGCCGACAAGGTGACTGTTTACTGGAAGGCCGGATTTAATCCGTATTCTTATTTTGGTTCCAATTCACCACTGTCTTTTTATTCCCCCGGAGATCGCAAGCTCTTTATCCTGGGTGGTGTCAGCGGTGACGTGAAGTCCTCGGACACCGATCACTTCGATGACTCGGTCATCCTGCATGAATATGGTCACTTCCTTGAAGACGTCTATGGAAACTCGGCTTCTCCGGGTGGGTCCCATAACGGGAACTTCGTAATTGACGCCCGTCTGGCGTGGAGTGAAGGCTGGGCCAACTACCTGCAAGCTGCCGTGCTGACCGGAGCCGATGCTGCGAGTCTTGGCATAGATGAAAGCCGCGTTCCTGATGAAGTTCGCTATCACTACTACGTCGATACTTACGGCTACAAGGGCAATGCAAAATCCGGCGTCAGCATTTCCTTTAACCTTTGGGAAAATGGCGCCACGGCCTCGATGGACAATACAGGAGGCTCAGACCTTGAGGGCACCGGAACCTTCCGCGAAGTCTCTGTCTCCAGAACTCTTTACAAGACAACACGCAAGAACGATGCGGTTTACTCCGGCGCGAATACTGGAGCGGGCGTCGCCTTTGCGGATATCTGGAAAACATTCTCCGGCGAAGACACCTCGGGGCACAGAAAAAATAGCAACCCTCTTGCCACGAGTCTTGTGAATCTGACAAAGTATCCGATTCCGAATGTGGGTCTTTTCAACTATCTGCTTTCCCAAAATATAAACGCCAACAGCAAATGGGACACCATCCTGACGGAAGAAAAACAAAGTAAAACCACCAAAGACTATGCCTACAACCTGACAGCCACCGGAGGTTCCTGCCCGACGACCTTCACTGTCGGCACCAAAGAACTGTCTTTGGGGGGCCTTGCCCGATCCAATCAGCAGGTCAACAATGACTTCTATTTATTCTATTACGATGGTTCCGGCGGAACTTTGGCCATGACCTACACCAGCACACTGCTGAATCTGGATCTGATTCTTTACAAAAAGGACTATATCTATTTTGAGGATGCGCACTGGTATGCAGGATATTCCTCACCCTATATCGTCAGACAAAGTCGCTCGGCAAGCTCAACAACTGAAAGCATCTCTTTAAGCGGTCTTGCCGCCGGTTACTATGTGATCAACGTGAAGATCAATGCCTACAACAAAGAGAACTATCAAATGAGTTCCTCTGCCACATATTCACTGACACGGAATGGAGTCGCCCTATGCGGAAGCGAAAGATAGTTTTCACCGCTGCCTTTATGAGTTTGGCCCTGGGGGCTTCTGTATATTCCTTCTCTGGCAAATCCGAGGAGCGCGCCCCGGCAGCGGCGGAAAAATCAAGCTGGCGCCCACCTCCTGTTGGGAAACATCTGGCAACTTTCCATGTGGAGCTAAAGTCCGAAGCAGACATTCCTGAGGACAGCAGCGATGAAGTCACCCTGGTGGCCCGCGTGCTGGTCAATCAGGATCTGCAAAGCGATTTCAGCTATTCCTGGAGTCTTCCTGAGGGCGTTTCCGTGGTCGATGGAGAAATAGCTGATTCTTTGGCCAACGTAAAATCCGGTCAGGTTGTGGAACTAAAGCTGACTGTTGTGGGGTTCTCTAAAGAAAAGCAAAAGATGATTTCTTTGGGAGTTAAGGCCCATGCAGGCAATGAGGTGCTGGGAAATTCCGCCGTGATCGTGAGCCGCGCTGAGGACACCTTGGAAGCCGGAGCCCCGGAGCTTCGACGTTCCGCTGAAGCTCAGCTGGGGAATGAAACTTTTAAACGTCGTAGAAAATAAAAAAGGACCCGAAAGGGTCCTTTTTTGTTACCTACACCGGAATCACTTCGATTTCCGGATTGAACTGATCTCTTAAAATGCCTTCGATGGCCATCAGTGTGCCGGACGTGGCACTTGGGCAAGTACCGCAAGCCCCCTGATAGAAGACATACAGTTTGTTATCTTCATACTTCACAACATCCAAGTCCCCGCCATCACCCTGCAATCCCGGGCGAACTGTGTGATCAAGGATCTCTTCGATCTGCTGCACTTCCGGCGGCAAACTTGCGCGGCGCAATTTCTTTTCATCCACTTGTGTTTGCTGCGGATTGTGCGCAGGCATTCTGGTCTGAATGACCGAGCAGACGTTTTTCTGAATCTCTTCCGGGTCTGCATCGAAATTGTGTGTGATCGTGATCACGTTCTGGAAGAAGTGAACCTGACGAACCCCGTCCACTTGGAACAAAGACGACGCCAACAAGCTTTGATCAGCCTCTTTTGCGTCAGCATAAGTCGCCTTTCCTTCAGTCAGGACAGGACGATCCAACACAAATTTCCACGCGTTGGGATTTGGGGTCGCTTGAATACGGATGAGTACATCTTGGGTGCTCATAACAACATCTCCCGGGCCTTCGCCACGGCTTTAACTAAAGCATCAATATCTTCATGATTATTATACACGGAAAGAGACGCACGCACAGTGCCCGGCACACCTAAACGCGCCATCAAAGGCTGTGTGCAATGGTGACCGGCGCGAACAGCAACACCTTCCTGATCCAGAATCTGAGCCACATCCGAATGATGAGCCCCCTTCAGGTTGAAGGAAAGAATCGCCCCTTTATCTGCCGCCGTTCCGAATATTTTCACATCCGGAATCGCCAGAAGTTTTTCTGTGGCATCTTTAAGAACTTCCATTTCATAGGCATGGATCTTATCCAGACCGATCTTTTCCACAAAATCCAAAGCCGCATGCAGGCCCACAGCCCCTTCCACATGCGGAGTCCCCGCTTCAAAACGCGTCGGCACGTCATTGAACGTGGTCTTTTCGATCGTGACTTTGGCAATCATGCTGCCGCCCCCTTGATAAGGAGGCATTTGATCCAAAATCGCTTTTTTGCCATACAGAGCACCAAAGCCAAACGGACCAAAAAGTTTGTGGGCAGAAAACACAAAGAAATCACAGTCAATGTCCTGAACATTCACCGGAAGCTGAGACACGATCTGTGCCCCATCCACCAGAACTTTGGCGCCAACTTCGTGAGCCAGACGGGTCAATAGTTTCATGTCCGTGTTTGTGCCCAGCACATTGGATGACGCTGTGAAGGCCACAAGCTTGGTCTTTTCTGACAGCTTGCTTTTGAAATCTTCCAGATTCAGCTCGCCGTTATCATGAATGTCAGCCGCAACCACTTTCGCACCGACTTTTTCCGCGACCATCTGCCAAGGCACGATATTCCCGTGATGTTCCATCACCGTGATCAGAATCTCATCCCCGGCCTTCAAGTTCGCAAGACCCCAGGTGTTGGCCACAAGGTTCACGCCTTCGGTCGTACCACGCACGAAGATGATTTCCTCAGACTGAGCCGCCCCCAGATACTGAGCGACCTTGTGCCTTGCCGCCTCAAAATGCCCCGTCGCCACATCACCCAGGTAATGCGCTCCACGGTGCACATTAGAGGTTTCATAAGAATAAAAATGCGAAATACGATCAATCACGGACTGAGGCTTCAAAGTTGTTGCCCCGCTGTCCAGATAAACCAGCTTCTTGCCATGAACCAACTGGGTCAAAGCCGGAAACTGATTGCGCACATTTAGAAATAACTCGTCCAAATTACCCATAACACTTACCGATTCAGGCTGAGGTGACTGAACGCCTCATCCAAATGGCGAGACAACCAGGTCTGGATGTTCTCGTCGGAAATTTTATAAATCACTTCAGAAAGGAAACCATAACTAAGCATCGGAATGGCTTTTTCTTTCGCAATCGCGCGGGATTGCAGATAGAAAAGCTCTTCGCGATTCAACTGACCCACTGTAGAACCGTGAGCCGCTTTTACATCATCAGCATAGATTTCAAGACAAGGCTTGCTGTCAGCTTCCGCCTTGGTGCTTAAAAGCAGGTTGTTATTCAACTGCGCAGAGTTGGCTTTCTGTGCGCCTTTTTCGATCAGCACCTTGCCGCAGAAGACAGCTTTGGATTCGCCATCCAGAATGCCTTTGTACAACTGGTTGGTATTACATTCACCCACATGGTGATCAATCAACGAGGTGTTGTCCACATGTTGAGAACCACGAACCGCATACACACCCAAGATCTCTGAATTGGAACCCGGTCCATTCAAAACGACATCCAGAGAATGGCGGGACAAAGCCGCCCCGGTTGCAAACGCCAGGCTTTCCAGGTTGGCATTCTTTTCAACCACAATACGGGTACGGCCAATATTGAAAGCTTGTTCGCTTTCTGCCTGTACGCGCACATAACCAACCTTGGCACTGTCTGCGATATGCAGATCAAAAACAGAGTTTACAAAGTACACTGTATCCTGAAGCCCATAGTGGCTTTCCAAAACTTTCACAGAAGATCTGGCACCAACCTCAAGACGAATGCGCGGATGAACCATCAAATTGGTGCCACCTTCATTGGAAGTGAAGAAGATGAAATTCACAGGCTTTTCCACAGAAGTTTCTTTGGCAATCGAAACTTCCAAAGCCTTGGTCAGATAAGCGCCGTTTAAGGCATCAAAGGCATCGTCAAATTGAGCCGGATACTGATCCGGTTCGCGCAACACCACGCCCGCTGGCAAATCCGCAGACAAGGTTTTATTCAAAACACCATTAAAGAAAACAATATTGGTGAAGTCAGAATTCAAACGTGCCTTGATTTGCAAAAGAGTTTCATGGCTGGGCTCAAAAGACGTGATCCCGCTGGAAACAAATCCTGCTTCACCAATCGCTTTTACGCTGGTGTAGTGCCAGTCTTCATCTTTGCGGGTCGGCAAACCCTTGTTCAGAGCATAGTCATAGCCCGCCTGACGGAAGGTGGCCAAAGCCCCTTGTGCCGGGTTGGACTGACTAAATCTGTCGTAAGTTGATAGTAAGTTCATAGTTCTTATTCCCACGGTCGATTAGTTAATCAACCAGTCGTAACCTTTTTCTTCCAGCTTCAACGCCAAAGAGCTGTCGCCCGTTTCAATGATTTTTCCATTCACCAGCACGTGAACAAAGTCCGGCTTGATATAATCCAGAAGTCTTTGATAGTGAGTCACCAAAACAATCGCATTGTCCTTGCGACGAAGCTTGTTCACACCGTCAGACACCACACGCAAAGCATCGATATCCAGACCGGAATCCGTTTCATCCAAAAGCGCCAGACGCGGAGACAACACCGCCATCTGCAAAATTTCGTTTTTCTTTTTCTCACCACCAGAAAAACCTGTGTTCACCGGACGATCCAGATATTCAGGCTTCATGCTGACCAGTTTCATTTTCTGGTAAAGGAATTCACGGAACTCCCCTTCAGGCATTGGCTCGGAACCCTGATGGGCCAACACAGAATTAAAGGCTGTGTGCAGGAAGGTGAAGTTGGAAACACCCGGAACCTCAATAGGATACTGGAAAGCCAGGAAGATGCCTTCTTTGGCTCTTTCATCCGGCTCAAGATCCAACAGGTTGGACATTTGGAAATTCACTTCGTATTTCACTTCGCCCGCAGTCACTTCATACGCCGGGTGCCCTGCCAGCACTTTGGAAAGTGTGGATTTACCGGAACCATTTGGCCCCATGATCGCATGAACTTCGCCCGCCGGGTGCCCTGCCAGCACTTTGGAAAGTGTGGATTTACCGGAACCATTTGGCCCCATGATCGCATGAACTTCGCCAGCTTTCACAGTCAGGTTCAGACCTTTCAGGATTTCTTTTTCTTCAACTCGAGCGTGGAGGTTTTTAATTTCTAACATTTGCTTTACCTTTAATTATTTCTACTTCAGTTCCGCCGCCGATGGCGGCTGCACTCTGTGCGCCCAGCGCACCTAACCAACAGAATTTTCTAACTTCATTTCGATCAATTTCACTGCTTCGACAGAGAACTCCAACGGAAGTTCTTTGAAGACTTCCTTACAGAAGCCATTCACCAGCATTGAAATGGTCTTTTCCATATCCAGACCGCGGGACTGAAGATAGAAGATCTGGTCTTCGCTGATTCGGGAAGTCGTCGCTTCGTGTTCAATCGTCGCTGTTTTGTTTTTTACTTCAATATAAGGGTATGTGTGCGCGCTGCTTTGATCACCCACCAGCATGGAATCACACTGGGAATAATTACGCGCATTTTCCGCTGACGGCAGAATCTTCACCTGCCCACGATAGGCGTTGGAGGATTTGTCCGTGGAAATACCTTTGGAGATGATCGTGCTCTTGGTGTTTTTACCAATATGGATCATTTTCGTTCCGGTATCGGCTTGCATCAAATCGTGAGTCAATGCCACAGAGTAGAAAGCCCCTTCGGAACCTTCCCCCTGCAGGATGCAGCTTGGATATTTCCAAGTGATCGCCGAGCCGGATTCAACCTGAGTCCAGGAAATCTTGGAATACTTACCCAAAGCTTTTCCACGCTTGGTCACAAAATTATAGATACCGCCACGGCCTTCTTTATCGCCCGTGTACCAGTTCTGCACTGTGGAATATTTAATCTCTGCATTATCCAAAGCCACCAGTTCAACAACGGCGGCGTGAAGCTGGTTTTCATCACGTTGAGGCGCGGTACAGCCCTCAAGGTAATTCACATAACCACCTTCATCACATACCAGCAAAGTTCTTTCAAACTGACCGGTATCCTTCGCGTTGATACGGAAATAAGTGGAAAGATCAATCGGGCAACGCACCCCTTTGGGGATGTAACAGAACGATCCATCAGTGAAGACAGCTGCATTCAAAGCTGCATAGAAATTATCCGTGTGCGGAACCACAGAGCCCAGATATTTTTTCACCAATTCTGGATGTTTATGAATGGCCTCAGAAATAGAACAGAAGATCACTCCGGCTTTATCCAGAACTTCAGTGTGAGTCGTGCCCACCGAAACAGAGTCAAAAACCACATCCACAGCAATGCCCGAGATACGCTTTTGTTCTGTCAAAGGAATGCCCAGCTTCTCAAAAGTTTTGATAAGTTCCGGGTCCAGGTCGTCCAGGGATTTTGGTTTGTCGGCTTCGTCTTTCGCCTTTTTAGGAGCGGAGTAATAACGAATCGCCTGGAAATCAACTGGCGGATAAGAAACGTGCGCCCAGGTGGGCTCCACCATGGTCAGCCAGTGACGGAACGCCTTCAGGCGATATTCCAGCATCCATTCAGGTTCATTCTTTTTTGCAGAGATCAGGCGAATGATGTCTTCATTCAGACCCAACGCCACCTGATCGGTTTCAATGTCTGTGGTGAAACCGTATTTGTATTCGTAACTTTCCAGAGGGTTGTTGGAATTTTTGTTGTTATCCATGAGCCACCACCTCTGTGGATTTTTTTGCTGGCATAGCCACTTTTCCTACTAATAGTTCTTTCAGGCTCAGGCTCTTATAGAATTCCGTAAGTCTGTGATTCAAATCTGTGATCGGGGATACAATGTTGCAGGTGCCTTGAATTTCGCAGGGAGCTTCTTTGTGAAGACATTTGACCAACGCCGTGGGGCCTTCGATCACTTCGACAAGATCGTGGATGGAAACTTTCGCCAGATCTTTGGTGATCTGATAGCCGCCATTGGCTCCGTATTCGGCGCGCAAAAAGCCGCCCTTTTGGGCCATTTGCTGCATCACACGAGCAGTTGCATCAAACGGAGTATGAAAAGCGTCAGACACTTCCTTGGCTGTGGTCAGCTCTCCGGGCATCTTTTGGCTCATATACTTTAAAGCCATTAAAGCATACTCAAGCTTGCGGTTGATTTTATTCATAAAAGGTTCCTTCTGCGGACACTGTATGGCCTTCTATCTAATAGAAAGCCAATTGAAAAACAAGATGAAATACGCCTAATTTTAGCGTATTTAAGATCATGACAGGATTCTTTCCTTTGGTTTTGAAAAAATGTGCTGATTTCAAAGTCTTAGGGTGCTATACGAAAGTCCTATGAGAATCCTTTTCATTACCGTTTGTAGCTTCCTGGTCCTTGGTGTTCTTATTTTGATGGCCCGTATTTGGGGTGATGCTCAGAACTACCCTCTTTACGAACATGCCTTCTTTTCTGGCCCCGCTCCGATTGTGATCGTAAAAGCCGACACTTTGGATAAGGTGCAAGAGGCCGTTAAGCTAAAATCCGACGTCGCAATCTGGGCTGATGTGCGCATGTCCCGGGACAAGATTCCTTTCATTTTGCCTTCCTCCCGGGATATCGAGTTTTTGAAGGCGAAAGAGGAAGAACAGAAAGCCAACCCCACAACTCCGATCATGATTGGCAGCAAACTGTCTGAATATCCGTGGGAGCAAATCAACGAGTTCTATAAGAACACTCCGGCCCTGAAGGAATACTACGAACAGTTCCCGCAGACCCGCTTTGTCCTGAACATCGTGGATAACGTGCATGACGTGCATTCCGCAGTGGTGGAGGCCATTGAAGGCTTTTCCCCCAAAGATCGCACGCTGATTCAAAGTGACGCCCTGGTGGTGATGAGTTCTGTGAAAGAACTAAAACCGGAATGGGTGTACGGCACCAGCACGCCGGATATTATGAGACTTCTTACATTTGATTCTCTATATATTCTTTCTTCCACACAGTTCAAAGGTGATGTCTTCATTGCCCCGTTCACTTTGCTGAAACGACCGGCCTTTAATGAAAACGTTATCGTGGAAATGCGTCGTCGCAACAAAAGAATCTTCCTGGGACCCATCCAAACTTCCGAACAGTTTGCTGAGGCGAGTCGCTATAAAGCTGACGGACTGATCACAGAGAATCTTCCAGAATTGCTACAGCTCCTAAACCAAGGTCCTGCCCAATAGGTTGATCCCAATTGCATTTGGGCATATCTTTTTACTGACAGACAGAAGCTCTAACAGCTGTCCGCCGGAGGTCCAGATATGTCCGCTTTTAATTTCATCAACGTGGCTGAAGCCGCACCTTCTGTTTCGGTGAACACCAGCTCCATCGATGCAATCGCACAAGCCAGTCCCGTCGTTCAGCTGACTCTGTTGATGCTGATCATCATGTCCATTTTCTGCTGGGCTATTGGTTATTCCAAATTCGTGACTTTTAAAAACATGAAGCAATCCGACGAACTGTTCATGAGCAAGTTCTGGAAAGTAAATTCCCTGGACACACTTTTTGAAGACATCGACCAGTATAAAGACTCTTCCATCGCGCGCGTGTTCAAAGCCGCTTATCTGGAAATGAAAAAGATCTCTGAATCCCCGCTGCTTTCCAAAACCGAAGGTGATAAACCGATTCTGTCGGGGATCGACAACCTTGAGCGTGTTTTGAACAAAGCCACTGAAAGCGAGATTTCCAAAATTGAATCCCGCCTGACAGTTCTGGCCACAACAGGTTCCACCGGTCCCTTCATTGGTTTGTTCGGAACAGTTTGGGGGATCATGGGGTCCTTCCACAAAATCGGTCAAACTGGAACTGCCAGCCTGGCGGTTGTGGCTCCGGGGATTTCCGAGGCTTTGATTGCAACTGCGATTGGTTTGGCGACAGCGATTCCGGCGGTTGTTCTTTATAACAACTTTATCTCTAAAATTCGCAAGCAGGAAATTGCTCTGAATAACTTCAGTGCGGACTTCCTGAACATTGTTAAGCGTAACTTCTTTCAAGGAAACTAAGTCATGGGAATGAGTGGCGGCGGCGGAAAAAGCCGGGCGACATTAAGTGAAATCAATATCACGCCCCTGGTGGACGTGATGCTGGTTTTGCTGATCATGTTCATGGTGACGACTCCTTTAATGCAACAGGGGATTGAGGTGGATCTGCCAAAGACCTCCTCGTCCGGTGTTGAAGTGAATGAAGAGCCTTTTGTATTGGTCATCAATTCGGATCAACGAATGACGATTGCCAAACAAAAGATCGCCATGAATGAACTTCGTCCAAAACTCAAAGCAATCTTTGAGCACAAGAAGAACAAACAAGTATACATCCAGGCAGACCGCAAGGTGGACTATGGCTTCGTCGCGGAAGCTATGGCCGAAGTGCGTGCCGCCGGGATCTTTAACATTGGCCTGATCACACAACCTAAAGACCAGTGAACTACTTAGAAGAAAACGAGCAGCAGAAAAACGACGAACAAGTCACCCGCGGCATAGGGATCTCCTTTGCCCTGCACGCACTTGTTATTTCGATCTTCACGCTAAAGACCGTGTTCTTTACACAGGAAACCATTGATTTCACACAAGCCGTGCGTGTGGATATGGTGGGTCTGCCGGACAAAACTCCACCAAAGGATCTGGCACCCCCGGCCAAAGAAAATCCGAAACCAGCTCTGCCTGACAAGGAACCAGCCAAAGAAAAGCCTGTGGAAAAACCACCCGAAAAAGTGGCAGAGAAAAAAGCGGAGCCCAAACCAGAGCCAGTCAAACTTCCTCCGGCAAAACCAAAGGAAGAGGGCGTGAATCTGGAAAAGGTCAAAGCCAAGCAGCAAAACGCTCTGGACAAACTAAAAGCCATGGCAGCTTTGGAAAAGATCAAAGAAGACGTCGCTGAAGAAAAGAAAAAAGTCGCGGCTAATGCCGGAACTGGTAAAGCCGATACGGGTGCTGCGCCCATCAAGGGCAATGTCGTGTCGCCTGGCAGTTCACTGACCGGGATCGCGAAACTTCAGAACGACAGCTATATTTCTGATCTGGATCGTCATATTAAGCAGAATTGGACCATTCCTGAATGGCTGTCCAAAAAAGACTATAAAGCCCAAGTGCGTCTGTTCATTGATTCACGCGGCAATATTTTAGGTAGAAAAATTGTTAAATCCAGTGGCAATCCCAGCTACGATGAAGAAGTATTAGCAACCATTGATCGTTCGGCGCCTTTCCCGGCTCCACCGGAAAAATTGATCGCCGTATTCTCTGTGGACGGAATCCTGATTGGGTTCCCGGAATAATTAGGAGGACATCATGATGAAGCAGATTTTGGCCTTGATTCTGATTTTAGGCCTGTCACCCCTTATCTCTCAGGCGCAATCCAATGGCATCTATATCAAGATGGGTGAAGCACGTACAAAGAAAAGTCTGATGGCTTTTCCACCACTGCAATACTCAGGGTCCCCGTCCACGGCGTCCCGCAATCAGGGTGTGGGCATTGAGATTTTCAACACCATCACCAATGACTTAAGCGTTTCCTCTTACTTCCAGTTCATCAATCAAAGTGCCTTTCTTGAAGACACTGCCAAAACAGGTTTGATGCCAGCCCCGGGTCTGCCTAATGGCTTCAAATTCCAAAGCTGGTCTTCTATTGGAGCTGATTTCCTGGTCCGTGCCGCCTATTCCGTGGTTGGTAACGAAGTGACCTTGGAAACTTACACATATCACGTGCCTCGTGCGGCGTTGGTCTTAGGCAAGAAGTATAAAGGCCCGACTTCCAGCGCCCGCCGTATTGCGCACACGTTCTCTAACGATGTTCTTAAAGCTCTGACCGGTGAAGAAGGTCCGTTCCTTTCCCGCGTGGTGGTTTCCAGTGATCGCGCTGGCGGCCAAAGCAAAGAAATCTTTGTGATGGACTGGGATGGCGCCAACAGTGAACAGGTTTCCCGTCATCGCAGTATCGCAATCTCTCCAGCATGGTCTCCGGACGGCAAGAAGATTGCTTACACTTCATATGTAAAACGCGTCGGCTCTAAATTCAGAAATGCTGATATGCTGCTGTTGGACCTGACAACCGGGAAAAGATCCTTGATCTCTTACCGTCAGGGGATCAACTCAGGTGCGTCTTTTTCCCCGGATGGTCGCAATATCTATCTGACGATTTCTCAAGGGACAAGCCCTGACATCTATAAAATGACTTTGGATGGAACTTTGGTTGGAAAAATCACCAATGGTCCTTCCGGTGCTTTGAATGTGGAACCGAATGTTTCCAACTCCGGTCAATTGGCGTTTTCTTCAGACCGCGCGGGTCGCCCGATGATCTATACGGCCAATGGTGATGGTTCAGCATTAAAGCGTATAGATCATCGGGCGTGTTGAAGACGCTTTCAAAAACCGTCTTTTGAAAACTTTGGTAAAGGAAAACCCGGTTGAAGTTCCACCTTCTTTGATGAAAGAACAAAAAGCTTCTTTGGTTGAAGACTTCAAAAAACGCATGACTGAACAAGGCATGGGTCCAAACGATTTCGCTTCTTACGTTGAAAAATGGGATGGCGACTTTGAAAAAACAGCCGCTGAAATGATCCAGTCTTCCTTCCTTGTGGATGCTATCGCGAAGAAACACGATTTGTTCTGCAAAAAAGAAGACCTGGATGCGAAATTTGCTGAGTACGCTCAACAAACTGGTATCGAAGAATCCCGTATCAAGGAATTCTACGGTCGTCCGGAACAGGCTTCCCGCCTGACTTACATGCTGACTGAAGAGAAAGTGATCGCTTTCCTGAATAAGTCCGTGAAAGTAAAAGAAGTTCCAGCGGGTTCTTTGAAAGAAGAAAACCACTAGTTTCTGATTGAACATCGGGCCCGTCAGGCATTTGTCTGGCGGGCTTTTTTTTGCCCGGAATTTACTTATGGAGTTTGGAAAACTTTCCTCCATCGCGAATGTTGATTGGTCACTGCCACCGGATGACGGAGCTTCGGTTGCGTATTTGCAAAAGCTTCCGCGCCCCACACAACCCACCCGCTTCCTTTTGGGCACCCCTGCGTGGGGACACAAGGAATGGATCGGCAAGATCTATCCAGAGAAAACCAAACCGACGGAGTATCTGTCCTATTACTCTCAGAACTACGACACGATCGAACTGAACACGTCTCACTATCGCATTCCCAATCACGAACAAGTCTTAAAGTGGCGGGAACAGGTGACACCGCAGTTTCAGTTTTGTCCCAAAGTGTTTCAGGGGCTTTCGCATTCTGAACAAGGCATGCTGGATAAATCCCTGCTGAAAGAATGGCTGCGTTTTGTGGAAAGCCTGCAAGAGCATCGCGGCCCTTGTTTTATTCAATTCCCTCCGCACTTTGACTATTCCCACAAGGCGGCTCTGTTTTATTTCCTGCAACAATGGCCGAAAGAATTTGAACTGGCTTTGGAATTCCGTCACCCCAGTTGGTTTAAAGACCGTCAGATTCTGCCCGCGCTTACACAATATCTGCAAACTCGTGGGCTGGGACTGGTGATCACCGATGTGGCCGGCCGCCGCGACGTCTTACACACCTCGATCAGTGCGCCTTTCACAATGTTAAGAATCATCGGCAATAATCTGGACCCCAGCGACTACACTCGTTCTTTGGAATGGGCTCGTCGGCTCAGTCAATGGAGTCGGGCCGGGCTTCAAAGAGTTTATTACTTCGTGCATGAACCTGACGACATCAACAGCCCTGAAATGACTCAAGCCCTGATCCAATACCTGAATGAAGAATGCGACGCGAGCTTGTTACCCTTGAAATGGTGCGCCACCCTTTAGCCGGGGTACGGACTTACTTATGGTAGTGCAACCGCGTTAATGATCTCCGCTTGGCCGTGCAATTGCACAACTCCACACTATGCCAAGAAAACCTCTTTTATATACAGATGAAGCTCCCTATCACATAACAGCCCGATCCAATAATCAGGATTGGTTCTATCTTCCCGCGCGAGACTGCTGGCACCTATTTCGGCGGGGGCTCAACCATATTCACAACGAATTTGGCTTTGAAATTCACGCATTCGTTCTGATGAGCAATCACTACCATCTTATCGGGCAGTGCTCCAAGGAGCATGACCTAGGCGAGGTTATGGGCTGGCTGCAAAAATTCATCAGCAAGCAGATCAACCGAAGAACGGGCCGGATCAATCATGTCTTTGGAGGTCCCTATAAAGCCAGTCTAATTCTTCATCCCTATCACTATAGAAACGTATATAAATATGTCGCAAGAAATCCGGTAAAGGCAGGGTTGAGCTCGATAGTCGAAGACTACAGCTACTCCACATTTAGTCGAAAAAATGAGAAAGGTGACTTCATCTTAGTTACGACACCACTTCATTGGCTCGATTCAGTGCCGAGATGTCGGAGTGAAAAATCACACTGGTTAAATCAAAACTTCGAGGAAAGACACTACGACGTGCTGAGAGAAGGCCTGAAGAGAACTATATTCAAAGCGCAAGACCGCTCAACAAGGACAGACCCATTTATTACGCAAGTGCACAACCATAAGTAAGTCCGTACCTATTGGCAGTTGTTAAATTCGCGGAAGTAACGTTGGCAGATGGAATACTGCGAACTGCAATCGTTGATGTCAGTGGACTGATAGGTCGTTGGAGGGCATTCTTTCGGCGCACCCTTACTGACCATGGCTGTGAATGTGCCTTCGGCGTAAACAGCATTATTTCCCAACAAGCGATAGTTCACTTTGTTCGTGCCATTTTCCAATAAAGGCTTTTGGAACAGCGTTGAAATCCAAAGGTTGAAAGCATCTTCGCTGCGACCACGGGACCCAATGTAGTCTTCTGTTTTACTGCGACTGGAACCATCCTGATGGAAAGCCACAAGCTCCACCTTGGTAGCTCGCCCGTCACGAGGACCGACGAAATAATCGTAAGCATTCGGAGACAAAACAAGATCGCGGCAGGTGTACACCGCAGATCCACTGCCATTGAATCCACCACACATCACACGAACTTGTCCTTGAATAGGTACTGCTGTGAGAGAGTTGCCTTTTTCAAAACCAACATGTTGAGCCTGTGAAACAGATCCCACGAACATGCCTAAGGCTATGATAAACTTGGTCTTTTTAAACATGAAAGGCCCCCTCTGCCTTGCTTGTTGCGGTAGAGTAGGGCCTCTAAATTCCTTAATCAATAACTAGCGCGTCAAAGCTTTCAGGGTGTCCCAAGCCTTCAGATAGCTAAATGCTTGATATGCCTGATAGTCTGTCTTGAACAGTTTGTCGCGTGGCGAAAGCTTCTCTTCTTTTTTTGATCCCACGTCTTTCCACCAAGCTAACGCACCCTCTTCCGCGCCTTGTTTTACGTCAAGTTTTTCCGCGGCTTTCTCACGATCGCCCTTCAAATGACCGGCGATGTCGCCCTCACGAGTTGTCACAGATTTCACGATCGCTTTAGAGAATGCATCTGTATCCACGTCTTCGATTTCAATGTCAGGATGAATACCTTCGGCCTGAATGGAAACTCCACTTGGCGTATAGTAGCGCGCCACAGTCAGCTTCAAACCACTGCCGTCACCCAGTTTGATCACGGACTGCACAGAGCCTTTTCCGAATGTTCTTTGACCAACAATCAAAGCGCGTTTGTTGTCTTGCAAAGCACCAGACACGATTTCACTGGCACTGGCTGTGTATTCGTTCACCAGAATCACGATTGGGAAATTGGTGTATTGACCTTTTTTAGTGGCCGTCGCAATTTCTTTTTCGTTTTTGTTACGACCAATGGTGCTGACAATCGTGCCTTCTTTCAGGAACATATCACTGACCTTGATGGCCTGATCCAACAAACCACCGGGATTTCTTCTCATGTCGATAAGCAATCCGGACATTTTGTTTTTATTGTTCTTCATATGATTTTCCACAACCTTCTGAAGGTCCTTGGATGTATTTTCAATGAAGCTCGTGATTTTCACATAGGCAAAGCCATCGCCCAAATCCGTGTATTTCACAGACTTGATTTTCACACTGCCGCGAAC
This sequence comes from Bdellovibrio bacteriovorus, assembly GCF_025558485.1. GTDB lineage: Bacteria > Bdellovibrionota > Bdellovibrionia > Bdellovibrionales > Bdellovibrionaceae > Bdellovibrio > Bdellovibrio bacteriovorus_G. The sequence continues at coordinate 967,517 of NZ_CP102930.1, forward strand.
AACGGTGATATCACGCGGCTTTTCTTCACCATCACGAACCACACGCAGAACAATTTTGCTGCCTTTCTTTCCACGCATCATTTGCGAGGCTTCAACCAAACTCATACCCTTGGTGCTGGTGCCGTCGATACCCACAACTTTATCCCCAGCCTTGATCCCCGCTTCCCAGGCTGGCGCATCCTCGATCGGAGAAATAATCGTCAGAATACTGTTTTGAATGGAAATCTCGATCCCCAGACCCCCGAACTCCCCACTGGTTTCGGTTTCAAAGTCCTTGAACATTTCCGGCGGCATGAAGTTCGTGTGCGGGTCTAATTCACGCAGCATCCCTTTGATCGCGCCATAGACCAGCTTTTTGGTGTTCACTTCCTCCACGTAGTATTGCTGAATCAGATTCAGCACTTTACTGAAGTTCTGAAGATCCGCATATCTTTCCTGGGCGAAGGCTCTTACTTGAAAACCTGTTTCTGCCATGACAAATAAAACCAGCAGAAGGGCACCACCCAGTATGTAGGTTTTCCAGTAGCGTTTGAGTGATTGCATAGTGTTAGAGTCCTTTCATCCACTGTTGCGGGTCGTAGGGTTCGGAAAAATGTCTAATTTCAAAATACAGTCCAGAGGAGCCTTCCATCGGAGCCTCGCCCACCTGAGCAAGAACCTGTGATCCTGTGACCTCGTCACCGGCATTCACCTTCACATCCTGAGTATGAGAATAAACGCTGTAGTAATGATCACCATGATCCACGATCAACGTCGTTCCAAAGCCGGGAATGTGTCCCACATAAGAAATCCTTCCATCAAACACAGCTTTGACGTTGCTGCCCCTGGCTGCGGCGATGAAGACACCTTTGTGTGTTAAAGTATAGGGATGTTCTTGGCCTTTCATAAGTCCAAATTTGTGGATAACCACACCTTCCAAAGGCGTCGGTAAAGCTCCTTTTTGGTCGGCAAAAGAGGGCTTAAAGAGCAAATCAAAGAGTCCGGCATCCTCTATATTATATTGCAGCGATTTCTCACGAAGGCCGTTGATCTTATTAAGAGCAAACATCTTGTTCTTTCTGATCCCATCCAGAAGCTTGCCTTTAAGGTCCTGCTCTTTGCGCAAAGCCTTTTCCTGATTTGCGATTTTTAGCTCAACAGATTTCAGGCCTTCCAGCTTCTGTGCCAGACTTTTCCTTTTGGATTCCAAATCCTTAAGGTCCTTGGAGTAATTCTTAATCAGCTCCAGATCGCGAGCCGCCACCACACCCAGAATCTTTAAATTTCTTTCCAAAGACACCGAACTGTTGGATGAGAAAACAAAACGCGCAATCGAAGGGCCGCCCAGCTTGTACATGGCACGCAGACGTTCGGCCAGTAACAGTCGCTGCTGTTTGGACTTCTGATCCAGATCCTCGACTTTAACAGTCAGATTACGAACACTGACTTCAAGGAAGGCGCGATCCTGCGACAGCTCCCCTTTTTCAGTCACAATTTTTTTGATTTTCTTATTCAACTGATACAATGCCGACAGCACTTGGCGCTGCTTTACCTCTTCGGCTTCCAGCTTCTTTTTTGTCGCTTCAAAGTCCTTGGCAAGACTATCCACGTCCGTGGATGCTTTTGCCCCCACGGCCCATGCCAGACTTAATGCCAAAAGAATTCGCGACCAAATCAAACTGTTGTCCCCTGACTTCCGGCAAATCCGTCATTAATTCTACGCACGCAAAGATAAGAACCAAAAGCCCCCAACGCCGTACCCACGCAGACAAAAGCCACCAACACGACCGGGCCCAGGAATTCGATATGCTGTCCCAGCTGCAGGAAACTTAACTTTGTCGTCAGCAGATTTTTGATGCCAACATACACCACAAAACACAAAACCATTGCGATCAACGAGGAAGAAACACCCAAGAGGGCCCCTTCCATCAAAAAGGGTTTACGAATCATGGACGGTGTCGCCCCAATCATTTCCAACACCACAATTTCATCCTTGCGAGCCTGCACTGAAGCGCGAATAGCATTGGACATCACAAAGAGCGATGCCAGCAGAATCACCAGACAAAGCGCTTGCAAAGTCAGCTCGATCGCACTGACCAAGGCGGCGTATTTTTCCACCCAGTCCTGTCCGTAACTGACTTCTTCCACTCCCTGAAGTCCTTTGACCTGTTCAGAAAGTTTTTGCAGCACGGGCATTTGATCTGCTGTCGCCACGGAGGATTTTAACTGCACCTGAAAACTTGCCGGAATCAGGCGCAGCAATTCTTCATCCTGCGAAATATCAGGTGCATAGCTTGCCATTTGGGAACGGAAATCCCCCAGGGCCTTTTCCTGAGAAATGAATTTCACGGCACCGACTTCATCGTTTTCCTTAAGGCGCGCCTGAATGTCCTGGCGACCAGAATCAGACAGATCCTGTGCCAGATAGACCGTCATCTGCACGTCTTCACCCCATAAGGTCAGAATATTTCTGAAGTTCTGAGAAATAAGAAGGGCTGCTCCCATCACCACGAAGCAGGCCGTGACGACAACCAATGTGGAAAGCTTTAATGCCCAGTTTTTTTGGGGAGGTCTCATTTCGTATCCCCCACGATCAGTATCCTGACTCTTCACTAAGGCGCGGGTCCAGATTCCCCGTCGGTTCATCGGCAATCAAAACACCCGGTTGGTGAATGATGGCCCGGGCAATGGCGGTGCGTTGCTGCTCTCCGCCGGAAACAAAGTCAGGATACTGATCGTGCTTATGCGCCAGCCCCACCTGTTCCAGAACCTCGTACACTCGGCGCTGAATCGCAGGTGTTTTGTCACCGCGAACCTGCAAAGGCAAGGCGACGTTTTCAAAGATCGTGCGATCCTTAAGAAGCTTGAAATCCTGAAAGATCACACCGATTTTTCTGCGAAAGAATGGGATTTGAGTATCACGAATTGTCAGCAGGTCATGGCCTGCCACTTTCACATCTCCGGAGGTGGCTACATCATAGGCCGAGATCATTTTAAACAGTGTGGTTTTTCCAGCACCGCTGGGGCCGGTCAGAAAGACAAATTCACCCTTGTCGATTCGCAAATCAACATTTTTTAGGGCATGAACCGGGCCGGGATAAGTCTTATAGACGTGAGAGAATTCAATCATCCCTTCATCTTATGAAAGATGCAGGCTGATGAATACTCGCCACAAGTCGAGGTTTTAGAGGGAAAGTCCCTTTTTTAGGAAGTTAAGGCATGCTTCCGGACATCAAGGTATCAATGACCGTACTGTGCTGGCGACGCAGCGCCAACTTGATCGCTTCTTCTGACTGAGTTGAACCCAGTTTCAAGACTGTGTCGTAAGGTGTTTTGATGGTCTTAAGGACCGCACCGTTGCAGAAAATTCTGCTGACCAAATAGGGGTTCTGAACTCCCCAATCCTCTGTCTGAATGTGGTACTTCTGCCCACGCACTGTAATATCCGAATTAAAACCCTTTTGCACCTTCACAAACCTCGAACAAAAAATAGCAGATTTTGCTGTGTTTCTCACCACATTTTTCTTGGATGAGTGTCGAAAAAAATCTAGAGTCAAAGCCTGTCTAAATAAAAGGAGATTTTGCTATGAAATTGTTCTCATTGTCGGCAAGTGTTTTCGCTTTGCTTTGTTCTTTCTCTGCTGTGGCAGCTGAGCCTTTCACTGGTGAAGCAGAAGCGGGTGCGGTTGTTGTCAGTGGCAACAGTGATTCCCAAAGCTATGCCGCAAAGGGAAAAGCTGTCTATACACACGAGAAAAACGTGTACACAGCTTTCGGCCGCTACTTGAAAACTGACTCTAACGGTGTTGAAAGTGCGCGCAACTGGGAAGCTGGTGCCCGTTATGAGCGCGAATTGACCGATTACCTGGGTGTGTTTGCCGGTCAAAAAGCTGAAAGTGACGTGTTCAACGGATATGTTCAAAGGGATTCCACGGATTTGGGTTTGAAGTATTCCCTGATAAAAAGTGATGAAATGAACTGGTTCTTCGAGGTCGGTTATCGTTACCAAAAGACATTGTCCACAGCTGGAACTGTTGCCAACGACAACATGGGCCGTGTGTACACAGAGTTCAATAAAGCTTTGGATAAAACCTTGTCCTTCAAATACTGGGCGGAATATCTGCCAAACTTCACTGAGCCGGATGCTTACCTGTTCAACACAGAGGCTTCTTTGAATGTTATGTTGAATTCTATCTTCTCTCTGAAATTGGCTTACCTATTACAATATCAGAATGAAGTGCCAGCTAGTGGCAAGTACACGACAACTACGACTACAATGAACCTTGTTGCGAAGTTCTAAGAAAGGAACCCACCATGTTTAAAGAGTTCAAAACGTTTATTATGCGCGGCAATGTCCTGGACATGGCCGTTGGTATCATCATTGGTGCCGCCTTCGGTAAGATCGTATCCTCTTTCGTTGCCGATATCCTGACTCCGGTTTTGAGTTTGGGATTGGGCAAAGTTGATTTCTCCAACCTGTTTGTTGCCTTGAATGGCGAGTCCTATGCGACTCTGGATGCTGCCAAACAGGCAGGCGTGGCGACACTCAACTATGGTATTTTCCTGAACATCGTTTTGGATTTCTTGATCGTGGCTTTTGCCATCTTCCTGATCGTGAAAGCGGCTAATAAGATGCAAAAAGCTCCAGAAGCTGCCCCGGTAACAACAAAAGAGTGTCCGGAATGCTGCTCTCAAATTCCTATCAAAGCCCGCAAGTGCCCTAACTGCACAAGCGCAGTCGCTTAATACCTACGAAAGCCCGGCACCCGCCGGGCTTTTCTCATTCTGGGACGTAAACTTTTTGGTCGCCCCTGCCGATAATTGGTACTGCACTTGCATCAGTAACCATCATCGGGGAGGAAATCAAATGAGTACGATTTCAAACTCTAAAAAGAGATCATCTGTCAAATTAGTCATCAATCTTCTGAGCGTGTCTTCCCTTATTATGCCGGCTGTGTCTTTTGCACAGCCAGTAACATCAGGTGTTCAAGTTCAAATTAGCTCGGAAGACTATAAAGCTGACAGGATCAGACAGGAATGCAATAGCGCCCGGGACAAAATTTCTGAAGCAGAAAGAGCGATTGGCACCGCCTGCCGTAAGGCGGGCCTGGGCAGTGGCTCAAACTGCGTGGCAAAAGCGGAATCCTGCGCAGATACCATTGGTGGCGAAGAATTTAGCACTACTGATGCCATTGGAACGGTTCTGGGTCTTCCCATCAATTCAAGTCTGGGCTCTGCCTGCCCACAGATGAATGGTCGCGATTACTATGACGAAATCAAACGTTTGAATCAGGAAGTTAAAGACACTGAAAAAGACATCGCAGATCTTGGACAGGAAAAAGCGGACATCGAAAAAGAGTTCAACGAAAAGATTGCAGACCTTCAAGAGGCTTTGACAGAGGCCCAGCAAGAACTGGAAAAAACCAAAGAGGATCTGGACGCCGAGGAACGCGAACAGCTAGCCAGCTTCCAACAGGCTCAGGTCTCTAACAAAGAACAATTGCGCGCCAAAGGCAGTGAATTGATTTCTCTGCGCAGTGCTCGCACGGCCGCTTTGCGCAACAAAGCAACAAAGATGCTGGAGCTAACCGCTGAAACCAGCAAATACACTTGCAATGGTGAGTATCTAAAAGCCGCGAAAGAATACGGAAATGTAAGCGGCACTTCCAGCAAGAACCACATCAGCAAAGCAAAAGCCCAGAAAGCAGCAGCTCTGGATGCCTATCAAAAATGTCTTAACCGCTTCCAGCAAGCCCGCATTAAAGTCAGCGAAGATACACAGGCCGAAATTGAGGCATTGGACGATAAAATCCGCTCCGCAGAGTCCAGTATGGATGAAATTAACGACACGTTGAATCTGGCTTCAACTCAGCTTCAGCAAATGAAAGACTCTACAGCGAAAAAGAAAACTGCGGCCGAAAAGAAAGTCACAGACCTTATGACTTTGACCCAGCAAAAGATGACGGCAGCTCAGCAAGAGCTACAAACTCGACTTCAGGCGTTGGCAACCCGCCAGGCCAGTTTGCAAAAAGCTCTTACTACTGCATCCAATGAATTGATGACCCTTAAAAACTCTCCGGCGCCAAAGAAGAGTGCAGAATACACAGCAGATGAGGCTTCTTCTGAAATTTCCGGAGAACTTGCCAAAATCAATGGCGTCATCGGCAGTTCAGACCCATCCTGCAACCTCGACAGCGCCTTGGCTTCAGCTAAGGTTAAGAAAAGATCGCGTGACAGTTCTAAAACAAAAGGCGTGCGCGGCAACTAGCCTTCGGGCCAGTGTCCCTAGACCCTACCCTTTCACACTGTTAGAATGGGGGCTTATTAAAGGAGCCCCCCACAGTGTTAAAAAAGATCCTGCTATTTTTCGTCGCCCTCGGTCTTATTGGCATCCTCAGTGCGTATCTAATTATCCAATCTGTAAAATCCGGTTTGCCTCAATTGATCACAGTGAAAGACTATCAGCCTTTGCTGGTAAGCCAGGTCTATGATCGCAACAATAAAAAAATCGGTGAATTCTTCCGCGAAAGAAGAACCCTTGTTCCTTACGACAAGATCCCAAAAAATCTGGTCAACGCCTTTCTGGCTGCGGAAGATGATCAATTCTTCTCGCACAAAGGGATCAATCCTCAAGCGATCTTTCGTGCTGCCTTAGCCAATCTCCGTGCGGGCCGCTCGGTGCAAGGGGGGTCCACGATCACTCAGCAGGTGGCAAAAACATTGTTGCTGTCCTCTGAAAAAACACTGACTCGTAAGTTGCGCGATATTCTTCTGGCGATTGAGATGGAACGCAACCTGAGCAAAGAAGACATTCTGTTCCTTTACCTAAACCAAATCTATTTCGGTCAGGGTGCTTACGGGGTTGAGCAGGCGGCACAGACTTACTATCGCAAGCCGGTTTCCAAGCTTACACTTTCCGAAATGGCGATTTTGGCAGGTTTGCCACAGGCCCCTTCCCGCTACAGCCCCGTCAGCAATCCTTTGCGCGCTAAAGAAAGACAGATCTACGTTCTGCGACGTATGGCCGATGTTGGTTTCGTCAGCAAAGACGAAGCCGAGGCAGCGATCAAGGAACCTGTGAAAGTTTATGTGCGTGAAAACTACGAAGAGTTCGCACCCTTCTATCTTGAAACGGTCCGCCAGTTGCTGGTAACTCAACTGGGTGAGGACCTTGTTTTGGACAAAGGACTGCGTATTTACACAAGCCTTGATCTGACCAAACAACAAGCAGCCCAAGAATCTGTTAAAGAAGGTTTGAAGTCCCTGGATAAACGCCAGGGCTATCGTGGTCCGCAAAAAAATATCTCTGACAACAGCGATATTGAGGACTTCCTGAAAGATGTTCAGAAAAAACTGATCTCTGATTTTACTCCGGAACGCATCATCATGCCGGATGGTAAATTTGCTGACATCGTCCCGGTGAAAACAGCTCAGGATGCAAAAGAACATCCGCTGCTGCCTCCTTATATCAAAATTAAGGACTCTGTCAGCGGCGTGGTGGAAAAGATCGACGACGCACAAGGTTTGGTCTATGTGCGCCTGCCAGAAGCCTTTGGCCTGATTGACATCGACACCATGACCTGGGCTCGTAAACCTGATTCTGAACAGCGCTGGGATCTGGCTGCCATTAAAAAACCTTCTGAAGCCTTGAAAAAAGGTGACGTGATTCTGGTAAAAGTTGTGGCTGACCAGTTCACTTCAACACGACTGCAAGGCCCTCCTAAAAAGAAAGGGGCCCCGGCACCTAATGGACCGGATCTTGGCAAGTTCGTGGGACTTGAGTTGGATCAGGAACCATTGGTGGAAGGTGCTTTGATTTCTTTCGATCAACAGAATCAGGACGTTCTGGCGATGGTTGGCGGTTCCAGCTTTGCAAAAAGTGAGTTCAACCGCGCCATCCAAGCCCCTCGCCAAACGGGCTCTGCCTTCAAGGCCATTGTGTATGCTTCGGCTTTGGAAAAAGGCTACAACCCGGCCACTCCGGTGATGGATGCCCCAATTGTCTATGAAGAAGGCGGCGCCGCTGCCGATGATTCAGAAGGTCAGGGGGATCTGAAAGTCTGGAAGCCATCCAATCATTCCAAGAGCTTCGGTGGCGATATTCTGTTCCGCAATGCCTTGGTGAAATCCCTGAATATCCCAACTGTTAAAATTATTGAGGACGTTGGTGTTCCTTGGGCCACTGAATATGCCAGACGCCTGGGTATCTACAGCCCACTGAATCCGGATTTCACACTGGCTCTGGGTTCCAGCAGCGTGACTTTGTATGAAATGACAAAAGTGTTCTCTGAATTTGGTCGTTTGGGGAAAAGACTTTCTCCTCTGCTGATTCACAGAGTGGATGATGCCAACGGAAAAACTTTGCTGAAAACAATTTCTTTGGATGCCCGCTTTGAAAAAGAAATCAAATCCATTGATGATGGCTTTGAAGAACGTCGCAAAAGCTACCTTGAGTCTTTAAATGCAGGCAACAAGGAAGAAGATACCCAAAAGAAAGATCCAAAGAAGGCCAAGCTGGATGACAGCATCTTCTTCCAGGATCAAAACCAACTGATCCGTCCGTCCACAGCGTATGTGATGACAACTCTGTTAAAAGGTGTTGTGGAAGATCCCGGTGGCACCGGTGGTCGTGCTCGCGCCGTCGGCCGTGAAGTGGCTGGTAAAACAGGTTCCACGAACAACTACTTTGACGCGTGGTTTATCGGATACAGTCCTCAGATCTCTACAGGTGTCTGGGTGGGCTTTGACAAAGAAAAGAGTCTTGGCAAGGGCGAGGTCGGTGGACGCTCTGCTTTGCCGATCTGGGTTGACTACATGAAAGCGGCTCACGAAGGACTTCCTCAGATGACTTTCCCCGTGCCCGACGGTATTGTGTTTGCTAATATCGATAGCGAAACTGGCAAGTTGGCATCCGCCTCTACCAAAAAAATTATTCGTCAGGCATTCGTGGAAGGCACTGAGCCAACAGCAGCTTCCAACAAGGCTGAAGAAGCCACTGACTTTTACAAACAGGATTTCTCTGAATGAAGGATATTCACCTCTGGGGGGTGAAACAAAACAATCTTAAGAACATTGAGGTCAAGATTCCTGTCGGTTCAATGACAGTCATCTGTGGCCCTAGTGGTTCCGGGAAATCTTCCCTGGCCTTCGAAACGCTTTTCGCCGAAGGACAGCGCCGCTTTATCGAAAGCATGTCGAATTATGCCCGACAGTTTTTGAATAAAGCCCCCAAGCCGGATATCGAGGGGATCAACAACATCCCCCCGGCTATCTCGATCGAACAGAAAAACACTGTTAAAAGCTCCCGCTCCACAGTGGGCACAACGACAGAGATCATCGACTATCTTCGCCTGCTTTACGAAAAAATCGGCAAATCCTATTGCCCGACTCACCACTGCCCCACTGAAAAAGAAAGCGTCACCGAAGCCACCGATAAAGTGATTAAAAGCTTTACCGGAAAGCGCGGCTACCTGTTGGTGGAAATCAATGGCGAAGGTCGCGTGGCTGAAGGCAAGAAACTTCACTCTTTGCTTTTACAGGATGGTTATCTGCGCATCTATATTCCCAAAGTTGCAGAGACCTCAAAAAAAGCACCTGCGACCAAGGCGGCCGGAAAAAAGAAGGCTGCAAAAAAAGTCTCAAAAAAAATTGAAGTCGAAGCCGCTCCGATTCCTAGCTCAGCCAATGGAACAACCACAGAAGAGATGGGCACTGTCGTGGAAATCGGCGATGCTGCTGCCATCAAAAAAGGCCTCCCAAAAGAGACCTTCTATCTGGTGATTGACCGTATGAGCTTTAACGAAGATGAACGCGGTCGTATTGCGGATTCTTTGACTCAGGCCTATGACGCCAGTATCAAATACAATACAAATCTGATCACTCGCAGAGCCACCATTCTTTCTACAGATGGCCAGCGCCTGCAAGTCAGTGAAGAGGCTTCATGCCCAGTGTGTGGATACACTCCGCCACCACTAAGCTCGAAACTTTTTAGTTTTAATTCTCCGATCGGGGCCTGCCAAACCTGCAAGGGCTTCGGCAACATTCTGGATATTGACGAAGAAAAGGTGATCCCGAATCCGTCTTTAAGTTTGGCCCAAGGCGCCCTAAGTCCATTCTGGATGCCCAGCGCAGCTCACGAAAAAAAGCAACTTTTGGCTTACTGTAAGAAGGCCAAAATTGACCCGCACACGCCATGGAAGGATCTTCCCAAGGCTCACCGTGATGTGATCTGGAATGGAAACAAGGACTTCTTCGGTGTACGCGGTCTGTTTGAATATCTGGATCAGATTAAATACAAGATGCATGTTCGCGTCTTTATTTCCCGCTTCCGCAGTCCGTTCCAGTGCCCCACCTGCAAGGGGGCCAGACTAAGACCTGAAGCCAATCACGTTCTGATTTCCAATGCGAATATCAATGAACTTTCCAATATGACCATTGAAGACCTCAATACGTTCTTCCAAAAACTGGAAGTGACGCCTTATCAACAAGAGGTGGCCGGGGAAGTTCTTAAGCAGGTTCGTTCCCGTTTGGAATTCCTGATGCGTGTCGGAGTTCATTATCTTTCCTTGGGACGTGAAACCCGCACCCTTTCTGGCGGGGAATATCAGCGTTTGATTCTGGCAAACCAACTAGGCATGGGCCTGTCACAAGCGCTGTATGTACTGGATGAACCGACCGTTGGACTTCATCCACGCGATAACGATCGCCTGATTTCCATTCTGAAAGACCTTAAAGAGCTGGGCAATACTCTTGTGATCGTTGAACACGATCACGACGTGATTAAAGCCAGTGAAAATATCATCGAGATGGGACCTGGTTCCGGCTATCTGGGTGGTGAGGTTGTTTATTCCGGCCCGACAGACAAGTTCTATAACTTTGAAAAATCCAATACAGTTCCATATCTGAAGCCTTCTAAAAGTGGTCTGCCACTAAGAGCTGTTCGCCCTGTGGATGTGGATAACTATAAAGTTAAGATCGAACTTAAGGGTGCCAAGGGGCATAATTTAAAAAATCTGGATATCGTGATTCCATTGAACCGACTGGTGACTGTCACGGGCGTCAGCGGTTCAGGAAAATCCACTTTGATTTCCAAAACTCTGTATCCGGCTTTGGCGCGGGCTTTGGATATTGAATACCTTCCATCGCAAGAATACGCCGGGCTGGATGGCGTGGAAAACATCAAAAACGTTTTGTTGATTGACCAGTCCCCGATTGGTAAATCCGCGCGAAGCTCGCCGATCACTTATTTGAAGGCCTTTGATGCCATTCGCTCTATCATGGCGACCACTCCTGAATCTCAAAGCCGCGGTTATACCGCAGGGACTTTCAGTTTGAATGTCGATGGCGGTCGCTGCCCGGCATGTAAGGGCACTGGTTATGAAGAAATCGACATGATGTTCATGGATAACGTCGTTATTCCATGTGATGTCTGCGATGGCAAAAAGTACCGTCCGGAGATTCTGGAGATTCAGTATAAAAACAAGAATATCCACGAAATTCTTTCCATGACCGTGAACGAAGCCATGAATTTCTTTGTGGCTCATCCGAATATCCGCAAACCTTTAAGTGTTCTGAAAGAAGTGGGTCTGGATTATCTGCAACTGGGCCAACCAGCCAGCTCTTTAAGCGGCGGGGAATCCCAGCGCTTGAAGATCGCCAAAGAGCTGTCTCAGGTCCAACAGAAATCGACTTTATACATTCTGGATGAGCCCACAACGGGTCTGCACTTCCGCGAGGTCGAATTGCTTATGAAAGTCTTAAGCAAGCTGATTGAAACCGGCGGCAGTGTCGTGGTGGTAGAGCATAATTTGGACGTCATTCGCGGATCTGATTATATTATTGACCTCGGCCCCGAAGCGGGTAAAAAAGGCGGAAACATCGTGGCAACGGGCACTCCGGACGACATCATGAAAGTGAAAAAGAGTCTGACAGGCCAATACCTCAAACGATACGTTGAAAGCCACAAGAGCTCATAAAACTGGAAAAACATAGATGCTACTAGCACAAATTAAGAAAATTCTTGGCGAACTGAAACCTCACAAAAGACTTATCATCATTGTTGCAGTTGCCGGGATTATTCATGCGGCGGCGTACAGCCAGCTGGCCTATATGATCAAGCCTCTTTTCGACAATCTGGCGGGGGCCGAATTCAACCAAGTGATGCATCTGGTTCCCTATGCGCTGGGCCTTTCCCTGGCAGCAGCCATCGGGCGCTATTTCCATATCTATTTAATGAACTATGTTGCCGAGTGCGTGGTGCAGGGGATTCGCCAAAAGCTGCAACAAAAGTTTATGCGCCTGAATCTTTCCTTCCACAATAATTTCACGACCGGATCTGGCGGCTTGATCAGCCGTATTCTGAATGACATCAATGTGATTCAGGATGGCCTGCGTATGGTAGCGGATATTTTTCTGCACCCGTTGCTTTTTGTGGCTCTTATTTACAACCTGCTTCGTATCGACTGGAAGCTGACTCTGGCTATTTTGCTTTTGGTTCCGGTTATCGGTGCTTTCCTAAAAAATATCTCCCGCAGCTTGCGCAAGTATGTGCCTATGGGGCAGGAAGTTCTGGAAAAAATGACCTCCACCATCAAGGAAAGTCTGGATGGCGTTCGCATCATTCAGTCCTTCAATCTTGAAAAAGTCATGGCCGATCGCCTGACTGATGAATCCAAGGATTATCTAGCAGCCCGTAAACTGGTGCATGCACGCACGGAAGCAATGGGACCTGTCACAGAGCTTTTGGCGTCAGCAATCTTCATGTCAGTTCTTTTGTATTCCACTTATGAAGTGTCCCAAGGCCGGGCAACCCCGGGAACATTCGTCGGCTTTATCACGTCTTTGCTGATGATTAATCAGCCTATCAAGAAGTTCCAGGAATCTTACTTGCGTATTCAGCAGGTGGTCATCGCCTCTGAACGCGTATTCAGCATTATTGACTCCGACCAGGAAGTTCCAGAAAGTCAGGCGAATAAACCGTTCCCTGCTCAATGGGAAAAGCTTGTTTATAAAGACGTTAAGTTTGGCTATGGCAAAGAGATGATCCTTAAAGGTATCAACCTTGAGATCAAACGCGGTGAAGTCATCGCTTTGGTCGGAGCCAGTGGAAGTGGCAAATCAACCATCGTCAACTTGCTGGAAAGATTCTTCGATGCTTCCAGCGGTGATATCCTGATCGACAACACGAATATTCTGGATATCAATCTGAAGGACCTGCGCCGCAATGTTGCCCTGGTGACTCAGGACGTTTTCCTGTTCAGCGATACGATCGAAAAGAATATCCAGGCTGGGAACTTTGACCGCTCCCCAGCAGACATTCCAAGAATGGCAAAGCTTGCCAATGCCGATGAGTTCATCATGAAAACACCGAACGGATACCAAACCCGTGTCGGAGACCGCGGAAACCTTCTTTCCGGTGGAGAAAAGCAGCGTATCAGCATTGCGCGTGCGATGTTCAAAGATGCGCCTATTCTGATTCTGGATGAAGCAACCAGCGCCTTGGATACTGCCAGTGAGATCGAGGTTCAAAAGGGCATTGACCATCTGATGGAAGGCCGTACGGCCATTGTCATCGCTCACAGATTATCGACCATCCAAAAAGCCGATAAGATCGTTGTTCTGAAAGACGGAAATATCGTTGAAATTGGAAGTCACCAAAGCCTACTTACTCAGGAAGGCGAATACTTCCGCTTCCACAGTTTACAACACACTTAATTCTATGATTTAAATAAAGTATGCCTACTTTATTTGAATCAGAACTTAGCACCGCCCTTATCCACGCTGGTATCGCCACAGTTGTTATGATTGTGGCCCTTTCCCTGATGGGATGGTTTTTCCCGTGGCTTCAATTGAAAGTCATGGCCCTTCGTGATGGCCGTATTCGTCCTTTGAAGTTTCATAATTTTGAAATCGTCACAGCACAAGCCATGGTGTCCGGCATCTGCGGTCTGCTGAAAGCCATCCGGGTCGTGGCTACTTTGCTGGTGCTTTATTTCTATTTTTCCCTGGTGTTAGGCTTTTTCCCGGAAACCCAGTATCTGTCCGAGAATATGCTTCAGTACATCTTAACGCCACTGAAGGAAGTCTTTAAAACCATTCTGGACTACATTCCCAAGGCCTTCTATATCGTCATTATTATCTTCGTAATGCGCTATGTTCTGAAGATCATCCGCATGTTCTTTCAGCGTATCGAAAGTGGTTATCTGAAGATCGAAGGTTTCCATGCTGAATGGGCCAAGCCGACGTACAAGCTGGTTCGCATTCTGGTCTTTGCTTTTACTTTGATTATTATCTTCCCACATCTGCCGGGCTCAAGCTCTCCGGCTTTTATCGTATCCTTCGACTTCGCGGTTTCTAACTTGCCTGGTTGGCATACCACGATCTTCTTCTGCGTCATACTTTTTCGCATTGTTTTCCCGATCACAATGTCGCTCTTTTTGCCCTTGGAAAACTGGGCTCTTCCGAGTTGAATCTAAGTTCCGATGTGGACCTGCTGATTGTCAGTCAGGATGAATCCGTCAATGCCCTGCCCGGCTTAAGGCGTTTTCAAAAAATCCTTTCTGAAAGAACCGCACTGGGTTTTGTTTTTCGCGTGGATTTCGATCTGCGTCCCGGCGGTAAACAGGGGCCTCTGGTTCCAACACTGGATCAATTTAAAGACTACTACGGAAATTATGGCGAAACCTGGGAACGACTGGCGTTTGTCCGTCTGCGCCCCCTGGCCGGAAATGAATCCTTGCAGAAAGATGTTCTGGAATTCGCACACAAGTTCTCTTTCCGCAAGCATCTGGATTTCACTCTGCTGGAGGATTTAAAAACTCTGCGATCGAAAATTCAGGGTCATTATTGGGGCCGGTCGCAGAACGAAGTGACTGATCTAAAGCTGGGTGTCGGCGGAATTCGTGATGTGGAACTTTTTACTCATGCCCTGCAAGTGATCCACGGCGGCCGGGATAACAGCCTGCAAGTGCGCGGCACCACCGAGGCTTTGCTTTTATTAGAAATGAAGGAACTGCTTCCCAAAGAAGAAGCGCAGTTTTTAAGAGCCCATTACTGGAACCTGCGTCGTCTGGAAAACTATGTACAGGCCCTGAACGACGAACAAACCCATCTTTTACGGCTGGACGAAGTCCATCCTGACTTCGTAACTGCCGCCCTGACAACGTTGCATTTTGATATGCTTCGCTGTGATTCCATTGTGAAAAGCCTGCTGGGTGAGGCTCCAAAAGAAAGTTCGCTGGAAGATGAACTTAAAAACTCCGGCCTTCCTGATGAGGATCTTCAAGAGCTGTGGAATGAAATTCTGGATCAGGAGGTTCTTTCACGCAATAAAGGCCGTGATGAAATTTCCCGGAAGGCTTTTCTGGCGGCTTTCTTTGAAACCCTGAAAGAACAAAAGGGCGACCTGCGCCGGGGCCTGTTGCTGCTGAAGGATTTCATCCGCAGCACTCGCGCCAAAGCCAGTTTTTTTAGTCTGCTTCTGCGCGAAAAGACCCTGATGCAGGAACTGGGATGGTTGTTCGGCCATTCCCCTTATCTGTCTCGCATTCTGTGCAACCGGCCGGAGCTGCTGGACAGCTTTGTCTATCGCTCACAGAACGATCACTCTGACGACCTGGGCGCGCTACTGGAAGAGCTGGCTGAAAAAAAACTGCTGTCAGAAGTGATCAATGGCAGTGAATACCTGCGCGAAAAGAATCTTGCCCAACTGACGCAGAATCTGACCTCCACGGCGGATTCCATCGTCAATGCGTTGTTAGCTGCCTTAAAGAAAGACTTCCCTTCGGATTTGCGCATTCTTGCCTTGGGAAAATGGGGCGGACGTGAACTGGGTTTCCGCAGTGATCTGGATTTTATTTTCGTTCTGAATCACGAACCCGGTGAAAATGATTTTAAGCTGGCCAAACGCTTTATCACCCGCCTGACTGAAAATCATCGCGGTGGAAATATCTATTCCATTGATATGCGTCTGCGCCCCTCCGGGAAAGCCGGCCCTTTGATCATCCGTGAAGAAGATCTGAACAGCTATCTGAATTTGGAAGCCGCAGCCTGGGAACGGCAGGCTTACCTAAAAGCCCGCTGGGTGGATAACAATTCACTGATGCAGAATGATTTTGTTCAGCGCGGGCTTTCCGCAGATGAACTTCTCGAACTTGACCGCATTCGTCTGCAACTGATCTCCGCCAGCAACGAGCTCAACTTAAAGTACAGCGAAGGCGGACTGGTTGATCTGGAACTGGCAGCACAAACGGCTCTTTTGCAGAATAGAAAAACTCCGGCCTCTTCTTCAACGGAGCACTTCCTTCTTGCGATGGGAGCCAAAGGAGGCCCGCTAAGTCGAAATTATGACAGATTGCGACAAATCGAGCAGATGCTACAACTGGTTGCGTCAGAATCTCTCGCGGAACTGAGGCTAAATCATGAGTCCTTTCAAGCTCTTGCCTTGGCGCTCCATGCGACTCCGTCTGAACTTTTCAAAGAGGCTCAAGAGCTTCTTTCCCAGAATATCACCATTTTGAAGGAACTTGACCCTCGCCGGCAGCCTCACTAATAGTGAAGGGGTTGGACAAAAGTCAGGAGACAATAATGTCGAAGAATATCGATGTTAAAAAGGTATTTTGGATCTACCTTTTTGCATTCTTGCTCGCAGCTTTTAGCTTCCGTGCAGATGCCAAGACCGATTCCAAGGCAAAGACTACGAAGAAGGGAAAAGACATGATCGCAGTATTTGAGACAAACAAAGGAACTTTCAAAGTTAAGCTATTTAACGACAAAGCTCCTAAGACAGTGGAAAACTTCGTAGGTTTGGCTGAAGGCACTAAAGAGTGGACTGATCCTAAAACTGGCGAAAAAGTAAAAAAACCTTTCTATAACGGTCTTACTTTCCACCGCGTGATCAAAGATTTCATGATTCAAGGTGGTTGCCCACTTGGAACTGGCACCGGCGGCCCAGGCTACCGTTTTGAAGATGAGTTCCCTGCTGGCGCTCCGAAACACGACAAACCAGGCATCCTTTCCATGGCGAACGCGGGTCCTAACACAAATGGTTCCCAGTTCTTCGTAACAACTGTTCCAACTCCTTGGTTGGATGGCCGTCACACAGTGTTCGGTGAAGTTGTTGAAGGTATGGACGTAGTTAAATCCATCGAAAACTCCAAAACAGGAGCCATGGATCGTCCCGCTGAACCAATTGTTATCAAAACACTGACAATCCAAAAGTAATACCAAAAGGTACCTGCTGAGGCACCCTCCACAGGAGGGCCCACCGAAAAGGTACCTGCTTACTTTTGCAGAAGCTCCGCGTTGTGGAGCAAAATAGAAAGCCCGGTTCATGCCGGGCTTTTTTTATTTCATCACACTTGAGGAAAACGAATCTGAACTACGGCTCCTTGCCGCAGAATTGTTCGGCCTGAATCCAGTACGCTGGGGAACAGTAGTCCTCCCACTGGTTGTTCTTATTGGTGGAATACGCATAGAACCAAATCAGTTTGTCACTTTGGTTTTTGAACTGAATTTGGTGGGGCATTTCCAGGGGCTGCTTACCGTTGACCAGATAGCACCAGCCGTACACGCGCATTTCTGTGTCTGACACCACTTCGATGCTGTCCAATCCGATGGGACTGTTCAGGATCGAGTTCAAGCCCTCTTCCGAGCCGACATAAGGGATCTTATTTATATCAAAGATTTCAAGGCTGATCGCGCCCACGGACTTTTGCAGATCGGCTTCGTAAACACCCTCGTGAACGGGCTTATTTTCACAAGCGCCGAAGACCTTCCAGGAAACGGCCTGAGCATTCAAAGAGAAAAGCAGCATTAAAGAAAGAGCCATGTATTTCATGGCCCTCGTCTATCGCATTATTGATGCAGATGCACTACCAAAAGTAAGTCCGTACCTTTTAGGAATTTTCTTTACGGACTTCTTCCATATCGATTTCTTTGGCTTTCACGACGATCTGTTCGAAGATCTCTTCAGGTAAAGCTCCAGGCTGGCTGAAAATGATGTCGCTTTCCTTGATAATCATCAGTGTGGGAATGGACTTTATCTGAAATTTGTCAGCCAATTCCACTTCCGCCTCTGTGTCGATCTTGCCAAAAATCACATCCGGATGCTTGGCCGCAACGGACTCGAAAATCGGAGCAAAACGACGGCAAGGCGCACACCAGGTCGCCCAGAAATCAAGAACGATCATATTATTATTTTCAACAATGTCCTGAATATTCGACTTGGTAACTTCGATAACTGCCATACAATTCCTTTAACGACGTAGGTCCATGATTGCCTGCGATCCAGTAAAAGCTTTGATGTTCTTTTCTAAATAGGCAACGATTTAATAAAAACAACGGGAGGCTTCATGAAAAAAATTATCGTTTCTCTTCTTATGCTCGCTGGTGCCCAAGCTTTCGCAGCAGGTGATGCTGGTTGTGGTCTTGGCAGCATGATCATTCAGAAAAATTCCAAAGGTTTGCAGCTTCTGGCTATGACCACGAACTCATTCCTGTTCACTCAACCTCTGGGTATTACTTCCGGAACTTCCGGCTGTTCTTCCCGTGGTTTGGTTATGGCTGACAAGGAAGTTCAATACTTCGTTGAAGTAAATCAGGAAGAACTTTCCCGCGAAATGGCGCAAGGCCATGGTGAAAAGCTGGCGACATTGGCACAGATGAAGGGTTGTCAGAACGAAGCTTCTCAAAAAGCTTTCAGTTCCTTTGCGCAAAATTCCTATTCTCGCATCCTTCCGGCAGCAAACACTTCTGCTGCTGACATGGTTCAAAACTTGAACAGCGAACTTGCTGGTCAGCAGGAACTTGCGCAATTGTGCCACGGTTCTTAATTGTTCTTTTGTTCTTAGCCCCACTTTCCACGTGGGGCTTTTCTTCTGAACGCACGGAATCTTACGTTCAACAAGCCCTCACGCAGAATCTGTGGGACGACCCCCAGTGGCTGCGCCTGGGACACTATCGCAAGTCCTGGGGTCGTTATCATTCGGCCATCGAGGGAAACTTCTTTCTGTCCCCTGAAGGGGCCTTCAATCCCCGCGCAGAACTTCTGCAAACCATTCGTTCCCTTTTTAGTTCCAGCGAAAATTCCAAACATCCTCAGTGTCGTTATCTGGCACGAACACAGTGGCTGCAAAGCCGACTGAAAATATCTGACGCTGATCTAGCTTCCTGCCCGGAACAAGACAGTTGGAAAAAAGTGCTTGGGGCCGAAGAGCTTTACATCGTCTTTGCCTCCAGCGATCTTAACAGTGCAGGTTCCAGTTTCGGGCACACCTTCCTGCGCGCTCATAATCCAAAAAACACCAAAGAACGCGAGCTTTTGGATTATGGCATCAACTACGCCGCACTGACGGGCGAAGACAGTGGCGCTCTGTTTGCGCTTAAAGGACTTTTTGGTTTTTATCCCGGAGCTTATTCGATGCTGCCGTACTATCAGAAAATTCGCGAATACACGAATCTGGAAGGCCGCAGCCTTTGGGAATACAAACTTAAACTTTCAGCTTCACAAGTTGATTTTTTGATCAATCACCTTCTGGAGTTGGAAGGCAGCTATTCCGCTTATTATTTTTTGACTGACAATTGCTCTCAGCAAATTTTAGAACTTTTAGAAGTGGCTGTGCCCGAACGGGATCTGACTTCCTCTTTCCGCGACGCCACCATTCCGCTAGACACCTTGAAAGTGCTGCGGGATCAATGGCTGCTGGAAGGAGAGCGTTCCCGTCCCTCGTTGCAAGCTTACTGGCAGGCACATTATAAGAATCTAAATTCGGAAGAAAAACAAACTGTCCGACAGATCGTGGAAACAGGTCACAGTTCGGAACTGCAAAATCTTTCGGCTCGCTCTCAGGCCTCTTCTCTTGAAGCGTCCTTAAGTTATCTTGCTATCAAAGAGTACCGGGATCAGAAAGAATACAAGGATTTGAAATATCGACTGTCCGTGCAACGAGCACAACTGGGAAATATCACAGAGCCCGTGGCCCTGGAAACCCCCAGATCCCCGCTGCTTAGTCCTGATTCACAAGCCTATTATTTTTCTGTGGGCAGCCAGGACGAAAGAAGTTTTGTCTCTTTCAAATATCGCCGTGCCTTTCATGATCTTCTTTCGGATGACAGCGGACTTTCCCCGTTTTCTCATCTGGAAGTTCTGGGGATGGAACTTCGCTATGAAACCGAAGCCGAACGTTTGGATCTGCATCAGATGACTTTACTGAAAATATTTAATTCTCCCCCAGTCACGGAGTTCGAGACCCCTTTAACCTGGCGATTTGATCTGGGAACCGAGCCCAAGTTCAACCCTTACCTGCACTGGGGCGTGGGGTTTTCAAGGGATCTACCTTTTAAGAATTTTTCGCGCGCGAGTTTGCTTTTCGTGAACGACAACTTTGATCTTGCCAATATCCCCCGTCCGCATGTGGGGCTGGAAACTTTGCTTATGAGCAAGTGGAACAACGGACTTCGTTCCGTGATTTCCGCCAGAGCTTTACAAAATACCCGTACCGGCCATGTGCTGGGAGTAGGTTCTGCGGGAGTCTCTTGGGGCGGCCAAAGCATCGAGTATCGTTTTGAGACGGAACTTTATGACCGAGTCCCGCTGGTTAAGGCCTCTGTCATCTTTTAGACAGAGCAGTGCCCAGTTACGACCTCGTCGCGCTTTGATACAATCGGCATGCCATTTAATTGATATAGAAGGGTCCAAAGCTTGCTTCTTAGGAGCTTGAGGTATTTTCGCCTCAAGGAGACGCTATGAAGTGGTTTTCTAAAATCCTGACCGCAATTGCTACGATCAATATGGTATTGGCACCTGTGGCCCATGCCGTGGACTGGTCAGAAAAAGAAAAAGCCCAACTGTCACAATATCGCGATTTCCTTGAACCCATGGGCTACACACTTCATGTGGATAAAGAGGCAAAAAAAGCCCAGGTTTATGATAAGACCACCAAGAAACTTGCCATGGAAATTCCCTTCGGCGAGGAAACACAACTGCGCAAATTCTCTCCGAAATCCATGAATAAGATGATGATGGACGAAATGATCCGCATCAAAAACGCATCCAAATCTTCTCTGTCCCATACAGTCAGAAATCTTCCCACTGAATCAGCCATGTTCTTTATGGCAATGGGCGCCGTTGTCGCCGGTCAGCTGATTACCAACTATTCTCAGAATCCCGTGGCCATGCAACAGCACATTCAGCATCAGTTATCCCCAATGGGTGTGTTTGGCTTTTTTGTCTTTATGTATTCCCAGGGCCTGACATCCAATATCCTTTCCATGTACATCAAAAATCCCAAGTTCCACCATATGATCCCGTACCTGGGTATGACTGTGGGTGCATTCCTGCAAACTTATCTGTCTTCCGTGATTGCCGATCCGAATGTTAAAGCCTGCGCAAAATCCATGATGGGTGGAAAAATCAGCGAAGCTGAAAAGGCCAATATTGATGAAGATCCATGTGGCAAGGCCTATGAATATCTTGTGGTGCAAAAGAAAATCTGGGAATACGCTCCGGGCATTGCTTCCATGCTTATTTCTTCCGGCGTGGCTGCTTTGGGTCAGGCGTTGATTACCAAAGTAGTTCTTCGTGTCACTGGTGTCGATATTGCTTTATGGCTGGCACCGGGCTCCATGCAGGTTAAAGGTCTTCGCCTGCTTTTAGTAAAAGGTTTGCAGATTTCCGCGTTCGTTGCTCTGGACATGTGGTTCAATCGCCATGTGACCTTCGCCTGGAAGAACATGTTCGACGGCGCCGACTTCCATGACATGAATAAAGACATGGTCACTCAGGTCAACACTTTGAAATCCGCCAAATGGAACAGCTCCAGCGAAGACATGACAAAAGGCCTGAAGCACTTCCATCAAAAAATGATGGACTGGCGTATGATCAATATGTCTGAAGTTTACGAAGCTCACCACAACTGGTCAGAGGCTTTGAAGGGCCTGACCGGCATGTTCAACGCCAGTTATTCTTTCTACAGCTCCTTCGTCAATGAAGTGCGTAACTCCCGCTTTAATCAGTCTCAGGTGCAGATCCTGCAGCGGACCTCCCCGCTGAACGGCGTGACCCCACTGGATATGTCCGAGGGTCGTGAGGATATTTACCTGACGCATCCGCAGTTCATTGAAGGCATGCAGCTGGACACCGTGGCGGAAGCTGCGATCAAAGCCGAATCTTTGATGAAGTCTGACAAGGTCAAATATCTGTATCCGGCAGAAAAGAAAACTCTGGCGGCTATCATTGAAAAGCTCGGCACTGGTGACCGCGACAAAATCGGCCAGGGCCTGCTGGATCTGAATAGAGAAATGAGAATCGCGGCGCAAAACGTGTCCCACTCCCAGAACTACTATCATGTGATGAACGAAATCCGCAGTTCTATGGGTGCACCGGACCCATCCATGTCAGTGGGACGCGGATTTGGTCTGGCATTTGAAAAAGCTCCTAGCACAGCAGAAACGGTTCAGGGGGTCAGTTACTACCGTAAGGTGGGTCTGTTCACAACACCGAAGATCACCGATTTCTTTGTGATGCAAATGATCTGCGGTCCTGACGTGGAAGCCGGCGGTAAAGTTGTGAAAACACCAAGAATTGCCGGAGCCCATACAGGCTTCCCGTCCGTATTCCTGCCGCCGTCTTTGGCGAATCAGAATGATGAATTTGATCCATGCTTTGGCATCAAAGCTGATGCTCCGGTGGAAAGAATTTACAACTGGCCTGTGCGTGCCGCCAGCGGCAAAAACTACAAAGGTTTCGTGGATTATCTGGTGCACGAAGCACGTCCGAATGCTGTGGGCACGGCTGCGGAAACCAACTTCCCTCAATGGTGGAATAAAACCACGGAATCTCAGATGCAGGCCGCCTTTAATGAGTTTGCAAAAAGTTATGATGAGATCGTGATTAAAATGGTCCGCAAGATCTTCAATCTGAAACGCAGCAGTTTCAACCGTGGTCCGATCTCAAACGGCATCATGAATGCGGTCTTCCAGGAAGAGCGCACCTACTTGGCACTTTTGCAGGAGCTATTGCAGCCTTCCGCAAAATTCAACCTGGATTTCGAGTCTCTGATCACGACGGTTCCGACTCACCCGGCACTGCGTGCTGTGGAAGCTCAATTCATCGTGATGAATAATCTGCTGAAGAAAATCGAGATCAAAAAGATAGATGGCCGCGAGGTCGTTCAATCCCCGCTTGAAAATTATCAACTGGAAGAACAGGTGACAAATATTCAAACCACTCTGGCATCCGTGGCGACCTTACTGGGCGTCGGTGATGCGGAAGAAGGGGCCGTCGTAAAACTGAACAAGCAACAACGTGATGTTGCGGTTCAAGCTCTGGAGCATCTGCAATCCCTGGCTTCAGAAGTGATGATGTACGGGTCCATGGCCAATGCTGTGAGCTGGGACAAGATCCGCAATATCAAACGTCTCAATATGGAACAGCAAAAGTTCAATAATGAGGTGCAGTCCAAACTGTCTCAGTTGAGAGGAATGTCACTGCCGTCCGCACATTAATTGGTACGGACCTTGAAATATAGATTGTTGAAACAATTAAATTAAACAGGTTGCATCCCAGGGCCGAGAGAACCCAAAAACGGAGCTGCCTGTATAGTGTGTAAACACAGGAGAGAGAGCATGAAAAAGGCATTTATCATCGGAATGGCAGTCTTGGTTACAAGCATGTCTGTTTCTTTCGCCCACGCAGCACCGGCGGCAAGAGCCCCGCGTGAAGTGCTGGTCGAATACGCAAAACAGGTCAAAGAGGCGGCTTTTGGAAAATCCAGAACAGCCAAGGGCTTGGATGCGCAAAAACTTAAATCTGCCCAGGACAGCATCATCAATGAGCTGAATCTTTCCTCCGGTAAAAATAACAGCCTGGCGCTGGCTCTTAAGGCCGACCCCGCAAAATCAGCGCAGCGTCTGGACAATTTGGCAACAATCGTTGCAGCAAAAAAGATGGCGGCTGAAATCAGTAAAAAAGACTCTGCGGAAGGTCAATCCATCGACGCAGCAGCAACGGCTTCTGCCACATTCATGTCCAACTCCCACCTGACAGGAGCCCGCAAATCCGCCAAAGAACTTTCAACGGCTGAACTGACTGAAACAACAGCTGCCTTGACCCGCTTGGAAACTTTGACTGATTCCATTCTGACTCGTTTTTCAAAAGCGGAAAGAGATTCCTACACTCAGATCCTGAAGCGCCACGATGAGATCGTGGAGTCTGCACAAAAAGGAACTTCCGAAGAGGCTTTCGTACAAGCCATCATGGAAGTCAAAGGTGTGGATAAAGCCAAAGCTCTTGAAGTGGTGCGCAAACTGAAAGAGTGCGTATAAACTAAGAAAAGAAATTACTTTCTCCGAAAAAGCCAAGGTCGTGCCCTTGGCTTTTTTATTTTTAGATATCCACTTTGGAATTGTCAGTTACAATGAAGATCTCAATACGACGATTCATCGCGCGATGTTCATCGGTGTCATTGGGAACCACCGGTTTCTGATCACCATAAGATAAAGAAACAAAACGCTTGGGGTCCATCTTGTGATACTTCACCAGATAGCGCACCACCGCAGATGCTCTGCCTCCGGCAAGCTCCCAATTTGATGGAAAGCTTATATCAGCAATCGGAAGATCGTCCGTGTGACCTTCCACAATGATGCGTTTTTTATGGGTCTTCAGAACTTCGGCTACTTTATCCAGGGATTCCAACGCCGACATTTTCAGCTTTGCAGACCCTTCCGGAAAGAACGTGGAAGCGGCCAAAGCAATTCGCACGCCCACGGCATCGTGATAGATGTCCTGAATGGCTTTTTTCTTTTGCTCCTTATCCATGGATTTCTCCAGAGATCTTTCCACATAGTCTTCAGCCTCGCGAGGGCCGCCTTTTTTGGGAAAATTCCCCACAGGCATTTCCAGCTCAGCCATCAAGGCCCCGATGCTGTCTGCGGAATCACTGTCAGATCCGCCCCGGCCCACCAGATGCAAGTTCAGCTTGATGGATTCTTCAAATTCCTTCTGTTTTTCCTCATTAGAGGTCGAGGTCGCATACATCACCACAAAGAAAGCAAACAGCAGCGTGATGAAATCCGCATAAGAGACCAGCCATCTCTCGTGATTTTCATGCTCCTGATGTTTTTTGTGTTTTCTTGCCATAAGATGCAATCCTATTTCTTATCGCTTTCAAGATAGGCGTATAGCTTTTGTTCCAGAACGACAGGATTCATGCCGCTTCCGACCAGTAGAGCCCCTTCCAGCACCATCATTTTTTCGCGAGTGATGGATTGCACACGACGCTTTAACTTGCTTCCCAATGGCAGGAATAGAAGATTGGCAGAACTAACCCCGTACACCGTTGCCACAAACGCCACCGCGATCCCGGCCCCCAGCTTGCTGGTGTCGGTCAGATTTCCCATCACGTGGATCAATCCCAGCACCGCACCAATAATCCCGATCGTTGGCGCAAAACCGCCAGCATCAGTCCAGATTTTGGCGCCGCCCAGAAGTTCTTCCTCTTCCGTGTCGATCTGTGTTTCAAAAATGTCGCGAATAGTCTGTGCATCCACGCCATCCACAACATTGCGAAGAACACCTTTTAAAAGAGGATCTTGAATGGAGTTAAGGCGGGTTTCCAGAGCCAGCAAAGATTCTTTTTTTACAAAGCGGGCACAATCCACAATTTCGTTCAGACGGGCCTTGATCTGATCGTCCTCTTCACGAAAGGCTTTTTTTGCAAGCTGCAATCCCGTCTTCAGATCCTTTTCCGAGCTGGAGACCATCACAGCACCAATTGTCCCCGCCAGAACGATAATAAATGCTGTCAGCTGCATCAGCGAACTGACGTGCCCACCTTCCAGAAGGTTTCCGAGCAAGATTCCACCAAAACCGACCAAAAGCCCTAACCATGTTGCTTTGTCCATAGACAGAAGTGTGCCACAGGGGATCAGATCTGACACTTGGACCCCACGAAGACCTAGACTTTCTGCGAGCGAAAAATTAGGGTACATTCACTCTGATGCTCGATTACATTCTTTCTCTCGATAAGAGCCTTTTTGTATTGGTGAATTCACACTGGACGGCCGCTTGGGCGGATCAGTTTTTCCCGTTCATCACAGACCTGCATAAGACGCCTTTTTTTAAGTTTGTTCTGGTACCGGTGATTTTGGCGATCTTCATGTGGCGTCGTGGATGGAAAAAAGGTCTGGTTATCTTCTTCTTCGCACTTCTTTCCGTATCGGCATCAGATGGTGTCGGCAACTGGGCCTTCAAAAAAACAGTTCAGCGCCCCCGGCCCGCAAATACACTGAATTTGGATGTTCAGGTTCGGGCTCCTTTTGGCGGCTACAGTTTTGTTTCCAATCATGCGACGAACATGTACAGCTTTGCCAGCTTTACTTCCGCTATCTTTCCTCCAGCCACAGTGCCCCTGTACACCCTGGCAACGGTGATTGCCTACAGCCGGGTTTATAACGGTGTTCACTTTCCGACAGATGTGATCTGCGGTGGGCTTTTGGGAATGATTTTCGGTCTTTTGTTTGCCCGTATCTGTAAACTCATCCTTGCACGTATCAACTCTGAAGGAACCGTCACCACATGAAAAAAGTATTAGTCACCGGAGCCAATGGATTTCTTGGAAGCTGGGTCACTCGCGCTCTTGTTCAGGAGGGCCATGAGGTTTATGCCTTGGTTCGTCCTAAAAGTGATCTTTCCGAATTGGACGGCGTGAACTGCAAATACCTGCATGGTGATGTCACGGATATTCACTCTTTACTGGAGGCGGTTAAGGGCATGGATTCCGTCTTTCACTTAGCTGGTGTCATTGCCTACAAAAAGTCCCAGCGCGCCCAAATGGAAAAGGTCAATGTCGAAGGCACTGCCAACGTCATTGCTGTCTGTCGCGAACATCATGTGCGCCGTATGGTTTATCTTTCTTCGGTGGTGGCCATCGGTGCTGGCTATACGCCGGATCAGATCCTGAACGAAGAGTCTCCATACAATATCGCAGAACTGGATCTGGGCTATTTCCAAACCAAACATCAGGCCGAAATCCTGGTGCGTGAAGCCTGCAAAAAAAATGAAATTGATGCCGTCATTCTGAATCCTTCTACCATTTATGGACGTGGCGATGCCAAAAAAGGCAGTCGCAAAATGCAGCTCAAGGTGGCTCAGGGGCGTCTGAAATTTTACACCTCCGGCGGGGTCAATGTTGTGGCTGTCGAGGATGTCGTGGCGGGAATCTTAAGTGCCTGGAAAAAAGGGCGCAGCGGAGAACGCTACATCCTTGCGGGTGAAAATATTCTCATCAAAGACCTTTTCGCTATGATCGCTCAGGAGGCTGGAGTAAAACCCCCTCAACACCAACTTCCCGGTCAGCTTCTGCACACCGTGGGCGCTGTCGGTGATTTCATGGAAAAGATGGGCATGAAGGGGCCTTTAAGCCGCGAGAATGCCCATACTGCCACCATGTACCACTGGTTTGATTCCGGCAAAGCTCAGCGCGAACTGGATTTCAAACCCCGACCGGCTCGCGAAGCCATACATAATTCAGTACAGTGGATGAAAGATCACGGATTGGTTCGTAAATAAAGGGCGCATGAAACAGGTTTTCTTTTTCTTTCTAGGAGTTTTCTGTCTGATGGCTTTGGCTGTCGGTGCGCTTTGGACCTGGCTTCCCAGTCAAAGTGAAATCAAGGGCTGCCTGGTCACACGCATGTATCAAGTGGAACTGTGCCCGGGTTCAAAAAACTATGTGCCCTTGAAACAGGTCGCTCCTATTCTGGCAAAAACCATCATCCTGACCGAAGATTCCAATTTCTATAATCACAAGGGTTTTGACTGGGATGCGATTGAAAAGAACGCCAAAGAAGGCTGGGAAACCGGCGTCTTTAAGCGTGGTGGTTCCACCATCACCCAGCAACTTGCCAAGAATATGTTTCTGACTAAGGATCGCACTTTTATCCGCAAAGGGCTTGAAGCCATCATCACAGATCGTATTGAGCACACCCTGACAAAAAAGGAAATTCTGGAACGCTATCTGAATGTTGTCGAGTTTGGGAAAGACATTTATGGCGTAAAGGCCGCGGCGAAGTATTATTTTAAAAAATCCCCGGCTGAACTTTCCGTGGTTGAGTCCGCATTTTTAGCCATGGTTCTGCCCAATCCGGTGAAATATTCAATGTCTTATTATCGCAAGGAGCTGACACCTTTTGCGCGCAAAAGATTAAGCCGCATTGTCGAAGACCTGTATCGCTATCACCGCATCTCGGAAGAGGAATACAATGTGGCGGCCGCTCAGGTGGCTTACTTCTTCCAGCCGGAACCGCCACCAGAAGAAATCTTTGCTGACGGCGAACAGGTTCCAACTTTGCAGGAACTGGAAAACATGGAATCCCAGGAACAAATGGATCTGGAAGAGGAGAGCGAATGAAAATAGTCTCTGCCTGCCTGTCAGGAGTTCACTGCCGCTATGACTGCAAAGCCCAGACACGTTCAGCCATTGAAGAGATGGTGCAGAATGGCGAGGCGATTCCTGTGTGCCCTGAACAGCTTGGCGGCCTGCCCACACCCCGGCCTCCGGCAGAGCGCATTGGCAACAAGGTTCTGACCAACAAAGGCGTGGATGTCACAGCAGAATATCAGCGTGGCGCCGAAGAGGCCTTAAGAATTGCAAAGCTGGCCGGAGCCACCGAAGCTCTGCTTAAATCCAAATCCCCAATGTGCGGATGCGGAAAAATTTATGATGGAACCTTTTCGGGCGCCCAACAAGACGGCGACGGTGTTTTTGCCGAGCTTTTAAAAAAGCATGGTATCAAGATCACCGTTGTTGATTAAAACTATTTCAAAAGTTTTTTGCGAATTCTAAAGAACGAAATGTTCATACAGATCCACGTTGCAATCAGCAGCACCAAAATGTGCACGCCAATCCACAAGATCGGGCCCTGGTGTAAAATTCCTCTGACCGCCGCCACGGCATGAGTCAGTGGGAACAGATAAGCGACATAACGAAGCCCCATCGGCAACTGATCCAACGGGAAATATGTTCCGCTTAGAAGACTCATCGGCACAATCAAACCGGACGTCGAATAAATGAATGAGTCATAGTTTCGCGCAAAAGATGTGAAAATCATCCCGATGCAGGAAAACAGCGCGCTTAGCAGGAACAGCACCGGCAAAACCAGCAGAATACGATAAGATTCCACCAGTCCAAAGAACATGGCCACCACCGTCACGCCAATCACACCAAAGAAGCCCTTGCTGGCAGCCCACAACAGCTCGCCACCTACAATCTCCTCCGGGCCCACACGGGTCAGCATGATCGTTGCGTAAGTCTTCTGATGAGTCAGCTTGGTGTAGTTTCCGTAAGTACCCTCAAAGAAAGCCACCATCATCGCTGTCGAAGAAAGCAATGCCGGGAAGAAGAACTCAATATAAGACATTCCGCCCATGTTATTGACGAATGCCCCCAGCCCAAAACCGATTGCCCCCAGATAGATCACCGGCTCCAGAACAATCCAGAACAAGGACACCAGCCAGGTTTTTTTAAAATAAAGGAAATTGCGGGACCAAACCTTCAAAGCACCGTCATTCATTCTTGGAATAGAGAAGTAATCTTTGAATTTCATTACTCATCCCTCAATTGATGACCGGCCAGCTTCAGGAACACGTCGTTCAGGGTCGGCTTACGAATATAAATTTTGTCACTGGCAAT
Organism: Bdellovibrio bacteriovorus; assembly: GCF_025558485.1. Classification (GTDB taxonomy): domain Bacteria; phylum Bdellovibrionota; class Bdellovibrionia; order Bdellovibrionales; family Bdellovibrionaceae; genus Bdellovibrio; species Bdellovibrio bacteriovorus_G. Next base: position 997,183 of record NZ_CP102930.1, read on the forward strand.
CAGGTCCACCACACGACGGCCTTCCTGATTTTCCTTTACCAAAACAGAAACTGTGTCTTTGATCACCTGATAAGAAAAACCCTCTGCCCGTAAACGACCCAGATAGTAATTCAGGTCCACCGGGTTGGTGTCGAACTCAACCACTTCTTTGCCAATCAGCTCACGAATCAATTCACGTGGCTTACCCACCGTCAGAATACGCCCATCATCAATGATCGCCACGCGATCACACATCTGTTCGGCTTCTTCCATGTAGTGCGTGGTTAAAACCAAAGTGCTTTTTTCGGATTTCAAATGCTTGAAGAAGTCCCAGATCCAGATACGCGCCTGAGGGTCCAGCCCTGTCGTCGGCTCATCCAGAAAAACCACCTCTGGTGAATTGATCAGGCCCCTGGCAATGGCCAAACGGCGCTTCATGCCCCCGCTCAGCGTTTCCACGGAACGGTCCTGATATTCTTCCAGCTTCATCAGGCGCAGCAAAGCCTGCGCGCGCAAATCCGCCTCGGCAGATGGTATATTGTGGAAGCTGGCATAAACCCGGAGATTTTCAAGAACTGTGAAGTCAGGATCAAGGCCGTCCTCTTGCGGGACGACCCCTATGCGAGATTTGATTTCGCGGTAATTCTTCTTAACATTCAGCCCGAGAACATAAAGTTCCCCGCTGGTGACCAGGGCTGAGCAATACATCATCTTCATCGTAGTTGATTTGCCAGCCCCGTTTGGACCAAGAAGTCCGAAACACTCGCCTTTGTAAATCTCCAGATTGATTCCGTCCACGGCGACCTTGTCGTCGTATTTTTTCGTCAGATCTTTAATTTCAATGGCGACGTTCGTACTCATTATTCCTTCGCTGCTCTTGCGCGTTTGTGCGGATCAAGTTCACGCAAACGAAGACGGATGTGCTTCGGCGTAACCTCGATCAATTCAGATTCCTTAATCCATTCCATCGCTCTTTCCAAAGTGAATTTTTTCACCGGAACCAGACGGATAGCTTCATCAGAACCCGAAGCACGTACGTTTGACAATTTCTTTTCGCGAGTGATGTTTACTTCTAGATCATTTTCCTTGGCGTGTTCACCAACAATCATGCCTTCGTACACTTCATCACCGTGCTCAACCATCATAATACCGCGTTCTTGCAAGTTCCAGATCGCGTAAGATGTTGCTGTGCCTTTGCGGTCAGAAATCATGGCACCATTCATACGGTGTTCGATCTCACCACGGTAGTCGTCCCAACCGTCAAATTGAGTGTTCAACAAACCAGTACCACGAGTGTCTGTCAGGAACTCAGAACGGTAACCGATCAAGCCACGGGAAGGAATACGGAATTCCAAACGAGTACGACCGGAACCTTTTTGAACCATATTGGTCATGACACCTTTACGTTTACCCAATTTCTCGGTAACCGCACCAACGTAAGCATCTTCGATATCAATAACCGCGATCTCCATTGGCTCCAGTCTTTTGCCATTTTCCTCTTTGAAGACAACAGTCGGCTTGGAAACCAGAAGCTCGAAATTTTCACGGCGCATTTGTTCGATCAAAACGCCCAATTGAAGCTCACCACGACCGACAACTTTGAACGCGTCAGTGGAGTCTGTTTTTTCCACGCGGATTGCCACGTTGTACAGAAGTTCTCTTTCCAGGCGATCAATGATCTTACGGGATGTCACGTTCTTACCATCAAGACCGGCGAAGGGACCGTTATTGACAGAGAAAACCATGCCCACTGTCGGCTCTTCAACGCGGATGCGCGGAAGAGGACGAGGGTCCGTCGCAGAAGTGATGGTGTCACCGATAGTGAAATCCTCCATACCCGCGATAACAACCATGTCACCTGCGCCCACTTCCTGAGCCGGAACCTGGGAGTTTACTTTGTACTGGAACAAAGCAGAGACTTTCACTTTCTTCTGAGTATTCGCCTGAACGCAAAGAACTTCATCACCGACTTTGATAGTTCCGGCTCTCATACGACCGATCGCCAAACGGCCTACGTAATCGTTGTAAGAGATATTGGAAACCATAACTTGAAGTGGAGCGTTTTCTTCAATTGTCGGAGGCGGAACCAAGTTTACGATAGCATCGTAAAGAACTTCCAGGGAGCCCGTGTTAACCGCTGGGTCCAAAGTCGCCATACCTTCACGCGCAATAGCGTAAACAGTGTGGAAATCACATTGTTCTTCGGTTGCATCAAGGTCGATGAACAGGTCGAACAATTCGTTGTGAACCTCCTGAATACGAGCATCAGAACGGTCGATCTTGTTGATACAGACGATAACCTTCTTGCCGCCTTCCAAAGCTTTTTTCAATACGAACCGGGTTTGTGGCAGCGGGCCTTCGGAAGCATCACAAAGAAGGATACAACCATCAACCATGTTCAAGATACGCTCAACTTCACCACCGAAGTCACTGTGTCCCGGTGTATCGACGATATTTACTTTGATATCTTTGTACATGAAGGAGGCATTCTTCGCTGCGATCGTGATCCCACGCTCTCTTTCAAGATCCATGGAGTCCATCAGGCGTTCTTCAACGTGTTCGTTGTCACGGAAAGTTCCTGCTTGTTTGATCAGGTGATCAACCAGGGTTGTCTTTCCGTGGTCGACGTGCGCGATGATAGCGATATTTCTAATTTTCTTTGGATCTTGAATCATAATTACCCTTCGTTATTGAAACTCTTAAAAACAAAACACTTAAATTTTAAACTAAAATTGAATTCGGCTTCGTCAACTTTACGTCAAGCTAGCCATGACCGCCCATCAGGAATTCTTCCTGACTGGTGTCTTCTTGCTCTACATTACCGATCCCAGCGAAAAACTCATTCGCTAGTGCCATGATCTCGTCATTGCTTTTGGATTGGAAAAGATTCTTTCGAAACTGAGCCGCTCCAGAATAACCTGTTGAGAACCAAGCTGCAAACTTTCTAAGCTGGATCCCGGTAATGTGCTCATCACAATGCGCCACGATCTCTTTTTGAAGACCCTGGAAAAGACTCACATAATCTCTCTTTACGTCTTTAACCGCCTCGCCCCGCCACAAGGACAGGGCATCCATAAAGATGAATGGATTTTTAAGACAGCCCCGGCCAATCATCACACCGTCACAGCCGGACTGTTGCAGTCTTAGATTTGCCTGGCGAGGAGTGAGAATGTCTCCGTTTCCAAGAATGGGAATTTTTGTATTGGCCTTAACGTCTGCAATGAAATCCCAGTCCGCAAGTCCAGTATAGCCCTGTGCACGAGTTCGTCCGTGGATAGCCACCCAGGAGACACCTTCGTTGTAAGCGATATTGCAAACTTCGATCGCATTACGGGAATTAGCATCCCAGCCCGTGCGAATCTTGATAGTCAGAGGAATTTTGATGGCTGCTTTCACCGTGGAAACCATCTTTTGCACGGCCGCCGGATCTTTCAAAATCGCAGAACCGCCGCCTTTTTTAACAACCTTGGGAACAGGACAACCAAAGTTCAAATCTACAAAGTCACAGCCATCAGCTTCCGCCACTTGTGCTGCGCGCGCCACAATCTCCGGTTCTTCACCGAAAAGCTGAATTCCAATAGGACGCTGGGATTCGTCAAAGCTCATCAACTTCATCGTGCGTTCGGATTTGTATTCAATCCCACTTGCACTGACCAGCTCAGTGACGACAACACTGGCATCAAGTTTTTTGACAAAGGTGCGGAAAGCGTGATCCGTGATCCCGGCCATAGGGGCCAGAACAAATGGATTTGTCTTTAAGGCTTCAACTGGATTCATAGGTCCGAGCGGTATATCAAATCCGTCCGGCAATAGATAGAGAATAAATAAAAGAAATCGCTAACTTATCTGTTTTCCTTACCCTTTTACAAAGCCCCCTCTTAGGGAATGTGAGAGGGCTCCATATCTAAAAGCATAAGTATCTGATATCACTGGAAATGGCTTAAACTCACAGCCAGGTGACTCTTCCGGCAGTTTGGCGGGGGGCTTTGGGGGGGTGATGATCAGGGTAACCGCAAACCATAGCACAAAGAAGCTCCAGCTCCCCTTTTTGGTATTCCGGCAGTTGATCCACACCCAGGAACTTATCGACGTCCTCTTTAATTTCCAGCGGAGCCCCCATCGTGCAGGAACCCAGGCCTTCCACCAAACACGCCAAATTCATGTTTTCCACAGCCATATACACAGAGCCTATACTGGTGTGATAGCGCTCTTCTGAATCATTGTGGGAATACGCAAAAATAATCACCGGCGCATCCCCCAAAGTATAGAAGAATCTTTCCGTGAACTGATAAAGTGACGGCTTCAAACGCTGTTGCAGAATATCTTTGATACCCAGCCAGGATTTTTGCGAATACTGCAAATACTCTTCACGCTTCTTCCCGGTCACAACAAAGAAACGCCAGTTCTGACGGTTCTTTCCCGAAGGAGCCTGCATTCCCGCTGCCAGGATTCTTTCGATCACTTCTTTCGCAACAGCATCGGGCTTGTACTTACGAATGGACGTTCTTGATCCCAACAGTTGATAAAATTCATTCTTTTCCATTCGCAAATCCTTTCTTTTCGCACCGCCTCGGAAAAAGGTAGCAGGTACCTTTTAGGCCAGTTCTTCGCTGCCCGCTTCGATGAAGCACGAATGCAGGCGACGAATCGCTTCAGGCCCCTGTTCATCTGAAACCAGGAAGCAGAAGTTGTGTTTACTGGCCCCCAGACAGATCATGCGCACGTTGATGTCGGAAATCGCCTTAAAGATTTTTTCGCCAAGACCCGCAGTGTGGTTGATGTTATTTCCAATCAAAGAAATCAGCGCCAGATTTTCCTCCACCTGCACATCAGCAATCTGGGATAAATCCACGATCAATTTCTTATTTAACAACGTCGAATCATCCAAAGTCACACTGACGGAAATTTCAGATGTGGTGATCGCATCAATACTGACCTTATGGTCATTGAAGATTTTAAAGATCTGAAACAGGAATCCATGGGCGTACAGCATTTCCGGCGTGGAAAGCGTGACCAGCACCTGTTTTTTTCTTAAGGCCATGGCGCGAATCAACGGATGATCCTCGACATCTTTGCGCACCCACGTGCCACGCGCTTGCGCATCGAAGCTGGAACCGACAAAGACCGGAATGTTTTTGCGAATGGCCGGCAGCAAGGTCGCCGGGTGCAGAATTTTCGCACCGAAGGTTGCAAGCTCTGAAGCTTCTTTGAAAGAAATCTCGCTGATGGGTTGAGCTTTAGGGCACAGGCGCGGGTCCGTGGTCGCAATCCCCGCCACATCTGTCCAGATTTCCAGAACGTCAGCAGATACGCCCTCAGCCAAAATCGCAGCAGAGTAATCACTGCCTCCGCGCCCCAGAGTGGTCGTGTTGCCTTCTTCGGTCATGCCGATATAGCCCTGAGTGCAAACAACCTTTTTCCCGTCGCGCAGGAAGGAAAGATTTTTCTGCGCCAATGCCGCCACGTCAGTGGTCAAAGGCTTGGCTTTCCCGAAGGAATCATCCGTGCGCAAAACCGTGCGCACATCCAGAAGCTGTGCTGTTTTTTCCGATTTATGTTTTTTTAGAACCTGGGACATGGCTTCTGTGAATAGCAAAGATGACATTCGTTCACCAAGACTGACCAGAGTATCCAGAGCTTTGACCGAGCAGTCTTTTAACAGGTGAATACCTTTGGCCAAAGAACTCATTTCTTCAAACAAAGTCTTCAATAAATTTAAAGACTCTTCCGGCGCATGAAGATCCCCAGCAACTTTGAGATGTCGTTCCTGAATTTTCGTAAGGATTTTTTCCGCCTCAATCCAGGCTTGTGTTTCAGCGGTCTTCCCCAGGGCAATCAGATCATTGGTGGTTCCGGAGGTTGCAGAAACGACCACCACACTGGATCCTTGGCGGAAACTGACCTCTGCACTGCGAAGCATACAGTCGGCATCTCCCATCGAAGTGCCACCGAACTTGGAAACTACAAGCTTTGCCACATTCACTCCTTGGCCCTTGGGCTAGGGAATATCCTAATGCGGTTAGGGTTTTTCATTCAACGACTTTTATGGCAGACTTTTTTTATGACTTCGACGGCCTCTGATTCCACATTTAAGAAAAAAGAAATCCTGCTTATGGGAGCCCTTGCCCTGATTGCAATGGCCCTGACCGTGGTGGCCGTCATTCCCTCTTTACGCAGTAAAGTGAAAGATGCCTTTATCAGCACCAACCGCAAGATTGTCGCCAAGGTCGATGGCACTCTGGGTAAAGACGGACCTAAAGTTGTTATTCTAAAAATTCAAAGCGGCAGTGCACTTTCCCTGGAAGTTTATCAGTCCGAAGATCAGGGGGGACTGACTCTTTTAAGCCGTCTTCCACTTTATGAAACCCGCGATGGCTTTGTTCTGGTTCAGGGGAATGCCACAAATCTGGCTTTAACAGATGTCGATAAGGACGGAACTTTAGAAATTGTGGCACCAACTTATGATGAACAGATGGTGCCTCGCTTGAACATCTTCCGCTTCAACCCGGAAACCCGCTCTTTCGACCGGGTTTCTGCTCCAGCGAATTTTGAGCCTTAGTTTTTACCCGGAGTCGGCGGACGCTTTTGCAAATCACGCCAAGACTTGCCTTCGCGCGCCTTGCGATCCAATTGGAATCTCTGCACCGCTCTTTGATGGCCTTTGTAGTCTTCAGAAAAGACATGCGTTCCATCATTCTGACTGACAAAGAACAGATACTGACTTTCCTGGGGCTTCACGGCGGCCAGCAGTGCTTCACGGCCCGGATTGGCAATCGGCCCCGGCGGCAAGCCCGGAATCACGTAAGTGTTATAACGAGTTGGCGTCAGCAGATCTTCACGGGTGATATTGATAACGATTCTTCCCAGCTTTTCCGCTTTTCCGTAAATAACAGTTGGATCTGTCTGCAACCGCATTCTTTTGGCCATGCGGTTGTGAAAGACCGATGAAATCAACGGACGTTCTTCAGGCGCCCCCGTTTCTTTTTCGATGATACTGGCCAAAGTAACAACCTGATGACGGGTCAAAAACTTCACGTCTGCTTGAGGCAGCACTTCGTTATACACATACAGGAATCTTTTCACCATGTTTGAAATCAAAGACTTCGTGTCTGTGTACTTGGTCAGCATGTAGGTTTCCGGGAACAGATAACCTTCCAAGCTGTCCACCTTTTCCCCCAGCAAGGATTGAATCAACTGGGGATCACGAGTCAGACGCATAAAATCCGCGGCTGTTCCAAACCCCTGTTTTTCATAAAGGTCGGCACTTTGGAAAAAGGCCGATTCGTTTGGCCTAGGAATCATATTGGTGCGAAGTAAGTATTCACCGACTTTGATTTTAGAACGCTCCCCTTTGAAGCGTGCATAAAGATTGAAGAAGGTCGCGTTTTTTACCAGGCCTTTTTCTTCAAGCTCTTTGGCAATCGTGGTGAAACCTTTCCCCGGAGTCACCTCATAAACCACGTCCATAGCCGTTTCGCTGGGACGTGTATGAGAAAACTCATACGCCAAAAAGGCCACACCTCCGCCAAGGGAAGCAAGCAGAATCACCACTGCCAAAACTAAAACCAGAATCGTTTTTTTCATTACTTCATATCCAAGTTCATGCCCGGCAATATTTTTGTCGGATCAAATGGAGTTGCATCCTCAAGGCTCGCCACAGGCACTGTGCAATATTGAATCGCAAAATGTGCTGACGGACGATCATTGCCGGATTTACCCATGCCCCCAAACGGCAGACGAGAACTTGAACCATTGGTCGTGCGGTTCCAGTTTAAAAGACCCACGCGCGCTTTGTGCAAAGCCTGTTCATAAAGCTCTTTGTTCTTAGAGAATAACGCCATCACCAGGCCATAGCCGGATGAATTCACAATGTTCATCGCCTCATCAAAGTTATCACTTTGATAGATCGCCACATTCGGGCCAAAGATTTCACTTTTTTGATAAACGCTGTTCGGATCAAATTTATTCACCAGATGAATGCTTGGTGTCACATAGTAACCCTTGTGTTTCAGATCCAAAGCCTTCCCGCGCATCAAGCTTTCGCAATTCTCGCGGTTGGCGATTTCCTGGAAGCGGATGTATTTTTCCACAGCTGCTGCATTGATCAGCGGGCCCATGAACGTGTTTTCTGTCCAGTGACCGATGGTCAGCTTTTTAGCCGCCTGATAGAATCTTTCTGTAAATTCATCAGCAATCTTCGGGTGCAGAATGATACGACTGGTGCAAGAACAACGCTGGCCGGCCGTCATGTACGAACCCACAAGACTTTCGTAGATCGCCTTGTCCATATCCGCATCATCCCAGACAACCGTGGCATTCTTACCACCCATTTCCAACGCCAAAATTTTCCAGTAGTGAGTCAAAGTCTCTTGCTTGATTTTCAGACCCACTTCGTAAGAACCCGTGAACAGAACCCCGTCCACATGTTCACTGGCCACCAAGCGCCCACCGGCAGCACCATCCCCTTGAACCAAGTTGAAAACACCTGGAGGGAACTGTGCTTTTTCAAACATTTCAGCCATGAACTGTCCCACAGCCGGGGTTTGTTCAGATGGCTTAAACACAATCGTGTTCCCCGCGATCAGCGCCGGGATAATATGACCATTTGGCAAATGCGCCGGGAAATTAAAAGGTCCCACCACGGCCATCACACCACGGGAACGATAGCGAATCACACCCTCCACCTGCGGAAGTGCATTGGGAATGCGCTCTTCAGCCACCAGATTCAAAGACTGATTCAAAGTAATATCAATCTTTGCACCCAAAGCTTTAGCTTCCGTCAGGGCTTCCCAGGTCGGCTTACCCGTATCGCGGGAAATGATCTGAGCCATCTGCTCTGCGTGCGTGTCGTACATCTCTTTCAGGCGAAGCATATAACTACGACGCTCATCCACGGTCAGCATGGACCACGGCATATAAGCTTTCTTCGCGGCGACACAAGCCTCATCAACATGATCGTGCTTAAATGGCACCGTCATGACGGTATCATTCAGATCCGCCGGGCTGATGTCTTTGAATTCGCCGTCGCCTTTTACGACCGGAACAAAACGGCCGTTGATAAAGTCACCTTTGTAATTGATTGGAAAGATGGTGGTGCTCATTTTCTATTTTCCTCTATTGTAATTAAACGGAGACATATAAACTTCTTCACCCAGCTCCACGCCCAGCAATTGGCGCACTTTCGGAGCCAGAGCCACTTCATGATCGCGAATATCCACTGATGCCAACGAAGCACGGAACTCTTCACTGGTTGTGGCAACCAGAACCTGTTCCTTGTAAGAGGCGTCTTTAAATTCTGCAACCTTCAGACGGCGGCCCTGCGTGATCGGCAGAATCTGCGACACATTAGCGCCGTAGTGAGGTCCTCCATCAAATGGATCGACCTCATCAAGATAGCTAAAGCCAATACTTTCCAAAAGGTGCTGGGCCGGTTTTGTGGCCTCACCCACACGCCCCAGAACCAAACGGGCTTTCGCATCCAAAAGACACAGATAGATATCATCCTGCGGGAAAAGACTTTCGATAAACTCTTTATGCGACTGACTTAACAGATCCGCCTCCTGATAAGGAAGGCCTGTAAAGCGGCGACCCAAGGACTCCCAGAACTCACTGCGCCCTTCGTCAGTCAGCGGAGGCGTCAGTTCACAAAGAACTCTGTCCTCAAAACGCTCCGGATAAAGCCCCATATACAAAAAACGGGACAGGCTGATTTGTTTACCCAGCTTTTCCGGACGACGACGATAGGTCTTATCAACAAGAAGTCCTCCGATTTCTGTTGGACCGTCAAAATCCAGCTGAAAGCGCAAAACTTGATGAATAAAGCCCACTCCCAAATCCTGAGAGAAGTGATCACGTTTGAAAATCTTAAAGTAGCTGTGCGGAACCTCGTCGTTACCATGCTTGGCTAAAACCAGAGAGCTTCCCACAACCTGCTTTTCTTCCACGTCCTCAAGAACAAACAGATACTCCGACTGTGTTTTGGTCAACTTGCCAGCAAAAGACTGTTCACTGCGATCAATCTTTTCGCCAATCACTTTTTTATCACCCGGCAGGTTCAAAAGATTGAACTGCTTTGCCAGATCCACCAGTTGACTCAAATCATCGTGTCGTACCGGTCGCACTATAAAACTCATAGACAAAACCTTTCGATGACTCGTTTATAAAATTCAATGGCCTTGTGCAGATCCTCAATCGCCACATGCTCTTGCGGAGTGTGCACATTGCCTTCCCTTCTGCCCGGACCGAAGCAGATACATTCGACACCCACACGGGTGAAGATGCTGGCTTCGTTGGTTGATGCCTGAGTAATGGGTTTGTCATCCAACCCCATATTACGCAGTTCATCCAGACAGCCCTTTGTCAAAATCGAATTCACTTCGGTGCGGAAAGGTTTCTTGTAATCATTCACCCGGAAGGTCGCCCCGTTGGCCTCGCAGACCTCACGCAGACGATTCATCCAGCCTTCATAAATCTCGTGTGTAATCACCGGAGGAATACGGCATGAACCTGAAATCTGGATATCCGTTTCGTTCGTGCGAATCAGGCCGATATTCAAAGTCGGAGTGCTTGGATAGAAATCCTCATCCCGATAATCCAGGAAATCCTGTTCCAACGCTTTCACCGCGCGGTAGATATTGGCAATTTTGCGCGAAATTGGCTCTGCAATCGGCGTCACCATATCAATTTCCAGAAAGGCATGACTGGGAACCGTATTGAAGTTAATCCCACCATCCATCTCCATGACATTCACTGAATCCGGCAACATCATGAGATATTCAAACATCTTGGCAATCGCACTTTCCCCCAGATGAGGCATTGAGGAATGTGCTGCCTTGCCACGGAAAATTTTTGACTGCGTCGAAGTGCTTTCGCGCAGGTTGTGCTCTTCACGGTAACGCATTTCCTCATCCGAGAACGGCACATGAATTTCCACACTGGCAAAACCCTTGGCGGCATTGATCACGCGCAGATCGCTGGGCTCTCCAATCAGGGCCATCTTCGCAGAAATTTTGTTTTTGCGAATCAGCTTCAATGCCCCCTGCATTCCGGATTCTTCACCAAAGGTTCCCACTAAAACCGGCGGCAAACGCCATGCACGGTTTTTGCCAAACGAAGCCAAGGCCTCCAGCTTGCACAGGAAATCCAGCTTCACATCCGCCACACCCAATCCGTAGATTTTTCCGTCAATGATATGAGCATCAAATGGATTCGCCCCGGTGTCTGTCCATAAAGAAAACGGCCCCGGGTCCACAGTATCCAGGTGTGTCTGCAACAGGAATTCGCCGCTGGGTCTTTCTGCCGAAGGACGCGCAATCACATTGGCCTGCTCCAGCTCCCCAACAACCTCTTCCTGTTCTTCCACGTGCAATCCACGCTGACGACAAAAAGCCGCCACCCACTTCGACAATTCACGATTGCCATGTGTGGGTGTACTATCAATTGCAATCAGCTGACGGCAGGCCTCGATGAAGTCCAACTAGACTCCTTCAAGCAAAGTTTTTTCAATCGCTTTCAAAGCGATGTCGATATCAGCGTCCTCAATGATCGCCGGCACCAGGAAGCGCGCACGCACCGGGTCTTTACCGCAAGGGAATGCAATCACACCGTTCTGGAAAAGCTTGTTCAGGAACGCATTCACGCTTTCTTTTTTCCCATCATGCGGAGTGAACGCAATCATCAAACCCATACCGCCTGCATCCTGAGCAATACCTTTGCAGGTTGTTTCATTCAGACGGTTGATGCCATCAATGAAACGTCTGTGAATTTGATTGATGCGACCCTGAGGACCCAGGAAACCCTCGCCCAGCATATCCAGCATTTCCATACCCGCACTTAAAGACGGTGTAGAGCCAGAGAACGTACCGGCAATCAAACCCGGTTTCGGATTGTAGTCTTCAGTATAAAGAGTCGCACCCACCTGCGCCGTTTTTGCAATCGTGCAGATGTCGATGTACTGACCGATATCCAAAGTTTCAAAGGCAAAGTATTCACCCGTGCGCGTGAACGTTTGAACTTCATCCGCCCAGATCGCGATATTTTTGGATTTACAGAAATCCAAAAGCGGAATGAAGAATTCACGAGGGGCCGCCTGATAACCGCCCTCGCCCAGCATTGGCTCAAAACCGAAGACAGAAATATTACCTTCATGCTTTGCCACGTGCTCTTTCATCACGTTCAGGGCTTTTTCACCGGATTTTGGATCACGCTTGTCAAAGAACGGAACGCGCAGAACTTCGTGGTATTCCGGCAGACCTTGCTTGTAAGCCGGATTGTCAGTCACTTCCGCCATCATTGTGGAACGACCGGCAAAGGCATCTTTAAAGCCCATCACAAAACGCGCCGGAGAATTTTTCTGACGGGAAAGTTTCAGCGCATTTTCATTGGCCATCGTTCCGCAGGTTGCGATCCACGCATATTTCATGCGGCTTTTCTTGCTGGCCAGTTTCACGATTTTTTCTGTGAACAGACGATATTCGTTATTAGGCTGCAAGTTCCCTTGAGTCAGAATATCAGCCAAAGAACCACGAACAGCGGCAGCGATCACACGTGGGTGAGAATGTCCCATCAAGTGAATACCAATGCCGTTGATCAAATCCAATTTGATGCTGCCATCTTCAAGCTCAACATAAGGGCCACGACCTGCGCCTGTACCCATGTATGGATAATGCAAAGGACGTCCACGGAATTGACCAGCCAGATCCACTTTTTGTTTTCCAGAATCCTTAAACTCATCCATCGGAGCGCGAATGCCAGTGATCTGTGCGTTCAGTTTTCCAACTTCACCAACAAGATCCTGAATCAGGGATTTGACTTTATCGGATTGCTGTATCTGATGACCTACAAGAGAACTCATAATACCTTTCGCGGGTCCAAGATGAGCCGGACCCATTGTTTTTTTGAAATGCCCGTCTAGTTTACTCCCGGGTCAGGACTAAGACAAGCCACGCCCTAGACATGAAGAGACTTTTATCTGTAAACTTTGAGAGCTATGTCGAACTTAAAAACGCTCTTTGTGTTCTTTCTTTTTCTGATTTTGCCCTCTCTGGGCGCGGCGCAACCTGAAAGCTCTGCAGACTTTTTTAAGCAGGGAACTCAGTTTTACGTGGCCAAAGACTACACAAAGGCACAGGAAAGTTTCGCTAAAGCTCTGGAGAAAGACCCACACAACGCGACAATTCTAACAAATCTGGCTTTGACCGAATTCCAACTCGATCACAAACCTCTGGCCGTCGGCCTTTTGCGCAAAGCTTTGCAGACAGAACCAGAACTTTCCACTGCTGTTGCTGGACTTAAGTTTGTTCTGTCACAGATGCAAGTTCGTGAAGTTCCTCGCCAAATTGAAACCTACGAAACACTGCGCCTGAATCTGCTTCAACCGGTCCCACTGACGGCCTATCTTGTTCTTTCCACTCTGCTTTTCTTTGCTGCGGGCTGGCTGCTAATGACCTATGCCGGACGCCGTCGCCGCGCCTTGCTAGAGGAAAAAGCTCTTCCCGGATTTCCGACAATTGCGGCTCTTTTGACCGTGGGCTTTGTGATATTTACAGGGCTTCTGGCCTTGAAGATCTATGACTCTTCTATCTTGCGCGGCACGATCGTCGAAGAGAAAGTCGCATTGCAGACCGCCCCAGGCGAAAATCAGGTCGCCATTCTGGATTTATTTGGCGGAATGGAAGTCGTTGCGCACGCCACCCAGGATGATTGGGTGCAGGTCACTTACCCTGGCTCTCTCACTGGCTGGATTAAAAAATCCTCATTGCTTTTGACGCGTTGACAGCTGGACCTTGGTCAAAATATGATTTACCTCTATGTTGAAAACGCTCCGAGTCATAGCCATTCTCGCGGCCGTGGGAACTCTGGTTTCCTGTGCCTCCACTGAAAAGAACTCCAACACGCCGGAGGGGGCTTTCGCGATTGCGGAAGAGTACGACAAGTCTGAGCGTTTTGAAGAAGCCATTCGTCGTTACACCGAAGTAAAAAACAAATTTCCTTACAGCAACTTCGCGACGAAATCCGAGCTGGCGATTGCCGATGTTTACTACAAACAGGAATCCTACGCGGAAGCGCAAGTTTCTTACCAAATGTTCAAGGAGCTTCACCCGACAGTTCCAAATTCTGATTATGTTCAGTTCCGCATCGGCATGAGCTACTTCAATCAGCTTCCTTCCACAATTGATCGTGATTTATCTTTGGCTAATGACACGATCCTAAATCTGTCGGATTTAATTAAGAAATATCCAAACTCTGAGTACGTGACTGAAGCCAAGGAAAAGCGCACAGCCGCCATCAAGATGCTGGCTGAAAAAGAAGAATACATCGCTGACTTCTACTTCAAACGTAAAATCTTCGACAGTGCTCTGGGTCGCTATGAGGGTCTATACAATAACTTCCGCGGACTGGGTTTTGATGCCAAAGCTCTTTCCCGCGCCAGCATTGCTGCCCATAAAATCGGTGATACGGCCAAAGCCAAAAAGTACGAAGAGATTCTGGCTCGTGACTTCCCCGGAACTCGTGAGCTAAAAGCCGCTGAAAAGGAGCTTGAGTAATGAACGCTCTTCACGACGACATGCTGTCTGAAGCCCGTGGATACTTTATCAACGGCAACTACAAGATGGCTGAGCCCATTCTGAACCAGATGCTTCTGCAAAACACCCGCAATCCGGAAGTTTATCAGATGCTGGCCACTATCTTTTACGACAAAGGCCAGTTCAGCAAAGCGATCAAAACCTTCCGTCGTGCTCTGGAAATTGATCCGACCTACACTGATGCCAGCGTGGGGCTGTCCATCATTTTGAATGATCTGGGCAAATACGACGAAGGCAAACAGGTTTTCCTGGACGCTCAATCCCAGTTGGAAAAGAAATCCGGCAAACAGGATCCGTTCGTTGATGAAAAAATCGCCTCCAAACACGAAGAATTGGCGGATCTTTACTATCAATACAAACGTTACAACGAAGCCCTTGAACAACTTCTGAAAGCGCAGAAGCTTTCCAGCAGAAAAGCGGAAATCACCATGCGCATTGCAGAAGTGCATGTGCAACTGGGTCAGGCGGATCGTGCGGTGAAGGACCTCAAAGCCCTTATCCGTGAATATCCACACCTTATTCCAGCTCGCCTAAAGCTTGGGGCTATCTACTACAATTCAAACAATATTGCTGAAGCGACCGAACAGTGGGAGAATATTCTCATTCGGGACCCGCAACATCCCGAGGCTTTGCGCTATTTGAAAATGGCGCAGGCTGCTGGCATCACTTCCATCGATTTGTAGAGGCACAACATGGCACAACTTAAAGATCAAATGGTTCCTTTCCTGACAAGCGAAGAAATTTCCGAACTTGTTTCCAACCTGGCCGCTCAAATCGAAGCGGATTATGAAGGAAAAGACATCGTGTTCATCTGCCCACTGCGCGGCTCTATCCACTTCACTGCGGATCTGATGCGCAAAGTGGATCTTCCTCAGCAAGTGGACTTCGTCCATGTTCAGGCAGTTGAGCGTGGCGGCGCGATCAAAATCGTCAAAGACATTTCCGTGAACATCGCTGGCAAACATGTGATCGTGGTTGAAGAAATTATTGATACAGGTCGCACCTTGAGCTTCTTAAGAAGCCGTTTGTTTGCCTCTGCTCCGGCATCTTTGAAAATCGTGACCTTGCTGGATAAACCTGCTCGTCGCGAATTGCCAATCAAAGCAGACTACATCGGAAGAACCATCGAAGATCGCTATGTCGTTGGATACGGCATGGACTCTGAAGAGCTGGGCAGAAATTATCCTGATATTTACGCTTTGAAAAACTAATTGCCCCGGACCCGGTGTGCAAGACAGATTCCATAGATGGATTTTCTATCTGATCCCTCTGGCCTTCATGCTCGTAACCCCCTGGATTGCGAGCGAAGCCGGATTGTGGATTGGTTACGGAAAACATCTATGGCATGACTGGCACTTTCTTTATCAAGACAATATCAGCCTGCTTCCCACCGACAACAACATCACCAGTTCGTGGCTGCCAGCTTTAATCTACTTCGGACTTTATAAACTCGGTGGCATCTGGGCTGTTGCTCATTTTCATCATCTATCCTTGCTGCTGCTCTTGGGCCTCATCTACAGGAAAACCCTTTTTACCCGTTCATGGCCGTGGCCCATGCAGGATCGGGTGCCCATTTATATTCTATGGCTGGGGGCTGGGATCTATTTTTCTTTCCGCCCCAATCTGCTGGCGCTGATTCCCTTCTTTCTTGCCTATAACATTCTGGATGCACACATCCGCGATAAAAAAGCCCTAACCCGTAAAAGCTGGCTGAAACTGGTCATCCTGCAGATTGTCTGGGTGAACACTCACGGTAGCTTTGTGATTCTGCCGCTACTGACTGGCTGGTACCTTTTCCAGCGTCGTATCCATCTGCAAAGAACAGATCTTGGGGGAATGGCCGCTGTTGCCGTGGCCTGCCTGTTCAATCCCTATGGCTGGAAAATCATTCCCTATGTTCTTCAGACTCAGGGAACCTCTTCTTTTCAGCAGATTGAAGAATGGGCCTCTGTTTTTTCCTGGGTTTACCCCACGCAGACGATACTGTTCTGGTCCGTGCTGGCTTTTTTCTGCTGGCGACTGACTTTCAAGGACCGTTCATTTTGGCAGTCAGCCTTTACTCCGTTGTTGCTCTTGCCGTTTGCGGGTTTGCGCCTGAGTGTTTTTGCCTTTATTGCTTTACCGCTTTTTTTAAAAAGCTGGCTTCCGTTGACCCCTTCCAGATCTGCAAAATCCAGCCGTGCTGCGGGAGGCGGGCTGGTGCCATTTGCAGTGATCCTGACACTCGCAATTCTGGGAACGCCTTATTTGAAGAATCATTTGCAACTGAAACTTCCGGCTAGAATTGCTGCCTCTTTCGATCCGGAAAGCATTTTTGGCATTGCTGAAAAAATCAACGAAGTCTGCCCGGCCCGGTGCCCAGTCTATAATGATTTTTCCGTGGGCGGATTCTTACTGATGGCCACGGACAATCCTTTATTCATTGATGGTCGGGTAACCCCATTTACTGCCGAAGCCTGGACGAAGTATCACGACTTTCTGACAAAAGAGGATCTGTCGGTCATTTCCAATGTAAAAACAGGGGTTTTTGCGGTTCTTTCAAGTTCTCGATCCATTTCACTGATCAACAAACTTAAAAATGCTGGCTTTACAGAACAGCGGCAGGAAAATAGTTACGTTCTTTTATACCGTTCAGAAAACATCGCTCCTTAAGAAACGACGACGTTCACAACGAAAAGAATAACTACACAAAATGCGTAGAGAAAAACAAGGTGCTTCGGCATGTTGAGAAATCTCCTAAGGCCCAATCTATTCAGTCTTAGGACCTTCGTCAATATAGGACCCCATCAAAGGTTCAGATTTCTGACTTAAGTCTTGAGGCAGGAAAAGCACTGCCAACGCCAACATCCCGAAAGAGAACGCCCAAATATCCGGAAGCAAAAGTGCCAGAACCAGATGAAAACCGGCTACCACAAGAACTCCGGCCTTTGGTCGGTAGAGCAATAACGTCGGCAGCAAAACCTGCAACCCCACGATCAGGCTTGATGACAGAAGCACTCCTCCCGGAAGCGTCTGCACCCAGGAAACCAGCACCCCCATTGGTCCCGAAAGGCTTTGTCCCAGTTGTTGCAGAACCTTCCCGCTGCCAAAATCCTCGAACGCTTTTGCTACTGCGGAAAACAGATACACCAGCAGCAGCTGCCACCTTAAAAATCTCCAGGAAGACTGTGACTTTTCAGGAGGCTGAATGGCCACAACGGCACACATAACCAGCAGAAGTATCTTTTGGTTCATAAACATCTGAGTCAGCCCCATGGCCAGCCCCGCAAAAGCCAGCAAAGCACCCACTCGTTTTTGTCTGGTCAGCAGTAAAACAGCTCCGGCAATCACAAGTGCCAGCTCTAGGCTTAAAATATTGGTTGAATATAAAGGAATGCCGCCAGCGTGGCGGTAATCAAAGATGGCTCCGACGTGAATATCCCACCGGCGATTGAACAAATCCTCCACCGCCCGTGCCAGCAAAGCCATCGTCAGCAACAGATAAAACCACCAAAAAGAATCTCTAATTCTGCTGACAGTTCTGATTTTCAAGAACGAACTCCTTGTCATCGTACTTCAACGTCCAAGTGGTTGAGTTCTGATATTTGCGACACACGAAGGCAGCCAGCTTCAATGCCTGCCCCTGACTCATGGAGTAGATATGTGGTGGCAGAACCTTTTGTAGATTCACCTCAGAACCATCATCGCGCAGGATTTGCATTTTTTCCGGATATTCAAAGCGCGAAAACATCTTCCAGCCTGGCAAAAAAGGTGTCAGTGCTGCGACCAATAAATAGACAATCTCGACGGTCAATACCGCCCGGACCCAACGGTTCATGAATACGAGAATAGTCCATTCTCCAGCGAAGGACACCTGACCTTGGGCCGGAATATGAAAAATGGAAGTCAAAAATTCCGTCAAAGTTTTCGACAGCCAGGGGTTCAAACTCGTTCAGAGAGGAAAATCTCATTCTGAGGCAAAGACAAAATGAGCTTCTGTGATCTGTCCTCTAAAGAGAATCCCAAAATTATCCGATATTGTGTCTAAGGAGGAATATCCATGAAGAAGTTTAAGAACTTTTCAAAGAAGCTATTTAAGAATGAATCCGGTCAAGGTGCGACTGAGTACATTCTTTTGCTGGTTGTTGTCGTTGCATTGGTGATGCTGTTTAAGAATCAAATCAAGTCTGCAATGGATAGCAAACTACAGACTCTTTCCAGTGATATCACAGGCTTCTCTGGTGACTAAGTTCTCCTGAAATCTCCGCTTTGCGGCTGAGAAAAGGGGTACCCAATGACTATTGAGTATGTGCTTTTAATATTTGCCACCTTCTTCTTTATCCTGAAGGGGTTCATGACTGTTCCTGCCAAGGCCTTCAAAGAATCGGGGCCTCGGTTGGGTGCACGCGTGGAACAACAACTCATGACGGGAGCGGGGTTCAAGCCTCAGGGTGGCAATCATATCGGTTGGGTGGGTGAATGATCATGAAAAAGACTCTTGGCAATAACAAGGGCCAATTTCTAATCGAATCCGTCCTGCTGATGACCTTCATGGTGGGAGCCTTGGTGTGGGCCACTGGTCAACTGCGCGAGAACAAATATCTTGCAAAGATGATCTCCGGCCCATGGCAAAAGGTTTCTGGCATGATCGAAGGTGGCGTTTGGGATACGCCAGACAAAGCCAAAAGCCAACATCCCAACCAATTGAATCGTTCTCTGACGGTAGAGCCAGAGTAAAGATTCAAAGAGGAGAAAATGAGCGAAACCAAGCGCTTTGCAAAAATCTTAAAAAATGAACGCGGGATGATTTCCGCTGAATTCATTTTTGCCATCGTGATTTCGGTGGGGCTTTGCATTGTCTTTTTCGCACTGAATTTCACTCTGTCCATGGCTGAAGTGGCACAGTATATCGCCTTTTCCGCCTCGCGTGCGCATGCTGCAGGTCACGTCGATCAAACCAAACAGGAACAAATGGGCAAAGACAAATATCTGGCCCTGATTAACAATCCCGTCCTTAAGCCTCTTTTCAACAAACCTGACGGCGGTTGGTTCCAACTTTCTCCACAGATTGAAATTCGCGGTGGCGGCACCGGGAATAACTTTGCCGATGAATACAAGGGTGCTGAAGGCCGTGTACCTCAAGTCGGCGTGCGCTTTGATTTTAAACCTAAACTGCTTAGTCTGAAGGTCGCTTTCCTGGGTTCCACCAGTGAAGATGACTCAGGGTTTTCCGCCAAAATCACAGGCTTTCTTATCCGTGAACCCACTCGTCAGGAGTGCTGGGAGGGGCAGGTCAAAAAGCGCTACTCAGCCCTTTTGGATCTCGACCCACGCTATAAAGAATTGGGCAACAATACTGGCGACTACATACCTATGGAGGATAACGGATGCTAAAGAAGCAAAAGCGTAAATCCTCTTTAAGAAATGAAGAAGGGATGGCTGTTTTAGAGCTCATCCCTATTATCATTGTTATTGTTCTGCTGGTGAATTTCTCCCTGGGTTTCTTTGGGGCGATTCACACTGGCATTCTGAATTCTATTGCCTCGAGAAACTACGCCTTTGAAACTTTCCGCAACCGAGCGAACTTGAATTATCTTAGCGCCATCAGTAATGACCCGGCCACGCTGCAATACACCTACAACAAGATAGGTATGCGCGTTCATGGAACTTTGTCAGAAAATGCAAAGGGACAAGACTGGGTTGCCAGTGCCCGCCTGATTGACTTCTTCACCTTCCAAAAAAGAGCTGCCGAAGTCACCGGAAACACCAAGGGTGAGCACGAAAAAGTTCGTAATCTTCCCGGGGGAAGAAACGAGGGTGTCGCAGTGAACCCTATTTGGATCAAGACAACTTACGGAATCTGCCTTAACGCCGGATGCACGGGCACATAAGAGAAGTAGGACTTTATGGGATCAAACGAGACTAGAAATTTATGGCTTTCGATCGCAGCAGGGGTTTTTGCCACCTTCCTTCTCTACAGCTATTCCCAAGAGAAGAAAGCCGAATACGACAAGCGTTTTGGTTCCACCAAGCGTGTTGTTGTGGCCAAGGAAGATATCGCAGAAATGCAAACAGTCTATGACACCATGGTTGAAACCAAAGAACTTCCGGCGGACTTCATTCAGCCTGACGCCATCACGGTTCCTGATGAAATCATCGGTAACGTGGCCGCTGTACCAATTCGTAAAGGTCAGATGATTGTAAAAAACAATCTTTTGACTCCGGGCCCGGACACAGGGATCTCCCTGCAAGTGGCACCAAGCAAACGTGCTGTGACCATCCCGGTCGATGAAGTTCGTGGGGTGGCAAAACTGATTCGTCCCGGTGATCGTATTGATATTTATGCCGCAGTGGATTCCGGCAAAGGGATCAATCAACGCCGTGAAGTTTTCACCATGATGAATGACGTTGTCGTTCTGGCAACAGGCGTGAGTGTTGTGAATAATATCCCACGTATGTTTGAATTGGATTCCACCGGGAAAAATCTGACTCAGATCGCACTGACGGGTGACACCAAGTACACCACGATCACGGTTGAAGCGACACCCAAGGAAGCCCAGGATTTGTTCTATATCCTTTCGACTGCTCCAGGGAACTTGTTCATGGCTTTGAGAAATCCAAGCGACCGAACAATTCCGCCACGTATGCCAAGCTCCACTTCGGACAGCGTGCTGGGGAAACCGGTTGTATCCATGGAGGCCTCTCCGCCTGCCATTGCGATGCCACCACGACCAATGCCACCAGTTCAACAACAACGAGTTGCACCTCCGCCAGCACAAAGACCACGCGCCAACGGATTTCAAACTTTGTAATGGGTCTGATTTAGGGGAAGTAAGGGGGATTTATGAGACGTAAAAATCTGATCGCAGGAAGCCTGTTAAGTGTGTTCCTGCTCAGTGGAACCATCGCCTGGGCCCAGGAAGAACTGGAAGCCGCACCAACTTCATCCACTTCGGGTGAAGAGGGTATTTATCGTTCCCGTAAATTCATCAATCTGACCCTTGGCATCGAGCAGGATGAGAAGCTTCCCCCTCTTCCTGAAGGCATCGAGTTCAAAGGCGACTTCCGTCGAATTGTGACAGCCTCTTACGCCAAAGATCTGAATATCATGCGCTTTACTCCAAAGAGTGAAGGCTTTGCAACCCTGACCATTCACGACAGACGAAATGGCAAGATCGTCGCTGAATTCCGCATCGACGTGAAGAAAAGCAAGCTTGATAAAGTTGTTCGCGAAATGCGCGCCCTTCTGGGTGACATCGAAGGCATCAACATCAAGATCGTCAACAACCGCGTGGTGGTCGATGGTCAGATTCTTTTGCCAAAGGATCTGGCACGTATCTATAACGTCGTTCAGCAGTTCGGTGACCAGGCTTCCTCGCTGGTGACACTAAGTCCATTGGCGCAGAAGAAGATTGCGGAATTCATTGCCCGTGATATCAACAATCCGGAAATTGAAGTCCGTGCTGTTAACGAAAAGATCATTCTGCAAGGCTGGGCAAATTCAGACGAAGAGTCCAAACGTGCCGAGATCATTGCAAAAACCTATCTTCCTGACATCGTGATCGAAGCGGCAGAGGAAAAAGGTGTGATCAAAAAACGTAAGCCGGCCAATGATGGTGTGATCAACCTGATCCAGATCAAAGCAGCTCCGGCGGCGGCTCCGGCAAAAATGATCCAGCTGGTGGTTCACTATGTGGAACTGAACAAGGATTATTCCAAGGCCTTCAAATTCCAGTTCACTCCGGAACTGGGTGACAATTCAACGATGACTTTCCAAACCGGTGGCGACACACCAGGTGGGGTTCTGAGTTCCATCACAGGAACAGTTTCCAACCTGCTGCCTAAGCTGAACTGGGCAAAACAGCATGGTCATGCCCGCGTGCTGGAAAGCACCAGCCTGATCGTGGAAGATGGCAAAAAGGGTGAAATCAAACAAATCACCAATCAGCCTTATCCGGTGATTGGCAAAGATGGCACTCAAGGAACTGCCTTTGCGGAAGTGGGTATCGTCACATCCATCACACCAAGACTGATGGGTGAAAAATCCGGCAGTGTTGCCATGGAAATGGCTTTTAAGGTGTCCAGCCTTTTGGGTAACACGCCAAGTGGAGCTCCGATCACAAGTGCCAACGAAATGAATTCGGCCATCACGGTCCGTGATCGTCAAAGTGCCGCAGTCGGTGGTTTGATCCGCAACTCGACTTCCACAGGGTACAATCGTCCAGCGGGTCAGAAAAACCCGATCATCAGCTTGTACGCCTCTAAAGACTTCGTAAAACAACAGAGCCAGTTCGTGGTCTTTGTCACCCCGATCGTGAAAACTTCCGCGAGCGCTGGTTCCGAGCAAATTAAGAAGAAGTTCCGTTTACGCGATTAAGGTCTCGTAAACGGACCTCCCGTTTCAGCCGATAGGAAAGCTGGAGGTCTGTTTTGGCTATCAATCCTAATTGCAATCTCATCGCAGTGGTGGGCGGTAAAGGCGGCGTCGGTAAATCCGTATTCGCAGCCAATTTCGCATGCACCATCATGAATGAACTCCGCAGCCAGGTTCTTTTAATTGATGCTGATGCCAAGAGCGTCGGCGATCAAAACGTGATCATGGGTCTGAAACCACAAAAGACTCTGAAAGAACTTGCCAGCTTCCAAGGTTCATTAAACTCCCAGCCAATGAACACTCTTGTGACCATGCACCAATCCGGCCTGGCTTATTTGGGCGCTGTTCGCGGACCGGAAGAAAGCCTGAATATTTCTCCGGATCTGCTGGGAAAACTTCTGGATTTCTTTGGTCGCGCCTTTAAGTACGTCGTGGTTGACGTGGGCACGGATCTGGGGCCTGCACAAATGGCGGTCCTTCAGGAAGCCACCGCGATCATGATCGTCACCACTCCTGAAGTTCTGGTTGTCACGCAAACCCAGCGTTTGGTGAACGAGCTTCTGTCGGCAACATTCCCCAAGGATATGTTCCAGCTCGTAATTAACAAGGCCTCCCCAACAGGCTTGTCGCCACAAACCATTTCAAATCAGTTACAGCTTCCTTTCCTGGGAATCATTCCACAGGATGAGGCGACATCCATGATGTCCCTGCAAAAGTACACACCCTTTGTGATTTCCTCCCCAAAAGCTCCGATCACGGCTGCTTACTATGATGTCGCCAGAAAATTAACTGGTGGCGTGCTGCAAAGACTTAAAACAACAGCCCGCCCAAAACCCACACCTCCTGCTGCTGCGGCAGCCGACGGCGGCGGCGCTTTGGCTGTACAAGGGATGGATTCCCGCACACTGCTTAAAATTCGCATCCATAATGAACTGATCCGCACAGTGGACCTGAAAAAACTTTTGGTCGATACCAAGCAGGATGAAAATAAAGAAAAAGAAGTTCGGGAAAAGACCAAGCGGGAAATCACTTTGATCGTGGATCGCGAAGCTCCGGACGTGTCCCGTGAAGAGCGCTCTAAGATCATCAAAGAGGTTCTGGAAGAGGCCCTGGGACTGGGTCCTTTGGAAGACCTTCTGGCAGACAGTGACGTCACCGAGATTATGGTGAACGGGTTTAAGAAAATCTTCGTGGAAAAAAGCGGCAAGGTTCAGCTAAGCCCTGTGACCTTCACCTCCAATGATCATTTGCGCCGTATTATCGAGCGTATCGTGACCCCACTGGGTCGTCAGATCAATGACTCCACCCCTTACGTGGATGCCCGTCTTAAAGACGGTTCGCGTGTGAACGCCGTGATTGAGCCTTTGGCCATTGACGGTCCGGCACTGACAATTCGTAAATTTAAAAAAGGCGGTATCACCGCTGATAAGTATATTTCCTATGGAAGTATCACCAAGAACATGATCGATTTCCTGCGTATTTGTGTGGAAAACGGTCTGAATGTGGTGATCTCCGGCGGTACCGGTTCAGGTAAAACCTCTTTGCTGAACATGCTGTCCTCGTACATTCCGTCCAATGAACGCGTCATCACGGTCGAAGATGCGGCCGAGCTGCAACTGCAACAGGAGCACGTTGTGCGTCTGGAAACCCGTCCGGCTTCCATGGAGGGCTCTAACGCCGTTCATATCCGTGACCTGATTAAAAATGCCCTGCGTATGCGTCCTGACCGTATCATCGTCGGTGAGTGCCGTGACGGCGCTGCGCTGGATATGTTGCAAGCCATGAACACCGGTCACGATGGTTCCATGACAACGACACACGCCAACTCGGCGCGTGAATGTATCGCACGTTTGGAAACACTGTGCCTGATGTCCGGTATGGATCTTCCTATCCGCGCCATCCGTGAACAGATCGCCGGCGCGGTAAATCTGATTGTGCAAATTTCCCGTTTGTCAGACGGTAGCCGTAAAATTCTAAGCATCACAGAAGTCGCAGGTATGCAGGGTGATATTGTAACTTTGGCGGAAATCTTCCGTTTCAAAGAAACCGGCTACGACAAAAACAGAAAAATTCAAGGTGTGTTCCAAGCCACGGGTACAATTCCAAGCTTCATTCAAAAGCTGAGTGACAAAGGCGTTGTGATTCCCCGCGAGATCTTTGCCAATGATCCAAATGCGGGTAACCCTGCGGCGGCAGGAGCCCCTGCGCAAAACAAACCACCAATCCCGGCGGCCATGGCACCAAAAATGCCCGGTATCGCTCCGGTGAAAAAGTCAGGATAGATTATGAGCTTCCTGTTTAACGAATGGATCATGATTCCTCTGTTTGGCCTTTGCGTTTTCGTCATTGTGATCGCCTGGGCGGATAAGGCCATCGCGTGGTTGCACAAGCGCAGTCTTGGACAACGTGATGAAGTCATGCGTCTGCTTCGTATCATGGGCATGGATGTTGACGAAAAGAAAGTCACCATCCTGATCCTGATGATGAGCTTCGGTCTGGGGGCCTTGGCTTTTCTGATCTTCTGGCCCAATGTTCTTATGGGATTTGTCTTCGGTGCTTCGATCACAGTGGCTGGCTGGCAGCTTCCGCTACTGCTGGTTCGTTTGATCTATGAAAAACGCTGCGGCAAATTTGTTGATCAGATGGTGGATGGACTGACAATCATGGCCAACGGGATCAAAGCCGGCTCCAATCCACAGGAATCCATGAAACGTGTGGTAGAAATCATGGGAAATCCCATGAGTCAGGAATTTGCTCAGGTCCTGTATCAGATGCAAGTTGGTGACAGCTTTGAAAGCGCACTGAATGACCTGGGAAATCGCATTCCCCGTCCGGATGTGCAGATGTTTGTAACTTCCATCAATATCCTGAAAGAGACCGGTGGTAATCTGGCAGAAACATTCCAGACCATCGTACTGGTTGTGCGTGAAAGACAAAAGGTCGAGAAAAAAATTCAGGCTCTGACAGCACAAGGCCTCATGCAGGGGATTATCGTCACGCTGATTCCATTTATCCTGATGGTTGTCTTCTCGATCATTGATCCCACCTTCATCAAGCCCATGTTTAGCACAACCTTAGGTCTAGTGTTGCTTGTGGCAATGCTTGGTCTGCAAATTATCGGTGGCGTGCTTATTAAAAAGCTTGTTACCATTAAAGTGTAGTTTGTCAGCTTCAAGGAAGAGGTATCGATAATGAAGAAAGTATTCTTGGCGTTCGCCTTTCTTTTTTCAGCACAGGCGTACGCGCTTGTTGACATGAAAAATGCCAACTACTCAAACACCTGGATTGATATGGATGTTCCAGGCAGTGGGTATGATCTGAAAATCGTTCGCACTTACAACAGCCGCTCTCTTTTCAATGGTATGTTCGGCTTCGGTTGGTGCTCTGATTTTGAAACAGCGATGGAAATCACCGCTGAAGGCAATATCAAAGTCAAAGAATGCGGTGGTGGTTTGGAAGTGACCTTCTCTCCTCGAGAAATCACCCGCAAGGAAGTGGACGGCACAATCAATCAGATCATCGGCAAAATGAAGGCGGAAAAGAAAGTCGGCTTAACAGAAGCCGCTATCACAAGCCTGAAAGCCCAGCTTTTAGAGGACGACAGCCTTCGTTCTGAATACGCCAACCACTACAAAATCACTGTGCCGGTGAAAGAAGGAACCAAGTTCTACGCTAACGGCCGCGAGGTTGAGCACTTCATCTTCAATAAGACCTACTATACACGAAATCTTCCCGATGGCAGCGCCCAGCGCTTCAACCCTCAGGGCAAGATGACTCATATCTACGACAAGAATAACAACTTCCTGAAGTTTGATTACGACAAGGACACCATTGCCACCATTCAGGACAACAATGGCCGCCGTCTGAACTTCAAATACTTCCAGAACAAAAAGGTAAAATCCATCACAGGCCCCAACGGACTGATGGCAGAATACAAGTTCGCAAATCTGGATGATCTGGCTTCTGTTAAGAATGCCTGGTTGAAAACATACACTTACGACTACGATGAGCTTCACAATCTAACCAAAGCTTCATGGCCGGATAAAACATTTGTCGCTATCAAATACGACAAAAAGAATGACTGGGTTGTGGCTTTTGCGGACCGGGACAAGTGTATCGAGTCCTACAGCTATGAATTTTCGCAAAATGACCCAAAAAATCACTACTGGTCCACAGTTAAAAAGACCTGTGGCAAAGAAGTGGTTGCAGATAACAAGTATGAATTCTGGCACCAGCAGCGTCCTGACGGACAGTACTTCCTGCAACGTGTGATGACCACTGTCAGCGGCAACGTCACAGATATCACTTATCATGAAGTCTTCGGCAAACCGGTTTCCATTCGTCGTAATGCGGATCGTATTTCTTACGAATACTATTCTGACGGATTGGTGAAGGTAAAAGCTGCTCCGAATGTTAAAATGGCATTTGAGTATGATCCCAAGTTTAAAAAAGTCAGCTCTGTAACCAGTACGTATTTTAATGAGAAAGGTGCCAAAGCTGCGGTTAAGGCCACTCAGTTCAAATACGATGGCAAAGGGAATCTAAACTATGCCCAGAACACTGACGGGCAGAAGATCAACATGACCTACGATGCCCGCGGCCGCATTGCAACTATTACAGATCAGGCCAAGAAGGTCGTTAAAATCGAGTACGAGGAACGTTACGGAAAACCTTCCGTAGTTACCCGTCCCGGTTTGGGAACTATTGTGGTAAGCTATAAACAGAACGGTGAGATCAACAAAGTTGACAGTAAAGAGGGGCCGTCTGTGGCAATGCAAGTTGCCAGTACCTTTAATAACCTCTTGGACATTATTGCCCCCGCAACAGCGGAACTGTATCTCTAAGGAGAAGGTGATTATATGAAAAGACTTTTGGTTCTTTCCATTATGCTGGCCCTGGGCTCCTCCTTTGTGGGTGCAACATCATTTGCTCAGGAAGATGACTCTAAACGCACTGTGAATCCGGGGGACGACCCAAATGAGGCCCGCTCCAGCGAAGCCACAGAAAGCAGTGTCTCTGCCACCGGTATCTGCCGCGAATGTATTGCCCGCCGTTTTGGCGCTGGCGCTGGTTACGGCAGTCGTCCAATGGACAACACAAATAGCAGAGTCAGCCCGTTCTCTGAAGGCAAAGGCAGCCCATCCACGGGTTCCGGCACGGAGTCCGGAGTTAAAGGGACCCGCTAATTTCTGTCTAGATTCTTAACACTCGCCTTACACAAAAGGGCTTTGGTCATCCAAAGCCCTTTCTTTTTGCCCTGAAACCCGTCTATTTGTCTCACTCTGAGACGAAATCTCTGGCACAAGCGATGCAATAGCCTTCATTGAGCTGTTAATTAAGTATTTATAGCGAGAGCTATAGGTTCAAAGGAGTATTTATGAAGAAAATCGTGAAAGCTACAATCGCAGTTTCTTTGATGGTCTTTGCATCCGCTGCAATGGCAAATCCAAAGTGCTCTCACAGAGTTGCTTCTGCCACAAACGACCTTTTCAAAAACACCAATCCAGTTCGCGTTGCAAAGGTTGCCAAAGCCAACACGAACTCTGGTAAAGAAACAGCGGTCCGCGGAACTCGCTAAGATTGCTGACTTGAATATGCCCCCTAGGGAGAGTGACTATCCCCCCTTACGGTCGCTCTCCCTTCCCCTTTTTTAAAAAAGGGACTAGCGGATTGCCTTTTCGTGTGCGCCTTCCTGGAAGCCGTCCACCGTGCTGGCAACGCCATCACCCAAACCTCTGCCTAAATTACGCAAAGCCATCGCTCCACCTGCCGCTGCACTTTGAATGTATTGAGAAACCGTTGAGCCTTGCAACCAGCGGAAAGTGTGTGACTCAACTGATGCGCCACCAACTTTAACCTGCATCAGCACAACCATCAACGATGTGAATGCCAGGCATTTAGTTACAAACTTAAGTTCTTCCATGAGTGGATTCTCCCAGATGCGGTAATACTTTTGAAATCTCTTGTAAAATTTGATCTTTGCTAAACGGCTTCACCAGATAAGAATCAAAGCCAGCCTCAAAGGCCTTCTGCACAAGCTCTTCCTGATCAATTGTCGAACATCCGATAATCTTGATGGATGGATGAAGCTCCTTCAGAATTTTCGCTGTCTCAATCCCGTTCCGAAGTGGCATGACCATATCCAGAAAAACCAGATCGGGCAGGGTTGATTGAACCAATGCCACGGCCTCATCTCCATTGGAGGCTTCGCCCACGCAAATGCCACCTTCAGAAACGACTATATTTTTTATAAGCTCTCGCAGAAATGCGGCATCATCAACAACAGCAAAACGTATCTTCATGATGCCAGTATAAGATCTTGAACGGCTTTTGATGAGAGGATTCTAGTGACCCCAACGATAGCCCAGAGAAAGCATATAGAAGGCGTTTGTCACACTGACATTGTTTGGAGTCAGACCTGTACTTGGGTCTGGAATGCCTGTTGCGCCGTCAAAGATATTTCGTTCAACACTGACACCCAGGTTCCAAATCATCTGACTTTCACGCGTAAACTTCCATTCCCCGCCGACATCCAGGCCGACACGCACACTTTCTTCAAAAGCGCCGGATTCGATAGCAACACCCGTTTCTGATTCCGAATGCTGCAAACGCGGGAAGAATGATCCCCCCACCGTCCAGGCATAGTCTGCGGACGTCGGGATGCGTCCCTTCAACCCCAAACCCAACCCTTGCGTTTTCAAACGCGCCCGGGATGTGTTATCTGTTGGAACCGTCATTTTGCTGTCACTCAAAAGCACTGAAAACTCCAAAGAGTTTGCCTTGCGGGAAACACCAAAGAACTTACGGAAGTTCACCCCTAGATCCACCATTTCATATTTGGCCGGAACACGGGACTGATCCGCAGCCACAGAATCCACATCAGCGGCGAAAGAGAATAGAATACGACCACTGACACCAATCAACGGCGTAAACCAAACATTCGCACGAATGTTCAGAGCATTGAAGAAGCTTTGATATTCACGGAAGCCATAGTTGGATTGCGAATCATTGTAAGCCACCACTGGCATAACATCCAATTCAAGACGATTGTTGCGGATATCATCAGGATGGATCTGCTCGCGATAGAATTCATAGATCTTGCCAGCTTTATTTGAAAACAAGCTTTCTGCCTGCTCACCAATCCCCGGCTCCTGGACTTCTGACGAGTCAGTATCCACGGCCTTTTCCACAGTCGGCTTTGCCGGAGTCACTGGCGCCACTGCCGTAGCCTCGGCGGCTTTCTGTTCTTCTATTTTCTTTTGTTCGGCGGCCGCTTTTTCTGCAGCCTTCTTAGCTTCGGCTTCTTTGCGAGCTTTTTCTTCCGCCTCAAGCTCACTGGCTTTCAGAGTGCGAACAGCCATACCGTCGGAGTCTGTTACAACAGGCGCGGTTTCGGAGGCCGGTCTTCGTTGATTTGACTTGCGCACTTCATAACGTCCTGAAGAAAAACCTTCCAGACCCACTTGGGCAGAAGACTCAGAGGCCAGGGATAAAAGAGCTGCAAAAATCAAAAAAGAAAATGAAGACTTCATAAGAAATCTTTCGGCTTTCGGTCCGTATTACTTGACGTCAAATTGACCTGTTTTCAGAGGCAGTGCAGAATAAAAACATGAAATCATTCTTGCTGAGTTCTCTCTTCGTCGCGTCCTGTTTCATTTCAATCTGCCCGACGGCACAGGCCCAGACCAATGCCCAGAACACATATGTCAGCGCAGCGGACCAAGATCTTGCCATCAAATCCATCGTGCTTGTTCCCACAACTGACAATGTGGGTGGCATCTACGCAAAGCCCGCAGAAGAAGAACTGCGTGGACTTCTAAATGATGACAAACAGTGGTCGCTTGCCAATTTTCCAAAAGATCTAAGAATCAAATCAGAAACTTTGGATGAAAACCCATCCGACGTACAACAAATTCTGCAAAGCACTCAGAGTGAGGCTGCGCTTACTTCCAAGATCATTCGCGGACCTCGCGGTATTTCCATCACATTGACACTTTTTGTGGGTCGTGAAGGTCTGCCATTGCTACAGGAGTCTTTAACCGATTACAAAGGTTTTGAAACAGCTGAAATCCGCAACGAAGTTCGCCGTCTGTTTGAAAACTTAAAATACCGCATGCCTTTCCGCGCGACGATCTTAAGCCGTCGTGGTCAGCAGGTGACTTTGAATCTGGGCAGCAACTATGGCTTAAAGCCCGAAAGCCGCGTGTCCGTGGTTCAGATCATCAAGGTCAATCGCCATCCCAAACTGAACTTTATGGTCAGCACCGAAAAAGAAGTTCTGGGCCGAGTAAAGCTTTTCAAGGTGGAACCTTATCTAAGCTTTGGCTATATCGAGATGGAAAAAGACCCAGGCGTCATTTCCGTTGGTTCCAAGGTCATGCCGGACGAGTTCGTAAAATACTCAACACCGATCACCACACCTTCAGGAAAGATTCTGCAGGACATCAGCACACGTCCAGATAAAGATGTGGCCTTCGGCGAAGACCCGCAGGAATGGCTGCCTACGATGCCTCCGCAGTTCGGAAAAATCGAATTGATGGCCGGCCTTGGTAACTACACCCAGAATACCAGCCTTGTCACAGCAGGCTCCGTCAGCGGCAGCAACAACCTGACACCAAATATTTTAGTTCGCGGTGAACTGTGGCTGAACCCGGAATGGTATCTGGGTATTCAGTTGCGACAATCCGTATTTTCCATAGACAACAATCAAACCGGCTCCTCCCCGGGTTCTTTAAATATGTCAGTCGGGCAGTACGGTGTTTCTGCGGGATACAATTTCCTGCTAACCAGCGACTTCTTTGGTCCAAAGCTGCAAGTCGGTGCGGGTTACAACACCACTAAGTTCTCGGTGGATAATAGCACCCCAACAACCTTTACATCGATGGACTATAGCGGTTTCCTGATCAGTTTAGCCGGTCAGTTCCCCCTGTCTGAAGAGCTTCCTGTGGACATTGGCGGGCGTTTTGATTTCTATATGAATCCAAACGTCAGTGAAAGCAAAGACAGCGGGTCTTCCTCTGACAGCAAGATCAACTCATTCAGTTTCTTTGTCGATTATCGCATGAAAACAAGATTTAAAATTCGCGGGGAGCTGATGCTGGAAAATTACAGCACGGATTTCTCCGGAACCGGTCAGCGTGCGGACCCGGCGACCAGCACCAGTCACAAGATGACGACCCTGTTCGGTGGGGTTCAGTATCTATTCTAAGAGTTAAGTTATTAGAAAATAAAAAAGCCTGGGTTTTAAAGCCCAGGCTTTTTGCGTTTAAGCAGTATTCAGTAGTCAGAAGACTACATCATGCCACCCATACCGCCCATGCCGCCATGATCTGGCATTGCAGGAGCCGCAGTTTCTTTCTTAGGCGCTTCAGCGATCATAGTCTCTGTAGTCAGCATCAAAGAGGAAACGGAAGCTGCGTTAGTCAAAGCACAACGAACAACCTTAACTGGATCGATAACACCGTCTTTGATCAGATCAGTGTATTCGTCAGAGTAAGCGTTGAAGCCCCAAGTAACGGATTTATTTTGAAGGATACGATCCAAAACGATCGCGCCATCCAAACCGGCATTTGCTGCGATTTGACGGATAGGCTCTTCGCAAGCACGTTTGATGATAGTCGCACCGAATTGCTCTTCTTCCGCGAATTTGGATTTGTCGATCTTAGTGGAAGCACGAAGCAAAGCAGTACCACCACCAGCAACAATACCTTCTTCCACGGCAGCGCGAGTCGCGTTCAAAGCGTCTTCTACGCGGTGTTTTTTCTCTTTCATCTCAACTTCAGACGGAGCACCAACGTGGATAACCGCAACACCGCCAGCCAATTTAGCCAAACGCTCTTTCAGTTTTTCTTTGTCGTAGTCAGAAGAAGTCTCTTCGATTTGAGCTTTGATCTGAGCAACACGACCAGTGATATCGGCTTTTTTGCCGGAACCATCGATGATTGTTGTGTTGTCTTTATCGACAACGATGCGTTTTGCAACACCCAGGTCAGCAACAGTTGCCGCCTCAAGTTTCAAACCAACGTCTTCAGAGATCACTTTCGCACCAGTCAGGATCGCGATGTCTTCAAGCATAGCTTTACGACGGTCACCGAAGCCCGGAGCTTTAACAGCAGCAATGTGAAGAGTGCCACGCAATTTATTAACAACCAAAGTTGCCAATGCTTCGCCTTCAACATCTTCAGCGATGATCAACAATTGACGGCCTTGTTTTGCAACACCTTCAAGAATACCGATCATGTCTTTCATGGAAGAGATTTTTTTGTCGTAAACAAGAACGTAGGCGTTTTCAAGAACCGCTTCCATTCTTTCTGCGTTAGTCACGAAGTATGGAGACAGGTAACCACGGTCGAATTGCATACCTTCAACTACAGTCACTTCCGTTTTTGCAGTTTTGGATTCTTCGATAGTGATAACGCCTTCACGGCCAACTTTATCCATAGCATCTGCCAACATTTGACCAATTTCTTTGTCATTGTTTGCAGAGATAGAACCAACTTGAGCCACTTCGTTGGAACCTTTTACCGGCTTGGACATGGCTTTCAATTCGTCGATAACGATATTAACCGCTTTGTCGATACCACGTTTGATGGACATTGGGTTGTGACCAGCGGAAACAAGTTTCGCACCTTCACGATAGATCGCCTGAGCCAAAACTGTGGCAGTCGTTGTACCGTCACCAGCTTCGTCGTTGGTTTTGGAAGCAACTTCCTTAACCATCTGAGCGCCCATGTTTTCGAATTTATTTTCCAATTCGATTTCTTTCGCAACAGTTACACCGTCTTTAGTGATCAGTGGAGAACCGAAAGATTTATCGATAACAACATTGCGACCTTTAGGTCCCAAAGTTACTTTTACTGCGTTCGCCAAAGTGTTCACACCTTTAAGGATGTGTGTACGAGCGTCTTCTGAGAATGTAATTACTTTGCTCATGATTTTCTCCGTTTAAGTCTGATTCACTCCAGCGAAGCTGGAGTAGATAATGATTTAGTTGAATACGCCCAGGATGTCTTCTTCACGCATCATCAGGTATTCTGCGCCATCCAGTTTCAATTCAGTTCCAGCGTATTTGCCGAAAAGAACTTTATCGCCGACTTTAACTTCCAAAGGCAAAACTTTGCCGTCTTCAGTTACGCGACCTTTACCAGTAGCGATGATCTCGCCTTTTTGTGGTTTTTCTTTTGCAGTATCAGGGATGAAAAGACCGCCAGCGGTTTTTTCTTCTTCCGCCATTCTGCGAACTAGAATTCTGTCGTGAAGTGGACGAACGCCAATTTCGTTCTTAGCCATACTATGCCTCCGTTTTTAATGAAAAACTGTACGGAAGCTAATATGAATCGCCTCTGAAAAGAGTCAAGGTCGGGTGCCGCAAAAACTTGATGCTGCGGCGCTTAAGAAATGGTCTGAAGATTATAGTTTTATAAGGATTTACAAAGACTTATTTGATGCCATCTTTGGACAAGTTATTCGCACTCACCGGCAGATCTGCGGAATGAGCCCCGAAAACTGAGTTCGCATAGGCCGTCATCAGCTCCGCCACCTCTTCAGGGGATAGTTTGCCAGCCACTTCATTGAAAGCCGTCTTTTTGTCCTGAACCTTGGTGAGATAGCCCACGAAATAATCCGTCACAGACAGATCCTTGGCCACTTCCAGGTCATAAGCCTCCTCACGAAGCTCTCTTTCCAGCTTTTCCACGGACATATCCTGAGTGGAGACCGCCTCCAACCCGCCTCTGTGAAGCATATTAGGATCGGTGCCGTTTGCCAGGCTGCGGCCGGACTTTTTAAGGTCGATCTGGGCTTTCAGAGTCATGACTTTGTTCTGAGCGGTCTGAACGCGTTCTGTTTTCCATTCTCGATAGCTCTTAACGTCTGCGCCGGCCTTCATGGTGAAAGCTGTAAAGCCCCAAAAGGCGATAAGTGGGAGATATTTAATAAGGCGCATGAGTCCTCCAGCAGACGTCCAGTAAACCTAATCCGAAGATCCGATAATACAAAGCTTGTGCCTTGGGGAAAGATGGCTCATTTGCAATATAAACGATTTGGACCCCGAAACGGAGCCCAATTGGGTCACTTTGAGACAAATAGGGCTTTACAGGAAAATGCTACAAAAGGCCCCCAAAAAAGGCTCTCGGCCTAGAGTGGCTTGATCAGCTTAACCAGATCATTTTGCAGGGCCTGCGCCTTTTTATCAATGGACTTGGAAAAGTTCGGGGTTGTCAGACGGAAAACCAAAACCGCCATCACAAAGGCGGACCTGTCCTTATAATTTTGGGCAAGTTCGCGCTTGGCCTTTAATAGCTCTTCATCTTTTTGCAGGGTCGCTATCAGTTCATTGGCCTTGCTGTCTTTAAGCAGATCCTTGGCCGCTTTTACACCCTGATCACGCAGCTTCAGCTCTTCGTAAAAAGACTTCAGATATTTTGCATCCTGCTCCGCAACGGCCTTACCCACAGTCACAGCAGGATTTTTCGCCCCTTTGATTTGGTCTATCACCGCCGCCACAGGTTTGGCGCCTTCGTTCCAATCAAAAGTACCGTGGCCATCTGGGTATAGCAGCTGAATCAGACCAAAGAATCCGAACAGCGTTTTTTCCTCGGTGCTTTCCTCAAGCTCTTCTTTATTAAATTCAAATTTTCCTGATTTCAGCTCTGGCAGCAGCAACGCTCCGGTCAAAACCATCTCAAAACGGAAGTCTTTTTCCAAATGGGCAGAAGGGCTCCAGTTCTGAATATTACGCTTAAGTTCGGAAAGCTTCGCACGATCATCATCACTCATGTTTTCTTTGGAAAGCTTCGCCATTTCCGTCAGCGTGTCCTTAAAAAGCAGCATGCCGATCTGACCGGTAATCACCGGCATTTCACAGTTACCAAAATTCCACCAAAGATCTGCAAGCTTCAGGGTTTGTTCCCAGGATTTTGCCGCGACAGCATCCGCGTTCATCTTCTTCGCAATTTCCAACAGACCCGTCATTGGCAACAGCCCGGACACGGTCGTGGAATGAAAAGCGGAGCATGTTGTAAAATCACCCTCATTGGCTAAAGTCAGCAGCGATTGTTCCGGGTTTTCAGAAGACAGGGCTTTTTCCATGCGCAAATAGAGGTCTTTGTCGTTAGCCGCTGGAATTTCAAATTTGGCGGCTTTTTTCAGATGTGAATTAATACCCGCAAGGGATTCCTGAAAAGAGGGGGCAGAAGCAAGAACTTGGAAGGGAAGAATCAACGCACTGAAAATCCAAAACTTCACGGCAAACTCCTATTTCAGAGTTTTATGCTATCGAACTTTCGGGGGCTTAAAAATAAAAAAACCAAGCCTTACGGACTTGGTTTTCTTAATCACATTTATTTGAAAATAAATGGCTCAGAAGGAGGGACTCGAACCCCCGACCCAGCGGTTAACAGCCGCTTGCTCTACCGACTGAGCTACTTCTGAACTCGGTGAAGGGCTAAATTAGCGGCTTTGGCCTGTTCTTGTCAAACAGAAATAATCTTAAGGGACTGCAAGCCTATCCAAAGCCTTGGAAAGCATGGGTGAGCTAAAAGGCATCCCTTTAACGCGGAAAACCGGCTTCCCAGCCACCCCCTCCAGAATCACGATTTCAGATTCAGCAATCCCATGGGCAGCCAAAACCTTATGATAAGAGCCTTCCTCAATACCTTCGCTGGAAAAAGCCCCCATCATAATTTCGCACACCGCGCTGATGTCGGCCGGAGCTTCCAAGGTCTTCAAGATCGAGCCGTCTTGAGCAAAAACATCCACCCTGGTGGTCTTTTCCGGGCACCAATTATAAGGCCGATAGTCACTGCCGATCAAAATACCCAAGGCACTTTGTGGGTCCGAAAGCTTATCAGCCACACCCCCGGTATTTAAAGCCCGGATGGCGTACAGAACCCCTGCCAAAGCAATCAGCATCATGGAAATTTTAAGAACAAATGAGATCTTCATCACCCGAATTTAACTCGGCGAGTTGAGACTAGCTAGCTTTAACGTGGGAAGTAAAAGGAGAAAAAATGGTGCACTCGAGAGGATTCGAACCTCTGACCACTTGATTCGTAGTCAAGTACTCTATCCAGCTGAGCTACGAGTGCACTGTGAAAGAGAAGTATAGATAGACTGCGGCCAGGGAAAAATCAAGCATTCTTGATAAAATTACAAAAATGGTCCGGGCAAGCCCTTGATTAAAGCAACCGGCTATGGCAACTTGGATCCTCAGCTGAAAAAGCCGACCGCGGAGAGGTGGGTGAGTGGCTGAAACCAAGCGTTTGCTAAATGCTCGTACACCAAAAGTGTACCGAGGGTTCGAATCCCTCCCTCTCCGCCATTTTAGTCAGTTAGATCAGTCAGAAAAAATCAAATTTAAAAATAAATAAAATCAAAGAGTTAGGCCGGATGAGGTTTTCTCTTTCACTTTGTTATATCCCGAAAAAACCCGCAAAATAACGGGTGTTGTAGTTGGTTTGTAGTTGTTGCTGTAGTTGGTACTTTCAGCTTTTAAGCGCTAATTTCAAATTCTTCTCGTAAACTCTTTTTAAAATTTCCCATATGTACTGCCTATTCAGGTTGTCTTTATTCATTAACCAAGACGATACAGAGAAAATATTGTGGTAATACTGCTGCTCAGCAAGCTGACGATGATGATTAGGAAAACCATTAAGATAAGCTTCTCGAATTAATGAGATGATATAGTTTACCCTTGATAGGTCACCTTCAGAATCTAACGATAGCAATTCAGAAAAGTTATCAAAATATTCGTCGTCCATCTTTACCAGGTCTTTTATCCGATAATCTTTTCCTAAGAAGCCGTACCGTATTGAGCACTCAAGTGCGGCATGGTCAATTCCCATCGGATATTGACCGGTCCTACCAAAATCAATAAAGAAGACATCTTGTTTCGACTCAATGGCATCTACTCTGATATTTTCGATGTGGAAGTCGCCATGGGATATACAGTAAATGACGTCATATCGTTTTCTAAAATATTCTTTTAATATTTCAAAGTCGAAAACATCGTCATAATTATACTTTTTTTGAAACTCAACAATCCGGTCAAAACTCTCGATTTTGTAATCTAGTTTTCTATAGGAGTCAAAAAGCGCTTCGTTCTTAGACGAGAATGTCTTCGCCCAACTTGTTATCAGACTATGTTCAAATATTTTCGAGACAATACTCTTCATTTCACCTTTGGATTTAGCACCCTTTAAGGAGGAACCTAAAGAGACCGAATCGCCTGTGGAGTTTTTAGAAGCGTACGGGTATTTTATCGCCTCCCACTCTCCGTACTCAAATCTCTGGGCTTGCAAAACCGTTCCGTCAGCAAGAGGGATATTCTCAATATGGTTTTGAAAATTCTTAAACTCCTCACGAATCGTATCCCATGACTTATCCTTTCTATCGATTTTTAAAACAAATTTCTTTCTCGCATGCCCATTCCCAACGCTAGACACCTCTAGTACCAAAGCACCAGTGTATCCACCATGTAAGACCTTGTAAGTAAGAAAACCTGTCGGACTACCTACAGCTGTACGAATAAGCCTTTCTTGGTCTACCAATAAATGCATGTTCACAATAGGGAAGTCGTAACTAATCTCGAGATACGCACTCATCTCGTCGGCAAAATATGTTTCGCCTCTCCAATAAGAGTCCCTTCTTTCAAATGCCTTAAAATCAAGATGCTTAAGATTTTTTATCTTTTTTATCTTCTCTATAGCTTCTTGATTTCCCTTTTTATCATGGGGCCATAGCAAGATAAAAATATATGCATTAACACTCTCGATATCTGTAGGTAAATTATCGCAGGACCTAAAAACATGGCGATCATCAGCAAAATATGTATTCATGTAATCTACCGAAATCTGACTACAGCAGATAAAGATGGAACTAAACGCGTCTATCTGAATTCCGCTTTTCAATACGACTGGAAAAAGAAAAGAGAAATTCTCTTCAATGATCCCCAATTGCCTGGATAAAAAATCATACTCCGCGGCGTCAATAGTGCTACTAGCTGACTCCTGAAAACTCAAATCGATTGCGTTGATTACAGGAACAATAGGGCTCGAGTTCTCATCAATATTCGGCTCACTATCCCGAATAATCTTAACTTTTGTTCGTGGTTGTTTCGGGATAATGAGATTGCTCATATCAACGCCAACAGCAAATGATCTGCTCTTTAAAAGAACAAGCAACTTTTCTTTGTTTGCATAAGTAGAATCAAGATTTAGGATTTCTCGATATATTCCATACAAATCTTCAACGTTTGTTCTGGATTCTCTAATCTTTTGCTCAATCTTCGATTCCATAACAAATCTTTCTTTGAGTAAAAGCTTGTCGTCCTCCTTCAAGCAAACTCACAATGGATTCCTTCACATCCTCCACTGTTCCACAATTAAATATGGCTGAATTTCCCTCGTTATAATTTATAAATACGTTATGTTCGGAATCGGCAACAACTGGGATATTGGGATTATGTGTAACAAAAATGAGCTGCCGGTCCTCTTTTGTCTCTTTAATAATTCGATGAATTGTTTCAGCGACAAATCTATTATCTAAATTGTCTTCAGGCTGATCTATAATTAATGGAATATTTGCTATCGAAAAAAGGATAGGCAAAACCGTGGTACATCTCTGCCCAAGCGATAAATATTCAGTCTGTTTGTAAGAAGACTGGTCGTCGGATGAATCTATCTTAAGATAGAAATTGATAAGGTCATCACAAACTATACTCTCAAGTTCAAATTTCTTATCATGCAAAGAGATAACTTTCGATATTGCCTCAATTCTTTCAGTAGATAAGTTTAGTTGCTTTGCAAATTCTGCTATTTTGTTTTCGCCCAGGGCTACAAGGAATTCTTTCGGGGAAGAAAGCTCCCAAATAAGATGTTCGTTTGTTATCTTCATCTTACCTAAAGACACCATTTCACGAATGAAGTTTTCAAAGGCAGTTTTGTCGCCCATTGGCATGACTGCAATTTTGATATCTTTACCTATTTTTTGATTTAATGACTCCGCCAACGAAATGCGATTTCTTGTTTTCTCTAGGTACATCTGCTGCAGCTTGTCTAAATATTCTCTTCTCTTTTCAACTAGTGCCTTTCCTCGTTCAATAAGTTCATTCAATTTTACTTTTAATAGAGTTAACTTCGTCATAGCTTCAGTTAAAGCCGCTACTTTTTGGAAAAGTTCCCTATTTGATTCTAGCTTCTTGCGAACCTCAGCAAAGTGTAGGTCCTCCACCTGATGCCTATCTGAAAACTCTCGAGTAATGAGCTGTAGACCGTTCTTAAAACTATTAGCCTCTTGCGTGATTTGCTCGGTTGCAGATGATACACTTTTTACTAATCCCTCAATCAATTTTATCTGCTGGTCTATTTGGGGATTCTGCGACTGCTTTAAAGTCTTTAAGGAAGAAGAGTGTTGTTGCAAAAATGCATGAAAACTAGCTGTCTTGGAAATCAACTCGCTAATATACATACCCAACGACTTGAGATCTGATGCCTCTAGGTGCCTGACCTTTTGCATTGTTAATCCGCTATCAAACTCTTCTTTCTCCTTTTCATTTGCTGTGCTCTTAGCAAGGTTTTCCTGAGCCTCTTTGAGCTGAGCTTCGACGTTTGATAACTGAGAAATCTCCTGATTAATTCCTTTATACTCTTCTCGAGAATAGAAGATTTCTGACTGATTTTTCTCAATTTCAGCCCTAAGTACGGTTAGATTTCTATTTATTTCATCAATCCTTGAGCCCACTGCGCCATCGATGATCTTCATGCGCTGTGAAGGGTCTGTGCCAATTTGCTCAATGCTACCAGATGAGAAGTAATCAATTAGCTTACCGGAAAAAATATTGCTAATATCACTTACAATATTATTCTGGGCATCTTTGACTATAAACTCGTCACCCCAACTTTTTAGAAAGATATACTT
The DNA here is from genome assembly GCF_025558485.1 of Bdellovibrio bacteriovorus. Taxonomy (GTDB): domain Bacteria; phylum Bdellovibrionota; class Bdellovibrionia; order Bdellovibrionales; family Bdellovibrionaceae; genus Bdellovibrio; species Bdellovibrio bacteriovorus_G. Next base: position 1,038,016 of record NZ_CP102930.1, read on the forward strand.
TTGAGATTCACTTTCTACGGTAACTTCAACCACTCCAGAGCCTAAATTTGACTTGATTAGATTAAGCTCATTCTTTGCAAAAAGCGTATCGTCAGTTAAACACCACTTTATTAGTGTCAATATTGTGGTCTTGCCAGTACCTCGTCCGCCCATAATGCATGTCATTTTATCTGAAAGATCTATTTCCAACGATTCGCCGAATAGGTTGGACTTAATTATTTTGAGCTGAGTGATCTTCATTTGTATCCTTGTCAGTTAGCACATAAATTTAAGTTTAGATAAATATGCCTCCATTTAGATAGGAGGTCACCAGACGTACGCCTATTTTATGAATGTAACTAGTCTTTTGATAGGCTAGTCGAAGAGCTTTTTACAGCAATTTTACGAAGGGACGGAAATTCCCAGCACAAAATATTCTTCTCAAATGGAAATACAATTAGGTGCGGCCCTTTTCTGAAGTATTTCATGTCATCATAAGGTGGCGTCCTTAGATGATTAATTTTACTATGACTATGACCTTCGATAACTAGATCAAAACTTTTTCCATGCATTGATATTTCATGGGCATAAGACTTTTTGTCCCATGAAAAACGATTCTTCTTATTTGGATTAATATTTTTGATTCTGACAACTTTGGTAATTTTACTGCCCTTGCCAAAAAATAGAAATCCAACCTCATTAAGAGAAAGGGCATATCTCAAAGCTTTTTTATAAACTGCTGTTGAAATAGTTAAAGTATCAAACTGAGTTCTTTTAGACATTTCATAGTCTCCTTAGCCGTTTCCTTCAAAGCCACTCTTTCATCAAGTGCATTTTTGCTGATAATAACTCTGTGAAACCTAGAAATCTCATCTTGAGTCTTCTCCAAAAAAGTTGCCAACTCTCTCTCGAGAGGAATTTTTTCTAATTTTCTTCTGACCACATCCTTTACTTTTAAAGATGAAGTGCCTCGTAAACTAAATCCGACTTGCAGTCGTTTGCCGCACTTCAACTCGGCAAGCTGAGCATCAGCGCATCTATAAGCTAGCTCATAAAGCACAGTAGGCTTTGCATTTAAAATTTCTACATTTTTGCATTCTCCAAATTTTACATATGTCTGGATAAGTCGCATTGCGTGCTTTTCGGAGATGCCTATTGTCGCATGAACATGGCTTACAAAATCTTTCGAGGAAGCAGACCCTTCAATTCATGAAGACATCGACCTGTCTCAAAAATTGATTCGACTGATTTTTTCCAGAGGCCCTTCAGTTGTAGAGTCAGCCTAGAAACTCTTATTTTGTCGTGTTTTGATAGTTGAAATTTACTTGTTGCCGCCAAAGTGTAACTCTAAATAGTCGTTACTTTCACGGTCGATCCGATAACTGAACAATTCTTAATCCTATGCGGCGTGTTTGTTCTTATTTATCAGTGTGTGGATAAAGGCTTATCCACTAATCAAAGAACAAGAATGAGCCGAATGGGAAACCTTTGGCTGTAGAAAATCTCGATTGTATTGAAACTTTTAAATAATTGACTCGTTGAGTTGGTTCTATGTGGCTGATTAAATTGTATCCATGATATTTCTAGGGTTTTCTTTTTGACCGCAATAATTCAGAATGATATGTAAATATGTAAAACTACAAGATTATTTTGATGATAAAGAAAAAACTTACAGAACTATCTATTCTAATTGCTGAAGCAGAGAAATTTGCCGAGTCGGAGTCTATATTTAATAATTCCGCCCTCTATGGTGTCACTGACGGAAAAGCCGTAGGGACTTATCTTGAACATAAATTTAAAGAACAATTAGAGAAAACTTACGAGGTGGGCGGTAGTTCTGCCAATGGACTGGATATACCCTCTGCTCAAGTTGATATTAAAGTAACAAGTATTAAACAGCCTCAATCATCTTGCCCTTTTAAATCAGCAAGCCAGAAAATTTATGGATTAGGGTATAATCTTTTACTTTTTGTTTATGAGAAAAAAGATGATCCACAAACTAAAACCTCTCGGTTGAACATTCTCCATTCCGTTTTAGTGGAAAAAGAACGGACGGGCGATTTTCAGATGACCAAAATTATTAGAGATATATTGGTAAATAAAGGCAATGCCGACGATTTAATGGCTTGTTTCTTCGATAGAAATTTACCCGTTGATGAAATTGAGGCGAAAGCCCTAGCTGAAAAAATTTTAAAAGAACCACCAGAACAAGGTTACTTGACTATATCTAATGCTCTCCAATGGAGACTCCAATATGCTCGTGTTGTAGAAATGGCTGGGGAAATATCTGGAATCAACTTAATCCGCGGTGGTAGGCAATGAGCTTAAAAGTTGAACTTGGAGACTTTCAGACTCCATACGAATGGGCCAAAGACTTAACTCGCCTTTTATTAAAGAAAGAAAAAATACCAGAAATAATTGTAGAGCCTACTTGTGGAGTTGGGGCCTTCGTTCAGGCGGCTGCCACGCTATGCCCTGCGGCCAAAGTATTTGGTTATGATATAAATTCAGAATATGTAGAAATAGCCAAAGAAAAATTAGCCGATAAATCTAATGTTACTATTTTATGCGAAGATTTTTTTAGCGGCGAATTTAACTCTCAATTATCCACCGAATTTAATCATATTCTTTTTCTGGGAAATCCGCCTTGGGTGACTAATTCTAAATTAGGCTCTCTTGGGAGTAGTAATTTACCGGAAAAGAAAAATAGCGAATCCTTGAGGGGCATTGAGGCCATTACTGGAAAGAGTAATTTTGATATTTCCGAATGGATGATTTGTAGAATGCTGGATTGTATTCAGTCCCGCTCTGGAACAGTGGCGATGATTTGTAAATCATCCGTAGCGAGAAAAACTTTAAGCTATGCTGTTAATAAAAAACTAAATTTTAGCTCTGCTAAGTTTTTCCCGCTTAATGCGAAACAAGTTTTTAATGTTTCTGTTGATTGTGGTTTCTTTGTTTTCAATTCTTATGATGAAACGGCTTATGATGTAGAAGTTTTGGATTTAGATTTTAAACATTTGGGAAAGTATGGCAGCAGGAATGGCCGTCTTGTCTCCGATGTATTTAGTTATGACCAGTGGAGTTTTTTAGATGGAGTGAATTTAGAAAAGTGGCGATCTGGTATTAAGCACGATTGCTCATCTGTCTTTGAATTTATTAAGCAAGATAATGTTTTGCTCAATGGAAAGGGTGAGGCCGTTGAGATAGAGCAGGATTTTTTATTTCCTTTTCTAAAGAGTTCAGACCTTGCGAACGGTCGGACGGAAAGAGGAGATAGATTTGTCCTTGTGACTCAAGAGTATATCGGTCAAGAAACTCACTCTATTGAAAAGAAAGCTCCTAAAACTTGGGCGTATCTTAATCAGCATAAAAACTTGTTAGACTCCCGGAAAAGTTCAATTTACAGAAATAAACCAGATTTTTCTATTTTTGGGGTGGGGTCTTATTCATTTACTCCATGGAAAATTGCGATTTCTGGCCTTTATAAATCTTTAAATTTTGTAAAACTTGGCCCTCAAGACGGAAGGCCTGTAATGGTTGATGATACTTGCTATTTCTTATCTTGTGAGAGTGAGGAAAAAGCGAATTTAGTTTTTGATTTGTTAAAGTCCGACCAAGCGAAATTGTTTTTAAGTTCTATTATTTTTTGGGATTCTAAACGACCTGTAAGTGTAGATATTCTCCAGCGATTAAAATTGGACTCTATTCCTAATGAAATTGCGGAACAGTATAGGGCTGAAGTTTTTAGCGGTCACAAGCAGGGGCAATTATTTTTAGACGGTGCGAGCTTGTAATTTTTTAATAATGAAATGTAACCCACCCGTAACCCAACTATTTTTGCAATGACTTAACTATTTGATATATATAGGGAAGAATATTCCAACTAGTTATAGTTGCATGAGGTTTTACTACTTGACGCATTTGAGTAATAAATGCTGCAAAAGCGTTTGCTAAATGCTCGTACACCAAAAGTGTACCGAGGGTTCGAATCCCTCCCTCTCCGCCACTTGATTTACCCAAAAAACCTGCCTTGAGCAGGTTTTTGTGTTTCTACGGCTGGTCCGGCCAACTGACAGGTTGTTTCGCCAGAAATGGACCTTGATATCTGGAATACAATCCACACAGCAAAGCACAGCCAAGTGTCAGAATAAATAGTACTAGCCGAGACATCACGCAAGCCTCCTAATTGCCATTCATTTTAGAAAGAAGAGTTCGAATCAAAGCTGTCGTGACTTGGGACTTATCATATTGTTCAAAAGGAATATTCACGACGGTTTCACCGTGGTCCACACCTTCAAGCTTGATAAAGTCTGTGCCTTCAATTTTAGAGCTTTCAAAAGGAACCATGCCATCGCTGGAATCATAAGGACCTGCGAATGAAGTTCGTATCACACATTGACCGAAGACTTTCTGAAAACAACCCGTTGCCATAATACTCACAGCAGGAGTGAATAAGCTGCTGTGACCATTAACGACGCCTCCTACAGTGATGATAGGAATGTGCTGCACTAGAGACTGAATGATAAGATGGCTCTCAGCCATGAACTGCTTGCGGCTGCTTGTTCCCAGATATTTTATGGTTTCAGTGGAAGTATTGAAATACGGAATGATAGGGCGCAGCCATTTATTTAGGTGCAAAGGACCTTCAAAATAAACATCCGCTATCGGAGAGCCTTTAAAAGGACTTTGCAAGAACACAATGCCTGCAACAGTAGCTTGGTGTCCCGGAAAACTGACCAGTTCTTCCAATAAAGCCAGGCCTCCCAATGAGTGAGTCATGAAGATCACTTTTCTTTCGGCAGCTCTGGATTCGGTCAAAGCCTTGCGAATGTTGGCGCGAATTTCAGCGACCGATTTTGAAGAACTCGACAGGCGCTGGCTTCTTAATCCGTATTGATTTTTTAGCAGATTCTGCTGGGTTTCAAAATATTCGCCCGTCAAACGAGAGAACGTAACAGCGGATCTTTCATCCCCGTCCACAAAGGCCTCGGAAAGAATCCCGGGCACAAGATAGAAATCGTAATCGCCTAAAGCAGCCAGTTCATTCGGGGTTAAAGTTTGATGCTTATTCAAAGCCTTATGAAAAGCTCCGGTAAGATCCAAAGCCCACGCACTGGAGCCCATGAAAAGCCCCGATAGAATAAGAATGTAGGTAATATATCGCTGAACCATACTCCCCACCGTGCAAGTCGTGCCAGATATGAGGATTCGATGTATTGGATCTCGACTGTCTAATTCGTGGACAGCCCCTATTTAGGGCGTCCAAAATCAGCCTTAGTAGAGCTTGGAAAGCTCCATGGAATACTTGCCCGGAGCATATTCGCTCATGCGTTTTTTATAAAGATCCTGGAAGAACTTATCCTTTGCCGCATAGTTCGCATACGGGTAAATCGCGATGCCTCCGCGCGGAGTGAATTCACCGATAACTTCGATGTATTTCGGTTTCATCAACCTCACCAGATCATCACAGATCGTTTGCACACAGTCCTCGTGGAAGTCCCCATGATTGCGGAAGCTGAACAGATAAAGCTTCAAGGATTTGGATTCCACCATCTTCTTGTCAGCAATATAGTTCACAAAGATCTTGGCGAAATCCGGCTGACGGGTTTTTGGACACAAAGAAGTGAACTCCGTGCACACAAAGGTCGTCCATGCGATCTTGCCGGGATTTTTATTGTCGAAAGCTTCCAAAACCTCAGGGGCATAAGTCTCTGGATATTTGGTTTGATTTTCGCCCAAGGCAAAGTCAGCCAGTTCTTTTGAATCTCGTCCGATTTTCTTTTTCATAATGCTGCCTTTTTTAAAGTAACTTCCCCGGTTTAGCAATGCCTACTTTTTGGACTTGGCCGGTCTCTTTGAGCTGGGGGTTCGTCCGCCATCACAAGAAAGTTCTTTTGTGAGCATCATTCCCGAATCCAAATCAGGATGCAGAGGATCTGGGACGCGCTCCTTGATGTCCTCTCGCAGGAAGCGAGCTGAATACGGCGAATCCGGCCCAAGAAGCTTTTTTACTTCATCTTCCGACAATAAAGACACCACCGACCCTTGTGTATCCTTCACTGGGGCCATCATCTTTGCCTTTAAAAGCACCGCCTTGTTTTCATAAACCTGCGCGGCGGCTTCAAGATCCGCCGGCAAAGCCAAGGTGATCTCGCTCATGGAACCCTCAAACAGCTTCAGTACAAACTTGCCATCGGATTTTTTAACAACTCCGGTAATATCGTATTCACCGCATTTAAAGTTTTCTTGCGCCAGCGCTTTACAAGAAAAGCCTAGCATCAAGGTTATAAACAGAGTTTTCCACAATCTATTTTTCATAACTTAAAGTCCCTGCACGGATTTGGTGCTTTGGATTCTTTTGAATAATGCGTGTAAAGAGCATCATAGATTTTTCTTTCCGCCCGTCCCACTTTTTCAGCCTTCCAGTACAAATCATCAGATTGCTTCTGATAAGATGCAGAGGCTGTTTTCCATTTTTTGAAGTCTTCACGATTTACAAATTTCTCATAAGCCTGAAGCTCTGCCCGAACAGCCGGGGAGGGATTCGCGGCGGCTTGCTTCTTTACAACTTCGTACCCATATTCAAACTGCGTCATAGTTCCGCAATATTTTTGATTGGGCATCAGCTCCAGACAAACCTTTTGATCCAGATTGCTTTGAGCCTTATGGGCCGCCAAAGCCTGGTTGCGCGCTTGTTCATAATCCTTGATTGCATTCTGCAATTGCGTCTTGGACTGATCTACATTCGGCAAGCCCACCAAAGTGCGAATTCCCGACAGGCGGCCATAAGAATCTTTGATGTCCTTCAATTCTCTGGCAAGCTTCGTGTAAGAGGAATTCGTCAGATTGCAGGCCTCTGCTTTCTTTCCTTTTTCCGCCCAAGAATCCAATGAGCTTCTTTCCCTCATTGAATCAGAAAGAAACGCTGTCGCCGCATAAGTTTTTCGACCCGCTTCTGTGGAGATCTGCGGAGTTCCCGGCGACATTCCTTTTTCAGAAGAACGCGCACCCAGGAAAGCAAATTCCAGATTTCCACCGGATTTTAGATTTCCGGCTATAGTTGACCCCGTAATGTTGTAGCCCACGTTGGAAGACGCTGCCGAAATCACACAAGTCTTGTCTGTTCCTAACTTCAGTGTCGCGCCGGAATGACAACTAAAATCCATAATCGCCAGCTTAACGCCTTTTTTCTCTGCAAGATCTCTAAGAGCTTTTAAACGATCCATATTAAAGGTGCCGTTCTTGGATGACACCGCATGGGTTTCAAACGGAGCTGCTGCCTCCAACCCATGTGTTGCCACGCTGATCATCAACTGATCACCTTTTTTTAACTCGCCTTTTTGGATCTTCTGCTTAAATAGTTCAATTTGTCTGTTTAAGTTGTCGGTAGTTGCCGGCAGATTTTTTCCACCACCAGCCTGCTTCGCCAGCACCTCGGTCGTTTTATGACCGCCATTGAAAATCACAGTGGGCTTCCATCCTGCATTTTTAGAGAATGTTCCCAGGTTTTTTAAAGTTTCATCAAAAATAGTCGTGGCCCCGGCAGGCTCTCCGCCGCCGCCTAAAACCAGAATTTCTTTTTTTGCCCAAGCAGTATTAGCGGAAGCCAATGCCACCAGAGCCAATACACCAATCCATCTAGTCCACATTACTTGCACCCACGTATTTTGCTAACCAGTAGGCGTAAAGATAATCAACGCCGGACTCTTCCTCGCCCTTACTGTGAGACAATTGGTATCCAAACGCCGTGTCCTTCCAAACAAAGTTGCTGGAGAACGCCTGCAACTCAAATACCGGATAATTATAAAGTCCCTGATAGAAGTAGTCGATCGGCGGCTCTGGCTTTTTTAACGATTTCCAGAATAGACGAGGAATCGGAGACATGCACCAGTCCGGACGCAAAGAGTGATCAATGCCGACGTTCAGATTTGGACGGGGATACGGAATTTCACGAAGCCCCCAGCTTGCCTGGCGCAAAGATTCCATAAACTTTGTATCACTACTTTCTGAACGGAAGTTTCCACCACGGGTTCCGTGTTTGTAGGCAAAGCCATAAGCCGCCAAGGTTTGCAAATGCCGTTGCGATGGAGCATAAGTCACCCAGGCATCCATCAGACGTTCACGCAGCTGATCACGGATCTTTGTCTGCCCCAAAAGATCTGCAATTGTGATATCCGTGATATCACCAACCAGCCCAAGATTGATTCCACTCCAGTCTGCTGAACCATGCCAATAGAATGTCGTATCAAAACTGTAGCCCGTCAGCTTCGTTTTTACTTTCTCGTAATAACCAACGTACTGTTCTTTAAAGGCAGCATCGTTCGTCAGCCAGGCTGCCAGCCCCAAAGCCGCGGCTTTGTTTTGGGTCTTATCCCAAACCACTTGCAAGTCGATCAGCTTGCGAGAGTATGCTTTCAAATCACGCCAAAGCTCTGTTTCAGACTGAGGAAGCACCAAACCCGCCCAAAGGAATCCATGAGTGATCCCCTTGATCATATCGTTGTTGCCGCCCTCCTGCCACATCAAGTGCTGGAACTTTCCTTTTCCTTGATGCCAACGTGAATCGGGAAGTCCCTTACTTGGCACATAAAGAGCCAGTGTCCTTGCAAACTGCTGTGGGTCTCCGGTGATTTCCATCAGCGTGATAAGACCACGCAGGGTTTTTTTCACATTCTCCAAAGCCTCGCTGTCTTTCGTAACCTGATAGCGCATCGCCTGCGATCCAAGATACATCCCGGTCCACAGTGCGGCATCTCCATGAAGATTGTAAGCCACAAGGCGACCTTGATCGTCGATTTGTGACGGAGTTACTATCCCGGCTTCGTTAATATGGAAATCGCGCGCATTACGATCATAACTGCGGGCTTTTTCTTCCAAAGTGGGTGCATAGGCATTTCTTTTTACGACCGATTCCGTGATGCTGATATCATCGACGATCTTGTTGGTGACACGGATGATGTCTTTGTTTCTGCGATAGTAATCAAAATCCGTAGGATCAAACACGATGTACGGATTCTCGTCCTTGTATTCTTTTCTGTTCTTATACGATTTTACCAAAGGATCTTTTTCGTAGCCGATATCTTTCTTAAACAGATTGATCGCCCCACGCACTACAAGTGGGATCTTAGGACCCTTGGCACTTATCATCTGTCTTTGATTCACCCACAAGGGTTTTGCTTCAAGATCACGTTTGGTTGTAATCCACTCAGTGTAGTTAGAAACCTTTTTATCGGCATACGTCGCAGCCAGTCCATTTGGCGTCACGGCATAACGAGAAACCACATTGATCACATTGCTAAAATCTGACGGATCACGCTTTTGATCACCTAAGCGTGTGATGAAATCACCCTGACGAAGATCGTAAGAGATGGTCAGAGTTTCGCCTGTGGCGATAGCTTTTCCAGTCCAAACCTCTTGCACTTTCAAACCATCAAAGAAGTAGTTGATATAGGTAACCATACGAACAACGTCATAGGTCCCGTCATGGGATTTACGAAGCTCCAGCTCCCCATTGTAAGGGCCGCGGGTAGAGGACGTACCTTGTAAAAACCAGATGCCTTCCATGCCACCGTTGGCTTGCAATGAGGCGATATCTCTGGGGATTTGTTTTTCCTTGTGCTGACAGGAAATGACAGAAAAAACGCTCAAAAACAGAAAAAGGAATGAAAGTGCTTTCATTCCTTTATTCTCTCTAAGAAGACTCCCGGGCAGGAGTCCTGAACTATTTCTTAGGCTTTAGTAGGGGATCTTGTCCGTCTTGTGGTCCCACTCTTTAAAGACCTCCAACGCTTCTGTATGAGCGCATTGGATCATGGGTACTTTGCGATCTTTAAGATCCTTCGGAATTTCCTGATACAGGAAGTCGTCGTCAAAGTTGATTTCTGCCGCGTCTTTACGGGTATTTCCATAATAAATCTTGGAAATACGCGCCCAATAAATCGCCGAAAGGCACATCGGACAAGGCTCACAGCTTGTATAGATTTCTGCTCCAGCCAACTCGAAGTTATTGAGTTTTGCGCAGGCATCACGAATAGCGGACACCTCTGCATGAGCCGTTGGGTCGTTGGAAGAAGTGACTTTGTTCCAGCCCTCGCCAATGATCTTTCCGTCCTTAACAATAACCGCCCCGAAAGGACCGCCGGCTCCGGCATTCATATTGTTTCTGGAAAGTTCGATGGCTCTTAACATAAATTCTTTGTTCATAGGCCGACGAATTTATGGGGCCTCATGGACTTAGTCAAGTTGAGCTTATGGGGAAAACCCCCAATATAACCCATAGGATAGACCATAGTTGCATTCAAAAGAATCTAAGGAGGCCTCAGAAAATAGATCTTCTCTGTATAGAGTGATTTCTCCGAACTGGGACAAGAGCCGATTTTTCTCCACCAAGTCAAACCTATTTGAACTGGTGCCCGGCACATCCTATGCTCTATATAAAAAATAACATCACCGAGGACGCACGCGTTTTACTTTCCAAACTGAAAGCCATTTCCTTGTCGGAATTTGTACATGACTTTACCGGAGTTCATTATGGATAAACTACACTTTGATACTAAGAACCTATCGCCTCTTAAGATCTATCGTCTGTCTGTGGGGTACACAGCCAAAGTAGGTGATAGGAATTTTTATTTGAAGTCATTTCATAACGAACCCGTAGGCGACGAAGACTGCACAGAAGATCGTTATTCTGGACAGACACGCTGTGGCCTGATTAATCTTCGCTGCGTAAGCCAACCAACTAATGGTGAAGATGGTGAGGACGGTCCCAACGGAACCAACGGCGAAAATGGTTCTGACGGTGGCGACACTGGAAACCTATTTGTTCAAATCGAAGATCACACTAACTTTGCGCTAAAATTATCTATTAAGCCTGGCCTGGGTGGGCTTGGAGGACAAGGTGCCCCCGGCAAAATCGGCGGTAAAGGCGGCAAGGCAGGAGCATTAGATCAGCAGAAAGTGTGCAAACCTGCCAGCAAAGGAAAAGATGGAGCCACCGGAAAACCAGGACGCACCGGAGAAAACGGTCAACCGGGTAAAGTTGGCACTATCGAATTAAATGGTTTGAAGAACGCCATCATAGAATAACGAGATCGGATATTTGCCCCAAGGACAACATATCTCGAAGCGGCTATCACTCACAATTTCGCTTTTGAAAGCCACGTTAGACTTTGAGGTTCGTAAAAAGTTCGATCCAGAAGTTCTTTAGCATCTACCCACCCGTCGTCGTTGGCATTCTGCCAAGACTGTCCCCATGAGTTTTGAATTTGAAGAGAATCCCGGCATTGATTTTTGCTATTACAGACTCGACGGTATCCTTTGACCACGATCTCATGACCTGTACCTGTAACGGAATTCTGGGCTTCGCTTGTGCAGGATTTCAAGCTTTTAGCTTGCAAAGGCATTTGTGCACAAAATGCCAGCGACAACGGTCTTTTTTGCTGCAACACTTCTTTTATTTTAGCTAACATTTTATTGTAATCGGATTTCTGATTTTTTTGGCCGTGCTCCGGGTAGATATTCAAATCCCAGCTTCCCTCAAGAGACAATCCATTCGTAATTCTCCAGCACTCACCGGGAACTAAAAGTCCATCCAAAAATTTAGAGTATGTATCTTCAGCAAATGCCTTTAAGATATCTTTATTTGAGGCTTTCAATTTAAAATTGTCTTTAAGCTCCTGCGCCTTTGCCGTCGCATATTCCAGCCCACATTCTACGCAATCTTTGGTTTTCTTTTGATAAGCATTATAGCTATCTTGAAAACGCTTCCACATAGCAAGTTCTAGTTTCTGCGCCTCTGCCGGGTTACTATTCTTCGCAACGATTTGATCAAAGGGCGCACATGACTCTTTTACATTGGCATCTGAATTAATAGAATTTTGCAAAACCAAAGCGGCAGCTCCTCCCTCGCTAAGTCCTTCATAATTAAATCTATCTCTGCCATCCACACCCGAAGGAAGTTCTTTGCTGAATCTAGCCATATCTAAAGGTGATACCTTGTCACTATCGGATACCGACGCACAATCGGAAATATTCTTAGCAACGCAGTTTGCCTCATCATAGAGAACCGAAGCAGCAAAAGCATAGCATATGCCAAAACTATCCTGACTTCTAACTCGCGGCATATTAGCAACTTGCACAACTGAATCTGCCTGCGGTTTATAGTCAGAAGATAGCGTATTCATGCCATAAGAAGAATACGCTTCACTTGAAAAGATCATCAAAAAGAGAAAGAACAATCGCACAGAGATCCTCACTACTTTTTAAAGTGCTTATTAAACAGGGTCCATGAATCAATCATCGAGCCATCGGCGAAGACACAATAATCAAACTCCCTCTGCTTCTCATCTCGTAGAATATGATTGGCGGCTTTATGCTCGTGACAGTAGCGCGCTGCTGGATTACCCACAAATCCCACACCCGGCGTCGGTGTCAAAGTTAGCTTCTTGCCGACGGCAGCCCAAGCCTCACACTGCATTTTTCCCGATTTGAGACAGTTTTTGGAAATCTTAACTCCGTCCCTTTCTATAATAGGAACAGAAATATAAACCTTCTTGGTGCTATCATAGGATTTTAAGGTCACATCAGTGGCCCACGCGCTGACGCCCAACGACACCGCTGTCAGTATAAATATAAGTAATCTCATAATAATATGTTGAGCTAGTCTGCTTCTCTTAGGAAGACCCCTCAAGAAAACTGGGCCGAAGCCCAGCAAATCCATTAACTATAAACCATTATTGGGTTTTTACCGATGTATTGGACGTGAAAGTAATCATCGCCATTCTCTATTTGCTTCCAAATCTGTGGGCTCAAACACCACAGCGTAAGGCATTGGATGCAAGCAAGATCCTTTATAATCCCGGCGGCCGCGAAGTCGGTCGTTTTGTGATTTCATATAAGGACTATGAAGACATCCGCATTGATAGCGATTGGGACGGTCAAATTGATCACTGGTATCTGCGAAAAGGTGCCAGCGAAGTTCATGTCAGTTTTGAGCATGGGCAACCAAGCCACTTTAAAATCAAGCATGTAGGCTCTAAAATTGTTAGCCTGGTTTCTTACAACAAAGTAGGCCAAAAATTTCTTCTAGAGTCAGCAACCCAAAGAGCGCCTATTCTGATGAATCTTTCCGAGGAAGAAGTAAAATGCGAAATCGAAAAAATCCAAGAGAAAATGAAATCATTTGCTGAGAATATTCAAGAAACGTCTCTAATGAAGTTGATCGACACTAAATTAGTGTCGTCCGAATGTTACGAAAATCTGGAAAAAAAAGAACTTAGCTCCATACAAAGTGGATTAAAAAGTTCCCTTAGTAAAAGATCAGGTCTAAATAGCTGCCTTACTGACCCTAAGTTCCTTGAGCTTGCCAAAGAAAATAACACACTTAAAACTCCACCAGAGCTCTTGATTGCACGATATCAACTTCAGGCAGCACAACTTACACATCAAATCGAAGACAACTCCCCACTAATAAGATGCGAACCAGTCGAGGGACAAAGTGCAGTCATCAGTACCACCGAAAAAAGACAAATTCATATAAACACACCGCTTCTGGAAAAAAATAAGAGCCGTATAAATAGCACAGAAATAGAACATGAACTTCTTCATCGTGCGGGCCTTGAATCCGAAGATGATGTAAAAGTCGTGGAATCAATCTGTATAAAAAAAAGTATGCGATTGGCTAGCAACAGTACAAATACAAAGTCATTTCAAGGGATAATTTCTAACGAAAAGGTCTCCCAAGCTATCGAGGATGTGGGCAGCGAAAACACAGCCAACGTAAAAACCGGCGAAAGCAAAAGACCAGATGCCTCAGCACAGCCGAAAACAAAAGGCACAGAGGTCGCAAAGTCTCCCGCAGCGGAGAAAGCACCGGCACGAGCACCTGCTGCGACAGGAAACCAAGTCGCTGCTTCCCAAGCCACGGCTAACATCCCAAAAGAAATGACCGTTGCGCAAACCAGTATTCCGGAAGCTCCTAGGCTGTCAGAGTCTATCAGCAATCCCGCTCCTGCAACTGAAGCAGGATCTCAGCAGGCTTTAACCAGATCCGCTTCTGAAAGCAGTGGTGTTCTAAGAATGGCCAACAACTTGGTTGGCGCCATGAATTCTCGGGCCACTGCTTCCGACACACTGGCCGACAAAAATTCCGACACTTCATCAAAGTCAGAAGTTTCATCCAGCAGTTCCAGTGATTCTAAATCTGCCAGCAGCAGTAAGGCTAAATCAAACCCATTTGCCACTCTATCTCGTGACAAGGTCGGCTCCGGCGAAAGAGTCGTGGAACAAATCACTCTTGATGGCAATAACGTCCAAGCAGCCTCTGCAACATCTTCATCATCACGGGAAATCAGTGGTGCCAGAGTCGCTCAAGCCGCCGGTCCTTCGGGCGCAAAAAACAATGCGCCAACCGGACAAGGTGAGGTGGCTCGCGGAACCGCATCCTCCGGCAGCGGATTCTCTGGTGGCGGAGGACCAGGTTTCAATGCTGCGACCCCATCAATGGGAGGAAGTTCTGGAGGCTCCCCATCCAGAGCACCGGCGGCAGTCAATCCTTCTATCGAAGCAAAGCAACGCCCCACAGATCAAAAGGCAGACAACTCAGCACCACGGCAGCAAGCCTCTGCGAATGTATCTCGCGACGAAGTGGTTACGTTTATTTCCAATAACAGTTACCGGGTAACCAAAGAAAAACTGCAAAAACCAGAGTTTAAAAAACAGCTGGAAACACAGAAGATCACAGTTCTTGATCTTTACGGAAACACCGTAGGGGCCCCTAGAGGCGAAGTTATCTTCCTTGACCAAGGAGACAGATTTGTTCGCCAAAAATAGACGACAGTCGGTCGTGATATCCATTATTGCAGTCTTCTGGCTGGGCTATGTCGTTACCAGTTCGGCTCAATTCTATATGAATGTCAAAAAGGCCACTGAAGATGAAATTCTTCGCAGACAGCAGCAAATGCAGTTTGTTCAGGAAAGCTTTATTCCCGCTGTTCTTTCCGACAATGAAAGCCTTTTCAAAGACAGACTGGAAAGCGCCCGAAAAATTCATCTGGTGGATTTCTATATCCTTCAAAAAGGTACTGATGTCATAGCTTGGCACAATAACTTTAACAATCTGGATGGCATCAACGTTGACTATCAGGTTTTCAATCAGATTCTTCAGAACGACGAGTTGGCATTTAGAACCGTCAAGCTGATGGACTATAGATTTACAGTCGGAGTCTTTCAAAAGAAGAACGACATCATGTGGCACACAGCCCTTAATATGAAAGGCCTGATCATTCAGGACATCCTGATCGTGACCCTTTTGGCCGGGCTTATTGTCTATGTCTTCCTTAAAGACATCTTAAGCCTGACAAAGATTCTTTCTACCCGCGATCGTTCAAAACTGGCTTCGGTGAAATCATTTTCCAAAGAGGGTCTGACCCTTCTTAAAGCCACGCAAAGCTATGAAAACACCAAGCAGTATCTGGAGCATGAAAACAGATACTACTCAGACTCCCTGACGCCAGCGATTTTACACGAGATGAAGTCCGGCCAAAAAGCTCCTTACGCCTTCCAAAGCACCATGATCCGCGTGGATCTGAATGGATACACACAGATCTTTTTGGAAAAGAAGGACGAATACGTCACCGACATCATGAATGCTTATTTTATTCAGGCGCGTGAACTCATCGAACGCTACAACGGATTGATTTATCAATATGTGGGGGATGAAATCGTCTTCCACATCAAAGAAGGATCACAAAATTCCCAAGCCATGGCCCTGGCTTGTCTGCGCAGTGTTTTCAAGGCGGCACAGGATATTGAAGATTCCCTGCCAGCAGAAGCCGATCACTGCTTCAAGGTCAAAGGCAGCTTTGTTCTGGGTAAAATTCGTTTCGTAAATCAGGATTCCGGGTTTGCTCTGAGTGGTCTTCCGCTGATTGAATCCGCTCGTCTTTTAAGTCAGGTGGATGACAAGGCTTCCAGCTCCGCAACATTCTATGCAGAGGCTTCAGAATCTTTGAAAGAACTTTGCACCATCGCGGATACCAAGGAAACATTGTTAAAAGGATTCTCTAAACCATCAACTTTGTATCGCGCAAAAGAATTCACCAAAGTGGAAGAGGCTTTGGATCGTGACGTCACATTGCTCACATACTTCCGCAGCGATGAGGATCTTGTCTATGCCTATGAGTTCCTGACCAAAAAACTTATGGCAGGGAATGACAGTGCTTTCTTTACAGCTTTCAACATTCTAAAGACTTTCAAGGTCAAGATGAGCACTGAGAACCAAGCAGATGGCTTTACTCGATTCCTAAGTGATATTCTAAATCTTAATCGGGAGAACAAAGCCAACGACAAGGTTTTGTCGGCAGCCATTTCCCTGGCTTCTAACTTTGTGCCTCCTTATTTGGTAAAAGAAAATCTGCTGGAACAACTTGGTGTCTGCCTGGAACATAGCGACCATCGTGTCCAAGCCAATGCGATTATCGTGTTAGGGGATCTTGCCAAAGACATCGCCTTCCTGCGCCGCTTTGTTTATTCCAAAAACAACCGCGTATCAGCCGATGCTTTGCTAGTCAGTGGTAAAAGAGATTTAGATAAAGAGCTGACCGAAAAATTGAAAGAGTATCTGGATTCCAAAAATCCACTCTTCCAAGCCAGCGGCCGCTTTGTGGTGAAATCACTGGGCGAGCACTATAGAAGTTCGGACCCTATTTTCTATGAAACCAATCCGCATTTAAAAGAGCTTCTCACGAAGCTCAGTGCTTAAACACTCTTCTTCTTCAACTTACTGGAAATCCACGGCCATACCATCGGGATCAAAGACACCCCGATCACGCCGAAGATCACGATATGGAAATTCTGTTTCACGACTGGCAGATTTCCAAAGAAATGCCCCGCCAAAACAAAGAGCCAAACCCAAGCCACTGCGCCCGCAACATTGTAAATGATGAACTTGCGGTACCGCATTTCACCAATACCAGCAACAAACGGAGCAAACGTGCGAACAATTGGAGCAAAACGTGCCGCTACAATCGTGAAAGCTCCCCAGCGCTCATAGAAAGCATGTGTTTGATCCAGATATTCTTTTTTGAAGAAGCGCGAATTGGATTCAAAAACTTTCGGCCCCAGATACTTTCCAATATGATAGTTCACGGTATCACCCAAAATCCCGGCAATCGTCAGGCTGATTAAAATCACCCAAAGATTCAGACCACCTTCAACAACGGTGAACGCGCCCAGGGCAAACAACAGGGAATCCCCCGGCAAGAAAGGCGTTACCACCAAACCAGTTTCAGCAAAGATGATCAGGAAAAGAATCACATACAGCCACGGGCCAAAGAACACGATCCATTCGGCGATATGTTTATCAAGGTGAAGGATGATATCGACAAGTTCCATCATAAAGACCCCCGAACGGATAAAAGGAAGACCCCAGAAACACAAAAACCGCCTTATCGGCGGTTTATGATGGCGGAGAGTGAGGGATTCGAACCCTCGAGCCCCGCGAAGGGCTGCCAGTTTTCAAGACTGGTGTATTCAACCGCTCTACCAACTCTCCGTGGACCGTTTTATGGGTTTTGACGAGAGTATTCAAGCAGTTGTTTCCATGTCGCGGCGCTTCTGAATTACTTCGCGCGGATCTCTGTGCGGCCACCCATATAAGACTGTAACGCCTTAGGGATCGCCACAGAACCATCTTCACGCTGGTAGTTTTCAAGGATCGCCACCAAAGTACGTCCCACTGCCAAACCAGATCCGTTCAGTGTATGAACGAACTGAGGTTTGCCACCCGCTGTACGGAAACGAATATTCGCACGGCGAGCCTGGAAGTCTTCAAAGTTAGAGCAAGAGCTGATCTCACGATAAGCATTCTGACCCGGCAACCAAACTTCCAGATCATGAGTTCTGGCAGATCCGAAGCCCATATCACCCGTACACAAAAGCATACGACGGAAAGGCAGTTCCAAATCCAAAAGCACTTGTTCTGCGTGAGTCGTCAATGCCTCGTGAACTTCGTAAGACTTGTCCGGGTGACAGAAGGTCATCAACTCCACTTTGTCGAACTGATGCTGACGAATCAGACCCTTCGTATCACGTCCGGCACTGCCAGCCTCGGAACGGAAGCACGGGGAAAATGCACAGAAACTCTGTGGCAAATCTTTTTCATCCAAAATTTCGTTGTTGTAGTAATTCGTCACAGGAACTTCTGCCGTCGGGATCAGATAATAATCGGTCCCTGTCAGATGGAAGACGTCTTCTTTAAATTTAGGGAAGTTTCCTGTGCCCACCAAGCTGTTGCTGTTCACCATGAAGGGCGGAATCATTTCCGTATAGCCGTGACGGGTAGAGTGCATGTCCATCATAAACTGAATCAAAGCACGCTCCAACTGCGCCGCCGCCCCTTTCATAAAGGCAAAACGCGCGCCCGTTACTTTTCCAGCTCTTTCAAAATCAATGATATTCAGAGCTTCACCCAGCTCCCAATGTTCTTTGGCTTTGAAAGAAAACTGGGTTGGAGTTCCCACCACTTTAAGCTCTTTATTGTCTTTTTCAGAAGAACCCACCGGAACAGAAGAGTGCGGCTTGTTTGGAAGGATCAACGCCAGGTTCGTCACCTGTTGATCCGCTTCGGCTGCTTTCGCTTCCAGTTCCTTTACTTGAGTTTTTAGCACATCCACTTCAGCCAGAATCTTGGAAGCATCACCGCCTTCGCGTTTGATCTTGCCAATTTCCCCGCTAAGTTTGTTTTGATTGGCCTTTGCGCTTTCCGCCTGAGTGATCATTTCTTTGCGCTTTTTATTCAGCTCCATGATCTGCTCAAGCACTTCTGTCGAAGCTCCGCGATTTACAAGCGCCTGCTTGTACTCATCGTAGTAAGAGGTTCCGTTCTCTGCTTTCTTTTCCAGAAGTTTAATATCAATCATCGCAAATTCCTTCTACTTAACAACGCCCTTAAGGGGCCACCAGTATATACATTCTTAGCAGCATCACGACAAGAACACAGATCAGGTCAAAAATTAAAATCTGACCAATGCTCCAGTTCGCCAGAATCTTCATCAATGCCGCAACCACCACGACCATCACAAATAACAACGCAAAAGTGCCATAACCCATCAGCTCTTGACCGATCAAAGCCAGGGTCAAACCCAGCAACAATCCAGTGACCAAGCGCAGGCCAATATGAAAGAGTGAAATTGTGGATGATTTAACGCCCTCTTGAGCGCTACTTGCCAGTCCGCGCATTTTATCGCCGATTCCCATGGCCTTGATTCCTCCGTTGTCCGTCCTTAGTTGCCAAGCCTCATCATTTTCGCTTCTATTTCAGCACGATCCAATGCGTTTGGCGAGAGTCCTAAATATTTATTATACGCTTGCGCCGCAGAGCGGGTGTCGCCCTTCATTTCATAGATGGCACCCTGTTCCCGGTAAATTTCGGCATAACCGCTTTCCCGAGCCGATGCCAGGGCTAACATGTCCTCTGCCACATCCAAAGAGCCCGATTGACGATAGCACTGAGCCGACTTCACGTAGATATCCGCCCCTTGTGGCCGCAACTTCATCGCCGTGGAATACTCGGCCGCACACTCCGCATACTGACGACGGGCCGTATAGACTTCAGCCGCCAGCACATAGGAATCCGCGACATTGGGATTTAGTTTCTTTTCAGCCTTGGATGCTTCCAATGCCGTGGCAAAATCACCCGAAGCGAACGCCGCCTTACCAACATAGTAATGCGTTCGTGGATAGTTCGGATTCAACCTTTGCACGCGTTTGAACTGCTGAATGGCTTCCTCAAAGCGGCTGGTTTCCAAATACAATTTGCCGGCTTGGAATAACGCTTCTCCATCCGTGGGGTCCAAGACCGCAGCACTTAGGAAAGCCTTCAAGGCCCGGTCATTCAGCCCCAGAGCTTTTTCACTTTCACCCAAACCCAGCCATGCTTTTTTACTGCGTGGATCGGCCTCCGCCGCGCGCTCGTAAATTTCCTTGGCCTGACTGTAACGGTCTTCTGACTTATAAACTTCCGCCAAGGCAATACGGTAATCCATCGTGTAAGAGAACCGCTTAATCAGTTCATTCAGGTAAGTAATTCCCGAATCGACACCGTTGGTTTGCGCCAGCATCTTGGCATAGGTGATTTGTGCATCTGGATTGGTGGCATCAATTTCCACCGCCTTGGTCGCATAACGAATGGCATCTTTAGCGGCATTTTCTTTGCGCTCAATTTCTTTTTTATTGATGGGAACAATTGAACGAGCCAACAAACCATTGGCTTTGGACAGCAGAATGAATGTCTCAATATCCCCATCATAAGCCTTTGCCGCACGCAGGGCATAGTTGATGGTCCCGACCATGTTGTTTTTGCGGAATTCAAGCTGCGCCAAACCACGCAAAACTTCATAGTTGTTCGGAGCAATTCGCATCGCATTGGTCAGAATCTGCAAAGCCCCGACAAAATCAAAGCGCTGGGACATATAGTCCGCTTGCAGAACATAGGCCGAAACCAGCTTCGGTTCCGCCTTGATGGATTTATTCAGCCATTCAATGGCTTCAAAACTTTGATTCAGCTGCCACAGAGCTTTTGCGGCCTTCATCGCTGCGGTCCCGTTTTTGGGATCTGCCTCAAACGCTGCCTTGAATTCTGCCTGTGCCGCCAGGAAGTCCCCTTGGCGCACGTACTGATCCCCCAGATACAGCAATTCGTTGTTTCGGCCTTTTTCGCCTTTGATCTTGTCACTTCCGCCCAGTCGAATCACCAACTGGCGAAGCTCTCCGTTATTAGGATTTAAAGCAAATGCCTTCTGAGCAATATCCAGAGCTTTCTTTTTCTCTCCGCGCAGAACGAAGATTTCCGCCAAAGCACCGTAGCCTTCAGCTTCAATCAAGGAAGGAATACGACCTTTGGATTCCAGTGCAGAATTTAACAAAGAATAAGCTGTGTCTGATTTCTTAAACCCCTTATATTCAACAAGGCCCGCTGCCACCTTGGCTTCTTTGTGCTTCGGATTTTTCGCCAGCACATTACGAAGGAGGGTTGCAGAAGACGTGAAGTCCCCCTGCTGATAAAGAACTTCGGCCAGTGCCACCTGCGGATCAAGCCACTTTTCCCAAAGCTGTGTCGCTTTTTCAAAGTACGGAACCGCATTCAGATAATCTTTTTCACCCGCCAGAAGCTCCGCTTTAAAACTGTACAAAACAGGCAAAAGAGAAAACGGCTCAGAGCTTTCCAAGGTTGCTTCAATAGCCCCTTTGGCTTCCTTATAGCGACCTGCCGTCAGCAGCTTAACTGCTTCACAAACTTGCCCAAAGGGACTGACCACATTCAGCGCCCGTGTCGCCTGAGTCACTGAGGCAATCGTTCTGATATCCTGAGCATCCTGCACAGCATACGGCCACAGCTCGTAGTACACCACACACAGCAACGCGCGCACTTCGATATTCATCGGCGCGCCTTCGATAATGCTAACCAACTTATTCTGCGCAGAAGCATAGGATTCAAACGTATCCTGTTCCATGGCGAACAGAGCCTCATTCAACTTTTCTTTCACCGCTTGATCTGACAAGGTGGCACCAGCTTTCCCCGGTGCCAGAAGATGAATCTTGGACCCATCGGCCGGACCATTATCCCACAGCAACCACACACCCAGGACAATCACAACTGCCAGAATCAAAGCGGGGACCTTCAGGGATTTTTGCAATTCACCTTTTTCCATGTTCTTCACATTGGAAAGTTCAATGACAGAATCCTTGTCACCACCAGAAGGTACAGAAGCAATCTTTGCCGCCGGAGGAATATAAGCAGGTGTATCCAATACATCAATTTGCTGCAAAAGCGGCTTTTGATTCGCAGGGGGAGCAAAAACATTCTCTGTATTGGTTTCGGTTTTCGGTTTTGATGGCTTCGGAGCCTGAATGATGACCGTTTCAGCTTCCATCTTCTGGGCTTTTTTCGGATCGACATCAACGATGCCCTCCAAAGCTTCCAGAAGTTTGTCGTAGAAAGCGGGCTCTTTGGAAATCAACGTCCACTGACCGTCAGGCAAACGAGAGATCATTTCCTGACCGGAAAATACACCCTCGCCAATCATGCGAAGAATGGCTTCTGTCGAGTAAGGTCCCTTGACCTGACCCTTTCTAGTTTTAACAACCCAAGTTACCTGAATGCGTGACATAGACACTTGATTATATTGTGGTTTTTAGCAAAGAACTATGTCGCCGAGAAGACCGTCTCAAGGTCTGTGCTTTGGTCAAGGAAGATGGTTCCAGAATAGAACCTTAAACCCATAATGGAATTACCTCTGGTTCCGATTTGAGTTTGGGGCTGCCTTTAATCGGACCTCAAATCGAATATAAAGCATTCTCACGACTGTCTCATATTGGCACAGCCTTTGCTTTATAAGATATCGTTAGATCGTGATTTGGGGAGTTAATAGTGATCCGAAACGCATTGATAGCAGTTTATATTTTGGTAGTTCTCGCGATTTCAGCAGTGGCTCGCGCGGGTGTACTTCCAAACAATGCGCTAGGTGAAGAAGCCGGTGTTTCCGACCTTCAAAACTATAACTTCAAAACTCACACTGGTGAAGTTGTGGCTTTGGCTGATGGCACCCTTGTTTTGGCAATGGCAGATCAGCAAACTTTCTTCGTATTGAAGTCACAGTTCGATCTAACTCCTTACATTGGTTATAAAGTTATGATGAGCGGTATTGAACTTGAGCATCAACTTGCTCCCAACTTCGAACTTGAAACTGTGGACCCCCTCCCTGGTTTCGGTTTTGGGAACAAAACGGTCGTCTTCTTTGTGTTTGGTATCAGCGAAGCTACTTTGTAGTTTCATGTCATTAAGTCTCAGCCCCATCCCCTCCGCGGGCTGAGACTGTTCTTTTTTCTCTTAAAAAGGCCTACGGATCCCCCTCCTTGTAGGCCTTTTTCTTTTTTATCAGTTCCACTTTTTAAATTCAGATGCCATGGTTAGATCCATGAACAGATTCTTACTTTTTAGCTTCACTTTCTTCGCATTGTCCCAGGCATCCGCAGCCGAAGTCAGCATCACCATGGATGATTTCAATGTTCACCAGGAAACGCTGTTGCCCGCAAACAAACGTAACGACCGGATTCTGAAGGCTTTAAAGAAACACAAAATAAAAGCCGGTCTTTTTGTCACCTGCAAATATCTACAGGATGAAGGCGACCGCAAACTTCTGGCCGAGTGGTCCACACAAGGGCATCTTATTGGCAATCACACCGTCAACCACCGCAGATTCGACAGCAGAATTTCCACCGAAGAACAGATCGCTGAAATTCAACAATGTGAAGAACAACTTAAGGATCAGAAGAATTTCAAAAAGATCTTTCGTTTTCCCATGCTGGCAGAAGGGGACACGGTTGAAAAACGTGACGCCGTCCGTTCCTGGATGCAAAAGAATAGCTACCGCTGGGGGCATGTCACCATTGATGCCTCGGACTGGTATGTGGATCAGCGACTGCGCGATAAAATCGCAAAAGATCCCCAATTTGACTTAAACAAATTCAAAGACTTCTACCTGAAACACATGTGGGAGCGGGCTCAGTACTACAATGAGCTTTCCAAAAAGGTTCTGGGACATGAAGTGAAACATACGCTGCTGGTGCACTTTAATCTTCTCAATGCACTTTTCCTGGATGATCTTATTCAGATGTTTAAAGATCACGGCTGGAAGGTGATCGATGCACAGAAAGCTTTTAAGGACCCCGTGTACAAGAAGCTCCCCAACAGCATGCCATCAGGACAAAGTTTAATCTGGGGCCTGGCCAAGGAAAGCGGGAAGTTTGAATCCGAACTTCGATATCCCGGTGAAAACGACACTTACGAAAAAGAGAAAATGGATGCCCTGGGACTTTAAGTTCCAAAAAAACAAAAGCCCTGATCATTCAGGGCTTTTTTATTATTCAATTCTTTTGATACTCGCACCCAAAGAAGACAGCTTGTCTTCCAGTTTTTCATACCCACGATCCAAGTGATAGATACGACTGACAACAGTTTCGCCGGAAGCCACAAGCCCCGCCAAAACCAGCGAAGCACTAGCACGCAAGTCCGTCGCCATGACTGGTGCCCCAGTCAAATGACCCGGATTTCCACGGATAACCGCCACGCGTGTCTTCGGAGTGATATCTGCACCCAAACGACAAAGTTCTGTCACGTGCATGAAGCGGTTTTCAAATACTGTTTCTGTGATAACGCTTGTTCCGTGCGCCACAGTCATCAACGCCATAAACTGTGCCTGAAGATCTGTTGGGAATAACGGGTGAGGAGCCGTGGTCACATCCACCGCCTCCCATCTTTCACATGGGAATACAGTCATGGTATCTTTAGTGGTTTCAATTTTGAATCCCGCTTCGCGCATTTTTAGAATCAATGCTTCCAAATGCGCCGGAACACATTTTGTAACAGTCACCTGACCTCTGGTGATTGCGCCTGCGATCAGCAAAGTTCCGGCTTCAATACGATCCGGCATGATGGAATGCTTCGCAGGCTTTAACTGCTGCACACCTTCGATGCGAATCACGCTTGTGCCGTGACCTGTGATCTTCGCGCCCATTTTGTTTAGATATTCGGCCAAGTCCACGATCTCGGGTTCTTTCGCGGCATT
The DNA here is from genome assembly GCF_025558485.1 of Bdellovibrio bacteriovorus. Classification (GTDB taxonomy): domain Bacteria; phylum Bdellovibrionota; class Bdellovibrionia; order Bdellovibrionales; family Bdellovibrionaceae; genus Bdellovibrio; species Bdellovibrio bacteriovorus_G. Next base: position 1,062,621 of record NZ_CP102930.1, read on the forward strand.
TTCAAGAATGGTAGTACCGTTAGCCAAAGTGGCTGCCATCATCACATTCTCGGTTCCGCCAACTGTCACAGTTTCAAAAAGGAAAGTGGAACCTTGCAATTTCGGAGAACCCGCGTGAACGTAGCCCTCTTTTTGTGTGATGGTCGCACCCAAAGCTTTAAAACCATCCAAGTGCAGATCAATCGGACGACTGCCAATTGCACAGCCACCCGGCTGGGAAACGACAGCTTCACCATATTTTGCCAGCATCGGGCCCATACACAGGAAGCTTGCGCGCATTTTGCGAACAAGATCGTAAGAAGCTTCAAAAGAAGATGGCTTATTCACCGTCACGTGGAATTCTTCACCCACCCACTTGGTCTCACATCCCAGGCTGTTCAAAAGCTCAGACGTGGATTCAATATCCTTCAGCTTCGGCATGTTGGTGAAAACGTGTGTGCCCTCTGCCAGAAGAGTCGAAAACAAAATTGGCAGAGCAGCGTTCTTCGCACCACTCGTAGCGACAGTACCTTTTAGCGGGCCATTGCCCGTGACGACCATTTTATCCATGTGTTTCTCCGCGGATGACTCTATCATGCCCAGAAAGATCTTTGATGACACTGATTTCGTTAAATATTTTTAAGCTTTCATAAGCCTGCTTCATTGCAGCCCCTTGGCTCATTCCCATTTCCATCAGCATCAAACCGGGCGTCTTCAGGTAGGGGGCAAATGCTGCCGACCATGCCCTTAATAGGGCCAAACCTTCTTCTTCCGCATAAAGCGCGGAATTAGGTTCATATTTTTTAACGTTTTCTTCAACTTGAGGATCATTCGGTGCAATGTAGGGTGGATTGGAAACCAGCACATCGATCTGTGTCTTTCCGGTAAAATCCTTGTAAGCCGACATAACCGCATCGACATTTCCCGCATCACAGTTCAGGAATTGAACCCGGTCCGCCACATCCAACACTTGTGCATTTCTTTGTGCCGTTTCAATCGCCCCGGCAGAAAGATCCACAGCGATAAGCTTTGCCTGCGGATATTCCTTCAAAAGGCTCAAGCCAATACAACCACTGCCACAGCCCAGATCCACGAAGCCCCAAGGCTGCGTTTTATCCTGAGCCCACGCCAACACATCTTCCACAATATGCTCAGTTTCAGGGCGGGGAATAAGGACGTTTGAGTTTACTTCAAAGCGATGGCCAAAAAAATCACGATAGCCAAGAATATAGGCCACGGGCTCTCCGGCAGCGCGACGGCGCACCAATTCGCGCAGAACGGCCAACTCTTCGTCCTTCATCGGCTGATCAAAGCGCAGATAAAGCTGAATGCGTTCCAGCTTCAGGCCGTGGGCCAAAAGCAGTTCCGCATCCAAACGTGGAGTATCGATTTTTTTGTCTTTGAAGAACGCTGTGGTTTTATCGAGTATTTCTTTTAGTTTCATTCATTAAGCAGAGACTTGTTTTTTAAGTGCCTCTGCTTGGAAGTTAGCAATGAGTGGGTCAATCAGCAACTCAAATGAGCCGCTCATAACCTGATCCAGCTGGTGAATCGTCAAGCCAATACGGTGATCAGTGATACGCGTCTGTGGGAAATTATAAGTGCGAATACGCTCTGAACGATCTCCGGTCCCGATTTGCTCCAAACGAACGTCGGAAGCCTCTTTACGGGCCTTTTCGTCCTCGATCTGCTGCAGTTTAGCGTAAAGGATCTGGAAAGCGCGCTCACGGTTGGAGGACTGTGATTTACCTTCCTGACATTTTACGTCGATTCCTGTCGGCAAGTGCACGATACGAACCGCAGATTCTGTTCTGTTCACCGACTGACCGCCAGAACCTTGAGAACGCATGGTCTCCATACGAATATCAGACATTGGAATCTTGATTTCAGAAACTTCCACTTCCGGAATAACGGCAACAGTCACCGTGGAAGTGTGAATACGGCCGGCTGCCTCGGTTTTTGGAACACGCTGAACGCGGTGAACACCGGATTCGTACTTCATTTTACTGAAAACAGAATCCCCGGTGATGCTGGCGATGATCTCTTTGGCTCCGCCGGCATTGCCTTCAGAGAAAGAAAGCATTTCCACCTTCCACCCTTGAGTGGAGGCATAGTGAACATAGCCACGGAAAAGTTCATCAGCAAACAACGCAGCCTCGTCCCCTCCGGCACCCGCACGAATTTCAAGAATGGTATTCTTGTCATCGTTCGGATCCCGGGGAATCAAAGCAATTTTCAACTGCTGCTCAAGATCTGGAAGTTCGGCCTCCAGCTCTTTCACCTCTTCGCGGATCAGCTCACGCATTTCTGCATCTTGTTCTGCGGTCAGAAGCTCTTTGCTGGCTTTCAGGTTTTCAGTTTTCTTGCGGTAGTCACGATAGACCAGAACGATCTTTTCCAGATTGCCCAGTTCCTTCATCAGCGCACGATACTGCGTCTGATTAGAGGCAATATCCGGTCTTTGAAGAGCCATATTGACTTCTTCGTAACGAGATTCAACTGCGTCTAACTTCGAGAACATGAAGAGCTCCTGCTCAGGCTGAGATGGAAAATGACTGTGGCTGAAAACGAAAATGCGGCTCGAACTTTGAACCGCATTTCATACAAGAACGTCCCCCGAACGGAGGTCTGAAATTTACTTCTTGCCGTAACGTTTTTTGAAACGATCGATACGACCTTCAGTATCCATCACACGTTGCTTACCAGTGAAGAACGGGTGAGATGCAGAAGAGATCTCAACTTTGATAAGAGGATATTCTTTACCATCTTCCCATTTAACAGTTTCGGAAGAATGAAGAGTAGATGTTCCCAAGAAACTGAAGTCGCAAGAGATATCTTTAAATACAACAGTATTTACTTTCGGGTGTAGGTTTTGTTTCATGACCTGATTCCTTCTAAATAATTTAACCTATGGGTCTTAAGCTGTAAGGATGTAACATACTGGCTACCCTGTGTCGAGCATAAATCGCTGATTTTATTGGCATCTTAGGGACTCCACCGAAGATCTTATAGTTTCCATAAACCTTAGAAATTCCATATACTTATTACCATATTTCCCATATTTCCCAGGTTTTAATACGGTTTTCAGACCCCGAGAAATCCGGACCTTTGAACCACAAAAACCCGGTTTGTATTTTTCCTCAGGAACTGCCTGATCGTTGAGCTCTTTCAGGGCGCCACCTACCCTTGATTGACCAACAAGGAGGTATTTCATGAAGTTTCTGGTCCCTTTTGCGGCCGTTCTGACTTTGTCTCAGGTGGCTTCAGCTGAAAGCATTTACTGCACGTTTACGGAACCTTTTCTGTCCGTGTCCTACAATTCGGACACCAATAAAGTAAAAGTGGAATCTCCGGATCAGGGAACTTTGGAAGTCCCGGGTAAAGTCACCTTTGATAAAGGTGGCATCATCACAATCACCACCGAAGGCATCAATCACAAACTGGCGGTGAATACCACCAAGGAAGGGTCAGATGGGATGTCTGACTTCGTCTATCCATTTGAAGGCGTCATTGATGACAGTCTTTACGGCGGCTGTGAAACAGATACTTTAAAAAAGTCCGAACCAGCTCCAGAACCACCGCCTCAACCTGAGCCTGAACCGCAACCAAATCCATAAAAACAAAAAGGGAGTCTTGCGACTCCCTTTCCATTTTCAATTTTAAACTCATCCATTCGCTAAAGAGCAAAGCTCTTTAGCCTGGTCCCGACATAGCTTTCAGGAAGTCTGTGTTGGTTTTTGTGCCTTCCACTTTGTCGATCAGGAATTCCATCGCGTCGATAACGTTCATCGGCGCCAATACTTTTCTCAAGATCCACAGGCGGTTCAAGTCAGCCTTATCAACCAACAAATCTTCCTTACGAGTGCCGGACTTGTTGATGTCCATGCAAGGGAAGATACGTTTTTCCATCAGCTTGCGATCCAAGTGGATCTCGGCATTACCGGTACCTTTAAATTCCTCGAAGATAACCTCATCCATACGGGAACCCGTATCTATCAAGGCTGTCGCGATGATAGTCAAAGATCCGCCTTCTTCGATGTTACGAGCCGCACCGAAGAAACGTTTTGGTTTGTGAAGAGCGTTGGAATCCACACCACCTGACAAAATTTTTCCAGAAGGAGGAACAACCGTGTTGTAAGCTCGTGCCAAACGAGTGATGGAATCAAGCAAAATGACAACGTCGTGTTTGTGTTCAACCAGACGTTTTGCTTTTTCGATAACCATCTCTGCAACCTGAACGTGACGAGTTGGTGGCTCATCGAACGTGGAGGATACAACTTCACCCTTCACAGTTCTTTGCATGTCGGTCACCTCTTCCGGACGTTCATCGATCAGAAGAACGATCAGCTTTACTTCCGGGTGATTGTGCGTGATCGCATTGGCAATTTGTTGCATCAAAACTGTTTTACCAGTTCTTGGCGGCGCCACGATTAAAGCACGCTGACCTTTTCCAAGCGGAGCCATCAAATCCACAACGCGTGTTGTGTATTCGCCAGGGCTGTGTTCCAGCTTCAGACGCTCGTTTGGATAAAGTGGTGTTAAGTTGTCGAACAGGATTTTATCTTTACCGTTTTCAGTGGTCTCGAAGTTCAGGGAGTCCACTTTCAACAATGCAAAGTAACGCTCGCCATCTTTCGGCGGACGAACTGTTCCTGTCACCGTGTCACCGGTTCTTAGACCGAAACGACGGATCTGGGACGGAGAAACATAGATATCATCCGGACCTGGCAGATAATTGTAGTCCGGAGAACGCAGGAAGCCGTAGCCATCCGGCAGGATTTCCAGAACGCCAGAACCATAAATGTCCTGACCCAGTTTTGCAGCACGCTTCAGGATTTCAAAGATCATGTCCTGACGACGAAGACCGGCGGCATTTTCAATTTTAAGCTTGGTCGCAAGCTCTGTCAGCTGCGTGATGTTTTTGGATTTCAAATCCTTGGAGGACAACCAGCTCTTTTCCTCATCGGTCAAAGAGATGTCTGCCAGATCCACGTCCTGCGCCTGAGCCGGCATGGTGGAGTGACCATCGTCACCCATTGGCTGACCTTCATCACGATTGCGGTCGTTTCTGAAGTCGCGACGTTGGTTGTTGTTACGGTCGTGGCGATGACCACCGCGATCATTTCTGTCACCACGGTCATTGCGATCTCCACGATCATTACGATCACGGTTGTCACGATTGTGCGGGCGGAAGTCACGGCGTTGGTTGTTCTGTTGGGGTCTGTCTTGGCGCGCTTCTGGAGCGGCAGCTTGAGGAGCTGCAGGTGCGGGGGTGTTTTCAGAAGCTGCTGGTGCCGCAGGGGCTGCTTCGGCTGCAGGTGCTTGGGAAGCCGCTGCAGGAGTTGGGGTTGAGGTTTCTTCAGTGGTACTCTTCGCTGTACGAGTACGTTTTTTTACCACCTCAACGCCTTGTTGATCTTTAGGTTCAGACAAACAAATTCTCCTTGTAGGATTTTAATCAGAAAAAAGAGCGATACTTAATAATTAGGGAGCTGATCCGATTGGATTCGTGCTTACGTTATGAACACACTGTCCTAGACCCGCCCCCCGCTTGTCAACCGGAAAACCTGTCCCGGCTTGAGACAAAGACCCGGAAAACAGAAATATGTTCATAATGTCTTAAGCTTACACATTTTATTAGTTTTATAAAAATGAAGCTATTTCAGGTGTTTAAATATGAGCCTGAGACGTCCAGTTTTCCAAAAATTAACCTGATTTTTTAAAAATGGGGCCAATTGGCTATTAATTTTTGGTTTGTAATACCGAAAGGATAGTATCCAAGATTTAAGCACAAGGAGTCTAACGTGGAGGACACTTATAAAGTTCCGGCACCAAGAACCCCTCTCAACCTAGAGGTCTCTTTCAAGCGTAATTACGCGCGCGAGGAAACTAAAGGCACGCTTAAGAATATCAGCATCACTGGAGCCTTTTTGGAGTTTGAGGGCGGAGAAGTTCGCGCCAATGAAAAACTAAACCTGGTCATCATCGTGGCTGGTCGCGAAAGAAAGATCGCGGCGCATGTCATCTGGACCAATTCCGTGGGGGTCGGCGTAAAGTTCATGCCGGTCAATAATCGGGATGTGCAGATTGTCGATGACCTGATCTATTTCGTGGAGAACTCCCGAAATGACCGTCGTTCCGTAATGGACACGATCTTTAAAAAGGTCGGCTGATTTCATAGTCACAGGTTAAAAAAAAGAGCGAGTGCAAACTCGCTCTTTTTTTGTCGTTCACTGAACGTCGGCTTATGTTCCGACGTGAGTGTTGTCCATAGCTTGTTGTTCAAGCTCTTTCTGTTTTCTTTTCTTTCTCATCACAATCAGCACAGCCAAACCTGCTGCTGCCAGACCCACAACAGCCAAAGCCATTGTTGTGTCGTTATCCATGCCCGTTGGAGCCTCTTCAGCCACTTGCGGAGCCGGAGGATTGATCGCTTCAACTGGTGGCGGTGGTGGAGGCGCCATTTCCTGGGCCATATCCGGCGGTGGAGGTGGTGGAGCCATGTCGCCAGCCTGATCCATTGGCGGCGGCGGCGGGATGTCCATCTGTGCCTGCTGAGCCATTGGATCTTCAGGCATTGGTGGAGCCGGGATCTCTTCCTGCATTTGCGGCGGAGCTTGTTCTGGCATTGCAGCCGCTACTTCCTGATGCTGCTGAGGAACCGGAGCCGCCGCAACTGCGCCGCCTCTCCAGTAACGAAGTTCCGTGCCTTCTGCGATCTCACCTTTGGAGTCCACAGAGTTGGAAGCCCAAACTTCTTTCCATGCATTGTCATAGCCCAGAAGAGTTTTGGAAACTTTTCTGATGTTATCACCGGATCTTGCCACATATGTTTCAGGAGCAAGGCCGTTGTCTTCGTAATACGTGATCATGCGCGCAGAATCGTCAGGGCGGTGAGGAGAGTTATAATAAACTTTGTCACCAGCACGCACATCGCGGGAATTGAAGGTCGGGTTGCCTTTTTTCAACTCAGCTCTTTTGTCAGAGCCGTAAATCATCTGGCTGATACCTTTTAGAGTGTCACCCGGACGGGCAAAGTAAACTGTATTGTACCAAGTGCCGCCAGCTTTCCATGGCGTTGTTGCCACTTTTTGCAGTGGAACGTTGGCTTTCTTCGGAGCTTCAGAAACGCCGGAATCAACCACTGTTGTCGAAGACTCGCTGACTGAAGAGCTTTCAAATACAGAGTTGGAAGATTCAGATTCAGCAACAGAAGTGGATGTTTCTACCGGCGGAGTTGTTGCCGCCACATCAGGCTGTTCTGCGAAAGGGTCTGCCGGAAGTGTTTCAGTTGTGGTGGCAACATCGGTGTGTTCTGTTGTCGCTTCACCATCAGCAATGGTTGTTTCCGTTGTAGTTGTCGTGGTTTCAGTTGTGGTGGTTGTTTCACCCAAAGCGTCTTCAGGAAGTTGGTCGCTTGCCAAGGAATCGTCGCCAGCGATCTCAAGAGCCTCATCACCTTCCAGCTTCTCAAGGTCAGCAGAGTCAAAATCAGCAGCTACTTCAGAGTCTGCTTGGCTATCCTTAGACGTACAGCTTGTTACCTGGAATGCCAGACCGAGGCACGCTAGTAAGACAACGAGTTTTTTCATCATGTATTCATCCTTGATTGATGCCACGAAACATACTGTTTCAGTTAAGCGTTATTAACAATCTAATGCACAAGATCGAAGGCTTGCAAACACTAAGAATTTCACTGGACTTTCGATCTAGTGAATCTTTAGTTTCGATCCCAACTTTATTTTATTTTTATCGAACCATCCCGGGTTCATTTCAAGTGCGTACTTTGCCGGTTGTGCACTGGCATAAGATGGCAAGGCCGCATCCGGAACACCTTTGCCGGATTTCATCTCTTTGACATCTATCAGTTTCATCTGGGCGTCAAAATAACCGATGGATAAATCTATCAGCGTATTTTTCATCCAGAAGAAACGTGTTTCAGAATTTTTAAAGATAAAGAGCATGCCTTCATCCTCCCCCATCTTGGTCCTGAACATCAGGCCGCGTTCATGCTGGTCGGGGGTTTCCGCCACCTCTACGACAAAGGTCTTGCCACCCAAAGAGATCTTCTTTTTGGCAAAGTCCTTCGCAAAAGCTGACGGCATTATAAGGACGAAGAATAAACCAATTCTGGTGAAAAAACTAACGAGACCTAAGCATTTCAAGCGCCACCCCATAACGAACTCCTTTGGTTGAGACCATCATGCCCTCTAACCCCAATGCCTCCACAACAGCCAAAAGAATGGAAGCTCCCGCAAAAATAATATCAGCTCGTCCCCCAAGTTGATACTTGGTCTTTTTTTCTTCGACTGTGGTACGGGCAAACTCTTCCACCCAGTGATGCAAACGATCTTTCTTCAGGAAAAACCCATCCACTTTGGCTTCATCAAAGCCACCCACTTCAATTGCCACCAAAGATGTGGGGGTTCCCGCAACAGCAACAATTTGATCAATGTGGTGTTTCTTTAGCTCCGGCAAAACTTTTTGCAGCTGTTCCTGAATATAAGATTCCAGGCGGCTACGATCAGCATCTTTTACCGGCTGTGTGCTGATAAACTTTTCTGTCAAACGCACACCTCCAATATCAAGGCTTTCGCCAAACAAAATATCCGAAGCCTTGCCCACGATCAATTCTGTGGAACCACCACCAACATCCACCACCAAAGAGGTTAGATTCGGATTTTTAGCTCCGGCTGTGGCCCCCTGATAAGTGATGCGGGCTTCGTCTTCGCCGGGAATAATTTCTATGGGAATACCCAGCTCCTCGCCAATACGAAAAAGCTCCTGTCCGTTACGCGCATCGCGGGCCGCAGAAGTGGCCATTGCCAGAATCTGATCAACTCTTTCCACAACAATTTCTTTTTTAAACTCTGTCAGACATTTGCGGGCTCGGTCCAAAGCATCGGGATGAAATTCACCGGTCTGCCCAACCCCTTGCCCCAGACGCACCACCTGAACCAGATCGCGATGAACCTTGCGAATTCCATTTTCATCACCATCAGCAATCAGACATAAAAAAGTGTTCGTCCCCAGATCAAGAGCAGCAACTTTCTTCATTTCTTTTCCTAACTTTACTTAAGCTTTTCCTGCAAAATCTTATTTACCATATCCGGATTCGCCTGCCCTTTGGAGGCTTTCATCACTGCACCAACAAAGAAACCAAAGAGATTCTTTTTCCTGCCGGATCTGTGATCATCGACCACCTGCGCATTGGCGGCAAGAACGTCATCGACAATCTTTTCAATGGCAGCCGCGTCTGAAATCTGCACCAGACCCTTTTCCTTGATGATCACCTCAGGATCTTTTCCTGAATCCCACATTCCCTGAAAAACGGTTTTGGCAATCTTTCCGGAAATGCTTCCCTTATCAATCAGCGCAATCATGCGCCCCAGTTGTTCGGGCTTAATCGGGGAGTCCTTGATATTTTTTCCAGCACTGTTTAATTCGCGCATCAATTCGGTCATAATCCAGTTCGATGATGCCTTGAAATTTCCCGCACCTTTCGCAGTTTCCTCATAATAATCCGCCACATCTTTTTCAATGGTCAGAACAGAGGCATCATAGGCCGGAAGAGCATGCTCGGTTTCAAATCTTTTAGCCCGGGCAATTGGGAGCTCCGGCAGTTCCTGACGGAATTTTTCAATCATACTGTCAGTCACAATGATCGGCAGCAGATCCGGGTCGGCAAAGTAACGGTAATCCTGCGCATCTTCTTTACTGCGCATGGAAAACGTGCGGTTTTTATCCGGGTCCCACAGGCGGGTTTCCTGAATGATTTTCCCGCCGCGCTCGACCTCATCAATCTGTCGCTCAATTTCATATTCAATGGCTTTTTCGACAAAGCGGAAAGAATTGATGTTCTTAATCTCCACACGTGTTCCAAACTGAGGATCACCCAGCTTACGAACTGAAACGTTGCAGTCACAACGCAAGGAACCCTCTTCCAGGTTTCCGTCACACACATCCAGATAACGCACGATCTGGCGGATGGTTCGTGCGTATTCTGCGGCCTCTGCCGGGGATCTGATGTCGGGACCGGACACCACCTCCAGTAATGGAATACCCGAGCGGTTGTAGTTAATCAGAGTGTATTCCCCAAAATGCGTGGACTTTCCCGCGTCCTCTTCCATGTGGGCTCTGGTGATGGAAACTGTTTTTTCCTTTCCATCCACCGTAAATGTCACCGAACCGTTTTCGCAAATAGGCTGGTCATACTGGGATATCTGATAACCCTTGGGCAGATCGGGATAGAAATAATTCTTACGGGCAAAGATAGATTTTTTTCTAATGTCACAGCCCAATGCCAATCCGGTCTTGATGGAATATTCAATCGCCTTGGAATTAACCACAGGCAAAGTTCCCGGCATTCCCACACTGACCGGAGAGGTGTTTTCATTATCGCCTGCATCGAAGGATGTGGAATCCGCACAGAACATTTTTGTTTTTGTGCTAAGCTGGACGTGGATCTCTATGCCGATAACGGCTTCATAACCTCTATACGACATGGGGATGCTTCCCTTTCACCGTGGACACGCTTTCCAGCGCCGAAGCCACGTTCAGCATTTTTTGTTCTTCAAAATGTGCTGCCGTCAATTGCACACCAATCGGCAAACCGTCTTTGGACATTCCAAACGGCACACTCATGCCGGGAAGCCCCGCTAAATTTGTCGAAGTGGTAAAGATATCATTCAAGTACATCGTTAACGGATCTGAAATGCGTTCGCCAATCTTAAACGCGGGAGCCGTCGTCACCGGACTTAAGATCACATCACACTGCCTGAAGGCCGCAAGATATTCTTCCATAATCAAGCGGCGCACCTGACCGGCTTTAGTGTAGTAAGCATCATAGTACCCGCTGGAAAGACAGTATGTTCCCAGCATAATCCGGCGTTTGACCTCCGCTCCGAAACCCTGACCCCGTGTTTGGCTGTAAAATTCGGCCAGATCCACCGCAGACAAATTTTTAAACTCGGCTCTGAAGCCGTACTTAACACCGTCATAGCGGGAAAGATTGGAAGAGGCCTCACTGGCAGCAACCAGATAATAAACCGGCACAGCGTATTCCGTCAGAGGCACGGACACCTCGACAATTTCAGCACCCATTTTTTTTAATTCATTCACTGCGTTTTCCACAGTCTTTTGCACATCAGAATCAAGTCCTTCCGCAGTCAGGTATTCCTTAACCAAACCAACTTTCAGACCTTTCATATTGGAATTTAAATTCTGGCTCCACTGCGGAACTTGTTTACGGGAGGTCGTTCCGTCCTGAGGATCAAAACCGGAAATCACCTCTAAAGTCAGGGCGGCATCTTTCACTGAACTTACCATCGGCCCCGCCTGATCCAACGAAGACGCATACGCAACCATTCCATAGCGACTGACTCGTCCATAGGTGGGTTTTACACCGACAATTCCACAAAAGCTGGCTGGCTGACGAATCGAACCGCCTGTGTCTGTTCCCAATGTGCCCACCACCAGGCGCGCAGACTGGGCCGCCGCCGATCCACCAGATGACCCGCCCGGCACTCTGTCCAGATCCCAAGGGTTTCGGACAGCACCATGAAACGACGTTTCATTGGAAGAACCCATCGCAAATTCGTCCTGATTCAATTTTCCCAAAACGACAACCCCGGCATTTTTTAAGCGTGCCACGGCCGTTGCATCATAGGGCGGCACAAAGTTTTCAAGAATCTTAGAGCCCGCAGTTGTCTTTTGACCTTTGGTGCAGAACATTTCTTTAATCCCAAAGGGCACTCCGGCCAAAGCCCCAACATCCTCGCCCCTGGCAATGCGGGCATCCAGCATTTCAGCATCCTTGACTGCGTTTTCATTGCGCGATGTAAAGGCATTAAGCTTTCCATCCAAGGATTCAATGCGCTTTTGGAAATGGACAACGACCTCTTTGGCGCTGATTTTTTTGGTTTTTACGGCCTCGGCAATTTCACAAATTGTGGCAAATGTTAAATCCATAAAATTCCTTAAACCACTGGTGGAACCTGAAAAAGATTTCCGGCTTTGGCGGGAGCATTGCTGGTCATTTCTTCGGCAGAGAAATCCTGCTTCACAACATCCTCACGCCAGTAGGCCTCTATTTCTGTCGGTGTAATCATGGGCTCAACACCGTCTGTATTTACTTTGGAAATCTTTTCGAAATGTCCCAAAGCTTTGGCCAGCTGGGTGCTGTATTCCTGAGCCTCATCTTCCGTCACATGCAGGCGGGCAAGCTTTGCGATATGCTCAATGGTTTTTTTATCGATCATTTGGAAAACTCCTTGAGAAAGCACATACAACGCTATCTTAAACCGCCGTTCCCGTCACTCTTGTCGGGTGCAATTTCTTAGTGACTGGACCTTCAATCATGGTACAAATGATTCATGTCCAAGAAACGCCACGAAGAGCTTAAAAAAATCATCTCCGAACACGACCATAGCTATCATGTTCTGGATAAGCCCACCATTACGGATTTTGAATACGACAAGCTCTTTGCAGAGCTGCTGGAGCTGGAGAAAACCGGAAAAGGTCTGGACCTTACCGACTCGCCATCTCTGCGAGTGGGCGGAAGCATTCTGGAGGGCTTTGAAAAAGCCCCTCATCGCCTGCCAATGCTTTCTTTGGCCAATAGCTATTCCCCCGAGGACATCTTCGACTTTGATGAACGCATTAAGAAGTTTCTTAACACCGAAGAACATATTGAATATTTGTGTGAGCTGAAGTTCGACGGGCTTTCCATGGAACTAATCTATGAAAACGGTCGGTTCGTTAAAGCCATTACACGCGGGGATGGTTCTGTCGGAGAAGATGTCACCCAGAACATTAAAACCATTAAAAGTATTCCATTAAAACTAAGCCATAAAAAGCCGCCGAAACTTTTTGAAGTGCGTGGGGAAGTTCTGATGTTTAAACAGGACTTCGCCAAACTTAATGAAACTCAACAGGAAAACGGTCAACAAACTTTCGCCAATCCCCGTAATGCAGCGGCGGGAACTGTTCGCCAACTGGATTCCAAAATCGCAGCCTCGCGGCCTTTACGTTTCTTTGGATATGCTCTGGGGGCGGTTGAAGGGGTGACCTTTGAAACGCAAAAGAACATTCAGGAATATTTTGCAGAACACGGCATTCCCACGGCTTTGAAATACAAAGAGGATCTCTTGCGTGTGGCGAGGGGGCCTGAAGAAGTGGTGGAATACTATCACCACATTGAAAAGATTCGTCCCAGCCTGCCATTTGATATCGACGGCGTCGTCATCAAGGTCAATTCCCTAAGGTTGCAGGATGATCTGGGACTTGTTGCCCGCAGTCCTCGCTGGGCCACCGCCGCGAAGTTTAAACCGGAACAAGCCCAGACCATTATTGAAAACATCGTCGTTCAGGTAGGCCGCACCGGAGCACTCACCCCTGTGGCTATTATGAAGCCTGTAAAAGTGGGCGGTGTCACTGTCACCAACGCCACGTTACACAATCAGGACGAAATCAATCGCAAGGACATTCATATTGGTGACACAGTCATTATTCAGCGTGCTGGCGATGTGATTCCTGAAGTTGTCGAAGTCGTCAAAGAAAAGCGCCCCAAAGACAGCAAGCCTTATGTCATTCCGGAAAACTGCCCCGTCTGTGATTCAAAGGCAGTGAAAGCGGAAGGTGAAGTCGTCACCCGCTGTGTGAATCCGCTTTGCATTGCCATGGTTAAAGAATCACTGAAGCATTTCGTGGCTCGACGTGCGATGAATATCGACAAAGTCGGCGATCGTCTGATTGAAACTCTGGTGGATAATAAACTTCTTTCCAGTTTTTCCGATTTCTATCGTCTGACCAGGGAAAGTGTTCTGTCTTTGGATCGTCAGGGCGATAAGTCCGCCGAAAATATTATTAATTCCATTGAAAACAGCAAGCATCCAACGCTGGCAAGATTCATCTTTGCTTTGGGGATTCGTTTCGTGGGTGAACAGACTGGCAAGCATCTGGCCGATCATTTCCTGACCATTGAAAGATTCCTGCAGGCCAGTGAAGAAGAACTGCTGCTGGTTCCTGAAATCGGACCCAAAGTGGCAAAATCCATTCGCGATTGGACTTCCAATGAACGTCTGGTCGATGATATTCACCAGATGCTTCAGCTGGGTGTGAAGATCGCCGAACCTCTGCGTTCGCAGGAAGGGGCCTTGTCCGGAATGAGTTTCCTGATCACCGGAACATTGCCGGTAAAAAGAGATGACGCCAAAGATTTGATCGAAAAAAACGGCGGTAAAATTCTAGGCTCTGTTTCTTCCAAGCTGAATTATCTGGTGGTGGGTGACGATCCGGGCTCAAAAGTCGATAAGGCGCAAACCCTGGGTGTAAAGATCATCTCATGGGAAGACCTGCAAAAGATGCTCTAGCGTAAAAAAACCCACGGTTATAGGCCGTGGGTTTTACAAGTGCCTCGTAAAGGCTTTTGACCGAATTATAGGTGGTCAATAACGATGTCACGAGCCATAACAGTCTTACGACCGTCAGCTTTTGCGCTCTCAACACCTTTCAAGCAAAGTTGCTCAATTGCTTTACTGAGTACGTCGATAGTCTCAGCAGATGTGTTCATTTGACCTTTTTCTTTGATAAGTTTTTTAACTTTGCTTGTAACTACAAGTACTTCTGCCATGATATACCTCTCCATCCATGTTAAACGAACAATAAAAGGTTTGCATAGGGTCCTGGGATTGACAATATGAAATCTTCTTGCGCCGCACTAATTTATAGAGCGGCCCGGGTTCAATAAGAGCTCTGACTTCCCATCAACAAACTTGAAAAGCTCTGCCTGTCTTGATCCGCTTTCGCTCGGGGCTATCCACACAAAGGTTTTTTGATCCAGTGGCTTTGTGCATTCCACATCCAAAAATGCCGGGGACCAACAGCCACTGTTTAAGTGTTCCACTGATCCAATAATTTCATGTCGGGTATGATGAGTGTGCCCATAAACTATGCGATTCACCTTGGTGATGGCACTGGTCATCGCCAGCACACGATCATCGGGTTCTTTGTATCCAGAAACCAGGGACGTCACCGACTTACTGTAGAACAGGAAAAACGGCAGTAACATGAATAGCGGAATGAACGCCCAAAAGAACGAAATTTCATAGATCGAACGCACCACCACCATCAACTGGAAGATCAGATAAAAGGCGACAAAGATAATAAATGCGCGGTCCAACCACAGCTCTCGTGCCAGCAAGAACGGATTGCTGGCGGCCGGTGCCACAAAAAGTTCTTTCAATTCACGCACCATGCGTGGTTCTGCGTTGGCTTTCTCTGCGATCAAAGCCACCCGATCTTCGATCTTCAACGGATTGCGGATAGGTGCCGCCAAGCGGTCAAAAAAGGAATGCAGTAAAGTCACCACAGATCCCCAGAACCACGTCAGAACAAGTCCCGGTTGCGCACGCAGCATGTACTTCAGGAAGAAGCGAATATATTCCGGAATGGACATGATATAATTACTATCCACATGGGGATTAAAGAATCCCATGCCATTCATCAGATAGCGACACGCCAGGTTTCCAAATGGAAGCTTTAATGAAACAAAGTTGTAACCGCGCACATAGGGATTGATCGGGTCTTCGCACATACAATAAGGATCGTACTGATTTCCGTGTTCAATCAACGTGTCCTGATTGCTGATATAGAACCACTCAACAAAACGCACCTGCATCTGCTTGTCATCCGGCAAGGCAAGATGTTTATAGATTTCTGTCTGTACCTCAGTAAAATGAAGTTCCAGATCGTGATTGCCAATTACAAAGACCGCCCGGTTTCCGCGCAGAATAAATTCCCGCAGAGCACGCACCCACTCGGCATGATCTTGCAGAATAACTTCAATTTTGTAACGAGACCGCTCTTCGATCGGGAAAAGTCCCCGATGCTTTTCAAGCCAGCTCATGTGGAACACGGGTTCATCAGGCAGCTTTAACACACTGTCAAAGTCGAAAATATCCCCATTTAGCACCAGCTCCACCGGAGCGCCCTGAGCTCTTTCTTCACAATGTTTTAAGAACGATTCAAAAACATCATCAAAGAAGAATTGTCGCGTTTTGAACTTCTTCCACAGAGGAAAGCGCAGGTTGACCGGCTCTGCCTCGCACAAATGCAAATCACTGATGATCGCGGTGTGCGATGCAGTTTTAAAATCAGGAAAGGGTCTTGAAAAAAAAGTGGGCAAAGCTGCCTCCCACGATCTATGATCGTGCAGATGAAAGAATTTATCAAGAACCTGAAGACTCCAATTGCAATTGTCGGCATGGGTAAAAGCGGTGAAGCCGCTCGACGCCTGTTGCTGCTGGCTGGTTATGCACCAGAATCTGTTCTTACTTTCGACGGAAAATTGGAATCGGCTCACTTTCGAGACCCTCAGGCTCTGATGACACAAGCCGGCCCCCGCACTCTGGTGGTATCTCCGGGCGTTCCACTGGCATCACCCTGGATTCAGGAAGCACAAAGAAACGGCGTGACCATCACCAGCGAAATTTCCCTGGCCTGTGCCACACTTGGGAATGAAAAACTGATTGGTGTTACCGGCTCTGTCGGAAAAAGCACCACCGTTTCAATTTTGGGTGCGGGACTGGCCGCATTTTCCAAGACAGGATTTGTAGGCGGCAATCTGGGAACGCCTTTTGCGGATTACGCCGCCGATGTTCTGGAAAACAAACGCGCGCGTGCAGACTGGGTGATTCTGGAACTGTCCAGCTATCAATTGGAAAACTGTGAAGGTTTGCATCTGGACTATTCTGCCATCACGTATTTCACTTCAAATCATCTTGAGCGCTATGACAGTCTGGAACACTACTATCAAACCAAATGGAAAATTCTTTCTTTGACCAGAAGCGCGTTGCTGCTAAACCGCGAAGGCGGTGATCTGGTGGGGTATTCCAACAAGAATTCCTCCCCTCAGGTGCAGGTGATTTCACGTAAAGATGCTTCACTGGTGAATTTACATCTGGAGCAGGCCGAGTTGATCGGGCAGCACAATCAGGACAATCTGGCCCTGGCCGGATCATTGGCTTTGCAGGCGGGCTGGCCCCAAAGTGCCATTGATGGCATGAAGTCCTTTAAAGGGCTTGCTCATCGATTGGAAAGCGTCGGAACTTACAAAGGCGTTCGTTTTATCAATGACAGCAAAGCCACAGCAATGGACAGCGTCCTGATTGCCGCCACCGCCGCGCACGACACACTTCAACGCGCGGGAAAATTATGGCTGCTTTTGGGTGGACGCGATAAGAATCTGCCTTGGCAGGATTTAAAGCCCCTGGAAGGACTTCAAAACACGGAATTTGTCTTTTTCGGGGAATGTCGCCAGATCGCGCAAAGTAAATCGACCTTGCCCGGAAAATCTTATGCAAGCCTGCAAGAGGCGATGGAAGATATTCTGGCACAGGTAAAGCCGGCAGACACTGTTTTGCTAAGCCCTGGAGGCACCAGCCTGGATGCCTTTAAGTCTTTTGAAGATCGCGGAAATGTCTTTAAGGAAATCGTACAGAGTTTCGCGCGCTGATTATTCGCGGAAGGTCAGCACAGAAAGTGTATTAGGGTCCACAGGAAGAACTCGTGAATAGATCTTCTGAGTTCTTTCACCCAGAACCACCACCTCGTGAATATCCTCTGGCACATTGTAGATGATAAAGCCGCCACCAGCGATGCCTTTTCCATTTTGCAGAATGCGACCTTGCATATCGAAGTACACAATCTGGCGCGGGTTGATGTTGTCGTACGCAGCCAGATAAACCTCAAAGTTTTCATCCGGAACAAAGCCAACAATCACACCTGCTGAAGGCAGATCATCAATTTTAAGATAATTCTTAATTGCACTCAACCAGGACCAATGAACCACCGGTGCATGCACGAACTCATCACTGTCATTGTAAACATATCTTGCCGCCACATAGTCAGCGCCTTCCGGCTGCACACGCATCAGACCGTAGCGCTTCAGATTTGGCAGTGTCACTGTCGCCACACCCGTAACTTGCAGTTCATCAGAAAGACTTTGCATGGTCACAAGCCCTGTCACAGCTTCGCCAGTAAAGGCATCATAAACCCGCAGCGGAACAGACTCATTTTTGATAGTCGAGGCAATATCACCCTGAGCAACAGAGCCCTCTTCAACCACCACATTCTGATAACCCACAATTGCTTCAGCCCGGGTTGCCAAAAGTGAATGGAATCCTGGCATCGCATTAACAAAGGCGAACAGACCATTTTCACTGGTGGAACGCAAACTCGGATCGGGCAGCATGAACTGATTGAAGTACACCGGTATCAAACTTTGATCGGATTCCACCTGCACTTCGATACCTGCCAGATTTTTTCCGTCCAAAGTCACTTTACCCCAGATAATTGTCGGCGCCCCATCAAAGGACATCTGTCTTTGTTGAGACAGAATATTCTGCAAAGCCTGAATCATCGTATTCGGATAAAGTGACGTTTTAAATTCGGAACCGGAAACCACAATTGCAGCCGTTTGCATGTGAGCAGGGGCTGCCGCGCGGACCACTGTGGTTGAACCGCGGGTCACATTATCCATGGCCACTGTACCGTCTTTTCGCGGGGCAATTTCTTTAGCACCTTTAACAAAGGTCACAAGTGTTTTTGCCGGAGCTACATCTTCAGGACGGGGATTGTAAGCGCTGGTCACGATTCCGGCAAAATCCGGGTGAGGTTCAATACGAATCTTGGGCCCTTGCAAATTGTTCTGTCCGGCAGAAGCCACACGATTCAAACGGAAGCTGCCTTCGCCCAGAGTCTTGCCTTCTTTATCCACAAGTTTAGCCACAATCGAGCCGGTCACATCCTCGACATCAATATTATATTGTCCCTGAATCAGATTCACGCGACCGAGTTCCTTTAAGACACCCTCATCGCTGCGACGGATTTCAATATGATGTTCATTGGTAACCGCAAGCCCCCCGGTGATTTCCAAAGGACCTGAAATCGAGCGAACGCCTGCCGGCTTTTCATCCACCAAACCATAGGATGGCAGATTTTGGTCAGACTCCGCAGACTCCTTTTTGGTCGGCACATAAACATCCGCTTTGGGAACCGAGGTGGTCGGTCGCCCCTTGGCGTCCAAGCCGGCCACATAGACTTTCGGATTTGTTGCTGCCGTGCCCGCTGTGATTCCGGATTTTGCCAGAACTTCACGAGCCATGTCGGACCATGTTGGCTGGCTCCAGTCCTGAGACAGCACTTCATTCTTTTGCTGTGCCACCTGCAACCGTTTGGCCTGAGCCACCGAAAGATCGTTCATCCATGCAGACGGATCACTGTCGATGATTTCGCCTTGCTGGGATGATTGCGAAGCCGCAAATCTTTCCGGCGTTTTTTGAATAACCATTTCTGTCAGCTCAATTTTTTTTGCAAAAAGAGGAGCCGACGTTTTTTCAGACGCCAGATTCAGTGGTTTGATTTTTTCGAGGCGGGCCCATTCTGAAAGTTGCCTCTCGGATTCCAGCATTTCTTCAAACGCGATATGTGGTGGGGAATTTTTTTGCGCTTTAATGACCAGAGCATCGTAAATAGGAATGAACTTCAAGCCACCTGTGGGGCTTGACCAGTATAAGCATCCAGCAAATACGGTCAGCGGTATCAATAACCGCTTCAGTCGCATTCCTTGCAACAGTCACCTCTTTAGAAGAATAGTCATTTCTGACTAGCCTTTATCGTATTTAGAAGGAACGGAAGTCGTCAATCACGTTACGACTGTCGCGACTTTGGTTAAGGGTCTGTCGCAGCTTTTCCGCGATGGGTGCGGCTCTCTCGTCGTCGCGATCCAGAAGGTCAAAACCGCCGTCTTCGTTACGACCTTCGACCAGAACCTGCACCTGAACATCATAGGGACGACGGTCCCCAAGAATGGTGACATGGGTGTAGAATCTTTCTTTGGCCATATCCATCTTCTCGATATTGCTGCCTTTTTTATCATAGAACCGGGACGTCATTTCACGCCCGTTTTGGCTGACCGTGCGAGGCTCACCAATAACTGACATAACCACACGACGGGTCTCGCTAAGATTCAGGGGCGTTTCACGCAGAATCACGCCCCCGGTGCGACAACTGGACAAAAGAACAGTCATGAGAAAGACAAATAACAAAGAAAGCTTATTCATTACTTTTTCTGTGCCTTATTCCAATCATCCATAAAGGCCTTAATACCTTTGTCTGTCAGCGGATGATGAGTCATTTGCTGCATCACTTTAAACGGAATTGTGGCGATATCAGCGCCCATTTCCGCGGCTATTTGGATATGCATCGGGCTGCGCACACTTGCGACCAGGACTTCTGTGTCAAAGTCATAGTTGCGATACATTTGAATAACCTGATCAACCATTTGCATACCCTCAACACCAATATCGTCAAGGCGACCCACAAACGGGGATACCATCGTTGCGCCGGCTTTCGCCGCCAACAAGGCCTGCATCGGAGAAAACACTAACGTGACGTTGGTCTTAATGCCTTCAGATTTCAATTTTTTCACCGCAATCATGCCATCTTCGCACATGGGAATTTTCACAACCACGTTAGAAGCCAGCTTCGCCAGCTCTTTGCCTTCGCGAACCATTTCCTCGTGCTGAAGGCTGATTACTTCAGCAGAAACCGGACCTGAGATCTCTTTACAGATTTCTTTGATCACCGTGTGGAAGTCTTTACCGCTTTTTGCGATCAAAGAAGGATTTGTGGTAACACCATCAACCCAACCACGCAGATTGGCTTGTTTGATTTCTTCAATTTCAGCTGTGTCGATGAAAAACTTCATGGGAACTCCAAGGTTCTAATCAGTGATTTTAGATACTTACAATTTGTACGTTGGCTGATTTTAAAAATCAACCAGGCTTTTACCCTGAATATAAAACTCCGCCTGCTTGGCGGGCTGTGCGGATTTGGCAATCTCACTCAGGCTTTTTTGATAGATCGGATGTTCATAAGCACCCCAGGCCTCTGCGGCACAGCGAATAATCAGCGGGTCCTGATGCATCTGTGGGTAGGGAAGAGTTAAACGAGGCGACATCACAATCATGTCATCAAAGGTCAAAAGCGTCAGTTCCGCATGACTGCGCTGAAGCAAGCCCGGCGCACCCTGTTCACACTGGGACAAAACCATATGCAGGCACTGATCCACAGACATGGAGGTTTCAAAACGTACAACGAATTCCATGCGTGCGCTAAGATCCTGTCGATCTTCCGTCAGATAACGTTTATAAACGGATGAAATCGCTGCGATCTCTCCGCATTCCGCCATTTTTTCCAACAGTCTTTTGGATTTCTCCACCCCGCCGACCAAATCCAGCGTCAGATAAATCAGCGCTAAGTGTCTCGTTGAATTCATTTCTTCTTTCCGAACAAAACGTCACGAATCTGATACAGACCCGGCTTTTGCTTTACCAACCACTCAGCCGCCTGAACGGAGCCTTTGGCAAAAACAGTGCGATTTAAAGCAGTGTGCTCAAAAGTCAGAACCTCTTCATCACTCATGGCAAAGATCTTGTGAACACCAAAGACCCCGCCGCCACGGATGGCCAAAGCCTCCGGCAATTTCTTGCCAACCGCCTTTTCCAGATTTTCCTGCAAAGTGATCGCAGTTCCGGACGGGCGGTCTTTTTTGCGGTTGTGATGAATTTCCTCGATCTGAAAATCAAAATGCGAAATCGCCGCCAAAGACTTTAAAGCCTCATTTAGAACGGCAACACCCAAACTCATATTGGAAGACCACAGAACCGGGATCTTTCCGCTGTATTTCTTTAAAAGATCCTTTTCCTTCTTTGAAAACCCCGTCGTGCCGCACACAACCGGCGTTTTATTCTCTGAGGCTTTTTTCAGAACATCCTTCAAAGCCTCCGGAGACGAAAAATCAATCCACACGTCCAACGTGGCGGCTTTTTTACTGTCCCATTTTTCGCCACGCAAAGGGGTATAAGACAGCTCACAGCGCGGATTGGCTTCAATCACCGCTGCGATTTCTTTTCCCATTCGTCCGGTAGAACCAAAAAGACCTATCTTTATTTTTTTCACAGAAGGCCCACTTTTTTCATTTCAGCACGCAAGGTTTCTGTGTGCTTCTCAGTCAGTTCCATCATTGGCAAACGCAGTTCCGCAGATTCAATCAACCCCAGCAGCTGAGCCGCTTTTTTTACCGGAATCGGATTGGCTTCCACAAACAGCAAATTAATCAGATCATTGTATTTGGCGATATCCGCACGGGCCTTTTCCCACTGGCCTTCAGAGACCCATTTTTTCCACTGCACCATTTGCGCCGGAATCACATGTGTCGCCACCGAGATCACCCCGTGGCCGCCGACTCCCAAAAATTCCACGTAAGTGCCGTCGTCTCCCGACAGCATGACAAACTCTTTACCACAGGCTGCAATCAGCTCGCTGGCAATATCTATTTTTCCAGTGGCATCCTTGATACCAATGACGCCGGCAACTTTGGACAGATCCCGTGTTGTTTCCGTGGAAAGACTGGTGATCGTCCGGCCTGGAACATTATAGAGAATCGTGGGAATTTTCACCGAGGTCGCCACCGCCTTGAAGTGCTCATATAAACCGCGCTGAGGAGGTTTGTTGTAATAAGGCACCACCACCAAAATCGCATCCGCGCCCATTTCCTCTGCCTTGCGGGAGTCTTCAATGGTTTGAGCCGTGCTGTTAGAGCCTGTTCCCATAATCAGAGGAATTTTATCTCCGCAAACAGAACGCAGGTGTTTAAACAGCTCAGCCTTTTCCTGCGTCGTCAGAGTCGGGCTTTCGGCCGTGGTTCCATTCACGACGAAACCATCCACACCATTTTGCAGTTGGTGTTTCACCAGCTTATCCAAAGAGGCATAATCAATTTTGCCATTTTTAAATGGCGTAATCAGCGCCGTGAAAGTTCCTTTGAAATTTTTCATCCAACCACCTCTAAATTATATTTAAAATCACCCACAAAAACCGCATCACCTTCCATCAAGGGATGCAAATCACCCTCGATAAAGCTAACAACCATCACGCCACCGGGCATCTGCACTTCAATTCGCGCAGCCTTTGTTTCTTTGGCATGAACCAAAGCAGCTGCCACGGCCCCGGTTCCACAAGCCAGAGTGTAATCTTCCACGCCACGCTCAAAAGTCACGGCTCTGATCTTCTTTTCATCGGATTCCACCGCATAGAAAGTCACGTTGGCACCTGACGGTTGCAAGTCATGGTGAGATCGAGCCTCCCGGGCCATGTCTTTCAGCTCCACCGTATCTGAAATTGCGTGAATTTTTTGAACCAGATGCGGAACGCCTGTGTTCACCAGCGCGAAGGTTTCTGTCGAGCTGGATTTTGTTTTAAGTTCGATTTGTTCCTGTATAAAGCGTGCCTCCGGCATGCGCACCCGAATACGCGTGTTGCCAAGAACATTGGCCACCACCAGACCGGCGCCAGTTTTAAAGCGCAAAGCCCCCGTGCTGTTCCCACCCAGATTTTCATAGCAAAAACGAGCCGCACAGCGAGCTGCATTTCCACACATCTCTGCTGTTGATCCGTCGTTGTTGTAAAAGTCCCAGTTATAATCAAATCCTTCCGATCCGGATTCAATCAGCAGAAATCCATCCGTACCCACACCCAAAACACGATCACACACCAATTTGGCAAATTGAGGACGGGTCATTTTTAAATGACTTTCGATGCCCTGCCACACAGAGCCTTCGCGTGCATCAATCAATGCAAAGGTATTTCCTGCGCCGGACATCTTGGTGATAGTAATGGGCAGAAAACCACTCATGGTTCAACAACCTCTGTGCCACTTGCAGTGGTTTTCTTTTTTGTCGGGGTGGTGGTTGTGGCGTCTTTAAATGTCGGTTCACCACGACCCAAAGGGGCCGGGTTTAGTGGGGGAAGAGGTCGGCCCTTTACTCCGCAACCGGATATTGCCAAAGCCAGAACCGCCAACAAGATCGTTTTATTCAGGTGTTCCATTGATCCCCTTTAAGTCGCCCTCCACCTCGGTGACACGGCGACAAAGCATGGGGTCTATCATATACTGTCTATACTGGTTCGCTGAAATGTTTTTGCAGGTCATCACGTATTTCTGAGCTTCCTCGGAATTCGGGCTCTTTTGCATTTGGCTGACCTTCCAAATCCAATAGAAAGACTCAGGATATTTATCGTCGGCCTTCTTAAGGAGCCCCAAGGATTCCTGAGTTTTGGCAGGGTTGTTCAAATCCAGATACTTTTGCACTTCCAGGGCATACCAGAATTTCTGATGCTGGCTCTTTTTCACCGCCACGGTGTCAATGACCTTTTGGTATTCCACCCACTTGGACTGACAGGCCAGAGCTTGAGCCTGAGTCAGCTTAAGTTCCTCATCAAAAGGAACCACAATAAGCTGTTTTCTGACAGTCTCAAGCCCACCTTTGCAGTCACCCTTGGCAATCATCAGCCGGGCCAGCTCATTCACAATAGGGAAGTTGTCTGGCTCAATGCGTGCTGCTTCTGCAACTTTGTCCAGAGCTTGATTTAATTCAGTTTTTCTTAAAGACACGCCCGTTTCAAAAAGTTGTTGGGCTTTGTCGCTAAAGAATATATTGGAAACCTCGTTCACGGTTTTTTTCAGCTCCGCAATTGCCTGAGGACGGGTTTCTCTTTGAATTGCGCTGGAAAGAATATTAAGCGCCTGCTGACGGTCACGCTGCAAACTCAAATTATAGGCTTTTTCGATAATATCTTTATAGGTCTCAGACTTGGGAGCTTTGGCCTGAGCAAAAACGGCGGGACTGGAAAAAGTAAGAGCCGCTGTCACAGCGGCTCTTAAGAACTTCAATTTCATTGAATTATTTCTTTTGGAAAGACTTCAAGGAAACAGTTACGTTACCGAACTGGCTTGGAGCCACTTGCTTCAAAAGACCGGACATTGGGATTTGCTGTGGATTGATCCAGGCATTGATCTCAGAGTTGTCTTCTTTGTTTTTCAAACGAGCATGGATGCAATCGAAAGTACCAGCTGGAACAGTGATACGGTCTTCTTTCACTTCGATCACTTCTACGTCTTGTTTAGGAATTTGTTGTTCTTTACCGTTCACCAGCAATTTTTTAGTTTCGCCCGTGTTTTGGTCGATCAACATTTCCATTTTTTGCTTACCAGCAAAACCAAGATCCACATCCTGATTCAACCAGATGCCATCAGCGCCGATAGAAGCCACAGACATGATCATGGAACCTTTGATGAAGCCCATGTCCACACTGTAGTCAGCTCTGTCGCCAACTTTCCAGTCCAAACCAGTTGTTTGTGCTTGCTCCAGAATACCAGGCATTTGTGCCTGAACCAGAACGTCCGTTACAGACGGAGCTGCAACTGCATTAACAGAGAACGCCAAACCTAGGGCTGCAATAAGAGCCTTGAACATAAATTCCTCCTTGAATGGTTATATGGTCCCCTAATGAGACCACGACCAAGGGTGGTGCAGTCAAGACTCTATTTATTGTTCTCTGTAACTACTCACCAGAACTTGACGCGGCTTGCTGCCGTTGGCAGGTCCCACAACACCTTCTTTTTCAAAGATTTCAATCATGCGCGCAGCACGCGGATAACCGAGTCTGAATTTGCGTTGAATTAAAGACGCAGAGATTTCTTTCTGCTCAGAAGCCCAAGACAGAATTTCATCATAACGCTCATCATACTCTTCTTCACCAAAACCACTGTCACCGCCGCCAGCTTCACCGCCATCACCACCGGCAAATCCATCCAGTGCTTTCATCGCCAATGGATCGTATTCAGGTTCTGCCTGAGACGCCCAGTGTTTTACGACATTGCCAATTTCACCATCAGACAAGTAAGGACCATGGTGGCGAGTTGGTTTACCCACACCTGGTGCCTGGAATAACATATCCCCGTTCGGCAGCAGACGTTCTGCGCCCGAGTCATCAATGATGATACGGGAATCCATTTTGGAAGCCACTTTCAAGGCCACACGGCCCGGGATGTTTGTTTTGATCAGGCCCGTGACCACGTCTTTGCGCGGGGATTGTGTCGCCAGAATCAAGTGAATACCGCAGGCGCGTGCTTTTTGTGTCAGACGCTGAATCGGCTCTTCGATATTTTGTTTTTCCACGATCATCAAGTCCGCCAGCTCATCCACCACAATCACGATGTAGGGAAGTGGTTGATAGTAGTACTGATCAAGCTTCGCCTTGCCTTCTTCCAGCTCCAGATTGATTTTTTCGTGCTCTTCAACATCAGCTTTGGAAAGGTTGCCGGTTTTTTCGTTGAACGCTTCGATTTTACCCACACCAAACTTGGACAGGGACTTATAACGTTTTTCCATTTCGCGCACAGCCCACTTCAGTGCTGTTGCAGCCTTCTTCGGCTCGGTCACGTGTGGAAGCACCAGATGCGGAACTGTCGAGAACGGCGCCAAATCGACCATTTTCGGATCGATCAGAACCAAACGCAAAGTTTTCGGCGAATGGCGGAACAGAAGACCGGTAATAATAGAACCAACAAATACGGACTTACCAGAACCTGTCGTACCGGCAATCAGCAAGTGCGGCATTTTGCGCAGGTCCACAACCTTGGGCTCACCATCCACCGCACGACCCACGGCCATTGGCAGCGCCAGATCGTCACCCCAGAACTGATCCTCTGCGATCAGGTCTTTGTAGTAAACGGTTTCACGCTTTAAGTTCGCCGTTTCAATACCCACCACATCCGTGCCCGGAATATGACCCACCACGCGCACAGATTCTGAAGACAACGCCAGGGACAGATCATCTTCCAGCTCGGAGATTTTGGAAATCTTCACGTCGGCGTTGGGTTTAAACTCATACATCGTCACCAATGGACCGGGCTTCGCATCCTGAATGGTGCCTTCGATAGAAAAGTTCTTTAGTTTCTCAACCAGGGAATCGGCCTTGCGCTGAATTTCAGCCTTGTCGATTTTAATTCTTGAGGCCGGAGGATCTTCCAACAGCGCCAGCTTGGGCATGTCCCAGTTTTCAATACGACGAGGGGGCTTGGCCTTCATCACGACTTTGCGTTTTTGCGCCAGACGAACCGCAGGAACCTCCTCCTCTTCGTCGTCCGTGTCCTCATCGGACTCTTCTTCTTCCGCTTCTTCATCCTCAGCTTCTGCTGCGGCAAGAAGTTCTTCCAGATCTTCGTCCTCGTCTTCCTCTTCTTTTTCTACAAACTTTTTGTCAGAAAGAGGGAAGATGCTTTTGGCTTTGGATTCCTTGGTGTCGGATTTTTTGGCTTTCCCTTTTTTGCTTTCCTGAATAAACATTCCAGAGAAAAAGGCAGCGACCTTATCCATGACTTTCTTTTTCTTCACTGACACCAGCAGCCCCTGCGGAACTTCAGCCAGTTCCTGCAGTGTTTTTTCAGAATAAAAAACCACCAGCACAGCCATCAGCGACCACAGGATCACCTGCACGCCCACTGAATTAAAGGCACCCATCAACGCCTGCGAAACACCCAAACCCAGTAAGCCGCCTAAATAGATCTGGCCCTGGAAAATTTTGGTGGTTGGCAGATATAGCGAAAACAATGCCGCTACATTCACGATCAACAGAAAAGCCCATACAAAACGAATGTTTTTAAGGTTCAGGGATTCGCCACGAAAGGCCGCATAGGCAATTTTCGCAAAACAGGCCACAACGACCCAGGCCGCCAGCCCCATACCCTGATAAAGCATGTCGGCCAGGAAGCTGCCCACAATTCCGCAATAATTTACAGCTTTTAGCCCTTGCCCAATGGAATTAAGGGAGGGATCAAGGGGGTTGTAGCTAATCAGGGAAAGAGCAAAGAACAGCCCTAAACCCAAAAAGCCTATTGCAATGACGTCCTGTCGAAACTTTTTAAGGAATTGGTTCATTTAAAAAATTTACGAAATTCCCAGCAGTTAGTCATGCACACTGGGGCCTTCCTTGACTTAAGCCCCGGGGTGCAGGACAAAGAGCCAGTCAAATGCTTAAAATAAATGAGATTTTCTATAGTATTCAAGGTGAAACAACCTACGTAGGCTGCCCTACGGTCTTTGTGCGCCTGACCGCCTGCAATCTGCGCTGCACGTATTGCGACACCAAATATTCCTACTATGAAGGCGAGATGCAAACGCTGGAAAACATTCTGGCGGAAATCGATTCCCATAAAGCTCCGAATGTTTGCATCACAGGTGGTGAGCCTTTGTTGCAAAAAGAAGTGCACACGTTGATGAAAACTCTTTGCGATCGCGGTTACAAAGTTTCTTTGGAAACCAGCGGATCAAAAAGTGTTGCAGAAGTTGATGCGCGTGTGAAAATTATTTTGGATGTAAAAACTCCGGATAGTGGCGCAGCAAATTCATTCGTGATGGACAACATCGGCTTTTCCACTCCCAGCACGGAGTACAAGTTTGTGATCTGTTCAGAAAAAGATTTCGAATGGTCCGAGGAATTCTGCCGTCAACATAATTTATTTGAAAAATTTGTGGTTTTATACAGCCCATCATACGGCCAAGTGTCTGAACGCTGGTTGGCAGAAAAAATTTTGCAGAAAAATTCATCAGCAAGGTTGCAATTGCAGCTGCATAAGTATATTTGGAATCCCGAAACACGCGGAGTATAGTCCTTAACGATTCATCTGAAATTTTGGGAGTTCCATGACGCCGAACCTAAACAGTTCCGATAATCTTTTTGTCGCCAACCTTCAATCTGTAAGCTTGGAGAAGTTAGTAAAAAGCAAACTTGAAGTTTTGTTTGCTCAACAAAAAGAAGCACAAGTTGAGTTGAATGGTTTGTACAATGTAGTTCTGGAACAAGTAGAAAAGCCACTTCTTGAGCTTGCTTTGCGCGCCTATAATGGCAATCAGGTGAAAACCGCGCAAATGCTGGGCATCAATCGCAACACTCTTAAGAAGAAAATTGACAACTACAAGATTCGTGTAAAGAAAATGAACTAAAGTTCGTTCAAGTCTTGCATCAGCGGGCCACCTAGAACCACCACCAAGCACTAGGCCCGCAATTTGTTCACCTAAGAAGATTTCAAAAGGCAGATCGTATTTTCAAATCTTCTTTTTTCGTTACTCTAGAGGGGTTCAATGAGTACGCGAATACCACCACAAAATCTTGATGCCGAACAGTCCATCCTGGGTGGCCTGATGCTTGATCGGGAAGCTCTCGATCAAGTCGGTGACGTTCTGATGGCGGATGACTTCTATAAGCCAGGTCATCAGAAAATCTACGAAGCCATCAAGGATCTGCACGCCAAAGGCCAGCCTATTGATATCATCACTGTGACGAACGTTCTTCAGTCACAGGGGCATATGGATATGGCGGGTGGCCCTGAGTACTTAATCAGCCTTCTGGATAAAACCATTTCCTCTGCCAACATCGGCACGCATGCCAAGATCGTTAAAGACAAGGCCACTTTGCGTCGCTTGATTGCAATTAATTCCTCCTTGATTGAAAAAGCCTACGACCAGGATTTCGTGGACGTGGAATCTTTCGTCGATCAGGCAGAATCTGAAATCTTCAAGGTGGGCGAAAACAAAACCAAAACAGGTCTTGTAGGCTCCATGGAAATCGTTAAGGCTTCCATTCAAAAGATTGAAGAGCTCTATAAAAATAAGGCTGAAATCACAGGGCTTGCCACGGGCTTTAAAAAGCTGGATGAAATGACTGCGGGCCTGCACCCAGGGGAGATGACGATCATCGCTGCTCGTCCGTCCATGGGTAAAACAGCGTTCTCTCTGAATATCGCGCAACACGTGGCACTTCGTCTGAAAAAGACGGTGGCTTACTTCTCTTTGGAGATGGGTAAAGAGTCCATGATGATGCGTATGCTTTCTGCGGAATCCAAAGTCAGCATGAGTGAAATTCGTAACGGTCGTATTCAGGATTCTGCATGGCCGAAGCTGATCAACGCTGCCAGTGCGCTTTCCGAAGCTTCCATTTTCATTGATGATACGCCGGGGGTTTCTCCGTTTGAGATCCGTTCCCGCGCCCGTCGCTTGAAAGCTGAACACGGCCTTGATTTGATCATGATCGACTACTTGCAGTTGATGAGCATGAAACAGAAAATGCAATCCCGTGAACAAGAGGTTGCAGAGATCTCAAAGTCCCTGAAAGCCATCGCCAAGGAATTACAGATTCCGGTGATCGCTCTGGCCCAGCTGAATCGTGGGGTTGAGGGACGTACCGAGAAAAAACCAATGCTTTCTGACCTGCGGGAATCCGGTTCCATCGAGCAGGACGCCGACGTTATCATGATGCTTTATCGTGATGACTACTATGATAAAGAAAATCCAGACAAACAAGGTCACGCCGAAGTGATCGTGGGTAAGCAGCGTAACGGTGCCACCGGCCCTGTGAAAATGCGCTTCGATGCCCAGTACAATAGATTCCGTGATGCAGACCCGGAAGGCCCAGTGAGTCCACTGATGCCTCCGCAGGCGCCCCCACCAATGCCGGGCGGCAGACCTAAAAACTTTGCACCCGGATCAACCGTCTAAGATAATGGGGCCCTATGAGGCCCCTTATTTATTTTTTCCAACGCAAGAAACCTCAACACTATCAACCAGTGGTGCTTATCACAGGATGCAGTTCCGGTATCGGACTGGCCATCGCCAAACTTTTGCATGAACACAAAGAATATCGCGTGGTCGCCACGGCCCGGGAAAAGAGTCTTGAAAAAGTTCGCAACGAATTTCGCGAAGATGAACGCTTTCTGATTCGGGCCCTGGATGTCACCGACGAAAAAAGTCGCCAGCATCTGATCAACGACATCACCCGCACATGGGGTGGGGTGGATATTCTTATAAACAACGCAGGGATCTCTTATCGTGCCGTGGTTGAACACATGACCGAACAGGATGAAGAACTGCAGATGGCGACAAACTATTTCGGTCCAATGGGTTTGATTCGTCAGTGCCTGCCCCACATGCGCGAAACGGGGCGGGGAAAGATCATTAATATTTCATCGGTCAGTGGAATGCTGGCAATGCCGACCATGTCCTCGTATTCGGCGTCCAAATTCGCACTGGAAGGTGCCAGCGAAGCCCTGTGGTATGAAATGCGCCCCTTCGGTGTCAGAATCTGTCTGGTACAACCAGGCTTCATTCACAGCCCTTCTCACAAGAACGTTTATCACACGGCTCAATCCGATCCGACACGCAACTGGAGCGGGCCTTACTGTGACTTCTACAAGAATATGACTCCGTTTGTGGAGCGCATGATGAATATGTCGCTCACAACTCCGGAAAAGGTCGCAAAACAGATTCTCAAAGCCATGAAAACCGAAAATCCACCGTTGTGGTTACCGGCCACTCTTGATGCGACCGTATTTTATTATATTCGCCGCCTGTTGCCACGTCGGGTGCTTTTGCCATTCCTGTACTGGTGTCTGCCGGGCGCACGCAACTGGGCCCAGGAGCACTCTCACAGGCGCAAATAGGGGACACAACCGGGAACCACTAGACCTTGGACTTGATTGCGCCTTTGGGGTTGAGTTCCCGTTAACCTCTTGATGGACTGGATTCGTCTTCACTACAGAGACCTTTGAAAAGCATGGAGGCTGATCATGGGAAATAAGCTGGCGAAGGCAGTGGTTGCGGCAACAGGACTGCCCCAGGACCCTGTCGAAAGAGAATTTAACAGCCTGCTGGAAAAGCATGGCAAAAATCCGGAAAGCCTGACACTTGAGGAATTGCGGGAAGTGATGGCAGATTACCTGCAAACCGTCTTTCTGGAAATGCAGGTCGAAAACAGTGCCGAGAGTGCATAAAAAAAGGGTCCTCATTGGGACCCTTTCTTCTTTCTCAATCTTTTCAGATTTAAATTACTGCTGAACCAAGCGCTGTTGTTGTTGCGCTCTTTTGTTCAAAGCTTTGATCGCTTTATTGATGAATGTCGCTTGCGATTTTACTTTTGTGTAAACGGCAACCAATGAACAATCATCTTTACCATCTTTACCAGCACCGCGGCTTGTAATGCCCCAAACGTACTGAACACCTTTTACATCCAGGAATGCCGGGCCGCCAGAATCACCGTGGCACGCACCTTTACCTTGAGTTTGATCCAAAAGAATCTCAGTTTTACCGAAGCTGTCTGCAATCTCTACATCCACTTTACGAAGACGATCGTCAGACTTTGTGTTCACGCCGTCAGTTTCGATCAAACCGTAACCTGCCAATGTCACTTTCGTGCCCGGCACAAGAAGGGATTCATCGGAAAGGAATTTAGCCACTTGGTAACCGGAAGCCAGGCCACCTGCGAACTTCAAAACCGCCACGTCGTTAGCATCTTCGCCATCCTGACCCATTTTGCCGTAGTCTTCGTGAACTTCAGTATCCACAACCAGGCGAATATCTGTTCTTTGCATTTTATTGATATCGGTATTGAAGATCACATACAGGGACACTTCCTTGTATTCTTCGCCAACCTGAGGAACGCAGTGCCCTGCGGTTAGAACCATATTGCTCTTAAGAAGAGAGCCTGTGCAGATGAACTGGCCTTCCTGATCGTCCGCTGTTTTTACAGAAGCGATGATTGCCACAGTCGTCTTTGCAATGCTGTCTTTAGTATCCACCGGCTGACCACCGATAATACCTGTGTTTTGAGCGCCAGACTGAACGGAGTTTTGAGTCGCCGGGGAACAAGCCGCCAAAGCCGCTGCCACACCCGTTAGAACCAAAGATCTTGTAACATTGAAAAGTTTCATTATGCCCCCCACCTTCCCCTACAAAAGGTGACGCCTTTAAACACCCAAAATGGCACCGGTGCAATACAATTTTTCAAATCAAAACCATAAGAAAATCTTATGGTAAAAAAGTAAAAGGGACCCCTGCGGGTCCCTTTTAGAGAAACTTTCGTATCAAATGCTATGGATTGGCTTACGCGCGCTCAACAGCGATCTGGATCTTAGCTTCCATTCCTTCAGTGTAGCGAACCACAGCTTTGTGTTGACCCAAAACTTTGATTGGCTCTTCAAGATGGATGTCACGACGATCTACGGAGTGACCCATTTTTTGAAGCTCTTTGGAAATGTCTGTAGTTGTTACTGTACCGAAAAGCTTATCAGAATCACCAGCAGCCAACTTGAATGTAACAGTTGTACCGTTGATTTTGTTAAGAAGCTCTTGTCTTTCAGCTTGAGCTTTTTTCTTCTTAGCTTCAGCAACGCGTTTCAAGTGTTCGTACTCTTTTACGCGTTTTTCAGTGGCTTCAGCAGCCAATTTGCGTGGGAACAGGAAGTTTCTTGCGAAACCTTCAGAAACGTTCACCAACTCACCAACACGACCTACATCTTTAACATCTTTTTGAAGAATAACTTTCATGTGATCTCCATTTTTTTAATTGTTTTCAGTCGGTGTCTTCATCTTGCGAAGACGCGCCCTGAAATCAATCCAGTAATCGACCAAGCCAACCACTGCCAGAATCGGCAATAACTGACCGACCAAGATTATGTACGTCAAAACTCGCATGAACAATCCTGCTCGCATCGAGTTCAGAAATACCTCCAACACTGCCAGCCCCTGAAAGAAATAAAGAACGATTGAAACGTTCAGTATATTAACTGCGAGGATAGCAATGGCCTTACCGCCAAAACTCACCATTGTCAGAAGGAAGGCTGTCATCGCAACCCAAATAAAATAATCGGGCAAACGATATTCCAACAACTTGAGCTGAGAGGCAATTTTCTCGCGGGGCAAATTGAGCCACGAAAAAACCCTTCTCTCAAAAATAAGTCCCAAACCCAGGGCCAGCACTAACATGATAACCACGGCTGAGGGCACCTGCTGAATCAAAACACCCGGGTCCAATTTCACCGCCGGATTCATTTCCTGAACCTTTTGGGAGAATTGCTCTACCAGCTTCTGAACTTCAGCATACGTGTTGATCCCGTTTCTTTTGAAAGCTCCCATGATCCCCAGGCCCGCGGCCACAGATCCCACAGCAACACTCAAGAGTCCCGAAATCCACCACCCAAGTCCCCGTTGTTCCAATTCCATGTAGGCACCTAAAGTCATCCAAACGGAGCCTAAGAACAGAGCAAGAGGTTGAGCGTTCAGGAGCCACGCAGCTCCCGTGACTACGATCCCTAAAATCCAAAAGGCGATAGGACCGTAAGTCTTGCGCAAGACACGAAGAAGTGGGGCGCCCATAATCCCAGTGAGCATCGACAACAAAATCGAGAGTGATGAAATTGTGATGAACTTTTGGGGAGTCGCTGTCTTCTTCATGGCTTACGCCTTTGCTTTAATTATTCGCCTTTATCGAAACGCTCAGAACGCTCTGCTTTTGCAGCTGCGAAAGCAGCTTTACGAGCAGCAGCTTTTGCTTCACGTTCTTTTTCACGAGCCGCAGATTCAGCAAGACCTTTTTTGAAGCCTTCCATGAATTTTGCCAATGTCGTGCGCTCATCCAAGCGAGTGTGCATGAAGCGAAGAACTTTATCGTTGATACGCATAGTACGTTCCAACTCTGCGATAGCTTGTGTGTTAGCTTCGAAAGTAGAGTGGAAGTAGATAGCTTTTTTCAACTTGCCAATTGGAGTTGCCAAAGTTCTTTTGCCCCAAGTTTCCAAAGAATTAACAGAACCTTTGTAAGATTCAATTGTCGCTTTGTTCTTCTTGAATAGGTCTTTTTGATCTTCCAGAGTTGCATCTGGATGCATGATAACGACAACCTCGTAAGGTTTTTTCGTTGCTGTAGTTTCCATTGAACTATCCTTTCGGTTTATAGCCCCCACTTCTATAAGCGGGAGCAAGGATGACTTTTTTAAATGTTTAACGGGTTTAGCACGGCTTTGGCCCAAGCACAAGGATTAGGCAATTGAATACCTAAGAATCCAGCCCTAGAATGTGTAAATGGTCACTTTTATTGAGATAATGGACGGTCCTAACGAAGGCTCCCGCTTTAAAGTGGAAGAGGGTTTGACCCTGGGTCGTTCCAAGGCGGACATCATTATTAAAGACGGCAAAGTCTCCAGCACCCATGCCCAGTTCGCTTTGGACGGGAAGGGGCAATTCGTTTTGCAAGATTTGGATTCCTCCAACGGGATTCACATCAACGGCCGCCGTGTAAAGAAAGTGGCCTTATTACCGGGAGTTATCTTTGAGCTTGGGCGAACCCAGTTCAAAGTCGTGACGGTGGAGGAAGAGCTCGCATTGGACTTCTCCCGTCTGATAACTTGGCGCAGCATTTTACGCGATCGCCTGGGGGACATTGCCGCTCCGGAAAATCCACCGAAAGTTTCTTTGCAAAGCTTCAGTCCGGCCCTGCGACTGGTATTCGTTCAGGGGATTCAGACGGATGAGGAAATTATTTTAGGGTATGGCCCCCGTTCTGCGGGAGCGGACTCTTTGGACATTGAGCTTTTGGATGAAGAGGCCCCTCAAGACGCCTTTGAACTGCACCCCGGTCCAGGCATGGTTGAAATTAAAATCAAGGCAAAGGGTCGGGTCACGCTTAACCACAAGACCATAGATGCCGAAATGCTTAAAGACGGGGATTTGATTTCAGTGGGAAATACCCTTATTAAAGTCAATTACGTCTAAACGGAAAGGCATCATGGAGACCACACCAAAAACCACCGGCAGCTTTGAAAGCTTCGATGGCACACCCATCTACTACGAAGTTCGTGGAGAAGGGGAGCCGCTGGTATTGGTGTATGGCATCGCCTGCCTGCTAAATCACTGGCACCATCAGGTCGAATACTTCTCAAAAAAATATAAAGTCATCAGCTTTGATCTGCGCGGCCATCAAAAAAGCTGCCCGGTGGCGGATGCCAGTCAACTGACGGTGGAAGCCCTTTCCAAAGACATGATCGGTCTGATGCAACATCTGGGAATTAAAAAGGCGCATTTTGCCGGACACAGTTTTGGAGCCCCGTTGCTTTTGGATTTGTATTCCAGAAAACCGGATCTGTTTCTGTCGATGACCTTTATCAACGGCTTTGCAAAAAATCCGATCAAGGGCATGTTTGGGCTGGATGTGATCGAGCCGTTTTTCTATTTTGTAAAAGCCCAGTACGAACACCAGCCGGACCTGTGGAATACTCTGTGGAAACTGGCTGTGGATAATCCCATGTCCATGTATCTGGCGGCGCTGGCCGGCGGATTTAATCTGAAAGTCACCCACTTCAAGGACATCGAAGTTTACGCACGAGGCGTGGCTCGCATGAATCTGGAAGTGTTCCTGCGCCTTTTTGAAGAGCTGATGAAATACGACGGGGAAAATGTTCTTGAAACCATCGAGGTTCCGGTGCTGATTATTTCCGGCGAAAAGGACATGGTCACACCGATTCGCTTTCAATATCACTTCAAAGAAAAAATCAAACACTCCGAATTCGTGCTGGTTCCCTATGGCTCCCATTGCACACAACTTGATTTCCCTGACTATACCAATCTGAAAATGGAAAAATTCCTTTTCGACAACTCTGAGAAATAAAATTCAGCCTTTATAAATTGTTTCGTTTTTATTTTGGAACTCCCCGGGGTTTCTTCTTTCCGATTACAAGCCCACCATTAAGGATTAATAACTCAATTAAACCGGATTGCTGCACTACTTATCCATCCCTGCAATAAAGATGGAGGGTTTATGTCCGTGTTCAAGCGATTCATTCGCAATTCCGTGATGACAGTTTTAGTCGGAGGACTTTTTTCGCAGGCCCAGGCTTCTGATCCGGCGTTACCGCTGAATAAGCTAAAAATTTCCAACCGGGCCCAATGTGCCGTGGATTCTCAGAAACCCACCGCAAGCATCTTTTTACTTCTGGATGGATACAATGCCGGAAAAGCCGCCCATACGCTGGCAAAAAATATCGGTGCCGATGCCGATCAGATGAGCCTTGAATCCATGCGCGAGTTCCGCCTGGCCTCGTCTGCCATGCTCACTGATATTATGAACCGCCTACTAACGGGACAGCTTCCACTGCTGCCGATGAATATCAAAAGCGAGCCCCTGAAGGTTTATGCCTCGCTTTTGAAGTCCTGCACGGGGAAAGTCTATTGCGAGGCTTTAAATTCTTATCTTGGAAAAATATGGCAGGTTTCCAATCGTCGCCTGGCCGGTGAAAACATCCTGTGGAGCACGATTGACAACTTCACCACAGACAATGTGCTGACCTATAAAGGAGCCAACCACATTTCGTGCAGCTATGTTAAAAGGTTTTCCGCCCTGCAAGGGCACCTGCACACACCGACCATTGATCGCCTTGGTCTTCAGGAAATGGCACAAGCCTGGGTTGAAAGAAGTAAGTATATCACCCATTGCATGGACGCTGACCCCAATCTGGATTCCCGCAACTCTGTCGTGCAGCTGGATGTTAAAACCGGTGATCCGGATGAATGGAACCAGAAAGGTTTTGATTTCTGGAACAGCGTAAAAATCTATCTGTCCTGGGCATGGAGAAATTCAAATCTTCCCGCCAAGTCCAGTCCACGTTTTGCAGAAATGTTCCGGTCTGTTGCTTTGGAAGAATCCCTGATGCTTGTCCCCAATGGCTGTGGCAGCGTGACCAAACCTGAATGTGACGGGGAAACATTGTCCATGAACAGTCTGCGGGAGCTGGCGGCGCCGAACTCTAAGGACACTGAGCACATTGTTCCCGTCCCGGAGGGGCCCGAAAAAGGACTTATTGAAAAGGGCCCCCGCAGTGTCAATGATGACTTTCTGGGAACACAGTCCTTTGAATCTGCCAGTGAATGGCTGGCAAACTTCCGAAAAAACTATGTGCAAGCCCGCGGTTCGATGAAAAATCGTCTGCAAACCTCGGTGCAGTTTTTAAATATGCTTTCTGACTCGATGAAGCCAGCTCAGCTTACTGAATTTGTAAAACCTCTGGCGTTCAGCAAGGAAATCAGTTCGGGACACCGGGATGAACTTTACTATCTGTGCACTGAACTGCGACTGGCCGGCGATAAGCGCATTGATTTTCTGAAAAGCGACATCGATCAAATTTCGCAGCTGTCTGTCATGAACAAAGCCTTCGAAGGATCAGATAAAACACCACAGGATGTGGTGAACTACTTTGACGAACTTTCCAGGGGTGTTCTGCCGTTCTGTGATGCGCTGGAAACAACCAATACCTGGAACATTAAAGACTACATCGTGAATAAAGCAGGATTTCAGGACTGGGCCAAACAACTGCTAAGTATTTCTGATCCGGCGACGACCACAACAGAAATAAAGCCTTTGGCTTACGGCCCGCCTCTTTTGGTATGGAATGCGACACAGGGAAATATCGAAGGCAACGTCATCTGCATGTCAGGAATTGATTGCGCACGCAAAGCCATTCGCGCCATGGTGGATCTTCATGCCGTGGCGAAATACGCAGAAGCGTTTCTGCCGGTTTCATCCACAGTCAATTCTCCGGATGTGTTTAATCCTTATTCGGAACTTGCGGCCTGCAAGATCTATGACCCTTGGTTTGTGACCAAGCGAAACAACCGCCGTCTGATGGCGGATCTGGCGTCCACAGCGTTGTTTGGCTGGAACTTCCTGCCTTTATATGTGGATGTTGATTTCACTGCACCGAAAGTCACATCCTTTAATCAGCTGGTTCAAAATGGCGTCATTAAATTTGATCCCAATATTCAGAAATCAAAAATGGAAGCGTCCTTGATTGCTGACTTTGGACCTCTTTTGGGCGCTCCCTGTGCGGTATCCATCGCACCGACCAGTGCTAAAAATTTCGACTTCTATGCCTTCAAGGGAATCTCGGTCAACTACTGCGATATCAAATCCCGAGGACAAGTTGTCGGGGACAGTGATGGCAGCTTGAATCCACGAGAACCAAAAAGCCGTGCTTATTGCGGGGGATGTTCTTTAAATTTTGTCGGTGTAGCCTCCGGGGTCGCTGTCAGTTCTGCGAGCTCCGGCCTAAGCTTAAATCCCATCAAGCTGGGGGTTTATTTATTCCGTGCGGTACATCGTTTCCTGACGGGCAAAAAAGACAAGGTGAACATCCCGCAGACCTTCGAGGTTGATCTGGCAAAAACTGCGGAGGTTTATAAAAAGTATGGCACCATTCCTGAAAAATGTGTGTCTATGCTGGGGCAGGGCTATAGTTGCCATGAAGATATTTGCGAAGCCAAGGCTGCGGAATTTTTCGAGCGCTACACGCACGGAAAAATCCATTCCATTTCCACTCACGATGCGGAACAGGACCCCAAGACAGGCCTGCCGGCAAGATCCGCCTATCGCCGTTCGTGGATAAGATCCAGCGTCTGTGATGGGGATATAACTCTCAGCTTCACCTGTAGCGGAAATGGTGAAAACTTTAAAACGCAAAAACGCCGGGGTGGTTTGTATGGAGTCAGTAAAGACTGCCGCAATTTCCTGGGCCATAACTTCTGGGGCTTTTAATGAAAAAATTAATCGCAGCCGCACTGGCTTTCTTTGCTTGTATGTCCAACGCCCCGGCATAGTTGTACAGGAAAAATGAGATCGAAGAAGGCAGAAGAGACTTATGAACTGGTTCATAAGCTTCTTAAATTTGTAATGAGTATTATTGTAACTGCTGCTCAGAGGATTCATTACCTCTACTGCCGCCGCCACCCCAGGAGTTGGAAAGGATTCTCGCACCCTTGGAAGTTGCGTAATCAATCGCTTTCAAAGCGCCATCCAAAGAACCGGAACCGCTTGCAGAAAGGAACTTCACACCCATGATGCGAACATTCCAAGCCACACCCACGATACCTTTACCGTCGTCACCAGAAGCGCCGATAGTGCCTGAGCAGTGAGAACCGTGACCATGGTCATCCAGCGGATTTCCAGTTGGTTTCGCAGCTGTCACGAAGTTCGCACCGTAGATATCATCAATGATACCATTGCCATCATCATCAACGCCCGCTTGACCGTTCAACTCTGCATCGTTGGTCCAAAGATTACCTTTAAGATCCGGATGGTTGTAGTTGATACCTGTATCAATCACAGCAACGATAACGTCTTTGGAGCCAGTTGTGATATCCCAAGCTTGAGCAGCCCCGATATCCACACCGGCAATACCTTCACGTTTTTGAGAATCTGGCTGACCGTTGTTGATCATACCCCAAAGTTGACCCAGCATTGGATCGTTTGGAGTTTTATTGATTCTATAGATATAGTTCGGCTCAATGATGTCGATGTTTGGATTTTGCGCCAAAGACTTTACAACATTGGACTGAATCTCAAATACAGGACGTTTGATCACAACAATGTTTTGGCCTGGAATAGTGTCCTTAATATAAGAACCCAACTCTTGGCTCAAAGTATTCAAAGAAGATGTCGCAACAGCGTCGTCTTTGAATTTTACGATGAATTCACCAGGCACTGCCTCAGGTGCAGCCGCGAACGCATTTAATCCAGTAAGCAACAAGCCGAACGCCAGCGCTTTGGAGGCTCTTTCCATAAGCCTTTTCATGTGATCCCCTCCTTCAATGGGTGATTTTCTATCGACAGAGAGGGGAAAAATTTTCCCCAGACGTCCCTAGTTCCAAAATGGTACCAATGAGGGTAGGGGCTGGTTATCTATTTTTTATTGTGGTTAAGAATTTTCGAATTTTTGGCTGAAAGTCCAGCTCAACACTGGACGAAGGTCCGGGAAAAGCAGGACTTTGCACTTGTTAGCTGGACTAAGAAACAGCTTTTTTACTGGTCTTAGGTGTTGGATTTTCGTCGATAAAATCAAAACTCATCTGTTGAGGCGCTTTGAATTGCACGATTCTTTGTGGGTTCTCGGCGATCTCTTTGCGCTCTGAAGGTGTCACAACATTGACGCCTGTGGAGGCCTTAATGAGATGTTTAATAAAGGCTTCTTTCACGCTGTCAGGTGCATCGTTTTTGAAACCCAGTTCTGCCATTAGTTCATTAATCTTCTTCATAAGCCCAATCCTTGGTCTAGTTTCGGAAGTTTGCTGAACGAGCTTTAGAAGATTATCGAAGATGAAGTGATCAAGATGTCTCTCAATGAGAAAGACCCATGCCGCAGAATTTAAAGGTTAAAGGTGCCTGGTGATTTTTTACAACCACAGAGCGTTATATGACTTAAGTTATTGAAAACACTTATATTGAGGAAAACAAATTTCCTCGCGGAGATGACGGGCGAACATGCGAAATTGACGCGGTGTAGGTGTAAAAAATCACCAGGCACCTTTTAAAAAGGGAGTCCGAAGACTCCCTTTTTGAAGATCTTTAGCCGGCGCCGCCGTCTTTGTGTTTGGGGCGTTTGGTTACATTGGCTACGAAGAATTCGCGGTTCATACGAGAGATGTTTGTTAGTTGAATCTCTTTCGGGCAGGCTGCTTCGCAGGCACCCGTTGTCGTACATGCACCAAAACCTTCCGCATCCATCGCGCCCACCATGCGGATCGCGCGTTCTTTTCTTTCCACCTGACCCTGAGGTAACAAAGCCATGTGAGAAATCTTGGCGGAAGTGAACAAGGCCGCAGAAGCATTCTTACAAGCCGCCACACACGCACCGCAACCAATACACGTTGCGGAAGACATTGCTTCATCAGCATCCGGTTTTGGAACCAGAATCGCGTTGGCATCTACAGCATTACCTGTATTTGCAGAAATATAACCACCAGAAGAGATGATGCGATCCAAAGCGGATCTGTCCACCATCAAATCTTTGATCATCGGGAAAGCTTTTGCGCGGAACGGTTCAATCGTCAGAGTCGCCCCGTCGTTGAAGTTTCTCATGTGCAACTGACACACAGTTGTGGACTTCATCGGACCGTGAGCTTCACCATCGATCACAAAACCGCAAGTTCCACAGATACCCTCACGGCAGTCGTGGTCAAAAGCGATAGGCTCATCACCCTTGGCAACCAATTCCTCATTCACAGCATCCAGCATTTCCAGGAAAGACGCGTCTTCAGAAACGTTCTTTGCCTGATACTCTGCGAAGGCCCCTTTGTCCTGCGGGCCTTTTTGTCTCCAAACTTTCAAAGTCAGATTAATATGTTTTCCAGACATGCTACGCCTCTTATTTGTAACTACGAGTTGCTAGATGTACGTTTTCAAACGCCAGTTCTTCCTTGTGACGAACAGACGTGTCGATTTTACCAGTGTATTCCCAAGCCGCCACGTGACAGAACTTTTCGTCATCACGCTTTGCTTCGCCATCCACCTGATATTCTTCACGGTAGTGACCACCACAGGACTCCTGTCTTTCCAAAGCATCACGGCACATCAGCTCACCCAGTTCCAGGAAGTCAGCCACGCGTCCCGCTTTTTCAAGCTCGACGTTCAAATAACCCGGATCGCCCGGGATGCGCACGTTGTTCCATATCCCAATCGAAGCGAACAATCGCATAGTCAAAGTCCAACGTAACCGCACAGTTCATCGCATTCGTGGAAAGGAAGAATACGTTGGAGTAACCGCCAGAAGCGATCACCACCGCATCGGCTTCGTGGGATTCAATTTCGCCAGTTAGCAAATTGCGCACGATAATACCGCGGGCTTTGCCGTCGATCACAACCACGTCCAGCATTTCACGACGGCTGCGAAGCTCAACGTTTCCTACATCAACCTGCCTCATCATTTCAGAGTAAGCACCCAACAAAAGCTGCTGACCTGTCTGACCGCGGGCATAGAAAGTACGGGACACTTGAGCACCACCGAAAGAGCGGTTCGCCAAAGTTCCACCGTATTCACGCGCAAACGGAACCCCTTGCGCCACCATCTGATCGATGATGTTCGCAGACACTTCCGCCAGACGATAAACATTGGCTTCACGCGCGCGGAAGTCACCGCCCTTAACCGTGTCATAGAAAAGACGGTAAGTGGAGTCACCGTCATTTTGGTAGTTTTTCGCTGCATTGATACCACCTTGAGCCGCCACAGAGTGAGCACGGCGAGGGGATTCATGCACGCAGAAGGCTTTTACTTTGTAACCCAGCTCACCCAAAGAAGCGGCTGCAGAAGCTCCAGCAAGGCCGGTGCCCACAACGATGATAGAGTGCTTTCTTTTGTTCGCAGGGTTGACCAGCTTGTAGTCAAATTTGGTTTTGGTCCATTTAGATTCAATTGGGCCACTTGGAATTTTGCTGTCTAATTTGTTAGCCATTGATTCGTCCCCTTAGTTGCCGTTCAGGAAAATAAATACGGGTTGAGAAATGAAACCCAAAGCCACAACAACTGCGTATGTGTAACTTAGTTTTTTCCATGTATCGCGATAAGTGCCCTCCATCAGACCCAAAGACTGGAATGTGGAGCCAACACCGTGACTTAAATGGAAGCCCAGAAGAATCAAAGCCACCACATACCATGCGATGTAACCAGGACTCTGGAAGACTTCAACCATCAGTCTTGCCAAATCACGCATCACCACACCATTCACGGTTGTTTCATAGTGTGTGCCGTACTTGAAAGTGATCAGGTGAAGAATAACAAAGACCAGAATCAGGCTGCCCTGAATGGCCATTGTTCTGGAGGCTAAAGAAACCTTCTTCTTGCCACCGGCGGCCACAGCATAGCGCTGTTCCTTGGCTTCACGATTGTTTTTCGTGAGGCTGATTGCGCAGAAAACGTGAACAATCAACGCCAGAACCAAAACGGTTTCTGCGACGTAAATGATGTTTCCGCTTGTCAGCGCGTGTCCGTAAGCATTGTAGGCATCATGGCTTACGAAGATTAAAAGATTACCGGCCATGTGTGCGAGAACAAATCCCGCCCAAATCAAACCGGTGATTCCCATTAGGTACTTTTTCCCGACGGTAGAACCGAGAAATCCAGACATGGTGTAGAACCCCTTGTTTTTTGGTGTGTATTTTCTCAATAAGTTTCCACTTACCTTACTCCCGCGGGTTGCTTTTTGTCCATGTCCCCCGTCATGTTTCGCGACACGTTAAATAT
Organism: Bdellovibrio bacteriovorus; assembly: GCF_025558485.1. Taxonomy (GTDB): domain Bacteria; phylum Bdellovibrionota; class Bdellovibrionia; order Bdellovibrionales; family Bdellovibrionaceae; genus Bdellovibrio; species Bdellovibrio bacteriovorus_G. The sequence goes on from NZ_CP102930.1 coordinate 1,106,395, forward strand.
ACAATTTAGTTTTGCCTTTCCTGGACTTGCGATAGAACAAAGCCCTCTTAAAAACGGGGTAAAATATGAAGATTTTTGTGTGTATCAAGCAGGTGCCTGACACCGAAACAAAGATTAAGATCTCTCCCGACCAAACCGGAATCGACACGGCGGGTATTAAATGGGTTATGAACCCATATGACGAGTATGCAGTTGAAGAGGCCAACAAGCTTCGCGATGCAAACCCAGGGTCCCAAGTATGGGTTCTTAGTGTTGGACCAAAGGCTCGTGTTGTTGAATCTTTGCGCACAGCTTTGGCGATGGGTGCTGATGAAGCCATCGTGGTTAATGGCGAAGGCCTGGACAACTTTGCCACGGCAAAAGCTTTGGCTGAAGTGATCAAGGCTGAAGGCGGCGCGAAAGTTATCTTCTCCGGCAAACTGGCTATCGACGACAATGCATCTTCTGTCAGCCAGATGCTTGCTGAGTTCCTGAACGTTCCTCACACCACAGTGGTATCGAAATTCAATTTCAATGGCGAAAACGTTCTTGTGGAACGCGACATTGAAGGCGGCGCCAAAGAAGTGGTGCAAATGATGACTCCGGCAGTTGTGGCTGCGAACAAAGGTTTGAATATGCCTCGTTACGCAAGTCTTCCGGGCATCATGAAAGCGAAGAAGAAAGTAATCAAAGAGGTTGAATTTGCTTCTTTGAATATTCCTGCTTCGGACATCAAAGTTAAATACACAGGCTTTGCTCTTCCACCGGAAAAACCGGCTGTGAAAATGATCTCTGGTGATGCTTCTGCACAGGCATCCGAACTGGTTAAACTTCTTCGCGACGAAGCGAAGGTTCTGTAAGGAGCTTGCGACATGGGTAAAATTCTAGTTTTTGCTGAACACACAAACGGTAAACTTAAGCGCAGCGCTCAGGAGCTGGTTCAGGCCGCAGCAGCTTCCGGCAACACAGTTGTGGCAGTAGCGTTCGGTTCTCACGCCGGCGATGTAACAGCGGCTTTGGGGCACAATGGGGCTTCTGAGGTTCATGTTGTTAAAGACGCTTCTTTGGATGCTTACAATCCAGAGTCCTTCACTGCAAACATCGCAGCCATCATCGCGAAAGTTCAGCCCTCCATCATCCTGGCTTCAGCTTCCTCCACAGGGAAAGATCTTTTCCCGCGCGTGGCAGCTCGCCTGGGCGTAGGCGTGGCTTCTGACTGCACAACGTTGGCAATCAACGGTGACAACGTCACTGCGGTAAAACCAATGTACTCCGGCAAATGCTTTGCGACTGTGAACTTTGAAAACAGCTCCACTAAAATTGTTTTGATGCGTGCCAACCAACTTCCGGTGGCAGCAGCGGACACTTCCAAAACTGCAAACGTTGTTGAAAATGCAGCCGTGACAGTGGATCTGAAAACTTTGGTGAAAGAAATCGTGAAAGGTGCCAGCGAAAAACTGGATCTGACTGAAGCAAACATCATCGTTTCCGGCGGTCGTGGACTTAAAGAAGCGGCAAACTTCAAAGTATTGAATGATCTTGCAGACGTTTTGGGTGCGACCGTAGGGGCGTCCCGTGCAGTTGTTGATGCAGGCTGGGTTGGTCACGGTATGCAAGTCGGTCAAACAGGTAAAACTGTAGCACCAACTTTGTACATCGCCGTGGGTATTTCAGGCGCGATCCAGCACTTGGCGGGTATGAGCGGATCCAAAGTGATCGTTGCGATCAACAATGATCCAAATGCTCCGATCTTCCAAAAAGCAACTTACGGCATCGTGGGTGACGCTTTGGAAATCGTTCCTAAGCTGACTGAAGAGTTCAAGAAGGCTCTTCACCACTAATCGTGTTCAGAAAATATATTCTTCCGATTATTGTTTTCGTCTTCTACCGAACCCTCTCATGGACATGGAGGGTTCGGCTTATCGAACCTGATTCCTTAAAACAATCTGTTGATTCTTCCACTCCATCGCCGGTGGTGCTTGCGCATTTTCACGGGGATGAGCTGGCTCTTTTGTCCATCGTGAAAAGATACCGTATTGCCACGATTGCCTCTCAATCCAAAGATGGTGAGCTGATGGCCACGGTGTTAAAGTGGTTGGGTGCGAAAACCAGCCGTGGTTCTTCCACGCGCGGTGGAGTGCAGGCGTTGAAAGGTCTTTTGCGTTTGGTAAAAGACGGGGGAAATTGCAGCTTTGCTGTGGATGGTCCAAAAGGTCCGTTACACAAAGTCAAACCCGGTGTCTTTGAGCTTTCACGCATGATTCACGGGCCTATTTATGCAGCCGGGGTGGCCTGCGACCGCGCGATTCACTTCCCCAAATCGTGGAATAAAACATTCCTGCCAAAACCCTTCGCCAAAGTGATCATTTATTGGGTCGGACCTCTGCCTCCAGTGAGCAAAGAGATAGACCCAAGAAACCCAGACCTTGCTCTAGAGTTAGAGGGACTTTTGCACCAAGCTAGGCAGCAAGCTCTTAAATTCATTGCGGATAATGATGCCCAGTGCTAGCCTTTTAGCGTAGAACTCACTTCCTATTTTCAAAGAGCAATGACGCTGTTTGGTTTGGGAAAATTCTAATGTCTTCAACTTTTTAGAGGGACTTTTAAAGTATGAAACTTGTAATCAGCATCTTGTTGCTCATCTCCGCGACCTCCTTCGCTCAGAAATCCAATGAAGTCGTGGCTCAGGTGGGTAAAAAAACCATCACACTTGAAGATTTCAATAAAAAGTACAATGAGGTGAAGTCTCAAACGATCAATCCTCCGACAAAAGAACAATTCCTGGAAGACTTGGTTCGTTTTGAAATGGGTGTGCAGGAAGCTGAAAAACGCAATCTGCAAAAAGACCCTGTCGTGCAAGAGCGCTTCGATCAGGAAATGTACAAGGCCCTTCTTGAAAAAGACATCGGTCAAAGAATCCAGAAAATCCAGGTTTCTGATGCTGAGATGAAAGCTTGGTATGCAAAAAATCCGGAACTTCGCACCAGCCACATTCTGATTGAGTTCAAAGCCGGTGCAACGGCCGGACAGGTGGCAGAGGCAAAAAAACGTGCCACAGAGATCTTTGACGAAGTGAAGAAAAGCAAAAGACCGTTCGAGGAGCTTGTTAAGTTGTACTCTGACGATGCGCTTTCCAAGCAAGTTGGTGGTGACATCGGCTGGCAGTCTCGTATAACTCTGGTTCCAAACTATTATGATGCTGTTGCCAACATGAAAGTCGGTGAGATTACGGGGCTTATCGAAACGAAATTCGGCTTCCACATCATTAAACTGACCGGTCGCAGAAGCTTTGAAAACGCGAACAAGCGCCAGATCAGAGCCGCTGTTTACGATGAGAAAAGAAAAGGCGTCTTCAACGATTACTTTGAAAAGCTGAAGAAGTCCTATCCGATCAAAGAAAACAAAGGTCTTATTAAATAAGGATTTGATTCGATGAAAATCAATAAGAGCCCCGCACTGACGGGGCTTTTTATTTTTATGAGCCTCGCCTTGGCGGGATGTCCATCAAGTTACCAGAAGATCTCCACAAAGCCGGTGGAGAAGGTGAACGATCACGTTCTGACCTCCAAGCAGTTTGCCAATCAACTGGCGCGTCGTCTGCGCAACTTTGATGCTTTGGCGGCCAAAGACCCCAACAACATCCATCGCATCAAGGAAGAAATTCTGCGCGATTTTTTGGTGAAAAGCCTGACCCTGGACTGGGCACGCGCACAAAGCATCGTGATTTCCGAGGCCACTCTGGATAAAGAAGTGGACGGCTTGCGTGCGAACTACCCGGACGATCTTTCTTTCCGCCGGGCTCTGGCTCAGGAAAATCTTTCCTTCTCTGAATGGCGTGAAGAGCTTCGTTATTCTTTGGTGGAGCGGGAGGTCTTTAAAAAGATCAACGAAAAGGTCAAAGCCCCCACTGAAGAGGAAATCAAACGCTACTACGAGGACAACAAGGACCGCTACAAGCGTAAAGAGCGCATTTATCTGCGCCAGATTGTGGTGGATGAGGACGCAAAAGCAGATGCCATCAAGGTTGATTTAAAATCCGGGGATTTTGCCGAACTTGCCAGAAAATATTCCATCACACCGGAAGCCAAGCAGGGCGGCGTGGTCGGATGGATCGAAAAGGGCACTGTAGATTACTTTGATCCCCTGTTTTCGGCAGGATCGGGTGTGCAAACCATCAAAAGCCCGTTTGGAATCCACTTGATCCGCGTGGAAAAGAAAGCCGGAGCCTCCACTTTGGCTCTGGAAGAGGTCAAACCACAAATTATCCGTTCCCTGCGTGCACAACGCGAGCAGGCGGAATACGTGGCGTGGCTTGATGCTCAGCTCAGAAGTAGTAAAGTCTTAAAGGACTACGAACTGATGAATTCCATCAAGGTTGATACGCGAGGAACCAATGATTAATCTTCTTTTTGCTTTGCTAGTGGCTACACCAAGTCATGCCGAGGTTGTGGAAAAAACTGTGGCTATTGTGAATAGCGAACTAGTTTTGGAATCCGATTTCAAGGATCTGGAAAAACGCCTGCCGAAGCCGGGAATGGTTGATGAAGCCCTGTTGTTTGATAAGCCGATTTCAAGCCTTAAGGGAAACCGCAAAGCTCAACTGGATTATCTGATTAACGAAAAAGTCCTTCAGTCTGAAATCAAACGCCTGAATCTGACTGTGACCAACGACCGCGTGGATTCTGAGCTCAAGGAAATGGCAAAAAAGAATCACGTCAGCGAGGCCGAGCTGGCCAACGTGATCCGCCAGCAAGGCGTGACTTTGGAAGACTATCGCCGCTTTCTGAAAGACAGCATTGAAAAACGATCCCTGATGGATGCGGAAATCATTTCAAAACTACGCATTTCTGATGAAGACGCCTTGAATGAATATCTAAAGTCCAACCCCAACAACCGTCCGTCCATAGACGAATTTGGTGTGTCCCACATTTTCTTTAATCCCAAAAAAGGCGGAGCTGAAGCTGCCATCAAGCGCGCTGAAACCGTATTGGGAAAACTGCGCAGCGGTGAAAGCTTCGAGAATCTGGCACAACAGCACAGCGAAGATCCAAACTTCTCGTCTGGCGGGGCTTTGGGAACATTTAAATCCGGCGAGTTCCTTCCTGAAATCGAAGATGCCATTTCCAGTTTGAAGGTGAATGAAACGACTCCGATTGTAAAATCCCGCATGGGCTTTCATATCGTAAAACTGACTGGTAAAAAACTGACCACCGATCCAAAGTTTGAGGCTGCCAAGGAAAGAATCAAATCCCAGCTGCTGGAAATAAGCTTCCGCCGTCAGTTGAAAAACTGGCTGCAAAATAAACGCGACGAATCTTTCGTGCGAATCAATGAGTAGAAAACGAATCGCTCTTACCACGGGGGATGCAGATGGCATTGGTCTGGAAGTCACCGCCAAGGCTCTGCATCATCTGGGACCTCAATCCAACACCCAGTTTATTCTTTGGCGCTCTGAAGGGGCTCCAGACAAGTATCTTAGGCTGATTGATAAAAAATTCGACCGCATTGTGGTGGACTCACTTCGTGATGCCTTGGAAATCACCGGCCCATATCTGGTGGACATTGCCTCGGAAGAGGCGCCGGCTTATTGGGTGGAAAGCACAGCCAAGGCCTGTTTGAAAAAAGATCTGCAAGCCATGGCCACAGCACCACTTTCAAAGACTTCGATCAAAGAGGCCGGTTACAAAGACCTGGGTCACACAGATATCCTGAAAAGAGTTTCCAGAAGCCGTCATGTGCACATGGGATTTTTAGGAAACAAATTCAACGTTGTGCTAACAACCGCACACATTCCTGTGCGGGATATTTCAAAACACCTGGGTTTTAGCACGTTGGCGGAAGCACTTTTAAACGCCAATGAGCTTCGTAAAAAACTTCCGGCGGCCCAAATGAAGAAACCCATAGGTATTTTGGGTCTCAACCCTCACGCTGGAGAGCAGGGTTTGATCGGACAGGAAGAGCTTTTGTTCTTCCCGGAGCTTTTGGAATTCGCCAAAGAAAAAAAGATTCCTGTGGAAGGTCCTTTGGTCCCTGATGCCGCGTTTTTCCCAGCCAATTGGGGCAGATATTCGGTCTATTTGTGTCTGTATCATGATCAGGGTCTTATTCCCTTTAAAATGATCCACGGGCAGGATTCCGGCGTTCACATGACCCTGGGTATTCCTTTCATCCGCACCAGCGTGGACCACGGCACCGCCAAGGATATTTTCGGCCAGAATAAAGCCAATCCCAATTCGATGATTGATGCCGTTCGCTGGGCGGTAAAATTAGCTCGACTCTAGAGCGCAAAAATTATACTCCTAAGTCCTTGAAATAATTGAGGTGATATATGTTTCAACCTGTGATTTTTAGAGAATACGACATTCGTGGTGTCTATAACGGACAGTTTGACGATAACTTCGCATACCTTCTGGGTCGCGCTTATGTCGTTTACATGAAACAAAATAAAAATATCGACAACCCAACAGTGGCTCTGGGTTGCGATGCCCGTGAAAGCTCTCCTGCCATCATCAAGAACCTTGCAAAAGGTTTGATGGATTCCGGCGCCAAAGTGATTCACTTGGGTCTGGTGACAACCCCTGTTTGCTACTTCGCCACTTTTGAACTGAAAGTGGACGGCGCTGTTCAGGTGACCGGCTCCCACAATCCGCCGGAATACAACGGTTTTAAAATTTCCGTGGGTAAAGGCACCATCTTTGGCGCAGAAATCCAAAAACTTCTGCATATCATTCAAAAAGGTGAATACATTGACGGGAAAGGTTCTGAAGAATCCTTCGACATCAAGCCAATGTACTATGCTCGCTACGCCAAAGAGTTTGGCACTATCAAAGACACAAAAGTTGTTTTGGATTGTGGAAACGGAGCTGGTGGATCAGTGGTGAAAGGTCTTTTCAACGCTGTTGGTTTGAATCCGACTATTTTGTTTGAACAACCCGACGGAACTTTCCCTAATCACCATCCAGATCCAACTGTTGAAGAAAATCTGGTCGATCTGAAAGCTCAGGTTCTTAAAGAAGGCGCTGTGGCAGGTATCGGATTTGATGGCGACGCCGATCGTATCGGTGTTGTGGATCACACGGGCCGTATGGTTTACGGTGACGAATTGATGGTGGTTATTTCCCGTGCGATTTTGGCCGAACAAAAAGGGGCTAAGATCATCGGCGATGTGAAGTGCTCTGATCGTCTGTACCACGATGTTGCCAAACACGGTGGTCAGCCAATCATGTGGAAAACCGGACACTCTTTGGTGAAAGAAAAAATCAAAGTGGAAAAAGCGCCCTTCGGCGGCGAAATGTCAGGCCACGTGTTCTTCGCAGATCGCAATTACGGCTATGATGATGCTCCTTACGCAGCTTTGCGTTTGGTGGAAATCCTGGCGAAAACCGGCAAAACCATTCCACAACTTCTGGAGGGTTTGCCACCGTCTTTCAACACACCGGAAATCCGTATCGATACGACAGAAGAGAAAAAAGTTTTGATCGTACAAAAGATGATCGAAGCCTTCCCGAACACTCCAGATGCGGACTACAAGGTGGATTTCACTGATGGCATTCGTCTGAGCTTCGCGGATGGCTGGGCACTGTGCCGCTCTTCCAATACCCAGCCTGTGGTGGTGGTTCGTTATGAATCCTCCTCTCAGGAGGGGCTGGATAAGATCCGCGGCCGGGTCGAAGCCGTCGTAAATAAGTATCTTTAAAACTGAAAAAGCCGGGAGAACAAACCCGGCTTTTTTATTTCTTCGCGATCTTCTTGCGCACGACTTTCTTTTTAGAAACCTTCCTGGCGGTTTTCTTCTTCTTTCGGGATTTTTCCTGAGGCCATATTCCCACTCGAGGGTCCGAAGTTTTTGCCAGACGCAGAATCAGTTCCATACGTTCTTCCCAGCCTTCATAGGTAAAGGGCAGATAGAGCCACTTGGGAAGCACAGGATGATTCACCAGAAAGGGGAATTGTTTTAATAACGACTCATGATGAATTCTGTCGGTCGCAATCAAGACCCCATTCCAAATTTCGAATTCATACTTTTTACCCCGATAGGAATAATCGCCGGGATTTTCAGACAGCAAGAACTTCAGTTGTCCCTGATAATACAACGCCAATCCACCGAACATGGACTTGATAATGGCATCGGATCTTTCCTCAAAGAATTCATAAATCCAGCGGTTTTCAAAGTGCTTCATAAACCATAAATACCAAGGCCTTAATAGCGGCTCAAGGCGGAAAAAGGCCTCTGTCAAAGTATTAGACACCACAGAGACGCCCTCTGAAATCTGGAGGTTCTGAAGTGTCACGGCGTTTGCACTTCTTTTCCCCCAGAGGTGCGACTATGAAATTGATCCGACTGGGCGCTGCTGTTCTTTCTTTGCTGTTCACTGCTTCCGTGACCTTGGCGGACTGTCTTGACTGCACCACTGTGGATTTCGACAAGCAGATCCAACTGCACCTGCTCACACCAATGCTGAACATGAATCTGCAACAAAAGATCACCTATCTTCAATCGCAGGGAATTGACGTCTTTCGTGTAGAAGATACAGAAAAGCTGCCAGTGACAGTTCCGTACCTGCCGTACGCCACAGAAGATATAATTCCTAAAAAATTCCTGAAAGTATTTTCTGAAGGCGCCATCGGTCTTTATATGACCGAGTCCAACTATGCCTATGGGGTTAAGAATCCCACCATTCTTTTAATTGAAAGCACGGACGACTGGACCGTGATCCATGAATATGCCCACTATCTTTTTGACCGGGCTCGCATGATGACCGACAACACCCGGGAATCCCTGCACCTGATGCACACCGAGGACGCCCAGGAGGATTTCTTTGAGGCCAAAGAGATCTATCGCAACTGGGGTCAGTATCGTGACGACGACCACAAACGTAGAACCATTCAAAGTTTTGTGTTGTATGCAAAGATGCAGTTGTTCTTTGAACGCTCAGCCAGTTTGGAGGAAACCACGATCGAAAAGCTTCTGCGTAAATATCATGTCACTCACAAGCCACATGGATTTGGTCACAAAGATATTGAAAGAAGCGATAGATACGTCTTTAGCACTTCCCAGAAAGCACAAGAATCCTTGCGCCTTATTTTAGAAGACTGTGTGGATCTGGCAAAGACTCTAAATGCTCAGGATAAGGATCTGCTGAAAGAGCTTTCTGTCGTGTGCAGCCAAGCAGACCTATTAAAGAAGGATGCCGTAAGGGTTTACGAAAGCACAGGCCTTAAGAAGCCACTGGAAGAATCGAACTAGATTGATTCACGTTCAGAAAGTAAAAAACCCACAACCGATGAGAGTTGTGGGTTTCTAAAAGCTGTTTAACCAGCCTTTTTGATCAGATGATCAAGCCTGAATTATTTCAAGCCCAAAGCGATGATCAATGCGTAGATAACTAGGGATTCGATAAGAGCTAGACCCAAGATCATTGGGATCAAAAGCTTACCAGAAGCCGCTGGGTTACGAGCGATACCTTCCAAAGCTGTGGAAGCTGTTTTACCTTGAGCCATAGCGCCCGCGAAAACAGACAAAGAGATAGCGATAGCTGCTGCGATAGCTACAAGACCGCGGTCAGCGTTAGCAACAACAGTTTCAGTTACTACTGCAGTTTCTTGAGCGAAAGCAGAAGAAGCAAGCAAAGTGATAGCTGCGATGATCATTTTTTTCATGTGAACTCCTTATGGTTTAAAATTTTGCCTTTTAGTGATCGTGTGCAATCGCGAATGCCACATAGACCATTGAAAGCAAAGTAAATACAAAAGCCTGAACAAAACAAACGAACAATCCCATGATGTAGAATGGAATTGGCACACCGATTGGTACCAAATCCAGGAACACGGAAAGAACCGTGTGGTCACCCATCATAACGTTCGCAAGACGAAGACCCAAAGAGAACGGACGAACAACGTGAGACACGATTTCGATCACGAACATCAATGGCGCCAGGAAAATAACCGGACCCATGAAGTGTTTAAGATAAGCCACCGGGCCGTTTTCTTTCACACCTTGGAAGTTATAGAACAAGAACATCAACACACCAAAACCGAAAGTGGTGTTCATGTTTTCTGTCGCAGGAGTCATACCTGGAATCATACCGATCAAGTTATTGAACAGGATGAAGAAGAAAACTGAAGCAAAGAACGGAATGTAGTGCTTGCCGTGTTCACCGATAACCATCTCAGCCAGGCCGGAGGTCATCTCTGTCAGAAGTTCAAAGATCCCGCGAAGAGAGAACTTGCTTGCAGGCATAACAGCTGTTTCACCTTTACCCAGTGAAGCTCTCGCCATCAAACCAATTCCAAATGCAGCAACAGTGGCAATACCTAGAGTCGCAACGTGTGCGTACTCGTGACCTACTCCAGGAGCTAGTTGTGTCCAGTTAAATGACATTTTCTTCTTTTCCTTCTCTTAAGGCTTCTTTCATCGCGTATGCGAGTGCTGAAAGAATAAAACTTGCTACACCGAAGGCGAACCAAAGGGTGTCAAACCACGGTAGCTTCACAAGCTTAAAGATAATAATCCCTAAAATCGCGTACTTAAATACAATGATCCCGATAGCTAGGGCAACCAATTTCTTACTGAAGATCAATACCCATGCAATTCCCGCCAGAAAGAAGCTTAGGAAAATGACCAAGCTGCCGGAAATGAAGGAATAGCTGTGTTGTGGCGCAGCAAAAAGCCCTAAAAGGATGCCTCCAAGAAGGACTACTAGGGCTTGAATGGTGAGTACAAATTTCATGGCGTTCCGGGTGGTTTCTTGGATTCTGATTCTTTCTCATCTTGTTTCTGCATTCTTTGCAGCAACCAGACAACTCTCCATAACCAGCCCACCAAACAGGCCAGGCTTAATCCGGCAAAGATAAGACCCTTGGTTTGATATTTCTGATCAAGATACTGGCCAAGGTAAAAACATCCCAGAATCAAACCGACAAGCTCAAAGCCAATGGATGCAAAGATTATATACTTTTTCATTACTTCCTAAAGCCTTTCGCGCCGGGCGCATTACGCATGCGTTCCTGAAGACGTTTGATCCGCAGTTCAATGTATTCCGGAGGATTGTACTTCCCACGGTGTTCTTCCAAAACTGCAATGGCACTTTTAAAATCAAAATTTTCCTCGTAGCAAACCGCCAGCGTCAGGGCGACGTTTTCCTGCACGGCCTTATCCGGATAATGATCAATCAGATCCTTAAAAATCACGGCCGCGTTTTTAAAGTCCTTTTTCGCAACCAGAATATTCCCTTTCAGCATCATCGCGCTGAAACGGATATTATCGTCACTTTTTAATTTTAACAGAGAATCAATTTCCGATTCTGCCTGAAAGAAGTTGTTCAGATAATACTGAGCACGGGCAATGTTCATTTTATACTGGGCCGCCTCCAGATCCGTATGGGGCATCTGTTGCAGCTTGCTGAATTCAATGATCGAAGCCTGATAATCCTGAAGATTGTTGAAATAAATCGAGGCAATTTGCCGCTGGGATTCCAGTCGCTCTTTTTCGTCCGTCGAATTCAGAACAATGTAGTGATGGTAGGCGATGGCTTTTTTAAAGTCTTTGATTTCAAAAAAAGAAAGTCGGGCCGCTTCGCGCGCGGCTTCCAACGGATATTTGCTGGAAGCGTTTCTTTTGATGACTTGATCCAAATATCCCAGGGCAATTCTGAAATGACCCTGGGATATGGATTTTTGTGCTTGTTTAAAGTCCGCCTCTTCCTGAGAAGAGCAGGCTGACAGAGCCAAAACTAGGGCAACCAGCAAGGCTCTGATCATTTTAGTGAGTGACTCCCTCTGGAGCTGTTTCTTCAGCCGCAGAATCGTCCTCTGCCACAACAGCCACACCAGTCACGGTCTCTTCCTTCTCATCAATATTGATCAGGCGGACACCTTGAGTGTTACGACCCAGAACAGAGATGTCCGTCACTTTCATACGGATAACCTGTCCTTTGTCTGTGGAAAGAATAAGCTCCATGTTGTCGGCCACTTTCTTCGTACCGATAACAACACCGACTTTGTCTGTGGTTTTCTGAGTGATAATGCCCACACCACCTCTGGACTGGATGCGGTATTCCGCCACTTCAGAGCGCTTACCGTAACCTTTGGAAGTCACCATCAGGATAGTGTCTTTGGTGTTCTTTTCTAGAACCTCCATTGCCACAACCACGTCATCTTTTGCCAGTGTGATTGCTTTCACACCGCGAGCCGTACGACCCATACCACGCACATCTGCTTCATTGAAGCGGATGGACATGCCCTCTTTGGTAGCGATGAAAATATCGCTTTGGCCGTCAGAAATTTTCACGTCGATAATGGTGTCATCCAAGTCTGTCGTCAGTGCAATCACACCGGCTGTTCTTGGGTTGGAGAACGCATCCAAAGATGTTTTCTTAATCACACCTTTTTCAGTCAACATCACAACATATTTGCTTTCGCTGAATTCATTCACCGGCAGGATCGCGCGAACACTTTCACCATTGGAAAGCTGAACCACGTTAGCCAAAGATTTCCCTTTGGATGTTCTTGTGCCTAATGGCAGACGGTGAACCTTGCACCAGTAAACCTTACCTTTGTCAGTGAAGACCAGAAGCATGGTTTTCGTGCTGGCAGAGAAGATGTCCGTAACGTAGTCCTCTTCCTTGGTCTCCATGCCTTTCAGGCCTTTACCGCCACGTTTTTGCACGCGGTATTCTTCGACCGGGATACGCTTGATCAGGCCTGTGTTGGTCACAGTCACAACCATTTGTTCATCGGCAATCAGGTCTTCATCTTCCAGATCACTCAGGTCACCGGTAATTTGAGTGCGGCGAGGATCGGCATAACGTTTTTTCAGGTCTTCCAATTCGCCCACGATGATTTTGTAAATCTCGCGAACGTCAGCAAGAACGAACTTCAACCAGTCGATTTGTTTCATCAACTCAGCCAGTTCCGCAATAATTTTATCGCGTTCCAAACCTGTCAGACGTTGCAAGCGCATTTCCAGAATCGCAACAGCCTGTCGTTCAGAGAAATCGAATTTTTCCATCAGGGCTTCACGAGCCGTGTTGGCCTCTTTGGAGGCACGGATGGTTTTGATCACCTCTTCAATGTGATCCAGAGCTTTTTTCAAACCTTCCAGAATATGGGCACGTTCCTGCGCTTTTTTAAGTTCAAAGATACAGCGTTTCGTAACGACGTCACGACGATGATCCACAAACGCTTCCAGCATGCCTTTCAAATCGAAAGTCACCGGCTGGTTTTTCGCATCCAGAGCCAGCATGATGATACCGAAGCTCGTCTGCATCTGAGTGTATTTGTAAAGTCTGTTCAGAATCACGCTGGCGTTTTCACCGCGTTTCAAAACAACCACGATACGCATACCTTCTCTGGAAGATTCGTCACGGATGTCAGAGATGCCTTCGATCTGTTTATCACGGACCAAATCCGCCATGCTTTCAATCAGCTTGGCTTTATTCACTTGATAAGGAATTTCAGTGATGATGATCTCTTCACGGTCTTTCACTTGAACGATTTCAGCCACAGCCTTGATGGTCACGATACCACGGCCTTTTTTATAAGCCTGCAAGATGCCTTCACGGCCTGCGATCACACCGCTGGTTGGGAAATCCGGCCCTTTGATGTGTTGCATGAGATCTTCAATCTGACAGTCGGGATGACCAATAAGATGAATACATCCGTCAATCACTTCGCCCAGATTATGCGGAGGAATATTCGTCGCCATACCCACCGCGATACCCGCTGAACCATTTACCAGCAAATTTGGAAACTTGGATGGAAGAACTGTCGGAATCAACAAAGAGTCGTCGTAGTTTGGACCATAGGAAACGGTTTCTTTTTCAAGATCGTTCAGAAGTTCTTCTGCCAAAGCCGTCAGACGGATCTCTGTATAACGCATGGCTGCCGGGCTATCGCCGTCGATGGAACCGAAATTCCCCTGACCATCTTCAAGCGGGTAGCGCAGAGAGAAATCCTGGGCCATACGAACCATGGTATCGTAAACAGAAGCATCACCATGCGGGTGATATTTACCGATCACATCACCCACCACACGGGCAGACTTCAGGTAAGGTCTGTTGTGGCGGTTATTCATTTCACTTTGTGCAAACAATACGCGGCGGTGAACCGGTTTCAAACCATCGCGCACATCGGGAAGAGCACGACCCACGATAACGGACATGGAATACTGAAGGTAAGCTCCGCGCATTTCCTTGCTGATATCGACGAGCGTGACGCCCTTTTCCTGTTGATTATTTTCCATAAAATTAAATCCTGTCTAAAATTAAACGTCCAAACTGCGAGCCAGAAGAGCATTGTCGTGGATAAACTGACGACGAGGCTCCACCATTTCGCCCATCAAGATTGAGAATGTTTCATCTGCGGCAACAGCGTCGTCGATGGTCACTTTCAATAGAGTTCTGTTGTCCTTGTTCAGTGTGGTTTCCCACAACTGTTCCGGATTCATCTCTCCCAATCCTTTATAGCGCTGGATGTAGATACCCTTCTTCGTTGATTCCATCACGTGAGAATAGAAGTCGTTGTAGCTTTCAAACTGAACTTCATCTTCACCCTCAAGAATGGTCAATGGCAGCGGGCTGATGGTTTGAATCTCGGCCCAGATTTTTCTTAGTTCGATAATTTCAGAAGAGCGCAGGCTGTCGGTGCTGAACTTTGTACTCATGCGGTCGGCATAACGAACAGTGTAGATGTCAGCATAAATTTTGCCAGTTTCAGCCTCTGTTTTAACTTCGCCTTTGTATTCAGTGATACCCAACGTCTGGTCAGAATTAATCCAAACACCGAGGTCTGCAAGAACCTGTTCCATTTTTTTGGAATCACTGAACGTGCTTTCAAAGTCAGAAACCTTGCTAAGCAGGAAGTACAAAACATCCTTGTCGTATTTCTTGGACGAAACACGCAGAAGATCATTGAAGCGCTGAATATTCAGAATCAACTGGCGAAGATCTTTTTCCGGCAGGGATTCCTTGCCTTTGATTTTAAAGTTACCCAAGCCCGAACTTAGAAGGTATTCAGTCAAAGCCGCTTCATTTTTCAGATAAGTTTCTTCCTTGCCTTTTTTCGCACGATATAAAGGCGGCTGGGCGATATACACATAGCCGCGCTCAAGCACCAATGGCATCTGGCGATAGAAGAACGTCAAAAGAAGAGTCATGATATGAGAACCATCGACGTCGGCATCAGTCATGATGATGATTTTGTGATAGCGGATTTTATCCACGTTCACATTATCTTTGCCGATACCTGTTCCCAATGCAGAGATGATGACTTTGATTTCTTCAGAGGAAATGATTTTATCAAAACGTGCTTTTTCAACGTTCAGGATTTTACCTTTCAAAGGCAAGATCGCTTGAGTGCGACGATCACGGCCTTGCTTCGCAGAACCACCTGCGGAGTCCCCTTCCACCAGGTACAGTTCACACAGAGCCGGATCACGTTCCTGAC
Organism: Bdellovibrio bacteriovorus; assembly: GCF_025558485.1. Lineage (GTDB taxonomy): Bacteria > Bdellovibrionota > Bdellovibrionia > Bdellovibrionales > Bdellovibrionaceae > Bdellovibrio > Bdellovibrio bacteriovorus_G. The sequence goes on from NZ_CP102930.1 coordinate 1,121,818, forward strand.
AGTCCGCCATTTTCCCAGGAAGAGAGCCGCCATCCAGAACTGTCTTACGACGAGTCAGATCGCGGGCTTTTCTGGCAGCCTCGCGGGCGCGGGCGGACTCCACACATTTGCCGATGATATTTTTTGCCACAGACGGATTTCTATCCATCCAGTCCGCCAGCTTTTCATTCACCATCGTTTCGACAATACCTTTTACTTCGGCATTACCAAGTTTGGTTTTTGTCTGACCTTCAAACTGCGGTTCGCGAACTTTAACGGAAATAACCGCCGCCAAACCCTCACGAATGTCTTCACCCTCAAGATTGGCTTTTAGATCTTTCAAAAGATTTTTTTCAGTCGCATACGCATTTGTCGTACGAGTCAAAGCAGCACGGAAACCGACAAGGTGAGTACCACCTTCATGTGTGTTGATGTTGTTGCAATAAGTGAAGATGGATTCAGAATAGGAATCATTCCACTGCATCGCGATTTCCACATCGACGTTGTCTTTTTCGCCTTTGAAGTAAACCACTTCGTTGTGCAGGGATTTTTTGGACTGATTCATGTATTTTACAAATTCAGCCACACCCTCGGAATACTGGAAGTCCTGTTTTTTGCCGTTACGTTCATCCGTCAAAGAAATATGAAGACCCGCATTCAAGAATGCAAGTTCACGGAAACGGTTGGCAAGAGTGGTGAAGTCATAAATCAAAGTTTCATCTTTGAAGATTGTGCGATCCGGTTTGAAAGTCACTTTCGTGCCGGTTTTAGTTGTTGCTTCACCCTGAGCAACAGGAGCTAGAATTTTTCCGCGCTCATAGTTTTGTCTCCAGAAATAACCGTCACGCTGAACTTCAACGGACACACGATCAGAAAGCGCATTCACAACAGAGGCACCAACCCCGTGCAAACCACCGGAAACTTTATAACCACCGCCGTCGAATTTACCGCCGGCGTGAAGAACAGTCATCACTAGTTCAAGAGCGGATTTACCAGTTTGTGTCTGAGTTGCCACAGGAATACCACGACCATCATCTTCGACAGTGATGGATTCATCGGCGTTGATGGAAACACTGATTTTTTTACAGTAACCAGCCAAGTGCTCATCTACCGAGTTATCCACAATTTCGTACACAAGGTGATGGTAACCTTTGAAAGCGGTATCCCCGATATACATACCGGGACGCTTACGAACTGCTTCGAGACCTTCAAGAACCTGAATTGAATCGGCCGAATAGGATTTTTGTTCTTCTACTGACACTGGAACCCCTCATTGCTTTGCATACCCCTCGACTCTGTGAAAATTCACTCTCGAAGGTGTCGCGTTCATCATTCGCTTCCGGTTGAGAAACCGAAAGGAGCTACTCAAGAATGTGGCCATCCTTGATGCGCACAACGGAAAGCTGATCGAGGCTGAAAGAATCGGGCAAAGTGAAATCCGTGGTTGTTACAAAAATCTGCGTATTGATCTCGTGTAAGAACGTAATCAGTGCATCTCTTTTGGCTTTATCCAGCTCGGAAAGTACGTCGTCCAACATCAGCACAGGATAGGTCCCGTGAGCCTTCCTATGATACACAATTTGGGCCATTTTGAAAGACAATATGATGGCTCTCTGCTGCCCCTGGCTACAGAAAAATCGTGAGTCTTTTTGCCCATATAGGAACACAATGTCGTGCTTATGTGGGCCTACCAAACTTGTTCCACTAGAGAGCTCCGCATCATGCAGTTCACGAAGACGTTTTATCAGTGCATTTTCGACTTCATCTCGGGAAAAGTTCACGGCGTTTTGATCGGAAACAAGGTATTCCACGGAGATATCCACAGTAGAATTCCCGGAAATGTATTGCATGGCATTATTAAACTCTTTAGAAAGACCAGCCAGGGCTGTGATGCGGGCATGGGTCAAATCGGTCGCTAAACGCACAAATTGGGGCTCCAGGGACTCCAAAAGGCCTTCGGTGACCGTTCGGTCCTGTAAGCCCTCTAAAAAGTTCTTAAGGATCTTGTTGCGCGTTTTCAGTGCTTTTCGGTAATCGGCAATCAAACTCACATTTCGGCGGTCGAAAGTGACCAGCAGCTCATCCACCAGTTCGCGGCGGTGATCGGCCCCTTCTTTGATCGAAGCCAGACTTTCAGGACTGAACACCACACTGGCAAAAATTTTGCGAATGTCCGCCGAGTTCACGCGCTTTTCATTCAACGTCAGAACCTTGCGACTTTTCGACAGGCCCATCTTGAGTTTGTAGTGAAGATCATTTTGACTGATCAGTGCCTGAATAACCGATTCGCTGTACTGGGAATTGATCAGAGTGGAATTGTCAGAGTAGCGGAAGGAATCCCCTTGAGAGATCATGTACATCGCTTCAAGGAGATTTGTTTTTCCCTGTCCATTTTCCCCGAGGAAGACATTTACCCGAGGAGAGAAGGACAAGACCACGTCCCGATAATTTCGGAAATTAACCAGACGCAGTCGTTCGAAAATCATTAGATTCTCATCGGCATCACAACACAGGTGTAAGTCTGATCGTTGTGCGGTCTCATCAAACCTGGAGACAAGTGATCGTTCAATTCAAAATCAATCTTGTCATGGTTCATGCTGGTCAGGATGTCCGTGATGTACTTGGCATTGAAACCGATTTTGATTTCATTGCCTGCGTAATCCACTTCGATTTCCTCTTTCGCATCACCCAGCTCTGGATTGTTGGAGGAAATTTCCATACGGCCGTTGGAAAGATTCAAAAGAACCGCTTTGGATTTTTGATTCGCCAACAAAGACACGCGCTTTAGTGAAGTCAGGAAAGCATCGCGGTTGATCATCACTTTTTGCGGAAGCTTCTGTGGAATAAACTGTTGATAATTCGGGTACTTTCCTTCGATCAAACGAATCATCAGAATTGTTGATGAATGTTTCAATACGAATTGGGATCCTTCCACAGCTATTTCCACAGTGCCTTCAATGCTCTCAAGAATTTTCTTAATTTCATGAAGACCTTTGCGTGGAATGATCACACCTTGAGTCGCATTCACTTTGATTTCTGAGGAAGGTTTATTCACCAGGCTCATACGGTGACCGTCAGTGGCAACCATCTTAAATCCGGATTGAGGATTCAATTCGAAGAAGACACCGTTCAGGTGATAACGGGTTTCGTCAGTGGAAACGGAGTAGATTGTTTTATCAATCATCTCTTTCAGCACTTGTGCATCAATCTTGATGAAGGCCTGAGAGTTGTAAGTCGGGAAGATCGGATATTCTTCGGCAGAGATACCCACAATCTTGGATGTGTATTTCCCTTGCTTGATTTCCAACCAGTTGTTTTCTTTTTTGATCAGAGTGATCGGACCTTCAGAAAGTTCTTTGGCAATGTCGAATAAACTTTTCGCACTGACAGCCACTTTACCTGGTTGATAAACTTGAACTTTAATTTGATCTGTCAGGCTGACTTCCAAATCTGTGGCAAAAACCTTCAAAGTGTTTTGGTCTGCTTCCAGCAAAACATTAATCAAGATTGGCATGGTGTTGCGTTTCTCAACAATGTTCTGAGTTTTACCGATAAGGCTTAATAGATCTCTCTTATCAATTTCTAATTTCATAAGACCCTCTTTAAAGACCCTCTTATTATCTAATTCTATATATATAAATATCTAGTAGTAGTAGTAGGGGCGTGGAAAACCTAACAAATCCTCTAAGTCCATGTAAACACTAAAAAACATTTGTGGATAAAGACTCTGTACAACTTTGCAGTTTTTGAGTCTTTTTTGGGGGTAACTCAGATCCACATTTTAAGCCCCAAACTCTTCCACAACTCTTTCCACAGTCCACATTCACACCCCTGTGATATTGTGGATACGCTGTTCTAAATCTTCGATATCCTTGGCAATATCCTGGTCCGCAGCTTGTAGATTCTTGACCCGTTCTAGCGCATTCATCACAGTTGTGTGATCTTTGCCGCCGAATGACTTACCGATATCCACCAAAGATTTATCCAGGAACTTCTTAATCAGATACATCGCGATTTGACGTGGAACGACAATCGGCTTGGCTCTGGTGGAGGATTTTAGATCCAAAACGCGCACTTTAAAATGGTCAGCGACCAGCTTCATGATCTCTTCCACAGAAATCGTGGATTGAGTTTCGTGATGTGAAAGAATGCGCTTCACCAGCTCGTAATCAATCGGCAGGCCCTGAAGCTCAGAGAACATCTTCACCTTCTTCAGATTGCCTTCCAGCTCACGGATGGATCTTTTGGATATTCTGGCTATGTAGTTCACGACGTCTTCAGGAAGGCGCACATTGAACTTTTCAGCCTTGTAGCGAAGGATCGCAATACGTGTTTCCAGATCTGGCATCGTGATGTCCGCGATCAAACCACGTTCCAAACGGGTGCGACTGCGGTCTTCCAGGCCGTGGATATCTTTCGGCATACGGTCGCTGGCTAGAATGACCTGCTTGCGACTGTCGATAAAGCTGTTCACGGTGTGGAAGAATTCTTCCTGCACGGCCTCACCACGCGCAATAAACTGCACGTCATCCACTAGCAGGATGTCTGAATTTTCGCGGTATTTTTGGCGGAACTTATCCATCTCATGGCGGCGGATGGCTGAAATACATTCATTCATAAAGCGTTCAGCCGAGATATATGTAATCCTAAGTTGCTGATATTGCTCGCGAATATGATTTCCAGCAGCATGCAGTAAGTGGGTCTTACCCATTCCTACCGGTCCATATATATAGAGAGGGTTGTAATCGTCAGCCCCTGGGTTCCTTGCCACATTAAAGCAGGCGGCATGAGCAAACTCAGAATTTTTCCCCACGACGAAGGTAGAGAATGTGAGATCTGAATTCAGGCTATCCGTACTAGACCTTTGTTGAGTAGGCTGGATATTCTGAGCACGCGCCAGTTGAGCCTGGAGGATCTCAGATCCACTTAAAAGCTCTTCTGGGGTGGAGGACGTCTCAATATGAGAATTTATTTTGTTCCCCGTAATACTGAACTCAACCTCAAAGGGCTTACCGTAAGTATCTGAAATCTCTGTATAAATTTTATCCTGAAGGTTCTCGATCACGAAGTACTGATGAAGGGCGTTAGGCACTCCTAGGACCAGACGTGGGCGTTCAGTAGGGCCCGTGGTGCTCACGTACTCAATAGGATCCAGCCAGGTATCCAACAACTTATTATTGTCGTTCCTGCTTTTCATCTTGGTTTTGATAAGTGTCCAAAAAGACGAGTTTAATTCCACGTGATTCCCCTCAAGTACCGGGTCCTCTTAACAAGGGGAGCTGAAGTTTTCAACAGTTGACCTTCTTGCCGCATTGTGCTTTATTAATGCCCCACGTATCTAGTTGTAACCAACTTTGTGGAATACATATATAGGTGTCATTGACGTCAGTTAGCGTCGTAAAAAAACCCTGGGGAGATAGTAATGAAACGTACATACCAACCATCCAATAAACGTCGTAAAACCACACACGGTTTCCGCGCTCGTATGGCTACTAAATCTGGTCAAGAAGTTCTTAATCGTCGTCGCGCTAAAGGTAGAAAGCGTTTGACGGTTTCTACTGGTGGAAAATAACTCTCCACAAGTTATTAAACGAAGTTCTGAGTTTCTCTCTCTAAAACAAAACGGGAAAAGACACTGGCCTACAAAGTGGTTGCTTCTGAATTATCAGAAGAACCAAGTGGGTCAGTTGCGTTTTGGCGTAACTGCAAGTCGCAAAACCGGCTCGGCAGTTGTGCGCAATAAGTTGAAACGCTGGACGAGAGAGTATTTCAGAAGCTTCCTTGTGGCGGGACATCCCCTTGAAGCTGACATCAATCTCATTTTTAAACCAATGGATGCAAACTTTTACAAAGGCCTCAGTCATGAGGAATTTGTTAAAGCTTTGGACCGGGGTTTGGAAACTCTACGAAAACACCTCTAAGTATATCTTGTGGTTGTTGATTGGAGCTTACCGAACTCTGGGGACCACTCATTTAGGTGGTTCATGTCGTTTCGAGCCCAGTTGTTCTGCCTATGCCCTTGAAGCAATAAAGACTCATCATACACACAGTGCTCTGTGGTTAATCACCAAAAGAGTGTGCAAGTGCCGACCGGGGGGACCTTATGGGTACGATCCGGTGCCGCCTGCAAAGGGAGTAATCCATGCAACAAAAGAATAATCCATCGTTCTTCGATCCGAAAACCCTTCTTGCTGTTGCCGCTGTGGCAATTGCTTATTACGGCTGGAATACTTATCTGGCTAAAAAATATCCGGACTATAACAAACCCAAAACTCAAACCGAACAAACTGTTGCCGCCACATCCGTTGCAACTTCCACTGAATCCGCTGCAGCCTCTGCAAACACTGTTGATACAAAATCTGAAATTGTTTCCGCTCCAGCCACCTCTAAAGAATTCCATTTTGAAAATGATAAAGTTTCTTTCGTTGTGACCAGTTTCGGGATGGGTTTGAAAAACTACACCATCAACAACTATCAGGATAAAGAAAAGAACAACATCAAGCTGGGTGTTTCCCAGGCTGATGGTTTGTTTGAGATGCGTTGGGTAGGGGAAACAAAGCCTCTGCACTTTGACCTGACTGAACAGGCTCCGGGCCACTATATTGGAACAGCTCAGGTTGGTGAAACAGTTGTTAAAAGAGAAATGAAGTTCAATACAGAAACTTCATCCTTCATAAATACAATCTCTGTGACCAATGCGACGGAAGACCTGAAAAAAGGCTTCTCTTTGTTGATTCCAGAGACGATTCACACTCATGCCTCCACATCCTTCCTATTCCCGTCTTATGAGCATCAGGATTTCTTTGTTACTCATAGCGCGGGTAAGCATGAAACTGTGAATTTCAGTAATGCGAAAGAAAATGTGGCCAAGGATTTCACAGGCACCTCAATGGTTTCTGTGAGCTCTCAGTATTTTGCGGCTGCTATCCTGGATAAGTCTGACGTGATTCCAGAGGTTAAGCTGAATGCTCAGATAAATAATAAATCCGCTTTGGCGGAGTTGGTTTACAAGCCTGCGCAGATCAAGTCTGAAATGACTTTCTCTGAGATTTTCTATGCGGGTCCTAAATCCATCGACGCGTTAAAAGCGGTTGATCCAGAAATGGCCAGCCTGATTGATTTTGGTTTCTTCGGCTTCATTGCTCGTCCTCTTCTTTATGTGATGAAAGCGTTCCATAGCATGGTTGGAAACTGGGGTTTTGCGATCATTCTTTTGACCTTGCTGGTTCGTTTGTGTGTGTTGCCGTTTAATATCATGTCCTTCAAGTCCATGAAGGCGATGCAGAAAGTTCAGCCCATCATTCAGGGTCTTCGTGAAAAGTACAAAGAAGATCCAATGCGTTTGAACCAGGAAATGATGGCCGTTATGAAGCAAAACGGCGCAAACCCTTTGGGTGGTTGTCTTCCGATGGTTTTGCAGATTCCGGTATTCTTCGCTTTGTATCGCGTGATCGGTTCTTCCATTGAGCTTTATAATTCCCCGTTTATTTTCTGGATCACGGATTTGAGCTCTCACGACAAATTCTATGTGCTACCGGTTTCCATGGCGGTCTTTATGTTTGTTCAGCAAAAACTGACCCCAAGCACGATGGACCCTACACAGGCAAAAATCATGGCGTTCCTGCCGGTGGTGTTCTCTTTGTTCATGTTGCAACTTCCAAGTGGTCTGACTCTTTATATGGTGATCAGCACATTGTTCGGTATCATCCAGCAGTATCTGATTATGAGAGAGCCGAAAACAGCGGCCGTGGCTAAGGCGTAATTAGCCGGATTTGATTTTAGTTTTTATTATTTATATATAGGAGGCAAAATGGGTTTTTTTAGTAAGCTTTTCGGGGGGAAAAGCAAAAGTGCTAATAGCGAAGTAGAAGCACTCGTTGAAAAAACGCTTGAAGGAATCATCGAGAAGGCTCAGTTTGAACTTTCTTTCGAAGTTTCCACAGAGAAAGACGACGACGGTTCCACGACATTGGCTATTCAGTTTTCTGGAGCTGATGAAGAGATTCTGAAAGACAAAAAAGGACAGATGTTGGATGCATTCCAATTGTTCCTTAAGCGTGTGATTCAGCACAATTTCCCTGAAGATAAAACAAATATCACAGTGGACTGCGGTGGTTACCGTGACGAATCTGCAAATGCTTTGATTGAGCGTGCAGAAAACCTGAAAGCTATCTGCATCGAGCAGGGAAAATCTGTTTATTACAGAGCTTTGCCGCCGAAAGACAGAAAAGTTGTTCACCAATACCTTGCTAAAGATCCGCGCGTAAAAAGCCGTTCTTTGGGTGATGGTCTGTATAAAAAAATCAAAATCTATCCTGCAAAAGGCGGTAACGCCGGCAATGCGGGTACTGAGGAAGTGGCTCACGACTAGTGAGCCCGGGTGGGGCCTATGATCCGCGGAGATCGTGATAAGGATACAATTTGTGCGATCTCCACTCCTCACGGGGTGGGCGGTATCTCTGTTATCAGAGTCAGTGGCCCTCAAACTCTTTCGATTGTTTCCAAGATCTGCACTTTTTTGCCTGAACATCCTGAATCTCATAAAGTTTACTTTGGTAATCTGAAGAACACTCAGACGGGTGATGAGATTGACGAGGTTTTGGCCACCTACTTCAAACAAGGCCGTTCTTTCACCGGAGAGGAAGTCATCGAGATTTCCTGTCATGGAAGCCCGCTGATTTGTCAGAGTATCTTGAATCAACTTGTGCAATTAGGGGCTCGTCCGGCGGACCGTGGGGAATTCACTTTCCGAGCTTTTATGAACGGAAAACTGGATTTGGTTCAGGCGGAATCCGTTTTGTCTTTAATTGAATCACAAAGTCAGCGGGCTGCAAAATTGGCACTTCGTCAGCTGAAGGGGTCTTTGTCTCATAAGCTTGAGGAAGTGGAAGATGATATGACCTGGATTTTGGCCCACGCCGAAGCCAGCATTGATTTTTCCACGGAAGGCATTGAGGTTGTTGAAGACAACGTCGTGCAGGTGCGCTTACGCAAGGTTGAGGCTGTTTTGAAAGAGCTTGTTGCGACCTTTAAAGTAGGCCGTCTGTTAAAGGATGGTTTCCGTGTTGTTTTAACCGGCCTTCCGAATGTTGGTAAATCCAGCTTGCTAAACCTGTTTTTGGAAGATGAAAGAGCCATCGTGACGGACATCCCGGGGACAACCCGTGACGTGATTCACGGAGATACAAGCTTCCAGGGCGTAAAATTCACTTTCGTGGATACAGCCGGGCTGCGTGACCAGGCAACAGATTTGGTTGAACGAATCGGTATTCAAAAAAGCTACGAGGCTCAAAACGAGTCCGATGTGGTGTTCTTTGTTTTCGATATCGAAAAGGGTCTTGGCGGCGAAGAGCTTCAGATTCTGGAGTCCTTGGAGCCCCAAAAAACTTATATTCTGGCCAATAAAACCGATAAAATTGGGGGCTCTAAACCCCTTGAAACTGTCGAAAAAGCTCTTAAAAACAGTAAATTTTTCCAAAAAATTGGCGACACTCAGGCTTTCTTCACAAGAAGGGTGTTCTTTGTCAGCGCTCTTGATAAAAAGGTGCGTTCCGAAGTGCTTCAAAGCCTGGTGAAGGAGTTCGCCGACTTGCAGGTGGAAAACACAGTGTTGATTTCCAATGCCCGTCATTACGAAAATCTTTATCGTGCCTTGGAGAATACGCAACGGTCACAATCGGTTGTGGATCAGGGCATGGGCGCAGAGTTTTTGGCTCTTGAGCTTAAAGAAGCTCTCATTGCGATCCACGAAACTTTAGGGAAGCGGTTTGATGATCAGATCATGGACCGTGTCTTTAAAGAGTTTTGTATCGGGAAATAAATATGGCTAATAAAAAGTATGATGTGATTGTTGTCGGTGCCGGCCATGCGGGTATCGAAGCTTGTTTGTCGTCGGCACGTTTGGGTTTAAACACCCTGATGGTCACAACGAACACGGATCGCATCGGTTATATGAGCTGCAATCCTTCCATTGGTGGTCTTGCTAAGGGGCATATGGTTCGTGAGATCGATGTGCTCGGCGGACAGATGGGTGTTGCAGCTGATGAAACCTGCATCCAGTACAAACGCTTAAATGCTTCTAAAGGTCCCGCAGTTCGCGGCACCCGTGTTCAGAACGACAAGCATCTTTATTCCGAGTTTCAAAAAAACGCTCTATTCAATCAACCCAATCTGGAAGTTCTGCAAGGGGAAGTAAAACGTCTGATTCTTGAAAAAGATCTGTGCGTGGGTGTGGTTCTTCAAGATGGTTCCGAGATTTTCGCTAAAGCCACGATCATCACCACGGGAACATTTATGAATGGTGTAATGCACATCGGTCTTCGCCAGGAGGCGGGTGGCCGTGTGGGGGATCAGCCTTCTATCGGTTTATCAGATCAGTTGGCGCAGTTTGGGTTTGAGGTGAAGCGTTTGAAAACCGGAACTCCGGCGCGCTTGCTGAAAGATTCCATCGACTGGTCAAAGACGACTCCTCAAGGCGGGGATGAAAAGGTTTATCCTTTTAGTTATAAGTCTTCCGATAAATTAAAACTTCCGCAGGTGCTTTGTTATCTGACTCGCACGACGGAAAAGACTCACGAAATTATCCGCGGCAACCTGGATAAATCCCCTATGTACTGTGGGATTATCGAAGGCGTGGGACCTCGTTATTGTCCGTCCATCGAAGATAAGATCACTCGCTTTGCTGAAAGAACCAGCCACCAGACATTCCTGGAGCCCGAAGGGCTTTCCACGGATTTGATTTATCTTCAGGGGATTTCAACAAGTCTTCCCGAAGAAGTTCAGGATCAATTTTTAAAAACAATCCCAGGTCTTGAGAACGTCAAAGTCGCGCGTTACGGATATGCCGTCGAGTACGACTATATTGAGCCGACTCAGATTTGGCATCGCCTGGAAACCAGAACCATTCGTCAGTTATTCCTGGCAGGGCAGATCAACGGAACTTCCGGTTATGAAGAAGCTGCTGCGCAGGGTTTGATTGCAGGTATCAATGCGGCTCACAGTATTCTGGGTCGTGAAGAGTTCATTCTGGGTCGTGATCAGGCTTACATGGGCGTGATGATTGACGACCTTGTGACGAAGGGAACACGTGAGCCCTATCGTATGTTCACTTCGCGAGCAGAACACCGTTTGGTTTTGCGAGAAGACAATACTATCGACAGGTTAAGCGATATCGGGATGAAGCTGGGTCTTGTCTCTGCCGAATCTTTTGAGCTTTTAAGCACTTTGCGTGAACGCCGTCAGACTTTGCATGATCGTCTTCGCAATACGGTGGTTTATCCAACTAAAGACATCCAGCAAATTCTTGCAACAATTCCGACTCCAGCTATGACAAAGTCTCTGACTTTCGAGGAGTTACTGCGTCGTCCCGAACTTACGAGTTCACACCTTGAACTGCTGAACTTCGAACTGGATCCGGACCCGAATGTGGTGGAGCCGGTCGAAATCGAGGTTAAGTATTCCGGCTATGTAAAAAGACAGATGGACCTGATCGTTCAGTCAAAAAGAATGGAAGAAATGCTTCTTCCAGATGGCTTGGCGTACGGTGAAATCCGCGGTCTTTCTAATGAAGAGAAGGATAAGCTGCAACGCGTTAAGCCACGGACCTTAGGTCAAGCTCAGCGGATAAGTGGTGTCAATCCTTCGGCCATTCAGGCTATAATGATCCATCTAAAAGGTCATAAAAAGATCAAGGAGTTGGATCTTGAAGGACAACAAGGAACAGGAAGCGCCGATAATCCACTGGCGCATTGATGAATGGTTTCCCGATCTAAGTCCAGAGCTTCGAGCTAGACTAAAGACTTACCACGAAGAGCTGATTAAATTTAATCGTACGGTGAACCTAATTTCGCCGAAGACGCTTTTTGTGGCCGATGCTCTTCATTTTGCCGACTCTATTCTTGCCTCTCAGGTCATTTATAAAGCCAATTCTAAGATCGATAAGATCTTCGATCTTGGTAGTGGAAATGGCTTTCCGGGGTTGATCTTTGCGCTGTTGTTCCCTCAGGTTCAGGTGGTTTTGATAGATTCGGACCTTAAGAAGGTTGAGTTCTTAAAGCATATTGTTTCTCTGTTGAAAGTTACCAACTGCACGGTCGAGCATAAAACAATCGAGTCTATGCCGGATAATTCCATGCACTACGTAATGGCTCGCGGGCTTAATACTATTTCCAAGGCTATTTTAATTGCCCGCAAGGTTGTTCCCAAGGGCGGGGCGTTCTATCATCTGAAGAGCGAGGAATGGGGTATTGAGGTGGGGGAGATCCCGACTCAGCTTTGTTCCATCTGGGCGCCGTCACTGGTGGGGGAATATAAGCTTCCTGTGGGTGCGGTAAAGTTCTCTGTGGTAAAAACAGACAAGATCGCGTGAATGTTCCACGTGGAACATCCCTTAATGACCCCCGGCTGCTGGTTCGGGGGTTTTTTCTTGCCCTAAACCGGCCTCTTTAATTCTTTCCTTCGCATCCCAGGTTCTTTTTGCACCTCTTAGGCGTTTTTCGGTCTGATAGGAGTCCCACTCCTGCGGGTCGGGCCAAGTTTCACCCTTTTTGAATGCTTTGGAATAGGATTTCTTGGCTTCGCGCTTGCGAGCTTCGATCTTCAGCTCAAGATACTGCTTTTCTTGCTCCAGGCGAGTGATTCTTTCTTTCGACTCGCGCACGCGCTTTTGGGCGTACTTTATTTGTCCAGTCTGAGGAACAACGTCAGATAATTCCTTTTCAAAGCCTTCCAGGTTCTTTCTCTCGGCTTCTAGAAGTTGATTTGCTTCGGCGGCGCTGGCGTGAAGATCATTGTAAACTGGATCCTTCAACTCGGGGTTGGGATCGGGCTTGTTGCAGGCAACGAGGCTTAAACTGAGGATGATCAGACAAATAATTCGCATAAAAACACGTGTTCCACGTGGAACATCGGAAAAATCACACAAAAACATAAGGTGTGCCGCGAAAAACTAGTCTTTATTCTTGAATGTTCATGCAATTCGAGCGACTTTTTCTACTCAAGGAGGAAAAATGGCAAAAACAATCTGCATAGCTAATCAAAAGGGTGGTGTTGGTAAGACAACGACGTCTGTAAACCTCTCCTCCGCTCTAGCTTCTCTTGGAAAAAGAGTTCTTTTGATCGATATGGATCCTCAAGGGAATGCCTCCAGTGGTTTGGGTATCAAAAGATACGAAAGCCAGGATGCGAATAGCTACCATGTGCTTATCGGTGAGAAAACGCTAACAGAGGCTACTCAAAAAACTTCCAATCCAAACCTTCAAGTATCCACGGCTAATCCTGATCTGGTGGGCGCAGAGATTGAATTGGTTGATATGCCGCAGCGTGAATACCGTCTTAAACAGGCGATTGCCACCGTGGCTGATCAATATGACTTTGTGATCATCGATTGCCCTCCATCTTTGGGTCTTTTGACTTTAAACTCCCTGAATGCGGCGGACAGTTTCCTTGTGCCTCTTCAGTGTGAGTACTATGCACTTGAAGGACTTAGTCAGCTTTTGAATACGGCGGGACTAATCAAAAAGAATTTGAATCCTCAATTGCATATCGAGGGCATCGTTCTGACGATGTTTGATATTCGAAATAATCTGAGTCACCAAGTTGTGACCGAGATTAAGAACCACTTTGGCGAGAAAGTATTCAACGCCATCATTCCAAGAAATGTACGCCTCAGTGAGGCACCAAGCCATGGTCAATCCATCTTCGAATACGACAGCAAATCCATCGGCGCAACCAGATACCTGGAGCTAGCTCGTGAAGTGATCGCCCGTTCAGAGGTGAAAGCAACGCCAGAAACAGCTCCACACGCAGAACAGATGGCATAAGAGGGGAATTATAAATGTCTGATATTGCTGTTGAATCCTCAAACAATAAGAAAAAGGGCCTAGGCCGTGGTCTAGGTTCATTGCTGGGTGCTCCAGCGCCGACAGAAACGCCGGCGGCAAAAGCTCCAGCGACACCTATTAATAATGTTAACTCCGCGCCAGCTCCTGCACCAGCAGTTGCGCCTCAGGCAGTAGCAACACCCGTTGCCCCTCCCGTAGATCCTGAGAGCAAAATCTGGAAGGTTGCTATCGATAAACTGTCACCAGGCCAATATCAGCCTCGTAAACAGTTTGATAAAGAACCGCTGCAAGAGCTGGCTCAGTCTATTAAAGAGAACGGAATTTTGCAGCCGATTGTGGCGCGCAGAACCGCTTCAGGAAAATTGGAAATCGTAGCAGGTGAGCGTCGCTGGAGAGCATCGCAGCTGGCGGGCCTGCATGAAGTTCCGGTTATCCTGAAGAATTACGATGACAAACAGGCGTTGGAACTTGCGATTGTTGAGAACATCCAGCGTGAAGATTTGAATCCGATTGAAGAGGCGGAAGGTTATTCCCGTCTGATTTCTGAATTCAAATTGTCTCAACAGCAGGTGGCTGAAAAAGTGGGTCGTGATCGTGCGACTGTAGCCAATGCGGTTCGCCTTCTTTCTTTGCCTGAGCAGGTGAAGGAGATGATCTCTGGAAATGAACTTTCTGTGGGTCACGCCAAAGTTCTTCTTTCTTTGCAAGATCCGAAGAAACAGATCGAATTTGCGAAAAAAGTTTTGAACGAGAAAATCGCAGTTCGTAAGCTGGAAAAAATGGTGCAGGCGGTCGTGAAAGGTCACGATGAAGTTGAAGAGGCGCCAAGTTTTGATTCTAATGTAACTCAGCGTTTGATTTCTGGTTTGAGCGAAGAGCTTCAGAAAATGCTGGGAACAAAAGTGAATATTGATTATGCCAACTCAAAGGGTAAAATCAGTATTCATTTCTATTCCGATGATGAACTTACTAATTTGGTAGATAGGCTTAAAGAAGGATGGCAGTAGGACTTTCCCCCGCACTTCAAGAAGATCTTCTTTCTGGTCATGTGACAGCGATCCTTGACCAGGGGACGCATTTCGAAGGAAAGCTCAGCTTCGAAGGAACCGTACAAATTGGCGGGGACTTTAAGGGGGAAATCTTTACCAAGGACACCATCGTGATCAATGAGGGGGCTTCTGTGACCGCCCAAATTGAGGCCGATACCATCGTTATTTCCGGCCGGGTGGAGGGAAATCTCTTTGCTCGCCGCAGGGTTATCATGCACCCTCCCGCTATATTCAAAGGCACCGTAACATCTCCAAGTCTGCGCATTGATGAAGGGGTTGTTTTTGAAGGGGCTTCATACATGCCTAAGTCTTAGGCAGCCAATATTATCAATTAGAAATTCGCCTTGACCTGTTCTGACCCCAATGCTAATCCCGAAGGTCAAAAAATCAGTAGGGATTTCAACCAAATGGACATTTTTGGACAACTAGGTATCAATACCACGGCAGTCATTCAGTTTGTGCTCTTTGCAATCGCCTTGATCTTCTTGAGCAAGGTTGTTTTCGCTCCTTATGCTCACGCATTGGAAGAAAGAGAAAGAAGAACCAAAGGTGGGGAAGACCTTGCCCTGGAATACCAGAACAAATCCATCGAACTGCAGACAGAATACGAAGCAAAAGTACGTGATCTGAATGCACAGATGAAATCCATCATTGATGCTGCAAAAACTCAGGCGAACAAAGATTACGAATCTTTGGTTTCCAAAGCGCGTACTGAATCTGAATCCTTGGTTCAAACAAACAGAACCAAAATCACTTCAGCAGTTTCCACAGCAGCAGCGGACTTGAAGTCGCAAACTAATGCTGTGGCAATGGCAATCACTAGCAAGCTTCTTGGTAAATAAGAGAGACACATTATGAAATTGATCTTGAATCTGATGGTATTGTTGGCTCCTGTGGCTGTTTTGGCAGCGGGCGGGCATCATGGTGAAGGCATTCCTACTGCTGTTATGTACCAGGCGATCAACGTTGTGATCCTTGTAGCGGGCCTTATCTACTTCACAAAAGACGGTATTGTTTCTTTCTTCGCAGGCAGAAAAACGGCATATCTTGAGGCGGCTCAAAAATCCGCGTTTGCGCGTGAGCAGGCTGAAAAAGAATTCGTGGATATTAAATCCAAGCTGGCAAATCTGGATCAGACTCGTGAAGAAAATCTTCGCAAGGCCCAGACTCATGCAGACGATCTGAAAAAACAGATTCTGGACGAGGCTGCTGATGTTTCCAAGCGCATCCAGAATGATGCTGAACTGACTGTTAAGCTGGAAGTTCAGCGCGCTCAGAAAGAACTTCGTTCTCAGCTTCTTAAGGATTCCGTTGAAGCGGCTCGTATCGTTTTGACGAAAGATCTGGGTTCTGCGGATCAACAAAAATTGCAAAAAGATTTCATCAACAACGTTGGAGTGTAAGCCGATGAGAGTCAGCGAGATTTCCAAAAGATACGCAAAGGCCCTTTTGGCTGTAGCAAAACAAAAAGGCATCCACTCCCAGGTATTTGCAGAGTTGCAAACGCTTGTGCAGTCTTTCGCGGCGGATGCTTCTGTAAAAAACTATTTCGAAAATCCGATGGTCAGTTCTGATCAAAAGATTGCCGCTGTTAAGGCTGCTTTATCAGGCAAAGGTGTGTCTGAAGAAGTGGTGAACACGCTGGTTCTTTTGGCTGAAAAAAACCGCATGGACATCCTGAGCCAGATGGCAGTCGCCTTCCGCGATCTTCTGGATATTGAAGAGGGTGTGACCCGCGGTGTGGTTCGTTCTGCTCAGCCATTGACTGCTGAGGCTCAAAAAGAGATCGAACAAAAAATTAACAAAGTTTTAAATAAGAAAATCGTTCTGACGTACGAACAAGATTCCAAACTTCTTGGGGGCGTTGTTGCCTCTGTAGGCGGCTGGACTTTCGATGACAGCATCGACACACATCTTAAAAAATTGAATGAAGAATTAAACAGGAGAGCCAACTAAAAATGGAAACACAAATCCGTGCCGACGAAATCAGTCGCGTTCTCAAAGAGCAAATCAATCAATACAACAAAAAGATTGAAGTAAGTGAAACAGGTAGCGTTCTTTCCGTAGGGGACGGGGTTGCTCGTATCTATGGTCTTGAAAATGTAATGACTGGTGAACTTATCGAGTTCCCAGGTGAAGTTTTCGGGATGGCTTTGAACCTTGAAGAAGGTCACGTTGGTGCCGTTCTTTTCGGTGAAGACCGTCTTATCAAAGAAGGCGACGTTGTTAAGAGAACTAAAAAGATCGTTTCCGTTCCAGTTGGTGAAGCACTTTTGGGCCGTGTTGTTGACGGTTTGGGTAACGCGATCGACGGTCGTGGTCCTATCAACACTCCTCACAGCCGTATCGTTGAAACAAAAGCTCCTGGTATCGTTTACCGTCACCCGGTTGAAGAGCCTCTTCAAACTGGTATCAAGGCGATCGACGCCCTTGTGCCAATCGGACGTGGTCAGCGTGAGTTGATCATCGGTGACCGTCAAACTGGTAAAACAACCATCGCAGTTGATACGATCATCAACCAAAAAGGTCTTGGTGTTCAGTGCTTCTACGTGGCTATCGGTCAAAAACAATCCACAGTTGCATTGGTTGTTGAAAAACTTCGTGCAGCAGGTGCTCTTGAGTACACCACTATCATCGCGGCAAATGCGTCTGACCCGGCTCCGCTTCAATACCTTGCTGCGTACACTGGTACAGCTATGGCGGAATACTTCCGTGATACTGGCAGACACGCTTTGATCGTTTACGATGATTTGACGAAACAAGCCCAGGCTTACCGTCAGTTGTCCTTGCTTCTTCGTCGTCCTCCGGGCCGTGAAGCTTACCCAGGTGACGTATTCTATCTACACAGCCGTTTGCTAGAGCGTGCATCCAAATTGTCTGCTGATAAAGGCGGCGGCTCTTTGACTGCTTTGCCAATCATCGAGACTCAAGCGGGTGACATCTCTGCTTACATCCCGACAAACGTTATCTCCATCACTGATGGACAAATCTTCCTTGAATCAGACTTGTTCTATAAAGGTATCCGTCCAGCGATCTCTGTTGGTAAGTCCGTATCCCGCGTGGGTGGTGCCGCTCAGATCAAGGCGATGAAACAGGTTGCCGGTTCCATGAAACTTGAGCTTGCTCAGTTCCGTGCGATGGAAGCCTTCGCAGCGTTTGCTTCTGACCTGGATAAAGCGACTCAACAACAGTTGGCTCGTGGCCGTCGTTTGGTCGAAGTGTTGAAACAGCCTCAGTATCAACCGGTAAAAGTTGAAGAGCAGATCGTTATGATCTTCGCGGCTTCCAACGCCTTCATTGATAACTACCCTGAGTCTGATGCTAAGAGATACGAAGCTGAGATGATCGAATTCTTGAAAAACAAGCATGGCGACATCCTGAAAACTATCTCTGAGAAGAAAGCTATCGGCGACGACACTAAAAAAGCGTTGTTGGCGGCTCTTGAAGAGTTCAAAGCTATCTTCCAACCTTCTAACAAGTAATTTGGTGCTTAAATGGCAAGCTTGAAGGATATCCGGGCTCGAATTGAGTCCACTAAAAACACCCAGCAGATCACGAAAGCGATGAAGCTCGTGTCTGCTGCGAAGTTGAGAAAGGCGCAGAATAACATCGTTAATATGCGTCCTTATGCTCTGACTTTGCGTAAGGTGATTGCGGATATCGCTGTGACAAATAAAGTGTCGCATCCGTTGATGGAGAAGAAAGAACAAGTAAAGAACGTTTTGCTTGTTGTTATCAGCTCTGATCGCGGCCTTTGCGGCGCTTTCAACAGCAATATCAACAAATTCACTGAGAACTACTACAAAGAGAACAAGGATAAAGTTGAGAAAATCGACTTCCTGTTCATTGGCCGTCGCGCTCATGACTACTTCGCAAGAAGAGACATCAAGCCTGTTGATTACATCACCAAGCTTGATAAGGACATTTCCTATGAGCTGGCTTCCAAGGTTTCAAATCGTATTTTGAACGACTACCTTGAAGGTAATTACGACGAAGTTCGTATCGTTCACAACGAATTCAAATCTGCGATTTCCCAGGTTGTTGTATGTGAAACCAACATGATTTTCGAACCGGCTCCAGAGAAGATCATCAAAGAGCTTCTTGAAAAGCACTTCGAACTTCAGGTTTACAGATGTATGTCCGAATCCGTTGCGGGTGAACATGGTGCTCGTATGAGTGCGATGGAAAACGCGACGAACAACGCGAAAGAGATGATCAACAAGCTCACTCTGACATACAACAAATTGAGACAAGAAAAAATTACTACAGAATTGACTGAAATCGTATCGGGCGCAGAAGCGCTTAAATAGGGAGCTGAATAATGGCATTCGGTAAAGTAAAACAGGTGATGGGTCCCGTAGTGGACGTGGAATTTGAAGGCGGCGAACTTCCTGCCATCAACTCCGCTCTTCGTGTAACTAATAAATTCGTATCTGACTCTGAGTTCAACCTTGTACTAGAAGTTGCCCAGCACTTGGGTGACGGTGTGGTAAGAACTATTGCGATGGACCAAACTGAAGGTTTGGTTCGTGGTGAAAAAGTTAAATCTTTGGGCACTCAGATCACAGCTCCAGTGGGCCGTGAATCTTTGGGCCGTATCATCAACGTGGTTGGTGAGCCTATCGACGAACAAGGCCCAGTGAACGCAAAAGAACACTGGGGTATCCACAGAACAGCTCCTAAATTTGAAGACCAGGCGACTGCGGCTGCGATGTTGATGACTGGTATCAAGGTCGTTGACTTGCTGGCTCCATACGCAAAGGGTGGTAAGATCGGTTTGTTCGGTGGTGCGGGCGTTGGTAAAACAGTTCTGATCCAGGAACTTATCCGTAACATCGCGACTGAGCACGGTGGTTTCTCTGTATTCGCCGGCGTGGGTGAGCGTACTCGTGAAGGTAATGACTTGTGGCAGGAAATGAAGCAGTCTGGCGTTTTGGCCAAGACTTCTTTGGTGTTCGGTCAGATGAATGAACCTCCTGGAGCTCGTGCACGTGTGGCTTTGACAGGTTTGACTGTTGCGGAATACTTCCGTGACGTTGAAAACCAGGACGTTCTTTTCTTCGTGGATAACATCTTCCGCTTTACTCAAGCGGGTGCTGAAGTTTCCGCGTTGTTGGGTCGTATCCCTTCTGCCGTTGGTTACCAACCAACTTTGGCAACTGAGATGGGTGCTTTGCAAGAGCGTATTACTTCCACTAAAAAAGGTTCCATCACTTCCGTTCAAGCGGTTTACGTACCAGCGGATGACTACACGGATCCAGCTCCGGCAACCACGTTCACTCACTTGGATGCTACGACAAACTTGGATCGTGATATCGCAGCTATGGCGATCTTCCCGGCGGTTCACCCATTGACTTCTACTTCACGTCTTTTGGATCCAACTGTTATTGGTGAAGAACACTACAAGTGCGCTCGTGACGTTCAGGCGTTGTTGCAGCGTTACCGTGAACTTCAGGACATCATCGCCATCCTTGGTATGGACGAGTTGTCTGAATCCGATAAACTGGTTGTTTCCCGTTCCCGTAAGATCCAGCGCTTCTTGTCTCAGCCGTTCTTCGTTGCTGAGCAGTTCACTGGCTTGCAAGGTAAATACGTTGATATCAAAGACACTGTTAAGGGCTTCCGTGAAATCCTTGATGGTAAGCATGATGCTCTTCCAGAGCAGGCGTTCTACCTTGTTGGTACTATTGAAGACGCTATCGAGAAAGCTAAGAAGCTGCAGGCCTAGTGCCTGCCCTTCCTAAGGGGTGAATATGAAACTAACAATCGTGACTCCGGAAAAGCGCATCCTTGTCGGCCAGGAGGTCGAAGAGGTGACTGTTCCAGCATTCAAGGGGGAATTGAATATTCTTCCTGGTCACGCTCCTTTGATCACGACTTTGGAAACAGGTGTGATGAAATGGAAACTCAAAGGAAAAGAAAAGCAGGACATGGCTGTTATCAGCTGGGGTTACTGCCAGGTTTCTCCTGAGGGCGTGAATATTCTTGCGAACATTGCTGATCTTCCAGAAGAAATTGATCTTCAGGCAACGAAAGAGTTCCTGGCTCTTTCCGAGAAAAAGATCATGAACGAACTGATCACAGACGAAGACTGGGCAGAGTTCCAGCGCGACTGGGCTCATGCCAGAGCAAAAATCGAAGCAGCAGAGCAGCTGCCAGCGAAAAAGTAAGAATCAAAAACGGAGGCCACAAGCCTCCGTTTCTTTTTGGCGAATCCGCCGGAACTTTAAAAGTTAATCTTTCAGGGCAAAGGTTCCCTGCGAACTTTGCAGGATTTCCTCGCGGAACTTTGCGATCTTTTTTCCGGCATCCTTGTGATTGAAATAGAGCTGAATTACCTGTCGATAGCCTCTGCTGCGCGGGAACAGGCGAGGTGCACCCAGATTGACCACGATAATTTTACTTTTACTGTCAGGGGTCAGCCCACGAATCTGCCGGGCGGTGCGGGGGCCTGTGACCCCGACAAACAAAGCCATGCAGTGGTGCTTTTTAATCCATGAAATGATATCCGCGGAACTGGTGTGATTCCGTAAATGCAGATTCGGCATCGCAACACCTTCAGAGAAAGAATTTAGAAAATCCATGGAAGGGGACGCCGCACAGACTTTTTCTGTCGAAGCCGGCTTTCGTTGCTGGATCTTTGCAGGAGGCAAATGACGTGGGATCAAACTGGTTTTTAAATTTTGGGAGAGGACTTCGTCCTCAACACTGGCATAGTCGGCTGAGGTCAGGTGGTTGCCGCTAAGAAGTGAAGGCACCTTCGGGTCCTTGCGATAGACGTTCGCAAACGCTTTCACACGAAGAATGCGGCGAAGTTTGCTGTCAACCTCACGGGCGGAAAGATCTTCGTCTTGCAGGGCTTTTAAAACGTAATCAAACGCTTTTCCCTGATCGGCAAAGGACCAGGTCAGCATGACAATATCAGATCCGGATTTCAAAGCCTTCAGCGCGGCTGCCTCGGGACGCAGAACCTGTTTTGATCCCTGCATCTGCAAGTCGTCAGTCATAACCAGGCCCTGATACTTTAAGTCGTCACGCAAAAGATCCGCGGCAATTCTACGGGAAAAACTGGCCGGCTCTCGGGTCGAATCCAGTTCCGGATAAATCAGATGCGACATCATGACCGCGATATTCTGCCCCAGCTTGCTATAGCCGATGAAAGGCACCAGATCGCGTTTTTTGAAAGTTTCCAAAGAGGTCTTATTTTCCACCACGGTCACGTGAGGGTCCTGATTTAAACTGCCGGTGCCGGGGAAATGTTTGGCTGTGGGGATTACGCGTGCCTTTAAAAGACCTTTCGAATAAGCGACCCCAATGTCACGCACCAGTTCTGGATCAGAACCAAAAGAGCGCACCCCAATAAAGCTGGTCGAATAGGGATCAACCACATCCAGAACCGGCGCCAGATTCATATTAAAACCCACCTCACGCAGAAAGAGCCCTGTTTGATGACCCATTTCCTCGGCCAGAAGAGGCGACTGTGTTTGTCCGATGGCCAGTGCATTGGGAGGCGCGGGAGTGATGGGAAGTCTTGAAACTGCGCCGCCTTCCTGATCAATGGCAATAAAAGGCGGAAGCTTTGAATACCGGTAGCTGGCTTTATAAAGCTGCAAATTCAAATCACGAATCTGAGTGGCTGAGGTGATGTTGCGCTTAAACAGAAGGAAAGATCCCGGCTTGTATTTTTTCATAAAGGATTCAAGCTCGGGAGTGATTTCAGTATAGGGGAAGCCCACGATGAAAAGTTGTCCGACTTTTTCTTCCGGGGTCATTTGCGCGATTCTTTGGTCGATAATGCGGGAGATTTTATCTGGACCAGCTAGCACAAGGTGGGGAAAAACAAGAATCAGAAGACTAATGCTCAAATTCCCAAAGATTTCCCTGATATACTTACTCATATATTCAGACTATCACTGTGCCTGAACGAAGGTAGGCGAGATTTGAGAGACAGCATGAAATTGCACCAAAGTCTTAAATCCAAAGTATGTATTCTGCTAACAGCTTTTGTTGGCTTTTCCGCCATGGCGCAGGACTTTGAAGAAGAGTTGGATGTCACCGAACCTCAAGAGGCCATTGTCGAAGAGGTCCCAGCCGCGGATGATTCCTTGGATTTTGCAACAGAAGATGCGCCCGCGGAAGAGTCAGTGGAAAACGAAGAGGCCACGGCCGAAGCGGTTCCTGTCGAAGAAGAGGAGGTTCCTGCCATTGTGGAAGCTCCTTCTGAAGAATCTGTTCCGACAGAAAATCTGGTTGAAGTTCCCCCGCAGGACCTTCCTTTGGTGGAAGTTCAAATCCGACAGGACAATCTTGCGCCCTACAAAGAGCGTCGTGAAACTCACGGGGTTTATTTTGGATTGGACTATGAGGCGGTTAACTTTAAAAATTTCATTTCCACTTTGGACGGCATGTCTTACAAGGATGTCTTTGGCGAAGATACGGTGAATCTGGTTCAGGCGGGTTTTGATTATAAATTCAATTTCTTCCTGGGTTCGTTATCGGCAGGTTTGTTTTATGGAATGGGCCGGGTGGATGCGGATAATTCACGCAGTCTGGAGATCAGCAAGTACGGCGCGGCTTTTCGTTTTACGGCAGACATGATTATGAACGAACCCTATGTGGCGCCTTATGTTGGGTTGAATGTCTGGCAGATGGGTGTTTCAGAAAAAAGTGCGACAGATTCATTCTCTGCGACGACTCAACTGGGCTATAACTATACGGTGGGATTCTTGATTCAGCTTGATTGGATTGATTACGATACCGCCAAAGAAAGCACCTTTAACTGGGGACTGGAAAACACTTTCCTGGATGTCTATGCCACCCAGTATGCCAAAACCGAAGCGCCGGATGATCCAAACACAGAGACTGATTTTACTTATGGTGCAGGCTTAAGATTTGAATTCTAAGGCGACAGACGGGAGCTTGTTGTTCCGTCGCCCAGCTGACCTGCATAGTTGGCACCCCAGCAGCTATAATGTTCTTGTGCATTCAGTGCACAACTGTGGCCGCTGCCATTATCGCCGCCTTCACCCAAAGCAATCGATATTTGAACTCCCGAAAGATTGGCAACTTTAAGAGGAGTATATGTCGGAGATGTCGTTCCATCCCCCACCATGCCGGTTGAATTAGATCCCCAGCAATACAAGTCACCATTTGAGGTGATGGCACAGGCGGTGCCGTTACCGTTGCTGTCGTTGCCGTAACCGATATTGATGTCTTTGATATCACTAAGGCCGACGACTTCAATGGGTACCAGGGAATGTGTCACCGCATTGTCACCATTTCCCAATGTCCCGGAGTGGTTCGATCCCCAGCATTGGACCTGACCACTTTCAAGGAGTGCGCAACTGATGCCGTCATTCATCCACGCCGAGGAGCCTGCAACAATCCTTTTAATATTTGTCAGGCCACTGACTGCCACCGGAGAGTTAGAGCTTATACCAGTGCCATCACCCAGTTGTCCTGTTTGATTTCCTCCCCAGCAGACGGCGCTTTTGGATTTTAAAAGAGCACAGGTGTGACCTCGGCTGGAAGACACCTGAATCACATTGCTTAAGCCGGAAAAGGAAACAGGAGTGAGGCTGTATTGAGTGCCATCGCCGATATTGGCCGGGTGAGAGCCCCAGCATTGAAGGGTCATATCCATAAGAACGGCGCAAGCGTATCCGTAGTTGCCCCATTTTTCCCCGGCGGCGGAAATAGAAAGTACATTGGCTTCAAGGCCCAAGACCTGTGTGGGGACATGAGATTCATTTGTCGTACCGTCCCCTAACTGTCCTGTGTTGTTATGACCCCAGCAGCGTGCGGAGTTGGTGGTGGTAATACCGCAACTAAAATTATCACTGACCGAGATGCTTTTATATAAAACGCCCGGATCAATAACTTGAACGGGTGACGTCGTGGACAGGGTTGTGCCGTCACCCAATTGTCCGTAAGAATTATCACCCCAACACCAAACTGTGTGATCGTTTTTAATCAAGCAAGTATGAGAGGCTCCGGCGGAAATTCGGGTCGATAGAGAGCCTTCGGGTTTCTGTTCGTTATTGCCAGAGAGTGTGCTGCTTGAAGAGCTCAGGAGTGTGGCATCAAGACTGCATCCGGATAGGATCAGCGCAAAAAGAACGTACCAGATCTGATAAATATTCATGAGATACTTATCGGCGCTCAGGATTCAGGTCTAAAGGATGTCCTGAAATGAGACGCCAAATCTTTAAAGCAATTATATCAGTCTTAGAAGTGCATCAAGTTCGTCGTGCACTGCGGACCACGTGATGGTGGCCAGCTTGATGTTCAAGCGGTTGTCCGGAGTCAAAGAGTATTTCTTGCTTTCACGCACGGCCAATGGAATGACTTTTTCAGGACTGAGTTTGGTTTTTTCTGTGAAGATCAAGGACACGGATTTTAATCCCGCACTGATATCACGAACTCCCAACTCTTTACACTGACGACGAATCAGCATCAGTCCCATCAGGTTCACGGTCTGATCCGGAATTGGTCCGAACTGATCGCGCAGCTCTTCTTCGATG
Source organism: Bdellovibrio bacteriovorus (assembly GCF_025558485.1). Taxonomy (GTDB): domain Bacteria; phylum Bdellovibrionota; class Bdellovibrionia; order Bdellovibrionales; family Bdellovibrionaceae; genus Bdellovibrio; species Bdellovibrio bacteriovorus_G. Next base: position 1,147,210 of record NZ_CP102930.1, read on the forward strand.
CGATCCAGGTCCTCGTTCGAGGAAATATCTGCCAAGGCTTTATAGTAGCCCAGACGAATACGGATGTCCTTGATATAAGAATCCGGAATCAGAGCCGGGATCTTCAGATTGATTTCCGGGTCCAAGTCCATGTCTTCAACAGATTCACCCTTGGCTTCTGCTAAAGCTTCATTCAGAAGATCCATGTAAAGCTCGTAGCCGACAGAGTTAATATGACCGGATTGTTCCTCGCCCAGAATGTTTCCGGAACCACGCAGTTCCAGATCGTATTGCGCGATTTTAATGCCACTGCCCAGGGCAGTGTTTTCCTGAATGATCTTCAGGCGCTCTTGCTGTTCTTTATCCAGCTTGCGATCCCTTGGCATCATCAAATAACAATACGCACGCGTCTTGCTGCGACCCACGCGTCCGCGTAGCTGGTAAAGCTGTGACAGACCAAACAGGTGGGCCGTATCAATAAACATCGTATTTGCACGAGGCACGTCCATGCCGGATTCGACAATCGCAGTGCAGACTAAAACGTCAATTTCGTGATGGAAGAAGGCCAGCATTGCTTTTTCAAGCTCGTGTTCTTCCATCTGTCCGTGAGCCACACGGATACGGGCTTCAGGAACAATCTGACGAATTTCATCCACTAATCCATAAATGGATTCAATGCGGTTATGGATGAAGTAAACCTGCCCGCCGCGAGAGATTTCCGCAGTGATGGCTTTGCGAATGGTTTCAGGATCAAACTTCGTCACAAAAGTACGCGTCGGCAGACGATCTACGGGCGCGGTGTTGATCAAACTTAAATCGCGAATACCCACAAGAGCCATATTTAAGGTTCTTGGAATTGGTGTCGCGGACAAGGTCAGAGTATCCACGCTGGTTTTGATCTTTTTGATTTTCTCTTTGTGAGTGACGCCGAATTTTTGTTCTTCGTCTATGATCAAAAGACCCAGGTCCCTATAACCAACCGCAGAGCCCAGCAACTTGTGCGTACCCACGATCAAATCGACCTTGCCGTCTTTAAGATCCTGCAAGGTCTTCTTGGCTTCGGCTGGAGGTACAAAACGATTCAGCACACGGATATCCACCGGCCAGCCTTCAAAACGTTTTTTAAAGGTTTCAAAGTGCTGGAAGGTCAAAACAGTCGTCGGGGCCAGAACCGCGACCTGCTTGCGGGCCTGGATGGCAAAGAAGGCCGCACGCATGGCGACCTCCGTTTTACCAAAGCCCACATCGCCGCAAACCAGGCGATCCATGGGTTTGGTGGATTTTAAATCACGGCGAATGTCGTTGATGGCACGCAGCTGGTCGTCAGTTTCTTCATAAGGAAAGCCATTGTCGAACAGGGCCACTTCGTTTTCGTTCAAGGTAAACGGAGGCCGGTGCATTTCTGCACGTTTGGCATAAAGCTGCAAAAGATCGGAAGCAATATCGCGAACGTGCGCTTTAACTTTGGCTTTGGTTTTTTCCCAGGCAGTGCCGCCCAATTTATCCAGGACACTGGTAGCACCAGCGCCCGAAAACTTTTGCAACTGGCCCACACGATAGACAGGCAGGTAGAGCTTGTCTTTATCTTTGTAGCCGACCTGAATGTATTCAGATTCGACGCCGCCGATGTTCATGATTTTCAGGCCTTCGTACTGACCGATACCGTGTTTGACGTGAACAACCAGGTCGCCCGGCTTTAAATCACCAAAGGACAACCGTTTGGCTTGCTTCTGGAAATCCTCGGCACCCGAGCTTTCGCGTGAGCGTTGTTTTTTTCCGTAGAAGTCCTCGTCGCGCAGGAAGATCAGGCGTTCTTCTTCAAGGCGCAGGCTTTCCGCCAGATAGCGGGGCACGATGTGTATTAACGAAGGATTCTGATCTTGTTCTTGCAGCCACGAATCCCAGCGGTATTCATCGCTGTTGGCGCGCACCGCTTTGAGTTCCAGCTTTTCAAACACCAAAGACAGACGGTCGATATGGGATTGGTTTTTGGTGCTGACAAAAATGCGATAGCCTTCGTCGCGCCAACGATGAAGTTTGTTGGTGGCAGCCTGCAACCACGGCTCAGACCCCACGGCATTGGCAAGTCCCAGATTTGTAAAATCCTGAGTCAGGGCCGTGCGATATTCGACACGGGAATCTTCAGAATTTTCCTCTTCAAAATATTCCAGTGAAGAAAAATAAACCTGTCGTGACTCCAGGGGATAATTCAGATTTTCAAAAGTCGTATAAAGATCATCCAGTGCCGGGCGAATGACGTGGGCTTCGCTGGTGGTATAGTCGGCCTTGATTTCTGCCCAGCTTTCATCGGCACAGCGGGAAATTTCAACCGGGTCCAGGAACCATAAATTTAAAGCGCCCGGGAAATGGTCCACGGGTGTTGCCAGCTCGCCATAAAAATAAGGAAGTAAAAACTCAATTCCCGGAAAAGCGTTTTGCAAAACCAAAGAGCGCAGGGTTTCTTCAGCCTCGGCTTTATCGACTTTGCGGCCTTCAATGGAGGCGCGCACCCGCTGCAACAGGCGTTCGTGGGTTTCATCGCGGAAAAGAACCTCGCGCGCCGGAGTCAGAACAAAAGAAGATATTTCATCAGCGCTTCGTTGATCCGAGATCGCAAAATAACGAAGGCTTTCCACCTGATCACCGAACAGGTCCATGCGAATGGGCTGAGATTCGGTCGGTGGATAAATATCCACGATACCCCCACGCACAGCGAACTGACCTTTATCTTCTACCATCGGAGCTGCGACATATCCCAAAGAGCCGAAATAGTCCGATAGATTTTCAGGAAGCTCGTCACCGGCCCGAACTGTGCGGGAAAGATCTTTCAGAATCTTCACCGGCAAAGTCTTCTGCATCAGTGCGTCAGAAGAGGATATGAATATTTCTCCAGCTTTAGCCGATTGAGCTTTCGCCAGAAAACGAATGCGGTCCGCGACCACCTGAGTGTTCGGGTAGAGGCCTGAATATGGGGAAACATCGAAAGCAGGCAGAATATGGCTTTGACGACTCGGGTCAAAAAACTCCAAAAGCTGCTGCAAAGTCACGGCTTCGCGATGACTACCAACCACAACAAGATGCGGCAAGCTGTTGATTTTTTTAGAATATGTTTGTGACAAAAAGTAAGCAAGCGCAAGCGGTGACGCTGCCCCGGTCACTTGAATCTTACCGCGAGTTGTTTCGAAGGCTCTTTCCAGGATGGATTCAAGCCTTGTGTGAGTGATTTCCGCTTTCATTTGGTGGGCTCATCTTGCCACGCTTATCGCCTTGTTTCCATTCATATTTCTTGGTTTTCACTGACGACACATATATAACTAATTGAAATCCAAATAATAACGACAACTTTGGAGGGACTAGTGCCACTCGGTGGAGTCATATTCATCGTCATATTCATTGCTCTATTTGGAGCATTCTTAGTTTGGCTTGCTGCCAACATTACCGGAACGAAACCGGTTTATAACCCCGTGAAGTACGAGCCCTACGAGTGCGGTATTCCTGGGATCGAAAAGAAAGAAACAAAGATTTCTGTTAAGTACTATCTGACAGCGATCCTTTTCATTCTTTTCGATATCGAGATTATCTTCATGTACCCTTGGGCGATTTCCTTCCGTGAATTCATCTCGACTGGTGGTGGCGCATTCGTCTTCATCTCGATGATGGTATTCATCGCGATCTTCATCTTCGGGCTCTTCTGGGAAGTTAAATCAAAAGCTTTGGAGTGGGACTAATCAATGGGAATGGGTAAAGATATTTTTGAAATCACCGTGAACGGTCTTAAGCTGGTCGTCATCTTCCTGATGATGGTTCAGATGGTGCCGATTCTGGTTTGGCTTGAGCGCCGTGGATCTGCCTTCATTCAGGATCGTCTGGGTCCGAACCGCGTAGGCCCTTTGGGTTTGATGCAGCTTCTGGCGGATGCCGTGAAGTTCCTGACCAAGGAAAACTTTGTTCCCGATACAGCAAAACCCTTCCTGTACTATGCAGCGCCGGTGTTTGCTTTGATTCCGGGGGCGGTGGCTTTCTCTGCAATTCCAATGTCCTCGCCAATTCAGGTTGGAACTTTTGAAATGTTCGGCTCCACTTGGGGTCCTTACACGTTCCTGGTTCAGGGTTATGAAATCGGCGTGGGTATCGTGTTCATCCTGGGTGTGAGCTCTTTGGCAGCTTACACGTTGCTGATGGCGGGTTGGGGTTCTGGTAATAAGTACACTTTGATGGGTGCGCTTCGTGCTTCCGCGCAAACGATCTCTTACGAACTGGCTTTGGGTCTTTCCATCGTTGGCGTGATCATGCTTTACGGAACATTCAACCTGACGGAAATGACACTGGCTCAACAGGGTCCGTTGTCCTTCACGTTCCTGGGTAACAATGTGACGGCAAGCTGGCTTCCGAACTGGGGTATTTTCTATCAACCTCTGGCAGCCATCTTGTTCTTCTCTGCGGCGTTTGCTGAATCCAATCGTTTACCATTCGACTTGGCAGAGGGTGAATCCGAGCTGGTAGGTGGTTTCCACACTGAGTACGGCGGTTTCAAGTTCAACATGTTCTTCATCGGGGAATACGGTCACATGATGATCGCTTCCGGCCTGATGGTGTTGTTCTTCTTCGGTGGTTACACAATCCCTTATGTTTCTGTTGCTGAACTGAATGAATGGGCGGCAAGCGTGACTTCAACGGCGGGCAAGGCAAGTGCTTTGGTGGCGTTGATTCACTTCCTGGCGTTTAACGTGAAGTTTGCATTCTTTATGTGGGTCTTCATCTGGGTTCGTTGGACTCTGCCTCGTTTCCGTTACGATCAGTTGATGGATCTGGGCTGGAAGACGATGCTTCCTTGGGCTTTGGCAAACACCATTATCACAGCCTTTGTGATCTACATCGCATCTTTGTAAGGAGTTAAAATGACAGCAGATGCATTTCTTTTCTGGTTTTTAGCGTTTGTCACTCTGGCCTCTGGCCTTAGTGTCATTTTGATGTCCAATCCGATTTACTCCGCTCTTTGTCTGGCAATGACCATGGTGGGAATTTCCGCCTTGTTCGTGACCCTGAATGCCTTCTTTATCGCGGGTGTTCAGTTGATCGTTTACGCCGGTGCGGTCATGGTTCTGTTCACGATGGTGATCATGCTCTTTGACTTGAAAAAAGACGTTCAGGCCTTCACTAAAGGCAAATTCACAGGGGCTGTTAAAATTGCCTCTGTGGGCTTGTTGGCAGGTCTGGTTGTGGGTGCGATCGCCATGTCTGTCAGCTTGATGGGTGAAAAGACCACGGACAATCCGGTGATGGTCGGCACAGGAATGGAAACAACCAAAGCTTTGGGGAATATCCTGTTCTCTAAATACATCTTCGGTTTTGAGGCTTTGGGTGTACTTCTTTTGGTAATCGCAGTTGGTGCAGTGGCATTGGCACGCAGTAAAGGTGGAACACATGAACACTGAGTTCATTACTAATATCGGCCTGACACACTATTTGGTTCTGGCAGCTTTGTTGTTCGTTATCGGCATGGCAGGGGTGCTTGTTCGCCGTAACGTGATCGTTCTTTTGATGTCCATCGAATTGATGCTGAACTCTGTGAATCTGACGTTCGTGGCATTCAGCAAATATCTGGGCATCCTGGATGGTCATATCATGGTCTTCTTCGTTATGACGATTGCGGCTGCGGAAGCAGCGGTGGGTCTGGCGCTGGCAGTGTCCATCTTTAAACGATTCAACGAAGTGAACATTCGCTTCTTTGAGCACTTGAAAGGATAGGGGATAAGCTGTGAATCATTCTCTATTAATGGCAATCCTGATTCTGGCTCCTTTTGTTGGTTTCCTGATCAACGGTGCTAGATATAAAAAACACTCCGGCAATGTTGCCGGTTCCATCGCAACGGTGGCGGTGGCGATCTCCTTTATTTCCGCAATCCTTTTGGTTGTTGATCTGATCTCTATGCCAGCAGAAGGCCGCCGTATTGCGGTGAGCTTCTTTGAGTGGATGGCGATTGATAAGTTTAAAGTCAACGCAGGCTTTGTGGTCGATCAGATCAGCGCCATCATGATCCTGGTGATCACGGGTGTTGGTACTTTGATCCATTTATTCTCTATCGGTTACATGCACCACGATAAGGGTGTGGCGAAATACTTTGCCTACCTGAATCTGTTCATCTTCAACATGTTGCTGCTTGTTTTGGGCGACAGCTTGCTGGTGATGTTCGTGGGTTGGGAAGGTGTGGGTCTTTGCTCTTACTTGCTGATCGGTTTCTGGTTCACGGACAAGGAAAAAGCGGCAGCCGGTATGAAAGCCTTCATCACCAATCGTATCGGGGATGCGGCGTTCCTGCTGGGGATGTTTGTTTTGTTCATCACTTTCGGAACTTTGAATTTCTCTGAACTCAACGCCTTGGCTCCGACAGTGGCTGAATCCACCTGGTTGGGGGCTTTGACTTTGGGAACGCTGTTCCTGTTCATTGGGGCGACGGGTAAGTCCGCTCAGATCCCATTGTACGTTTGGCTTCCAGATGCGATGGCCGGCCCAACACCAGTGTCCGCGTTGATCCACGCGGCGACGATGGTGACAGCTGGTGTTTACATGATCGTTCGTCTGAATCCTCTCTTTATCATGGCTCCGAATACGATGATGGTTATTGCGATCATCGGTGCGGCGACAGCGGTGTTTGCGGCAACTATCGGTATTACTCAGAACGACATCAAGAAAGTTCTGGCTTATTCCACAGTGTCTCAGTTGGGTTATATGTTCCTGGCTGTGGGTGTGGGTGCTTTCGGGGCAGCAATGTTCCACTTGATGACTCACGCATTCTTTAAAGCCCTGATGTTCCTGGGTTCGGGTTCTGTGATTCACGGAATGCACGAAGAACAGGACATCCGCAAAATGGGTGGCTTGAAAAAATACATGCCGATCACTCATATCACTTTCGTGATGGGTTGGCTGGCAATCATCGGAACTCCATTGTTCTCTGGTTTCTTCTCCAAGGATGAAATCCTGGCTTATGCATTCCATTCTCCAATGGGTTCTCCGATCCTTTGGGCGGCGGGTGTTGTGGGTGCCACTTTGACGGCGTTCTACATGACTCGTTTGATGGCTTTGACGTTCTGGGGTAAGAGCCGTGTTTCCCCCGATGTTCACCCGCATGAATCTTCTGCGATCATGACGATTCCTTTGATCATTCTGGCAATTCTTTCTGTATTTGCCGGTTGGATTGGGGTTCCGCATGTTATCGGTGAGCACTTGGGTCACATGCCGAACTTCTGGGAGCACTGGTTGCACCCAATGATTTCTCCGATTCCGGGCTGGACAGCGATTGATCACACGACTGAATGGGTTCTGATGGGCTGTTCAGTGGGTCTTGCAACGGTGTCTGCGATAGTGGCTTATCAGTTCTATGTGAAGTCTCCGGAAACTCCGAAGAAAATCGCAGAAAGCATCAAGCCTGTTTACAACCTTGTGAACAACAAATACTTCGTGGATGAGGCGTACTTCGGCGGAATCATTAATCCTTTGATAAACCTCAGTAAGAACACCTGGTATTATATCGATGTGAACTTCATTGATAAAATGACCTTCTGGGCCGGGGATCTTGTGCGTGGCATGGGTTCTTTCGTTCGCTCTGTTCAAACTGGAAACATGCAGCAGTACGCGATGTATATCGGCATCGGCGTGGTTGTGGCCCTTTCATTTGTGATCATGAGGTAATGTATGATCCTAAGTAGCATTGTTTTTCTACCTCTTTTGTTCGCGCTTCTGATCGCGATTTGGCCTAAGGCGAACACCATTCGCCACCTGGCTTTGGGTTTGTCTTTGATTGAGTTCCTAGTCAGTCTTTCCATCTTCAAGCACTTCGACGCTTCTGCGACGGGTCTGCAACTGGTGGAAAAATTCATGTGGATTGAGCGTTTCGGTATTCAGTATTTCATGGGAATCGACGGGATCTCGCTGTGGCTGGTTCTTCTGACCACGTTCCTGACTCCGATCATTATTCTGGCCAGCTGGACATCCATCACGGAACGCATAAAAGGCTTCCACGTTTGTATGTTCATTCTGCAAACAGCGATGCTGGGTACTTTCCTGGCAATGGATGCGATCTTCTTCTATGTGTTCTGGGAGCTTTCTCTGGTTCCGATGTACTTCATGGTCGGTATCTGGGGTGGTGCACGCCGTATCTATGCAACCGTGAAATTCTTCATCTACACGATGGCGGGTTCCGTACTGATGCTGGTGGCGATCATCTATATGATGTATCTGACTCAGGAAGCCACTGGCCAGATGAGCGCAAGCTTGCTGGATTTCTACAAACTTCAGATTCCGTTTGTGGGTGGCACGTTCTTCAGCCTTCAAACTTTGTTGTTCTTTGCGTTTGCTTTGGCGTTTGCGATCAAGGTTCCGGCGTTCCCGGTTCATACCTGGTTGCCGGATGCCCACGTTGAGGCTCCGACACCAGGATCTGTGATTCTGGCGGGTGTGATGCTGAAAATGGGTACTTACGGTTTCATGCGCTGGGTGATTCCATTGTTCCCAGAGGCTTCTGAATACTGGGCTTGGTTGTTCATGTTGATCGGTACTGTGGGCATTATCTATGGTGCTTTGGTGGCGATGGTTCAGCCGGATGTGAAAAAACTGGTGGCTTATTCTTCCGTATCCCACATGGGTTACATTCTTTTGGGACTGTTTGCCTTCAATGCTTACGGCATGGGTGGCGGTCTTTATCAGATGCTGAATCACGGTATTTCCACAGGGGCGCTGTTCATCCTGATTGGTATGATCTACGAAAGAACGCATTCCCGTGAAATCTCCAAATACGGTGGTTTGGCGGGTGTGTTGCCGATCTTCACGATCTTCTTCTTTATCATCACGCTGTCTTCCATTGCGGTGCCAATGACCAATGGTTTCGTGGGTGAATTCTTTATCCTTCTGGGAACTTATCAGGCCAATCCGGTGTTCGCGTACTTCGCGGTGTCCGGTGTGGTTTTGGGTGCGGTTTACATGTTGTGGATGTTCAAACGCGTCTTCTTCGGTGAACAAGGAGAGCTTGTTAAAGATGAGCACCACCCCCTGCATGATCTGAATGCCCGTGAAATCGCAGTTTTGGTTCCGATGGTGATCATGGTGTTCTGGATGGGTCTGTTCCCGAATCATTTCCTGAACTATTCCAAAGCCAGCATCGATTATCTTGTGAACAACAGAAGCAATTATAATCTGACGATTGTTCAGCCCGGCGCCGTTGATGTGACTCATGCGCAAGGAGAAAACTAATGAATATCAATATCGGTCTTAGCGACATTCTTCTGATCTCTCCGATGATCGCTTTGTTCTTGGCAAGTTTGTTGCCAATCACCACGAAGGTTCTTCGTGGCAACCGCGAACAACATTCTTTGATCACGCTTTCTCAGGCGTTAATCGGGATTGTGGTTGCGGTGGTTCTTTTGGTCGTTTTTGGTGGCGCGGATAAAACAGCCTTCAACAACGGTCTGATCTTTGATGGCGTGACTCAGTGGATGGGAATCATTTCCCTGGCTGCGGCAGGTGCTGCAATGGTCATGATGTATGAAAATCCGGCGACCAAAGGAAAGCAGTTCTCTGAATTGATCTTCCTGGCGATGAGTTCCGCGATTGGTATGCTGATCCTGGTTTCGGCTGTGGATCTTCTGATGGTCTTCATCGGTCTGGAAATGATGTCTTTGGCGTTGTATCTGATGATCGCTATGAGCCATGAAGAAAAGCTTTCCAAGGAAGCGGCTTTGAAATACTTCGTTCTGGGTTCTTTTGCTTCGGCATTGTTCCTGTACGGTGTGGCCTTCATCTTCGGTTCCACGGGTGGCACAAACATCCTGAGCTTCATGGACAATGCGGCTGAGCTTGTGCAAACAAGCCGTCTGTTCCTGTTTGGTGTGACTTTTGTGATCCTGGGCTTCTGCTTTAAGGTTTCCATTGCTCCATTCCACGCTTGGACTCCGGACGTTTACCAGGGGGCTCCGACTCCGCACTCTGCTTTCATGGCAACAGCGGTGAAAACAGTGTCCTTCGCGGCGTTCCTGCGTATCATTGCGACGAAGTCTTTGACGGGATCGGATCATTTATTTGATATCCTTCAATGGCTGGCTGTGATCACCATGATCGTGGGCAACACGGCAGCGATTCTTCAGAACAACTTCAAACGCATGATTGCTTATTCCTCTGTTGCCCACTCCGGTTATCTTCTGGTGGGTATTATCACGGCGGGTGTGAGCGATAACGGTGCATTTGGGGCTTCTGGTGTGATCTTCTATCTGCTGGCTTACGGCCTGATGACCTTGGGTGCATTTGCTGTTGCAAGCATGATCGAAAAATCTGAAAACCACATTGTGAACGTGGATGATCTGGCTGGTTTTGCAAAACAAAGACCGATGCTGGCGCTGTGTTTGACTGTGTTCCTGCTTTCTTTGGCGGGTATTCCACCAACACTGGGCTTCTTCGGTAAGTTCTATCTGTTCAACGCAGCTATCGGTGAAGGTTTGTTGTGGTTGGCAGTGTGGGGTGTGTTGAACTCTGTGATCGGTGTTTACTACTATCTGCGCCCGATTGTTGTGATGTATATGAAAGATGGCGAGGCCGAGATTGCCGGACATTCTTTGAATGCGACAACAGTGACGGCGGTGGTTATGGCGGTTGCCATTATTTTGATGGGCTTTGTATCTGGTCCCATCTTCTCTGCCGTAGAGAAAAGTCTTTTGTAGGACTTTTGACCTGAAAGAAACTTCATTAAGAGCCCCGGTGATGCCGGGGCTTTTTTTTGCCTTTATTCTATCCACCTATGAATAAAAAGTTTCATGAACTGATCTCTGAAGCCTCGAAAGTTGTCCTGGATAAAAACGTGGAGATCCGTCTGGCGATGACCTGTCTTTTGGCAGGCGGGCATCTGCTGATCGAGGATCTTCCGGGTGTGGGTAAAACCACTTTGGTGCAAGTTCTGGGAAAGCTGACCGGATTAAAAACCCGTCGTATTCAGTTCACGATTGATCTGCTTCCGGCTGATGCAATTGGCGGTCAGGTGTTTCATCCGCAAGAGCAAAAATTTGTCTTTCATCCCGGACCGTTGTTTTCACAACTGGTGATGGCCGATGAACTCAATCGCGCCAGTCCTCGCACACAAAGTGCATTGCTTCAGGCGATGGAAGAAGGTGAGGTCTCTGTGGATGGCACCAACTGGCCCTTGCCAAAGCCGTTCTATGTTATTGCCACTCAGAATCCACATCAGCAAACAGGAACTTTCCCGCTGCCAGAAAGTCAGCTGGATCGGTTTTTAATGAGTCTTGAGTTGCATCATGCCTCTAAAGAAACCGAAGTGCGTCTGTTGCAAGGGGAAGATCCGCGGGGATTGCTGAATAAGATCCACGCACTTTTTAGCGAAGGTGAAATCGAGCAGGCCCTGCAACAGGTGCAAGCTGTGAAAGTGGCGCCTGCGGTAGCCAATTATATTGCGGATATTCTGGAAAGATCACGCCGTGCTGGATTTGAGGGGGCACCTCTTTCGACTCGGGCAGGGATGGCACTGGTGCGCGCGGCAAAGGCATGGGCGTTTCTTGAGGGCCGGGACTATGTGCGCCCGGATGATGTGCAACAAGTTCTGGTTCCCGTACTAGGACACAGACTGGGAGGCAACCATGGCATCAAACGAGGTCGTGAGTGGGCTGTCGCGCTTCAGAAAGCCACTGCAGTTCCTGTCTAAAAAGAAAAAAAGAACTTACATCATGCCATCGCGTTTTGGTGTCGCCTTTGGCGCCATGGCATTGGTGTTATTCTTTCTGGCGGTAGGTTACGCCAACAATTTAATTTATATCTTTGTCTTCTTTCTGATCTCGGTTGCCGTGACGGGCATTCTTCTAACCAACAAGAATATGGATATTGTGCGGGTGGAGGGAATTGAAAGCCCAGAACTTTTCGCCAAAGAAGAAGGCCGCGTGCGTGTTGATCTGGAAAACAATTCAGACATTCCTGCATGGGAGGTGGAGGCTGTTTTTGCCAAAAGCAAGGATTTGACCGAGCGAATTTCGCTGGCTCCGAAATCACAGGAAAGTTTGTTCCTGAGGTTCACGCCTTTATCGCGCGGATATATTTCTTTGCCCAGAATTACTTTGCAAAGTGTTTATCCATTTGGACTTCTGCGCGCCTGGAAGTATGCCGTGAGCGAACAAAAAATCCTTATCTTCCCGCAAAGAAGGGGTGATGTGGAATTTCCTGTGGATTCTGTATCAGGTGAAGGCATGCAACAAAGCGGACTGTTCAGAGATCACAGGACTTTTCAAAGCGCCGATCCTTTAAGTCGTATTGACTGGCGTGCCAGTGCGCGACGACAGGAGCTTTTAGTGAAAAACTATGAAGAACCGGAAAAGCCCGCCCTGAGTTTTTCATGGGAGCAAACAGCTTACCTTGAAGATCCTGAAAGCCGGATTTCACAATTGTGCCTGTGGGTGGATCAGGCCGCTAAACAGGGATATTCTTATTCTTTGACAGTGGGATCAAAAGAACATGGAAAAAATTCCGGAGCTGCCCACAGGCAGGAATGTTTAAAAACTCTGGCTCTTCTTCAGACGGAGAACCTGCCATGACGGATAGAAAATTCTTTAGCCAAAAAGCACTGGCGTTTTCGTTTGTCACAGCGATGGTGATGGTGGGTATTGAAGTATCTCCGTGGATTGCCTTTTCTTCGGTTGGTCTTTTGATCTGGAAATGGGGTGTGGAAAACCTAAAATGGAAGCCACTTTCAAAGAAAGTGACAGGTGTTTTAAGTATTGCTCTTTTGGTGCAGATCCTGTTGCAGTTCCGAACATTTATTGGGCAGGAGCCTTCTTACACATTTCTTCTGGGGCTTTCTGGTTTGCGCGTGATGGATTATCGCAATGAGCGCGATCATCGTTTCCTGGTTTTATTGGGTTTTGTATTGGTGTCGGTCAAAGCTCTTTTCAGTTTGGATATTTACTGGATTATTCCGTCGGCACTGGCATTTGCGGGTTTGTGGTACTCGCTTCTTCCCGGTGCGCTTCCTCATAAAGGCAGAGTGCTTTTAAAGGTTTTTGCGCTTTCTGTGCCGGCCGCGGTGATTATGTTCTTTGCCTTTCCTCGCGTGGTTCTGCCCTGGGCGATGTCGCGCGGAAGTAACACCGGACAAATTGGCTTTAGTGAGGAACTAAATCCCGGAAATGTCGCTGAGCTTGCCGGGATTTCCACGATGGTTTTCAGGGCCAAGCTTTCTGAAACAGGAATAAAAAACGCAGAGAATCTTTATTGGCGGGGTTCGGTTCTGCCATATTCGCGCGGGCTTAGTTGGCGGCCGGGAACTTTAGGGCTGCGCGCACCGGAAAAAGGGACAGAGGTTTCCAAAAGTTCGTTATATGAAATTGCCCTGGAACCACATTCAAATACTTATCTGTTTGTGTTGGATGGAACCAGCGAAGTGCAATTGGAACAGGGTCGCACGATGTCTTTAAATGGAGACATTTATCGAAGTGCCCGCCCGCTTATGACCACCACGGTGTATAGAGCCAAATGGAGCGAGGGCAGTAAAGACACCTTGGCTCCTGATGAAGACTATTTGCGCACTCCGGAAATGCGCGGTCGTGTTTTGGAATGGGTGGAACAGACAAAAAAAGATGCGGCCGGAACTGAAGAACGTCTTCAGGCTTTGCAGGATCTTTTTGCCAAGAATGATTTTACTTACAGTTTAAATCCTGGTGTTTACGGCGGTCCCAATGATTTAGAGGCCTTTTTGTTCTATCGAAAACGCGGCTTCTGTGAACACTTTGCCGGTGCCTATGCGACCTTGGCGAGATCGCTGGGGATTCCATCCCGGGTTGTCGTCGGCTATCAGGGGGGGCGCTATAATCCCATGGGTGATTTCTGGCGAGTCACGCAAAGAGATGCCCACGCTTGGGTGGAAGTTTTTCATCAGGGGGTATGGCAAAGAAAAGATCCCACCAGTTGGGTGGCGCCTTTAAGGCTGGTGATCGGGGCTGAAGATTTCTTTAATCTTTCAGAGGAAGATCAAAAGGTCTTTGCCAGAAATGTGCAGTGGCGCCCTTCAAAGGACTCCGGCATCACTTTATGGGACCGGGCTGAGTTTTTGATCGATGATCTGAACTACAGATGGACCTACTTCCTTGTCGATTTCGATCGCAGTTCGCAGAAAAGCTTCTGGCAGTCCTTGGCGGATATGAAGTTGCAGATGATTCTGGGATTGATCTTTGTTACGGTTATTGGAGTTCTTCTTTTCCGCAGTCTTTTCAGGACGAAAGGCTTAGTAAGCGAAGAACGAGTTCTGTTTCTGGCAGTGCAAAAGTGGGCGGAAAAAAGAAATCAGCCGCAGGAAAGCGGCGAAACTCCGCTGCATTATCTGACCAGATTGGCCGAAGAAAATCCGCAGCAACGTGAAGCGCTTCGGGATATTGGTCATTTTATTGATCAAAAGGCTTATGCGGGAGAAAGACTTGAACGACAAAGTCAGCATCTGCTGAGGTTGTGGAAACAAGCTGTGGAAAAAGGCAGTTAGTTATTTGAAATCGTATTGGCGAAGGGCATTGATGCCGGATTTAAAACCAATGCGCACAATACGAGCCAGAATTTCCGGATTCAGACTGAAATGATCGACGAAGAACATTTCATAGTTCTGCGGGCGAGGGGCTACATAGATGTAGTCCACTTCCGGGCGATAGTTTACACGATTGCGAATGATTTCAAGGATTTTGTCCTTATGTTCCGGTGGTAAGTTCTGTTGCTTGAAGTAACCATCCACCGCATTGTAGATTCCGCGAATGTCGTTTTTATACTGAATATGGCGAGCGATCTTTTGCTGTACGACTTGGTACAGGGCCTGATTGGCAATCAGTGGAATCCCGTAGTCGTGCAGTGAACCCATTTCCTTGGTGTAGTGATAGGGTTGAATGGAATACGAGGAAATCACCAGATCTGCGCCGTAGTCTGCTGCCACATGCGTGGAAAGGGTATCGCGAATCTCGCCGTCATAATAATGAATCTCTTTTCCATCCGGGCGTTTAATTCCGTAAGGAGCAAACACCGGTGGCAAAGCCGTCGAGCAGGCAACCGCGTCACTGATGGTGGCGTAGTTGATGTATTTAGTGGTCTCGGTTTTAAAAGATTCCGGGAAATTTCCAAAGATGGCTTTGCGGGTGTGATTTAGTTGAGTTCCGATGACAAAAAGCTCAACCCCCAAACGGGCAAAGTCATTATCGACCAGGACTTCTTTGCGCAAATAGTTCTCAATACCTTTTGTGGAAAACAGGCCGTTGAGTTTCAGGCCGTTTTTTAAAAGGGATTCAAAGCCGCCGGTGACCAGGGCCTTTTCCATCAAAGAACGGGGAATAAATTTTAAAAGACTGCCGGAATTCAGATTAAACAGACTGCGATAGGAAATCGGTTTTAGATAACGAAGGTCTGATTTATCAAAAGTGGGTTCAGATCCCGAACCAACTTGAAAGGCATTGATTAAAGATTCCACTGGATAGCCAGCTGCCAGAACAGAGGCCACGAAAGCCCCGGCACTGGAACCGACATAAAGACGGATCGTCATCGGGTCGTTATCCCCGAAATTCTGACGCACCATCTCTTTGGTTCCGCCGGCAAATTTGAATCCCTTTTCTTGAAGGGCCAAGCAAACCCCAATATGAAAGGCGGCGGCTTTGATGCCTCCTCCACTTAAAACCAGGGCCACTTTCTTTTTATCTTTAATACGCATATAGCTAAATAAATTATCGGACCTTCGGGTAAAACTCGCAAAGAATTCTTTTAACAATGGAAATCCCACCGCCGTCATTGACCGTCAGAATCAGATCCACACTGCCTTTGCCCGGAAAGTCCTTTTGTCGGCCCAAGCCAGCACCTTGCAGCAGATGGTGACCAACATGGCCACCGAAGTGATCGGCAGAGGGATGTCGTCAACGGAAGCACCTTTAAGTTCGATGGCGTTGTTGGTCAGAACTTCCTTAAATACGATAGCACGGTCGATACCGGATTTGTGGGTCCTGTTGGACAGGGTCAACTGCATAAGCACAGTCATACTGATCAGCGAAATTGCCACCGCTGCCAGAACTTCAAGTAGTGTCATACCCTGGTTGTTCGCATGAAGTTTCATCTAGTTTCGTGTCTCCAGGATGGGTTGATCGACCCCGATGATGGAACCGAGATTTCGGTAGTCAACCGGAGGGTCTGTATGCACAAAGATGTATCGGCCGTTGTTCACGCTGGGCTGTGATTCCGAAACGCCGCCGACATAATATCCGGCTTCACGGGATTTAAAGTTTGCAGGGATACATGCGCTTCCAGCGGGGATATCCTGATAGTAGTATCCGGTATTCCATTGAAGATTCTTATGTTCCAGCGTAATAGGTGCGCCACCATTGCCGCGAGTGTCGGCAATAATGCGGGTCGGATTGTTCAGGTTCTTCTTTCCGGCAGGAACAAAGGAATCGAAGTTGGTGTACATGCGAATGCCGGAATAAATCACATCAGATTCCTCGCGACCTCCCATGCCGGCAGAACGCTGTAAATCAAAGATGACCGGATAGTATCCTCTTGGCAGTTTGGAGGTGTTGCCATTGTAGTAGTTGGAACTCAACGGGGGAATCGGTGAGTTCGGTGCTGAGACATAAGGTGGCATTTGCGCCCCGGAAACAAGGTTGTAAGGATTTGCCGGGTCTGATGGATTCGGCACGGGTTGAAGCGTATGGCCCGCCATGCTGACCATGCACATATTTGATGGATACTGATCGGCTGTGGAGTCAGGCCCGCTCCATAGGCCGCGCAGAACAAAAGGTGTTGCCGTGTTTGTGTTGGCATTGGTGATCAAACTGACGCTGTCGATTTTGTAGGTGCGATAGCCATAGCGGAAGCCGTCGTTTTCCTGTCGGGCATAATCAGTGTAGTTATGCAAAACCGGCTGAATTTTTCCGCCCACCACGGGCCAGTAAGTGCTCATATAGGTGGGTGTCGCCGGTACATAGTGAGGGCTTAACAAATGCACGCGCTCTGGAGAGAGCATGACCATCGGAATGGGCTCGCGTCCGCTGCCGCTGGCATCACTGTTAAAGACAATTTCACGCAAACGTCCCGGGTCAGAACTTAAAGGTGACGTGTTATCCTGTTGGTATCCGCGCAATGCCAGAGTGTCCTCGCTGATAATCCACAGGGAAAAATTCTTTCTGGCCGGGTTGTTTGGCAGAATCCCGGACATCAAACCCTGCGGAGTATTCTGGCGAATTTCAGTCGGAACTTTTGTATAAACCACACGACGAAGCAGACGCTCTTTAAGGCTGGTGTTGGTTAACTGCGCCACATTGAAGTTGTTCAGGGTTAGCGTATTCAGATCAATGTTTGAAACTTGCTCGCAAGCGGTATTGCCACTGGCATATTTTTTTAGGTAATTAACATCCCAGATAGGGCAGTCCGTATAGGGATTCGTCGGGCTGTCGATCACGCGACCACACTGACGGGCGTCTTCTTCCAGGGCTTCCATGTTGTCCCAATTCAGCTTGGGTGAAGGGATTTCCTCTGCATCTGCTGTGAACAGAGTGCCTTCCAGTCCGGCGTCTTTTCTCCAGGCTTTAAATCCACGAGGGAAATGTTCTGAGTTCGAGCAGACTTTTTTCGTGGTGTCCGAATCGACCTTGGAAACACAGGTGGCATCCAGACGCACGCCGAAACCATTGGCGCCGCCCCAGCCATAATTGAAAATAGAATAGCGATCGACATCATTAAAATAAGTGCCGTTATCGGAAGCCTCCCAGGATTTCAATGGGGGTGACCCGCCAAAAAGAGCGATAGGATAAACCTCACTGCGAATGGAAGCTTTTGTTAAAGGCCCAGCTGCGGTGTTGATGACCTGCTGTTTAAGTGTCATTGCCTTGTTGAAGTCCCGGGTGATGACAGCAGAGCCACCGCCAAACTGACTGCGGTGAGTGGCTGGCATATCCACGGCATTGTCGAAAGGCGCTAGCAGATTTTCAATATTGCTGGGGTGTGGATTTGGTTTGGGTATGACATACTGAATGTACTGCATACCCCCGCCAAACTGAATGCGATCCCCCTGAATGATCGTGCCATACTCGCCCGGCCAGATGCTGGGCGATCCGCCCCAGTTCATCATGCTGTTGGGGCGATTGATATTTCCACCCAGCTGAATCGGACCCTTGGTGTAAATCCGACGATCGCGCGCAATCAAAGCCGTAGGGAAGTCTGCATTGTACAGACGACGCAACGTCAATGGCGCATCTGAACCCGAGAACAAAAGGTAATCTGACACATCCAGAACTTTGATGCGTTTGATATAAACGGCCTTTAGATCGCGATAGTGTCCTTCAGAAATCAGCTCGTAGTTTTTTGTGGTGAAGTTGTACTTGGCCGTCACATTCCAGGTCATGCCGCCTTCCAGCGTGCCATCGACGCTGAAGGATTCTGATTTCAGACAGTTGTTGTCCGGAGGTGGTTCCCACAGACGGCGGGCCAGGGCAGATTCCATAACAGCAAAAGCCGAAGTGGTGACTTCGTTCAGAAGAACCTGATCATGATCCTTTGTCTTGTACTCGTAGTTTCTTTTCTGAATATCTGCGGAGTTCAATACAAAGATCACACCTATGGCACATAAGACAGTGACGAACAGCAGAGTGCTCTGACCTTTATTGTGAAACCTCATGGAACAATCTTAGAACGTTCCCCAGATACAAACAAGATAACACTGAGATACGGACCTTAGACGAAGGTGGGGGAGGGAGTTGTCTCGTATTGAAACAAAAAAAGAAAGCCGGCATAAACCGGCTTTCTTATGAAACGCATGACTCTAGGGAGGGGCGATGCGTACTTGCGGTTTAGGCCGCAAGTGATTTGGATTTCTTAGGGTCTTTTTTCGCAGCAGTTTTCTTTTCTGTTGTCACTTTTGCATTCTTATCGAAGGCAACCGCGAACACTTCATCCAAGTTTTCTGCCAGAATAAAGTTGATCTTGTCTTTGAAGACCTTAGGGATGTCAGCAAGATCCTTTTGGCAAGCCATCGGGATGATGATGTTTGTAATACCCAGGTTCAAAGCGGCAAGACATTTCTCACGGATACCACCGACAGGCAGTACACGTCCTTGCAAGGTCACTTCACCAGTCATCGCGATATCGTGACGAACCGGAGTGCCTGTCATCAAGCTGACAAGCGCTGTTGTCAGAGTGATACCTGCAGAAGGACCGTCTTTCGGGATCGCACCTGCTGGCAAGTGGATGTGAATGTCGTACTTGTCAAAGAAGTCCTCTGGAATACCCAGTTCTTCCTGATGAGCGCGAGCATAAGACATCGCTGCGTGAGCGGACTCTTTCATGACATCGCCAAGTTGACCTGTCAGGGAAAGGTGTCCTTTACCTTTCATTTTCAAAGCTTCCACGGTCAGAACTTCACCACCGGCTTGAGTCCAGGCTAGACCTTGAACCACGCCGATCTGAGAGTCTGCGATCTTATCATCGCGCTGGAATCTTGGCGGGCCCAGAAGCTCTGGAACGGTTGTGGCATTGACCTCCACAAAGTTCGCTTCACCCATCACAACCATCTTGGCCACTTTACGGCAGACGGAACCCACTTCGCGCTCCAGGTTACGAAGACCTGCTTCACGAGTGTAACCAGCGATCAGATACTTGATGCCTTCGTCGGTAAACTGGATGTTTTCCTCAGTGATACCGTTGGCTTCAATTTGTCTTTTGATCAAATGTTTTTTCGTGATCAAAAGCTTGTCATTCTCTGTGTATCCCGGGATGTTCAGGATTTCCATACGGTCGCGCAATGCTGGTGGAATATTTTCCAACACGTTGGCCGTTGCGATGAACAACACATTTGAAAGATCGAAATCCACGTTCAAGTAGTTGTCACGGAAAGTGGCGTTTTGTTCCGGGTCCAGGACCTCTAGCATTGCTGCTGAAGGGTCACCACGGAAGTCAGATCCCAGTTTGTCAATTTCATCCAGCACGATCACTGGATTGTTTGTTTTCGCCTGACGTAAAGCCTGGATGATTTTACCCGGCATTGCACCCACATAAGTGCGACGGTGACCGCGGATTTCCGCTTCATCTTTCACACCACCCAGGGCGATACGGAAGTATTCACGGCCCATCGCACGAGCGATGGATTTACCCAGGGATGTTTTGCCCACGCCCGGAGGACCACCAAAGCAAAGGATTGGACCTTTAAGGTTTGGTTTCAGCTTGCGAACCGCCAGGAATTCCATAACGCGGTCTTTGGCTTTTTCCAGTTCATAGTGATCTTCATCCAGAATTTCTTTGGAACGTTTAAGATCAATATGGTCTTCGGATTTTTTGCTCCAAGGAAGATCCGCCATCCAGTCAAGGTAGGTGCGAACCATTGTGGCTTCGGAAGCATCCGGATGCATACGCTCCAGACGACCCAGTTGTTTCAATGCTTCCGCCTCTACAGTTGCAGGCATTCCGGCATTGATCAGCTTTTCGCGCAATTCGTCCATTTCCTCGGATTTGGAGTCGCCTTCGCCCAGCTCATTCTTTATAGCTTTCATCTGCTCGCGCAGGAAGTATTCACGCTGAGACTTGGACATGTCGTCCTTGGCATTGCCAGTGCGGTTCTTCTGCTGAGTCTGCATCACTTCAAGTTCTGCAGCCAGAATTTCATTTACCAATTTAAGTCTTTCAGTGGCATCAGAAGTTTCCAGAACCTTCTGTGCATCCTGAACTTTCACACCCAGATTGGAAGCGATCAAATCTGCAATGCGACCTGGATCAGAAACATCATCCAGCACCAACAGGATGTCCGGGGAAAGAGGGCGACCCAACGCGATGATGCGCTCGATGTGCTCTTTGGCTGTTCTGATCAAAGCTTCGTTTTCCACCACTGTCTTTTGAACAGGAGTTTCCTCGATCTTTTCAACCGCCACTTCAAAGGAAGGGGCTGTCTTTGTGAAGTTTTTCACGCGGCCTTTAGCCACACCCTGAATCAGGATTTTTACGCGACCATCAGAAAGTTTTCTCATTCTCATGATCATCGCCACTGTACCAACAGTGTAGATGTTATCCGGAGAAGGATTTTCTTCTGTAATATCTTTTTGTGATGCCAGGAAGATCAGGCGGTTTTTCGCCAAGGCTTCTTCGACTGAGCGGATGGAGGCGTCACGGCCTACATACAATGGAATGATCATGTAGGGGAATACTACGATGTCTCTCACAGGTAGCATGGGAAGGGTCTGTGGGATTTCTAGGACTTTATCGTCAAAACTCATACCGCTCCTCCGCGTAATGCGGGAATTTATGTTTCTGGTATGAGTCTTCTCGGTGTGAGACGTTTTTTTCTAAACTGCAATTCAGGAGAAATTTAAAAAATTGGACTGACATCCATGTCAGTGGACCTCATCCAATGAGATAAATTCGTGCTTATTGGAAAATACTAGAATGGCTCTCTTGTTCTTCCATGCAATCAATACAAAGGGCTGTGAATGGTCTTGCTTGCAGACGGCGCGCACTGATCAATTCAGAGCAGGCTTCGCACTGGCCATACGTCCCGTCGGCAATTTTGCCAAGCGCCCGTTCAATCGCATACAAAGCCGTGCGATCACGTTCATGCAGGTGAATGGAGATATTGTTGGAGATATCCTGAGAAGCGGCTTCCGCTTCATCTGCAACCGCAGCCATGCTGGATTGCTCCTCTTTAAACTCATGTGTTTTATTGAGGATCGTGCCCTTTTGGAAGAGCAAGGATTCTTTCAAATTTTGTAGTTCGACTTCCGTCAGTTCGGTTGCGTTCATCTCACCCCCCGATATGATGATCCTTGGCCGAAAATTGATCGCATATTACGGGGGAAAGATTCTCTGTCACTAAAAAAGCACTGCGTGATTATTTAACGCGCAAACTTACGACTTACCGCTTCTCGCATCTCTGCTCCTTCGATGCTTAGGCGAGTCCAAGGAATTGCCAGCAACCTTTCAGTTTCGATAAGTTCCTCTGTTTCTTCACAAATGCCGAATGTGCCTTGTTCGATGCGCGCCAGGGCCATTTCGATCTCGACAAGTTGTTCTCTCATGCGGGCTTGGGATACTAAAAAAGAATGTTCTTCGATATGGGCTACAGACTGATCGCCTTCGTCGCCACCTTTTTCAAAGTGCACCAACTCCCGTTGGGCTGTTCTAAAGCGATTCAAAACATCTTGTTTTGTGGTCAGGAGTTTTCTTCTGCACTCCATCATTACGTTTTCAGATATACGACTTGTCATAACGCCCCCTTCTTTAGATTTTGCGACACTCATTGTCGCTGGTGTTCCTAAGACAGAACACCCACCGAAGGGGGTTAAAAAATCGTCATTAAATAAAATTATGGATCTTATTTACGAATTCTAAGGGGAATAACTTCGCCTTTTTCGATAGTTAGCGCCGTCACCGGGCGCTCGATCTCTCTTTCCGCGTTAATACTGAGGCTTCCTAGGCTTCCAGGGAAGCGGTTTAGCTCAGACATCTTCTTTACCAGTTCCTCACGGGAGCTGGCGCCTGCGGCGATCAGCTGACGCAGGATTAAGCCCGCATCATAAGCCTGCACTTCGATCAAGGAAGGCTCTTCATTATAAAGAGAGCGGTATTCACCCATAAAGCGGGAACGATCATGAGAAGCCGGTGTCATACTATCGACAAAAACCAGATTCTGCGCAAAGTTACCGGCGCGTTTGGCAATGTCCTTGGTGTTCCAAAGATTGGTTCCCAAAAGTTTCACACCACGCACGTCATTATAGGAAAGCATTGCAGAGATCTGACCCATCGCGCGAGCGCTGTCGGGGATAAAGATGCCGTCGAAGTCCACAATCGGTGGCAATACGTTTTCCAGATTGGACTGACGCACGGAATGTTTCTTTCCGGACTGTTGCAGTTCTTTAAGACGCAGATTGAATTCGTCCTGACGGGCCTCGCCGAAGTAAGTGCCCACCAGACGCTGAATCACCAGACGGAAGTCGGTTTCTTTCACTGAATAAGTTTGCACAGCAGTGATTTCACCACCACGAGCCAGCACTTCATCCCAGAAAATATTTGTGAACTCGATACCGTATGGATCGTTCGGGTAAAGAATGGCAAACTTTTTCATGCCCAGATCTTCCATCGCCGTGCGCACCAGAGCGCGCACCTGCATGCCTCCGGTCAGGGAATTTCTGAACACCGTGGGACCAATCTCAGTCAAACCGGAACGCTGGGACAGCGCAATTGTGGGCACACCCAGCTCATCTGATTTTGCCGCCACTGCCGGAGCTGTTTTGGAAAGCAGACTTCCCACGATGGCGATAACGTTATCCTCTTTCACCAAACGCTCAACCCCGCGACGGGCGGAGTCCGGGTTTCCTTCACTGTCCATCACGGCCAGCTTGAAGCCAGAGCCCGGAATGTGCAGCCCCAGGCCCATTTCCAGTCCGCGCAAAGCACGCTGACCAACCGGAGCGTTGCGACCGCTTAATGGCAGCACTACACCGACGGTCTGGGATTGAACGTTCTTGGCTGAATCCAGCTGATGAATAATTTCCTGAGCACGCAAAGCCAGATCACCACCCGGCACGAACTCCGTCACAGAGTTAAAGTATTTACGCGCGTCAGATGTGTCCTTGCGATCCAAAGACATTTCCCCCAGACGGAACATGGCGTGCGCGCGCAGGAACCCAAAATCGGAATCATCGGCGACGTCTTCCAACTGGTCTTCATTCAATTTATTTTCCACCGCATCAATAGCACGCAAGCGGAAGGATTCCTGATCCTGTTTGTTCGGAGCCTGGACCGTCTGATTAACCAGGGTTTTTAGCTGGCTGAGGATATCACCAGAGGAAGCCGGAACAGACAGGTCTTCAGATTCGATTTGTTCCGGAGGCTTTCCCGAGGTCAGACCACCGATGGCTTTGGGCTTCTTGGCGGAGGGAGCTGTGGTGGCGGCTGGTTTTAAAGGGCCGCGTTTTGTTGCAACCGTTGTACAAGAAGCCAAAAGACCGGCAGTAAGAAGCAGGGGGAAAGCGGATTTCATTTTCTATTCCTCATAAGTTGGGACACTTTGTCCTGAAAGGCTTTAACCAGCGGGCTGGATTCGCCGCTTTTTGCCAGTTCTTCCATCAGTTCTTTTTGTCTGCTGGAAAGGGAGCTCGGAGTATCAACCAGAATACGCACCAGCATGTCGCCGGAACCAAAGCCACCCAGTTTCGGGAAGCCTTTACCCTTGAGACGGAACGTCTGGCCGGAGTGAGTGCCCGGTGGAATGCGGATCATCGCTTTTCCGGTCAAAGTGGGAACTTCAATGTTGGTGCCCAGAATGGCATCTGTATAAATAATCGGAAGATCCAGAGTGACATCATTTTCACTGCGTTTGAAAAGCGGGTGTTCCTGAATGTTGATAATCACATACAGATCACCGGCGTTAGCCCCTGCGGTTGCGTCACCTTCACCGGCAAGCTTCAGGCGCTGGCCTTCTTTCACGCCGGCGGGGACGTTCACGGACAACTTGGCAGGTTCTTCACGACCGCCACGCTGGCGCATAAAGCTGATCACTTTTTCGCAGCCCAGGGCGGATTCTTCAAAAGAAATATTCAAAGTATAGCGCAGGTCCGTGCCCTTGCTGGGCCGACGTGGACGTGCGCCGGGACCACGCGCTGATCCGAAAATATCACCAAAGACATCGCCGAAAATATCCTGAAACGGGTCGCCCCCCTGAGAGGAAGATCCCGCCCCACCGAAACCGCCAAAGCCGCCAGCCCCCCCGAAGGGACCACCAGCTCCGCCGCCACCGAAGCCCTGGGCACCGGCATGGCCGAACTGGTCATACATTTCACGTTTCTTGGTATCACTAAGGACCTCGTAGGCCTCAGTGATTTCTTTGAACTTTTCTTCGGCCTTTTTGTCCCCCGGATTTTTGTCCGGATGATACTGCATCGCCAGCTTGCGATAAGATTTTTTAATCTCTTCCGCAGTGGCTGACCTGGAAACATTCAAAATGGAGTAAAAGTCTTTCTTAGACAATCAACACTCTCTTACTCTGGCTTCTTCGCAACAACGACTTGGCCAGGTCTGATCACTTTGTCATGGAGTTTGTAAGGTTTTTTAAATACACGCACCACATGGCCCGGAGGCATCTGGTCGGTGACTTCAGCACTCAAAGCCTCGTGAACAGCCGGATCGAATGGCGCACCATGCGCCGGAACTTCTGTCACGTTGTGACGTTGCAAAAGACTGCGTAATTCCTGCGCGGTCATATCCACACCCTGTTTAAAGGTGGCGAAATTTTCGGCTGTAACATTGATGTTCAAAGCACGTTCAAAATTATCCACGACCTCCAGCAGGTCGCGAACCAGACGCTCACCACCGTATTTCGTCATTTCAGAGCGTTCTTTGATCGCATTGCGTTTGTAGTTTTCAAACTCGGCACGCAGATAAAGGAAGTCGTTTTTGAACTTTTCAGCCTGTTCTTGAAGCTTTTGAATCTCAGAAGCACTGTCGGCATTTTCTGAAGGAGGAATATTCGGATTTTGAGAGCTATTTTCTTCTGACATGAGACGTCCTTTCGCAATACTTAAGATTGTGTATTCACGAGATATTGTCAATGTCAGGAGGCCCCGGGAAAAACTCCTAGTCCTCTTATATTTCGCCTTTGAGGAAGGTCAATTCCTGGAAAATTCGGTTGCTCAACACAAGCCCGTCACGAGTCAGTGACCAATGCCCATTGTCATTCTGAATCCACGCCTTTTCTTCGAGTTTCGACAGGATTCCTGTGACTTTATTGCAGACATCAACGGGGAATTTGGACTGAAGCTGTTCAATATTGAGTCCGCGCATCAGACGCATTGAGGTATGACAAAAGTCTGTAAGCGCCTGATGCCTTTCCAGGGTTTCAAACTGGCTTTCCGGCAAATGAACGGCCGGGGAGCTGAACTGCTGACCATCGAAAGCCAGAATCTGCTTTTGATAGTCGTTGATGTTGTTGATATTCCAGTACCGCGTGCCCCATGTGGATTCTTTGGAATACGAATGGGCGCTAAGGCCCAGACCCCAATAGGGTTCGTCCACCCAATACAACAGATTGTGCTGGGATTCATACCCGGGCAGGGCAAAGTTGGAGATCTCGTATTGTTTAAATCCGGTCTTTGTCAGTTCGTCTGCGATGATGTCGAACATTTCGATTTGTTCTTCGTCAACCGGGCGCCCTTTGGACAACGGATGACCATCAGGCACGGTAAGACAGTAGGGGCTGATATGCCGTGCCCCTTGTTCGACGGCAATTTGCACATCCCGACGCAGTCCATCCACGGTTTGTGAAGGCAGAGCAAAAAGAATATCGAAGCTGAAATTCAGATTGTGGGCCCGTAAAAGGTCGAGCGTTTCCAGGGTTTGTTTTGCGGAGTGCTCACGATGAACCATCTTCAACAAACGATCGTCGAACGTTTGAGCGCCGACACTGAAACGATTCACACCGTTATCAATGTAGGTTTTCAGTTTATCCTCATTCACGGTTGCCGGATTGATTTCAATTGTGATTTCGGTGTCAGGTCTAGTTGTAAATCCATATCTACCCAGCTCTTTGATAATCGCTACAATGAGATGAGCAGGGATGAGGCTTGGAGTGCCTCCACCAAAGTAGATGGTATCCAGACTTTGTGGAGTGTAATAGCCGTGCTTCTGACGGATCTCCTTAAACAGGAGTTCCACGTACTGCTCGGGCGGCAAAATCTTGCTTTGCTCATAGGTGGCAAAGTCACAGTAAGTGCAACGCTGAATGCAGTAGGGAATGTGGATATAGACGCCAAATGCCATGGGAGTTATGTAGAGTATGTCTAAGAAATTTCAACTAAAAAACGGTCTGAAGGTCCTTTTCCTGGAAAGTCATAAATCTCCAGTGGTCTCAGTGCAAATGTGGGTGAAAACAGGCTCTGCCGATGAAAAAAAAGGCGAAGAGGGGATTTCTCACTTTATCGAGCATCTGGTCTTTAAGGGCACCCGCAAATACAAGGTGGGCGAGATCGCCGCCACGGTGGAAGGCTCCGGCGGAGAGCTGAATGCCTATACCTCTTTTGACCAGACGGTGTTTTATGTAACCATTTCCCAGCAGTTCTCGGATGTGGCGCTGGACGTGATCAGTGAAATGATGGGTTATCCGACCTTTGATCCGCAGGAAATCGACAACGAACGCGAAGTCGTTATCGAAGAAATCAAACGCGGACAGGATAGCCCCGGTCGCCGAGCCAGCCAGTTGCTGTTCACCAATGTCTTCCAGAAAAGCCCCTACGGAATTCCGGTGATCGGTTACGACAAAGTCGTTAAGAAAGTTTCTGCTAAAACAATCCGTGAATTCTATCAGTCCCGTTATGTGCCTTCCAATATGTTCCTGGTGGTATCCGGTGACTTTGATTCCAAAGACATGAAAAATCGCGTGCAGAAAATGTTCGGGGGCTTTGAGCCCTTCAAGCTGCGCAAAGTTGCACGCAAAAAAGAACCGGCACAAAAAAATATCCGCATTAAAGTGGAACAGGCCAAATTTGAACAGACCACCGCTTACCTGACCTGGCGTATCCCGAACGTCAAACACAAGGACATTGCTGCGCTGGAAGTGATGTCGGCGATTCTGGGGCAAGGGGACTCCTGTCGTCTGATGCAGACCTTGCGTATTAAAGAACCGCTGACAAATTCTGTGGGCTCTTTTGCGTATTCCATGCAGGATGATGGCCTGTTTGCCGTTTCCTTGGGGTTGGAGAAAGAGAATCTGACCCGCGCACTGGCCGCTTTGATTCCCGAGCTGGTGCGTATGGTGAGCGAACCACCATCAGTGGCTGAAATGCAAAAAGCCATGACCAACTTTGCCAGCCACGAAGTCTATTCGATGGAAACCGTGGATAACATTGCCCGCAAGGCCGGAAGCAATGAGTTCTATTATGGTGACCATGACTACTACAAAAAATACATGAAGCAGGTCTATGCCCTGAAGCCGGAAGATATTCTGAAAATTGCCAGAAAATATCTGAAGGCGGAAACCTTTGGTCTGTCGATGATGACCAATATGGGTAAAAAGAATGCCGAGCGCATTCTGAAAGCCTTTGCCAAAGATTTGAAAAAAGCCCTGAAAGAATCCAAAATCAGCAAGCAAAAGCCTGCGAAGTTTGTGGCTAAGAAATTCAATATCAATGTGGGAGCTGGTGGCAAGGCGCCGAAAACAGAACGCATTGTTTTGGATTCCGGAGCGACGCTTTTGATTCGCGAACAAAGTGACACGCCTTATGTGGCGATGAAAGCCGCCTTCCTGGGCGGGGCGCGTGTAGAGGAAGAGGGTCAGAATGGTTTGACGGAGCTCTTTGCCCGCAATTGGCTGTCGGGTTCTAAAAACTTCTCTGAAGACGACATCAATCTGCGCGTGGATGAACTGGCGGCAGGTATTGGTGCCTTTGGCGGCAGAAACTCGGCGGGTCTTTCCATGGACTATCTGTCACCGTTTGAAGACAAGATGCTGGAAATCTATGCGGACTCATTGTTGGCACCGCAGTTCCCGGAAATTATTCTGGAACGCGAAAAAGTGGTTCTGAAAAATCAGATCAAAGCCCGCAACGACAACCCGGCGCAGCTGTGTATTCTTGCCTTTATGCAGGAAATCTTTAAGGGTCATCCCTACGCCCGCGATCTGGTGGGAAGTGAGGCCAGCGTCAACGCCGTGACGGCAGAATCCTTGCGTGGATATTATAACAAAATTGCCAATGCCAAGAACCTGACTTTTGCGGTTGTCGGCGATGTGGATACAAAAAAATGGGTGAAGACGCTCAATCAGATCACCAAAGAACTTCCCAAAGGGGAGCGTGTAAAAAATCATTTTGCCGCACCGGTGATCAAGGATTCCAAACATCTTTATCGCGAGCTCAAAAAAGAACAGAGCCATATCATTGTGGGTTACCAAGGGCTGACACTTTCAAGTCCCGAACGTTATACAATGGAAATCATTCAGTCGGTCTTAAGTGGTCAGGGTGGAAGACTGTTCCTGGAACTTCGCGATAAAAATTCTTTGGCTTATTCGGTGTCGCCTATGCACATGGAAGGCATTGAGTGTGGATATTTCGGTGGATATATTGGATGTTCCCCGGAAAAAGCTGAAAAAGCCATCCAGATGCTGAAAGAGGAATTTAGCAAGCTGGCCACGACGCTGGTTCCTGCGGATGAGCTGGTGCGTGCGCAGAGATATCTGATTGGTCGCCACGACATTGAACTTCAGCGCAAAGGTACTATTGGCAACGCCATCCTGTTCGATGATATTTACGGTCTGGATTATCGTGAAAGTCTGGATGTCGCGGGTAAGTATTTTGCGGTGACTGCCGAAGATGTGCAGAAGCTGGCGCAGAAAATCTTCTCTCAACCAACGGTGACAAGTTTGGTTGGTCCAAGAGACGTTGAAAAATAAGTTTTCTAATCGAGGGCCTTTTGCAGGTCCTCGATCAGTCTTTGATTTATCACTTCAATATTATCAAATCCGCTGCGGCCAAGTTCCTGCGGGTTGCCGGATTCAAGTATCTGCATATAGTGCTTTTCCAGTACTTCATAAACAGCGGGAATCAGATTTCTTTGATAGTTTTCACTTTTGATATGATTGCGCGCAAGCTTCCAGATTTCCCAACGGGCAGGCAGAAGGGCGAAGTAAATGTCCCCCTCTTCGATCACGCGCTGCTGGTATGCATTTTTCCAAAGACGGCGGGCTTCGCCGTGGCGGCCGTCGGAAAAATCTCTTAACAGCAATTCTGAAATCTTGTCATAGCTTTCGCGGGAATCACGAAGAACATTGTGCAGGGCCTTGGGGTCTTTAGTGGCTGCCAAGGTCACGACATCGGCAAACAGTTCGTGAAATGCGCCCCTCAGATTCCAGTACGGTGTGAGTTTGTGAGAGGAAAGGTCCATGAGTTCGGAACTTTTTTCCAGGGCTGAAAAATCAGCAAAAAGTTTTTGGAAGCTTTTGTTTCGCAGAAGCATATTGGTTTCAAAAACAGCATGGCCATATTCATGGATCAGGGTTGTGAAATTGTGCGCGGGGTGTTTGGCGCCCATGCGCGCTGGGCGCAGGCCGACAGAAATGCGGAAGGTGGTCGGATCAAAAACAGAGAAGATAAAAATATTGTCCACGCTGACAACGCTGCTGGTGGCGGGGGACAGGGGCCCCAGAAGTCCATCGACGTGCTCGAGGATTTTGGCATATTCAGTGGCCTTCGGCCC
Organism: Bdellovibrio bacteriovorus; assembly: GCF_025558485.1. GTDB lineage: Bacteria > Bdellovibrionota > Bdellovibrionia > Bdellovibrionales > Bdellovibrionaceae > Bdellovibrio > Bdellovibrio bacteriovorus_G. The sequence continues at coordinate 1,177,406 of NZ_CP102930.1, forward strand.
GTGCTGGGCGGAGGGTTTGATTTCCACGCGCCCATGAGCGCCATATTCCATGGAAAACACAGGTCCGCACAGAATGGCGACCGCCTGAATGGGCGCAAAAATGCCTGCCAGTGCCAATACTTTTTTCAGCCAGCTCCAATACACGCGAACTCTCCATGAAAATTCTTCTGCCGTTAGGTAAATGCAAAGCGGACGCCTTTCTTTGCGTCTCAGTATGAGACTTTTGACCAGCTTTCATAAAAACAACTAACCGGAAGCCAACTGAAATTTGTTAGACTATAAGTATGCGGGAAAAGCGTTCGACGACCTCGACAGTTGAGCTTTTTGTAAGCCCCGAGGGCTACTTTCAGGAACTTGTTCAGAAGGGACTATCCCAACGCAAGGTTCAGACGTATCCTTTGGTTGAAACCTATCTTGTAAATTTGTTGCAGCACTATCTGGATGCGCGCAATCTTTTTGATCCCGGCTATGCGACCGAGGGTGGTCAGAAAAATCCAACGACTTTGGCGGAAATGTATCTGACGGCACAAAATGCTGACAGTGTGGTGCGTGCGGAAATGCTGAGAAAACTCGGAGACCGAACCCTGTATATCAGTGGCTTTTTCGGGGACTCCCTGTCGCGCAAGATTGTGGATGTGGATTACTATGCGGAAATCGGCGGAGCTGCCTATGCATCATTGGCCCATTGCACCCGCGAGGACACTCTGGCCCGGGTGTATGGAGTGTTCTCCGAGCGGTTTTTGGAGTTCGTGGATGTCCTGACCTACATCAGCCATCATTCCTTTGTGAAAAGCGATGAGAGCATTCTGAGGCTCTATGAGCGTTATATGCGCACAGGCTCGGAGCTGGCTCGCGAGAAGCTGGTGGAAATGGGTGTTTTGACTCTTCCTCAGGATCAAGTAAAGCTTGGCAAGCAGAGCTGATTCCACTATTCTGGCGCCATGTTTGGCCTAGGTATGTCTGAAATTATCTTTCTTGCGGTTCTTGCCCTGATTGTGATCGGGCCCAAGGAACTTCCCGAGCTTGCAAGAACATTGGGTCGTTTTCTGAACGAACTCAAGCGCAGCACCAATGTTTTGGGTGATGAACTGAAACAACAGGTGCGTATGGATAAATTCGACCTTAATCAGACCATCCGCAATCCTAATCACAACAACAATTCTGCACCACAAGACACGGCGACTCCTGCTTCTGATGCTGCCACAACAGCTGAAAATCCGGAGCAATTGGAATTTCCGCAGGCTGATGCCAAGTCCGAAGAGCAAAAAGACCAATGAAGCGCGAAGAACTCGACTCCAAAGCCCAGTCCTTGTACGAGCATCTTGCTGATCTAAGAAAGATGCTGATCAATTGTGTCTGGATTCTGTTGATCGCCACGGGCATTTGCTATGGCTTCAGTGAAAAGATCTTTGATTTTGTCCGAGAGCCGATTCGCCCTTATCTGCCGGGTGGTGGTTTGATCTACACCGGTCCTCTGGATAAATTCATTGCGCACTTAAAGCTGGCTTTTGTCTGCGGTATTTTGCTGTCCTGTCCGTTCTGGCTTTATCAGATTTGGAAATTTATAGCTCCCGGTCTTTATGCGAAAGAGCGTAAATATACGATGGGCTTTATCATCTCCGGAACCGGCTTGTTTGTTCTGGGTGCGGCGTTTTCTTATTGGATCGCTTTGCCGATGGCCTTTCAGTTCCTGATGACTTTCGGTGGTGACATCGACAAGCCCATGATTTCCATTGATCAGTACATGGGCTTCTTTACTCAGATGTGTCTGATGTTCGGGGTGGCCTTTGAGCTGCCATTGGTGATCATCGTTCTTGGTATGATGGGAGTTGTCAGTCAGGCCTTCCTGCGCAAGAATCGCCGTTATGCCATTATGACAATCGCAGTGATTGCAGCTGTGATCACTCCTCCGGATCTGCTGAGCATGGTGATGATGCTGACGCCGATGTGGCTTTTGTTTGAAGCCGCAGTTCTGATTGTTGGAGTCTTTGAAAAGAAGCGCGAAGAAGCTTACGCCATCAACGAACGCGAATAGTTTCTATTCGTTCCCAAACACAACCTTTAGATCTTTAGGCTAGTATTTGAAGTCCTCTCATATCTTTTGCGGATGTTCCACTATATTCTGCAAACATCGATACATAAAAAATCGGAACTTATTTGGGAGGAACTATGAAGTATCTTGTGCTTCTTTGTGGGATGGGACTGGCTTTATCTGCGCAGGCAGCGACGGACATGGATAAGGCGATAAAACAATATGCCTGCGCCAATCAGATCAACCATGCGACGATGGATATGGGTTATGGAATGGACCCGGATGGAGTGGCATTCTCTATCGACAACGATGGAAAAACTCAGGTGGTGGATCAGAATAAAATCGTTTCCCGCAGCACAAAAGATGGTGTTGAGGCGATCACTTATAAAGCCAAGGTGATGACCGCCTTCAAAGACGGCAAGCCTGTTTATGAAACGGAAAGAAGAACCATCTATATCAAGCGTGACTCTGCCGGACGAGTGGTGTCCGTGAACAAAGACATGAATCTGAAAATGCAGATCATGAATCGTGACAAGTTCAGAAAGTCAGAATTTGGCAAAGAGTTCAAAGGGTCGTATCCGCTGGTTAAAGGAACAGAATCGACGTTCACATATAACGGAGACTCCTGTGAAGTGAACCAGAATCTTTATTATGAAATGAAAGACGAAAATGCCAAAGCTGAAGGCAAAGTCACTTATGATAAAGCCTTCTGTGACAAGTTGAAGCCCATGATTTCCAAAATGGGAAGCCAGAATGCTGCTCAATGCGGAAATATGATTGTAATGGCCCAAGGTCTTCATGAGCAAAGAAATAGCGAACTGAAAAAAGAAGGTAAAACTTTGTCGGCATCGGGTATCTACGGTGCCTTCGGTGCAGCGGGGGAAGCTCCGGATGCTAAGACCAAACAGGCTGCAACGATCAGCGCCTTTAATATCGGAGCCGCAGTTTCTCTGTGCGCGAGCATGGACGATGCTGCCCAAGGTATGGGCCCTTGGGGCATGGGCATGTATGGTGGTGGTATTGGTATGTACGGCGCAATGATGGGCGGAATGCCGACGGGTGGAATAGTGGGTGGAGCGCCAGCTAACAAAGCCCCAAAGGGCAAGGAAACTTCCACCCCAGGCACAAGATAGTCGATTTTAAAAGGACACAAAAAAACCCGCACCAGTGAAGGATGCGGGTTTTTTCTTTTTGGAGATTCAAGACCTATTAAGGTTCTTCAAACTTAATTAGAACGGCGCCAGATTCGACAGAGTCACCCTGTTTTATGCGGATCTCTTTGATTTTCACATCACGAGTCGCGCGCATTTCGTTTTCCATTTTCATCGCTTCCATAATCAAAAGCGGCTTGTTGGCTTTTACGATCTCGCCTTCTTTGGCGAAGATTTCGATGATCTTGCCTGGCATACCGGACTTCAGTTCGTTATCACCACCGAAACCGCCACCTTTTTTCAGGGATTCATGCAAAAGCATTTCATCATTGAAGACCTTGATGGTGCGGAATGAGTTACGGGTAAATACCGTGTACTCTGTATCCTGTCCGATCACGTCGATCAGATAGGATTTACCGCCAAACAGGAAGCTGATGTATTGCTCAGCCTGTTTGTAGTCGTTTTTGGAAATATCGTAGTGAATCCAGTCTTTGCCCTCTTCCTGAACGGAAACCTTCCAGGTGGTGCGGTGCTCGGTCACATCGACTTTAAATTTTTTATCTTTAAGTTCTGCCTCAAAGTACATGTTACGTCCTCAATTGAAGTTTGCGGCTGACACGCTTCCAGTTGGAAGTCAGGTTCAGCTGGCGAACGTCTTTGGATTTGCGATCGTTGTAAGCTGTAATAGCCGCGGCGATCAGGAATACAGGGTCTTCAACTTCCTTGAAAAGATTTGGCTCAATAACTTCAAAGTTCTTTTCAATGAACTGAGTCGTGTAAGAACCATCGCGGAATTTCGCATGATCCAAAATGGTCTTGTGAAGAACGATATTGGTTTTAATACCGGTCAGCACGAACTCACTTAGCGCACGTTGCATTCTGTCGATGGCCTCTTCGCGTGTTTCACCCCAGGTGATCACTTTGGCAATCATTGGGTCGTAGAAGATAGGCACTTCGTAACCAGGGTATGCGTAAGAATCCACACGCATGAACGGCCCTTGCGGGTGGCGGCAGGCGCGAATCACACCCGGGTGTGGTTTGTAGGTGATAGGATCTTCCGCACAAATACGGGCTTCGATGGCATGACCTTTTTGCTTGATGTCTTCCTGTTTGAAGCTCAACGGTTTGCCAGCAGCCACATGGATCTGCTCTTTCACCAGGTCAAAGCCGGTCACGATTTCTGTGATCGGGTGTTCCACCTGAAGACGTGTGTTCATCTCCATGAAGTAGAATTCCTTGGTGGCGTTATCGAAGATAAACTCAATCGTTCCTGCGCCCACGTAATTGATCTGTTTGGCTGCGCGAACAGCGGCTTCGCCCATGCGCAAGCGTACTTCGTGAGGTACAGATGGGGACGGACATTCCTCGATGATTTTTTGGTGACGACGCTGAACAGAGCACTCACGTTCAAACAAGTGAACGTGGTTATTGTGGGTGTCGCCGAAGACCTGAATCTCGATGTGTTTTGGATCGTTGATGAATTTTTCGATATATACTGTTGGATCAGCAAAATAGTTCTGACCCTCAGAACGGCACGCCCGGAAAGCACTTTCCAGTTCGTCCATCTGGCGAACCACGCGCATTCCTTTACCACCGCCGCCTGCAGAGGCTTTGATGATGATTGGCAGACCGATTTTTTCTGCGATCCTCTGCGCTTCTTCAACGGATTCAACTCCGCCATCAGAACCTGGAACTGTCGGCACACCCGCTTTTTTCATCAGGGCCTTGGCGGAAAGTTTATCCCCCATGGACTCGATATTGGCCACTGTCGGGCCGATGAAGGTGATGCCTGCATCTTTCAATGCTTTGGCAAACACAGTGTTTTCAGACAGGAAGCCGTAACCCGGGTGAACGGCGTCCACACCGGCTTTTTTACAGACTTCGATGATCTTGTTGTAGTTCAGATAACTTTCACGGGATGGGGATGGACCAATGTGATAGGCCTCATCAGCCAGGAATACGTGCAAGCTGTCGCGGTCCGCATCGGAAAACACAGCCACAGACGCAATACCCAGCTCACGACAAGCTCGAGTGATACGAATGGCGATTTCCCCACGGTTGGCGATCAGGATTTTTTTAAACAATGCCATGTTCGCTCCTACAGAGGGATGTTTCCGTGCTTTTTAGCCGGAGTAATATCACGTTTATGCTTCAACATTTCCAAAGAGTCGATGATGCGCTTACGAGTCAATGCAGGCTCGATAACCTCATCTGTGTAGCCCAGTTCGGCAGACACATATGGATTGCCGAATTTTGCCTCGTACTCTGCCGTCAGGCGGGCACGTTCAGCGGCCGGATCTTTGGCTTTATTGATTTCCTCACGGAAGATGATGCTAACCGCACCATCAGCACCCATCACTGCGATTTCTGCAGAAGGGTAAGCCAGATTCACGTCAGAACGCAGAAGCTTGGAGCCCATAACGATGTAAGCGCCGCCGTAAGCTTTACGAGTGATAACAGTGATCTTAGGCACCGTTGCCTCAGCATAGGCGTAAAGTAGTTTCGCGCCGTGAGTGATAATGCCATTCCATTCCTGATCTTTTCCTGGCAGGAAGCCCGGAACGTCCACGAAGGAAACAACCGGGATGTTGAAGGCGTCACAGAAACGGATGAAACGAGCACCTTTGCGGGAAGCCTCGATGTTCAGGCAGCCCGCAAGGATGTTGGGCTGGTTTGCCACGATACCCACCGGACGACCATTGAAGCGAGCAAAGCCCACGATCAGATTCTGAGCAAAGTGTTTGTGCACTTCCAGGAAGTAACCTTCATCCACGCACTCTGTAACGACAGAGATCATGTCGTAAGGCTTCTTTGGATTTTCCGGGATTAATGTGTTCAAGGCTTCTGTCAAACGGTCAGGACGATCGTTGGTTGGAAGAATTGGAGCATCATCCAGATTGTTGGAAGGCAGGAAGTTCATCATTTCGCGAATTAGCAGCAAGCAATGCTTGTCGTCTTCAGCTGCGAAGTGTGCCACGCCGGATTTTGCAGAATGGGTTGTTGCACCACCCAGATCTTCTTTGGTCACATCTTCGTGAGTCACTGTCTTGATAACATCAGGACCGGTCACGAACATGTAAGAGGTGTTTTTCACCATGAACACGAAGTCTGTGATGGACGGGGAATAGACCGCACCACCCGCGCATGGGCCCATGATAGCTGTGATCTGCGGGATCAGGCCGGATGCCATGGTGTTGCGAGTGAAGATGTCGGCATATCCACCCAGGGATTCGATACCCTCCTGAATACGCGCGCCACCAGAGTCATTGATAGAAATAAAAGGCGCCCCGTTTTTCATCGCCAGATCCATCACTTTGCAGATCTTGTTGGCCTGAGTGCGGGACATGGATCCACCGATGACAGTGAAATCCTGAGAGGACAAATAAACCAGCTTACCATTGATGCGACCGTAACCCGTGATGACACCATCACCAGGAACAACAGTTTTATCCATGCCGAAGTTTGTGCAACGGTGAGAAACAAAACGATCCATTTCAACAAAGCTGCCCGGGTCTAACAAAACATCTACGCGCTCACGCGCTGTCAGACGTCCGCCTTGTTTGTGTTTGGCAACGCGAGCAGCGCCACCACCAGCCATTGCGGCTTCGTTTCTTTTTTCAAGATCAGCCAAGCGAGCTTGAATGCCAGATGAAACTTCTGTGCTCATACAATTCCTTTTCTTTATGAGGAACCATCCTCAAAAAACAGGGAATCAATCTAGCATGAGAGTCTAAAGAATCATCTTAAAACTAGGACGCGGAGCGCACTGTTTACGCTCCGCATGATTTGATCTATCTTATTGAATTTATGGAACTAACTGGCGAAGGGTGGTCAGGGCCTTTTCGACGTTGATGCGGCCTCGAGTATTTACTTTAAATTCGTGTCCGGCTTCGACGTCCACCGACCGCAAAATGGCCTCTTTAATTTGGCTTGCGGTGGCTTCGGGTTTGGCACTCCAAAGCAGGGCGGCAGTCCCGCTGACAAACGGAGCGGCCATACTTGTTCCTTCCATATATGCGATCGAATTTCCAGGGACCGTGCTTAAAATTCTTTCGCCCGGTGCTGCCACGTGAACCAGATTAAACCCGCGATTGGACCAAGAGGTCATGAAATCACTGACCGAAGCCGCGGCCACGGTGATCTGATTGGACATGTTAAAGGAAGCCGGGAATTCGGGATAAACATCGACATCGCGCCCGTCATTGCCTGCGGCAACCACAACCAGAATACCCTGACGCTGTAATTCGCTAAAGGCATTGCGAAGGGAGGCAACACATGGAGCCCCACCCCAGCTGGCGTTGATGACCTTCGCACCACGCTTGGCGGAATATTGCAAAGCCAGTACAGCGTCGCCCAAAGAGCCGCCACCATCATTGGAAATAAACTGCGCGGGAATAATCTGTGCCTGCGGAGCCACACCCTCAACACTGCCGTAACGCGAGTCTGCGGCGATAATTCCGGCAACGTGAGATCCATGCGAACTTGGTGTTTGGTTGCTGCCTGGTTGGGAAACAAACGAAGCACCATAGTAGTCATCAATAAGACCATTACCATCATCATCTTTGCCGTTATTTGGAATTTCCCCGGCATTCACGGCGATACGAGGTAGCAGTTGCGGATGGCTGACATCCACGTAAGCGTCCACCACGGCGACTTTCACGCCCTGACCATAGATGCCCTGACTCCACACCGAAGGCGCGCCAATGCGTTCCTGTCCCCAACTGTCGGTAAAGGCTGTTGTGCGCACCTCGTTGGAGGTTTGCAGTTGAATCACGCGGTCGTAGTCCACGTGTCTGATGTTATCGAGTTGAGGCTTAATAAAAGTCTCTTTGAATTCATCCGCGTTGGCGGCGGTTTCTGTTGTGAAACTTCCGTCCTCCCATTGGACGATGAATTTATTTTCAATGGCTTGGCCCCGACAGGCACTTGAATCAAGGGCGCCATTTTCTGGAAAGACGGATTCAGCGGATTTTTTGCTACAAGCTGCTAATACAAAGACGCAAGCGACCGCCGAGAGAATTTTCTGAACATCCATGTTCACTCCCTGTGCGGGCCGTATAGGTCCCATCAATGGGACGCATATCAAAGGCCCGACCGGTTAGCTCTTCGGTCATTATATGTCTTATTTTGAGGCTAAAAATTCGAAACTAGACTGGACCTTTTAATCAGGTCCAATCCATTAGATGTGAGCGATGAACTCACGCAAAAACGAGGAGAATTGCAACTCTACTTGCTTGGCTGTTTCTGTCACTTCGTCGTGGGAAAGCTTCTGAGCAGAAATTCCGGCAGCCAAATTCGTGATGCAGGAAAGAGCCGCCACACGCAGACCCAAGTGATTGGCTGCGATGGTTTCTGGAACCGTGCTCATGCCAACAGCTTTGCCACCAATAAGTTTCAGATAACGAACTTCCGCAGGAGTTTCATAGGTAGGACCACTCACGCCACAGTAAACACCTTTGTGGAAGCGAGTGCCTTGCTTCATCAACACTTCTTCCATCGTTTGGATTAAGCGTTTGTCGTAAGCTTCAGTCATATCCGGGAAGCGAGGTCCCAGCTCTTTGATGTTAGGACCCATCAACGGGTTTGTGCCCATCAAGTTGATGTGATCTTCGATGATCATGAAATCACCGGCCTGCATGTTTTCACCGAAACCACCGGCAGAGTTTGTCAGGATCAAAGTTTCCACACCCAGCACCGCCAGGGTTCTGGTCGGGAACACAACACTTTCCATGCTGTGCCCTTCGTAGTAGTGATTGCGCCCCTGAAGAATAGCAATCTGCTGACCACCGACTTTACCGAAAATCAAATTTCCAGAATGACCTTCAACTGTGGGCGGGGAGAAGTGAGGGATGTCTTTGTACGGAATGGTTGTTTCAACTTCCACTTCCTTCACAAAAGCGCCAAGACCGGAACCCAATACGACACCAACTTTCGGTTTTGCCGAAGTCTTTGTCCGGATAAAGGCCATGGATTCTTGAAGCTTATTGAGTACCAAACTGCATCCCCTTTTCAACTCTTAGAGCATTAGCTCAAAGTTTTGAGTATCAAACTAGGCTTTGTCACCTTTTGCAAGGAAATTGTCATTGCTGAACGAAGCATAGGCAGAGCGGATTGAAGCAAATCTTTGTCGTCGCCATGCAATGTAAAGACCGTGTCGCCGACCTTCACTTCATCACCAACTTTCACGTGGAACTCGATACCCGCAGTTGGTGCAATGATGTCTGTCGTCTGTGCACGACCGGCCTTGATAAGAATGCCCGCAACACCAATGCTTTCAGTGTGGAAGCCACTGACCCAGCCTGCTTTTTCAGAAGTCACTGCAATGGAATGTTTTGGTTTTGGCAACGCATTCAAATTTCCACCGTGAATGGAGCAAAGTTCTTCAAACTTCGCCATGGCTTTACCAGATACCAACATGTCTGTGGCAATTTTGTAAGACTCTTCCTCGTTCTTGCCCACGCCTGCCAGTAACAGCATGTGCGCGGAAAGTCGCAAGCTCAACTCACGAGTGTCTTCGTAAAGATCATAGCCCGCAGGGCCGATGAATTTTTCATTCTTCATGATGGCAACGCACTCGTCCACTTCCAGTGAATTTCCGGCGAAGCGTCCCAGTGGCTGATCCATATTTGTCAGTAAAGCGGTGACCTTTTTGCCGTAACCTTTGGCAATGGCCATCAGATTCAAAGCCAGCTCTTCCGCCAAAGCAGGTGTTTTCATGAAGGCACCGGAACCGTATTTCACATCCAGTACCAGGCCATCAATCCCTTCAGCCATTTTTTTTGACATGATGGAAGCGCAGATCAGCGGCAGGCTTTCCACTGTGGCTGTCACATCACGAAGAGCATAGATTTTTTTATCCGCAGGGCAGATCTCTTTCGTCTGACCGATGAAGCAGATCTTGTGCTTGTGAACCAATTCGATAAATTCCGGCAAAGATTTCTGTGTGTTGAAGCCGGGAATAGCTTCCAGCTTATCCAAAGTTCCGCCGGTATGACCCAAACCACGACCGGAAATCATGGGAACCGGAATACCGGCCGCCGCCACGATAGGACCTAGAATCAAACTGGTTTTGTCACCCACCCCGCCGGTGGAGTGTTTATCCACTTTGAATTCTTTCACGGAAGAAAAATCCACAACCTCGCCGGAATGAAGCATGGCTTTGGTCAGAGAAAGAGTTTCTTCCGTCGTCATGCCACGGAAAAAAATCGCCATCAAAAGAGCCGACATCTGGTAATCAGGAATATGACCACGAGCATAGCCCAGGATAAATTCATTGATTTCGTCGTACTTTAGTTCTTGGCCGTTGCGTTTGGCTTTGATGATTTCAGCAGGAAGAAAGGACATTAGTAACCACCTTGTGCAGAGCCGCCTTGAATAATTGTGATTCCCGAGCTTGTGCCAAGGCGGGTGGCTCCAGCTTCGATCATTGCATTTGCCTGTTGGGCATCCTTGATGCCGCCGGAAGCTTTCACTTCCATCTGATTGCCCACGACGGACTTCATCAGTTTCACATCATCCACCGTTGCACCACCGCCACCAAATCCGGTGGAGGTTTTAACAAAATGAGCCCCGGCCTCCAGCGCGGCTTTGCACGCCAGAACTTTGTCGTCATTATTCAGCAAAGAAGTTTCGATGATGACTTTGACAGTGTGACCTTGTGCTGCCCGCACCACGGCCTTGATGTCGTCGCGAACATAATCCAGGCGACGGTCTTTCAGGGCGCCGATTTGAATAACCATGTCGATTTCCTGCGCGCCATTGCGAATAGCTGTGGTTGTTTCCGCCGCTTTGCTTTCGGTGTCCATCGCCCCCAAAGGGAAGCCGACAACACAGCAGACTTTCACGGAAGAATCTTTTAGAAGATCAGCGCAGGCCTTTACGTAAGAAGTGTTCACGCAGACACTGAAAAAAGAGTGCTCAGTGGCTTCGGCACAAAGTTTTTCGATCTGCGCCAGCTGAGCTTCGGGCTTTAAAAGAGTGTGGTCAATATAACGACTTAGTTGCACGGGGCACCTCAAAAATGTTTAAATAGCAAAAGTATCTCAGTTCATTGCAGGAGGCAATCATGACACCACAGAAGTGGACCTCGTTTTTACTGGCAGCTTTATTGATTTTCACTTCCTCGGCGTCCTTTGCGCAAGCCGACAGAACTTTTAAACGAAATACAGCAGCGGTCCTGTTTGCCAGCCTGGGCGGAGCGATCTTGGGCTTAAGTACATTGTCTTTCTATGGCAGTCCTGAAGAACACACCGACAATATCAGCCTGGGGGCCTTAGTGGGTTTTGTGGCAGGGGTAGGGTATGTGGTCTATGACTCTTCGCGCCCAGCAACGCCAAGCTATGAGTATTCGCAAAATTTGGGATGGGATCAAAAAAACCGAAGAGCCTCGGCGACGGTCGCCAAGGCTCTTCCTTTAGTAAACTTTGGATTTGAATTTTAGTCTGATTAGCCCACTTTAGTGCGCGGACCGCCGGCAGCTCCGCCACCAACGGCTGTCTGCACACTGGTATCGCCACCAGCCTGACCCAGGAAGGTTTTTGCATCGGCTGCGGAAACCTTTCCTTTGCGGACCAGATCTTCAATGTATTTTTCGAACAACACCATCCCCTGGCTGGAGCCAGTCTGCATCGCAGATGGGATTTGGTGGACCTTACCTTCACGAATCAAATTGGAAATCGCCTTGGTATTTCTCATGATCTCGTAAGCAGCCACGCGACCTTGTCCGTCCGCGCGGGAGAACAGCGTCTGAGCGACAACTCCACGCAGGGATTCGGCCAGCATCGTGCGGATCTGCTGTTGTTGTCCCGCAGGGAAAACGTCGATGATACGGTCAATGGTTTTGGCAGCACTGTTAGTATGCAGGGTTCCGAACACAATGTGTCCTGTTTCCGCTGCCGTCAGGGCTAAAGAGATTGTTTCCAAGTCACGCAACTCACCCACCAGCAGGATATCCGGGTCTTCACGCAAGGCCGCTTTAAGGGCATTGGCGAAACTTTTGGTGTGACTTCCGACCTCACGCTGATTCACCAAAGATTTCAAGTTCGGGTGAACGAACTCGATAGGATCTTCCACCGTGATGATGTGTGCTTCACGGGTCATGTTAATCTGGTGAATCATCGCTGCCAAAGTGGTGGACTTACCAGAGCCGGTAGGACCCGTCACCAGAATCAGACCACGATCGCAATCGATGATGTCCATCACAGAAGGTGGAACACCCAGTTCTTGTGCGGTTTTGATTTTTTCAGGAATGATACGCATAACAGCGCCAAGACCTTTACGCTGCATAAAGATATTGCAACGGAAACGACCTGTGCCGGGAAGTGTGTAGGCGAAATCCAGCTCCCATTTTTCAACGAAGGCCTTCTTTTGCTTTTCTGAAAGGATCTCAAAAAGCAAACCCTGAACGTCTTGGTTCGTGAGTTCGCGATAGTTCAATGGAACCATGTTTCCATGCAGGCGCAAATAAGGGGCGGCTCCGCTTGTGATGTGCAAGTCGGAAGCTCCTTGTTCGACCATGAGTTTAAACAGTTCATCAATTGTTGCCATCGTGCTCTCCCTAAGGGCTCTAATTCAGTGATCTTTTCGGTCAGATATGTTTCAATATTAAATATTATTTGCTATCGGTCTTGTTTCTGGACTATTGAACTAAGATCGGGCCCTGTTCTTGGGGCAAAGGAGCCACTGTGTCCGCTGAAATTCTGATCAATGTTCGTCCCCAAGAAACCCGAGTCGCCTATGTCGATGCCGGTATCCTTTCCGATTTGAAGATTGAACGCAAAACATCCCCCACATTGGTCGGGTCCATTCATCGTGGAACGGTGATTCGTGTGCTTCCAGGGATGCAGGCTGCCTTTGTGGACATTGGTCTGGAAAAGGCGGCATTCCTTTATGTGGGTGATATTCGCGAAGACGTCGATGACAACTTCCTGTCTGCGGTGGATCGCGAAGAACCACTGGATGAAGGTGATGACGATAAGCCCTTGAGTCACGCCAGTAAAACCCCGATTCAGGATCTGGTCAAAGAAGGCCAAAGCATTCTGGTTCAGGTTTCCAAGGACCCGCTTGGCACCAAAGGGGCACGTTTGACAACGCATTTGTCTTTGCCAGGTCGTTTCGTGGTGTTCCTGCCAACGGTGCGCCATTTGGGCATTTCCCGTCGTATTGAGGATGAAGATGAGCGCGAGCGCCTGCGCAAGCTGGTGCAAAAGATCAATCCGTCCGGCGGCGTGATTGTGCGCACGGCCGGTGATGGCGCTTCGGAAGAAATGTTGAAAGCCGACATTGAATATCTGGATCGTTTAAGTAAAGAAATTTTCAAAAACTACGAAAAGAAAAAACAGCCCGGCGCCCTGCATACAGAACTGGATGTTGAGCTGCGCGCTCTTCGTGATCTGATGAGCGAGGACGTCACCAGCGTGTGGGTGGATGACGTTGAGATTCACAAAAAAGTTGTGAAGTTCGTGTCCCAGTTCATGCCCAAGTACAAACAGAACATCGTGCTTTATGAAGAAAAAAAGCCACTGTTTGATCTGTACGATATTGATATTGAAATTTCCCGTTCGATGGAAAGAAAGATCTGGCTGAAGTCCGGTGGTTATATCGTCATCGACGAAGCCGAAGCTTTGGTGGTCATTGATGTGAACACCGGAAAATTTGTCGGCAAAAAAGATCTGGAAGACACCATCCTGAAAACCAATCTGGAAGCGGTTCGCGAGACAGCACACCAGTTGCGCATTCGTAACTGCGGTGGAATTATCATCATCGACTTTATCGATATGGAAAAAGAATCCCATCGCGAAAAAGTTCTGGAAGCCCTGGCAGAAGAACTGCAAAAAGACCGTGCCCGCACGAACATCGTTTCCATGTCTCAGTTGGGGCTGGTGGAAATGACCCGTAAGCGCATCCGTCCAAGTTTGATCAAAACTTTGTGTGAACCTTGTTCTTACTGTGATGGAAAAGGCTACATCAAACGCAAGTCCACCGTGGCAAACGAAATCTTCCGTGAGCTGGAGCGCGACGCCGACATGCTGATCAATAAAAAGACCAACGTGGTCATTCACTGTCACAGCGAAGTGGTGGATTGGATCTATGAAGTCGAGGGTGAAACGCTGGAAGGCATCGAGAAAAAACTGGGCCGTTCCGTCGCCTTCAAAATTGAGCCGAACTACCATCTGGAACAATACGAAATCTTCTTCGTTTAAAGTTTGAATTGTGGAAACATTTTGGGATTGCTGGACCTTGGGCTGTTTAGCCGGGGTTCCGGTGTTCCGATAGATTCGGTATGAATCAGCTTTTGATTTTTCTCGTTTCTATTCTGTTTTCATACTCTGCTTTGGCGCAGGTCTGCGATCCTAATCCTCATAAGGTGAAGGCTCTGGCAGATATTTCGCGCAATACTTGCATGCAGACTTTGCAATCCAAAGAGTGTCAGGATCTTTTTAAAAAGATGCGCGCCAATGGGGAAAAGCCCGAGGAAAAAGCCCTGAAGTGCACAAATCAGAGCTCCATATCGCGCGCCTTTGAAGCGTCCTGGGATTATACGTCCGGCTGTGCGACAGGTGGTTGGACATTTGTGAAAGACAGCTTTGTTTCCATCGGGACCGCCATTGGTGAAGGGGCCGCTAAAATAGTCATGGATATGGAGGCTGAAAAGGCCGCCAATGCCGCTTGTGAAGCCGATCCTCGTGGGAAAGAAAATCTGTTTAAACAATATAATAGTTCTGTTCCTAAGATCCTTCAGGTTCCCATGCCCAAGCCGGATGTTATGAAGAAAGCCAGTTGTGCAACGGTGAAGGGAATCTTGCATCTGCAATCTGTCGGCAAAAAGAATGAAGCTTTGACCGTGGTTATGCGTAAACGGTCTTTGAAAAATCCTAACTTCACGGCCGACGAAAAAGAATACATGGACTGGGTGCAGGGGAATGCGCCGAAAGCTCAAAAGATTGATCTGGTCGGCATGGCGAAAGCCCGTCTGAAAGAGATGGGCATTCAATTAGACTGCTATAACTCCAAAGAAGCTGCTGCCATGGTCTGCGAAGCCATTGCTGAAGTGGCCTCGTTTGCCGGGGGGCCTGCTGGGGCTGCGCTGAAAGCTGCCAAGGCCCGCAATATCATGAAAATCGCCGGTGTTGCTGCAGATGCGGAAAAAGCAGCGGTTGCCACCCGAACCGTGGCATCGGCGGCTGATCTGGCAAAAGCCGCGAAGCTTTCTAATAGTGAGCGCTTGCTGGCGGCAGAGAAATCTTTGGGGCGCAAGCTCACTGATCAACAGGAAAAGGCCTTGATTCAAGCCCATGAAGTGGCTGCTGGAACAGGGCGTGGATATGGCACCTATTCAAAGACCGACATCGCGGAAAAAACCCGCATCCTGCAACAGGCGGGGTTTAATTCGACTGAAAGGGAGGCTCTGCTTCGCCAAGGTTTGGCGGGGAGTCTGTCAGACACCAAGGCGGCCCGTGATTTTGCAAACAAAGCCCGCTTAGAGGCCGATAAGCTGCGTGTGTCCGGAAATATCCCAGAAGCTACAGCTAGTTACCGCAAAGCGTCTGATTCCTATGAGGTGTTTATTGCAGACGCCAAGGCGGCAAAGTCGTCCCGGGATTATTGGGTCGGGGCGAAGCTAAATGCATCGGCGGAAAGATATGATAAGGCTGCGGAATACTTCATCAAAACAGAACAGGCCACGGCTCGAAGTGATGTGAAGGCGCAGAATATTTTTGAGGCTTTGAACCGCGAAAAGAACGAATTGCGGGTTATTGCTGCTAAAAATCCAGGCAGCAAGTCAGCTCAAAAGAATTATCAGGATCACCGTAAGCTGATCGAGGCGGTCACTAATAATAAAGGCTTCCAGCTTGGTGACGCCTGGAAGCGTGAACTTTTAAAGCCATGATTTTGCCTAACATGCTGAAAATATAGGCTTTTATTTGACGCCTAGACCTCACTAAGTTTTTCCAAAAATATTTGCATTTAAGGGGGGTTAAAGCTAACCTCTCTTTCTCTCGTAAAAAGCTGAAAAAAATAGCATGTATTAGGTTGACAAAGCCTAGTGCGAAGTGGCATTTACCATTGGCTTAATTCGGGTAGCTGGAGGTATTACATGTACGCGATTATTCGTACTGGCGGGAAACAATATAAAGTTCAAGCTGGTGACGTAGTTCAGGTTGATAAACTTGAACAAGCACTTGGTGCAGAGTTTGAAATCAACGAAGTTTTGATGGTTGGTGGTGAGTCCACTGCTGTTGGTCAACCTCTTGTTAAAGGTGCGAAAGTAACTGTTGTTGTTACTAAACAAGCTAAGACAAGAAAAGAGATCGTCTTCAAAAAGAAGCGTCGTCAAGGTTACAGAAAGTTCGCAACTCACAAACAAGAGTTCACAGAACTATTTGTTAAAGCTATTTCCTTCGATGGAAAAACAGCTAAGACTGATGAAGCAGCTAAAGTGGTTGACGTGAAAGCAGTACGTGCTGAAAAAGCACAAGCTCGCGTAGCAGCTCGTAAAGAGCGCGCAGCGAACAAAGGGACTGCAGAAGTTGTAAAAAAAGCGGCTAAAAAAGTAGCGAAAAAGAAAGTTGCAAAAAAAGCAGTTAAAAAGACTGTGAAAAAAGCGACTAAAACTGGCGCGAAGAAAAAAGCAGCTAAAAAAACTTCTAAGAAAGCTTAATTAATTTTATTTCGTAAGAGAGGTTCGTCATGGCAAGTAAGAAGGCCGGTGGTAGTACAAAGAACGGTCGTGATTCACAGAGTAAACGACTGGGCGTAAAAAGATTCGGCGGCGAAAAAGTTCTTCCAGGAACTATCATCGTTCGTCAACGTGGAACTAAATTCCATCTTGGTAACAACGTAAAAATGGGTCGCGACTACACGATTTATTCTGTAATCGAAGGTCTTGTTAAGTTTGAACGTTTCTCTAAAGAGCGTTTCAAAATTAGCGTATATCCTAAAGCTGTTTAATCAGTAGTAAGATAGTACCGATACATTTTTTCAAAATGCAAAGAGGAGCCATTCCATGGCTCCTTTTTTGTTGTATAAACGGTCACTTATGAAATTCATCGATGAAGTCAGAATTACCTTAGCTTCGGGTCGTGGCGGCCCGGGTTGTGTCAGTTTCCGCCGTGAATCCGGTTTGCCTCGTGGCGGCCCGGACGGTGGTGATGGTGGTAAAGGTGGCGATGTTATTATTCGCACATCTCGTCACATAAATTCTTTGGTCGATATTCGCTCCAACAAAAGATATGCAGCTCCGAACGGTCACATGGGCATGGGTCGTCAGAAGGCCGGTCATGATGGGGAAGATCTGGTATTGATCGTTCCCAAAGGCACCATCTTCCGCAATATGGAAGGTGAGATCATCATTGATATGACAGATATCGATGAGCATGTTCTGCTGAAAGGCGGTCGTGGCGGCAAGGGCAATGAGTTCTTCAAAACCAGTGTGAATCAGGCACCTGATTATGCACAACCGGGTGAAGACGGTGAAGAAGTCGAAGTTAAACTTGAGCTGAAACTGATTGCAGATGTCGGCATCGTGGGTTTCCCGAATGCAGGCAAGTCCACTTTGATTTCCCGTATTTCTGCGGCAAAACCAAAGATCGCGGATTATCCATTCACCACACTGACACCAAATCTGGGCGTCGTTAAAGCGGGTGATTATTCCACATTTGTCGTTGCGGATATTCCGGGCCTTGTGAAGGGCGCACACGCAGGTGTGGGTCTTGGCATCCAGTTCTTAAAACACATTGAACGCACGCGTTTGTTCATCCATTTGATTGATGCTTCAGGGATGTCAGGACGTGATCCTTTAGAGGATTTTGCAGATATTAATAACGAACTTAAAATGTACGATGAAAACAGCAAGGACAAAGAGGGTTTCTTCCCTCTTTCCACGCGTCCTCAGTTTGTGGTTCTGAATAAGATCGATACTTTAAGTGAAACCGAACTGATGAAGCTGAAAAAGAAGTTTAAAGAAGCTTCAGGCTCTGAACCCTACGCGATTTCTGCTGTTACCGGCAAGAACATCAAAGAGTTCGTGCAAGAACTGGCTCGTCAGATTTTGGAAGAAGATAAAGAGGAACAGTAATGAAAATAGGTATTTTCGGAGGCAGTTTCAACCCTCCGCATATGGGTCATATCAATGCCATTCAGACGGTGGCGAAAAAAGCCGGTTTGGGTAAAGTTCACATCGTCCCTGCAGCTCAGAATCCTCTGAAAACTCCGGTTGAAGGGCCTACTCCTGAGCAGCGTGTGGAGCTGACGCGTCTGGCGTTCTCTCAATACGGTGACACTTACTTTGTTGATGATCAGGAAATCACCCGTGGTGGCATGAGCTACACAGTGGACACGATTTTGAATCTTCGCAAACAATACGATGCCAATGATCTTTATTTGGTTGTTGGTGCGGATAAATTTGAAGAACTTGCGCAGTGGAAGGACTATCAAAAGATCCTGACTGAGGCGAATCTGATCGTGACGACACGTCCGGGTTACGACATTCCGGAATCTTTGGAGGAAATGCCAGGTTTCCTGAAGCCGTTGGTGGCGGAATTTGATTTCAACTTTATCGAGTTGAACACAGGTCGCAACATCCAGTTTATCACTTTGCGCGATGTGGAAGTGTCTTCCAGTGAAGTTCGCAAATGGCTTCGTTCCGGAAAACCAGTGGAAAAATATCTTCCGCTGGCAGTTGAATCCTACATTAAAGAACACAAGCTTTACAGAAATCTGGGTGACCGTATCGGTGACTACCAGAAATTCACAGCGTTCTGCGCAGATGTTCTTTTTGCAAAAAAAGGTATCAACGTTCGTGGCTTTGACCTGACGCAAATGTCAGCTCCAAGTGAATACACTTTGATTGCGTCCGGTACATCCACTCGTCACGCAGCTGCGATGGCGGAAAATATCGTGACGGCGGTGAAAGAGGAATACAACGTTCACCCACAGAGCATTGAGGGTGTGGACGAGGGCCGTTGGGTTCTGGTCGATTACGGTTCTTTGATCATCCACGTATTCTACGATTTCGTTCGTCAGGAATACAGTCTGGAAAACCTGTGGAGAGAAGGCAAAGACATGGGTTTGAAAGATCCTTACGTTGGTAAGGGCGAAAAGTAACCATGAGGTTCATCTTGTACAACCTCGCCACGGCCAAAGAAGCCTGGGCAGACGAGGTCAGCGAGTTGTACAAAAAGAAGATCTCCTTCTTTATTCCCTTTGATATCCAGTCCTTAAAAGCCAGGAAGTCCGCGCGCGAAGACGCGGACTTCAAGCGCAATGAAGAATCTGAATTAATCCTTAAAAATATCAATCCTGACGACTATGTGGTTCTGTTCGATGAGCGCGGATCGATTCTGGATTCGATTCAATTTTCAAAAAAAGTCGAAAACATTCTGGGAAGCTCCAAGAAGCGCGCTATTTTTATTATCGGCGGGGCTTTTGGGGTGAATGAAGACGTTCGGAAAAGAGCGGATCTGAAGGTGGCGTTATCGCCGATGGTGATGAATCACCTGATGGCCCAGGCGATGAGCTTGGAGCAAATCTACCGGGCCTTTACGATTATCAAGAAAATTCCGTATCACAATATCTAGGAACTAATTCAGCCAGGGTGGATTGTCACCCAGCTCTTTTTCCGGACTTCTGTGCAAATCCAGCAGGCGGGACCATTCCGGACTTAGGAAACTTTTCTGCTCGCTGATGGCTTCTTCGGTTGGCAGGCCACGGGGAGCTGCGCAGTCGGAGCCCGGATCATACGTTTTGTTAGAGCAGATGGCGTATTTCACATAAGAGTTTTCGCCGCCCACAGCTTTATTCCATTCTTTCAAAGTCAGAGGCTTTGCCGGTTCGATGGAGGGATCAAAAATATAGGCCTCATCACCCACACGGTAGGTCACGGCCACATGGTACCACCATTGAACAGAGCCGTAAGGGGAGTTCTTTGTCAGAGCTTTTAGGCTGCCGAAAACAAAGATTTTTTTGGGAGCCGGGAAATTGTGAGAACTCAAGGCGATGGAAGCCATTTCCGCACGGGCATAGCAGCCGTCATCCGGATACATCCACGTCAGGCGGCGCGCGAAAGGAGTCACATCTGTGATGAAACGGGTGTCGCGCACATACTTAAACTCACGCTCAAGATCGGCATAAGATCCGACGTCGGGAATTTCGTTAAGATTTAATTCAGCCATCGGCTTTTTGGATTTTTCCGGAGTTGCGCGCCCCAAAAAATTCTGAGAGGCCTCGTAAGAATGATTCATGCGACTGCGTTTGCTGGCCGCTTCGTAAGTTTCATTGGAATGACGAACAGGTGAAAGACCTGCCAAAGCCGTCGTGGATGCAGTCAAAGCCAACAACAAGATGAAAAGCGATTTCATATTCCCCTCACTTGCTATGTTTCTAGGCTTGAGAAAATAGGCTGTCAAAGATTTTGCAGTGACGCACGGGCATGAGAAGCTTGTTGAAACTAATGCGATTCCAGCTTGCCGCCTGTCTGCATTGCGGATCTTTGCAGGCTAAAGAAGGCCTGCTTTGTGTACCTTGCCACCGGGCCCTGCAATCTTATCAAACCTCCGGCGGTCTGAATGCCACGAAACGCCGGCGCTCTTTGTTTCGGTGGAGGCCGGGGGAAAGTGATTTGTTATCCGTTTTGATTTTGAACCTGAAGGGGGCACGATCAGCCTTTGCCTGGGATTTCTATGCCCGTTGTTTTACGCAGAAGCATGTGTCGCAGTTGTCTGCCGGACGCCGTTTACGGCTGGTTCCGGCGCCCTCCAAAAAGGGCGGGCCGGATCATGCATATATCTTTGCTCAGGCCCTGGCTCGCCACTGCGGGGCGGAGTTTCTCCCCTGCCTAAGAAAGGTGTCCCGGACTTCGCAAAGAGGATCATCCCGAGGGGAGAGGGCTTTAATAGAGATGGAACTGGTTGAAAAAAATACAGTCGTGGCTGAGGACTGGTCAGAGGTCCTCTGGATATTTGTCGATGATATCGTCACTACGGGCTCTACAGCGCGTGCGGCAGAGCTGGCTCTTGGAAGGCCTCCTCACTTTGAAGTTTGGGTGCTGGCCGAGAGGGGGGTCTCTTGCGGAGCGTCCACGGATCTGCTATAAAACCCGAATGGTTAGAAACTCTTTAGCTCTGCTATTCACTGTCCTTTTCTCCTGGATATCTGTTGCCGCGACTGCGGGTAACGGAACCCTGCAAAAAGTCGGCAAAAAATATCGCGCTTCCAAACTTGTGGAAATGAGTGTGGAAAAGATCGTGAAGTCCGAACTGCTGGGGAAAGAAACTAAATACGAAGGCAAGATCTATCTGGCAAACGGAAAGTTCCGCTGGGAAAACACCACGCCAGAACAAACTCTTCTGGTTTTTGATGGCTCTACAATCTGGAGCGTGCAGACACCGCCAAAGGAATTTGGCGGCCCGGTTCAGGTGGCCAAAGGAAAAGTGGACAAGAAGACCCGTTCCCACATTCTGATTTCCTCACTGCTGGGTGAGGATCTGGCAAAGACCTTCAAGATTGTCAGCGAAAAGAAGGATGGCGATCTGATTCATCTGGACGTGGAGCCGGTTCAGGGCGGCGATCTGACGGTGAAGTCGATGAAGCTGGTGGTAAAAACCAAAGACAACACGCTGAGATCGGTTTCCTATCTGGATGACATCGGAAATCAGACAACGATGAATTTCAGCAAGATCGAATTTTTAAAAAAAGAAAATAAAAAATTATTCAAATATCAACCGCCAAAAGACGCACAGGTAACGGACCTATGAAACAAGAAACCTCTCAAAACAATAAAGTTCATTTCATCTCTTTGGGCTGCCCGAAGAATCTTGTGGACAGTGAAATCATGGCCGGTACTTTGATGAAGGACGGTTACGAAGTTGTGGGTGACGCGGAAAACGCAGACACCGTTATCGTGAACACCTGCGGTTTTATCGAGGATTCAAAAAAAGAATCCATTCAGCGCATTCTGGATATGAGCGATCTGAAACAGGAAGGCAAAATCAAAAAGGTTGTTGTCGCAGGCTGCCTGACCCAGCGTTATAAAGAAGAGCTGGTTGAAGGTTTGCCGGAAGCAGACTTGTTCGTGGGTTCCGGTGAGTTCCAGAACATCGCCAAGATTCTGAAAAATTCTGATGGTGGTGACAAGCAAAAGACCTTCTTCAATCTGCCGACTTATCTGCAGCAGGAAGAAACTCCACGCGTGAATTCCCAGCCGGGTCACCGTGCTTATTTGAAAATCTCTGAAGGCTGCATGAAGCGTTGTGCGTTCTGTGCGATCCCTTTGATCCGCGGAAATCTTCAGTCCCGTTCCATCGACGCGATTGTTGCGGAAGCCAGACTTCTGGTTGCTGGCGGCGTGAAAGAGCTGATCATCATCAGCCATGACTTCACAGACTACGGCTGGGACATCCGTCGTAAAGATCCAACGCGCAAGGAAAGCCCAGTGGAGCTTTTGAAAGCTTTGGATCAGGTTGAAGGCCTGCAATGGATTCGTTTGATGTACCTGTATCCGGATGGAATTACTCAGGAGATGGTTCAGGTCATCAAGAACAGCAAAAAAATTGTTAAGTACTTCGATATGCCACTTCAGCACATCAACGATGCAGTTCTAAAAAGCATGAACCGTAAGATGACCCGTGATGAAATTGAAACGGCATTGATGAATATCCGCGAATACATCCCTGAAGCGGTGATTCGCACTCAGTTCATCGTGGGTTTCCCGGGTGAAACACAAGAGCAGTTTGAAGAGTTATTGAACTTTGTGGCAGAACAGCAGTTCGACCGCGTGGGTTGCTTCAAATATTCTCCGGAAGAAAACACTCCGGGTGGACGCATGGACAACCAGGTTGACGAGGAAACAAAGCAATACCGTCACGATGCCCTGATGGAAGTTCAGCAGAACATTTCCCGTGAAAAACACAGCGACTTTGTGGGTAAAACTTTGGAAGTGATCGTGGAAGGTTTCTCTGAAGAAACAGATCTGTTGTTGCAGGGCCGCTTCTGGGGACAGGCACCGGATATCGACGGTGTGGTTCTGATCAATGACGGTCAGGCGCAGGTCGGTGACATGGTGAAAGTGCACATCACCGACAATATGGAATACGACCTCATTGGTGAGATCGTAACTGAAAACTAGAAAGTGCAGTTATCGGATGCGACCTCAAACTGGTCGGTCCATTTGCTGTTCTTGGCATTTCTTAAAACTGTCGTGGCTCTTCTAAAGGCTACGGCATTTTTTTTATCGAATTTGCAGGCGTTCTTATAGGCCAGCAATGAAATATCATATTTACGAAGTTCAAAGGATGTCGTTGCCAGTCCCAGCCAGGAACGGGCCGCCTTGGCGTTGGCTTCGGTTCCGGCTTTATAGACCTTCATGGCTTCAATGTAGCTTTTCTGGTCTTCAAGCAAACGTCCATAATTGAACTGGGCCAGCTCTGAAGTGGGGAAGTCAGCAGCAGCCTTCTTCAGGGTTTTAAGGGCCGTCGCATCCTGTCCCAGCTCTTTATAGGCGATTCCCAGATAGACATAAGCATCTGCCGTTTTGGGATCTTTCTGAATGGCTTCTTTGCAGGATTGCACTGCGGGTTCATAAGTGCCGTCGCGGGTGTTGATCTCGCATAATTTGCGCAGGTATTGCGGGCGGGGGCCAATGCTTTGAACCATGTCCTGGAACAGAATGCGAAGTTCATACAGGTTCGGCACATCCCGGTTTTCATATAAGTTGACCAGACCATCATAGGCAGGTTCGTACTTGGGATTCAGCTCGGTGGCGCGTTTATAGCTTTCCATGGCGTCGTGATTTTTCTTCTGCAAAAGATAAGCATTTCCCATCAGACTGTAGGCTTCATAGTCTTTTTGGTCTTTGCCAATGGCGACGTTCAGGGCACGAATCATCTCGGTGGGTTCTTTGCGTTTTTCATGGGATCGCGCCAGCAGCAGAAGTCCGCGACGGTCGATTTTATCGACGTGCTTCCATAATAGCAGAGTGACCTTTTCGTATTCCTCTTTATTGTAAAGCTCTTCGGCCAGATCCACGATCAGGCCGGAGTTTTTCGGACTTTTGCGAATTTCAGTTTTCAGGCGTTCAATTTTTTGTTCAGCAGTTTCTGTGGCAGGGGCTGGAATGGGCGCTGCCACAGGCACTGACGGAGCCGTGGGGGCACTTGGTGTGGCGGGGGTATCCACTTTAGGGGCCGTCACTGTCGGAGCTGTGACTTTGGGAACAGCCGGTGGTTTTGCGGGAGTGGCTGAGGGCTTTTCTTTCAGCTCTTCTTCAAAGAGTGAGAACTCGTCCTTGGTCTGTTCTACGGCCATCGCCCGTGAAGTGGGAGTGATCCAGAATGAGACAAAAGCCAAGAACGCAGTAAATGTAAGTCGATTGAAATTCAGTCCATTAGGCATATGCTGTATTATGACCTAAATGCTCTTACGAGTGAAGAAATCTCAATTTACATCTGGACTACCCAACAATCGGGGTCAGGCCGTGATCGAGTACACCCTTATACTCGTGATCACTGTGGCTATTGTTATTGGTCTGACGTCTCAGATTATCAAACCCATGCAGGCCTTTTTGGATAACTACATGGGGAAATACGTGCAATGTTTATTGGAAATGGGAGAGCTGCCTGCGATCGGCAGTGAAGACACCACGGTTGCGGATGAGGGATGTAATGCCCGCTTCCAACCGGGAACATTGGCGGGCGGACGTCCTCCGCGGGACAGCGCCGGTGGCAGTGGATCTTCTTCAGGTAAAAATGGTGAGGGTTCTAAAAGCTCCAGTAGCAGTGATGGTGGTTCAGGCAGTAGCGGAGGATCTTCCTCAGGGTCCACATATGCCGGATCGGCTTCACGGGGTGGCAGTCGTTTTATGAATCGCAATCGTCGTCCTTCCAGCGGCGTTGAATCCGGCGGTGGCGCCCAGGGCAAAGTGGTGGAGATCGCCTTGGATGGCGGTGGCAGTGGCAGCTTCTTTAAAGGCAGTAACGGTGCGAACTATGGCGGAGCCGGTGTGAAAAGGCGTTCCGTGGCAATCACGGGAATGACCGAGATGGAACGAAAGCGTCTGGAGAAAGCCGCCAACGGGGAAGGTCGCGCCACCATGGTTACGAGTGAAAGTATCAAACCTCCGGTGAAAAAACTGGCTGTGAAACCGCCTCCGGTTCAGAACTTTGAACGCGAGGAAGAGCCGTTCACTATTGGAAATTTTATAAGGATCATCTTTATTGCCGCCATTATTATCGCCCTTGTTCTGCTGGTGGGTGGGCAGGCACTGCAAATGTCGAAAAGTTTTGAAAAATAGTCTGCGTCGCGTTTAGAAATTCTTCATAGAAATTCTTAAGTTATCTGTCATGGCGTTAATTTCTTGAAACCCTTGTGTGTTTAAAGGATACACCCTTCATCAGTTCATTGATGGGGGATTCATTGGAAAATGTGATTGAGATCAATCGCAGTAAAACATTCAGCTTGGAAGAGGCGCGCCGATTGCTCCCTATCATCTATCGTATGACGGAAGAATCCGCACGAGAGGTAAAGCTTCATTTGAATCGTATTGAGGCTTTTTCGGACAAGGCTCACCCTTCGGTGGCAATCATTGAAAACGACATCAATATCATTATTGACCGCTGGCAGATTAAAATTGAAAAGCTGGGTGGTGAACCCAAGGGCCTTTGGATGGCGGACTTTGACAATGGCGAGGGTTACTACTGCTGGAAATATCCAGAAGTTGAAATTAATCACTGGCATGGCTACCAAGACGGCTTTTCTGGGCGTATAACGATTGAATGAGAATTGCAGTCGCCCAAATTAATCCGGTCCTAGCTGACTTTCAGCTTAACAAAGAAAAAATCCTCGATTTCGTAAACCAGGCGGTTCAGCGCAAGTGTGATCTTGTGGTGTTCCCCGAGTGCACTTTGTTTGGCTATCATCCGTTTGATCTTTTAGAGCGTTCTAAGCTGGTGGCCAAGCAGGAAGCGGAATTTAAAGATCTTATCAAAAATCTTCCCAAGGATATTGGTGTGATCATGGGTTTGATCACAAAGAATCCGCAGAAAAAAGGTCGCCCTTATTTCAATAGTGCTGCTTTGATTTCCAAAGGAAAAAAGCCGCAGTTTTTCCACAAGCAGTTGCTGCCGACCGGGGATGTTTTTGACGAAGCCCGCTTTATCGAGCCCGGTGATTTTTCAAAAAACTATTTCAAATGGAAAGGGAAGAAGTTCTTCCTGACAATTTGTGAAGATATCTGGGCTTGGCCGGATGCCAAGGGGCATTCCCCTTATCGTGAAAATCCACTGGCAAAAGTCAAAAAGCAAAAGGTTGATATGGTCGTTAATCTCAGTGCCTCACCTTACTTTGTCGGTAAGATGAAGCAGCGGGAATACGTCACGCAAAAAACTGCGGCGTACTTCAATGCACCAATTATGTATGTGAATCTGGTGGGTGCGCAGGATGAAATCATCTTTGATGGCGCAAGCTTTGTGCTGGATAAAAAAGGTAAAAAACTTCTGACTTGCCAGCCGTTCACTGAAGACATCAATGTGATTGACCTTGATACTTTGGAAGTTTGGAACAAAACCGCCAAGCTTCAGCCTGTAGAGGAACTTCGTCAGGCATTGGTTCTGGGGATCCGCGACTTCTGTGACAAGACGGGCCTTAAAAAAGTTCACTTGGGTCTTAGTGGCGGAATTGATTCGGCGGTGGTGGCCGCTTTGGCGGTTGATGCTCTGGGGCCGGCGAATGTCACAGGTGTGGGCTTGCCGGGACCTTTTAATGCACCTGAAAGCCTGACATTGGCAAAAGATCTGGCAAAAAATCTGGGCGTGGATTTTAAAACTGTCGATATCACCGGAATGTACGAATCCGCAGTGGCCAGTCTGACCGAGGGGCTGGATCTGAGGGGTTTCAGTCTGGTCAACGAAAATATACAGGCACGCCTGCGTGGGATGTCTTTGATGGCTTGGGCCAACAAAGAAAACAGTATGTTACTGACCACCAGTAACAAGAGCGAATATGCCTCTGGTTATTCCACTTTGTACGGGGATATGTGTGGTGGCTTGGCACCGATTGGTGATTTGACCAAGGCGCAAGTGTATCAACTGGCAAGATATTATAACCAACAGGGTGAAGTGATTCCGCAGGAAATTATCGATCGTGCTCCGTCGGCGGAGCTTCGTCCGAATCAAAAAGATCAGGATTCTTTGCCCGAGTACAACGAGCTGGATAAGTCTGTAGTCTATCTGGTGGAAAAATCAGGAGTGGCAAAGTCAGCCACGGACAAGTGGTTGCTGCCGATTTTAATGCGTACTGAATTCAAGCGCTGGCAGGCGCCGCCCGTGTTGAAGGTGTCAGGGCATTCCTTTGGCCGTGGCCGCCGGTATCCGCTGGCACACAGAGCACGCGAGCTTTAAAAAAGAAAAAGGCCCAGATTGATCTGGGCCTTTTGTTTTACAGACCTCCGAAGAAGTCCATTTGCTTTGGCTGGCGCACGATCTGCGGGAAGCGCAGTTCCGGCTTTCCAGTCAGGGCAATCAGGTTGCCGATCTGTGGGGCCTGACCACCAATGGAGATTCTTTTCATCATCTGGGAAAACATATGGCCCAGATAAGTCGCATCCTCTTCCGCTCTGTGGAAGTTGGAAGTCGGGATTTTCAGATGCTGAACCAGAGTTCCCAACTTATAGTTTGGAAGGCCCGGGAAGACTTTCCTTGCGATTGGCAGACTGTCCAGAATAACGCCTTTAGGTGCGGCAGTTTCATGCTTTTTGATATCTGCAATCAGGAATTGAGAGTCAAAAGGAGCATTGTGCGCCACCAGGACATCGTCGCCGCAGAACTCTGCAAAGGACGGCAGGATGGTGTCGATCAGTGGTTTGCCTTTAACCATGTCATCGGAAATACCGTTCACTGCGGAAGCACCCGGTGGAATAGGGCGAAGAGGGTCAATAAGTGTGGCGAAGATCGCTTCTGGCTGACCGTCGATAAAACGAACGGCACCAATTTCTACGATTTGATCTACACCGGGAACAGTTCCTGTGGTCTCTAAGTCAAAAGCTATGAATCTCATAAAAACATTGATACAAAATGGGGAGGGGTGTTTCAACTAAAGAGTGACCCCGCGAAGGAGTTCCTGCCCGTGGCGTCTAAGTCTGGAAAATTTATAAGCTTTTTGCCGGGGCATAGAGATGTCCCAGTGAGTCAAAAAGACCAGTCTGTCTTGGACGTGGCCCTGCGTGCGAAGGTGGCTCTGAACCACACCTGTGGCGGCAATGGGACTTGCGGAACTTGTCGTGTTTTTGTGATACAAGGACTGGAAAAATTGGGCCCTAGAAACGAAATAGAGGCCGAGATGGCTCAGGACCGGGTATTTCAAGCCTCAGAGCGTCTGGCCTGTCAGATGGAGCCGGTGGACGGCCTTGTTGTATTTCAAGATATTTTTCTTCGATGGCAGCGGCGCTGATCTCTGTAAGTGGTCACCAGAATCACCATCATGGTCAGGTCAAAGATGATAGAAATAAATTCCTCCCAGGCGCGATTGATCAAGCTTTTCAGATTCACCAGTTCAAAACCATCAAGGCCGGAGGGGATTTCACCTGACCATGAAAATCCGGCCTTATAAGGATGGGCCAGAATCGTCAAAGTGTCTTTGCTGGCGCCGGTTTTTTGCGACAGAAGGTCAGACAGCTTCACCTGAGCATCGCCCAAATTGCTGCCGATACGGTCCTGATTCAGGGAATAATAAAGCAGACGTGAATCCAGATAGCTGTATTTGCCGGCATTAAATACCAGCAGGTTGCCATGATAGGATTCAAAAGTGGTTGGCACATTGAAGATGTTATAATCCGTGAAAAAGACAAAATCCAAATTCGCCAGTTTGGCCGAGGTAATGACAAAGCTTGCTGGTGCCGAACCGCTGGATAAGTCCGTGTGAACATTCATCACGCCCTTGTAGTCGTACAAATTCCGCGAATGTTCAGAACTGATTTGTGTTGGCACCACAGCAAAGTCGTACTGATTCAGATAAAATCCGTACAAACAAAAAGTCACCAGCAGAAAAGAAAGGGTCGCGATTACTTTCATGGTCTTGTGAATTCCAAAACGACAAAGTCAGGAGAGATCGTTTTGATCTCTTTCATCTGCCATTGTTGTTCGGAAATCCACTTAGGTAAACCATTTGTCTTGCGCTTCACCAAATAAAAGACATTTCCTTGCGGCTGCGCTTCAGGAAGTGTGTCAAAGAAATCAAAGCGGCTGATATCTTTGAGCTTAAACACCGGAACTTTGCTGAAATACCACAGGGATGATGCCATTTGATAGCTGCTGGCATAAAGCGGGCTGTATTCGTAAGCGATGGAGCTGAGCTTCTGGAAAACATAAGGTTCTTCCACCTTGTCACTGAGCTTTCGCAAAGACGGCGTAAAGAGTGTTGATATTACCAGAACAATAATGAGTCCCCAGAATGCAACAGAGACGCGGGCCCACTTCTGAATCTTTTGGTGAAACAAAGCGGTCGCTAAAACTGCGGGATAGGCAATGATGGGCCAGTTGGCTTCAACCAAGGCACGGAAAGAGGTCAGCAGGAAGAATAACAACGGCCCCCAGCCAAAGTACAAAAGCCAGCGCAGATTTCTGGGCACATGAGCGCGAAGGGCGGCCCAGAAGATCAGCGGGAACAGAATCAAAATCTGCCCCAGAATGTAAGACACAGTCCATTCAGGATTGTAGGAGGTTCTTTCCAGTCCGTGCTTTATTTGAAATTCAAAGGACGCAAAGCCGTTTTGCGCATTCCAAATAATGACGGGTGAAGAAAAAATCAACCCTGCGATAATTGTTGCGAACACGCCGGAAAAACGAACATCTTTCCAGCGCTTTTCAAAGGTCAGATAGGCCAGCAAGCAAGGCACAAAAAGAACGATATGGTATTTCGCGCAGAACCCCAAGCCCAGAGCGATTCCCAGTCCCAGGTAGCTTGGCAGATCTTTCTTTTCCAAGGCATGAACTGTCAGTAAAAGTGCCAGGGACCAGAATGTCATCACTGGCAAATCCGGAGTCACAATCAAAGAGCCAAAGCCCAGCAAAGGTGAGAGCAGAACCAGATAAATCCAAATTTTTATTTTATCCCAAGGCAGTCTGTCTTTAAGAAGTAATATCCAGATACCTATCAGCAGGTGGCCAAAGATGACAGCCGGCCAGCGGACGGCATGCATAAGAGGCTCAAAGATATGCCCCAGATAAAAAAGCCAGGAAACTAATGGAGGATGATCAAAATAGCTCAGTTGCGGACGCTGGGACCACACCCAGTAGTAGGCTTCGTCGGCACTTAACGGAATTAAGGCCGACAAAACAAGCTTCACAACAAGGCTGACCCACCAGATGCGGAGTAGTTCTTTCAAGCTTAGTAACTCAACTTAATGGGTTTGCCCAAATCCCCTGGGATGCCGATTTCTTTTCCATTTAGGATCAGGTTCACTGCGCCACCATTGGAGAAGTTGATTTTCAGGCCGCTTTTGCTTTTGAACGTATGAACTTGTTCAGCAGACAGACGGATCTTCTGAGGCTTGCCATTTGGAGCCGAGTACTCGATTTCGACAGAATCCAAAGCCTCCACGATCAGTTCCACTGGCTTTCCAGATTCCGGCTTTGGTGTCGGAGTGGGAGCCGGTGTTGGACTTGGTGATGCCACCGGAGTTGGTGTCGGAGTCGGCGTCACTGTGGGTGCCGGGCTTGGTGTAGGTTTTGCCGCCGTGGCCACGGTAGGACTTGGGGACGGAGTTGGCGTCGGCAGAGAAGCCGGGATGGTCGCCTGCGCAGTCGCCGTCAAATTGGACAGTGGACTTGGTGAAGCCGTGGGCTCCACTTCTGTCAATGTGCCTTCCATTGGGCTATCCACGATCACTGGCGTTGCGCCTTCCATGGTCTGTGCCACCTCGGAACTTGGGACTTCGGCTTCCTTGGAATACTTGTCGATCATTTTTTTTGTAAAGATGATCAAGCCAATCAGAACCACACCCAGTCCGATAACGATGTAGGTTTTGGTGTTCTTGTTTTCACGCAAAGACTGCATGCCGTGGGAAGAGCTGGTTTCCGGCGGTGTCGCCTTGCGAATAGGTGTGACTGTGGCTTCGGCAGCAGGCGTGGGTTCCGTCGCGCCTTGAGTTGCCGCAGTTTCTTCTGTTGTGGTTGCGGTGCCCTGTTTGGCATCTTCAGCGGGACGAATATAGGGCTTCGGTTTGGTGGAGCCCATTTCCTCGTAGAACACTTCCAGAATTTTGTCGGTATCCAGATGCAGGAAGTTTGCGTAACTCTGAACAAAGCCGCGCAGGAAAGTCTTGGCCGGAAGCTGGGATTCGTCACCCTCTTCGATGGCTTTCAGAACTTTGCTGCTGATTTTTAAAGAAAGACCAATTTCATGCAGTGAGAGGCCTTTTTCCTCGCGGGCTTTCTTTAGAAGTTCGCCGGTCTTTTTCATTAGTGTCCCTTTCGAATCAAACTGAGCATTCCCTTGGCTTTGTCGCGATACGTACCGGTGGGATAATATTTTATCAACTCTTCAAAGCGCGCGACAGATTTGGACTTGTCACCTAGACGATAGTACGCAAGGGCGCTGTAGTAGTGAGGCTCATCATACAAACTTTTCTGGCAGAACCCGATGGCGCGATCCAGAGCCTCCGCGGCACGACTATAGTCCTTTTCCTCAAACAGAGTCCGGCCGAAATAAGTGTTGGCCACGCAATCGTCGGTTTGAGTTTGTAGAACTTTGGCAAAGGCATCGCGAGAGGTCTTGAATTCTTTCTGACTGAATTTCAAAAGGCCCAAATTGATGTAGGCCTTTTCGGGGCTTCCGTAAGTCAGATCGTTGATGACAGTGCGAATTTCTTTTTCTGCTTCAGGGTACTTTCCGGCTTCGATCAGTACGCGTCCCAAATTGTTTCGGGCGTCTGAATAGCGTGGTTCCATTTTCAGAGCTTCGCGCAGATGCTTTTCAGCCAGATCATAGCGTTCGCGATAGAAATAGACCTGCCCCAGATTGTTTTGAATGGCGGGATTTTCAGGATCAAGCTCTTCTGCCTTAAGAAGCTCTTGCAGGGCGAAAGGATAGTTGCCACTTTCGATGTGGGCAGCTCCCAGACGGAGATGAAGATCAGCCTTTTTTTTATCCTGCGATCTGCTGCTGGCACAACCAACAAGGGACAGAGCGCATAGAGCGAGAATCCATTTACGCATGCTAAAAAGGTATCACTCAAGGCCTAAGAGTCAACCCTGAGTTCGGCAATAGTTTCGACGTGATCCGTCTGCGGGAACATCTCGAAGGCCTGTACTCGGTCAAGCTTGTAGGAAACGCCCATCTTCTGCGCGTGCGCAAAGAACCAGTTAAGATCACGAGCCAGGGAAACCGGATGACAGCTGATGTAGATGATCTTGCGGGGCTGAGCCGCCGCCAGGGTCTGCATGGTGTATTCACTGGCGCCGGCGCGGGGAGGATCAAGCAGGACCAGATCCTCTTTGCCAATGGAAGCCCGGCGCATGTAGGTTTCCACATCGGACATGAAATAAGTCATGCGCTTGTCGTGGATTTTGGAGCGGGCTCTTTCGACAAGTTTTGGATTTAGCTCCACGCCGATGATTTCAGAGCCGGCATACTTCTGTGCCAGAGGGAAGGTGAAGTTTCCGGCACCCGCATAGAGGTCGAACACTTTTTCGTAGGCATGATCACCGGCCCAGTCTAAAGCCGTGCGCAGCAGATCCTCATTTTGAAAGCGATTCACCTGAGAAAAGCCGATGCCGTCGTCCTCGTCAGTGATCAGGCCATAACGAACATCACCCTCTTCTGCGATATACATCTCCATACGCAGAAGATCCTTCGCATTTTTTGCGGCAGCCCAGTTTTTGACCTCGGCAAAATGTTCGGTCAGAGTCTTTTCCGTGATCAGGCAGTCCATGGTCTCAACAATCTGATGAGAATTGCGTGCGAAGAAACCAAAACGGTTGTTTTTGAATTTTGGCTGAATGCGATTGCGATAACGCAAAACACGTGGGCTGGGTTGAATTGGGAGATAGTTAAATTCCAGATCGCGGTTGAATTTCTTAAGAGTTTCAAAAACGATAGCTTCTTTTTGTTTGCGCTGTTCGTCTTCGTTAAGGTGCTGCCAGTTGCAGCCACCACAAGTGTGTGCCACCGGACAAGGTGGTTCGCGACGGGAGGGCCCGGGCGTCAGAACTTCGACGATACGGGCTTCCATGAAGTTCTTTTTTGCCAAAGTGACTTCAGCCAGAACTTCTTCATTGGGCGCTGCTTGAGGAACGAAGACAACCATGCCCTCGTGTCGAGCGACTCCAGCACCACCCATGGCGAGCTTTT
This sequence comes from Bdellovibrio bacteriovorus, assembly GCF_025558485.1. Taxonomy (GTDB): domain Bacteria; phylum Bdellovibrionota; class Bdellovibrionia; order Bdellovibrionales; family Bdellovibrionaceae; genus Bdellovibrio; species Bdellovibrio bacteriovorus_G. The sequence continues at coordinate 1,210,925 of NZ_CP102930.1, forward strand.
CAATCTTAAGTTTGATCTTGGAACCGAGAAGGGGAGCTTTCGCTCCCCTTTGGTTTGATTTCGCAGACATTTAATTATCGCAATTTCAAAATGGATCTGGAAACGACTATGCGTTGCAGATCTCGTGTTTTTCGAAGAACAAAGCCAATTCACGAGCAGCAGACTCTGGAGAGTCAGAACCGTGAACTGCATTTTCACCAACATTGTCGCCGAATTTCGCGCGAACTGTGCCAGCGTTAGCTTTTTTAGGGTCTGTAGCGCCCATGATTTCGCGGTTTTTCAAAACTGCGCCTTCACCCTGAAGACACATCAACATAACCGGACCGGAAGTCATGAAGGATACAAGCTCACCGAAGAAAGGACGTGCTTTGTGTTCAGCGTAGAACTCTTCAGCTTTTGCAGTTGTAAGAACGGTGATTTTCGCAGCAGCGATTTTCAAACCGTTAGCTTCAAACATGCTCACGATATCGCCGATAGCGTTTTTCTTCATGGCATTTGGTTTAATGATAGAGAATGTTTGTTCGATAGACATGGTATCTCCTTGTTTTAATGACAAACTGTTTTAGTAATTTCAAAGAACCTAGGAGTTTTAACGAATTGGGTGACACATGTCCACTCCTGGTTTCCTTGACCGGCGTCGGTGACAATCAATTTTGTCTCGACTGCCAGATCATGGCCTTCGCTGGCTGGGGTGAAGTTTTGGTATGTGATCTCGTAGGTGCGGCCCGGTGTGTTCCAAAGATTCAAAGTGAACTCGACGTCTTCGGTGGTCATGATTTGGATTTCATCGACTCTTCCGGCAAAGGCCGTGCTGCTGGCCAATAGGGCAAAGACCAATAATTTCTTCATGTTAGCTCTCCTGGGAGGCCCTTAAATACGGCTCAGGATCGGCCACTGTCAATGGGAATTTGCCGCCGAGGGTCACATTCGTCCCTATATTCGATCTGGGATATTCGGCGGCGTGAATTTTATGCTCTTTAGAAGATGATTTTAAAACTAAAACCGATTCCTGAGGGCAGCCACCACGGGCTGTCCTTTCCGCAACGTTCCTTGGATCGGTTGAATGAACATTCATCCTTGGGAATAAAGAAATCCATTTCAAAGCGGTTCTGACTATCCTCGGATGGCGACATGTTCAGATTATCCAGAATATTCAGTGACGACAACGCGTCGGATTCATCCTTCTGTGTGGAGGCCGACTGCGCACGGGAAATGCGAACGCGACGGACCATTCTTTCGGTGGCCTCGCGATCACTCTCATTCACAGAGGCATCCCGGCGCATTAAGAGAAAGGGGACAGACATATTTGAAAAGCCCACTTCCTTTAGCATATTTAAATCAGCCAGACGAACGTGGGCGACACTGAGCTGTTCGCGCTTTAAAGCCATTCGCGTGTGGTGATCACTTTCGCGGGCCGAAGGCAACAGGAACAGCAGGCCCGCTCGACCGCCACGCACAAAACCGACATTGCTGTCACGAACAGAGCGGGGGGCTTTACGGGACAGGTCCACCTCGGACATAAAATCCCATTCGCTGGTGTCATAGGTCATCACAACAACGCTGAATGGGTTCTGGCCGTCCTGCGCACAAAGATCCTCTTTCAGAAACGGAACCAGCAGGCGAACATAACCTTTGGTGGTTTCGCAGGCTCTTTGATCGCGCGTATCCACAGCGACCATCAGTCCACGAGCATAGCCTTCAGACGGATTGCTGAAAGAAGACTTGGCTGCCGCCCGAGCTGTCAGGGCAGAGAGAAAAACACATAATGTCAGTACTAATTTTGTGTATTCCATTTGGAGGTTTTATCACATCCTGCTTGCTAAAAGGGTTCTCATCGAACCCGGAATAAAATTTTCCAAGGGTGTTTAATCTCTGAACATCTTAAAGAGAGCGCATGAACTTCAACGCAAACTGAACGTTGGCATTGATGGCTTCGATCTCTTTCATCTGAGCAGAGTTGATCAGGCTTTCCACATTTTTTTCCACTTCAGCGTAAATATCAGAGCCTTGTGTCTGCTTGGTTGAAGACACGGCTTGAATCTGTTCCCAGTCCCGCTCTGTCGGAAGCCCATAACCAGAAGCTCCTTTAAGGAAGGCTGCGGGTTGAGAGAACATGTCGCTGATTTCAGTCAGCGCGGTCACGATTTCTTTTTGTCTTGTTGTGATTCCTTTTTTAGCGGCCTTCTTTTCTTCAGCCATCACCTGGGCTGTCAGCTGTGCCTTGATGTCGGCTTTCAGGAAACGATGAGCGCCATTTTCAAGCAGAACAATTGCAGCTGCCGCCTTGGTGCGGGCCTTGCCATCCAGAGAACTGATACGAGCGTAAGTTTGTGCACGCTGAGCTGCCGGAATTTTCAGGAATTCCAGGAAGTCCTTGTGACCCAGTTTCAAAGACTGGCGCAGAACATTGAAGCTCATCTCATATCGGTCCCTGTAAGAATCAAAAAGATAGCCATTATTGATCGCTTGAAGACGGTTTGAGAGCATGCGGTTGTCAGTGATCTTTAGACGGCGCAGCTCTTTTTCCAGTCCCATGGGGGTTTTGATACTGACGTCAATCAGGCCCGGACGGAAGATGGAGCCCTTCATTAAATTCAAAGACTCCACAGCACAATTGTTTGAAGTGAAATAGTATTTGCCGTCATAAGACCAGTGAGTTTCGATGGTGCGAATGACAAACTGGCGAATTTCATCGCGGGTCAGATTCATCGGGATGCTGCTTAGATCCCGCAATTCTGTCTTGGTGTATTCCTCAATAACTTGATTCATCGGCACCAGGAACAGACGGGATGGATAGTCCCCGGTCAGACCTTTCAAGGTGTTGATCTGGATGCTGTTCACAAAAGCACGATAGGAAAGAACAATGTGATCATTTAAATCTTTCAGGCAATCCGGTCCGACAGATTTTCTTTCCGGGGCGCACATGATGATACGGAACATGGAATGACCCCAGCCACTCATCATGGCGTCGCCTTCACCTGCCAGAAGGTAGTGAATTTGATAAATGCGATTTGGATCAATGGAACGAAGCGGACTGTTTTTTCCTTTGAAATCGGGAATGACATAATTCAAAGGCACCTGACAGCGACTGTTCGGAAATGGCGTATGGTTGAACTTTGTGCGGAACAGGTGATACAGGGACGGACGGCGGCAGGCGTAGTCCGGGTCCATCAGGAAGTATTCCATGTTCACGGGGAAGGATTCATAGGCGCTGGTCAGTTCATAGATATCGGGACTGCGATGTTTCATCCATGATTCATCACTATCAACGAACCCGGCGATCATTGTGAAGTATGGATTTTGGGAATAGCTGCGATACATGTTTTCATAGGCCCTACACTCAGGACTGGTGCGCTGGCCATTGTCGCGTTCCTTGTCGTCCTTACACTGGCGGATCATGCGTGCCTCTTCGGCATCGTGAGTATTCAGGCGGTCATAAGCGTGAATTGTTTCATGAACAACAGTTGCAAGGATCTCGCGATAGAAGGTTTTGTGCGTGCGATTGATGGCCGTGGCTTTGGATTCTCCACGCAGGATTTCCGGAACAGCTTTCAGATCAATGCGAATGGACCCCCAGGCCAATTTTCCCAGGGCGTGATCGCCATGTTCTTTCAGGCTTTCAAAGCGGACTTCCACAGGTTTTTTAAAAGATTGTTTGATTGAGGCTGGCAGCAGGGCTTCAGCTTGTTGCAAAAGAATCTGGGCGTTCTTGCGAAATTCTTTATCAGAGGGGCCTTTGCCAAGAACATACTGAAATGCCTGAGCATGGCAGGACATTGTCAGAATGGCGGCGATTACAAAACCGGTTTTTTTCATAAGCCCCTCGTTGGCAAAATGACTCCGTTTTTCAAAGCTTCAACAGGGCTTTTTAATGCGACAATCGGACCAGGCTGAGTGCCCCGTAATTTCGTGCTCGGGCTATAAAAGTGTCTAAATCTCATAACATAGGGCCTTGGTTGTCATCACAAAGCATGACTCATTCTGAGACGAAACAGGGAAAATAAAAAAGGACCACCCGACGGGCAGCCCTTTTTTGAGAAGAGAGGAGGTAACAAATCAAAATCGAAAATTACATTTTCAAGATGCCTTCAGCGATCTCAAGATCGGAGGCCTGAAGTTTTGGATTTTCAGCGCGAATTGCTTCCAACGCTTTTTGCAAAGAGATACCACGGATAGCACCATCAGAAGCAATCATAGTCGCCGCATCTTCTTTTGCTTCCAAAACCAACTTCAATGTTTCGCCAGAGATAGAAGCGGAAGTCGCAACCACACCACCAGTTGTCATCAATGGAATTGCCAGAATAGAGTCAACAGTGGAAGTTACGGAAGCAGAATAGACTTGAGAGATCTCTGTTGCTTGAGCAACTGTTGCGGACAGCAACAACGCGATGATCAGGGACTTTTTCATGGAAACTCCTTTAAGGTTAAATGGCTTTAATTGCTGAGGACCGCTAATGCAGCAAGGGTGCCAAGGTGTTTCAACATGAGATTTCAGGGGTTTAAGGCGTAAATTGCGGGGAAAACGAAGGAAGGTAGTGTTCAGGCAGTTTGCAGGGACCGCCCAGAAACGGCCCCTGATCGGAACTAAAGTGTTTGCAGGAATTGAATCAGATTGCGTTTGTCTTCGGCAGTCAGGATTTCCTTGCCGTCTTTGATAAAGATATTGATGTCGTGACCAGCATTGCTCATACCCACGCGACGTGTGTCGTACAGATGTGCACGAGTCTTCCAGGTCTTTGGGGTTTTAGCCCCCACCGGATAGCCTGCGCATGCGAAGTCATAATCAGTTTCTGTGTTCAGAGCCTCGCCAGAATAATAAGTCACCGGTCTTTGCGCAGTCGGCGTCAAAAGTGCGCACAGATTCGGGATGGAGTTATTATGCATGTAAGGCCAGCGCGCCCAGATGCCCACCAATGGAGGCGGCACATAGCCTTCCTGCGCTTTGATCACAATGCCATTCTTTTTGGAGATGGCCAGATCATTAAGTTGTTCTAAAGATTTCATTCCCAGGCGGCGATGCGGGTCGGTGCCCACATTCACCACAGGCGTTTGTTCTTTGTAGCGAACGGCCACGGTTTTCAGGCGTTCCGCCGAGGAAAGAACCAGCGAGTACGGCAGATCCCAGGCTTTTTCATAGCGGCCGTGGCATTTTGCACAGTTGTTATTGAAAATTTGTTCTCCGGCTTTGGCGCGACCCAAATCAATTTTTTCTGCCGGGTAGAAGTCTGTGATGTGTGGAGCCTCTGAAGAAAACACGGCTGTTGTCAGTTCTTTGATAATGTCATCGTTGTCGGCCAGCCATTGTTCAAGCTCATGCAAATCAGCACCACGTCCGATCTCGTTCCAGATCAGATTGGTAAAGATCGGATTCCCACTAAGAACACTGCCGTCAGACAACCAGCGATTTTTATACTTAAGATTCCACCAAACTGCCGGTTTTGAGTCGGCGGGCTTGTCGTCCAGATAGATATCCGCGCGAGGAAAGCGTTCATGCCAGCCACTGAAGCTTGCATAGGGGTCTTTCGCACGACGATTCAGGGACAGGCTGACTTGGGCCAAGGATGTGTCCAGCCCCAAAGCAATGGGATGTTTCAAGGCCACGGCCTTTAAGTGATCTTTGGCGTCTTCCAGAAGTTTTCTTTCAGCAGTTGTCGCGCCAGAGTAAGTCTGGAAAAGATGCGGGTCCATCAAAGGCACAATTTTTTTAGCTTTGATGAAGAACTCGTTGGCTTTCGGGAATCGATTTGTCATCCCCAGAACGGTTTTGCCAAAAAGATTGGAAGAATGGCAGGCAGCACAGCTAAAGGTGAAACCCTTGGCGCCATTTCTTTCAATCAGGCCAAAGCCCATAAGCTCCTCGGGGCGAATGCCATTTGGATAGGGAACTGCGTAGATGCCACGTTCATTTTCTTTTGGATATTCATGCAGGCCAAGATCCTTCAGCACGTCGTTGAAAGTCTTAAAGCCACTAAGACCTTTCATCAGGCCTTGAATCCATTTTCGGAATGGATTGCGAGTGTCTTCTTCAAGCAGGCGTTTTACGGGTGCATACGGCGGCAACATGCCGGTGACCGTGACAGGATATACTTGGGTGTGGATCTTTCCCTGTGTCTGATAACTCAGGAAATCTTCCGGGGACCAATTGTAGATATTCGCGCGGCCCTCTGTGGGAACAGGGACTCCGGCAGACCAATCCGGTTCGACGGCGAAAGCTGGAAGGGCGGCTATAACAGTCAGGATTACAAGAGTCAGTTTCATATCTGACCGTTATAGCGGCGAACGGCGAATAGACAAAGTGATAATCTGGAAATCTCAATCATTTCCGGGCACTAGGGCCATTCGCGTGAAAAAAAGAAAGGCTATCGCGTCTTTACAAGGTCACGCAGGTTGACGTTGTGAGTTCCGGAATAACCCGACAATGAAACCTGGGCTGTTCCGTTGCTATAGACGGCAACCACGTGGCCGGAGTAATTTCGGGCATACACAATGCGGTTCCCGACACAAATCCCCTGTGCGCAAGTGATCGGTCGTGACAACTGGGAGATGGCGACAGTGTGATAGCCGGAGTACCCATCAAGTGTGACCAGCGCCTGTCCGTTGCTGTAGATTTTGATGACCCGGCCTTTGTAGGTATTGGAATACATCACGTTTTCGCCCACACAGAAGCCGCCAGAACAGTTTAGCATTTTGCTAAGTTGTGAAATCTGCACAGCGTGAACACCAGAATAACCTTCCAGCACGACACGAGCGACGCCAGAGGAATAAATAGCTTTGATGTGAGCTTCATAAGTGTTGCTGTAGCGGACATGTTCACCGACACAGAAGTTGTTTAAACAGTTCATGGATCTGCTTAATTGGGAAAGATCCACGAGGTGCAGTCCGGAATATCCATCCAACACAACTTGCGCTTTTCTATTTGAGAAAATAGTGCGGATCATTCCGGAATAGCTGCCTGAATAAAGAATATTGTATCCACTGCAGAAGCCATCCAGACAGTTGGTTTTGGTGGCAATAAGACGGCGATCCAAATCGTGGGTGCCGGAATAGCCCTCCAAGCGCACGCGAACCATATTTGAATTTAGGACATCGACAATTTCACCCACATAGGAACCGGAATACAGAATGACCGTGCCGCGCATGATTGGCGCTGGTCGTGTATCCTGCGCATTTGGTGTTTGCGCCGCCGGAGTTGCGGGTTTTACAGGAGCCGAGGGCTGATCCTTGGCGGTTGATCCCGGTGGCGGAGGAGGGTTGCTGGGGCGGGTGGTGGATTCCGCATTCTGCGCAGGTTTTAAAGTCATTTTGGGAACTTCATAATTGGACAGGGCCCGCACGCTGATATTGGCAGAACCACCATAGGATTCTGCCATCAGTTCCACGGAGGTGATCTTTTCGCTAAGATTCAAATTTTCAGACGTCAATACATCCCCGGTGTTCAAAATGCGACTGTCAGCAAATTCGCGCACGGTGATGGAGCGTCCGCCTTCTGTAAGAACCCGGGCGCTGTGGATTTTAAGACGTTGATTTTCCACTTTGATTTCCAGACGGTTCAGGATCAAAGCTTTCTGCAAAGTCATTTGATACAGAGTCCCGCCGGATTTGCGCGACATGGAGGTGATCTGTAGAGATCCCGAATATTCTGTTTGAACCGGAGTGACGTCCTGATTTGTCGTGGTGGGGGCTGTTGAAACGTTCGTGGTGATGTCATCCCAGCTACCTGGGTCCGGAAGGTCAGTGATAACTTCGGCTTGCACGATATTGTGGGTCAAAGACAGCAAGGCCATGACGGAGGCTATTCGGAAACGTTTCATACAAACTCCTAAGAATTGATCAACGTCGATGCCGTTTCAAGATGTGTTCCAAGGGATTACGGACGTGAAATCCAACAGAAGGGGTGTAAAGCAAGGAGGAGCTGTCAGGTATCTAAACAGGCATCAAAAATGGGCGGGACAAAAAAAGTCAGGGGAAATAAAAAACCCACGACATTTCTGCCGTGGGTTTGAAAGTTGAATCTGTAAATTCAGAACTACTTTTTCAGCATGGATTGCATGGTTGTACCCATGTCCGCTGGGGAACGGGAGATTTTGCAACCTGCCGCCTCAAGTGCTTTGAACTTCGCTTCAGCCGTGCCTTTACCGCCGCTGATGATCGCGCCTGCGTGACCCATACGTTTACCTGCTGGAGCCGCAGCCCCTGCGATGAACGCTGTCACCGGCTTTTTGAAGTGAGCTTTGATGTATTCAGCAGCTTCTTCTTCCGCTGTACCACCGATTTCACCGATCATGATAACTCCGTCAGTGTCTGGATCTTCATTGAACATTTTCAAAACGTCGATGAAGTTTGTGCCGTTCACCGGGTCACCACCGATACCCACGCAAGTGGACTGACCGATACCCAGCGCCGTCAACTGACCGACAGCTTCGTAAGTCAAAGTTCCAGAGCGGGAAAGAACGCCGATACGACCTGGCTTGTGAATGTGACCAGGCATGATACCGATCTTACATTCACCCGGAGTGATAACGCCCGGGCAGTTAGGACCGATCAAGCGCGTGCGCTTGCCTTTCATGTATTCTTTCACTTTTACCATGTCCAAAACAGGGATGCCTTCAGTGATACAGATGACAAGATCCAGATCTGCATCCACAGCTTCCATGATGGAGTCCGCCGCAAATGGAGGTGGAACGAAAACCACAGAAGCGTTGCAGCCAGTAGCCGCCTTTGCTTCTTTCACAGTGTTGAATACAGGAAGGCCGATGTGAGTTGTGCCACCCTTACCCGGAGTCACGCCACCCACCATTTTAGTTCCATAAGCCAAAGCCTGCTCAGAGTGGAAAGTCCCTTGAGCACCAGTGAAACCTTGGCAGATTACTTTTGTGTTTTTGTTAATAAGAATTGCCATGTTCGCTTATCCTTTAATCGCAGCAACGATCTTTTTAGCTGCATCAGTCAGGTTGTCGGCTGGAGTGATGTTCAAGCCAGACTCTTTCAACATTTTTTTACCAAGCTCTACGTTTGTACCTTCAAGACGTACAACCAAAGGAACTTTCAGGCCCAACTCTTTGGAAGCCGCAATCACACCTTCAGCGATGATGTCACATTTCATGATACCACCGAAGATGTTAACCAGAATTCCTTTTACGTTTGGATCTTTAAGGATGATTTTGAATGCCTCAGTCACTTTCTCTTTGTTGGCGCCGCCGCCCACATCAAGGAAGTTTGCAGGCTCAGCACCGTGCAATTTGATGATATCCAAAGTCGCCATCGCCAGACCGGCACCATTCACCAGACAGCCGATGTTGCCATCAAGCTTGATGAATGCCAGATCGAACTTGGAAGCTTCGATTTCAGACGGTTCTTCTTCGTTCAGGTCACGCATTTCCACGATATCCGGATGACGGAACAAAGCATTGGAGTCGAAGTTCATTTTAGCATCCAGACAAAGAACGTCGCCCTCTTTAGTCACAACCAAGGGGTTGATTTCCGCGATAGAGCAGTCTGTGGCAACGAAGGCGTTGTAAAGACCTGCGAAGAATTTCACCGCTTTGTTCACGATCGCTGGTTCCATACCGATTTGGAAAGCCAGTTCGCGAGCCTGGAATGGCATCAGACCCACAGTTGGATCGATGTCGACTTTTTTGATCGCATCTGGATTGTGTTCAGCAACTTCCTCGATGTCCATACCACCTTCGGAAGAAGCCATCATTGCGGCTCTGCCTGTGGCACGGTCGATCAAGCAGGCAACATAGTATTCTTTGGCGATGTTGCAGCCTTGTTCGATGAAGACTTTTTGAACAACTTTACCTTCAGGGCCTGTTTGGTGAGTCACCAAAGTCATGCCGATCATTTTTTTTGTGTATTCAGAAACTTCGTCCAAAGACTTCGCAACTTTAACACCGCCGCCTTTACCGCGACCACCGGCGTGGATTTGAGCCTTAACAACCCAAACACTTCCACCGATTTCTTTTGCCGCTGCAACAGCTTCTTCCGGAGAGTGAGCCAGTTTCCCTTTAAGAGTGGCCACTCCGAATTTTCTCAAGACTTCTTTGGCCTGATACTCATGAATATTCATTTTAGTTTCCTTTACTACTACTGAACAGATTTAAGAGCGGATACCAAAGTGCGAACCGCGTCCACAGACTTTTTGAACTCTTCCTGTTCTGCAGGATTCATTTCAAACTTGTGAACTTTTTCGATACCTTTGCCACCAACAGTTGCAAGAACGCCAACCATCAGGCCTTCGTTCACGCCGAATTCACCAGTCAGCTCCACAGCAACCGGAAGAACACGTTTTTGGTCTTTCAGGATCGCTTCCGCCATTTCAACCGCACCGCGGGAGGGAGCATAGTAAGCAGAACCTGTTTTCAAGTGACCACCGATTTCCGCGCCCGCTTGTTTTGTTCTGGCAACGATGGCTGCAATTTTATCAGCAGGCAAAAGTTCTGTCAGAGGGATGCCGGAAACAGACGCATGACGTACAAGTGGCATCATTGCATCACCGTGGTTACCGATAACAACACCAGTGACGTCTTTAACGGAAACACCCAGCTCTTCAGCGATGAATGTGCGGAAGCGAGCGGAATCCAAACAGCCGCCCATGCCGATAACACGTTCACGAGGGAAGCCCAGGATTTGTTTTGCATAAACAGCCATCACGTCCATTGGGTTACAAACAACGATCACGAAAGAGTTCGGAGCGTACTTTTTTACGCCTTCACAAACGTCTTTAACGATTTTCGCGTTGATACCGACAAGCTCGTCACGGCTCATGCCGGGCTTGCGTGGCATACCTGCTGTGATGATAACAACATCAGCGTCAGCGATATCTTCATATTTGTTTGTGCCTTTGATGTTGGAATCAAACATCTCGATAGCGGATGCTTGGGCCAAATCCAGGGATTTCCCGATGGCAGCGCCTTCGTTCACATCAAGAACTACAACGTCTCCAAGTTCTTTTTGAGCTGCCCAGTGAGCAGTAGTTGAACCAACGAATCCCGCACCAATGACGGCGATTTTATTTCTTTTGTGTGCCATTATGTAATCTCCTTCAGGCATCAGAGTCTGCAGGACAAGGACCTTGAAAGAAGCGGACTTCAGAGCGCGGTCATTCCCCTACAAGCTCTTAAAATGAGTAGAAAAAATAAAAACTTGCGTTCGATGACCCATTCAATATCAAATCGTATTTAGAGACAACACTTACCGCTCGGCGCAGAGACGCTGAAAGAGAGATCTGGACCGGAAATGAGCATCATCAGCCTGCAAGACGTCACAGTGAACTTTGAGGACCATACGGTTTTGAAGTCGATCCAGCTCGAAATCCCGGCCGGGGAATCCTTCGTCATTGTGGGTCCCAGCGGGCAGGGGAAAACAACCTTGCTGAAGGTCATGGCAGGCCTGGTAACCCCTCAGAATGGCAAAGTTTTTGTTGAACAGAAGGAGTGGATAACGCTAAGCAGAAAAGAGCGTTTATCCGTGCTTAAAAAGGTCGGCATTTTGTTCCAAAAAAATGCCCTGTTCGATTCTTTGACCTGTGTTCAGAACATCAGCTTTCCGCTTCGTGAAACCACCGAGCTTTCGGACTGGGAAATAACAAAGAAAGCAGAGTATTTCTTGGATGCGGTCGGTATTCCCCATGCACGCGATCTGTACCCCGATGAAATCAGCGGTGGAATGCAAAAACGCCTGGGTATTGCCCGAGCACTTGCTCTAGATCCGGAGATCATTTTTTACGATGATCCAACAGCAGGGCTTGACCCGATCACGTCACGAAAAATTATTGAACTTATCTTGAAACTTAAGCGGGAAAAAGGATCGACAATTGTTGCGATCACCAATGATATGAATCGTGCGTTTCAAATGGCGGATCGTATCGGCATGGTTGTCGATCAAGAGCTTGTCATTACTGGAAATCCAGAGCAGACAAAGAATCACGCCGATCCTCGTGTACATCAGTTTGTCAGAGGCCTGCTGCAAGGTCCGCTGACAGCCACACCCTGATTATTTCTGAAAATTCAGAAACTGGACGTTGTCAGCGAGCTCACATTGCCGGTTGACCCGTGATCTCGGGCCCAACTAACATAGCTAAGTGATTGAGTTCAAAAACCTCGTGAAAAGATTCGGTACAAGGACAGTGCTCAACGGATTAAATCTGCAAATCCGCGAGGGTGAAATTATCTTTATTCTGGGGACATCCGGGACAGGAAAATCTGTTCTGCTTAAAAACCTTGTCGGTCTTCTGACTCCGGACGAAGGCGAAATCTGGATCGACAACGAAGAGGTTTCCAAATTTTCTGAAGAGCAATATCTTCCCATTCGCAAAAAGTGCGGCATGGTCTTTCAGCATCCGGCGTTGTTTGATTCATTGAGCGTCTATGAAAACGTGGCCTTCGGGCTTCGTCGTCACTATCAGCTTTCTGAAGAAGTCATTCATGCGAAAGTAACCAAGGCACTAAGTCTGGTGAATCTGCACGGTGTTGAAAGAAAGCGTCCCGCACAAATTTCTTACGGAATGCAAAAGCGGGTCAGCCTGGCGCGAACAGTGGCCTTAGAACCACGCATTCTGCTTTTTGATGAACCCACGACAGGTCTTGATCCGGTCACCACAACGGCGGTGAATCAGTTGATTCTGGATTTGTCGCGTGAGTTGAAAACCACTTCCTTGGTGGTCAGCCATGATATGAATTGCGCCTTGGCGATCGCGGACCGCATTGTGGTTCTGGATAAAGGCTCGATTGTGGCTTTGGGAACGCCCGATGATCTTAAAAAATCAGAGCACCCTCTGGTAAAAGACTTTTTGGCAGAGGTGCTGGAAGCATGACAACAGTAATATCTCTTTTGGATCAGATGGGTGGAACGTTGATGTTCCTGCAAAAGATCCTGCGCACCATTTTCTTTAAAAAGCTAAAAACCCACGAAATCTTTGAACAGATCTGGAAAGTCACGGTGGATAGCTTTCCCACCACGGCGATGGCGGGCTTTTTTGTGGGCGCGATCATGACAGTCCAGTTTGGATTGCAGCTTAAAGAGTTCGGCGCCTTGGGGTATCTGGGCGCTTTGGCCACCAGCGGAACCTTCCGCGAAATTGGTCCGTTGTTAATTGCCTTCATGCTCAGTGGAAAAGTGGGCGCGTTCACGTCTGCGGAACTGGGCACCATGAAAGTGACTGAACAAATTGATGCTGTTCGCTGTCTGGGAGCTGATCCTTTGCAGGAAATCATCGTGCCGCGTTTTATCGGCATCATCGTGGCCAGCTTCTTCCTATTGGCAGCGGGTTTGGCGATGTCTGTTTTTGGTGGCATTCTGATGGGCGAACTGTTTGCCGGGGTTAATTACGAGGAATATCTGCGTCACGTTCCTTTGATCGTCAGTCCGATTTCCATTCTTACCGGCTTGGTCAAATGCGGAACATTTGCATTGGTTTTGGCGACGATTTGCACTTATCAGGGCTATACCACTTTCGGAGGGGCCAAAGGTGTCGGCCGTTCTGTTGTGACAACAGCTGTGACCACGATGATTTGTATTGTCGTGATGGACTGGATGACCAGCTTTATTGGTGACATTCTTCTGACTATAATTCGGGGGTACAGACCATGATCGCCCTGATTGCAGAAACCCTGACGGGCCTGTTTACTCCGCCATTTCGTCGCAAGGAGTTTTTCCAGCAGCTTTATTTTGTCGGCAATAAAAGCCTTGTGATCGTAGTCTTCTGCGTGTGTTTTGCCGCCGTTGTGACCATTTTGGAATCCTCTTTCCATATGAAAATGGTCATTCAAAATGACTCTATGGTGCCGGGTTTTGCGGCTTTGCTGATCTTGCGTGAATTGGGGGCCATCGTCAGCGCCCTGTTGCTAAGTTCCCGCGTGGGTGCAGGATATGCATCTGAAGTTGGTTCCATGCAAATCACTGAACAGATTGATGCCCTTAAAATGCTGGGAATTGATCCGGTCAACTATCTGGTTGTTCCGCGTTTTTTGGCCTGCGTTTTGGGTGGCATGATGATCACCATTGTTGCCAATATGGCTTGTATTTTCTCAGCCATGGCGGTGAGTCAGCTTTATCTGGGATATACGCCATCCATGTTCCTGACTTCCATGCAAAGATTCGTGGATTTCAAGGATCTGATTTTTGCGATGATCAAAGGTGCCTGCTTTGGCGGAGTGATTCCTCTTGTGGCCTGCTATTTCGGATTCCGTTGTCAGCAGGGGGCGGAAGGTGTCGGCCGAGCCACGACAAATACGGTGGTCGTGTCTTCTATTGCCATCATTGTGATTGATTTCATTTTATCCTATACTTTTAGTTATCTTTATTAGGGGAACGTATGAAGGTTGAAACCAAGGTCGGTTTGTTGGCTCTCGTCTCGGTGGTATTGATCGTGATCTTTGCCTATTTCATGGGATTTGTTTCGCCGTTCTCCAACGCCAAAGAACTTAATGTCATGTACAACTATGCCGGTGGTATCGAGGAAGGTTCCCCGGTTCGTGTGATGGGTATTAAAGTGGGCAAAGTGAAATCCATCACATTTGATCCAAGTTACAAATCCGCGGAAGGTGAAGAGGTCAAACTGCGCCTGACCATCACGGTTGACAAGAAAGCCTGGACCAGTGTCCGGAAAGATTCCAAATTCTTCATCAATCTTGCCGGCGTGATTGGGGAAAAGTTTCTGGAAATCTCTCCGGGTTCAGTGGATTCCGGCGAATTTTCATCCGGTGACTATGTTCGTGGTGAAGATCCTCCACGTGTGGATCAATTGATCTCTCAAGGTTACGGTTTAGCCGGTAAAATCATCGAATTGGTCGAGAAAAATGAAGGTTCCGTGACCAGTATGATTCAGCAACTGAATCAATTGACCACGAACTTCAACAAGACACTGGTGCTTTTGGATAAAACCACCAAGAACAAAGAAATGGCAAGATTGCTTGATAATGCGATCAAAATCAGCGATGACGTGGCATATTTGACAGGAAAAATGAGATCGAAGAAGGCAGAAGAGACTTATGAACTGGTTCATAAGCTTCTTTTCTATTTGACAGGAAAAATGAGATCGAAGAAGGCAGAAGAGACTTATGAACTGGTTCATAAGCTTCTTTTCAGGCTGGAACCTCTGGATGGTCCGACCATCCGCAAGTTCTTGCAGCAGGAAGGTGTAAAAGCCCGCGTTTTCTAAGATCTCCGCATCAAAGGGAGGTCCTATGTTAAAAATATCTATCCGCAAAGCGGCTCTGGCGGCTGTATTCTTCGCGGCGACTCAGGCTCAAGCAGAAGTTTATCTGGGTGCGGACTCCACATCAATTAACACAAAAGCGCGTTCCATTGAGACTGAATATGTTCAAGGCATGCGCGATGAGCGTCTGGGGAACACCTTCGCGTCCACTCTAACCATGCGTGATAAACTAAAAGTTGGCGCAGGTCTGTCTGTCGGTGGAGCCCTGGGAACCTTGGGTTTCAACATGGAATTGAACATTGAAGATGCCGACGGCGCTTTGGCAGGTTTCGGAACGGGGCATGGTTACAACTCTTTCCAATTGGCTTGGAAGCATGCCTTTGACGGAGACTATCTGGCACCTTATGTGACTGCCGGATATTCCCGCTGGTATAATTCCAACGGAAGTACGTCCGCCGCCAAAGAATCCGGAATTCTGGACCGTGTTTTGACGGCTGAAGAGAAAAGAACCGGCCGTTTTGGCACGGATTTTGTGAATGCAGCCTTTGGACTTCAATATAATCAGCTTTCAGGCGATTTCCGAGGGGTTTCGATCTTTGGAGAACTGATGGCCATGTATGAAGTAAAGAGATCTGTACTGTTGCCCACCGGCGCAATAGGCGCCTTGTACTACTTCTAAGGCGGTTGGTGAAAAGGGTCCATCCACTTCGTTGTCGGGCCTTTTACTTCTCTCCGACGTGCTTGGAGCACGCCTCCGTTTCGTAAAAAACCCTCCGCCTCGCGGCTGAACTCTTTTGACCAACCTTGATATTCGGGTTGGTCTTTTTGTTTTTGGCTATCGCTTTGCGAGTCGCTGGCGCTGCTTGCTTTGCAAGTCGCTTTGTTTGGGGAACTTCTTTTTTCGTTTTAGTTTAGAAGCGATTGTTAACTTTAGAGAAAAATATCTTTCGACTGGAAAGTGGCTCTGGTGGCGGGTTTCCGGGCATAAAAAAACCCCAGAGTTGCCTCTGGGGTTTAGTTTTAGAACTAAAAACTAGTTCCTAAGAAAAACTACTTAGCAGCTTTCTTAGTAGCTTTTTTTGTAGCTTTCTTAGCTACTTTTTTAGTAGCTTTTTTTGCTACTTTCTTAGTTGTTTTCTTAGCTGCTGCTTTTTTAGTAGCTTTTTTTGCTGCTTTCTTTGCCATGTGCTCCTCCTAGGATGCAAACGTTGTTGTTGTTTCTTAACTTACAAAACTGTACTTGCTTTAAGTTTTCCCAATTCGACCACTGACGTCAACAAAAAATTTACCTTGCATATTTTTTGCGAGCATTCGGCTTCATGGAGGTGCCCTTTGCTCATCGTTTTTTCGATTTCGCTGTTCGGACATGCGCTCGTTCACCGAATACTTTCATCAGTGGCGCGGGATTTTGCATTCTCTCAACACTGGGTTCGATCTTTTTCGATCATGAACCTTGTTGTGATCTGCTTTCTCACCGCATGTGTTGCCTCAACACCCACCTTGCTCTGGCTTTTCATCGGCATTCTTTGGATAACTTTAAAGTTTTTTCCCAAGTTTTTGCGTTTTTTCCTGATTCGACGACTGCAAAGTGCGCTGATTCCGCTGCTTGATTGCGTGATTCTGGGTTTGCAAACCGGAAAATCTTTCCGCTCTTCGCTTCATGCGGGCATCGAATCGCAAAGCGGTTGGGTGCGTTTGCAGTTGCTGGAAGTTTTTGAATCCCTGCAACACTCCGAAGAAGCCATTGGCGTGGAATCCGCTCTGCTCAAGGGTTTTCAGTCAGAGTTGCGGGATATTGATCGCTCGCAAAACCGCTGTTTGGATCAGGTGAAGGCGCTTCGGAGGCACTACAAGATGCTCGATGATTTTCGACGTAGGTCCGGACAAGTAAGTCAGCAGATCAAGATGCAGGCGATAATTGTCACCGCCCTTTACCTCGCGCTTTTTGTCTTTGTAATTACGCAATTTGGATTTCAAAAACATAAAAGTCTGCTGCTCGGTTCCACAATTGTGTTCGTAGCGGGCTTATTTTTCATTTTTTATATCGGTCGGAGGATGAAATGGAAGGTGTAGCACCCCCTTTAAAGCTTTTGTTGGATGTAAAACGTGCGGTGGAGCGCGGCCAATCTGTGCGGCAGGGAGTTTTAACCTATTTAAAAAACGAAAAAGACGATTTAGCCCCCGTTGTTGCGCAGTGGTTGGCACTTTTGCAACAGGGACAGGACACCAAGGCATGCCTGATGCAGCTTTCTTCGCTGTATCGGCGCAGTTTGTTGCAGATTTTGGAGCGCGGACTGCGTGGTGAGGCGGTTTATAACGTGCTTTTGCAGCTGGAAATAGAGTTGGTGGAGGCATGTCAGGAGGAAATATCAAATAAAGTGGCGCGGTTGCCGTTTATTCTGCTGATTCCTTTATTACTCTTTCAGTTTCCGGCCTTTCTGATGCTCCTTTTTGGTCCGCTTCTTCAAAATTTTTTTCACTCTTTGGGAGGGGGGTGATAGAGTGCCCTTTGTTGGAGGATTCCTATGGCTCAGGCTGACAAAAAGCAAGCTGCCCTTGAAAAACTGGTGGATGAGTTGATGAAAGATCAACCCAGTCGTCAGCTCGTCAAACAGCTCACAACAGAGCTTGGAATGCCCTATTCCTTGGACCCCATGACTCAAATCAATACGGTTCTACAGTCCATGAACACAGTCTATCTTCGTTCCAACAGAAGAAGAGACTTAGAAAGATAGTTCTCATGTCACACATTTATAATTCGATTCTGGAAGCGATCGGCAACACCCCGATGGTGCGTTTGAATAGCGTTACCAAGGGCTCTAAACACACTTTCTTCGCGAAGGTGGAATACTTCAATCCCGGCGGCAGTATTAAAGACCGCGTGGCTGTGGCGATGATCGAGGAAGCTGAAAAGCGCGGTCAATTAAAGCCCGGCGGCACTATCGTTGAAGCCACCTCTGGAAATACCGGCGTGGGTCTGGCTCTGGCCGCATCTGTAAAAGGTTATAAGTGCATCTTCGTTATGCCAGAAAAAATGAGCGATGAAAAAAGAGCTATTTTGCGTGCTTACGGCGCCAAAGTTGTCATCACGCCGATGGTGGCCCCGGAAGATCCGCTGAGCCATTATTCCGTATCAAAAAAGATCGCTGATGAAACGCCGGGCGCATTTTTGGTGAACCAATTCCACAATCCTGACAACCCTGAGCGTCACTATCGCACTACAGGTCCAGAAATCTGGAAGCAGATGGATGGAAAAGTGGACATGATCGTGGGTGGAGCTGGCACAGGGGGCACTCTTTCCGGAATTGCCCGCTATCTTAAAGAAGTAAATCCACAAGTGAAGGCGATTTGTACGGATCCGATCGGAAGCATCCTTTATGATCTGTACTACCATAAAAAGATCGTTGATCCACCGGGCTCTTATAAAGTGGAGGGTGTCGGTGAGGACATGCTCCCTGACAACGTTCATTTGAATATTTACGATGGCTTTGTGCGTGTTTCCGATCCGGAAGCCTTTGCAATGACCCGCCGTTTGGTGGCGGAAGAAGGTTTGTTGGTGGGACCATCCAGTGCTTTGGCGTTGGTGGGGGCGATGAAAGCAGCAGAAAAGCTGGAAAAGCCTTCCAATATCGTGGTGATCTTCCCGGACAGCGGCCGCGCTTACTTAAGCAAAGCCTTCAATGACAAGTGGATGGTTGAAAACGAATTCCTGACTGAAGCTGATATGAAAAGTGCCTTCAACCGCGTAGTCACTGCGGAAGAGGCTTTGGCAGATCTAAAAAAGTAATAAACAGGTGATGATATGAAAAAAGTAACGGAAAATTTGGGTTTCTCAACACGTGCGATTCATGCCGGACAAGCTCCGGACCCTTCCACAGGCGCGATTATGACGCCGGTTTATTTGACCTCGACTTACGTACAAGAATCTCCGGGTGTGCATAAGGGGTGGGAATATTCCCGCACCCACAATCCCACTCGCCACGCTTATGAAAGCTGCATGGCAAGCCTTGAAGGAGGCAAACATGGTTTTGCTTTTTCTTCCGGTTGTGCCGCGACCACGACCGTTTTGCACCTGCTTAAAGGTGGCGACCATGTCGTTGCGATGGATGATATGTACGGCGGCACCTTCCGTCTGTTTGATAAAATCCTAAAACACGATGGCATTGAGTTTTCCTTCGTGGATTTGACGAAGGTTGAAAACTTTGAAAAAGCGGTGAAGCCCAACACCAAGCTAGTGTGGTTGGAAACTCCGACCAATCCGACTTTGAAACTGGTGGATATTAAGAAGATCGCGGCGATTGCAAAAGCCAAAGGCGTTCTGGTGGCTGTGGATAACACGTTTATGAGCCCGTACTTCCAAAGACCTTTGGAGCTGGGTGCGGATATCGTGGTTCATTCTGCGACAAAATACATCGGCGGCCACAGTGATACTGTCGGTGGTATGGTCGTTGTTTCCCGCGCGGATTTGGCAGAAAAAATGGCCTTCCTAAGCAACGGTATGGGAGCTACTCAAGGCGCGTTTGATTCCTTCATGTTTCTGAGAAGTTTGAAAACCCTGCCACTTCGCATGAAGGCCCATCAGGAAAATGCGATGGCGATTGCGAAATTCCTGGAATCCCATCCAAAAGTGGAAAAAGTTCTGTATCCGGGCCTGGAAAGCCACCCTCAGCATGCTTTGGCCAAAGAACAAATGCATGGTTTCGGCGGGATGATTACTTTCTACATCAAAGGTGGCTTGGAGTCGGCTCGTAAGTTCCTGGAAAACGTGAATGTCTTTTCATTGGCGGAAAGCTTGGGCGGGGTGGAGTCCCTGATCGAGCATCCGGCCATTATGACGCACGCCTCCGTTCCTCCGGAAAACCGCAAGGCTTTGGGGATTGATGACTCCTTGATCCGCCTTTCTGTGGGGGTTGAGGATCTGAACGACCTGATCGCGGACCTTAAAACTGCGTTTGATAAGGCATAACTGTTGACATGCAGGGGGCCAATAGATAAACCTTTGGTCTCTTTGAACGCATAAGTTCCAGTGGCTTGGTAGCTCAGTTGGTAGAGCAGAGGACTGAAAATCCTTGTG
This sequence comes from Bdellovibrio bacteriovorus, assembly GCF_025558485.1. Taxonomy (GTDB): domain Bacteria; phylum Bdellovibrionota; class Bdellovibrionia; order Bdellovibrionales; family Bdellovibrionaceae; genus Bdellovibrio; species Bdellovibrio bacteriovorus_G. The sequence continues at coordinate 1,231,156 of NZ_CP102930.1, forward strand.
TCGGCGGTTCAATTCCGTCTCAAGCCACCATTTTTCTAAAAGTTCAAAGTAACAAAACCCGCTTTCAGGCGGGTTTTTTCGTTTCCAGCATCGGAAGTAATTGTTCTCCCATCTTAATTTTTAAAATGTTATTTTCCCCGAATGAACATCCTTTTCTATATTTTAGCGTTAGGTTTTTTTGCGAGTCCTCAAGTTGAAGCGGCTCAATGTGCGGTGAATCAGTATTGGGTTAAGCCTCACTATAGAAGAGCTTATGTCAGGTCCGATGGTAAGCATTTTGCGGCAACGAACGTAAAGGGCTACTGCAAGGAGCGATCAGTCATCTACGATTCTTGGAGCGGTAGATTTAAAAGCCAGATGCCGACGGATTGGCCTCACACGAAGGAGTCGTTTAAAGACTGGAAAATTGATGAAAAGGAACGGGTTCTTGAAATTCTGGAAAAAGCTCCTGAGGAGCTTTTAAGTAAAAATATAATCGGTATCTATAGGGCTGACAAATCCAGGCAGGAGCCCAATCCCGCAACATCGGCAGATGGAGTAGTGGTTATATATGATTCAGCCTTTAAAAAACCTTATGATTTACAAAGAGTTCTGTATCACGAATTGGCCCATCAAATGTATATAGATCTTTCTGATAAAGATGCTGAAGACTATCGATGGTCCACAAGTTGGTGGCCTGTAAGAGACCGGAAGAATACTTATGTATCCAGGTCTGACGGATATGTACAGGACGATGGTCGAGATTCCCCTGAAGAGGATTATGCAAATAATATAGAGTTCTATCTGGTGGAGCCAGAAACTCTTAAAAAAGTGACCCCGAATGCATATAATTGGATCAAGCGACGATTCGGTGATAAATTTAAAATTAGGAATGGAGGCAAGAAATGAGAACTGTAAGTGCATGTATTTTCAGTCTCCTAGCACTATCGGCGTGCGCAATTCCTGCAAAAAAAGATGGTGAGTCCCTTACGTTAACGAAGGTTGAAAAGATCGAATGGTCGAAAATGAGTCAGCCTGTTTTGCTAAAACAAATAGGCTCACCCGACAAGAAAGCGATGATAGGGCCTCAAGGTGAAGAAGAGGTTTGGATCTATTTGGGCGGGGAGCCCAGAAGCACCCGTTTGTCAGTGATATTTAATGCCAAAACATCGCAGTTATTGTCAGCAAACTGGTTCTTCCGATCCAACGATCCGGGGACGGAGTTGAAGGATATTTTCAATAGATATAATCAGTATGAATTTACTCTGGAACCTGAAGAGAGCTATTCCACGTCGAGAATGCAGTTCTATAAAAGTAAGAACGGAGATTTGGAACTGGCGGTGAATAAGAAGTCAGGAGATGTCAATTCGATATCTTGGGAAGTAGTTCCGGAAGCCGCATCAAGCTCAAAACGCAAGCCTACCAGCCATTAGATAAAAGACATTCATAGGGAAAGCCCGTGAATGTCTTTTAAATTAACTCTAAGTGAAATAAATCAGCAAACACAGATACTGAAACGCAGTTCCGCACATTACGCAGACATGCCAGACGCCGTGGCCGTGTTTGATGCGGGTGTCGTTCAGGAAGAAAATCATGCCGATGCCATAGCTGATAAAGCCGGCCATAATCAGCAAAAAGCCCCATAACGGGATGGCATCCATCAGATATTTAATCACGGGCAGAACAGTGACAGCCATGATGGTGTAGAGAGCCAGTGATGGCAGACGATTTGTTGTGGGTGGGGCAACGAGCTCCCACAAAATTCCCACGACCGCCAGACTCCAAACGATTCCCAGAATGACCCAACCCAAAGTTCCGCGCAAAGCCAAGATGGCATACGGGGTGTAACTTCCCGCGATTTTCAGATAAATGCCGATATAGTCCAGGCGACGATAGAGCTTTTTTCTTTCACCGCGAGTTCCATGATAGATGGTGGAAACACAATAAAGACCCACTGTGCAGATCGTATAAATTCCGAAACTAAATATTTTCCAGGTATCGTGAGACCGGGCTGCTAGCCCCAGCAAAAGAGCACATCCCAATAAAGCCAGAAAAGCACCGAAAGCATGAGTGGCGACATTGAGTTTTTCGCCATGTTCAATCTTGTGAATCATAGGTCTAGCTTAGCATTGCACCAGTGAAAGCTCCACCGTGGGACTTCTTTCAAGGCAGAATCAAAACCATAGTACAGAAATAAGATATAAGATTTTTTGTGGCAAGCTCATGAGGTGCGGCAGATGAAGCTGACTTGTCTTCCGGATTTTTCTTTGTCCCGTCGGTAAGAATGGAATTCGTTGTTGGTGACGGTATCAATGTGCAGATCAAAAAGGCGCTCCATAGACAGGCCTTCTTGTTCCAACTGTTGGCGAACGATCAGGTTTAGATCCACCAAAGACTTGCTGTTTTCCAAAGAGGAAAAATAAGCCGCTCTTTCCTGAGCACTTAAGGGTCCCAGACTGGTCAGGATCTGATCGCGAACATCGTTGCCGACTTCAAAGCTGTTCTTTTGAATGTGCGGACCGATAATCACATCCAGCTCAGAGGCGACAGCACCTTTTGCCACCAGGGTTTGCACGGTTTTGGGGATAATTCTGTTGGCAACTCCGCGCCAGCCAGCATGAGCACCTGCAATCAATCCGGTTGTGTGATGATAGAAAAGAACCGGGACACAATCGGCAGTAATCACACAAAGGGCCAGATCCTTGGTCGTGCTAAAGTGAGAGTCCGCAATAACCTGATAGTCTTGCGAGTTGTCCGGGCTTTCCACCACCGCATCGCTGTGGATTTGTTTCAGACGAACGGTGCGAAATTGAGGATAGGCTTTTTGAATATCTGCATAAGTGGCAGAGGCATTTCCGAAAAAAGCTGTGATATAGGGCGTGCGTAATTCATAGCCCCATGGAGTTTGATTCAGATTCATACCAAGCCCCATTTTTTAAGAAGGATTTGAATGTCCTCCGGCCAATCTTTCTGGAAGAACATTCTTTCACCTGTGCGGGGGTGGGTGAAACCCAGTTCGGCTGCATGAAGCAGGAAGCGGGAAAGCTGGCGAACATCTTCCTGTGAAGAGCGGGCCTCGATGCCTTTGATTTTTCGATCCGCACCGTAAAGAATGTCTCCGGCAATAGGCAGTCCACTTTCAGACATATGCACACGAATTTGATGTGTTCTTCCGGTTTCAAGTTTCAGTTTCATGTAACTGAAACCGCCTTTTCTTTGCAGAACTTCATAGTGGGTGACCGCCCATTTTCCAATTTCCGGAGCATCTTCTTGATTGGTGATTGGTTTGCGATCTTCACCTAAAACAGAAGCATATCTTTTGCGATCCACCGGATGACGGGCCAAAAAGCTTTTAATATTGCCACTTAGAGTGCGAGCTGTTCCCAGACAGACTGCATAATAAATTCTGTGGGTGCTGCGTTCTTTGAATTGCGAGGTCAGGGATTCGTGGGCTTTATCATTTTTAGCAACGACAAGTACGCCGCTGGTTTCTTTATCCAGTCGGTGTACGATGCCGGGGCGCTCTTCACCAAATTTCATGGAAAGATCATCGGTATGGGCAATCAGAGCATTTACCAATGTATCATGTGCATGGCCTGCCGCAGGATGGATCACCAAGCCAGCAGGTTTATTGATGACAATCAGATCCTCGTCTTCAAACAGAACATCCAGCTTTAAATCGTAAGGTTGCAGCTCGGTGGGCTCCGGTTCGGGAAGTTGGATTTCAATCAGGTCATTTTCTTTAACTGCAACGGAAGCCTTCGCGGGCTTGCCATTCAGCAGAACAACGGAGGATTCCAAAAGGTGAGAAGCGCGGGAACGGGTGCCGACTTCTTCAATAAGAGCCATGGCCTTATCCAGGCGCAGCCCATTCATCTCTGCGGTGGCAGTGACTTTAATGGTCGTTGTCGGGGTCTTATTTTCCAAGATTGTTCTTGAAGCTCTTCATGTAAGAGTCTGCGACCTTTTTCTCGTCAAGACCCAGAGCTTTGGCGATTTGCACCACATAACCACGTACAAAAACGATGGCGGGCAGATTTCCGGCATCCATATTTTCCACGGCAGTGACGTAGTAGGAATTGATCTTTGTGATCTCACTCATTTTAGAAACAGTGATTTGCTTGTATTCGCGAACCTTTTTAAGGAACTCGCCATCCCATTCCGTGCGGGCCGCCACTTCTTTTTCAAAAGCGTCGTCTTTCTGATAGGCCGGAACTGTTTTTTCAGTTTTAGCTTCAGGAAAAACCTGTTTGCTGGCTTCCAGAATGGATTCATAGGTCAGATCATTCAAAGAAGATCTGCCGCTCAAAAGGCGCTGGTCATAAATGGTTCTCAGGATTTTATTGCCTAAAACCTGATAGGCTTCCTCGATCACCACAAGAAGCTCGCGAGCCTCTTGTTCAGAGAAAATTGTATAGATCGCAGGATTGTCGCCAGAATAAGTGGCACGAGCACGCTCATACGCCGTCGTCACCTCGTGTTGAGGAGCGTTGGCCGTTAGCTCTAGGACTTCGTAATAGTTATATCGAGACGTCGCTTGCATCGTAGCTATTATACTACGGCGCGAAGCTCCTCAGGTGCAATAAGTTGTTTGCAGGTAGCCAAAAATTGTCCCGCCAGCGGAGTAAATGGTTGAGCCACAAGAACGTGTTCTCTTACACGCACGGACTGCCACACTGCATTGTCGTAATCAATCGAACCCGCGTAATCGATCCCCAAATCGTAGTACTTGTTGCAGACACTCTTCATGGAAAAACCAAGTTCTTCATTGGCCTGATTGCGGGAAGAGTTCACGATCAAACGCACAGGTGTTGAAGAAAGTGCTTCAAAGAAGTCGCAATGAATACCCGAGGCATCCTTCAGATAAGAACGGAAGGAAAACGGTTTTGCCAAAGTTCTTTGACGGTGATTGCGCAAAGTGGAAATCATGCTGCCATAAGCATCCGGAGTCGCATTGGCTTTCAGAGAATGACATACGAAGGATTCAATAAAACGATAGGTTTTTTCAATACTGGTTGGCTCCGGAGTCGTGATCAGGAATTTTTCATCAGCGGCTTTAAAAAGCTCCAGATGAGCTTCCAAGGCGCCTGCACCCATATCAACAATGACATAATCAGCGCGCAACTTCTTTAGTTCCGGAATCAGATTCTGAATTTGAGTGTAGGAAAAATCTGTCGGTGTCCAGGAGTCCCAGAATCCCTGAACATAGGAAAGATGCGGGAACGGAGTCGGGATCACCAGTTCTTGCAGGGTTTTGGCACCTTCAAAGTAATGACGAATGTTCATGTGAGAAGGCGACAGACCCAGTACCGTGTGAACATTGGAACCACTTAGATCCAAATCCACGATTGCCACGGAATGCCCCAGTTTGGAAAGCGTGATACCCAGACTGGTGGAAACAAAAGTTTTTCCCACTCCACCTTTACCGGAGGCAACGACCCATAGCTTTGTGTCTTGTTCTTTGTTTTCGCGAGAAGTTTTAAAGTCCAATACAGCCTGATCCATGGATGCATCCTCTTTTTGCTATTTCAGTGGGGTGATAAGAATCCCTTTTTTTGTCTCTTCGGCTTCAGAGGCGCGAATATAAAGAGGAATAAACGATTTCCAGTCCAAAGTTTGACCGCTTTGCACTCTTTTTTCCGCCATCAGACCCAAGGTGGATGCCAGCGGATAGTCGGGAAGTTCAGAGCTTCTGTGCATCAGACTGCGCAAGGTTTCGGGGAAGTATTCGTTGTAGGCTTCCCAGCCGTCTCCGACAACCAGGACCTCTTGATTGATATGTTGGGAAAGTTCACGGACTGGAATGGCTGCTGGACCTTTTAAGTAACGTGGTTCCGGACCACTCATGTCGAAAAGACCCAAGTACACCATGTTTTTGTAGGCATTGATGATCGATAAAACCGGCTTGTCAGACCCGCGGGCTCTTTCCGCCAGCAAGACCAGCGAATCAATGGTCACCATGGGTTTATTGAAGCTGTAGGCAAAGGTTTTTCCGGCGTTGGCGGCAACGCGAATGCCTGTAAAGCTGCCCGGCCCCTGCCCAACGGCAAAGGCATCAATGTCTTCCAGCCGAAGTCCGGCTTCAGTCAGGCAGCTTTCAGTGAAAGGACTGATGATTTCGCTATGGGTTTTCTGGCGCAGAGTGGTTTCTTCTGCAATGACTTTTCCATCAACAATAACCGCAACACCGCCGACAGCGGTGCTGGTTTCCATAGCTAGTATTTTCATAGGCCCAGTAAACGTGTGAAGTCGTTAAACAGAGCAAATATCATAAGACTCATCAGGATGGCCAGACCGACTTGCTGTGCGATCTCCATTTTTCTGATGCTTAACGGCGCTCCTTTGACCAGTTCGATCACATAGAACACCAAGTGACCACCATCCAGTACCGGAACCGGAAGCAGATTCAGAATAAACAGATTCACAGAAATAATCGCCATCATCTGTAGGAACTGAGTAATGCCGATTTTAAAAGTTTCGCTGGCTGCCTGACCGATAGAGATCACGCCGCCGATATTTTTCGGGGAAATCTTGGCCTGGAACAAACGCACGAAGCTCATCACCGTCATGACGGAAACTTCCCAGGTTTTTTCTGTCCCGCGAATCAAAGCATCCACCGGATTGGATGAACGCAGTGTCATCAGTTCTGGCATTGCGATATTCGCCATTGGGGAAATGCCGATGGTGTAGCGTTTTTCCTCTGCACCTGCGGCGGTCATCTGCTTGGTCATCTTCGGTGTGATTTCAAGATCAATAGTCTTTCCGTCACGCACCACGGACAAGGCCACTGGTTTTTGGCCATCAAAGGACTTGATGTTGTTCAGAACATCTTCCCATTTTAGCAAAGTGACCTGGTTGATCTTTACCAAACGATCACCCGGGCGCAACCCCGCAGCCTGAGCCGGGGAGCCATCCAGCACGCGTGCCAAATAAAGCTCTGAACTTTCCAACCCCAGACTTTGCAACGAGAATGCTTTGATAGAAGCCATCGGTGCCATGGTGATTGTGAGGGTCTTTTCCGTTTTGTCACCTTCACGCTGACCTAAAACCTCTAACGTTAAAGGCTCTTTTGCGTTTGCTTTTTCCAAAGTGGAATCAAGCTGTCTCCAGTAAGAAACTTTCGTGCCATTAATACTGGTGATACTGTCACCTGTGCGCAGACCCAAGGCATGCAATGGCGATTTTTCCATCACACCAATGGTGGTGCCGGTGGAGTAAGGGGAAATCCCCTCGACATTGGCAACATAATCGAAGCTGGAAAGCACATTGGGATTTGCCTCAGGCTTGGCTGTGACAGAAATGCTGGCTGCTTCGCCTGTATTTTCGCGTTTTACTTCCACATCCAGATGCAGGTCGTGGCTTTCTTTCAGGCTGAGTGTGCGCTGAACATCTTCCCAGGTTGTGATGGGCTTTTGATTGATGGTGACGATCTGGTCGCCAGAGCGGAAGCCCGCAGTATAAGCCGGAGAATTCACAGCCACATCACCCAGGACCGGAGTTTTTGCATCTTCGCCGATCAGGGCCACTACGAAGAAGACCAGAATCGCAAAGAAGAAGTTCATCAATGGACCGGCCAGAACGATAGCAATACGCTGCCATACGTTTTTGTGCGTGAAAGAGACCTTTTTGTCCTCTTCAGAAATTCCATCGCCATTTTGTTCGCCGAACATTTTTACGTATCCACCCAGTGGAATCAGGGAAAGGGCGTAAGTGGTGTCTCCGCGTTTATAAGTCAGCAGTTTTTTACCAAACCCCAGACTGAAAACTTCAACACGCACTCCACACCAGCGCGCGACCAGGAAGTGACCTAACTCGTGAACAAAAATAAGGATTCCGAGCAGGATGACAAAAGGAACGATTGCGGAAAGACCTGATTGTAAGAATGAGAAAATATCCATTCCCCCATTCTAAAGGGAGGCCGGGATTAAGGGGTAGAAAATTAAGGGAATTCTTCCCCGTGGCTCGACGTTTCTCTTAAGACAAAAGATGAGAGAGAATCAGAACTCCTGCCAGAACAACAGGACTTGCGAACAGGACGCCATCGACTCGATCCAGGACACCGCCATGGCCCGGCATGATTTTGCCGGAATCTTTGACGTCAGCCACACGTTTTAGCAGAGATTCGAAGAAGTCTCCGAATTGACCGACAAAGCCTGAAAGGCCGCCCAGCACCAGGAACATCGGAAGTCTGTGTTCCGGGAATAAAAACAACCAGCAAACCAGACCCGCCAGAACAGATCCGACGATGCCTCCAACGGAACCCTGCCATGATTTTTTCGGAGAAACTGAAGGCATGATTTTAGTTTTGCCAAACAGCACACCAAAAACATAAGCCAGCGTATCACCGGCGAAAACAACTGCCAGCAGGAAGATAAACCAGGAAAGGCCATAAGACTGATCCAGTAAACGGAATGCAAACGAAGGCAAAAGCCCCATATAGAAAAGGCCCAAGGCGGATTTGGCATGGAAGGATGCCATGAATTCCAGGTTGCCTTCCTTGTGAGAACTCAGAAGGACTGCGATGATCATCACGATGGTGGCAATCGCATAAATGATGGAACCTGTGCTTAGCGAAGTGATAGATGCGGCAAACACGGCCAGCGTCATTGTCATGAAAAGGAATTTTAGAAAGACGGACTTTTCCCGATGAAAAAGAATGCCCATCAGTTCCCAAGTGCCGACCACGACGATAAAACCAACCGCTATTTTCAAGCCGTTAATTCCCATCGATACATAAAGTCCGATGATAAGGGCCAGGGCAATAAGGGCTGAGACGGCTCTAGTTAGAAAGCTTTTCCACGTTGTCATTTACTGAGACCTTGCCGAAACGGCGTTGTCTCATTGCGAAGGCCTGCAAAGCTTCGTCAAGGTGAGACTCGGTGAAGTTAGGCCACAGAGTTTCTGTAAAATAGAACTCTGAGTAGGCAGCTTGCCAAAGCAGGAAATTGGAAAGTCGTTGTTCGCCACTGGTGCGAATAATGAGATCCGGGTCCGGAGTGGGGAAAGTGCTCAGGGATGAATTGATCATGGATTCGTCAATTTCTGCGGGAGAAAGATCCCCGGCAGCGACTTTTTCCGCCAATTCGCGCACAGCCTGAGTAATTTCCTGGCGAGAGCCATAGCTCAAGGCAAAGACAAGATTTAAACCTGTGCATTGAGCTGTGGCTTCGATGGATTTTTCGATGGCATTGGCAACATCCAGAGGAATGCGGGACAAATCCCCGATGACAGAGAAGCGGATGTTTTCTTTTACCAGATTTTCAGTTTCACGTTTTAGATAACGACGCAGGATCAGCATCAACAGACTGACTTCATCCTGGGGGCGGAACCAGTTTTCGGTGCTGAAAGCATAGAGAGTCAGATTCTTGATCCCACGGCGTGAACACGCCGTGATGATCTTTTTGGCGACACGAGTTCCCTTGATATGTCCGAACGTGCGCGGACGACGCTTGAGCTGAGCCCAGCGCCCGTTTCCGTCCATAATAATAGCAATATGCTTAGGCAAACTCACGTCGGGTCCTGAAGATTAGATCGTCAAGATCGATTTTTCTTTTTCGTCAGCAACTTGATCCACTTTTTTGATGAAATCATCAGTTACTTTTTGGATGTCCGCTTCGGCTTTTTTGCCTTCGTCTTCACTGACGGCTTTGTCTTTTTGAAGTTTTTTAACTTCATCGTTGGCATCACGACGAGCCATGCGAACAGCCACGCGAGCTTCTTCAGCGATTTTCTTAACTTGTTTCGCCAGGTCTTTACGGCGCTCTTCGGTCAGATCAGGAACCTTCAAGCGGATCACTTTACCGTCGTTCATTGGGGCCATACCCAGTTCAGACTTGATGATAGCTTGTTCAATATCTTTAAGAATAGCCACTTCCCAAGGTGCAATCAGGAAGGATTTTGCATCCGGAGTGGAAATAGATGCCACCTGAGATAGTGGGGATGGAGTTCCGTAGTAATTTACACGGATACCGTCCAACATGGAAACCTGAGCACGGCCTGTACGAACTTTTTTAAGTTCATCAGACAAAGCATTCAAAGTCTTTTCCATTTTTGCTTGTGCGTTCTTTTTAACATCAGCGATTGCCATAGTTGTCTCCTTAATCCGTTTTCACGTCTTGTGGGCGCGATTAATGTACCAGTGTACCGATGATTTCACCCTGAACTGCCTTCAGAATGTTTCCAGGCTGAGTCAGGTCAAAAGTGATAATAGGAAGTTTGTTGTCCATGCACATGCTGATTGCCGTGGAGTCCATCACCTGAAGTCCGCGGTTCAACACGTCGATGTAGCTGATCTTGTCGAATTTCTTCGCGTCAGCGTGTTTAGCAGGGTCTTTGTCATAGATGCCGTCCACTTTGGTGGCCTTCATGATCACTTGAGCGTTGATCTCCATGGCACGAAGGGAAGCCGCCGTATCAGTAGTGAAGAATGGATTTCCGGTGCCAGCACCGAAGATCACGATACGACCTTTTTCAAGGTGGCGGATGGCTTTACGACGAATATAAGGTTCCGCGATTTCAGCCATTTCTATGGCTGTCTGTACGCGGGTTGGAACGCCTTGTTTTTCCAAGGCGTCCTGAAGAGCCAGAGCATTGATACAAGTCGCAAGCATACCCATATAGTCAGCACTTGCGCGATCCATGCCCTCAGCCGAAGCGGCAACACCACGATAGATGTTACCGCCACCGATGACCAGACCGATTTGAACGCCTGCTTTGTAAGCCTCTGCCACGTCCTGCGCAATCTGTGTGATCGTCGCAGTATTGATACCAGTCCCTTGCTTTCCAGCCAGGGCTTCACCACTTAGTTTTAGCAAAATACGCTTATAAACAGGCTCTTTCAAACTAGTGTCCTTTCATCTGAGCAGCAACTTCAGCTGCGAAGTCATTGACCTTTTTCTCGATACCAGCGCCCAGTTCATAACGTACAAAACGTTTCACAGACACATCAGCACCAACTTGTTTGCCAATTTCTTTAGCCAGATCAGAAATTTTCAAGTCTGGATTTTTCACGAATGGTTGATCAACCAGGCAGTTTTCTGCCAGGAACTTGCGGATTTGGCCTTCAACGATCTTTTCGATCATTTCTGGTTTTTTGCCGGACTCAAGATTTTTCGCAGTCAGGATTTCTTTTTCCTTAGCAACAACATCAGCTGGGATTTCAGCAGAAGAAATAGCCATTGGGTTCATCGCAGCGATGTGCAAAGCAACGTCTTGAGCGAAAGTTTTCAACTCTGGAGCGTTTGTTGCTTCTGGTTTGGAAGCAGCAACTTCGATCATAACGCCGATTTTGCCTTCACCGTGGATGTAAGTGTGAACCACTGTGTTTGCAGTTGCAGTGTATTTTTCGAAACGACGGATAACGATGTTTTCACCGATAGTCGCGATAGCTTCTTTCAACATGTCGCCAACTTTTTTAGTTGGGTTTTTGTGGAAAGCCTGCTCCAGAATGTCGCCAGCAGCGTTTACTGCGTTCAACATGTGGTGAGCAACATCAAGAACCAAACCTTTGAAACCTTCGTTACGAGCAACGAAGTCAGTTTCAGAGTTGATTTCCATGATAACAGCTGTGTTACCAGCAGTTTGAGCGAAGACAGTGCCTTCGGCAGCAACGCGGTCAGCTTTTTTAGCGGCAGAGGAAAGACCTTTTACGCGCAACCATTCAACGGCAGCTTCAAAATCGCCAGCAGTTGCTTCAAGCGCTTTTTTGCAATCCATCATACCTGCGCTGGTTTTTTCTCTAAGTTCTTTTACAAGAGTAGCGGAAATAGACATTAGGAAGACTCCTTAGTTTTTTTGCCTCCCGGCGGCCGGGAACAACAAGATAAATTAAGTTTTTAATACATGGGGGACAAAAGAAAGGGTGGCTGGGCCACCCTTCTTCGCGATGTCTGTAGATTACTCTGCAGACTCATCAGTTGATGACTGACCTTGTTCAAGCTCAGCTTGAATCTCAACTTCTTCCGCTGTACCAGCAGCAACAAGTTTACGAGATTTAGTGGCTTTAACAACCGCTGGGCCAGCAGCTTTTTTAGGAGCTTCTTTTGCACCGGCTTTTGGAGCGCCACGACGCTTAGGAGCTTCTTCTTTACCATCTGCTTTTGCTTCTTTAGCAACATCAGATTGTTTGTCAGTCATAGTGCGAAGTTTACCTTCCCACTCTTTAGCACCTTCAAGGTAAGCATCGGCGATCAAGTTAGCGAACAACTTGATAGAACGGATAGCATCGTCGTTTCCTGGGATCGCGTGTTCGATGGACTCTGGATCAGAGTTTGTATCAGCGATACCAACCACTGGGATACCAAGACGTTTTGCTTCGGCAACTGCGATGTGTTCTTTTGGAAGATCCACTACGAACATTGCAGATGGCATTTCTTTCATGTCACGGATACCAGCTAGGAAATCAGTCAGGCGAAGGTATTCTTTTTCAAGCTTCGCGCGCTCTTTCTTAGTAAGGTAGTTGAATTCACCTTTTTCTTTCATGGTGTCGATTTTACGAAGACGATCGATAGAAGATTTGATCGTTTCGAAATTCGTCATCATGCCACCCAACCAACGCTTAGTAACGTGGTATTGACCGCATTTTGCAGCAGCTTCCTGGATTGGTTCGATAGCTTGCTTTTTAGTTCCAACGAAGATCAAACGACCACCGTTAGCAGCGATTTCTTTTACGAACTCAGCAGCTTTGTTAGCGCGTACAACAGTTTTTTGCAGGTCGATAATATGGATACCGCCGCGAGCTGTGTAAACGTAAGGTTTCATCTTTGGATTCCAACGCTGTGTTTGATGTCCGAAGTGGACGCCAGCGTCTAGCATTTCTTTCATGGTCACTTGTGCCATGGTAGTACTTCCTTTCTGGTTAAACGTCCTCGCAGGTAGAGCCAGCTTTTTTTGTTTCGCCGGAAGACCCCCTTTTTCAGTACTTGGGGGACCAGTTAATGCCTGTGAGTGCTTATTGTTGGACTCTCGGGATATCACACGGCGCCATCGACCGCAAGCAGTCTTTGCAGAACCTTTTTGAGACGCTTTCGTTACAGTTTCCGGTAATCATTAAAAATTGTTTAGATACATCGAGTCATGACCGATAGGTAAGGTACGACAGATCCCTAATGAAGAACGTAAGTGGTGGGAAATGAAACAGTCAGATGGTGAGCGCAATCACCCCGAAGTGCAAAAAATCTTCGAGCAGCAGTCCCGAGAAATCCATATCCGTGTGGATCGCGGTTTCCTGATTCTCCTTTTAATTCAATGGTTTGTATCTATATTGGTGGGCATCGCGGTGACTCCCTCGACGTGGGTTGGGTCTTTTAGCGGGGCTATTGAAAACGCTTTGGTGGGTCTGATCTTCGGGGGCCTGTTCAGTCTGCCTGCTGTTTATTGCATCCATGTTTTTCCGGGGGAAAAACTCACCCGTTATCTGGTGGCGGCCTCTCAGATGTGTTTTTCGATTCTCTTTATATATTTGTCCGGGGGACGGATCGAATCGCACTTCCATGTGTTTGTTTCTCTGGCCGCCCTGGCCTTTTATAAGGATGTGGGGATTTTGGGGCTGGCCTCATTTATAGTGATTGCGGATCACATTCTGCGTGGGTGCCTGCTGCCGATGTCCCTGTATGGACAGGAGGAACATGCCCAGTGGAGATGGATTGAACACAGCATGTGGATCATCATCGAGGACATTATCCTGTTCATCGGTATTGAGCGCATCCGGATTGAATTGCAGGAAATGGCGTATTCAAAGTTTCAGCTGATAAAAGCCCGTGAAGAAGCCTTGCAACTTTCTTCTATCAAATCGACCTTCTTAAGCAATATGAGCCACGAAATCCGCACACCGTTAAACAGTATTATCGGCTTTGCAGATATTCTGAAGGACACTCCGCTGGATGAAGAACAGCAGGGGTATGTCGGCACCATTTATCGCTGTTCGGATTCGCTGTTACATTTGATCAATGATGTTCTGGATATTTCAAAGATAGAAAACGGGCTTTTGCAAATTGACCGTCATCGCTTCGATATCAAGGAACTCCACAAAGATATCCACAGAATTTTCGCAGTAAAATGTCAGGAAAAAGGTCTGCAACTGCATGTGGAGGTTGAAGATGGAATTCCGCATTTCGCACTGGGGGATTCGCACCGCCTGCGACAGATCTTAATGAATCTGGTGGGGAACGCGGTGAAGTTCACCGACAAAGGTTTCATTCGCATCAGTCTGCACCGCGATCCTTTGGTGGAATCCCGCTATCACTGGGCGATTCGGGACACGGGCCGTGGCATCCGAAAAGAAAATATGGGGAAACTTTTTAGAAGTTTTGTTCAGGAGGACGCCACCGTGTCGCGCACCCATGGTGGTTCGGGGCTGGGTCTTATGATTTGTAAGAATCTGGTTGAGCTGATGGGTGGAAATATCGTGGTGGACAGCAAAGTCGGTGAGGGCACGGTCTTTTCGTTCACGCTTCCTCTGGATGAGGCATAAAAAAACCCGAAGGGTGGCTTCGGGTTTTCCAGAAAATATTTTTTAAAAATCTTACAAAGCCGCTTCAGGCAGTGTTTCTTCCGGTGGGGCGGAAGTTTCTTCAGAAGCTTCCACTTTAAAGCCCAGGGAAGCCACGATCATTTCTGCCTGCAATAAAGATCCCAGCAGATTTTTTTGATCATTCACTGTGGCTGAAGCAATCCACAGATTTTCCAATTCTGGCATGGTCATATTGGCACTCAGCTTGATGTCGCCATTTCCAGCGATGATAGGAGCGACAAAAATTCTTTCCAGTTTCAGGTTGTCCAGCGCTTCCGGATAAGCGCGTTTGATCTGGCGTTTGATTTTTTTCAGTGCCATACCCACAACTTCGCTGTCTTCAGTGACTTCCTGTTCAATGAAGGTCATCCACTGGGACGCCTGCAGGGTTTCGCCCTCGGTTTCGACCGGTGCATGGAATTTACCAACGCACGGACCGATTTCATCCTGTGTCGTGCCGTTAAGAACATGCATGGCTGTGGAATCTGTCACAGGTTTGGCGTGGCAGATATCCAGACACAAAGCTGTCCAGTAGGTGTTTTTAGCAAGTTTGGTGCGGGCGCGGATGGAAATCGCATCTTCCGGCAGAAGCAAAGACAGATCCTTCACTGTGCCTGCAAAAATAAAGTTCTGCGCATGCAAAGTTTTAGAACCGTTAATAGTGATATGGCTGACGCGTTCGCCTTCCTGATGGAATTTAGTCACATAAGAGCGTGGCAGGAAGTCGCCCTGGAATTTTTCAAACAGCATCTGAGTCCACTGGAATGGCTCCGCAGCCAGATTCAGGCGTTTGCTGCCAGTAAAGTAGCTGAATTCTTCGTAGAACGCCGGAGGAGTGTCGCCGAACCCCAGGAAGGGCTTGAAGTTGCCGCCCTCGTAAGTGATCGGGGATTCTTCGCAGGCATCCTGCACGACTTCAACATTGATCAGATTGGACAAAAAGCGCAGGGCTTTTTCGGCGGAAACAGAATCCGGAACAAAGCGAAGTCCGTTGTTCATCGGACCCGTCGGGAAATTCACTTTCCTGTTTACCCCAAATGGAACATCAGCTGCTTCGATCAGAGCGATGTTCTTGGTTTCACGGCTAAGTGCCGCTGCGATGCTAAGTCCTGTAAGTCCACTGCCAATAATTGCGTAATCGTAGATATGAGCCATGCCTTAACCTTCCTCAAAAGGAAGACTCTTTGCAAGCGTCAAACGGACGAAATCTTAGCTAACGCATTTAATCAAAGCGCGGAGAGCGGCTCTGACTGAGGGTTTGAGCCACGCATGCTTATCGAGTAAGCATGCAATATGAGGCGAGTACCGATAGTAGGTCGCAATGAACTTTCTGCCCCAATTGTGATTGCGCAGTTTCAGGTCGCGGAAAGCACGCAAAGCCATCACTTCGCTGGAGCGGGGGTCTTCAAAAGCCGACGTGGCAATAAAGCAACGTGGACGTTCTTTGTCGGACATCTTCAAAAACTGTTTTACGATATGCGGATTGCGCGCCGTTTTTTGGAAAGATTCGGCTTTGCGAATAATATCCGGATAAATCGGTGTGAACTGGATAAACATGGAAAGCTGCTTGGCTGCTTTCATCATGCGATCCTGATACTTTTCATGTGTATCGTAAATACGCATCAGATCCCAGTACACTGACGCCACCACGGTCAGCTCTGTCGTGCGCGCGCTTTCCTTGAAGGCTTCCGGCTTCAGGACGTCACCTTTTTTGATATCAAAAACGATATCCAGAATCTTCAGATACTTTTCATAAGAAATCGCCGCCTCAGAATAAAGTTTCTGAGTCATGCACATGCGCGCTTTTTTAATAAGCATCACACGGCTTTTCCATAATTGCAGGCGATGTTGTTCGCGTGCACGCTCCTGCTGCATCAAAACGCCGCCACTGCTGGTGGCAACCGTGCGCTTCAAATCAGAAATGCAACCTGCACAGACTTGCGGAGGCAAATTGCTTTCGCCAGCGGCTTGAAGCTTGGCAATAAGCTCCGGGTCCACCGGGTGCAATTCAGTAACTTGTATTCCGCAGCGAGGGCATTGAATCATTGATCGGTCCTTAACCTCTGATTTTAGGTTAAGGCGTGGGATTAAAGCAAACTCATTGGATCAATATCGATTAATATTTTAATTCCGGATGGCACCCACTCTTGATCCCCCAGCAACTGTCTTGAAAAGGGATTTGCGGCCGCGGGCTGGGTGCTTTTAATCAGCAGATGATAACGGAACTGGCCTCGTAATTTTGAAAGCGCCGCTTCGGCTGGACCCAGGACTTCGATAGCTCCGTACTGCTGGGGAAATTGTGCCTTTAGTGCATGGGCTCTTCTGGCTAAAAGTCGGGCTGTTTCTTCCACAATCCCCAGTTTAGTGCCTTGGATGCGGAAGCTTACCAAACGTCCCATCGGGGGATAGTTGAGTGCACCACGAATTTCCAGCTCGTGCGCGGCAAAACCTTCAAAGTCATGTGTTTTGGCGAACGTGATACTGTCGTGCTCCGTGTTGAAGGTCTGAATGATGACAAGTCCGGGGCTTTCACCTTCTTTGATATGTCTTCCGGCACGGCCACTCATCTGAGTGATAAGTTGAAAACTTCGTTCAGTGGCGCGGAAGTCAGGCAGATTGAAGCCCACATCGGCCAGCACCAATCCGACCAGTTTCAACTTTGGGAAATCCAGTCCCTTGGCGATCATCTGTGTTCCGACCAAAATATCAATTTCGCCAGTTTCCATTTTGCCAATCAGATCTTCCAGGTCTGCACGGCTTTGGATTTCGTCGCGGTCCGCACGGGCAATATTTTTTCCGGGGAACAAGCGAGTCAGGTCTGTTTCCAGCAACTCTGTTCCAAGTCCAATCGCCTCCAGTTGTCCTTCCTGACAGTCGGGGCATTTGGTTTTGAAGTTTTCGTGATAATCACAATAATGACAAATCAAATGCGAATGTGCATGCAACGTCAGGGAGATATCACAGTTTGGACACTCTCGTGTGTGACCGCAGGACGGGCACACCACCATCTGTGCAATTCCGCGACGATTCAGGAAAAGCGCGGCCTGGTCTCCTCGTTCCAAAACCTCGTGCATGCGTTCGTACAGCGCGGGGCTTAGCCAGAATGGCAGATGCGAATACTTTGTAATAAGCTTTTGCTTTTCCTCGTCATCGTCTTTCAGGCGACGCAGGTCGATCACTTCGATTTCCGGCAGGGCCCGATTGGCCACACGACGGGTCAGACGATGCAGGTGATATTTTCCCTCAAGAGCATTTTTCCAGGTTTCCAGACTGGGTGTGGCAGATCCCAACACCACGGGACAGTTCATCAGTTTTCCCAGCATCACAGCGGCGTCACGACCGTTGTATTTTAGTTTTTCATCCTGTTTAAAGCTGGGTTCATGCTCTTCATCGACAATGATCAGGCCCAGATTATCAATCGGGCAGAAAAGCGCAGAGCGTGCTCCGATCAGAATGGATTTGCGGCCTTCGACAATATCCCACCATTGGTTGGTTCGTTCACGATCTGTCAGTTGCGAATGCAGGGCCGCGATCTTGTCGCCAAAGCGGCGGGCAAAACGCTGAATCAGCTGCGGCGTTAAAGATATCTCCGGTACCAGCACCACGCCGCGCTTTCCTTCGGCCAGAACCTTGTCCAAAAGACGCAGATAAACTTCGGTCTTTCCTGACCCGGTCACACCGAAAAGCAGATGTGTGGAAAATTGCGAATGCTGGGCGATACTTTCAAAACAGGTTTTTTGTTCAGGTGTCAGATCCAAAGCGGAATCGGCATCCAGCTGTGGAATGACCGGGGGGCGTTTGGACTGGCGCTGCTTTTCTGATTTGCGCAACGGAGGAAAAGCAGACGGCACCACTTGTCCCACAGGATGAAGATAATACTGCGCCAGCCACTCCAGCCACTTTACGTAGGGCTCTGGCAGCGGGGCGTATTCTTCAACAATGGAATCAACGGCTTTGACTTCAAATTCAGGAACTTCAGTGGTGGGTCCCAGAACAAGGCCGTGAACTTTACGTCCGCCCCGGCCCAAGGGAACCGTGACCAGCTGTCCTCTTTGCAGGGGCAGGTCGGAACTGTAGGTCAGAGCCTCTGGAAGAGGGGCATCGGCGGCCACTCTCCACAGTTGCGCAGAACTCATCTAAACCTCTTGTAGAACTCCGTCACAACGTCTTTGGCTGGCAGGGCATTGATGCCATCCCACTTAAGATTTGTATCCAGAGAAGAAGGTTGGAACAAAGCCACTGCGGTCTGAGGGCGCGCCGAAGCGCTGATCAGGCGAATAGTCACAGTGTTGTTGCCCCAGCGAATGGTGCGGGAGCGGGGATAGGAAAGACCGCGTGCGAAATTGTTGTAGTTATTGGCACTCATCTCCACTTGCGACGGAAGGCGCAGTTTGCGCACGACGAATTCGTCCTGCTGAATCCAGATACCCGGGGAGCCAGCTTCCTGATCCACAGGGGTGGCAACGCCCAGAGCATAGTTTACAACCCCGCCAGTGCGAGAAAAACGCACCCAGCTTTCAGGATCGTTTTTGATTTCGGCGGCTGCTTTTGGCAGAGGCTTTTTGTGGAAGGCGTTTACCGGAACAATCTTGAAGTGCGCCAGCGTATTGGCGAAGATTTCAGGATTTCGCATGTTCAGGAAGCGCTCCAGAAATTCTTCAGGTAGCTTTTCACCTTTTCTTTGCCCGTCAACCATGCTCCATTTTTGGCCGCCGTTATACAGAAACTGCAACTTGAAAGAACTCTGAAGATCTTTGCCGCCTGTCACCGTCAGGCGCATGGTGCGATCGCTGTCCACCAGCCAGGTTTCCTTGACCATGATGGTTTCTTCACCCGTGGTGAATTGAACTTCCTGTTCGATGGCGTAGATTCCTGAACCTGCATTTTCGCTGGTTTTCTGTAAAATCGTGCGTGTCGGAAGTATGTAGGCCAAGGACAAAGCCGGGCAGAGCAAGGACAAGGCAAGTGTGGCAACGATCTTTTTCATAAAAACCCCTTATTGCAGGCGACCTGCAAGGTTGAGCAAGTAAGATGTGAGTTCTTTCTTCAGTTCAGGATTTTGCAACGCCAGTTCGATATTGGCTTGCAGATAACCCAGCTTGTCCCCGGCATCATAGCGTTGTGCCGAGAACGTCATGGCATTCAATCCATGCTGAGCACATAGCACTTTCATGCTGTCAGTCAGTTGAATCTCGCCATTTAAAGTCGGCTTGGCATTTTTCAGAATATCCATGATCGCATTGTCAAAGACGTAGCGCCCGGGCAAAGCCCAGCGGCTGTTGGTTTCGTGTGGTTTTGGTTTTTCCACCAAAGAGGTGACTTTAAAGAACCCGGTGGATTTTTCCTCCACCTCGGCGATGCCGTACTTGGAAACATCTTTTTCATCCACTTTCATCACAGAAATTGTGGACGTGGCAGTTTCTTCAAAAGAGCTGACCAGTTGAGATGTCACATTGGCCTCGCCGTGGAAGCCCATGGTGATTTCATCACCCAGTAAAACCGCGAACGGATCGTTGCCAACGATAGGCAGTCCACAAAGAACGGCATGCCCCAAACCCATGGCCTGCTTCTGACGAATACTGATAATGTTGGCGGAATCGCGAATGCGTGTGACTCGCTCCAACAGCTTTTCCTTGCCGTCTTTGGCCAGCTTGTCTTCAAGTTCATAAGAGGTGTCGAAGAAGTCTTCGATGGCGTGTTTGCCACGGCCGGCAATAAGGATGATGTCTTCAATGCCGGCTTGAACGGCTTCTTCGACAACATAAAGAATGATGGGCGCGTCCACGATAGTCAGCATTTCTTTGGGAACTGTCTTGGTGGCCGGGAGGAAGCGTGTTCCCAGACCCGCAGCCGGAATAATGGCTTTTTTTACTTTTTGCATAGCTAATAAAATCTCAAACGTTTCATTTTAAGACAAGCCTTAACGAGGTCTGTCTCAATATGAAAAAGACTGCTGTTTTTCGCCAATCTGCCGAAAAGACAATGGTAGTCTAGATATTAGGGGAGATTCCATGAAAGTGCGTTTTAAAAAGACAACCTGGCGTGCGGCGGGCGGAATTCTTGCCTCCTTCGTGCTTATAGTGTCCTTTCAAAACTGCGGTAAAGCGGGCTTCGACTCGGATCTAGGGAGTGAAGCTGATCTGGGAATGTCTGACGCAGAGCTGGCAGCAAAATACGGAGCGACGGATGGGGCCAAGGTCTCTGCCATGCCTTTTGCTTTTGATGCCGGTTTTGACACGATCACATATAATTCCTGTGCAGAGACCCACCTGCGTAACGTGCCTGCTTACTTCACCCTGAAGGCCGGCGCTTATTCCTCCGGTGGTATTAAGATAAAAAATGAATTCTTTGACTACGCTGATTCCAACTTCAAACCTGTTTATCCTGAAACCAGCCTGACTGAAAATCAGTACAAGGACTATCTGGCGGATTCTCCGGCAAACAACGGGGCTGTTGCCACAATGGCGATTCGTGAGCGCAGCAATCTGGCCAGTGTTTTTACGGCTACTGGCAAACTGACTCTTTGGACGGATGTTATTCCATTGGTGGCTCCGCTGACGGATTCTTTGGTGATGGATGCCTTTGCGCAAAAAGGTGTCACGGCAAACTATTTCCCATTCTCTCCGGAATCGCGAATCATGGAAGCTTCGATGAGCATGAATACCAGTGAGACTTTGGCGGAAGCTTATCGCCTGCAGTTTATGACTTCAGCGGTTTTGAGTCTGACCTATATGGTGAATAACGGAGAGATTTACGATGTTCGCTCTCCAAGTTCAGCAATGCCGGCAAAAACGGCTTATGGAAGAGGCTACTCTTTTGTATTTTCTCAGGCTCCTGCGGCCGGTGCCGCCTCGAGCAATCCTGCGAATGTTTTGGCTTCTGTCAGTGAATATGATCTGCAATCTCCGACTCAGGTGACGAAGACCTGGAACTGCAGTCGCAAGTACCGCGTGGTAAGAAAAGAAGATGCGGCTCTTCGTTGCCCGGCACAAAACTACAGTGATATTGCGGGCAATGCGACTTACATCCGTGAGATGGAAATTGCCCGTCGTCATTTGCGCTCAGACCAATGGGATGTGAATGTGGTTGCTGGCTGTGTGGTCCCGCGCAGCGGGATTTCCTGTTACAAAGAGGAATCTGTTAACGGTGATCCTGTAACGGAATACGATCTTACCAAGCCATGTTTCCGCGAAAACGGCAACTACCCTGCAGGAGCGACACCTAACAGCCGCTGCATGCAGTTCGTGACGGTCTGTACCCGCGATTAGTTCTGAGCGACGCGCTTTTCCAGCATCGCTTCCATGTGCGACGGATAAGATTTGATGTACTTGATAGGGTCAACCATTCGACCCTTTTTCTTTACCGCAAAATGCAGATGGGCGCGTGTGCAGTATCCAGTGCACCCCACCTCACCAATGCGTTCCCCCGCAGAAACCTTTAAACCCTGACGGATTCTTTTGTCGATGCGATGAAGATGGTTATAGGCCGTCTCCATGCCGTTGCTGTGCAAGAGCACGATGTAATTTCCGGCAGCATGGTTTCTGCCATAACGAACCACAGTGCCCTTGCGAGGAGCATAGACCGGTTCGCCCACAGGCAGCTCGAAATCTATGCCCAGATGGGGCTGCAATCGTTTGGTGATCGGATGGACACGGTTGGGTTTAAAGCGACTGGCGATTTTGATGTAGTCCACCGGAGCATAAAAAGGTTTTTCCTCCAGCAGGTCTGCGGCGGCGAAGAAAACACCGCCACCTTTGGTGTTGCGTACAAATTTTTTCTGAACTGGGGTGCCATTGATGGACAGGGAAGTCTTTAAAACCTCTCCGTATTTCACAAACTGACCGGCATCGTACAGCTTTTCAACTTCCAGCCAGAAAGCGGCGCCACGGCTGACGGCACGGGGGGCGATATCAAAGGCATAGGCATCCAGGAATCGGGTGGCCACCCAATTGCTGTTGATCTTTGCCAAGATACTTCCCAGTACCGAACCGTAGATCTTCCCTTCCACCCGTGCATAGCTGATTTTGTAAGAGGGATTGTAGGGCATTGCCTGAACCCGGCCGGATTTTTTGATGATGCGGAAGGCATCTGAAGTTTGGGAATCAAACATGCGAAGTTCGATATCCTTGCCAGAGCCCCGCACCAGATAGCGTGTATCCAGGGTCAGAAAAAGATTTCGTAACTTGGTGCTGGAGCCAATAACGGATTCTCGTTCGCTTTGAGAAAAGCCATGATGGCGCATGATGGAGATAAGATTGTCGCCAAGACGCACAGGCTTTGCAGTAAAAGTGTTGGCTCCGGCGTTAGCCGATTGATAGGATGTGAATGCTAATATAAATGCACTCACGATGCTTGCGAGGTGAAAATTCATGATGCCCCATCCTTTGAGCTTTATTAAACTTCCTGTTTTTTTCTGTTTTTATCTTATCGTGAACACGGCAGCAGCCCAAGTTTATAATTCCTCGATTTCCGCTGCGACGGGCGGAACTGGACGTGCGGCTGTGGAAGCGGGAGACGCGGCGTTTTTGAATCCGGGAACTTTGGTGCACTTAAGAGGTCGCCAGCTCTTTTCCTCATTTGCGGAAAATCAATTTGCAGTGGCTTTCAGTGACAACACTCAGGACAGCATGATGCCTGCGGCATTGGGATTTGTTCAGAAGAAATCGGATTTGTCTTTGGGTAAGCTGGAGGAAAGTGATCTGACGCTGAGTCTTGCAGAATTTGCCACCGACAAGTGGGCGATGGGCATCACCGGCCATCAACGTGAACAAAAACTTCCCAAGCAGTCGTATCGTCAGACCAACGTGGATATTGGTTTGATCTACACACCGCAACCGCATATTGGCTGGGGTTTGGTGGCTTACAATGTTCTTGGCGAGGACACGGCAGCTCCGAAAGAGCTGCGTCGAAAGACTTCTGTGGGGGCGGGCTTTAATTATATCTACAAAGGCACTGTCAGAATGCGTGCCGATGCCACTTCCGAGTCCGAGTTCATGGCGGGGCTAGAAACATATGTGAATAGATTTATTATCAGTCGCCTGGGCTATATGAATAATACGGCTGATTCCAGAGAGCTGATAACGGCTGGATTGGGCTTTAAAGGCCCTAGATTCGCTTTGAACTACGCTTATGAAGGAAATCCCAAGGAGTCTGGGGATTACAGGCATTCAGTTGACTTGGGGATTCCATTTTGATAACTAACTCATTCCGTTAAAAACCTAGGGGAATAAAATGGCATCTAAAACACAAAAAACTGAATATATTCGCGAAAGAAAAAAAGCGACTAGCGGTAAAAAGCGTAAAGCTGCTTCTCGCACTAAAGGTACTACTAAATCTGCAAAAGTTCTTTTCAAAGACTAATTGCTTTAAGATTTTAAGTATTTAGATAAGTTAAAGCCCATGGAGACGTCCCTGGGCTTTTTTTATTTTCATGATTTGAAGCGGTCCCGGGATTAGCGGCGACCGACATTTCGACGCAGCAGGCCACCATCTTCCATGGCTCCGCCTTTGAGGTCCCAGCGGAATGGAAGCTCCACCCAGCCCTGTTGGCCTGGATAGAAGCGCCATTTTTTAAGGGCTGCCAGTGTTTTGGAATCCAGATTTCTAAATCCTGTTGATTGCATCATGCGGAATTTCTGAGGGTAGCCTTCTTTAGTGATGTAGGCATAGAACACCACGGCCCCTTGATCACCACGCAGACGCTCCTGACGATCGTAGCGTGGGCGAGGATTGCCCGGCATCTGACGAAGTTGATCCAGACTGCGAACTCCATTGGGTTCACCAGCCAGAGCTGTGCCCTGACCTGGGGAGCCGGAGTTTCCTGCGCCAGCACCTTTACCCATGCCACGACCATTGCCTTCGCCACCTAAGCCAGCATGTTTTGCAGCGGCATCGCGAGCAGCTTTTTCTTTGGCAGCAGCAGCGGCCAAAGCAGCCGCACGTTCATTGGCTAAAGCTGACGAAATGGCTTTGGCATTTCTTTGGCGCATTTCATTTTGCATGGCTGCAAGCTTATCAGCTTCGGCCTGATTGTCGGCGTCCAGTGCGTTTAAGCTTTCATCCTGTTCGGCGGCCATTGCCGCCGCCAAAGCATCCATGGAACGTCTTTCACTATCAACAGCAGCACCTTGAGCGCTGTCGATGTTGTCGAAGTCTTCGTTGAAATCCGCATTCATGTTGGAGGCAACAGCATGTTTAGCCAAAGCTCCTTCATCCAGCTCTGGCGCCTCGATGTCGTCAATGGTCATTGGAACAGCTTTAAATTCCGTTTTTGGAGCGATGCTGCGACCACCTTTAGCGGCAACAGCTTGTGCTTTGGCTGGGGCTTTTGCAGCCTTGGCCGGAGCTTTCTTCGCAGCTTTGGACGCTGTTTTAGAAGCCGCTTTTGGTTTGGCAATCACGACATCACCGGGGCTGCCGGCATCGTCCAGCTTATCAACTTGTGGAGTATCAGCGGCAACAGGCAAGCCGCCCTGAGTTGGTGGAACACGTGCTCCGCGAGCTGCGATTTTTGGTTTTGGAACATCTTCGATTTCGATGGTGATCGTTTCTGTTTTAACTTCCTCAACCAAGGGAACAGTGATCATGGCAACCACCAGAATGATGGCCGCGTGCAAAGTGGCTGATAAAGTCAGAAAGCGGGATGTTTTACTTTGTTCAGGTTCTCTGTGTGCCAGGAGAAATGCATCGTAGTCGATGGCCGATTGCTGGGCGGCGGAACTCTTTTGTGAAGAGTTCGCGAAATCAGCTTTGGGCATTTGAAAGTCAAAGAGACTCATTTGATCGTCATTCTTGGACTTGTCATTTTCGAAGTTGAAACCCATAGAAACTCCTAGTGCTATCCAAGGATGCACTATCAATTCCCGGGCCATGTAAAAAGGCCCCTGATTGCAGTTCACAAACAGGGGCCGGGTAGAAATTTCAAGGGTGTTCGGGCGATTGTCAGCTGTTATTCTGGCAGAAGGCCGTCTGGGATCTGCCCGGCTGCGATGGCAGCGGCGATCTTAAGATGATCGGCGTGGCCCACGATTTTAATGGCTTCGTTTAGTGGTATTGGATCAGGGTGTGGAATCTTGGCTTTTTTGAAGTCCATGATTCTGCGGTAGCTTTCCTCAAGATCCTCTTTGCGCAGGCTTCCCTGTGCGACGGCGCCCAGAATTGCATCGTAAGCTTGCGGCGGTACTTCAGGATCATTGCAGTACAAAAGCAGATCCACGCCGGCTTTAAGGGCGCGCACGGGAACTTCTTCAATACCATAGTGCTTGGTCATGGCTTTCATTCCAAGATCGTCGGTGATGATCAGACCGCGATAGCGCATTTCTTCGCGGATCATTTTTCTGACAAATGTTTCTGACAGTGTGACGGGCCAGTCCGGATCAATTTTGGGGAACTTGATGTGTGAGGTCATCACCATATCCACGCGGGACTTGAAGGTTTTCTTGAACGGGATTAGCTCACAGGATTCCAGACGAGCCAGATCTGCGTTTTCCACAGGAAGATCTTCATGGCTGTCAATCAGGGTGTTTCCGTGACCTGGGAAATGCTTGGCGCAAGTGATGACTTCGGCTTTGATGTATCCACGAACAAGTGCTGAAGCATGTTTTGCCACCATTTCAGGGTCAGAGCTGATAGAGCGATCACCAATAACGGTGTTCCCAGGATTTGTGAAAATATCCACGCAAGGGGCAAAATCCAGATTGATACCGACGGACTTCATTTCCAAACCCATGCGGTTGGCAAAGTGGAAGGAAACAGTCGGAGCATCGAGTTCACCCAAACGGCGTAACGGAGGCCATACCGTGAATGGAGCTTTTAGTCGGTGAACGCGACCACCTTCCATATCGATACCGATAAATAGTGGAGCTTTGTCCACTTGCTTGTGGCGCAGTGATTGGATTTCGGTGCAAAGCTCATGGACTTGTTTGGGGTCAGCCACATTGCGACCAAACAGACAGACGCCTCCGATGTTATTTTCTACGATAAATTTTTTTTCGTCGGCTGTCAGAGCATGTCCGGAGACGCCGATAAACATATGCTGACCGATAATGTGGCTGATACTCATGAACTAATTCCCTTTGTCTTCTGTCTTTTCCGGTTGGCCTTTAAGCTGAATGCCCTGGCCGGGAGGAACACCCAGCTGCTTTGTTGGAGCAGGGGTGTTGGCTTCATTTGCTTTTAATTTCTTCTGGCGGGAAACGACGTTGCTATCACCTTCGGGCACTTTGCCAAAAAGCGTTTTTAAGATCGAAGCGCTGTAAGGCACAGAACCGATGGCTTCAGACGGTGTTGCGACGAGTTCAGTCACAATTCCCTGGCCCATGGCATTGGTGCCCA
Organism: Bdellovibrio bacteriovorus; assembly: GCF_025558485.1. Lineage (GTDB taxonomy): Bacteria > Bdellovibrionota > Bdellovibrionia > Bdellovibrionales > Bdellovibrionaceae > Bdellovibrio > Bdellovibrio bacteriovorus_G. The sequence continues at coordinate 1,257,977 of NZ_CP102930.1, forward strand.
GAACTTCGCCACGTTCATTCACGTAGCTGAGGAACTTGATATCTTTGAAGGTGTTTAGGATCTTAAAGGCTTTGAAGCCATTGTAGGTTTCCTCTTTTCCCACTAACGCCTGACCTTTATAGATGGCACCATCCTCTTCTGCGATGGCTTGATATTCATAATTGGTTTCTGACTTCAGACCTTCTTTGGATTTCAGCATCAGATAAACCAAAAATGTGGAAAGGAAGGTGCCTTTGGGAATTTTCTTTTCGATGCGCGAAACCTTGCCATTGTTTTTAACAACAGCGCTGAGGTTGCCACTTTTAAATTTTGCATCAATCAGTTTGGAATCTTTGCCAGCCAGGGATGTGTATTCGTAAGACAGGGGGGTCAGTTCGGAATCCGCGTAGGCTTTCAGGCTTTCTGTGGTTTCGGTGGGGCCTTTGCCGGTTCTAAGAAGATAGGTGGAAATGAACTGCTTTTTCTTCTGGTCGAATTCGTAGCGGCTGATGACATAGCCGATGTGTTCTTCGCCGGAAAGGACTTTGGCGTATCCTTCAAACAGCACATCCCCACGGGCTGTCCCAGCGTAAACCATCGCAAACAGAAGTGTAAGGCATATTCTTAGGACCATTGTCGAGTTTCCTTCTTAGAACTATGGCTAAAAGTCTGTCATCTCACTATAGAACAAGTCAAAGTTTTAGAGGTCGAGTTATTGCCACAGAGATCAACCTACGCGACAATGTTGAGACACAGATGTTAAATGCACGAAGCACTTTTATTCAGAATCTTAACAACAAGCGTGGTCAAATCGCCTTGTTTGTTGCATTGATCTTTCAGATCCTTTTCCTGTTCTTTGCGATGGTGATCAACGTCGGACTTCTTGTGCATCACAAAGTGAATCTTCAAAACTCCGTCGATCTTGCCGCCTATTACGGTGCCATGAAGCAGGCTGAAAACATGAACGCCATCGCGCATATCAATTATCAGATTCGTCAGAGCTGGAAATTGCTGTCATGGCGCTATCGTATGTTGGGGAGCGCGGGGGAGTGGGAACGACATCCATTTAAAAAGCCTTCAAAGTCGATTCAGGGGCCTACGGATGATATAGTCAGTACTTCAGATTCCATTGCTCGAAATCTTCAGGAGGCACCTGCATTTTGTATTACATACATTCCGTTTAAACCGATGCCACCCGGGGAAAATACCTGTCGTTATATGGCATCATATACGAAAGTTATGCTGTGGCAGGATGTTCCTGTAATTGCATTCCATCAGGGATTTTCTAAAAGTATCAGTAACGCCAGTGATGTTATGAGAGCCAGCGCCACAGAGCGATGCCGGGTATTTGGTTCGTACAATTACTTTATGCTCGGAAAGTTTATTGTCAGCTTTAATTTGGATCAGCGTGATCGTATGAATATGATTGCGAGTCTGTCCCGCGCCACGAGTATGGCGGAGAATGACTTCTATGATTTGGATGGGCAGAAGGCTAGTGTTGGTATAGAAAATACTTTCTTGAATAATCTAACACCGCCCAATAAGGCGGGCAGCCCGAAAATGGAAGTTTTTAATTCCTTAGGTGCAGCAGGTTGTAACGCCAATGGGCAGGCACCAGAGCAGCCCGCAAAATGGTTGAGCGTTGTTCGTATTTATCCCGGATTTAGATATACGGATACTCAGTGTAGTGGGACAGACATCAAGACTGACCCAAAAGAATTGACTGGTAATCCTGCAAGCTTTCCTTATCATCTTGACAGTGTGACAGCCCTTAAGGGGCCTATAACAGAGCTTGCAAATTTTATCGGTTATAGAAGTAATTTGAACGATAACTATAATTTTTCTCTTGGTGTTGAGAAAAACCCTTGGTGTATGGCTTATGTCGGTGTTTCTGCGCAGACCTCTCCGAAGATTCCATTTTCACCCTTTGGTTCGATTACTTTGAAAGCTCGAGCATTCTACAAACCTTTCGGGGGAAGAATTGGTCCTTGGTATCATCAGAACTGGAATCGTGGTTCTGGATTCTCTGAGGGGGGGCCGAAAACAGATCCCTTGCTTCCTCCGCGAGTCACGGATACATCGTTGCTGTCTTCGATCAGCACGGATTCGTCAAATAATGCCATTCGAGCGGCGAACTTTAGTCGCTTTCCTGGCGACAAGTATGGCTTAAAGACTTTCAGAATGTTGGCTTATTACGGAGAGGCGATTTACAAGTTGGATCCGAAGTGGTCTTCTGATCCGAATCCGTACGGTGGAGGCAGTATTTACGAAGGGGATAGTGCACCCAATTTTGCCCATTGGGATCATATTCCGAATAGAATTAATGATATCGGTGATCTTCTTTCTTGGGATTCAGTGCGTGACGTTCCGTCAGCAATGAGAAATCTTGAAACGGCAGCAATATTGCCCGATTTGTTTGATATGACTTACTATTCAATAGAGCCGGACTTCTATAATAACTATTATAAAAAAATTAAGAATGGTTACTTGAAGGGGCCAGGCTCTACCTTTACGGGAAGTTTCCGCCCTGACCTTGGCTATCATAAGGATTACAAGAGGGGCACTTATAATTTTGAAGAGTACAATATTATTAGCCAGTACAATGTGCTTAAAGAACCTGGCTTTAATGTCCCGGTAAAAGAAAAATTTACTTTTACTTCTTTGGATTGGATGAATGTTCTTACGGGCTGGGCTCCGAAAGGTCTTTTAGACTATTCACTTGATACGGCAAAGTTTGGCAAGTGTACAGCCCCTGTTCCTGCAAATAGTGGTTCGGGCGACATCGTTCCGACAACCGGTAATTGCGTTGTCGGTGGCAGCACCGGGTACGCAGTAAAGATGGTTTCCTCAAGCTATCTACGTTCTCAGGATCTGAAGTTGGGCGGAGAAAATGCCGGTGGTGGTTCACTTCTAAACCCGCCGCCTGATGAGAGTGAATTCTAAGCTGGTTGTCGTTGGCTGTCTTAATCTGAGACGTTCCCTCAAAAACTTAAGATTATATGACCTTTGTCCGAAAAGAGGACATAGGGGAGTTTTTATGAAAAACGGAATGCTATCCATTTTCTCATCCATTCTTATTGGAGTAACTCCGACTTATATTTTTGCTCAAGAACCGGAGCCGCCTTCGCTGAAGGATCAGCTTGAAAATGAGAAAAATGTTAATGCTAATCTGGCTAGTGCGAACTCCAATTCCAAATCCGCAGATGCATTGAGTGCCGGTGGAGATAAAGACGACGAAAAAGACAAAGGTTTGGATGATGTGTACGGCAATATCCAAACTGGCCTTAAGCAGGTTTATGAATCCTATAAATCTATTTCCACTTTTCCCGGTGTGACGGTTGATGCGCCTGGATATGAAACCATTATATCATCTGGTCACAAGTATGTGGATAACCGCGATAACTGTATTTCTCGCCAGGGGAAAGCTGCAACTGCGTGCTTGGAGCATCTAAGTGAGAATTTGCAATCTGGTATAGCATCAGTCAATATGCTTCTTTCCACGGTTGGGTCTGCGGCTGTCACGGATACCTGTAGTACATTTTCCAAAGCGATGGATGTTGCTAAGGGGGCCATGACAGCGTACACCGCTGCTTGCGGCGTGATGAAGGCGGGATGTGGATGGTCGTGTGTACAAACTCGCAGCGGCCTTGAGGGGTTGGGGAAAGGTCTGAAAGCTTCCAGTGCCGGCACTTCATGTAAAGTTAATCTCCCACCGACCAGTCCTGCTTATGTTTCTGCGGAAAGTGCATGCAGTAATTTTATATCGAACTACAGAGCAGGTTTAGCCACTTTGGATGCCAACGTTCCCAAAGATCTGAATGCAAAAGATAAAAAGGCGATCGCTGGTAAAGCAGCCCTATGCACAGGCAAGTATGCATTGTTGTTGGCATCTGGTGCCACAGGGATTTTGTCACTGGCAAATTCTTTGAAGCAAGGTAAAGAATGTAAGGATAATACAGATGGTACAGGAACAACAGTTGCTGAAGCCAATGTGGATAAATGTACTGATCCTGCAAATGCCCAATTACCAGAGTGCATCTGTGCGGCAAACCCAAGAACTCCGGGGTGTGCGAACTCATATCAAAAAACTAACGAAGGTGGAGACTCCCGTTTGACCTCTTCCGGTGGAGACATTAATCCAGCCGCGATCAGTGGAAAAGATGGCCCTGGCGGTTTAGGGCTAGGTAGTGATGGAAGTGCTCTTGGTGAAAATAGCGCCGGTGGCGGAAGCGACTCTGGCAGCATGGCAGGCGCACCTATGGGTGGCGGCAGCGGTCTAAGTGGCTTTGGTGGCGGCAGTGGTGGCGCTGGTGGTAAAGAGGAAGCTGCTAAGAAGGGTTTAAATACAGATATTCTTTCTGGCTCTGGTGGCGGCGGAGGCGGTGGCGGCTTCGGTGGATACCGTGGTGCCGCTTCTGATTCCAAGTATCGTGCATATCTTCCGGGCGGAGCAAAAGATCCTGCGCAAGGTATGGCCGGCCAACAGGCGTGGACCAAAGAGGTCACAGGTCAGGGCGGTAAATCCAACTGGGATAAGATCAAAGAACGCTATCGCGACAATAAGAATACCCTGCTAAATAACTAAAGGAGAAGGCTGTGAAAAATAATTTAGTTAAATATATCTGTGCAGCTTCTTTGGTTTTCGCGCCAGTGGTTGGCTATAGTGCGGATACTACGACCACTCAAAGTGGGGACAAAGGGGTTGAGTCAGGCGCGAGTACAGCGTCTTCCGGCCCTTCAGTAAATGATTCTGCTGACAAGACGTCCGACAAAAACTCCTCTGGTCAGGCAATGTCCTATTTGACTGGCGGGATGTTTATGGCGATGGGAGCGAGCGATATTAGTGCGGGATATAGTAGCAGCCCGGTCGGTTGGGGGCTTGTCGCAAAGGGGGTTTTTGAGGTTATGCTTGGAATGCTCTCTATGCAGCAAGGTAAAGCTCACGGAAAGGCAGCAGGGCAGGCAAGTGGCACTGGGTTTAATACGGATGGTTTTGGAGATTTGGGTGGGAACTCAAGCAATGAACCCTATGGCTTGGATGACCCTAACAATCCACTAAATAAAGATCCTCAATTTGCTGCCATTAAAGGTAACATTGCCAAGCTCGAACAAATGGGTGTTCTGGATTCTAAAACTGGGACTGCCAAGGTTGGCGATAAAACATATAAGATGTCCGACTTTGCTTCTAAAGACGCGATGGCCGCCGCGGGAGTTCCTCCCGGAGCAATCGCTGGTCTGATGGATTTGGCGGGCGACGTCGAAAAGAAAGCCAAAGAAAAATACGATAAGCTAAAACTAGGTGCCATGACCGCAGCTAACGGCTACGCAGAAGGCGGCGGAGGCGGTGGTGGTTTCGGTGCAGGCTTGGGTTCTTCCGATGATTCCAGTGGTTCGTCGGCTGGATTGGGTTCTGGCGGCTTGGGCTCTGGTGCCTTCAATCGTGATCCTGCAAATCTTGCGGGTATGCAAAAGAACTACAACGGCGAACCGATCGGGGTTGCTGCCGACAGTATTTTCCTGATGATGACTCGAAGATATAAAGTCAAAGAAAGCCAGGAGTCCTTCTTCTCGGACGCAGAACTGGCCATCCAAAAATAAACATAGAAGAACTATGTCGCTGATAAATCCCCTGCCTCAAAACAGGGGATTTTCATTTTCAGGCAGGCTGAAGATTCGTCCGATATCCAGATTCCTAAAGAGGTCTTTCAGTCGTAATCCTCATGCTCAAGGGTATTCGTATTTTGCATATGAATACCAAGGCTTAGGAGGAGAACCACTTGAAACCGACCAACTTGACAAAATGTCCCAAATATGAGACATTGAAAAAGATAAAAGCTGCAGAGTTTCATCCTAAGGTTAAAGATATTGTGAGCGCTTTCCCTGTCGAAGTGAAGCGGGCCTTGGGTAAAGCTATCTTTGATTTACAAAAAGGGGCCAAGCTTAGAATGCCGCTATCGAAGCCCATGGCCTCTGTTGGGGCAGGAGTGGAAGAGCTTCGAATTAAGGATGCTTCAGGCGCTTACCGGGTATTTTATCTGGCAAGGTTTGCAGATAGCATTTTGGTTTTTCATGCCTTTCAAAAAAAGACCGAAAAAACCCCAAGTGCAGAGATTCGGACAGGTCAGAAGCGATTGAAGGAGATGATAAGTGAAAAAAGCTAAGGCGATTGTTACACGTAGTGCAGAAGAGTTGGCTGAATTTCTTGGCTTGCCTGCAAGTGAAGGACTTGAAATTAAAATTCGTAGCGATCTCAACGACAAAATCATAGCCGTTGTTGGGCGCAAAGGATTGACTCATGCGCAGGTGGCGAAGTTGGCGGGAACCTCTAGAACTCGGATCACGGCCCTTCTAAATCGTCATACTCAAGAGATTTCGACGGACCTGATGTTGCGAGTTTTGGGTTCACTAGGTATAAAGGCCAAAATTGTTTTTCAAAATGTGGCCTGACCGTTTAGTACAAAAGATATTTCTTTCTTTCCTTAATCCATGACTTTTCATCTTTGGCTAAGGCGGCATCCAGATCTTTCGGAGTGGCCTTGGGATTTTCAATCCAGTCTTTTAAAGCCGGTCCACCATTGATGACGTCGAATGCCAGACGATCTTTGACGTATTCATAAGCGAAATCACGATAGATTGGATACTTAGGATGCATTTCGCGAATAACTTTAAGCATCAATGCTGTTAAACGGAAGGGCTTGAACTGGTCATGCTTGTAGCTGATGCCGTCAGTATGGAACTGGAACCCATGACAAAGCTTTCCAACATGTTTGTGGAACGTGGGCTCAAAGAAGCATTCACGCAAAGTCACGCCCTTCATCCACTGCGGGGCCTTCTTCTTCATTCTCACCAAAACTTCATGATAGTCGATATCAGACGCACCAATGATTTCCAAGGCACGAGTAGTGCCGCGAGCTTCTGACAAGGTGGTGCCTTCAATCAGGACAGTTCCGGAATAAGCGCGCGCCATATTCAAAGAAGCCGCATTCGGGGAAGGATTCACCCAAGGACGTTTCAGATCCCAGCCAAAGCCCGGGCCCTTGTCCGGTGAATAGCCTTTCATTTTTACGATCTGTAAATCCAGATCAAGTTGATAGAAATCAGAAAAATACAAAGCCAGCTCACCCACAGTCAGGCCGTGGCGCATGGGAAGGGGTGCTGCTCCGACAAAGGACTCCCAGCCGGGTAGCATGCGGAAGCCTTCCACAGGGCGGCCCGCCGGATTGGGACGATCCAGAACAATCACCGTCTTCCCCAGCTTTGCACATTCTTCCATCATGTAAAGCAACGTCGTTATGAACGTATAAATACGGCAGCCCAAATCCTGAAGATCAAACAGAACAACATCAAAGTGGGACATCATTTCTGCTGTCGGTCTGCGAACTTCTCCATACAAGCTGAAGATGGGAATTTTAAGCACGGGGTCCACGAAGTCCGGACTTTCAATCATGTTGTCCTGCTTGTCGCCACGGACTCCATGTTGAGGGCCAAAAGCGCAGGACAGTTTGATCTTTTTAGACAGTAAATCCAGACTGTGTTGCAGATTCTCATCGACGCTGGCCGGATGGCACACCAGACCTACACGTTTTCCTTTAAGGCTTTTAAGTACTTTTGCATTGCTAAGAAGAACTTCAAGACCAAGTTTCATGATTCATCCTTATTAAATAAAAAGAACATTGGAAGCTTTTGTTCCTGCAGGAACACGGACATTGCGACCGACAACGACGTCGGTCAGTTCGCAGCCCTCTTCAATAACGGCGCCCGGCCCGGCACAGAACACACCCTTAATGGAAGAGCTTTTCACTTCGGCGGATTCAGCAACTAGTTTTAAGGAGGAAGCTGTTCGCGTCGCAGAGGTCTTTTCTGTGGAGTATCTTTGCAGTGCCAGTTGCAGGGCTTTTTTCTGATAAGAGTCCTCACCAGTCAGATATTCAAGGCAGGTTTTGGAAGCCTCCATAAAATCCTGAGGATTTCCTGTCTCAAACCATGTTCCTTCAAAGGGTACCGCTTCGACTGAGTGCCCTTGAGAAATCGCAACGGTCACAGCATCATAAAGAATGTTGGATTCCATATTCGGTGGAATGAAATCAAGAATCTTTTCGTCCAGAATCTGCACGCCGACAAAATGCCATGCGCGGACTGCACCTGGAACCGGTGTTTTACCAAACCCCAGCACTTTGTTGTTGGCATCCACCCACACGCCGCCAAACTTGGTGCCGACTCCGGGATGATCTTTAACGATCAAAGTGGCGATATTCTTTTGAGAATTGTGGCGGGCCAGAGCCTTCTGAAGCACATCTTCTTCTTTTGGAAGAATAATTTCATCGGCATTCATTAATAAAAAAGATCCACCGCCCCGGAAGTGTGTTGCCGCTTTCCCCAGACCACCACCATTGCCCAGAATAAAACCCACTTCATCAGAAAAAATGACTGATTGAGCTTTTGTCGGAAGGGTGTGGAAAAGATCGTGGATTCCTTGCGGTAGATGGAAAGTGTTTACGACGAGCTTGTTGATTTCCAGATCACCAAGAAAGCTTAAAACATGAGCGGCCAGGGGAATCGTCAAGAATGGAATGGCGGGCTTGGGAAGGACAGAGGTGTAGGGGCGAAGTCTTGTGCCTTCACCTGCCGCCAACAGCATGACGTTCATAGTGTTTCGTACTTTCTTTCCAGTGCGCCTGAATCAATCAGTACATCGGCAAAGACTTTATATTCAGGGAATTCGTTGATAGCTTTTAGCACGCGGCGAAGAGTGCCGGAAAGATACTTAAGATAGCGACGATCCTGTCTAAGGTGGTAGAAGCTTGCGAAACTTCCGCAGGCCTTAAAGCAGCGCTGGATAGATTGCAGTTCATAGATATGATCGAACTGTTCGCGAGAAAAATCCTTCGGCAGATATTCCTTGGAACGATCCAGATAGTAATTGATCAATGTTTTAGCCATGGAATCGTTCATATCCACGTAGGAATCTCTCATCAGGCTGACAAGGTCGTATTGAATAGGCCCCAGGCGGGCATCCTGAAAATCAATAACACTCATTTGATCCAGTTTGATCATCAGGTTACGGGAATGATAGTCACGGTGAGCGATGCGTTTTGGTTCTTTATCCAGACGTGTGCAAATATCCAGAAAAATATCCGAGATTTCTTTATTCAGGTTTTCACCGAACGGGAATTTCAAAACACCGGAAAGCAGATTGTCTTTCCCGTAGTTCATTTCCCAAAGAAACTTTTCTGTGTTGAATTCGATTTTAAAAGCCGTGCAGTCGGATCTGTCCAAAGTAGCCGGGTGATGGATTTTGACGATTTCATCCACTGCCATTTGATAGAACTCCAGGGACGCTTCCTGACTTTGATTTTCCCAGAATTTTCTTTCCAGTGTCAGGTCACCCAGATCCTCCAGCAGAACCAGGCCTTCCTGAGGGGACATGGCAATCACTGTTGGAACGTGCACATCGTTTTTAGCGAAATGATTTAGAACACTCAGAAAAGGGTAGTTTGCGGGCTCAAAGGGTTCCCAGCGCATCAAGACCCAGGATTGATGGTCTTGCACCACACGATAGTAGCGACGATTGGAAGCGTCCCCAGCAAGGGAAAACACCTTGTAGTTATCGGATTTCAGGGCTTGTGTCAGAAAAGGAACTAAAAATTCATCATGAGTGACCATGAGAAAAATTCTCACAGACACTCACTGTATTTTCAAGGATTAAACTCTTGTGTGCTTAAGCGTTTGTGGGGGAGTCTTTCAGGAAGAAAAGTTCCAGAACCTCTTTCAAACCCTGGGCCGTCAGCGGCGCGCGATCCACCTCAAAGCAGTTGACGGAAAGTTCGTCCACAAACTTTGAATCCAGAGTCGAAACAGCACCAAGTTCGTCCAGATTTTTCAAAGAACTGGTCACAATCAGCGGCTCATCGTTCAGGTGATCTTCGCTGATGTATTCCATCAGAAGTTCTTGTTCAGAAACATTCAGATTCTCAACATTTTCCACGAAGATGGTCATGCCACCCAGACGTGCGATATCCATGGATGAGTGTAACTGGCCTTTGATGTCATTGAAGGGAACGAACGCCCAGCGGCCGGTCAGTTCATGTAATTGCAAGGCGATCTTCTTGTTGTTATTTTCGGAGCGACCTTCAAAGTGAATCAGATGAGAAATCAGTTCGTTGGCTGGACTTTCGTTCAGGTCCGGTGACTCGTCATTCAGAATGTCATCAATAGAAGGCAGGGACTCGCCGAACAGGCGCACGTTTTCAAGATTCGGCTGCACCTTGTTCAACTCTTCAAGATTGGCTTCTTTTTGATCCAGATACCATTTGTACATGGCTGGTTCCAGAACCATTCTTACCAGTTGCGCCACTCCAGAACGCTTCTCACTATTTAGATCATCTGCGGATGGTACCACAGCTGTTCCCAGAAAATTCCCATTCACGCGGATAGGAATATGAAGGTCACGCCCCCGCGTGAACATCTCTTCGGCGTCTGAAATGTCAGACAGATCCATCAACTGACGAATCTGTAAACCCTTCCCATAGCGGTTGGCCAGAATCTGCTTTAGTCTTTCTACAAAAGAGCTATCCAATGTTGTCTGCATAAAACCACGTACCCCTTACACAGAGCCTTCTATTACAAGACCAGTGCCAACATGGGGCAGTTCTGGCAAAGTTATGTGATTTCATATATTTAGATTGCCGACAGAACAAAAAATGGGCTTTATGAATTGCTCATAAAGCCCACTAAGTTTCGATCATTTAGGTAATTAATTTAGGGTCGGTGCCCAAAATTAGCGTGCAAGTTTACGCTTATCCAGGCCGTATTTTTCGACCTTCATGATAAGACCGGCACGGCTGATACCCAGCTCTTTTGCCAGCTTGGATTTGTTCCAGCCTGTACGGCGCAGACCCTCGCGGATCATTTCGCGTTCCAGATCTTCCAACGCATCCTTCAGCTTGCCTTGCAAACGGGAACCCTGAACTTTGTTCTTTTCGCCAGCTTCCAAAACTTTTGGAGAAAGAAGTTCTGCCATCAGTTTTGTTTCGTCACCGGAAAGAACGCAAAGTCTTTCGATTTCATTTTGCAATTCACGAACGTTACCCGGCCATGGATAGTCATAAAGCTTTTCCAAGGCACGTTTCGTGATCTGACGTTTTGGTCCGCCTTGCTGGTCATGAATCTTGTTCAGGAAGAAATCCACCAGGAACGGGATGTCTTCTTTTCTTTCACGCATCGGAGGAACACGGATGTTGATTACGTTCAGACGATAGTACAAGTCTTCACGGAATGTGCCCTGTTCAACCATTTCTTTCAGGTTTCTGTTGGTCGCCGCCACGATACGAACATCCACTTTTCTGGATTCAGTCGCACCCACTGGCATAAATGTGCCTTCCTGAAGAACACGCAGCAGTTTTACCTGCATCTGTGGGGAAGTGTCCCCGATCTCATCCAGGAAGAATGTGCCTTTGTCGGCCATTTCGAAAAGACCTTTTTTGTCTTTTAAAGCGCCAGTGAAGGAACCTTTTACGTGACCGAATAATTCGGATTCCAAAAGGTTGTCATTGAACGCGGAACAGTTCTGAATGATGAAAGGTTTGTCTTTGCGGTGAGAGTTATAGTGAATTGATTTTGCGATCAATTCCTTACCTGTACCGTTTTCACCTTGTACCAAAACCGTGGAATCAGCACCTTTGATTTTATCAAGCAAAGCGTACAGGGATTGCATTGGTTTTGATTTGCCGATCATATTGTCGTACTTAAAGCGGTTACCCAGCTCTTTGTTCAACTCTTTGATGCGGTCTTCACGGGAAGAAATTTCCAGATGAAGAGTCACGATTTCCTGAGCCACAAGCTCACACAATTCGTTGAAATGCGCGCGCTCCTGATCATCCAGGAACTTTAATTTGCCAAGACATTTTTCGATCACTTCGCCAGACATGCCGAAGGCGGCAAGGCGCTCACGGATTTCTGTCAGACGGGAAGTGTAGTTGGAATCACGGAAGAAGCCCATCGCCACAACTGTGCCGACGCAGTCGTTGTCGATCATGATCGGGAAGACACCCACATCAAAGCCAACCATATCCCACTTGCGCAAGGAGAATCTGTTTTGAGAAGTGCGAAGATCGTCCAAAGACTTCGATACAAGCTCTGCGATACTTGCCTGGCCAGCTTCTTTTCTTACAAGAGCTGTGATTGCCGGATTGTTAAAGGTGACTTTATCAGAGTCATAGCCTTTAAGCATTCCACGCTCATCCGTGAAAACCACGTCAATGTTCCACCACGCGCTGAGAATTTGTTTGAGCTTGTTGATGACATGTATATGTTCAAACTCATCCCAATTAATCATAAGTATCGTCCTTTCAGTGACTGTCAAAAGTATCGATACTTTTATCGTCAAGAAATTAGACGAACTTTAGGGTGACTGTCTAAAGACCGTGCAAACCTGGACCTTGGGCCGGAAAAGATGTCTCAGTTTAAGACTTGTATTCCGGCGGAATGTGTATTTCATTGCCATCACGAAGCGAGTGATAGGTCGGGGACATGATCTCGACCTTAGCTTCGTTGAAACAGTCCTGCAGATTCTTACGAAGATCGGAATAAATATCGTCGAACTTGTTCGCAAGGTGAGTATAGACGTTTAGTTCGTACTCGACATATGAATTGCCCAGATCCGTCTGAAAGATGAACGGTTTGGAATCTTTCATCAGACCTTCCGTGCGCGCCGCTGCATCCTTCATCAACTGATGGACCTGTCGCCAGTTGACCTCATATCCGATTGTGATGCGAGGATTTAAAATCAAACCTTGCGAGTCCGCCACAGCGCTGTAGTTCATAATGTGACTGCTCAGAATATTTGAGTTGGGAATTGTGATATCCACATTCTTGATCGTGCGGATGCGTGTCACTAACAGGTTTTTTTCAACAACGTCGCCAATTGTAGGACCTACTTTCACGCGGTCTCCGATTTGAAACGGACGCATGTAGGTAATCACCAATCCAGCCACCATATTTGAAATAGCAGAACTGGAGCCCAAAGAAATCAAAAGCCCCAGAAAGACAGAAACCCCCTGAAAAGCCGGAGAGCTTGAGCCCGGCAGATGTGGGAAGATAATAATCAAAGTAAAAGCAAAGACCACGTTTTTTGAAGTCTTCAACCAAAGAAGCTTTTTGTTCTTTCATCAAGGATGGAGGAACTTCAACTGGGTTTTCTTTTACCAAAGTCTTCAAAAGACGGTTTTTGAAAGCGTCTTCAACACGTTTGGTTTCAGTTTGTTCCAAATCTTCCTGGATGGATTTTTTCAAAGCATCCAAATCAGAAGGGCCGCCCAAAGTAGCGATGAATTCGTTAGTCAGTTCAGGCAGAACTTTTGTTTTGATCTGGTTCAAAGTCACTTTGAACTCCACTGGTTTACCAGCAAGCTCTGCAGAGTGGTATGGATCCGGGAATTTCAAAGAAAGAGTTTTTGTTTCACCCTTCTTCATGCCCACGATGCCGTCTTCGAAACCTTCGATGAACTGGCTTGCACCCAACTCAAGGTTGTGGTCAGTGCCGGAACCGTTTTCAAGTGGCGCACCACCCATGAAGCCTTCAAAGTTGATAACTGCAACATCACCTTTTTTAGCTGCACGGTCGTCCGCAATAACTTCAAAAGTAGCGCGGGAAGCACGGATGTTTTCCAGAACCTGATCAACTTTTTTAGCGTCGAATTCGATTTTTTCTTTTTCAACTTCCAGACCTTCGTATTTTTTCAATACGATTTCCGGGCGAACATCGAAAGCCGCAGAGAAAGAGAAGTCTTTGTTCTCTGTTGGATCAGCAAATTCAAATTCCGGATAGCTGATAGGCTCAAGCTTGTGTTCGTTCAAAGCTTCAGAGTAGTGTTTTTGGATCAAGTCCTGAACAACGTCCTGTTTTACGCGGTCGGCGTAAAGACTTTTGATTGTTGCCAATGGAGCTTTACCTTTGCGGAAGCCTTTGATTGTTACTTCTTTTTGGATGCCATTGAAGATCTTTTGGAAAGCAGTTTGAACAGCTGCTGCAGGGACTTCGATGTTCAACTTTCTAGAAAGATTAGAGACCTTTTCTACGTTTGATTTCATGTCTATTTCTCCTAAGTTACGCCAACGCGTTATAAACTGGTGGATATTAGAAGACAGGCCGACTTTAGGCAACCGTAATGCCATGCGTAATGCCTATAAATCAGAGGTCAGCGACACTCTTAGAACCTATGAAGCAAGAGATTCACTTTGTGACAGGAAAAGGGGGCGTGGGGAAGTCCATTTTAGCGGCAGCCCTGGCCTTAAAACTCAGTCAGGAGGGGAAAAAGACCCTTCTTGTTGAACTGGGCGACCAGAGCTTTTTCAAGGATTTTTTTAGTGTCCCGCAGGTGGGTTTTCAGCCGACCTCCATCCGGCCGAACTTGTCTTTGGCTCTTTGGACGGGAGAAGCCTGTTTGCAGGAATATGCCCGGCACTTCATCAAAGTTGAAAGTCTGGCGAAGCTCTTTTTTGAAAACGCCGTGATGCGGGCTTTTGTTAATGTTGCCCCGGCTCTGCCAGAGCTGGCGATACTGGGTAAGGTCACCAGTGGCCCGCGTAAGCACGGACCGCCGTTACCTTTTGACTGTGTCGTTGTCGATGCTTTTGCGACAGGACATTTTATCGCTCTGTTGGAAGCCCCCAAGGGCATGGCCGAGGCCGTGCAATTCGGGCCGATGGGCGAGCAAAGTCGCAGCATCGATGCTCATCTGCGCAATCCCGAAATTTGCAAATATCATGTTGTGACGTTGCCGGAAGATCTTCCGCTGAAAGAAGCTGATGAGCTGATTTCCCGACTGAAAAGTGAGTTCTCAGTCACACCTGAATTGATTTTAAACAAGATGATGGAAGCCCCGGTTTCAGAGGACGAACTGCAAGCGGTGCAAAAAGAAAGCGGTGATCTGGCTAAGTTTGCCGAATATCTGGAAAGTCATCTGCAACGCCAGAAGCAAATGTGGTCCATGGCAGAAAAAATCGGAGTCCGCCTGACCAAAGTGCCTTTGTATTTTGAAAGTCAGCCTTGGACCTTGGTGGAAAAAGTGGCGGAGAATCTTCGATGATATCACTTTTTGAAAACACAAAAGTTTTGGTCTGTGTTGGAAGTGGCGGCGTCGGTAAAACCACCGTGGCCGCTTCTTTGGCGGTGCTGGCGGCACAGGAAGGCAAGCGTGTTCTGGTGTTGACGATTGACCCGGCAAAGCGTTTGGCGCAAACGCTGGGGATCGAGGGCACCAAAGACATCACTCGTGTTCCGGGGCAAAACTTCAAGGGAGAATTGTTTGCCTCTGTGATCGATCATAAAAAAACTTTTGATGATTTTGTGGCTCGGGCTGCCAGAAAGACCGATGCCGCTCAAAAGATTTTCAATAACAGTTTATACAAACAGCTTTCCACAAACCTAAGCGGTTCTCAGGAATTTACCGCACTAGAAAAGCTTTATTCATGTTATGAATCCGGTGAGTTTGACTTGATTATTCTTGATACTCCACCGACAAAACATGCCATTGATTTCTTAAATGCCCCACAAAAGTTGTCGGCCCTGTTCCATGAAGGCGTGGCGAAATGGTTCCGCGATCCTGAAGGAAAAAAGGGTGGCTTCTTCGGGCATCTTCTGCAAACGGGAACTCGTCAGGTTTTAAAAGTATTGGAATCCCTGACAGGATCAAACTTCATTCGAGAACTTGGGGATTTCTTCGTCAACATCGAACAGTGGCAGGAAAAACTTCTGGGGCGCACCGTGGATGTTCATCGTATGTTGGTGGCGCCAACGACACAGTTCTGTCTGGTGACGTCCTTTGATCAGGCGAAGCTGAAAGAAGCCGAATATTTTTCCAAAGAGATCAAAAAAGGTGGATACCATCTGGGGACCGTTGTTTTAAATCGCATCTTCCCTTATTGGCTGGACCTCCGTTCGGCCCAGGATCTGGGAAAAGAGCACGAGGACCTTGTGAAGTTGTATTCCCAGATGCGCTCCTACTACAATCAGAGGGATCAACTTTATCAGCAGTTTGAAGCTGGTATGAAAGCCGACGCCCGGGTGTTTCGAATCCCTGATCTGGTTAAGGACATTTCGGACCTTTCCGGTCTGGAAGAACTGGGCGCTTTGATTGTTGAAGGAGAAAAGAAAGCATGAAACTGATTTTGCCACTGGCGGTGATTTTGCTTTCAGGTTGTTCTTTATTTCAGCGTCAGCCGGAAAACAACGGACAGGCGCAGGCACAGGAACAATCCCAGTTAACCAATGCTGAAAAGGCTTTGGCAGCAGGCAGCTTTGATCAGTCGGTGATTTTGTTTAAAGAATTTCAGGGTCTGCATCCTCAATCCCAATATTTGCAGGCATCGCGACTGGGTGAGGCTCAGTCTTTAGCAGGACAGGGGAAGTGGCAGGAAGCGCTGGATTTGTATCGGGATATCTCTGTAAAAACCAGAGTTTATCAGCCTGAAATTGCCGCTTTGGCTTTGTATCAGATGTCTTTTGCCTATGAGGCTCTGGGTGATGATCTTAAAACTGTGGCCGCGCTTTTGGATGCAAAAAAACTTGGACAGTATCTGCCTTTGGAAACGGCTCTTGCTGAAATTCCTGCGCGTCTTGCCATCGTTTATGGCCGACAGGATCGTGAAAATGAGGCTATTGCATATTTGAACGAAGCCGAACACGGCATCGAAAAAGTTCAGGCCGAAAAAGGCACAGAACTTCCCAAGGACTGGCTGGTAAAGACCTATGTGGGGATGGGCGGGGTATCCACCAATCAGCTTTCAGCAGCGAACTTTGCAGCATTTGTCCGAGGTCAGAAGCTGGTTCAGGTGTATCTGCTAAGGGCTCTTCGTCTGGGTGACAGCAACTGGTCCAAGCGCGCCCTGACAAAACTTCAGGAAACTTATCGTGATCTTTACACGCAGGTGGAAGCGCAAAGGGATTCTCGCCAGCTGCAAGCCAGCTTCGGTGCGGAGCTGTTGGGTTTGATTGAACGGGCAGAGCTGTATCGCCCTTTAGGCGGACAGAATATGAACTCCTATGAAACGGAATTTTTCGCATTTCTCTTAGAGGTCCGAAAGAAAACCGAGTTGCTTATCTATAATGCCGGTGAAACTATGGGGCTGACCGAGGAATCCCAGCGCCTGCACAGCCTGAAAAGGGCCGGGCGAGTCAAAGTGGACACGCTCTTGCCTGAGGAAGAGAAGTCCACTATACCTCTTCCCCCTAAAGTGGTTCCCTCGGAAGATCCTAATTTATAATTTCTGTTATTGCTGTACGAAGGAGATACTATGGCGAAACTGATTCTGCACCAACAAACACTCGCCAATATGAATGCAATCTGCGCTTGGTTTGCCTCCAAGACAGCGAATATGTCCTATCCGATTTATTCCAGCTACGATATCCGGGATTCCGGTTACAAGATTTCCAATGTGGATGCCAATATTTTCCCGGCGGGTTTTAACAACATCTGTCCGACAGATAAAGAATCTGCCGTGGCCTTGATGGATAAATACATCACGAAGCACTACGGACCGGCGATCAAAAACATTATGCTGGTGACAGAAGAACACACAAATAACGCGTTCTACTGGGAAAATGTGCACACCATCCGCAAGCTGATCGAATCCACAGAGCGCGTTGTGAAGGTGGCCATTCCGCGCGAACTGCCGGAGCCGTTAAAACTGACCAGCTCTGCGGGCAACGAAGTCACTGTTCATTCTGCACTGAAGGACGGGGAGCTTCTCAAATCCTTCACTCCGGATCTGATTATCAGCAACAATGATTTTTCTGAAGCTTACGAGGAATGGGCGCCGACAATGAGCGAGTTTCCCATGAATCCGCCAAGAGAGCTGGGTTGGTATCAAAGAAAGAAAAGTACGTACTTTAAATACTACAACCAACTGGCCAGTGAATTTGCTGAAGTGGCAAAGATTGATCCGTTCCTGCTGCGTGTGGAAACAGAACTGTTTGAACACTTTGATATTGGTGATGAAAACAGTCGCAACGCTTTGGCGGAAAAAGTGGATCAGATGCTGAACCATCTGCGCGAAGAATATAAAAAACGCGGAATCAATCAGGAACCCTTCGTCTTTGTTAAGAACAACGCCGGAACTTACGGACTGGCGGTGATTCGTGTGGGCTCTGGCGAGGAAGTGAAATCCTGGTCTTATAAATCCCGCAAAAAAATGAAAGCCGCCAAAGGTGGTCGTGACGTGGAAGAGGTTATTATTCAGGAAGGCATTCCTTCCATCGTTGAGGCTGACGGTGCCAGTGCTGAGCCTGTGATCTATATGCTGGGCTGTGAACTGGCCGGTGGCTTCCTGCGCACGCATGCAGAGAAAAGCTCCACGGAAAGTCTGAACAGTCCAGGGGCGGTTTATAAGCGTCTATGTGTTTCGGATCTGGCGATTAATACACCGGGCTGTCCTCAGGAAAACGTCTATGGCTGGACTGCGAAACTGGGGCTGCTGGCAATTGCCATGGAGGCTCAGGAAATGGGTGCGGTCTTTAAAGGCTATACGCCGGTGGGCTGCGGGAAATAGATATCAAGTTTCAGAAAAGCAAAAGGCCCGTCTTAGTCAGAGCGGGCCTTTTTTATTTTCAGATTTAGTAGCAGGACGGAATTGAGGATTTCAAATTCCCCTGCGTATCCAGAGAAAGCACCAGAGCCGAAGCCGGACTTGTGGTTCGGGAGAAGACCACATGCCGGGTCTTTTCGTTTCGGCAGGCATTCCCACCCAGATCCAGAGCAGTCAGATTCAAGGCGCTGTCAAAGTAGTATGTTGCGGAATAAGCTTCCTGTTGAAGCGCGCTGGTCTGAACTTCGTAAGTGGTGCCTTTGTATGTGAAGCTGTGATGGGCACGGTCAGGAACGCCACTGATGTAGAGCGGTTGTTCGTTTTCATCGAAACTCCACACAGTGCCTGAAATCGTGATAGGTCCGTCATCGCCCGGGATGGTGGTAAACGGCAGTCCACAGAGATGGGTGTCAAAGTCATCCTGAACGTTGAGAGTGCGCAGAGTTCCGTTGTCATCCAGTTTTACCAGACCCAATGCCGCCAGTTCCGTTGTGTTGCAGCTGTAGCTGATATGCTTGCGAATGAAAGTCTGCTGGGCTGCCAGAGTGCCTTTGATGACATTTCCGTCGGCATTCAAAGTCAGCGGCAGATTCAGCCAGCCCTTGTCGTAGGATGCAAAGCCAATTGTAAATTTCAAGTTCTGACTGATATAGCTTGTGAAGTGAAGCTCCTGAAGCAAGGCAATGTATTCAGGCAATGTCAGGCCTTGAAGTGCGTTTGTATGTGCCACCAGATTGAAGATACGAATACGTTCAGAAGCCAGCTCTTTGGTCACGCTGTTCATAAATTCACGATAGATGATTTCATGCACGATCAAAGCGGCCTGGTTGTCGCTGTCGAGTTGGCTCCACAGATTTTCGTCAATCATGTAACGGGTTTTATTCAGGACAGAAGGATTTCTTTGGAAGATGACCTGTTCCAGGCGGCAATCATTGGGAATGATCACCATGCCCAGATCCGGTGTCTGGTTGAAAGCCGCATCGTGAATCCACTGGGCCTCGTTAAAGAAGCTTAGTGCCCAGGACTTGTATTGCGCAGCGCGTCCGCCATCATAAGAATCCAGACGGGAAATAATATCCAAAGCTTTTGCAGTGACAGTGGTGGCGGAAGAAAACTGAATTTTCCCCAGCTGGCGAGTGGAGTTTTCATGCAGGTCCAGAACCACAGGCTTTTTACCGGCACAGGCCAGTACAAAACCAGCATTGCCGCGATCATACCAATTGTTGGCTTCGGCACAGGCAGCGCTTAAAGTTGAAGCGAAAACAAGAATCAGGCTAAGAAGTTTCATTTGCTTACCTTTGTTACAGGTACAAGTTGAACATTCAGATTATAAACATCCGTTTTCGGTCCCTGAGTCATAAGCGTCGCCATTTTGCGGCGGAAGTTCTTGATCAGACGTTTTGCCTCGGGAATTTTTTTACGGTTCATCGGGAAAGTGATGGATGTGATATCGCGCAGATCCAGAGGAATGCGATCCATGGTGTCCAGCACTTGCACCAGAGTTTGTTTGTGAGAACGGCGCAGGGATTCTGAAGGGATGTTGCTGGTGGTTTCAAGCTGCTTGTGTGTGACGTTGAATTTGCCGCCGCTGACTTCCAGCAGGCCCACACGGCAAAGTCTTTCAATCGCAGCCTGAGCGACCTCTACGGGGATATTCAAACGATCTGCAATCCAGTTGGCATTGGGCTGGAAGGTTTTTACCGGAACAAGCGCCAGAATGGCGAAGTGGTACCAGTCGCTGATGACGGCAAATTCGTCATCCTGCAATTGCACTTCCGGCTGCAAAGTTTTGATTTTGCGTTTATCAAATTCGATCAAACCTTTAAGGTGATCGAACTCTGATTCAGGCAGGCCCAGGCCCTTGATAACCTGTTTGCCGATGGCGACAGTCATGATGCGACGGCCGTTGATGTAATCACTTAAGCGGCTGGAAGGAATGCCCAGGATCTTGGCAAACTGCGCGTTGGTAAGAGCCGGCGCAGAATTGCGGCGTCTTTGATATTCGTTCAGTAAGAACTCGGATGTTTTGTTCATTTGTGGGTATATGGCCCAAGCCTTCCGGGGGTGTCAAAGGCCAAATGGGCGCCCTTAAACCAGAGACTAAATCGCATTGGTAATTACCGGCTTTTCACGGCAAAAAGCATTACCGCTCTGAAAAGGGCGAAAATATTTCACACATCGCGGTGGCTTGGTGGCTGGATTTTGGTGGGGGATTTCCGGGACAAACAGAGTCTTCCAAGGTCGGTTTTCGCGACTAAAATCCAGCAAAAAACAAAATAGAATGTGTGCTGAAATCACCGTGATACTCTAATAAAAAGGACACTTTAAATATGAGAAAAATCTTAGGTGGGGCGGGGCTTTTCACGTTTTGTTTTCTGGCTGGCTATGGCCTGTTGAAGTCCAACACAGATGAATATCAAATCAATCGTGATCCCGCAGCTGTTAGAAATAGTTTTGATTTCTCTCACTTAAGCGGCGAGAAACTTCAGGAAGCTGTTAAACAAAGACTGCTGACAGGTCTGGAAATCAAAAAAAACAGCCAGGGCGCAGGCATTGCTCTGGGCCATTTCGTTTATGTTGATGAACGGGGTACGAAAAAACTGGCTTGTCAGGAATTCCAAAAAGTATTCCTGAACTTTGAGGCCGAAGGTGTTTCTGTGGGTGGCGACAAGCCACAAATGGAAGTCGAAGGCCGCTGTGATTTCTCTGAAGATATGTCCCGCATCAATGCACTGTATGTTCCCGTGGCGCGTATTCTTGGGGAAAGACCCGGTGATGGGGAGTTCCAGTTCAACGAAGGTCCGAAAGTCACCGTTCGTTTTACCAATCTTCCTGAAGACTGGCCGCGCACGTGGCTGCTGAAATCCGTGAAGCTGGTGAATGAAAGTGCTTCAGAGGCCTTGGTGGTCGAGGGGCCTGAAGTGGCGCAAACCCTGGGTCATCCGGTTGTCTTTATCTGGTAATAAAATTTGTTCATTTTAAAAATAAAAATCCCCCAGGCTTCTTCAGCGTGGGGGATTTTTTTATGCCTAAATCAGCCAAGGACTATGTGTACTGTTTCGCAATTTCAACGAAAGTACGGATCATAGCTCCGGAAGCACCTTTCTTAGAGCAGTAAGGCAAACGGTTGCCTACAGCCCAGCCAGTGCCAGCGATATCGAAGTGCGCCCAAGGGATGCCTTCACCAACGAACTGCTCAAGGAAAGCTGCTGCTGTTGCAGAGCCTGCACCCTTGCCGGAAGAGATGTTGGAAAGGTCCGCGTAAGTGCCCTTCATGTCTTTCACGTGGAAATCCGTCAATGGCATGTTCCATACCCATTCACCGGATTCACCAGCGGCTTTTTCAACTTTGGTTTTCAAAGCGGCGTTGCGAGTGAAGTAACCTGTGTGAGTGTTACCCAAAGCAATAACCATTGCACCAGTCAAAGTCGCAGCATCCACGATCATCTGAGGCTCAAGCTCAGTTGCGTAAGACAAAGCATCCGCCAGAATCAGACGGCCTTCGGCATCTGTGTTGTTCACTTCAAATGTTTTACCATTGCGAGCCGTGTGAACGTCGCCTGGTTTTGTTGCAGAGCCATTGATTAGATTTTCAGTGGAAGCCACCAAGCCAACTGCGTTGACTTTCAGTTTTAGCTTCGCAATCGCCAGCAATGTGCCAATCACGTTCGCGCCACCGCACATGTCGAATTTCATTTCTTCCATGCCAGCGCCCGGCTTAATGGAAATACCACCGCAGTCAAAAGTCAGACCTTTACCCACGAAGCACACAGGCTTTTTGGAAGCTGCTGCGCCTTTGTATTCCATGATGATGAAGCGAGGCTCTTGATCAGAACCGTTGGAAACGCCCAAAAGGCCGCCCATTTTTTCTTTTTTGATGCGCGCTTTGTCCCAAACAGTCACTTTCAGATTCGCAACACCTTTTGCGCCTTCAACGGCGTGGTTCGCAAGGATGGTTGGAGTCATCAGGTTGCCTGGCATGTCACCCAAACGGCGGGAGAAGTTTACAACAGAACCCAAAATAGCGCCTTCGTTGAAAGCAGCTTTTACGGTTTTGTCGTTACCCATTTTTGAAACAACATGGACATTGATTTCTTTTGCGTCTTTTTTGCCGGACATCAATTCGTTGAAAACGTAAGAAGTCAGGATCAGACCTTCTGCTGTGGCTTTTGCAAAGTCAGCAGCGTCTTTTTTGCCAGCAGTGATGCCATCAAAGTGGATCGCTGCTTCAGTCAGGTTCAGGGACTTGATCGCCTCGTAAGCGGAAGCCATGGATTGACGAACGGACTCGTGAGAGATTTCGTTTTCTTTACCAAGACCCACCACGATGATGTGACGGAAGCCTTTGAAGCTGAACTCACGGAAAACAACGCATTCCTGGTGCTTGCCTGTGATTGTTTTTTCCTCCAAAGAAGGCAGCAAAGCTTTGTGAAGCTCAGAATGAGTCACTTTTGCGAGCTTGTCTTTTTGAGAAGAAGACTTAGAAAACACGACCAAAGCCGGGCAGGTCAGTGTGTCGATGTCTTTATTGAGTAAGTTGAAAGCCATAAAAACCCCTTAAAATTATTCGGTTTTGTTGTGCGTTACTAGGTGTAGCACAGCAGATTTAAGGGTCAAAGGCTTTTTGATAAAGTCCTGCGCCAGTATTCCGATAGGTAGCACAGAATGACACCTCAATCACAACCACAGGAGACAGCAGTGGCACTCATTCCTTACGTCATCGAGCAAACCTCAAAGGGTGAAAGATCTTACGATATTTACTCCCGCCTACTTAAAGACCGTATCGTGATTCTGGGTACGGCAGTGACAGACGAGGTGGCCAACGCTATCATCGCCCAGTTCCTGTTCCTGGAAGTGGACAACCCTGAAAAACCGATTCATTTGTATATCAACTCCCCAGGGGGCAGCGTGTCTGCGGGGCTGGCGATCTACGATATTATGCAGTTCGTAAAGTGTGACGTGGCGACCTATTGCATGGGTATGGCCGCAAGCATGGGTTCTTTGTTGCTGACAGCAGGGACAAAGGGCATGCGTTACAGCCTTCCGAACACTCGTATTATGATCCATCAGCCTTTGTTGTCCGGTGGCGGCTTGTCCGGTCAGGTGACTGACATCGAAATCCACGCCAACGAACTGGTGAAAACAAAAGAGAAATTGACTCGTATCTACGAGACACACACTGGCAAAGACTACGACACCTTGAGAGCTGCTATGGAACGCGATAACTTCATGGATCCATATCAGGCGAAAGAATTCGGTTTGCTTGACCATGTGGTTGAATCCCGTAAGGCGAAAAAAGGATAAGAGCAGATGACGACTAAAGATACCAACGGTGCTTTGAGATGCAGTTTCTGTGGCAAGGGCCAAAAAGAGGTTAAGAAATTAATCGCGGGTCCGGGCGTTTATATCTGCGACGAGTGTATTGACCTTTGCAATGATATCATTGACGAGGAAAAAGAGAGAGAAACGGCGGTCAAAGGGACCTTTAAAGTTCCAAAGCCGGCGGATATCAAAACTTATCTTGATGACTATGTGATCGGTCAGACGCAAGCCAAGAAAACTTTGGCAGTTGCAGTTCACAATCACTACAAGCGTGTGAACGCAATGGCTCAGGGTAAGAAATCTGCTGACGTGGAAATGCAGAAATCCAACATCCTTCTGATCGGTCCGACAGGTTCCGGTAAGACTTTGCTGGCGCAGACAATTGCCAAGGTTCTGAATGTGCCATTTGCAATGGCCGATGCGACGACTTTGACGGAAGCCGGTTATGTCGGTGAAGACGTTGAAAACGTTGTTTTGAATCTGCTTCAGGCGTCAGACTACGACGTGGAAAAAGCCCAAAAAGGCGTGATCTACGTGGATGAGATCGACAAGATCTCTCGTAAGTCTGAAAACCCGTCCATCACGCGTGACGTGAGTGGTGAGGGCGTGCAGCAGGCGTTGCTGAAAATCCTCGAGGGCACTGTGGCGAATCTGCCTCCAAAGGGCGGTCGTAAACATCCTCAGCAGGAATTTATTCAAGTGGATACGACGAACATCCTCTTCATCGTGGGTGGTG
Source organism: Bdellovibrio bacteriovorus (assembly GCF_025558485.1). Taxonomy (GTDB): domain Bacteria; phylum Bdellovibrionota; class Bdellovibrionia; order Bdellovibrionales; family Bdellovibrionaceae; genus Bdellovibrio; species Bdellovibrio bacteriovorus_G. Next base: position 1,282,596 of record NZ_CP102930.1, read on the forward strand.
CGTTCGTAGGTTTGGATAAAATTATTGAACAAAGAACGACGAACAAAACCATGGGTATCGCAGCGGACATTCGCACTTCCGAGGAAGTGGAAAAGAGTGCCAACCTGCTTTCCAAAGTGGAGCCGGATGACCTTTCCAAATTCGGTTTGATTCCAGAGTTCATCGGTCGTTTGCCAGCGATTGCAGTTCTGGCGCCGTTGGATGAAGAGGCATTACTCGACATTCTGGTTCGTCCTAAGAATGCGATCATCAAGCAATACCAAAAGCTGTTCAGCTTCGAGGGTGTTGAGTTGAAATTCACAGACAAGGCTTTGCGTGCAGTGGCTCAAATGGCCCTGAAACGTAAGACCGGTGCCCGTGGTCTGCGTGGTGTGATCGAAACAGCGATGCTGGACGTGATGTACGATATTCCTTCTAAAACAAATGTGAAGGAAGTGGTTATCGATGAAAACGTGATCAACGAAGGCTCTCAGCCGATGCTTGTCTATAAAACGGACGAGGAAATTCAGGCTGAAGAAGAAGCGAAAAAGAAAAGCTCTGCTTAGTACAGGGCTTGGATAAAACAAAAACACAAGAAGCCTCAGGGAAACCTGGGGCTTTTTTATTGTTCGGAAAGGTTCAGATCCTGGCGAACGGCTTCGCCCAGTCGGTGAAAGTCCACGGGTTTGCTTAGAAAGCGTGTGGCTCCTAAAGATTCAGCCTTGGTGCGGAATTCAGAGGACTCATAGGCACTGACCATGTAAAAGGGCATATCCAGTTTCATGCCGTGGACCTCTTTAAGCAGCTCAAAGCCGTCCATACCGGGCATATTAATGTCGGAAAGAATCAGATCCACCGGCTTGTTTTCGGGGTTTTTTAAGTAATCCAGACAGTCCTGCGCGTTCAAAAAAGACACCAGATTCAATTCGCCCCAGTGGGCAAACAGCTTTTTGAACTTCAGTTTATAAAGCAGATGTGTGTCTGCTTCATCATCGACTATCACAATATGGATCATCAGCTCGGTCTCTCGTGTGTAAGGGGCAGGGACATCACAAATTCTGTCCATTGCCCGAACTCGCTGTTGTATTTTAAAGTGCCCCCGTGTTTCTGGGCAATATTAAATGCAACCGTCAGTCCGAGTCCAGCCCCTTCACCCGCAGATTTCGTCGTCAGGAAAGGATCAAAGATTTTTTCACCCAAAATTGTCGGAATCCCCACACCATTGTCGCGGATGACGATGTCCACAGAGTCACCGCGGACGACTGTGGACAATACGAGCTCCGGCTCGAAGTTTTTATTGCTGCGGACTTTCTTTTCCAAAGCATGAATCGAGTTGTCGATGATGTTGGAAAGTGCGCGAAGCAGGGAGGCGGTATAGACCGGCACCTGCATGGAATCGCCCAGACGGTAGGTCACCTTGGGCGGCACGTAGCTGGAGCCCAAAGAGCGTGTGGAGATTGTATCCTGATAGGCTTTTTTAACGATCTCGTTCAGATCCGCATTTTCCAGAACATCGCTGTCGTAACCAGAGAGAATCTGCATCGAGCGCACGATCTGGTCAATGCGCTGGCTGTGCTTCAGGATCACGCGGCTGATTTCCTTGATCTCTTCCAGATTTTCCGAATCTGTCAGCAGTTCTGAGAAGTTCAGGACGAAATTCAGCGGATTGCGAATTTCGTGCGCCACACTGGCCGTCAGGCTTCCCAAAGAGGCCAGACGTTCCTGAGCCACCAAAGTGGCCTGCATGCGCTTGATCTGTAACATCGCCTTTTCCAGGCTTTCGTTTTTGGTCGTTAACTGGCGGGTTCTTTCCGCGACTTTTTGTTCCAAAGCCTGGTTCAGGCTTTCCAGCTTCTGATTGGCCTCCAGAAGTTCGGAGCGGAACTGGTTGATGGACTCCACCAGGACATCCAGCTCGTCCTGGCCTTTATGTGGACGGCGCTTTAATTCAAGATCTCTGGCATCACGTCCGCGATTTTCGCTTAAGTAGCGCGCAATATGCTGAATATGCACAACCAGAATGCGGTTGAAAATGAAGTACAGGAACAGCACTACGACTGCGGTTTTGGCCGCCTGACGAATGAAGATCCAAATTGCTTCCTGAAAATATTTTTCGCGCAGGCTTTTGACGTCCAACTCAACATCCAACGCACCCAGAACCTCGTTGGTGTTTTTGTGATAGATATCAAAACGCTTGTGACTTTCTTCAGTGGGATCGGATTTGCCAGTTTCGTAGATGGTTTTATTGTCGGCCACCAGACGCAGATAACTTACACCTTGCAAACGGCCCAGACCATCAAGCTGGATCTCCAAAAGTCGAGTGTCATAGGACCACAGGTGTTCGGCCATGGAATCCAGGTAGGAGTTTTTGATGATGGTAAAGTTGTTCTGTAACTTATCAAAGTCTCTTTGATAGTCCATGATGAGTTGGAATGCGGTAAGAATCAGTGTCGCAAACGAGCTGACGGCCCAAGTCGCTATGAGCAGCTTGAGCGATAGCGAGTTGGTGCGGAACCATCTTTTGCTGTCTCTGGGTGTCACATAGCACTTATCGAACCAAATGGACTAAAAGGGTATCAAAATGTTTGGGCCCGGAATTACAATTAGGAAAGATTCTCAATTTCCGCCACTTATTAGAATAATTATCGGTTAGCATTAGGCTTCTTTATGATGCCTAAAATAAGGGCAAATTGGACTCGCAGACAGGGCCAGAAGTCTTTTTTTCTGCAATATATTTACTTCCCAGTAATCGTTCACATAGTTAGACTGAGTATAAGAATTTGCTCATGGTTGAGAAGGAGTTTTAACCGAAGCAGATTTGGTTCGGTTCTAAGTAGGAACGAGCCTGCTCGTTAACCCACAGGGAGGGAGAGGATATGAGCGAGGGAAAAGTACAACAACTACCACTTTTGCCCCTAAGAGACCTCATCATTTTTCCGCATATGATGATGCCTTTGTTTGTCGGTCGTGAAAAGAGCATCAATGCTCTTGAAGAGGCGATGAGCAAACAAACCGACATCGTTTTGGCCGCTCAAAAAGACGCCAAAACCAATAATCCCGAACCCAAAGACATCTTTGCTATCGGTACTGTTGGAACGATCATCCAATTGCTTCGTTTGCCAGATGGAACTGTGAAAGTTCTGGTGGAAGGTAAACGCCGCGTAAAGATTAAGAATTTCGTAAACAATGAAAACTTCTTCACGGTGGCTGTTGAGGCCCTTGATGAAGATCCTACGAATATCGTTGAAGCGCAGGCCTTGGTTCGCTCCGTCAAAGGAACGTTCGAGACTTACGTGAAACTGAATAAGCGCATCCCGCCAGAGATTCTAATGCGTGTTTCCACGATCGAGAATCCAGGGGAGCTTGCAGATATCATCGTAGCTCAATTGAACTTGAAACTTGAAGATAAGCAGACCGTTTTGGAGATCGTTGATCCTTCCAAACGTCTGGAACATCTTCTGAACCTGATGACGGGCGAGATCGAAATCCTTGAAGTGGAAAAGAAGATCCGCACCCGCGTGAAAAAACAGATGGAGCGCTCTCAAAAAGAGTACTACCTGAACGAACAGATGCAGGCGATTCAGAAGGAGCTTGGTGAAAAAGACGACTACCAGGCAGAGCTTCAGGATCTTGAGATCAAGACCAAGAACAAAAAAATGAGCCAGGAAGCCAAAGACAAGGTCATGAAAGAGATTAAAAAGCTCAAAATGATGTCACCTATGTCTGCGGAAGCGACAGTTGTTCGCAACTACATCGACTGGGTTCTTTCTTTGCCTTGGGCTGACTACACAGAAGAAAAACACGACATCAAAAATGCCCAGCGCATTCTTGATGACGATCACTGGGGTCTGGAAAAAGTCAAAGACCGTATCTTGGAGTACCTGGCTGTATTGAGCATCTCCAAAGATATGAAAGGCCCTATCTTGTGTCTGGCGGGCCCTCCAGGGGTGGGTAAAACTTCCTTGGCAAGATCCATCGCGGAATCTTTGAATCGTCCATTCGCGCGTATCTCTTTGGGTGGCGTGCGTGACGAAGCGGAAATTCGTGGTCACAGAAAAACATACGTGGGTGCGATGCCAGGTAAAATCCTGCAGGCGCTTCGTAAAGTGGACAAAGGTAATCCACTGGTTCTTCTGGATGAAATCGACAAAATGGCCAATGACTTCCGTGGTGACCCGGCGGCTGCGATGCTTGAGGTTTTGGACCCTGAGCAGAACAACAACTTCCAGGATCACTATCTGGAGCTTGAATATGACCTGTCCAAAGTGATGTTTATCGCGACAGCGAACTCCTTGCACACGATTCCAAGACCTCTTTTGGATCGTATGGAGATCATCAATCTTGAAGGTTATATCGAGCAGGAGAAATTCCACATTGCGAAGAACTACTTGGTTCCTAAGCAGTTGGAAAACCACGGCTTGAAAGACTACAAAGTCACCATCAAGGATGACACCATCCGCGATGTGATCCGCTACTACACTCGTGAAGCGGGCGTTCGTAACCTGGAAAGACAGTTTGCAAACGTGGCTCGTAAGGTCGCCAAAGATATCGTGATGAACGAAACTTTGGAAAACTTCAAAGCCGAAGCTAAAACAGAGAAAAAAGCTGTTGCTGCCAAAAAAGGCGCGAAAACAGCGAAGACCTCCACGAAGAAGAACGAAGGTTATGTGGTTACTCCGCAGAAACTGGTCGAGCTTCTGGGTCCGCACAAGTACAAGTTCGGTATGATCGAGACAGAAAACGAAATCGGTCTGACGAACGGTATGGCTTGGACGGAAGTGGGCGGTGACCTTCTGGCTGTCGAGGTGAGCGTGGTGCCTGGTAAAGGCAAGTTCACTGTGACGGGTCAGCTGGGTGATGTGATGAAAGAATCTTGTGCGGCTGCGATGAGCTATGTTCGATCCAGAGGTCCTTTGTTCGGTTTGGACAAAGAATACTTCTCTAACATCGACGTGCACATCCACTTGCCAGAGGGTGCAGTTCCTAAGGACGGTCCTTCTGCAGGTATCGCACTGACGACTTCCATCGTGTCAGCGATCATGAAAGTCCCTGTGAAGCGCACAGTGGCGATGACGGGTGAAGTTTCCCTTCGCGGTCGTGTGATGGCCATCGGTGGTCTGAAAGAGAAGATCCTTGCTGCTCACCGCGGTGGCATCAAGCTGATTATCTGTCCTAAAGAGAACGAAAAAGATCTTAAGGACATCCCTAAGGATGTTATGAAGGATCTGAAAGTGATCTTGGTGGATCATGTGGATCAGGTTCTGATCAATGCTCTGGACATCAAGTCTCCGAAAGAATTGTTCAAGATTCAAAAGGAGCGCGAGTTCGGAATCAAAGCTCAGTACACAGGTCAGTCGGTTCATCACCACTGATAGAAATTGAAAATTTAGGAATTCGATTTGGTTCGAATAAAAAAGGCCGGTAGTGATACCGGCCTTTTTCTTTTGGAAGTTTTGTTTTTTAGCGGTTACTGCGCTGATCGCGGATGTCCTTGGCCGTCATTCCGCGTTTGCAGAAGGATGCCTTGGCATTCTTGTAACCCTGATAATCGACGGCATTGCGGCTGGTGTATGGAACAGAGTCATAATCCAGCAACTGCTTCATGCCGCGTTTGTAGTAAACCTTATAAACATCACGATAGTTGCTGTCCAGAACCTTCAGGATATAACCATCACCGTCGCGTTCCATATCCACTACCAGCCAGGCATGTGCCATGATGCCTTCGATTTGCAGCATCTGATAAGCCACGCGACCACTGCGCACTTCGCTGTAAAGATCGTTCATCATGTTTTCAAGCTGCTGTGGATGGACCTCGTGATTCCCGGTTACTCCGCGAACCCAGCCAAACAGAATACCGCCATCGACGATCTGTCCGGCATCCAAAGACGCCTGAATCTGATCGCGGTGAGCCGCGGAAAACTCTTCCAGATTTCTAAAGCCCGGAATGTCAACCACACCACGGTTTGCGGAAATATCCTCGATAATCTGGCGGGCTTCAGAGCGGGTGGGACGGGGAAGTTCCGGACGATAGATTGCCAGATAAGTCGCATTGCGTGTGAACATGGAATGCCACCAGCACACACCCTGACCGCCGATGCCACCTTCATTCACAAAGGCCAGATGGTTTTCCTTTTTCATCAGCAGATCCCTGTAATCCTGCGTGGTCATGGCACAGAACTCAGCTTTATTGGTAGGGGCTTGTTTGGCCTCCGCTTGGGAAATCCACAGGCTCGATACGGTGAGAACGGCAGACGCCATACGTGCGATATTCTGTAATCTCATGGAACGCTCCTTATTTTTTTAATTCCGTCTTGGGGGGAGCAATTCGGGTGCCGCCGAAAGAATGAAAAAGCCCTCGCTCATTTTGAGGAGGGCTTTGAAAGGCTGTCGATATTCTGAACAGGGGACTATTTAGGCTTGGTCACGCAGCGGAAGCCGACGTTGTTCATCTTCAGATTCCACGAAGCCGGTGCCTGCATATCATCGGCCGTGATATCGCCGATGTTCGCGGCAAAGATACCGGTCACACCTTTGGAATGAATGCACACGGCTCCTCCGCGGATGACTTTTCCGGTGCTGCCGCCGAATAAATTCCCCATATAGGTGTCTTTCTTTCCAGCATCAGTCATGCCGGTGAAATCAAAGAGCTGTTTTGATCCTGGTTTTACATCCCAGCTATTGTTGTGATACTGCCGGCCATAGTGACTGGAAAGATCCGGAGTGTACGAGTTCCCGTAAATGGTATCACTGACCCATTCCCAGGCATTGCCACCAAAGTCCCAGATCACAGCGCCACTGCTTAGGACAAATATTCTGCGCTCTTCGCCCTTTTTCTTGCCCGTGCCATCGTACGGATTCGTGACATCTTTCACTTCAATGGGTTCGGTCCATCCGGAATAAAAGCCTGTGTAAAGAGTGTCGTTCTTTTTGTGATCCACCCAGTTTTCCTCATTGCTGTGAATTTCCAAAGCCGCTGCATTCCATTCGGCATTCGTGGGCAGACGATAGTCCGCACCCAAAGCGGCACAAGCCTCTTGAGCTGTGGCCTTGTTTGCTAACCAAGGTTTCCCTGCTGCCGTCGAAACCGCTTTGCCGGACACGTTTTTCATTTCAAACTTCGCAATACAATAAGCCTCTGTTTTTACGTCAGAGTTCGCGGCGACTTTTTCATAACCATCAGGACAGGTCCCAATAGGTTGTGGCACTGGTTCTGGAACAGGCTCCGGAGTTGGTGTCGGAGTTGGAGCGGGTTCTTCCGGCGCCGGTGCTGGCTCTTCTGGAGCCGGTACTGGGGTAGGTTCTTCCGGAGGTGGTTGCGGAATTGGCGTTGGTTCCTCTGGAGCAGGAACAGGTTGTGGAGCTGGAGCTGGCGAAGGTTCTGGTGTAGGGGATGGTTCCGGACTCGGCGACTCTGTCGGCGGTGTTGTTTGCGGTGGGTTTTCCGACGACTGATTGTCTGGAGAAGCTTTTTTATCCGAAGAGGACTCGGAACAGGCGGTTAAGAATGTCGTCAAAGTCAGACAAAGCACACAAAGACGGAGTTTCGACATTTCGGAGTCCTCACAAAGTTGTTGTTATAAATAATCTTCACTGATTTTTGACGTACTTTGGAAAATTCCTTATGTTAAAAGTAAGAACTCGTCTTTGGGCCTCCAACATTGCACTGAAATCCAGTCATAGGACGAGCATCATCTAGGAAGAAAGTATGAGAGAAAATTCGCAAGATCCGGTTCCACCGATTGAAATTTCAAAAGATGATTTAAGCCCGGGGGCTTTGCGTGGTGTGATTGAAAACTTCATTCAGCGCGAAGGCACGGATTACGGCGTGAATGAAGTGGCTCACGAAACCAAGGTGCAGCAACTGCAAAAGCAGATTGAAAAAGGCCATGTCCGCATTGTCTTTGATCCCAATACAGAGTCTGTCACGCTGATGACCGAGCAGGAATGGAAGCGTTTCCAAAAGGCAGGAAACCCGCTCTCCTAGCGTTTTTTTTGTCTCTCACGCCGCAGAAAAGTAACTTTGTCCCACGGTCTCTCATTACATTCCTGAAATCAATTCTCAGTATGCCTAATTTGTGAGCAACTGTCCGCGTCTTACATTGACGTATTCCTGACAATCTGTAAAAACCTGTCCCCTGCGAGTAATTTGTTTTTTGTTTTGGAGTTTTAGGAACTTATGAACCCAACTGATCGTGCTTTCGAGCTCGGCAAGCTTTATTACGACCGAGGAGAGTTCGCGCCTGCCGTGGACAATCTTCAGGAAGCGACCAAGGCTTTCTTTGCCGAGAAGAATTTCTCTCAATACTTGAAGTGCATCAACCTGCTTCTGCGCATCTATGCTGAGCGCGAGCAATTTGAAGAAATCAACCTGGCTAAAGAAAAGCTGCAGGACCTGGTTCTTAAAGAGGGCTTCGAGCTTAATTCCAAAACGTACTACACACTCGCAGTTTGTGCTTCCTACAAAGGCCAGATCGACACCGCTATGGACTATCTCCAAAAGGCCCTGGCGATCGCTCTTGCTTCCGACAACAAAGAAGATATCTGTCACGCGATTTTTGGCCTGGCGATGTGTTATTCGCATCCGTCTTCCGCACGTTATTCTGATGCTTTGAAAGAGATCTACAATCTTCAGGTCTTCTTCCAGGTTTATCAGATGCCGGATTTGCAGGCGTCTTCCTTGTTCCTGAATGCTGATATCCTGAAACAGATGAAAAAGTACGACGAAGCCATCGAGGTTTTGTGGAAGGCTTACGACATCGTTCGTGAGACTCGCAACGTGGTTATGTCCAATTACCTGATGGGTGCTTTGGCCGACACGTACTTTGAAATCGGTGACAAGGACATGGCCCGCACATACATCACTTTGGCGCAAAGATCTGTTGATGGTGAAAACCATAAACGTCTGTCGCGCATGGTGCGCCATCTTGCTGAAAAAATCGGCGGCGAGACTCAATCTAATTTCGACCTCATATTTGACGAAGCCAATCACTCTGTTATCGAAAAGAAACTGGGTCGCATTGACTTCAAAAATCAGTTTATTCTTTTGGATCTGCTGCGTTTGTTCGTACAAAATCAGGGGCAGATCTATTCCAAGGAATTCCTGGTTGAGAATGTGTGGAAGCAGCCGTATGATCCTGCCATCCACGACAATAAGATTTACGTGACGATCAAACGTCTGCGTAAACTGATTGAACCGGATTATGAAAAACCTAAGACGATCAAACGTCTGCGTAAACTGATTGAACCGGATTATGAAAAACCTAAGTATATCTTTAGAGCCAAAAACGGATATTACATGAATAAAGCGGCTCGAGTTCATTTCGAGCACTAGGGGGGATTCATGTTGAGCAAAATTTTAATCGCAACTTTGGTGACTGTATCCAGCATGGCTTACTCTGTAGGGGCATATGCAAAGGTTGAAGAACATATTATGCCTGCCAGTGACGACCGTTGGGTTCCATGGCCGTTCCATCTGGCGCAACCATTCCCATGGCAGGACATCCAGGGTATCTGGAAAGTCGAGCAAGGGGATTACGTTTCCTACTTCGCATTGAAAGTGGTTCGTCAAAAATCCACAGGTGTTCGTCAGCTTCAAGTGAAGCAGTTCGACGGCGAGACTTGTAAAGTCCTGGCAACGGGAGTGGGTCATGAAAATCACCTGAAGGTGCTGGCTCAGATGACCAGCAAGGGCGGGGCGATTTACCGTGTTCAGATGACGGCGATCAGCCAGAAGGATTCCCCGGTACCGCCACTGCAAGGAATGCCAATGGACGAGGTTATGGTTCTTTCCATCGGTACTTTGGAGCGCGGGGGTATGGATGAAATGGTTCATATGCAAACTATGAAGATTTCAGCGACCTTGAGCCAAAGAATCTGTATCGAGGACATAAAAAAATAGGTTTTTTAAAAAAAGAGATTGCTTAAGGGACGGACCATTGCTAGAAATGGTCCTCTCAAGACGATAGGGAATTAGCTCAGTTGGTAGAGCGCCACCCTTACAAGGTGGATGTCGTCGGTTCGAATCCGGCATTCCCTACCAAACTTCTTCATGGAAGTTTAAATCAACCACCCACGAGGTGGTTTTTTTATGCCCAAAATCTGTGGCTCAGTATTCAGCACCCCTTCAAATGAACTAATTTCCTGATTACACAAATGTTACACAATGCGCAATATTTGTTCGATCTGCGTAATCTTTCTGTTAGATAGCTGACCCATTAAAAAGACGAATTTTGCCTCGCTAGTGGCAATTTTTTCAAATGGAGAGATCTCATGAATCGTATGTTGGCTATCTTCGGCCTGCTTTTGGTTGCCACTCTGGCTTCTTTTAACACCTTCGCAGCTTCTCGGGCGGAGCTTGAGCGCAGATTGATGACAGAGGATTCCTACGAAGCTCCTCGCGGTCGTCTGTTCAATGAACAAGCTTATCTGCGTGGCGAAACTTATCTTAGTCAGTACACGAATGTGATCGTTATCAATAAGTCTGCAAAAGGCCCTCAAGCACAGACTTTGCGTCTTTACACCAACCGTCAGCTTCAGCTTTCCACCTATGTTTCCACAGGTCGTGAAGACGTGGAATACATCAGCAAAGTTCGTGGTGTTGTGAATAAGATCTTCAAAGGCACGACATCTTCCCACTGGAGACACACCACTCGTGGTTTCTTCACAATCAAGCGCGTTCACGGCTATAACTACCGTTCTGGCGAGTCCAAGTTCCAGATGCCATTTGCGATGTTCTTTAACGAAACTCGCGGTTTGGCTGTTCACCAGGTGCCACCGGATCTTTCCGGTGGTGAGGCAGCGGGCGAGGCGATGCTGGGTCAGCGCGCTTCTTCCGGTTGCGTGCGTGTTCACAAGGCGCAAATCCAGACTATCCACCGCGCGGTCACAGGGGCGGGTAAAGGCTCTGTTCCGGTTCTGGACACTCGCACCGGTCAGCCAAAATATGATCAATACGGCAAAGTTCGTTACGAACAAGGTTACGAAACCATCGTGATTGTTGAGGAATACTAGTATCACGCCACAGGGGAGCGTGGCTTGACCTGCTTCCTAAACGGACATAAAAAGGCTGGGTTATCCCGGCCTTTTTTGTTTTAGGAGCTTTCCATGAACTTGATCGAAATCGTGAATGTGCCCGATGAAAACCGTGACCACCAGTGGGAGATTGATTTCTTCATGTCCGTCACTCAGGGCAATATCAAGCTTTTAGTGGAAACTCCTCAGCAGGGTCCGGATGGCTGGCCTTATCTTTTGGTGGAAACGGGTGAAGACGCGACAGAGCCTGCCAACAAAGTCATGCAATGGGCGGCGATGAAAGGCGTGGGCCTTGTTGTGAATCCACGCAAATCCTATCCGGATTATGTTTTCACTTACGGGATGCTTTGGAACTTCAAAGAAACCGGCCGTTTCTATCAGGAGGCTGCACAGTCTCCAGTAGGCAGTTTGGAAATGGAAAAAGGTCAGGGTCTGCATGCGGGGCCGCCTTCCCCGCAATATCTTCCGCAGTATGTTCGTAATATCCTAAAAGAATTCTTCCGCGATCAAGGGGTTCTGCGCCCGCGTATTTTGGTGATGAGCCAGGATCGCAAGCACTATGATCTGGCCTTTTCTTTGGAGTCTTTGGGGAATCCTCCAACCAAAGAACATCAGGGCATTGCAGAGGCCTTAAGCTGGTTCCTGCCACCGCACTATTCTGTGGTGCTGGTTTCTGAAATCGGCCTGCCGACTTTCGCGGATCTTTAAAATTATTCTGAACGATACCAACAGGCCGGGCGCTCTAAAGACAGGGCGCTGGCGCGGAAGGTGTCCAAGCGACATTGCGGGCTGGGGTAGTCCAGCAGGGTTGTTTCGGCAATCACGGCTTCCATCCTGCTTAAGCTCGGAGCCTGATAATCTTTCGGTAACACAAGCCATTGTAACTGCGCCGTGATAGCTCCAGCCACCAAAGCCCGATAGCAGATTTCGTTATTTTGCTTTTCACAGGTTTGGCCCAGCAAGATGTTTTCTTTTAAGGAAACCTTAAGTGACCGTGACGGCAGTTGCTGCGCCATCTGCCTGAAACATCCTTTAACAGAATAATAATCCGCAGCCCCTTCACCTGAAGCCCAACTGATGTTTCCCAGAATATCCGGGAAATAAGGAGCGCCCCCTTTATGGTGGCCGACCTCGTGGCAGATCATCAACGTCAAGCTATCCAAAGTCATCGAAGGATGACGGGCAAGGCCGCCATACACAACCACCACGCGGGTTTGATCAAAGCGCAGGGCTTGCGCGTTCAAAGTGTCGTTCGTCCAGCTTCCTTGAAAAATAATGTCAGGATGATTTCTGGCAAAAAGATCTAACAGCTCTGTGAACTGAGTCTCTGAGATTTCTTCTGTAGCAGAAGCAGGGGGCATCACTGAATCTGGCAACAGCGCCGGGCACAGGATGTGCTGAACGGCGGTATGGACCGGGATGAATGTGGTAAGTATTAACAGCAGGAATGAAAGCTTCATTGCACGGGATCTTAAACGGAGGTCGTAGTTACGACCAATCAAATGGTCTTGGCTGAAAAGATTGCATAGAGGCCGCTGTTCGAGCGGCCCTTCGCGAACGGGGTTTAGTATTCAACGACGATGCTTTTGACTTCGACGGTTTTCACAGACTGTGATCCGTCTTCATTGGTGACCAGAACCTGACGCTGGTAACTGTACTTTTCATCAACAGTCATTTTGGGAATGGTCTGATTGGCTGAAGTCACATAGGCCGATTGAAGCACTTGCAACGGTCTGCCTGCGGACCGCAGCTCCAGATTCATACGATCATCGGATTTCCAATTCAGTTCAAAGTACACGGTTCCATTCTGTGATCGGGTGGAGGTGACATGTTGTCGATTGATATAAACATCCACCACGGCCCCGTCTTTGGCATCTGTCAGGATGCTTAGGGCCTTTAGGGTGCGCAGCTTTTCTGGTTCGGTGGTGATGCTTGAAGAAACTTCGCCGGCGCTTACGATAGTCAGGCTGACACCGATAGTGCCGGATACAGATCCGCCACTGGCAAAAGCGAAGGCAAGGGGCATCCATGTCAGCAAGGGGGTGATAAGTAACGGCAAAGCGAATTTCATGGAACATCTCCTCGTATGGATATACGAGCAGGGAAAAGCAAGCCTCGTGCCTTGTGGATATGGATTTAATGGCTTTTCACAGAATGAAGCTGTCAAAGAAAAGGACAGCCGGGCAAAAAAGAATCGCGGGACCCGAAGATCCCGCGACAAGTGGTTTTAGCAGTGATTTAGTCCAACTCTCCCGGACGAGGCAGCAAGTCCATCAGGCACTCGCGCCAGTATTCCGGAGCCTCTTCCGAGTAGTCGATGGCGACATGGAATCCTTTTTTACCCAGAAGCTGCGTGCGTGTGATCACGCCCGAGATTTCCAGATTCATTTCTTCCAGATGCATGAAGACACGGTCTCCAATCAGGCAATCCAAAGTCAGAGTTTTGCGAAGTGCTGATGGAATCAGATCTTCGCGTTTTATCAGAAGCAAAAGTCCTGTGGACGATGCCTCGATAATCTCAATGTTCTTTGCGATCTTTGCAAAGTCATCCAGTGATGTGAGATATGAAATATGAATGGGAGAGACTTCGGTCCTTGGAGCCACTCTGCGGTTGTATTTTGTACTTCCCATCTGTCACCTACCTTAAAACAAACTACATTAGTGTCGGTTATAAGACTCTTCGGCAGGACTCGACCAAAGTTAAGAGGGAATTACAAAAAAGCAGAAGCTCCATTGTGAAATTTGTCTGACAATTCCTCTGCCCTCAGAGGAGGATTTAAAATCTGTGGAATTCAAAAGAGCGAACGTCTCAGTCTGAGAATCAATTTTTTTCCAATCCCCTACAGAAATCCGCGAAACCACCGACGGCTGTTCAAAGGTTTTAAGCGCCTTAAAACACGCCTCCTTGGCGCACCACAGGGCGGAAGGGTTGGGGGCTATGCGAAGCTCTTCGTCCGTAGAAATGCGTGCCACGACCTTATCCTGCACGCGCAAGGTGATCTCTAAATCCACACCAATAGGGAACTCGCAAAGGGCAAACATGCCCAGGTCATGGGTGTGGGAAACCGAGTGATAAAGTGTTGTGCCTGAGGTGTGCTTTTGGATTTCCGCACGCAGCAGTTCGCGGTGAGAAGGATTGTTGCTACCCCAATCGGTGTGCGCAAAAATCTGCAAGCTGGGGCAGTGAAGGATATTTCGGAAGGACTCAAGGGTGCTTTCAGAGAATATCATCGGCATTGAGTCCTTAGGGTGAAAATTAAACCGTGAATTCCGCAGGCCAAGTCACAGGCTTGCCGCTGGTGATATCCATCATGCGATCCAAAGACACTTTGGCCTTCAGGCGCAGGGACTCTTCAAGACCCACCTGAGGCTTTGCGGTTTCAAGTGCGTATTTGATTTTCTCCATGGAGTTCATCTTCATGTAAGGGCAGTTGTTGCAAGAACAGCCGGAATCCATAACCGGAGCCTGGATCAGCTCCACATCAGGACGCAGTTTTTGCATCTGGTGGAAGATGCCGGTTTCTGTGGCCACGATGAATTTCTTTGCCGGATTTTTCTGAACCTCTTCCAATAAACGGGAAGTGGAGCCGATGACAGAGGCATATTGCAAAACAGATTCATCACACTCCGGGTGCGCAATCACTACAGCGTCTGGATGCTGGGCAATCAGCTCATACAATTTCTTCGCGTTGAAAAGAACATGCACTTCACAAGCGCCCGGCCAAAGAACGAATTCGCGATCAAGTTTTTTAGAAAGCCAGCGGCCCAAGTGCTGATCCGGCCCAAACAGGATCTTACGATCTTTCGGAATGGATTCGACGATTTGCTGGGCATTGGAAGAAGTGATGATCACATCAGAAATGGATTTCACTTCGGCGCTGGAATTGATGTAAGTCACTGCAATGCCATCGGGGTGCTGACGGCGCCACGCCAGATACTTGTCGTAAGGCGCACCCTTTACCAATGAACAGCTGGCCTCCATATCTGGAACCAGAACCGTTTTGGTGGGATTTAGAATTTTCACACTTTCAGCCATGAACACAACGCCAGCCAACAGAATGGTGTCTTGTTGAACTTGTTGGCCCATTTTAGCCAGATAGAAGCTGTCACCGACATAGTCCGCGATATCCTGAATATCACCATCTTCATAGTAGTGAGCCAGAATGACCGCGTTTTTTTCTTTTTTAAGTCGCTGAATATCAGCAGCAATATCATAAGCCATAATCAACCTCGGGCCTTATTGTAACCCAGATGAACACAGAAAAAGCTCATATAGCACGACAGGGGTAAAAAGCAACCCCACAAAGGTCCAACCATGACCCCCATATGCCAGACGGAATTAGAGCAAATAGCTGGGCTGGCTTAAAACAAGTTTTGCCCAAGTTCCACAGCAGCCAATCCCAAAGGGATGGCGTCCGCGAGGACTGTCCGAAAGGCAAAGCTTGTTTTAAGCCAGCCCAGCGGTCTTGTTCTAAAGAGTCGTTCCGCCTTTGAGGACGTTGATAATGGATTTAGAGACGGTTTTTAGGGATTCAAAGACGCCACGGCCTTCGGAGGCGCAGCCTTCGATTTCAGGAGCATTATAAGGGTTCAGAGCACTTCTTAGCTCGGCCAAAGAAGCCACATTCGGCAAATCACGCTTGTTGTATTGCATGATCAAAGGAATCTCACGAATGTCGTAGCCTTGCTGTTCCAAGTTTCTCTCAAGATTGCGCAGGGATTCCAGGTTTTCATCCATACGCTCGATTTGCGAATCCGCCACGAAGATCACGCCATCCAACCCCTTTAGGATCAGCTTGCGGGAAGCATCGTAAACCACCTGACCGGGAACAGTGTAAAGGTGGAAACGGGTTTTAAAGCCACGAATGTCGCCGACGTTCAATGGCAGGAAGTCAAAGAACAGGGTGCGCTCGATGTCCGTATTCAATGCCACCAGCTTGGACTTTTGATCCTCCGCCGTTTTTTGGTAAACCCACTGAATGTTCGTGGTTTTACCGCCCAGGGAAGGGCCGTAATACACGACTTTGCAGTGAATTTCTTTGGCATTGTAGTTAATAAAGGACATTACAGCTCCACTCTATTTTGCAGGGCACGACCCATAGTTCTATCATCTATGAAATCGATGTCGCTGCCAATAGGAACTCCATGGGCAATGCGAGAAAGTTTCAAACCTTTGCCTTGAAGCTGCTTCGCCAGATACAAAATCGTCGTGTCGCCCTCAAGGTCGGCATCCAATGCGAGGATGACTTCCTTGATAGCCGGGCCGGTGCCGTTCAAACCGTCATCAATACGGTCAATCAGCTCTTTGATTTTCAATTCTTTAGGGCCGATGCCTTCCAGCGGGGAAATCGCCCCGTGCAGGACATGGTAACGGCCGCGGAATGCGCCGGAAGATTCAATGCGCATGATGTCCGCGGGTTCTTCCACCACACAGATGGATTCGTCTGCACGGTGAGCATCTTCGCAATAACGGCAGATGTCGGTGTCGGTGTAGTTAAAGCAGCGAGGGCAGTCATGCACCTCGGCCTTTACACGCAAAAGCGCCTCGCTCAAGCGTTCCGGGTATTCATTCCCGGTACGCAAGATAAAATAAGCCAGACGTTGAGCAGTCTTCGGCCCGATACCAGGCAGACGGCTCAACTCGTGGACTAATTTTTCAAGGGCGCTAATGTGTAACATCTAAATTAGAACATTCCTGGGATATTTAGACCGCCAGTGATTTTTTCCATTTCTTTCGCGGAAGTATCACGAGCTGTTTTAACTGCTTCGTTCACTGCAGACAGGATCATGTCCTGAAGCATTTCAACATCGCCCGCTTTCAA
This sequence comes from Bdellovibrio bacteriovorus, assembly GCF_025558485.1. Taxonomy (GTDB): domain Bacteria; phylum Bdellovibrionota; class Bdellovibrionia; order Bdellovibrionales; family Bdellovibrionaceae; genus Bdellovibrio; species Bdellovibrio bacteriovorus_G. The sequence goes on from NZ_CP102930.1 coordinate 1,299,428, forward strand.
AACTTCAGCGTCGATATTCAAAGCAGTGATCATGTGGTTGCCGTTCACTTTTACTTTTACAGCGCCACCGCCAGTTGTTGCTTCGTATTCAGCAAGAGCAAGATCTTCCTGGGCTTTTTTCATTTTCATTTGCATTTGGTTGGCTTGCTTCATCAGCTGAGCCATTCCGCCGGGCATACCCTTCATAGAATTCTCCTTGTTAGTGGCTGCGCTTGTTTAGTTCAACGATGGACTTGATATGTCCCTTGAACACGGTCTGTGCAGCCTTGACCATGGGGTTTTCGTTGATCTTGTTGCGAAGCTCTTCCTCGGCCAACTGCACTTTTTTCTGCTGAATGGCCTGGGCGGATTCTCCGACCTGATCGCGACTCATTAATACCTCAAAAGAATACCCAGCACCCCAGTATGAATCAATAAATCCCTGTAGTTTTTTGCGCACTTGGGCGTCGGCCATCTGGTCTTTCAGAAAGGCCAATTTCGCCGGAACGCCAAGACTGATCAGCTTTCCTTCTTCTTTTACAAAAAGAAGATTTTCGACCTTGGCAGCGAACAAAGCATCATCCTGACGAAGCAGCTCCACAAAGTTCACCCAGCGTTCTGTGGCTGTAGATCCTGTCGCCAGCTTCGGTTTTTCCGGCACTGGGGCGGCTTGAGCGGCCGGAGCCACGGTTGTCGCCGTCGGAGTCGCTGCCGAAGTGTTGGCAGCAGGCTTCTGGGCGGACAGGGATGAAACCGCAGGCTTGGCCTTATTTAAAGCCGCTTTCATGGCCTCAAGGCCTTTGGGGCCATCTAAAACTTTTTGGGATTCTTCAATACGATCGTGACCTTTGGATGTGGGAACTACCGGCGGAACGTAGGGCCGGGCCCCACCTGCGCTTTGAGGGGTGACAGCTCCGCCTTGCAACAACGTCTTCAGGTCCACAAGTTTTGGAGCCGAAGCCATACGAAGCAAAGTCACTTCCAGAACAATACGAGGATCCTGGGCGCGCGGAATATCGTTGCCACCCTTTAACGCCATGTCGAAGAGCATGTGGATGTCTTCTTCCGGAAGGCGTCCCGCCATTTCGCTTAAGGCTTGCAGTTCAGAATCAGGCATTTCCAGAATCTGAGACGCTTGCGCTTCGGACACTTTGATCAAAAGCAGGTTGCGAATCATTTCCAGAAGATCTTGAGAGAACAAATGAGGCTCAAAACCCGCCGCCGCGATCTTTTCGATCACTTTCAAAATCGCCTGCGAATTGCGATCAATCAGGGCATTCAAAGTTTCAAACAACAGTGCACGGTCCGTCAGACCCAGAATTTCAACCACACTGGCACGAGTCAGCGGACCATTGGCAAACGTGATCACCTGATCCAGCAAACTTTGCGAGTCACGCATGGACCCGTCCCCCTGACGAGCCACCACCCACAGGGCCTCATCATCTGCCGTCACACCTTCACGATCACAGATCAGCTTCAGGCGTTCGGTGATGGAACGGGTGGAAATACGACGGAAATCAAAACGCTGACAACGTGACAGGATCGTTTGCGGGATCTTGTGCACTTCGGTTGTCGCCATGATGAAAATGACATGCGAAGGAGGCTCTTCCAGAGTCTTCAACAAAGCGTTGAAGGCGCTGGTGGAAAGCATGTGCACTTCGTCGATGATATAGATTTTGTATTTACCACTGGAAGGCATGAACGCCACAGTGTCGCGCAGCTCGCGAATCGCATCCACACCGTTGTTGGAGGCACCGTCGATCTCGATCACGTCAATGCTGGCACCGGCTGCGATTTCTTTGCAGGAATCACACTCGTTGCACGGAACAAAGTTTTGCGCATTGGGACAGCGAAGAGCTTTGGCAAGAATACGAGCTGAGGAAGTTTTACCGGTTCCGCGTGGGCCTGTGAACAACAGGGCATGAGGCAGACGACCGTTTTTCAACGCATTGGAAAGTGTTTGGGTAATATGATTTTGCCCGACAACGTCGGTAAATGATTGGGGACGCCATTTGCGTGCAATCACCTGATAAGACAAAACCCACCCCTACTAGTTCGTTTTCTCGGTTCGCGCGAAAGATAAAAAAGTGGCCGAGCACCCCATATCACATAGTCCCTCGAGTGCCGTTGCTTCCTTCCGGACCTAGCGGGATTCGTCAAGAGAGCTATTGTATGGGACCCGGCCACCGCTGGATGTATCCCATTGGCAGGGGGATTACATTCGATAACTGGGTGCGGCATTGAAGTAAGTTTGGGGCAAGCTCCCTCTCCAAGCGACACGCCATCCGGGCTCTGCTGGCGCCGGGGGCAAGCCCCGGTTCGGGCCGTCCGGGCCCCGCCAGAGGTCGCTTTCCGGGGAGCTTGCCCCAAACTTACTTCAATGCCGACGTTATCTCTGGTTTTTGCAATGAGGCTTGGAGGCGGTGGTGTATTTTGGCAGGCTGGCCCCCGTTGGGGGGCGTCGCTGGTGGGGTGTGGGAATTTTTGGGTGGGTGGTGTCGTTGCTTGCTGTTTAGGTGGGGGTGGGGGAGCATTTGGGGATGTGAGGTGATTGGTATGTTGAAAATGGTATTGGCTCTTTGTTTGATGGGTTCTTTTGCTTTTGCTCAGACTATGGGGGTGAAAGATATTCCTGCTGATGGAGAAACGACGATTGAGATTAAAAAAGGCCCTAACGTTAAGAATGAGTTTGAAGTTGTCACTAGTGAAGATGAAATCGAGGGCGATGCGGCTCCGCTTTTGAAAGATGCTCGTGTGAACTGGAAGAAGGCTTGTGCTGATTGGAAGTCTGAAACTAAAGAACTGAATAAAGAAAATCAGGTTCTGACTTTGTCCTGCGGTAAGATGACTTGCTCCACAGTTTCTATGGAATCCACTTGTCGTTCGCAAACCAAAGTGAAGATCAAAACCCGCATCAAATAATAAAATCCTGTCATTTCAAATGAAGCTCAATGGGGATCGTGAATCGAAAGCCTGTTGAGCTTTTTCTTTGTCTCAAACTGAGAAGACATCGCCTCATGCTTTCCGTATAAATGAGGTAAAGAACATTTTTTAATAATAATCCTCTTGTTGAAGCTTCTCTAATCCTCTGCGCCGGCCGATAGGTACTTAGAACCATTATTTCAAGGTGCCGGAATGTTTTTGAATATCTTGATAGTTCTTATTGCCTGGGTTTTGGCAGGGTGCTCGCTTGATGCCACTCTTACCGAGATGCCACTGTTCTCAGTGACGGAGCCGACTCCGGGGACAACTATTCCCACAACGCCGGTGCCTCTGGGATCTATTGATGCGGGATTTGTTCAGCAAACTCTGCCTTCCAGCTTAAATAAAACCACCGGACACTTTGGCAGTATTTCTCCAGATCGCTATTATTTTATTCAGCCCTCCAATCTGGATAGCATGCAACGTAAAGTCGTTAAGATTTCCGGTGCCGTGAAATCCGAGCTGGCTCTGGGGTTGAATGTTACTTCTCACTATCATCTGGCTTCGACGCCGACACATGTTTTGATTATGACCGATGAAGAGGTTTCTTCGGGTGTGGTGCGCTCTTATATCCGGTCGATCAGGAAAAGCACTTTCACTTTGGATACTTTGCAGTGCGCGGGGCAGGATATTGATGTGCAGAACAAACTTGAGTTCCGCATTTATCCCGATGGCAATCAGGGTGCTTACTTTGTGATGAATTCCAACGTGGGACCTCTTAGTGCGCAGAATGGCCGACTTTATTATGTCGATGGTGCAAACTGTGTGGACACGGGGCATGCTGTTCTGAAAATCTATAATGCTTCAGGCAAGTCCTATATTGTCGATAGCTCGGGATCTCTGCGTCAGGTGATTGCGGGGGTGGTGCAGGCACCGATTGTTGACAGCGCCGTGACTCGCCTGCTTTCCGGTGCCATCAGCTACAATGGAGACCTTTATTTCCGCGCGAATGTGAATCCTTCCGGAATAACAACGTATCAAATTGTGAAAGTGGCGACCTCCACCGATGATTCCGTGACCAGTCTTGGTTTTGACTTTGATCCCTGGCCCGAATTTGGTTCTGACGTGCAAACCATCAATGGCAGCACATTCTTCTATTGTCCGCAGACCACTTGTGTTCTGGACGGCCGTATTGTCAAAGTGGATATGGCCACTCTGACGGCTACCATTGAATCCAGTCTTTCCAATCTTGGAAATGCGAACGTACTGGCGGGGCAAAATGCGGCGCTGATATCAAGTGCAGACGGCGGTCGCTATCTCTATAACATCACAGGACCGGCTGCCAAGGGTACCTTGGTGGACACCAACATCGCTCGCGAATATGGGGGCAATGTTTCCGGTAAGATGCAGCGTCTGGATTGGGTTCAGCACGCCTACGTGAATAACAACTACTTTTTGCCTGTATTTGATCGGGTGACGGGTTTGACTTCTCTAAAGCGTATTAATGCGGGCACGCTGTCCGTGGATGATCCGGGTATTAATGTGTTTCAGCCGCATTCCGTTCGTGAAAGTGGCGGAGAAATGTTCTTCTTGGGCGTTGCTGTCGATGGAAAAGTATATCTTTATCGCAGTGACGGCACGAATGGTGGAACTTCTGCTGTTAATGGTTTTTCTTCTGACGATTATATTCTTGAAGCGGACTATAACGGGACGACGCGCACAGTTCGTCGCATCTTGGATGTGAATAAAGAAGGTACTGACATCTATATTCATACAGCAAGCATCGCAAAGCCTTACTTGGTTGAATACAACAACGGAAATTTGAAATACATCCAGATCCCGGGGGCGATCTTTAACGAAATGTCCACGCGTATCCTTGAGGTTCGTAATTCCCGTATTCTTATTGCAACCTCGGCCCATCTTCATGTCCGAATTACCGGGGGGCTGTGGGAGCATCCAGACACCTCTTCTTTTGCCGTGCAAGTGCTTTCCTATGATGGAAGCTCCTTTGAACCTCTTTTGAAACGCGAATGGGGTTTGGTCGGAGACAGTCTTCGGGGATACATGGTCAGCGGCAGTGGTACTGTGCTGACGGGAAGTACGGATCTTATTTTCACCGGACGTTCGCCATCAAGACAGGGTGGTATGTTTGTAGATCGACCGATTATGCTTTCGGGTGGAACCACCACAGTGCTGAACACCGAGGACTCGGGTGTTGTGGGAACGACCAAGAGGGATAAGTTCCTTTATCATATCAGCTCAACAACTGTAACGAATCTGTATCTGCGCCGGGCGGGAGTGACCACGCTGGTGGCATCGAACTTACAAAATGTGGGCAGTTACCGTTGGGTCGGGGATACGGTTTACTTCCGTGCTCTGGATACTGACACCAAGGTGTATATTTGGAAAATAGACACATCCGCAGCCGTGCCGACGCTTGAAAAGGTTTCTGGAGAAGTGCAGATGGGTGAACATCGTGATTCACCATTTATTGGGCGGGTTTATACGCAAGGTACAGACAGATATATGCTCTTCCCTTCGGTCACTTCTGTGGCTTGGGATTATATGTCCTGGTCTTGGCATCTTTGGAAAGCAGGAAGTGTCTTTACTAAGGTTTCTGAAGAAAAGATTCATGAAGTTCTTCAGGGTGTTCATGGGATCTATTTTATCTCTCAGGCAACCAGTGGCCCCGATCAAGGGCGCTTCCGCATAGGAGCCATTCAGGAAGACGGCATCACTTATTCCGAATACCAGAGTTATCTGATAAGTCTCAAGGCGTCTCCGCGCGGCTTGCTGGTTGTTCGCGATGGGCATCTTTCAGAGGTCAAAAAGGATTTGAGCTTTGTGGATTTCTCTGACGTACATGGTTCCGCTATCAGTCAGGCAAGTTTTGCGGATATTCATAATAATATTTTGGTGAATTATCCTTCGCATCTTCTCAATTTTATATATGGCTATGTTTGCGCCGGAACGAAAGTCGTCAATGCCGGCTTGGTTGACGGTACCAATCTGCTTTCGGGTATTTTGTATCGGGATCTGGATGGTGCGAACTTCACCGAGGTGATGTTACCGACACAGGCTGAACAACAACCGACTATTGATGGCATGCTGCAAGCGCCGAACTGGGACAAAGAGTCCGCTTATGCCTTCGCGACGTCTCATGTGCCAAGAACAAATTCGCTTTTACTGAAGGTGTACGACGATAACCAGAATTTGAAATTCTATATTGTTGGTGCCTCGGGCCTATTGGATGCCTCCACTCCATGAGGGCTTTGCCATTGGTCCTGCCTTTTTCTTCTGCTGACCAAAAGATCCCTCGTTTTAACCTGTCCTTTGTTCTGGATCTTGCCCGGTCCTGTAGATGAAAAAAATGTAAGCAATGTAGTCTGACACTCACCTGCCAATCGGCAGTGAAGGGGTTCGCAGATGACATTGAAACAAAATACCGCCGCCTTGGTTCTGGCTCTGGGAGTGGGTTTGCTGGGATGCCAAGGGGGAGCCAACGACTACGTTGAGCAGTCCTCCACACAGAATGAAAATCAGAATATCACCGATACCACAGACACGGCGATGACTGATGGCGAGGATATTGCCGATCACGTCCATGATGATTTTGGCATTTCAGAAGAAATTCAGGCGCTGGGTTGTGTGAAGGCGTCAAGTTCACAAAAAAGCAAAGTGAACCTGGGACTTTCCAAAAAAGAAGAGTTTCTGCAAAAGTGTTCAAAAGAAACCAACGGGTCCTTCTGGTGTGATCAAGTGGTTCGCCCGAATCCCAAAAGTGTGAACACCTTTCGCTGCACCTACGGTTCCAGTCAGGCGCACAATCTGATTCATCCCGACGAAGGCACTTGGAAGTATCCGATTGAAGGCGTGCGTATTTTGCAGGACCTTTCCGCCAAGGGTATTAAGATCAGTCAGATCTACAATTGGTGGAGACCTGAACCTTATAATAAAAATGTGGGCGGGGCCGCTGGCAGACATCCTTATGGAACATCCATCGACGTCAGATTTGCGAGCAACAGCGAAGCGGACCGTGCCTTTAAAGAGCTTTGCAAAATGCGCAAGGCCAAGCGTTTGCGCGCGATCGGTCACTACGGCAGCGCCTCTTTGCATATCGGGGTGGGGGATAAGACAGCCAACACCTGGGGTAAAAGCTGCGGGTCTTAGTTTGGGTTATTCAGGTAGAAATAAAAAAAGAGGAGCCTTTGGGGCTCCTCTTTTTATTTAAGCTTTCAGCTCGGGTTCTTACATGGAAAGAGCTTTTTTCAAGTTCTCGTCCAATTTTGCAAGGAACGGCTCTGTGTTCATGTATTTATCAGCAGGAACTTTGTCGCCATAGATGCAAACTGCAAGGTCCTTGGTCATGAAGCCAGCTTCCACTGTTTCCACGCAGACTTTTTCCAAAGTCTGAGCGAACTTCACAAGCTCAGGGTTGTTATCTAAGTTACCACGGTGCTCAAGACCGCGAGTCCATGCAAAGATGGAAGCGATTGGGTTTGTGGAAGTTGGTTTACCCTGTTGGTGCTGACGGTAGTGACGAGTCACAGTACCGTGAGCCGCTTCAGATTCCATGGTCTTACCATCTGGAGTAACCAATACGGAAGTCATCAGACCCAAAGAACCGAAACCTTGTGCTACTGTATCGGACTGAACGTCACCGTCGTAGTTCTTACAAGCCCACACGAAGTTACCATTCCATTTCAAAGCAGAAGCAACCATGTCGTCGATCAGACGGTGCTCGTAAGTGATACCAGCGGCATCGAACTTAGCTTTGAATTCTTTTTGGTAGATCTCTTCAAAGATGTCTTTGAAACGACCATCGTATTTTTTAAGGATCGTGTTCTTAGTGGAAAGGTACAACGGCCATTTTTTGGAAAGAGCCTGATTGAAGCAGGAACGTGCGAAACCAGTGATGGATTCGTCGGTGTTGTACATAGTCAAAGCAACGCCGTCGCCTTTGAAGTTGTAAACTTCGTGAGTGATTGTTTCGCCACCGTTTTCAGGTTGGAAAGTCACAGTCAGTTTGCCTTTGCCTTTAGTTACGAAATCAGTTGCACGGTACTGGTCACCGAAAGCGTGACGACCGATGCAGATCGGAGCGGTCCAGTTAGGAACCAGACGAGGAACATTTTTACAGATGATGGGTTCACGGAAAACAGTCCCGTCAAGGATGTTACGGATAGTGCCGTTTGGTGATTTCCACATTTGTTTCAAGTTGAATTCTTTTACGCGAGCTTCGTCAGGAGTGATCGTCGCGCATTTGATACCGACATTGTACTTTTTGATCGCCTCAGCAGCATCCACAGTCACTTGATCGTTGGTGGCATCACGATGTTCCATGCCCAAGTCGTAGTACTTAATGTCGATTTCAAGGTAAGGAAGGATCAATTGTTCTTTGATGAATTTCCAGATGATTCTTGTCATTTCGTCGCCGTCGAGCTCAACGACGGGATTGGCAACTTTGATTTTTTTCATAAGTCGTTTCCTTTGTGATGGGATTGTAAAAGCGCCCTGAAAATATAGAATGGCGCCGCCTTTAAGACAAAGGAAAACAGGGCATCAAAACCAAGGGAGAGTCGGTCTGGCAGCCAAACTCACTTGAACATTGCATAACGCAAGGTATTGAAAATAGGGCAGATACTTTAAACTAGGGGGCGGGCTGCGAGAGCTTTTCAGCTTCCATCAGGTAACGGGCGATGCTCTAAAGAAAAAGGGGAGCGTAAGCTCCCCTTGCGATTATCTTTGCAAAATAGTTGGATTTTGCAAGCGGGCTTCCAACTGCTGAAGTTGTGCTTCCAGAACTTCATGATTTCGTTCTGGAGTTGTGTAGCGTACCAGTTTCGGTCCTCTCATTGTAGCAGACGCTAACGCAAGCATGATCCTTGTGCTCTTATAAGCAAGATACAGAAGGAAGCTTGTGAGTTGACCGGCCTTTTTTACGCTTTCAATAGACACATCAGTTGAGGTTTCAACGAGTTTCAATAAGTATCGCTCGTTTTGGAATTCCCATTGTTTTTTTCTACGCATTAATGCGTTCATAGCTTCCTCCTCAGGATTGATAATGCTTGCGACAGTTCTGTTCAAAAGGCCGTTTTGACAGATAAATGCGCAAGGGTTGTTTGAAAGTTCAGCCACGACACCACTTCAGAATCAAAATACAGACACAGGTGTTGGGGACCTCGTCAGAAAATGAGGCCAAAGCGTCGTCAGAGCTAAAATTAAATTTTGGGTTAAGATCTAAAGACGAAAAGTGCAAAACACTTTACATGTCCAAAGATGCGTTAGATGCAGTTCGCTCAATTGTCGTGGGATTGGGTTTGTGACCTACGATTGAATTCCAGAGGCCACGTCCACGATTGCAGATCCGCAAATATTTGTTTTTTGAATCATCATAATAATCATGATGGCCTCCTTTCATTAGAGATAAACCTAATATCGAAGATAGTTCAAAAAAAGTAAACTGATTTCTTTGAAATCCTTTAGGGAAGCCAGTTCCAAGATGGAACCTTTTTCTGTGGTGAAAGAGGTTAGTTCTTTTTAGTGAGAACTTCGATCAACTGCTTGAAGTATGCGGGCATTTCTGTGCGTGGATACCAGGCCAATGCGACTGAATAATCCAAATGCAATTCACTGGCGAGATAGCAAAGGCTGCCGTCTTTAATAAACGGACGCGCGAATTCTTCAGTCAAAGAAGAATACCCCAAGCCTTGTTGTAGCATGTAGGTGAGTGCATCAATGTTGTTGGCATAGTGGCGCAGTTTCTGGGCTTTGCCGGAAAGTTTGTATTTTTTAAGTAAATCCCAAGTGACTGTATCTTGCGGATCAAAATCAATGATGGGTTCATTGGTCAGGATGTCTTCCAGCTTTCTTTTCTTCCAGGCTGCCGGACCTACAAGGAAATATCTTTCCGGTGCCATCACTTTGGAATCCAATTCCAAGCCCACATGATTTGCAGGCAAGGCGCCGATCTGCGCAAAACCGGTTTTTAGTTTCCCCAAAACACTGTCCGTGTCGGTGATGTCAAAACGAACGCGCAGTTTTGGATTCTTTTTAATCACCGTGCTGACCCGGGGAATGATTCTGGAACGCATCAGCGTGGATGTTCCGCTTAAACACACCTCAAAGAAGGCGGATTCTTTTTTGCCGGAAATTTTAGACAGGGTGTCCCCTTCGAGATCGCGGGCCGCCTGGACATAGCGCAGAAGGGATTCCCCTTCTTGAGTAAGACGCATGCCTTTACGGGAGCGGGTGAACAACGTCACACCCAGTTGCTTTTCCAAGCTCCGGATACGTTGGGTCACCCCTGTCTGGGTGAGATTTACTATTTTAGCAGCTTCCAGGACCGTGCCTTTTTGAACAACGGCCCAGAAAGCTTCAAGGGAAGGGCTCAGTAAACTCATTTAAAATCATGATAAAGTGAAATATATGAATTATACAAATACTTTGTTTAAAAATAATTTCGCCTCCAACAACGTAGGAGGTTGTATATGAAACCTAAGTCTTTGATGGTTCTTTCTGGTTTGATTCTTTCCACTACTGCGGCTCAGGCTGATTGTTTTCTGGATCGCGCCAGCACATATCAGTGTTACTTTCCAAAACAGATCACTTGCACGCAGCAAGCAGATCCTGCCAAAGGGACTTCCCAGCGCTCTTTGGTTCTGAATCATGATGAGCAGGGGAATGTGTCTTACCAGTATTCCAACTGGGTGGCTGGCAAGTGCCCAAGCCGTAACTGCGGCAGCGACGTTGAATACAATTATGAAGGTGCCGGCAATCAGCCCGGGAAAACCGGCAGCGTGAATAACTATAATGATCTGCAACTGGTGGCTAGTGTGGCGAATCCGAACGGTTTGGAGTTTCTGGTGATTTTGGATCACTCAATTCCCCATGAGCTAACATCGCTTATTCCGACAAAGTTGCAGACGTTGCAGATTCAAGGCGTGGATGTGACTGGCGACGGCGCGAAGTGGGTTTGTCACTAGCAGGGTGGCAGATTATTCCAGGGTAAGTTGGTAATTCCGACTTTGGCGGTCGCGGTTTCCCCGGGGTTTTTGACAAAAGCCTTGGAAAACCGTCAACTGTTCCTAAGGACAAGGGGGGCCTGTGTCCCCTATATTGGCCTCGGGTTTTGGTTTGGATAAAGGAGTCCCGGATGAAAAAGTTGGTGCTGATGGCAGTAAGCGCTCTGGCCTTGAGTATGTCGGCCGAAGCGGCCAAGACGAAAGTGTCCAACTGCGAAGTCACGGGACTTGTGGATCGACTGACCTGTCCTTATTTGGTTAAGGAGGTGGCGGGGCCTCACCTCACTCGTCAGGTAAAGTATTCCCTGCCGAAAGGACGTACTCCGAAAGCGGGTTGGCCGACAGTTGTGTTGTATCAGGGCAGTCTTTTCCCAGTGGAATTTTCCAGAAGCAGTCTGATGATCGCGGGCGGATACAATGAGATCCGCTTGATTCAGTCTTTGTTGGATCATGGTTTTGCGATTATTGCACCCCCAGCCATCGAAGGCGTGGCGTGGATGACAAATATTGTCGGCATTGATTATGACACTTCTGAAGACTTCTTCTTCGTTGAAGAGCTTTTAAAAGCCATGGGGAATGGGGAGTTCGGAAAGTTGAACATGGATCGTCTGTATGCCACAGGGATCTCCAGTGGTGGATACCATTCCAGCCGTATGGCCGTAGCTTTCCCGGGGGTGTTTAAAGCTCTGGCGGTGCATTCGGCGTCTTATGCCAACTGTGGTGGGCCCATGTGTTTTGTTCCGGACGAGATTCCATTGAATCATCCACCGACGATTTTTCTGCATGGAAGATTTGATCCAGTGGTCCCTGTGCGCACGATGTATCCTTACTATGAAAGTTTGCAAGCACATGGAATTGAAACGACGGCATTTGTCAGCCCTTGGGCGCGGCACGAATGGCTGGAAGAAGCTCCAGATCTCATTACAGACTGGTTTTTAAAGCACCCCTAAATAGATTCGACATTTTTATTTCACATAGAAACCGAAGGCGAACCCTTCGGCTTTTTGTTTTCTTTCAGTTGCTTTTGCCAGTCAGGTGTAAGGTTGCAGGTCCGACAAAAAATCCAAGACGAAAAAAAATCTTCAGTTCAACCTAGGCTTCCGAAATCAAAACCAAACCAACAAGACTAGGAGGTCTTATGAAAGCATCAAAACTATTGGCAAGTGTTGTGTTCTTTGCGTCCACCTACGCAATGGCGTATCCGACGGTGGGGGATAAGGTGGAGTGGACGGGAACGGTGGTGGGCACGGATGGCACGACTACCGAAGTGAAAGGCTCCAAAGAAGTGCTGAGTCAGGATCCGACCACAATGAAGTGGCTGGTGAAATCGTGGGTGCAGATGGGCAAATGGGAACGTTGTGAAACCAAAGAAAAGAAGAATCTTTACAGCTCTGAAAAATGGCAGGAGATCATGACAAACTGTGTGGCTCGCGGTGGTGTGATGGAAGAAGTCACAGTTCCAGCAGGTACATACAACACATGTAAAATGACTAAGGGGGGCGACGACAAGGGCGGCCACCATGGTGATGGGGATTCCATGACAATGTGGTGGGGAGACGTTCCATTCGGTATGGTGAAAATGACGATGACGGATGGTGATTCTGGAAAAGTAAAAACAATGGAGCTCAGTACGGTGACTTTGGGCCAGCAGCCTTAAGAAAATCGCAAAAGCTTCACAAGAGCCGCGAAAGCGGCTCTTGTTTTGTAACACCCGGCCCACGAAATTGAAGGTCAATGTGCAGGACTTATCTAGAATGAAGCCTGAAACAACCGACCCTCAAACAAAGGAGCCACGAATGAGAGCAGAAACTCACACTACTCATCGACGATCAAAGCCAGCGCCTCGTAAGGCAAAATCAACCACTCCCAAAAGGAAAACATCCTCCGCAAGAACTGCGAAAGCGAAAAGACCAGCCAGCACAAAAATGAAAGCTGCCAGCTCATCAGGGATGAAATCCAAACGCTCTGGAACATCCAAGACGCTTTCGGTCAGCGCTCGACGAAATTCTGCTGCAAGTACTTCCGCTAAAATGAAGCGCCAGCCGAAATATCCTGATTTGCCAGAATCACAAACGGAAGAGGTTTCGCACACTCTGACGTCACAGCCTAAAATGCGACTGTCCCGTCGCGGGGGCAAAAAAAGCTCGACACAATTCCGGGAAAGACAGCGCCGGGAAAGTGGATCCTCCACTCAGGTGAATCCATCTACTTCCAATAATTCCGCGCGCGATCCCCAGTAAGGAGTACTCACCATACAACCCAGTCAATCCATCATCGCGAACACGCTAAAATTAAAGACCCGCTTTTAAGCGGGTCTTTGGCGTTATCCGATTTTCCAGGCGATTTTTTCCAGGGCTTCAACTTCTTCGGCCCAGTAGGTGTATTTGTTAAACTCCGGGAACAGGCGCGGGAAACTGGGATCTTCCCAGCGTTTGGCGATCCATCCGGCATAGGACACGATGCGCAGACCGCGCAGCATTGGAATCCATGACCACTGATGATCGGGGAATTCGCGCAGCTCTTCATAGCCTTGGATGATCTGCATCTTTTCATCGTCCAGACTGTCTTCATCACCTGATAACAACATCCAGAAATCCTGAATCACCGGGCCGTTGACGAAATCATCAAAGTCCACCAGGAAAAACTCCTGACCGTTATTCAGTAAATTACCTTTGTGGCAGTCTCCGTGAATGCGAATAAATTCTGAAGAATCAAAGTTATCGTCAATTGCATACAGAATATCTTCTGCGGCAATATTATAGCGCTCGCGCAGTTCCGGGGTGATCCAGTCTTGCAGGAAATCCAAAGTCTCCCAGCCGCCATAATAGCTTGTATCCAGAACCGGGCGGTGAGGGGCGGGTTTTTTTGCGCCGACATTATGAACTTGCGCCATCAAGCGGCCGACTTTATGAAGTTCGCCTTGCAAAAATTCCTGCGGCATACGGCCCAGAACCTTTGGGAAGAATGCGACATACATGCCATCGACTTCCAATAAAGTGGAATCATGTCCCTGCATCAGTGGCGCTACGGCAGGAATGCCTTCGGCTTTTAGTGACAGCAGAAATTCATGCTCTTCTAAAATGGCTTCTTTGCTCCAGCGGTTGGGGCGATAGAATTTGGCGATGACGTTTTTATTCAAAGCGCCGGGCGTGCAGGGTTCTTCCAGCTTGATATCAAAAACGCGGTTTTCATAGGAATTTAGCTGGGTGAACTCACCCGTTGGATAAAGACCGGCATGTTCTGTCGCCAGAAGCACTTTTTCAGGGTCTAAACTATAGAAAGAAGAGCTTTTATCCATTATCTGATCTTGCCAGCTTTTAAGGCTTAAGTCATTCTCTGTCTGATGAGCGGCAAAGAAACCTTTATCTTCGCAAAATGGCCTGTAGAGGTGCATCGACGGAATTTCCGCCGCTCGGTTTCTATTTATCTGTATCCGAATAAGCCCATCAAGGTGGTTGCGGCAAAAAGCACCAGTCAGAAAATCATCGTTGATTTCCTGATGGCCAAGAGGGACTGGATCGAAAAGAACTTCGCGAAGTTTTCAGAGATCGCCGAAAAGTTCCCCGAAAAACGCATTAAAGCCTACGAAAACTTTCCTTTTAAAGGTGTGGAGCGCAAACTTAAAGTAGTCATCACCCTGCACAAGAAAACTTTCGTCTCAGTCACAGATGAACATCTGTTGCTGCATATTCCTCGCAATAGCTGGAGTGCGGATTCACTGATTGAAGAGCATCCAACGGCATTAAAAGAAATCCGTCATTTCTATAAGCGCGAAGCCGTGGATTTTTTAAGCCAGCGCGTGGCTTACTGGGCTGGGCAGATGAACCTTCATCCCTCACAGGTGAAATTCCGTGAACAAAAGACCCGTTGGGGCAGTTGTTCCTCGAAAAAAATCATCAATCTGAACTGGCGTCTAATTGTGTTCGCTGAAGAGGTGATTGATTACGTGATTGTGCATGAGCTTGCACATTTGCAGCACATGAATCACTCAGACTGTTTCTGGGGTTTGGTGGAAAGGTATGTCGCCAACTACCGGGACATCGTGCGAACCATGAAGGAATCCCAGTATCTGGTGGAATTCCTCTCTGAAAAATCCTAGTAAAGACCGTTTTTGGTTTTCTTGCGCATCAGTTGCAGGGCCAGCAAGGTTCCCACATAGCCGACGCATGCACCAAAGATGATATCGCTGACAAAGTGGTCATGCACCACCACGCGGGTCAGGCACACCACCATCGCAAACGGAATCCAGAACCAGCGAAAGCGCGGGAAGGCCACGCTCATCATCGTGGCGACGGTAAAGATCACCTGCGAATGGCCGGAAGAAAATGAATGCCAGTGCCAGTGAGTGGTAAACGGCGTAAAGACATGCGGATCAAAATCCGGTGTTTTATGGGGGCGCTGGCGTCCTGCTGTAAACTTAATGATATGGGTGATGGCGCCCGCCACCAGCAAGGACACCAAAAGATTCAAACCCCAGCGGCGATAATAGTCCACACGAGACAAATGCGATTTTAGCATTCCGATATGCGGTCCCACCCATTTGCAGAACGCCCAGATAATTAAAGCCGCGGCGAAGTAATATTCAGACAAGGCCACGTCCGTCAGGATGCGTGCGGGTTTTCTCCACATCGCGGTGACTTCTTTTTCCGCGAAGTACAGGGACACCTGTTGATCCACGAAATACATTGCCAGCAAAGCCAGCACCAGACTTACAAGAATCACTTTAATAAGATGCTGGGTCAGTTTTTTAGGGTCGTTTAAGAGCTCGCCGAATTGTTGTACAGGCATGAAATTCCTTCCAAAACTCAATCTAAAACCTATCTGTATTGAAATACAAGGCCTGCTGAGGGGTGACGAAATCTGGCCCGGCCCTTGCTTAAGGACCTTTTCGAATTGGTTTATTGAAAGAATACTTGGAGGTTTCTCATGTTACCAATGCTTCAAAAGCATACCCTGATCACGGCGGCCTTGTTGGCGTCGTTGTCCCTTACTGCTTGCGGTAAGAAAAAAGACGTTTTCTCAGAGCCTAATAAACAAGCTAAGCCGACAGACTCTAGTCAAACAGACAATACAAATGGCGAAATCGGTGGCGGCCTTCCAGCTCCGGGCGGCAATGGTAAAGATGCCACTCAACCCGCTCCGATTCCAAACAAAGGTCAAGGTCAGGGGAAAAATCCAACAACTCCTCCGCCGCCACCTCCAACGCCGACTAACCCACAAACTCCTGCGAATCCGGCAACACCTCCACCAGTTGTGGACACTCGTCCTGCACCGGCTCCGGGGACTCATATAATTCCGGGTGATTACAGATACAATGATCCGTCCAACGTGACTCGTGATAATTTGACGAAACGTATGACGGGCGGTGTGACGGCTGATGGTTTGGTTTATACATCTTCCGGCACGGATGATCTGTTGAACTTCCTTAGAGCACGTAACGAAAAAGTCAGCTATGACACTCGTCGTTTGAACTTGGAAGCAGCAGCTTCTGTTCAGCACGCTAAATTGTCTGTGGATAGCATGTCTGGTGATGTGATCATCACTTTGAAAGTCCGAGAAGGTAACGACGTTAAGGTTTATAATGTTGCCGGTTCTCAAGGTGAAGGTGCGGCTTCTCCGGTTCGTTCTGTTCGTGCTGGTAATGGGGAAAGAACCACGGGTTCTCGCGCTTTGGAAGGGACAGTGAAATGTCTGGATCTGGATGGCGGTTGTGAAAACGTGTTTGCGCGTCTGAAAATCGGTTCCAGCCCTTCTTCTGCAATCATCAATGTGGTTTTCAGAACTTCTGCTGCGGACTTGTACTTCAACTTGCCAGAGCAGTTCTCTGACAATCCAGAATATCTGATCCTGCGTGATTACGTGAAGAACACGATCAGAAAAGAAAACACAGTGGATAGAATCAAATCTGTGGGCTTGTCTTCCTTTGAAGTTGTCAATGGTCGTTCCGGTTTCACAGTTGTGACCAAAGGTGCGAACAATGAACTTCTGGCTTTTGCGGGTCCGTTGCTGGCTCCTGAAGCGGGAACGGGTGTGAACATTCCTTTGACTCGTATTGCAAAAGATCAGCAGGATTCTTTGGATCTGGTTTCTTTAAGCAACTCGAAATTGAACTATGCAAACTGGATCGGTGAGGCTCGCTTGGTTGCCAACAATGGTTTGGGCCAAATCCGCATCGCTTTGAAAATGAGAAAACGCGC
The DNA here is from genome assembly GCF_025558485.1 of Bdellovibrio bacteriovorus. Lineage (GTDB taxonomy): Bacteria > Bdellovibrionota > Bdellovibrionia > Bdellovibrionales > Bdellovibrionaceae > Bdellovibrio > Bdellovibrio bacteriovorus_G. The sequence goes on from NZ_CP102930.1 coordinate 1,316,550, forward strand.
TTCTTATGCCCAAGATCAGTTCGCAGTTACATTTATGCGTAAGATCAAACCTCTGGTTGAGATCAACGACGATAACTTGAAATAGCCCTAAAAGACCCTTCATTGGGTATGTTTCTTATGCCGGCCACTGATTTCCTCCAAGATCAGTGGCCTTTTTGCATTTTTCAGGGTCATTTTGTCTCCTTAATAGTTGGTACGCTGGTTGCTTTATGTACAAGCGGGGGAACTTCTTAACCACTTGGGGGACATAATGACTCTAAAACGCAGCCTTTTACTTTCATTTGCAGCCATTACATTATTCACGACCGCAGCGGAGGCTTATATTGTGCCGGGCGCTCCTCGCCCAGGTGCTCCGATTCCAACGCCTGATGTGGGCCCTGGTTTCCCGGGTGATTTTGGCCCGGGTGGTGACTTCGGTCCCGGTTATCCTGGTCAGGATGATTTCGGCAATGGCGGAAGCTATGGTCGCCAAGAACGCAAGGTTATCTATCTGAATCGCCGTGTGAACAATGAAACCCTTCAGCTTCGTCAGTTGGCGGGGATTGGCGAAAACTATCGTGGGTATGAAGTTGAATCTGTGGAAGCTCAGTTCCGCAGCAGCGGTTACAATACAGAAGTGGCTTTGTTGACCGACGGCCGCATGAACGAATCAGTTTATTCTCCGCAAGGGGCGGTTCTACTTCGCCCTCAGTACCGCGCGGTTTTGGGTGAAGACATCCGCACTTTGCAGTTGGAAATCCGTGGTAATGCGCAAATTGAATCTGTGACCGTGAATTTGCGTGAGCGTTCTTACCAGCCTCCGACAAATCCGGGTCGCACTATCGACGTTCCTTTGTATGTGAACCGTCGTTTGTATGGCAATGACCGTTTGGATCTGGGTGCTTACTTGGATATGAACCGCTACCGTGGTTATAGAATCCAGGCTATCGAGATCGACGCCAATGCGGTTTACAACGTGGCGCTGGTGGATCTTTTGATTAACGGTTTCAATCAAGGCCAAACACTGCAAGTGGATCGTTACAGCCGTCGTCTGACTGTAAACCCACAAAATGCTGTGATCGGTCAGACAGCTTCCAGCATCGTTCTTTACACTCGCGGAGACTTGGATGTGCGCGCGGTGACTTTGAAGCTGACTCGTCGCTAGGATTTTTGCCTTCAAAACTCAATCGACTTGGAAAGGCCCTCGGTTTCGGGGGCCTTTTTTTGTGCTTTGCGATAACGTAACGGTCTTTGCATACAAATCCGCTTGTTTTGGGTGTTCAAATCAGGTGAACTAGTTTGGTGCAAAGGAGAACCATTTCTATGCAAAACCATCAGCCAGAGTTTAGCAAAGGCAAAGAAATTTCAAAGGGTTCGCTCGTTCCGCCCGTACTATCTGATTATATGAACTATCGCCAGTTCCTGGGTGATTTCTATCTGTATAAACGTAAGGCCTCCAAGGGCTCTTTGCGTGCTTATACGTATGCCGTTTTTTCTGCCGCAGCTAATATCAAGTCGCCGAATTACTTAAAGATGATCATCGAAGGGAAAAGAAATCTTTCCGACGACATGATCGGCAAGTTCGGTAAGGCGTTGGGCTTTATGAAGGACCAAACAGAGGAATTCCGTCTGTTGGTGCAGTTCACGCAAGCCATGGACCCTGCTGAACGTAATATGTACCTTAAGAAATTGAGTGAACATCGCGTGGCTGGGAAGCTGAAATCCGGCGAAATTGATCGCAAGACCTGGGAAAAGGTTCCGAACTGGGTGGCTTGGATTATCTATGCGATGATCGATCAGGAAGGCGTGTCCTTTGATACGGCGACCTTGAAAAACCTTCTGCGTGGCAAAGCTTCTGAAGATGAAATTGATCATGCACTGTCCACACTTATCGGCTCTGGCGATCTTCGTCGTGATGAAGTGACTGGGGAGCTTAAAAAAGCTCGCAACCTGACTGAGTCCCCGGAAGAAATCCCGGTGGCTTTGGTTCGTAAGCTTCAGTCCCAGTTGATGTACCTGGGGCTTGAGTCCTTGTATCAGGATCAGCCGACAGAGCGTGAATTCGGGACTTTGACATTGTCTTTGACCAAGACAGAGTTTGAAGAGATCAAATTCAAACTTCGTCAGATGAGAAAAGCTTTGCATAAGGACAACTCGATCGCACGTATGAAAGACAAGGGCGAAAGAGTTTATCAGTTGAACATTCAGTTGTTCCCGGTGACCAATGCGGTTGAATCCGCAGTGAAAGCGCCGGTGATGAAGTCCTCTTTGGATATCGTGACTGAAACACCGATTGTCGAGACTCCGGTTGTAGCGGCGGTGGCGGTTGAGCAAGCCCCTGCGGTTCCGGTAGCCGCAGCTCCGGCGGCTCCAGCAGCGGCTAAAGATCAGAAAAATGACCGCTCGAATGTAAGTTCTCTTGCTGCAACGGCGGCTTCCGCAGCCGACCTTTTCCGTTAATTTTGCATAATCTAAGGGCTGTCACCGAACGTGACGGCCCCTCGGATAAATTTAAGATTCTTAAATTTTGGTGTCAGTTTTGCCCCATTTTTCAGCCAACAATGTGGATAACTCTGTGGAATAGCCCTATAAATGGTGGATATCTCAACCATTTGGCGTAAATTGTCCCTTGCTAACGTTAGGATCTGGTTAGGATGACACCACCGAATCAAGACAAAAGTCCTGCGTCACGAAAAATTTAATCGTTGAAAATGGGTGTTCAAATGGGAAGGATAACCGGTTTTCATTTGTCCAAAACTAAGGGACAATGAAGGCGATATGTTCACACACTATGGGGGCGTACTGGCTTCGACGTGGGTGCTGAAGCATAAGGAGCATACCGGGGCGGATGAGGACCTCGTTAAAAACGTCCACTTTGTAATTGGCAACGATTACGCACTTGCAGCTTAATTAAGCAGCACGATCAACCTTGTGGTGGTTCCGCACTTGGATTGATCGTCATTTAGGGACCTCGGAGTGCTGGGTTTTCTCCAGCATGCACTCTTAAATTTACTGGGGGAGAGGTCTTAGGGATTTTGTCTGTGGAAGCCCGAGGACCAATCTAAAACACTGACTAAGTATGTAGCGCCTTATCGTGGATCATTTGCGGACGGGGGTTCAATTCCCCCCGCCTCCACCATTACCCAAGTTTGAGAACCCAGATTTCCGCAGAGGATATTTGGGTTTTCTTTTTTCAGACAACATCGCAGATTTTAACAAGTTATCTAGCTATTAAGATTTAAGTCCGATTATTCACAACTGAGCTGTCTTTTGTGTTAAAAAAATATTAACACTAATCTGTTTATTGCCAACGGAGATAGATCAGATGGCCACCGGCGAAAATGCGGCTGTAGTTTTAGAGCCAATGCAAATTCAACTTCATAAAGCTTTGAGAGTAAAGAGTGAAGCTCTAGCTCGAATGTATATGTCCGCTATTAAGGTGTTTTCTCAAAGTGACAATGAAGATCGTATACATTTAACTGCACATGCTATTCGGGAGATGATGGGCAAGCTTCCTGATGTGATTGATGTTCCTATTGAAGACGGTGCGAAGCAAAGACTTGGGGACTTCGTCAATAATGTAAACCAAGAATGGACAAATATGTGCGCAAAGGGTCGTTGGCCCGGAGATCCGAAATGGAACGGAGAAGTTGACGGAGTCCTACGAAAGTTTCTTGTAAAAATTGAATCTATGCTCGGCGCGGAGGTAAAAATTAAGAGGGGCCGCAAAAATGCAGTACAAGCTGTCATAAGGAAGCAAAACTTTAGCTCTGTACCCTTGCCCAGCGATATCGAAGATCTGAAGACGAAGGAATGGATCAAGTATCAAGACTACTTCACCACAACTGCGCATTATACTCCGACCGATGAGCCAATTTTTTTAGACTATCTGAAACACTTCGAATACTTTCTTCTTAATTGGCTTGAACCCAGAACGTTTGAAGTTCACGAAGACATCATGAAAATTATCGAGGAGGGAGAATCAAATGCCAACTAAAGAACATGTAACAGCTGCCCTCGGTAAAATTCAGAGAACGGCTGACTATGATTTCTTCTTTGAAAACTTAAAATCACCCGACTGGCTTGAGCCTTTGGATGAGCTAAAGCAGTTTGATCGCCCAAGTGAACCTTTAAGAGAAGGTGACTCTGTACGGTATCCTTTTTGGCCACCCGCAAAATATCTTGTTAAGATTGCTTCGGAGAAGCCTGAAAAAGTGATGCAAATCATCCTAAAGGTTCCAGCTACTGAAAATCCTCGGGTACATGAAGACTTTGTGGATGCGGCTCTTAAGATGCCTCCTTCGGTTTCAGTGAATCTTTATAAAAAGATAGTCCAGTGGCTCGGTTCCAATGACACAAATTTTTTTCTTCTACCGTCTAAGGTTGCTGCTTACATTGTGCAATTAAGGGCTGGTGGGTTTTCAAAAGAAGCATTACAGGTTTCTGACGTCTTGCTTGGTATCCGAAAGTTTGAAAAAGAAACCGACGATAACAGTTTCATCAAGCGTGCAGATCCTATTATCCGTAACGAATGGGATTACGATGAGGCCCTAAAAGATATCGCACCATCTTTTCATAAAGAGGATAAAGTAAATTTAATAAAACTCCTTTGTGAAAAATTGCGTCAGGCAATTCTATTTGAGGAAAATAAAGATGACCGTGAATTTAGAGACTTAAGCTACATTTGGCGTGGCTCAATCGAAAGCTCTGATCAGAACCATGATGACGGCCTAAAAGACATCATCGTAAATTGGATTAGAGGTCTATCTGAGGAGCTTTTGATCGAAGCTCCCGAACTTGTGGCTTCTCTTTGTGATTATTTCCGAGCAGGATTTTTTCCGATTTTCAGTCGTCTTGGTCTTCATATAGTCCGATTGAGCGGAAGAGCCGATTTGGTTTCAAAATTTATTCTCGATCAACAACTTTTCGACTGCCTCGATGTTTGGCACGAGTATGCTCTTCTCATTGAAACGGGCTACCCACTGTTGTCCAATGCGGACAGAAGAAAATTGTTATCCATGATTGAGGCAGATGTTTTTTATAGGAACAAAGATAGTGCACCGGAAGAGATCAATGAAGAAGACAATGAGATTTCCAGATATCATTACTATTATATGATTCGTCAGTTTCTGGATGGAGATGAAAAAAAGCTCTTTGATCGGTTGCATGCAAAGTTCGGTGACCTTGAAAATCCAACTTTTCATTATTACATGAGCTCCGATTGGGTCGGATCTTCAAGTCCCAAATCCGCAGCTGAGTTAAAGTCTCTACCAACCGCAGATCTAAAAAAGTATTTGGATGATTGGGCCCCTCCAGAGAAGTGGGGTTTTGGTCCAACGATTGAAGGACTGGGTAGAGAATTGCAAGTCGTTGTAGTTGAACGCTTAGATGAATTTGCAGATAATATGGAGCAGTTCCAGTTTAGGGAAAAAACATATGTTCGCGCTATCGTGGAAGGTTTTTCAAAAGCCCTAGCTGAAAAGAAACCGTTCAAATGGGAAAAGGTAATTGATTTTCTTCTGTGGGCAAGTGGTCAGAATGATGAATCTGAAGAGGATGCATTTAAGCCAGGAGGCGACAAAGATCCAAGTTGGGGCTGGTCTCGTCAAGCGGCATGTAGGCTTGTGGAGCGCGGTCTTCTTTCAGAAACAAATGAAATCCCTTTCTCGTTAAGGGAAAAGGTATGGGACATTTTGTCATTAGGGTTGTCCGATATTCATCCCAAAGTTGAATTAGAGGATAAGTACACATCAGACAAGGGCTACTATCAGACGGCCATCAATAGCATTCGTGGGGTTGCCTTGGAGGCCACGATTCACTATGGATTTTGGGTAAGAAGAAACCTTGGTTTATCGAAAGATGAACTTCCCATAGATAAAGCTCCTGAACTTTTCTCTGCATTAGATAAACACCTTGATTTGCGTTTTGAGAAATCAAAATCTGTCCGCGCTATTTACGGTCGCTGGATTCCGTGGCTACTCCCCTTGAACACAAAGTGGTTTCAGGCGGCCAAAGAAAATATTCTCCCAAGAGACAAAGATTTGGATGGATACTGGGCGGCAGCCTGGGATGCGAATATACTTTTTAATCAACCTTACACAAAGGTTTTTAAGGAACTTAAAGATCACTATTCTTTAGCAATAGATCGTTTTGAGGTAAGTGAGGGTGACAGGCCTGAGAAGATTGATGAGAGATTGGTGGATCATCTTATTTCTTTTTTTCTTTACGGTGAATTTGAACTCGATTCTGAGATTCTGTCTAAGTTGTACTCTAAGCTCGATGCAAGACTTAAGAAAAGGGCTTTGGATATGATTGGTAGAGGGCTTGCAAATGAAAAGTACGAACCTGATCCAAACGTTGTGAAGCGTTCAATTAGCTTCTGGAACTTTAGAGTCGAGGAATGCAAAAAGATGAAAGATCCAAAAGATCGAGCTGAGTTAGCCGAGTTTGGTTGGTGGTTCAAATCTGCTCAGTTTGATGATGAATGGTCATTGGACCAAGCAATAACCGTTTTAACTCTTTGTAATTACATCACTCCTGACTACATGGTCATGGAGCGATTATTGGATTTGGCCGAGAAGTATCCACAAAAAGTTGCAGAGGTATTTCGCCTTATGGTTGATTGCCGAGTCGCAGACTATGGATTTTATGGCTGGCTGGAAAAAGCAAAAATTCTTTTGCCGAAGCTTCTGAAGACCGAGGCGCGCGAAACGGCGATCAAAACCATACATAAATTGGGTGCATACGGTTTAAATCAGTTTGGATCCTTATTGAAAGAAGTGAAATAGATGGAAGGGATAATTTGCTACGGACCGATGTGCTTCGTTCAAATGAGTTCAACAGATCCAAAACTGTTTGGATTTGCGGAATTTTTGTCTGGTCTAGCTTTAATGGTGCTCGCATGGACGATTGCCGACGTTCGTTATCGATTTAGAATTAGAACGGCCCCACTCCCTCTCCAAGGGATAACTTTCTTTGGAATGACGGCGCTCGGGGTACTTGCCCTGGCAACTGACTTGTGGCGTGCCCAAGAATGGTTTGTTCCTGTAGGTCCTCTTAATCCGACAATATGGCAGGCTCTTATGGGAGTCTTGTTCTTACTTACTTTTCTTTTATGGGCCTGGTTTGCTTTTATTAAACCACCAGTCTATGGGCGACTTAATTCTCAACGTTTTGCCAGAGTCTTGTATCGGGCCATACTTAATGGGTCTCAAGAAGAATTGGCAGTGGTTGCAGATGAGCTTACTCATTCAGTAGACAAATTGATTCATTTTGGTAGAGAGGAGCGGGAGCGGTATCCTAATAGCCCTGCTCCGCCAAAACTTAAGAAAGTTGAAGAGTTTGCCAATGCAATCTTGCTACTGATTGCGGACGCTCGTTTTTGCCGTGCTATAGTTGCGTATTCTCCCCGTACTGCATTAGCCATTTTTGAGGATGTCGCAAAGACAAAAAAGTATCGTCTTCCCATAGAAACATTTGCAAAAAACATAGTGCTGGAGGCGATCGGCAATAAAGACTCATTTTTATACCATGAGGAATCCGGATATAAATCTGGCTTACTTGGATATCATAAGCCCTTAACTTCAGTTATGTTCGGGAATGCAGAGATGGCTGAGAACATCAGCACTCTTCTCGATCCTGATGGCGTGAAGATGATGGATTGGGATTACAAACAGTGGGAAGCTTACTGTCGTATTGTCCTTTTGACCTTAGAGGATTTCATATCTAAAGGCTATCAGCGACAAGCTTTCGTTTTTTTTAGGGCCAAAGGTCACCTAGAATATGCACTGGGGGATCTTTACAGATTAGATGGCGTAGAAGCAGTAGGAAGGAATGATGAACCTTCTTGTAAGCTTAGAGCAATCGTTGATTTTATTAAAGATGCTATAAGACTCCTTGATAAAAAACCAATTCCTAAGGGAATCAGGCTTAAAAGATCAGAACATCAAGATCTCGATACTATATACGACATGATAGCTGGTCTAATGTTTGAAGTTATCTATTCAGCTTCGACCGTAACAAGTCCGCGCGGAACATGCTGGAGAATTCAACACAATTCCGTGTGGACTGATTTATTTTGCTCCGCAAGGGAAAGCGGAGAAGCCACTCAAATAATACACTTTAAGTTTCGTCGACTTGTGTATGACGAAATTACAAGGATGAACGATTTTGTTAATTTCAAAGGCGCAAAGATTTTGGGATATTGTTTAAATGTCATGGGTTTAGAAGCTAAGAGGGAGCGCCTACACTCAAATCTTGCTCTTCACAAAGCTGTTCTTGCTTGGACTAAAAAGTATTACGCTTGGGTATATTCCGAAAACCCCGCAGTCGCAGAAGCGTGCCTAATGGCAGGATGGACGTATGACAAAAGGAATTTAAGGTTAGTTTTGACCTATCCGGCGGAAGGGTTAAGGCGCAAGCCCGGACGGTTCTACTTTTCGGTAGATCAAGTCCAAAAGCCGTAACGATGAGTTTGTGTTGGAAGTTGAAATAGGAGATGATTCTAATGGCCAATGAATGTAGTTCTGAAGAATGGTTACAAGGAAAAAGCCTTAAAGAATCAGATAGTATATTTAAAAAATCGCCTAACTGGATGATGAACTCATGTCTGAATTTTGCCCCAGATATGACCGGGGCATACACGCGCGGGTTCAAGGCAATGGCTCAGGTGGGTATCGAAGCAATACGGGACAATCGATCTCAGCAGGATATTTTAGTTTATCCAATAGTGTTTAACTTTAGACATCATATTGAATTGCAGCTCAAAGAGGCGATCGGATACGGTTTTGAATTTTTAGACCGGTCGCAGAGTGTTCCCAACATTCACTCAATAGATAAACTTTGGAGTGAGTTAAAAAGCGTATTAGCGGAAGTGAAAAAAGTGACAGGACAATGTCCAGATGCCTCTGAGATTAAAAACGCTGAGAGAGTAATCATGGAATTGGTGTGCTTGGACCCAGAAGGAATCAACTTTAGATATGCCAAAAACAAAAAGGGTGAAGGCTCAATCGATCAAGAGTTACGCATTTTAAATCTTGAGTCCTTTTCAGGAGCCATTGACAAGTTATCCTTTTTCTTAGATTGCGTAGTAAGTCATCTCCATTTTTTGTTTGAATATAAGAATGAAGCAGAAGCAGAAATGCGTCGAATGAGCTAGTAGATGAGAAAGAAATTTACAGCGACTGATGCGAAGGAATACCGCGAGCATCTTGTATTTAGTGAACTGGATAAGTACGCTTCGTTTTACGATAGTTTTTCTATGTCTATTGTAGGCTTTATGACCCAAGAGTTCTCGCAAGTTTTTAAACCATGCCATCACAACCTCCTGCAAACTGGGGGAGGGTTTAGCACAGCTTTATTTTTTAACTCCAGTGAAAAGGAGTCTGCTGGAAGTTGGCGCAGGGACCGGGCAACACGCGGTTTACCTGGCTCCGTTTTTCCCCAAGATGGAATGGACCCCGACAGAGGTGGCTGAAAACCTGCCGATGTTGCGTGAACGCATCAAGCAAAGTGAAATCCCGAACATCAACACCCCATTCCGTATGACCGTGGGTGAAGATGATTTCCCGATTCGTACTTTTGACGTCATTCTGACGATCAATACCTTCCATATCATGCACTGGAAAGAATGTAAGACCTTCATCAAACTTATCGCCGGCCGTCTGGAAGAAGGCGGGAAGGTTCTGATCTATGGGCCGTTCAACTATAACGGCAAGTTCACAACCCCCAGCAATGAAGAATTTGATAAATCCCTGCGTGAACGCGATCCACAAAGTGGTATCCGCAGCTTCGAAGACGTCTTGGCTGCGATGTTTAAGAACGGCTTTGAGTTTGTGAAAGACTTCGAAATGCCAGCGAACAACCGCATGCTGCAGTTCCGTAAATTGAAATTCGTAAGAAAGAAGTAGATCAGCTAGATCCTTTTAAATCTTTGCTTATATTCTGCCGGGGTCAGATCGATGGCGTTCTTAAACCCCCGGCGGAAGTTCGATTCGTCAGGAAATCCCAGCTTTTCGCAGATTTCGCCCAGGGAAAGATCCGTGCTGGTTAAAAGCTTTGCCGCTTGATTGAACTTCACCAGTCGGAAGAATTTCGACGGTGTCCAGTTCAGTTCCTTCTTAAAATATCGGGAAAGTGTTTTGGTCGAGATGGCTAGTTTTTCGGCCACCAGTTCGGTGTGAACTTCACTGGCCGGAGTTCGTTCAATCAGACTCTTGATTTTCACAAACTTATCATTGGCGGAAGAAGCCAGCTCCAATTCGTAAAACGGATCGTGCTTTTGCATCTGTACAGGTGTCATCAGGTATTTTTGGACCTCTGCCAGCGCTCGGTCATTGCCGACAGACTTAATGGCCTGTTCAAAAATGGGGAAGTAGCCGTTGGCACCCGCGGCGGTCAGGTCTTTCGCCGCCAGGCTTAGAACCTTATTGCAGTCCCACTGAACATTCGGAAAATTTTCTTCAAGTCCCTTCATCAACCACCAGGTGGCGGTAGCGGACTTGCGGTTCAGTCGTCCTGTACGTGCGTGAAATAGAACTCCGGCGCAGTAGCTCCAGATCACCTTGTTCTTTGGAAGAGTATCCAAGTACTGCTGTAACTTTTCATTTAAGGACAAACCTTTTTGGGCATCTTTCAAGGATGAGGTCCAAAATCCCGGCACCACAATGACATCCGGATCGAAATCATCGATGGCCATCTCGGGGCTCAGTTCCTGGTTGTGAGCGCAGCGGACCGGGGCTTTTTTTAGCCCCACGATTTTGGCTGAAAAGGCCTGTTTACCCAGAATAAGATTGGCGGCTTTAAAGAAATCCAGTCCCGCCAGCAGTCCCGAAGGCAGACACTGTGGATAAGCCAACAGTCCGATTTTGATCATGGGCGCCTCCGTTTATTGATGTCCGTAAATGACCTTATTATGTCTATTTGTGACATTTTACCTTTGAACCAAATAGCTGACAATAGGCTATCAGGAGGTTCTTCGTGAAAATTCGTCAGATCAGAAACGCCACGATTTTGTTGGATTACGGGGCCCAGAAAATTCTGGTGGATCCGATGCTTTGTCGGGCGGGCAGAATTCCCAGTTTGAAATGGCTCACCAAGAACCGTCGTCGAAACCCATTGGTGGAACTTCCCGATGGAACAGATCAGGTCCTGAACACTGTGACCCATGTTTTGATCACGCACTGCCAGAAAGGACATTTCGACCATCTGGATCAGAAAGCAATCAAATGGATAAAAAGCCGAAGGCTTCCGGTGTTGTGTCAGTCTGATGACGAGAAGTTCTTAAAGAAACTGGGTTTTGATGTGCAGATGCTTATTCCCGACAAGAAAAACTCTTTTGCCGGGGGCGAGATTTCGCTTGTCCCTTGTTTGCATGGTGAGGGGCTTGTGGGGTCTTTCATGGCACATGGATACGGCTATGTTTTGGATCTTCCGGGGCATCCCCGAGTGTATGTCGTGGGGGATTCGATTCTTTCAAATGAAGTTCAGAGCGCTCTAAGTCACTTTAAACCCGACGTTGTGGTCATGCCCGGTGGCGGAGCCAGGTTTGATATCGGTGGAGAGATCATCATGGGACTGGATGATGTACTGCCGATGCTGAAACTTTTTTCGGGAACTTTAGTCGTCAATCATCTGGAGGCTTTGGATCACTGTCCGGTCACTCGCCAGCAGGTGCGGGAAGTGGGGGAAAAGCATGGCATGCTATCCCGTTTGTTAGTGCCCGCGGACGGAGAGCAAATGGAATTCTAATTGGTAACCGCTTCGCGTGGTCAAATCCCTCTTTAGTTTTTATTCTGTAATATCACAATGGCTTGGCCGGTGCCTTTGATCGCAAGCTTTCCATTTTGGATAACAAGGCCATCGCCATCTTTGACTGCTTTGCCATTCCAGGAAAGATCCCCGATTGAAACGGCATAGGCAAACTTGTCTTCCGGAATGTCAAAGGTCTGCTCATCGCCGTCGATTTTAGCGGCGTACAACCACACATCTTGCCTAATGATCAGGGGTGCGGAGGCTGGCGCCGCCAGCAGATTAAACCCACTTCCATTCAAACCCGCCTGTTGCACTACAGGTGTTCCGGATTTTGAGTTTGGCAGAATCCAGATCTGCAACAGACGCAAAGGTTCGTTGCTTAGATTTCCTTCTGCGTGAAAGATTCCGTCACGCGCACTCATCAGTTGCAGATGTTCAGCCGGAACTTCCTGATTGGTTCCTTTGTTGTCCAAGTGCTGAAGCTTTCCGTGCACCACCCAAGTCAGAATTTCCATGTCGTTGTGGGGATGATCGGGAAAGCGGCTTTTAGGTTGAATTTTTGCATCCGCCAAAACCAGCAGATTTTTTAATTGTTCACCACGGCCTGAATAAGGGCCGACCGTGGCGATAAAGTGATCTTTTAAAGACAGCCAGCCCAGATTCATTTCCGGCAATTGCGAACAAGGCCTTACTTGAATGTCGGATAGTTTTGAATTCATAGAACTGTCTCCTAAAGTCACAAATTGAAACAAAGCCATAACAACAAGGACGCTGATGCCGATCAGGACGGCGAATCTTTTTCTCATTCTTCGTGGCTCCTTATGCTATTCTGGGGCAGGTGGTATATTTAGTAAAGTAGGGGTATTTTGGAAACTAGTTTCCTGGAGTGAACTAATGGCGAAAAGTAAATCATTGGAGGCCTGCCCGGTGTATAAGACCGCGATGATCCTGGATGGAAAATGGACGATTCTCATTTTTAGAGATTTGCTGGCAAACAAAGTCGTCCGGTTTAACCAGCTTCGTCGCTCTTTGGGTTCGATCAGTCCCAAAACCCTGACCGAGCGCCTGACCGAATTGGAAGATCAGGGCCTGGTCGCCAGAAAAGTCTATGCCGAGGTCCCGCCACGGGTTGAATACTCGCTGACCGAAAAGGGCAAAGGCCTTTCGGCCGTCTTTGATTCCATGGCGAAATTCGGCAACAAGTGGTTATAAGTCGAGGTGCTCGTAGAAGATCTGCGAATGGTTAATAGCTTGCCACGATGTGTGGTAACTATTGTAATGTCCACAGATGCAGTTTACTTGCAATGATACAGCCCCGTTGGATATGATTCCCGAATTGATTGTGTTGTGAGGCGCTCATTGGATTTGCGTGAAACGAAAAAAACGACAGAATACTTTAGCTTCTGGAAGCTTCAGAATAAGCTGACTCTGATTTCTTTAATTGCAGTTCTATTCCTGTCAGCTCTTTTTGTGATTGGCAGTCTTGCTCTTCCCAGCATTAGCACTGTTCAAGTTGTGGCCTTTATCGTTATGATCCCGGCGCTGGCCTGTTTTGGGATTGCCACTTGTCACCTGTCAAACCTTGAATCCACCAAAGCTCAGCAGGATTACGAAAAACTGCTGTCACGTTTGTCAGAAACGGAAGATTCTCAAATCACCTTGGATCGGTTTTTTTCTATCTCCAGCGACACAGTGAAATCATCCACGGCCCCCAAAGGCCGTCTGTATGACTCTGGAGGACCTACCGCAGCATCCCAGGCAAAATGTTCGCTGGGCGAATTGGCTTTATAAGCTTCCCACAATCCGGCATTGTCCCACCCCTTTAGAACGGGCATATATGTCCACATGAGGTTATTCTGAGTATCAATGACCAGGTTGTCATCGGGCAGGTTGACGCCTGGGATCTGTGCCTGTTGCAACTGTCCTGCGATATTCGTGTTATAAAGATCAAGATAGTGTTGAGCCATTTGCACATCCGGCGTGGATTGAGCATGGTAAGCTTCCATAGCTAAAACAGTCGCCAGAGCTTGAACACGCTTGTAGTAGTCCATGAACATATTCATAGGTTTCAAATAACGGTTGCTTACGAAACGAGGATAAGCAGAGTAAGCAGATCCGTATCCCGGAGTTTTCTTCAGAACCAGATCGCGCCAGTAGTCAATCGCCGGAGTCACAGTTCCACTGCCTTGCTGCCCAGTCAGCACCATGTTGATTTGAATCAGATGAGGCAGAACATTGTTAATGATATTGTCGCGAACCTGTGCGGCTTCGGCTTTGTGATCACAAGAAGGATCTTCTTGTGCAAGCCAAGTGAGCTGTTGATAGTAGGCGAGAATATTGGAGATAGGTTCGTTTAGTGTACTGACCAGATCTTCATAGTGTGCTTTTTCGACTTCATCCATGATGGCTTGGCTTTCTTGTTTCATCTGTTCAGAAAGGGAGTTCAGCTGTGCTTGGATGGCCGTTAACATCTGTTCTTGTTTTTTCAGATCATTTTTAATTTCTTCCAGGTCTTTGTTTGTTTGTCCGCCCATTAAAGCATTTAAAACCCAGCCCGCCAGGACGCCGCTGGTTTCTCCACCTGCATCTTGTGCAATTGCCGTCATAAGATCTTTGAAGGCATCACTTGAACTGTCGGCCATAGCTGAGCTTGCAGGACCGGTGGGGATATGTCTGTTCAATGTGCGCAGTTCTTTTACGGTGGGCATGGGTTTACAGCGATCGGTGGTTCCTGCCAAAGCCACCGGACCTGTGATCAACGAAAGCAAAAGAGTGGGTGTCATGATGGTTTTCTTTATATTTAACATGGTAAGTCTCCTTGATGTCTTTTCTTTATAGCGAAGGCTGTGCCAAGGTTATTTTTAAGTGATTTCATATAGTTACGATCATTTTTGACTGCCGGATAATCGGCATTGCCGGGATCTCGGTAAGTTTTCTGCCGGGGTTCCGGCAGCATAGAACAGTTGATTCCAGCCAAGGGTTTACGAAAGAATATAGCGACAGAGGGGATGTGTATGGAAGAAAGCGATTTTGAAGGCACACTGGTTCTTGAGAAACTTGCTGAAATCAACAAGCTTGATGCGTTCTTTGAGGCGATTGATTCAGATGATTTTGATCGTGCAAAAGCACTGATGAAACGTGCAGGGGTGGATGCGGAAACATTGGCGATGGTTCTTAAGAAAATGCACGCAGCCGATGGTAAGCACTAAATTTAAGGATAAATATGATTGAACATGTAATTCGTTTTGTACTGTCCAATTTGCCATCAATTCTGTTTTTTGTGGCACTTTTGGTTCCGACATTCACCACCAAGCGCACTGCCGAAGATTATCTAAAATGGCTGCTGCTGCTTTCGGTCGGTGTGGATGGCGTCTGGGTGGGACTTTTCCATATCTTCCTGCCACAGGTGGCGGCGGGATTCATCGGCTGGCAGGTTTCACCATTTCAGTATGAAGTCGGTGTCAGTGACTTTGCATTGGGCGTGATTGGGATTATGGCCTTCCGGCGTCCACTGCCTTTTAAAGCCGCTGTAGTGACCTTCGCTTCGCTCTTCTTTGTCGGGGCGGCGATCGGGCATGTACGAGAGATTGTAGAGGCTGGAAACTTCTCTCCGGGTAACGGAGGCTTGTTGTTGGTCATCACTATTATCAGACCGGTCTTGATGATTACATGGCTGCTGAAGGCCTCCCGAAAGAAGGCCTTCGCTTAAAGAACCGAACAGGTCCTACTTTGCTGTAGGACGCTGGAAGCCCAGCTTCTTTTTTGGTTTTTTGAACGGATTGATTTTTTTGGCTGCTGTTGTTTTTGCAGTGGCCGGTTTTTTGGCAGTCGCCGTCTTTTCTTTCGCGCGAGGGTGGGAATTGTACTTGGAAGAATCAATTTCCCTTTTCCCGCCGCGACCCTCAAGTTTGTTAATCAAAAGCTCATCACGTTCTGTGACTAAATTAATGACCGTGCCCTTGCGGCCCGCACGCGCAGTACGACCTGCGCGGTGCAGATAGTTTTCCATTTGTCGTGGCAGGTGGAAGTTAATAACCCGGTCCACGTTCTGAATATCCAACCCGCGGCCGGCAAGATCCGTTGCCACCAGTAGTTTGATTTTGCCATCAGCGAATTTTTTAAGGTTCGCACGGCGATCGTTCTTTTCCATTTCGCCGCGATAAACAGCAACTTCAAAGCCTTTGGCTTCAAGGTCTTTGGCCAACTTGTCACATTGTTCGCGCGTGTTGGTAAACAGGATTGTTCCGCCATCAACTTTTTGAGCCAGAATTTTATCCAAGTGTGCCCATCGGTCGCCATCTTTGACGGTCAGATTCTTCGTCGTTAGGCTTTTAACAACCTTGCCACTGCCGGAACTACGGATGACTTCTGCATCAGCAAAAAGATCGTTAATCAGATCCTGAACCGCCGGGGAAACAGTGGCAGAGAAAAGAGCCAACTGAACATCCTTAGGGCAGGAATAATAAACCTTGTTGGAATCTGCCAGGAACCCCTGATCCATCATTTGATCGGCTTCGTCAAAGACCAGCATACGAACGTCTTTCAGATCAATTTTATCCATATCCATCAACTGCGCCAAGCGGCCCGGAGTCGCCAGCAGGATTTCAAACATTCCAGAGGTGTTTCTGCGCGCTTGTTCCATCGCCATACCGCCCAGTGCAGGACGAACTCTAAGGCGTGTGTCGTGGGTCAGTGTTTTAAAGACTTTGGAAACCTGTTCGCCCAGTTCCCGAGTTGGCACCATAACAATTGCACGTGGGGCGGACTCAGCTGTGATCGGTTCACCGGAATCTTCCAGGGATTTCAAAAGATGCAGCATCGGAAGGGCATAAGCCAAGGTTTTACCGCTGCCTGTTTCAGAAACACCAACGACGGATTGTCCGCTCATTAACAGGGGCAGGGTGTTGTTCTGAATCTCGGTGGGTTTGGTGATGCGTTTTTCAGTCAGAGTTTTAATCAGGGAGTCTAAAAGGCCGAAATTTGTAAAGTTATTCATAATGGGGCCGACCCTACCATGACCCGGCCCGGGATTCGACGAGTAAAAAGTCCCCGGGCCTTTCTTGGTAAAGCTTATATGCCCGGTCTTGTCATAGCTTCCTTGATATGAGCAAATAAACATCAGCGTGTGAGGCTAAAATGGCAAAGCTTTTTGAAAAATGGAATATAGGTTCTTTGGAACTTGAAAATCGTATCGTGATTGCTCCGATGTGTCAGTACAGTGCTCGGGATGGACAGGCTTCATCTTGGCATATGATGCACCTGGGATCGCTTTCCCATTCGGGGGCGGGGCTATTAATTTTGGAAGCAACCGCCGTTACCGCCAACGGCCGTATTTCGTGGGCGGACTTGGGGCTTTACGATGACTATTGCGAAGCTGCATTGGAAAATGTGGTCACTGAAGTGCGCCGCTATTCCTCCATGCCTTTGGCAATTCAACTGGCTCATGCAGGCAGAAAGGCCTCTACAGAAAAACCGTGGAACGGGGGCGGGCAGATAGCGCCAACCAGTGAACATGGCTGGCAAACGGTGGCACCATCTGCTGTGGCTTTCCATGAGGGCGAGCATCCTCCCAAAGAGCTCGGTTCTGCTGAAATGAACGATATCAAGAAAGCCTTTGTCGAATCAGCGCAAAGAGCCAGTCGTATTGGCTTTCAGGGAATTGAAATTCATGCAGCCCATGGGTATCTTCTTCATCAGTTTCTTTCACCTTTATCCAACCGACGTCAGGATCAGTATGGCGGCAGTTTGGAAAACCGCATGCGCTTTCCTTTGGAGGTTTTTGCGGCGGTTCGAGAGGCAGTCGATGCTGATGTGGCCGTGTGGGTGCGCATATCCGCCACGGACTGGGTTGAAGGCGGGTGGAATCTTGAAGAGGCTATCGAATTCAGTCGTCGTTTAAAGGAACTGGGATGCCCGGCGATTCATGTCAGCTCTGGTGGGCTTGATCCAAGACAAAATATTACCTTGGGGGCGGGTTATCAGGTAGAGTTTGCGGAAAAAATTAAACACGGTGCCCAGGTAGAAACCATTGCGGTGGGCCTTATTACCGATCCTGAACATGCAGAAGAGATTTTGCAGAATGAAAAAGCAGATGCCATCGCCATTGCCCGGGCTGTGCTTTATGATCCCCGCTGGCCTTGGCATGCAGCTGCGAAATTGAATGCCTCTGTAAAATGTCCGCCACAGTATCTGCGTTCTCAACCCAGAGGCCTTGCTAAGTTACTTCAATCAGATAGAACGGAATAGTTATGAGCGCAGAACAAAGCTATCAAAAAGAAAACGAGTTCTCAATTGGTTCTGAAGAAGAGCTGGTCAATGCCTTTCGTCGGCGGGATCAAAAGAAACTTATTCTGCCAGAGCGATTGAAGTATCCTTTCCGGGTTCGTTCTTACATGACGTGGAAAGAGCCTTCGGGAGCATACACCTATTTAGTTTTTAAACTGCCAAATTGGGACGTGCCAAGAGGGGTGGCATTTAAACGGACCGCCTCCACCGGAGAGCCAACCGGGGGACTTTGCAGCTGGTGCCATGCCTATGGAAGTTCTGAGGAAATCGGATTGTTGTCGGTGGCTATGAGTGCCAACGTGAGCAGCTCTTATCTTGTCTGCCATGATCTAAGTTGTATTGAAAAAATTGAAGAGACCGCAATGCTGGCCGGGAAAGATCCGGACAAGAATATCGCCGAATTATATTATCGCATGGAAAAACTGTTTGAAAACATTAGCAACTACAAGCCTGAAAACTAAGGCACGTTGCAGAGGGGGTTTGAAATGAATGAATCTCAAAAGAAGTTGTTGATCTATCTGCCGGACCAGTTTGCTGACTGGGAAGGCGCCCATCTTATGGCGGAGCTGACCCAGAATAAAGTTCTTTTTACTGTGGTTTCGGAATCCAGAGACACCATTACATCCATAGGCAATTTAAAAGTTCTGCCCGAGGCGGCTATCACAGACTTTACAGCAGATCAGATCTCAGGATTGATTCTGATCGGTGGGGAGAACTGGACGGATACGACAAAAAATAAATATGTTCGGGGGCTGGCAGCGCAGGTTTTGCAAAAGAATTCTGTCCTGGCGGCTATCTGCGGCGCCACGGTGGCCTTGGCGCAAGAGGGAGTTTTGCAAGGGCGAAAGCACACCAGCAATGACCTGACCATGCTGAAGGCAATTGTGCCAACTTACAGTGACGACGCCAATTACGTTAACAAGCTGGCGGTGACGGACGGAAATTTTGTGACCGCATCCGGAGCAGGGGCGGTGGATTTTACCTTGGAGCTTCTGCGTTTACTTGGCATATATGACGAAGAAAAGCGTCAGCACTGGTACAAATTATTTAAACATGGAACTTTGCCACCGCAGGAATTCTGGGCCTAGGCTTCTAGGCGTGGTTTGTCAGGCGGGATAGCTTATCCGGGTTTCTTTGCGAATAGATCCGGGCAATTTTTCCGTTTTCAAATTCAAAGGACATCACTGTTTCAAAACACCATTCTCCCGTTGGAAGTTTTTTTGAAATAACCACGCCTGGGCGTCCGCTGACTGGGTGCTGTTCCATTTTCATTTCGTAAGGCGGTTTTACGCGCGAAGAATAGATACCGGCAAAGAAACGGGCAATTTCAAATGGTGCATATAGAACATGTGGTACTGCTGCGATTTTACCGCCGCCATCGGACCAAAATTCCGAGGATTCAGACAGCAGATCGCTGAGGGCTTGGGTGTTTCCGGATCTTGCGATTTCAAAAAAATTTGAAATGATTTTGGTGGGATTTGTATCGGGGCCGATTTCAAAACGCTTACGATTTTCAGTCACGAATTCCCGGGATCTTTGCGCTATTTTGCGGCAGGCCGCTTCTGACTTATTGATGAACTCTGCAATTTCTTTAAACGGATATTCAAATATTTCACTAAGAAGATAAACCGCCCGTTCTTCGGGATTCAGGCGTTCCAGCAACAATAGAAAGCTGGTTGTCAGGCTTTCGGAAAGCAGCAGGTTTTCCTCAAGTGAACTATCCACCCACGATTTGTCCCAATTTTGCAAACTGTCGGGAATTGCATCAGGCAGCCAGGTTCCGCTGTAGGTTTCTCTTTTTTTGTAAGAGGACTTTAATAGATCCAAAGCCCGGTTGGAGCATATTTTGGTCAGCCAGGACTTATGACTTTCAATGCTGGCCGGATCGGTCTTGGCGGCTTCGATAAAAACGTCCTGAACCACATCTTCGGCCTCGGCCAGACTGCCGGTCATTCTAAAGGTGAAAGATATCAAATAGGGACGGTGTTTGGCGACTAGAGGGTCCCAGTCTTTAAAATAGAGATGTGTTTCCATATCGATAAGACGAGTCTAAAAGGTGAAATGTGACAATTCACCAGAAAATATCTAAATCTGTCACATTTTCGGGGCTGATTTCGTCTTAGGGGTACAAAAACCTATAAGGAGTCTTTATGCACAACGCCCGTATTCAATTCGCCCCTATGATTCAGGACCATTTTCAGAAGCTGTCTCAAATGAGTCATTCCGTGGAAACTGTTTTAGGGGAAAGTCTGTTCGGATTGGTTCATAACAGAGTTTCTCAGATCAACGGCTGCGCATTCTGTCTGGATATGGACGTGAAAAAAGCCAAAATCCGCGGAGAGCGAGAACTGCGCATGTATCACATCGCTGTCTGGCGTGATTCTCATTTATTCACCGACAGAGAAAGAGCTGCTTTGGAGTGGAGTGAAGCGGTGACTCAGCTGGGGCGTGAAGGCGTCAGCGATGAGCTGTATAATAAAGTTCAAAAACATTTCACTGAGCAGGAACTGGTTCATCTGACACTGGGGATTAGTGTTGTGAATGTCTGGAATCGTCTGAATGTGGCCTTCCGCAATCCGGCTGGTTCCGCAGATGCCTACTTTGGTTTGGATAAAGCCGGACTGTAGTTGGAAGAATCAAGCCCGTAAGGTCTCGAAGTATCTTTTTAGTGAGTCATAAAGTGCATTAAAGGCTTTGGGATCATCAAGGCCTTTAAGCATTCCATAGAAACCTTCATGGGCCATGACCACGAAGTGAGCCACCTGTCGTGTGTTGACATCAGGGCGCAGGAAGCCTTCCTTCTGCGCGCGTTTTAGTTCCTTATCCATTCCTTCGATCCAATAGGTCAGGGCATTTTGCAGGCGCTTTTTAAAGCCCGCATCGACAGGGGCCATTTCCTGCACAAGATTATTTAATGGACATCCATAGCGCAGTTCTTGTGGTGCGGCTTTGCCAATAAGCTTTTTAATTTGTAACAGGATTCCTTCAAGGGGATTATCGTATTCTTTCAGAGGATCAATCCAGCGACTGTAAGTCATGGGTTTGATGACTTCATCCACCAGTGCGTAGCCCAAATCGAGCTTCGTCGGAAACTGGTGATAAAAGGCCCCTTTGGTCATGGATGTCTTTTTTACGATGTCATCAATGCTGACGCCCTGGAAGCCCCGGGTAAAAACCTCCCAAAAGGCAGCATCCAGGATCTCTTTTCGAGATTGCTCCAGATTTCGTGTCTTTTTGGGGGCTTTTTTTCCTTTTTCCATATCAAGAGTCTAGCAAAAACATCCGAACTTTACAACATACTAAATAGTATGTTAAGGTATCCTCATAATAAAGGAGTTCAATATGTTGTTAAAAGTGGTTCTTGGAATCTTGGTGGTGCTGGCGATCTTCGTGGCCTTTATTGCTTCTCGGGACGGGCACTTCAAATACGAAGTCAGTGAACATATCAATGCTCCGATTGAAAAGGTTTTTCCTTACATCAGCGATTTAAAAAAAGGCAGCGAGTGGTCGCCATTTGAAAAAGTCGATCCCAACATGAAAAAGGACTATCAAGGAATCCCGGACCAGGTGGGGGCAAAACTGGTCTTTGCCGGAAATAGCGATGCAGGTGCGGGCAGTGTTGAAATTACTAAAATCGTCCCTAATGAAATGGTGGAGCTTCGTCTGATTATGACAGCCCCGATGGCCGCAGATAATATTGTGACTTACCAAGTGATGAAAGACGGGGAAGGCACAAAGTTCACGTGGTCGATGTCAGGTGAAGGCGGCTTTGCCGGAAAACTTGTTACATTCTTTGTGGATTGCGAAAAAATGATAACCGACCAATTTAAACAGGGCATTGCAAATCTTAAAACCATTGTTGAAGTCACAAACTAGGAGGAAATTATGAATATTGATCCAAAGCTTGATTTAGTACTGGAAAGAGAACTGGATTTAACCGCCGAACAGGTTTGGAAAGGCTGGACAACGCCAGAGCTTATCTGCAAATGGTTCTGTCCAGAACCTTGGAAAGTCACCGAGGCCGAGGTGGATCTGAAGCCAGGTGGAATTTTCAGGACCGTGATGCAATCCCCGGAAGGGGAGAAGTATCCGAACATGGGTTGCTTCCTTGAGGTGGAAAAGAACAAGAAGCTTGTCTGGACAGATGCTTTGCTACCGGGGTTCCGACCGGTTGAAGTTCCTGTGTCCGGAGCAAACATGTTCTTTACGGCATTTATTCTGCTTGAAGAAAAAAACGGGAAAACGAAATACACGGCCATTGCACGTCATAAAAATGAAGCCGATCGTAAGAAGCATGAAGAAATGGGCTTCTATGAAGGCTGGGGTATCTGTGCTGATCAGTTACAAAAACTGATGAAAAGTATTTAGAGCTATTTCTTAAGCGTCAGGCGCACGGGACAGTGATCTGAACCAAGAACATCGGGACAGTGCGCAACCGCTTTAAGGCGATCAGAGGCCTCTTTATTCACAAGGAAGTAATCCAGTCGCCAACCGATGTTCTTTTCGCGAACTCCTGGGCGATAGCTCCACCATGTATAGTGGTCAGGACCCTGTTCAAATTTACGGAAACTATCCACCCATTCCAGCTTATCCAGGAAGCGGGTCATCCAGGCACGCTCTTCAGGTAGAAATCCTGCGTTTTTCATATTGGTTTTGGGATTTCTTAGGTCGATTTCTTTGTGAGCAATATTAAAGTCGCCACATATGATGACTTCACGGCCCTTTTTGCGCAAAGCTTGCAGGCGTTTTTCAGCCGCTGCACAGAATTCCAGTTTAAATGGCAGACGCGTGTGCTCACGCTGACTGTTGGGGAAGTAGCTGTTAACAAGTGTGATCGGGCCAAAGTCAGCCTCCAGCCAGCGGCCTTCGCTGTCGAACTTCGGAATACCCAGACCAACACGCACATCATCTGGTTCTTTGCGTGAATAAAGAGCCAAACCAGAATAACCGGCCTTTTCAGCAAAAGCCCATGAGGAATGATAGCGGGCCGGATGGTAAAGGGATTCGTCCTTTTCGATCACATCACTGCTGATTTTGATTTCTTGCAGGCAGACGATATCGGCTTTTTCTTTTTCAAACCATTCGCGAAAGTTCTTTCTATGAACTGAGCGCAAACCATTTACATTCCAGGATATAAGTTTCATGCCCTTACAATAGGCGTAATTGCCCCTACGAAGCAAGCGCGCTATAGTGAGCCAATGAAAATTTCGCGAATCCTTCATGCCGGCTATCTTCTGGAAAGTAAGGGAACTCAGATTGCGTTTGATACGATCTTTGAAACTCCTTTCAGCCGGAACTGTCATGCCTTTCCGAAAGTGAGCTTTGATCAGGCTCAGATCCGCAACTTGAGGCTGGATGCGGTTTTTATTTCTCATTTCCATGATGATCACTGGTCTATGGAAAGTCTTGCGCTGTTGGATCGGGAAACGCCGATCTATGGATTCTGTGTTTTTGAAGAATTCTTTTCCTTGACCCGGAAGTTGGGGTTTAAACAGGTTTATTCCTTAAAGCTCAATCACCCGGTTCAAGTTGGAGATTTTACGGTGACGCCCCGTCGTGCCTTGGATGAGAATGTGGATTCTCTGTTCCAAATTCAGGCACAGGGGCTGAATATTCTGAACGTCGTGGATTCGTGGATTGATTACGAAACATTGGAACTGTTAAAACAACAGGCGCCCTGGGATCTGATCATGTGGCCTTTTCAAACCATGCGCGAAATCGAAGTCCTTTCACCGTCAAGGGCAGAGCCAGCGTCTGGCGAGCTTCCTCCTGAATGGATTGAACAGTTAAAGCTTTTAAATCCAAAAAGTGTCATCCCAAGTTCATGTCAGTTTCAGATGGAAGACTGGTCTTGGTACAACAAAGCCTTTTTCCCGATTAGCTATGCGCAGTTTCAAAAGCAAGTTTGTGCAGTTCTTCCGAATACAGATATAGTCCGTCTGGACCCGTCCTGTTCCATCGAGATAAATAAATCAAGAGTCATTCGTTCGACCCCTTTGTCGTGGATGAAGCGTCTTGAGAAAAATGAAGTGGATTATGTCTATGACCCGGATTTGGTGGTGCCAAATACAGCGGAGGTCGCAAGAAGATTAGGTCCAAATTCGCAACAGATGAGATCTCGTGTTCTGAAATACTGCCAGTCAGAAATCAAGGACCGCTACAGATCTTTGGAAGAGCCCGACGGCGTGTATTTTGGAAGGCCCGTTGTCTGGCAATTGTCTGTGTTTGACGATAAGGGAAGCCCAGAGCAGTTCCGTTACGTTATTCAAAGAAATCAGATCACAGAAGTAACTGATCAGGAATTCTCTGTGGGGTGGACGACGGAGGTTCCTCTGGTCAAACTGTACGCGGCGTTAGAACTTGGGGAATCTCTGACGTCCATGTATGTCAGAATTAATGATACTCGTTTTTCCGAAGATATTGAAAAACGACTTGGTTCCGCCGACTTTATGGAAGATCCCTTGGTGCGCTGTCTTTTTGATGGTGCATTCGCCAGCTATCAAAAGGCACAGCTAAAAATAAGAGGCACTGAGTAAAGTGCCCCGCACTGAATAGGCACGGGGACACTTATGGATAGTCAATGTTTGTGAGGAGCCTTGTTTGCATAGTCAATCATTCCTTGGAAGTCCACGATTACAACAGGCTCGTTTCCGACAACCCAAGCGTCATGTCCCGGAGGAACCAGTGAGACATCGCCGGGTTTGCATTCGATTTCTGTCCCGTCGTCCATTTTAATGCGCAGAATTCCTGAAACATGATACTGAAAATGGGGAGCTTCACAGCTTTCCGTTTGTGCGATTTCCTTTACTGACGTGGACCAGCGCCATCCCGGTTGCAGGGTGGCTCGTCCGACCACGGCGTCTCCAAATTTAACCAGCTCAAGTTTGCCTTTGGGGAAGTCTCGGACTTCGCCGGCTTTGGTGAAGTTTTGCACTGAAAGGGACCCGGTGACCTTGGCAAAGGAAGCAGCGTCGGTTTTTCCTGCGGACTTTGCTGATGATGTTTGCATAGCCATAAAAACCTCCTGCTTTGGATTGTACTCCTGATAGCCTTTGACTGCGAGATGTGGTGTTGCCCTACAATAGACCTTGGCAGTGCTGCTAAAATAAAAAGGGCCTGATCGTTAAGATCAGACCCTTTGGATACTTGTTTATGAACACTTATCTTGGCATAAAGTCCAAAGCTTTGAAGTAAGCTTCTGATGCGGATGCTGTATCGTTGGAGTCGTGCTGGATAGTAATTGCCACAACCTCCAGATCCTGAACGTTTTTGTCCGGGAAAGCACGTTTCAAGTCCGCTGCCAGATCACGCTTGTAGTCCTGCGCCTTACCCAGCATATCTGGATTATTCAGAAGCAGCTGTTTGGCTTCTGGTAACGTGGCGATCACGACGTTTTTATTGGAATACCAGTTTTCAAAGATATCACCTGCTTTGCGGTTTTCACCTGCGATAGCACCACCGTAGTAATAACCAAACAGGAAGACTTTATCGTTCTTCGCATCAATCACAGTTCTGTCACCATTTGCACGGCCATCACGAATCGTGAACCATACCTGGAAGGCAGAGTCATCTTTTCCTGTTTTACCTTTCACCGGGTCCGCGCCATTAACATCTTTAGTGACGGCCAACTTCAGATTCATCTGTGAAAACTCCGCAGGAGAGAATCTGTAGGCTAAAGTCGTCATACGGATGGAGTTGTTGGCGCTTTTCATCAAGGCCCACTTGTCACCCTCGTAGTCCGCTGTGACATAGCCAAAGGCCTTATTGTCATCTAACCCGCCCGGAGAACGAGACTCATAGTTGAATTGGTGATCCATGCGGAAGTGAACCATGTTTTCGTGGTTGTAATCAATACGGATACCATCTGGCATATTCTGACGAGTCACCGGATTTACCTTAACACCGGCCATCACGTCGCCTAATTTTGCCACATCCAGGACCTGATATGGATCATAACGAAGACCCGACTGTGGCAATTTCACTTTCACCTCGTAGCTGTCTGCCGGATCATTCAGTTTTGGCAGCAATTGGCGGGAAAGTTCGTAAGTTGTTCCGTAAGGGACAAGCTCAACAAGATGTTCTTGGCCGATTCCGATCTGTTCAATAACACCCGGACTCTTCATGCGGTAGTATCTTTTATCTTTGATGTAGTGAGCATTTGCCGCAGATATGATCACTTGCGAGTTCCATTTGAAGTTGTTCTTATCGTTGTTGATATCAAGTTCAGCCAAAGAGTTCACAAGACCTTTCATGAACGCCTTTTGATTGAAACGGGAAGACAAGATGCCCGCCAAGTGATCGGCATGAATAGTGCCCAGATCCACAGCTTTCAGGTTTGCCGGGAACTTGGAGGAAGAAACCGTCACAACACCGTCGTTGTCCTCATCAAACTGACCGATCAGCTTTGTTGCCTTCATGAAGATATGGGAATCTTCCGGAGAACTTTCGAAAGTCACAGAGAAGTAGCGGGTCATACCTGTCAGTGTACGCTCATTTTTTCTCCAGAAAGCGTCCATTGCTGTTGGTGTGATGGATTTGGAGGCTGTTTTTTCTGTCTGACAGATTTCAGGTCCTTGTTTTTCAGACAAAGCGGAAACCAGCGCGAATGGAACATCTGTTGTGTTCAGGATGCTGGAACCACGCAGTGGGGCGGCGATGGATACCATCCCTTTCACTGTCGTTGAAATAAAGTTCGGAGCTTTCAAGAAAGCATGCAGGGTATCCACGGCACCCTTGGAGTAGCTTAGGAACAGGTATTTTGGAGCCGCGTGACCACGTTGAGTGCGTGCTTTATAGTCCTGGCGAAGATAGTTCAGGATAATATCGGCGTTCACTTCGCTGCCGCAAGTGCTTTCAACAGGCGGTTGAATCACACGAAGACCCAGTTCATCGCTGAGAGCAGAAAGTCCCAGGCTGAAGATTTCTTTGTCAAAGATGCTGTTATAGATACCTGGTACATAGACAATCGTCAGATCGTCTATCTTCTGATTATAGATTTTTGTCAGTGGTGTTGGATAGATACGACCTTCCAGATCGGCCTCTTTGATGGCTTCTTTAAGAAGGCTCTGTGCCAAAGACAGCTGTCCTTTAGAGTCTGCTTTGCTCAATGCGGTGAAGGACTGAACTGTTTTGGTTTTGTCAGAAACCCATTTGCGTGCAAACTGCATATCACGAGTTTCCGGCAGGAACGGTTTTTCCTGAACCACGATGGAGTTTTCCAGCAGATATGGCAGCTGATACATTTTCATGACAGCGCGTTTGGCTGGCAGAACGAATTGTTTAATTGTACCCAGAATGCCATCGTCGGTTTGGTTGATGTCCATATTTTGCAGATCCAAATTTGCGGTCTTTTGGTCTTTCAGAAGGCCGACTTTTTCTTTGACCTTGGCGATGCGTGGGTCGTTCATCAGGTTTTCCACAGAACCGGAAGTCAGAACCGCATCTGTGACGGCACCAATATCTTCCGGCGAAATCATCGTGGTTACATCGAACTTGGACACGTCAAAGTTCATCGGAGACATGCTTCTGCCGGATGAATCTTTGAAGGGATCGAATTTGAAGGCATCCATGAAACTTTTCATTTCGGACACCAGGAAATAAGGGCGAGTGTCAGCCACAAACTTGGTCAAATGGCGGAAGATGCGCTTTTGGCTTAGGTCTTTGGCATCTGTTTGAATGCCCTGGCGTGAATTGGTAATAACCTGTTTCAAAGATTCCTGACCGGAATCATTGTGCTTTTTCACGGCATCAGCAAAAAGGTATTTTGCAGAGACGCCAATAAACGGAAGAATGTCTTTAGAGCGGATTTGCCCAGGGACTTTGCGTTTTGTAGAAGCCAGCAAACCGTAAGAGGATGCTGCGGTTAGGGAACCGTGAGTGCGGTACATTTTTGTGAAGGCACCCAGAGAGTTCTGGATAAAGTGGCCGTCTTTCAAAGTCAGGATAAAGTCCGGGAAGTCGAAGTTTCTTTCGGATGCAGACTCGATAATGCGATAAAGAGCATCCGGATACGGTGACAGATCAGAGGCTTTCATGGCTTCCTGAGAAGTGATCGGTTTAGCCATTGTGGATGTGGAATGAAGAGCCTTTGCCAGTTGCAAAGGATTTCCAGTCACAGGCAGATAGAAGTACAGATCTTTTTGTTTGTCGTATTTGATTCTGGCTTCACCTGTTTGAGTAATCACGGTCATCAGAGTTTCGGATGAATTATTGCGGTTGATATAAACAGCCATGTCGAACCAGGATTCCTTGCGGAACTCAGAAATCAGGTTCTTCATGTTATTACGGTCTTTCAGGTAAACCGGAGCCCAGGAACCCAGCGCCAGCAAAGGCATGGTGACATCTTTATCGGACTGAAGCTGTTGCACAGAATTCAGACCGGCACGCTCGACAATTTTATGAACATCGACGCCAGTGAGCTCCTGTTCTTTTTTACCTTCCTGGAAACGACCGATATTTCCGTGATCGGATACCAGAACCACTTCTACATCCTGACCTTTTTCTTTAAACGATTTGATCAGGCGTTTGACCTCTGCATCCAGAGTTTTCAGAACCGGATACAAACGGTCCAGTTGAGTGTGTGCCGTTGAATCCACTGCGCCAATATAGCCCGTCATAAATTTTTTCGGCTTGGCGGCCAGAAGATCATCCATCACTGTTTTTACTTCTAATTTTGGAACTTCTTCAGTGGGGAAGTACATCAATGCTTCAACATAAGGATTGAAGAAGGCATCGAAAGCGCCCATATAGTATTTTGGGAAGGCCAGGCGACGATAGTAGTCGCGCGGGTCACCTTGCACGGATTGGGAGGATTCATCAAAGTATGTGGCTTCAACGGATTTGATACGACCTGCGGCCCCGAAGAGATTGGCAGTGTCAGTTAAAACTGACCAGGACAGGTCTGTCATTGAGGGGAACGGGGCAATATGCGCTCCTGCGCTTGTGAATTCTTTAAAGAGGCCCTGTCTTTGTGCTTCAAGGAACGCGAAGTAACTGAAACCATCCACGGCCAGAACAACAGTTTGAACTTGTTGAGCCGCCGGGGCTGCTGCCTGAGCTTTCTTCCAGGGAAGATTGAAGGCTTGTGCTGGTGAGGTGCAGGCCATTGCAATCGCACTGGCAGCCAGACCCGCAGTAAACAAGCGAACATAGGCAGATGGACGTTTCATAAATCCTCCAAAAAGATTTGTCTCACTATGAATAGAGGCAAGGTCGATGCCAAAAAGGCTGGAGAATTTAGGTCTATAAACGACTATATTTCTTTGGGGGCAGGGAGCACCGTCTCATCTTGAGAGGGTGACATTTCTGAGAAGCCGTTGTCTAGAAGGTGGCGATCCAATGATCTATGGAGGGTGCATACTTAGAGACAACTTCGTGTGTCCAAAGAGCGGTGATTGCCCCTGCAAAAATATCCATTGTCCAGTGAGCACGCAGCAGTAAAACCACGGCAACTTCAAAAAGCACAATGGCGAAGGCTAACGTCGTAAAGACCGGCCCGCCCAATTGGGAAATTTCCAAAGCTCCCAGAACAGCCAAAGCAGTGTGCCCAGAGAAGAAAAGATCATTGGAAACACCGTAGGTCACAAAAAGAGACGGAACCCCGGGATTCCGCCAGATCATGCCTTCCGGTGTTGGCAGAACAGTGATGGCCTGATTGACTTGTCGCAAGGTAAAGAGAACCAGCAGCGCCAGCAAAGGGCGAATGCTAGGCCCCAGTAAAGTCTGAGCAATCAGATAGATTCCCACAGCATCAATCACCAAAGAGCTGGAAATCAAAAGGCCGTTGGCCACTTTCGGGGCTTGATTCAGGTATTGGCTCCAACGCTCTGTCAGGATATGGAAGTAGTCCCCGATACGATCTTTAAATGGCATGTGGCGCTGGCCAAGAAGTTTTTGGGTGAAAAGCCACATACCCACAGCCGCCACAGTCAGTCCGATTTTTATTGCGATGGTCATACTTTCAATCCTGAGTTGATAAACTGACTTACCTGTTCCAAAACCCATTTTGGATCATCCAAGGTTAGATCATGTCCTGCTTCGGGGTGTCTGACCAGCGGTAGATTCCAGTTGCTGGCGATTTTCTCGGAACATTCCGGATGAACCACGCGATCTTTGGCTGATGAAAGAACCAGAATCGGAGCCGGTGGTTCTTTTCTTTGGCGCACCTGCGTGGCAAGACCCAACTGCCAAAGGAAGTTGGCAGGCCGAACGGGAAGCTCCTGGCTGCGGGCGCCCCAGTGTTGTGCCAGAGTGCTGACTGATTCCTGTGATGTCTGTGCGGTGGTCATGCGAATAATCATTTCTTCGCGTTTATGCAGGTTTCTTTGCAGAGCTGACTGAAAAATGCGTCCGAAGGAATAGGGAGTCATGCGCTTGTAGAATGGAGAATTATTCAGGCTGGCGTTAATCAGAATCACCGCCGCGACCTCTTCGCTATGTCGATGGGCCCACTCCAGCGCCAGCATGCCGCCTAAAGAAAACCCAAAAAGAATCTTCTTTCCGTCTGTTGGGGCCTGTTCACGCAGAGCTTGGATATTCTTGGACAGGCTTAGTGGGGTTTTGTGACTATTCAGACGACCATTTCCAAGAATGTCGGCGGTGTGAAAGTGGTCTTGAGGAAAGTGTTCCTGCAATTGGGGAAGGAAGTTCCACCAATGGTAAGATTCACTCATGATTCCTCGAATTAGCACCCACTGCCGTTGCATCAGAATTAGACCTTCTTTCCCAAGAAAAAATAATAGAACTCGCTGTACGGGTCAAATCCACAAGGAGCGCGTCAAAGGAGCAGCTTTTGACAAAGCTTCGTTCTGCAAATAAATCTTCCTAAGACACAGGCGGGGATGACCATGAATGCAGAGACCTTCTATCGCGAAGCACAGACTTTCCTTGAGCAGCTTTTCTTAAGGCTGTCTGGTCAAAATGTGACTTTTGAAAGGCACTGGCAGATAGACCATCTCTGCTACCGGGCGTCTTCTTTGCAATCCTATGAAAGCTTTAAAAAGTCTTTTGAAGGATTTGCCGATCTGTTGATTGAAAGTGATGTCAATGGCCGTCCTATTGCCACTTACAAATTAAGTAAGCCTGTACACTTTAAGGACTGGAGCATTGATGTTGTGGAATTGCCTGCGCCGAAGCCGGGCAAAGTCACTATCGAAGGTTTTGAGCATCTGGAAGTGGTCAGTGATCTGACTTTTGTGGAACTAAAATCCCGTTATCCTCAATGCGAGTTTAACGAATCCGGTCTGAAGAAAGACTTCAATCAGGAACTTGAAATAAATCTGGCACCGCTGGCCCTCAAGTTTCATCCCTTGTCTCTGGAATCCGTTATTCGTTTGGAGAAAAACGCGGAAATCCATAAAGCCATTAAAGAATCTCAAATTCTAAAGCTATTCAGCGCTTATGAGCCGCGCATCGTCGGTACATTCCCTTTGGATCTTGCTGTGAGCGGTTCCGATGTGGATGTTCTGCTATATGCGGACGATTTGGATTCTTTACAGAAAGAGTTTCAGCAGCATTTAGGGGTTTTCACTGACTTCAATATGAAAAGACTTACAGTGAGCGGCGTGGATTCTGTCGTGGCATCTTTCACATTCAAAGATGTTCCGTTTGAAATTTTCGCGCAGCCCACGCCAACGTCCCATCAAACAGCCAACAGACACTTCCTTGTTGAAGAACGCCTGCTTTGTCTTGGGGGCGCTGCTTTTCATGGAAAAATTCAAGAGCTTAGAAAGCAAGGTCTTAAAACCGAACCCGCCTTTGCCGCGGCGTTGGGTTTAGGTGGAGATGCATATGCTGAGCTTCTGTCTTTACAAAAGCTCAGCGAAAGTCAGTTGAAAGAGCGGTTTTCTTTCTAAAACCACTTCTTATGCTCGATGATCAAACAGCGGTTGGAAACAACTTTGATTCCGGCCTTTTCTGCGCG
Source organism: Bdellovibrio bacteriovorus (assembly GCF_025558485.1). Classification (GTDB taxonomy): domain Bacteria; phylum Bdellovibrionota; class Bdellovibrionia; order Bdellovibrionales; family Bdellovibrionaceae; genus Bdellovibrio; species Bdellovibrio bacteriovorus_G. The sequence continues at coordinate 1,348,486 of NZ_CP102930.1, forward strand.
CTCTTCGGCTTCGGGGTTTGTGATACCCAGCTGCAGCCACAGGACTTCAACGCCTCCGACAGCCAGAACCTCATCGACCACCTCGGGGATACGATCTGAACTTCTGAACACATCCACGAATCTGCGGTATTCCGGTGGAATGTCCTTTAACGATGAATAGATTTTAAAACCACCCACATCATGGGCTTTTGGATAAGTGCCGACGACGTCCCAACCGTGGTCTTTCATGTAGGCCGGAACGTAGTGGCTGGGCTTGGTCGCATCGGGGCTAAGCCCATAGACTGAAAATTTACGATATTTTTCCAACAGGGCTTTGAATTCACTGTCTTGAACATTCATGGGTGCTCCTTAATAGATCCACTATAGAACACCACAGAGCGATCGAAAACGCCAACTCAACTGTTTCTTATTGTGGTCTATTGGTAAAAACATTTTGGCCAAGATTGAACATTTGTGGGAATTATACCAATAATGCCTGATAACAGTGTTTTGATAGGGGAGACAGGATGGTTCCTAGCAGCCGCTTTGCCTTGGTGTTGATATTTGGATTTCTCGTGAGTGCCTCGGCTGTCTATACTGCTCTTCAGCAAAAAACTTTGCCTCAGTCTTTATCTGTCGGCGATCAAATCAATACCAACAGCGGCAGTATCACTTTAGAAGCAACCGATCTGATTCCCGAACCGGGGGATCTTGGAAAAAAAGCAGATCTGGCCCGGTTCTTTGAGCGTCAGGATCTAATTCTGGCGGCAAGCGCTGATTTGGGTTTCCCTGATCGCAAGCTGGCGGATTTGCCAGCGTTGTTTTGGTTGCAGATTTTTGTGGGAATGGGGTCGTTGATTATTTCCGGCAGTATCTGGGCTTTGCGGCCTCGTGATCTTGCCAGCGGTCTTTTTGCGTTCAGTGGTCTTTCGACATTTATTTCGGCAGTGCCGTCGGCCGTCTATACAACACGAGAGCTGGCGATCCATTCAAATGTTTTTATCGTCTTAGAGGCCTTTAATGCCCTGGGTGCTTGCCTTTTCGGGGTCAGCATTCTGGCTCTGTTTATGATCTATCCAGTGCGTTTAAGATTCTGGCGTCAGATGGCGCTGGCACAAGCGGTCTTTTTTATTGCCTGGGTCGGTTTATATCTGCTGAATGTTTTGCCTGACTGGGCCAATGTATCGCTGATGATTGCCGTCGAGATGCTGACTATTTGCATCGCCATTGGTGCGCAGTTCTTCGCTACAAAAAAAGATCCCACCTCCAGAGCATCTCTTACATGGCTGGGGTTGTCGGTTTTGATAGGGGCCGGAGCCTGGGTGATCTTTAATACGCTGCCACTGTTGATGAAGATGCAGCCTTTGAATCAAGGTTATGCCTTTTCATTCTTCCTGATTATCTATTTGGGTTTGGCAGCGGGGCTGACGAAGTATCGCCTGTTTGAGGTTGGTCAGTGGGCCTTCCGATTCCTTTTCTATGCTGTGGGGGCGATGATCTTGGTGGCCTTGGATGCGGCTTTGATCTATGTGCTGGGGATGGAGCGTTTGCCGGCATTGGGTTTGGCACTCTTGGCGATTGGTTTTGTCTATCTGCCATTGCGGGATTCCCTGTGGCGTCTTTTTTCCAAAAAGCAAAGACTGGAAACCCACGAACTGCTGGCGGAATCCCTGCACGTTGCGTTTGCTCCATCTGTTCCGCAAAGAGAAGAGCGTTGGCAAAATCTGTTGCGTAAACTTTTTGATCCACTAGAGCTAAAGCCCGCTATTGGTGAAACTCGTGAAGTGGAAATTAAAAAAGACGGTCTGACTTTGATTTTGCCAGCTGTGGCCAGCGCACCAGCGATGGAGCTGAGTTATCCGTGGTCAGGAACGTCACTGTTTAATTCAAGTTCCAAGGATCTTGCCAGGGAAATTGTGCATCTGATTGAAGAAGCTGAATCCAGTCGTCAGGCTTACGATCGTGGTGTGGCGGAAGAACGCCGTCGCATGGCGCAGGATCTGCACGACGATGTAGGCGCGCGTTTGCTGACAGGGCTTTATATGGCGGATGATAATCTGCGACCGACGCTGCAAGGGGCGATCTCTGACATTCGTTCGATAGTCAGTGGCATTGCGGGTGAAAAAGTCATGCTGATGCGTCTGCTGGCCGATTTGCGCCACGAAACCGAACGTCGTCTGACTGCTGTAAACATTGAGCTGGACTGGCCGGTGTTTGAAGGGCCTCAAAGTGAAAACCTGTTGGACTATCGCCAGCATAAAGCCATGGGCTCTGCCTTACGCGAAGTGATCAGCAACGTGATTCGTCATGCGGAGGCGGAAAAAGTAAGGGTGCTCATTGAAGCGCAAGGAGAAAGCCTTATTATTCTGATCGAAGATGATGGAAAGGGCATCGGCTCTGCGGCAGAGTCTGAAACCCGAAATTCGGGGTTTGGCATGGGAAGTCTGCAAAGACGTCTTGAAGACATTGGTGGTCGTTTCCATGTGAATAGTTCCGGTAAAGGAACACAAATTTCTTTGACGATTCCTTTCGATCTTTCCTGATTTTGTGTATATTGGCTCTATGAGCGAAGTGAAGAATCTTTGTTTGCTGGTTGAGGATCAACCAAAAACGCAGGAATTTCTAGTTAAGGCCATGAATCAGGTGTTCCCAGAGACACAGGTCTTTGCATGCACTCATCTGAAGGAAGCAAAGAACTGGCTGGATCAGATGGTAAATTCGGATCGCAAGGATTTGTTCAGGATTGCTCTGGTGGATTTGGGGCTTCCGGATGGTTCGGGAATTCAACTGGTTAAAAAGCTTCGCGATCAGTTTCCTGAAGTATTAAGTGTGGTGGTGACGATTTACCACGATGACGCCCATTTGTTCGAGGCTTTATCCGCAGGGGCTTCCGGCTATATTTTAAAAGATGAAAATGTCGAGATGATCGCTGGAATTTTAAAACGAATCCAGAATGGCGAGCCCCCATTGTCTCCGGCAATTGCTCACAGACTTATCAGCCATTTTAGAATTCCTGAAACTGCAAAAGGCAGGGATGTTGATTTAACCGCACGCGAAAGTGAAACCTTGGCGTTATTGGCAAAGGGCTTCACCGTGGCCGAAGCCGCTGGGAAGATGGGACTGAGTGCTCAGACAGTGGCAGGATATGTGAAAATCATCTATCAAAAACTGCACATATCCAGCAGAGCCGAAGCCACGCGCGAAGCCATCCGCCGCGGGCTGGCTTAGTTTCTATTCAGACTTTTTTTCAGTCAGGAAAACCAAAAAGGCCAAGGCGGGCATGGCAAATCCCACCCACGCAGTCAGATTCCAGCCACCTCGGGCATAGGACCAGGCTCCCAGTGTGGACCCGATGGCGCCACCTACAAAAATAGTGGCGATAAAAAGACCATTTAGTCGGCTGCGATATTCTGCCTGTAAAGAAAAGATTGCGCGCTGACCCAGCACCAGATTTGCTGTAATCCCGGCATCCAGTAAAATAGCAGATACCACCAAGGACGCCAAAGCTGCCACTGATCCCGCAGAGAAAACATGGCTTAACAGGAAAGATCCTGCGGAAATAAGCATGGCCATCTTTGTGGCTTTCTGACTCCAGCCTTTATCAGCAGCCCAGCCCGCAAGTGGAGCGGCAATGGCACCGGAAACACCGACCAAGGCAAAGACAGCAATGGCTGTTTGGGAAAGATTGAAATCCGGTCCTGCCAGAAGCAGGGGACTTGCTGTCCAAAAAAGACTGAAGGCTCCAAACAGAAAAGCCTGATAAAGCGCGCGACGACGCAGGATGGGAGTTGTCAGATAAAGATGTCCCATGGATTTAAGCAAAGTCCCATAGCGCAAATCTTTATTGGAAGGCGGACGTGGTGGTAAAACAAGATAAAGCACCACTGCAAGGATCGTCATCAAAACGGCGGACAAGACAAACACTGCATGCCAAGAAAAAAGATCTGTCAGCAGACTTGCCGTGGGACGTGAAAGCATAATGCCGATCATAAGACCGCTCATCAGGCTTCCGACCACCTGCCCGCGGCGCATTTCAGGTGCAAAGTGTGCAACATAGGGAACAATGATTTGCACTGTCGATGCGCCAAGGCCGGTTGCAAAGGCTGCGATAAAATAAGGAATCAAGCGGGTGGAGAACGCCAATCCTAACAATCCAAAAATGGTCAGTGCCAGCATCGTCATGACCAGGCGACGGTTTTCCAGCATGTCCCCCAGTGGCACCATCATCAGGACGCCCAGGCCATATCCCACTTGGGTCAGTGTGACCACCAAGCCCGCCGCTTCCGGTGCAAGTCCCAGTGCCTGACTGATCATGGCGACAATCGGTTGCGCATAATACAAATTGGCGGCGATGATGCCGACGGCAGCGGCCAGCAGAAGAACCAGTCCTCGAGACAGAGGGGAGTCAGAAGAAGTTGTCATAGCCAATAACTACGCTTGTCTGTGAACAGGGGCAAGACAAGGTTTTAATTTTACGACTTTCTGATTTGAACGCGACTTCGTCTCGGATCAGTTATTGTTTTAAACAAAGATTTTATTAAATATTATCGATTTTCAAAAAGAAAATCCGTTTAGTAGCTTGAAAGTTCTGGAGGTATTAAATGAAATGTCCAAACTGTAAAGAGCCGAATCTTGTAATTTCCGAACGTAAAGGTATTGAGATCGACTATTGCCCTGAATGTCGTGGCATCTGGCTGGATCGCGGAGAGCTTGATAAAATCATCGAACGATCTCAGGAATTTGAAAGTAAAAAAGAAGAGCCCTCTTATCACCCACATCAGTCCGGTCCCTATCAGCAAAAGCCTTACAAACGCAGAAAATCTTTCCTTGAAGAGCTTTTCGATTAGACCTGAACAAAATCAAAGCGAAGAGTCCAGTGTGCTTTTGCACTGGAATTTTCTTTAGCAAGACTTAGTAAGGCATTTTAGCAAAGCGTGCGAATCATCTACCTGTCAGATTCGGCATTGGTTACCTTGGCGGTGAAGGAACTTTAACCAACGCTCGAATCGCAGGAGGATGATATGCGTTTTGTTACAGGCTTTCTTTTATTTTCATTTGCTCTCAGCGCAGCACAAGGGACTCATGCCTTTGTGATGACTGATGCCATCACAGCACCAGCGCCTTTGGAAGGGCCTGTTGTCGTCCCTGAACATGATGATCCGCAGCCTCCGGGTTGGTCTGCTTGGGCCAGTCTTGGCGGTGTTGGGACATCAGACCCCGCATCGTGTTCACGGGGAAATTATCGTACTGATCTTTTTGTGCGCGGTACGGACAATGCTCTTTGGTATCGGGCATGGAACGGAACTTCGTGGAGTTCATGGACTTCACTGGGTGGATTTCTGACATCATCTCCAGCAGCGGCTTGCTGGGGCCCCAACCGTATCGACGTGTTTGTTCGGGGAGGTGACAATGCGCTCTGGCAGCGCACTTTCCGTCACGGAGTGTGGCAGCCTTGGGTTTCCTTGGGTGGATTTTTAACTTCAGGACCGGCAGCAGCAACGTGGTCCGGTGGTCGTTTGGATGTCTTCGTTCGAGGTGGCGACAATGCTCTTTGGCACAAATGGTTTACGGGAAATACCTGGTCGGGGTGGGAGTCTCTGGGCGGCATTCTAACTTCAGACCCTGCCGCGGTTTCATGGGGAGCAAATCGCATTGATGTCTTTGTCAGAGGTACAGACAACGCCCTCTGGCATATCTGGTATGCGGGTGGCTGGTCCGCATGGGAATCTTTGGGCGGTGTTTTAACGTCGTCACCGGGAGTTTCTTCCTGGGGCAGTGGACGGTTGGATGTGTATGTGCGGGGAACTGACAATGCCCTTTGGCACAAATGGTTCAGTGGTTCGTGGTCCGGTTGGGAATCTTTAGGTGGGGCTTTGACGTCAGGGCCGGATGCCAGCTCTTCGGCGAAGAATCGCACATTGGTTTTCGTTTTGGGTACGGACAGTGCGGTTTGGTATCGCTCTTACAAACAATAAATATAAAAAAACTCCCTGAGATGTCTCAGGGAGTTTTTATTTTCTACTGACCCGGCATCACAAAGTGCAGGTGCGCCCCCGGTCCCAGAGGCAATCCCAGCCAGATCCACGCAAACAGCAGCAGTGACCAAAAAATGGTGAAAGCGATCGAGTACGGCAGCATCAAAGCAATCAAAGTTCCGATACGCGCTTTTGGATCATATTTGTTGGCAAACGCAAGAATCAGAGGAAAGTAAGGCATCAGCGGGGAAATAATATTCACCACAGAATCGGCCACACGATAAGAGGCTTGCGTTAGCTCCGGGGCGATTCCCAAAAGCATGAACATCGGAACAAAGACCGGGGCCATCAGCGCCCACTTTGCCGAAGCACTTCCCAAAAACAAATCCACCACGCAGGTCAGAATAATAAATCCAATCATCAGAGGAATCGCACTCAGGTGCATGTCCTTTAAAACTTCAGATCCCTTGACTGCAAGAATCAATCCCACATTGGAGGAGTTGAACAAGGCGATAAACTGAGCTGCAAAGAAAACCATCACCAGATAGGGCGCCATTGTGACCATGGAATCCTGCATGGCAGTGGTGACATCCGTTTGGGACTTAAAGGTCTTTGAAGCAAATCCATAGGCAACCCCCGTCAGAGCGGCAAGGAAAAAGACCATCGGGATAATTCCCATCAAAAAAGGAGAGTTCAGCAAGGAACCATTCTGAGCATTGCGCAGAAAACCATTTTCAGGAACAGTTCCCCAAAGCACCAGACCAACAAAAATAAAGAACACAATCCCGGCCCAGCGCAGTCCTTTTCGTTCATAGGCATTTAAAGGCTCTGGTGAAGTGTGTTCTGCAGAACCCTTATACTGACCCAGAAACGGAATGGTGATTTTTTTAGCCACCAAAGTTCCCACGCCGATAATCAGGATGGAAGACACGGACATGAAGTACCAGTTCACAACCGGAGTCACCACGTAGGCGGGATCAATAATTCGTGCAGCTTCCTGAGACAAACCGGACAGAACCGGGTCCGCCACGCTTAGCATAAAGTTGGCGGCAAATCCCCCGGAAACTCCGGCAAAGCAGATTGCAAGACCTGCCAAAGGGTTTAAACCTGCGCTATGAAATGCCATGGCGGAAAGAGGAATCAATAAAACATACCCGATGTCGCCCGCAGTGTGGGACATGATTCCGGCAAGAAGAACAGCTGGGACCAGCAACTGTTTTGGGGATTTCAAAACCAGCAAACGAAGCAGGGCCCCCAGAAGACCACTTTTTTCCGTCAAACTGAAGCCCAGCATAGCCACCAGCACTGTTCCCAGCGGGGCAAAGCCTGTGAAATTCTTTAGCATGTCTGTTAGAAGCATGTGCAGACCCTGAACAGACAGCAGATTGACGGCTGTTATAGTTTCTTTTTTGACCGGATGAACGGCTTCAACCCCCAGTCCGCTGATAACTGCCGAAAGCAGAATCACCAGAATGGTCAGAAGCAGGAACATCAAGGCAGGCTGTGGCAGGGCATTTCCCGCTTTTTCCACTTTCAGCAGAAACTTATACAGTGGACCTGACTCGATAGAATTTTCTGAATTCGACATGTGACTTTTCCCCCTCACGAAAGTATAGCTTAAAGGGACGTTATGCAGGCAACCACCGATTTCTCAAAAAAAGTTTTAAGCTTCATCAAAAAGATCCCGCGCGGGAAAGTGGCCACCTACGGGCAGATTGCGGCGTTGGCAGGAAAGCCGCAAGGTTCGCGAGGGGTGGCGTGGCTGTTGCACTCATGTAGTGAAAGTCATCAGCTTCCCTGGCAAAGAGTTCTTAACTCCAAAGGTAAGATCTCTTTCCCTCCGGGAACGGCAGAATTTAAAAAGCAAAAGAAGTTACTGGAAAGTGAAGGTGTGGAGTTTTCAGACTCCAACCAGATTGACATGAAGCGTTTCCAGTGGAAGCAAAAAGCCAGGGTTCCGGCCAAGGACTTGCGACGACCGACCATGTTTAGCGGGCGTTGATAGAATCTTGTCGAACTCTGGGCCCGAATGTATTAGGTTGTGTCTATGGAAAATACGAACTGCTGTGTCTGTCAAAAACCCAAAGCCACTCTTCAATGTGGAGCTTGCAAAGAAGCTGTCTGTAAGAACTGCGCCCAGTTTCTGGAAGAAGGAAGCTTTTCGTTCCTGAAGGAAGTTCCGGAGCTGTTGTCTCACGGAGCTTACTGCGGGCCGTGCTTTGATGCGAAGATTGTTCCGGAAATGGAAGCCTATAATGACACGATTGAAGCAGCGAAAAACATTGCTGTTTTTATGAAGGCGCAAAGCAAGGAAACCCGCAATTTTTCCCGCAAAGAAAAGCCTTTAAAAGTGGCGGATTGTGAAGACCGCGAAGAGGCCCTGTTGCGTTTGGCCTTTATGGCGGTGAAGGCTGATTTTAATGCTCTGATTGACGTGGAGATTTCTTATGAGAAGGTGCGTGCTGCCGGATCATATAAAACCCATAAGTGGAGTGGTACGGGAATCCCGACCAACTATCACGGACGCCGTTAAGGAAAAGGGTCTTCACAGGAAGACCCTTTTTTATTTTCAAACTATTGCACAGTGATCCAGACATTGTATTTACCATATTGACGTACCAGACGGTTGAAGACATATCCATTGTCGGGGTGCATGCGGATGCAGCCGTGTGAAGCTCTGGTTCCCAGTTTGGACCAGTTTCCCTGAGGTGTGCCATGCAGGGCAAAACCACCGGTGATAAAGACGGCATAAGGCATGTTGCCCAGGCCCTTGTAGTCCCCGCCGGGATATTTACCAGAGGTATAGCGGTCATAGATACGGCCATCAGGGTGACGGTCAAAGTTCGGAGTGCCATATCCTGACATGCCTGTGGAAACCAGCCATGATCCACGCAAGCTGCCGTTGACATACAGATACATGCGTTGAGTGGACTTCACAACTTGTGCCCAGACAGCACAAGTGTTGCGGGAACAACTGGCAAATCCAATAATGTCGTCGATAAAGCTGTCAGGAAGGTGGGAAGGTTGTCCTGTTTCCTCTTCATAGATTCTATCGAACTCCTCCAGTACTTGTTCGATGTTTGGATCAAAAGGATTGATCTCCTCGATCACATGGGGTTTGTGATTTCTCATTGCTTCGGCGGGCTCTGCCTGTGCGGTGCCGATTGTCAAAAGTAGCAGAGCGGCGATTAAGCCTGTTATTTGCTGTAGTGTTTTCATGCCACACCTCATCTGTTGTGAGTTGTACTTGTCCTCATTGTACTTTGTGGGGACAGAAATCTAAAAAAATCAGTACAGATAAAGACATGTAACAGGGGAACTGTGATAGATTGGAAAGACTTGGATACTGAAGTCGTGCTGAAGAATCCGAGGCATTTCGTATTGGGGAAGGATGCCCCGGTCCGAAGTTTTAAAAGGCGGGTTTTGTGGAACTAAAAAACTATCATGATCAGACTGTTTATCGTCAGCATTGTCCGGTGTGTATTCAGCCTCAGACAGGATGTTACTGCCAGCACATCAAGCCGTTTGATCCGTGTATCAGTTTTGTGATTTTGATTCATCCCATTGAATTGCGCCGTCGAATTGCCACCGGGCGAATGTCGCATCTTTGTTTGCAGCATTCATATTTGATTTCCGGTCAGGACTATTCCAGTCATGAAATTGTTAACCAGCTGATCAATGATCCTGAGCGCCACTGTGTGATTTTGTATCCGGGATCAGATTCCTTGAATCTTTCACTGATGCCTGCGGGTCGTCGTGACGGGCTGGCTCCATTGGGAAAGAAGCTGACAGTCTTTGTGATTGACGGGACCTGGGCGACAGCCAAAAAGATGATGCGCGAAAGTCAGAATCTTGGATCGTTACCGCAAATTTGTTTTTCTCCTGAAAAGCCCTCGGCCTTCCGTGTACGTAAACAGCCTTCCGATTTCTGTTATTCCACGATAGAGGCCATCCATCAGACCATTGAATTATTGGGTGACAGTCGGGGATTTAACACAGCCCTCAGGCAGCATGATAATCTGTTGCAGGTTTTCGATGTTTTGGTGGAACGTCAGCTGGATTATCTGAAAACGTCTGAAGAAAAAAATGGGGCCTTTAACTCCCGTCGAGAAGGAAAAAGGCCCGCACAAACTCTTACTTTAGAAAACGAGCGTGATGCTTGATGTGTGCTTCGATAAAGGTCGCAATAAAGTAGTAGCTGTGATCGTAGTCTTCAGCAAAGACCACTTCCTGTTCCTGACCCTGCTTCTGACAGGTTTCCACCCAGTTTGGTGTCAGAAGCTGACCGTTTAGCAGGAATTCATCTTTGGTGCCCTGATGAATCAGAATTTTATGGGCATGTTTTTTTCCGATTTTCAAAAGCTCGCAGGCATCATAGGGTTTCCATGCCGTTTGATCTGCACCCAGATAGCCTTGGAAAGCTTTCTGACCCCAAGGGGCCTGCGTGGGATTCACAATCGGGGAAAAGGCTGAAACGGATTTGAATTTGTCGGACTCGCGCAGTCCTATCACCAGAGCGCCATGTCCCCCCATGGAATGACCCATAATAGATATCTTGGCGATTTTGAAATGATTCTGAATTATGCCATACAATTCATTTACGATGTAACTGTACATGCGATAGTTTGTCTTATAATCCGCAGTTGTTGCATCCACATAGAATCCGGCGCCAGAGCCAAAATCATAAGCATCATGTTCCCCGGGCAGATTTAGACCGCGAGGGGAGGTGTCCGGAGCAATCACCATCAGATTGTTTTCCGCCAGGTACTTTTGAGCTCCGGCTTTGGTGATAAAGTTTTCCTCTGTGCAGGTCAGCCCGGAAAGCCAGATAATACAGCCTTCCACCTTTCCTTGAGGGATAAAGGTGGAAAACTTCATTTCTGTTTTGGTTTCCTGGGATTCGTGAGACCAAAATTGGGTCAGCCCCTCGAATGTCTTATGCGTCTTAAGCACTTTCATCGTTTTATCCTTTAGAATGTGACAACGCTACGAATGGCCTTGCCTTCTTTCATGTACTGGAAGGCTTGATTGATTTCTTCCACAGGCATGGTGAAGGTGACCAGATCATCCAGATTGATTTCGCCGGACATGTATTTTTCAACGTATCCCGGAAGTTCGGTACGGCCTTTCACGCCACCGAACGCAGAGCCCTTCCACACGCGTCCTGTTACCAGTTGGAATGGACGAGTTGAAATTTCCTCTCCTGCGCCAGCTACACCAATGATGATAGATTGGCCCCAGCCTTTATGGCAACATTCCAAAGCCTGACGCATCAACTGAACATTTCCGACACATTCAAAGGAATAATCAACCCCACCATCAGTCATTTTGACGATGGCTTCAACGACGCTGCCCTGGATATCTTTTGGATTTACGAAATCGGTGGCGCCGAACTTCTTCGCCATTTCAAATTTATCATTGTTAATATCAACGGCGATAATACGGCTGGCCTCGGCCATTTTTGCACCTTGAATGACAGACAGACCAATCCCGCCGATACCGAAGACGGCTACGGTGGCACCCTTTTCGACTTTGGCAGTGTTTAGCACCGCTCCGATTCCCGTTGTTACACCGCAACCCAGAAGGCAGACTTTGTCCAGCGGAGCTTTTTCATCGACTTTCGCCAAAGAGATTTCCGGCACAACTGTGTATTCGGCAAAGGTGGAAGTTCCCATATAGTGGAAGATGGGTTTACCGTCTTTGGAGAAACGGGAGGTTCCATCCGGCATCAGGCCTTTGCCCTGTGTTTCGCGGATGCGCTGACAAAGATTTGTTTTTCCGGAAAGACAGAATTTACAAGTGCGGCACTCAGGGGTGTAAAGAGGAATTACGTGATCGCCTTTTTTCAATGTCGTTACGCCTTCACCGACGGCCTCAACAATTCCAACACCAACCCGTACCACTACTCCGGTGGTTTCACCAACACCTTCGATTACTCCATCACCGGGAACTTTTGGACTTCTTTGGTCGTGCATTCAAGTATGTCGTGGTCGATGTCGGGACGGATCTGGGCCCTGCCCAGATGGCCGTTTTACAGGAAGCCACGGCGATCATGATCGTCACAACACCGGAAGTTCTGGTGGTGACACAGACTCAACGTTTGGTGAACGAACTGCTTTCTGCAACATTCCCGAAAGACATGTTCCAGTTGGTGATCAACAAAGCGTCCCCAACAGGGCTGTCGCCGCAGACGATTTCCAATCAGCTGCAACTGCCATTCCTGGGCATCATTCCCCAGGATGAAGCCACCTCCATGATGTCTTTGCAAAAATATACGCCGTTTGTGATTTCGTCTCCGAAAGCGCCGATCACTGCGGCTTATTACGATGTGGCGCGAAAACTGACCTGCAAGTGGAGCTGGATTTTGAAAGCCGTATTGTGGACATCATTGAAAAGAAGTTTGATGTGGCCATCCGTATAGGGCATTTGAAAAACTCATCCTTAATGGCGCAGAAGATTGCCACCCGTCGCGAGTATATCTGTGCTTCACCAAAGTATCTGGAGCAGCATCGTTTGCCGCTGGTCCCTGAAGATCTGTCTGATCATAATTGCCTTTCCGGCGGTCAGGGATCATGGACCTTTAAAAAATCGGGAAAGACAGTTTCCGTTCCGGTGAAGGGAAACTTTAAAACGAACAACCCCAGAGTTCTTTTGAAAGCCGCTTTGGATGACTTGGGGATTGTACGCCTGCCGGGGTCTTATGTGTCCACAGAGATTAAGGAAGGAAATCTGATTTCACTGCTAGAGAAGTACAGCGAAGGCAGCAAAGATATTTGGGTTGTGACACCGACTCGCAATAAGCTCAACACGAACGTGAATGTCTTTGTCGAGGAACTTAAAAAGTCCCTCGACCGGGATTATTCAGGGGCGCAGTTCTAAGAATTTGTCTGAACGGCTTTGGCCGCCAGATATTCTTCGTAAGAAATATGGTTGTCGTAAATAACCGTGTCATCAATTTCGATAATACGATTGGCAACGGTTTGAATCAGTTCATGGTCATGTGAAGTGAAGATCACAGTGCCTTTGAAGCGGCTTAAGCCTTCGTTCACGGCGGTGATACTTTCCAGATCCAAGTGATTCGTCGGTCCATCCAGAATCAGAATGTTAGAACCGGACAACATCATCTTGGAGAACATACAGCGCACTTTTTCGCCCCCGGAAAGAACCTTGGGCTGTTTCAGTGCATCGGAACCACTGAACAGCATTTTTCCCAGGAAACCACGCAGGAAGGTTTCATCTTTTTCAGTCGAGAACGGACGCAACCAGTCCACCAGTGTTTCCTCGTTGCCGCCGAAATACTTGGAGTTGTCTGTTGGGAAATAGGAAATGGATGTGGTGATACCCCAGTTGAAAGAACCTGAATCCGCTGCCATTTCGCCGGACAGAATTTCCAGAAGCAAAGTTTTTGCCAGATCGTTTCGGCCCAGCAAAGCAACCTTGTCGCCTTTTTTCAGGGTGAAGCTGATATTCTTCAGCAGGGTTTCACCTTCCCAGGTCTTGGTGACTTTATCCACGGTCAGAATATCGTTCCCCAGTTCGCGCTTGATATCAAAGCCGATGAACGGTTGTTTGCGTGAAGACGCTGGCAGATCGTTGAACTCCAGCTTTTCCAACTGCTTCTGACGGGAAGATGCCTGCCGGGATTTGGAGGCATTGGCGCTAAAGCGGGCGATAAAGGCCTTAAGCTCTTCGGCTTTATCCGCGCTCTTTTTGTTTTGATCGGCACGCAGGCGTTGATTCAGTTCGCTGGATTGTCTCCAGAAATCATAGTTCCCGCTGTAAGTGGTGACTTTGCCGAAATCGATGTCCGCGATATGAGTGCAGACTTTGTTCAGGAAGTGACGATCGTGCGAAATCACGATGACTGTGTTTTCAAAAGTTTCCAGGAACTGTTCAAGCCACTGGATCGCATAGATGTCCAAGTGATTCGTCGGCTCATCCAGCAATAGAATATCCGGGCGGCCAAACAGGGCTTGCGCCAAAAGAACTTTCACTTTTTCGCCGCCAGTCAGCTCTTTCATCAGTTTGCTGTGCAGTTCTTCAGGAATTGCCAGTCCGGCCAGCATCACAGCGGCTTCGGATTCAGCCTCCCAGCCATTGAGTTCGGCAAATTCTGTTTCCAGCTCAGAAGCGCGCACACCGTCGGCTTCGGAAAAGTCCGGCTTGGCATAAAGGGCGTCTTTTTCTTCCATCACCTTGTACAGACGTTCATTTCCCATAAGCACGGTTTTTAGAACCGGGAACTCATCATAGGCGTAGTGGTCCTGCTTCAGGATGGAAAGTCGAAGGTCAGAGGCGATATGGACCTCGCCCGTATTGGGTTCAATTTCTTTGGAAAGAATTTTCAGGAAAGTGGACTTTCCGGCACCATTGGCGCCAATAAGGCCATAACAATTGCCCGGAGTGAATTTGACATTCACGTCTTCAAAGAGCTTTTTCCCGCCAAAACGCAAACTGACATTGGATGTGCTGATCATGAACAGAGGTCCTTTTGAAAGCTGTTTTTGTACGTGTTCCCAGAGAGAAACGCAACCCTTTCCTCCCGTCATTCAAGGCCTTGGAAAAAAACTCTTGTTTCTGGCTTGAAAAGAGCCTTTTTCGGGAGCTAAATTAGGGAATTGTTTAGGAGGAAATATGAGAACAATGTTGATGATGGCTGTGGTGCTGGTGGGTTCCGTTTCTTGGGCGCAGACAGAGACCAAAGAGTTTGATGCCAAGCTTATCCGTTCTTTGGAGCTGGAGAATATCAAGGGTGCTGTCAAGATTGAAGGTGGTCACGAGGACAAGCTGGTTGTAACAGCGGAAAAAATCGAATTCACTAAGTCCTGTGCATTGGAATTCAAACAAAAGGGTTCTGATCTGGATATCAAGATTCACCGCAAAGGTGTTTTCAAGAAGTCTGACTGTACAACAAACTTCACTATCCTGGTTCCCAAGGTGATCGACCTGGATCTTAAAAATGGCGCGGGTGATGTATCGGTCACAGGCACCAAGGGTGAAATTGATTTTAAAATCGGCGCGGGCCATTTGACCGTGGATGCTGATGTTCATGAACTGGAAGGCTCCAGCGGCAGCGGTGAAATCACAGTGAAATCTTTGGCTGGTGACGTGGATCTGAAAATGGGATCGGGTTCGGCCAAAATCACTTATGCGGCAGTTCCTGTTTCGGGCAAGTTTGATTTGAAGTCCGGCAGTGGTTCGGTCGAGTTGACGATGCCTGCGGATGCCAAATTTACCACGAGCTTTATTTCTCCGGCGGGTAAGCTGACCAATGAGATTGGCGAAACATCCGGTTCCAAGTTCAGGGTTTCTGTGAAGTCCGGTGCGGCAAGTTTGCACATTAAAAAAGCTCTGTAGTTTTAACGGAAAAGTGTATGGCCAAAAAAGTTCCGACAGGCGTGATTGAAAAACTGAACAAGGTTTCCGCAGAGTCGGTGGCCAAACACACCGGAAAAAATTGGGATCAGTGGGTGAAAATCCTGGATACGCAGGGTGCCGCCCACATGACCCACAAAGAAATCGTGGCCTTTCTGGCTAAGAAATACAAAATCAAAACCTGGTGGCAGCAGATTGTGACCTCGTCTTATGAGATTCACATCGGTCGCAAGGTTGAAGGACGCAACGACAAGGGTGAATACATGATGGCGTCCTCGCGGACGTTCTACATCGGGGCGGATGAACTGTGGGATCTTTTGGAGTCTCCGCAGGGACAGGCAATCTGGCTGAAACCGCTGTCACCGTTTAAGTTTAAGCCTAAAAATGTTTTTGAAACAGAAGACGGCGTTTTTGGTGAAATTCGCACCATGAAGGAAGGCGTGCGTCTGCGCATGACCTGGCAGGATACCGACTGGCATAAGGCCACGATCCTGCAAGTTTATCTTGGGGATCGCAGCGAAGATAAAAGTTTTCTGGTTTTTCACCATGAAAAGATCAAGGACGCCCGGACCAAGACAGCACTTAAAGAGCGCTGGACACAGGTTCTGGCCGAGCTGGCAGAGCTGACTCCGTCAAAAAGAATCTCCAGAAAAAAATAGAAACTACTTTTCGTACAAGCGTGTGCGGTCCTTGATATACGTCATCAGGGATTCGCGGGTGATGCCACGTTCGTTGATTTTTCCATCATCTGGCAGATAGGCGCTTTTCCTAAGCCAGCTTGTTACGGTTGATCTTGTTGATTTGGCTGTGGGAACAAAGCCCTGCACCAGATCCAGGCACAGCCCGCGCGCGGCCCCGCCCGAGGGGCGGAAATTGCGAGAGCTAAAGACGCTTTTCCTTGCCCAATTGTTGTTCAGATAAAGCTCGGGATAAATGCTATTTTCCATCTTTGCCCAGACTTCGCAGTATTCTGCATTGGATTGCGACGAGTTCATTTGATAGGTATAGCCTTCCATGGATTTTAGAATCCAATCTGTCATTTCGGGTTGCAGCTTTTCGGCGATTTCCACCCGCACTTTTTTAAATTTCAAAGTGGATGACCGCAGATTGGGGTCAAACAAAGCCTGCTCAACCAAATCCGGATACTGCTGCTGGTTCTGCTTTTGCCACAGCAAGGTGGCTTCGTAGTTCACACAAGAGTCAAAGAAGCTGGTTGGCAGATGTCCCAGCACGGATTCATAGAATGGCTTGCGGCAGGATTTCAAAATATAATCCTTATCGGCCTGTGACAGGCGATCGCCATTTTGTTCTATACTTTTCTGATAACTTCTGGAAATGGGCGTTCGCTGGCAGTCCCGGGTGGAAGTGTATTCCAACCCGTCATGAACCAGCAGTTTGATCAGATTGTATTTATCTTTGGATTTTTGCTTTAGCCACGATGGATTAAAACGATAGGCTGTCAGACTTTCGGCGAAGTCCTCAAAAGGATTTGTTTCGCCATAGCGGGAAACAAAAGGATGACCCTGTTTGGCTTTCTTGCGCAAAGAATCGAAGTCTCCTTTCTTGGTCTCTTTCCAGTCAGAAATGTCCAGCCAGATGGTCGAGCGATCATAGTCGGAAAACTGATTGTCAGAATGATTATGGGCAATTTCGTGGTAAAGTGAGTATTGGCGCATGATGGAGCTTTGCTCTGTCCATGAATCAAAAAGTTCTATGGTAGCATTGGCAACAACGTTACCACCGTCGTCGCCATAGGACGCGCGGGTGTAGCCGCGTTTAAAGTGGATCAGCTTTTTGTTGCTGCCAAAGGGGAGCTGGTCGGGATGCACCAGTTCCAGGGTGCGAATGACATCGGCGATTTCAGCAGCAGTGAAAGTTGAAGCATTGATAAAAGCGTAAGGCGAAGTGTTGATGTCGAACTGATCCATCAGATAAAGCATCTGCGGGCCGACTTCAGGGCCAAATATTTTCTGAACGGCACAAAGAGCTTTATTACAGGATGAGCTGATTTTAAAAGCCTGTTGGAAATTCTCGGGTGTTCCTTTGATCTTTTGTTCGGATTCTGCCGGGGCAAGCAGTCGGCTTAAGGCCAAAACCAATTCCGGTCTTTCATCTTTGATTTCAATACCAGATACGGTGTAAGTGCCTTCCTCAAAACCGGGATCCAGAGGGCGGCTTTTATAAAAGGCTGTAATGGCAGCACTGGTGGTGGGAAGTTTGTTGCGGCAGAAAGCGTTCTGAACCTGCTTTTCATTAGCGGCCCACCAGGGAAGATTGTTATTGGCCGGATGACGTTGTCCGGCTGAATAAGGCACACGGGAATAACGGGAATAACGGGAATAACGGGAATAACGGGAATAACGGGAATAACGGGAATAACGGGAATAACGGGAACAACGGGAACCACGGTAACTACGGAAACAACGGGAATAACGGAAACAACGGAAACAACGGGAATAACGGAAACAACGGGAATAACGGAAACAACGGGAACAACGGGAACCACGGTAACTACGGAAACAACGGAAATAACGGAAATAACGGAAATAACGGGAACAACGGGAACAACGGGAACCACGGTAACTACGGAAATAACGGGAACAACGGTAACTACGGAAACAACGGGAATAACGGGAATAACGGGAATAACGGGAATAACGGGAATAACGGGAATAACGGGAATAACGGTAACTACGGAAACAACGGGAATAACGGGAATAACGGGAATAACGGAAATAACGGAAACAACGGGAACAACGGGAACAACGGAACTAAGGGTAACAATGGCAATCATGGAACCAAGGGTAACCATGGCTCCACTGGGTATTCCACGGGTTATACGACCGGGTACTCCACTGGCTATTCTACCGGATATTCCACGGGCTATACGACGGGTCATTCAACCGGCCATACGACTTATAGCACTGGATATACAACGGCAACGACCTATGGTCCTGTAACAACGGTTTCAACAGCAACGACCTACGGTCCGACGTCAACCTCGACGGCCACGGTTTCAACGGCGACTTCCACTGCGACGACTCGTGGTGAAGACACTGTTTCAACTGTGACGTCAACTTCTTCAAGTTCCACGTCAACTTCCTCTTCATCGTCTTCAACAGGTGAATCCACCTCCAGTGCCAGCAGTTCATCCACTGGGTACGATGACGAAGACAAGAACGAATTCAAAGCCAAGTTGAAACCACTGTTCCACTTGAGCTTCGATTACGGTCAGTACATCGTGAACTTGACGCCTCACTTCCGCAATGTTCAGCCAAAGTCTATTGTGAAGTATGATTATCGTCCAAGCAGCGACACCCTGATTTATGGTGACTATCGCGACGGCTTCCAAAAAACCGTTTACGGTTCCATCGAAGTCGGTCTGGGCGCGCAGGTGCGCTTCTGGTTCGACAATGCAACAGGATTGCGTCAACACTTCTGGGGCTATGTCGGGGTTCTGCCAATTATGGGTAAGGAAACAGAGTCTGTTCGTTACGTCAGCACTTTGGAAAAAGCCCGCAATATGGGTGGACGCTGGCAGGTTCCTAAAGATGCCAGCGATCTTGACACATGGGATGCCGGCGACAGCATCACATACATTGGACATGGTGGAATCATCTTCTCTGCCGGGGCCGGATTCGGACCTGTGGGTGCAGGAGTGGCGAAGCTTGCCAATGGAACCTGGGAAACTTACGTGGAAAAAGTGGGCTCTGATCAGGCTTATGTGAAAATGACCAAAGGTAAGCTGAACAGCTTCTCAATGTTCACGAACGTATCCATCCTGACTTTGAGCTTGAATGAATTCCGTTATGCCGATGATGGCTTCTCGTTCCTGTTTGATCTGTCAACCGACACAGGTCGCAAGGCGTATGAAGACGTGATTCGCGGAAACGTTCTGGCTTCAGAAAACTTCGCAGCCCAGAAACCGAAAAATCTGGTGGAGCGGGCTCCGGTGCTGAAAGTGGAAACATTCCGTTCTGTCTCCACGGGTCGCGTGGTCAGCAAATCACTGTCCATTCCGATTATTTGGGACAAAACATACAGCAAAGGTAAAGTCAGCTCTTTCACAACATCCGATATGCATTTGGATCGCAACACTGCGGTCGTGCATTATGGTATCTTCTCTGATTCCGAGGACTCTCGCTTCTGGTTCAAACATAAAGAAAAAGACTTTATGTTCTATGGTGCGAAGTACTCTGTTCAGAACTGGGATAGCAAGGCCCGCATGGAAAGCATGTTCGGTACCTACTCTTATGCCTTCAAGCATGAGCAAAGTAACGGCAACCGTCTGAAGGCCGGCATCTATGCCCTTGTGAAGAAAACAGGAATTGATTCGTTGATGGTGGGTGTTCCGGATCGCGATCTGGGTTACACCGGTATCGAGTTCAACGTGAACTTCGATGACACGAATACAATGAATCTTATGAAAGCAGCCCAAAGCCTGAGTCAGGATGCCTTTATCGACAAGGCGACAGATCTGATCTATCCATACTTCAATGAACGCAATGATCCATACGACTTGTGTATGATTGATGGTGGTGGACGTCTGCCGGGCTCCTGCATGAACACAACCATTCGTAAAACAGCCGAGGCAGCAAGCAAAATGTATTATGCTCTGAAGACCATGTATAAGACCATGAATTCAGATCCTAAGGCATTTGCGGCAGCTTACGGAACCTTCGGTGAAGGCATGGCTGAAAATCTGTTCACCTTCAAGTCAGCCATGAAAATGGCCGGTCCGGGTGCGGCAATCGACTATCTGGTGGAAGGCACTCATATCAATATGTACTTCCGTGAATGGACAGTTGATAGATCCGGCAGTTGGGTTCCGGCAATGCAATCACCTAAGTACAAAGGTCTGCCATTTGAACCGGCAACTCGTCACTCGCGCGTGCGTGGCATGATCATCGGTAATTCCGATGCAGGCAAAGTTCCGCACATGAGCCCTGTGACCTTCTAGTTGTTCGAAAAAAAAGAAGGAATTGCAGAAAGGCCGCTGAAAAAATCAGCGGCCTTTTTTCGTTCCCCGGGGTGGAATCGCTGAAACACGAAAGTTACAAATCCTTTAATTGCAGATTCGTATTTTGTGATTCCACGAAATCGCCGGGTAGAAGTAATTACTCAAAATTTTTTTACTTTTCCAATCAAGGAAATCAGAAAGGGAAATTATGAATATCAAGATGCTTCTTGGCGGTATCCTTCTTGCGACGTCAATGCAAGTCAGTGCGAGTGAATTTGACAGTGGAAGTGATGAGTTCACGCCGCGCCCGCTACCTCAGTATTCTGAAGCTGAACTTCAAAAGAAAATTGAAAACGAGATGGCTGTGGCGTGTTCGGGAAATCTTTGTAAAATCGTCGGGCAGGACAGCAGCGGCTCTGGCTGGACAGTGCAGTTCCAGGTGGGTTACGGCCGCGCCAATGGCGGTAATGGTGACACGATCTATATCGGTGACTATGACGGCGGCGATAGCAACAACGGCTTTGCCAGCATCACTGTGACATACAAAAACTACAAATGCCGTTCCAATCTTCTGGTGACTCCGGCGGTCTATCGTTTTGTGAACACTTACCTTTACAACATGGTGAACTCTGATGGTTCCGTGAAAAGAAACTTCTCACCTGCGGATCAGACCGTGGTGCTGTTCTATACAACCATGCTGAATAAAGTCAGCTCTTGCGGCACAGGTATGAACTAGAACGGTTTTTTTGAGGAGGAGTCTATGGCTAAAAGTATGATTTTAAGTTTATTGATTTTTGGGATGACGGCAGGAGCTTATGCGCAGGTGGCATCACCTTTGGCTTTGAATAAGCTGCGCATCACCAACCGCGCCCAATGTGCTATAGACTCCGATCATCCGACCGAATCAGCATTTATTGTGGTTGATGGCTACAATGCAGGAAAGGTCGTGCATTCCCTGGCAAAAAATATTGGCGGCAATCCTGAAGAAGCCAGCTCGTTGGGTATGCAGCAGTTCCGCATTGCAACCAGTCGTCTGACGAAAGCGATTATTAACAAACTTTTGGCGGGGCATTTGCCCTTGCTGCCCACAAATCTAAAAACCTCGAAGCTAAGCGGCTACAATGCCATTGCAGAAAAATGTCAGGGTCAGACTTATTGTCCGGAACTGAATTCATATCTTGCAAAGCTGTGGGACAATTCAGAAGGGGCCGGTGTTAAGTGGGAGAATCTGGATAAATTCACCGGTGCCAACTTTATCACTCTGAAAAAAGCCGATCGTGTGGCCTGCTATTATCTTAAAAGATTTTCTTCACTTCAGGAACAGCTAAACTCTGTTGAGGTGGACAAGGAAGCTTTGCTTTCCATCGCTCAGGCGGCGCAGGAGCAGGGAAAATACGTCACCGACTGCGAAAATCTGGATAAGGCACTGGAATCCCGCAATGCCATCGTGCAGATGGACCTAAAGCTGCCTGCATCACTGGATTTCCAGGCGGTTGGATTTGATTTCTGGAACAGTGTTAAGATTTATCTTTCCTTTGCCTGGCGCTATTCCAATATACCTTTGCAAGTGGCGCCGCAGTATGGCCAGTTGTTCCGGTCGATTGCACTGGAAGAGTCCATCATGATGATTCCCAACGGCTGCCGCAGTATCGAGAAGCCGGAATGTGATGCGGCGACGCTGTCATTGAATAGTATCCGTGAACTGGCACGCCCGGACGGGGACCGTACAGAGCACAGCAAGGAAATTCCCAAAGGCCCCGAAGACGACGTGGTGAATCGCGGCCCACGTGACGTGAACGACGACTTCCTTGGCACCCGTAGTTATGAAGAAGCCGCTGACTGGGTGGAAAATTTCCGTAAGAACTATGTGTCTGCCCGCGGTTCCATGAAAAGCCGCCTGCAAAGCTCCATTCAGTTTTTAAATATCATCACCTCTTCGATGAAGCCTGCTGAACTGGCGGAGTTTGTGAAACCATTGATGTTTGCCAAGAGCTACTCAAATCAGCATCGCGATGAACTTTATTATCTTTGCACCGAGGCCCGTCTGGCCGGAGATAAACGACTGGACTTTATGAAGACCGGTATCGACCGTGTGCAACAGATGGATGTCATGAAAAGATCCTTTGAAGGTTCTCAGACAACGCTGGCCGAAGCTTCAAGCTATTTTGATGAGGTCAGCACCAGTGTGGTTTCTTATTGTGATTCCCTGGAGCGTGAACGCTTCTGGAATGTTGAAGGCTACACTGTGAACAGGAATGGATTCAATGCGTGGGCGCGGGAGCTTTTAAATATTGCTCCACCGGCGACAATTGCCGCGGATATCAAACCGATGCAGTTTGGTGCACCTTTGTTGGTGTGGGATTTGGCCCGAACCTCTGAGCCGGGAAATTCAATCTGCGCCTCGGCAATAGAATGCTCCCGTCGTTTGATCAAAGCCATGGTCGATCTTTATTCGGTTGCCAAGTATGCCGATGCCTTTCTGCCGGTGAACTCCACTGTGGCAACGCCGGATGTTTTCAACCCATATGCGGATCTGAAGGCCTGCAAAGTCTATGATCCCTGGTTCCAGACTCGCCGGGCAAACAAACGCCTTATGGCCGATCTGGCCAGTTCCGCTTTGTTTGGCTGGAATGCGCTGCCTCTTTATATTGATGTGGACTTCAAGGCACCCAAAGTTACAAGTCTGAATCAGATGATCTCCAAGGGGGTCGTTCGTTTCGATCCTAAAATTGAAAAAGAAAAAATGCAGATCGCTTTATTGGCGGACTTCGGTCCGTTGATGGGAGCTCCCTGTGCGGTGGCGCTGGCTCCAAACAGTGCCAAGGATTTCAACTTCTATGCCTTTAACGGTATTTCCGTGAACTATTGCAGTGTGAAGGATGGCGGCACCAGCGTGGGAAGTTCCCCGGGGAATATTCAGGCAGGAGCGCCTAACAGCCGTTCTTATTGCGGAGGCTGTTCCATCAACTTTGTCGGGGTTGCCGGAGGTGCCGCTGTAACCAAGTCCTCACTGCCTTTGAATCCCATCAAACTTGGGGTTTATCTGTTCCGTGCCATTCATCGTTTTGTGACTGCAAAAAAAGACAAGGTCAATATTCCGCGGGTTCAGGAGGTCGATGTGAATCAGGTGCTGGCCACGTATAAAAAATACGGCACGATTCCGGATCATTGTGTGGATCAACTGGGGGCCGGTGTCGGCTGCTATCAGAATCTTTGTGCCGCGAAAGCTGCGGATCATTTTGAAAAGTACACCGGAGAAAAAGTAAAGTCGCTGACTGTGGAAATCGTTCGCGAGGAGGGCCGCACTGATGAGATCACCAAGTCCGTGGATATCAAATCGGACTACTGTCCCGGCGAAGTTCGCGTCAGCTTCACCTGTAGCGAAGACGGAAAATCCTTTAAACCACATAAACGTTTTGGCGGACTGTATGGCTTGAATAAAGCCTGTCGAAATAAAATTGGACAGAATTTCTGGGGCTTCTGATGAAAAAAATATTTTTGTACGTTTCTGCGTTTTTGTTAATGGGATTGTCGGCCAGCGCCTTTGTGGTGGAAACAGGATATATCCAAAACAACTCCGGACAATATGCCAAAGCGGTTCAGGTAAGCTGCAACGCCCAGACTGCCCCAATGTGTCAGGATCTGTGTGGGAATGCGTCGTCCTGTCAGCGTGAAGAGCCGTTCTGCCGCAATTGCGCCGGGACAACGTCTCCGCTGCTGCGTCAGCTTTTTACGGAAATATCCAGACTTTATGAAATTAAGGGCCAGCTGATTAGTCCGGAACCTTTTGTTCAGTTCATGAAATCGCAAAAGTACGTCCTGCTGGACAGTAAGAGTGTTTTCAATTTTTACACTCCTGTCGGTGGCGAGGCTTTTGTGAAAGAACTGGTCACTATCTGCCAGGGCAACAGTGAAGAAACACTGCTGGCAGTTCGTCTGGACACGGTGAATGTTCCTGTGGAGCTAAGTTATGTCCTTTGCCGGGAACCAGGGCAATCCACACGGGTGCACGAAGTCCAGCTTCGTCGTCCTGATTTTGGCGCGCGCCCTTTGAAAACCCCATTAATTTTTAATTTGAACTGAGAAATCAGTTTTTACAACAACACCCTTAAGTGGGAAAGGAGACAACATGAAAAGTTTGGTAAAGGCGGTTGCAACGGCTGCCGTCACCCTGATGGCATTCCAGGCGAATGCAATTCAGGTCAATTACAGCTTCCGAGTAAACAGCTCGGGTCCAAGTATCTATCCGTGTAATGCCGGTTTGCTGACCAAGGCAGACACCTATGGCGATAAGAAAATCTGTTATTATGAAGGCACGAACACTGCCTGTACCCCCAAGTGTGATGGCCTGGATTGTGATGGCGGGGCAAAACCCACACCACAATTTGCTTTGATGGATTTGAATCCAATGTCAACACAAGGTCTGGACACTCAGGCGGGCTGTGAGGCTGCGGGTCGTAACTGGGTGAACACACCAACTCACGCCAGCAATGTTCCTCCGGGAGTATTGGGCAGCGAAAAAACGCAGGCAGGTCCTGGCAAGTTCAGATATTGTGATGTTTCCTGTAAAACAAACGGTCATACCTTCAACACTCAGAACAGAACATGCACCAATCCGCACGGTGGCGACAACGGCGGCAACGGCAACACATGCGTCTGTTCAACTCAGGAAGGTCGTAAATACGGTAACTACGTTCACGCAAGCTGGACTAAGTGGGAAGACCGTCAGGACCCTCACACTGACAAAGTTTCCGGCGTAAGCCCTTACTTTGAGTCTTTGTTCGGGGAAGTGGATGCGTTTGACAGAGTTCTGGACAAATTGTCCTTCAACCTGGGAAGCGAAACTTACAATGCAGCTTACTTCGTTGATATTTGCTACCGTGGATCTCAGATCGACTACAGCCACTACAAAGCGGCTTATAAAGTGATCGCAGAGGCGTCTTTGACAGACATCGGCTACAAATACAATGGCAAAGGCTACAGTGACTTTGCGGATCTTGATGTTCAGGCTCACCTGATCTGTACATCTCAGACTCAAAGCTGTGAAGACGGAAATTGCAGCGATACGGACGAGGAGCCAAACGGCAACAACACTCCTCAGTTCGACAAAGACATCACTCAAATCAATGACCCGGTCAGCAACCATACG
This sequence comes from Bdellovibrio bacteriovorus, assembly GCF_025558485.1. Classification (GTDB taxonomy): domain Bacteria; phylum Bdellovibrionota; class Bdellovibrionia; order Bdellovibrionales; family Bdellovibrionaceae; genus Bdellovibrio; species Bdellovibrio bacteriovorus_G. Next base: position 1,373,924 of record NZ_CP102930.1, read on the forward strand.
AAGTATCTTGCTGGCGATATCAAAGATTTGATCAGCGGTGCAAACTTTGTTCAGTCTATCGACAAGAACACTCCGATCTACCTTGATAAATACAACAAAGGTGCTGCGGCGAAGTTCTGTAAAGTTCGTTACGTCTTTAAAGAAAAAGATGGTCTGAGCTCTTACCCAAGACTGCGTAAATGGCAGAAACATGGCGCGAACATCTGCACGCACACGAAAATTGAAATGGCAGATCTGGACGGCAACTGCCCTAATTGTAAATAGTAAGTTCCAGTTGGAAGGAGTCAGACATGACTAATATTGGTGGTTCTTTTAAAAATGAGTTACGGATCTTGGGACATCTGCTCCTTCTGATCGGATCTTTGACAATGTGGAATTCGGCTCATGCATCTGGATGCGTGGTCGATTCCGACGAGAAAATTCAGATCCAAATCTCCCCAGCGACACAAAGCTGGGGGGATTATTCGGGAAATCAACTGATTCCGTCCACTTTGGTGGATAAATGTGAAAAGGATTCCGGTCGTTTTTTGATGATCAGTCTGGGGTCCGCATTCTGGGATACAACCAACACGGGTTTGAACACCAGTATCTTTGGTGATCATGCCGCCAGAAACTGCCGTATTAACAATTCCCAAAATCTGGGGGAATTTAAAAGAGATCCGGCAACAGAAAGTCTGCAACGCCAGTATAAATTTATCCGTTCATGTTTTGATGTCCGCGTCGTCGATGTTGGCGGCGAACCTCTGATCGCCAAAGAAAATCAGGAGTTCTGCCAGATCAAGCGGGAAGACGATGGGGCGCTGACCTTGAGTGGGGATATGTGCTTTTTGAAAATCCGGGCCAGAAACAAATTTGCTGTTCAGCCTGTCTTTAAACGCAAGTGTCTTGATCCGGCTTATTTGCAGGAACTGGGGGTTGAACCTCAGGATATGTATGCAAAACTCAATACTCTGGTTGCCGGGGATGACACTGGAAACAGTGAGGACCTGACTCACATCGGAAGTCGCCTGCTGCATCTGAACATTGCGCCTTCCTCCAAACTTCTGAATCTGACAGAGGACTTTGGACTTATGACTCCACGATTTGTCACTGACTATAGCGTGGATTCAGATATTGCCGGAATCGAACTGAAACAACAGTCCGATCTGGCGGAACTTCAATTGAAATTTTTAGTATCCAATTTGGCACAGAAGAAGTGCGCAGGTGCGCAGTGTGCCAGCATTTCCAATTATACTCAGCCGTTCTTTGGCCAGATTGAATTATATAATCTTGGGAAAAACCGTCAGACGTTGGTTGACGAATGGTGGGACGGGGGCTTAGTGCCGCCGAACTGGCAGGGGCTGGTTCCAGGCATGAAATTCCGTTTGTCTGAAGGCTCTTTAAGAGAAGGCGGCAGATACCGTCTGATTGTGACCTTCCAGAATCCAACCGATGACTATGCGATCTTCCTGTCCGGATTTAAACAGATGTTGCTGGCGATGTACGATACAGAGGAAGCTCAGGTGGGAATTGATATTTTCCCGAATATTTCGTCACTTAGCAATCTGGGCAATCTGCCGTCCTTTGGGGGGCTGGGGTCGTTGGTTCGTCATAATCAGGGCGTGGCTCTGGGGGAAGTCGTGCGGGGACTGGATGGAATTATTCAAAGCCAGATCTGGCCGCCGTACTATGAACGTGTTTGCAATGATCAGATCTCGTGCACAAAGGTGGGTAACAAAAAGTTCCATCAAAAATTTATCATCGACTTCGTTGTCGGCGGTGTGGATATGGAAACCGGTGCCCAGATTCTGCGTGATGTATCCATTTCCAAACGCAGTGTTTTGGGGGGGAACTATGATAATAAAACCAGCGGATTTGCTTCGCTGACGTGTGAAAGATAGCACCATGAAACAGGTTGCTTTTATTATTGTCCTGATCTGGGGCCTGGGGGCCACGGCCACGACCGGAAGTGTTTTGGGTTCAGCTTTAAATCCTGCAACAGGAGAGGAGCTTTATGCCTGCAATGCCAGAATTCGCAGTCAGTCTGCCACCACAGAGCAAATCTGTGTGGATCTGCGCACGGGAGGCACCTGTGACCCTGCCAGAGTCAGTCCCACAGACGGGCCCTGTCAGTGCTATGCCAAAGAGATGATCGGCAATCAGATTGTTGCGACGGGTGGAGATGGCAAGATCAGGGCGATTCACAGTACGTCGCAATGGCAGCAGTTCACCGCCAGCGACAGTTTGTTTTCCGGAAGATTGAACAGTCTGGAAGCGGAACTGGGCAGCGAGATTTTAGGAGCCGAATACGGGCTTACATATTGCTATAAGGGGCCGTTTGCCACAGAGGGAATTGATCGTTCTTTGGGGCAGTATCTGGTTGATTTTACCTTGCAAGGCAGTGCGTATGCGGTGGCCCTGGATTCTGTGAATATCAAATACGCCTGTGATTTGCGTAACCGGGGGCAAAGTGCTGCGGCTCGCAAGCCAACTTCAAATCCGAACTATGACGATTTATATGCTGACTTCCAACGGGAGGAGAATATCTATCGTCGCGTGGACGATAAAAGCCCCAGGGAAATTGGCTATCAGCAGGTTCGTCTGTCTTTGAATCAGGTGGCACATGAAGTGCCCCGGTTTTGTGTGATCGAGGTGCGCTTTAAGGAACGCTCCGGAAAAGACCTTAAGCGGGACAAGTCCGGAGCCACTTCTTTCCAGGGAAGTCTAGCGGTATATCAAGGCTCGTTATGAGCCTTGATATCTTTTGATAGCCACGCTGGCGACAAGGTCTCCGATCAGGAAGGCGATTTCGCGGGCGTGTTGTTCTTTTTCTTCAGGATTTAGCTTTTGCAAAGTCTGAAGTTTTGTCAGTTCGTTGGAAAAGCCCATAGAGCGGGACAGGAACTCTTCCAGCACCAGCCAGGCCTGGTCTCTTTCAAAAGCTCTTAGCATATCCAGTGAAAGCACATTCGTTGTGCCTTCCCAGATCGAGAACACCTGCGCATCACGTAGCAGGCGGGGGATGCCGGTATCTTCGATGTAGCCAGCTCCGCCAAACATTTCGACCACCTCGCTGGAGATCTGCATGGCTTTTTTCGCCGTATAAAGCTTTAAAATCGGAGTCAGGACACGCAGAAGAATTCTTTCTGAAGCCGAGGCCTCACCAACTTCCTCTTTACCCAGCAAATCCGCGACCAAGAAACAGAAATTGATACAGCGGCGGAAGTCTGTTTCTAAAGATTCCAGCGTGATCTTGTGCAACGGATGATCGATCAAAAGCTTTCCAAAAGCCTGACGTTTGCGGGAATAGTTTTGTGCCAGATCCAAAGCGCGGCGCATGTGTCCGACGGCGCAAATGGAATTATAAATACGGGTGATATTCAAAACGCTGGCAATGCGTTTTACACCTTCCCCGGCGCTGCCGATGATGCGGGCCGGAGTTCCCTGTAAACTCAACTCTGCCGTTGGCAGAGCTTTGGTTCCCAACTTGTCTTTCAGGCGGTGAATCTGAATGTTGTTCAACTGCCCCTGATCATTGCGCAGTTCTAAAAAGAACAACGCCAAACCTTTGGAACCTGCTGGAGCCCCCTCAGGACGGGCCAGGGTCAGGGCCATTTGCGAAGTTGTTGCAGAGGTGAACCACTTTGTCCCATGCAGAGAGTGTGTGGCACCAAATGCACTGGTGCCGGCAAAAGGATGGGCATCCGTGGACGTGCCACTGACGTCGGAACCCCCTGTCCTTTCGGTCATCCATTGGCCCGCCGTCCAGAAGGTTTTCGGATCACGGGACAGTAGGTGAGGCAGGACCCGGGATTTAAGGTCTGTGTCGCCATAAAGCTCGATAGCCCGGGCTCCACCGTCGGTCATCGCCAGCGGACAGGAAAAAATCGCCGAGCTGGGAGAATACAGATACAGTAGCGCCATCTGGTAAGCGCGGGATGCCGGACCGAACTTGCGGTCATAGGCGGTGGCGACGATTCCTTCCTCGGCAGCCACACGTTCAAGAGCTTTCCAGCCGTGAGATGTTCTGATTTCATCAATGCGACGTCCCCAAGGATCAAAAGGGACGTGCTGGGGAGGTTGAGCCTCAGCTTCTTCAGCCCAGGTCAGCATGTCCGTCACAGCGCGTTCGCCAAGATGATCCAGATGCGGAAGAGCTTCTTTCTGAGCATCAGCAGGCAAAAGAACTTTAAGGATTTTCTGAAGAGTTTCATCGGAACGGAAGGTGTTCGAAAGGCTTGGGCCTTCTTGATAAAAATTTTTCATACCTCAAAGTTTAGGCTTTTAGAGGCAGAGTTCAAGAATATGTCGGGGGCCCCGTCTTTTTTTAAAAATATGTTGCCGTTTTGTAAGGTCCTACATATAAGAGCCGCTCTTTTAGGGGGAGGCGTTTTTGAACCGATATTTATTGGTATTGGCGACTATTGTTTTGGCGTCCTGTGGACTTTCCAATCGTCCACAAATCAGCGCTAAGGAATCCGCAGCCATTATGGGCGGTACGGATGTGGCTGAAAGCAGCACGTTGGCCTCTGGTATTGTGGGAATCTATGATCTGGAAAATAACGCTATTTGCACAGGTTCTTTGATTGCAGAAGGTTATGTTTTGACGGCAGCTCACTGTGTTTGGGGTATTAAACCCAGCAAAATCCGTCTGATCTTCGGCGTGGATATGGACGGCCTTCTGAATGCCCGGGAACAGGACATTGTTCAGACCTACACTCGCAGCGTGAGCGATTACAGAGTTCACTCCAGCTATGATCCGGATACTCAGGAAGACAACGAATTTGACTGGGGTGACATTGCTCTTATCAAGTTCCGTGGAACGTTGCCTGAAGGTTACAAGCCGGTTCAATTGCTTCCTGATGACAGCATCCTGAAGCGCGGTCTGACTGTGACTGTGGCGGGGTATGGAGTTTCTGAAGTTGAAACAGAACCGGTTGATGCTAGAAAAGTAAAAAATCTGGACGAAGCCCTGGAATATGGCGAAGTCATCTGCGACGACGATCTTAGAAACTGTCTGAAGGTGGAGATGTCCGGGGACGGACTTTTGCGCCAAACGAAAGCTCCGATTGCGGCCGTTCAGGAAACGGAAGTTCGTCTGGATGAATCCAAAGGTCATGGCACTTGTGCCGGTGATTCAGGTGGTCCGGCTTACGTTGAGCAAAATGGGAAGATGTATTTGTTCGGGGTTACCAGCCGTGGCAGTGCTTTGTGTGACAATACGGGTGTTTACACCAATGCGGTTTACTACAAAGACTGGATCACCCAGACAATGCCTAAGTTGCGCTAGGGCGCACCTTGAAACAGCTTATTGAGATCTGCTCAGGCTGTATTGTGAGATCTTCTGGGGAAGAGGGGTCCTCGGTGATCGTTAAAAAGGAGTTTCTGGAAAAGCTGCGCTGTCGGCTGCAGGAACTCCGACCGGACACTGAGTGGATGGTTGTCACCACTTCCTGCATGAGGTTTTGTCCACCTCAAAGAATGTCGATGGTTGTTGCCAACCGCATGGAAATGAGTCGCAGCAACACGGTTGAAAGTGTTGCCGACGACATTATCTTAAGACTTAAATAAATTTACAGTTGAGGACGCAGGCGCACGTATTCATTGATGGCGCCGGTGATGTGATAAAGCGAGCTGGCTTTGGCCGGTTGAATTTTAAATTCACCGTTTTCCAGCCAGGTGTCGAACCACAGACCTTTTTGAGGTGTCGCAAAGAACTTAAACAGTGTTGTCATGGCTTCGTCAGCAGCTTGAGCATACACAACGCGCTTGTGTGGATTTTCCAAACCCATTTGTAGAACGGCCTTGATGCGTTCGCACTGAGGCCAGAAGCGGGAGGAGCGCTGTTTTGTTGAAAGGTCACTCCAGACTTCATCATAGACGGATTTTCTTTCCGGCCACACGCCATGCTGTTCACTGATGGCGATCAGCTTTTCGCGAACCGCAGTCAGATCCCTGCCTGTGATATTTTGATAAAGCCCCAGCAACCAAGCCCATTCATACTGATGACCCGGTTCAAAGATGAAGCGTCCGTTTTCCAGAATTGGGGACCAGTCTGAATTAAAATGTTCTGCCAGTGTTCCTGATTTCGCATCAATGAACTTATTCAGGCACAAATGCAGAATTTCATCCCCCAACCTTTGCCACAGAGGATCTTTGTCGATAGCCATCCATGCCAAAGCAGATTCAAACATGTGCATGTGCGGATTGGCTTCGTACTGAACACCTTGTTCGGTCAGTTCCGTGAACCCGCCCTGAGGCAGGCGGCGTTCATTGTAAAGATACTGCACCAGTTGGCGCGCACGTTCTTTGTATTCCTCTTTGGGAATCACGGCATATGCATGGGCCAAACCAAACAACGCGAAAGCCTGAGCATAAAGATCCGGAGTGGTATTTTGGGCCACGCCTTCTTTGCTGGCAGAATGAATAAATCCACCAGAGGGCAAAGAGTAATTTTTGACCAGAGCGGCAGCCCCCAGTTCAATGGCTTTTGCAGCTTTTTCCCGGTCACAAAGCCCCAGCTCGGCAGCCATACGCAGACTGTAAATCTGACGAGCTTGTACCATCGAGCGGCGAGGCACATCCTGAGGTTCGCCTTGCAAAGAAAAGGACTCTACAAAACCGCCGTTTTGCCAGTCCACACCCTTGCTGATCCAAAGAGGAAGAACATCCTGCGATAGCCATTGCTTGCACTGATTGATCATAACGTCTCCACAAAATTACCAAGCTTTGCAGGTCACGATAGCATTGCAAAGTGACAGGAGTCCAGCACACTCTGCCCGGAAAGAGTGAGAATGGACAGAGTTTGGCGTGGTAAAGTATGTGTTTCATCCGGTGGCTTGCCACTGTCTGTGAATTCCTTCCGAATAAGATGAAGCGAACATCACTATACACAAACAAGGAGGAAGGTATGAAGAAGCTGATTTTATTTCTGGCATTTGGTTTGACGGGGGCATTTGCTCACGCCAATACAGAGGCTGTTTCTATGAACGATGAAGCCAGCATTGCGGGCAATCGTCTGTGGGCCTGTGGTTTGGCCTTTAAGGGGACATCAAAAGGCATCAAGGTTATCGTGGGGCACTTTAAAACTGTGGCTTACGGAACATTGAAGTGTAAGAGTGTCAAAGGCACTCGTTACACTCAGGATGTCCGCGTGACCATCGGGCATCACTGGATCGGAGCGACGGCGGGTATTGGTTATTTCAAACTGGCCGGGGTTTCCTCTGAAATCAGCCTGTTCAACTCTTCTCCGGATGTGATCCTTGGAAAATATCTGGTGGCACAGGGGGAAGCGGCGATTGTCGGCGGTGTCGGCGCCTTTACTGCGGTGAAAGTGGGACTGCCACAACTTGCAATGAATGTCTCATTGCAACTGCTGCATGGTCTGGGCATTCAGGTGGGTATTGATAAGCTGACAATTTCGGCTATTGATTAGATTTGAAAGTCACAAACAAAGAAAAGCGCCCCATCTGATCCAGAGGGGCGCTTTTTTTATGTCTATTGCTTTTTCACGTAAGCGTTTAGTTTCATGCCCGGAGCCATGGAGCTGGTAACCACAACCTGGGTTCCACGCGCCAGATCCTCGGTTTTGTTGGAACCGAAATCGACATTGAAAGTGATGGTTTTGGAACGATTGCTTGGACAGGTGAAGGTGCCCTTGAATTGTTTTGATGCGGCCAGTGTCCAGTTTTCATCCCAACTGACGCTGCTAAGCAGATTGTAGTTGCCGTTGCAGACTTCGTCTTCCGCTCCGTTGGAATAGGTTCTTTGCACTTCAAATTCACGGGTGTTCACCACGCGGAAGTTGGCATAAACCTTTTGGAACCCGGCGCGCGCTTCCACCTTATAGCGGCCGACCAGCGTGCCCGGCGTGATTTCCGCCGCCAAGGCTGACGATGCGGACAGAAGAATCATAGACGCAGATAGAAAATACTTTTTCATAAACGAACCCTCCATTGGTTGATGAGCTTTTATACCGAGGGTATGCTGAAGGGGACAAAGTAAAAGACGGAACTTTGAGGTTATACAAAAAGACGTCAGACAGGTTTGCTGTGGCATTTGCCACTTTAGGATGGTTATGCTGGGAAGAAATGTTTCCAAACTTCACTCTATGGATGCTCTGGGGATTGTGACGGCTCAGCGGGGGGATATCCGTGCCGAACGGCTGGAAGAACGTGTAAATCCCAAAGTGCCATTTCCACATCGCCATGATTTCTTTCAAGTGGTGATCGTGACAGCTGGTAAAGGCCAGCACAACATTGATTTCAATAGCTATCCCCTGACGGCGGGGAATGTTTTTGTGGTGAAACCGGGCCAGGTGCATCAGTGGCAGTTGACCAAGGGGACGCGCGGATATGTTGTCGAGTTCTATCTGGATGCTTTACGCTTGGACTTATTGGAAAAGACCCCGCTGCAAAGTTTGTATGATGCCCCGGATGTCTTCCGCCCCACGGCAGAGCTGCAAAAAGAACTGCGTTTTTATTGTGAAAAGATGTGTGTGGAGTTTGCAGAAAGAAAAATGGGATCGGATCAGGCTTTAAGAAATCTGCTAAGTCTGCTGGCCTTGCAGTTGCTGCGCACAACGGAAGCCAAACCCCTGAAAGCCAAAAAAGCTGAGGTCAGTTTTATGCGGGAATTTGAGGGGCTGCTGGAAAAGCATTTCAGTGAACAGCACAACGTGGATTTTTATGCCCGGACACTGGGAATTTCGCCCAAGGCCCTGACGATGAGGGTGCTGCGCTTATTGAATAAATCAGCTCGTGACGTGATTCACGAACGCTGTTTACTGGAAGCCCAAAGGTATCTGGCCTACACGAACTTGCCGATTGGGGAAATTTCTTTTGCGGTGGGTTTCCAGGACCCCAACTATTTCAGCCGGTTCTTCCGCGCCAAGCTGGGGCAAAGTCCCGGACAGTTCCGGGACCGATATAATAAAGCCGATTAGCCTTTAATAGGCGTGTTGCCGGTGTCTTCTGAAGCGCCTTCTTGATGGCTCAGCTCCGCATCCCGAGCCACTTTTCCAGTGATACCAACCCATTCAGGGAAGAACACCATCAAAGAGAAGTAAACAATCACGGAGAGTCCCGCCACTGCTAAAAAACCAAGTATAAACCATAATTCCATGGCATGCCTCCTTTAACGTCTTTCAATATAGACGATAATTCGTCTTTTTACCAGAGACGCCTTTCACATTCGATAGCACAAAGGTAACAGAAAGGTCCTTTGGGCTAGGAACGTCCGGGCTGCTGCTGCTTAAGAGCTTCGGCCTTTTCCACTTCAAGAATGTATTTCTTGGTGGCTTCCGGAAGCTCTTTCCACATACGAAGCGCCAGGATCAGTCCCAAAACCGCAAACGGGATCAGGAACAAAGGCCAATAGTGCCAGTTTTTCGCGGATAGATAACCAATCGACAGGGATTGCAGACCTGACCCCAGATAGACACAGCCATCGACAATGCCGGATGCTGTGGCTGTCATTTTTTTGCCGCCGAAATCAGCCGCCGCAGTTCCTGACATCAGGGAATGCACACCGATAACCGCCAGGGTCATCATGACTGCCGCCAAACCAAAGATCGTCGGATTTTTGGTCAGGAACACGCACATCACGATCAGTAAAAGAATCATCACGACATTGTTGATTGCTGCCGGAGGCCCGCGACGGGACTGGAACATGCGATCTGAAACAAGCCCGGCAATAAATCCGCCCAGCACACCAGTCAGGCACAGTAAAAGCCCCCAGTTTTTGATAAAGAATTCGGACCCGGCATAGAACGCTGGATTGGCGTCCTTGGTTTCATTGGCAAAGATCAGATACCACTGCATGATCCCGTTGCGCAAAACGCCCGAGGTGAAATCCACCATCGCTATAGTGATCATCACTGGGTTGGAAAAGACTTTTTTAAGAATCAGTCCCATCGTCATTTTGACGTTGTCGTCATCGTCAGAAGACGAGGCGTCCGCCGTGTCGAAGTCATCAAAGTTGGCTTCTTTCGGAGAATCCTTCAGAAGCACCATGTCGATCAGGGCCCAGACAATCAAAATGAAGGCGGGAATTGTAAACACCAGCCAGGTGGCATCGGTGGTTCCAGTATCAATCGCAAAGATATGTTGAATGAATTTTTGGAAGGCGGTTTTTTCACCTTCAATGTGCAGTTTGGAGGCCTCCACGATCGCCTGACCCCAGTCGAAGGCAAAGTACACACCAAATGAAATCAAAGTCCCGAAGATAGCACCAAAGACGCCGCGTTCACGGACATGGAACCAGTAGGCTTTGACCTTGATAATGGAAACCGCGCCATAACTTTGGAAGAACATATTAAGCGCGTATAGAACAGAGAAGGCCACCACCATATTGGTTTTCAGTCGGCCCATAAGATACAGATAGGTGGCTCCGCCCATAAGGATGTTCATCAGGGCTGAGCCCAGGGTGGCAATCAGAATCCCTTTTTTACCGCCTATTTTGTCCACCAGGGGTCCATTAATCAGGAAGGAAAGACCGTAAACGATGGTTCCGGCGGCGAAGATGATCCCGAATTGTTCTTTGGTCATCATGTCGCCCATGGCATTTTTGGAAACGTTCAGATTGTATCGAGCCATGTAGAGGAAGGCGTAGCTCATGCCGAGAGGGAACCAGTTAACGAAGCGCCTGAAGATAAATTTTTTCGAGTGATTCAGAGGATTGTTGTTGAAGTATAGGTAAATGACCGCGGCAAGACATATGCTGACGAGAAGTAAGGCCATAGCGTCTCCAGTGCGTTGTGCGGCCCCACACTATGTGAGAAATGTCTAAATGGCAAACTGAAGTCAGTAATATGAACAGGTTTATTTTTTCATTTAGGGCTGCGAAATGCTGCAGAAACTGCCAAGGTCTTTGACAGCGCTCTCAGTATGATCGCCTCATTGCGGACTTTTTTTGGTTCTTTGGCGGCGAGGTGTACAGTGAAACGTAAGAATTACCAGGAGGGTAAGATGAAGCGTGTTTCTGTAAAGCTTATATGCCTTGGAGCTGTGCTGTTCAGTTCCGCGTGCAGTCGAACGGTGAGCGAATCAGGCTCCGAGAACGACGCTGCCACTTCGAGTCAGTACAAGGGCGAGATGAGCACCGTCAGTTTCAAGTTGACCGATGCGCCGAATAAGGACCTGAAGTCAGTGGTGGTGGACATCGACCACATGGAGGTTCTGGTTGGCGGAGCAGGCAGGTCCGGACGCTTGCATTTGGCGCAAGGATTGGGGCCGGTGGATTTGTTGCAGTTGCAAAATGGGGTGACACTGCCTTTGCAGGATATTGTGGCCCCTGCGGGACTGCGGATTCAGCAAATCCGTCTGGTCTTGAAGCCTGCAGGACACTTTGCGGTGAAAGGGGACGATTCCATCTGTGAATTAAAAACCCCGAGTGCGCAAAAAACAGGCGTAAAAATCATTCTGACGAACAAGGTGGAGTTTGAAGCCGGTCACAACTATCAGGTTGTTGTGGACTTTGATGCTTTGAAATCCGTCGTGGTACAGGGGCATGGTGGCTGCCTGCTTAAACCGGTGCTGAAGTTGAAGTCTGTTCTGAAAACACCGGATGTCATTGAAGAGCCCGGCAGTGGTGAAGAGCCAGGCACAGTGGAACCTGAACCGACGCCAGAGCCTCCTGGCGAAGAACTTGTGACTGTGCCGGATACGAATGATGATTCCGATGATGGCTATGTGCCTATTGTGGATGGTCAGGAATATCCTGTTGTGACCGAAGAGGAACTTTCACAACTTTTATAAGTCCAGCGACTGTCCCGGGCTCTCGGTCGAGAGTCCGGGGTTTTTGAGTTGCCTCACTTTCTGGGCCCCGGCATCATGAGAGGCATGAAGCAACAATCCGTGAAAAGAAAATCCCAGCGCATCCAGAGTCTTTTGCAGGCCTGGCAGCAGCGTCTTCGTCAGCATCAGAATATTCGCCTGTTAACAGCCTTGGTCTTTCTGGGCAGCCTCGTCGTGCTTTCGATGATGCCAAATGCGCGTTCCGGTTTTACAGTGCCTGCGGTGTTGCTGGTGGTGTTTGTTATTCTGGTGGTGCGTACTCGTCGGATTCATCGTCATGTGCAAAGACTGACCCGCTGGAACGAGTTTTTGTTGCGTCAGCACAAACGTCTTTTAGGTCAGCCATCGGGTCGTTCCTGGAAACAGGCTTTTGACGCCTCGATGGAATTTCCCCTGATCCGTGATCTGGGGCTGGTGGGGTCACACTCATTGTGGACTTTGCTTGATGAAACTCTGTCTGAAGGCGGACTGCGCCGACTGCTGCAGTGGATGAGTCAGCCCCCTTCCGATATTGAAGTGCTTGGAAAACGTCAGGAGCAAATCCGTCAGTTGCGTCCGCAGGTGTGGTTTTACACACGTCTGGGAATTGAAACCAACTCCAATGACCTGAATCTTTCCACCTTGCAGATTCAGGACTTCCTGAAGCATTCATTTGTGGGGCCGCATTTTAAAGGTCTGCTGCTGGCAAATTTGCTCTTGTGGTTCATCACCGCAGGGCTGGCGGTGTGGGGCAGTACAACAGGCACGGTGTTGCCTGCGATATTGTTCATGGCATTTCCACTTTTAAGCCTTTTCAGTCTGGGGTCGGTGGGGTCCGCTTTTTTGCAGGGTACAGGGTTGTCACATCATCTAAGCGCTCTGGCACCCGTGCTGGAGGCGATTGAAAACAAATCAGCCAGCGACAAAGTGTTGCGTGATCTTTGTCCGGCCATCTTTCAGTTGTCGCCCTCAAGAACGGCGCAAAAACTGGAAGCAATTTTGGGCTTTGTGGGAACTCAGACCAATCCGATTTTACATTTCATTCTGAATGCAATTTTGCCGTGGACGGTGGTTTCTGTTTATTTCCTGGAGCGCCTAAGACGGAAGATGGCCCAGGATTTCCCATCCTGTGTGGAGGAGTTGTCAGAGTTTGAAGTGCTGGGATCATTGCTGATTTTTGATAAGTATCAAACACAGTGCTATCCTCAGTTTGCCTCTGTCCGCACACTCAAGTGCAAAAATATTTTCCATCCCTTATTGGATCGCAGTAAGGCTGTCGCCAATGATTTTGAATTCCCGGGGGATAAGTCACTGGGGCTTTTGACCGGTTCAAATATGTCCGGAAAATCGACGTTCCTGCGCACTCTGGGAGTGAATCAGACGCTGGCGAATATGGGGGCTCCTGTGTTTGCAGATCAGTTTGTGACCGTGCCTTTGCAGATTGAAACCTGCATTGAGGTCAGTGATTCCCTGCGGGACGGGTATTCCTATTTCTATGCAGAAGTGCGTAGATTAAAGGATATTCTAAATACAGCCGCTTCCGGGAAGCCTGTTTTGTATTTGATCGATGAAATTTTCCGCGGCACCAACAACCGTGAACGGCAGATCGGCAGCCGGGCTGTGATTCAGACTTTGGCGCAGGAAAAATCCGCAATGGGCTTTATTTCCACGCATGATCTGGAGCTCACGGCCCTGGAGGCCAACAATCCAACGCTGTTGAATCTGCACTTCCGGGAGGACATTGATGAAAACGGTAAAATGATTTTCCACTATCACTTGCGCTTGGGACCGTGTCCGACCACCAATGCTTTGCGAATCATGGCGGCTGAAGGGATCAAGGTCGAAGAGGTTTAAAATATACTCTGATAAAACCATCTGCTTCTTGGCAGCCGGTGGTTTACAGAGGAAAAAGTGCGCTATAATGACCTTGTAAGGAAGGAAACGATCCGGAAGTTTGGTAAGCGTTTTGAGATTCCATTCTTTCTTCGCCTTCCGCTTTTAGGGGTCGTCCGAAACGGGGCTTGACCGAAGGGTTGGGGCCCGTTTCCATTTCTGCGTCAGATTTCCAGTTCTTTAAGTCGGCTCTTCAGCAAATCACTGGCACAGTTTATAAAGGCCTGCAGGCGAGGCTGCGTGAATCTTTGCGGAGGATAGACGAAGCTTACCGGACGCAGATCAGATCGCCAGTCGGGCAGAATGCGCACCAATTTCTTGTTTTTTGACTCCGCTCCACACAGGAAGGTTGGCAACAGAGCAATCCCTTCACCGGATAAAGCCAGATCCTTAATGGTGTTCAGGTCATCAATTACCAGATCACCGGGCAGATTGACGGTGACCTTGTTGCGATTTTTATTAAGAAACTCCCAATGGTCCTTTCCCAAGGGCGTGAATTGCAGGCATTGGTGATCGCGCAGATCTTTGGGATGCAGAGGTGTGCCTTTTCTTTTAAGGTAAGCCGGGCTGGCAAAAGGGGCGAAATAGCTAAGCCCCAGTTTTTTGGCGATCAGGGTGGAATCTTTCAGTTCCCCGGCGCGAATGGCCAGATCCACGCCTTCGGCAATCAGATCCACACGGCGGTCCGTTAGAAGTAGTTCCAATTGGATTTTTGGATACTGGCGGCGGAACTCTGTGATGACATCTTTCAGCAGGCTGGGACCGATGATCGCCGGGGCGGTGACTTTTAAAAGTCCCTGCGGCTCGCCTTGTCCCTGACTGACCTCTTCAGTCGCAGTTTTCAGTTCACCAATGCCGACCTGACAGCGTTGAAAGAACAACTGTCCGGCTTGCGTGATTTGCAATTTGCGAGTGGTGCGATGAAGCAGGGTGACTCCCAGCCGTCTTTCCAAGGAGGATATTTTTGCACTGACCGTTGAGTTGGGCATTTCCAATTGTTTGGCTGCGGCGGAAAAACTGCCAGTCTGAACGACTTTGACAAAGATGGCGATTTCATTCAAGTCCATGAGTGAATTGTGCCTGAGACCCTTAAGAAAAACAAATCCGAAGGAGCCTTTGGCTCCTTCGGATTCTTTTTTAGCGTGAACCTTCGATGGCACCAATCTGACCCATTTTGCCATCCTGGAAATCAATGAAGGCCTGACGGATTTCTGCTTCTGAATTCATGACAAACGGACCGTAACCAACCACACGTTCCTCGATAGGCTCACCACCCAGGAAAAGTATTTTGGCATCAGTGCCGGCTGTCAGAGTAAAGTCTGCACCTTCGCGGTCCAGCACGGCCAGTTCAGCTTCCTGCAAACGTTCACCAGTGCCCAGAGTGACCTCGCCACTTAGGACAAAAACCGCTGCGGTATGACCGACTGGTGGGCTGAGTTCAATTTTGTGCCCGACTTGCAAGCGCAGATCCCACAAGTTGATCGGGGTAAAGGTTTTGGCAGGGCCTTTGGCCCCTTGGAATTCTCCGGCGATCACGCGTAGCTGACCTGCCCCATCAGGCAAAGCTACTTGAGGAATGTCTGCATTCATCAAACCCTGATAGCGGGGTTTGGACATTTTATCCTTCTTAGGCAGATTGACCCACAGTTGCACCATTTCAAAAGCGCCGCCTTTTTTCGCAAAGTCTGCGCCGTGGAATTCTTCGTGCACAAGACCCGAGGCGGCCGTCATCCACTGTACGTCACCGGGTTTGATGATGCCACCACCTCCGGCGGAATCACGATGTTCCACTTCACCGTCGTAAACAATAGTCACCGTTTCAAAGCCGCGGTGCGGATGTTCACCCACGCCACGGCGATGCTCGGAAGCAGGAAAAACCATCGGACCGGCATAGTCCATCAGCAGGAAGGGCGTCATTTCCCGGGCGATATCATTGTAAGTGAAAATCGAACGGACTGGAAAACCATCGCCGACCCAGTGACGCGAGTTACTTTGTTGAGAGAATAAGAGCTTTTTCATAACAGTCCCTTTCATTTGTTTTAACTATAGCACCGCAGGGACCTCTTGATTAGATGTATAAAATGGAAAGATTATTCATTGTATTGGATAATATCAGGACCTTGGCAGAGGGTCTTTGTCACGATGTATAAAAACGTTTCAAAGAAAAAAGCAGGGACCTTGTCACAGAAGGCCGCTGGGGCTCCTAATGACAGAAAGAAGCTTTGAAAGGATATTTATGATGAAGCAGTTCAAAGAATGGGGCGTTATTGTTTTGGCCGCTTTCTTGGTTTTTGTGGCGTTTGGAACAGAGGCTTTGGCGAAAGAGTCCTTGCAGATTGTGCCGAATCAAAAGGTCTGCATGGTGACTAACATGGTTTTCCCTCGCGATCAGATTCCGGTGGCCCATGCCGGGAAAACTTATTATGGCTGTTGTGAGAACTGCAAAAAAACTCTGGCGGAAGATGCCAGTGCCCGCAGGGCCGTGGACCCGGTCACGGGCAAGTCTGTTGATAAGGCCAGTGCCGTGATCGCGGCTCGCACGGATGGGTCCGTGATTTATTTTGAAAACAAGGCCAGCTTCGAGCGCTACAGCAGAGGCAAGTAACAATCGACCTTGGCCTGAGCTTGTTATTGAGAGTTGGCACTTCATCTCCGGATGGCTGGCTCTTCCTGGAAAGTCGCTATACTTTGAAGGCATAAAACAGGGAGGTTTTATGTACAGCAAAGTATCAATCAAAGGACATGGAATTCATCCCATGTTGGTGGCCTTTCCCATCACTTTTTATCTGCTTACATTTGTCAGCTTTCTTGTGTATCAGCTCGGGAGTGTCGAAATCTTCTGGTACAAGCTGGGATATTTTTCCAATATGGCGGCCGTGGCGTGCGCCGTGGTGGCGGCCATTCCCGGATTTATTGACTGGGCCATGGGGATTCCCAAAGACACCACAGCCAAAAGAGACGGCCTGATTCACATGCTGCTGAATGTTCTAACTTTGGGGCTGTTTGCGGTGAACGCAGTGCTGATCGGCGGAACCTGGGATATGCCTTTGAACTCGCTGGCATTTTCATTGGTTCTGACGGGAGTGGGCTGTTTAAGTCTGGTGGGTGCGGGAGCTTACGGATGGACTCTGGTGGCGATTCATAAGGTGGGTGTGCCGATGAGTTCCGAACAGGCCATCTTGCAGGATCGTTATGAACACGATGAAAGACCGCAGGATCATATCAGCTTCCATTGAAGGCGGAAACAATACAGGAATGCAGTCCTTGCTGCATTTCCTGCAAAAAGACTTGAGAAGCCTTTAAAGAGCTTTATAATTTCCACTGGTGAAATTATTCAAGTTCGGAGGCTTTCATGATTCCTAAGTTTGAAGTGACAACCATCATTCAAAAACCTGTCAGTGAAGTGTTTGATGCCGTTTACAATCCAAAAAAAATAAGCGGTTACTTTACCACGGCCGGAGCCTCTGCTCCCTTGGTTGAAGGCACGACCGTGCAGTGGGAATTTGCGGACTTTCCGGGGCCATTTCCGGTCGTTGTAAAACAAACCGTGCAGAATAAATTGCTGGTGATAGAATGGGAAGCCTCAGAGGGTGGCTACAACACTCAGACTGAATTTATCTTTGAAGAACTTAATCCTCGTGAAACCAAAGTTAAAATTTCAGAAACTGGCTGGAAAGAAACTGAAAAAGGCGTTATCAGTTCCTATCAGAACTGTCAGGGATGGGCGCAGATGGCCAGTGCAATGAAAGCCTATTTGGAATACGGGATCAATCTGCGCACAGGTGCTTACAAGGCGCTGTATTCCTAAAAAGAGTTGAACATTTTCAGATCCAAATTCATTCTAGTCGGAATGCTGAATAAATTTTTGCTGTTCTTTGCGGGTTCCATTCTGTTTTCGTTTCCGGCTTGGGCTGAAAAAGTTATTTTTGCCTCGTACGAGGACATCCCACCTAAAATCTACCGGGAAAAAGGCGTGCTGAAGGGAACTTACGTTGAGGTGATCCGTGAGGCCTGCAAAAGACTGAAAATTCAACCCGAGTTTGTAACCTTCCCCTGGGCGCGTGCGGTGGTGATGGCTCGCACTGGGAAGGTGGATGCTATCTTTCCGCCATTTGTGACCGAAGAGCGGAAAGAGTATCTGTATTTTTCCGAGCCCGTCAGTGAAACCCGCAATATGGTGTTTGCGCTGAAGAAAAGAAAAATTAAAGTGCAAAGTCTGGCTGATCTGAAGGGGCTGACCGTGGGGGTAAATAATCAGTATTCTTATGGGCGGGAGTTTGACAGCTATAAAAAGAACCTGCGACTGGATCATAGCAGCACGCAGGAAATGCTGATTCAAAAGCTGGGGCGTTCTGACGGTGTGAAACGGGTGGATGCCGTTGTGGCTTCTGAAGAGGCCTTTCGGTTTATGAGCAAGAGCCTGGGATACGGTGATATTTTTGAAGCCGTCTATGTGGTTTCAGAAAATCCGGCTTATGTGGCCTTTTCCAAAGCCAGGGACCCGGGACACAAAGAGCTGTCAGAACGCTTTGGCAAGACCTTGCAGCAGATGAAAAAAGAAGGTGTGATCCAGAGGATTTTTGATCATTACATGAAATAGAGATTTCGTGTCTCAGTCTGGGATATCGGAAAATCCAGCGAACAGTTTTTGCGAGGATCACTTCTATCGACCCGGGTTCCAGCCGATTAGTAGAATATGAGAACGTTTTTTCGTATTCTGCTGCACTTGAGTTGGGGTTTGGCATTGGGGGCATGTTCCCTGGAAGCCTCATTTGAAAATTTAAATCAACTGCCGTCGCTTTCTAAGGATGAAAGTTTTTATGCCGATTATCCTCCGGCTGAAATCTCATTTTTAAAATCTTCTGATGTGCAGGTGAAAAACGGACAGACTTCCAAGCAGGAATTTGTCGTGACCATGGCGGAGGCCAGTCCGACAAATATCTATGTTCGTTACACTTTGATTCCTGAGCTCAGCACCGCCCAGTATTCTGTTAATCACAGTCTTCAGGATGGCGTGGTGATGATTCCCGCCGGTCATACTCAAGGGAAAATTACTTATGATTATTACGGTTCTTCCAGCGGGTCCAAGATTTTGCAGGTGGCTTTGAAGGAAGTTATCGGCTATCCATCGTTCTTTAAACAACAAGTGACCCGTCGTTTTATTCTTGATCCGGTTTTGGATGAAACCTTTAGCAAAATCAGCCGAGGCAGTGATTTTTCCTGCGGTATTTCCACAGGCGGCGTTTTAAAATGCTGGGGTGAAAATGCCTCTTTGCAATTGGGTGCAGTGGGTCCGTCGAAAAGCAAACCCACAGTGGTGGATAGCGGCGTCCAGTATAAAGAGCTGGAACTGGGCACGACCTCGGGTTGTGCCATCACCACGGCGGGTATTGTGAAGTGTTGGGGTGGTGGCGCCGCATTGGCTGAAGTGGATGCCCCGACAACATATAAGAAAATTGCCCGCGGTACGTCTCATGCCTGTGGAATTACCACGACAGGTGTGTTGAAGTGCTGGGGAAAAAATGATTATGCGCAAATGGGAACAGGTAGCACCAGTCCTGCCGCCACCACCTTTGCACCGACAGAACTGGATGCCGGTGTTCTTTATAAAGACGTAACAGCTGGGGCTTATCACAGTTGTGCAATCACCACTGATAATGATTTGAAATGCTGGGGAACAAACAGTTCCTTGCAAGCATTGGGTACGGGAGCTTCCCCGGTGGCCATTACAGTCGTGGATAGTGGTGTCGAATATCGTCAGGTTTCAGCGGGAAGCAGCCACACGTGTGCCATTACCATGGATGATAAACTGAAATGCTGGGGTTACAACGCCTCTGGACAAGTGGGCGATGGGCTGGGAGTTGGCAACAGTGCTGTAACGGTGATTGATGCGGCAGTTAGCTATTCATCCGTGAGTGCCGGTGGGGGACACACCTGTGCGATCACCAAATCCGAAAGCCATTTGAAGTGCTGGGGTGGCGGTGACTATGGAGAACTGGGTACAAATTCAACGGCCAAAATGCTGGTGCCAACCCTGGTGTCTGATGCCGGCTATGCGGCAGTTTCCGCAGGCGTTGTGGGTACGTGTGGTTTGCAAAGTTCCGGTGTGATGTTCTGCTGGGGGGAAAATAGCAGCGGACAAAATGGTGATGGCATGGCATCGCTAAGTTCTGTGCCCATTGTTGTTGATAGTGGTGAAAAGTATCAACTGATGGATGCCGGAATTCTTTATCATGTCTGTGGTATCACAACGGCCGGAGTTTTGAAGTGCTGGGGCAATAACGGAAATGGCCAGGTGGGTGACAAGTCCACGGTGACGAAATCCTTCCCAGTGGAAGTCGATCGCGGTGTAAAATACAAAGCTGTGTCCCCTGGAAACTATCACACCTGCGGCATCACAGTGGATGGTATTTTAAAATGTTGGGGCGCCAACGGCACCAGTAAACGTTTGGGGGATGGGGAAACCACTCATCGTTCCACACCAAAAGCTGTGAACAGCGCTGAAAAATTCCTGAAGGTCTCTGCCGGAAATGACAGTTCATGTGCCTTGACGGATCAGAAGAAAATCATGTGCTGGGGACTGAACGACGTTGGGCAACTGGGGAATGGTACAACGGATACGGCGGGGTCTCCGCAGTTTGTGGATTCTACAGATTCATTCAAGGATATTGTGGTTTCGGGTGGGAAGGCCGCCTGCGCGTTGACTGAAGCCGGCGCATTGAAATGCTGGGGTGGGGTTGCGCACTTTGTGCCGGAGGATGTTGATGCGGGAACAGTCTATGTGTCGTTGAACCGCAGTGGGAATAATTTCTGTGGAAAAACCCAGGCAGGTGTCTATAACTGCTGGTCCAATGGATCTTATCCAACAAGCTTTACAGCTCAACCCGCGGACCCGGGTTTTGTTCATCAGGAATTTGGTGTGGGCTTTGGTCACAAGTGTGCCCTGACCAGCACACAGGATATTCGTTGCTGGGGTTCCGGTGCCGATGGACAACTGGGAAATGGAGCGCAGGTGACGCAGGCTTCTCCTGTGCCGGTGTCTTCATCAGACAAATATAGTGCTATTACGCTGGGTCGCTATCACACTTGTGGTATCACAGTGACAGGGGCCCTGCATTGCTGGGGTTCAGATCGCTTGAATCAACTTGGAGCAGGGCGTTTGGTGAATGTTCCGTCTCCGGCAAGTCCGTAATGTGAGGACCCCCAAGGGTGGACATATTTTCATTCGTGTGATAGGGTGATTTTATGTTCAATTTTTCTCTTTATTCCGTCTCAGAGTAGTTTATTGGAAAGGCCCCGGCATTTTTCGCAGGCCTTTCCTGTTTGATGTTGTCGAACTCTCTTCAGAATAAATCCGAACAAAGAAAACAGAAAAATGAAAAAGGAAATGCAGACAGAAGAATCCAGTCAGGTGGAAAACTGGGAGCGTTGGTGGCATGCACTGTCGATCTCAGACACGATTTTATCCCGGTCCACGGAAGATCCTTCTGTGGAGGAAATCTGCAATTATCTGGAAAGTATCGAAGTGGTTTTTGAAGATGGCTGCGATCCCGCAGATGATTTTAAGGCCTACGCCATCCGCGCACTTTGTCAGGCCGTGCGCCGGACTTTGGAAAATAGAAAAGAGTCCGTGATAAAAGCTGCGGGAATGCTTGAAGAGTGATCGAAACTTTCAAGGGAACACGAAACCAAGGGCGTGTATTGCAGGCATTCCGGCGATTTTGATTTATCGACGGTCAGTGAGCTCTTAGCATTTTAGTACTAGGAGTTTTTCTATGAAGGCATTTGCCGTTCTGTTGTCGATGTTGATTTCCATTCAGGTCTGGGCACGTTCATGGGAAAGGATTCAGATTCCCGGCGCTTACTGTGGCGACGGCAGTCAGTATTCGGTCTTTCTGGACCAGCGTCGTAAGGATAAAATCTTGATTGAATTTATGGGAGGCGGGGCCTGCTGGTCGGAATCCACCTGTCATGGTCTGGACCGGAAAACATGGATCTATAAAATTCCGGCAATTCCTGCTTTCAGTTATTTGACGGCAGAATCAGCATCGCATTCATGGGTTGATCACACGGCTCTTTATTTTCCATACTGCACGGGGGATGTTTTCTCGGGCCGTCATGTGGCGCGATATACAGAATACTCCTCCCGCCAGACGTGGCATGTCGGATACACCAACATTCTTAAATCTTTAAACTATCTTCGCGAACGCAGGATTTTGAACTTTGATGGTTTTGGCGACGTGACCCTGTGGGGAGCTTCTGCGGGAGCCATCGGTGCTTTGGTGCATTCGCATAATGTGGCGGCGGCTTTCCCGCGGGCCACACAAAAAACTTTGCTGGCGGACAGCCCTGGCCTGCATTTTGGCGATGAGTTTTTTGATAAGTTTTCTTCGCAAATGCGCTCTGACTTTAAGCAGAGTTTTGCGGCGGTCGGTTTGATCTATCCCGAGCACAGTGGTTTTGTCGCGCCTTATTTCGGACCGGTCTTTGAACAATTGCAGGACTGGAAAGTCGGCGTTTTGCAAGCGACCAAGGATGTCGTGATGGCTGTGGTTTTTGGGGAGCTGTCCCCGCAAGAGCATGAAAGACGGGTACTTTCCGAGCGGGGAATCATCGAAGTTGCCAGACCCTACAGCCATGTTCAGGTATGGGCACCGCGCTGTCTGATGCACACATTCCTTCTGGCACCTCCGACGGCCGGGATTGAAAACGAAGAGAACCTGTCGGCCCTTCGCTTTGCCGAGCAGATTTATAGAAGTCAGAAATAAAAACTATTTGGCTCCGGCCTTTTCTAAGATGGCCACGATTTCCTTGAATCCTTTTTTCTTGGCGTGAGTCAGGGCTGTCACCTTATCCCGATCCGGGATGTTCACGTTGGCTCCGGCATATAACAGAGGGCTGTCCTGAATCTGATCCTGAACATTGACGTCGGCCCCGGCTTCAATCAGAAGTCTGGCGATTTCAACATCGTTATTGCGAGTGGCAATCAGTAAAGCCGTTCGTCCGTGAGAATCCTTTTCGTCGATTTTGATCTTCTGTTTTAACAGCGAACGCACTTTTGCAGAGTCGTGATTTTCAGTGGCTTCCAGCAGTTGCGTTTCCGGGGAGGATATCGACACAGGTTTCTCCTTGCTGTAAGAGATCGAGGTTATTAGCGGGGTGAGCAGAAGTATTAAGATGCGCTTTTTCACAGAGCCTCCGGTTTTTCAGGGACACCGAATTTTTCCATTTCTTTGATCACGGTTTTTGGCAGGACTGTGGCATTAGGCCCGACCGTGGCACGGCGACCGATCTCGACTCCGCCCAGAACTTTTGCGGCAAGGCCCACGGTGGCGCCGGCACCAACCTTTAAGTGATCAATAATAAGATAGCCTTTCATTCCATAATGGGCCATCAAATACGCTGATCCGCCGATTGTGACATAGTCCCCCAGTTGAATCAGCGCGGGGTCAGAGATATTGGAAGAGTTGATCATGCACGCTTTGCCAATTTTCATCCCCATGGCGCGGAAGAAAAAGATATTTAGCGGGGTGGGCGTGATAAAGTCCAGGACCGTGTAGCGCACCAGATAAGTCAAAGCGTTGTGATAGAACCAGGGGATGGATTCCAGCGAAAACCACGGACCGCGATAAGGTTTGATAAAGGGCAGGGCGGGGGCATTTAGCACCGGTACCACCACAATCAAAGTCAGGATAAAGGCGATAAAACCCCCGGCAAGGGAAAGCCCCAGACACAGAGCTTGAATAATATCAGGGTAAGCTGTCATCTGCAGGGAAACCCAGCGGAAAAGATAAATTCCCGGCGCGAGTGAAACCCCAACGCAGATGATGTAGGCCAGAAGCACCGGGATTATAGCCACCAGATAGGCTATCTGACGAAACTTGCGCAGAAAACTTTCAAGGCTTCCGGAAGCTCCGGATTTGGCGGATCGCTCGGCATTGATATCCTGAATGTCCTGATGGTGTGTCATTCTTTTATAGTGAAATTTTGTGATGATTCCGTCACGTCTTTTTTATAACGATCGTATCGGGTCGTGATGTTCGCTGGTTTTTTCGAGACACAAAAGTTGACTTATGTATGATTACTTCTCTGTAAAAGTAAACAGAATGCTTTCGTTAAGTCATTCCCTCGGGTAAACAGCTTCCACTTCAATTTAAACGGGAAGATGATTATGAAACTATTTGTTCTTACGTTTCTTGCGGTTTCAATTTGGGCGCAGAACAGTTCTGCAATTTTTCTGGCGACAGATCCGGGCCAGCTTCGGGCCGGGGTTCCCACGGATGTATTCGTTGTCGGTGATGGAGATGATCATGGAGACCTGTTTTTACGGGCTGCCATTCTTGCTGCAAAAGTTTCCCGCGATCGTTTTCCGCAACGTCAAAGAGTCATCATCAGCGCAGTGAGTGATTTTTATTCTGATCAGCAGTTGCTAAGCAGTGCTGGTTTTAAGCTGCATATTGCAGACTCTTCCAAGCTGGATAAATCCCAGGTCTTGAAGGCTTTGAAATTTCCGCGTTCTGCACTGACGTCGCTTCAGTTTTTCGTTCACTCCAATCCACAGACGGGGATTGTTTTGCACAAACGGACGGGGCGTCTGGCTCAAACGGATTCAGAGTTTGCACAAATGGGCGGTTTTTTGGCCCGCAATGCGATTGTGATTTTCCACTCCTGCAATTCGGGATGGTTCCTGGCTCCAGCGGCAGCGAAGCTGTGGGGGCGTTCGGCTTTTGGCACGTTCACGGCGGATGACTTCCAAGAGCCGATGTCCGACGGTAAATGGTATTACCATGATGCGGGAAGATATCCGGAACATCTTTCCCGTATTGGCAACACCACGCGGATTCTTCGTCAAAACACGCGCTGTGGGTCCCATGAATGTCTGCGTTTAAAACCTGTGAACGGTGCTTATTCTGGAGTGATGGGCCGCTTTGCAAAGGGGCTGGGTTTTTACAAAGGCTTTGCCAGAACGGAAGCCGAGTTGCCGCAGGCGATGATTCACTATGCGCTGCTGATGCCATCGGTGACTCCGCTTTCTCTGCAGTCTTCACGGGCTGAAATTTTGACGGTGGTCAAAGACTGGATGTGTCCGTCAGATAAAAGTGGTTCACTGTTCGCGGCATGCAGCAAGGCCATTGATAGCAGATCATTTGAAAGCAACTCCAGGTTGAATTTCTTTTCCGGAACTCCGGTGTCGTGTTCAACGTCCCAGTGCTATACGGTGGTGAAATGCAGTGGATTTAAGGCGGCCCTGGGAATGAAGTCATGTAAGACAGTCGATATTCAGGACAAGCCCTCGACGGTCTTTAGTGATCAGATGAAATTGATCATGAAGGGGATTCAGATGTTTGAAAAAGGACAGATTGCTTTGTAAGGGGATAAAAAGGCTCAAGAGCAAGGGCCCTTGAGCCTTCAGGTTTAATCTTCCTGAGTGCAAGGCGGGAAAGCGTAGCGACTTTTAGAAGTCACGTTCAGAATTGTTGGATCGTTAAGGGAGCCAACAGCATCGCTTTTATCCAGATGAATGGTTGTGTAAGAGCTGCTGCTTGGTTCAAGACTTCCGATCTTGTTTTGGCCCTGACTGTTTAGAAGGATAATGCTTCCAATATTGTCATTGGATGCTGCCTTATTTTTATCAACAACATTACCCTGGAATTTCAGAATATAAGCAGCGTTCAAACCACCATTGCTGCGATCCGCGACATTATTCTGAACCACTGAATTTGCCATTTTGACGAAGCCGTTATTGTCGATGGCGCCACCTTTTATTTCCGCATGATTTTGTGTCAGCTCAGAGTTGTAGATATTGGTGCAGCCGTAGTGTGGCTCAATGGCTCCTCCGTAAACAGCGTTGTTATTTGATAGCTGACTGTCATAGATTTTCAGGAAAGACCACATTGTGAAGATTGCGCCCCCGTTGTATTCGGCTTCATTATTTTTGAAGACGGTGTTGCGCAGAACGATTTTTTGCGGAGCTGGATACATAGGTCCCTGAGCCGCAATGGCTCCGCCATTGGGAGCAGAATTTCCAATGAAGTCCACATCATGGATGTTCACTTGAACTTGCGAACCCCACACATAGAGCGCCCCACCGAAATCATTGTTCTCGCTGGGGCGGCCATTCTGGTTGGGATCTTTGCGCGCTCTGACTCCGTTAACCAGATTCAAACCTGCAATTTCCACATTGATTTTGTCATGAGAGATTCGGAAAATGCGATCCAATCTTTGAGCATCCACTGTCGGACGATCCTGTGCAGGATTCATGACGTTGGACTGAATGGTCAGGGATTTATCGATCAGGATTTCATGAGTCAGCTTCAAGGTCTTAAGGCGACTGTCGATCATCACCGTGTCACCGGACTGAGCTTTGGCAACGGTGTCGCGCAAAGAACCCGGAACATCGTCAGCACCGGTTTGCACATGCAGGACATTGGCAAAAGCCGTGGAGCTTAGAAGAGCCGTCAGTGAGGAAGCCAGAAGAAGTTGAGTGGATGTTTTCATGGTAAGCACCTTTCGTGATTATGTAGATGCCTTATGAAATTGCATGGCCGGTGCCAGCCCAACCACGACCTTAAAACGAATAAATGCGAGCTGAGATGATCGGCGGCCGGGTTCCCGGCAGGGTGTCTGCCGCCCCTCTGGCACCTGCCGGAATGCCGACAGCTCAGGCAGCAGGCTTTAAATGAGCCTAGGAGCCAAATAAATTCTTGAAATCGGGGACTTCTGCCCCTATAAGAAAGGTTCACTCAGCGTGATACCGTGGTTCCGTAGCTCAGCTGGATAGAGCATCTCCCTTCTAAGGAGAGGGTCGTACGTTCGAGTCGTACCGGAATCACCACTTTTTTAAATAATCAATAAATTCGAATACTTAAGCCCTATGCAACGTGTCGTTTTTGCAGACTTGCGCACAAGGCAACGCCGCCAAGAATCACGTACCACAGGGTTAGAATCCATAATAGCAACAGCGGCAGGGCTGCAAAAGAGCCGTAAAGCTTGTTGTAGGAAAAGAACTTCTTGGCCAACAGAACGTAGCCTTTGTGGACCAGAAATAAACTGACCGAAGCCAGAACAGAGCTTACGACCGCGGCCCGGGTGCGAACCTGAATGTCGGGAACCATTTTGTAAACCAGGAACAGTGTGCCGACCAAAACCAGAGAGTTGGATACGGACGCAGGAATCACACGATGAACAAATTCAAACTGTTCCAGTGAAGTAAAGCCCACGTAGATCGCCAGAAAAACCGGGATCGCCAGCACCAGGGACCAGTGATAGATCAGGCGTTTGTAAAACGGTCGGGTGTTGCGCTGATTCCATACGCGGTGAATGCCCACTTCCATGTCGTGCATCAGGCGGATGGATGTAATAAACAGGAACACGGCCCCGGCTGTTCCCAGCTTGCCGGCATTCACGTTTCTTAAAACCACTTTCATCATTTTAGTAAAGCCGCTTCCTGCGGCTTCTTTCATATTGGAAAGCAGCAGGGCTTCCACTTTGGGGTAGAGGGCTTCAAGTCCCCCGATGGATTGAAAAGTCGCCAGAACAACGGCGATGAAAGGCACCAGAGCCAAAGCGGTGGAAAAAGACAACGAAGCCGCGACCAGTTGTAATTCACCGTCGCGCATTTGTTGAATGGTGTCTTTAAGCACACTCCACAGTCTTTTTAGCAAGCTTCAGTCCCGTCCACGGGCGTGGCTCGCCCGTAAATTCTGCGCATCAGCGCCTACAGCCAGAATCTTTTTTGAACCGCGAAATCATTCCCGCTGCGTTCAATCAGAGCAGCATCACAGTAAGGATCGTGCTCAAAGAAAAGATACCATGAATGGTCGGCAGCTTCACTAAGATACTTTGTCTTTTCCTCGATCAGAGTCAGCGGGTGCAGATCGTAACCCATAACCCACGGCAGTTTCACGTGAGTGCTGGTGGGAACCATGTCCCCGCAATAAAGCAAAGTGTTACTGCCGTCAGTGACTTTGATCACCTGCTGACCCAGCGTATGTCCGTCGCTGATGATGGCGGAAATTCCCGGCAGGAAGTTTTCTTGAGGGCCGTTCATGATATTCAAAACCCCGGCATCAATCAGGGGCTGGAAGTTCGCTGGATAGTAGCTGGCTTTTTCGCGCAGGTTGGGTTTGGAAGCGGTTTCAAGGTTGGCCTTCTGAATCCAGTATTTTGCATTCGGGAAAGTCGGAACCAGCTTGCCGTCTTTTTCCGTGGTGCCGCCACCGGCGTGATCGAAATGCAGGTGAGTCAGAATTACATGGTGAATATCTTCAGGCTTGATGTGATGATGTTCCAAAGACTTCAGCAGGGATGGGCCATCGCTATGAATGTTAAATAGCTCTGCAAATTTGCCGCCCAGCTTTTCGCCGTATTTGGCCACGAAGTCGCCACCGTTGCCAGTGTCGATCAGAATATTGCAGCCTGGGGATTTTAGCAGTAAACCACGGGCCTCCATGGAAATACGATTTTTTTCGTCAGGAGGATTGCTACGTTCCCACAGAACTTTCGGGACTGTGCCGAACATCGCTCCGCCATCCAGACCAAACAGGCCGGTTGGTACAGGGCAGATTTCGTAGGGACCAATCTTTAAAGTTTTATTTTCGATTTCCAGTTCGTTATTCATGAGGTTTTTCCTCCGTAGCAGCCGGGAAGGCATCAGGGTTGATGGTCATAACCCAGCTCTTAT
Source organism: Bdellovibrio bacteriovorus (assembly GCF_025558485.1). Classification (GTDB taxonomy): domain Bacteria; phylum Bdellovibrionota; class Bdellovibrionia; order Bdellovibrionales; family Bdellovibrionaceae; genus Bdellovibrio; species Bdellovibrio bacteriovorus_G. The sequence continues at coordinate 1,402,253 of NZ_CP102930.1, forward strand.
AAGCAGCATACACCTCTTGGATCGGGCCGGGGGGATGAACTGGACCTACGTGCAGGATCAGTTTTCCCGGGCGTGGCATGCTTTGACCCTTGGGCCAAAGTTCCATCACTCCATCCAGATAGGTGAACAGTAAAGGTGTTTGTGTGCGTTCTGAAAAAATAGACACGCCTCTTTTGAACTCTTGAATTTTCCCGTCTTTGGAACGAGTTCCTTCCGGGAAGATGATCAGCCACATGCGTGGCAGTTCGGTCAGAAGTTTCAAAATCAGATTGATGGCTTCGCCCTTGCGGTCCTTGCGATCAATCGGAATGGCACCCAGACAGTGCTGGGAGAAAAACATAAACAGAGGATTGCTAAAGAAATAATCCTTCGCCGCTGCGATATAAAGATTCAACCAGTAGCGGCGTGGAATAGAAGCGGCGATGGACACCGCATCCAAGTGACTGGCGTGATTGCTGATGATAATCAGCTTGGGCTGGGTTTTATAGATTTCCGAAAACGGAGTGCCGCGTACTTCCAGGCGGATGTAGAACTTGTACAGGATGTTTTTCAGAATCAGCGACCACAAAAAGCGCATGCACACACTGAAAAAATCAATGTGACGCGTGAAAAGCGGCAAATGCTTCAGGTAAGTGGGAAGCTTGGTCCACTGTTCGTTTTCGTAGTTCCAATCCTTCATAGAATGACCGTCATCACGTAGTAGTAAATAGGTGCCACAAAGATCAAACGGTCCATACGGTGCAGGAAGTCCCCACGACCGATAATGAACGGACCGACGGTTTTCATTCCGGCATCTCTGCGCACAGCAGTCATCACCAGATCTCCGATAAAGCCACCCATGGATGCCACAAGTCCGGAAGCCAGCCAGTATTTTTCAGACCCATCTGGCAAAAGGAAGCGCATGGAGCCTGCCAGGAACAAAGTCAAAAGCATCGATACCAGAGTGCTTCCCACGGTACGGCGTGGATTGATCCCCGGAAACAGCTTCCAGCCGCCAATGTAACGGCTGACGGCCAAGTTGGTGTTATCGCAGAACTCAGTCAGGATGATCAGATACATCACTTGGAAAACCCCGTTCGGGAATTTCATGATCAAACCCAAGTGCATGAAAGACCAACCCAGGAAGATGAAGGCCAGCAAAGTCAGGGAAATGTACTGAATCATGCGCTTGTAAGAATTTCTTGCCAGCGGCACAAGGCAGGTGATCCCCAGAACAGCCATTGGCATGGCATTGTAAATATCCAGACGGTCATACCACGCGCAAATACCCAGACCGATAATCCCCGCATAACAGATCAAAACAAAATAACTGCGGTGGAACATTCCCATAATCTGGAAGAATATCTTGGCCCCCAGGATCGCCAGCGCCGTCAGTGCCACCAAGGGCCAGGGTTCTGGCATTCCCATCGCTAAAAACATTAACGGAGCCGCCACCAGCCAGGATTTAATGCTGGCCCAGGATTGCACGAAGTAATAATTCTTTTTACGGAACCAGAAGATAACAAAAGCCGACGCAAAGATGATGGACAGGACAATCAGTACGGTCTGACGATAGATATGGCTTTCCCACGCAGTCGGCATGGCAATACGGATGGGAAGATCGAAATCAAAAAAATCCATTAAGAAGGTTCCTCTTCAATTTTGTAGTCTTTGATTTTTTTGTAAAGATTTGAGCGAGAGACTTTTAAAACTCGCGCGGCATCCTCGATATCGCTGGTTTGCTTGATGCAAGTGCGAATCACATGCGCTTCAAATTCCTCAACCAAGGTATTTAACCCCTTGTTGAAATCAATAACAGTGTAAGATGGTGCGCCAACGGCCGTGGCTGCGGGTTTTAACCAAGCTGAGACATCTTCGGCACGAATAAATGGCAGTGGAGAAGTAAGGCTAAGCTGTTCACACACGCGCTTCAATTCACGCACATTGCCGGGCCAGTTGTATTTCTTTAGAGCTTCGATGCCATCATCAGTGAAGGATTTATTACGGCGCGGGCGTTCGGCATCCAGGAAGTGTTTCGCCAACTCGGTGATATCCTCCATGCGTTCACGCAAAGGGGTCAGCTCAATACGCTGGGAAGCCAGTCGATACAAAAGGTCCTCGCGGAATTCTCCGGCGGCGACCATTTTTTCCAGTGACTTGTTGCTGGCCACGATCACGCGGGTTTTTACTTGCGTGCTTTCTTTGGCACCGACTCTGCGAACTTCGCCCGTTTCCAGGAAGCGCAACAGTTTTGCCTGTTGAGTCAGTGGCAGAGCTTCGATTTCATCCAGAAACAGATCACCACCGTGAGCAGCTTCGGTCAGACCGACTTTGTTTTGATCCGCACCAGTGAAGGCCCCCTTTACGTGGCCGAACATCTCGGATTCAAACAAATTGTCGGGGATACTGGCGACGTTGACGGCGATGAACGGGCGTTCGCCTTCCTGTTCATGCAGAAGTCTGGATACAACTTCTTTACCACAACCGGTTTCACCTTCGATCAGCACCGGACTGGTTTCACCGCGAAGATCGGCAATGCGCTTTTTGATTTTCAAAGAAGCCGCAGATGTTCCCACCCAACGCGTGCTTTTGCGGCTGGCAGCCGGGTCCACACTGCGCAGATCCCAAAGCGCTTCGATCTTTTCCAGCACCAGAAGAATTTCTTCCGGCATCAGGGGTTTGGCAAGGAAGCGCTGGGCACCGGCCTTCAGGCAGCTTTCCATCAAAGGACGGCTGAGGTCGCCGGACATGGCCACAACTTCCAGTTGGTTGTTGTGCTTCACCAGTTTTTCAATCACCGAAGGTCCCACGGCTTTGGTAGAGCCCGGTTCCAAATGCATGTCCACAAAAGCAGCATGATAGAAACGTTCGTATTGAATGGCTTCCAAAGTCGGGGCTGAAAACACCTTCCAATGATTCGGAAGGGCTAGTTTAAGGGACTGATGAATCAATGGATCGTCATCCACGATAAGTAGAGAAAATACTCGAGTTGATGTCATAGACTCCAGCATACCCGAGACGACTTATTTGACCATCATTAGCACGCCTCGTCACTGCGAATAGTGACGAAGATCGTGAATGGGAGTACCATTTTTAGAGTGGAGGCCCGATGAGCGCTCAAAGAATTTTGTTGGTTGAAAATATCCATGCAGTGGCAAAGCAAAGACTGGAAGAAGAAGGCTACAAAGTGGATCTGATTACGCATTCGCCTTCGGAAGAAGAGTTGATGCGGCTGCTGCCAAATTACGAGGTTCTGGGTATTCGCTCCAAGACGGAACTGACCGCCAAAGTTCTTGAAGCGAACAAACATCTGGTGACAGTGGGCTGTTTCTGCATTGGCACAAATCAGGTGGATCTTCTGACCGCGCGTGAAAAGGGAGTTCCGGTTTTCAATGCCCCGCACTCGAACACTCGTTCTGTGGCTGAACTGGTGATTGCCGAAATGATTTCTTTGTCCCGTCAACTGGGGGACCGTAACACACAGGCACACATGGGTGAGTGGGTGAAGTCCGCGGTGGGCTCCCACGAAGTGCGTGGTAAAACACTGGGTATTGTCGGGTACGGTCATATCGGAAGTCAGGTCAGTATTCTGGCCGAATCCATGGGTTTGAAAGTGCAGTTTTATGATGTGCTAAAAAAACTTCCCTTGGGAAATGCCAGCACGCTGTCGTCTTTGGACGAGCTTCTGCGTTCGTCTGATTTTGTGACTTTGCATGTGCCGGAAACTCCGGAAACCAAAGACATGATCGGGGCGCGGGAATTATCGCTGATGAAAAAAGGCAGCTTCCTGATCAACGCCAGCCGCGGCACCGTGGTGGTGATTGAAGACCTGGTGCAGGCTTTGAAAGAAAAGCACATCGCCGGTTGTGCGATTGACGTGTTCCCGGAAGAGCCAGCGTCCAATAAAGAAAAATTCAAATCTCCGTTGCAGGGGCTGGCCAATGTGATTCTGACTCCGCATATTGCTGGCAGCACTGAAGAGGCCCAGTATGCCATCGGTTTGGAAGTGGCGGAAAGCTTCCGTCGTTATCTGAAAATTGGTTCTTCACCGGGCGCGGTGAACTTTCCGAATGTGGATCTGCCAGTGAAGCAGGGGACGTCACGTATTTTGAATGTGCATAAGAATGAACCGGGTGTTCTGGGTGAAATCAATGGTTTGATTTCCAAAGCCGGAGCAAATATTGAAGGTCAGTACCTATCCACAGATGAAAAGATCGGTTATCTGGTGATGGATGTTCATTCATCCCATGCCCACACACTCGCGGCGGACATCGAGAAGCTGTCCCGTTCTATCCGCACGCGTGTGGTGTATTAAGCGCAGTCAGTCCTAGTTGATCTGAGTGGCCAGGGCTTTGACCTGATCGTTACTTAGTTCCTGAGAGAAGATCAGAATCTCTTTTGTCGTTCCTTTGATCGGAGAAGTGCCCGCAGGGCCGGCAGAGAAGAGATAAAGAGGTGTCCCGCCCGCTGGAGCAAGATACTGGGTCGGAGTTCCCGTATATCTTGTCACGGCAGAGGCTGTGGAAACCACGATGTCTCTTTTCATTGTGGGGGCGGTTCCTATAACAGCCGCCATGCCTCTTTCGGTGGTGTCACTTGCGACTCCGTTTGTTATTTCAATATTCGCTGAATCCGCAGCCGTTTGTAAAAGCCAGGCACCAGAGTTCCCGTTATTTTTGTCAAAATGGAAACCGCTATAGGAGCCGCTGTTACTGTCTCCAAGAGTCATCAAATGACCATAATTTGCCACAGCTGCGTATTTGAAGTTCATGTATGTGGTGGTGGTTGGCGACACGGGGAATGAAGGCACTGTAAGGCCGTCATTCAAACCATCCAGAGTTAAGGTCAGAATGTATGAACTGGTCAATGTCACTGTGCCTTGCAGGGCGGGATCTGTTTGTTCTGCATGTTGGTTATTGCCGCTTTGGTCATACCATTTTACAAGGTAAGGGTTGGCTCCTCCGCGAAATGTATCGAAATCACTTTTATTGATAACGCCATTGGCATCAAAGTAGATATCGGCTTCGGCCTGGTCACTGGTGCGGCGAATGCGAATGGCCGGACCGCTGTAAGAACCATATTTTTTCCATGAATAAATACGATCAGGTGTCGGAAGGCGATAGATATTCAGTGGAGAGCTTAAAGTTGTCTGGCCATCGGTGACATTGACCGTGACGGTTGCATAGCCCGATGTTCCTGCGGCAGGAGTGATAGTCACAGAGCACTGACTGCCACTGCCTCCGAATGTGATGTTGCCATTTGGAATAATCGCAGGGTCCGACGAGGTTGCACTAAGAGAGCTGGCGCAATCCACTGTATCTTCCGGATCGGGATCGGAAATGGTGAAGTTGCGGGTGATGCTGCTGCCAAGGTTGACTGCGGTTGTGGATTTTGGTCCAAGCCATGTCAGTACAGGTTTGTTACTGACAGGAGTGACTGTTTTTGGAGTGGCTCGGGTTGTACCGTAGGCATTGATGGCCTCTACCGTGTAATAATAAAGCACGCCATTGGTAAGACCTTCCAGTAAAAACGGCGATACCGCATTTGTCGCAGCAACTTGAGTTGTCGCATTCGTGGTTCCGTATTTTACTGTGAAAGAGGTTGCACCGCTGCCATCCGTCCAACTGAAGCTGGCCGTTGTGTTACCCGCAGTGGCATTTCCAAGATTGATGGTACCCGGAGCCGCCAGAGAGCAGGGGATGTTGGCCGTTTTTGGTCCGGTCCCTGTGGGATTGATCGCTTCGATAGTGTAGTTGTAAGTTCCACCAGCAAGGCCTTCTTCGGAACAGGTTCGAGCCGCGATGTTGTCGCAGATCACCACGTTGGTGGTCGGATTCACAACACGACGAACAGTGTAAGTGATTGGAGGGGCCCCAGTTGCCGGAGGCATCCAGTTTAGAGTGCATTTCCCAACTTCTGACACAACAACAGTGGGGGACAGGGGTACAGTGGGAGGCACATTCGGTGTTGCATTTAGAGTGTTTGAAGAGTCTTTGGTTCCGGCGACATTACGGGCGACCACTTTGAAATAGTAAGGAACTGTGTTGTTAAGTCCTGTCACTGCATAAGGTGACGTCGCATTCGTATTCACCGTCGTGGTTATATCGTTTGAGCTGGTGCCGGACATCACAGTGTAGGCCGTGGCGTTGGCGCTGGCCTGCCAGGTTAATGTGACTTTGCTGTCAGCGGGAGTCGCTGTTAGCAAGTCGAAGTCACCGGGCATGCCAACAGGACAGGAGATTCTATTTGTTTGTGGGCCCGTCCCGGCGAGGTTGGTTGCATCCACCGTGTATTCATAGATTCCCGGCGGTCGTCCCGTATCTTCACACCCCGGAAGTGGGGTTTTATCACAGACCACAACATTGTTAGTGGCATCGGTCCAGCGACGGACAGTATAAACGATCGGTGCGGCACCAGTGCTTGGAGCGTCCCAGGCCAGTGTACACTTGGTGGCAGCAGGTACAGCCGTCAAATTCAAAGGAACAGAAGGCGGCGGAGTCGGTGTTGCACTCATCGTGTTGCTGGAATCTCGGCTGCCGATAGGATTTGTCGCAACAATACGGAAATAATAAGTCGTCCCGTTCGTCAAAGAACTGACTTCGTAAGGCGGGGTTGCTTTGGCGGCCACCGTATTGGTGATATTTCCGGCGCTCGTGCCCGACATCACCGCGTAAGAGGATGCCTCATCGCTCAGGTTCCACAGTAAAGTGACTTTTCCATTCCCCGGAACTGCGGAGATAATATCAAATTCACCGGGGGCCCCTAAGAACGGATAGCTTTTTTCAGCCGTGGAAAGAGTGGTGCCAGTGCTGTTGATGGCTTTCATGCGGAAATAATACGTGGTTCCCGGAGTCAGCCCTTGAATAACAATAGGGGATTTCGTCGCTGTGATGGATTCCGTGTAAGTTCCGGCGGTGGTGCCGTAGTTCAGCTCGTAAGACTTCGCTCCTTTGGAGCTTGTCCAGGCCACCAGCAGTTGCAATTCCACGCGCTGAATCGAGGCGATGGAAAATTCACCGGGAGCTTCCGAAGAAGGTTGATCCAACGGATCTTGATCGCCCAAAGGTTTGGTACAGGAAGCACACAATAAAAATAGGATAAGTATGTATTTACGCACTGTCTTTCCAGTCTATCAGAAGACTGGAAAGCAGCAATGGGAGCAGGTCTTAGGTGAGGTCTAGATCACCTTGCCGGGATTGATGATATTGTCCGGATCGAAGACTTTTTTAATCCCGCGCATAAGCGCAATTTCAGCTTCAGAACGGGTGTAGTTCAGGAACGACCGTTTGGTCAGACCCACGCCATGTTCGGCAGAGATCGAACCTTTGTACTTTTTAACCGCATCAAAGACCAAAACGTCCACTTTGCGGCACTCTTTCACAAACTCTTCTTTACTCAGGCCCTCGGGGCGCAGGATATTGATGTGTAAATTGCCATCCCCGATATGACCGAACCAGACCACTTCCCAGGTCGGGTAGGCCGCTGACAGGACCTGGTCCAGATCTTCCATGAACGGAGGCACTTTGGAAATGGCCACGGCAATGTCATTCTTATACGGGGAGTACTTGGCCAAAGACTCGGAAATGTCCTCGCGGTATCTCCAGAAAGTTTTGGCTTGAACGTCGGATTGGGAAATCACGCCATCCAAGACCCAGCCTTCTTCCAGGGATTTTTCAAACACGCTCAACGCATGTTCTTCATCGGCTTCGTTACGAGTTTCAACTTCCGCCAGCACATAGAATGGGCATTCTGTTGCCAACGGAGCACTTAAACCTGTGCCTTCCAAAACTTTGCGCAAGGCTTTGTCCGAAAACATTTCAAACGCCACCAGCGAGGTTTTGGTTTTAAATTCCGCAAAGATTTTCATCACGGCGTCCAGACCGCTCACACCCATCACCAGAACCTTCATTGGCGGTGGCGCCGCCGCAAGTTTGATGGTGGCTTCCGTGATAAAGCCCAAAGTTCCCTCAGAGCCAATAAACAGATGGCGCAGATCATAGCCCGTGGCATTTTTCACCAGAGCATTGTTCAGCTCCAGCACATCGCCCGTGCCTGTGACGACTTTCAGTCCCGCGACCCAGTCGCGTGTCAGGCCGTAGCGCACAACTTTGATGCCGCCAGCATTCGTGGCAATGTTGCCGCCCATTTGCGAAGATCCGCGGGCGGCGAAATCCACGGGATAGAAAAGATTTTTGGAATGAGCAAATTCCTGCAATGCTTCGGTCACAACACCCGGATCAATCACCACGGTTTGATCCACGGGATTGAATTCCTTGATCTTGTTCATTTGATCAAAGGACACAATGACTTCACCTTGCGTGGCCACCGCCGCACCAGAAAGACCTGTGCGACCGCCGGAAGGGATCAGCGCGATTTTGTTTTTACGTGCCCAGTGAACAAGTTTAACGACGTCTTCGGTGGAATGAGGGAAAACGATGGCCGAAGCCTTGATATCGAAATAGGTTGTCCAGTCCTTGCCCCAGTATTTCAGACTCTCTTCATCGGTTTTGATTTGGTCTTTCTTCAAGAGGCTTTCAAGTTCGAGGAGAGCGCTGGTGGACATGCTACAACATCCTATTCTTCGTTGATCGGTCGGTGATAATCTTTCAGAGTTCTGATTCTAAAGAAAGCATAGACGGGACACAAGCCCCAAGCTGCGGTGATAAGTCCATAGACCCCGATATACGCCCAGAAAGGACCGCCGGCCACGGCGTAGGCGGTTAAACCCACGCCGAATAGAAACCTAAGAATGCGGTCCCACAGGGCGACGTTGCATCTCATATTACTTCAGAAGTTCCTGAAGTTCGCCGGACTGGTACATTTCCATCATGATATCGCTGCCGCCAACCAACTGGTGGTTGATGTAAAGCTGTGGAATAGTCGGCCAGTTGCCGTACTCTTTGATGCCCTGACGGATTTCATCGTCGTCCAAAACATTCACATCATGGAACTGAACGCCCATGTCCTGAAGGATCGCGCATGCACGGGCGGAGAAACCGCACATAGGGAACTGTTGAGTTCCTTTCATGAACAATACGATTTTATTACCTTTAACAATCTGATCAATTCTTTCGTGAGTCGTAGCCATTTTACGGGTCCTTTTTATTATTTAATCTTAGTCTTAATTGAAAGTGCGTGAACCTCGCCGGTCTTTAATTCTGGACCAAAGCAAGCCATCACATTTTGGTGCTGCTGGATGCGAGTCATACCCGCAAACACAGGGCTTTCCACAAATACTTCCCAGTGATCCTGAGTGCCAGTCAGATCGAAAACTTCGATGGTGGCACCTGGATAATGCTTCTCTAAACGTTCTTTCATTTGTTCTGCTGTCATAGAAGGGGAAACTAGCAGAGCACGCCGTCTCGGTAAAGGGTGAGGTGCTGATAGATTGAATGACGCAATCCGCCAGTGTACTATATCCCCATGTTTGGACCCTCCCATCGAATTATTAAGATCTTCTCTCTGGTTTTAGTGGCTGTACTTTTCTATTTCCTGGCCCGGATGGAGTTCCTGATTTGGAACTGGAGTCTTTTTAAAAACAAACCCGCGCAGGATTTGTTGTGGTCTTTCATTGTGGGTCTGCGCTTTGACGTGGTGGCGACACTGACGTTGGCGGCACCCTTGATTCTGCTATCCCTGATTCCCTGGCCGCGAAGCTGGAATCGATTGTGGCAGCAGGGGAGCTGGATTGTCTTCAGCATCCTGCAAGTGCCTCTCTTGATTTTGAACTTGGTGGACACCGAGTTTATTAATTTCGTGGGTCGTCGTTTTACCTACGACAGTCTGTTCCTGATGAATGAGCTTTCCGGAAAAATGTGGAACTTCGTCAGCAGTTACTGGCTGCTGTTTGTGGTGAACACGTTGCTGGTGGTTTTATTCGTTGTGGTGGTGCGCCGGGTGGCGTTGCATGAACCTGCGGTTGTCTGGACGGCGGAACAGAAATCCGGAAAGTTGAAGTTGTGGGGGGCTCACGCCTTTCTAAGTTTTGTGGCGCTGGTTATCAGCGTGATCGGCATTCGCGGAGGCTTGCAGGCCAAGCCAATTAATTTCGTCAACGCCAACGTCTTTACCGCACCTTTGCTGAACAATCTGGTTTTAAATTCCACCTTCACCTTCATAAAAAGCTACGGGGCAGAGGGGTTGAGCAAAGAAAAATACTTCACCGACAAGGACCGGATGCTGTCTCTGTTGAACGGATCTCTTCGCGGCTCTTTGCTGGAAGGAAAGCGGGCCAGGAAGCCTCAGAATATCGTCGTGATAATTCTGGAAAGCTTCGGCGAGGAATACATGGGGCCGGTCGATGGCGGCAAGTCCTACACGCCGTTTTTGGATTCCTTAAAGACCAAATCCCTGAGTTTTGAAAATGCCTATGCCAATGGACGCCGTTCCATTGAGGGCGTGGGGGCGATCATGGGCGGGATTCCCGCCCTGATGAACGAGCCGTTTATTTCCTCGCACTTTACTGCTAATTATTTCCTGGGTTTGGGAACGCTGCTGGCCCCGCATAAGTTTTCTTCCAGCTTCTTTCATGGCGGGCACAATGGAACCATGTACTTTGATTCCTTCATGCAAAGTGCCGGGGTGGAAAAGTATTATGGTGCCCGTGAATACGGCAACACGGACGATGACGACGGCGTGTGGGGGATATGGGACGAACCTTTCCTGCAATGGATGCTGACTCAGGTCGATGAAATGCCTCAGCCATTTATGACCTCGGTGTTTACTTTAAGTTCGCATCAGCCCTTTAAAGTTCCGGCGCAGTACACGGAGCGTTTTCCGGAAGGTCCTCTGCCGATTCTGAAGGCTGTGGAATACACGGACTATGCGTTGGAAAAGTTTTTTGCAGAGGCCGCCAGGAAACCGTGGTTTAAAAATACATTGTTTGTGATTACGGCCGATCATACTTCCATGCACTATCGCCCTGAATATCAGAACGAGCAGGGGAATTATCGCATCCCTTTGTTGTTGTACCATCCGTCCTTTAAATTCCCGACGGTGGATACGCAGATGGTGGTGCAGCAGATTGATATTCTGCCGACGGTCCTGGATTTCCTGGGGATTTCGGACAAGGATCAAAACTATCTGGGAAGCTCCGTTTTTGTTCCCGGCGATAAAACGGCGGTGAACTTTATTGACGGCAGATACCTGCTGTTTGCAAAAGATTATTCCCTGGTCTGGTCACCGGGCCACGGCGATCCGCAAATGTTTGCCATCACAGACCGGACCAATGAAAAAGACCTTTCGGTGTCACCGCCAGAAGCTTCGCGCCGGGATCAACTGGTGCAACGGCTGAAGGCCACGATTCAGTATTTTAACGAAGGCATGTGGGATAATAAGTTGTATTACCCCTCGAAATAGTCCCGAGGAAAAGGCCCGTAAAAACGGGCCTTTTTTATTTAGTGTGAAACATGGGAAAGAATATTGTGGGATAGTTTTTGATCCCGGCTTTTGTTGGCAATATCCCCCAGGCTGAGCATTCCGACCAGGCGTTTTTGCTGATTGATCACCGGCATCCGGCGGATTTTTTTTGAACTCATCTGCGTGCCGACGGAATCCAGGTCATCTTCTTCAAAACAGAAATTGATTCCGGGGCTCATGCAGTCGCTGACCTTGGTGTTATTGGGATCAAGTCCTTTTGCCACGACCCGAACGGCGATGTCCCGATCGGTGATCATTCCGATCATTTTGTCATTGTCCTCCACAGGAAGACATCCGTAGTCACCGCGTGCCATCATTTGTGCCGCTTCACGAACAGTGTGGTTTAGATTGATGACATCGGCTTGCTTATGCATAACCTCTCTGACTTTCATGAAAAACTCCTTTGCTGGTGGGAATAGGATAGAGACTTTCATAAAATAAGATCGCTGTATTTTATCAGGATGCTTTACGGAAGTAGAGCTCGCGCTGCAGGTCTGTCAAAGAGCTGATGATACGATCTTCACTGGCATTGGCCATGTGATTAAACTCCACGCCCAAAGTCAGGAACTCATCGTTTTTGAGGCGGATATTTTTGATCAATCCCTGCACCAGGATCGGGTCGCGATCACCCAGATAGATTTCAGCCTGCACCATGTCCTCCAGATTCAGGCTGGCCGCTGTGTGAGAAATTTCAACAGCACAACCTTCCGTGGAAAGATCCAGCAGTCGGCAGGTGTAAGAACAGACCACTTGATTCAGGTACGTTACCACAAATTCGGCAGAATAGTCCGCCGGGATCACATAGCGATAATTCTTGCGTCGTTGCAGATGGAACAAGTTCAGAACAGTCAAAGTGATGTTGTGCTCGTTCACAACCGGGTGAGTCTCAAACAGGTATTTTTCGCCCTTTAATGCAAAGCTTGCAGTGAACGTGGCCGCATCGTCGGTGTTCATTGCGGTTGATTCCGGTGGATGACACTTGATTTGCAACTTGTCGTTGGTGCCCATCGGTTTCAGAATAATGGTGCGGTCATACTTGTCACGCAGACTGATCAGCTCCTGAGAATTCAAGAGCTGCTGTAAAAGCTCGTGCTTTTTTGATTCCTCATGAATGGCTTTGAAAATGACCAGTGCTTCGCTCATCTTAGGCCGCCGCTGTCATCTTGTGGCCGCATTCATGGCAGAACTTGGCGCCAGCCTGAACGTCGGCGCTGCAAGCAGGGCAGGAAGGTCCGCTGGATTTTTTCTTTGGTTTTTCCTCTTTTTCGTCCATATCGACGAAACCTTTTTCGTTCCACTTTTCAATCTCGCGCAGCATTTTCCAGCTTTGCAGGATTGAACGGAATTCCTTGGATTCAAACTGCAACTGCACTCCGGTGCCGCTGTTCTTGCGTTTCATGAAGACGCCTTTGCCTTCAAGACGGTTGAAGTGGTCGTTGTTCAGATTGATGCCAATTTCCTCTTTGCAGAATTCGCTGAACTTGGCAAAGTCCACACCGACAATTCCGAAACGGTCGGGCTGTTCGTTTTCGGACATTTTCAGGATGGCACCCAGCATCTGCATGCACAGTTCATCCACTTTTAGCAGCTCCGAACGGCCGCCTTTAAAGTAATAGTACTGATAGAATTCAAAGAAACTTTCCACCAAAGACAGATCCAGGAAATGAACTTTTTGAATTTCCTCCGGGCCGTCGGGATTGGTGGGGTCTTTGCCCATTTCATAAAGGGCCAGTTTCAATTTCACCAAAATGTTAATGGCTTGTTCCAGACGTTTCGGGGATTCCCCCATCACACGCTGGGAATACTGCTTCATCATATTCCAGTCCACGATCACGCGACCGGGTTGGGACCGATCCCCTTTGTGATTGGCGGTATGGAAGACAGAACCATAAACTTTCGCCACCTGATCCTCCGGACAAGGGGAGGAGTCTTTTTCCAGTTTGCTGGAACGAACATCATTCACCGCCAGACGCAGACGGTCTGCCAGGGATTTGATGATCATTTTCAGTGTTGGCGGGGCACTTTCATAGTGTTGCTTCAAAGTATCAACCGGGATTTCCAGAACCTTGGTTTCTGTTGTGGCCACAGCCGCAGTGGGATGCGTGCTTTGCCCCAGAATAACCTGTTCGCCCAGAATGTGAGACGAGCCCAGTTGAAAAAGGTCGATGGTTTTTTTACCACGGATCAGGCACTGATTCGCGCCACCGGATTGGATCAAATAAACGGCCGTGATTTTATCGCCATCTTTATAGATCACTTCGCCTTTTTTAAAGGTTTTTACAGACATAGAATCCCACTCCTTCAATATTCACAGGACTTTATCGGCAAAAAGGCCTTTAAATTTGAGCCCTTCCGGGGTAAGGATTCGTCCAGTTTTCCGGGCTTGTCAGGCGACTGGACGGATGGCTGGACTTAAGCTATAAAGGCCCCATGGACTATTTCTTTTCAGCCGCTCCACCCGAGCACCAAAAACGCGAAAAAGCCAAGGCTCGAGAGCTTCGTCAAAGCCAGTGGTGGAAGCAGGAGCTGGGAAAAGGTCTGTGTTATCACTGCGGCGAGCGTTTTAAGCCTGCCGATCTCACAATGGATCACTTAATCCCCATCGCCCGCGGTGGGAAATCCAATAAGAACAACTGCGTTCCCTCCTGCAAGGACTGCAACAGTAAAAAGGGCTATAAGACCCGTGCAGAAATGGCGATGGAAGAACTTAAAAGCTCTCAAGCCCCTGCTGACGATACTCAAGATGAAGAATAGGTTGTGATCCGGGGCTTTAAGGCAGACGACTGGTTTCAACGGCCAGAATATAGATGTCTTCCTGATTGGTTGAAAAGAGCGGGCTTAACCACCACATTTTGGTCAGAATTTCCATGCGCTCCAAAGACCCATTTTCGCGAATGATATGTTCAGGAGCGTGGACTTCGATGGTGCGCAGGGGATTTTGGGCATAGAACAGGCCGATGTATTTATCCAACTGCTCCTGATCTTCCAGGCTGCGTTCATAAAGGTGATACCACTTGCGGCAGTAAACATCCTCCAGAGAATAGCTGCAAACCTCAAAGTAAGGCAGACTGCGGAAGACCTGTGTCTGAGTCGTATTATAAATTTCCACCAGATGATCCGGGCGCAGAAGGTCCATGATGGCGGGATCGGCTTTTTTATTCAGACGGGCCAGGGCGCATTCGGTGAACTTGCGCGTGTCTTTCAGGGATTCCCCCTGAAGCTTCATGTCCATGCAGACCTGATAATAGGTCAGAAGATCTTTCAGAACCTGTTCTTGTTCCTCGATGGAAAGACGGTTGAAATGAGGCATGGTCGGGTGCGAGAAGGGACGAACCAGAAAGCCCTCTTCTTCGATGGCTTTGCTGATATTTTCGCTGAGAATTTTAAAACGCGCCTGCCGACTGAGGCTTATTGTCGAATCCATATTTTCTTATGCACTACGTAGTATCATTTGCCAAGTGAGATGCATGAATGCTGCGGGAACTGTTCCGTAAATTGAATTCTTCTTGAAAGTTGACAGTTACTTCACCCAGCGCACATTGTAGTGATCACCACTGGAAACATACATCCCCTCAGGCGTGAACAGGGGTTGAATGGGCTTCAGCAGAAGGGCTTCGTTTAAAGGTCCATCGCGATGGCCTGTAAAGTTAGGATGTCCCATCCATAATGTTACCTCATTGGTGGCCGGATTTAGACGTCGAATGGTGTTGGAGCCCCGTTCGGTGAAATAAACATATTTTCCGTCATTGGTCAGCCCCGTGGAATTGAAAGTTCGTACCACCGCGCCTACGCCATCGGCATAACCAGTCTGACCGTGAGTTCCGGTGATGGTCGTGATTGTGGCGTTAACCGGATCAGTTATATCCACTTTACGCAAAGTCCCCGAATCGGTGTCACTGACATACAAATAATTTCCGAGTGCGGTAAGGGCATAGGGATAGAACAGACGGCCTGTTGTTTTATCGCCGTCACTGAAGCCTCTGTCGTTGGCGACACCCATCACCGTGATAATTTCATTGGTAGCGACGTTGAAGGCACGAATCAGGGACGAGGTTCTTTCGACAAAGTAAATATAATCACCTTGGACTGCCAAACCGTAGGGTTGATTCAAGCGGGCGACGGTGGTGGCGTTTCCATCGATATTACCGGCTTCGCCCACAGTTCCGGCGACGGTTGTAACCATGCCAGTGGCCAGATCAATTTTTCGAAGAACATGATTTTCGTAGTCGGAAACGTAAAGGTTGCCACTGTGAGCGGTGATGTAGTGACTGGAATAAAAACGCGCATTCAGCCGGGCACCATCGATGTATCCCGGTGCTCCGATCTTGCCAGCGTACAAGGTGACCAGACCATCTTTATCGACTTTATACACGGCGGAATCATAGAAAGACACAACGTAGAGATCGTCACCCACCTTGACCTGGTTTGTGCCACGCGCATAGTTTACAGAGCGGGCATAGGAGCCGTCGTTGTCCGCTTTGTAGTTTTCGCGGAATTGTCCGTAGCCCACCATCAGTTCGATTTCCTCGTCAGTCAGACTGACGCGAATAAGGGTGTTTACATAAGGTTGGGTCAGATAGGCGGAGGTACCTAGTATTTTGACATCATAGAAACCTGATTTTACGGTGTAGGCCCACATACGACCGGCACGTTCAGCCATGGATGAATCTTTATTGATGATCGAAGTGACAACACCGCTGTCCAGATCCATCATTTTAAAGCGTCCTGTATTTTCCGCCAGATACAGGGTGTTGCCCACGACATCTATCCCAGTCAGGCCGTCGAAACGTGCGGCAGTCCCGACACCATCTGTGCCGCCAGTTAACGTCAAGCTGCCTGCGATTGTGGTGACGACTCCGGTCAGGCTGACCTTTCTAACGGCACGTGTGTCATTCACATAGAGGCCTTCATGCGCGCCGCCAGAAATGCAGGCCATTCCAACAGGTTCGTAGAATCGCGCTCCAGTGCCAGTTCCGTCCTGATAGCCCAAAGAGCTTCCCGCAAGTGAAGTGGTCGCCGGATTTGTTACCGGGTTGTTGATGTCACCTACATCCAGACGACGAATGCGGGCGTTGTCATTATCAACGACATAAAGTGAGTTTCCGATAGAGCAAAGGTCCGTCGGGGAATTGAAGCGGGAAGGGTCACCGTTGGAGGCTGCTTCCAGCAGACCGCCGACGTAGGGCTCTCCAGCGATGGTGCGTGTGTTGCCGCTGTTATCTGTGAAACGAATCAAAGAGGCATAGCGATCCAGACTGTAAATGCCCCCGGCAACTTTGTGTATGCCCCACGGTTGGGAAAGGCGAGATGTGCCCAGGGCCCCATTGACAACTCCCCCCAGACTGCCTTGGCCTGCAATGGTGGTCACTGTCTGTGCTCCCAAGTCAATGCGGCGAAGTGAGTTTGCGGCAGAAAGATACAGATGAGTTCCATCAGAGGTCAGGAATTTGGGGCTGGAGATTCTGGCTGCATTTCCGGCGGTTTTAAAATCCGCAAGTTCCGCAGGAGATCCAATCCAGTCTGATAAAACATAGGTGTCGATGTTCAGCTTTACAAGTTGCCCCGAGAAGGTGTTGGAAATTACCAGCTCATCGCCATCCAGATACAACATGGATGGAACGAACAGCTTGTTGGTCCCCAGCGGTCCGGCCTGACTGCCGTTCAGTCCGGGTTGTCCCGCGACGATGGCAGATGTGCCTATGAAACTTTGTGGATTTGCGGGGTCATAGGGGATTTCCACCACGACCTGCGAGTACTGATCTGAAACGAATAAACTGTTGCGAGCACCATTATTATAAGCCCGCACGGCATAGGGAGAGCGAATGTAAGTATCCGGCGGCGTGCCCAGTTGTAAAATCTCGAGTCCTGCGTAAGTTCCGGCGAAAGCTTTGACTTCATAGGGCGCTGTCAGACTTAAATAGTTCACGGTGCCGTTGGTGCGGCCGGTGAACCACAGATTCCCTGAACTGTCGATATCAAGGCCGATAATACGAATGCGATTGGTTCCCAGATTTCCCAGTGTGTAACCCGCAGATCCGCAATATCCGGCAATAACGGACACGGTGTCGTTCATGTCATAGCGACGAATGCACGAGTTTTCCGTGTCAGCAATATAAAGAGCACCTGCATGATATTTTAAATCACCAGGGGCATAAAAACGTGAATTGGCTTTATTCTGGTCTTCATTGGCGGCAGGGCGCCCGGAAGTACCACAAAGGCCCAGCAAAACCTCCACAGTTTTTGCCATCGGACTCGGGTTATATCTCAATATGCAGTGACGTGCATGATCACTGACATAAATGTAAGTTCCGTCAGTGGCAACTCCCACGGCGTGCCCCAGAGAAACCTCGCGTCCCACACCCGTGCTGGCCGTTGTGAAAGAAGAACCCACCAGAGTGCTGACTAACGGCATTGCCGGAACAGTGGTGTCAATGGAACGAAGATAGAATCGGTCGGCTAGAATCAGGGAAGAGCCCAATCGAGTCACACCATAAGGAGCATCAAAACGGGCAATGGAAGGCAGGCCATCCACCGCATTTCCAATGGCAGGTTCTTTGCCAATAACTGTGCTGACTTCACTTACAACCTGGAATGTCGATGAAGTGGAGGTGGAAACATTGCCTTGCACATCCGTGACCACCACTTGCACCTTGGCGTGGCGTTGCGACCCGGAGGTCAAAGTATAGCTATAGGCATTTGTCGGGGAGGTGAAGGACTGAACCTCGGTGGTTGTATCAGCATCATCGACAAATATGAGTTTCCAGACTGCGATTTCGCTATCCAGTGCCAATGAGCTAAAGTTGAATATTACTGGATCTTGTCCTTGACGGTACATGGGATCAATAAAACTTAGATCATAAGTTTTCGCCGCAAGTTGATTGCGGGTGAAGGTGTGAGTCAAAGAGGTGACATTGCCGGCGTCATCACTTTGACTGACGGTGATGGTCTTATTGCCAAATCCAGTGCTGAACGTCACGTTCACAGACCAGCTTCCGGCTGTGCAGGTTGCTGTCGGTGTGCCGGAAATATCCCCGGTAATGGAAAGGGTGACAATGTCACCGGATGCAGAACCGCAGGCTCCGCTCAGAGTCAGGCCATTGATACCATTGCTGCCATCCGCAGGGCTGGTCCATGTCAAAGCCGGAGCGCCGTTATCGATAGTGTAAGGCAGGCTTGTCGCTGTTTTAGAGCGGCCCACGATGTCCACAACACTGACTGCAAATTCCACGTTGGAAGAATTCACGTTCGCAGGAATTGTCCAGCTCAAAGAACCTGTTGAGGGATAGTGGGTGGTGCCACTGAATGCCGTCCAAGGTCCGCCGTCCACGCGATACACCGGAACGACGGGATCTGTTCCCAGATTGGCGTCTGTGGCAACCCAACTGACCGTCAGCACATCGCCACCTTTAAGGGTGTCGGTGTTCGGTGAACTTAAGGTCAGACTTATTAACGGGTCCAGGCTGTCAATCAAGTGAGTCACAGGTGAAACCACTTCGGTGGAGTTCCCCAAAATATCCTGCGCCACAATTTTGATACGCAATTGATTTGAATTCAAAGCTCCGGTAGTCCACGCGTAAGGCGAGACATTTTGGTTGCTGGCAATTCCCACCCATGAAGTTCCGTTATCCAGTGAATAAGAAAGCGAAACAGGTGTGGCATGAGGATGTGCATCGCTGTAAGACCAGGAAATATTCTGAGTGCTGCCGCCATTGATATTCAAAGATGACAGGAAACTGGTCAGAGCCAGTGTCGGAGCCGTGCGATCACGGGTTTTGCTGTAGGTCGTAAGCGCAGTATTTACATTTCCAACATCATCTGCAAACCACAGGTGGAAAGGATAAACCCGGTCGGTGTCCAGAGCTGATGCCAAAGACTGGGCCGCCGTTGAACAAGGGGCCCAAGAGCTGTCAAAAGAGGGAGGTGTTGCGGACTCGGTGATTTTCACAAAGCGCGCATCGCTACAGTCTGTTATTGAAAAAAACGCCATGGTGTCGCGGGTCAGAGCTGCGGTGTGATCTGTGATGGACGGAATCGCCGGCGGAGTGGAGTCGATCTCCAGAGCATTTTCAACCTGCTGTGAACCGCCGGATTCATTTTCCAGAACAGCGCGCAGACCGGCCTGAGGATAGTCCCCGTTGGGAACAGTCCAAGTGTAGTTGTAAACCCCACGTGGAAGTTCGGTCAGAAGGCTCCAGGTGCTGCCGTCCAAAGTGTAATAGATTTTGGCTTTGGAATAATTAGCTCCAGAGACTTGCAGTTGAATCGGATAGTCTTCGCCACCTTTGATTTTACTGCCGACTTCAAATGCCACGGAAGGAATACTGATGTCTTCAAGAGTTGCGGAAAGGTTACACCCCGCCAACAGAAGGGCGCATCCCACAACGAGACACTGATATGCCAAACCAACACGTTCAATAAACATCAATATCTTATCGGTTTTTTAACTGGAAACTTGACGTTCTTCGAATGAAAACGAGACTGCCTATTGTTCTGAATCGGACGAAAGTTCCAGTTTATTAATCCAGGAGTTGGGGAAGAAACTGGAATACGTCAGATGTTTCCGGCAAAAATCGGTAATTGACACTAGTGACTTCCACTCTTCCTGCTGTTGATAACGAATGGGAACATTCAGATCCACTTGCAGGATGTTGGGATCTTTTTCCACCCAAGAGCAGACCTTTTCCGTCAGGCGCATAAAGATCAAAGGATCGCAGGCCGTGCGAGTCAGCAACCAAGGTGGCACCAGTGGCATGTCCTCTTTGTCCTGATTCTTTTTCCATATACTTACATGGGGCTGGCATTGTGTTCTTCCGTCGTACATGATCAGCGCATACATGCGGCCTTCACCCGTGATGGCGGCTTCGCCGGGAATGTAGTACTGAGGCAGTTGCAAGGCGACAAAGAGCACCAGCAGAACCACAGCGCTTCGCTGTCGCAGGCACTGATACCAACTGAAAATCAGGCCTTCAGATTTTTGCAAAGGCCTTGTGACCAGCAAAATCCCCAAAAGCAGCAGCATCACACACGGATAGAAAAAACGGGTCAGATGCCATGAATACAAATGGAAAATCACCAACTGGGCAAAAAGGAAATAGAACCAGCGGTCTTTTCGCGCAAACAACAGAAAAATAAACACCAGTTCCAGCAATAGAACATACCAGACCCCCATGCGGGTGAAGAACGCCGGAATCAGACGGTCATTGATGGCAGCACCTGACAGCCACTGACTGTTAAGTTTAAGAATTCCGGCCGTGAAATAAAGCACAAAGAAAGTCATCGGCATCGCGCGGGCCCGACCGGGCACCAGTAAAAATGCAAATGTCAGCAGGGTCGGGATGTAGTGATAGTTCCCGGTCAGACGGTAATCAAAAAGGATCAGGGTGGTTTTAAATAATAATAGAACCCAAAGAAGAAAAATGCCTGTTTTATAACGTTTCAAAACCCAGCTTAGAATAGCCCCGATGGCCAAAGCCAGATACAGTCCCATCATGAAAGTCAGCAGAGCCGAAGACGGCTTTAAGGATTCACAAAAACTCAGCAGCGGCCAGCACACAGCAGGAGTTGAAGAGGAAAGAATCAGATGAATCGGGCGCTCTGTCAGCCAGAAGATAAAAGTGAAGACATGTTCCACACTTAAAATCACGCCAATCAGACCCAATGAGCTTTGCGCGTGCAGTTCTTTCAGAAGGCTTTTCATGGGACCTTCTTCATACCGAGCTTCAGGGCTGTTTGTTCGGAAAAGGGTAAATGTGTTTTTTCATTGAAAAGGGCCCCGTCAAGTTGGGCGCCGTACAAAAAAGCCTGCGAAAGATCCGTTCCAGTCAGGTCCGTTTTCCGAAGGTCGGCAAAGCTTAGATGGGCTTTTCCCAGATTCTTTCCTGAAAGGTTTTGTTCTTTCAGGATAATAAAGGGCGCAAAAAGGAGTTCTTGCAGAATGATATCAGAAGCCGGGAACTGCGGGTGAAGTCCGCTGGAAAGAACTGGAAATGCGGGATTGAAGATCTGATCTGTTGAAGGGAAATTCAGGTGGTTCTTTTTCGGCAGGGGAAGAACGCGGCCTCCCCCTTCAAAGAATTGACTGGCTCCAATGATGACAATCAGGATGGCGTAGTAGAGCCCCAGCGAACGTTTAGAATCCATCACCATCCCCGTCACAGGATGATGGAACGGTGAAAGAACCCAGGCTGACAGCACTGCCATTCAAACATTGCGACATGGTTTTGGAGTTGCATGAACTGCTGGCGATATAGACCTGACCGTGCTGATACCCGCCGCAGGCCGCCCCGGCAGCCACGGCAACATGGCTTACAGAGGTGATGCGCCCTTGGCTGTCCACGTAGAACCTTGGCACTAATGTGGATGTTCCATACCAGCCAGCACCGACGCCGGTGTTAGTCAGACTTAAAGAGACACCGCCCGAAGAGCCGCCACCGGCCAGACCTGTTCCGGCGCCAACACTTGTGATTGTACCACCCGAGTTATTGTCGGCTTGTGGGGCCCACTGCGAACCCGTCCATTTTAAAACTTGTCCGGCACCGGGCGCAGTGGAAGCCACTGCGCGACCTTGAATACCATCAACGATGGTGGCGCCTTGAGTTCCGGTGACGTCACCCCCCAAAGAACCATAGAAGCCTGCCGCGTTGCCGGGAATGTTTCCGGTCACCTTAGATCCAGAGACTGAAGCAATCTTGGCATCAGTCACATTACCATCCAGAATTTTGACGGTGGTCACCGCATTGGAAGCCAGATCGGCAGCGACAATCGAGCCATCTGCAATCTTGGCGGAATTGATGGCTGAATCAGCAATATCAGCGTTCACGATGCTGCCATCCTGAATTTTTGCAGAATTAACTGCGGAATCGGCCAGGTCGGCATTGACGATGGTGCCGTCTTCAATCTTGGCGGAATTAATGGCTGAATCCGCCACATCTGCATTCACGATAGAACCATCTTGAATTTTTGAAGAGGTGATGGCCGAATCGGCGATATCCACGGTGACAATGCTGCCGTCCAAAATTTTGGCGGAAGTTATAGCTGAGTCCACAATTTTTGACGTACTGATGGCCCCGTTGGCGATCTTGTTAAATGTAATGGCACCGTCGGCAATTTTGGAATTGGTCACGGACATGTTCATAATCTTATCGGTGGTCACAGCTTCGTCCGCGATTTTATCCGTGGTAATGGCATTGCCTGCGATTTTCCCACCGGTCACTGCATTGTTGGCAATATCAGGTGTGCTGATGGAACCATCGGCGATATTGGATGAACCCACGGTGGTTCCACCGGTCATCAAATCCTGCCACTGTCCACCGACGGAAACCTGAACTGTTTGGGTCACCTCATCATAGCGCATCAGACCGTCACGAACCGGTGCGGTGCTGCCATCAGAGGTTGGAATACCGATCACCCCATCACTTGGCGGAGCCGCCGTTGGATTCAACATCGACACCAAACCGTCAAAGTTGGCAGGTAGCAGCAGTTGTTCGATACGCTCCTGCGTGACTGTTGCAGAGGTTTGAATAAAGTCGCTGGCTTTTTTGCCATTCAAAGCCACGGCATTGTCGGCTTCCAGAGCAAAAGGAACGGATTTCATTTTAAAGTCCGGAGCCAGTGTGACAGACTCGCTGCCCACGGTGAAGGACACGCGCACTTTACGGGAATCCCCGGCTTGTGGGGTGTATGTGTCACCTGAAGCACAACTTGTCAGTCCTGTGATCGGTGCGGAGTTTTTCAAAACCTGATGGATTGCAAGCAGCGGGCCGGTATTGACAACACTGGTGCCAGCTTCGGAAGCGCCGATTGTGAAGTTGATAATACCTTTGCTGTTGGTCATATTGACGACGCGATTTTCCTCGAACAACACACAGCTTTCCGCACCCGGGGAAAGAACCTTTATATTGAAGGTGACATGCGAGTCTTCCAAAGGAAGTCCGTCGGGTTGAACAATTTTACCCTGGACAGTCAGTCCTTGCGGCACCTCGGTCAAAGAAACAGAGGCCGATGCAAAAAAAGGAGCGACAACAAGATATGAAAAAAGAATGACTGCTCTGGCTTGTGAGAACCCCATACCTTTTCCTTCCATTCACGTTCATGTTAAAGGTCACAAGTTCGATATACCTATTTTATCGGGTAAATCCGGACCATTCATAAGAAAGAATTGCGAGGATTACCAACATTTGAAAATACTGCTTCAGTTTGAGACGAACTAGCGGCGGGAAAACTGCTGAATGTTATTACGGCATGCGGGACTTAAAGAATCCACCTGCTGCTTAAGGCAACCAAAGTAGCTGGATTGTTTTGGACAGAGACGGCGAATGTCCGAGGCGCAGTCCTTCTGAAACTGATCGCGCACTGCCGCGACCTGATTAAAGCAGGCACGGGAAAGATGATCTTTCTGATTGCGCAGGCAGGCCAGTGGATGTTCTGCCAAATAAGAATTTCCCAGACAGAGTTTTTGATAGTCCTCTTTGCAGTCCGGTGTTGCTTTTAGCAAAGTGTTTTGAACCTCATCGACACTAAGAGGCTTGCGATTGTCCAGATATGCATTCACATCAGGCTGAATAAAGACCTGTGGTGGAAGTGCTGTTTCTGGCGCAGGCCGTGTTGCCGTGTTTGTCCCTGTTGCCGCCGCAGCACTATTTTCATGCCCTGCCAGGGCGGTGGGCGCAGTGGGGGCTGCCGCGACAGATACGGCTTTTGCAGCAACGGGAGCGGAAGAATTTGCTTCGGTGATTGTTTTATCTTGAGTCAAACGTACAGCGATCAGTGCTGAGCTCACTGATAATAGAACGGTACCAAAAATTAAAACCATGACGTTCCGAGTGTTCATAGACCCTTGATTATTCGGAACTTTTACAGAATTTCTTAAGTCAGGGGCCAAAACCTGAAACGACTGTAATATATAGTTGCCGACAAAGCAGGCCGATAAGATATGTGAAATGTCGGAGGCATGAATGTGCTGGAACCTTGCGATAGCTCTTATATCATTGATGTTTTTTACATCAGGATGTTCGCTGGAAGCGAGTCTCCAGGATTTGGCGGGCTTAAAAACGCCAAAACTTCCGCCGGGGATTGAAATCGCCGAACGTCCAGTTAAAGGTGTGATCACCGATCCTGCGAAAGCCGACTTCGCTAAATCCGAAATCTATGTTGGTTCCAACGGAAAAGCCGACGGGCGGACCGAACTTGAATTTGTTATTCAGCTTATGAACTCTGACGACACTGTGGTCGCGGGGTTTGTACCAGAGTTTACCATCACTCAAGGAACGGGCGTTTATCCGTTAACCTGTTCGGCCAGCGATGAATTTGGAATATCCATTTGTTCCTTGCGGGCCACGGACCCGGGTATAAAAACTGTCAGTGTAAACAATCTGGGGATGGCCCTGTCACAGAATGTGGTCTTTGATGCGATCACCAAAGAGAGCACTCAGATTGTCAGTGCGGGTGGTGATATCACGGTGGCTTCAGATCCGAAGGGCTGGCGCATGACGGGAACTGTTGGCACTCAGTATGATCGGGCGGAAGTGAAGAAGGACGGCTATAAGTTGCGATTGGGCGCAGGTGGCGCCGCTATTGACTAAGCACCAGCAGGCCGTCTTCACCGGATGTGCTTAACAAAAGCTTTCCATCCCAGTAAACCGGAGACCCGGAAAAATCACTTTGCATTTTTACTTTTTGCAGAACCGTTCCGGATTGAACATCCTGAACGCACAGGGATCTGTTTTCGCATAAGGTGATGGCCACCTCTTGTGAAGAATAACTGATAATTAAGGGACTGGCCTGTGCACGCAGATCACGGCCCACGATAGCGGAATCCCACAGGGGCGTTCCGTTGGCCGTGCGAATGGCAAAATTTTTGGCAAAGCCCGTGATAATCAAAATATCACCGCTTTTATTTAAGGAAGGACAGCTCATAGCGCTGCCATCCAAAACAGTTTTCCAGATCATTTTTCCAGTATGATTGTCCACGGCATACAAAAAGCCATCCCAGGATGTAAAGTAAGCGCGATCCTTATTGATCAAAGCACTGCATTTGATGTCATCATTGGTGGCAAAGGACCATAAGTTTTTTCCGGTATGAAGGTCGTAAGCTGCCATGGCTCCGGTGTTGGACCCCATAAGCAACAGTTGCCCATCCTGACTGAGCGACGGGGAGGAATGAGGATGATTTCCCAGCAAAGGCGAAGTCCAGATCCACCGGCCAGAGCGGGCCTCAATCGCCAGTAAATACCCATCGGGATCTGCCAGCTCGACACCGACATAAAGGACACCGGCATGCAATAGTGGGGAAGAGCCAACAGTCACACCTGTCTTTGTGATCCAGCGAATTTGGCCGGAGCTTTTATTCAAACTATAAAGAAAACCCGCATAGTCACCTATGTAAAGACTGTCCTGATCCGTCAGTGGGGTGGAATGAAAGCCCCGGCTGCTGACACCGGAATAAAATTGCCAGCGCAATTCGCCTTGCCAGTTGTAGGCTCTGACAAACCCTGTGTCATCAGCGATATAAAAACCCTCAGGATCCACGGCAGGACTGCTTTTACTGGCGCGGTGGATGCCATTGTTCAGGTTGGGAATTTTCCAAAGCAGGGACAGATCTTTAAAGCGTGGCAGCGAGGACTCTGTTCGCCCGGATCTTTGTGCATCACTTCGATAGGTTGATTGGGCAGAGCGGTCGGTTCGAGGTGAAAGATCATAGGTGACAGTGGCTCCCTGTGCGGGCTTTGCAAGTTTGGCAAAACGCCAGTCGGGTCCCAGTAACGGCCAGGTTTTCACTTCGGCACGCACCAAAAGAACGGCAATCAGCAAACTGTAAAGGGCCAGAACCATTTTCATAACACCTCCGCCCAGAGAAGTTCTGCCGGATTTTTCTTGCACACATCTTTGATGACCAGACGTGTTTGCATCTTTTGGTCGGTAGTGCGACGGGACTGCAACCAGAAGTCCATGTTTTCAGAGCTGTCCTTACAAATTGCGGGAATTTGTGACAGGAACACAATGGGATCGCACTGGGTGCGTGTGGATGGAGCTTTGATAAATGGATCGTACACTTCGTTGGCCCGATTTTGATGACGGATCAAAAGGGTTTCGCATTCCATACGGGCATCAAGCATGTTCAAAGACACCAGGCGCGGAGTCCCGCTGGCCGCCGGATCAGTGGCCCACAGATAAGGGATCAATTGCAGGAAGATCAGCAGGCCGCCCAAAACCAGCGTGCTTTTTTGCTTTAAGATAAACGGATTCCATTCGGCTTCCCAGGGTTCTTTGCACAGGGGGATCAGGACAAAAAGACCCAAAAGCAGCAGCATCGTCAAAGGATAGAAATAACCCACGATGTGCCAGGAAAAGGCATGGAATAAAACAAACTGAATAAGAACCACATGGCGAATCCAGGCTTTGGAACTGAAAAGCCCCACTACAAAAATACATTCCAGCAGAACCGCGTAGCTCAGACTGATGTGCTCAAGAGGCCCGGGCAGAAAGGTGGGATGAATCAGCGCCACGCCCGAAAGCCATTCCGGGTTCAGTTTAAGAACGCCCGCGCCCCAGTAGAAAATTCCCAGACAAAGAGGAATCAAGGTTTTCTTGTAAGGTGCAAACAGGAAAGCGCCATGAATGATAAAGCTCATGTAGTGATAGTTCCCCATCAGTCCATAAGAAAGACTGGTGAAGAAAATCTTCAATCCCAAAAGACCCAATAAGCCAGCATAGGCCCAGCGCACTTTACCGGCCACAAATAAGACCGCAGTGATCACACCCAGCAGGGCGTAGATTTCCAGATAGCCTGCGGCCTGGGCTTCGGAAGAAAAGCGCAACGTCTGACAAAACGGAGCCCAAGGCCAGCACAGGGCCGAAGACACTTCACCGGCTTTGACCACCAGATCCAAAGACCGGTCCATCCAGAAGTATGCTGACAGGACGTGAGTTGCTGCCAGAAGGGCCCCATAAATTTGCAAGGCGCGTGACTGTAGAATTTCCTTCATCGCACTTCCCTGGTTTGGAGCTTCCATTTTTTCAGTAAAGCGGGATGCACTGTTTTGGCGGAACTTTCATCCAGAGTGCAGTTTTCAAAAGTGCTATTGATGAAATCAACCCGGCTTAAATCAGAATCTATAAAAGAGGTGTTGCGGAATGTACTGGCCAGAAAACGACTGCCATCCAGACGCACGTTTGTGAAAAGAACATTTTCAAAAACACAAAGGCTGCATTTTAGTCCGGCCAGGTTGGAGTTTTTAAAACGCACCTCATGAAAGCGTGTTTTTAAGGCCTGCACCCCATTCAGTCGGGAATCCACAAAGTCGGAATTATCAAAAGACATCTGAAACCACGAGCTCAGAGTAAAATGACTGTTTTTGAATTCGCTGTTGATAACCTGAGAAAGGGCGAGAGGTCTTTCGGAGTATTCGACTTTATCTAATTTTTGACCACTCCAAGGGGAAGCGTTCAACGCCGCCGCATGAAGGGCGCAAGACACGGTCATGGTAATACTGAAAATGCCGAATAAATACCGAAGTCTCATTGTGAGATAAATAGTGACACTTTTTTAATGTCAAAACAATCCAGAATTACCTGAAATTTCCGATAAATATAAGGATGATCAAGGGGCGTATCTTTATTCACATCATCATGGCAACCTTTCTTGCAGGCTGTATGAATGCCGACCTGACGGTATTGTCCAGCAATCTGCAAAGCACCTTGGCTCTTCGTCCTGCTTATAAATCGACATCCACCATGAACATTCGCTGGAGCACCAACGGCGGGTCTGTCCAGCCAAATTATTTCAAACTCGAATATTCTGCCGATGCGGGCAGCACCTGGTCTGTGGCGGAAGCCCACATCACTTCAGCGGGCTCTTATGACTGGCCTTTGGCGACACTGGCACCAGGAAATTACAAGGCTCGTTTGACTGCCGTGATCAATGAATCGGAAGAGACCATCATGCTGGGTGATTTCCTGATTGATGATCAGCCCCCGGTGGCGGGTATTCCTCAGACAGTGTCTGTGACCGAAGACACTCCGGCCAATTTTGTTTTAAGCACACCCACTGAAAATGATCAGTATGAAGTCGTGATTGTCACCAGCCCCGGAAAAGGAACCTTATCCGGTTGTGGAGTCGGGGCCAGTCTGAATTGTACTTATGCTCCGCAACTGAATAATGAAGCTGATGATTCGTTCAGCTACAAGGTGGTTGATCGTGCGGGAAATGAATCTTCGGCGGTGACGGTGACGTTGGATGTTTTACCCGTGAACGATCTTCCTGTGATCGGTACGCTGTCTTGTCCGTTGACGATCGGGGAAAATTACAATTATTCCTGTACGATCAGTGCAACAGATGTGGATCTGCCTTCACCCTTGACGTTAAGTTATTCTTTGGATGCGGCGACGACCTGTGGTGGCTGGTTGGGTATAAATGTGACAACCGGAGAGGTCAGTGGCACCCCCGCAGCGGCGCAGGTGGGAACAACCTGTCATGTGGCCGTGTATGCAGAGGACGATCAACTGGGGCAGAGCACTCGCTTTACCTGGGATATTTCCATCACTAATTCGGCACCGATTGTGGTCGTGACGGGCGGGCCTTATGCGATTTCCGAAGATGCGCCATTCGCAGTGGTGATTCCCGCGGCCAATGTGTCTTCCATTGAGGAAGGCACCAGCACTTACAGTCTGGTGACACCGACAGTGGCCGGGGATCGCTGTGAAGACTATGCGATGGCACCGGTATCATCCAATTACAGTATTGACGCCACCACAGGGGCTTTTTCTTTCCGTCCGGCTGCGGATTATGATGGTGTCTGTCAGATCCGTATTGCCTTAACGGATGCTTACCCTTCAACGGGGTATGCGGATGTGGCGATCACAGTCAGCAATGTGCAGGATGTGCCGGTGGTCTCCGCCAGCCTTGCACCGTGTTCGGCTTCTGCCACCGAGGATGTCAGCTATTCCTGTACTGTCATGGTTGTTGATCCTGATCCGGAAAATTTAACAATCACGCGGGATGTTTCGGACACCTGTTCCTGGCTGAATATCACGCCATCGGCAGACGGGCGATCTATTGCTGTTAGCGGGACACCGGATGACACGCAGGTGGGAACTTGTCGTTTGGCTTTAAAGGCGACTGATCCCCTGGCGGCTTCAGACATGGAGTTTCAGGATATCACTGTGGCGAATGCGGCACCAGCATTGACGTTGGGCACGCCCACTGTTTTGACAGAGGACGATCCGGCCTTTGCCAGTCTGGTGCAAGTCCTTAGTGACGCTCAGGTGTCTTCTTTGGATGAAGGTTTCGGGACATATTCTTTGGTTTATACAGGGTTGTCGGGGACGGCCTGCAACGACATCTCGGTGGTTGCAACTCCGGTATCGGACGTTGTGATTGATGTCTCCACCGGAGCTGTCAGCATCAAGCCGCGTGCGGATTATTTTGGAACTTGTTATGCCAAAGTTCAGTTTGATGATGGAAACGGGGCCGGGAACTCGATAGCACAGCAGGAAATTTCCATTATTGTTAATCCAGTTAATGATGCTCCGGCCATCACGGTGATTCCGGCAGACCATGAAATTCTGCTGAATCCCACGGGCTCAACACCCTCTTCTTTCGCTCTGACTGTGGATATTGGGCCGGCCAATGAAAACAGCCAGCAGGTGCAGATGATCTGCACGAATTCCAATCCATCCAGATTGATGGTGGACTGTTCACAGACCCGTGTCGGTGACGGCACCTTGACGGTGCTGTTGTCGGCGACAGCGGGACTGGACACCTCAGCGGTTGTGACTGTGAAACTGAAGGACGATGCTGGTGGCACGGATGAATCCACAGTTGCCACAGTGAATGTCAGTATCACGGATGCCGTGGTGCTTGCAGCCATTGCGACGGACACCACCAATTACAATATTTATTCTCAGGCAGTCAGTCAGTACAACGGCACGGTGGCTTCTTCAAATCGCACCTTCGTGGTGACAGTTAACGGAGGCGTTAAAGTTTCCAGTGCCGATCCTTCTTTGCCTGCGATGCGAACCGGTTCCCTTTCAACAGGGGCCCGGGTGCGCCTGATCAATAATGGCTGGATCGTTGGAGCTGCCGGTGCCGGAGGATTTGCTCCTGCGGGAACTGCGGGTGCCCAACGTATGGGGCAGCACGGTGGAACGGCTTTCAAGATTGATGATATTCACGCGCAAATCAGTATCTTAAATAACGGCATGATCTATGGCGGTGGCGGCGGTGGTGGGCGTGGCGGCACGGATAACAGTGATGCCGGAGCCGGTGGTGCCGGAGGTATGGGTGAAGGACCTTCAAGTGCCGCAGTGGCGGGAACTGTTGGAGCCAGCGCGGGTGGTGCGGGCGGAACTTTCGCGACATCTTTAAGTGCGGGAACAACTCCTGCTGGAGATTATTCCCCTTCAAACGGAATTGCACCGACGCAGGGATCGGCCGGACAAGGTGGCAGTAGTTGTTTGATAGGTTCCGGTTTGGGAAATAATCCGGGTGAAGCGTACTTCGGGCGCGGTGGTTTTGGCGCAGGTTTCGGCGGTGGTGCGGGTGCCTGCTCCACGAAGTTTGGTGGTGGTGGAGGCGGCGGCCATTTCGGTGGTGGCGGTGGTTCAGGGGGACTGGCCGATCTGAATGACGGTGGTAACGTGAACACAGACACCAATGGTTACAATGGTGGAAATGGCGGAGCGGCGATTGAAGTTCCGGCAGCCGTGTCGGTGCCAGCTGATATTGCCATTGAAATCATCCCGGGCGGCAGCAGTCAGATTGCAGGTTGTGTTTGGAATGATATTTCCGGAGTTTATCTTTCAAACGTGGCGAGCGACACAGACGTCAACAATCGTGTGTTGAGCTACTCTTCGACGGTAAGTCAGAGTGTGAACAGTCCTTCCAGTCTGAAAATATGGTCCAACGGGCGCGGAAAAGCCTATCGATAACTATGAAAAAAGGGGGGTTTTTGACCCTTTCAGGCCCCCTTTTTAAAGCCTTTAAGTTCCTCGCATTTGAAATTACGCCAAGCATCACCGAGCCTTAAGTCTTGCTTTGACCCCCTGCGTTCGGCTTAACCTATCAAAGTCATTCATTAAAATTCGTTAACATCGTGTAAGGATCAAGCGACTGTGAGCAAAATTACCAAAAGTAGCACAGCTGAATATTTTGCTAAAAACCTCCAGCAGGTGGGTTTTTCATCTCCTTTAAAGGCTGTTTTGACGACTCTAAAAGAGGCCGTGGATAATTCTTTGGATGCCTGTGAGTCTGCGGGTATTCTGCCGGACCTTCTTGTGGAAATCTCCAAGGTGGGTGCCGGTTCCACTAAAAATACTGATTTAATTCGCATCGTTGTTGAAGACAACGGGCCGGGTATCGAGGGTGAAGATCTGGCGAAGGTTTACGGGGAGTATCTGGCTTCCTCTAAATTTGGTCGCGGACAGTGTTCTCGTGGTCAGCAGGGTATCGGTATTTCCGCAGCAACCACTTGGGCGCAAATGACCAATGCCCGTGGTGTAAGTGTTATTTCCAAGACTAAAAAAATGCGCAAAGCCATCTCCGCACAAGTGGATGTGGACATCAAATCCAACACCGGGGTTTTGAAAAACAAAGAAACTCTGGATTGGGATCGTGAACATGGAACGCGCGTTGAATTCGTACTGGATGGACGTATTCAACTTAACGGCGACGGCGGTCTTTTGACTTACATTGAGGGCACTATTTTGGTGAACCCTCACATGACCATCACTTACAAACTGACCGATGGTGATTTTATCACTGTCACTCGTGTCAGCACGGATGTTCCAAGAGTTCCAGAGGCTTCTTTGCCACATCCTCACACCTTCAAACTGGGAGAGTTTATCACTCATTCCACTTTGTTCGGTAAAACCACTTTGTCCAAGTTCCTGAAAACGGGTTTTTCCCGTATTTCTGACCAGTCCATTTCTGATTTTGTGAAAAAAGGCCTGCCAAAAGGTCTTTTGGAAAAGCCTTTGACGGCGTTAAGTGAAGAGGATTTCAAAAAAGTCTTCCAGGCCGTACAAAACACAGACTTGATGGCACCAAGCACGAAGTCCGTTCTGACAGTGGGTGAAGAGGCGTTGTCCAAATCCATCACTCGTCTGGGGGAAATCGACTTCTTCGCGGTTGTGACCCGTAAACCGACCATTTGTGACTTCAAACCAGTTGTGGTGGAAGTGGCATTGGCCCGTTTCAAAGACCGCAATCAACAAAATGACTCACCGGTGACTTTGCTTCGTTTTGCCAATCGTGTGCCGTTGCAATTCGATAAATCCGGTTGTGCGATCACCTGGGCGATTGAGTCCGTGAACTGGAAAGCCTATGGCCTGGGTCAGCCTAAAGACTCTTTGCCACTGGGGCCGTACATCTTCGCGGTTTCCATTGTGTCTCCGTTCATCAAGTTTAAAAATGCCTCCAAGGAAACGATTGATGCTTCCGAGGAACTGGTTGCGGAAATCCGTTTGGCTTTGATCCAGGCAGGTCAAAAGCTGTCCCGTCACATCAAAAAAGAGGTGAAGGAAGCGGATCTGGAAAGAAAACTGGCTCACATCGAGCAGTTCGGTCCGATTCTGGTGGAGGGTTTGGCAAGAATCATCAAGGCGCCGGAAGCACGTAAGAAAAAAGCGGAAGAAGGTTTGAAGAAACTTTTGGGCCGTGATTCTGAAGCGGCGATAGCGGATCTGGAAGCGGCTGAATCCAAGTTGTTGGAGCAGAAAAAACGCGAAAAGAAAAAGGGCATTGATCACGGTGACGAAGATGAAGTCGATGTGATTTCCTCTGAAGACCTGGTGGAAGAGGCCTCAGCACCGCAAGGGACAAAGAAAACCACCACGAAAAAGACTGTAACCACTAAGAAAACCACTGGGAAGAAAAGCTAATGGGCAAACTACTCAGCATTCGCGAATTAAAAATTGATATTCCTAAAGAAGCCCGCATTCTTGCAGATAAAATGCTGAAGGATCTGGAATCTTCCAAACGTCCGGTTCTTGAAGCCGTGAAGACTTCTTTGGACAACTCTTTGTACAACTCCAAGGTCGGTTATCTGACTCCGGGGGATAAGGTTGTTCGTACCGAGCTGAACGTGTCTTCTGTGCAAAAACTGGCGCGTGTGGTGTTCGTTTTGGAAATCCTTCTGAATAATCTGGAAAAAGGCGCAGTCAACACCAAGCGTGAGCTTTATTACATGTGTAAAGGTCTGATCAAAGGCAATCCACGTTTGAAGCCTTTGGACTTTGATGACCAGCCGGAATCTGATGCGATCATCGATTTTATTGGTGATATGCTGGAAGTTTACCGTGAAGAACTGAACTGCTTCGCCAATGATCGCGGTGGTCAGACTTATTCCCAGCAATTGATCGTGACTGAAACTTTGGCCGATGGCGATAAAGCCGTGGTGGATCTTTCCACACTGGGAACATCTCCATTCCAGCCAAAGAACAAGCCACAATCATTGAAACTAAGAGCGAAAAAGAAAATCGACTTCTGTCTGATTGTGGAATCCGAAGGTACCGCGAATACGCTGGTAACCATGGGTTTCACCAAACGTAATAACTGTATCGTGATGGGTGCTCAAGGGGTTCCGTCCAACGGTGTGCGTGGCTGGTCAAAACTGATTCAGGACGAATTGGATGTTCCGATGTACTTCTTCGGGGATCTCGATGCTTATACATTGCAAAACATCTACCGTACTTTGAAAGCCGGTTCTGCGGCGTCTTTGATCCGTAATGCTGACTTCTCCGCCCCGAATGTAAAATTCCTGGGTGTGTTGCCGGAAGACGTGAAGAAATACGATCTGCCTCATTACAAAGTGAAAGAATCCGATCCAGCCGAAGCCCGTGCTTTGAAAAAAGCCAAGGATGCTTTGGAAAACGATCCGTTCTTCCTGGATAAAAAGAATAAAAATCTGGCGGATATTCTGCGCTGGTTGATCAAAGAAAAGGTCCGTTGCGAACAGCAATCCTTCTTCTCTGTTGACCCGAACGATCCAATCAAGACAGAAAAACTGATTCTTGAGAAAATCAAACGCGGATCTTACGTCTAAATTTTATAGATAAATATCAAAACCACCAAAGCCCCTGTCCTCATGGATGGGGGCTTTTTTATTCGTCCCGTCCCGGCAGTCGGCCTGGTCCGGCAGTCGGCCCTGCCCGGCAGAGCTGGAGCGCCGGCAGGCGCGCAAGCCGAAGCAGCTCGCCGTTTTCGCCGGAACATCTTTTCAATAACTTTCATGAAATTTCCGAAGGGTTCAGGGAAAGCTCTGGCATAGCCTTGTGAACTTTGTTAGACCGGGTTCGCAATCATCACGAACCGAGAGGATCTTTTATGAAAAAATTTGTATTTGCTCTGGTGTCTTTGTTGATAGGTGGGACGGCTCAAGCCAGCCTGATTCCTGCGATCTATGCGGCCTGCCAGGGTAAGTTGTCTGACGGAACGGAAGTCACCTTCACTGTGCGGGAAACAGCGGTGGTTGGCTTTGTTCAGGGGCTTTTGCAATATGATGGGGATCAAGCGCTCAGCCTGATTTGCCGTAATTCCACGGAGTCTTCTGCCAAGGATCGTTTAGTGACGCACGTCTGCACTGAAAACCGTGCCGGGGAAGGCAAAATAATTGTACGTCTGGAACATGGTTTTAGTGGTCATGTGATTGGGCAGATTCAGCGTGAACAGATGTTTCCACTGCCGGCCCATAATATCGGTCATCTGTTCTGTCGTTAAGAAATCCGCACCACGGGTGTGCCACGAATGTCGGCCACCTGCTGAATGTCCCGGCGGCCGGCCAGAATTTTGCGGGCCTCATTTAATGGATTCCATCCGTGATCCTGTAAATCCCGCAGCAGAATGTAAGCTTGCCCTTGCGGGCTTAGTGCATTGTCGATGGCTTCAATCAAATTTTTAAAATCTGAATCAATAAAGAAGCGGCAGCGATTTTTAAATTCCGAAGGTGACATTTTTCCCTGATTCAAGCGGAAGTACGGCGGATTGCTCAGGATCAAATCATAGCGTCCCTGCATGTCCGGTGATTTCAGGACTTCATAGTTTTGATTGATGAAGCTCACTGACGGCAGGCCTGCGCCGAAGCTTTTCAGATTTTCTGCGAAGTATGTCTGATACACGCTTTGCACTTCCAGAAAATCAAATTGCGCGGGCAGGGGGCGTCCGGCTTGCCTGCAATGAAACAGAAAATCCAGGCCAATAATCCCACAACCGGAACACAGATCCAAAGCTCTTGCCGGGGTTAAACTTCCTTCCAGCAACTCAAAAACTTCGCGCGCCAAGAACACCGAATCATGGGAAAAACGGTATTCCTCTGGCTGGACATAGTTGAAGGTAAAGTGAGGATTAATGGAACTCATAGGGTGGGGAAGTTGTAAAAGCTTGGCTGGAAGTTGTCTATTTTTTCATTTCGTTTTCATTGGATCGGTCTTAAAGCTAAATTAATTACATTTGAGGCCAATTTAGAGCCGTCGGGTTGAGTTTTTGGGGCCAAGAACTTATAAAAGTGGCAAGCAAATCCTATGAAAATATCCAAGCTGGCCCCGAACATGAATGTCTCCCTGATTCTTTCCGTCTTGTTGCACGGAGGGTTGTTCGTATTGGCTTTGGTGATGGCAGCGCCCGGTGTGGTGCCCCTGCCTGTGGGTGTGGAGCTGATGTATGGCGATGGCGGGACAGTTCAGGCTCCCAAGCAGGAAGAAGTTGTCAAAGCTCCGAAGGTGAAAGCACTGGCAGTGGTTGATAATTCTGACGGACCGGCGATCAAAACGGAAAAAATCACGGAAGCCCCGCAAGAACAAATCCCGACTGGAAAAACAGCGGGGTCTTTGGCTGGAACTTCAGACAAGGGGGCACTGGAAGGCCGTGAAGGTGTTGCCAACGGAATCGAAGTATCCCCGGAGCAACGTTATCTGTATGAAATCAAAAAACTGCTGGAGCGTCGCAAGCGCTACCCAATGCTGGCTAAGAAGATGGGGCAGACCGGGAAAGTCACCATGCGCTTTACGCTGGCTCAGGATGGATCTTTGTTAGCCAGCGAGGTTCTGGAAAAAGCCCCTTACGATACTTTGAATCAAGCCGCTCACGATCTGGTGAAGGGCATCCACGGTATGAAGCCATTCCCACACGAAATCCAGAAAACCTCCTGGGTTATCACCGTCCCCATAGAATATGTCTTAAATTAGGTACGCCGTACCTTTTTGGAGTGCCCCGCGTTGCAAATAGGTACGGCGTACCTATTTGGTGATGCCCTGGAAGTTCTTGCAGAAATAGATGAAGAACGTTCGGGCGTGAATGCCGTGACGGAAGGTTTTTAGTTCTTCCTTTTCACAGGAATCCCACTTCGCCCATTCAATCGGATTGGCCGGATATTTTTCTGAACTTACAAAGATCGCGTTTTGACCTTTCAGGTTGTTCATTTCCTCCGGCGATTGCATCACCGTATAGTTACTGACAGTGGAACTTAGCATGTACACTTTCTGCTTTGTGCCCCAAGTGACTTGCGCTGTATTTTCATAGCGGTGAGCCGCGATGAACGGTTTGCTGCCGCTTTCGGCGTGGATTTCGCGCTGACGACGGTTCACGTATTTACCCAGTTCTTCCCAGCCGGTGAATTCATTGCTGAAATCATAAGTGGTTTTCCATTCGCCGTTTGGATTGAACAGATGGAAGGCTTTGGGAATCCACGGGTACGCAAACGGCGTGTAGCTGATCAAGCCCAGCACGATAAAGAATCCGGCGATACCCCAAGTGAAGACCTTGCTGCGCGCTTTCACGATCTGGCGGCGACCCCAGAAAAGACCCTGGGACCAGATGGCCCCGGCACCCATCAGCAACAAGGTGTAGGCAGCACCACTCCAGTGAGGCTTGTAGTCAGCAAACAACGGCTGGGGGTAGAAGATTGCAATCGAAGGCAGGGTCAGGCATAGCAGGAATCTCCAGCGGGCTTCCTGACGTTTTAAGAAGGACGTGATGAAGGCCAAAACAATCAGCACATACAGGAACGGAGTTGCAAACAGCAACTGCGCGCTGAAAAACACAAACCAGCGATTCAGGTTGAAGGATTCGCCCGTGTGGCGATCATGGAATTGGTATTTAAAGCCCGGCCATTCGTGGATATGATTCCACAGGAAGATCGGTGTCGCCAGCGCGGTCGCAATCAGGAAGCCCACCCACGGCCACGGTGTCAGGAAGTCCTTGCGACGTGACGGCGTTGCCAAAAGATAAATCCCAAAACCCGGTGCCAGTAAAGCAATGATGAATTTGGAATTTAATCCCAGTCCCATCAGAACACCCAGCCACAGCCAGGTTTTTTTCACGCTCCAGGCTTTGTTGTCTTCACGAACCCCTTGCCAGAAGACGTAAGAAGCCGCCACCCAGCATAACATGAACGGAGGCTCCGGGGAGGCCACATAGCCGCCAAAGCCCCAGAACGGGGACCACAGCAAAATAACACCGACAAAGATCGCCGCCCATTCGTCAAACAGATCGCGGGTGAGTTTATAAAGCAAAACCACTGTTCCAACAAAACACAGGAACCCCGGCAGGCGGACACCTAAATAGGTGTCACCAAAAAGACTGGTGGTGATGGCCTCCAACCATGCAATCATGCCCGGATGATCGAAGTAGGAAAGCTGCAACCATTTGGCCCAGGACCAGTGATAGGCCTCGTCATCAATCAGACCGATATGCAGTGAGAAAAAAGCTCGGAAAAAGAGCGTCAAAATAAACAGGATGACTACTTTTTGAGAGAGATTTTGCTGCTTCCAGAATTCACGAATCACGGCAGGTCCTCACGGTCGAAATCAGGTTGTTGTGTCAAAGCTCTGTCGTAATATCTTGGGGCGTTGCTGGCAACACATCCCCGCATGACAAACGGTGTAAATTGAAGCTTTCTTGCCTCCCAAGGCGCTCGGTGAGACTCTGCGGGGCATGAAATTGTCCATGGTTCTTTTTACTGGTTTATTCGTGCTGATGGGGTGTCAGAGCTTCCGCTATTATGACCCGCAAAAGCCGCATCGTGGGCAAACGCAGTTTTATAATAACTATGACAATTCCCCCAAAGCCAGCTTCTGGAAGTGGCAGTGGGAGCGCTGGACAGGTTCCAAACCGTCAGAGCCGCCTTTTGAGCCCGAAGTCATCCCGACAGATCTGGGCTATCTTCTGCAAAATCACCACGACACGACACTGACGTGGGTGGGACATTCCACGGCCCTCTTGCAGATCGATGGTTTAAATATCCTGATTGATCCGGTTTTTTCTGAGCGAGTTTCTCCGGTCAGCTTTATGGGGCCGAAGCGTCTGGTAAAGCTTCCGTTTGCCATTAAGGATCTGCCGAAGATTGATGCGGTGGTGATTTCTCACAGTCACTACGATCATCTGGATGTGCCTTCTTTGCGCGAACTGGGGCAAAAAGACAGCGGGACCCTTTTTCTGGTTCCGTTGGGCGATGCCGAACTTTTGCAGTCAGAAGGAATCCGTCATGTTCAGGAACTGGACTGGTGGGACGAAGTCAAAATCAAAAATGTGTCGTTGATGTTCACCCCGGCGCAGCACTGGACTCAGCGTTGGCTGTTCCAGCGCAATCAAAGCCTGTGGGGCGGCTGGTCCATCAAGACCGAAGGATTCCATTTTGTCTATACTGGGGACACGGGATATTCCAGGGACTTTGCGGATATTCACACCCGTCGTGGTGATGTGGATCTGGCGATGATTCCGATTGGGGCCTATGAGCCTCGCTGGTTTATGGGACAGCAGCATGTGGACCCCGAAGGCGCTGTGAAGATTCATCAGGATTTACATTCAAAGCAATCCATCGGTGTGCATTGGGGCACTTTCCGTTTAAGCGACGAGCCCATGGCGGCCCCGCCAGTTGAACTGGCCGAGGCCCGGAAAAAAGCCGGTCTTGAAGACCACGCCATTCACGTCATGAAACATGGCGAGATTCTTAAAGTGGAAATTAAAAAATAGTTTTTGTTGGAGAGTTGTATGGACAAGTTCCGTGTAGAAAAAGATTTATTGGGTGAAAAGCAGGTTCCTGCCGAAGCTTACTATGGCATTCACACTGTGCGTGCGATCGAAAACTTTAAAATTTCCGGTCAGGCGGTGGGCGCCAATCAAAGCTTCGTGCGTGGTTTGGCTCTGGTTAAAAAAGCCTGTGCTCTTGCCAATGGTGAACTGGGGACCATTCCGTCTGATGTTTCCAAATCACTGGTGGAGGCCTGTGATGAGGTTTTGCATGATCCGAAAAAATGGGGTCAGCAGTTTCCTTCGGATATTTATCAGGGCGGTGCGGGGACTTCCATCAACATGAACGCCAACGAGGTCATCGCGAACATCGCGTTGGAAAAGCGTGGCGTGGCCAAGGGAACTTATTCTGTCATTAATCCGAACGATCATGTGAACAAGTGCCAGTCCACCAATGATGCCTATCCAACGGCGTTCCGTGTGGCATTGTTTGAACACATGAACAGCACATTGCAGGCCTTGGATTCATTGGCGGCGGCCTTTGAAAAGAAAGGGCAGGAATTCCAGCGCGTTTTGAAAATGGGCCGCACACAATTGCAGGATGCGGTGCCAATGTCCCTGGGGCAGGAATTCAATGCCTTTGCGACGCTTCTGAAAGAAGACAGTCGTCTGACCCGCACTGTGCAGAAGTTCATGCTGGAAGTGAATCTTGGTGCGACCGCCATCGGCACCGGGATTAACACTCCGCCGGGATATGCAGAGCTGGCAGTGAAGAAACTGGCCGAGGTGACTGGACATCCTTATGTGAAGTCTGAGGACTATATCGAGGCAACCAGTGATTGTGGCGCTTATATTATTATTTCCGGAGCTTTAAAAAGAACTGCGGTGAAGCTGTCTAAAATCTGCAATGACCTGCGTTTGCTCAGCTCTGGTCCGCGTGCTGGTTTGAAAGAAATCAATCTGCCAGAAATGCAGGCGGGATCTTCCATTATGCCAGCCAAGGTTAATCCGGTGATTCCTGAGGTTGTCAATCAGGTCAGTTTCAAAATCATGGGTAATGATTTGGCCATCACTCTGGCGGCAGAAGCCGGGCAGTTGCAGTTGAACGTGATGGAACCTGTGATCGCCTCCAGTTTGTTCGAGTCTTTGGATCTTTTGAAAAATGCCTGCGAAACTTTGGAGCACAAATGTGTTCACGGTATCACGGCCAATGTTGAGCGCTGCCGCGAGTATGTGATGAACAGCATTGGTATCGTCACATACCTTGATCCCATCATAGGACATGATGAAGGTGATCGTATCGGCAAGATCTGCGCACAAACAGGTCGCAGTGTTGCGGAAGTGGCGCTTGAACGGGGCGTGGTCACACAAGAGCAGCTGGACGAGATTTTCTCTTTGGAAAATCTTTTGAACCCGAAGTATGTAGGTAAGATCCAGAAGTAAATTTTAGTGTATCGTTCCATATTCGGAACGATCCTTTCCGATTTCACCGTCTAATCAATTCCACCGAGTGGGAGTAGTCTGGCACCTGAAAGCAGGTTGAAGATGAAACCCCTTGTGATACTACTCATCTTGGTGAAATTTGCAGTGCTCCTTGCAGGATGCGCAGAATTCAAAAACTCACCTTTCACGGATGAACTTCAGACAAACACTCGCAATTGGAATGCTCGGAATGTTGCAAAGATTCAGGCTTTGAATCTTAATGACACATTCAGAATCGCCACTATTTCCGATACTCACTCCAATTACAATGATCTTCGTGCGGTGATCCGGGAAATCAATTCCCGCAGTGATATCGACTTTGTGATCCATCTGGGAGACTTTACAGATCGTGGTTACAATTTTGAATACGATATCTTTGTCGATATTATGAAGGGCCTGAACAAACCCTCGGTGGTGGTGATTGGCAATCACGACAGCATTGGCAAGGGACCGCAGTTGTATCGCCGGGTGTTCGGAAATCCTGACTTCACCTTTGACTTCAACGGTACAAAAATCATTATTGCCAATAACAACCGTCTGGACTTTATCAGTTCATGGTCTGCTGACTGGATGTTTAATGAGGTCGCTCACAGTCAGGGTTTTGACCGGGTGATTGTGGCTCATCATGTGGACCCGGATTCCACCAATTACTTCACGACGGCTCAGGTGATGCAGTTTGATAAGCTGTATTCAGACAGCAAGGTGAATCTGGTTCTGAATGGACATCAGCACACATTTCTTATGCGCGCGATGACGGACTATCTGTCACTGCAAGTGCCGCGCATCCAGGATCGTCAATATAACATTTTGGATTTTAAGGAAGGAGAACTTCATGTTTGGTACTGCCAAAAAGGACATTGTCGGACTGTGGCTCCTTAGTCTTCTGGTTTTGAGCCCCCTGTCGGCGCAGGCGGTTGAATGGCAGATGTCTTTGCAGCACGCGGGTTTCATGGGCGAAGCTTCGGTGGCCGCAGGTTTTGAAAATCAGAACCGCTGGTTCGGATTGGATTTGGGAGTGGGATTTAGTTCGGACAGCGATGGAAAGTCCGTGCGGCAGCTCAATCTAAAAGCCCGCCTTCAGCCATTTATCCGGGGTGTTGGAAAGTACGGGGAAGTGATTCTTCCTTACGTTGGTGTGCAGGCGATGTACACGGACGACACAGCCTTCTTTGTTAAAAGCGGCAGTGAGTTTCCGGAAGAGGAATATTACGATTTCACCGCCATTCGTTTTGGCATTCCGCTGGGGATGGCGTGGAGAAATAGAACCTGGTCTGTTTACGCCGAGTATGTGCTGCTGGATACGGATCTGATTGCCCAGTACAACACGGAAGCGGCATTGAAATATCAGGATATCACTTCGGCCTCCATAGGTTTACGTTATTACTTTTGAACCTGTTTGCTCTTGCGCTTTTTTTGCGGAGGTTCATTATGGGCGCCATGAATCTTCATCATCTTGATATTAATGAAGTGTACTATTTTATTCGCATTATGCAGGCGGGAAGTATTTCCGCCGCCTCGCGATCACTGAATGTGCCCAAGTCCAAACTCAGTCGCAAACTTAGCAGTCTGGAAAAAAAGATGGCTGTGAATCTGGTGAAAAGAAAAACACGCCAGTTAGAGCTTACCGCTGAAGGCCAAAAACTTTTTGATCGGACGGAATCGCATTTTGATTTCATTGTCACTGAACTGGATAATCTGGTTTCACCGTATTCAATGCTGAGTGGGGAGTTCCGTATTGCCGCCCCTGTGGCGATGGCATCGGACAGTTTTGTCGCCATGATCGGGGAATTCCGTCGGCGCAATCCGGCTTTGCGTGTGCATCTGGATTTGCTGCCCAAGGGACCGAATCTGGTACAGGAGGACTACGACGTGGCCTTTGCTGGAGGCACCGACATGCCACCGCAAGTGGTGGCGTTAAAGCTGATGGAAATTGATATTCA
Organism: Bdellovibrio bacteriovorus; assembly: GCF_025558485.1. Classification (GTDB taxonomy): domain Bacteria; phylum Bdellovibrionota; class Bdellovibrionia; order Bdellovibrionales; family Bdellovibrionaceae; genus Bdellovibrio; species Bdellovibrio bacteriovorus_G. Next base: position 1,445,030 of record NZ_CP102930.1, read on the forward strand.
GCTTTACGCCAGTGCTCGGTTCGCACAGGAAAGAGGTCTGCCGCAGGATCTGGATGAACTGCCGCGCTTTTCCTGCGTGTCCATGCACGAGGTTTCAGAACTGATTCCGCTGACATCTTATGTCAGCGGGGAAATGTGCAAGGTGCCGATTCAGCCGGTGATGTTATCAAACCAGCCACAGGTTGTGCGTGGAGCTGTATTGCAGGGACATGGGATTGGCTTTTTGCCAGAGATGTTCTTTAAAAAAGAACTCGAATCCGGACAGGTGCTGCGGGTTTTGCCGGAGTGGCATTACCCCGGCGTGGCTCTTTATCTGACCTATCTAAAACAAAAAGTGCGTAATCCCAAAGTGAAAGCTTTTGTGAATTTCATCAAAGCTGAATTTAAAAACTATGAGGAAATCTGTTAGTGCGGACGCCGTCGCCAAAGTTCCTGCGGATTCACCAGTACAATGGCCACCAGCGAAAGCAGACAGCCGATTCCGGTGGCCGTCAGGCGCACCATCGGCGTATGCAGATCACCTCGTTGCAGGTTGGGCATATCCAGAATGATCAAAAGCATCACCACCAGAACTGCTGATCCCAGCCAGTAACTGCGCACAATGGACCACGGGCCCCAGAAGCTGATCAGTCCCAGAAGGACAATCGCAACCCATGGGGAATGCACGCTGTAAATAATAATATCAGCGATCAAAACCCCCAGCAAAGTTCCCAGAAATCGCTGAATGCTGCGATAGATACTTTGCTTAAGTTCCGGTCGCATGATGATCAACACCGTGCCCACCGCCCAGTAGCCGTGATCAATTTTGAAATAATCGACGATGAGCAAACTTAACACGATGGCACTGGCGTATCCCGTCGCATACAGGTGATGGGATTTTTCAGTTGTCAGGGCCTGTTTGAATGAAGCCCGCAGGCGCGCAAAAGGATTGGGCTTGTGTCGTCGTAAAAACACCAGCGAAGTCAAACACAGAACCACACACAGATAGCCCAGCAAGGCATAGGACAGCACCGGCACCATGTGGCGGTCCAGTCCCTGGATGTAAGCTCCGGCTAGGATCTGAAAGACTGAAAAAAGCAGGGCACGTTCCAGCTCGGCTCCTTTGCCTCCGCCCATCAAACCCAGACAATACACCATAGCAAACAGCAGTGGCATCAGAAGCCAGCGTTCACCATGAGTCAGCATTCCCAGTGTCAGTCCACCCAACATCATCATGCAGGTCAGGGTGATCGTCCACAGACGGTGTCCCAGTGTTCCCATGTGATCATTTAGAACCAGCAAAAAACCCATTAACGAACCGAAAATCGCGGCCCCCATTTGATGGGTCAGCAACCCGATAATCAGAGGAATGGTCGTCGAAAGGGCGCAGACAAACATGCGCGGCCACGGCGATGGGACGGGGTTGATTTTGAGAAGTTCATCGATATGATGGCGTAAGCTCATAATGTCCATTATACTACTTGGCAGGAGCCAATATGAAAAAGAAAATTGAACTGGAAGTTGTTGTCGATATCGTCTGCCCTTGGTGTTATGTCGGAAAAACAACACTCTTAAAGGCCATGGATTCCTTAAAAGATCAGATTGAATTTGATGTGAGAATCCTTCCTTTTCAATTGGACCCGGATGTCCCGGCGGAAGGTGTGCCTCGTTCTGAATATCTGACAAAGAAATTCGGGGGCGGGGAGCGCTTTGCGGAGGCAGAACTTCGCGTGATTCAGGCCGCAAAAAATGCCGGTGCTGAAATGCACTTTGAAAAGATTCAGATGCAAATCAACACAATGGACTGTCATCGTCTGATCTGGCTGGCCGGGAAAGACGGTAAGCAACTGGCAGCCACCAACGAACTTTACAAGGCCTACTACGAAGAGGGCTTGGACCTTTCCAGGAAAGCCAATCTGGCCAGTGTGATGGCGCGCCTTGGGTATGAAGCTCCGGTGATCCAGACTTTCCTGGACAGTGATCAGGGCATTCGTGAAGTGGAAACCCTGATCGGGGAAGTTTACAGCTTTGGTATTTCCGGTGTTCCGTTCTTTATTTTAAATCGGGAGGTCGGAATATCAGGAGCTCAGCCACTTGAGGTCTTTTTACAGGCATTTCAAGAAGTTTAAGTCCCACCTGAACCGGAGGCGTCAGCAGCAGAAGTTCTTTTGGCGCCTTCAGATGCGAAAACCATTTTCGATACAGACCTTCAAATTCACCCGTGCGTTTGATTTCAGCCAGAGCTGTTTGCCAGTTGCTGATCACGCGTGGCTCTGTGCCTCGTGAAAATGCAAAATACAGAGAGCTTGATTTCAGTGAAGCCACTTTGACATAATCTTCAGTCTGATATCCCGTGCGGCGGAATAATTCGGCCACAGCCAGATCATCATCACATAACACTTCCACGCGTCCGCTCATCAACATGCGCACAGCATTTTCTGGAGAATTCACGGGCACGATGTGCTGAAAGCCCTGTTGTTTTAGCAAAGCATGAAAGGCCGTGCCCCGGTGAGTGCCCACGGACAGGCGTTGCTTGATGTCCTCCAGACGGAAGGTATTTTTACCGGCGACATGCGCCTGCATGTACAGCGAAATTTCACCGTCGGCGATCGGGCCGATTAGGGTGAAGTTTTTTTCCCTTTCCGGGGTGCGCACAACCGTGAACAGCAGAACGTTGGGTTGTGTCAGGGCGGTGTTATAAGCGCGCGGCCAAGGCAGTACTTCAATTTCATCTTTCATGGAAAGATTTTTCTGAATCAGGCGGGTCAGTTCGACCGCCATACCTTGGGCCGTGCCGGAATTTTCAAAGGTCATAGGAGGCCAGTGCTCTGTCACGATTCTTAAGGTGGTTTCGTGAGAGAAGCCCGGCTGCGAGAGAAGCAGCAAACAGGAGAAAAGAAGATATTTTAGCTGCGACATACCCCGATTTTAACACAAACTTAACCTGTGATCAGGCATACGAGGGCAGGGCTGTAGAATATCAAATTTTTTCGCTTAATTGCGCTTTTTACGGGCTTGGTGGCGGTGCTCTTCCTGCCAGTTACGTCTTTCAACCTGCCCCTGATCTCTAGAAACATTCACTTCTGGAAGCAATTGCAAGTGTCCCTTTAATTGGGAGTGCAGCGGCAGCAGTTCTGTTCCGGACATCAAAAGCTGACGGAATTGTTTTCCGAATTCAGACTGATGAGGTGGTTCTTCAAACAGCAGGCGTTCAATTTCAGCGCGGGCGACACCGGCATGTTGATCGGTGATGAATTCAAGTTCTGTCAAAGTGTCGATATCGGCCATCAGGGAAGTGAACTCGCGCAACCAAACATAGCGTTCAGCGCCCATCAAAGCCTGGAACCATTCTGTCGGAGTTGTTTCATAACCATTTTCGCGATCGAACTCTTGTTTAAGAGCCGTCAGAGTTTCTTTTTGCAGGCCCCACAGGGCATGGCGAACTCGCAGAGTGTTGGCGTGATGATGTGAATGAGTCATGGGGTTGGGCTCCTGTTGGGCTTAAAAGACCGATGCTAGCTCATTTTTGGAGTCTTGACATCTACTTTTAAGGACAGGAGCCCTTGGGGTTTTTAGAACTTAGCGGCAGCGTCTCCACTGAAGGTGATAGATCAGGCCAGAGCTGATATCGGCACTATCCACAGTCGCCAGTGTTTGCTCGCCACGGCCATTGGATCGGGCCATCATGGATGTATTGACGCGAAGGTTTACGTCCGCTCCGCACGGCGTCCAGACCATAGTGCTGGCAATAAGACCGTCAGAGATTGTGTAGCTGTCGTTCACCGGGCCCATGAAAGTGCGGCTGATGCGAGGTCCGCGTGCACCGGCCCAGAAATATTCAGCATCAAAGCGTGACATGCCTCCACGTGGCACAAAATTAAATCCGCGATAGTCCACCTGGAACACCGCTACGCTGTAACCGCTTGGCACGGACACGGGCACAGAGATATTGCAGGATTTACGATCCATCGAACGACCGTTTCCGGCTTCGGCAACATAGTTATCAAACAGGATACTTAATGCTGAGGCGTCCGGGCTGACGGTGACACTGGCGCTTCCGGCGGGACAACCGGTGCCACCGTAGGCTGGTTGACCCAGACGTATTTGCTGTGCCTGAGCAGAAATGCTCGCTGCGGACATAAGACCGACGATCGCAAGTAATAGTGTACCTTTCATAATTCCCCCTTGGATTATGTGTGTTTTTGTTCTTTCAAAAGTTTGGTTTTAAATTTTATTTACGGAAAACGCGGCGGTCTGCCCGGTGCGGGATTTGGGCGGCCTTGTCCGGGCTCTCGTCTTGGTGGTGTCACAGATCCGCCGCCGGATGGACGGCACTGCTTCCACGCTAGTTGATAGCGTTGTGATTGCACCTGACCGTCAATGCTGTCGAGTGTGATTTGCGCGGTCAGCAAAGATGACAGATTCAGATTTCGCGCCATTAAATAAGTGGTGATGTAAAGAGACTGAATGGAATTGGCATTGCACGCCGCCCATGGAGCGACACGCGGATCCACCTGATGACGAATGTAATAAGTGTCGTTGTAAGGTCCGCGGAATTCCTGGGCACGGAAGTTATAAGTGCCGCCATTTTCATAGCCCGGACGTTCATTGCGGGGTTTGCTTCCGTCAAATGAATACAGTGCCTGATGTGTTACCTGCGTTCCGACTTCGGCATAGGCAAATCCGCGATAGTCCGCAGAGGTCACCGCAAAAGTCCATCCCGCCGGAACCTGGAAGTTCACACGCAGTTCGCAGTTCAAGCGAACAATCGGTCGTTGCATGGAGGATTCGGCAATAAAATTATCAAGAAGTAAAGAGAAGGTTTGTGCGTCCGGAGAAATGGTGGCGTTGTAGCTGCCAACCGGGCAGCCAGACCCCACGGCTTGAATACTGTGAATACGAATGCCCGGTGGAGTTTGTGCCATTGCCGGTGCTGAAGCTAAAAGAGCAAGACCTAATAAAGATGAAATTCCCCGCCACATATTTGTTTCCCCCCAGAAACTGGTGACAACCGTCACCTGGGAAACAGATATAGCAAGGGTCGGGCCATCGTTTATGGTGGCATGTTGGCTCTGAGTTCAGCAATGTTGCGCAGCAAGTCGGCTTTGCGCAGAGGTTTCACCAGATGCAAATTGCAACCAACCTCCAGACTGCGATCCATTTCGTTTTTCAGTGCATAAGCTGTCAGTGCCCAGATTGTTGCCGGCGTTTTATGATTCTCTTTTTCCCACTGACGGATTTTTTGTGTGGCCGTGAAGCCATCCATCACCGGCATCTGCATATCCATCATGATCAGATCATAATGTTTTTGCTGCACCATCTGCAAAGCCTGCTGACCATTGCCGGCTTCCTCAATTTGATGAGGTGAGTTTTTCAGGTAAGCCTTGATCAGCAGACGGTTGTCTTCAGTGTCATCGACGATAAGCACGGACAGTCCGCGGCCCTCGACTGTGGCATCAGCGCGTCGTGCGGGGGCAGGGTGCTCTTTTTCCGTGCTTTGAGTTGCTTCAATATCCTGCAACCACGGCAGATCCAGGGTGAAGGAAAACACACTGCCCCGGTGCAGTTCACTTTCGATGGTGATTTCACCGTTCATCATGTGAACCAGCCGCTTTGAAATGGAAAGCCCCAGTCCCGTGCCACCAAATTTTCGGGTGATCGTGGAATCAGCCTGAGTAAAAGGCTGAAACAGATGCGGGATTTTTTCCTGAGGAATGCCAATGCCCGTGTCCTTGACCTGAAACAGAAGATTGCCACGCAGATTCGTCCGGGTGTTGCGGGACACGTGAACCTCGATGCGTCCCTGCATGGTGAACTTTAAAGAGTTCCCGATCAGATTGGCCAGAATCTGGCGGATGCGCGTGGGGTCGCCCTGATAGATGTGACGTGTGTCCTGGCTGAGGACAATCGACAGCTCCAGATTTTTTTCCCGGGCCTTCAGGGCGAACATTTCACAGACATCCTGAACGACTTCGTGCAGATTCACGTGGGTTTTTTCCAGTGTGATCAGTCCGGATTCGATTTTTGAAATATCCAAAATGTCGTTGATGATGTTTAAAAGATTTTGCCCGGCCTTTTTTGAAATCTCGACATAGTGGGCCTGATCCTCGTTCAGCGGGGATTCTTCCAGCATGTCGGACATTCCGATAATAACATTTAAAGGCGTGCGAATCTCGTGGCTCATATTGGCCAGAAACTCGGACTTGGTTTCAGAGGCTTTCTTCAGCTGCAAATTCAAATCAATCAGATGCTGGGTTTTTTCATCGACAATTTCCTCCACCGTGATAATGCGATTGGCGATGGTTTGCAGCAAAGCGCACAGCAGGAACACAAACACCAGCGAGGCCAGCAAAAACAGGTTGGAATTGGAGGTCGGGGAAACAGGCTGTGTGGGATCCTGTTCGATGGTGATTTCCCACATGCGATCGCCCAGTTCAATGTGACTGCTCCAGCGGAAGTCCTTCATAAACGGATTGTCGTCAAAAGGGGCCCGGTCGGACTGCAAAACAATGCGCGCCGGAAGGGAGGTTACATCCCGTATGCTCACCCGGTAGCTGGAATCGTTCAGCACCTCGGTCAGATCCTTCAGCAGGCTGTCCAGGCGCAGGACTTCCAGCAGAACCCCTTTGGGATGTCCCAGTGCCAGGAATAAAAAGACACCTGAATCCGCCTCGGTGATTTTCATCGGATCGGAGGTGATGATGCGTTTGGTGCTTAAGGCTTTTTTCAAAAGTTCCTGATGCACAGGGTGGGTGTTGAAATTCAGATTTTGGATCTGGGTGTTATTGGCCTGCGGTTCGATGAAGGCGATTTCAAAATAATCAGGCTGCTTGGCGTGCAGGGGCAGCCAGGCCAGAGCCTGTACTTCAGGGTGGCGGGAATGCAGGGTGCCGGCAAAGTTTTTAAACTCCTGAGCCGTCACTTCCGCAGAGCTTTCATAGAAGCTTTGCAAAGAACTTAGCATGTCCAGATTGGATTTAAGATCCTTTTCCAGAACGTTATAAGTGAACTCGGATTTTTTGGTGAATTCCGCCAGCCACTTGCTTTGTTCGGCCCTGTTCAGATAGTGAGAAACCGCAAGAATCAAAGCAAAGGAAATCCCCACTGGCAGCAGAACTTTAGTGACTGATTTCAGCCAGTACTTGCGCGACTGGGTGGAAAGCATCAGGGCCAGAGGAGCAAAGATCAGTCCGCCAGCGGCATCCCCGACAAACCAATGCAGCCAGTTCAGAAAGAAACTTTTGGGAACAACCAGGCCGGAAAGATAAAGAGTGCTGACACCTAAAGTGGCGCTGATCAGGGCGGCAAGGGGGCCGGTCACCAGCAGAAACAGCAGAACTTCGCGTTCCAGATAAAAACGTTTTGGAAACTGCAACCAGCGGCCAGCCAGCCAGGCTCCGGTGACAATTCCCAGAGTGCTTCCCCCCGCAACGCCCAAAGGAGTCAGCAGGTCTGCCAACACCCCTAGGTTACGAATATTAATCAGAAACGCGCCCAGAAAAACGCCGGGCCAGCGATTGATTCCAAAAAGCAACAGAGCTGCGATGCTTAAACCCAATGGCGCCCAAATAAGGGAGGCGTATCCCGGAGGCAGCGCTAAAAGCAGGCCCACTTTGCCGGTAATATAGTACAGAAAGGCAATCAGAAGAGTCTGAACAAACCATGAACGCAGAAGGGATCTAAACATAATGCAAGTTTATCGGGCTTCAGGCGGGGAAACAATACATCTCTCGACGGAAGGACAAATGCGTTTTTGTACTGTAGTCAAAATTGTGCTATCAATAGACCTCGTTAGGAGATCCGTATGCAGACTATTCCCGGCCTTTGTCAGACCCCTGATAAAGAAACTCAAGCTTATACATTCAACCACACCATGTTAAGGATCAAAGACCCCAACGCCTCTTTGGATTTCTATACCCGTGTTTTGGGGATGAAGTTGATTCGTAAGCTGGACTTTGCAGAATGGAAGTTTTCTTTGTTCTTCCTGGCCTATGTTCCGGAAGGAACTCAGGTTCCAGCCGACAACGAAGCCAACGCCAAATATGCGTTTGGACGTGAAGCGGTTTTGGAACTGACTCACAACTGGGGCACGGAAGAGGCTGAAACAACTCCGTATCACAACGGCAACACCGAGCCTCGCGGTTTCGGTCATATCTGTATTTCTGTACCGAACATTCAGGAAGCCTGCGCGCGTTTTGAATCTTTGGGTGTGAACTTCCAAAAACGTCTGGGCGAAGGTGGCATGAAAAATATCGCCTTCATCAAGGACCCGGATCAATACTGGATTGAAGTGGTTCAGCCGGGTCTTCTTTAATGCGCAGATGGGGGCCGTTTCTTAGAAAGTGGGTACTGAAAGCCGTGCTGCTCTTTTTTGTGAGCAGTCTGGGCTTTGTATTGCTGTATCGCTTTGTCCCGGTTCCGGTTACTCCGTTGATGGTCATTCGTTCCGTCAGTTCCCTGTGGGGGGATGAGTGGGTCGGCATCCATAAAGACTGGGTGCCGCTGGAGGAAATTTCCCCTTCTGTTCAAAGGGCGGTTTTAAAAGCGGAGGACTATCGTTTCTTTGAACACAGTGGCTTTGACTTTGATGCCATTGAAAAAGCCATCAAGTACAACAAGACCCATAAAAAGAAAAAGGGTGCGAGCACCATTTCCCAGCAGACGGCCAAGAATGTGTTTCTGTGGCCACAGCGGGACTGGATTCGCAAAGGTCTTGAGGCTTACTTCACCGTGCTGATTGAAACCACCTGGCCGAAAGAGCGCATCATGGAAGTCTATCTGAATGTGATAGAGCTGGGGCCGGGCGTTTATGGAGTGGAGGCGGCCTCGCAAAGATACTTCAAGCGCAGTGCCAAAAACCTGAATTCCTATCAGGCCTCTTTGATTGCAGCGGTTTTACCCAACCCCCGTCGTTTCCGCATCGATCGTCCGTCAAACTATGTTGTTGGTCGTCAGCGCCGGATTCTGAATCGTGTGGCACCTGCCATTCCAAAAACAGCTGAAGCTTCGCTACTGGATTTCCTGGATCTGAAGTTTGATTCAGACGACGAGGAAACTCCGTAAAATTGGTTTGCCCAAGCCATGGCACAGTTCTAAAATTTCCCCATGAGTTCACAAAAGAAAAAAGCCAAAATGATTGCTGCCATCAACCAGCGCGGATGCCTGTTGGTGTATCCTTTGGAAAACCGCAAGGAACCGGCCAGCCTTTGGAGTGAGCTTTATCCCCGCACGAAGATGCGCTGGGAGTGGGATCAGGAAGGTGACAACCGCGTGGCTGAAATGTGGGTGCTGCGCGAGGAACTGTCGCGCAGTGAAGAGGTCATTTACGCCAAGTGGTTCCGTAATCGGGCGACATTCTTTTCCAAAGAGGTCTTTGTGAACCTCTTGGCCTGGTTGGGCAGTTCACAAGGACGGGTCACTTTGCCTCGCAGCAGTCAGGAGGCGCTGGACAGTTTCCTGCTGGATTCCCCGCAAAGCACCAAAATTATCAAAGAAAATCTGGGCTGGCAGGGAAAGATGATGGAAAGTCACTACAACCGCGCTTTGAAACCACTGTGGAATTATCTGTTTCTGGTGGGCTATGGTGAAGTGCAGGATTCCAGCTTTCCATCCCTGAATATGGCCGCCACTCAAAATTTATTTGAAGACCTGTGGCGGGAATCGCAGGAACTAGAGGCTGCTTCAGCCGAAGCATTCCTGCTTAAAAAACTGGGTCCGGATAATTTATTTTTTAAATATGCTCAGAAGCTGGTTAAAATCTAAGGGGCTACCAGCAATCTCATGTTTTTCTTCAGTGTGCAGAGCACTTTTTTGCCTCTGCTGCCAAAACCCTCACAATAAGGGCTTATGAAAAGACAAAACATACTTTTGGGATTTCTGGCGTGGGGATTTTTGATGGCTTCAGGCGCACATGCCGCAGGAAATGACATTCGTTTCCAGGCGGAATGTGAATCCGGGCAGGACCGGATCAGTCTGTCTTTTGTGGGGGATATTCTGGTGCACGAGGCTCTTTATCGGGCCGTGGTAAAAGGGACTCAAAACTTCAGTCAGATTTGGAGGCGCACGGACAGTCTGATGACCAAGGCCCATTTTTCGGTGGGCAATTTGGAAGGCCCAGCGGCTTTGGGAGTGGATCGCCGGGGGCGTGATCATGGAGATGTCGGATTTATCTATGATGAGGTGGTGTACTCCGGATCTAACTTTTCCTTCAACTATCATCCGCGCATTCTGACGGATCTGCAAAGATCAGGATATGATCTGCTGACTCTGGCGAACAATCATTCTTTGGATCGGGCTTCTTTGGGGATTGATAAGACCATTGATGCGGCCCGGGTGATTGGCCTTCCCGTTGTGGGGATTCGCAAGGCTTCCGAACGAAATGCCCCGTTTTATGACGTCATCTCTGTCAGTGGTTTGCGTGTGGCTTTCCTGGGCTGTACAGAAATGAGCAACGGCCACAGCGATAACAAAGACCAGCTTTTGTTCTGTTACAAGGATCCCGGTAAGATGGTGGAGCTGATTCGTGAAATCACCTCGCGCCCGGATGTGGATGCTTTGATTTTGTTGCCGCATTGGGGACAGGAATACAAACATGCTCCCGATGCCCGGCAGAAAAGCTACGCCCGCAAATATCTGGAGGCCGGCGCCACTGCGATCATTGGATCACATCCCCATGTTTTGCAGCCCTGGGAAAAATATGTCACCAAGGACGGGCGTGAGACTTTGATCGCTTATTCTTTGGGGAACTTTGTTGCCGGACAGGCGGGGGTGCCCCGCAAAACGGGAGTCGTGGTTTATGTGGGGCTGGTAAAAGAAAATGGCCGGGCTAAAATTTTCGGTGCGGCCTATACGCCGACCTACCGCGAAGGCACGGAAATCTGGCCTGTCACTAAAAACAAAGAGGCTTTGGAACATGCAGCATCTCTGTTTGGCAGTGAACGACGTTTGCCGCCGGAGGGACCGCTGATGAACTTTCTATGTCAGAAGAAAATGTGATGATCGACAGGGGCTTGGGGTGTAGTGTTTTGTTATGAGCGACAAAGACAAGTTCCCCACCACTCTGGCCATTCGTGAGTTGCTAAAACATCAAGTCAGCTATGAAGGACATCTTTTTCCCTATGAGGAAAAAGGCGGGACTTCCCATTCTTCGAAAGAACTTGGTGTTTCCGAGCATCAGGTGATTAAGACCCTGATCATGGAAAATGAAAACAAAGAACCATTGGTGATTTTGATGCACGGGGATTTACAGGTGTCCACCAAACAACTGGCGCGTGAACTGGGGGTTAAAACCATTTCCCCCTGCAAACCGGAGGTGGCCGATCGTCACTCGGGTTATCAGGTCGGTGGCACTTCGCCCTTCGGGACGAAAAAGAAAATGCCTGTTTACATGGAAAAAACCATTCTTGATCTGGAACTGATCTACATCAACGGTGGCAAAAGAGGCTTCCTGGTTTCTTTGAAGCCGCAGGAAGTGGTTCGTCTGTTGGCCCCGACACTGGTGCATGTCGGTGTTAAAAATTCCTGACGGATTGTATCCCGACACTCGATCTTGAGAGTGTCGGCGGGGATCTTTAAACTCTTCTCTGAGACTCTTTTAGAGGAGGAAACCATGAAAGCCGTCCGTTTCGTCGGAGTGGGAAAACCTGCGCAAGTTGTGGAGCTGCCCAAACCGGAACCCAAAGCCGGAGAAGTGCTGGTGAAAATCGGCGGGGCGGGTGTCTGTCACTCGGATCTGCATGTTCTGCATGATGGTATCGGCATTGATCATTCGTTTACTCTGGGACATGAAAATGCAGGCTGGGTGGCCGGTGTCGGAGCCGGTGTGCGCAACTGGAAAGATGGCGATGCCGTGGCGATCTACGGGCCGTGGGGCTGCGGTTATTGTCACGCCTGCATGCAGTCTTTTGAAAACTATTGCGAAAATTGGAAGCCGGGACAGGCTTATGGCGGCGGTCTGGGGGCTGATGGAGGAATGGCGGAATATATGCTGATCCCGTCAGAACGTCTGCTGGTGCCGTTGGGGAAATTAAAACCGCAGGATGCCGCACCTTTAAGTGATGCGGCGTTGACCCCTTATCACGCAATCAAGCGGGCGTTGCCGCTGCTGACTCCGGATGCGACAGCGGTGGTGCTGGGGGTTGGTGGCCTGGGACATATGGCTGTGCAATTGATCAAGTGCCTTTCCGGGGCACGCATCGTGGCCGGGGATGTGGATGACAGCAAGCTTGAAATGGCAAAAAAAATGGGAGCTGATCTGGTGGTAAACACCAAAAATGAGGATGCCGCGGAAAAGATTCTGAAATTCACCGGATCGCGCAAGGCTGCATTGGTTTTGGATTGTGTGGGCGTACAGCCCACGGTCAATCTGGGCAGTCGCATTGTGGGTATGAACAGTCACTTCACGATTGTCGGGCTGGGTGGAGGAAAACTCACAATGGACGGGGGCGCGGCTGTTCCGTTTGGTTGTATGGTGAGTACTCCTTACTGGGGATCGCGCGCGGAATTATTGGAAGTTCTGGCTTTAGCGGAAGCGGGACGTATTCACGCGGAAGTGACGCATTTTAAATTGGATGAAACACCCGAGGTATATAATAAGCTCCACGAAGGAAAAATACGCGGGCGCGCAGTGATTGTTCCAGAGGCGAATCTTTAGTAAGATCCCGGTATCAACATATCGAGATTTTTATGACCTCTGCTGTTTCTCCGAAATCAGAAGAAAGATCTCAGAGCCTCTTGCTATGGCTGGTTGCCATAGGCTTTTTTATGGAGACCCTGGATTCCACCATCGTGAACACCGCTTTGCCGGGTATGGCAAAAAGTTTGGGTGAAAGCCCGTTGTACATGCAGTCGGTGGTGATCGCCTATTCACTGACCATTGCTTTGCTGATTCCGGCATCGGGTTGGATCACGGATCGCTTTGGTATCAAGAAGGTTTATCTGTCAGCGATTCTGGTGTTTACGGTTGGTTCCCTGTGCTGTGCTTTGTCGCAGACTTTAAATCAGCTGGTGATATCGCGAGTGTTGCAAGGGGCCGGTGGTGCGATGCTGTTGCCGGTGGGAAGGCTTGCAGTGTTGCGGGCCTTTCCGTCAGACAGGTTTTTGCAGGCCATCAGTTTTGTGACGATACCGGGATTGATCGGACCCTTGATTGGACCGACGGTTGGCGGCTGGCTGGTGGAATTTGCCTCGTGGCACTGGATTTTCCTGATCAACATTCCTGTGGGACTGGTGGGGTGCTGGGCCACCTATCGTTTGATGCCGGATGTGCGGGCATCGCATGTGTCGCGCTTTGATTTGTCGGGTTATCTGTTTTTAGCTTTCAGTATGGTGGCCATTTCTTTTGCGATGGAAGGCATGGCGGAATTGGGACTGCCTCGCAGTGCTGTGATGATTTTGCTGGTGTTTGGACTGGCCAGTCTGGCGGCCTATTGGTTCCATGCTGCGCGCACACCAGAGCCTTTGTTTTCTTTGAATCTGTTTAAGATCGGAACTTACAACATCGGTTTGTTGGGAAATCTGTTCGCCCGTATCGGCAGCAGCAGTATGCCGTTTCTGCTGCCGCTGCTTTTGCAAGTGGGACTGGGGTATTCACCGTCTTATGCCGGGATGATGATGATTCCGATGGCCGTGGCAGGTATTATGGCCAAACGTTTTGCGACGCCGTTGATTCTGAAAACAGGTTATCGCAACATGCTGGTCGGTAACACACTGCTGGTGGGACTGGCGATGGCAAGCTTTGCGCTGGTGTCTGAAGGGGAGCCCATGTGGCTGCGTATCGCGCAGTTGTTCTTCTTTGGCTGGGTGAATTCGATGCAGTTTACGGCTATGAACACTTTGACCCTGAAAGATTTGGGGGCCGGGTATGCCAGCAGTGGAAACAGTCTGTATTCAATGATGCAAATGCTGGCGATGAGCTTGGCTGTGGCCGCTGCCGGAGCCATCTTAAATGCCTTTTCGGATCAGTTCGGAGGCGCCGCCAGCACGGGGGGAGCCTTGCAGACTTTCCGGGCGACCTTTATTTGTATGGGGCTAGTGACGTGCAGTTCAGCGGCAATTTTCTGGCAGATCCCGGCGCAGGATCGTCGCAAAGAGCCTTTGCCGCAAAGTGAACCAACGATGCACTAGGACATTGGAGCAGTTTCTTAGTACCCGCCTTCGTCAAACATCATCATGCGTTCTTCATTGCGTTGCAGTTCAAACCAGTATTGATCTTCACCTTCGACGTTTTTGCTGCGGGCTTTATGTTCGCGCAAAGTTTCTTTGATTGAATTGTTGAAGTCATTGTCTTTAAAGTTTGTGCGGATGCGCCCGCGGTCATCAAACTGTGCCGCCGGAGTGAACTTGATCTGCACTTTCATTTTGGGGTTGTGCCGGGTCATGGAGGCCTGCCACTCGCTGACAGGAACGGCTTTTTTTTCCAATGAAGGATCTAACACATAGGGAATCAGTTCGTTGTTCTTTTTAACCAGAATCGCCGGAGCCACATGGTACTTCCATTCCACAGTGCTGCCGGTCTTCGTCGGGTTGGGGCGACGCAGGCGAGGAGACTCGTTCTCATCCACTGATGCGAACACTTTGATGGGAGTGATCCCTTTTAGCAGCATCAGACGTGACATTTCGTGTGCACGCTCTTCGCAGCCCGCAATGGAAAACTCGAAGGGGATTTCTCCATTGGCTTTCAGTTCGTTGAACAGCTTCTGTGCATCCTTTTCACTCATGACAGAGGCGCGGTCGTCGTTAAGCTTGGTATTCACTGAAAACGCCTGGGTCAATTTGGCCGAATCACATTTCACAGTCTGCTGAGAATTCAGGTGGCGCAATGTGGAATCCAGACCGGTCACGAACGATGAAAGATCATCAGCAGCCTGAACACTGAAAAAACTAAACAAGATGGTGATGAAAAATGCCTTGGCCATGTTCTGTCTATCGGCGTTTTTGCTCGTTTACATGATTGTTTCGAGCAAAACATCGAGGTGAATCCTCAAGGAGAACTCAAGCAAAATGACATCCGTCACCTAACATAATCTATTGCACTCTTCATGAGGCGAGTTAGAATTTTCTCATGACGTTGGTCCTGATCTATTTGTCCACAGCTTTGAGTTTCATTATCTGCACGGTCTATGCAACTCGCTCTTGGTCCTATCGTCGTTCCTATACGCATGGTCTGATTTTTTTGATTGAATCGACGTATGCTCTTTGGGCATTTTCTCTGATCAGTGTTTTTGCGATGGAGGACATGCAGTTTAAGATTTTCATGACTCACGCTCGTCAGCTTCTTTTGCCTTTGATCTGTCCGGCTTGGACGCTGTTGACGGCGGCGCTGTTCTTCCCGCAGTTGTCAGATAAATTGCGTCGCCACCTGCGCTGGGTTTTTCTTTTTCCGGCGATTGTGATTAGTGGAAACATTCTGTCGATGCTGGGATTTTCTTTTGCGGAAAAATGGATTTTCTATGATTTTTATCTCCTCCCGGGATTGAGTGGACTGGTTGGCTTCACGCGCGGAGCTTTGTTAAAATCCTCCTTTGGCTACAACACTATTTGTGTGGTGGCGGCTTTCGGGATTTCCTTTTATGCCTACGCGACACTGCGGGGGAGGCGTCGATTCTACGTGCTGGTGATGATGCTGGCGGGGATTTGGCCGACTTTTGTGGAAGCCTGGGCACGTATGGCGCACACAG
This sequence comes from Bdellovibrio bacteriovorus, assembly GCF_025558485.1. Classification (GTDB taxonomy): domain Bacteria; phylum Bdellovibrionota; class Bdellovibrionia; order Bdellovibrionales; family Bdellovibrionaceae; genus Bdellovibrio; species Bdellovibrio bacteriovorus_G. The sequence goes on from NZ_CP102930.1 coordinate 1,460,686, forward strand.
GGAATATCCCGTGGGCTCAGTTGACGGTTCTGGGGCTGTGGCCTGCGGTGTGGGGCATGCACTATGCCGCCAGTCGCGTGGATCTTTTGGAAATCGTTTCTTTGGCCCAGCAAAAGGTCTTTGAACATCTGCCCAGTCCGGTGATTATTTTGAACACGCGCGGGGAATTCTGGGACGCCAATCTGGCGGCCAAGCACTCTTTGCATCTGCAGGAAAACTGGCGCGGGCGAACAGCAGCGGACATCCCGCTGCTGGCTGAGATCACCAACACCGTCGGAAAATATCAGGTTGCCGATCGCAGCTATCAGGTGATTCGTCACACGTTGGATTTTCATGGTGGTGAAAGTCAGGCGAAGATTTTTGTTTTAAATGATGTCAGCGAGCTGGAGGAAAGCAACCGCACCCTGCGTGACTTGAACGGTGCAATCCTGCAAATGACCCGCTTCAATAAAAAAGTGCAGACGGTTCTGGCCCATGATTTAAGTGGAGCCCTGTCCGGAGTGCAGATTCTTTTGGGCGGCGTGATTCAGCAGTTGCAACGAAGCGGGGACTCTGAGTCTTTGTCATCCCTGCATCGTGCCAGTGAGGCCAATAAGTCCTCACTGGCTCTGTTGCAGAACTTGCTGACCTGGAGCTATGAAGAGGAAAACATTCACAAGGTGGAGTTCAAAGAGCGCGTGCGGACGGCCGTAAGTCAGCTGTCACCCCAGGTGCTGCAAAAAAATATCACCATGAACCTCAAACTGCCTGATCAGGATATTATTTTGACCGGATCAGGAAAAGTGGTCGAAGCGATTGTGCGAAATATTCTGTCCAATGCAGTGAAGTTTAGTCCGGTCGGAGGCCAGATTGATATTCATGGCCAACTGGTGGGGGCTCATATTGAACTGGTCATTCAGGATCAGGGGCCGGGCATTTCAGAAGAGCTGGCTTTGCAACTGTCTGACCCGACGGCGCCGATTGTGGCTCACGGGGAGGGGTTTGGTCTTGGCTTGCGATTTACGACCGATTTTGTAGCCCAAATGGGTGGTATGATTCAACTGAAGGCAAGTGAGCCTCAAGGCACTCGCGTTTCGGTCAAGTTTCCTTTATTTGTTTGACCCTAAACGCGCAGAACGAAATAGTTAAAGCTGGAGATATGTTCGAGTTATGTCAGAGAATATGAAAGCTTCGTTTTTTATTGTGGATGATCACCCTGTAACCCGACATGGGTTGCGAGTGTCCCTGGAGTCTTTGTCGAATGAAATGGTCTGCCGTGGTGAAGCGGGCAGTGCGGAAGAAGCACTGAGTTTCTTTGAAAGCAGCACTGTGGATTTTGTGGTTCTGGATCATGCGTTGCCGGGAAAATCCGGTTTGGATCTGGTCACGGAACTTCGTCAAAAAGCGCCTTACGTGCGCGTGGTTTTGCTGACCCAATGTGATGATGCCGGAGTGCTGGCGCAGTATCAGAAGCTGGGTGTGCGTGTGATGATGGCCAAGACTTCCGCCAGTGAAGTTCTGAAAGAGGCTGTTCAGCATCTGTTGAACGAGCGCACTTATATCTGCCCGGTGATGCGAAAGCTTTTGGAAGAGCCTCGTCTGACCTCGGTGCTGACTCCGCGGGAAATTGAAGTCATTCGCATGATTGCCCAGGGAAAAACCAATAAGGAAGTGGCTTTGGCTTTGGGATGTTCCGAGCATACGATCAAAACACACAAGACCAATGTGATGAGAAAGCTGAACCTTTCCAATGCCGTTGAAATCAGTGTTTGGGCTTTGAAGCGTAATCTGGCCTAAAAGCAAAAGGCGGAAAGAACTTTGTCAGCTCTTTCCGCCATAACATTTTCAAACTTATCTGTTTAAACCTTCTTGGCGAATTGCAAATCCAAAGAAATCGCCACATCGTCACCGACCAGAACCCCACCGGCTTCCAGTGTGGCATTCCAGCTTAAACCGAAATCCTTGCGTTTAATTTTGGTGGTCGCTGAGAAACCGATTTTGATATTGCCATAGGGATCTTTCATTTCCGCGGAAGGTCCCTCGACAGCCAGAACCACTTCTTTGGTGATGCCATGAATGGTCAAGTCTCCGGTGACTTTCAGGTCATCGCCATCGCGTTCCACTTTTGACGATTTGAAGTTCAACGTCGGATATTTTTCAACATCAAAGAAGTCAGCACTTTTTAAATGCGTGTCACGCTGGACTTCCCGGGTGTTGATACTGGCAGCATCAATCACGGCCTCGATAGAGGACTTCGTGACATCAGCAGAGTCCAGCAGCAGGGTGCCGGAGAGTTTTTCAAAGCCGCCATGAACTTTGGCGATCATCATGTGTTTGATGGAAAAGTTTGCGCTGGAGTGAGCCGAGTCGATTGTGAAAGTTGCCTGAGCCATAAATTCCTCCTGTGGGAAGTGTTGTTTATGGGTCTATGCTGCCATGGTCTTGATTGTTGCGTAAGGGCACATTAATGCAATATATTGTTGCAAAAATGGTGCTAATCAAACCCACTGACTCAAGATAAGATCAGATTATCGGAGGACCTATGAAAATCGAGAATATTCTTAATGAGAAATTCACAGTGCAGGTGACCGGCGGAGAGGCTCGTTTGAAATATCGTCGTGGCCCGGAGAACTCTTTGGATCTTTATTCCACGCAAGTGCCACCCGAAGCCCGGGGACAGAACATTGCTGAAAAGCTGGTGCTGGAGGCTTTGCAGTTTGCCAAGGATGAAGGTGTGAAAGTGATTCCCACATGTCCATATGTGCATCGCTGGTTTGAAAAGCATCCCGAGGAAGCCTGGCGTTTGTTAAAGCCTCTTTCCGAAACGAGTCCGACACATGGCTCTTAAGTCACTGCCTGCTGTCTATATGAGAGGCGGCACCAGTCGGGCTCTGGTTTTTAGAAAAGAGGATCTGCCTGCGGACCCTAAGCTGTGGGACGGAATTTTTCTGTCTGCCTTGGGCAGTCCGGATGCTTATGGACGTCAGTTGGATGGCATGGGCGGCGGCATTTCATCTTTGTCGAAGGTTTGTGTGTTGTCACCGTCACAGCGTGATGATGCCGATGTGGACTACACATTTGCGCAAGTGTCCGTGCATGAAAGCAATGTGGATTATAAAGGCAACTGTGGCAACATCAGTTCAGTCGTGGGGCCTTTTGCCTTGGCGCAGGGCTGGTGTCAGGCCCCGGGCGCAGAAGCCTGCGTGCGTATCTTTAACACCAATACACGAAAAATCATTCATGCCTATTTCCCGGCACAAGGGAATCAGCCGGTCTATGATGGTGATCTGCAAATTCCCGGTGTTTCCGGAACTGGTGCCGCCATTCGTTTGGAATTTCAAAATCCCGGCGGGGCCACCACAGGGCATTTGTTTCCCACAAAAGAAAAAACAAATCGTCTGATGTATCTGGGAAAGGAAATTGAGGCTTCATTGGTGGATGCCGCTAATCCGGTGGTTTTCGTGCGCGCGGCGGATGTGGGCGTTTCCGGATTTGAATCTCCGGAAGAACTTTCCGCACACAAAGAGGTGCTGGCCGGACTGGATGAGCTTCGTCGTCAGGCGGCAGTGGCCATGGGGCTTGCGGCGGATCTGGACGTGGCAAAAAATCTGGTGTCGGTTCCTTATGTTGGACTGGTCAGTCCGTCGCTGGATGGCACTGCAAGTTTTAACATGCGCGTGATCGCCGGAGGACAGCCGCACAAGGCCTTGCCTTTGACAGTGTCCCTGTGTGCCGCGGTAGCGTCGCAGATTCCCGGGACTGTAGTCGCAGGACTGGCGAAAGCAGGCTCGGAAGAAATTCATATTTCAATGCCGTCGGGAATTTTAACTTTAAGCGCACGCGTGCAGGAACGGAATGGTCAGTGGGAGGCCGTGGGTGGAAGCTTCTTCCGAACAGCCCGCCCTCTGTTTGCAGGAACCGTGTTTTACCGGGAATAGTTCTTAGCGGTTTTTACGAGTCACGCGCAGGGCGTGCTGCATGCCAAACTCATACACCTGGTCTGGCGACAGACCGGGATCATTGCGATAGATCCAGTCCGGATAATACTGCACATAGTGAGTGCCCGCGAAAGTCATGGGTTGCGGTTCCATGTTCAAGGCAATTCCCACCAGTTTTGAACAGTAGGTTTTGTTGTTGTTCCAGATAAATTTGTAATCAAAAGGCAGCCCCATTTGGGACATCAGGGCCTGTTCGTTCACCAAAGAATCAGAAATTTCAATTTGAATGTGACCCAGGTTTCCACCCAAGTGTGCGATCGGCAGGCGGCGTCCCCCGGCACGGGTGTCGGCCTCATAAGCATACCCTTTGTATTCCAGGATCACATGGAACAGGGGCTGAGGAACATTCGGATTGCTGTAAAAGTGCAGAACGGCGGCAAAGCTGTTAACAGAGAAAAGTAGAGCGGAGATGAGGATAAAAAGACACTTTTTCATGCCCAATCCAATAGACCTGTGTCTGCGCTTTGGCAAGAACTAAGACGCCCCGGGCTCTGTCTTGCTTAAGATGAAAGCTAGGAGTAGGTTCAGGCCATCATCCCAAAAGGAAAGCATTGTGGAAACAGATAATAAATACAATCGCCCGGTCTATATCCCTTACTCCGGAACGGTGCTGTTAGAAATGTCTCTTCTGAATAAAGGAACGGCCTTTTCCGAGGAAGAACGCAGTCACCTGAATCTGCATGGCCTGGTGCCACAGACAATCGAAACCATCGAAGAACAAGCCGAGCGTGTGTATTCCCAGTATCGTCTTTTAAAGTCCGACATCGACAAACACGTTTATCTGCGCAACTTGCAGGACACTAACGAAACTCTGTTCTATCATCTGGTGGTTAATCATCTGAATGAGATGATGCCGATCATCTACACGCCGGTGGTGGGTGAGGCGTGTGAACACTTCTCTGAAATCTATCGTGCTTCACGCGGTTTGTTTATTTCCTATCCCAACAAAGACCGCATTGATGAAATGCTTAGAAACGTCACCAAACAAAAAGTGAAAGTGATCGTCGTCACGGACGGGGAGCGCATTCTGGGACTGGGTGATCAGGGGATCGGTGGGATGGGAATTCCCATTGGGAAGCTTTCTTTGTACACGGCCTGTGGCGGGATCAGTCCGGCATACACTCTGCCGCTGGTTTTGGATGTGGGCACGAACAATCAGCAGTTGTTGAACGATCCGCTCTACATGGGCTGGCGTCATCCGCGCATCACAGGGCAGGAATACGAAGACTTCGTGGAAGCTTTTGTACAGGCGGTGAAGCGTCGCTGGCCGAACGTGCTTTTGCAGTTCGAGGACTTTGCACAGAAAAATGCGTCGCCTGTTTTACGCAAGTATCGCGATGAAATATGTTGTTTTAACGATGACATTCAGGGAACAGCCTCGGTGACCTTGGGAAGTCTGATTGCTGCCAGCCGTGCGGCCGGGGGCAAATTGCGGGACCAGCGTGTGGTTTTCCTGGGCGCAGGATCAGCGGGTTGCGGAATTGCTGAACAGATTGTGGCGCAGATGAAGCTGGAAGGGCTCAGTGACGGTGACGCTCGCGCGCGCATTTACATGGTGGATCGTTACGGTCTTTTGACTGACAGAATGCCCAACCTTTTGGATTTCCAGACAGCGCTGGTGCAAAAGCATCAGAACATCGCACACTGGCAGACGCAAGGGGAGGAAATCTCTTTGCTGGACACAGTTCGCAATGCTCATCCCACGGTGTTGATCGGGGTTTCTGCTCAACCGGGACTTTTCACTGAAGAAATCATTCGTACCATGCACGAACACTGCACGCATCCCATAGTGATGCCGCTTTCCAATCCCACTTCGCGAGTGGAGGCTGTCCCTGCCGATATCATTCGCTGGACAGATGGGGCGGCCTTGGTGGCGACGGGCAGTCCCTTTGTGCCGGTTCATCACGGGGACAAGGTTTATCCGATTGCCCAGTGTAATAACTCGTACATTTTCCCGGGAATCGGGTTGGGGGTTTTGGCCTCTGAGGCTCGCCGGGTGACGGATTCCATGTTGATGGCGGCCAGTGCGGCCTTGGCGGATTGTTCTCCGCTGGCGCAGAATGGGTCAGGAGCTTTGTTGCCGGATTTGCGCGACATTGAAAAAGTCTCTCGCTTGATTGCTTTTAAAGTTGGTAAGGCGGCGCAGGCCGATGATGTGGCCTTGAAAACCACGGACGAAGAACTGCTCAGTGCGATTGATAAGAACTACTGGTATCCCATCTATCGCACCTATCGACATGCGTCTTCTTAGTCAGGGCAGGTGGACTCAAACTTCAGCGGGACGAAGTCTTGACTGTCATTTGCAGCCCACCTGATAATCGAGGCCATGACAAAACTGGGTGCCTTTGGATCTTTTCTGTATTGGGCCTGTCTTCTGTTTTCCTTCTCTGAAGCCAGAGCTGCGGATATCACACCGCAAGTTCGCTGGGGTGAAGCCCCGGCTTCACTTCGTGATCCTTTACAGGTTCATTATATTCACTCCGACCAAAATGAGATCAATCGCGGTTACACTCCGCTGACTCAATGGATGCGCATTGATCTGCGCAACGACGAACAGCACGCGGTGGAAAAACTGCTGTTGTTTGATTCCCCACTGGTGGGACGGTTGCATCTCTATCAGGGCGGACGTTTACAGGAAGAACCCTTGGTTTCGGGGCCGGGCTATCCCTTGCAGCAGCGTCAGTATCCCGCGCGGCTGGGGGCCTTTTTACTAAAGCTTGAACCAGAGCAGGAAGTCCGTTTCTATGTACAGCGGGATGTCCATCATGCTTTGAACACCCGGGTGTTTTTGCAAACCCAGGAAGAAGCCGCCAGTGATGAGGCTCAGGCCAAGATGATTTTCTATTTCTATCTGGGCGGGATTTTTTCGCTGGTGATTTACAACCTGTTGCTGGGCTTGGTTACGCATCAGAAGGACTATCTGAGCTATTCATTGTTTGCAGCCAGCTTTGGGGTTACAGCTCTGGTCTTGCACGGGGTGGTGGACACTTACATTTGGCCGAATGCTCCGGTGGTGATTTCCAATTATCTGATGTTCTTTTCCTCTTTGACATTGTTTGCAGCCAGTTTTTTCGTCGGCAGCTTTTTAAGCATCAAAAAAGATTTCGCCGTGGGCTACTGGGGTGTTCGTCTGTTCCAGTGTTTGGCTGGAGTGACGATGGTGGCCAGCTTCTTTGCTCCGGATCAGCGCGGGCTGTTCTTTTTTGGATATTGGATTGATATTTCGATTGCCGCTGCAATTGTGTTTTTTATTTTCTGCGGCTTTTACAGTCTGTACCGACAGGGCAACCTTCTTGCGCGGTATTTTCTTTTCAGCTGGCTGGTGGTGTTGCTGGGAACCTCGGTGTGGCTGGCCTCTTTTCACGGATTGGTTCGTAACAATGCCTGGACTCAATACTCGCTGCTGTTGGCAAATTTGGGCGAAATGCTGATTCTGTCTTTGGGACTGGCTTACAAGATCAAAGTTTTAAACGAAGAAAAAATGCGGGCGCAGCAGGCGGCAGAGGATAAAGAGCGCTATCATCGCTTGGTGCGTGTGCTTTCGCATGACGTGGCCAATACGGTGTCGGGTTTAATCTATCACTCTGAAATGTTGCAGGAGTTCTGTCCGGGGGAAGCGGAACAACTACATCTGGGGCGCATTACAAAATCCATCGAGCAGCTCAATGGTATTTTGCGCTCGGTTCGACAGGAAGAGGTTTTTCAGAGCAACCGGGCTCATTTGGATTTGCAGGCCGTGGAATTAAGCCCGGCATGTTGGGAAGCCTTAAACCATTATTCCTGGCAGATTCAGGAAAAAGGACTTTCCATTCATGTTGAAGTGCCTACGGGCATTTATGTCCGTGCCGATCGGGCGGCATTGATTAACCAGGTGCTTTCCAATTTGCTTTCAAATTGCATCAAGTTCAGTGAATCGGGCTGTTGTATTTCTTTGCTGATGTCGGAAAGAATGGACTCGCTGGTGCTGACGGTTCAGGATCAGGGTATTGGTATTCTTGAAGAAGAACTGGCGCATCTTTTCAAAGGGACACATCTGTTTTCCCGCACGGGAACCGCCAATGAAAAGGGATCGGGAATGGGAACGGCTTTGGTAATGGAGTATATGAAGCTTTTTGGTGGTTCGATAGAGATTCAGTCCGTTCACCGCAGTCAAGGTTCTCAGTCCGGTACGAAAGTGCATTTGGTTTTTCCACGGCACGAGCAGACAAGAAAGGTTCAGTCATGAAAATCAGCCGACTGCTGGAACAGCATCAAAAATTCGCAGACCAGGGGCTTGTCACCAGTTTTGGGGATGGCTATTTGGTGCAACACAATCGCTTTTATCGCAGCATTCGGCAGGCGGCGCTTGGTTATGGCTTTACCTTCAGCAATCAGCGCAACGAATTCTATGAGGCCTTTCCTCTTTTGCAATTGGAAGAACTTTTGGAAGACAGGACGTTGCCGTATGTGAATAACGTCAGTGTTTTTACCAAACTGTCCAAGTCCCAGTTGGAAGCTCTGACCTGGGATGATCTTGAAGGCAATTTAAAAAAGAACTACGTTTTTCACGAAGCCAGTCATGCTGTGGTTCGTGCTTTAGCCGTTCAGCACTTTGGCACGCCCTCGGGGCCGGGAACCTCTTTGGATTCCCAGCGTGACTATGTACTGGGTATGCTGCTTGAGGAATCCTGTGCCAACGCCTGCGAACTGTTGGGGGTGGCTGAGGCCTCAGACTCCATTCACCGCATGTTCTATGAAATGAATTCTTATGTGTGTGAATTTGAAAGCAGGTCTTATCTTCACAAGGCCCTGGATGAATGGGGTGTGGGACCGGTCAGCAAGTTTCTGGTGCTGGCCTATTTGCATGCAAATTTTTTGCGTGAACAGTTTGAAGACCATGATATGAGTCAGATGCTAAGCCTGTCCGGTTTGAAAAATCTTGATTCCCGGCAGATCAAGTCCTTAAGAGCGCTGGCCAAAGTTGTATTTAATTTAAGCGAACGCTTCCGCTATCAAACGACGAGTTTTCACCTGCGTCTGGCCGGAGTTTCAACCCCGTTGGAGGATCTGGTGGACTTTCCATTTATGGAAGCGCTGAAAAGGAAGGCTCATCTGGAATCTTTCCTAAACGACTGGGCAGCACTGTTTTAAGTGCGTCCTTGCTCCAGCTGTAGAAGCTGACTTTTGATTTTAAGGCCTCCTGAATACCCGCCCAGTCCGCCATCGGTATTGATAACCCGGTGGCAGGGGACGACGATGCAGACGGGATTTTTTCCGTTGGCGGTGCCCACGGCACGGCTGGCCTGGGGACTTCCCAAGACAGTGGCCAGTTGTTTGTAGGACGTGGTTTTGCCATAGGGAATTTTTAGCAGCTCTTTCCAGACCTTCTTTTGAAACTCAGTGCCTTTCAGATCCAAAGGAAGGTCAAACTTTCTGCGCTGGCCTTGCAGATATTCCTGCAGCTGAGATTCGGTTTGACGTAGAATTTTTCCTTCCGGGCTTTGTGGGTTTTCCAGCATCGGAATCTTGGACTTAGTCCAGAAGATGCTTTGCAGGCCGGAAGGGGATGCCACCAGATATAAATCCCCCAAGTGTGTTTTGATTTTAAGTTGTGCTTTTGTCATGGGATCGGCCTTTCTTTTTAACAGATTTTTTCTTGGTCAGGGTGTGGGCGTAGTTACGCCAGAATAACGCCGCGACATAGCCCCGCCACGGGCTGAGTTCTTTCAGTTTCAGCTTGTGATGTTTTTCCAGGGCCCGGGCCAGAATCAAATCGGTGGCCGGGAAGGTGTCTGTGTGGCGCAAAACTTTTAACGCCATATAATGAGCCGTCCACGGTCCGATACCACGAATGTTCTGGATGTCTTTCAGGAACTGATCCACATCCTGTGTGGGTTGCAGGGAAATTTTCTTTTCAGCCAGTGCTTTTGAAAATTCCCGTAATGTCTGCTTGCGGATCGTGGTGGTTTTTAGGGATTGCAGATCACAAGCCAAAATATCCTGGGCGGTGGGAAACAGTTTGATCCGCGTGTTATTTAAAATAAAGCCGCTGTCTTTTCCTGCCAGCTCGATCAGATCTGCGACCAGGGCCCGTCCTCGTTCCACACTGACCAGTTGCCCCAGAATAGCCGAGATCGCGACTTCAAAGGGGTCCCAGCCCGAGGGCAGACGAATGCCAGGATAGATTTGCAGCATCTTTTTCAGTTCTTTGTCTGATTCCAGGCAATTGGCAACAATCACCGGATCTGAATCCAGATCAAATAAATTACGTACACGGGAAATGATCGAATGAATCATCGATGTGTCAGGAAAATCAATTTCCAGCATGAGGGAGGATCGTGCAGGATCGTCGGAAATGGTGACCGTGCCGACTTTGCCGTCGATGGCAATCACGCGGATCATTTTATCTTCTAAGAACCATTCCAGTGAACCGACGCGATGATTTTTGTAAGAGTTCAAAAGTCCGGCAAAATCAAAAGGCGGGCGGTAAGCCAGTGTCACGCAAAGTCCGTCACTCACTTCACTCTTCTGGCGGCGCAGGTCCCGCGGGGCTTTTTTGAATCGGTCCTTAAAGGAATCATTAAAGCGCCGGATGGAATCAAAGCCTGCGGCAAAGGCCACCTCGGTGACCGGAAGTGATGTTTCCACGATCAGCTTACGGGCCAGATTCAGGCGATTTTCAAAAGAAAGCTGTTTTGGCGTCTTGCCGATTTCGTCAATGAACAAGCGACGCAAGTGGCGTGCGCTAACACCAAACAGGGCCGCGAAATCATCTTCGTTAAACTCCAGAGTTTCCTGTGAGTTCAGAACCTTCACGGCCCGTTGAACCACTGCGGATTTTCCAACCCATGCCGGGGATTGGGGGGCGCTTTCGGGACGGCAGCGCAGACAGGGTCGGTATCCTGCTTTTTCCGCCTCCAGATGGGAATTAAAGAATTCCACATTTTCTTTCTTCGGTTTGGCCGGACAGATGGGGCGACAATAGATCCCGGTGGTTTTGACGCCGACAAAGAACTTGCCGTCAAAACGGTGATCCCGGGCTTTCATGGCTTCATAATAGATGTCGCTCTTTTTCATGGACTTAGTATAGCTCTTTTTTTGGAAAAAAGTGGCCATTTTCGGACATAATCATTTTGAGTGAATTTCACTTGTCCGCAAAATCAAAAAATCAAGAATACCTTCCATTTTAAGACAGACCGGTCTGGTCGGTTGACAGCTCCGGGGGCTTGCAGTAGCTTTGCGTTAGGAAACTATGTTTCACGCCGATTTGAGTGCAGCTTGCGGGCGGAAAAAACAGCTAAAGCGTTAAGGTCTTTTTCTTTTTTTCCTGCTATAGCTGCTCTTAAGAACCGGTCGTTCACAGCGTGATCGCTTTGAGGGTTATGGTTAGAATTGAATCAATATCAAAAAAATTTCTCGAACACGGCCAGGTGATTCAGGCTTTGCAAGACGTCAGCTTTCACGTGCAGCGTGGGCAGATTTATGGACTGATCGGGCATTCCGGAGCCGGAAAATCCACGGCCTTAAGAGCCATCAATTTGCTGGAGCGCCCGGATTCAGGACAGGTCCTTTTCAATGGCGAAAATATTTTAACGAAATCCCCGGAAGAACTTCGGCATCTGCGCCAAAAAATTGGCATGATCTTTCAGCACTTCAATCTGCTGGCAAATCGCACAGTCAGCGAAAATATTGCATTACCCCTGGAAATTGCCGGGTGGAAGAAAGAGGACATCTACAAACGAGTCATCGAGTGTCTGGAATTGGTGCACCTGACTGACAAAGCCCAGGCCTATCCAGCCAAGCTGTCCGGCGGGCAGAAGCAACGCGTGGCCATTGCCCGCAGTATCGCCAACCATCCGCAGGTTCTTCTGGCGGATGAACCAACCAGTGCTCTGGACCCGTTGACCAAAGGGGAAATTCTGAACTGTCTGGCCGAACTGAATCAGAAGCTGGGATTGACGATTGTGATTGCCTCCCACGAAATGAAAGTGATTCGTAAGTTATGCCATCGTGTGACCCTTTTCCGTGGCGGCAGGACCGAAGAAACTCTGGATGTCGTGAACGGACAGATTCACCCACAAAGCGCCTACGGAAAAATCTTCGTGGAGGATCTATGATTGAAAGCTTTATTTCCTTTTGGCCCGAACTGTGGAAGGCATTGCAGGAAACTTTGATCATGCTGGCCGTGGGACTAAGCGCCTCGACGGTTTTTGGCGGAGCCATTGGTGTTTTCCTTTATCTATGGAGCGAAGAACGACTGCTAAAAAGCCCCAAGCTGCGTTTTATCGTGGGCGGTCTGGTCAATGTGGTGCGTTCTTTCCCCTTTGTGATTTTGATGATTGCGGCTGGCCCCTTGGCGCGTTTGATTGCCGGCACCACCATCGGTCCGGTGGCGGCATCGGTGCCTTTGTCCATTGCCGGGATTGCGTATTTCTCGCGTCTGGTGGAACTGTCCCTGATGGATGTTTCCAAAGGAACAGTGGAAGCCGCGCAGTCGATGGGGGCTTCTTTGCGCAAGATCGTTTTCAGTGTCCTGTTAGTGGAAGCGCGTCCCTCATTGATTCTGGGGTTTACGTCACTGTGTATTAGCTATCTGTCTTATTCTGCCGCGGCCGGGGTTATTGGCGGTGGCGGGTTGGGGGACCTGGCGGTTCGTTATGGTTACTATCGTTTTCAAACCGAGATCATGGTGGCAACGGTGGTGGGCTTGATCTTGTTTGTGCAGCTAATTCAAAGCACCGGAAATTACTTTTCCCGAAAAATGGATAAAAGATAGGAAAGCGAAAATGAAAAAAATTATTTTATTGGCGATGATTCTGACATGGTCCGTGTCCGGTCAGGGGCAAACCAAACCCGTTGAAAAAGTTATTGGTGCGACCGTGGGTGATTTCGCTGATCTGGTGCGAGAGCATTTAAAACCGGCGTTGGAAAAAAAGAACTACAAAATCAAAGTGGTGGAATTTACGGATTACGTTCAGCCCAATATTGCATTGGCGGATGGGGCATTGGACCTGAATATCTTCCAGCACAAACCGTACTTGGACCAATTTGCGAAAGAAAAAGGACTGGCGTTGCAAGTGGTGGCTCAGGTTCCCACAGCCCCCTTGGGGATATACGCTGGCAAAATCGCAAACCTGAATGGTGTGAAAAGCGGCAGCACGGTGGCAGTGCCAAATGATCCAACGAATCTGGCGCGTGCGTTGGTGATCTTGCGTGACCTGGGCTGGGTGGAACTGCCGGAAAAAATGGATGCGTTCAAGGTGGCTCCGCAGGACATCAAAAAGAATCTTAAGAATATCAAAATCATTCAGCTGGAGGCTGCACAACTGCCGCGGGCCCGTCAGGATGTGGACTTTGCAATTATCAATGGAAACTACGTGGTCAGTTCCGGTTTGTCGCTGACGACAGCGTTGGCAGTTGAAAAAAGTGACAGCTATGTCAACTGGGCGGTGGCACGCACGGCGGATGTGAACTCTGCTTTTGTCAAAGCAGTCCAAGAAGTTCTGGCCTCGGCAGAATTCCAGACTTATGCGAAAAAACGTTTCCCGGGCTATAAATATCCTTCCAACTGGAAATAGCCGACAGCCAGCAGGTCTGGTGTTAAGATACTCACATACCCCTGTGACGGGGATTGATATAGTAGGACCATCTACAACAACGGGAGGTCCTCATGAAACCGTCAAATCGCATGATCTTTCTGGGAAGCATCCTGCTTCTGCTGGGGGTTGTGGCTGTGACTTTTGCCGGGGCGACCACTTTGGCGTCCGTGGTCTTCTTGGGTGCTGTCTTGTGTGTCGCAGGCATTTTTGAAATTGTCTATGGCATTCAAGGGCGCAAGGAAGGGGAGCTTTGGCCTCATTTGGGGCTGGGGATTCTGGCTTTGGCGTGTTCGTTTCTTATTGCACGAAACCCGATTGAAAATACTTTGGGGCTGACTTTATTGATCAGCTTTCTTTTGCTGGCCTCCGGTCTGACCAAAATGATCGGAGCTTTAAGCGAACGTTCCCTGGGCTGGGGTTGGCTTGCTGCCAGTGGTGTGATGTCATTTGTGCTCGGTGGTATCGTACTGCTGACTTTTCCGGTGTCGGCCTTCTGGACTATCGGAACTTTTGTGGGCGTCGATTTGATTCTGGCGGGATTAAGTTTTATCGGTATGGGGGTGTCCTTGAAAAAAGTCCGTCGTAATCTTGATGCCGCCACAAACAAAAACTGGGAGCAAAGAACTTACCGGGCCGCCCGGGAAAGAGAACAGGACCGCGATTCCCAATTGCATCCTTAACAGAGCCTTCATTACAAAGCTGTTTTCTTTTTTCAAGGAAACAGCTTTGTTCGAAAATTCCCTTCGATCAAAGCCGCGTCTTATTGTTGCACTCCCTGTTTTCTTCTAGACAAAATTTCTGCGCAAAATAATCTTTGCAAAATTTTTTGCGGAGGTTTTGATAATGAAAGTTCTTAATGTGGTTCTGGGATTGTTACTGGCCGCGGGTGTTGCGCAGGCGGAAATCTGCGGTAAGACGGATGATCGTGTCCCGTCGTTTGATGCGAAGGTGGGCCGACTGGTTAAAGAAGGCGCGCAGTCAGGCTGTGGTGCCACGCTGATCGGACCCAGCTGTGTGATCACGATTGGTGAATGTGCGCAGGATCGTGATTTGGTGGAATTTAATGTTCCGGCATCTGTGGCGGGGATTTCCCAGGCATCTGCTTCTGAAGATGTTTATTACGTTGATAAAAGTAAAACAGTTTTCAAGCGTGGTGGCATCGGCAGTCAGTGGGCTGTGTTGCATTTGTATCCCAACAAAGTGACACAGAAGAATGCAGGTGATGTTCAGGGCTTCTATCGTCTGGCGGAAAAGAAATCTCAGAATGGCGATCCGATCCGCGTTGTTCAGTATGCTTATGCCTTGAACGATCTTTATGACATTCGTCAGGGCACAATTCCAGCCAGTAAGTATCCTGAAACCATGCATTTTGCCCAGCAGGTGTCTTACGGGAAATTGGTTAAGGCCGGGATCTTCCTGATTCCGGAAATCATCGAACACGATGCGGACACCTCTTACGGCAGTTGGGGTGCCCCGGTGATCAATGAAAAGACCAACGAGGTGGTCGGTATTAACACACACGGCGGCTGTAGAGCTGAGTACATGGTAAAAGCAGGGGCTCGCTACACAAACTCTGGAACATCCGTGACCGGTGCCAAGGAATTCAAAAAAGCCATTGCGGCCTGCCTGTCTGGAAAATAAGCAAAAAAAGAGCAGACTTTAAGGGTCTGCTCTTTTGAATTTAAAATTTGCAGTTGTAATACTTTGGTTTTTCCCCGCCGCGAACGGTGAATTGCAGAATCGTGGCATCTTTGGTTTTTTGCAGGAAGACCTTTTGTTCGGTAACGACATTCTGAACACTGTCTGCCGGATCATAACTTGGCTCGTAGAAGAAAATGCCTTTGATCAAAGTGGTGTTGTCGTGGCCCTGATAGAATTTGGTATAGGCATAATAACCCTGTTCCGGATTGCGACCCACTTGTTCGATCATTTCGGTGTCTTCCTGAAACAGAAGAGGACTGATGAATTTATCAGAAGGTCTGCGACCCATGGAAACATCATAGTTTAGGACATTGTTTTCTTCTGTGATGGTGAGTTTGCAATAACCGTCCTGAGACGTCAGAGTCAGCTTGCCGGAAAATGCCGGAAAGTATGTTTTTGTCACCGCAGCCAGATCCAGTTTTTCTCCCGCTGACGCAGGCAGCGCCAGGGTCATGGCAACAAAAACAGCGGAAAAAACACCAGGCAAATTCATGAAGACTCCCTTACTTTTGGATCTATTTATGACCTGCTTTTAGAGGGTTCCGGAATATCTTGTCAAGGAATGGGGACGCCAATGAAGTTATGACTGACAAATTGGGGCATTGTCCATTTGTAAGGCTATAAAGGCCCCTTCAGAGCTTCTATAATGCGATTCAGGGGGCATAACCCTTGAATCCTAAAGTGGGATGGGCAAGAGATATTTTCACCTCCTTACTTTTATGCTGTTAAGCTTTCATCAGATGGCATCGGCCGATGTGGTTCTGACGATGGGTGGCGACGTTAATTTCAACAAAAACCGCAATGCCGTCTATGCCGATGGAGTGCAATACGGGGCAGACCGAATCTCGTGGAAATCCTTTACCCAGAATCTGAAGTCACTGATTAACGGTGATCTGAACTTTGCCAACATTGAAACGGTGGTGTCGTCCACCAACGATCTTTCTGATGAAGATAAAAAGTTTGCTTTTAAAAGCCACCCGAATGCTGTTCAGAATCTGATCGACCTGGGATTTAATCTTTTCAATCTCGCAAACAATCACACTTACGACTATGGTCATCCCGGGATTCATCAAACCGCCCTGGAAATGTCAGAGCTGCGCAGGCAGAATCCCCGCATTGCGTATCATGGGGTGGGGTATCGTCAGGATCTGATCAAGCCTTTGGAATTTGAGCTGAACGGAATTCGTTTCGCCTTTGCCACAGCCTCTATCGGGGACCCGCAATTCCAGGCTCGCAACGATCGTCCGGGGATGTTGTTCATCCGTGATGATCGTGACTATCAGCAACTGGTGCAGAACTTTGCCAAAAGCAAGGCTGACTTTAAGATATTGTCCATTCACTTCGGCACGGAAGGAAAAACAGAATTGGACCCCGGTCAGCGCACACGTTTTGAGTATGCCTTGAAGCACGGCGGGGTGAATCTGATTATTGGTCATCATCCCCATGTCATTCGTCCGATTCAGAAAAAAGGTGACGGGATGATTTTCTACAGTTTGGGAAATTACCTGATGCTGGGATCTGCGGATATCACCAAAAAATTGGATATCAACACGGACTGGGGCATGTTCTCTCGTTTATATTTGGAACGCGACCCTTACACGGGTAAAGTAAAAATTGACGCTGTGGAAGTCATTCCTTTGACGAACACTCATGCGCGTGTGGCGCCAATGCCGGGTATGAAATCAGCTCAAAGAATTTCGGGATTGAATGCCTTGTCAGAGATGCAATTGGGTGCAGAGGCTTTCCGTTTGAACGTCGATTCCTTGACAGGACGCGGGATTTTTTGCGCTTCGGACATGAACTCCGTGCGTGCGAAAACTGTGTGCTCCTCTCGTTTCTAATGTGTCATTGGTCCTGAGAGTCAGATCATAATCTTTGCTAGAGCTGCGGTGTTCGAGTTGAGCACCGTGTTTAATATTAAGTTCAAATATGTCCTTTAGGCATATCTATATCTGTTTCCCTGTGTTCTACTATTTTCAGTTCGTCGTTCACACACTTCATTAGATACCCTTTTGTCTTCTGCGAATGACCCCTGGCTTTTTAAGGAGGCAAAAGCATGGCTAAAGATGATCTGGTTATGATTGATGGAAAAGTTTCGGATCTTTCAGGCGGCGGAGTTTATTTTATTACGCTGGAAAATGGAGTCGATATTCGTGCTCGCCTGTGTGGAAAAATGAAGAAGTTCAAAATTAAGGTTGTGGTCGGTGACCGTGTCACTGTCGGCGTCTCTCCTTACGATCCAACACACGGTCTTATCACACATCGTTTTAAGGCATAATTTTTCGTTTTAGAATAAGTACTGCAAAGACAGACCTGAAGAAATATAATACTGCAAGTCTCTCTTTGAGTTGTTAAATGTGGCAATCACACCGTTATCAAAGACACGAATATAGTACCCCAGTCCCACGCGGGAAGGCATAAAGGTCAGCGTCGATCCGAACTCCACACCGTATCTTAGCGCCGTTTCGTCATAATAATCCGCATAAGGGTATTTGTCCGGGGATTTCAGGAAGTATTTCTGGTTGTTCATGGCATAGACTAAAAACACCCCGAACTGCAACGGTCGCCAGTGATGTCCAAAGAAGTCCGCCTGCCAGTGAGAATAGCGATAGATCAAATTGGATTGATAGAAGTCTTCACCTTCAATTTGATAATTTCCCAATAAATAACTGACAGCATGTTCCGGGGACCATTCATAGCTGGCACCAATGGCGTATTTTCCCATGAAGCCGGCCCGTTCAAACAGCGCGCGCCAGTCGGCAGCCTGAGTGTGCAGGCCTGCAAAGATAAGGATAAGAAAGATTACGGCTTTAAGGTTTCGCACGTGCTCTCCTTCGTATCCATGCGTTTTACGCAGAAGTTATTGCCGGTGATTTCCACCAACAACCAGTGGGCATTTCCCGGGGCCTCCACGCGCCCACATTGCATCATCACGGTTCCATTATCCATGATCAGATTATAAACGTGATTGTGTCCGTTAAAAATAACCTTCACCTTGCTGTTGGTGATGACATCATTCAACAGGGCTGCATCTGTATCGAAAAAACGATCCGGATCGCGCAACTGCACATGAGAGAAAATCAGCACTGGCAGGGTGGAGCTGGTGACGGCGTCTTTCAGCCAGGCGGGTTTGAAGTCATCCGGTGTTTCCAGATTATTGGAGTTAAAGAAAATAAACCGGTAACCATCGGATTCAAAATAAAAGTTGGTTGGTCCAAAGGCTTTGCGGAACAATTGGGGACCGGCACCGATGGCGTCATGATTTCCCAAGGCCATGATCGTGGGTGGTTTAATGTGTTCGACGGCATCAATGAACTGATCGTATTCCAGATTGTAACCGGAATTTGTGAAGTCGCCCAGATTTGCGACAAAATCAATGTCCTTGGTCTGATTGATCGCGTAGGTGGCTTTGTCCAGTTCCTTGTAGTTTTGGTGGGAATCAGAAAAAACCGCGATACGCAGAACACTATCTGCACCGACATTTGCAATACGTGAAGTGGCTAGTGCATTCAGGCCACGTTCAGGGCGCAACAACTGATCAGAAAACGGGGAGTCCACAAACGGCGCGCAGGAGCTTAAGAGTTGAAAGCCCGCAAGGGCCAGCAAGATCTTTTTCATAGACGGAACTCCATCCCCAGGCGGCCAAAGAAGTCATTGTCAATTCGGGTCATTTTGGAATTCGGGGAATAAACCACTTCAGTTTCATAAAGATGTCGTTCAAAGGCATATCCCAGACCGAAAACCACCCCCGTGGTGGTGGTCACGTTTTTACGTATTTGTCCGGAGATGGAAACCTCCTGAAAGTACAGGCGATCATTGTCATCCACACGGGCACTGTGCAGATAAGAGTGTAAAGTCATACCCAGAACGATCTTACCGACAAAATCATCGGGCAGATTTTTTTCCAGTTCCACGCGGCTTCCGAAAGGTGTCAGGTGGAATAAAACTTTACGGGTTTCCGGCTGACCCCAGCGTAGTTGCAGGAACGGGAATCCGAAGACCGCGCGGAAGTCGGTTTCCGGTTCATAGATCACACCGACATAAGGAAAGATCCGGCCATTTTCGATGCCGCGATTTTGCGAACGATCCACAGCGATCAGCCAGCGGTGATTTTCGATAAGATGGGATTGATAAATAACAGTGCCATCCACCCAGGTGTCACGATCCGCCTCGAAAGGTGCCTCGCTGGCCGTGGTGTAAGAACCAAAGAAGCTTATGGAGCTGCCGTTTGCAAAATCTTTTTTGGCCCCCAATCCGATGCTTTGGGTTAGTAGCGCATTGTTCAGGAAAACAGATTCTTTCCCCAGTTGATATTCCGCCCGGCCCAGAGAAAGACTTTCATCAGATGCATCCAGTGAAACACTCCAGCCGTTGTCCCGGTATAAGGGAATGCGCACCTCGCCCTGAAGCAGGCGAATCGGAGATGATTTGTAACTGTAGGGAGATGACCAAAGATCGGATCTGAAATCAAAAATAAATCTAAGATTGCGATCTTCCACAGTGGGAATTGTTCCCAAAGGGGCGGCCTGACTGAAGGACACCGGGGTTAACTGACACAGAAGAAAAAGAAAGAAGAGTTTTTTAAACACACTGAATTGTTATTTCTCTACCGGGGGTAGTCAACAACAACTAGGTGCGCTGAGCGCTGTGCGCAGCGCACCTTTCACAGATTTAAAATGCACTTTGAGCAAGCTTTGCCGTGTGTTTTTTAATGTCACCCGGCCATGCTGCAATCATCTTTTCAAACTTCTTTTCATCCCCGGCATACAGGGCGCGCAAAGCCTCTTCATAGTCCGGAAGGTCCCCGGCCATGGCGTGCATGAACTTGTAAGTGGCTTCCTGAGCCTGACGAAGTTGATCCTTATGGGCATTTTTCTTCTTGGCCTCTTCGATCAGCTTGCGCAATGTGACGGATGCGCCGCCGGGTTGCAAAGCCAGCCATTCCCAATGTTGTGGTAGCAGGGTGACCTCTTTGGAAACCACTCCCAGTTTGGGGCGGCCCGGGCCGGATTTTTTTTCTTCGGGCTCCAACACTTTTTCCAGTCTGCGGGTGACGGCATCCATAGTGCCACGCAGATCCAGCTCGATCTGCGCACTGGTGGCGTCATCAAAGATCAGAATATTGGCTTTGTGATCATTCAGAAAGTTTTTAACTTTCAAAGCCACTTCCTGAATGTCGCCTGTTGCGATGATTTTCTCATTGGCAAAGGCCGTGCATGGACGATTTGTTTGGGGAATCATACGGACTCCTTTCTGGCGGCTTTCAGGTTTTCAACCGCACGATTGATATAGAACATCATTCCTAAAATCAGCAGGCCCAGGCCCACCATGATGTAGCCAATCACTTCAAAGTGACGGATCAGGCCTGAGCTTTCCTGAACCACGATGGCTCCGGCAATAATGGCCCCCAAGCCGCCAGCCAATTGTTGCAGGGATGAACTGACCGACATGAAGGACCCGCGATTGGCCGGGGACGGAATCGCCGACATCAAAGTCTGTGAAGGAATCATGCGTGAGAAAATTCCCACGAACATTGCCACGTTCACGACAATCACCATCCATAGCGGGGTGAGCCCCAGATGAGTGTAAACCATCACCATCACGGAGCTGACCAGAGTGCCGAAGAAAAAGACTTTCATGCCTCCGTAGGTGTCACTGGCTTTTCCGATCAAGGGGCCGATCATGATAGAGGCAAGACCGGTGATCATGTAAATAACCGGCAGCTTTTCCATCGCAATACCGAGGTTGTTCACGGTAAAGGCGCTGGCAAAAGGCATGATCATGAAGCCACCAATGGACAACAATGCGGTGGCCACGAACGGCAGAATATACTGACGGTCGGTCAGTGTATGCCACAAATGCAGGTAAGCTTTTTTATCTGTTTGCAAAGCCAGATGTCCGGTCAGTGGTTGCAGATAGCGCCAGATGAAGATTCCGGCAATGGCACTGACGGCGACAATCATTAAAAACGGAGCATGCCATCCCCACAGCGTGGAAAGATACAGCCCAATGGGAAGTCCCAGAACCTGACTTGCGGCGAAGGCCGTCTGCATAAAGCCCATAACCCGTCCACGTTGCTCCAGCGGGAAAATATCGGTCATGATTGCAAATGAAATAGAGCCGATCACGCCCCCAAAGATGCCAGTCACAATTCGGGCCGTCAGTAGCAGGCCAAAATTCGGTGCCAGCGCACAGAACAAAGTGCCCAGAACGAATCCGCCATAGAAAAACAGCAATAATTTTTTCCGGTCAAAACGGTCAGCAAAACCGGCGGTCAGCATACTGGATACAGCGGCACTGATGGCGTAAGCGGAAACCACCGTGCCGAACTGGGAGGCGGTGATTTTCAAAGCGGGCATCAATAAAGCCCCCAGCGGGGACAGAATCATAAAATCCAGAATGATGGTAAATTGTAAGAACGCCAGCAGGGCGATGACGAACTTTTGGTAGCCTGTAAACTTCATAACGGGGCCTTCCTTCTTTAAAAGAATATTACCCGGATAAAATAGAAAGTCAATATCACCCGGGTAATATTATTAAAAAAGACCGGTTTTTCTTTTGGCCAACTGTTTGGGAGCGCAATCATTACTTGAAGCGCGTGATATAATTGCAACGCTGGCAAAGGCTTTCGGTCAGAAGGTTGTTTTTAAAACCGTTCAGAATTTTCTGTGAACGTTCATTGTTCAAGATGGATTCGATGGAGTCCTCCTGAATCCGGCCCAGAGGAATCTTGCCCTCCTTGTCCAGACAGCACGGTACAACCGTGCCATCGGCCAGAACACCAAAATGACTGCTCAGCCCATAGCATGTCCCGCGTTCTCCCAGCAAAGGCAGATCCAGTGCAGGCCATGTGAATTCGGTATCAAAATGCAGGTGCAGGCGGTTTTTAATTCTCACACTTTTTTGCCTGCGAACATCAATGTTTTCATTAAAGGCAAAATCAAAATGCGCGCAAATACGATCCAGCATGGAACGGTTTTGCAGGCCCACGCCCAAGGGTTCATCCAAATTCCACAGACGGTAGTTGATATACAGGTCCGGACGCTCAGAAAAGGCCCGTTCGGTGAAACGGAAAATTTTATTCAGATAAACGGTCGGGTCTTTCTCGCCGTAATTATCGTGAAAGCTGTGCAGGGAAAAATTGATCTGACGAATTGTCGAATCAAGAAGCAGGTCTTCCTTCATCTCGTTCATCAGGACACCGTTGGTTACGAAGAAAACCGGGACCTGATGTTCTTTGCAGATATTGATAAACTCGGCCAGTCGGGGGTGAACCAGCGGATCGCCCATGAGATGCAAGGTCACCTGATCTGTCAGGGGGGCGACCTGTTCGATCACGGACCGGAAGACCTCGGGGCTCATCATTTTCTTTTCGCGCTCTACCGGAGGACAGAAACTGCACTGCAAATTGCAGATATTGCTGATCTCGATGTTCACTTTGTTAAATCGACGCTTTTGTCTGATGATTTACCTCGCCCGTGGCCCTAGATAACACCGGAAATCAGGAATAAGCAAGCAGTGCCCGGTTTAAAATTTGTGCAAGTTCGGCGGGTTTTTCCAACGGAACGTAATGCCCGCATTCATCAATAATATGCAGTTTGGCCTGTGGTACCTGCTGATGCAGGGATTCGATTTGCTTCAGTGGAACGACCCGGTCGTCCCTGCCAGCCACCAGCAGAATCGGACAGGAAAGCTGAGCCAGCTCGGCCCCCAGATCTTTCCGGTCCAAGGTGGCCATCATCTGGTTCAGATACATTTCTGAAGTGTATCCTGCGCTCATGTCGATGATGGTATTGGTGACATGGGCCTTGCTTAAAGAATTCGGATGCAGAAAGCGGGACAGTTCTTTTTCATTCATGCCGCGATACTGGAATTTCCCCAGCATCTCTTTCATATTCAGGCGCCATTGCCTTTCGCGCTCGCTTAAAGGGCCGACATTTACGGCGATCAGCGCCAGATGTTGCAGCCTTTCGGGGTATTGGGTGGCAAAAAGTTCCGCCACGTAACCGCCCATGGAAAAACCGATCAGATTAAAGCGTGGATAGGGAAGTTGGATTAGCAGATTTAGCATGTCCTGCAGATCTTTGCAGTCTTTGAAGTGCAAAGACACGAAAGGCCCCGGGGCCGTAAGCTGGGAAATGGTGTCAGCCCACACGCGTTCGTCACAAAGAAAGCCCGGAAGAAATACAGTGGGTAGCAGGTCTTGTGAAGTGGTCATGTTAGAGGTCTCCATAGAATCGTGAACAAAGTTTCAAGATCTCTTCCGTTTTTTCCCGGTGGGGGACATGCCCGCAATCGGGCAGAATATGCATTTCTGACGGACCCTTTGTCAGGCGATGAATCATTTCGGGGAATTGGAAGGAACCATACTCGTCCTTGTCGCCGTGAATGGCCATTAAGGGACATTGAACCAGTGGCAGTTGATCTTTCAGGCTCCAAACGGAAAAATTCGGTGACAGCCACACTTTGATCCACGCATCCAATACCCAACGAGCTTTATCACCATGATACTTTTCAAGACGAGCCATCATCTTGGGATCTTTGAAATCAACTTCAGCTTTGCTGATACCTTCACGGGTGCGATCTTCCACAAAAGCTTGTGCGGATTCAGTGATAATTCCGTGACAACGGCGAGGCAGGGCGCCTGCTGTCACCACGGACATGGCACCCCCGACACTGTGGCCGAAAAGCAGGAACTTTTCTATGTTCAGGGCATCCAGGATGGCGGGCAGATGGATTTTGCCTTCTTCAGAGATAAAATGGATAGATGGCAGCTCGTTGCGGGCTGATGACCTTCCAAACCCCCAGCGGTCATAGGAAACCACCACACATCCTGTCTTTTCTGCTAAAAGGCTGGGGAAATCCCTCCATGTATCAGTGCAACCCAAGGAATCATGCAGAAGTATGATGGGTATTTCTTTCAGAATATTGCGCGGGGTCCATGTTTTGACATAGATCGTGGCACTCTGAAGAGAAACAAACTGCTCGGTAGTGTTGAGTGCAGAGCTCATTAGAAAAATCCTTTCGTGCAAGTATAGAGAGGAAGTCCTACCTTTGCAAAGAAGCAGTGGCTTTTGGGTGGTGCTGTCATTTAAAAGAAACAAAAGCCGATTTGAATCTTGTTCGCTCATTGATTGCTCTCAATGGGCAGTCTGCACGCGATTTTTTGGCAGGTTGGCAATACCAACTTGAAACTGGTTTCGTTTTACGAAGAGTTAGAGTAGTTGTATTTTAAGGAATCAGATTTTCTCTTGCCAGAAATGTATGATGTCCAGGGCCTTTTTGCTGCTGGATTTTAGGAAATCCAGATACTCTTCGGATGGTGAGGGACTTAGTGTGTCTGCGACCGTCTTTGCAATGGTGAAAGGAATCTGTGCTTTGTTGCACAGGTAGGCAATGGCACAGGCTTCCATATCGACCATCAAGGCATCATTAAACACTTGTTTCAAATGAAGCTTTTTGGAATGACTTCCCACAAATTCAGAACCGGAAAGAATGGTTCCTTCATGAACGCGATGGCCATGTTGTCTTAGATAGCGGGCCAGCTCTTGTGAAAACTCGGGGCTGGATTCCAGGCGGATGTTTGGACGTTGATGGGGCTGCAAAGACAAGTGAGCTTCGCCGCACGCCATGTATTCAATCCCATTACTTTTTGAACAAACGGCATCGTGCTGAATGACGTGAGTGCTGATGCACGTATCACCGATCTTAAGTCTGTCATCAATCGCGCCACCCAGTCCCAGTAGCAGCACGGCATCTATTTTACATTCGCTCAGCAGGGTTGTCAGGACAGAGCTGGCATTGATCGGACCAATACCGACTTGCGCCGCTAAAATGCGAACCGGTGTTTTTGCAAGCTCCCAGACCGGAACACTAAAGGGCTTCAGATACAAAGCCGGGGAGGCCTCGGTCTGGATATCCTGAAGTTCTTCTTTCATCGCCACAAGGATCAGTACGGTTTTATTCGTCATCAGTTTGCATCCCAGATGGAAAAATTATCAGCGTGGATGATGCCCGACACGGTAACGCCTTTCAGGTTTTTTGTATTGAGCTCCAGACGGGACAGGTTTTGATATTTGGTCAGAACTTCTGTCAGTTCACGAGAAAATATTTTTCTTTGCTCTGGTGTCAGCAGAAGTTCAAACGGTTTGCAGAGAGTCCCGGTGTCTTCATCATAAGTCGAGGACTTATATCGTGTGGAAATAGTGCGGAAGATGGATTGCAGATTTTTTTGGTGATAGGCTTTTTGTAAAAGACCGTCTTCGCGCCACTTAAAAGGGAATCGCGCCAGCTGATAAATGCGATCTCGTGGCATTAGCTGAATAAGCTCGACCTCTTCAAGGTGTCGCAGTTTTTTACGCAACTCGGATTCCTTTAAACCCAGATATTCTTTCAACTGGGTAAAGTTCAGTCCCATGACGATGGAACGAAACAGCAGCAGATAGTTTAAATCCCCGGCAAAAAGTTTTTCCTGTTCTTCAGTAAAAAGATAGGCTTTCTGGGTGTTGTTCTTACTTAGCTCCACAAGGTCATAAAATGAAGTGCCCAGACAACTGGCGATATCGCTTAAATCGGAAATACTCAGTTCGCCTTTGTTCAGACGTCGTTTGACTGTCGCAGTGGAAACGCGCAGTTTTTTTGCCAGATCATCGTATTGAAGGCCCTGTTCTTTCATCAGATTTTTCAGGCTGGTTTTGATTTTTGCTTCTTCAATTTTCATGGACGGTCCTAAGCTTGCTCCAAAAGAGGTCAAAATCTGACCTTTTACTAGAATTAGTTATAAAAAAGGTCAAATTAAAATACCTCTATAGATATCAAGAAGGAGGTTATTTATGTCTAAAGTGATTTTGGCGATAATGGCGACTTTGTTCACAGGGTCTTTGGCGGCGGCGGCCTGCAATCCTTGTATCTGCGGTTCTGGTGGGGGTGCCCCGCCGCCAACAGATTGTCCCAAGGGTGGGAAGTGGAGAAACCACAGTCATATCCCGGTGCGGGCGCAGGGGCTGCTGTACAGCATTCTTTCTGACAAGATGGTTGAACAGCAGTTGCTTTCCGCCGGAGGCTTGGAGGCTGTCAGCACAATTGAGTCAGGAAGTTCAGTCAGCTTTAAATTGAAGACTTCAGATGGTGCTGAATTTGTGACCCCTAACTTCCAGACTCAGGATTAACATGATAGCATGGAGGCATGAAAAACGGGCTTAATGAATTTCTGTGGATAGAAGAACTGCTGCCAGCAGGGACGGAGTCAGCGCCTAAGCATGGCGGGATGGCCTACTATCTGGACATGAAGCTGATCATGATTCTGGTTGAGAATCCTGAAAGCACTTATGAGCACAAAGGGGTTACGTATCCCTTTCAGATTTGGAATGGCTGCATCCTGCCAGTTGAGTACCGTAAGCAGAATGCCTTTTTTTTAAAGTTTTCTTTTCTGGAAAATCATCCGGCCAACAAGGACTGGCTGTATATCCCGGCCGAGTCTGAAAATTTTGAAGACGAAGTCCGGCAGTTTGTGCGGGAAATCACCAAGCGTAATCCTTTATTGGGAACTCCGGTGAAGTTCGCAGGGATGCCGAAACCGGCCAAAACACCTGAAGATGAGATTCGCAAGAAAGCATCCAAAGTCCGGAAAGATGCCAAGAAACGTGAAAATGTTTTTTTGATGGGAATGTTAAACAAGACAAAGAAATAAAAAAGCCGGTGTTTGCACCGGCTTTTTTGTAATCACTTAGAATTTGCAGACAGTCGCAAGATCGAACTTTTCAAAAGCGTCCCACAGACATCTGAATTTTTGTCTGATGGTCACAGTGTTGCCTTCGACAGAAATAGTTTCTTTATAACCAACAGCACCACCCCAGTCACCGCAGGCATCGCCACCGGCACGTTTGGAGCTTGTGGATACCAGAAGGGTGTTTGCGCCATAGGACTTGGTGTCGTTGTCAATTTCCACACCTGGTGTGAAGTACATGCCTGTGTCTTCCAGGGTTACTTTTGTCCCGCTAAACTGTCTGCCAGCCATTTCAAAGTCATAGTCTTCGGTAGCAAGGCGGCAAGAACGGCCTTCAATACCGGATTCATAAGAACTGACAACAGTTCCCACGCGGCCATGCAGGCTTTTTAGCTTGGCTGTGATGGCTTCGACTTGAGAGTCGGCCAAAGCAAAAGAGTTAAACCCCAAGAATAGAACTGGAAGCATCATTAGCTTTTTCAAGATATTCTCCTCGAATGATTTAGGTCGAAAGCGGCACTATAACATGGAAAAATACTGTTCCCCCCGGCTATCCGAAGGGCTGAAAAAGTTTCCGGGACCTGTCTAAAACTTTGATAGTGCTATGGCAGATCTCAGCCAGACCTATGCATGTCCGCAGGAAGGCCGGGATTTTGGGACTGTGACATGGTGACTTTTAGTGTGGATTTATTAACTGTCAGAAAAGCTATTCTTTAGAATGGGCTTTAGCTTCTCTTTCAGAAACTGAACAAAAAGTGTCGTCCGTCGTGAGGGGTTTAGATTTTTATAGTAAACGGCATGGATGTCCTGCCGCACATCCATGGTGTGGGATTTTAGTATCTGGACCAGCTCTCCTGAAGAGCGTTCTTGCTGGGTCATAAAGTCAGACAAACAGGTAATTCCCAATCCGGATTTTGCCAGCTGTAGAAGAGTTTCCCCACTGGATGCGGCAATGCAGGGACTTTCGACGGAATAGTTTCCATGTTTCGTCTTTAAGGGCCATTGATTCAGTTCTCTGGGGGCTGTAAAGCCAAGAAGATGATGTTTTGCAAGATCCTCCACTTTTTTGGGGATGCCATGTTTGTTTAAATAACCCGGGCTGGCTAGGATTCTTAGACGGCTGGTGCCGAGGTGGGCGGCACGCAGGGTTGAATCCTCAAGAGTTCCAATGCGAATGGCGACATCAATGCGCTTTTCCAGAAGATCAATGATGCGATCGTGGCTGTGAATTTCAAAAGAAATATCAGGGTAAAGGCTTTTAAACTCATTCATGACCGGGACAATGGAATGAAGGACGAAAGGAGAAGCTGAGTCCACGCGGATTAATCCCGATGGAGCCTGCGCTTTATCCTTGACGGAGTCCTCAGCGACTTCGATTTGATGAAGAATTTCTCGCGCGTTGCTTAGAAAGCGCTCGCCCTCTTCGGTGAGGTCTATACGGCGGGTCGTTCGACGGAAAAGACTGACGTCCAGCTTGCTTTCCAATCTTCCCAGGCTGCGGCTAAGACTTGAGAGGGGTTGGCCGAGTTGATCTGCGGCTTTGGTCAAAGACCCCGTATCAACGATAGTTACAAAAATATGAATTTCATCCAGAGTGATTTTCATTATTGCTCCTAATGCAATAATATATTGCATTTTGTTGTCTTAATAAACAATAAATTCGCCGCTATTATTTGCAGGAACGATTAAAGGAGCAATATATGGAAATCCCCCAAATTGGTTTAGGAACTTTTCGACTTAAGGGTCTTGAAGCGCAAGCTTCGGTTGTGGCTGGATTGGATCTTGGCTATCGCCACATTGATACAGCACAGATTTATGACAATGAAGAGGCTGTTGGCGTCGCATTAAGGCAGTCAGCTGTTGATCGGAAAGATATTTTTCTAACCACCAAGATATGGACTTCAAATCTATCCGGGAAAAATTTGATCCCAAGTCTGCAAGAAAGCTTAAAAAAACTTGGCACTGATAACGTGGATCTGACTTTGATTCACTGGCCATCCCCGAAGGATGAAGTTCCTTTGCATGAAACGCTGGAGGCACTGCAAGAAGCTGTCGTGATGGGGCTGACGAAAAATATCGGGTTGTCGAACTTTACTGTGGCTCAGATGAAGCAGGCTATTGAGATTGTCGGAACGGAAGCTCTTTTGACAAATCAGATTGAGGTTCATCCTTTCTTGCAGAATCAAAAAGTGATCGACTTCTGCCAAACTCATGGCATCAAGGTTACTGCCTATATGCCGCTGGCTTACGGTAAAGTGATGACCGATGAGGTTCTTCAGAAAATTGCGCACAAGTATGAAACGACTCCGGCAGAGATTGCTTTGGCGTGGTTATTGGACAGGGGCATGATTGTGATCCCGTCTTCGACAAAGAGAAAGAATCTTCTGTCAAATCTGAAGGTGCGAAAAGGACTTTTAACTGCACAAGACTTTGAGGCCATTGAACAGCTGGATCGGGGAGAGCGCCTGGCAAATCCTGACTTTTCCCCGATTTGGGACTGATTGTTTAAGGAATTTTTATGGAAACTATGAACACAAGTATTACTGAAGAAAAAGGAAAGATTCCCCTGGCGATCTATGCGCTGATGATCGGCGCCTTTGGTATCGGAACGACAGAGTTCGTTATCATGGGATTATTACAGGAAATCAGTCGCGATTTAGGGGTGAGCATTTCATCAGCGGGAATGCTTATTAGTGGCTACGCGCTGGGGGTCGCCATTGGGGCTCCGGTCTTGTCTATACTGGCAATACGATCTTCAAAAAAACGAATGCTGATTTTACTGATGGGGATCTTTACTATTGGAAACCTTATCTGTGCTTTGGCGACGGATTATTCATTGTTGATGATTGCCAGAGTTGTTACTTCATTTGCGCATGGAACATTCTTTGGAATCGGTTCTGTCGTGGCTACGAATGTTGTTCGTAAAGATCAAAAGGCTCTTGCCATTGCCCTGATGTTCACGGGTCTGACGGTTGCCAATATTGCGGGAGTTCCCTTTGGAACCTGGCTGGGGCAGCACTTTGGCTGGCGCTCGACGTTTTGGGCGGTGACGGCTATTGGACCCTTGGCAATGCTGGCACTTTCTTTGTTTATTCCAACGGATAATGGCCAAACTGAAGTCAATCTGAAGGCGGAACTTGAAGCTATACGACAGCCAAAGGTAATTAGCGGTCTGGCAATTACAGTTGTTGGGTTTGCCGCCGTATTTGCGATTTTTACCTATATTTCACCGATTTTAACAACGCTGACGAAGTTGCCTGAATCCTGGATTTCTCCGCTGCTGTTGCTGTTTGGGTTGGGATTGATTTTCGGAAATATTTTCGGAGGAAAGCTTGCTGACAGAAACTTGAACCTTGCACTTGTCGGCAGTCTTGTGGCTTTGACGGTGGTCAGTGGGGCGTATTCACTTTTTTCGGATAATTATCTGGCCATGTTTGTTCTTGTCTTCCTGTTAGGTTTTGCTGGATTTGCGACGGTTCCGCCGTTGCAAATGAATGTTCTGGAAAGTGCAAGTCAGGCCCCCGTGTTGGCATCAGCGCTGAATATCGCAGCCTTCAATGTCGGGAATGCTCTTGGGGCGTGGGGTGGAGGAATTGTTATTGATCACGGCCCGGGTTTGGTTGCGCTTGGTGCCGGTGCTGCACTGATTTCTGCGGTGGCTGTGGTGATTTCACTAGTGACAATGCGCAAGGCTGTTGACTCCCGGATGGTCCTAAAGAGATAGTCATGTTCATAGTGAACCTTTTGGCAAAAGCAGGTCTCCGTGAAAGAACTAGTTCTTTGTTTGGCGCTTTTATGTACATGTTTTGCTTCTGCTTCTGCTTCTGAAGTCCCCGAAGATATTCAGGGGACTTGGGTTGCCAAAAATTATCTGCCCGCCGATGGTGGGTATGGAGAATATTATCAGAGCTGGCTTTTCATCGGTTCGGATGCGGTGGACGAGATTCTGACTTTGGGGGCACACTTCACTAAAATTAAGTACAAAATTCTTGCGGCGGCGGAAGGTCAGCTGTCTGTTCAAGACTCTTCAGAAACGGACGCGCCTGTATTTACGCTAAATTATTTTAAGAAAGATCTGCAGCTTGAAGTCTGTCGGCGGAATCATTGCAATAGTTATAGCCGCTCTGATGAAGCCCCACAGACGGAAGAACCTGTTGCCCATCATCCTGCCATCGAGGTGTCGGCCTTATGGTGTGTGGATGAAGACTGTCAGACAGAAGTTTATCTTCCATTGGTTGGAGAGCAGATTATCAACTTGAGTACTGACCTGCGCGCCAAGGGAGGATATTTCGCAGCCCCGGAAGAACTTCAAAAGAAACACGGGATCGTTCTTTCCTTGGCTTCAGTGGCCTATCGCTTTGAAAATGAAACCTCGGAGCTGAATTCTTTTAGCGCTCTTTTCCACTTTACCGGCGCCAGCAAAATGACCGGGGAAAACTTGTTTCAGCAGTCAGCGGTCCTGCGCCTTCACGAGGGCCTGCTCACGGAACTGAGTGGCCAAGTGGGTGGTCAGAGAGTTTCTGTGTCACTTTATATTCGTCGATTAAACTAAGTCAGTGCTTTAAATCAAAGGAGCTATGGCTTTCCTTGTTGGTGGGTCGTCCCAAAGCACCCTTTACAAAATCAATCATTTTGTAAATAGGGGAGGTATGACCTTCCCAATATTCCACAGTTTGAACATGCACCTTTAGCAGTTGAATTGTCGGGTCCTGAGGTCCGTCAGGGAACCAGGCCTCATGGGGTTTTTGCCATAGTTCTCGAACCATGTCCCGATTTTCAGTGAACTCGACGATGCCATTGATGGAAACACATTTGTTCTTGTCAGAGTAAGACAGGCTGACGTCGTTATGCTTTTGCAGATCTTGAAACTTTGCGGAACTTTTCGAGATCAAAAACCATAAACTGCCATCAAATTCCAAATCCTGATTCAGCAAAGGGAAACTGCACAGTTTGTTGTTGTCGTTGATGAAGGTCATCATGACAATGGGGATGCCTCTGATCAGGTGATCGACCTTTTCCATTTCAGCGGTAAACTCGACATGAGGTTCCTTTTCTTCCACGGCGGCCTCCTTGCTGTCTCTAAGGTTCTCGCTACTTCCTGAGGCAGGCAAGTTGTGCTTTGGCATATAGATCGGAAAAGGAATTCAAGAATGCCGTTGGGTGATTGCACGGGGGTGCTCCATAAAGCATCCCGCATCTTTAAAACTATTTGTTTTTGAAACCCAGGATATCCACGTAGGTAATGCCCTTCGCAACGGAAGAGGACGGCGTGGCTCTTTGACCTTTAATCAGAATTTTTCCGGAGTTGAACAGGGCCTTGTATTCGGTGCGAGAGATCTCGCGCAGGTTCAGGTCTTCGTTTTGATTTTTGATCGCCGTCAGTAGAACCCCATCCAGGCGTTTGGCAGATTTGAACAGCTCCAGAACAATGCGGAAGGATTTCGGTGGTTGTGGAGGGATAAAGTCTTGCATAACGTATTTCCTGGTTTTGAGGGGATGGTGGGGAAAAATCCCATAAAAACGGGGGGATAGGCAAGGAGTTTTGAATTTTTTGTAGATTTGACCTTTGATTATGGAAAAAGGCCCCTTGCGGAGCCTTTTAAAGCAGAGCTATTTACAGGCATACCTAGCCCAAATGCCACTGAGAAATCAGTCCTTTTCGCAATCGGTGAATTTTAAAATTTGCCCGGTACTTTTAAGTTGAACGTACGTTGTTGCGATTTCACCGGCGTCTTCGCATGTTGAGCCACCTGGATAGGACTGTAAGACATAGGTGCTTGCGGACTCTAGAAATTGATAAAAATCGCTACTAGAACAAGGCAGCTCTTTAAGTGCCAATTTTTCGATGGCTGTGTTTCCTTCCGGGCTCCAGTCCTGTTGGTATTCTTCACTCAGACGAGACCATCCGTGTTGAAGAACGATTCTGTCTTCTCCAAAGAAAGAACCTTTTCTTTTGATTTTAAGTTTGTATTTGCCAGCTTCGCATTTTGTTGTTGAGGCGTTGTCGCCACCAGCAAATGCCAAAGAGGAACTAAGAATTAAAGCCAATGATAGAATAAAGCGCATAAAAGGACTCCTGTGTGGGTTGGTTTATTTGCAGGTGTATCTAGCCCAAACGCCGCCGACGAAGATATTGTCCAAGTCCACGGTTGTATTGGGGTGAAGGGAAGCAAAACCTTCGTTTGTAGAGTACCATTGAACATCGTCAAACTTGTTGCAGTTCGCATTGGCTTTGCCGTAATCGCCACCAAAGCTGAATCTTGAACCATAGTGACCATCACTACCCATATACTTTACTTCGCCAATGCAGGTACCTGTAGCCTCGCTGCCCTTGATGGCAATCTGATTGCCTTTAAATTGAATAAGGATTTCGGCATCGGCCTGTACATATGGACCGGCGTGATTCAGGCTGCAAACATAGTAGGGCTTGGCAGCCAGGGCTGTTGAGCTAAGACCCAGCATCAGAAGTGCGCAGAATACTTTTTTCATAGAGGATTCCATTTTTTTAGTTATTTATTTTAAGGTTTATGCCGCTGCTTTATTGCCAGCAGCAATTCAGCTATTGGCAAGAAGCGATATTTTCGACTTTGTAGCCAATGATTTCTTCGTTGGAAATAACGTATGTCAAACCCACGATCGTTTGGCAGCTGTCTGAAGTGATTTGAACATCAAGATTGTCATCGCCGCCGACTTCAACTTTTTGCACAGCTTCACCGTTCAATGCCGAGATCACACTTGCGTCGGAAAGGACCGCGTCGATCTTTTTCAGAGAGTCATTGTATTTTGAACCGGCAAATGCAGAAGAAGCCATCATTACTGTGAACAAAGAAACCAGAATCATGTTTTTCATAAAAACTCCTTTAATAGTTGCTGAGCTCAAGGGGGGAGGGCTTAGCTTGTGAATTGGTATCTGTAACTCACATGCAATATAACCTCGACCATGTCTCAAAAACAGATAGACGTTATTAATTAGTAAACGTTACGTTCAGTTTTAGTGTACAATTGTCTAAACTTTAGAGGGTGGTGCGGGTCATGAATATATTTGATTTCAAGTCCTATAAGGCTTTCTTAAAAGCTTATTGTGATGCTGAAAGGGGTGCACTGACTCGTTTGGCTGACGCCGCCCAGACCCAAAAGTCCTATTTGTCCACTTGCCTCAAAGGCAAGGGGCAGCTGAGCTTGGACCAAGCCTATGGGATCGCAGAATACCTGGAACTATCAGACTTTGAGCAAGACTATTTCTATCTGCTTATTGATAAGGAAAAGGCGGTAACACCGTCGCTTCGTCGGCGTCTTGAAGGCAAAGGCAAAGAAATGGCCCGCGAGGCCTTTAGGCTTAAGAACCAGCAAAAGGATTCCATCATTATTACGGAACGGGATTCAAGCATAGGCTTCTATTATGCTACCTGGCTTGCGACGGCTATTCATACCCTGACATCGGTACCTCAGTTTCAAAGTGTGGCAAGCCTGGGGAAAAGGCTGAATCTGAATCCGGAGAGTATTGCTGCGGTTACAAGTTATCTTGAGAAAATGGAACTTATTAAAAAGAGCGGCGACAAGTTCCGTTGGAATTCATCCAATATTCATTTGGAAGACAGCAGTGCCTGGATTAGTAGTCATCACACGAACTGGCGTGCCCGCGCCATGGACAATGTCCAAAGAAATGACCGGGATGCGACCCATTACAGCGCGATTCAGTCTTTCTCTGAAGAGGACTTTGAAAAGCTGAAGAAAAAGATCGCCTATTTCATCAATGACTTTAATAAAGTCGCGGACCCCTCAGAGCCCGAAGACGCCTTTTGTTTTAATATCGATCTTTTCCGGGTTTAAGGCATTGTCTCATTTTGAGCCACCGCCGTGGTATGTCCCTTGCTTTGTACTAATTAAAGCAGACAAAGGACATTTTTATGATCTACAAACAGTTTAGCGAAAAGTTATTAATCACGTGTGTGACGTTTTTCGCTTTGAATGCCTTTGCTTTGGATTCTGGCCCTGCGGACTTAAAAATCACAAACCTTCCAAAATTAACATCGGACGCCGGTCGTGTAGAGACTAAGGACTTAATTCAGCCTGACCGCATTTTGATTCTGGATAATGCGCAATTAAAAGGTATTAAGGACTTTCAGACATTTTTGAAAACCCAGGGACCTCGAACGGGTGGCGGCGGGAATTCTTGCGCTTTGTCCATCCACCAAAATACCGAGAAGCTTGTAAGTCTGATTTTAGAGATGCCCAAGCTGTTGAGCGAGGGGCAAAGAGAAGCTCTTTTGTACAAGATTTCCGTGGCTAAGTTCTATTTAAGTGAAAGCCTTAGTCTGGACGGGCAACTGAAAGATGCCATTAACTATCCCGATGCCAACGAGATTTTCGTTTCTTCCAAGCTGTGCGGTTTGGACTTACTGGAAGTACAAAGCCGGGCGATGGCGATTCTGCTTCATGAATACCTGGGGCTTGCCAGAATTGATGATCGGCAGTATCAGATCTCCGGAGCCTTCTTGCAGAACTATGCAGCCTTTAATGCTCGTGGATATACGTTTACCTCGGACAATTCTTACTATGTCCAGACGGGCCAGTGTATTCAGTCTGTTTTGCAGATTCACCAGATAGGAAACAACCTGATTGTGTCGTCGTCTGCGAACCCGGGCGCAAGGATTCTTGCGTTGACGCGTGAACAAGTCGACGCCTTCAAAGCGCTTGATGAACGTGAATGGGGTCCTGAAAAAAAGGTGAAAATTGCAGATAAGGCTGCCGGTGTTGAATATGTTTTCTCCAGTGAAACTTGCAGCGGCACGAAGTGTGACTTCCTGACGATTCAGAATGAAAAAGGCAAACTAAAGCGCTTTAAAAATTCCATTCATGGGTTGGCAGTGATTGGTTGTAAGCGCTAGGTGGCGGCTGGTTTGGAACCAGCTGGCAGGACTTGGTCTTGCTAGGTTGGGTTCCGGCCTAACCTTCCAGAGCCGGGGCTGCAATCTCGTTTGCTAAATATTAAGATGTTTGAGATTTTGAGTGATGTTCCACCATCGAACGAGTAGAACCGTAAAATTGTTATGCTATCTCAGAAAACACAAAAACCTCCGTAAAGGAGGTTTAAATGGATGGGGATCTTTAAGTATATCTGAGCTATTGATTATATGGGTAAAATTATCGTAATAACTACCAATAACGACGGATAAGTATAGAGGATTTCTTCCGCGAAAATGCTTATACTAAGCGGATTCTTTTTCGCCTGCTTTCGGCGACCTCGTTTTTCATCTTATTAATTCTTTCTTTAATAACTGCATGATCAAAATCATGATCTGGACTATAGGCGAGAAAAACCTTCAATCCGTCGTGGTTACCCAAAAGCACTCTTTTACTGCCGCTTTTAATTTTTCCTCGTTCGTTTGGCTCCACCACGTCGCACCTAAAAAGAGGTATTCCATCAATTTCTTTTGGTGATTCTTGGTGCCAATCTATGGAGAACTCACACGCATTTTGTCTGTCATCGAGAGGCGGATATGTAGCTGCCCGGAAGGAGCAATAAGAAATATTTTTTACGTCCTTACCTGACAAATTGCGGATGTCGGATAAAAAATCAGAAGTAAAAAACATGTTTGAAACATTGTGTATTTTATCATGAGGTACATCTTGAGCGACACACATCAGAAAAATGGTCATTCTTAGTTGTTCTTCGGATATTTTTTCAAAAGTAATTCCGTCTGATTTTTTTAGATCAGATAGCATTTCTTTTTGCAAGTCTCTCATTTTATTTAATGTACTAGGAAGATTCGTTGTACTAAAAGAGAAGGACTCACCACATAGCTTTTTCCCAATGCAAGAGGAGCATTCCAACTTCGAGATTGTGTTCTCGGTATTACTTAAGATTATTGGAAAATTCGCATCATGTAAGAAATTAATTATTAACCTAGCAGTCGACTCAGGAAGAGTTTTTTCAACTAGAGGCGCCACGCAAGCAGATTCGCAGTGCTCGTATTGGGGAGGGTAAACAGTGGAAAATATCGACTGTGATCCACCGGACTGTAATATGCTCCACGCGGTTTTCAATTTTGGATGTGTAATATAACTTTTTAGGCTACCTGGCAAAAAAACTAACAGATAGTCCTTTAAAGGTGATGTCGACTCTTTGAGTGAAATAAAAAAATCTGCGATGATATCGAGATCTTCCTGCTTTATAATCTTTTCTTCTACTTCCGGACTAATGGTGCAAGAAAATTTTGGTTTAGCCATTAGATTTACTCATCTTTTGAAGTCTCAGGGCATTTAACTTGTCCGTGGTTGATTCACTCTCGGTAAGAAAACCCATGGGAGCATTATCCATGAAGCCAAACTCATCGAAGGTGATTTCTTTAGTTTTGGCTGATGATTGAAACTGTTCTACCCAATATAGCTTCATTGAATCTTTGAGATGTGGATATTTAACCATATAATATACCAAGCTATTGATTAGATATTCACTGTGAGACTCTAAAATAATGGTTTTTCCAACAAGAGCCATATGAATAAAAAAATCTGCCAGTTTAGATTGAATTTCTGGATGTAGATGAATTTCCGGTTCATCTACTATAAAGATTCTAGATGAATTTGCCTGAAGTAGGTTGAAAACTATTGGAAGAATTTGGCTTACTCCAAAGCCCATATTATTGATTGGAATCTTTTTGTTGGATTTAAGTAGAAATATTTCTGAGGTATAACCGGGGATAGCCTCGTCAACTTTTACTTCTTCTGCAAACTTGAACTGATCCACGATCCAAAAGTGTAATGCCTCACTGAGTTTTGAAGTATTAGCGACTTTTTTTTCCATATCGTAATGATACTTAACCTTTTCATTTTGGTGTTTATTGAATTCGATTAAAGGATTATTTATAGATCCCTCAGTATAAAAGCGTCTCGGATATCCCCGGAAAGGCGGGATATACTTGATGTCTTTGCGAAATAAAAGATTAGAGTTTGTGATTTTATAATTGTTTTCTAAAGTTACGTGCGTTTCGTTGTATTCGGTGTTGTTCTCTTTTAGATAAAGTTCTTTGATTTTTGCGATATCCAGCTTATCCCGATACTCGGGATTAATACATTGTATGAGGTCTTCATTTTTAATTTTAAAACTTAGCAAATCATAGCCAAAAAATGTGACTCCTGTGATCTCACTGAATTCTACATCTGGATTATATAGTACCGCATCCTTGGGAGTGACGTCTTTCAGGTGTCTATGGAATACGCGTTCAAAAGAGCGTTCGCTGATCTCTAGTACTGATGACGCTTTTATAGACCATCCATTGGATTTTAGATTGTATTTCAGATCGTACTTTGCACCCGAACGATTATTGAGAAACTTTAGGCGAGTAAGCATAAAGTCTTCAGAATGCATGCCGTGAGTGGAATGTGTGTGAAGGGTAAACTCTAAGTCCAGTTCAACGTTATTAGTAAAGAGCAGATCAAATCTTACGCTCTTTGTATTTTGATCATTAAGAATTTCTTCTTTTTTGCCCAACTGTAGAAGATCACCATTCAAGGTTAAAATGGGAACTTCTCCAGTACGCTCGTGCCGCGAACTTTCAAAAGATTGAGTTAATAGTAATAAAACCTGATAAATGGAACTTTTACCCGAGCTATTAAGACCCGATAGTAACGTAAGATTTGAGAAGTCGATGTAGTGGAGTTCGCCAAACGCCTTGAAGTTGTGTATGCCAATTCTCTTAATCACTAAGGCTCCTAGTAAAAAAAAACCCTGCTAAAAGCAGGGTATTTTCAAATTATATAAAGATAAACAAAAAACTATTATTTTTTCTCGGCACTGTCTAGGGGCTGAGTGGTATTTTCATCATTTGTATTTTTAGCTTTATTGTTCATTTTACCTCCTTAGACTTCTTAATTCAGATCGGAATATTCCAAATAAACTGAATAGGCAACCTCTAATAATCTCACAATGAAACTTGATGCAATTCAAGCGCCAGTGCAAAAACTGTCCTATCTTTAATATATTACATTTGAGCGCATTTTCGTTCCTGATTTTGGCAAAAAATTGAACAAATTCAACTAAATAGTGTCAAAATTACTCCCCAGTGAAGCCCGGCATCAAATATCAAGCCTACTTTAGTTAGATTTAACAGAAGGTAAAAAGGAAAAAAAAATGGCGGCGAGATTTTTGGGGGGCTGCCCTAACATATTGAAATTATTAGGGTAGGACTTTAAAGTGCTACGATATACCACGGTCTAATCTTCGGCTGTTTGTTTCAGTTTGAGAATCTTTCCAGTATTTTGAGCGGTATCATGAAAGTTCAATGAGTCGGTCATTCCTTGGATGTTGATTCCTGCTTTACGGACGTAGACCATCATCGTCTTTAGGTCTTTCCATCCTCCCATAGACATTACTTTCACGGATTCTATTCCTCTTGATAAGCAGAGGGTTGCCCAGCTCGCGCGAAGATCATGAAAACGAATGCGTGGTAAGTTGATCCCAAAAAGAAATGTACGAAGAATCTCAGCTTGTCTCCCCGCATCCCAATCATCGATTCTTGGAAGAACGAACACAGAATCAGCACTCTTTATTTTTAATTCTTTAAGAAGGTGAAGTGGCGGAGGAGCAATTTCTACATGCGATCCTCGCCGCTTTTGTGTAGTCTTTAAAGCCATCAACATGATTCCACGTGGTTGCAACTTTGATAAGGCGTTGATCAAGACCGACGTTATCCCACGAAAGAGCATAAAGTTCTCCGTTTCTCATGCCCGTGTAAATCTCAGCAACTCAAATTGGATACCAGTCGTGATCGTATTCTTTAATCGCTCTTCCTTTTTTATTTGGAGGTGACTATGTGCAATCCCTTTGTGATTCAGAGTGTTCATAACGTGCTCAAGGTTTCTAGCCTTAATGAAAAAGCACATAAAGATTGCCGGTTGGTCTTAGAGGGGTTTGTCCTGAATGCTCCTGAGATAACAACCGCAATATCAATGTTGAGTTTTATCGAAAAAGAGTTGTATGAAAGCATTAAGGTAAACTGGCGAAGTCAGCCTTTCCCATACCGTATCATAATGTTTCCATTTTATTTGCGAATCAGAAAACGCATGATCGCGGTGGCAAGAACGGCGAGTTTAGCGAAGCAAGCTTTTGTAGAATAGAACCGTAGAACCCCAGAAATCTTCGCAGAAAAACAAAAACCCGCTTGCGGCGGGTTTAAATGGATGGGGTAGCAGGACTCGAACCTGCGAATGACAGAATCAAAATCTGTTGACTTACCAACTTGTCGATACCCCAACAAGATGCATTTGCGAAGACCCAAACTACGGATTTTGCGGCCTAAAATCAAGAAAAGACTTCTTGCGTCGTAAGAATGATGCAGGATTGCCAGAAAAAACAACCAGGCACCTTTTAAAAAAAGCCCGTCAGGGAACTGACGGGCTTAAAGATTCCATGGGGTGTTTGAAGCCGCCGTTTCGGGTCATTTCCACATTAAATGGCCCGTTGGCGTGTGAGCAGGGAGCTCTACCCCGGCCCGGAGCCGGGGTGAATCAAGTCAGGCCTAGTAGTCGTCGTTGCCGTAATCGCTCCCAGGAGCTTTCTGGCGTTTTAGACTGACCAGGGTCTCACCCATGGATTTTAGTTCTTTTTCATAAGCCTCAAAAATGAGGTCTTCAATCATCGCCCGGGTCTCTTGGTTCAGAGGATGGGCGATGTCGCGGAACTGACCGTCTTTGCGCTTCTTGCTGGGCATAGCCACAAACAAGCCGCTGGTTCCCTGAATGACCTTCAAATCCCTCACCACGAAGCAATTATCGAGAGTGATCGAGACATAGGCCTTCAGCCGGTCCTCATTGACGGGGAAAACTTTCACCTCGGTGACTTTCATACAGTCCCTTTCTTGTTGCCGTTCTTGTTGCAATATCCGTTGCTCATCTTGAACCGCCTTTGGCAGCCCTTTCGTCGCAATCTTGGAGCCAAGCTATGGTCCCGTATTTCTTCTCGGTGAGACGTTGAAAAACTAAAGACCTAGGTCGAGGATTTTTTTATATTTCGCCATTTTGTCCCGCGAATGCCCCAAAACGAGGCAGTGCTTACTTATATAGCAGCGAAATAAAAAAGCCCATCCGAAGATGGGCTTTGAAGCAGTGCTCTTTATTAAATTTTACAGGCTCAAATCTATTCAATATTAATGATCTGAATACGAGCATTGCGGGCAATGCGCAGGGTGTTCTTGCCCTTTTTCAGGGACTTCAGAACGTCTTTGGAATTATCCACGGGCTGTTTATTAACATCCAGGATCACATCCCCCACCCGCAGGCCGCCTTTGGTGGCGATAGAGAAGCGCTCCGTTTCAATAACCACCGGCTGTTTCATATCATCCGGCAAGCCCCATTCCTGACGCAGTTCCGGAGTCGGATCAATCACCGAGAAACCCAAATTAAACGGCGCCTTTTGGCCCGCATAAGTTTTAACACCGGCACGAGCGACACGTTTTTCTTCCATGCGTTCGGCTGTCGTCACGTTCAGGGTCATTTCTTTGTTGTTACGGATCAGCTTGGTTTTTACTGGCTTCCCAATAGGGGCATCAGCTACCGCATCCATCAAATCCAAAGTAGAGCGAATGGTTTTGCCATTAAACTCTGTCACGATGTCATACATTTTCAAACCAGCCTTCATCGCAGGACTGCCCGGAGCAATTCCCGTGATCACAGCGCCGCGAACATCGCCCAGTCCCAGATACTCTGCCGCTTCAGGATCAAGATCACCCAGGTTGGTACCCAGGAATCCGCGAGCAATACGACCCTTGCTTTCCAGAACAGGCAAAATGGCTTTCACTTCATCAATCGGAATCGCAAAACCAATTCCTTGCGCGCGGGCATCGATCGCCGAGTTCACACCGATCACCTGACCTTTGGTGTTTACCAGTGGACCGCCCGAGTTCCCCGGATTGATGCTGGCATCTGTTTGCAGCAATGGGATCTTATTGATCTCTGTGATGTCGCGACCTTTAGAGGAAATAATCCCTTTTGTCATCGAGTGACCGTGACCAAACGGATTCCCGAACGCCGCCACCCATTCACCGACTTCAACGCTGTTGGAAGACCCCAGAACCGCCACCGGAAGTTTGCCTTTCGGAGTGATCTTGATCAAAGCGATATCGGTTCGCTCATCGCTACCCACTAAAGTGGCCTCGTAAACGTCCGTGGATTTTTCGCTCAGCTGAACGTTGATAACGTCTGCGCCCGCGATCACGTGGTTGTTCGTGATGATCAAACCGTCTTCACGAATGATGAACCCAGTTCCCAAGCCCATCTGTTGCGGACGTTGCTGTTGTTGAGGCTGCTGCATACGGAAGCCATAAAGCTGTTCCAGCATGTCCAGCATCGGGTCACGCATACGCGGGGAATTTTTTGGTAAAGCTGTCGTAGAGATATTCACAACTGCCGGGTTGATGGCTTTTGCCAGTTCGACAAAAAGATTGCCCGGAAGTGGATCGCTCAGCTTCATTTTTGGCGGGTCTTTAGGAAGCTCCTTGGCGCCGGTTTGGGCTTGAGCCGTCATCGCGATAGAAAGGAAAAGAACGAGCAGTGTCTTCATAGAAAAATTCTCCTTACATAGACACAAATTTCATTTGCAAATCACTGATTAAGTTTTCCAAAAATTTGGCTTCGTCGCCAGTTAAATTACCCTTGGTCTTTTGCTGCAAGACCACCAAAAGGTCGATATTAAAGCGAGCCATATTTTTATCTTTGCTCACTTCACCATTGGCTGGGTTCGGGGCCAGGCCCATGGCCATGACTGCGGAAGACGCCACAGACATAATCAAAACCGAGAAAGAAGCTTCTAATTTTTCAGTCATAGTTCAGGTCCTTTTTCTAATCTGAGTTTTCTATTTATTCTGTCAAGTTAGATAGGGTAGTAACCCATCAGTTTTTGCAATCTCACCTCAATAGTGGGATGGGATTTTAAGAATAAATTCTTCTGCTTAAAGCCCTCGGGGTTCACCATAAACAGGTGACTGGTGCAGGCGGGGATTTCTAAAGGCTGAGTTTGCGCCAGCCCCTCCATCCGCCACAATACTTCGCCCAGCTTATTACGGCTTTCCAAAAGCTCAGACGCCATCAGATCATTTTCAAAGAAGGATTTTTCCACCACCACGATCTTGATAATCAACCAGCCAATCGGGGACAGCAGGGGCATAAAGAATTGCAAGTTGTAGGGAAGAAGATTGTCCAAGAACTGCCCCAGGCCCACGACGGAATTTGCCAGCGTACTGCTGACGCTAAAAGCAAAAGTATCCAGGCGACGGATGTGGCAAATTTGATGGGCAACGACGGCTTCGAGTTCCTCGTCATTTAGCTTATTTAAAAGTCCCACCGTGAATCCCAAAGAGCCACGTTTCCAGGAATGCCCCACGCAGAACGCATTCACAGAGGCATGGGGGGTCACGTACACAGCCGGGGCCGGCATGGCCAGCTCGGCAGAAAGGCGTTCCACCTTGTCAATCAAACCCCAGGAATCCTGACCCTTGATTCTTTTGGCGTTCAATTTTGCCAGTACACGACTTTCGCCGTAAATGAAGACGAAAAGGTTCAGAAGAACCGCCAACAAGAAGCCGATCAAAAGACCAAGACGTTCTCCCATTTGGTAGCCCAAAATCAACAGGGCCAGGGAGCTTGAAAGAATGAAAATCCAGACTTTTGTATTGTTGTTAATCATATAAAATTTGTCCCACTTAATCGCCGGGTTGGCAAGCCGGGAGGACGCGGCGTTATGCCAGCCCTCAAAATAGTTTTTCCTGACATGGCAACTCTAAACTTGCGAAGTCTTTAGGATAATTGTGAAATATATTGGGCGTTGGCTTATCGGGTCACGCCCAGTTCTATTCTCCGGGAGGCAAGAACGTGAGTGAAGTCGATATCATGGCCCTAAATGCCGCGATCAAGCAGGAAAGCCAGTTCATTGATAAAATGATGGCGGAAATCAACAAAGTTGTCGTAGGGCAAAAAGAAATGGTGGAGGGCATCATGATGGGCCTTCTGACCGGAGGTCACATCCTGCTGGAAGGCGTGCCGGGATTGGCGAAGACGCTGACCATCGCAACGGTTTCCAAATCCATCTCTTTGGATTTCCAACGTATTCAATTTACACCGGATCTTCTGCCGACAGACTTGATCGGGACGATGATCTTTAATCCCAAATCAGGTGAATTCGCTCCGCGCAAAGGGCCCATCTTCACCAATATCGTCTTGGCCGATGAGATCAACCGTGCGCCAGCCAAAGTGCAATCAGCACTTCTGGAAGCCATGGCTGAAAAACAAGTCACCATCGGGGAAGAGTCCTACAAGCTGGCTGCTCCGTTCCTGGTTCTGGCGACGCAAAATCCCTTGGAACAAGAGGGAACCTATCCACTGCCGGAAGCGCAGATGGACCGTTTCATGTTCAAGATCAACGTCGTTTATCCGGGTAAAGGCGAAGAGCTTGAAATCCTGAATCGCATGGGCATGAACGAAAAGCCGGTTGTGAATTCTGTGATTTCCAAAGAAGATCTGCTGCGTGCTTCCGAGCGTGCGGATCAGATCTATGTTGATAACAAAATTAAAAACTACATCGTGGAATTGATCATGGCTTCCCGTAAACCGGGTGAATATGGGCTTAGCCGTATTGCCAATCTGATCAATGTCGGTGGTTCACCGCGTGCGACGATCAGCTTGTATCGGGCGGCGAAGGCTCACGCTTTCTTGCGTGGCCGCGGTT
Organism: Bdellovibrio bacteriovorus; assembly: GCF_025558485.1. GTDB lineage: Bacteria > Bdellovibrionota > Bdellovibrionia > Bdellovibrionales > Bdellovibrionaceae > Bdellovibrio > Bdellovibrio bacteriovorus_G. The sequence goes on from NZ_CP102930.1 coordinate 1,505,383, forward strand.
ATGTGACGGCTGAAGACGTGAAGGCGATTGCTTACCACGTTCTGCGCCACCGTCTGATTCTGACCTATGAAGCGGAAGCCGAAAATATCAAAACTGACGACATTATCAAAGAAATCCTAAGTCAGGTTGAGGTGCCGTAGTGAGTTTGCCTCCTGAGGTCTTAAAAAAGGTCAAACTGCTGGAGATCAACACGAGGAAGCTTGTGAATAATCTCTTTGCCGGTGAATACCATACGGCATTCAAAGGCCAGGGTATGACCTTTGCGGATTTCCGGGAATACGTTCCGGGCGATGATGTGCGTTCGATTTCCTGGCCGCTGACAGCGCGCACGGGAAAACCGTATATCAAAACCTTCGAGGAAGAGCGTGAGCTGACTTTGATTCTGGCCGTGGACGTCAGCGGTTCCAGTGATTTTGGCACGGGTCCTTATTTCAAGGGCGAAGTGATGACTCACATGGCAGCGCTGTTGGCGTTTTCTGCGGTGAAGAACAATGACCAGATTGGTCTGTTGTTGTTCAGCGATCAGGTGGAACACTTCGTTCCGCCGAAAAAAGGACGGGGCCATGTGCACCGTCTATTGCGTGATTTGTTTTACTATAAACCCAAAAGCCATCGCACCAAACTTTCTGCCGGGTTTTCGTACCTGCAAGGGGTTTTGAAAAAACGTGCGACGGTCTTTGTCTTTAGCGATTTTATGGATCAGGGCTTTGAACAGTCCCTGCGTTTACTGGGAAGAAAACACGACGTCGTGGCCTGCGTGGTGAACGACGCTGCGGAATATTCACTGCCTGCGATGGGTGTCATCGAAGTGCAGGATGCCGAGACCGGGGAAATTGTCACGGTCGATACGTCTTCTCAGGGCTTCCGGACCCAGTACGAAGAGGCTGTGAACAAACGCAAAGATCAACGTGATAAGATGCTTCGTCTGGCGCAGGTGGAGCGGGTGGATGTGAAGTCCAGCGAGGATTATGTGAATCCGTTGGTGGCCTTCTTTAAAAAGAGAAAATAATGGCAGCGATTCAGTGTAAGGCGGAAATTCCCAATGTCGAGGGACTAAAGAACAACGAGCTCACCGTGGGCCGGGAGTTTTTGTTGGTCTGTGACGGGGATTTCCCCAAGGATCTTCAGCAGGAAAAGCTTCATTTTGTTCTGAAACCGGAACAGAAATATCAGATCCATTTTTTAGGCTTTGAATTCAGATCCCCTACGCAGGCCGACATCAAGGCGACAGTCTATTCTGCGGGTAATATCCAATTCGATGATTTGCAAATTTCCGACGGTGTTCAGACTTTAAGTCTAGGACCGATTCATTATGCGGTTCAGACGGTCTTGCCACAACAGCAACCGGGCGAGGCCCCGGTGAAGCAGGAACCGTTTGGTCCCATCGGGCCAGCCAGTATTGGTGTGCCGATGCTGTACTGGGCACTATTGGCAGGCTTTATCGGCCTGCTGGTTCTGATCGCTATTTCCAAAGTGTATAGAGTGGTGCAAAGACGCAATATGCTGGATCGTTTGCGTGAACATGATTCTGCGCTAAGTCCTTTGGCGGAATTCCATCAGCACTTCCGACGCTTGCAAAGGGCTAATCCGGTCTTTTTTGGCAAGGATGCCGACGCCAGTCAGATCAACGAAGTTCTGGTTGAAACCAATAAAATGTTTAAACTGTTCCTGACCCGCCAGTTCCATGTACCAGCATTGGAATGGAGCGAACGTTTGGTTATCAAGGACCTGAAAAAGTATCATTCCAAAATCTATACCGAGCTTTCCGAGGACCTAAAAAAAGTTCTGCGCGAATATCAGCACGCTTTTAAAGATCAAAAGAAACTATCCAGTAACGACGTTCTGAATCTGGCGAATCAAGCCCGCGTTCTGGCGGAAAAGATGGAAAGGTTGTCGTCATGACCTACCATTCTTTATGGGCCTTGTGGTTCCTGCTTCCTTTGGTTTTGGTCTTGGTGTGGATCTTCTGGCAGCGCAAGAAGAAGACGCCGACGTTGCAGTTTGGCTCTGTCGAACTGCTGAAGTCCGTTGCGCCAACTTTACGCACACGTTTGATGCATCTGCCGAATGTTCTAAAAGCTCTGGGGTTGGTATTGGTGATTATGGCACTGGCCCGCCCGCAGACGATGAACACCAAGGTTCGTAAGAACGTGGAAGGTATTGATATCGTCATCTGTCTGGACGTGTCTGACAGTATGTTGATCGAAGACATGAAGCCGCTAAATCGTTTGGAGGCCGCGAAAGAAACCATCGGGAAGTTTATCGAAGGCCGTACTTCGGATCGTATCGGTCTGGTGGTGTTTGCCGGGGAATCCTTCACAATGGTTCCGCCCACTTTGGATTATCAAATGATCCTGCAACGGGTGGGCGATATCTCAAGCGCTTCCAGTGCCAAAATCAAAGACGGAACCGCGTTGGGTGTGGCGATGGCCAATGCTGCAGGCCGCTTGAAAGATTCGCAAGCACGCAGTCGTGTGATGATCTTTATGACGGACGGGGAAAATAACTCTGGAACAATTGATCCGGAAACAGGGCTGGAAATTGCCAAAGGTTACGGTATCAAAGTTTATTCCATCGGTATCGGTAAAGACGGCCCGACACGCATCCCGGTTTATGGCCGTGATATCTTTGGACAGAAAGTAAAGACCTACCAGCCATTTGAAAGCACCGTGAATGAAGACCTTCTGAATCGCATGGCTTCGGATACGGGTGGTAAATACTATCGCGCCACCAATGAAGGCGCGCTTCGCAAGGTCTTTAACGACATTGACCGTTTGGAAAAAACCAAGATTGATGTGAATAAATACACAAACTACACTGAAGAATTCCCTCCGTTCCTGATTGCGGGATTGATTCTTTATCTGGTGGGTCTGCTGCTGGGGCGTTCCTGGTTAAGGAGGGTGCCATAATGTTTCGCTTTGAAAACATAGCCGCCTTTAACTATTTATGGCTGATTCCGGTAATTATCCTTATTGGAATCTTCTTTGATCGTCGGGCCAGAAAAAAAATGGAAACGGCGATTGGCTCCAGATTGTATCCGTTCTTGTCCAGTTCGGTTTCGCGCAAAAAACGCTCCATCAAAACTGCGTTGCAGGTTTTGGCCGTTCTTTGTTTTGTCATTGCTCTGGCACGCCCACAAATGGGTGAATCCCAGCAGGAAGTCAAAAGTGAAGGGGTGGAAATCATCTTCGCCGTGGATGTGTCTGAAAGTATGATGGCCGAAGATGTGAAACCATCCCGCTTGGCACAAGCCAAAGCCGAGCTCAGCCGTTTGGTGGATCTGATGCCGGGAAATAAGGTCGGCATCGTGGCCTTCGCCGGATCGGCGGCGTTGTTGTCGCCGCTAACAAATGACCCGGGCGCGATCAAAATGTATCTGGAATCTTTAGAACCAAGTTCTGTTTCCTCGCAAGGAACGAACTTTACTGAAGCTTTGAAAATTTCCAAAGAAGCCTTTGAACGCGGTGGCGTCACCACCGATGACACTGTGAAAGTCACACGAGTGATTTTAATTGCCTCGGACGGGGAAGACCATGAACAAGGGGCTTTGGATGAAGCCCAGAAGATGGCTAAAGAGGGCGTTCGTATTTTCTCCTTGGCTTATGGAACTGAAAAAGGTGGCGCAATTCCAGTTCGTGATGGCATGGGGTTCTTAAAAGGTTACAAAAAAGACCGGCAGGGGCAGACGATTCTGACCACGGTTAAAGGGGACGCCTTGCGTGCCTTGGCAGAAGCCGGGCAGGGCAGTTTCTATTTCGCCACTTTTGGCGGAGAGCAGACAAAACTGTTGGTGGAAGACATCAGTAAACTTGAAAAAGCTCAGTTCGACACCACGATGGCCGTTCAGTATGAAGAACGCTTCCAGACCATCCTGATGATTGGAATTATCATCGCTTTGCTGGAACTCTTCATGGGTGAACGCCGCACCTCTTTCCGCTTCTGGAAAGGTCGCTACGAGGTACCTCCCGCATGAAGCGCCTTGGCTGTGGTTCTTACTCGAAGCTTCGGACAGTCCTCGCTCGTGAGAGCTTTGGGGTTAATATGTTTTATTGTGGCTCGCTGTGGAACTTGCTTCGAGCAAGAACCACAGCCAAGGCTTTGTGTATGGGCTTTGTGTTGGCATCAATAGGATGTGGGCCGGGGCGGCCTCATTTGAAGACGTTGGAGTTGAATCGTGAGGCTAATAATGCTCTTACGGCGCAGACTTATCCGGCGGCGATGGAGAAGTATCTGCAGGCTTTACGGTATGATCCGTTTATTGGGCAGTTGCATTTGAATTTGGGTTTGAGTTTCGAAGGGCAGCAGCAGGCTGAAAAGGCTTTGCAGTCTTATAAGGAAGCCGAAAAACTGGCATTGCTGGATAAGAACTTCCCGTTGGTGTTTATGGCGCGCTTTAATCAGGCGCAGCTTTTGGGGAAATCCAAACAGGTGGATGAGGCTTTGGCAGCTTATCAAAAGGCGCTGGAAATCATTCCTTCTTCCAATGAAGTTAAAACCAATATCGAATTGTTGATTCAGCAGCAAAAAGGTCAAGGTGGCGGTGAAGGTCAACAGAACCAGCCACAACAGGGTGACCAGCAGAAAAATCAGGATCAGCAAAATCAAGACGGCAAGGATCAGAAAGATCAAAAGGATCAGGAAAAAGACCCCCAAGAGGGCAAGCAGAAGCAACAGTCGCAAAAATACAAGCCTCGTCCGTTTAACGGTAAAGAGCTGTCTGAAGCTGATGTGAAAAAAATCCTGGGCGAGCTGAAGCAGCAGGAAGAAAAGATCCGTGCCGAGTACAATCGCAAAGATGTGAAGGAGCAGCCTCGTGACAAAGACTGGTAATTTCCTGTTCTTTCTGAGTTTTATTTTCTTTGGGCTTTTTGCTCAGGCAGCAGGGACCACTGTGACCTCCACAGTTGATCGCAATGAGATGGGCTTGGGGGATACTTTTACTTTCAGCGTGGTGGTTGTTACCACGGACGATGTGAATATTCAGGACCCGCGTTTACCGGATCTGGATGGATTTGATCTTTTACAGAGCTGGCCGTCCACGGCTGTGGCTCAAAAACTGGTGGAAACTCCTTCTGGAATGCAGTTCCAAACCCAGCGTCGCCGGGAGTTTCATTATCAGATGGCCCCGAAAAAAACCGGAACTTTAAGCGTGGGATCTTTCGAGGTCGTGGTCGACGGTAAAGTCCACCGTACCCAGCCTGTTGTGATTAAAGTTGGTAACGATGCCCAGGGCAATGTACCGAAACCACCGAAGCGTCCAACCATGCCGGGTTTTGATGATCCGTTTGAAGAAATGGATCGCGCTGAACAGGAAATTTTTGATCAGTTGTTGCGCAATCGTATGCGCGGCGCTTTGGGTGGTGGGCAGCAGGCTCAGGAAGACCAGTATAACGGTTATCCGACAGCTTCAAATCTGCCGGAAGCGGCTTTCCGCAGTTTGCCAACCAATCCCAACGAAGCCTTCTTTATTTCTGTGGAAGTTGATAAAGCAGAAGTCTTTGAGGGCGAACAAGTGACGGTGAATTGGTACATCTACACGCGCGGTCAGATGGAAACCCTGGATCGTCTGAAGTTCCCAAGTCTGAAAGGTTTCTGGAAAGAGATCATCGAGGAAGTTCCTTCCATTCAGTTTATGGAGGAAATCGTCAATGGTGTGCCTTGGAAAAAAGCTCTGTTGGCGTCTCATGCTCTTTTTCCGATCAAGCCCGGAACGGCGACGATTGATGAATACAAAATCAAATCCCGCGTTCGCTTGCCAGCTCAAGGATTTGGTTTTTACGGGAAGCCTTATGAGTACACCAAAAGCTCTGCACGCGTGCCTATCAAAGTAAAACCTTTGCCATTGGAAGGGCGTCCGGCGGACTTTACCGGTGCCGTGGGGCAGTTTGAATTCCACGCTTCTGTGGAAAGCCCCAATGTGCTGGTCAATCAGCCCTTCAGTCTGAAGATTCGCTTTGAGGGGGCGGGCAACGCCAAGATGATTGATCTTCCGGCTTTGAATCTGCCGACCGGGTTGGAGCAATACGACAGCAAGTCTGAATCCAAGTTCTTTAAAAACGGCAGAAGCTATAAAGAGTTTGAGGTCATGGTGATCCCACGTCAGGAAGGCCAGATGGTCATCCCGGGCTTAAGTGTCAGCATGTTTGATCCACAAACCAGCAAGTACTACAGCCGTTCCACCGAACCAATTACACTTCAGGTGTCGAACAATCCCAACGCTCCAGTCGGGGCGTCTTCCCGGATGGCTGATACGAAAAAACAAACTCCAGCTAAGGTGGAAAACCGTCTGCCAGATCCGTTGATGCAGTGGCAGCCAGCCGCAGAAGCCAGTGTCCTTTATCGCCCCTGGTTCTGGGCGGTGCTATATTCTGTGGCGTCTGCTGTGTTGCTGGTCAAAGCTCAGCGTGAGTTCGGTTGGGGCCGTCGTCGTCGCAGCTTGAAAGAGCTGGTGCAAAAACGCTTTAAGGTCGTTGATGGTGCCTATGCCAAGAACGACTATCGCAAGGTTGGCGTTGAAATGACAAACACGTTCTACACCGTGCTGGGGGAAATTTCCGGCAGTGGTGGGGCAGCACTTGAAATCGAACGCCTGTTGGAAATGATCCCGCCAAGCATTCGCCGTGACCACGGTGACGCTGTTGCCAAGAGCTTTGAGTTCTTCCAAACCCTGAGTTTTGCTCCGGAAGAAATGCTTGGCAAAATGAAAGAAAAAGATACGATGAGGACACAGGTCGATCAGGCGAAAAAAGTTCTAAACTCTGTAGTGTCGGCCGTCGAGGAGAAATAGTCTTATGAAAACATTTGTATTGGTATCAGCATTGCTTTTGTCAGTTCAACTTCAGGCTCAAGCCCCCGCTGTGGAGCCTGCTCCGGCAACGGGTCAGGCAGAAATGCCAGAACCCATGATCACACTGACCCCAGGCAAGACTGATGTTAAACTAAAAAGTGCCCATCACACGAACAAAGATCTGGCGATGGCTGAACTGAAAAAATGTTATGACCAGACGGTGGCAGAGGCTGCCGCACAGAATTTGTCCATCCCGGTTGGAAAAGTGGTGGTGGATTTCAGTTTTGATTCAGAAGGCACAGTGACGCAATTCCAGTTTAAGGAAAATCGTGTTCGTCCTGCATCTGCGGCTTTGAATGGCTGTATTGAAACCTCGATTCGCCAGACGAAATTTGAAAAATTGCAGAATCAGAAAAAGGGCAAAGTAGTAAATGTATTTTACCCTTATATCTTTGAGAATAAAAAAAGCGTGAAGCAATAGTTTGTTGCACCCCTTGCGACGTAACTGAAAACCGAATGAAACAGAATTGAAAAAAGCGCTCTCACTTAGAGCGCTTTTTTCGTCTCTTTTGACTATTTGAGTTTGCAGGAGTGAAATCGGGCCAAGAAAGAAAAGAGGCTCGTATGAAAAAGTATTTTGTTCTCTCTGCAACTCTTCTGAGTCTGGCCTTCGCTGCAAGCATGGCTGAAGCAGCCACTCACGAAGTAAAAATGCTGAACAACGGAAAAGACGGAATCATGGTTTTTGAACCCGGTTTCCTGAAGGTCAATAAAGGCGACACCATCAAGTTCGTGCCTACAGATCCGGCGCACGATGTGTCTTCTGTGACAATCCCCAAAGGCGCAAAACCTTTTAAGGGCGCTATCGGTAAAGCGGTGACCACGAAAGTCACTGAAGAGGGCGTGTACGTTTATGAATGTAAAGCCCACATTGCCATGGCGATGGTCGGTGTGATTCAGGTGGGGAATCCGGTGAATATGGCTGAAGTGAAAACCGGCTCTCAGGATCTGTCAAAGCAGTTCCTGATGCATAAAGACCGTCTGGATAAATATTTGGCTCAGGTAAAATAAGAACGCCAGGATAACGATATAAAAAGGGTCAGATATCCGGCCCTTTTTATGTTTTTATCGCTTATAAAATGGCAGGCGCTCAAACTTTTTGTGGCGTTGAAAAGGGGACTTTCCGCTGCCTTCCTGTGAAGACGTGCCAATATAGAAAAGTTCCATACCGTCTTTGGCTTCAGTTTTAAAAATCGAATAAGTTTTATCCCCCACGTTCGGGGCTTTGTATTCATCGCATAGATAGCCGGAAACAATTTTCTTTTCCCCGCGTCTCCAGTCCGTATAGTCGCAGTAGTGAACCATGTTTAAAGCCTCGGCGACCTCTTCCGTCAGGGGAGTGTAAGAGGACTCTGTCACTGTCATATCGACATTTCCGCCTTCGGTGCGCACGCCGTACTGGATTTCAAATGCCAGATAGGATTGTTGGCAGGCGTCTTCCTCGTAAGCAATATGAGTCAGAATCCATTGGTCGGTCTGAATTTGCAGGTGTGTGGTCAGAACATCCCCATCATCGCTGTAGCAGGGACGGTCGTAATAAGTCACAGCTTGTTGTGGAGCCGCGAAAGCTAGTTGTGTCAGGACAAATAAAAGTTGAATCATGCCTCTAGACTATCGAACAGAAGCAGAATGCCAAGAACAAATTAGCGCTGTTTTGCTTAGTGGCAAATAGACAGAGGCGGCGGGCGAGGCCGAAAATAGAGGCTCGCACCAAGGAGGTTTCCTATGACACCGGATTATTCTCCCTTTCGCCATTTGAATGACATCGGTGGGGAAGAGATCGAAGGTCTTTTTGTGGATGGCAAAACCGGGGAGCCCATATTGATTCGTGCCCAAGGGGATTACTGGATGAATCCGTTTGCGCTGCGTTTTGTTCCCGTCAAAGATCTGAAACACGAAGGCTATCAGGACTATCTCGAACTTTTTCATCGTGAGCAGCCCCATCTGAAGGGTAGCGAAAACGAAGCCGGAGCGCCGGGGTATTGAGCGAAGTGCCAGGCTGATATTCTCAATGCATTTTCGATTTCTGTGCTGAAGGCAAATCAGGTTGTGAAAAGCCAGAGCAGACATTAAGGTCCGCTGGCTTTAATAATCCTGAAGGAGGAAATGAAAATGCGCATTCTATTGGCAGCATTGACTATGGTGGTTTCTTCAGCAGCTTTTGCTGAAGGGGATCTTTGCACAAAATGGGCTCACAGTGATCGTTATATCGCGGCGATCAAAGCTGTGGCCGCTCAAGAGGACTTCACTTTTGAAGAGCTTTGCACCTTGCCGAAAGTTCTGGATATCGAGGCGCAGCCTTCCCGCGTGATCACTGTCAAAGGTGAGGTGATCCCTCACGTTCGCATCCAGTTGCACATGGCCTACGAAAGCTGCCTGTACATGGTTCGCGACGCCGACAAGGTCATCACTTCCAGCCGCTGCTATTCTGGCTGGTAGTCGTTAAGCGCTTTCGAGTTTTACGTTATACTTAAATCCGTCAGCGTAAAGGGCATCCCGAATGGCCAGGGTAATAAGGGCCATTTCGGGGTAGCCCATTTTTTTTGCAATTTTTGCGGCCCGGCCCGGTGTGGGGATACGTCGTCCTTTTTCCAGGTCGCAAAGGCTTTGCACAGACATACCCAGTTTTTTTGCAAACTGTGTCTGTGATAACTCGTCCGTGGTTCTCCATGAAGTCAACAGTTTGGCAACAGACAGACGGCCCCATTTTGATTCCATCATCTCCAGAGCATCAGTTCTTTTTTTAGTATTCATGTTTATGAACCTCTTTGATCCATGAGGTTTTTACGTCATTTTGACGTAAATTTCAAGTTACAGGGAAGTTATTGCAGAGGGGATACCACAACAAGAACTGATATTGAGGGGACGGGGGGTAGGCTTGAAAACGGGGCTCGGATTATTCCAGGAACTCCGTGATAAACCGAGGAACCTCCGTGGATGCCGGGCCGATAAAGTGCTTGTCGAACGCGGGGGAGATCTCGGTGTCTTTGAGATTGATTTCTATTTTCTTCGCTTTCCACGCCAGCCTTACGAATCCGGCTGCGGGATAGACGTTGCCACTTGTTCCTATCGAAACAAAATAATCGGCCTTGTCCAGAGCTTCATAGATTTCTTCCATATGGTGGGGCATTTCCCCGAACCAGACGATGTCGGGGCGAACTCCGCCGCGGCGCCCACAATGAGGGCAGGGTTCCTCCACGGCCAGATCCGAAAGCCATTCAAAATGTTCATCCTCAATTCGGTGGTCTTCCCAAAGGCCATTTTGGTCCCGGAAGGTGCGAATCCCGCTTTCAGCCGAGATTCCAGCGCCTGTGAGGATCACTATATTCTTAAAAAGCCTTAAGTCCATTATGCCTCGCGCAACGTGCCGGATTCGTTGAGATTTCAACTGATTTTCATTAGGATGGGGCGTTCTTCAAAGAAAGGCAATACAATGGCTTCCAAAATCGAAACTACGCCTGAAATGGCGCAGAACGTTTACAAGAAGACAGCTGAAAGATTGGCTGTTGTTCGCAATCGCTTGAACCGCCCTTTGACTTTGGCGGAGAAAATTTTGTTCGGTCACTTGGACGACCCACAAAATCAAGAATTGGTTCGTGGTGAAAGCTTCCTGCTTTTGAGACCGGACCGCGTGGCAATGCAAGATGCAACGGCGCAAATGGCTTTGTTGCAATTCATGCTTGCAGGTAAAGATGAAGCTGCTGTTCCTTCCACTGTACACTGCGATCACTTGATCCAGGCGTACAAAGGTAAAGATGCTGATATGACAGCATCCAACATGTCCAACAAAGAAGTTTTCGACTTCCTGGCAACAACTTCTTCCCGTTACAACATCGGCTTCTGGAGACCAGGCGCAGGTATCATTCACCAAGTTATTCTGGAAAACTACGCGTTCCCAGGTGGGTTGATGATCGGTACAGATTCTCACACTCCGAATGCGGGTGGTTTGGGTATGTGTGCTGTGGGTGTCGGCGGTTCTGACGCTTCTGACGTGATGGTGGGCCTGCCTTGGGAAGTTAAAAATCCTAAGCTGATCGGTGTTCACTTGAAAGGCAAGCTGACTGGCTGGGCGTCTGCAAAAGACGTGATCCTGAAACTTTGCGGAATGCTGACTGTTAAAGGTGGAACTGACAAGATCGTTGAGTACTTCGGTGAAGGCACAACTTCCATTTCCTGCACAGGTAAAGCAACTATCACAAACATGGGTGCGGAACTGGGCGCGACTTGCTCTGTGTTCCCTTACGATGATCGCATGGCGGCTTACTTGAAATCCACAGGTCGTGACGAACTTTCCAAAGTGGCTGACGGTCACAAGGAACTTTTGGCTGCGGATGCTGACGTTGTGGCAAACCCTGGCAAGTACTTCGACGAAGTTTACGAAATCGATTTGTCTGCTTTGGAACCTCATCTGGTGGGTCCTCACTCTCCGGACATTGCTCGCCCAATCTCTGCTTTGAAAAAAGAAGCGGCGGAAAAAGGTTACACAATCAAGATTTCCTCTGCGTTGATTGGTTCTTGCACGAACTCTTCTTATGAAGACATCGGTCGTGCGGCATTCGTGGCAAAACAAGCCATGGATATCGGTGTGAAAATGAATCAGCCGTTCCTGGTTTCCCCGGGTTCCACTCAGATCCAAAAAACCATCGAGCGCGATGGTCAGATGGCGACCTTCAACGAAGTGGGCGCGACTGTGTTGGCAAATGCCTGCGGTCCTTGTATCGGTCAATGGAAGCGTGATGACATTAAGACTGGAGAGAAGAACACTATCGTGACTTCCTTCAACCGTAACTTCCGTGCACGTAACGATGCGAATCCTGAAACTTTGGCATTCATCGGTTCCCCTGAAATTGTGATGGCGTTGGGTCTGGCTGGTCGTTTGGACTTCAACCCGGCAACAGACGAACTTGAAGGACCAAAAGGCAAAGTGAAGTTGCAGGCTCCAGTGGCTCCGGAACTTCCTGCTAAAGGTTTCATCCCTGACACTGAAGGTTACCAAAAACCAGCGGGTGCAGCAGCTCAAGTGGCGGTCAGCCCAACTTCCGAGCGTTTGCAGCTTTTGGCTCCATTCACTAAATGGGATGGTAAGGACTTCGTTGATAATTTGGTTCTTGCGAAAGCAAAAGGCAAATGCACGACAGATCATATCTCTCCGGGTGGTAAATGGTTGAACTACCGTGGTCACTTGGACAACATTTCTAACAACATGTTGTTGGGGGCGGATAACGCGTTCACAGGTGAAATCGGTAAAGGTAAAAATCTTCTGACGGGTGAAACAGCAGAATTCGCTCAGGTGGCTCGTGCTTACCAAAAGGCGAACAAAGGCTGGGTTATCATCGGGGATGAAAACTATGGTGAAGGTTCTTCCCGTGAACACGCGGCAATGTGCCCAAGATTCCTGGGTGCCACTGCGGTTGTCACGAAGTCTTTTGCTCGTATCCACGAAACCAACTTGAAAAAACAAGGTGTTCTGGCTTTGACGTTCGTAAATCCAAAAGATTACGACAAAATCCAGGAAGAAGATCATGTTTCATTGGTAGATCTGAAAGATCTTGCTCCAGGCAAACCAGTGAAAATGAACATCAAACACAAAGATGGTTCCACTGAATCCATCGAGTTGAAACACACTTACAACGCAGAACAATTGAAATGGTTCCGCGCGGGCAGTGCGCTGAACCTGATCCGTGGTCTTTAATTAGATCCTGAATAGTTCAAAAACAAAAAAGCCCCGGTGCAAAACGCCGGGGCTTTTTCTTTTTAAGAAATCAAAAATTACGGAATGGTTTCGTCCAGCAGGAAGTTGTCGGCGGTCATCGGTTTCCAGCCTTGTTTCATGGCCTCTTCATACTTACTGCCAGTATAAACACCGGTGTTGTTGTCCATATAACCATAGAAATCCTGAGTCACGTCACCGCACGGAGCTGCCGTTGGCGGAGTCGCACTGGAAACCTTGCGGTACACCAGACTGAGGGCGATGGCCGTGCGAGGACCTTGATAGTATTCCAGTCGGGCCGGTTTTTTCGAGCTGGCATCCATATAGATCGCTGAGGTGGAACAAGCCATCTTGGTGGAATGATTCAAGTCATTGTCGATGACCTGCTTGAACGAAGCTGTTTTGCTGTCAGCGATATAAAGTTTGGAACCGTCATCCGACAGCAGGGCAAACTGATAGTAGCCAGCCGTGTCTGTGGATTTTAATTTCATGATCGTATTCATGCGCAGCGCGAACCATTCCACCAGTTTGCTGCCACCGTCAGACGCTTTCTTTTTCACCAAATCGCCGTCCGTTGTCGGGAAGCCGTTAGAGAAAGTGCGGGTCGGCACGAAGATCTGTGACATATAAAGAATCACATTCGCATCGGTGCCTTTTTCAAAATAATCTTTCAATTGCGTCCAGCCACCGCCTTCGCCAGCGTAATAATAAATGCTGCCTTTCCAGCCCTGACGGCAGGAAATGGCACTGGTCGAGAACGGATCACAGACAATTTTCTTGGCCACAAAGGCGAGGGCTTTTGTCGCAACATTCCCCGCGGCATCTGTGGCGGTGACGGTCAAGGTATGATCACCCGGCAAAAGATTTTTAAACACCAGTGAGGTCCGAGAATGGCAGTTGCTAATGGATTCTGAAGCCGTGCCCATTTTACGAACACAGCTTGATGATTTCATGCCGGATAAAGTGTCTTTGATCGAGAACGGAGAGAATGTCGCCTGCTTCTGATCTTCAGACATTTTCGGCGCCGAAACAGTAATCACCGGAGCTGTCACATCAACAGCGAAATCATAAAGTGGTGCCACTTTGATGGCACCGGCAGTCGTATAGGCGGCAACGCGCGCTTTATAAGCAGTACCGTTCACCAATGTACATTGTGATGAGGTAAACGCATAAGAGGTGGCTGAGCTTGCCACCTCAGGGCAGACCACGGCAGAACCTGCGGCATTCAAAATTGCCACACGATAACCGCTGGCGCCCGGGGATGCTGACCAATGAACCGTGGGTTGCAAAACAGATCCAAGATATTTGTCTTTGATCGTGTCCTGACCGCCAGTCAAACCCAGAATGGAAAAGTCATTTGTGCTGGAGGCCTGACTTTTCCAGGTGTAAGTCAACGGTGCTGACATATTGCCCACCTGATCGATGGCCTGAACCGTGAAAGTGTGATTTCCTTCCAGCAAGCCGGAATAAGAAGCCGGGGAAGAGCAGGCTTTCAAAGCGGCTCTGTCCAGGGCGCAGCGGGTTTGCGCAATGCCCGTGCCTTGGCCATCGTCAGCGGCGAATTCAAAAACAGCGTGGCTGGATGCTGCGTTGGCTGCGGGCTTGGAAGTGATACTGACAACCGGATCTGTCGTATCGACAATCCAGGAATGTTCGACGATTTCAGAGCGGTTGCCCGCACGATCCACCGCACGAATCTGGAAGCGTTTTTCTCCGTCCGGTAAGGACGTCAGGTCTTTGACACTGTCGCAGGAAGTGAATTTCCCGGTGCCAACAACCTGACATTCATAATAGTCCAAACCGCTCAGGTCATCATTGATACGCATTGAAAAGCGGGCTTCATTGGAAGCGCTTAAACTGTCCGGTTTTTGGTTTAGGATCACCACGGGGGCGATATCATCGTGAGTGATAGAGGCTGAATAACAATCAGAATCCATTTCAGACAGACGGGTTTTTTTCTGGAACTTTGCATAGACGAAGTTAAGGGCGTTCAGACTTTTTAGATCCCAGGGCTTTGTTGCAGAGATCGTCTGCCAGGTTCCACCGGTTTTACAGCTGGAATCATCTGTCAGATAAACATGCGTGGCTTCCACGGCATTGATTTTAACCTGAACAGTGCTGTTGGAGGTAAAAGGATTTCCGTCATTCAGAGTGATGGAGGCCTCACCCAGACCGCGAACCTGGCTGGCCAGCTCATCGGAAGAGGTTTCAAAGTTCACATTCTGTGGGGCGCAGTTTTGATAGACGGTGACCGTGGTAAAAAGAAAAGCCAGTGTAAGACCGGATCTGATCATTTTTGATTTCATGTTGTTTCCCCACCCATTGACTGTCAGGATGCTATTGCAATGCTTAAACCAATCTTTGGTGCTTTTCGGCAGAACTGAAAAGACAGTAAATAAAATAGTGGAATCAAATGCTTAGAATGTTCCATGGGGATGTGCTGCCGACAAGCGGAGGAGTCAATGTTCTAAGCAGAATGTTTCATGGAAATCTCTGGAATTTCAGCCAGGCTGCAATCTAAGAGATCTGATGTGTCAGTTTTTTATTGAGACTGATTTTTCCCCGTACGGTTGTAAATCCTGACATGAAAAAAAGATGAACACGCCCAATGTATCAAAGTGAAACGTCAGGGGTTGCGTGGAGCCCCATCAAACAGATGGACTTTGTATTTTTCAGCAATGCTTTCCAGAAAGCGATTCTTGCGCATTTCCAGCAGGTGGCCTTCCAGACGTGAAAACTGCGTCTGATTAAAGCGCTTTTTTGAGAAGGCCATATAGTAGCTGACGGATTCCCCCAGATTGGGAACTTCCAGCAATTGACTGCGGGTGCGTTGAATCCAGGTCTGGGCTACATCGCGATTCAGATAGGCCAGGGGGTAGGCCTTGTTTTGCAGTTTTCTTAAGGACACAAAGACAGTGGTTTCGGGTTGTATGGTGAAGCCCTTGTCTGAAAACTCATGGATTTTTTGCAGACTGACCTCGGTCATCGAAGGGCTGAAAACGCCGACCTTCATACCCTTTAAGTCGGGATAGCCTTTGATCTTTTTGACATAGTTTTCAGCGCCAAAGAAAGAATAGCGCGTGGAAAAAACCGGGCTCATAAAGAAAACTGTTTCCCGTTGCGGGGAGGCTGAGATCGGGCAGCCAATATCCGCTTTTCCCTCTTTCAGCATAGCCAGAAATTGTCTTAACGGAGCCACTTTGAATTTGCAGTGAACCTGTTCCATTTGGCAAAGGCGCTGGATGATTTCGTAGCACGCCCCCTGAACTCCGGAAGTGCCGGATTTAAAATAGAAAGGTTCATAGTCCTGACCGACAATCGTCATGGACGGAGCCGCAAAAGAGATTGAGCCAGTAAAGAAGGCTGCGAATAGGAAAGAGATTGCTCTGCTCATACCATAAGATTAACCCTGCCGGGTGGATTCTCTATAATGGCATGGCAGTCCGGTGTGTAAAAACAGATCAGAATTTGAAAAAGTTCGGAAACAGCTTTGGACCAAAATAGAGCCAGCCGTAAAAAGCCATTGAATTGAACAAGATCGCCAAGAGCAATCTTTTACGGCTGACAGATCCTAATGGGCGCTCTTGTCGAAGCACGCGGTAACCTAAAACCATCGAGTAGAAGTTACAGATCAAAGGAACAAAGACACACCCCAGGATGGCATTCCACAAGGCTTTTTTTGCCAGGGCTTCGGTATCAACTTCGGAAACGGTGACAATTTGAATGCGTGGTTGTTCACGACTTTCCAGAAGCTGAGAGGCCTCCATGTATTCGTGTTCGGGAATTTCCAGAGTCAGCTTTCCCAAGAGCTGCTCAAAGTGAGGAGCCACGCCACGAGTTTGTTCGTCTTTCACGCGAGGGTGCAGCCCTTGCGCCATCAAAAAGGAACGAACCACTTGTGCTTCGGAAAAATCTGCACAATCCATCAAAAAGACGTAATTTTTGTGATCACTCATGGAAACAGCTTACGCGCTTTGCCGGGAGCTGTATAGAAGGATCTGGCAGCGGATTGCCACCAGATCCTGATGTAATGAACTTAATCGTTCAAAATGCTGTGCACGGCTTCCAGTGCACAGTGGTGAGCCGTTTCAAAACACGGATTCGCCCAGTTGTCCTGATTGGCAAAATGAATCACGTTGTTGATATTCGTGGAAGCTCTTTGCGGGATGCCTTTTTGAATCAAACCAGCCTGAGACAAAGGCAAAGCATGGCCCCAGCGAGTCAGGCGAATGCCATGAATATCATCCAGCCCCAAATTCATTGTTTTCAGAATAGGCTCTACATCCGTCAGATATTTGTTTTTGTATTTGTCATGCGATGCCGGATTGAACAGGAACTGGCGGGCCCCATCATAAGGAATACCATGATACAAGGTCAGAACACTGTGATCGACCTGTTCCTGTTGGGCCCAGGTGCCATAACAGATATCCGTAAAGCTGCGGTCCCCGCGTCTCATTGGTGTTGGAGATGGTGGCACTTGGCCACGCAGGCAGTACAATTCATAGCTTGGGCTTTGGAACGGCTTTTTGGTGATGATATTACCCACCAGATACGCGCGATACATCAGTTGCCCGAGGGCATCGAACTGTTCTTTTGGCATTTCCGGGATCAGGCGTCTGGCCACGAATTTCTGGCAGGCCATCACAACTTTTTTCGCGCGGATCTTTTTAAGATTCCCCATCGCATCTTCGTAAAGAACAACAGCAGAATCACCTTCTGTCGTCACACGTAAAACAATCGCCCCCGCACGCAGGGATTTGGTTCCCGCAGATTTGCGGATGGCCTGAGCCATTTTGTGCGCGACGTAGGCATTGCCGCCCGGGTAAGCCATCAGGCTGCCGGTTTCCGCACAGATAAAGCCCAGATATTGATACGCAGACAGTTCATCGGTGGAACCGCAGAAAGAACTCCAGCCATAAAGTTGGAAGTATTCCAGCAGGTGAGGATGCACATCTCCGAATTCTTTTTTCAACCATTCTTCAAAAGTCAGATGATCCACGGTGCGAGCCAGTTCGCCATTATAGTCGAAATCAGCTTCAGCACCAATCTCAGTCAGACGTGTGAAGATTTTTTTAAACTGCTCGGATGCTGCCTTGTCGGTGGCACCTTTCCAGAATGGGGAGGTGAATTTATTATTGTAAAGAACCGTGGTGTGATCCGAGGACTCACGACGGGCGTGATCCCAAACCCCCAGCTCTGTCAGCAACTGGCCCAGTGGGGCCTGTTGATCGGGTTCAACGAAATAAGCAGCTCCGGTGGAATACATCGCGTTTTTGTAAGCTTCCCCTTTGGAGTTTCCTCCCAAACGGAAGTCCATTTCCAGAACGGCAATTTTTTTGTCGCGAAGATAGTAAGCGGTGGAAAGACCCGCCACCCCGGCGCCGACAACAACCACATCGAGATCTTCTGAGATGCTGGAAGGTTCGCCGCCTTTTTTGGCGATATAGCCGTCGATATTCCAGAAGGCATCGTGCGGGCGATTGATATCATCACCGTTAAAGTCGATGCTGTTATTTTCAGAGTCTTTCAGGCGTGCCACAGGCCAGTCATCTGGCATGTTGGAATTCACCCATTCCGAACCTTTTGCAAGGCCGGAGGCTGGAAGGGAAGAGATTGCCGCTAGAGAAATACCTGTTTTAAGGAAGTCACGTCTTTGCATGGCGTCTTAATAAAATTCCCCTCATAAAGACACAAGAGGAGTTCATGGAACCCCTCTTGTTGAAAGGGAAATGAGAGTCCTTAATCGACAGTCACGTTTTCACAAGTTGGGACTGTGTAAGATTTTCTAAATAGCAGTTCGTAACGTTCGACATTTCTGTTGGAAATGCGGCGGTAAACCGGGATGTTCACAGTCAATGGGTAGGAGCCCGTAACAATCTCGGTCTTGCAAATGCGGCGCTCGCCTCTCCAGTCACAGTTGTCCACCTCATGACGATAGTTGATCGGAGTCCACAGGTAGTCGCGGTCGATCACGATGATTTCTTCACGGTCGCCACGGGTTCTGCTGACAGTGGTGTCCACTGGCTTCATGGTGCGCAGGCGGTCGCCGTCCTGACACACGAATGTGTAGTCGATAGAGCGGCCCATATAAACGGTAGGGGCTTTCACAATCGCGTATTTATCGCGCATGATCTCTTCCCAGGAAGAGGAGGCGTTAACGCCAGCAAAAGCAGGGGCTGCGGTCAGAAGGCCAATAACAAGGGATAGGAACTGTTTCATTTCAAGGTTCTCCTAAATGGGGTTTAAATGTTTTCTTCTTTGCGCAAAGAGATGGCGGCACTTTGTGGCAAGACACCGGGTTTGCTCAAGTTAAGGGCGTGTAAGAAGAGGTGTTTCGTCCTTTTATTGTTCCGGCAATTTCTACATCTAACGCTTTTGGTCACGAGAAAGTTCATGCAACTGCTGGGGCCATAAGGTAAGCACCTTCCATGAATTTTGAAATCCCCACGCTGCCAGAAAAGTTGAATCGCGAAGAAATTATCGAGAAATCCTGGGTTGTGACCCTGTCTGGAAACCGCTTCAGTATTTTGAAGCCGGAGCCGGATGCGGTGATGATTGAAGATATTGCCTGCGCATTGGCTCGTCAGGCGCGTTTCAATGGTCACACCAGATTCTTCTATAGCGTGGGTCAGCATTCTTGCATCGGGGCGGAAGTGTCTCCGACCAAGGAAATCGCCTTGCACATGCTTTTCCATGATGCGACGGAAGCTTACATCGGTGATCTGGTGTCCCCGGTAAAAGCCCTATTGCCGGATTTTGAAATTATTGAGTCCCGTATTCACTGGGCGATTTCCAAACGCTTTAATCTGGAATACCCGCTGCCAAAAGTGGTGAAACAGATTGATCGTCGTTTGCTGGCCACTGAAGTTCGTGACCTGATCACGAAAGATTTGAAGTCCTGGAATATTTCAGAGGATGAACCGTTTGATTTCCCGATCATTCCCTGGCCGCCGGAAGTGACAGAAGCACGCTTCCTGGATTTGGCTAAGAGTCTTTTGAAAAGATAAAGAGTTTAAGCAAAACAAACAAAAAAGGGTGAGATGGAAGTCTCACCCTTTTTCTTTTTCGGTATCCTGAATACTAGGACTTAGGAACTTTGGATTCGTCCACTGTGATTTCGATTTCCACACGACGATTTTTTGCGCGAGCTTCTTTGGTTTTTGCAGGGTCCACTGGATTTGCAGCGCCCATTCCAACAGAAGTTACAGTTTGTGCCGGCACGCCCGCCGCGATCAACTGAGCGCTGACGGATTTTGCACGCATTTCAGAAAGCGGGTTGTTCACCATCGCAGAACCTGTGTCGTCAGTGTAACCTTTTACAGTCAGCACATTTTCAGGGTATTTCTTCATGATAGCAGCCAACTGACTGATGTTGGTTTGTGCGGCTGGCTTCAAATCAGCTTTGCCAGAGTCGAACAGGATGTCGCTTTTTAGCTTGGTGATCAGACCTTGTTCGGTTCTTTTTGTTTCAGCAATTTTTGCCAGTTCTTTTTGTTGTTTGTCCAGGCGGTTACCAACAACACCACCAATACCAGCACCCAAAGCGGCACCGATCAATGCGCCTTCGTTGCGCTTGCCGGTTTGGTGACCGATCACCGCGCCAGCCACAGCACCAATCGCGGCACCGATACCAGCACCTTTGGCTGTGTTAGGGTTTTCTTTAGTTGTCGCGCAACCAGACAGCATCATTGCCACGGCAGCACCGATCAGAATCATCTTTTTCATGGGGGAACTCCTTAATTATGAGGCCTTATTATCCGGATAAATTCTGTCAGAGTGCAATACAAGAATCACTGCGTCTGGTTGGGATACCGCACTAAGAGTTCTTGCCCTTTGCCTTCCATAAAGTCTGATTTATGCTCTTAGGTATAGGCCCAAGGAAAGGGGTATTGCATGAAGAAAGTTCTAGGAGCCAGCCTTTTGGCAGTGGCATTGATGACCGGAGTGAGCGCACACGCCGAAGACCGTTTTATCGTGGTAAGTGGTGCCGCTGAAAAAGGATTGGACCCGAACTTGGTTCATATGAACGTCGAGGTTTGGAGTAAGGCCAACACGGCCAAACAGGCTCAGCAACTGGCGGCAAATCAGTTTAAGCAGGTCAAAAAGGCCCTGGATGATTTCAAGATTAAAAAAGAGGATATTCAGACGGATAACTATTCCTTGAATCCGGAGTACGAATACGACCAAAAGCTTCGTCAGAATAAGCTGGTCGGTTTCCGTGTGACGCAAAGTTTGTCCGTAACCTTGCGTAAGGTCGAGGATGCCGGGACCTTCCTGGATGCTTTGGTGTCAGATAAAAAGACCGCAGATTCAGGTGTGAACGTGAACTCTTTGGCATGGGATTCTGACAAGCGTTCTGTGGCAGAAACGGCGGCATTGGGGGATGCGGTTCGTGTGACTCGCACCAAAGCCGATGAAATTGCCAAAGCAGCCGGGGTTAAAATCAAAGGCGTTTCCAAGATCAGTCACGGGACTTCCGGTTATAACCCGCCACAACCAGTTTTCAGAAACTTCGGTTTGAAAACCATGGCGGCAGATGCGGCACAGACAGAGCTTTCTTCCGGCCAAATCAAAGTTCGTGTGGAAGTCACAGCAGAATACGAAATCAATTAGTTCTTAAGTAAGAGTGCGTGGGTTAGTAAGAGAAAAACTGCACGCACTCGTTGCTGTATGCGTGTCCGTCGATGGACACCGCCTTTACATAGGCTTTCTTGGCAGCGCTCTTGGATAGATCAGCCCATGCCACTGGCGGCTGGGTGGCCTGCGAACTGTGCGGGTAATAAAAATGAGTTACAGCTGAAACACCATGTTTCTGAGGACCGGCCTTCAGGAAGGGATTCTGTTTGGGATCTTGCATGACCTTGTCGGCGGCCTGGGTAGAATAGGCCCAATACTTCTTCCATTCGGGATGTTCAGTTGGACACAAAAACAGCTTTGAATAGGAGGATTTTTTTGACACGGCCGGATTGAACTGAGCTTTTTTAAAGATCACGCCCTGAATGCCACTTCCAAACATTTTAGCGTAAGCAGGACTGGCCTTCGCCAGAGCCACACGATTTTCCACGCCCCAAGCCAGACTCTCAAACAGAGAGGCCCCATACTTGTCGCACTTTTCAAGGTTGGTGGAAATACCTTCAGCGAAAACCAAACGGGCCAGAATTTCAAAATCAGTCAGTTTGTGCTGTTTGGCCAGATCTTCGTTGCTTTCGTCGGCCGCACGCTTTAGGCAGGCCGGTTCCGAAATCACTTTGGACAAGGGGATCTTGTCTTTCTTTAAAGCCTCGCTGCCACAAGCTGTCGGGCAGGGCTGGGCCGAGGCCATAAGGCCCGCCCCCAGAATCAAAGAAGCCAGCAGCACCGTTTTCATATTTATTGAACCGGGAACAGATAAGTTGTGGTCATGGCGTTTTTCTCAGTGATGGAGTGGATTTCGTAAATCTCAATCACCGCACCAGTTTGTTTTAGGTGTGCTTTTAACATGAAGTCGTTCACTTTAGGATAAACTTTCAAAGGCCCAATGCCCGGCGATCCCGTAAAGACCGCCATCACATATTTGCGTTGCGGGATTTCGCCAACTTGCAGACCTTCAGTCAGTTGTGGTGGCTCGCCTTCAAGGATGCAACCCACTTTAGAGCGCAGACGTGCTTCTTCCACTTCGCGAGGGTTGTCCAGGTATTCCCCAAAGGTGCGGCCGCAAGTGATGCCTTGGGATTTCATGTACTTTTCAATGCGTTCCAACTGCTTGTTCACTTTGTGGTAAGGGCCGACATGTTCAACAAAAACTGTTTTGAACGGACCTTGAGTCACTTCTGAAATTTCCACGCCACGGAAAGCGCCCAGATAGTTTGCCAGAAACAAACCAAAAGAAATCATCGTCACCAGAACAAATACCAAAACATATTTCATTGTCTTAAACCCACTTGATAGAGCAGCCCATGGAGGCTGTTTGATCTTCAGAAACTTTTTCGTCTTTTAACAACACTTGAACGGCCTCATAAAGCTCGCGCTTGGTGACTTTGTCTGCATCTTTCCAGGAATCGTCCAGACGTCCGCGATAAGCCAGCTTGTGATTCTTGTCATACACAAAGTAATCCGGCGTGCAGACGGCACCAAACTTTTTGGCCACGTCCTGGGTTTTGTCGTGCAGATAGGTAAAGGTGTATCCATTTTCCTCGGCACGTTTTTTCAGATTTGCAAATGAATCCTCGGGATGGCTGAACTCATCGTTGGAACAAATGGCCACTACGGATACATTTTGCTTTTTCAGGTCGGCCCCCAGTTGGATCAGACGGTCTTCGATCGCCTGCACATACGGGCAGTGGTTGCAGATAAACATCACCACCAAAGGATTCCCTTTGGCAAAGTCAGTCAGGGAATAAGTCTTTCCATCAACTGCCGGAAGTGTGAAGTCCGGACAGCTGTTACCCAAATCTGGAAAAGGAGTGAACGTCAAAGCCATAGCAACACCTACAATGTGGACCAGTTGATTTCTTTGTCACCAATTAGCAAACTGCCATCGGCTTTCATTCCAGTGTATTTTTCTTTTAGCAATGGATGTTGGTTCAGAGCTGTCAGCAAAGACAGTTGATCTGTCGGGCTGAGCTCTTCATCGGAATGTGAAACAGCATCAGTCAGCTCAAACAGCAGGCGATCCAGGAAGCCCATGTAGTCCTGGCCCAGCAAAGGCGCACCCATCGGCAGGGATTCAATAATGCTCGTGGATGTTTCCACTTCTTCCGGGGAAGCCGTGACATTCAGGCCCAGTCCGATAATCAAGCGAACCTCGTCACCTTGGGCAACATTTTCCAAAAGAATGCCCGCGACTTTTTTGCTGCCAATGTAAATGTCATTCGGCGCTTTCAGGTTCCACGGCAGGAAAGGCCAGGTGGTGGAACACGCACGATAAACGGCAAGTCCAATCAGGCATGAAGTTGTCGGTTGTGGCTTCGTCCCCAGAAGATAAGTCCAGGAGCTTAGCAACGCACTGCCAGGACGAGAATCAACCCAGGTGTTTTTGCCGCGACCGCGACCGGCGGTTTGGTGGTCGGTCACATAAAGGCACAAAGATTCTTCCATCAGGTTTTCGGCGAAGGCTTCTTCTTTGGCCAAAGCATTCGTGCTGGTCATTTCCTTTTGATAGGAAACATACAGGTGATTGCTTTCCGCCCACTGTGAAGTCACATAACCAATGCGAATATCAGAAACAGGAGTGTCTGCCATTAGTCCTCCCACTGGAAGACGAGGCTGACATCCGCACACGGTGCAGAGTGAGTCAGCGCGCCCACGGAAATGTAATTCACACCCAACGCAGCCACAGAAGCCACGCGATCCAGATTCATATTGCCGCTGGCTTCGGTTTCGATTTCAGCAGGGATGATTTCCAGAGCTTTTTTCAAAGTGTCGTTATCCATGTTGTCCAAAAGAATTCTTTGCACGTTCATGGACACGGCCTCTTTCACGCCTTCCAGATTGGAGGCTTCCACCTCGACCGGAAGATTGCTGTGCTCACGGATGCGATTGATAGCATTGGTGATGCCACCCATGACAGAGATATGATTATCCTTGATCAGAATCGCCGTGCTCAGATTCATTCGGTGATTCACACCACCACCATGGACAACGGCACGCTTTTCCAGATCACGGAAAGCGGGGGTGGTTTTACGGGTGTCAAGAATCTTGGTTTTAGTGCCTTCGATCTTTTTAACAAAGCGACGAGTGTGAGTTGCAATACCGGACAAGTGACCCAGGAAATTCAAAGCCACGCGCTCTGCCTTCAGCACCTGCACCAGATCCCCTTCGATGGTGCAAAGGATTTGGTTTTTTAGAACCTCATCGCCTTCCTCGAAATGCCATTTGATGCGACAGGTGGGCTCCAGCGCCTGCATGGATTGTTCAAACGCCATCGCGCCGGAAAGAACGATGTCTTCCTTGGCTTTCAGGCGGGCGCGTCCCATGCGGGGTTTTAAGGCAAGAGATTCAGTGGTGACATCGCCATTAGGCATGTCTTCTTTGATAGCGGCGCGGATGAGCTCCAGCAATGTCATAAGCGTGACCTCACAAATGGCGGTCAGTTTTATGATCTGTAGCTGACCGCTTTAGATGGACTTTTCAGTTTCGCGGAGGATCTTTTTGATTTCTTCGCGCACGATGCGCTCAGCGATCTCAGGAAGGACTTTCCAGCAAATGGATTCGATCACTTCGCGAGCTTCCTCACGGATAACCTTTTCCATCATATTGGGGTCTAAGTCCACCTTGGATTGTGTATTGGGCTTAGCATTAGAAGCAGCCTGCGGGGCCGCCCCAGTGGATGTGACTTTTGTTGCACCTTTTTTAAGTGTTTCCATCATTTGATCTTTGACGGACTTTTCCACGTTGGAAATAAAGGATTCGGCTGTCGGAGCTTTGGTTTTTGTCACTTCCGGGGAAGGCTTCACAAAGCTGATTTCCTCGAAGTCGCCGTCCATCTCAATGTGAGCGCCGGAAAGCTCGTCATCCTGAGGAATAACAAACTTAGATGCGAAGTCGGCACTTTCAACTTCAGGGATTTGGATTTTGAATTTGGTCAGATCCTGATGGGCCCAGCCGCCCTCGTCGTGTTCATCTTCACCTTTCGGGGAAGTCAAAGGCACGGCTGAGAACTCTTCGCCGGAAACCTCCAGAAGATTGGCTTCGTCAGCGTCAATTTCCGGGATATTCAGGAAGCTGTCGGATTTTTCTTCAGGCAAAGTATAAGCGGCTTGTTCCTGGGCCGGAGCCTCATTTTCAGCAGGAGTTTCCTCGAATTCCGGCATTTCCGGGAAAGTCAGGAAGCTGCTGACAGGGTTGGATTTGGTTTTTTGAACCAAATCAGAAACAATCGTGCGCAAATGATCCGCATCAAACGGTTTTTCCAAACGACGGTCCGCCCGGCATTCGGCGGCTTTGACTTCGTCGATTTCCATAAACCCACTCCACATCAAAACGACGGGCAGGTGAGTTGTTTCGGCATCATTTTTCAAATCGGCGCAGACTTCGTAACCGGATCTTTTGGTCAGAAGCACATCGGCAAATACGATGTCAGGCTTAAAGGTCTTAGCCACTTGCAATACGTCAAGACCAACAGGGACGGATTTAACTTCAACCCCGAAGTCAGACAATGCCAGTTGCATTACTTTTTTGATTGTGGAACTCTCATCTGCAAGCAAGACGCGTAAAGCCATAAGCAAAGTAAAATAGGATTTCCGCCTCCAGTCAAGGTTTATCGGCGGCCGCCGGCAGAGCTGGAGCGCCGGAAGGCGCGCAAGCTGAAGCAGATAGTTTAAGAGGGTTACCGTGAACAGAATCGATAGATACACAGCAGGGCTTTTTCTAGGTTACTTCGTCGGTGGCCTCTTGGTGTTTCTGACGCTCTTTACGGCTGTGGATGCGATGGGAACGATGGTCAATTACAAGGATGTTGCTCCGTCGGCTTTGGTGAATTATTACCTGTATTCTTTTCCGGGTATCATCCAGCAACTGCTTCCAGTTGCCTGTTTGTTGGGCGTAATTCTGACATTAAGCAGCTTGAATAAAGCCAATGAACTCGTTGCGTTATTCGCCAGCGGGATGAGTTTGATCCGTATCACGGTACCTATGCTGGCGTTGGTGGTTGCGATATCGGCCGTCGGGTATGCGGTTTCAGACCGGGTGCTGCCGCGGGCGACGGTGAAGAAGAACTACATCCTTTACCATGACCTTAAGAAAGAACCGAATCGCTTTTCAACCATCCGCACGGATCGTATCTGGTATCGCTCGAAAAATTCGATTTTCAATATCAAAACCCTGAATGCCACTGGGGACGGGGCTCAGGGGTTGACCATGTACTTCTTTAGCGATGACTGGGATCTGGTTCAGATGATCACCGCCGCTGTGGTGAAAATTCAAGGGGCGCAGTGGCTGCTGGAACAGGGGACAGTGACGGTATTTAGCAAGGACTCAAGCTTCCCTTTGACCAGTCCGTTTAAAACCAAAAATATTGTGATGGCGGAAGACTCTAAGGACCTGCAAAGTGCCGGTCAAACCGCAGACATGATGTCACAAAAAGAGCTGGATCTTTTCATCAATAAAAACCGTGCGGCGGGGCTGGATACCATCGCTTACGAGGTGAATTACCACTCTAAAATCAGCTTCGCCTTTGCCGGGCTGGTGATGTGTTTACTGGGGCTGCCTTTCAGCGTGGGGCGGGCTCGTTCCGGCGGGACCATGCTGAATGTCGGGATCTGTCTGGCCCTGGTCTTTGCCTATTACGTGTTTTATTCGTCCGGGATCACCCTGGGGCAGCACGGGACGCTACCTCCGGTGGCAGCGGCTTGGGCCCCCAACATAGTTATGTTGGTTGTGGCCTTCGTTCTTCTCAAAAAGCTGAAACGCTGATATAATGGGGGCCTCCCGGAGGTTCCTATGATCATGAAAATCCTCACATTCCCTGACCCGAAGTTGCGTGAAGTTTCGCAACCGGTAGAGGCCTTTGGCCCTGATATCGCCAAACTGGCAGAGGATATGATTGAAACCATGTACCACGCCAATGGTATCGGCTTGGCGGCCCCTCAAGTGGGTGAGCTGAAGCGCATGGTGGTTATCGACACACGCCCTAAAGATGAAAAGGGCCGCCGTTATAAATACGAAGAAATGACAGAGCTTGAAGCGGCTGTGAAACAACCGCTGGTTTTGATCAACCCTGAAATCGTTAAAGGCGAAGGCAAAACCACTTTCGACGAAGGTTGCTTGTCCATTCCGGGTTACTACGAAACGGTTCAGCGTTTTGAATACATTGAAATGAAAGCTTTCGATGCGACCGGGAAAGAATTTATCGTAAAGACGGACGGTTTGCTTGCGATCTGCATGCAGCACGAACTGGATCATTTGGAGGGAACTTTGTTCATCGACCATCTGAGCTTCGTTAAAGGCAACAAAATCAAAAACCAAATCAAAAAGTACGGCTACCCAGTTAAAGAAAAAGCGGCGGAGGCCGGCAGTGCCGGAGCGTCCGGGGACGCGCAGGCTGAAGCAGCTGTTGACGAAGAAAAGTGTGAAGTGTGAGCAAGGTCCGAGTCTGTTTTCTAGGGACGCCTGAATTTGCGGTGACCTCACTGAAAGCTCTTCTTTCTGATGAGCACTTTGAGATCGTCGGTGTTGTGACTCAGCCGGATCGTCCTGCGGGTCGTAAGTTGCAATTGACGCCAAGTCCGGTGAAGGCTTTGGCTCAGGCCCACGGTCTGAAGGTGCTGGCGCCGGAATCTTTAAAAGCCAATCCATTGATGCTTCAAGAAATTAAAACCTGGGGGGCTGAGGTCGCCGTTGTGGTGGCGTTCGGTCAGATCCTGACGCAAGAGTTTTTGGACTCTTTCCGTTTTGGCTGTGTGAATGTGCATGGTTCTGTTTTACCACGTTGGCGTGGGGCGGCTCCGATTCAACGTGCGATTGAAGCGGGTGATGTGGAATCCGGTGTGACTTTGCAGAAAATGGTGCGCAAGCTGGATGCGGGTGACATCATTGGCATTCGTCGTGTGAAAATCACTCCTGAAATGAATGCACTGGAACTGCATGACGAGCTGGCTCGTTTGGGTGCGGAGCTTTTGCAGGTGGAACTGATGGATTATGTGCGCGGAAATCTGGCGCCGACTCCGCAGGATGAATCGCAAGTGACTGTGGCAAAGAAAATTGAAAAGCAGGAATCCCAGGTGGACTGGGGCACTTCAGCCAAGGCGATTGACGGTAAGGTGCGTGGCTTTGTTTATGGGCCGGGCACTTATACTTTGTTGCAGGGGAAGAAATTGAAGCTGCATAAGGTGGTTCCTGTTTCCGGCGTTACGACGGTGGCCCCGGGGACAATTACGTCAGTTCATGAGGATCATATCAGCGTGGCGACGGGGGATGGTATTTTGAAACTCTATGAGGTTCAGCCTGAATCCCGCAATCGCATGTTGGTGCAGGACTTCCTGAAAGGGCATCCATTAAAAGTCGGAGACAAGCTCGGTGTCTAAACTCGTTGCGCCCTCTATTTTGTCGGCGGATTTTGCGAATCTTGAAAAAGAGATCAAAGCCATTACAGAAGCCGGGGCGGACTGGGTGCATGTCGATGTGATGGACGGACGTTTTGTTCCGAATATCACGATTGGGATTCCGGTGGTGAAATCTTTGAAGAAGGTTTCTTCCTTGCCGCTGGATGTGCATCTGATGATCGAAGAACCTGAACGCTATGTTGAGGACTTCGTCAAAGCGGGCAGTGATTATTTGACCATTCATATAGAATCAACAAAAGACGCTGCAGGAACTTTGCGCAAGATCCGCGAGCTGGGTGCAAAGGCGGGGATTACATTGCGACCGCGCACTCCGGTGGAACAAGTTTTACCACTGCTGCCCTTGTGTGATCTGGTGCTGGTCATGACTGTAGAGCCGGGCTTTGGCGGTCAATCTTTCATGCATGATCAGGTTCCAAAAATCACGCGCTTGCGCGAAGAAATCTCGTCCAAAAATTTGAATTGTCTGATCGAAGTGGACGGCGGCATCAACGCCGAAACCGCAAAAATCTGCCGCGAAGCCGACGTCTTCGTCGCTGGCAGCTACGTCTTTGGCAAAGACTATCGTTCCGCCATCTCTACTCTTAAAAACGCCTAAAGATTTAGCAGGGCGATGGGGTTTTGTTTTCCGTTTTCCAGATACAGGATTTCGTTGGGGTGGTTTTGCAGGCTTTGCAGACGCCGGGCGATGTTGGGGGCAAGCAGTGACAGGGCATCGTCAAAATCCAGAAAGCGGTAGTTTTTGACCTCGTAGAATTTGGCCTCGATGGATTGGGCTTGTTCTTCTGTTAAATCCTCAGTTGAAAAAAGCAGTTGCAGGTATTCGCCTTTAACGTCGGTGTTGGCGACATAATCGACGGCGATCAGGTTTTTGGGAACGATCTTGAGCTTTAACTCGTCCTGCACTTCGCGGATCAGGGCTTCTAATGGGGACTCCTCGTATTCCACGGTGCCCCCAGGCAGAATCCAGCTGGAACTATATCCAGGTTGAACGATTAACAGCATTCTTTTGTAGAATATCAGGGCTCCTACTCCAATACGTTTGCGAGGAAGGGAGGCGTAGTATTCCTTGTCATCTTTGTACATGAAAAACCCCTGTGTAAAAGTCCTGCCAGCTTAAGGGCCAGAGGGGGATGGTTTGGTCTTTGCGTCATTGACCCTGGGGCGGACTCCTCTCAGAATTTTAGGGGAGTCCAAAATATTTTTGGGTTACAAAAGGAGAAGACTTTATGAAAAAGCTCTTAGTAGTGTTGGCAGTTGTTCTGGGATTCGGGAGCGTTTCTCACGCAGACGTTTTGGTTGAACCCTACCTTGGTTATGAATTTGGTAAAACAACAGATCCAGATGGTAAGTTGACAGGCTCTCAATTGGGTTTGCGCTTGGCTTATAAAACTCCGCTGATGCTTTGGGTAGGCGCAGACTACACAATGGGTGTAAGTGGTGAGGTTGATCCTGACTCTACTCCTAAAGAAGATGCAAAGCGTACGACGTTGTCAGGTGTTGTGGGTATCGACTTCCCAATCTTGCTAAGAGCATGGCTGGGTGTTGGTTTCACAAATGACCTGAAATTGGATTCCGGCAAACTGACTGGTAAAAACATGAAACTGGGTGTGGGCTTTACTGGTTTGCCATTTGTGTCCTTGAACCTTGAGTACATCAAAGACACATGGGATGAGTTCGACGGCAACAGCCTGACTACAGACGCTCAAAATGAAAGCTACGTTTTGTCTGTGTCCCTTCCTCTGGAATTCTAATTTCCAAAAAGAATTTAAGTCAAAAAAAGCCATTCTGCTAACCCCAGAATGGCTTTTGCCATTTAAAAGCCCTTCCGAAAAGGTGCCTGGTGACTTTTTACACCTACAGCGCGTCATCCGTAATGCTGCGCTGTTGCTAGAAAAAGTCACCAGGCACCTTTCTTGGCGCGTTTCTTTGATTGGGGTGGGGGTTTTGGGCTAGGATGCGGCTTCTTTTAGAGAGGCCTACTATGCAGATTACTGGTGAGAATATCACACTTGAAAACCTATATCAGATTGCCCACAACCCTTCGATCAAGGCAGAACTTTCCGCTTCCGGAAGAGCCAACATGCAAAAGTCCCGCGACTATATCGAGGGTCGTATTGCCAGTGGTGAAGTGATGTACGGTGTGAACACTGGTTTTGGTGCTTTTTCATCCGTGCGTATTTCTGATGCTGAAATTGAACAGCTGCAAAGAAATCTGATTCGTTCCCATTCCATGGGTATCGGTGCGCCGTTCACGAAAACAGAAACCCGCGCGATGATGGTTCTGCGTGCGAATGCTTTGGCTAAAGGCCACAGCGGTATTCGTCCGTTGGTGGTAGAAAAAATTCTTGAGTTCCTGAATAACGACATCATCCCGGTAGTGCCTTCTCAGGGCTCTGTAGGTGCATCCGGGGACTTGGCTCCGCTTTCTCACCTGGCATTGACCATCATCGGTGAAGGCGAAGCGTGGGGCGCTGACGGTAAAATCGTGCACGTGACCGAGTTGTTAAAACAAAAGGGCATCACTGCACTAGAGCTGAAAGCGAAAGAGGGTCTTTCCATGATCAACGGTTGTCAGGTGATGACGTCCATTGGTCTGTTGTCCTTGTGGGAAAACCGCCGCCTGTTGTGGTTGGCTGATCTTGCAGGTGCGATGTCTTTGGAAGGCTTGCGTGGTTCCAGAAAACCATTTGATCCGTTGATTCAAGCCAGCCGCCCTCACGCTGGTGAAGGCAAGACCGGTCGTAACTTGATTAAACTTATGGGCGAAACCAGCCCGATCGCTGAAAGCCACGCGGTGAATGATCCGCGCGTTCAGGATGCGTATTCTTTGCGTTGTATGCCAGCGGTTCACGGCGCAGCCAAAGATGCTTTGAGATATGCTGTCAAAGTTTTGGAAACTGAAGCGAACTCTTCCACGGACAACCCGCTGGTGTTTGCAGATGCAAACAAGGTTCTTTCTTGCGGTAACTTCCACGGGATGCCAGTGGCGCACGCGATGGACTTTGCGGGGATTGCGCTGTCTTCCCAGGCAAGTATCAGTGAATGCCGTATTTCCAAAATGATCTCTACGCAGATGAGTGAGCTTCCGCCGTTCCTGACTCCGAACGGGGGCTTGAATTCCGGTCACATGATCGTGCAGGTGGCAGCCGCGTCTTTGGTCAGTGAAAATAAAGTTTTGGCCCATCCGGCGAGCGTGGATTCCATCCCGACGTCAGCAGAAAAAGAAGATCACGTTTCCATGGGAACAATTGCGGCAAGAAAGTTCGCACAGATCCTGAGAAACGCAGAAAACGTGGTGGCAATGGAATTGTTGTCTGCAACTCAAGCCTTGGATTTGCTGGCTCCGTTGAAGCCATCTGCGGCCGTGAAGGCTGCGCATGAGCACATTCGCAAGACTGTGCCGTTTGCAAAAGAAGACCGCATTTTCTCTAAGGACGTTGAGGCGATCAAAGCCATGATGGTTTCTGGAGAACTGATGAAAGTCGTCGAACAAGCTGTCGGCGAACTGGAATGGTAATTGAATAATTAACTCAGACCTGTCGCACTGCTTCGGGAAAACCGGGGCGGGCTCTCCTGTGGAGGGTGACCCGGCAGGTACCTTTTGGAGGATTTATGTCTCGTGTTGTGAAAGCTCCTACTGGGAATAAGATGGTTTGTAAGGGATGGTTGCAGGAAGCGGCTTACCGCATGATTCAAAACAATCTGGATCCGGTGATTGCAGAACATCCGGAAAATCTGGTTGTATATGGTGGTATCGGTAAAGCGGCCCGTAACTGGGAATCTTTCGACAAGATTCTGGAAGCTTTGAAAGAACTTGAAAACGATGAAACCCTGCTGGTTCAATCCGGTAAGCCGATCGGTATTTTGAAAACTCACGAGGATGCGCCTCGCGTTCTTTTGGCGAACTCCAACCTTGTGCCTAAGTGGGCGACGTGGGAGCACTTCAACGAACTCGATAAAAAAGGTCTGATGATGTACGGTCAGATGACGGCGGGTTCTTGGATTTACATTGGGACTCAAGGGATTATTCAGGGGACTTACGAGTCCTTCGTTGAAGCCGGTCGCCAGTACTTCAATGGCAACCTGACAGGTCGAGTGATTCTGACCGCAGGCTTGGGCGGTATGGGTGGAGCCCAGCCTCTGGCGGGTGTTTTCGCCGGCGCTTGTGTTCTGGCTGTAGAAATTGATCCAACTCGTATTCAAAAACGTCTTGAAACCAAATACATCGATGAAGTGGCCACAGACCTTGACGATGCTTTGGCGCGTATTAAGAAATACACGGCCGCAGGTGAAGCGAAGTCCATCGCACTTCAAGGCAACATGGCCACTGTCATTCATCAGTTGATCGAGAAAAACTTCACTCCGGATCTTTTGACAGATCAAACATCTGCGCATGATCCTTTGGTAGGCTACATCCCAGAAGGCTACACTGTGGAAACAGCAAAAACCTTCCGTGAAAAAGATCAAAAGGCTTATTTGAAAGCCGCTTATGATTCTATGGCCAAACACGTTCGTGGCATGCTGACCATGAAAGATCGCGGTGCTGTGACGTTTGACTAC
This sequence comes from Bdellovibrio bacteriovorus, assembly GCF_025558485.1. GTDB lineage: Bacteria > Bdellovibrionota > Bdellovibrionia > Bdellovibrionales > Bdellovibrionaceae > Bdellovibrio > Bdellovibrio bacteriovorus_G. The sequence goes on from NZ_CP102930.1 coordinate 1,538,540, forward strand.
GGTAACAACCTGCGCGCGCGTGCGCAGGAAGCCGGTGTTGAAAATGCTTTCGATTATCCGGGATTTGTTCCAGCGTTCATCCGTCCTTTGTTCTGCAAAGGCTCAGGCCCCTTCCGTTGGGTGGCTTTGTCGGGTGATCCTAACGACATCAAAGTGACCGACGATGCGCTTCGCGAATTGTTCCCGCACAAAAAAGATCTTCTGCGTTGGTTGGATATGGCTGAAGAACGTATTGCGTTCCAAGGTCTGCCAGCTCGTATTTGCTGGTTGGAATATGGCGAGCGTGCGAAAGCAGGATTGTTATTTAATAAACTGGTTGCTGAAGGCAAAGTGAAAGCACCGATCGTGATTGGTCGTGACCACTTGGATTGCGGATCTGTTGCAAGTCCAAATCGTGAAACCGAAGCGATGAAAGACGGCTCTGATGCTGTCAGTGACTGGGCCTTGTTAAATGCCATGGTGAACACCGCTTGCGGAGCCACCTGGGTCAGCTTGCACCACGGTGGTGGTGTTGGCATGGGTTACAGTCAGCACGCAGGGCAAGTGATCGTGGCGGACGGAACTGAAAAAGCGGCTCGTCGTTTAGAGCGAGTTCTGACCGCTGACCCGGCAATGGGTGTCTTCAGACACTTGGATGCGGGCTACGAGCTGGCAGAACAAGTGGCCAAAGAGCGCGGCGTTCGCAGTCTTTGGATCTAATTAGAAGTCATTGCCGGGCCTCTTGATGTTATGTCGAGAGGCCTTTTTTTTGCCCGATTTCCAGCTGAGTCTGTGTAAAGACACAAAGCCCTGTCTTCGTCTTGCCATCATCTGCCAATAGTTTGACGATATTTTCATAGAGATTTCTTTCGTTTCAGGAGGACTTTATGAAAGCGGCCAAGCTCGCAGGTTCGATTCTTCTTATTTCATTCTTTCATTTTCATGCTTATGCCCAGAAGCCCGATGTTGTACGGGTTGGGAATCTAAAATTCGCTCACTATGGTGCGATCAGCTACATGAGCGAGTTCTGCGGAAAATACAATCTGAAAGTCACGGAACGGGTTTTTGCCAAAGGCATTGATATCATGCCGGCCATTATTGCCGGGGAAATCGATGTGGCTGCCAGTGCCGCAGATGCCGCTATTGCCGGGCGCTCGGGAGGAGTGCCCATCTATGCCGTGGCAGGATTTGCCGAAGGTGGCGCCCGCATTGTGATTCGCCCGGATTTACCCATTAAGTCCGTCAAAGATTTTAAAGGCCGCAAGGTCGGGGTTGCGCGCGGTGGAGCACAAGAGCTTCTTTTGCTTGCAGAACTGGCCAAGAACAACCTGACCTGGTCGGATCAGCCGGGGAAAGATGTGCGCATCGTCTATATGGCCTTTGCGGACCTGAATCAGGCCCTGCAGGCGAAGAATATCGATGCGATGGCGCAAAGTGAGCCTCAGGCTTCGCAGGCGATTAACAAGGGCTTTGGGATGGAGCTGTTAAAACCTTATGACACTCCGATGGGAGAACCGATTCGTACGTTGGTGATGACAGAAAAAATGTATAACACCAAACGCCCGGTGGCAGAGCGTTTTATGAAGTGCTTTGTCGAGGCGACCAAGACGTTTATCGAAAAGCCAGAGGTCGCGGAAAAGTATGTGATCTCTAAAATGTTCAAAAATCAAATCACCTCCCAGGATTTTAAAGATGCCATTGGTAATTCTCCGTACACTTACGATCTGACGGTGGAGCATATTCAAATCACTACGGACTTTATGCAAAAGTACGGAGTGGGAAGAATGCAGAAGCCACCAAAAGCTGCGGACTGGGTGAAGCTGGATTTATTGGCCGAAGCCAAGACGGCTTTGGGAGTCAAATAGATGGCGGTCAGAAAAAGCCTGTTGTCGCAGCTGAAAGGTGTCTGGGTCCCGGCCATTGTTATCATTGTCTGGGAGGCTGTGGTGCGTGCCGGGTGGGTGAATCCGCAGGTGTTGCCGGCTCCTTCTGCTGTGCTGATAAAGTGGTATCAGTACCTGATGCCTCTGGAGGCTTACGACCCGACACAGGGAAGTCGGTTGGCTTGGTATTTTTCCGGTGAGCTTGTGCGGGATCTCTGGGAAAGTTTTTATCGGGTGCTGCTGGGGTTTGTGATCGGTGCCGGACTGGCATTGCCCTTGGGGCTTTTGATGGGAGCCAGCAAGCACATCTATGATTATATGAATCCGTTGATTCAGGTGCTTCGCCCGATTCCTCCGATTGCCTATATTCCTTTGGCCATTTTGTGGTTTGGTCTGGGAAATCCTCCTGCGGTATTTCTGATTGCGTTGGGAGCCTTCTTTCCGGTTTTGATGAACACGATTGTCGGTGTTCGCGCTGTTGACAGCATTTATATCCGCGCTGGAAAAAATCTGGGGGCGGGATCTTTTTTGATGTTTAGAAAAATCATCGTTCCGGCATCCATGCCATATATCTTAAGTGGCGTGCGTATCGGTATTGGGACAGGCTTTATCTGTATGATCGTTGCGGAAATGATCGCCGTGAACAATGGCCTGGGCTATCGCATTCTGGAGGCGCGTGAATATTTTTGGTCAGATAAAATTATCGCCGGAATGTTTTCTATCGGACTTCTGGGGCTTGCCATTGATACGGTGGTCAGTCGCTTGAACAACTATCTGCTGCGGTGGCATCGAGGTTTGGAATAATGGCAGAGCAGGCACAGATCGAGATCAGACATGTTTCCAAAGTTTTTAAGGGCTCCGGACAAGACGTGGTGGCACTTAAGGACATCGACTTTAATATCTCTGAAGGACAGTTTGTCTGTTTGCTGGGACCTTCTGGCTGTGGCAAAAGCACTTTGCTGAATGCTATTGCCGGTTTTTCTTTGCCCTCAGAGGGAAGTGTTGTCGTCGGAGGGCACGAGGTTGTTGAGCCGGGACCGGATCGGGGAATGGTTTTTCAAGAGTACGCTTTATTTCCCTGGATGACGGTGGAAGAAAACATCACCTTTGGTTTAAAGATAAAAAAAGCCGAGCCCCATAAGATTGAAGAAAAGCTGCAACAACTTTTAAAGACACTGAAACTGACGGATTTTCGCCGTCGTTTTCCCAAAGACCTGTCCGGTGGGATGAGACAGCGGGTGGCCATTGCGCGTGTTCTGGCGCTGGACCCTCCGATCATGCTGATGGACGAACCCTTTGGCGCTCTGGATGCATTGACTCGCCGGAGCTTGCAGGACGAACTGTTAAAGATATGGAGTGATTTAAAAAAGACCGTGGTCTTTGTCACCCACAGTATTGAAGAGGCCATCTATCTTGCTGACCGTATTGTGGTGATGAGCTATCGCCCGGGCACGGTGAAAAAAGATGTGCATGTGGAAATCCCACGTCCACGCAATCCTGCCGATCCGGATTTTAATAACTTAAAAAGAGAACTGTCACAGATGGTGATGGCGGAACAAAATCGTTTTGAGCAGGCCACGTTGGGTAGCACAGGGGATTAAGTGTTTGGCAGCAGGCAGAGCGAAGCTGGCTAATCGTCAGAAGACAGGGTGTTGGTGGTCACCCGGCTGCGACTGGCTTTTTTAATCTTATGAGCAAAATGAAAGAAAACCATTCCCACAAAGGAAAATGCCAGCCCCAAAGCCAAAGTGGTTGAAGTGGAAACCAATGCCAGTTGCAGGAAGTCCTTTACAGAAGGGGCTTCACTGTAAGACAGCTTCAGGCAGTTGCGAATCAGCAGGGGAAGGATATATCCCAAAGTCAGCAGCAAAGAATTTTCAATAACATGAATGAACCGACGGGCCAGCAGGCCATTCATGATAAACAGCAGACACAGAAAATTGACTGAATCGCCGATTACTTCCCAACCGACGGCTTGATAGACAAGGACCAACGATCCTGAAAAGAACAGGGTGTAATAGACCCACAAGCTTCGGCTGTGTAAGAAGGAACCTGTCTTTGTCATGAAAAAAGCCCTCTGTGTTTAATCTTAACAGAGGGCTTGTGGATTGAAATAATGTGACGGATTCTTAATAAGGTCCTGGACCTTGGATGGGTGCTATTGGCACTGACATTCTTTAAAGCGGCAGGACAGGATCTTGCCGTGATTGTTATACTGGAACTCAAATACTTTGTTGTCGTGCTTTTCCAGCGCCACAGAGGTCTTATCACGCAATAACAGTTCGGATTTCACCTCATGACGAGTGACTTTCCCCAAGGCCAGCAAAGATTCCAGCGTTTCATCGCCTTTTAATGCCAGGCGCTCTGGATAGCCTTCAGCGTCCAGTTTGAAGAAGCGCATTTCCACGCGATCTTTCGCGTTGGTGTTATCTGCTGTGATCAGATGCACACGACGGAAAGACCCGTCAGGCAAAGTCAGATGGTAGTTTTCCAAAGAGACTTCTTCTTTTTCAATACCCACGCTTTTTTGCAGGTATTCCATCAAGGCTTCCGGTGTTGCCACGGCCTGCGCGGCAACTTCCGGAGCACAGGTCTGCAAAGAGTTCAGAAAATTATCTTTGCCCGAATCTGCCGGGGCACTGGAGTCACCTTTTTCACCAAGGAAGCTGTCGTCAGCTCCCGTGGTTTCGGGTGTTCCGGCTGGAGTGGCCGCGATCCCCTGATCTTCCATCACTTGCAAGGCTTCCTGCTGTTTTTGGTGGAAAAGGATGTGCAGGAAATAGTAATCCGTTGCAATCCCTAACAGGAAAAGTGCCAGTGCCCACAGAAGCCAAGTGCTAAGTTTTGTCGATCTCATAGTTCCTTATTATTCCTGAGTTAAGTCTGGAGCCCAATGGTCCCATGACTGACAGCTTCTTGCACGCTGCGAAGGCCCACGAACATCGCCCCAGCGGTATTCGCCGCCATCATGAGGGTTGTTGGAAATCAGACCCTGGAACAAACGACGTTTGAACTCTGCCAGATCCATAGTGCGGCCAGGAAGATAAGCCGTGGAACAAACAGAGGCCGCTGTAATGCTCTGAGCGGTCATCTTGGAAGCCTCCTGAGAGGCTGACAGGCTGATTGCCGGGAAGATCTTATCCAGTTGAGCTTTCGTAGCTGCACTAAGCTGGTTGCCACCATTGATGTGCAGGATTTCACGATAGGAGCGACGCAAAGTCATGAAATCGTCAAAAATACGACGGTCACGATTTGGTGTGGAGTACGTGTCATAGGTCGCATAGTCCATGCACTTGGAATTGCGTTTCAGATAATCGATCCCTTCGTTGATGGAAGTCACACGGCCCGTGAAACCTTCACAAGTCGTCTTCATCAAACGGGCAATCAGTTGATCGTCTGTTTCCTGGCGCAAGGCCAGACGGTTTTGTACGTAGCGAACCCATTTGTTCAAAGGAATCTTGAATTGTTCATCGCTGTAGCCCGGAGTTTGCCATACGGGTTTGTTCAATGCAGCAGCCGGTCTCCAGTAACGGAAGCCCGCACCGCTGGAAGCCGTGTAGTCACCTTCAAACACCCAGTCCGGATTTGGCCAGGACTGGCGCTCTTGCAAACCAAAACCGGAGTTTGCTCCAACCACAGAGTTGTAAACCAAGTAAGGTACACCAATGGGCAGAATTTCTTTGATGGTCCAAGAGTGATGATTCTTTTTTGTTGTCGCCATCAACCCACCGGAACGGATGGTGTCACGGCTGATCGCTACAGGATAAGTATCGTTCGGCAAAGAACGAGTGCTCATGGTGTTATAGATGAACAGAAGGAAGTTGCGCACGCGATTGATTTCGCTTTGTCCATCCCAGCGGCTCATTTTATTAGACAGAGTTTTGCCGGAAGACGTCGGGTCCTGAGCTACGAATGGCAGACGGTTTTCGTAAGCAAATACGATACGCATGGAATAAACTGTGTCTGCGCAATCCACACGCAGGCCATAGTAGGGATTGCTTTGACCGTTTTTCAAAGATTTACGGGAAAAGAAGTCTGTGCGCCATTCCGTGCGAACCCACTCTGCAAAGCGGTCTTCATAGGCCGGAGACCATTCATTGGCTTCGGTCCAAACCGCAGCCTGAGCGGACATTCCGAAGAACATCATTACAGCAAAAGCAAAATTACGCATGTAGCCTCCCTGAAGTGTTACACCGGGGCAGGGGTATATTGCTGAGAGGTAAGGATCAATGGAATTATTATACTGCCTCATGTGTCATCTCGAATTTTGCGCTTAGCGACATTAGTATGCCGCGTTATCTATGCGAACAATCATAAAGCTCATACTTTTTGCGGCCGTTTTTGCTCTGCTGTCTTGTCAGGGGAAAGAGTCTGTTGTGACTCGCGAAAGTCGTCTTTCCACGGGGCATCAGCTCATAGACCAGCGACGCTATGGTGAGGCTGTCAGCTACTTTAAAAAGCTGCTTCAGGCAGATCCCCATCCCCATGTGAAGATGGCGCTGGCGTCGGCTTATGCGGGACGTGCGGGGATTCGCATTGAAAAGATTTATACCTTTGTGGTGCTACGGGACTTTCAGGCCGAGGCCGTGTCACTGGAAGGCCTTTCTTTAAATCAGCAAACAGAAAATCTGGTGAGGTCTTTGGCCCGCTATGCTGAACACTGGAAGAAGGTGCCTGTGCTTTCCGAACAAGGGCGAGCAGACGTTGGGCATGCCGTGGAAGTTTTGCAGCAGGATACAAACGCGGGTGTTCGTCTTTATTCAGGAGTCTTGCGTGTGGTGCTTTTGAAGTCCGTGGTCGAACAGGGCTTGCAATCCTGGGGGCAGGTGACGGCGCAGAGTCTTTGTTCAGACCAATTGCAGCCCTACTTCCAATGGATGCTGGAATTGACAGACACCTTGATTTTTATTTCCCGTGACCTGCAAGGGGCATTTCCTGATCGGCAAAAGGAATTTGCCAAATATGAAACCGAACTTGCGGTTTTTAAAGCGGAAGCGCAAAAGATTCCCTGGCCTCAGGAGAAAATATGCTTCTAAGGCATGTGTTGACTTTGACAGTGCTGATGTCGGGCGCGGGAGTGGTTGCCAAAGCAGCGACATATTCCCCGGTATTGCGTGACGGAGGCAGTCGCTTTTTAGTCCGTTCTTTGGGAAGTGTTTGTTATTCGATGGATAGCTTTCGTCGCGGGCTTCCCTGCAATCCGGCTTTTGTGGCCAAGGACAAAGCGCCACGTTTTGATGCCGATCTGATGCTGGGAAGTAATATGGAATATCTGCGAGAGGCAGAAGAGCTTCTGGACGGCAAAAGCGACGAACAGGCTGTGGCAAAGATATTCTCCCGGAGAGAAATGGTGGATGGCGAGATTTCCATCGAAGCATCCTTTCAGCGGCCGACCTGGGGCATTTCAGTAGAACCTTATCGACTGGTGTATGTCTATCAGTTTGAAAATGCGGCTCTTCCAATGGTGGACATGATTGCCTCGGAAGAACAAAGTATCAAAGCACAGCTGGCCAGCTTCACCTCGGGCAACTTTTATGCGGGCTTGCAGTTGCGCTACACCCATATCAAGTACATCGGAAATTCTTTTTCGATTGCCGAGGCCATGGCCGGAGATAGCGATCAACTTTTTGAAATCCATAATCAGGATATCCTGTATGTTGAGCCCGGTTTTTTATATGCCTGGGAGGACGCTGTGTGGGAGCCGCAGATTTCTGCCATGCTTTCCCAGTGGGGTGTCAGCTCTTACAAATCACAGCAGTATCCCATCCGTCCGCAGGGGCTTTTAGGAGCTTCGATAAAACCAACAGTTCCCTTGGGACTGTTGGAAGTGGGTGTGCAATTTCAAATTCACAATGAAACCGAAAATTTTCAAGATGCCGTGCGCGCAGCGATCACTTATCAGTTGGGGCTTTTGCAGGCGGTGGTCAGTGGATCTCAGTACGACCAGTCGGTGGGTTTTCTGGCGACATATAAAAGTTTTTCGACGGGGCTTTCTTACTGGAGTGAAAAACAGAATAAAAGCGTCTTTATTCAGTTCGGGGTGAGCCTGTGAAGATCTTTTTGGTGATGATCGCCTTGTTGTTTTCAAGCTCCGCAGGGGCTTTTAAAAGAGAAGCAGCTTTTGCCGGTGCCGCGAACTGGACCGAGTTCCGTCAGTATGTTCTGCATCAACAGCAGGAAGATGAGCGGACGGGAATCGCCTATATGATTTCCGGGGCAATCGCTGCGGCAGGCGGCACTATCGCCTACCAGCAGTCTGAAGAAATCTTCAGTCGGACGATTTTTGCCATCACCTCGAATCTGGGGTTGGCGGCGATAGGGCTGGGGGCGACTTATTATTGGACGGGGAATGAGCTGGATTCTTTTTACTATGCCATCGAGGGTTCATCCTTAAGTCTGGCTGAAAGAAACGAGGTCCTGCAAAGATTCCTGTATAAACAGCAGGAGGAAAAACGCAAGGCCAAGTGGATTCGCGTCGCCACCCATGCTTTGCTGGCGGCGGCTAATATCTATGGAGCGACTCAAGAAGAGAATAAAGAGATCAGCTCGGTTTTCTATTTCCTGGGCGGCGCTAACGCCTTGTTGGCCGTGACCTACACCTTTTAGGCGTTTACTGGACTTTCGTTCATTCAGTTTTCAGTCAATTAAACAGATAAGAAGTTGATATTCCACTTGATAGGAGAAGCTCGTGCGACGTTCAAGTACTTCTTTCTGGTTTTCCACATTCTGTTGTTTCGTGGCTTTTGCCGGTTTTGGCTGGCATCAGCTATCATTGAACACATCCTCTGAATCAGCGGGAACGGCTGACTTTGCATCCAAAGGTGCATTTGAAACAGCAGAGCAGTGTGGTCCGGCTCGTAACTATTTTGCCAATGATCTTAAAAAGATGTCATCGGTCTTTGCTGGCAATCGCACCCGCGCCCAACTGGCAGGCAATAATCCACCGAAAGAATGCGTGTCTTTCATTATGCAAAATTTCATTCCTTTGAATTCCAAATCGGGCGCTATTTCCATGTGCCGTGGTGCCAAGGGTGAACTGCTGTCTTCACCCACCCGAGGTGCTGATGGCCTGGGCTTTCAGCCGCCATGTACAACAGAGCCATACGTGAACAGTGTTTACAATGCACTGGTTGATGTGGGTGATTGTTTGAATATTCCGGTAAAGGAACTTTTGCCGAAGCTCTACAACGAAAGCGGCCTGCATGTAAACACTTTGGGTGGCGGTTTTGATGCCGGTGTGGGGCAGTTGACAGTCAGTGCTCTTAAAGAGGTGTTTGTCCGCTACAACATGGACGTCAAACAGCCATCCACATTGGATTGGTACATGAAAGAGATCGCCAAGTCCGACAAAGCATCCTGCAAAAGGATTGTGGCGGAAAAAAGTGCTTACACGCTGGAAGTTCCGACGGGCAAGAAACTGTGTCTGGTGGGGGAATCCGAGGGCGAGGACTGCTATACTCCGTGGTCTTCCACCAACCGTTGTGTGGTTATGACAGTGCCGTCCAACCCGCTTCGTAACATTCTGTTTACGGGTATTTTCTATCGCAGCATGCTTAAAAATGCCACAGGCCTTAGTTATGGCGCAGGCAGTGATATTTTGAATGGTCGTATTTACAGAGAAGGCGAAGAACTAAACGGCTACATGGGCCGAGGCAATTATGTTGAGCGTCTGCGTGCTTTAGGCGCGACTCATGCCAATCTGACTGTGATCAAGCAGATTCTGGTTTCTTTGGGCTTTAATGCCGGTATTCAGAGCGGTAAGATCTATCTGGATAACTACATCAAACAAAGAGAAGAAAAAAAGAAATATATTAAGAATGAAGACATCGACTTCCAGAATATCAGCACTGGTAAATGGGCTATCGTGACGAATCTGCCAACATTCTGGCGTGGTCTGGGCTCTGAGGATGCGGTGGAATTTGATAAAGCCCTGACGTCTTTGGAAGTTCTGCGTGAACTGGGTGTGGATGTTGTGAAAGCACAGAAGATGTACAAAGACCTTCGTCCTCACGTGCAAAAAGAAGTAAGGGCGATCACTGGTAATGCCAAGCTTGCTGAAGATGCCAAACAGAAGAAAATCAATGAATTGAAAGTAAAATACGATAAATACCGCCATCCATTGTTGAAGGCTGTATTTGCCAAATCCGATGAGCTGACTTTGCCAGAGTATATGAGAATCGCGCATGCCTATGCGATTATCACCAACCCGAATGCGGGTGGGGCTCCGGGATATTTAAGCTTTGTGGCCGCAAAACATAAGCAGTTGGAAAAAGAGATGGGGGTTAAAGTATGTACAGCAGACCAATACTTGCAGTTCTAGGATCGGTTTCCGTTGTCCTGCTGACATCTGCATTTACTTTTCAGGTGCGTGCGCCATTCACCGGTGGTGGTCAGGGTTCTGTCATGAAAGTGGCGGATGTGGTTCGCAGTGTTGATGGCAGTTTGAACACGTTGAACAGACAGGTCCATTCCCGCATGCCCGCCAGTGCCAAGGTGGAAATGCTGAAACAGACACTTTCCAGCATCGAAGAAGTTCGTAAACAAAACTCTGTGCAGACAGTGGATAAAGAAGTCTATTTGGATTATTCCACGGCTTCCCTGGAACATGTCGCAACGGATGGTGCGTTTTCTGTTGAAAAATGTCCTGAGTATAAAGCCCGTGTTATGATCGACTTTGAGCCCTATGCGGAGCATCGTCCGACGCACCCGGCATTAAAAAGATCCTACGAAATCATAGAAGGCATCTGCTCCTAAGCAGGCGGGTGTCGATTCTCATGAATCATAATTAAAAAATCATCAGTATTTGGGCCGTCAATAGAGTCGAGATTGAAAAAACCTCCGGAACGTAAGATAAAGGGGCTGGAGGTAGTTATGAAATCGGGCATCTTAAATATGGCAGTCTTGAGCAGTCTATGCTTGGGGGCCACTTCAGTTTCTTATGGGGCTGGGGGAAAAGAGATCGCGATCTATAGCAACCGCAGTGTACGGCAACAGGTTGATACTTTGGCGGAACTTCTGGAAAAGGAAGTTAACAGGGCCAAAAATAACCGCGATCGTTTTCGCGCCATGAATAGAGTCGTGGGACAGATCAAAAGTTTGCGTGACAACAGTGTTCCTCAAGGCGCCCAGGACGAGGCCCACATGGATTTGATGGTTTCGATTCTGGAGTCCTTACCGCCGGAAAAAATCTTTAAAAAGAAAGACTGTCCCAAGTACGAAAGTGATTTGATCAATCAGTACGAACCCACTGCCGAAGAGACTCCACAAGAGCCGGCTGTTCAGCCTGCATGGAAGGTCCTTAGTTCATTGTGTCAGTAGCTCGTGTTGCAGGAATTCTTTTCGTAATTTTTTTGACGGGCCGGAATGTTCAAGCTGCACGTTGGGAAGGGCAAAATCCCGATGAGCTGAAGGTGACTACCGTTCCACCATTCCGGAAATGGGGGAAAGTCATGCGACGGATTTTCACCTGCGTTTTTATGGACGACGCAGCTACGAGTTTAGCTACCAGTCTTATGATGGATTCTATCTTAAAAATACAGATGAGTTGGCCTCGGGCCTTGCACCCGCAGGTGTTAAATACCAACGCTCTGATATCAAGGCCCGCAACCTGGGGGCCGTTATGCATTGGAACCTGAAGGAAGAGGATTATACTCTGGCTGTTGGGTTTGCGCAGGATGGAAGGCAGTTACAAAGCGGCTGGGCTTATTTTGCCAGCGTCGCTGTTGGAGATAATAAGATTTATGCAGATGATCCTTTTGTGCCACCTTCAGCGGCGACAAAGTTTGAACGTCTTGGCACCTTGAAGGAACTGGATAGAAAATACGCTGGTGTCGGCGGTGCCTTGGGTGGAATCTGGGTGCACGGTCCGTGGTATCTGACGGGCTTTGCCGCGATCGGACCGTCCTGGCAAAAAGTGGTGGGCAGATTTTCGGGATCAGACGATTTTGACGAAAGCTTTGTCGGATTTTTTTCTGATGCGAAAGTGGGCGGAGGTTACAACGGGCAGATCCACGTTTTTGATATTCAGGTTCATTCCGATAATACCACCACGGATTTCTTGGGTGGGGCTGTGGACACCATCCAATTGGAAGCGCGCTTTACTTATTCTTATCGCATGTTAAACGTGGATATTCCGATTTTAAACTCGCTGTCATCTTTTCTTGATTAAGCGGGGGAAGAAATAAAAAAACCACAGCTTGAGACTGTGGTTTTTATTTTATTCTTTTGGGACCTGCCGGGGCAGGGCCGCAAGCTTACATTTGACGTTGGCGTTTTTCCACGGCCAGCGCCGCTTCGCGAACAACCTCTGACAGGGTCGGGTGGGCGTGGAAGGATCTTGCCAGATCTTCACTGCTGCCGCCGAACTCCATACAGACGATCACTTCGTGGATCAGCTCAGACACGCCCGGACCCACCATGTGGGCGCCAAGGATTTTGTCTGTTTTCTTATCCGCGATGATCTTCACAAAACCTTCTGTGTAACCTTTCGCACGTGCACGGCCGTTGGCCATGAACGGGAATTTACCCACGTTGATCTCAAGGCCCTTTTCTTTGGCGTATTCTTCAGTGATGCCCACTGAAGCGATTTCCGGATGAGTGTAGATCACACCTGGAACCGTGTCGTAGTTCACGTGACCTGCGCCACCAGCCAGCATTTCTGCCAGTGCCACGCCTTCTTCTTCCGCTTTGTGCGCAAGCATGGGGCCGGCAATAACGTCACCGATGGCATAAATGCCCGGAACGTTGGTTTGGTAGTGTTTATCCACGATGATACGACCCTGAGGATCTTTTTGAATGCCCACTTCCTCGCAACCCACACCGGTCGAGAAAGCTTTGCGTCCGGTGGAAACCAGAACAACATCTGCTTTCATGGAAGAAGATTTGCCGTCAGTTAGGGACTCATAAGTCACTTCCACTCCGTCGTTACCGACTTTGGAGCCTGTGACCTTTGTGGAAAGTAGGAAGCTCATGCCTTCTTTTTCCAGGGATTTTTTAAGTACATTCATGCAGTCCTGATCCATCGGGCCGCCCAAGCGGTTGGCATATTCGATCACAGTGACTTTTGCGCCCAAACGCTGCCATACAGAGCCCAGCTCCAAACCGATCACACCACCACCGACAACGATCATGGATTTTGGAACCTGATCCAAAGCCAGAGCGCCCGTGTTGGAAACAATACGCTTTTCATCGTATTTCAGGAATGGAAGTTCAACAGGGACAGAACCCGTTGCAATACAGATGGATTTAGTCGTCAGAACTTGCGTGTTGCCGTCAGCGCCCTTCACTTCCACCTTGCCCGGAGCCACGATTTTTCCCATGCCGTTGAAAGGAGTGATCTTGTTCTTTTTGAACAGGAAGGCGATGCCTTCGGTGTTTTGTTTTACAACTTTATCCTTGCGAGCTTGCATAGTCGGAAGATCCAAATCCACTTTGGACACTTTCACACCGTGAGCCGCCAAATCATGCTGAGCCGCCTGATAGTGCTCCGAGCTTTCCAGAAGTGCCTTGGAAGGGATGCAACCCACGTTCAGGCATGTGCCACCGTAGGTCTTATCTTTTTCAATCACGGCTGTTTTAAGACCCAGCTGAGCTGCACGGATGGCCCCCACATAACCGCCGGGACCGGAACCAATAATAATTAGATCAAATTGAGTGTCTGCCATGATTATACCTCTAGAAGCAATCTTTCAGGATCTTCGACAAGTTCTTTAATTTTCACAAGGAAGCTGACTGCTTCTTTGCCATCGATAATACGGTGATCGTAAGTCAAAGCCAGATACATCATCGGGCGAATTTCCACTTTACCGTTGATCGCCATTGGACGATCCTGGATTTTGTGAAGGCCCAGAATAGCTGACTGTGGGAAGTTCAGGATTGGAGTTGAAAGCAGAGAACCGAACACTCCGCCATTGGTGATTGAGAATGTGCCGCCGCCCAGATCGTTCGGTGTGATTTTACCATCACGACCTTTTGCAGCCAAATCACGGATTGCCAGTTCAATACCAGCCAATGAAAGTGTATCAGCATCTTTCACATTCGGAACCATCAGGCCTCTTTCGGTCGATACCGCGATACCGATATTGTAGTAGTTGTGGTACTCGATATCGGTGCCGTTGATCCATGCGTTGACCGCAGGGAAGTCTTTCAGTGCTTCAACCACGGCTTTTACGAAGAAGCCATTGAAGCCCAGGTTCACACCGTACTTTTCTTTGAACTTGTCTTTGTATTTAGAACGAAGCTCCATCACTTTGCCCATGTCCACTTCGTTGAAGGTGGTCAAAAGAGCTGCCGTGTTTTGTGCTTCTTTCAGTTTTTCAGAAATACGTTTGCGGATGGTGGTCATCGGAACAAGCTTTTTATCTCCCTGCTTGGAAGGACCGCTAGCAACCGGAGTTACTGTCGCAGCAGGTTTTGCTGCAGGAGCAGGAGCCGCCGCTTTCGCCGCGGGCTGGGCATCAAGAACGTCACCTTTAGTCAGGCGGCCGTCTTTGCCTGTTCCAGAGATCGCAGAAGGATCCAGACCCTTTTCGGTTACGATTCTGTTAACAGCAGGGGACAAGTGCGCAGACGCGGCGGCAGCCGGAAGAGCTGCAGCACCGGCAGGTGCGGAAGCTGGAGCAGCTGCCTTTGGAGCTTCAGCCGCAGGAACTGCTGCGCCTGCAGCAGGTTTTGCATCTGTATCAAGAGTTGCAACCGTAGCACCGATTTGTACAACGGCACCGGCTTCGCAGCCCGGATTGATCGTCAATACACCGTCATTTTCAGCAACAACTTCCACGCTGGCTTTGTCGGTTTCAAGAAGCATAAGAACTTCATTGCGTTTTACAAAGTCGCCGGATTTTTTAGTCCAACTGCCGATGGTTGCTTCTGTGATGGATTCCCCAACCGCGGGAACTTTAATCTCTTGTTTCATGGCAACGTCCTTTTTTAAATCTTTCTAAAAATCAAATTACTTACTACTTCAGCTTCTGCGGCATTCGCCGCGCCAGCTCTGTCGATCCAGTTGACTACTTACTGAACACGGCTTTTACGATTTCAGCTTGTTCGTTTCTGTGTCTGTAGATAGAGCCGGTCGCCGGAGAGGATCTCTCTGGACGGCCCACGTATTCAAAGCCCAGTTTCAGGCCGGCTTTGGATACGACATCAACAAACTTGAAATACACGTTTTGGAAGGCACCCATGTTCTTTGGTTCTTCCTGAGCCCAGATCAAAGTCTTCGCTTTCGGGTAAGACTTCAAAACCTCTGTCACTTGGGCCGCTGGGAATGGATAGATTTGTTCCAGACGAACCAGTGCGACGTTTTCTTTTTTGGACTTTTCTCGTTCTTCCAGAAGTTCGTAGTAAAGCTTACCAGAAACGAAAACGACCGTGTCCACTTTGGATTTATCAACAGTGTCAGCAATCACTTCCTGGAAGCGACCTTTTGCCAGCTCGTCAATTGTGGAAACAGCACGCGGGTGACGAAGTAAAGATTTTGGCGACATCACCACTAGCGGTTTGCGGAAGTCACGGCAAACTTGGCGGCGAAGAGCATGGTAGATTTGCGCCGGTGTCGTTAGATTCACAACCTGCATATTGTTCTGAGCACAAAGCTGCAGGAAACGTTCAAGACGGGCAGAGGAGTGTTCCGGGCCCTGGCCTTCGTAGCCGTGAGGCAGAAGAAGAACCAAGCCGCTCATTTGCTGCCATTTGGATTCGCCAGCCGCCAGATATTGGTCGATCACGATTTGAGCGCCATTCACGAAATCACCAAACTGGGCCTCCCACATAACCAACGGTTGTGGGTTGTGAACAGTGTAGCCGTATTCGTAACCCATAACGCCATATTCGGACAGAATACTTTCTGCCACCAGCAGTTGAGCTTTTGGATTCAAGTCAGCCAGTGGGAAGTAAGCTTTGCCGGTTTTGAAATCATACATGCCCGCGTGACGGTGAGTGAACGTGCCGCGCACGCAGTCTTCACCAGTCAGACGCACGTTGGTGCCTTCACTAAGCAGGGAACCGTAGGCCAGCATTTCGCCCATACCCCAGTCGATGTTTTCTTTTCCTGTGCCCATGGCTTTACGGGCTTCCAGAAGCTTGATCAGTTTTGGGTGAGGTGTGAAGTCCGCAGGGTAGCTGCCGATTTTTTCACCGATTTGTTTTAGCTTCGCCAGATCGAAAGTGGTGTCGGCGGGCTTTTCAAAATCAGAGTCCTTGGACTTGCGAAGACCTTTCCAGTTTCCTTCAAACTTGAAGTTTTTAAGTTTCGGAGGATTCTTTTTGGTGTCTTCATAGATTTTCTGCAAACGATCCATCGCCTGAGTGTAAAGGTCTTCAGACGTTTTTTGATCCACACTGCCTTCGGCAGCCAGTTTTTTTGCAAACAACTCACGAACAGTGGCGTGAGTTTTGATCAGCTCATACATTTGCGGCTGAGTGAACGCAGGTTCGTCACCTTCATTGTGACCGAATTTACGATAGCACAGAAGATTGATTACAACGTCCTTGCCGAATTCCTGACGATAGCGAAGGGCGATATCCATCGCGCGCACCGCACTTTCAACGTCGTCACCATTCACATGCAGAACAGGTGTGAAAGTCATCTTGGCCGCATCAGAAGCATAACGAGTGGAGCGGGTGTCTTTGCCGCTGGTCGTGAACCCCACCTGATTGTCGATGACGATATGCAGAGTTCCGCCTGTGGAGTGCGAATGAACCCCTGCCATTTGCAGGGTTTCCTGTACGATGCCCTGACCGGCAAACGCCGCATCACCGTGGATCAAAACAGGAACGACATTCTTCTTGCCGGCAGCCCCGATTTGATCCTGAGCCGAACGCGCCATACCCAGTGCCACCGCATTTACGGTTTCCAGGTGAGAAGGGTTGTAGGCCAGCGTGACCTTGCAAGTGCCTGTTGCGGTTTTCTTTTCCGTGACATAGCCCAAGTGGTACTTCACGTCGTTGTCGAAGTCCTCGATAGGTTCTGCCAGTTCCAATGGACCGTTGAAGTCACCAAAGACGTACTCTTCAGGTTTTCCGAAGAAGTTCACCAGAATGTTCACGCGACCACGGTGGGCCATGCCCACGTAAACTTCCTGAACTTGCTGAGCCGTGCCTTTGTTCACCAGGGCATCCATCATAGGCAGGATGGAGTCAGCCCCCTCCACAGAGAAACGTTTTGTGCCGACGTAGCGAGTGTGTACGAATTTTTCCAATGACTCTGCCTTGGTCAAAGAAGCCAGTGCATTCTTCTTGTCTTCCAAGGAAAGTTTCGCAGGATTGCTTTCAAACTGCTGTGTCAGCCATTGCACTTCTTTGGGAGCCGCATCAGCCGCCTGTAAAGAAAGAGTTCCGCAGTATGTGGCTTTCAGATGATTGATGATATCACTTAACGTGGCATTGGCTTTGCCGATCACAGAGCCGATTTGGAATTTTGCTGTCAGATCTTTTTCTGTCAGACCGAAGCGTTTCAGCGAAAGAAGCTCACTGGCTTGCGGAGCATAGAGGGGATTCAGATTGGCTTCAGTGTGTCCGTCAGCGCGATAGGCCTGGATCAGTTGGAAGACGGCAAGCTCTTTGTCGGACATTCCGAATTTACCACCCTGGGCAAACTCAACACCTTCAAAAAAACTTTTCCATTCAACTGCCAAAGAATCCGGATTCGCTTTGAAATCAGCATAGAGTTGTTCGATATATTCTAGATTCGCACTGTTGATGCCACTGTTGCTCACGATTAACCTCAAACGTCGATTGTTGAGCGAACCGTTAGACAAATTAACTCCGCGTTGCTGCGTCGTCGATGTACAGGGAGTACGCCTTCCTCCATGCGCCTTGATTTAACTTGTCTAACGGTTCGCTTGCGCTCGCTAATTTTTCAAAAAGTTGGGGATTTGACACGTCTTAATGCGCAGCAAAACGCCAGCTTTTGATGTTATTTAAAGCCCTGTCATGATAGCTCTTTTTCTATCCAAAATGAAGGAGTTTAAACGTGTATAAGTTGGTGCTAATTCGACACGGTGAAAGTGTGTGGAACCAGGAGAATCGCTTCACTGGCTGGCAGGACGTAGATCTTTCCGAAAAAGGTCGAGCGGAAGCTCTAAAGGGTGGCAAGGCTCTTCGTGAAAAAGGCTTCAATTTCGACGTCGCTTATACAAGCATGCTTAAAAGAGCGATTAAAACTCTGAATTTCGTACTCGATGAGGTTGATCAAGTGTGGCTTCCTGTCCACAAAGACTGGCGTTTGAACGAAAGACACTACGGAGCACTTCAAGGTTTGAATAAGGCCGAGACTGCGGCCCGTCATGGTGAGGAGCAGGTGAAGATCTGGCGCCGTAGTTACGACACTCCGCCACCTCCGATGGAGCTGAGTGATCCTCGTCACCCTAGTCACGACCCTCGATACAAGGATGTGGATGCTAAACTTTTGCCTAGCAACGAATCCCTGAAAGACACCGTTGCGCGCTTTTTGCCGCTGTGGAATAGCACGATTGCACCTGCTGTAAAATCAGGCAAAAAAGTGCTGATTGTGGCTCACGGGAACAGTTTGCGCGCCCTGATGCAGCATTTGGAAGGGATGACCCCGGACGAGATCATGGGCGTCAATATGCCAACAGGTATTCCGATGATGTACGAACTGGATGCCAACTTGAAGGTTCTTAAGAAAGAATTCATCGGCGATCCGGAAGAAGTGAAGGCCGCTATCGAGGCCGTTGCCAACCAAGGCAAGGCCAAATAAGTGCTTCAACAAAGGCTCCGAGAGGAGCCTTTCCTTTTTGTCATACGGGAATGATACATAAAATGTTTTGAAGTGATACAAAACCCCCGCGAATGAGTCACGTTTGCCCTGTCTTTTCTTAAGTTTGATACGATTAATGTCGATACAAGAGACAGGAGAAACCACCGTGAAATCAGTCCGTAAGGCACGTTCTGTCTTTAATAACAGGGGAAGCGCTTTCGTCCAGGCTCTTGTGGCCGTGGGTGTGGTCGGCGTTATGATCTACTTCCTTTCGCCGACGGTCATTAAGCACAAGACGCAGGTTACAAAGACAGCTTCGATCATCACAGCACGCCTGGCGTTACATTCCATGGTCGATTACACTTTATTTGGTATTCGCCAGCGCTGGTGTTTTTCAGAATCCTGGATGCAGGAAAGTTGCGGGAAGAGTGTCCCTGCGACGGCAGTTGAGCTGTTAAGCCATCCGCGTTCCGTCGAACGTATCCTGATGAAAAAAGAAACGGTCGATTTCCTGCGTTTGATTGGGATTGCAAATCCGGAAAAAGTACCGGTTTCTAAAATCCATCAGAGAATTAATATTGAGTCCTTCTCGGCCCTGCACCCTGTTTACAAAATCGTAGCGGATCTTAAGGGTTATACAGTTGCTTCCATCGACGTTGAAATTTCACGCGACGTGCGAGCCTCCATTCCGGAATACGGTCGCGAAGTGTATTTGCGCATTGACGTTAGTTTGCTGGACCGCTCAGGCAAAGTGATCGAAGTGGGCTCCAGCACTTTGAAAACGACTTCTTATGTCGGGGTTTATCCTCGTGAGGTTGGAAGTTTCGCCGTTATGGTGGCCGGTGATCTTTATCTGGATAAAACCTCCAACTCGACATCAGGCTTGAAAAAAGGCGACGCGCTTATCAAGCAGACGGGGTCTCGTCTGGCCAACATCAAATACCCGGGGCTGATCTTTGAAAGTCCGGTCTTTGTGAACGGCTCGATTCATCTGCCGATGGCTCCGGATTCCGGTGCTGATCTCACGGGGGGTGACACTGTTTATACTCCGGTAACTTTTAAAGACAAAGTGGTTCTGGGTGATGGTCCGGTGATGCGCAATAATCAAGAATTTAAACCACGCTACGCCGGTCAACAGGACGATCAGTTCTGGGCTCAGATTCGTCAGTTCGGTGGCTTCCAAAAGGGTGTCGAAGTCGATGGGGCGCGGGATTTGGGGTTGGACTATCTTTCCGGGTTTGCCACGGGTGAAACTGTGAATGCGAGTTTGATGGCTCAGTGTTTGCGCCATGAAAAGATCAAATACGAGTTATCTAATACCGAGAACAGTCAGTTGACCGGGCAGTTGTTGGGGCAAAAGGGAAGCAAGTATAATTATCGTTTGGCCTTAACAGACGGGAATATGTTCACCGTTCAGAATAAGGACGTTGAAAAACCGAATTCTCCTGATAATTGGTGGGGCTTCCGTGATCTCTTGAAAGGTTTTTCTCTAAGTCAGGAGAAGTTGGCGGCTACAAGATATAATATCAAGTTCGGGAACATGTATCTTACCGGGGAAATTCCGGCAGAAGGCTCTGTAACTCTGGAGCCGAAGATCGACCTGCGCCCTCTGGAAAAGAGTTTGGAGCGCCAGACCAGTCAGGCGGAGTCTGATGTGAACAGCAGTCAGGCACGCTTGAATCAGGCGGCTCGTTCGGTGGAACGGGCTGCTCGTGATGTGAATGATGCTGAAAGTGCTGTGGATAGAGAAGAACGTCGTAACCCTGTTGATAAAGATCGTCTGGCTCGTGCGCGCTCTAATTTATACAGTGCCCGTAATGATTTGGCGCAGGCCAAACAATACAAGGACCGTATGGAAGCTGAGCTGGATGCGAACGAACGCAAACTCAGTGCGACGCGCGAACAGTTGCGTAAAGTCCGTGCCAGTATGGATATTCAGCCGAAGATCCATATCTCTATGAAAAAACCCCTGAAGCCAGGGGATGATCCGGAAAAGAATAATTCTAATGCGTCCTTCCAGGACTTGGATATCAGTTTCGACAATGCCTCCATGTTGGTTAACTCCATGGGAGAGCGGCTGCCGGTTTCGTTGGAGCTGGTGGCTTATGATGTTGGTTATTATGATGGGCGAAATCTGAGAAAAAACTGGGCAGCAGGTAACAACAAAGGCTGGCTGGTGTTCGAACCAGATGGAGCGGATTTTAAGGTCGGTTCTCGTCTTCAGGACTCTTCCGGGCGTGCCAAGTCCGGCTATCCTGAGGATGTAGATCCTTATATCAATCTGGATAAAGCCTGTGAGGCTCTTGGTAAAAGCTCATCGGCCTTTGGCGGATCTGACTGGTCCCAGTCATTTGCATCATCGGCACGGCAGTCCTGGTCATTTACAGCGAAGTATGGCGAGGCTAAGGATTTTGTCTTCGACAGAAACAATGCTTACTGGGACAACAGCGGCGGCAGTACCGCAGCTTTCCAGGTCGTGTCTTTGGCAAAAACCTGTTACATCAAGTCCGACGCGAATTTTGTATCAGGCTTTATGAACTGTGAAAAACTGGTTATTGAGTCTCGTGATAAACCGTTAAGGATTGTCGGCAGCTTCATTCTTTCACAGGGCATGTCCATCGATGACTCTGCTTATCGCAGCGGTATTCGTTGGAGCACTATCTATCATGCCATGGCGACTTACGAACTTCGTAAGGCGGGTGTTCTTAAAGGGAACAATAGCGCTGATTGTTCTGTGATCAATCGTTATCCGGTATGGCATCCGTATCCAAGCATCACAGATGTTTCCAATTTGTACAGATGTAATGCCATTTCCCTGCGTGCCAAGGCTGATCCGTTCCGATGGACCTCGGTGGACCCGGATTGTGGCTTTATTAAGAATGGTAACTCGACAGTTTGTAAAAACCGTCTGGTGCGATTCTATGTTTTGGAAATTTCACGGGAGTCCGGCATATGAAGTCGCTCATCCGCAATCAACAGGGTATTTCGATTCTGGAAGTGTTACTGGGGCTTGCCATGCTGACGCTGGTGGGGTCCTTCTTTATCTCGGGTATTTTGAGTATGAAGAAAGTAGCCACGGAAAGTGGCGTGAAAAATTCCCTGTATAAGCAGATCAATGATGTTATCGAGAATATTCGTCCGAATGTTCGTATGTATCAGATCAACTACTTTACTTCTGATAAAGAGCGTGAAGCGGCTCTGGCTAAGGATCAACTACCTATGGCTTGGGGGAATGGTATGATGTCCACTGCCAAGGAATGTCCGGGGTGTCCAGGGCGCTATGGCTTTACGATTCAGGCCTATCCCGGCATGAAGGGGCTGTATTTGGTAACAGTTCGTTTGACCCACAGAGATTGGGGGGATGGAACTGATAAAGACGGCAAGGCGGTTAAACCCACTCCAGCGAACTATGGTTCGGTGGACTATCAGTTTGTGGTGAATGCACAATGATGAAGAATCAACGCGGTTTTACATTGGCAGAGATGATCGTCGGCGTGGCCTTGATGGGAATCATGGGCATGGTGGCGGCATCGTTCTTTGTTTTTACTGCAAAAACAAAGACAGAGATTACCAACGAAATTGAAGACAAGGTGGATAGCATTCTGGCGGAACGCCTGATTCTGCGAGATCTTAAAGGCTCTGAGCCGTCATTTAATAATTTGAATGTGCTGGATGATTATGGTCGCCGTTTTTTTGACTATGTTTCGGATGCCAGCGAATCTGCAATCGACAATTCAGAGCGAATGCTGACGTTAGAAGCTGGTCGTCGTCACGAATTTATATTTATTTCAGTGGCGGAAAGAAAAGGCGGAACGATTTTGTACACGCCAGCTTCTGCCTATGAGGTGGGAAATCCTCCGGCGGACCCAAGACAGGCGGCCTCTTTAAACTTTGTTTCTCTGAATCGAAATAACGAAGTGACCTTTGCCAATGACAAGATCTGGATTGGGGGCAACGTCGTGATGTTGGATACGCCAACAACTGTGCGGGAAATGACCCCGACCGGACCGAATTATACCAAGCCTGCGCGCTCTCCGATTTTCCTGGGTGTGGTGGCGAACTCCGGAGCCAGCACTTTAGCGCGTATCAATCTGGCAAATTTGATCGACATGAGCAATCCCATGTATCCGAATGAGACAATTACCAACGAAGATAAGTTCTTAAGGGATATACCGCCAATGGGGGGAGCTGCTCCTCTTGTGCGCTTGAAAGTTGTTAATATAATCAAGTATTATTTAGCCAAGGATCAAAGCGGGAAGCAGATCAACTTGTGGCGATCGATTTATGGGCTGCAAGGTTTTACTCAGCCTCAATTGTTTGCATATGATGTGCAAAAGGTGGAGTTCTCTCGAAAGGACGCGAAGGATTCCTTGATTTACTTCAAGATCGTTCGTCCTGAGAAGAAGTAGTTTTGAGTTTTTTAGGGGAATAAAAGGGGGCTTGTATGTTTATGCGTAAAGGGCTTTGCGCCGCTGCGGTGCTACTGGCATCGAATGTGGTATATGCTCAGAGCGAACAGCAACCGGCAGCTGTCAACTCCGGTGCGGGTGGTTCGGCTGGGTTTCAAGGGGTTGTACTTTCGGGGCAGGCGACTCGTGCCTCTTCTGACGGTGTGACTATCAATGTGGCCAATACGTGCTTCGGTACTAATCTTCGCCACGTATCGAACCCGATCTCACCAGCTTCTCAGGTTAAAATTAAAATCACGATGAATGTCAAAGGTGCGATGAAGACCTATGAGGTTCTTTATCCTGCCAACATTGTTATGAAGGCGGGCGAGACGGATGTAGCCGTCATTAAGCATGATACGGTGAAAGCCAGTTATGCCGGAAACAACGTCAGGATTGTCCTGCCAATTAACTTCAATACGACCGTGGACGAGCAGGGCAATATTTCAGACGATTTTGAGGCCAAGCTTGAGGCAATTAAATTCGAGCAGGTTTTCGATGCCCGTCAAAAGCAGGAGTTTATGGGGTTCAACGGTGACCTCTCCGCCACCGTTTATACCAGCGGCTCCAAAGACGGCAGACAGTACAGTATCTCTGCCTTCTTCCCGGGTGAAAATGGCTATTGTGGCGGATACTTCTCTCCGTTGATGGTCTTCTTCGATGATAAGTTGCCTCAGTTCTCTGCGGCTGTGGACTTCCCGTTGAATCCAACAGGTAAGACCATGTGGCCGGAAGCCGGTGCACCGGGGGCCTTTATTGCCGTGGATCGCAATGGTGATGGTTTGATCACGACCGAAGATGAACTGTTCGGTAATCAGGGCGACAAATATAAAAACGGCTTTGAGGCCCTGCGCGAATTTGATTCCAACAAAGACGATGTGATCGACAAGAAGGATAAGGATTTTGCGAAGCTTCTGTTGTGGTTTGATAAAAACGGCGATGGCAAAGTGCAAAAGGGCGAATTGGTGCCTTTGAAATCCCGCATCGAATCTGTTTCTTTGAAGTATGATGCTTCGGCGGTAAGCTCGGTTGCAGACCGTGCTGAAATTCGCGAGAAGAGCACATTTGTCTTCAAGGAAAAAGGCAAGAAGAAGGAAGGCCGCGTGATCGATATGTGGTTCTCTCCGAAGATGAAATAGTCCAGTTTTAAATGGCAATAAAAGAAGGCCGGAATGTGTGAAAGCATTCCGGCTTTTTAATTTTTGACAGATCAATTCTCCTGACATTGACCTACTGAATGCGAGAGTCATAATTCGGATCAGCAATAAAATATCAGGAGGATATTATGTCTATGCGTTCATTGGCGCCTTGGAACAGCCAGCGCCGCCTGGGGTCCTCGGACCTCTTTAATCAATTTGAAGATTTTATTAACGACTTTGACCGGGGCTTGGGATCAAGTCTGGCGCGATCCGGAATGGATTTTGCGCCTGCCGTGGATGTGGAGGAAAAGGACAATGTCTATCTGATCACGGCCGATCTGCCGGGTTTGAAAAAGAACGAAATCAAAGTGGACCTGTCGGACAATGTTTTGACGATTTCAGGAGAGCGCACTCGTCAAAGCAAAGGGGAGGGGCGCTACACGGAAAGATCTTATGGCAGGTTCCTAAGATCCTTCACACTGCCAACGCAAGTGAACTCTGAAAAGATCGAGGCTCACTTTGAAGACGGCGTGCTGCATATTTCGCTGCCAAAAGCAGAGGGCGCGCGCAGTCATACTATCAAGATTATGTAGGGCTAAGGTTTTAGCTTGATCCTCAGGACCCATGTGCTTGAATAAGTGCATGGGTATTCTGCTTAAAAATATTTCGACATTGCTGACCTTGCAGGGCGCCGCCGCTAAAAGCGGCCGCCATATCAAAGAAGAGGATTTGGGCATTTTACACCAAGCCTCTGTCATTATGGATAAAGATAAAATCGCCTGGGTGGGGCCTCACAAAAAACTTCCAAAAGAGTGGGCAAAGAAAAAGGGACTGCGCGAACTGGATATGAAAGGCAAAACTGTTTTGCCGGGGTTCGTGGAATGTCACACGCATTTGATCTTTGCCGGAGACCGCGCTGCGGAGTTTGAGATGCGCAATCAGGGCGTCAGTTATCAGGAGATCGCTGCCAAAGGCGGCGGGATCTTATCCACGATGAAAGAAACACGGTCATCGTCTTTAAAAGATCTGGTTGCGACGGGGCAGAAGCGGGTGGACCACTTTCTATCTCAAGGTGTGACCACGCTGGAGGTTAAATCCGGCTATGCTTTAAATCTGAAAGATGAAATCAAAGTTCTTCAGGCTGTTCAGGCTCTCAAAGGCCCCCGCACAGTCAGTACGTTCCTGGGGGCTCACGCCCTGCCACCGGAATACAAATCTTATGAAGAGTATTTGACCTTCCTGTCTGAAAAAGTTTTGCCTGTCGTCGCCAAAAAGAAATTGGCTCGCCGAGTGGACGTATTTATCGAAAAAGGCTTCTTCCCGGTCGAGGCTTCTGAAAGGTATCTGCGTCGCGCGCAGGAGCTGGGTTTTGAAGTCTTAATCCATGCCGATCAAATGTCCTTAAGTGGCGGCAGTGACGTGGCTGTGCGCATTGGAGCGCTGTCTGGCGACCATCTGCTTCAGGTTGAAGAAAAGGAAATTCGTAATCTGGCGAAATCGGAGGTGACGGGGGTTTTGCTTCCGACGGCGGATCTTTACACCAAAACAAAATATCCTCCGGCGCGAGCGATGATTGATGCGGGCGTGCGCGTGGCCTTGGCGACAGACTTCAATCCGGGAACATCGCCTACGCAGGATTTGAATCTTGTGGGACTCTTGGCTCGACTGGAAATGAAGATGAGCTTGCCGGAAGTCATTGCGGCCTACACCGTCGGCGCAGCTCACGCTTTGAATCTTCACAAGGAAGTGGGTTCGATCGAAGTGGGCAAGTCTGCTGATATAATAGGCATTGATCAGGGGTGGTCCTGTCTGTTCTACAGTGTGGGAGAGGCTGCTGAGAAGGTTGTTTTCTCGAGAGGAAAGAAGGTTTTTGACTTCTTAAATTAATCTGATGCGTCAGAAAATTTAAGATTCTTAAAATTTCCTTTGAATTAGGAAGGGTTTTCTTCCTAGTCTTGGGTTGTGTCTGTGGAGGGGGGAGCTACAACATGAGGTCGTCATACACCACTTTAATGCAGTCGAAGTATTTTAATCCTGCTTTTAATAGTGCCATCTTTGATGGTCCCGTGCGTATTTACTTCGCCCAGTTCCATGAGGCACTGGCGCTGAAGATTTACTTTCTAATTCAGCAAAAGCTCACTGCCGAAATGGTGAAAGCCAAGGATGCCTCGAAGGCCTCCGGAGCCAACATTCTGGTGATGATCTATCCGACAGAGGACAGCTTCCTGTTGTCTTTTGAAGATGCAGCCAAACACATCGGGCCTTTGGAAGTTGAAAAATGGCACGATGACGTGGTTATCGGCCTGCGTGGCCCTATTGAAGATGAAAACCTCGACCTTTTGGTTGAGACTTTGCGTCTCACAATGGAAAACTGGCGTCCAGCCCCAGTGGTGCGCACTACCTCTCCTGCGGAAGTGTGATACAATCTGAAATATGAATAACCGAGGTCAAATCGTGGTGGAGTATGTGCTCCTCCTCGTCCTAGCCGTGAGTCTTGCCGCTGTACTGGTCAGTCGACTGGTGAGCCGCAATGCCGATGACCCCGGCATCCTGGTCGCGAAATGGCATAATATCTTAGAAGTCATAGCCGACGATCTTCCCGACGGAAAGTAGCTTTTTAAAGGAAGGCGTTGCCGCGTTTTTGCAGTTCTTCTTCGATGGCTGTCTGCATTTTTTCCTGAATATCCTGAGCGATCTCATTCATCAATTCAGAATCGTTAATGGCATCCGGCTTGTAAGGCAGGGCGATGGGCTCCAGAAAACGAATGCGCCACTTTGCGGGCAGGGGAATCACATTTAAAGGTAAAGGAATCACGGTGCCTTTCAGGAACTTCGTGAATTTTAGCTTCTTTAAATTGATATGTGTTTCTTCCGCTCCCAGCACCACCACGGGCACGATCGGGCATTGTGCTTCCAGAGCCATGCGCACAAAACCACGTTTGAACTCCTGAAGCTGATAGCGTTCCGAAGTCGGTTTGAAGTTTCCTTGCTCTCCTTCGGGGAAAAGAACGATGGCATTTCCCTTTTTAAGGGCATTGACGCCATTTTCATAAGTGGCCTCGGTAAAACCCATTTTATTGGCCGGGATTGCGGTCGTTTCGGTCAAAAACCAAAAGTGGTGAGTCAGAACACGCGGAACACGCTTGGCTTCCTGCTGGACAATATGTCCAAGCAAGATGGCATCAAATCCGGAATAACCGGAATGATTCGGAGCCAGCACCACAGCCCCTCGGCGCGGGATGTTTTCGACGCCCTCAATCTCCAGACGGAAGTATTTGCGCATGATTTCCAGAAGAAAGCGCGGCAGCACGCGAAAAATTAAAGTGTCGCGATCCAGGGAGCGCAAGCCAAAAATTTTTTCGTTGGGTTTCTTCAGGAAATTCTTCATTATTAATACATCGATTGGAGAGTGTTTATGTCTTCTTTTATCATGGCCATTGACCAAGGGACAACCAGCTCAAGAACCTGCATCATCAATCAAGCCGGAGGTCTTGTCGCAGAGGCACGTGAGGCCTTTAAACAGATTTTCCCCAAGCCCGGCTGGGTGGAGCATGACCCTGAAGACATCTGGTATTCCACGCAAAGATCCATGCGTCTGGCATTGGAAAAAGCCGGTCTTAAGGGCTCTCAGATCCGCGCCATTGGCATCACCAATCAACGTGAAACCGTCATGCTATGGGACTCTCAAAGTGGCAAGGCTTTGCATAACGCCATTGTGTGGCAGTGCCGCCGCACGCAGGAGCTCTGTGAAAAGTTGAAGAAAAACAAAAAAGAAAAAATGATCACGGCCAAAACCGGTCTGGTTTTAGACCCATATTTTTCTGCAACCAAAATTCAGTGGCTGCTGAAGAATGTTCCCAATGCCGCCAAGAAGGCCCGTGAAGGGCGAGCTTTGGCCGGGACAGTGGATAGTTTCCTGCTGTGGAAGCTGACAGCCGGACAATCGCATAAGACAGACGTGAGCAATGCCTCGCGCACCATGCTGATGAACATCCACACCGGGTGGTGGGATCAGGATCTTTTAAAGCTCTTTGGAATACCGGAAAGAATTTTGCCGGAAATTTGTCCGTCTAATTCTGATTTTGGCGTCACTCAAGGTCTGGGGTTTATGCCTGATGGAATTCCTGTCACCGGCATTGTTGGTGATCAGCAGGCGGCTTTATTCGGGCAAACTTGTTTCGATGTCGGGGATTCCAAGTGCACATTTGGTACCGGTAGTTTTTTACTTTTGAATACCGGAAAAAAAGCGGTGAAGTCCAAAAACAAACTCTTAACCACTATTGCATGGAAACTGAAAAATCAGGAAATGATTTACGCGCTGGAAGGGGGCGCATTTGTCTGCGGCGCTGCTGTTCAGTGGCTGCGTGACGGATTGGGCTTGATCCAGCAGTCCTCGGATATTGAAGCGCTGGCAAAGACAGTGCAAACCACCGAGGGTGTGGAGTTTGTTCCGGCACTGACGGGCTTGGGGGCTCCTCACTGGAAGCCTGAAGCGCGCGGTGTGATCTGCGGACTGACCCGGGGAAGTACCAAAGCCCATATTGCCCGGGCAACATTAGAGGCGATGGCGTTACAGAACGTGGATATCCTAAACACCATGCAAAGAGATCTGGGTAAAAAATTGCGCGGAGTCCGTGTTGATGGCGGAGCCGCAGCCAACGATCTTCTGATGCAGATGCAGGCTGATTATTGTGGGGCCAATGTTGTTCGGCCCAAGAATCTGGAAACCACAGCTTTGGGAGCGGCTTTTATGGCAGGCTTGGGGGCTGGGGTGTGGAAAGATCTGAAGGAAATCAAGCGTGTTTGGAAAGTGGACAAGGAATTCAAAGTGAAGATGGCCACGAAAGAGCGCAAGGATCGTTTGCAAAAATGGGCACAGGCTTTGGAGAGAGTGTAACGCATGAACAGTCCGGCCGGTCCGCAGACTATTTTTAAAAAGGTGGCCTTGTCAGAAAAGAAGCTCCTTTTCCGTGAAATTGCGGACGACAAGCTTCAGTTGTCACTGAAGGGCTCTGTGAATGATGAGGTTTTTCATCTGATCGCCGTGCAAGTCGATAAGGATGAAACTTTGCTGTGTCATCATACGGCGGATTCAAAAGAGGTCACCACAGCTCAAAAAGTGGTGGTGAATTTTCCATTTAAAAGCGAGCGCTATTTTCTTCAGACCGAGCTGTCTTTTAGTGTTGGCTGGGCTGTTTTAAAAACGGATGTGGACCTGTTTCAACTGCAGCGTCGGGCCAATGCCCGTATTGATTTGCCGGCAAAGTACGAGGCGATTTTCAGTATCCTGAATCATGGCAACCGGGTGTATTTTATTGAATCCCGGGTCAAGGACGTCAGTGCCGGGGGCCTGAAAATAGACTTTAAGGGGGCTTCACCGGAACTAAAAATCGGTGATCGTATCAAAGGCGCTCTGCGTCTTGGGAGTCGCCGGGCGATGGAGTTTGAGGTGGAGGTGCGTTTTGCCCAGAAACGTGATCAGGACGGAGAGATCATTCAAACTGCCGGGTTGCAGTTCTTAAACATCAATCAGATGATGGAAACGCGTCTATTGAGTTTGATGATGGATTTGCAGCGAGAACTGTTCCTAAAATACCCTAAAAAAGACGGACGGTAGATTTTACCATTCAAAGTTGGTGTCATTTTGTCCGGCACGCATCTTGGAAAGATTGTTGTGTCTGATTAAAAAGGAGCCTTTATGAAACTACCATTAATGACAACTCTTTTGGCCGCAGCCGTTTTGCTGCAAAGCCCATTGGTGTCCGCGCAAGTTCGCCCGGATCGTGGCAATGATGATCGTCGTGAAGACCGCCGCGGTGGAAACAATCCTCCGGAGCGCTATCGTGACGAAGATCGCAATGACAACCGCAACGACCATCGTGGCAACGTGCGCCCTGATAATGATCGTCGTGATGACCGTAACGACCGTGGCGGAATCCGTCCTCGTCCAGAACCTCGTCCACCAGTCAGACCGAATCCTCGTCCGGACCCGTATCCACGTCCAAACCCACGTCCTGATCCATATCCAAATCCGTATCCTCCGCACAACCCAAATCCACCTCCAAGCAATCACTATGGTGAATCCAGTGTTCAGTTCTATGGTGTAAGCCGTCGCAGTGGTGGTGAATGGTTGCGTGTACAATTTAACTACGCAGCTTACGTGGATTATGTTCGTGTCAGTGTGTACCGTGCCGGAGTTCAATTGCATGAAACCTATGCAATCACTCAAAGCGGTCGCCGTGTTCAGTTGAATCGTTTGAGCTACACGGGAACATTCTACTCTGGCTTGACGTCTGAATATCTGATGGCTGGGGAAAGAATTGTGGCGATTGATATTCGCGCAGAATCCATGGGTGGCAATGCTGACTTGGATGTACGTGTGTCATCCAGCTACGGTGCGCCTTCTATTTACCCTGTTCGTTACTAGTTCCTAAAAAGTCCGGGGGCCTTAGTGGCCTCCGGGATACCAGATCTTCATATAAGAATCTTCAAATGGAATCCGGCCTTCCATCTCTTTTAAAGAGTGCTCATCCAAAGAAACCTTCGTGACTTCAATAGGATCACTGACATAACCGCTCGGGGAAAGTCCCGCAAAGGCCCGGTTTAGCTCGTCCGCGATTTGCCAGCCTTGTGCGCGTAAAGGTTCCGCAATCGTGGCCACCTGTTGTGACAGACCGGATTTGATGCGGGTCAGGGCTGTGACAGATCCATCACCTGCGGAAATATTCACGATCTCTTTCCTACCGATTTTTTTCAGCGGAAAATTCATGTGATCAAAATAAACGTCGTTGATCGCCAGTGTGTGGGTCCACTTCTTTCCATACTTTCGTTGCAGAGTCTCCACCGCCTTGGGGGCTTCATGATCCGCACGCGAGATGGAGAGATCCAGAGTTGTCAGGACGTTCACGTCTTTGGAGTCCTCCAGGATCTTTTTCATGCGCTCGGTTTTGGCCAGTGCAATGGCAAAGTTACTGTCGGTGATCAGCACCACACCTGCTTTGCTGGGGCCGAATTTTCTGACCATCAACGCGGATCTTTCAGCCACATCCAGAGGATCGGTGGTGATATTGGTGAAAAGAAGCTTTGAAGGGCCGGGTTTGGCTGAAGCATGCCAGCCCAGAATACGGATGCCGGCGGCTTGGGCGCGTTTGATTTCCTCGGGGTGATCTTCGGCATCGAAGCCACCTAACACAAGGCCGTCCACTTTTTGCGAAATTGAATGAAGCAGCTGTTGGCGTATCAAGGTCGGGTTGCCTTTGCCATCAAAAATCTGAGCTTGCCACTTCAGCACGCGCACGGCGGACAGAAAGCTTTCGCTGATAGCGCTGGTGCCACCATTTTTTAAATCCGAGGCAATGAAATGGACGGTGCGAAAATCTTGAGCTTGAGGACCCGTTGTGGGGCCTGTCCATTTTATTCTGTCCAGGTGATGCGCTTGCGATGCCACGGGGGCCATCAGCAAAAGCACTGGCAGTGCAGAAAGGCAAAGAAGATACTTCATGTTACTAATCATTGGCCCCAGCATACATGGTCATAGGGTAAATAACCATTTCATTGAAGATTACAATGCGCTCAGGAAAGTGAGGATAATCCTTAAGAAACACCCTGAATAGGGGGTGTCTTTTAGGGATTGCGACGTTTGAACTGCTCCATTTCTCGTATTTTTTCAGTCATGTTTTGCAGTCGATCGGTGAAGGACTTCAGCATGCACTCGGCCCAGGTCGGAAGTTCCGCCAGAAGTTGTTGGTAACCTTCTTCAGACACCTTCACCAGAACCACATCGGTGGTTGCCTGGGCAGAGGCTGAACGTGGCATTTTGGAAATCAAGGCGAATTCACCAAAGGATTCCCCATCAGTGATATCACAGATATGAATGCGTTTTCCCATTTGATCTTTTGTGAAAATATTCACCACACCGGATTCGACGATATAGAAATGATTTTCGATATCGCCCTCAAAGAAGATGTAGTCTCCGGGTTGATAGCTTTCTTTTACAATAGCGCTCTGAGCTTCCATGTCAGAATCCTCGCAGGGGAAAGTGATCTATTTAATTATTCTATTCAGATCATGCACATTTTTGACAAATGAAATTTTCTTGTCCTTGGAAAGCTTTACGTCTTCCAGATGGCGTTTGTTTGAAAATGGAATCACAAAATGTTGGAATCCCAGCTTGTCGGCTTCGCGAATGCGCTGCTCGACAAAAGAAACACCACGAACTTCACCCGTCAAACCAATCTCGCCAAAGAAGCAGGTTTTGGAATCCAAATCCCGGCGTCCTTCTGTTGAAAGCACCGCCGCCGCCACAGCCAGATCAGAAGCGGGTTCCACCAGCTTCAAGCCACCCACGACATTGATAAAAATATCGCTGTGAGCCAGGCGAATATCCAAATGACGATCCAGAACCGCCGTTAGCAAATGCAGACGGTTGATATCAATCCCCAGCGCCGTTCGGCGAGGCATTGCCATTGGACTGGATAAAGTCAGAGCCTGAACTTCACACAACAGGGGTCTTGTTCCTTCCATCGAGGCGAACACGGCGGAACCGATTAATTGATCCCCACGTTCTTCCAGGAACAGTTCGGAAGGGTTGGAGACCTCTTCCAAGCCGCGTGAATTCATTTGGAAAACACCCAGTTCGTGAGCCGCACCAAAACGATTTTTCAGCGCACGCAAAAGACGGAAGTTATAGGAAACATCGCCGTCGAAAGACAGCACGCAATCGACCATGTGCTCAAGCACCTTTGGACCGGCAATGCTGCCATCTTTGGTGACGTGGCCGATCAGGATCACGGTGATGCCCTCTTGTTTGGCAAGACCCATCAGATGACCGGCACACTCACGCACCTGGGAAACTGATCCCGGGGCTGCCTGCAAATCCGGCAAGAACATGGTTTGAATGGAGTCCACCACCAGAACATCAGGCTTTTTGAAACGAGCCAGTTCCATCACGGTTTGCAAGTTGCTTTCGCAGCCAATTTCAATCAGTGGGGAGCGAATATCCAAACGGTGAGCACGAGAGCCTGTTTGAGAAACACTTTCCTCGCCGGAAATATAAAGAACCTTATGCTTGTTTTTGGCTAAACCACCAGCCATTTGCAGCAAAAGAGTGGACTTGCCAATACCCGGAGATCCACCCAAAAGGACGAAGCTGCCCTTGGCAAGGCCGCCGCCAAGAACTCGATTGAGCTCTTCGAAGCTTGTATCAAAACGATCCAGTTTCACTTCCTCAAGTCTTTGGTCCAGGGTGACTGGTTTGGAAGCGGCAACATCCCTCTCCGGAGAGCCAGTGGACCATCCTCGAGTTTTAACCTCAGGCATCTGCAATTCTTCAACGTAGGAATTCCACGCGCCGCAGTCAGAGCATTTTCCTTCCCACCTTGGTCTTTGGGCCCCACAATTTTGACAGGTATAGATCGTTTTAGTTTTCGATTTTGCCATAGATATTCGGTATCATTATTAAATGACAGAAGCCACCTCTAAAATGACTGGGACGGGCTTCTTTTTACAAGGACTGTACAACTTTTCGTATTGGAGTGGCGGACATGAAAGTCTTCCTGAAATGCATTGTTTTTTCTTTATTGATGGGACCGTTGGCGTCTGCTCAAGCTTCCAAGAATGATCTGGAGCCTTTTAAAAAGGCGCTGGAACAGTTTCGCGCGGCCAAATATGAAGAGGCCATTCCGGCATTTCAGGAAATCCTAAAAGACAAAACGGCGTTGGAAGAATATGTGCGTTTCTATCTGGGGCAGTCTTATATGAAAACCTCCAAGTGGGATGAGGCGGAAGGGGAGCTGAAAAAGGTTCTCGCACTTTCCCCCAATGTGAAGATGTCCATCGAAACTTCCAATCTGATGGGACAGATTGCCTTGGAAAAGAAAAACTTCAAACAGGCCAGCGTTCAGTTCCTGAAGCTGGAAAAACGCACGCGCAACACGGAAGATTATCCGGATGTGATCTACAATCTGGCGATCGCGGAAAAAGGTTTGAACCGCCACGGCCCGATGTGCAAATGGCTGGTAAAACTTTACGAACGTCATCCGGCGTATCCGAAGGTGGCTGACTGGAGTGTGGACCTGGCCAGCAATGAATTCCAGGGTAAACCAACTGACTGTAAGGCCACGCCGGAGGACTTCCGCACACGCGTTCGTTATTTGTTGTGGGCTGGACAGGATCAAAAGGCTCAGGCTGAAATCAACATCATGAAAAACAAACTGCCAAAGTCGGACAAGTACCTTTCCGATAAATTACAGGCGCAGTTTTTCCTGCAAGAAGGGGAAGTGGTTAAGGCCGTTGAATTGTTGAAGCCTTATTACGAGGCCAATAAAAGAAACTTCGACTTCCTGATTCTCTTTGCCTCGGCGGCGGCTCGTGCTGGTGAGGTGCAGTTGGCTGTGGGTTCTTATTACTCCGCCTACAAGATGAGCCCGAAATCAAAAACCGGCCGTCAGGCGCTGTATCAGTCTGCGTTTCTTAGTTATCAGTTCCAGGATTATGATGGTGCCGCCCGCCGCTTCCAGGAATTTATGAAGGCCTACCCTAAATCCGGTCTGAACCGCGATGCTCAGTGGCACCTGGCTTGGTTGAAGTATTTAAAGGGTGACTATCAGGGTTCTTACAAGGCTCTGGGAGCTTTGAATGCCGCGAAAAAGAAAAATAAAAAAGCCTGGAAGTCTTTCCCGGAAGACCGTGTGACTTACTGGATGGCCATGAGCTTGTACCGTCAGGGGAAGGTTGATCAGGCGCGGACCATGATGTCCTCTTTGGCGAAGGACTCTTTGCTGGGGTACTATTCTATTGCGGCCCAGGCACGGTTGAAAAAAATGGAAGAGGCCAAAACACCGCGTTTGGCAGAATCCAGTTTGCCGACTCAGCCGCGTGTGGTTTCCCGTTTTTCTGCGGGAGAGTTCCTGATGCCATTTTCTCAGGAAAGCTATCGTGGGGATGAAAGTGAATCTGAAGAAAATCTGATTCTGACTCAATACTCCGCCGATGATGAAAAAGGTGAAGAGGAAGAGGCTGAAGTCGTGGACAACCCGGATTTGAAATCCGTGGAAGTGGCTGATTCCGTGGAATCTTCCGATGAAGTGCCTGATGCCAGTGGTGAAAAAGTGGCGACTTTTTCAAACCCTGTGTTGATGAAGCGCTTTGAACGAGCTCGTGACATGATGATCATGGGTGAAAACGAATGGGCTCGCTGGGACTTGTACGATATCGAACGCAAGACGTCCAATCGTGAATATCTGCGCACGTTGATGAGCGAGTACAATACAGCAGGTCACTACAACCGCTCTTCTTATATTGCACAGATTAATTTCGGCGCCCAGCGTGCAGCCCATGGAGTGGACGGCATCCGCTATTTGTGGGAGTTTGCATATCCCCGCGCGTATTCCGAACATGTGGAAAAATTCACAAAGAAATTTGCCGTGCCTGAAGAACTGGTGTGGGGAATCATGCGCGCGGAAACGCATTATCGTCGCGACGCCATTTCTCCGGTCGGGGCGCTGGGCCTGATGCAGGTTATGCCGTTCACAGGCCACAAGGTTGCAACTTTGCTGAACGAAAAAGATTTTAAGGCGCCCATGTTGTTGCAGCCGGAAACATCTGTGAAGATTGGCTCCCGTTATTTGAAGCGTTTGATGGATCGTTTTGAAAATACGATTCCTTTGGTTGCGGCAGGATACAATGCCGGTCCTCACCGGGTGAAAAACTGGCTGTCCAGCTTCGGCAATCTGGAAACGGATGAATTTATTGAACACATTCCGTTCCTGGAAACACGCAACTACGTGAAGCGTGTGGTTTCCAATGCGCATATATACTCACAATTGTACGGCAACAAAAAAGATCTTTTCCCTTATCTGGCAGGCTCTGTGCCGGTGAAGTTCACAGCCGAACTGGCGGGAAAAGAAAACTGGGATGACATTTGAGCGATACGGGATTTCGTTTTGTCTTAAAAAAATTATTTGAAATGATAGCGTCGCTGGTGGTCCTGGCGGCGCTGACGTTTTTTTTGCTGAAAGCTCTTCCCGGTGGTCCCTTTGATGAGGAAACCGCCTTAAATCCATTGGTAAAAGAAAAACTTTCAGAACACTGGGGTGTTCAGCGATCCGCACTGGGGCAGGTGACTGGGTATCTTGCAGCCGTGGCTCAGGGGGATTTGGGAATTTCCATGACAAAGCCGGACCGCACGGTGGCCGAGATCATCGCGCAAGGCGTGCGCAATACGCTGGCTTTAAACGGGATTGCCTTGTTGTGCATTTTAAGTGGTGCTTTTGTTATTGCCGTGGCGGCGGTTCGCTTCCGTGAAACGTGGGTTGAAGCCCTGATAGATCAAGTGGTGATTGCTTTTCTGTCTTTGCCCAGTTTGTTCTGGGGTCCACTTTTGATTTATCTGTTTGGTTTTTACTGGAATCTTTTGCCTGTGGCCTTTCTGACGTCGCCGATGCACTATGTGCTGCCGGTATTAACATTAATCCTGCGCCCGCTGGCCTCTTTGATTCGCCTTTTGAAAAATTCTTTGAATGAAAATTTCCAGATGGACTATGTTCGCACTGCCAAAGCCAAAGGTATCGGGGTGTGGGGAATTTTGATTCAGCATGTTTTAAAGAATTCGCTTGTACCATTTCTAAGTTATGTCGGTCCCTTGATTGTATCTTTGCTGTCAGGCTCATTTCTGGTTGAAGTGCTATTTGCGGTGCCGGGCCTGGGAACGGAATTTATCAGTGCTTTGAATGATCGGGATTACACCCTAATCGTGGGGCTGACACTTTTTTATGGCAGTCTGTTGATTGTGGTGAACTCGCTGATTGATGTACTGCTACGGCTGGCAGATCCTCGTTTAAAGGAGCAGGCATGAAAAAATCCCTGTTTGCTTTGGCCGTGGTCTTTTTGGGAGTTTTATTGTTTGCGACCATTTTTGGTCCCTGGTTGATTGCGACCACGGGACTGGAACAAAATGTCGAAAACATTCTTTTACCTGCGGGAAAAGAGCATCTGTTTGGAACAGACAGTCTGGGGCGGGACCTTTTTGCACGCGTGTTGTTGGGGGGCCGGATCTCTCTTGTTGTTGGCTTGGTGGGATCGCTTTTGGCTTTTGCATTGGGGCTTTGTTACGGAGGTGTCGCGGGCTGGTCAGAAGGTCTGACCGATCGGGTGATGATGCGCTTCTGTGATATTCTGATGGCGATTCCCAGTTTTATTCTGGTGTCGGTGCTGTGCTTAAGTTTGCAGTTGCTTTTGCCATTTGAGGAACCCCTGACGCGTTCCTTGATTAGTTTGTGTGTCAGTATTGCTGCAACCCACTGGATGAGTCTGGCCCGTGTCACACGTGGGATGGTGCTGGAAATAAAACGCAAGCCCTTTGTAGAAGCTGCGATTGCTTTAGGTGGCAGTCGCAGTCATATTTTTGTGAAGCACATTCTGCCAAATATGCTGGGAACATTGTTGATTTTAGTAGCGATGCAAATCCCAACCAATATTCTTTATGAAAGCTTTATGAGCTTTATCGGCCTGGGAATCCATCCACCTTATACCAGT
This sequence comes from Bdellovibrio bacteriovorus, assembly GCF_025558485.1. Lineage (GTDB taxonomy): Bacteria > Bdellovibrionota > Bdellovibrionia > Bdellovibrionales > Bdellovibrionaceae > Bdellovibrio > Bdellovibrio bacteriovorus_G. The sequence goes on from NZ_CP102930.1 coordinate 1,576,239, forward strand.
TGGGGGATTCTAGTGCGAGAAGGCTGGAAGACTCTATCCAGTTTCCCGCACCTGATCTTATTCCCCAGCCTCATCCTGTTCCTAACAGTCTGGAGCTTCCACATCATTCTTGATTATGTAAGAAGAAAATAGGTACGGACTTACTTATGGTAGTGCATGCGCGTTAGCGCAGTTGCACAACCATAAGTAAGTCCGTACCTTTTAGAGGTTTTTGGGAGGTTGCCAGCCGCCGAAGGTGGTTTCCAGGAATTCGGCGCAAGATAAAGCCAGATGGTCCTTCATGTAAGGAGCCACGACTTGCACGCCTAATGGCAGACCGTCTTCGTTCAGTCCCATTGGTACGGAAGTCGCTGGATGTCCCAGCGTCACAAAGATCGCGGTATAAATGAAGTCAAATGGCGACCAGAGGGGTGCGCGATGTTTCGGAGCCACTCGTGGATGGGGAGGCAGAATCAACAGACCTTCTTCGCCGAGCTTGGCATCCAGCTCTGCACGCATTTGAGCTAGGGCCTGCATTTCTTCTGCGAAGTCTTTTTTGCCAGTGTCAAAAATTTCTGCCAGGGACACCAAAAGATTTGGCAGGGTGTAGTCACCTTTCCCAAATGTCAGTTTCAGGATTTCTTTTCCGACGGACAGGTGTTGGGTGGGCCCCATCAAAGTTTCATACAGATTGCGGCTTTTGGAGTTTTTCAAAGCAGCAAACCATAGTTCAACCGCGCGAACAAAGAAGCGCGGATCCAGTTCTTCAACCTCAGCCCCTAGTTCCCGGAAGAGCTTTCCGCAATTGCGCACGGCTTGTGCCATATCGTCATCGGTTCCGCGGGCACGGTGGAAGTTCGGAGTCGGGCAGATCAGAATTTTTCTGCCCGCCCATTCTTCTGTCAGATCTGACAAAGACGGGGATTTGACAGTCAACTGATCGACATCATCAGAACCCATCAAAACTTTCAGCATCGGGTAAAGATCGGCTGCTTTGCGGGTCATTGGTCCCATGGAGGTGTACGGATATTTCTCACCCAACAAAGTGGTGCGGAAATCATCTTCCACAAACGGAAAGTGACCCGTCAGAGGCAACAAATAACGAGAAGGCTTATGGCCAAAGACCCCGCAGAAGGTGGCAGGCATACGAATGCTGCCGCCAATATCACTGCCCAAACCTAGAGGAGTAGCCCCGGCACCAAGTAAAGCGCCTTCGCCACCGCTACTGCCACCGCAGGTGCGGCCCAGATCATAGGGATTGTTGGTACGGCCATAAACCGGGTTGTAACATTCAAACCAGAACCCCAATTCGGGAACATTGGTGGTTCCCATCGGAATGGCGCCGGCCTTTTTCATGCGGGCCACAACGGTGGCATCCCAGTTCATCACTTCGTTTTTACGATGGATGCTGCCACCTGTGCGTTTCATTCCCGCATAGGCGAACATTTCTTTGACGGTGAAAGGCACGCCGAAGAACACGGGTAAATTGGTGTTATCCTTGGCCAGTTGTTCAGTTTGCTCGTGCGCCAATTTTCTGGCACGAACGAAGTCATTTTCGACCATGGCATTTAAAGCGGGATTGACCTGTTCAATACGGGCAATGTGCGCTTCCAGCACTTCGGTCGGAGAAACCTGTTTAGCGATAATTTTTTTATTAAGTTCAACAGCAGAAAGCTTCAGAAGTTCATTCATAAAAAACAAAAGGGAGCTGCGAGCTCCCTTTCCTCTTCCTCTCGGAATTAATTAAACGTTGAATTTGAAGAACAAGACGTCGCCGTCTTTAACCACGTACTCTTTACCTTCGATGCGGTATTTACCGGCATCTTTGATGGCTTGTTCAGATTTATAGTTGAACAAGTCTTCACAGTGGTAAGTTTCAGCTTTGATAAAGCCACGTTCAAAGTCAGAGTGAATGACACCTGCTGCCTGCGGAGCTTTTGTGTTTGCACGGATCGTCCATGCACGCACTTCTGTCACACCGGCTGTGAAGTAGGTTTGCAGACCCAACAAGGTGTAAGCTTCGCGGATCAGACGGTTCAAGCCTGGTTCTTCCGCGCCCAATGCATCCAGGAAGTCCTTGCGTTCTTCTGGTGGCAACAAAGCGATCTCGGCTTCCATCGCAGAACAGATGTATTGATATGCAGACGTCTTAAATGGCGGGGACCGCGAACATAAAGATTCTCCTTCATCAATCCAAACCTACCAATTCCGTCGCCAACACCGACACCAACCGCAACAGTTTGCTCAGCGCCAGTGATCATTTTCACAGAGCCAGAAACTTTGATGTCGGAAACGTGAAGAGCATCACCAACTGCCAAGTTAGAAACGTCAGCAGTGAAGAACTCAGGGATTTCAGTTGGCAAGCACTCAACCTCAACGGAACGAAGAACAACGTTCAACAAACCGCCTTCAGAAAGACCGATTGCTTTACCTTCAAGACGAACTTCAACGTTAACGCGAACTGCTTTTTTAAGATCCAAAGCGAAGAAGTCAACGTGTTGAGGACGGCGAGTCAGTGGGTGTACATCAACGGATTTGATCAAAACAACGATACCGTTTGCTGTTTTGTCAGTGGATTTCAAGTTGAAAAGAGCATTTTCGTAAGCGCGAGTGTTGTACTTAACGATTTCTTTTTCACCAACGGAAACGTTAGTTGGAGTTACTGCTCCGTAGATAACAGCAGGAACGTTACGGCTAACGCGCAAGCCACGGCTGTTGTGTTTACCAGCTTCACGAGGTTCAACTGTAAGGTCGATTCTTGTTTTCATTTTTTATCCTTCTAGTCCGATAGAGGAAGTTAATAATATCCACCCGAAAGTGGGTTGTTTTAGTCAAATAAAGAACTGACAGAATCGTTGCCGTGGATACGCTTGATCGCTTCGGCCAGAACCGGAGCCACAGAAACCACTTCAATTTTTCCGCAGTTTTTCGCCGCTTCAGTCAGCGGAATCGTGTCAGTCACCCAGACTTTTTCGATCTGGCTTTCTTTTAAACGATTGATCGCGGGACCCGATAAAACGGGGTGCGTTGCAACGGCGAACACACGTTTTGCCCCATTCTTGTAGAGGCTGTCAACTGCTTGTGTAAGAGTTCCCGCCGTATCGATCATATCGTCCACGATAACGGCCGTTTTACCAGTCACATCCCCAATCAAATGCAGGGCTTTGGCCTCATTAGGCCCGGATCGGCGTTTATCAATAATCGCCATGGAAGACTCGATCCTTTTGGCAAAAGCACGGGTTCTTTCGACCCCTCCGGCGTCTGGACTCACCGCGACAAACTCAGAGCCCTGGCCATAGGCTTCACGCCAGGCGCGAGCCAAAGTCGGAATCGCAAACAAGTGATCCACGGGAACATTGAAGAATCCTTGGATTTGGGCGGCGTGCAGGTCCACGGACACCACCCGGTCGGCTCCAGCAGTCGTCAGCAAATCCGCCATCAATTTGGCAGAGATGGGCGCGCGGGGAGCCACTTTACGGTCCTGACGGGCATAACCGTAATAGGGAATCACGGCCGTAATGGAAGCCGCAGACGCCCGGCGAAGGGCATCGAGCATCACAAAAAGCTCCATGTAGTTCTGATTCACCGGAGGGCAGGTGCTTTGGACGACAAAGACATGCTGTCCGCGAACGCTTTCATGGATTTCGACCTGAATTTCGCCATCAGCAAAGCTGCTGACTTCACAGTATCCGAGCTCAACTCCAGCGGCTTCGGCGACTTTTTTGGCTAATTGGGGATTGGCATTGGCAGTAAAGATTTTTAGGCCCTTCATCACTCGTAGTCTCCTGAGTTGACTTTATTCACTCCGGCAGGACCGGAGTAGGGTTTATGTTTGATCGAAGCTAACAAGGGGGGCTTATTTTGTCCACCCAAAAGGGGCCTTTTTAGGGGCCCCTTTCTCTATATTTCCCCTCTGGATTTGTGCTTTAGGCGCACGCGCAGATCCAGGGAAATTTTTTTCCACTTTTGACGCTCCTCCCGGGCGACTTCCGGATCGGATTTACGCTGAAAATAACGCAGTTCTCGATCCAAATTTTGAAAACTTTCCCATCTGTCTGTGGAAAGTTCCCCATTTTGCAAAGCCCGCAGGATGGCGCAGCCCGGTTCAGTTCTATGTTGGCAGTCAGAAAACCGACACTGGGTGGCCAGATCGACAATATCCTCGAACTGACTTTCGAAGCCGTCGCGATGATCCAGTAAGCCCAGTTCCCGCATCCCGGGGGTGTCCATCAGTAGGGCTCCCGAGGGAAGCTGGTACAGGGAGCGCGACGTCGTGGTGTGTTTTCCCTTGTCGTCGCTTTCGCGGATGTCCTGGGTCCTGAGCTGATCCTTTTCCAGAAGCACATTTCCCAAAGTGGACTTTCCAACTCCGGAAGACCCCAAGAGCACCAAACTTTTCCCTGGCGCCAGGTAGGGATTCAGTGTGAGCACCGTTTCCGGTTGGAAGGCGCTGACGGCGTGAACAGGGACGCCCATGTGCTGGGATTCGACGTCCAGAATCAGGCTGTCAATGTCGTCACAAAGATCTGCCTTCGTCAGAACAATGACAGGGGAGGCGTTGCTTTCCCACGCAAGACTCATATAACGATCCAGGCGTTTGAGGTTAAAATCCTGATTCGTCGACATGGTCACAAAGATCGTATCCACGTTGGCGGCCACCACTTGCGCTCGGGCCCCGCTGCCGGGTTCTTTGCGATAGAAGCAGGATTTTCGTTCCAACACTTCATGGATCAGGGCCTGATCACCGTCCGAGTGCAGTTTGCAAATCACCCAGTCGCCGACGCCGGGGTATTCCAGGTTGATGTGCTCGTGTTCATAGCGAAACTTGCCGGTCAGTTGGGCTTGGGCTTTTTCAGCACCATCAGCGGTAAAATAAACCACCCGGTACATTTCGCGTTCTTGGTTGATAATTCGTGCGACCACTTCATCGTTGGCAAGCGGGCGCATTTCCAGTTGTGTCTGGAAAAATACATTCCATCCCCATTCGAGGATGCTGTGATTAAAATTCACGGATGACTCCATTTAGTTAAAAATAAAAAAAAGGAGCTCTCGTGGGGCGAATTTGAAATTTAAATTGAATTAAACAGCCGCAGGAGAGCCAGCAAATTTGATAGAAGATAGAACAATCATCAGCCCTCCTTTGTTTGGGTGTTTCTAAAGTATTCTCTATATCTGGAAATTATGCAAGTCCCTGGTGCAAAAGAGGTCAGTCTGGCAGGAAGTATTCTGCCACACCATAGAATCCGGAAGAATACACCGCGAATATGACCGAGTTGCGCTCGGGATGATAGAGCAGTCGACGAGCTGAGTCTACACATGACAGGCCTGGCTGGGACCAGCTTAACTGTGATTCTGAGTCAGTTTTCATATCGTATTGGTAAAGCTTGTTGTTGTTGCAATAGAAGAATCGTTCACGAGTGGCATCGTGGACCTTATTGTCCCAAGCAAAGCCAGTCATGCTTCTAGGGAAGTTCTTATAGGGAGAAATATCTCCGCCTCGGGTGACCGAATAGATGGTGGAGCTAAACGGAGTCAGCAGCCAACTGTTTGCGGTGGAAGGGTAGGCGCCAGAGAGTCCCCCATAGGAGGGAAGGTAGGCCGTAGCGGCAGGGGTTGTCGTTGTTGGGAAAGGCCCATTGGTTCCGGTCACGCCGGCAACATGATACTGTTTGTAAGAGCTGCTGCTGTCATAGATTTTCAACATGGCATCAACGGTCCCCGAGTTCCAACGGGATTTATGCTGTAACACATCTTTTCCGTCCCAGGCCAGAACCTGGCCGTTGTAGGCAATGCTGGCCCCGGCGGTGAAGCTGATACTGGCGCCATTAGTTCCATCCGCTGCGGTCGTGAAGGCAGTACCTCCGCCACCGGCAACCAGATTCGAAGCAAGAGTGCTGTAATCAAGGCGATAAAGCCCGCCTGAATTGCCCCAGAAAATATCGCCAGTGGCAGGATCTGAGGCGAAGTTATAAAGTCCGCCATAGCCGATATATCGGATGCTGCCACCCAGTTGGAATTCACGAATCGAGTAGTTACCCCAGTCGATGATATAGAACCGATCGCGGGCACCGCCAATGTTTTTACCAAACTCAAGGTCCATAATTGAACTGATACGAGCATTGGTGGAGCGATCGCCATCACCAGAGGTGAGGCCCTGACCAAACACTGTCAGGATTTTGTTGTCACTATCTATGGTGCGGATCAAACCTTTTTCCATAAAGAAGATCTGTCCGGTTTTGGAAATGAAGACATCGTTGAGCATAAGCGCACAACTTGTTTTGGGCGTTCCATCGGGACAGATGGCCCTTGAGCCGCTGGTGGTGCCTAATAGCAATGTGAGCGAGTTCGTGTCTGGATCCCATGAATAAAGTCCACTACGGTCGTGCGCCACCACATAGAATTTGCCATCCATCCCGGTCATCAACCACGGGTGGTAAGGGAAGGCAATGTCATAAGGGGCCATAGTGGAGTAAGTTTGATTATGACTTCCATTCAGGAAATCCAAGCGGGCGTAACTTTGCTGATCGTTCCCCAGCACCAGATAGTAAATCATGGCCAGCATGTGCTCGACGGCTGAGGTTGTTGGGTTGAATTTTACGTGAATAGCTCTGGGATAGCGAGTGTAACCACCCTGAGGGGTCCACGGCGCGCTGGCATTGGTGTCAAAGCCCGGCCCTTGAGTCTGGATACGCTCTACCTTCTGAGTTGCTGCAACATAATGCTGGAAGATGCCATTGCCGCTGCTGGAAGCGCGGAGGTACATGTCACCGTTGGGAAGCACGGTCCAGCCAACGGTGGCATCATCATAGGCCGCAAGCTTTATCTGATTCCAGTCGACTTGTGTCTCCATCGGATCAGTACTTGCTCCACCGCCAAGAATGGTGGTGATAGTATTGGTGTTAAGATCCACGCGACGAATGCGATCAGAGTCCCAGATCAGCAGTCCGTTGTTGTAATCAAGCCTCAAGGCTTCTGGGTATTTCAAAGTTGCAGAGGTGGCTGGGCCCCCATCGCCACTGGATGTTCCAGTTGTTGGAATGAATTTATCAATGACTCCCGTGGCCGGATTGATCCACAACAGTCCATCGACTTGATCCCGAACAAAGACACGTCCGTCATCAGCAAAAATCAAACCGCCTGAATCCAGGGTGTAGCCCGATGTTTGGCTGCCGGTTCTGAAGGTGTAACCCATGGCGCTGCCTTTGAGTCCGGAGCCGATATTGCCGGCGATAATCTGCAGATTGTCGTCATTGAAGCCGGAGGAACGCGCAAAGGTTTTTAGTCCCAAGGTATCCTTTGCCGTCACACGAATCGAAAAGTATCCCGTAGTCGGCGCATTCGTCCATGTGTAACACCCGGTGGAGGAGTCTTGATTGGTGCAACCTCCATTGATGGCATTCGGAAGATTCTGGGCGCCAGTGATATCAATGAAATTCACTTCATCTGTCGTATAAGACAGCGAAATTGGATTGGCGGCCAGTCCTTCAAGGTCGGAGGCGTTCCAGCGGATATAGACGGTTTTCTGACTGACGCTGGTTTTAAGTTGTGACTTCAGCGGTGGAGACGATGGAACATCGACATTCGCGGCAATGACGTCCTTAACCACGGGCGGTGTGCCGGGATCAAAGTAAATTGATTTTTTATCGACGCCGTCACTGCCACTGTTTGCAGAGATGTTGCCGGCTTCATCCATCACCCAGACGTAGACAGTGTAGGATTGCTTCGTGAAACCCAAAAGATAGTAGATTCCGTCAGCCGGAGTGATTGAGACTGTTTGTGATTGCAGCCCCGTTGCCAAAGTCGTCCAGCAGGGGGCGTTGTCCGCAGGTGTGGCCGGAGTTCCAATACTGGAGCTAAGGAAGCACACGCGATTCACTTTGCTGAAAGAATCTGCAGCATTAAGGCTGATTTGAACGTTGTTGTTCGAGGTGTTGGCAGCACCATTGTTCAGATTAAAGCTGCTGATAGTTGGCTTGGAGTTGTCAATTTTGAATGTCCAGACCGCACTGGCGGAGTTCCCGGCAAGATCAGTGAAGGAGACTCGGACTTTGGCTGCGGCCTGGGACACATTGGGCAGACTTAAGCTGGTATTAAAAGGTCTGTTGCTCAGAGGACCATTGGCTGCAGAAACCGCGGGTTGAGCAGCATAGTTGCTACCATCAGAGGCCAGTTCAATGACAAAGTTCTGGGAACTGGAAGTGTTTTGTTCGGTGAGAAGCCAAGAGAAGGTGGCTGAACTGTTACCCTGGAAAATGGATGCTGAGCTGAAAGTAAAAGATGGTGCCACTGTATCCAGTGTGAAAGTGGCAGGTGCACTCACGGCACTGACGTTGCCGACGGCATCCATAGCAAAAGCATAAACTGTCTTCAGACCATCCCCGATGCTGGTTGTAAATACTTTGCTGGCAGCGCAAGGGGTCCAGCTAGGATCGTTCGCTAAGGGCACGGTGGCACTTTCAGAGAAAAGCATTTTAACCGCATCACCGCTGCATCCGGCAATGTTCATCGTAATTGAGTTTGCATTGCTATAAGCATTGCTGGTGCGAGTGAGCACAAGCGAGCCAGGAGCTGTGGAGTCGACAGTCAGATTGGAACTGGAGGCGGCAGAGTTGCTCCAGCCTGCTGAGTCGATGGCTGAAACACGAATTTTAACCTGGGAGGAGTTGATAGTGCTCGGTATTGTCCAGGCATAGGTCCCAGATGCAGAACGAGCTGTGGCAATACTGTTCCAACTGGTGCCACCGTCAGTGGTGTAGTCAATGCTGACAGGAGAACCTGCCAAAGAAATATTGTCAGAAGAACTCCAGCTGATGCTTTGAAGCGAGCCGCCTTGATATGTTCCCGAGTTCATCGAAGTCAGATTGACTGATGGAACCGTGTTGTCCACGGTGAAGGCCAGGGTGGAGAGCGTCTGACTGAAGTTGCCAACGGCATCGTAAGCAGACAGTCGAACCAGCATGGTGGAGGAGTCAAGGGAAGGCAGCGTCCAAGCATAGCAGCCACTGCTTCCGCCGGGTATGCTGCAGCCACCGGTGGAGCCATTGATTGCGCCGGAGGAGAGTGTTGTCCAGGTGCTGCCGTTGTTGGAGCTGTATTCAATAGCTACGGGGCTTCCGGCAAGAGCAAAGTTGTCAGAGGAGTTCCAGGCGATAGCCTCGCTGCTGCCAGCTTTGAAAATCCCAAAGTTAAAGTTACTCAGTGAAATTGTCGGCGCCGCTGAGTCGATAACCAGCGCGGCAGAGGAGGTTGCAGTTTTACTATTACCAGAACTGTCAGTGGCCTTGGCGCGAACCAGGACTTGGTTTGAGTTTATCAGGGGTAAAGTCCATGAATAACATCCACTGCTACCACCGGGAACCACACACGCGTCGTTGGCTGCGTTATCAAGAGTGTTTGCAATGGAATTCCAGGTCAGGCCGTTGTCGCTGGAATAGTCAAGGCTGATGGCTCCGCTATTGAGGCCGACATCATCCGAAGCATTCCATGTGATCGCCTGGACGGAGCCTCCTTTAAAGCTGCCGCTGTTAAACGAGGTCAGAGAAAGAGTCGGGGCATTGCTGTCGATGCCAAAAGCGGCAGAGGTGATCGAGGAAGAGTTCCCGGCCATATCAATTGCAATGAGTCTTATTTTTGAACCCGCGGTATTGACGGCGGGCGGAGTCCAAAGATAACTGGTACTTCCAGCGGCGGGTGTGGCGATGTCCGTAAAAGTTAATCCATCTTGGGCAAACTGCAATGTTAATGAAGAAATATTGTTGGTATCACTGGCTGAAAATTGCAGATTGAAAGGGGTGGCACCCTGGATAGTGGCTGGCAGATTGGTCAGGGATAATGTTGGCACAGTGGAGTCCACAGTCAGACTTCCCGACGAGACAGATGAGGCCGCCAAGCCGACTTTGTCGGTGGCCGTAACACGAACTTTGACTGTGTTGGAGTCAATACTTGGAACTGTCCAGAGATATACGCCTGAGTTGCTAAGGCCTGAGGCGATGGAGGTCCAAGAGCTGCCGTTATTGGTAGAGTATTCCAAGGCAATAGGAGAACTGCTCAGTCCTCCCGCATCGCTGGCTGTCCAAGAGAACGTTTGGGTCGATCCACCTTTGTAAAGGCCGCTGTTCAGCGAGGTCAGTGCCACGACGGGCACAACAGTGTCATGGGTGAACTCCACTAAAGAATATGACGAAATATTCCCGGCCAGATCTCGCAGCCAGCCATAGATATTGTGAGTTCCCTGGTTTGCGGGGATTGTGTAGGTGTGGGTGCCTCCCGCAGTGCAGGTCTGCCAACGGCTGTCACCAAGGCCAGGCTGCAGAGTGGAGTCTGTGAAAATGATCTGAGACGCGGCCTTATTGCAGTTTTGGTTGGTTAAAGAAACGCTGGTGGACTGAGACGGAGTCACAGTATTTAAGGAAAGTACGGGAGGGTTTGGAGCCGTGCTAGAGATATTAAAGGCTGCACTTGTTGAAGTGTTGATATTGCCAGCATTGTCGATGGCGACCAGTCGGATTTTGACTCCGCTGGCGTCCAGAGTTGGAACCCGCCATTGATAAGAGGTTGCTGAAGAAGCAAGTGTTGCGACATCCGTGAAGGTGCTGCCGTCTTCGGCAATTTGCAAGGTGAGCGAGGCAATTCCATAAGAATCGGTGGCGGAATAGGTAAGATCCACCAAAGAATTTCCCTGCAGGTTGGCCGAGCTTAATGCTGTCAGAGAGACCGCCGGAGCTTGTCGATCCAGCGTGAAGGTCACTTGGGTTGGGAAGGTGGAGATCGTCTTGCTGGCATCCAGGGCCCACAGTTTCAGGATGATCGGACCATCTTCGGAAGTCAGAGTATAGTTGACGGTTTGAGTCCCTGCGGTGTTGCAGATGATGTTGTAAGCAGACTCGTTGGTCGGTGCAATGGCAGCATTTTCCGTCAGCGCTAGTGACGAAAACGACTCGCAGTTGGTTAAAGAGGCGCCTGTATTGAGATTTAGGACGACATTTGCTGAGTTGACAAACGCCCCTGTTGGCGTGGCTTTGGTGAAGGTCGGGGAGGTTGGTGGAATTGTGTTGTCAACTTGTACGTTAAAAGTGCGAGTCCAAATAGGTTTTGTCGTGTCAACTTTTCCGGAGCCGTCATCACGACCCAGGGTGATCTTCATGGTGTGCGAACCTTGGAAGTTGGCCGAAAGGACCTTGCTGAAGGAGGGAGCGCTGGTATGGGAGACCACTTGACCATCCAGTTCCCACTTGTAGATTGTCAGATAGTTTGAAGACCAGTGCTGAGTTTCCACTATCGGGGCCAGCGTTTGTCCCTCACCGAAGCTCGAGGTTACTGTCATTTTTTTGATATCAGGAGTGATGTCTTCAACTTTTTCAACGTTAAAGCCAAAGACCTTCAAAAACTCGGCAGAAAGGGCTGGGGAGTTTTTGATTTCGAGGTAGGTGCCCTCCAGAGATGGCAGACCATATTCACTTTCAATCGTTTGCAGGCGTGCGACAAAATTTCCCAGTGCCGTCTTGTCAATAACACTTTTGGAGATACCATGGAAGGCTGCTACCGCCAGAGCTTGCTCGGTGAGTTCGCTTCCGAGTGAAATGTTTTGATTCTCCATGCCCGTCAAGGGGCGACTGAAGCTGGAGTCACAATTGTTCATCACAGCTTTGTATTGAAGACTTCCATTTTTCAAACTGTCTCGGTCTGCTTCGCTGATGCTGAATGAATAGTTTCCGTTGCTTGAAACAGAAACGGTCTGCAGGGCTGCCGGATTGTCACCGCGATAGAGTGAGACGCTAGCGGAGCATCCAAGACCAATGTAGGAACCTAGGTTTTTTAGAATGCCGGTGGAAAATTGACTTTCAGGAAGAATGATCTTTCCAGAGATTATCGAAGGGGAAATATCGGTCAGCGTCGCCTGAATATTACACGCTGTTTGGCTCAAGATGAGACAAATTATGATTAAAAAACGTCCCAGAATTTCCATGACGAAGTTATCGGCAGCAAAGAAGAAGTGCTGAAGGTTTATTGGATTAAGATGAAGATATCTCCAGAGAAGGCTTCGCAAATGTGTTCTATCTTATTCCGTGAAGAGTGTAATACCTGCGCCCAGGTCTTGCGACCAGCGTCCCAGAAATGTCCCTAGCTTAAAAAAGCGTAAAAAAGTTGAGCTGTGGCACATACGCAAGCCACACCTCAAGGTGCGCCAGTTCGGGGTTAATGTCCTTGAGCTGCGATTTAGTGTGACTGGACGGGGATTGGATAGGAGTGGCACTGAAGCTGCAAGACCTCACTTTGTCAGCAGACTAAGTAAAAAGTTAACCATCGGCGAAAGCCAAATGAACAAAGGATAATCTTATGAAAATGAAGTCAGCTATCACAATGGCAATTCTTGCGATCTCGGCCTTTTCTCCACTTGCCCAGGCGGGAACGGAGTGGCGCTGCAGTTATGAATACGATAATACAGCCCAGTTACTAACACTTGAATACAGAGGCAATCGTTATGGCGATGGGCAGTTGAGACCCTTTATGCGCCACCGCGATAACAAAGTGGGTGATACTGATTTGAAGTTTGGAACCAATGAAATTGAATTCCAGGTTTCGGGCAACGACAAGCGAATGCAAAATTGGATCTACGTTGAAGCTTACAGTGACATCGCAGAACGCACCTTTCAGTTGGACTTGAAGAAAGGTACCATCACGATCATCAAGAACGGGCGAACTATTTTGAATAAGAGCCCGCTGGATTGCAAGCTGACGATGGGTGGCGAATAGATTGAAAGCAGAGAATTTAAAAAAAAGACCCCATGATCCTTCAGATTATGGGGTCTTTTTTTTAAGGGTTTACAGTTTGAAGCTTTTCCAGGAAAGCCTTTAAAGCCATCGCTCTGTGGGACAGCAGGCTCTTGTAGCCCGTGCCCAGTTCTGCCAGAGTCTGAGTCTGTCCTTCCGGGATGAATACCGGATCATAACCAAAGCCATGCAAGCCCGCGGGTTTAGAGGCAATCGTGCCTTTCATTTCACCGGTAAAGATCCACTCTTCACCCGTCGGTGTATAGACCACTGTGGTGCAGACGAACTTCGCGTTTTTGTTGGGCATGGGTTTTAAAGTGATCATCTTTAAAAGCTTCGCCACGTTTTCGCTGTCCGACGCTTTGGGGCCTGCATAACGGGCCGAGTGAATGCCTGGCAGTCCATTAAGGCCTTCCACCACAAGGCCCGCATCTTCACCCAAAACCCAGACATTGTTTTTCACTGCACGCAATGTTTTGGCTTTGATGCGAGCATTGTCTTCGAAAGTCTTTCCGTCTTCAGGGCGGGGAGTGAAAGAGGGAATGTCGCCTTGTGAAAAGACTTTTAAGTCCGGTAGTTCTCGCAGCAGTTGTTTGTATTCAGCAAGTTTTCCTTTGTTTCCAGTCGCAATCCACAATTCCATCTTTAAACTCCCGCAATTTTATAGATTTCGCCCATAACAGCGGCTTGGTGAATGAAAAGTTCACGACAGCCTTTTTCAGCCACGTCCATCATTTTGAACAACTGATCGCGCGTAAAGGGCAAGTGTTCAGCCGTTCCTTGGACTTCGACGAATTGGCCTTTGTCAGTCATGACAAAGTTCATATCAGTTCCGATGGCAGAATCTTCATCATAGTTCAGATCCAGCAAAATTTGACCTTCATGCAGACCCACGCTGATGGCAGACACATAGTTCGTCAAAGGCATGGATTTGATTTCACTGACAGCGTGCAATTTTTTAAGAGCCAGAGCCAATGCCACAAAACCGCCAGTAACAGACGCTGTGCGAGTGCCCCCGTCAGCGTTCAGAACATCGCAATCCACGATGATCTGTTTTTCACCAAGTTGTTTCAAATCCACAGCAGCACGCAGGGAACGCCCGATCAGGCGAGAGATTTCTTGAGTGCGTCCACCCGTCATGGACTTTTCACGCTTGATACGTGTGTGGGTGGAGCGAGGAAGCATGCCGTATTCAGCCGTCACCCAGCCAGCCCCAGTGCCCACCAACCAAGAGGGCGCTTTGGCTTCATAGGTCGCTGTGCAAAGAACTTTGGTGCGACCAAATTCCACCAGTGCCGAACCTTCAGCATATTCAGAAACATTTGGTGTGATTTTGATATTTCGTAGTTGATCAAATAAGCGGCCATCAGCGCGCATAAAAACTCCTGCGACTGTCAAGATTGGTCCGTCCGATGCGTAGTCGTGCGGTGGCTTTGCCTTGCGGCGCAACCTTTTGAACAGTCTTAAATTGGGGGTGGTAAGACTTGTCTAATTTAGGGTTTTTGCGTTGTGGTTGTCCATCTTTTCTTTGTAGGACTGGAGGGCGTTGTATATTTTTTGAGCAAGGTCGCTTTGATAATTCGCGCTGACCAGCTTTTTAACCTCTTTGGGATTTGTGAGGAATCCTATCTCAATCAAAACTGAGGGCATGGAGGTTTTTGAAATCACGTAAAAGGGTGCTTGTTTGATCGTGGCTTGCGCCGCAGAAGAATCCCGCTCCCACACCTGAGTGAGTGTTTGCGTCAGGCGCAGGCTGCTGGTCATGCGACTTTGGCGTTGTAAGTCTTCAACGATGGCGGCCACATCACCTTTCTTGGAAAGTTCATCGCCGCCTGAAATTTCCTGCAATTCGCGACGATTCAAGACCATTTGATTTTCCTGGCTGGCCAAGAAAAGAGCATCTTCATCTGGAGGCAGATTGTTCTGGAAAAAGAACTCAACACCTTTGGCGCGCTGATCAGCCGCCGCATTGGCGTGCAGGCTGACGAACAGATCGACTTTGGAGTTTTCGGCCATTTTGACTCGTTCAGGCAGCCCCAGATTGCGATCACTGGTACGAGTCATGCTGACGGTGAACTGGCTGTCTTTTTCCAGCAGGGTTTGCAGCTTTTGGGCAACTTTTAAGACGAGATCCGCTTCTTTAGCGCCGCTGTAAACAGCTCCTGTATCCACGCCCCCATGCCCGGGATCGAGCATGACATGCAAAGCGCTGGCAGCAGGGGAGGCGCACAGAATAAGCAAAGCCCCGAGGCTTTGTTTTAGAAACGGACTGTTCATAAAATCAGAATAAGAAAGAACTAGAAGGTGTGTCGAGTCCAGAGCCTGAATCGGCTGGAACCTAGCCGTGGGTCAAGGAGAGGAGCCTGCGAAGATGCAGGCTCCAAAAGTCTTACTGAATACAGAAGGAAGGGGAAGCTTTTACTGGAACGGATGGAATATCGCCTTCGGTCATGCGGGAGTAAGCTGGGGAGTAGTCGAAGTCAGTGCAACGTGTTTCAGGTTCACTGCCACATTCACCTTCGGCGATGTAGAGCTTTTCTGACTCAAGCTTCGCCGTTAGGTAAGTTGTTGTAGTGCATCTTGTAGAATTGAGCTCTACCGTCCAAGGAGATTGAGATACAATATTGCCAACTTCAACAGTGTTGGTGCCAAGATTATCAATGCTAAACACATCGCCGCTACAATCAACACTTGAGTAGTTTACGCGGAAGAGGTTTTGAGTCCCTTCTTCATCTAGTTGGAAATAGTCATAGTTACTGCCGATAGCCAAAAGAGTAGGTGCCGCCTGGCATTCGGTTCTCCAGTATCCAGTAAGATCCGGTTCGGTAGAGCCTGGATTGGATTTTTTGCTGTCAGAGCAGGAGACTGTCGCCAGAAGGGAGGCTGCAAGTACGATGTTTAGACTCATTCTTAAGTGCTTCACTTGTTTTGTTATCCTTTCAAAACATGGGGTTGTTGCTTCACACTGAGGCATTGAATCAAGTTTGGGGATCGCACGGATAAGCGATACGGTGGAGTTTTGATGGATTTCCGGACCTGCGTCAGATGAAATCGGGCTCACTTTGAGACAATCGGACTAAAAAAAATGGGTGATACTGAACTGGCGAACGTCGAGGTAGAGCCTCCCACAAAGAAACGTTTATGTGAAACTTCGGTCCGACAATTGTCGTTTTCTGTCAAAAACCTCGACATAGGATTTGCATCGGCTGCGAGTTTAATCGGATCTGGCAAAGTAGTAGGCATGGCACCGCCGTTGCTTTAGTACAAGTCAACCCCCCATGGCGGCCAGGACCCCTCCCCCCCCAATCCTGGTCGCTTTTTTTTTGCCCAAAATCCCTTTATCCTAATTGCTATTGAACATCGATTGAAACATCGAAGGAGACATTCAATGCAGTTAAAACCCCTTGGGACTCTTCTGTTGGCAGCTCTAATGGCCTCAACCATGCCCCTGACAGCAACAGCGCAGGTGGACAGTTCGCAGATTGAAGCTGAAGAAGCCACTGCGGATGCCGAAGCCGCGAAAGCCGAGGCAAATGAAGCCAAGAAGCGGGCTGAAGAGGATCGCAAGCGCCGGGACAAGGTGCGTGCGGAATCGCAATCGGCCATCAATAAAGCCCGTTCATTGGAAAGTGACGCCAAGAAAGAACAGGCCGAATCCGAACGCGAATCCGCCAAGTTAAAAGCTGAAGCAGCAGAGCATGATCGTGCCCAGAAGGCGGCGGAAAAAGAGCAGGCCACGGCGCAGGCCCGTATTAAAGCCGCTCAAGAGAAAACTCAAAAAGCCCAGCAGGCTCGTGATGAAGCGCAAGGAAAGCGCAAACAATCTGAAGCCAAAGCCAAAGAACTGAGTGACGAAGCTAAAGAGCAGGAAAAGCTTGCTGGCAAAGCCACGGAAGAAGGCATGAAGGCTTCTCAGGAGGCAGAGGTTGCCAAAGCTGAAACGATGAAGGCCGAACAAAATCTGTCCAAGGCTAAACTGCTGACACAAAAAGCAGTGGCTGAGGCCAAAGCGCGTGAAGCCAAGGCCAAGCAGGAGATCGCGCGTGCGGAAGCGGATCGCGCTCGTGCCGAGGCGGAGATGACGCGCTTAAAAGCTCAGGATGAACAGTCCAAGGCCATGATTGAAAAAGTGGATGGTGAACTGAAGGCGGCACTGGAAGCCTCCAAGAAGGCCAAGGAAGATGCCGAGGTTGAGCGCAAGAAGGTGACTGAAACAAAATCTCAGGAAGAGAAGTTGAAGCAGTCCGCGGCCAAGGCCCGTCAGGAACTGGAAGGCAATCGTAATAATCTTCGTAAAGAACAGGCGACTGCGAATCTGGAAATTGCCCGCGCTAAAAAAGCCATTGCTGAATACGAGGCGGAAATCGCACGTTCAGAAGGCGAGTTGAAGCGCTTGACGGAAGAGGCGGAAAAAGCCGAGAAAGAACGCGAAAAACTTGAAAGCAAACTGGATTCTGTGAAAAACACCGCTGAAGAGTCGCGCATCAAAGTGGCAACTGTGAAGGCGGATGCGGAAGCTGAACAGATGAGGCTGGAAGCGATTAAGATCCGCATGGAAGCCGGTCTGACCAGTAAAGCTAATAAGAAGAAAAAATAATTGTTCAACAGAACAAAAATCAAAAGCCCCGATTCCCGGGGCTTTTTTTATTTCATCTTTTCCAGGAAGCGGAAGTACCGTTCCGGCTGAATATCCACGGACATCAACTGGCCGTTGCTGTCGTGAACTTCTGGGAAGGAAAATTTCCAGTGGCCTTCATACAGATAGAAGTTAATTCCAATGGAAAACAACACAGGTGTTTCCTCGCCAGTGGATTCGGAATAGTAGGGTACAGAGAAGCTGCGCACACGGGCTTGTTTGGGTAAAAAGCCGTCCACCATGTTCACCTGATCGATAAAACACTTGGGCGCATCGTAAATCAGGATCTTGGTGTTTTTCACTGTGGACATCCAGTTTACAAAAGCCCGAACGCCCAAAGAGTTGATTCCGCGCAACTGATCCAGATGCAGGTGTAAATCCAGGGCTTCTGGAATGTGCAAAGTTGACAGAGATTTTTCGTCATTTTCAAGCAAACCGCCCAGGCTGACCTTGGCGACATTCTGCTCTTTTAAAATAACGAAATCCAATTTTACTGACATCGGGCCTGAGTCCTATTGTTGGGGTGCAGGGGTCATGTGATACACTGTCTGCGTTGGATATGCAAAATCGACCTTCATATCGGCAGCAATCTTCAGAATCTCAATAAAGATTTTCTGTTGATGGGCCAGCTCTTCCGGTCCAGTGTACACCTTTAAGTGGAAATTGACGAGCACATCCAAAGACGAGGCATTGTAGTTGTTGAAATGGACCGTGACCGTTTCAGAAACCACCTTTTCATCGGTCTTGATATGATAGCGAACGCGATCACAGAATTCCTCAATTTTTGCCGGAGGAGTTTCATAAGTCAGACCCAGGACCTGACGAACGCGGCGGGCAGGTCGAACACCCATATTGTCCACAGTCTCTTTGGCCATCATGGCATTGGGGATGGTAATCAAAGAATTGTAGAAAGTACGGACGCGAGTCGAGCGGAAGCCGATTTCTTCCACGGTTCCTTCCATGTCTTTGATTTTCACCCAGTCGCCAACCTGAAACGGACGATCAAACAAAATGGTGATAGAGCCAAACAAATTTGCGGCCGTGTCTTGTGCAGCCAGGGCCAGCGCCAAACCTCCCAGCCCCAGACCGGCCAGCAATGACATGACATTTAAGCCAAAACTTTGCAGAACAATCAAAAAGCCCATGACAACGACAAAGATTTTCGCTGCCTTGGAGGCAAACGGAACCAACTGGTCGTCAAAAGTGCTTGGAGTTTGGGAAGTGTAGTCGGCAAGAACGGAACAGCCCGAATCCACCAGATAGTAGATCAGGCGAATGATAAAGATCGCAATCAGGCCACGCAGGAAGTGATCATAATAATTGGCAAACTTTCCGCTGAGTTCGGCGGCGTCTCCGGCAGCAAACCACAGCAGGATCACCAAAATCCAGGCCAAGGGGCGATCTGTGTCGGATTTTAGATAATAACCCCAGAAGCTTTTGGGGTACTTTTTAACGATCGGGTTGTGTTTTTTTAGTTCCTTGATAATGAAATGGAACAGGGGACGCAGCACGAAGATCCCCACGGCGAACGCAATTCCCAGAAAAGCCCATTTCCAGGTCGGCATAACAAAGACCGTGGATTTTAAAAACTCGCTCATTTCGGCAGAGAACCACTGAGAGTCCTCGAACAGAAACTTTTCCATGCCAGACAATTCTTTCATTTTACATCACCTGCAGATTGTGACCCGTATAAAGTAGTACAAGTAAAATGACGCCCAGGATGATTCGGTAATATCCAAACCCTCGGAAGCCATAGCGAGACACTATACCGATAAAGAACTTGATCGCAAGCATGGCGACAAGAAACGCCACCACGCAACCGACCAGCAGAACGTTGATTTGTGCAGGCTCAATGGTCTTATAGATTTTCAACAATTTATATAATGTCGCTGCGGCCATTGTTGGGACCGCTAAAAAAAATGAAAACTCAGCTGCCTCTTTTTTATTCATGCCAAGTGTCAATCCGCCCATGATAGTGGCTGCGGACCGCGAGACTCCCGGGATCATGGCGATGGATTGGAAGAGCCCCAATTTGACCGAGTCCTTATATGTCAGATCATCTGTTTTTCGGCCCATCATCGTCAGGTGTGCAAAGATCTTGTCGGACCAGACCAGAATCACGCCGCCGATGATCAGCGACCATGCGACAACATGCACGCTGCCCAAAAGATGCTCGACGACATCTTTAATAATGAAGCCAATGATTGCCGTGGGGAGGAATGCCACAAAAAGCTTTTTATAGAATCCCCATTGGGGCAGGAAGCGCTTCCAGTACAAAACCAGCACGGACATAATAGCGCCAAATTGAATGATCACTTCAAAAGCTTTGGTGAACGTGCTGTCTTCGATTCCCATCATGGAGCTGGCAATAATCATATGCCCGGTGGAGGAAATTGGCAGAAACTCGGTGATACCTTCGACGATGCCGAGGATGATGGCGTGGAGAAAACTCATGATGAAACTCTCTTTCGCTGCGTAAAAACAGTCGCCCACATCATTGAAAAGAAGCGTTGTGGGTTCAATATTCGATGGGTTGTGTCAAAAGATTTTAAGATTTGTTTAAGATTTTTGTATTCAACGCAGAAGAAAGGTGAATATGATTTTTTCACCACGGAGGGGGTTTAATATGAAACGTGCATTACTAGTTGGTGCGGTTCTGTTCGGTTCTCAGGCGTTCGCAGGCGAATACCTGGTGAAGTACACGAACACACGCGCATTCAACATGCTGAATACGATGACGACATCCAAGGTGTCCACGGTCCAAATGATGGATCACAACGACACTGCAAGCTTGGTGCTTGTAGATATCGCGAAAAATCACGAAGCTCAGGCTTTGGCTTCTCTTTTGGGACAGCCAGGAGTTGAGTATATCGTTCCTAACTTCAAAATCAGAGCTTTCGCTGCTCCAGTTGATGCTGCAGCTTTGAAAGAACAATGGTCTATCGCTAAAGTTCAAGCTGAGAAGGCTTGGCAGCGCGCGGGTAACAAAGGTAGCAAAAACGTGATCGTAGCGGTTATCGATACGGGCGTTGACTACACTCACCCGGCTTTGGCTCCGAACATGATCGCGGGTTATGACTTCCGTGATAATGATTCCGATCCAATGGATATCACTGGCTTCCAAAACCCAGGCCACGGTACACACTGTGCGGGTGCGGTTGGTGCGACTGGTTTGATCGACGGCGGTATCGTAGGTCTTTCTCCGGAAGTTTCCATGATGCCACTTCGTTTCTTGGGTGCTGACGGCTCTGGTGACCTGAACAACGCGATCAAGTCTATTGATTATGCGATTGAAAAAGGTGCTCACGTGATCTCTGCATCTTGGGGTGCGGCGGTTCCTCGTGCTCAAGCAGCTCCGCTTCTTGAGGCAGTTAAGCGTGCTGATGATAAAGGTATCATCTTTGTTGCAGCAGCGGCGAACGATGGTAAAAACAACGATAAAACTGAAATGTTCCCGGCGAACAACGGTTATCCTAATTCCATCACAGTTGCGGCTTCCGGTCCTTCTGATGCAAAACCATCATGGTCTAACTACGGTACTGCAACAGTTCACGTGGCAGCTCCTGGTGAAAACATCATGAGCACTTTGCCTAAGAACAAATACGGTAACCTTTCCGGTACATCCATGGCGACTCCGCTAGTGTCTGGTTTGGTGGCTTTGATGAAAGCTCAAGATCCTTCTCTGACTGGTGCGCAAATCCGCGCGATCATGCAGACGACTGGTACTAAAGTTTCCATTGAAACTGCATGTAACTGCCGTGTGGACGCTTACGAAGCTGTAGAAGCCGTTATGTCCAAAAAAATGGTTGTTGTTCCATCTGCAGCGACAATTAAAACTTCTGAGACTCTTCCGCTTTCTGTATTGAACGGTAAGGCTCCATTCAAGTTTGCTTCCAGCAACGCTTCTGTAGCCACTGTATCTGACAACGGTACAATGACTGCTGTAGCGAACGGTTCCACTGTTATTACAGTGACTGATGCTGACGGTAAAACTGCTTCCACTTTGAACATGCACGTTGGTGCTTCTTCTGGTGGTGGTAACAATCCAGCTCCTCCAGATGACGGTGGTGGTTTGCCATCTCCTGGCGAACCGGGTGAATGCCCACTGGGCGATCCAGCGATTTGTCAGATCATCTGCCAAATCAAACCAGATCTTCCATTCTGTCAGTAATTAAGAAGGCTCCCGATAAGGGAGCCTTTTTTCGTTTCTACCCGAAGCCGCCCTTGAAACGCCAACTGCTGCGTTGGTCGGCGTCGACGTACCAGTGGTACGCCTCCTTCTTCCGCCTTGCATTTGACATTTCAATGACGGCTTCTGCTTTCTCGGGCTCACGTTTGGGGATGTGGGGTTGCATATTTTTTTTGGCTTCAGTAGTCTGGATTTGTGGGGGACTTGATGTCTTTTTATTCTCAGGAATTTACTCATCTTTCTGTTTTGCTTAAAAATCATGTGCTTTGGGTGACGCTTCATAATCCTGAGCAGAGTAATGCGATTTCTTTGGAGATGGTGGATTCTTTGGTTCGGGTTTTGAAGTTTGCAGATTTTGACCCTGAGGTTCGTGTGATTGTGCTTAAGGGCGAAGGGACTTCGTTCTGTGCCGGTGGTGATATTAAGGCCATGCAGAATAAAACAGGCATGTTTGCCGGGGAAAGCAATGAGCTTCGCATGCGCTATATTCATGGGATTCAGCAGATTCCTAAGTGTATCGAGGAACTTTCCACACCTGTTGTTGCTATGGTGAATGGTCCTGCCATTGGGGCTGGGTGTGATCTGGCGATGATGTGTGATCTGCGTATTGGTTCTGCTAAATCCAAATTCGGTGAAACATTTGTGAAATTGGGCCTTGTGCCGGGGGATGGGGGAACCTTCTTCCTGCAAAGAATTATTGGCTATAGCAAGGCCATGCAGATGTCTTTGACTGGCGATCTGGTATCTGGCGAAGAAGCTTTGAAATGGGGCTTGTTGAATTACCTGGTCGATGAAGCTTCGTTGGAAGCAGAAACTGAAATGCTGGCATCGCGAATCGCGGCGAATCCTCCGGTGGCGGTGCAGATGACCAAAAAGGCGATGAAGATGGCTTACTTGAATGATCTTTCGACCATTTTGGATGTTTCAGCGGCTTATCAGGGAATTACTCAACGCACGGAAGATCATTTCCTTGCATTGCAGGCGATGAAAGATAAAAAATCTGTGGACTATCAAGGGCGCTGAGCAATTTTTTCCAGATCCTCGGCGCGAGCGATTAGATTTTCCTGAAGGTTTTCTTTTTGTTCCGGGCTGAGACCCTTCCAGAATTTTTCAGCCAAAAAGATTTGAAAGGCATACTTGTGTGCATTTAAGGCGTCTGTGAATTCGGGCAGGCGGCTGGATTCATAGTCAGTGTAGTAATCCAAAACAAATTTTTTCAAAGCTTCGGGGTTTTGCCGGGAATCCAGGAATAATTTTAAACTGTATTCACGGCTTTTGTTTTGCAGATCCCAAGGATAGGGATGGGCTTTTAGAAAGCTTTCCAGTTCCTCTTGTTGTTTGGCGGAAATACCGCCGATCCAGAATTCCACTGAACGGCGATAGCGCTTGTAGGTCGTGCGCAGAGCTTTGTCTGCCGTGTCGTTGTCTTGTTTGGATTCTTCAATGTCAGCGCGGACTTTCGTGGCAAAGTAAGTGAATTGATCTTTTTTAAGCTGAGCTGCTGTTTTTGCTGCTGTGTTTTTAAAATAAGCAGCGCCTTTTTTTAAGTAATCCTGTACCAGCATAAAGTTTTTTGCCAGCAGGGCCGGATTCATGTGACCGTTTTTAATTTCCGGCTCAAGTTCCCGCAGGGATTTTGCGACCTCTGGCAGAAGTTCTTTGCGCAGTCGGTTGATATCTTGTTGCAGGTCTTTCTTAAGCTCTTTTTCCTGTGCGCTGGTCAGATCAAAATATTTATCTGCGCGGGATACGGCGGTAACATCGGCCCATCGGGCAACCATATCCAGACGGCTGCATCCCAAAGACGCCAAAATAAGAGCAAAAAGAAAAATCTTTTTCATCCTATCTTTGTTTTAAAATGGCCCGTCGTAACAGCAAAGCCTCTATGACAAGATACAGGATAAAACTGACGGTCAAGCCGACGCCTTTTAACAGGGCCCAGTTGGTGGTGCTCCACTTTAGGGCGGCCCAAGTTGCCAGAAGCGCATGGAGAGCAAAGAAAATCCCTACACGCAATGTGATGCCGTTCATGCGGGATTTGATTTCTGCCGGGAAGGTCTGTCCCTGCTGTTCAGCAAGATAAACCAGCAAAGGCTTTTTCACAATTAACGAGCCCCATAACACCAGGGCGAAGGCGCCCTCCATCAGGGCTGGTTGCAACTTGAACCAAATGCCTTCAGACGAGATCAAAGAAATCCCACCCAAAGCAAGTAACATTCCGTTTCCGATCCAGGTAATTTTTTGAACTTTCTTGTGACGATAAAGCTCCCAGATGATTTCGCCCACACCGAAGATCATCCCGGCAATCAGCCCCGGAATGATCCCGTAATATTCCTCGATAAATGTAAAAGCGATAACCGGAAGAAGACCGCCAAAGAACAGACCGGCGGCCGTTTTTTTAGGAGTCGGGTTCATGGAGTCTTATCCAAAAAATCAACCGGCTGACCTTGCGAAGGCAATACCACCTGGTCGTTTTCCATCACAAGTTTTCCGCTGACAATGGTGTGCGTCGGCCAACCTGTGACCTTCATGCCATGGAACGGAGTCCATCCGCAGCGGCTGGCGATCCAGGAATTATCAATTGTCGTTTCTTTTTTTAAATCCACGATGGTGATGTCGGCATCAAATCCCTGACGTAAGCGGCCTTTGTTTTTGACGCCAAAGACGCGGCAGGGATTTTCGGTCACGAGTTCTGTGAACTTGCGCAGGCTTAAACGTCCTTCATGAACATGGTTTAGCATGATCGGCACCAGCGTTTGCACGCCGGGAACCCCTGAAGGGCTTTGCGGATAAGGTTTTTCTTTTTCTTCGCGTGTGTGCGGGGCGTGGTCAGAGCCGATCACATCCACAGTTCCGTCTTGCAGGGCTTTCCAGATGCGGTCCAAGTGACGCTTTTCCCGGATCGGAGGATTCTGCTGGGCATAGGTGCCAAGCTTGTCATAGCAGTCAGGAGCATACAAGGTCAGGTGCTGCGGCAGCACTTCGACAGTGGCGATGTCTTTGGCGTCTTTTAGAAGGTCCATTTCTTCGCCTGTGGATACATGCAGAACGTGAATCTTACGTCCGGTTTTGCGCGCCAGACGCAGCAGTCGAGTGGTGGAGTTCACGGCTGTTTCAACGTCCCGCCAAACCGGGTGATAATGAGGATCGGCCATATCAACAGCGATATGACGTCGTTCCCGCAGGCGCATTTCGTCTTCGCTATGGAAGATAATGCGGCGATGGCCTTGCATCAGGATTTTTTCTAGGGTCTCATCGTCCTCGACCAGCAGATTCCCGGTCGAGCTTCCCATAAAGATTTTAATCCCCGAGCAATGGGGAAGCAGCTCCAGTTCGGCAATGTGGGCCACGTTGTCGTGGGCGCCGCCGATAAAAAAGGCGTAGTTGGCGTGGCAGCGGTTTTTGGCGCGGTTGAGTTTGTCTTCGAAGGCCTCTTTAGTCGTGGTCGAGGGGTTGGTGTTGGGCATTTCAAAAATACTCGTAACCCCACCCAAGATGGCTGCGCGAGTGCCGGTTTCAAGGTCCTCTTTATGAACCAGTCCGGGTTCGCGGAAGTGAACTTGGCTGTCGATCACCCCGGGCAGGACGTGCAGTCCGTGGGCTTTAATGATTTTCAGTGCGGGTTCGTTGATGGATTCCCGGATTTTTTCGATGCGTCCATCCAGGATGGCAATGTCGGCCTGCTGTTCGATCAGGCCCGTTTCGGAAGGATGGGGCAGCAGGCAGGTGCCGCCTTGAATGATCAGATCGTAGGGACGTGGCTGAGACATGTATCACCTCGGAATGACTTCAAGCTATCATTAGATACCTTCGAAGGTCCAGCGTTGACGAGACCTCTGGGATAGGTGAGAATTTGAATTGTGACAGTTGAAAAATTCCTCTCCTTTTGGGACCAGCACAATACCGCTATCATTGAAGGCCTCGTTGCCCTCATTATTCTTATTTCATTGCTTCTGGCCTATCGCGCTTTCTTTGCGAAGAAAGACAAAGGTGGCGCGGACGTTGGGAACGGGTCTTTAGACGCTGCTCAGCTGGAAAAGACTTTGCAAAAAATCCTGGATAATCAACAGGCCTCTGGGAAGTCATCGCGCAGTGCCGCTGCGTCAGAAGATTTCGGTGTGGATGTGGAGATGGATGATTCTCCGGCGCCTGTGCGTGGACAGGCGACTCCGGCAGCCGCCGCCACGGCGAGTGCTGCTGAGGTCAGTGCTGCCATTGAAGGGGCGAAAGAGTCTGCTGCGGAAGTGGCACAGCTTCGTTTGTCCTTATCTGAGGGGCATCAGAAAATTGCCGAATTGCAGGCGCAATTGCAGGCGGCTCAAGCCACAGAACAGGCCTCACCAACTGACGGGGCGGCGGCAGAAGGCGGAATGTCATCTGCGGAAAAAGAAGAACTTAACGGCAAGCTTCGTGATTTGGAAGCTCGCTTGGCGGAATACGAAATCATCAGTGAAGATATTGCGGATCTTTCCCGCTATCGTGATGAAAACGAAGATCTGAAAAAGCAGCTGGATGCCTTGAAGGCAGGTGGGGCAGTGGCATCAGCGCCAGAAGCAGCGGCAAGCGAGCCAGCTCCCGCACCAGCGGAGGCTCCGGCGGCAGAACCAGCACCTGACGTGGCACCGCCCGCAGAAGCGACCCCGGCCGAGGGTGGATCTGACTTGATTGATGATGATTTGATGAAAGAATTTGCAGCAGCTGTGGAAGGTCAAAGAGCTTTGGACAAGGCTGCTGAAAAAGCCGGGGACGGCAGTGACGAGTCTGCGAAAGCCGGTGATGAAACCAATCAGTTGATGAGTGAGTTTGAAAACTTCGTTTCCAAAAAGAGTTAAAAGCTATGAATAAGTTTCTTTTGGCCTCTGTTTTGTTTGCGGGACTTTCTTCAAGTGCTTTGGCGGCAGGGACTAAACCTTCATCCAGCACTTTAACTTCAGCCCTTGAGTTGTTGAAACTTCCCGGTGAAAACCGTCGCATGGTAGTCCAGGTTCAGGGCGAAAAACATTATAAGAATTTTATCGCGTTGGCATTTAGTGAAGCGCAACCCATGGGGCTGCGTTGGCGCGCACTGATGGCAGCTGCTGAAGCTCGTGGGGCAAAAGCGACTCCGGATCTGGTAAAAGCGGGGGCCAACAGTCAGTGGTTCATGCGCAATGCCGCTTTGATTGCATTGGCTGAAGTCAATCCGACGGAAGCTGAAAAGCTGGCTAAGAAGCTGATCAAAGATAAAGCCTTGGTGGTCCGTTCTGCTGCGGTAGAGACTTTGGAAAAAAGCGGGTCTTTGGATCGTGAGCTTTTATGGGAAGAGCTGAATCAGGATTATAACTTCAAGAATCGTCAAAGTTTATGGATTCGCCATCAGATCGTCGAAGCTTTGGCAAAAAAACCGATGGACCGGGAAATGTCCTCTTTTGCCGGTTTGTTGACGGACAAAGATGCCAGAGTTCATATGCCTGCGGTGCGGGGGCTTGAGCGCCTGACCGGAGTACGGCTGAACGACAAGCCGATGAAACAGACGGCCTTGGTGGATCTTTGGAAAGACTATATAAAGAAAAATAACTAAAAAAGAGGCCGGGGCAACCCGGCTTTTTTAGTTATTCAGGATCTGGGGTGTTCTCAGTTTGATTTTCTGTTGGGCCGTCAGTCTGCTCGTTCGTGTCGGTATCTTCGATGTCTTCTTCTGCTGGAAGTTCAGGTTTGGCGCTTGTCAGTGCCTCGTTTACAGAAGATGGGGTTTTAGCCAATACGGTGTTGCAGGAGGCTTTAACTCGGAAGAAATGTTTCCACATTTCTCCGTCGATTTTTCCTTTGATCTCGGGGCTTTGAAGTTCTGAGCCCATGTAAGAGCTGGCTTTGGAAAGTTCTTTCAGTCGTTTCAGGCGGGGAATTTTACGTTCTCCGTCACATTCGCCTTGGGAGGCTTTGCCGCCTTCGGCAATAAAACTATAGGCTTTTGGTGGAGTTCTTCTTTTTGCAAAAGCCGCAGAACCGGGATTCATCATCGGCTGAAGAAGGAAAATGCAGGCAGCGACCATTACTTTTTTTAGCTTAGTATTCGACATATGCAAAAATGCTAACAGCAAGGGCGCCCTCAGGAAAAGGACTTTTCCAAAAAATCTCTGAAGCGCCCGTCCGGTTACTTTTTATTATTGGTCACCAGAACTTTAAACTTACCCACTGAGAACCGTTTCATGGAGAAGATCTCTTCCATCTCTCCGCCCATTTCCTGGAACTCTTTGTGGACTTTCTTGTTCACCTGATTGCAGTGAGATTTGGACTTATAGACGATGAAGGCAAAAATGACGGTTTCGTCTTTCTTTAGCTTGCACAGTTTTGTAAAGGGAATGCCATAGGGTAGATCCAGTTGGTCACCAACGCACTCGTAGTAATCCAGGGCTCCGTGTTTCATCCAGGTCTTCATTCCCAGAGTGGCCATTTTCTTATACTTTTTTAAATTCTTCTTGGGGATCGGGATTAGAAATCCATCTACATAACGAGCCATTATTGCCTCCAGTGTTGTTGGACGGTCTAGAAGCCTGCTTTTTTCAAGGCTTCACTAATAATCAATTCACGTTCGATGCGATAGAAGATGATTTTTTCCTCTAAACCGTCGGTTTCCATGGTTTCAGGTTCAGAGAAGAAATCTTTTAAAATCTCCATGCGCTTTTCAATAGTCACGCGCGTGGATTCTCGTCCTTCGGTTTTTCCGCGGGCAAAGATCAGGGTCAATTTATAACGAATGCCACCGGATGGACGCTCCGTTTGCCCTGGCGGCTGCCAGCCGTCAATGCCTTTGATGTATTCAGTTTCAATGACGCCAGTGTCTTGGTTTTCCTGAGCGATGGGGTATTTAAGGACCGCATGAGCGGCTCTCCAGACATTGTCGTAAGGAGCGAAGAAGACTTTTTGTTTATTGATCTGGCCCATACGCTGATGGGCGGAAGGCTTTTTATCGAACAGGCTGCACCCAAATAGAGAGCAGCCTGTGATAATCACAAGTCCAAGAAGGATTTTTCTAGAAAGAGACTGAGCTGTGTGTGACATGTGTTGCAGCTTCAATCATAGCAGGACCCAGGGCCGCTTGTGAAGCAGTTTGGCTGCCCACGAAGTTCACTTCCCAACGTTTTTTGCCAGTGATCGCGGAATCGTTCGGCCATTGAGGCAATTTCACGCGCTCTGCCCAGTTTTGAGAGTACACTTCCCATTGTGGGTTTAGGATTTTCACCTTTGCAGAACCTTGAACCACTTCTTCTTCCTTGGAAAGAACAGAGTAGGTGGCAATTGGATTGACGCCATCAATCGTGTTGAACTTAGGCATCAAAAGCTCGCCTGCCTGCAGCGTCGGATCTGGGATCAGAGGCAACATCTGCGGAGTCGTACCTGCGTTGAACGGAAGCAATGTTGCACTCATGCGGTCGCCACCGGATTTAAGCTCTGCCGTTTTCTTAAGCACGCCCAGAACCATCGCAGGGGAGCCCGGAAGAACGTTCAAGCCCATTTTTTTGCCATTCTGAACAGATTTAACGTCTGTCGGGATCAGGTAACCGGATTGGTTCGCAACACCCACGGCGATAAACATCTCGTCAGAGCGGAAACCAGGGGCACCGACTTCTTTTTTCTCTGTGAAGTTCAGCTCGCGTGTAGGCATATCCAAACGGGTGCTGCCGGATTTCACTTCGATATCGCGAACCGCGCCACCGTTGATGGTGAAGGAGTTGATCAGTTCATAGAACTCAGCTCCGCCGCGAAGGGCATCCACTGTGGATTTGAATGGGAATCTGCCGCGAGCTGCGAAGACGCGGTTCACGCCGGAGTTTCCGTAGTAAATACGATAAGTCGGTTTATCCAGATTGATCGTGAACAGACCATATTTTTCACTTTGATCCGGGACAGAGATGTTCGCCGGAATGTCGATGTCCTGACCCATCGCTGTGATGCGATCATATTGTGGGCTGATTACATTATTAATGTCGAAAGCCAGAAGATCCATTTTAGAGAACGCTGGCATCACCAAACCGAAGTCGACGTAACCGTCTTTGTTTTGGATCGGAAGACCCGAGGTCACACCTTTGACTTCATACTGAGTCTTGGTCGCTTGTGCACGAAGTTTGATCGTGAGGGCACCGGGTTCTTGATTCATGTACGTGCTGCGCAGGAAGCCAGGAGCTTGCACGGTCACCGGAAGGCCAGTGTTCCAGGCTGCGGGGATTTCGACCTGACCGTTATCATCTGTTGTCAGGAAGTTGCCAGCAAACGGGGAGTTTAGGGCATCACCGATCAGGATTTGAGCGCCTTTAACGGGTTTGTCATCAAAAGTGCGGATAGAGATGATGTTTGTGGATTGCTGCCAGAACAGACCGGCGAAACCATTTGTGTCGGTTTTTTGAGTGCCTTTGTGGTCCGAACAGCCTGCAAGGAAAGCCGGGACGGCCAAGGCCATCACTAGTTTTTTCATATAAATTTCCCTCCGTGGTGGGGGCCTTTAAGCTAAGGGCCCAATTGCTTTGTTGCTCGTCGTCGCGGTACAAGCTGTACAGCTTCCTCCTCGCGTCGCGCACTTGGACCCTTATCTTAAAGGCCCAAAATCTGTCACAGTCTGTAATTGCATTGCGGAAAAGCCACAGGGTCAAGACCTAAGGCGAGGAATCTTAGAAATTTTAAGGAATCTGATTTAACGCAAAGCCCATTATTGACTTCCTGCGTGTTCACAACTAAAAATCTTGCTTCACGCACTTCCAATAGGGCTTCGTCCCTGTCGGGTGTGTTACTGTGTGGTGGGGTAGCTCAGCTGGTTAGAGCAACGGAATCATAATCCGTAGGTCGGCGGTTCAAGTCCGCCTCTCACTACCAATTTTTTAAAACCCGCGTAACTGCGGGTTTTTTTGTGTCTGGGCCAGACACCTCCCTTTCACGGAGGATACAGGAGCCTCGAGTGCTATCTGAATCGGTTTCCTTTGGACAGATTGTGCTTGATACAGAGTAGCTGGATATTTTTGGCTCTCTTCTAGTAAAGAAAAGTAGCTTTAATTTATCAGAGGGCAGTCAAGCAGCGGCTACTGCTTGACTGCGGTCGGCTTAAGAAGCGGTTTTGTTCTCTGGCATTTCGGGTTGAGTTGCTGGAACAGAAGACTCTGGTTGTGATTGGCAAACACTCTCTGTCACCGGCTCATGACTTTTTCTTGTTCTTTTTGTCTTACGCGAAGCTCTCTTTTGCGATTTTACGAACTTATGAATTTCCGCGGCCTTGGTGTCATTCCATCCTTTGATGGCATCGTTCAAACCTTGCTCCAATAGCCAATATAATCGGTCAGTCAAAATCTCATGATTCGCTTTGAATTCATGTTCACCCCGTACATACTTGGCGACGTATTTAACAACATCGACTGACAAGATGGCTTTTGCCAAAGACTCCGGAGAAAAGGCCATGGCTTCTTTAGAAAGCTCGGGCCACATCGAAGTAGTATAAGAGCTTTCATGGAAGTCGAAGAACTCGTAAGCTTGCTCTTCCACGGCTTTCTTGGATACTTCAATTGCATCTTCGGACTTTAAATCGAAGTTTGCGATTTCGATGCCGCCATACTCAGGCAGGGAGAAGTCATAGAGCTTCCATTCACAACCGTTTGTGAGAATGCCCCAACGAACATCACCGATCAGGCTAAGATATTCCTTCAATTGAACTTTGCCACAACGGAAGTCAGATTTGTTTAGATCAAAACCCATTTTTTTTACTTCGACTACGAAGATAGGCTTATCCTGGTAAAGAACAATGAGGTCGGGACGCATTTTACCTTTGGTTTCTTGGGCACGAATTGAATAGCCGGCAGTAGCGGAATATCCCAGACAATTTCTTAGGAAGCTTTGAGCCCAGCGCTCGACATCTAGCTCTTTTGTATTGGGATTAGAGTCCAAACTTTTTAGTTCGTGCAGATGTTCTGTAGTTTGATCAAGTAGGTTGCGAATGATTCTGTCTTGTTTGGTTTCTCTGGACATGGTGACTCCTTATGTGGGGTCTATTTCGGCTTGTTTAGGCAAAAGTTTAGGCATGGCTAAATATAAAGCACATGCTGTTTTGACTGAATTTTAACGAACCGATAGGTAAACTATTTTATATTTTCACCGATATGTTGTGGATGAGTCTTCATACCGTTGCTGCGGTCATCTTGATTGCACTAGTACCCCTTCAAGCGTTCTCAGAATCAGACGATGTTATTCGCGATAAAATTATCTTGGCCTCTATCACTGACTATAGAAGTAATTGTCCATGTCCTGATTTTAAAGATAGAGTGGGCCGACGTTGCGGAAAAAGAAGTGCCTACTCGAAAGCAGGCGGTGCCTCGCCTCTATGCTATCGTTCTGATGTCACTCTAGAAATGATTCGAAAGTATAAACAAAAAAAGGCCGCGATGAATCGCGGGCCAGTCCCCGTAGAAGACTGACCCCTGCAAAAAACTATTCCGGCAAAGAAGATACACTGCGACCTGTAGAATTATCCTCTGCGATATTAGATTTTTCAGAATCCATACAAAGTGGGCTTAGGTTAAATGTCGCTGGTGGATCGTAGGTTTTGTTATTAAAGGAATCGATACCCATGCCAATAATTCCACCAAAGACAATATTTCCCAATATTCCGGCAACGGCATCGTATTTTGTTTGTATAACACCATCCCGAGTTTCATTATTGCAGGTCACTGAGATTGGAATGTCTGTTTTAGACCTGGAGACTAGCACAGTGGTCTGTCCGTTTTTTAAGCTGTATTGTCCATCGGGTAGGTTGACTTGAGTATCTCCCGACTTCAGCCCTCCGATAAACCGAACAGGTGTTTTTTCTGACTTAACTATACTTGCGCATCCGCACATTAGTATCAGAGTCCCCACTCCAAGAGCCGCTGTAAAAGTATTTTTGGACATTATATCTCCCTTAAACGTTATTTTGGCAAAAACAATTTTGTGTTTTACCTATTCGGAAACTCTTAGCGAAGATTTAAGGGATAAAAATAAATTTAATAATTTTTGAAATTGTGGAAGGTTGCGAAGTCTTCCACTTCAAGAAAGACTCAAGGGCATAATGTCTGGTTAAGATAAATTGTTTAAACATAAAATTATTTTATGTCGTTTTAGGAGAATCAGAGTTCAAACATAAGGAGAATTTTGTGGAGCCTATTTATAAGGATCATCTTGTCATCGTAACAAATTCGTTAGTTCAAGTTTCGGACGGAACAAGTTATCAAATACGCCAGATCAACTCTACGAAGTTGACGTATGAAGACCCCTCTAAAATCGGACCAGCGCTTGGCGGGTTCTTCGTAGGTGCTATCGTTGGGGTGATCTTCAATGCAATGGTAGTGAATGTGCCTGTTCTGAAATATCTTGGAATGGCCATGCCTTGGATTTTAGGTCTTGGAGTCGCCTATAAAGTATGGACAGGATTAAAACGCAAACATTTTATCGAGCTGAGTACCAGTTCGGGTGAAGTTAAGGCATTCCATTCGTTCGATAGAGATTGGGTTCATCGCGTAAATAACGCTATTCTTGAGGCAATGTCCAAGGCAGCTTAAAAAACAAGATAAGTTTTAATATGGAAGGCGGGCGACGGAGATGCCGGTCGCCCTTTGTCTTCAATAGCTGTCCATTTTATTCAAATCGCTATCATCAATGTGATCGAACGCTCCTGCTTCACCAAGCAAAAACATTCCCATACCTAGTATTAAAGATCTTCGGGGTATCTTCCCCATAAACCTCTATGACTTCTTTAACACTCGGAAGCTCTGCCCGAGAATTCTTGAAAGCCTCTTCAAATCTCTTGTCGATTTCACCCTGAATTCTCGGGTCATAATCCGAACGGTTAATAGCCTCATCCCAAGCCGGGTTGACATAGGTCGCCCAGTCGAATTTGCGGGCTTGATACCATCTGCCGTTGGTGTCACGCTTAACATAAGGATTCGGGCCGTCAGTCAGCTCGGACCAGAACTTGAAGCCTTCCACGTTGGCGGCCATATCCGCCCAGGATTTTGCCAATGGGCCGGTCATTCCCCAGGAGCCATTTTCTTCAAAGTCGCTGTATTCAATCGCTAGTTGAAGCCCCGTGGACTGCGCACGATCGCGGAACTTTTTGTCTCCCGTAAGGCGGTCAGCCATGCGAATATGGAAAGGGCGAACGTCTTTGAATTTGGGATTATCCTGTACTTCATTGGCCAGATACATACTGTAGCCCAGCTGCAAGAAGTGGCCTAACTTATCTGCACCAAAGACGACGTTATCCATTTTGTAGATGCCAGGCGAATAATAAGATTTAAACTTGATTAGTTTTCTTAAGAAACTGCTGTCTCCACGAACATTGCCGACATCGCGGAAGATCGAGTCTTCAAACTTCACATGCTCGGCCGGAGATCCCGGTTCATCCGCCCATTTTTCAATTTTTGCCCAGAACAGTCCTCCTAAGGACTTGAAAAGTTTCTTGTGAACTGAATAGGAATTTTTGGGGTTCGCCTTCATCGCTGCTTCTTCGATGGCGTCATTCATTCGTTGGTTTAACCATTCTCGCGCGTCCGTTTTCAGATTGCGATGGGTGATATTGTCTGTTTCCGAAGCCAAGGCCGTTGTGCTAAGGGCTGACAACAACAAGACTTGCGAAAGAAGGCAAAGCAGATTTTTCGGCATACAATTCTCCCGTCTCATAATGAGACACCACAGATGATCCGTATATTCAAGCCTCTACATTGCCAGAGCTATGCCATACCAACCCTCGCTATGATGCTATTGGTTTGTTCGGAAGACGGGCTGTCTGTTGATGGATTGGACAGGGCGCAAGAGTGGCGTTTAGAGGCTTGCCACACCGTTGGCCCATATCCTACGATTTGGTACGGAAAACTTTACGATCTGCTTCCCCAAAAAAAGAGGGCCAAACTTGAAACATAAAATTTCAAAATCCCAAACGCGCGCGCTCTGGTTAAAATCTCAAGGACTTGATCAGCTGAAACCCTTTGGCGGCGGTCCTAAGGCCACGGTCAAAGCGATCCAGCACTTGGGGTATGTTCAGATTGACACTATCAATGTGATCGAGCGCTCGCATCATCATATTTTGTATTCCCGTATTCCAGACTACAAGCGATCCCACCTGCATAAAGCCCAAAGCAAAGATAAGACTGTCTTTGAATATTGGACTCACGCGCTGGCCTATGTTGCCACGGATGACTTCAAATACTTCATGAATGACATGAAACGCCGCAGGCAGAATCCGTCGCAGTGGTATTCCTCTGTCACTGAAGCCGATGTCAGAAAGATGTTAGCGACAGTTAAAAAACTGGGTCCTATCTCGATTCGCGATGTAACGGACGATGTCTTGGAAGAAAAGAAACATCCTTGGGGTAGCAAAAAACCATCAAAGAAATTCCTGCAATGCGGTTTCAATGGTGGGGAACTGGTTATTGCCGAGCGGCTGGGTATGCTAAAAAAATACGAACTGACCGATCGTCATTTCGACTGGGAAAAAAGACCCAAAGCTGCAACCTTGAAAGATGTCACTGAATACAAAATTGATCGGGCCTTAAAATCGCAAGGGGTGATTGGTTTGGATTCCGCTGCCTATATGGAAAAAGCGGCGCCCAAAAAAGAAATCCTTAAAGCTATTGAAGTTCGCGTGCGCAAGGGAACCCTGATTCCGGTTCAAGTCAAAGACCTTGAGCGAATTCACTTTTGGGCCGAGCCGGAACTGCTGGAAGCATCCGCAGATGCTGTCAGCAATCTGACACACATCCTGTCGCCGTTTGACCCTCTGGTTATTCAGCGAAAGCGTTTTCATATGTTCTTTGATTATGACCATCGTTTTGAGGCCTATGTGCCGAAAGAAAAACGCAAGTACGGCTACTTCGCTTTGCCCGTGACCATCGGTGATCAGGCCGTAGCCGTTTTGGATTTAAAAACGGACCGGCAGAATCAAAAGCTCTTGATCCAACAATGGAGCTGGCTGGGAAAACACAAGTCAAAAGAGCACAAGCAATTGATCGAGCAGGAATTAGCGAGATTTGAAAAATTCCAGTTGGAAAAGTAGGGGAAGACAAGGCCGTCGCTTTACGCAAACGCTCCAGCATCAGAGAGCACCTGTAAAGAGCGAAGATCTTCTTTCAAGCCAGCACCTTTTAAGGCGGTCCCAACTAAGCACTCATCCCCGGCGTTCAACGCCTGCACCAGCTTCAGCAGCCCGCCAGAATTTTTACTGACAACAGTCGCACCACCAAAGCTGAAGTAAACGACCCCTTTTCCTGTCAAACCATGTTGCCATAGGATCAAAGACTTCTTACTGCGCAGGCGGATCCTGGACTTTGCTGAAATCTTCACACCAGCACCCGGAACAATTTTAAACCCTTGCGAGGAAATATGCTGCATCCAAGACTTTAAGAACGTCTCTTGCAGCTCTTCGGCGGTCAGATTTTTTAGTAACTCGATGGCTTGCACATAAGAATCAGGAAGCTCACGAACTTCCCCGGTTTCACTGTGCAAACTTTTAAAGGCCGTGGCAACCTTAGCGCCTGTCGTTCCGAGCTTTCCATCCAGAAGGCCTTTTAAAGATCCGGCAACCATGTTCTTGTGGGGCTGATCCACCCAAACCCCCAGGCTCCATGTCGCGCTGAACGATCCGTCGGATTCAGCAATGTGCCACGCTGATGAAGGCCAATAGGTCATATCACCCGGGCGTGCTTCTAAGAGCTCGGAAGCTTTTTTGTGTTTTTCATATTTAAACGCACGATCCAGAGAAGGATTCTTTTTCACGTACTCGGGCTTCCACAAACGGAAGCGTTTGACGCCAGCTACAGGGAAACTAAAGACCCCGCAGGAATCCACATGCACTCCGAACGGAGTTTTACGGTAATTCCCCAAATACAAGCCCATTTCAGAAAAGCGATTGGGGAAGCCAACATGGCGATACAGTTCGTCAGTAAATTCGGTCAGCAGATGTTGTTTTTTGTGATTCACCTGCAAAAGCTCATCGCAGACCAGGCAGTAATCCGGAAAAAGCGCCTTCATACGCGCATGATAACCCAAAAGGGATTGGTCCTCTTTCTCCGGCAGGACTTGCAGAACGTCCTCTTCTTCGGCCTTAAAGCCATCAATGAAAAATTTAAACCCGGAAGGGTCATTCAGCTTGCGACAGTGATCTGCATACAAGACAAGCAAATCAAAAATTTCGGCATCGGTCATTTCCAGCAGACCGGATTTGACGTTTTTAAGAGCCAACGTCTTTTTCTCCCAGATATTCCGGGCGAAATGTCGCCAAAATTTTTGATCAAGAGTATTCATGCCCGGCAGAGTCGTTGAGATCACCGCGAGAGTCAAATAAAGCACCGTAAAAACTTCCGCTCCAGTGAGGGGCTTGTAAATTTGACCCGCGTCCCGTCGTGGGCTGCATAACCCCTTGTGATTACCTAGGATTTATCATAAAAAGGCCCCTCTGGAGAAACCCCGCCATGAATGCAGCCCCTGTTACCTTTGAAGATCCCATTTTGACCATCGAGCTGAAGCGGGACGTGACCAAGCACCTAAAACAGGGCCATCGCTGGATTTTCGCCAACTGCTTTGAAGAACGTCGTCCGATCAAATCAGGCATTCATATTTTAAACTACAAGGGCGAGCCTTTGGCTTTGGGCATTTGGCAGGGGGACACGCAACTGCGTTTCCGCGTACTGGTGCTGGCTGAAGAGCCCATTTTCCGTCGCAACAACATGAAGCGCACGCTGGAACTTTATTTTGAAAGCCAGTGGCGTAAAGCCGTGGAAATCCGCAAGACCTTCGATCTTTCCGTCACCAATTCCTTCCGTTTAATTAACGGGGAGGGCGATGGCTTCCCGGGGCTGGTGATTGACGTTTATAACGACACGGCTGTGATCAAACACGATCACGCCATTATGGAAAAGACCTGGAACGCCAAAGTGATCGCAGAAAAAATCCAGGCTGATTTTCCTCAAGTTACCTGTGTGTATCTGAAGCGCCGTAACGACGCAGATGAAAAAGGCACCAACATCGTAGGCACCCTGGCGCCCGAGGTTCAATTCCTGGAAAATGGAGTGCTTTTTGCCTCGAATATCCGTGATGCGGCAAAAACGGGTTTTTTCCTGGATCAACGTGACAATCGTAAGATGATTCAGAACTTTGCCAAAGGTAAAACGGTCTTGAATCTGTTCAGCTATACCGGTGGTTTTTCCATCTTCGCCGCCAAGGGTGGAGCTAAAGAAGTGACCAGCGTGGATATTGCCAAGGTGGCCATTCAGGCGGTTGCCAGAAATTTTGAAATCAATGGTTTGACCACCGTTCATCATGACATCGCCACGGATGCCTTCGAGTATCTGGAAAAGCAAAATACCGAAAAGAAAAAATACGATCTGGTGATCACCGACCCACCAAGCTTTGCTCCGAATGAAAAGTCCGTGGAACAAGCCAAAGCGGCCTATACGAAAGTCTTCAGCAATTCCATCAAGCTGGTCAACCCCGAGGGCCTATTTGCGGCCAGCTCTTGCTCCAGCCATATCGCCACCCGGGATTTTATGGAAATATGCAAGGAAGCCTTTTCTCGTGCACGTAAGAAGGGCACGCTGATTTATCAGGGTGGGCAGCCGGTGGATCACCCCTATCCTGCGGCAATGGAAGAGCTTCGTTATCTGAAGTTTGCGCTTTTCCGTCTGGATTAGTTTTTAAGTTTGATTTCAAAGAGGTTTAAAAGTGGACAGCATCGCCAGTCTTCGTCAGGAAATTGATCAGGTTCATAAAGAGCTTCACGCTCTGTTGCTGCGTCGTCGTGAGCTGACTGTGGCAGTGTGGAAGATCAAGCAAGAGCAGGGCCGGCCTTTTTTTAGCCCCGAGCGCGAAGAGCAGATTATCCAGAACTTTGTGAATATGGAACCCCATCAGCCCCGAGATCCCCAATTCGACGAGCTTCTTAAAGGCGTCATGAATTCCATTTTAAGAGAATATGAAAAATACCTAAAGTCGCAGTTCTAAGTTTTTACTTCTTACGACTTTGGTATTCTTTTTCGCGTTGGAAGTGACTTTCTGACAGACCGTAGCTTTCCACGTCTCCCAGATCCTTAATCAGAGCATCCAAGTCCTTTTTGCCCTTGATAAAGTCCAAGTGTCCCTGGATTTTGGCAATCAGTTCGGTCCCGCGTTCTTTCAAAGCTTCGTAACGGATATAGCCCAAACCAAAAGATTCCCATTCTTTTACAAAGCGTGCCGCTGATTGCGAGGTACTGTTGTACATGGTGTTGCGGCACTCCTGGTCGGGTTTAATCTGATGCCAGTTGCCGAATTGGTCCTTCAATTTCACTTGATGCTTTTCACAGGGTTTCCCGCAATCTTTAAAGCTGGAACCTTTGGACAGGAAGGCGGCAAACACACAGTGCTCCATATGGAAGCTTGGCATGTATTGATAAGCCGTGACTTCAAAGCGCTCTGCCTGGCCGGCTTGAATAAGTTCAGCCACCTGCACGTGGTTCAGGTCATAGCCCAGGCACACGCTGGAAAGGCCTTTGTCCAACAGATATTGAGCCGTCAGATGATTGGCAACGTTCAAGCTAAAGTCGCCAAGAATTTGACCGGTGTAAGAGTTTGCCTGCAAATACTGAACGGCCCCCAGATTGCGCGCCAGAATAGCGTCAGGGTTCAGATTCAGCAAATGCTTCACATTGCGGTGTTCATTGGGCTTTAAGATACGAGTCGTGGCAATAGCGACTTTCATGCCTTGCTCGCGAAGAACCTTCAAGCTGGGTTCAAAGTCCAAACCAAATTCAAAATCCAGGATCACCAGATTCAGGCCGTCAACATTCAGCTCACCGCTGGCAATAGCTTTGGCCACGTCTTCCACTTGTTCCTTGTCACGCAAAAGCAGATTCAGCTTTACGCCGGGATTGGGGGTGGCTGTGATCTTTTTGCCATGAATCCAGTTCATCACCTGGTCTTGTGGTGCAACTTCGGCATCGGCACCATTTTTAATGCGTAAATCAGTCAATTCTTTGACAAGCTTCTGGCGCAGTTCTTTGACTTGCTTGTTCGGAATAAATAACGGCGTTGCAGAATCCAGTTCACATGCAAACTCTTCGCCGCGGAAAGGGCTTCCCATTAGCGCGAAAAGCTCTTCACGCAAGTCCAAAGAGTTCAGTCCCTTGCCTCTGGCAGCCTCACAGATATTTTCAGAACAGGCCGTGACAGTGTTTTTGCTGTCAGAATAAGTCACCTTCAGAGGCTGCCCCAAAGAGGCTTCCGCGCGAATGGACACAGGCAGGCGCTTTTTTCGTTCTTTATCTTCAACACTCAAAGCGACATCACGTTTTAAGTCCTTATCGTGGTTGTAGAATACTCGGGCACCAACAAACATGCCATCCATCGCGATATCGCGTGAAAACTCCAAAGCAAAGCGGCGCGGGGACAGGGATTTCACGGCAAAGACG
Organism: Bdellovibrio bacteriovorus; assembly: GCF_025558485.1. Classification (GTDB taxonomy): domain Bacteria; phylum Bdellovibrionota; class Bdellovibrionia; order Bdellovibrionales; family Bdellovibrionaceae; genus Bdellovibrio; species Bdellovibrio bacteriovorus_G. The sequence goes on from NZ_CP102930.1 coordinate 1,616,245, forward strand.
AATCCGCCTTTTTCCGCATTTTGGCCATTGCGATCTTTGTACACCCACAGAATACCGTCACCGGCCTGGATAAAGTCTGCCTTCAATCCTTGCTGGGCTTTGTCTTCGGTGATTTCAACTTCCAAAGAGTTCCCGTTTACGCGCAGAACTTTACCAAATTCAAAACCACGGTGGGCACTGAATGTGCCTTCCACCAGTTCCTGATGATTCACGCCATGGAACCATCCACTGTAGAAGCCACGGGAAAATGCAGTGGCCATTTGTTTTTTCAGCAGGATAGGATTTGCCAGGGCCTGGTTTCTTTGTGCGGACGTGATGGCTTCATCAAAACTGCGGGCGGCTGTCGCCACGTATTCCGGAGTTTTCAGGCGGCCCTCGATTTTAAAGCAATCAACCCCGGCCTCCAGCAGACTTGGAACTTCATTGATACCGCACAGGTCCTGTGGGGAGACCAGGAAGGACTTGCCACCCAAATCACGCTTTTCGCCATCGACGTGCATTTCGTAATTAAAACGGCAGCTTTGCGCGCACTGACCCCGGTTGGCGGAACGGCCGCCGATGCCTTCAGAAGTAAAACACTGACCGGAATAGCTGACGCACAAGGCGCCATGCACGAAGACTTCGATTTCTTTGGCGGTGTTTTGTTTGATGGCGTGAATTTCTTTAAGTGAATTTTCACGCGCCAGAACAAAGCGTTGAATGCCCAGATCGTCCAACCACTGAATGGCTTCGGCATTGCTGATGCTCATCTGTGTGGAGGCATGCACGCGCTGGTGCGGCGCCATTTGACGGATCAGGCGCACCAATCCCAGATCCTGAACGATAAAAGCATCCGGCTTCAACGGCAGGATCTTTTGCAGAACCTCGACAGCTTTTTGCAGTTCGTTTTGGAATACCAGAATATTGAAGGCCAGATTTACTTTCACGCCATACAGGTGGCAGGTGTCGATGATCTCTTTGACTTCTTCGATTTGAAAGTCATAGCTGCGGCCGCGGGCATTGAAGCCGGGGACTCCCATGAAGATGGCATCAGCACCATTGTGAATAGCCGCCATGGCCATCTCTTTGGTACCTACGGGAAGTAACAGCTCGGGACGTTTCAAATTTTGTATTTCCATGAGCGTGTTTTTAGCTAAGGGCCGCTCTCTGCACAAGGGGAATTTCCAGAGGGAAGAAGGTGCGAAAAAATCACCCGGAGCTGACCAATATCTGGGCGCAGAGTGAGAAAGGCTTAGGTTTATGTCGATCGGCCATAACTTGCTGAAATGACATATAATTTTGTAATTCAACAGGCCTTTATCTTGATTTTAGGCAGGTTTCGCATTCTTTGTTCAAGCTTTTCGGGGTTGGCGTTTCAGAATCACTATTCGCGACAAAAGTCGAATGAACTTAACCTGAAAGGAACAAAGATGGAACGTCAATGGGCGCAACGAATTTTAGCTTCTGTTATGGTGCTTCAGGCTCCGGTGTTGGCGGCGCAGGCAGATATCAGTCCTTACACCAGTGGCGCAGATCGAATGACTGCGATCAATCCTTACGCTGCATTTGAAGGCGTCGGTCGGGTCACTGATATCACCCGTAAAACGGGTGGGGGCCTGTATCGTCTGGATCTGGCAAAGCCTCTGCCGTTAACGGCGCTTAAAATCAAATCCAAGTCGGGAAAAGTAAAAATTCTGAGCACAACTCTGGTGACGGAAAAGCAGGAACGGATTCCGGTAAAAGCATTCGGTAATGCCAATCTGGCCGATACCGATCAGCCACTGGCATCTGAAGCTCTGGCTTCGACAGTCCCGATTGCGATGATCGAAATTCAAGCCGAGGCCATGGGGGGCAGTGCTGCTTTGGAATTAACAGCGATTTCCAGTCAGGAAGCTCCGCAACTGGTTTTGCGCGATGATCTGTCATGCAGTAAAAAGTTTGATGCCATCCTGAAAGAAAAACTGGATGTAGTGCAGGTCTGGGCAGGACGTGCTGAATCCAGCACACCGGATTCGTGGCAGGAAAAATACGCCAGCAAAGAGTTTACAAAGTATGTGGCTGATTTCATCACGACTTTGAAAGAATCCAAAAGTTCTTTTGCCTCAACGGAATACACCCTGACTCTTTTGAACTTCTTCACAGAACGTCACAATGTCAGTCGGGCGGGAAGTGCGGCAGAACAAGGCTATAAATCCATGGCGACAGAGACCTTTGAAGTCTTCCTGACCTCTTTGCAGACCGAACAAACCTGCCGGGTGGTAACCACGGAATCCTTGATCGAGCTCACCTTGGATTTCCAGAAAAAACAGGAATCCAGCAAGGCTGACAGCCGTGCTCGCAAGATGTATGAAATGATGGTTGGCAAGCTGGCCAAGCTGATTCCCGTGCAGTACCGCAAGGAGCTCGCGACGAAGAATCTATCCTTCCGTCAGGCGGATGGAGAAGGCTACAAATACTATAAACAGTTTGCAGCCAGCAAACCGGAAGGGCTGCTTAAAGGTGCCTATCAGGAAATGAGCACCAATGCTTACGCGCTGGCAGAGCAAGCTCTGATGAAAGAGGTTAAGGAGTTCGACAATGAAAAGACCTATCAGCTGATTGTTGAATTTCAGGCAAAATACAATGATCCTGCCAACTATCCGCAGGAAACCATGATGAAGTATCTTGTGATTCTTTCAGAGCACAGCAATTTCCTAAGAAATAGGGCGAATCAATAAAAGCCAAATCCCGGCGTGATGCAAAGTCACGCCGGGATTGCTGCGAGAGCTAGCGTCGCAGCCACTGGGATAAAAATGATTTCCAGCTTTTTCGAGTGGGGATTCCCTGCCGTCTTAGATGGGTCAGCACTTCGTGGTTCTTATAATGAAGTGCGGCTTCGATACCTGTCATATCGTCAAAAAAAGATTTCAAAAATGGATCGGCCTTGTTTTCCAAAAGGTAGATGGCCACGTCTGAATGTCCCGCCGTGATGGCCGCAACCAGTGGCGTTGCCAGAATTTCAGGATGTTGATAGTTGGGATTGACGTCATTTTCAATATGATAGCGCACCAGTTCCAGATTGCCATTCTGGGCGGCCTGATACATTTCCTTCCAATCACCAGCCGACACGGAAACCTCGGGAAGTGACCTCGAAGCGGTCCCGAACATTGGGAGCCTTGCCTAAAGCCTGAGGGCTTAAGGACGGGGTGAAAAGAATAAAAGGCAGTGCATGGCTATTACACATAGGAGTAGAAATCCTATCGTGTGAATAGGGTCATTACTAAAGCGCAATAAAAATATTTTGATAAGATGTAATGTGTATCAACTTGAATGGCTCAAAAAGAAAGGCCGGGAAGATATCCCGGCCTTTGTGGCTACTCAATAAAGAATGGGAAACCGTAGGTTTCTTCCGCCAGAATATTAAGATAGCGGGCCGCCACAGCTTGTGGGATTTCCGTGCCGCTGTTCATCTTGCCCTGATATTCCACGATCAATTGGAATCGTTGTTCGATGTCCATCATTTTCACTTCGCGTTTGAGGGCTTGTTCTGCCACCACGAAGGCATAGGCGCTCATGTTCTTGTTAGTGTCCTTCAGGAACTCGCCATCCGGAGATGCCAGGTAGAGTTTAAAGTACTTGCTTCCTTCCGTGTCGGCTTCGCGGAAGCTCAAGTTCGCAGCCGCAATTTCTTTGCGATACTGTTCCGGAGCAAAGTCGCGAATTTTGTTCATGATGGTTGTGAACAGAGGTCGCGCTTTACCATCGGCAGGCATGGCTTTGACCTTTTTGTTGAAGTCCATCGACATGCTTAGCAGCGTATCGCTTGGGTAGCGACGACAAGGCAGTTCATTTTGGATGGCAATCACAAGGACATCATAAGTGGCTGTTAAAAGGTCCTTGTATGCGGGTTCAGAAACCCCTCCGGTACGAACGGCGTTGTACTGATCCGCAAAGAAGTTCATCAGCGTTACCAGATAGGTGTGGGAAGTGTAGCTTCCCGCTGTATTCATGGTCGCGACAAAGTCCTTCACTTGTTCTTTTAACTGATTCCCCGCAAATTTTTCCTGCACAGAGCCCGGAGCACTGGATTCAGCGCGCTTCACCCACAGTTGCACAGGATCAAGCTTGTCCTTAAGCAAAGCATCGATATTGCGTTTGCACGAAAAAGACGGAATGCGACTGCCTAAAGTCAGGCGTGGGGCTTCTTTGGTTGAAAAGGCTTTAATTTCCAAAGCCGCTTCGCCGCCCATGGCTTCCGCCAGAACTTCAATGCCAGCAATGTTGGCGGCAGTTTGGAACAGCTCGGAACTAAGCGGCGTCTGGGACTCATCCAGATTAAGTCCAACATACTGACGCACCTGAATCTTTTCGTTTTTATCTGTGACCAGAGCAACAGAATAGATCTTCATGCGCCCAAGTTTGGATTTGGCCTCCAGACGAACCAGAGGAAGGGACTTGATCAGATCCAGGCGATAAAGGTCTCCACCTCGGTCGCGGGTGATTTGATCAATACGACCGACACCTTCATACTGAGGGGACTGAGGTGGTTCGGAAGGGCGAGTCGGCGGAGCCGGTGGTTTCGGCAAATCTGATTTTGGTGGCTCCGGAGCCGCGTAGGCAATTTGTCCATGAACGAGCAAGGCTAGAACAGCAGAACGTAAATACATGTTCGAACTCCTTTCGAATTTATTGCATTCAGATTTCGTACTTCGTTTAACAGGCATATTCAATTTACAGATTATTCACCTTGGAACAGGCCACGCAGAGTTCCTGCAATGGCTTTGTTCTGTCCGTATAAATCTGTCACAAAACGTACAACCCCGTCAGAGCTCATCATTGAAGTCAGATAGGCTGTATAGACAATTGTCTTTTTATAGCTGGGTACGGTGATTTCGGTGGACTTCGTCACGATCTCTCCGGGACGCGCCATCATGGCGGCAATCAGTTTGCGATCCCAAGGCGTGTCTTCCAGCAGAAACTCGGCCAGATCCAAAGGCTTTTCCAAGCGGATGCAGCCAGAGCTTAATTGACGGCTTGGGGTATCGAAAAGTTCCCTTTGATTCGTGTCATGCAGATAGATGGCAAAAGAATTTGTCAGATCAAACTTTAAAACACCCAGGGCATTTCCCAGATGCGGCAACTGGCGAATGTTCACGTCTGGTTCCACGCGTCCGTCGGCGATGCCTTTCCAGTCGATTTCAGTGGGGTCCATCTTGCGTCGGAAATCCTTGGACCAGGCTTCGTAGTGATGCGAGTTAAAGTATTCCCGAATCTGTTCATTATTCAGATTTGCCAGATCATTGACCTTGTCCTCATAGAAGATCGTGGGTGGCACGACCCAATAGGGATTGATAATGACTTTGACAATTTCGTCTCGCATGGTTGGGGACTTGCGAGCCGGGCGACCATTGACGGTGCGAAAGCTCATGACCCGGGTCCATTCAGTGGATTGGTCCATTAGAATAAAGTACGACATCGCCAGATTTACAAAGATATAGCGGCTTTCAAAGTATTGGGGGAACCAGCGCATTTTTTCCATGTCAACTTGCAACTGACGAACGCGCTCCATGCACGACACGGATAAGAAAGCCCAAACCTTGCCGTTCGGAGAAATTGCGCCATCAGGATTGATCCGCATATTCCACTGAATGTCACTGATGGCGTTAAGCAGATCGCCATCAAAACGATCATCCATCATTTTAAAGCCATAACCCAAAAGGGCCAGCCTTTGTTTGATTTCCAGAATTGTGGGGTGTTGAGAAAACAACCGTAAAGTTGTGTTCAGTGGTGTGATGGGTTTCCACTGACCGCTAAGGCAGGAGGGGTAAACCTTTTCCAATGCGGATTTGACCGCCAAATAAGGGGAATTTTGCGGGGAAATTAAATCCAAAAGACGACTGGGATCTTCCGCAGCTGTCAAAATGACGACTTGCAGTTGCTTGGGTGTCAAAAAATCTTTCTGTACAAATTTAATGTCACGCCCGACGTTCTGAGGGTTGACGCTTCCCAGATGAATATCTTTTAAAAGGCGCAGGAAGGCTTGATTGGCCAGGGGGCGAAGTTTGCTGGTATTGCCTGCGTTAAGCAAAGTCTCCATGGACTCAGTCCAATAGATTTTGGGGTTCACCCCGTGGCGCCAGGAATTCAAACTGGCGTGGCGCAGGCTGCGTAAATCCATCTGATTGAAAAGTGCATTGTAGTCGGCAGAGGCCTGCGGAAAAAAAGAAGAGCGCAGTTCTTCGGCGGGGACCTTGGAAAAAGACAGAATTGATAGCAGGAAAGCCAAGGTCGCGGAAAGGCGTGCTGTCAACATGATGGGTCTCCTTTTTTTTGATGAGACCTTATCTTTCAGAAAAATCGAACACGCGAGAACTGAAAATGACCTGACTGTATAAAGTCAGGAAGAAAAGGAGGATTGTTTAGGGGTGTCCAAGCAAAGAACACACTGACCTCAGAATGGGTGAGGCGTATTGCCTCACCCGCAAAGATGAAAAACTAAATTCCGGTGCCGTAGAGTTTCAGCAAGATATTTCCTTCGCTGGTTTTGATGGACATCTCGCCATAGTGCTCTCCCGTTGCAGTCGGGGTGAAGTAGATGTCAATAACACAGTATTCTCCTGCGGCCACTTGGTCACCGCAGTCTGTGGTGGCGGCGTACATGTCGCCAAAGATCAGAAGTTCATGAATGTCCACCGGGCGATCGCTGGGGGCATTGATGCCAATTTCGGCCAGCGCAGTTTGGTTTAACGGAACTTCACCATATTCAAGGCTAAGATAATCGATATCGGATGGGGAGATGTTGATTCGATTGATGGCATAACCGGGCAGAACCAACAAGCTTGTTAAAAGAAAAGCTGCGAGTGCTTTCATAGTTCCTCCTTTATGTGTTTATTCTAAGGAGAAGCCGACCCCCGCGCAGCATGCATAGAAACAGGGGCTAGTCTTGAGGGGGCTTCGGGCGCAGATCTTCCACTTTGACCTTGTTCTGTCTGCTCGCACGGGGAGTTTTGGATTTTTCTTCGTAGAAGTCCCCGTGGAAATTGCGCATCGGGATTTGATCCAGTTCCTTGATGAATTCGTAAGCTTTGATCAGTTGAGTCTTCAGATAGAACAGAGTTCGCGTCATTATATAGATCTCCATGTATGCTGAGCTACAGTGTAAAACAGCCGGAAAAACTTTTGTGGAATTTGGCAGAGAGCTTTGAAATCTGGACAGCCGTTCAGTGCTGAAGAAGTATTATCAGAGTCCTTCTCAAATCCTTGAGTCCAGCGAATTATTTTGTTTACCGACGTTTGATCTAGTATCGGTTGGCGCGAAGATATTTTTCGGCAATTTTCTGAGCAGTGCCGTCGTTTTTCATTTCCAGCAAGGCCTTGTTTAACCCATCAATCACGACATCCGGTGTGCTGATATGAAAAGCCATCCAGTAATCTGTGGCATACATAAAGGCTAACCTTTTGTATTTAATGTTCCAGCGTTTTTCATAGGTTTCCTGACTGCCGTCAGTGACAATGTCCAAATCAATCCGGCCTTTTTTAAAGGTTTCCATGCGTTCATCTTCGCTGCGGTAAATGCTGACTTTGAAGCCGTCTTTTTGCAGAACCTGAACTGGGTAGTCATCGAACTGGCCACCGACGGAATACTTTTTAAAACTGCGATAGTCTTGGGCGGGTTTTAACAAGGACGAATTTAAAGCCGCCAGATACACCGAGTCTTTGGCAATAGGTCCCACCCATTTAAATAATTTTTCTCGATCTTCCGAGCGCGAAGTGGAAAATACATAGTGTTTTTCTTTTTTCAGAGCGGCGCTGTAGGCTCTGGCCCAGGGCCATAAAGTGAGCTGGGTCTTTAAACCGGCGCGCTTAAAGGCTTCGCGCACCATTTCAGTGGCGTAGCCCTGGATTTCGCTATTTTCAAGATAGTTAAACGGGACGAAGTCCTCGGTCATGCCCTGATAGATGATATCCCGAGGCTGTTGATTCTTCCATTTGGCCTGACTGCCGCTGCAGAACAGAAAGACAGTCAAAAAGCCGGAAAAGATTCTTAGACAGCGATTCAAAGCTCAACCGCCTTAAAGCGGGCCATGGGGGCCATACGCGCCTTGGTCAGGATCAGTATGCCTTCACTGACGGTGTAGTTGTCGATGCCTTGCAGGATCTCGACGAAGTTTTCCTCTGTCGGCATTTGCATGCAGAGTTTTTTGGTCGAAGCCAGTTTTGAGATATAAATTCTTTGACCGTCTTTAGCCTCAAAGGCGCCGGTAAAGGCGTTGCAGCCATCGTTTCCATTCACGCGACTGTCACCGCTGTTGAACTGGATATAAACTTTTTGAGAATCTTTCGCGGCATATTTAACAGGTTGCCCCATCAGCTCGACAAGTTCCCAGCGGATGTCTTTGAAGGTGGACTGAGAAGATTCCTGTGTCATGGTAGAAGTCTCCGTGTCTTTTTCAGCAGTGGCGCAACCCAAAAGCGAGAGCAGGACCAGGGGTAATGTGCAGAGGGCTTTTTTCAAGGAAGATTCCTTTCTGTCAGATCGTCTCCGACATCTTTCATTTCCGTGGTTTCGGTGTCAATTTCCCGGGAAAAAAGATCCAGGGCGGATTGACCAACTTGTTTGGTATCATAGCGTGTGTACCAACCCACGGCAACTGCACCGGCAATGGGAATCCAGCGTGAAATGCTGGCCCCTAACATTCGCTGGGTGACCCGCAGGCCCAGTCGTTCGCAAATGCGTTCGATAACGCGCAGACTGGTTCGGCGCAGAACATAGCGTTCGCCGACACGGACCACCACATCGCGAAGCAATTGGCTGGTGCCATGTTTAAAAAGACAGAATAGCATGGCTTCTCGGGTCAGATAGCCGGACTTGCCGTGGACTGCGGCAATATCCGCGACCATCTGTGCCTGAATGCGCCAGATCGCCAGAAGGTCAGGAAGAATGGTCAGCATTCCCAAGGGGCCGGGCGGAATAGCCAGCGCTCCGGAAACGCCAGCGGACTTCCACGCGGCCATTTTTATAATATCCAAAGAAGCTTGTTGTGGATTTGCGGCCTGAGGAAGTTTGGACGTCGGGGAGGTCGTCACCAGATCATACAGAGCGCCTGCGACTTTGGAAACTTCTGCTTTTTTCTTTGTCATGCAAGCCTCCTGACAGAGTTTATTTTATAAAAAAAGCCGGTGGAGGTCCACCGGCTTTGTGTGCTCATTTTAAGACAAGAGTGTTTATTTATTATAATACACTTTCAGGACCACACGGCGATTGCGTTGGCGTCCTGTGGCGTTGTCATTCGCTGCGATGGGGCGGGATTCCCCGTACCCGATGGCCTCGATGTTTTTACGCTCCAGACTGAGTTCTTTGCTTAAAATGTCTTTCACAGTTTCAGCGCGTTTACGGCTGAGGCGTTGATTGTAGGCATCACTGCCCACAGAATCCGTATGACCTTCAACAATCAGTTTCTTGATCTGAACCTGACGTAGGTTTTGCAGGTTTTTACGCAATTGAGCCAAAGAGGCGTCTGTCAGTTGCGCTTTGCCGGAAACGAATTCCAGATTCGACAGGTCGATGGCTTTGTCCTCTTTTGGCGGTTCAATCACCTTGATAGTGGACTTGGCCGTGCGCCCCTGATGGTCTGTCACCAGAATATGCACCACCTGTTTGCGCAGTGGGGCCTCATAGAAGCCGGATTCTTCCATCGTACCCTGACCGCGAACGATACTGAAACGATATGGGGATTCGCCGCCTTCAGCTTCCACCTGCAGGGACGAGCCCGTGTAAACCTCGTAATTTTTCTGAGTGAAGCGCAAAGGACTGCGCACGGTTGTTTCGCGGATCGTGACGGTGCGAGTGACTGTGCGGCCGAAGCTGTCTTTAAATTCAAGACGGCTAAAGCCCGCTTGATCTGACGTAAATTCGCACGCACTATTCAGGCTGCCCGGGCCTTCAACAACCTGACAGCTTTCAATTTGCACATCGCCTTCGGCATAGTACTGCACCCATTCGAAGGTGTTGATGGTGGTGTCATCAGGCACAATGACAAAGGCCTTTTCAACAGGTTTTTCGCCAGAAGGCTCACTGTTGCTGGCAGGTTTCCAGTAATAAACCAAACCGGCAAACACACGATAAGCCGGGGACAGGGTTTTAATTCCCGGTTCAACCGTGGCACCCCAGTCGAAGTTCAGATTTTTATACCAGCGATGTTTCAGACCCAGCAACAAATCCAGGGAGGACGCATCCATGGCTTCCTTGTAGGGCTCTTTATCCAAAGGGTAGCTGGAGAAAGCTTCAAACACCCAGCGCGCTGTCGAGGAGAACTTGTCAGAAATACCATAGGAAACGGTCAGCTGACTTTTCAAAGGGAACATGTGGGCGTCAGATGGTGTGTCTGTTGGATTTCTGACGCGGGCTCCGACGTTGATGGACTGAATACGCGTGGCTTTGGACCAACTGTAAGCACCTTCAAGATTGAAAATTGGCAGGGAATCAGTGCCAGTGTAGGGACTGTTTTCCAGGAACGGGAAATCCACGGAACCCAAAAGGGCCCAGTGGGTGTCTTTACCCGTGGCAGAGGTCCACTTGAAACCGGGACGGAAGCTGTGAATACCTTCTGTCAGATTCACACGCACGCCATCCTGTTCTTCGGTGGAGTGACTTAGCAAAACCGGCATCTGTAAACTGAATTGCAGATTTTCAGAAAAACCGTATGCCACACCGAAGTCGTACTCAAAAAGGGAATCTTCGTAGTCAATGCGGTCCTGGGCACCCAGTGTTTTATAGACCAGCAAATGATCCTTGGCGAAATTCAGGTAGTTACTGAAAACAAAGTAGCCCTGCGGCAGCGGACGGGCGGAATGAACTGAGATAAAGTCCAGACCATCCGTGTTTGGAGAAAACGTTTGCATATCCCCCAAAACATTGGCCATTGCCGAAAGGGGGAAAAGAAGTGAAAGAAGAGCCGTCGTAACGCGCATGATGCTGATCCTTTGATGTAAACTTGTTTTCATCTTTTCAGATAGAAGTCCCTTAGAGCAAGAAGGAAAACGGCAAAATCCCTCATTTCGTTTTCATTTGTATTGGGAACGTTGAAAAGGTCGAGGGAACCTGCCATGAAGTTGGCATGCAAATGAAGTTTTTCCGGATGATTTTGGTCTCGCTGTTATTGTCTGCGGCTTCCGCGGGGGCTTTCAGTCTGAATGATTTTTCCATTTTGCTGCCTTTGCCGCGTGCTGGAGAGGAAGCTTTTTTGCTGCGTCCGGAAAGTGTCGGCGCACGGGGGGCCCTGCTGTCGTATAGAACCTATCAGCAGTTTTTCCAGTTGGTTCCGGAACATTCCAACGAAGCCCTGTGGCGTGATCAGTTGAAGGTGGTGGCTGTGCGATTGGACCCATGCTTTGTCGAGGGGCCGGGGCCATGGAACTGCCGACGCCAGATCCGCTTGGTCTGGCAGCCCGTGATTTGGGAAGAGGGTGCTTATCTGACCCGCGATGCTGCTATTCATAGTTTTTACGAATTCGATGAAAGAACTTTTGCCGAACTTTGGCAGCAGTGGCGGGGACTGGCTTCAGGGAGCCGCACGGACATTTTGCAGGTGCATCCGCGTTTAAGAACGGAAGGGTTTAAAGGCGTTTATTGGAAAGTGTTGCGCAATATTATCCTGGAATACTGCGGAGAGAAAAATCTGGTGCGCATGACCAGCATGAACGTCATGGCCGAAGAACAGCTTTGGATATTTTCAGGTTTTGATATTGTCGATGGGAAAAGTAAGTCCATGACAGTACCCAGGGTTGGCGGGCCGACGCATGCGGTGACTCAGACCTCCTTTCAGTTTCAGTCTTACACCGGCGGAATAACGCCGGAACCTGATGCGGACCGGGAATTTGCGGAACTGGTTAGTGATTCTTATAGTTTTAAAAAGCGTTATTCTGAAACGCAGGTTCGGGAACTGGTAAGAACCATTGCTGGGTACGAGAATCCGGACAAACACAATCCAGGCACTTTGGATTGCGCCAGTTGCCACATGGCGAACATGACCTATCAGTGGGCCAGAAAACAGTATCCGCAGTTTTTATGGGAAAGTGAGTTTCGGGATGCGCTCTTTACCAGTGTGTGGAACTTAAATAATTCCAGTCGCACGGATGTGGTGCGTCCCAATCAGTTAAGAGCATTTGGTTATTTTGGCAGGGATCCGGCCATTTCCCAGAGGGTGATCAATGAAACCGCCTCGGTGGCGGGAGCGCTGGTGTTGTCACCTGAAAAATTCTAAAGCAGATATCTTTGCGCCAGTCGGGATTGAACCTGGGTCAGAGCCTGACTGTAGTCCCCAAGGTCTTTTACGATCAAATGGGCGTGTTCCTTCGATGGTTCCACAAACATATTGTGCATTGGGCGCACTTGCAGTTCAAACTGCTTGCGCACACCATCCGGAGTGCGTCCGCGTTCGTGCACATCGCGGTTCAGACGACGTTCAAAACGTAAAACTTCCGGTGTGTCAAAGAAGATCGCCTCATCCAGTTCGGCGCGGACTTCGCGGGAATGCAGAATCAGAATTCCATCGACAATAATCACTTTTTTAGGCTGGCTTAACAGAGTTTCTTTTTTGCGCGAATGGGTTACGAAATCGTAGATGGGAACATTTAAGGCGATGCCGGATTTTAAAATGCGCAGGCCTTGCGCCAGCAGGGAAAAGTCCAAAGCATCTGGGTGATCGAAGTTCACCGATCCACCGTCGCCGTCAAAGCGGGCGGACTGGTCAATATAGTAATTGTCTTGATAAAGGATGGAACAGTTTTCTTCACCAAGAACCTGTTGCAGTTCTTTGGCGAAGTGTGTTTTTCCCGAGCCGCTTCCGCCAGCCACGCCAATGATATGTGGTCTTTGAATCATGACAAAACCCCTGTTGAACCTTCGCAGTTTCGATATTTTAACTGCATTTTTCAATAGGGGCTTTAGGGGTTTGCAGTCTTTGCAGGACTGTCAAGTGGGTGGACAGTTAAAGATTTAGCTCCACCGGAGTGGAGGAATCCATGGGGTTGTCGATGCCCAGCTCCCCTTCAAGACCTTCCCCCCAGCACCAAAGTTTGCCGTTGGAAAGAATGGCACACGTTGTTCCTGAACCTGTGGAAACCGAGTTTGCCGGACCGGGCAGGGAGGCCAGGGTCGGTTCTTCAATGGACGGGTTCGTGGTACCCACACCCAGACGGCCATTATTATTAAGGCCCCAGCATTTGACGGTGCCCATGTTGGTGACTGCACAGCTCATTTGTTCACCCACGGCCACTTGCGTATAGGAGGTTCCCGCATCAATCACAGAGGGCGTCAGCACATTTCCACTGGCGGCGCCATTACCGATGGCACCGAAGTCGTCACCGCCCCAACATTTCAGTTGTCCGGAGGTTGTAACGGCACAGGTGTGCGTGGTTCCGGCAGAAACACTTTGATAGGGCGTTCCCGCATCAATGACGGTTGGAATGTAGTAGTTGGCAACATCGCCTGTTCCCAGCTTGCCGTAGGTGTTTATGCCCCAGCATTTTAAAGTGCCTGTATTGGTGACGCCACAGGCATGGGTGCCACCGACAGAGACCTGATTGTAGCTTGCTCCCACATCAATGGTAACAGGTGTGCTTCTGTTCGCAGTGGTGCCATCACCCACCACGCCGGTTGAATTTGAACCCCAGCATTTCAGGGCTCCGGAAGAGGTGATGGCGCAGGCCGAAGCCGCTGACACGGAAAGGGAAGAATAATAATCAGCTCCGCTGATCGGTGCAGGCAGGTCATGAAGGTTTGTGGTGCCGTCACCAAGTTGGCCGTTGTTGTTAAGACCCCAGCATTTGACTTCGCCAGCCATGGAAAGACCGCAGGAGAAATCATAACCCATTTTTACGTAGCTCCAGTCAACTCCACTTGGGGCGACATACTTTGGAATATTTTGCTGAGTGCCCACGGGATAGCCCAGGCGCCCGCCATTGGGATTACCCCAGCAGTAGGTGCCCATCGGGGACTTAGCGCACACACCATTGTATTGAGAGACAGCGACGCTTTCTGTTCCCGAACTAAACGGACCACGGATATTGATCAGATAGGAACCGGCTTGTAAGCCCGTTGCCACCGCCTGCAAGGACAGCAGCTTTGGCATGCGTGCTTTGATATAAAATGGTGTGGAATAGGCTCCAGTTGGAATGCTGACACTGTTGGTGGCCGTGGTCATACAGCCGTTGTCGGTGTAATAATCTGCGCCCGGTGATGGCAGTTCAATATCCACGCGGTCTGCCGCAAGGACGGCTGTGTGTTGTTCATTCACCAGAATAGTTTGATAAGGGGAGTTATAGCAGAAGTCACGCGACGGACCATCACGATGACCGCGCACTTCAATTCCCCATGGAATATTCTGACCGCCTCCGCGACGCAGGGCTTGAGTCAAAGTCGTAAAGCCTGAACCGGAAAGTGTGATGGTGTTTTCCCCCGCTGTGCCGGAGGTCTTAATCCAGACTGCCGTGGAGGCAGAGTAAGAGGGAATCGTGGCTTTTATGGCCGGAGTTCCTGAACAGCCAGCCGTCGTATAAATGGAAAGTCCGGGGCCAGTGCTGAAATCAACTGTTCCCGGAGACATGGCGTTGTCGGGGTTACCACCAGCATCCATAGAGCGACGGGTGATTTTATAAGGATAGCAGAGGTCCGGCAAAACAGAGGAGGCTCCTTCCAGCTCAACACCTTTTTGTCCCAAGCCGACGATATTGTAAGTCTTGGCTTGAGGTTGCAACAATACAGAGGAAGAAATGTCTGCGATAGTCAGACTCAGGCTTCCCTGCACGTCAGGGACACGGAAGACCACATCCTTGAAATTTTCCCCCGCTGGAATTGTCGCAGTCGAGAAAGACCCCAGCGACTGAGAGCATTCTTCATAGCTTTGATAAATGTTTGTTTGCACGCCGTTCAGGAAGATAGAAAAGGTCGTGTCTGTAGGAAGAACCCCGTGTCTATTTTGATCATCGGAAAGATAAACACCGACACTGGAGCAGGCTCCTAGGATATATGTATTGGCTGGAAACCAGTCTTTGCTGCTGGCGATGCGGGTGGGGGAACTGCCGCCGGGGCCAGAGTGGTCGTCCGGAAAATCGGGACCGTCGCAGCTATCAAACCATTTTTCAGGGTCGTAGGTGATCGGCACATCCACAACCACAGTTTCGCCTGCACGAAGTTTTAAGCCTGACTTACCACCCAGCATATACGGACGTGAAAGAGCGTCGCCGAAACCTGCGGATTTAAAGTCTTTGCATTGCCCTTCAGGAGCATGGAAGCCAATGACAGAAAATTCCCGGCTTTCACCGGAAGGAACTTCCATGGTGAGTTCTCCGCCAGCAGGAACGCCTCCTGTCCAGGGGCCCACTTTTTTGGGAGTCATTGAGTTGTCGTCACGCGTGCAGGTATTTTTACGAAGTGATTCCTCGGGACCTGTGACCGTCACCAGATAGCAGTTGATCGGGGCTGAACCCGTAAAACCCGTTGGGATCGGGCGACCGTCATTTGTCGTGCCTCCGGTTGTTGCAAATGTTTCAGTTTTGGCAGCCAATGACTGGGCGGAAGGGAACTGAATGCGCACTTTGGAGGAGTCCTGCAAAGACAAACGATCGCAACCCGTAAGGCCGACAAAAAGACCCGACAACAGAAGAACGGAATAATTTTTCATGTTTTACTTGTCGGCTTTTTGATAGGCCTTCTAAATAGATGGGTGGATCTTGAAGAGTCCTTGAAGAAAATCCTGTACCGAAATAGAGCTGAAAGATTTCACGTTCGCCATAATCGGACTTTTGTCTTAATAAAAGTCCAGTCGAGGCCCTGAGACCTCGGTCCAAAAGCGAGACAACTGACAAAGTATTTTTTTAATCCAAGAATTTCTCATCTAAAATGAAATCATATTTAACAGTACAGGGATGGGTATGAACGTTAAGACAGCGTCTTTAAATACGGTTGTGGGTTTATTTGTTTTGGGGCTTGTTGTGCAGGTCTCTGCCGCAGAAAAAATGTACGGTGTCTTTATGGTTGTCAAAGGCGGGGTGCAAATCCAGTCTCCGGGCAAAGCGGAAGCCGCAGCCAAAGTCGGCGCCAAGGTTTATGAAGGTGACAAAGTGATCACCGCAGCGGATTCCCGTGCAAAGATCGTCATGTCTGATCGCAACGTCTTGAATTTGAATCCCGACACGACAATTGAAATTGCCACTTATCAGAATGACCCGGCAACGGGAAAGAAGAATGTTGAAATCAAGCTGGGTGCCGGTAAGTTGCGCGCCAATGTAGAGCAAAACTACGATGGTGAAAAGAATAAATTCCAGGTGAAAACCCCGACAGCTGTCGCCGGTGTGCGCGGAACACAATTCCAAACAGGCTTTGATCCGAAAACCAGCCTGACTTCGATTGTGACCTTTAAAGGCTCCGTGGCCGTGATGGCCGTGAATCCTCAAGGCCGTCCGATGGGTCAACCTGTGATCGTTAAAAAAGGTCAGATGACCACAACGGCTCCGAATGCCAGCGCACCGGAAGCCCCGAAAGCTCTTCCTAAAGAGGAAATGAAACAAATTGAAAACGACTCTTTGGCAGCGAATCTGGCTCCAGTAGCTCCACTTGCAGAAACGGGGGCCAGTCGTGAAATCGCTTCTGAGTCTCCGCCTGCGGTCAGTCCTGAAAAAGCGCCAAGCACTTCTATGATCGACAGCAAGGACATGGATATGGGAATGGCGAAGGACATCAAGCCGGTTGGAAACACGGTGATGGCTCCTCCAAGCACGACGGTTCGTGCTCCGAATACGGATACGGCTGTAAAGGACGTTCTGCGTTCGGGTGGAAAGACCAAGGTTATTATTCGTCCGACTCCTCAATAATCAAATTAAGAAGAAGACACATCTATGAAATTGGCAGCTTTGGGTATTGCGGGTGTTTTTATTGCTCATTCAGCTTATGCGCTGGATGCAAAGATTTCTCAGACACAGTCATTGGAGCTGGAGCTTCAGGATAATTCTGTTCAAGGGGAATCACGTCCCTTGCGTGTGCGGGACAGTGAATCCGGCAAAGTCGCACAAGTGATGTTACACCGCAGGGGAGGCCCCGGCAGTCCCTGGAGCGGGTTCTTTATTATTCAATTCTTTATTGGTGACAATCGGCCGCGCATTCTGGAGTTCTCTGATCCGGGACAGGCTCCGTTTTATGCCTATGCCATTCCCGGTCAGACAGTGCAGCGAATTGTTTTGTTTAAGTCGGCAGATGATCTGGCGAAGTTTGTGGCGGTTCAGGAAAAAAAACAAAAGGCCAAACCAGTGGTTGCTGCTCCGGCCGCGAAAGTTCTTTCCCCGCAGGCTGTGCGTCGTTTGGAACGACAGGAGCGTGAAGAAAAGCGTCAGCAGGAAAAAACTCAGCTGGCTTTGGAGACAGAGCAGGCCGCCCAAAGAGCCCAGTTGCTGGAACAGCAGGCGGCGTTGTCTTTGGCAGAGAAAAATCGCAAGAAGTCAGCCGCGACGAATCTGGTTAAGGAAGCTGACAAGCTTTACTCCAAACAGGATTATGCCGGAGCCGAGCGCAAGTACGCCACGGCCGTGGATATGGACCCTGAAGAGGATTCTTACTATTACCGCTATGGTGTGACCCTGTACAAGGTGGAAAACTATAACAAGTCTTTGGCAACACTTTCCATGGCGGATGTGCCTGCGGATCTGTCATTGGAAAAAGACTACTATATTGCCCTTAATCACTTAAAGTTGCGCGACTATGACAAGGCTCGCAAAGAGTTCGTCGAAATCCGCGCGGAAAACGATGCGACTTTAAGTCCGATGGCCTCATTTTTTGCCGGAAATATCGAAATGCAGCAGCAGAAATTCCCTGAAGCTCGGTCCAGCATGGAATATGTTTTGGATAATTCCAAGGACCCGCAGTTGGATCGTTCGGCAGAGGACCTGCTAAATCAGATCGACAAAATGCAGGCCTTCTACGAAAGCAAAAAAGAAAAGTATCGTTTCACCGGCTTTATCGGTGCAGTTTATGATGGCAACGTTTTGAACGTCGCAGAAAATAATGTCACCACCGACGTCAAAGCCTACCGTTTGAACTACGGGGCCAGTGCACTGGCCATTTGGAACAGAACACCGACTTCGGATTTTGGAACCCAGATTGGTGTTTCGGACTATTACAGCATGAACACCAGCTTTCAAGGGGATGCGGTTTTACAAACAGCTGACCCATTGCAATTGGATTTAAGTCTTCCGTTCCATAAAGAATTTGAATTTTCAAAACGTTCCCTGAACTGGGAACTGGTGCCCACTTATCGCAGCATCTATATGAGCCCGACGGGCGGAACCCGTTCGGAAGTGATCCGGTCTTTGGGAGTTAACACGACCTTGGCGGCCCCGGTTCAAAGTGACATGCTGATGGCAGTGCGTGTGGAAGCTTCCAAGGAAGACACCCTGCTGGATTCCTCTGTCGGGGATGACGATCAAAGTGCGCTTCGTTACGGGTTAACCTTGCTGCCCACATGGATTTTGGATCTAAAAGGGGAAAAGTCCTTAACTTTGGATGCAGGCTATCTGATCAATCAGGCGGAAGGCCGTAACTATCGTTACAAAAGATCTTCTGTCGGGCTGACTTATGCCTTTGCGGCCTGGTGGAAAAGTAACGCTAGCTTACGCGCTGAATATTCCAGTCAGAACTATGATGAAGCAGTGACCACACGTATCGATTCAAATCCGATTGTAACGGCGGCCTTTAACAAGGATTTAAAGCGTAATGTGAACTGGCTGATGAGCGTTCAATACAATGTGGGTGATTCAGACGAAGATTCTTACGACTACAACAAATTTGTTGTGACCAGTCTTTTCACTTTCACCCACAGTATTTTAGGCAAGTAGTTCTACTTGGTTTTCATCACATAGACTCCATCCCAACCTTCCGGCGGCGGGGAGTCTATGTAATCCTGACATCTTTCAATATACAATTCACAGACCGGCTCCTGTCCCTGGTAAAGATCCAGTCCGGCCTTAAACAGCTTCTGGGCTTCCGTGAACTTGCGGGCGTGATAAGTTTCATATCCCTGTTGGAACAAGGCCAGCATCTCGGCTTCTTTTCCTGAACTGGTGCCCTCACAAACCAGTTCAAAGATACGCACCGGCTCCAGCTTTCCTTTGACTCGCACACGGTCAATTTCACGAGCGGTGAATTCCTCCTGAATGTCATTGTAGGTAAATTCGCTGATCACAATTCTGGTGCCGTATTCTTTATTAATGCCTTCCAAACGTGAAGCCAGGTTGACCGAGTCCCCCATGACTGTGTAGTTCTGCACGATATTAGAACCCATGTTTCCCACGCTCATTTCGCCGGTGTTGATGCCAATTCCAATATCAATATATGGAAGACCTTTGTCGGAAAATTCTTTTTGTAATTCTTTAAGTTTCACCAGACTTTGCAAAGCGCAGCGGCAGGCATGGGCTGCGTGTTGAGAATCTTTTACCGGAGCTCCAAAGAAGGCCATGATCGCATCGCCCATATACTTGTCCAGGGTGCCCTGATTTTTAAACACGATATCAGTCATCGGGGTCAGATACAGATTCAGCACGCGTGACAGTTCCTCTGGCGGAAGCTTTTCAGAGATCGTTGTGAACCCCCGAACGTCAGAGAAAAACGCAGTCATGCGCTCACGACGCCCGCCCAGTTTCAGATTAGCGGCATCTTTTAAAAGCTCGTCCACGACTGCCGGGGAAACGTATTTCGAGAATGTGGATTTCAGTTCCTTCTTCTTTTTTTCCTCTGTGAAGTATTTAAACAACTGGATCGCGATAAATCCGGTAAGAGCACTGATATAAATCAGAAACGAATGCAGCAGGATTTGTTTGGACATAAAGAGCCACAGATCCAATGCGGCCATCAAGGCAAAGACCAGCATAAATCCGGCAATGGAAGCTAGGGGGCCCATAAGTGCCCAGGCGGTGGCCAGCAGGGTTCCGCCGATTAAAAGAATCCACGGCATCAGGGTGGATTCGGCATTCCAGGGCTTAAGGAAGTTTTTATCAAACAGATTGGCCAGCATGGTCAGATGCAGTTCTGGCCCCGGATAGTTGGCCTCCAGCGGGGTGTTACGAAGATCATACAGTCCCACGGCAGTGGCCCCGACAATAAGACTGCGGTCCTTAAAGAATTCTTTTTTATCGTATTCTTTGGTTTCATAGACAAGCTGCTTGGATTGTTGATTTAGCACGCTGGTGGTGACCTTGACGGTCGGGCTGTCATTGAAAAGTTCTTTGGCTGATACATAAGGCAGCGACATCTGACGACCATAGAAGTTAATCAAAAGCTGACCGGATCCATCCACCGGATAGCTGGCGATTTTCACCTCGGGATCTTTGGAGGTGTCGTAGATGTTAAAGGACTCCAGGGATTTTTCGCCTTTTTTACCCGTGTTCATTTTTAGCTCGGCCCGGTAGGGGCCGGACAGTAGGAAGCTTTGCAAAGCCATCGAGGGAATAAAGCTTGTTCCCAGCTTGTGACCAGAACGGAAGAACAGGGGATAGCGGCGCACGTAGCCGTCAGAATCCAGTTGGGCGATAAAGCTAGCGGTGTAGGTCGCGGGTGTTTGTAATTCCGGAATGTTCGGGGTCCATTCACCATACTGCGGGATGGGATGTGTTTTATAAGAGCTGCGGATGCGTGCCAGCAGGTTGTCAAAGCTTAGGTTTTTCAGTGCCGCAGAGTCTTTGGTGACTTGTGCATAAAGCAGAGCCACTTGCGCGCGATTTTCGCCTTTCAGGAAGACGTCCTCTTTGGTCAGCCAGGATTTGCAGTAGTCAAATAACGCCAATGATTGACGGGCTTTTAAATTGTTCTTTTGGAATGTTGAAAGTTCTTCCCGCGAGGACTTTCCCAGACTTTTCAGAAGGTCTTCTTCTTCGCGCTCTTGAATGCTGTCAAAAAAGGTTTTAAACAGCGGGGCCCAGTTCAGATCATCAATGGCGTGGGTTTCTTCATCGATGGAAAAGCTGGGATTGATTTTGACCAGTTGTTCGCCGCCGGTTGCCAGAAAGGCTTCGGCAACACACAGATCCTGATGGGGTTGAAAGTCGATCAGATTTTCACTGAAAGTCCCCAGCACCACTTTATCGGGGTTGGCTTCGATAACTTTTGCCAATGCGCTATCCGCGGTGGGGTTGGCAGCTTCGGGTTCTGCAAAGATCACGTCAAAGGAAACAGATTTAGCTCCGTGTTGTAGGACCTTGCCGGTCATTTCCGCGATCATTTCGCGGCTCCACGGCCAGCGACCGATTTCACGCACAGACGCATCGTCGATGGCAATCAATGCCACCGGAGCCTGACTTTGCACGGACGGGCGCATTTTATATTTGAAATCATTCATGCGCAGATCCAGCACTTCGGTGCTTTCCAGAAGGGGGCTGTAGGGGCGCTGAATGGCCGGTGTGCGCGAGTAATTAAAGTAGTAACTGCTAAACCACGCAAAAAAAGCCGAGATAATAATGCCAATCAAGATGCTGATTTTTTCTGTCTTCATGGTGCTTTCTTGTTGTTAGTACACAGTCAGATTTACGGTTGTGCTTTGTCCTGCACTGTCCTGAACCAGGACTTGCAAAGACCCCGCAGCAGTCGGTGTCACCGACAACTGCCAGTTAGGAACATAAGGTTGAATAATCGCCACTGTCGCAGAACCTTGAGTCACTGTCGCCGTATAAGGCGGAGTTCCCCCCCAAATTCCATAGCCCATTTGCACTGTGTTCGGAATATTGATGTTGCCACCAAGATCCACACTCAGCGGGCCGGGAAGTGGGTTCACAGGGATTTCCGTTGTCGGAGTACTGGACCCGACTTCGGCATGCTCGCTGAAATAGCCCAGATAAAAAGCTCCCAGAGAGGTGACTTTCATATAGACCGTCGTTGCAGAACTGCCTGCGGGGATTTCGGCCTGATTGATGGAAATCATGCAACTGCTGTCGGAATAGTACGATACTCCCGGACCGGGAGCCGAAATATCCTGTCCGTGGGTTTGCACGGTGAAAATAAGTTTCTTTTTGGTCGGAACTAAGGCTGAAGCTCCGTTGCTGTCCTGGGCTTGCACATTAACAGCCGTGCACTGATTTACAGTGGGAGTGCCCGCCGGCAGATTCAAAGCCAGGTGGTGAACCAGAGGAGCATTGTTGATGTAAGCTCCGGCGGAAAGTCCCAGTCCGTCAACAACAAGATTAACATTGGTTAAAGTGCCGGCTCCGGCTTCAATACCGAAGCGAGCTATGCCATTGGTGATAGCGACAGAAGATCCCTGAGCAGTGCGGGAACTGCAGTTATTGACGATCTTAATATCGGAAGGTGGTGAGTAAGGGCTGATGCCATCGGGTTCTTTCCAGGAAACTGTGGCCGTTCCGCTGGCACTGACTGGAATACCATTAGAGTGGAAGAACGCCACGACGGATTGGCAACCCTGAGGGAAGATATTGGACAGCGGCGGGAATGAGCCCAGGCTAAATCCTGTATCCACGGCCAGACTTAGACTCATAGGACTGCTTTCAGGAGTCATAATATTTAGAACGTAAGGATATGGATTGGCCAGGCCTTTGTTGTTGATGACAGTCAGAGTGAAGTTGCCACTGGAGCCGGACTTCACGTAGAAGGTCGAATCCGTGACTTTGGCCGGGAAGGTTTTGGTTATAGAGGGCATGGGAGTGCCGGAGCAATCGCTGGAAGTGTAAAGGACGGCGACAGGAGAGCTGTTGTAGTCAGTGGCTGTAACCGTATAGTTTAAATCCGTGTATGGATTCAGAGTTAAAGAAGGGCTTTGCAGATAAACATCCACGGGCCGGCATTCTCCGACAGCAGGGGATGCATTTACAGGCACGCCGCTTGTGGGGGACGTTGTAATGGACAAACTTGAAGTTATCGGCGTAGTTATATCCATGTGCCACAAGGAGAGGGCATTGCCGTAAGGGCGACCGGCTTTTGCAAGACAAAGAACACTTTGTTTTCCGATCTCAGGATTTACACCAGCAAGATAGACCTTAAGTGTTGTGTTGTCGGCGCTAAATAGGGGAAGGGAGCGAATCTGGCTCCAGTTATTGCGCTGAAGATGCTCCGGTTCACAGCGGATGTCTTCCATGCTGTACATATTGGTTGGCGGCGTGCGGGTATAGACGACATAGCTGTCCAGCCCTTCCATGGCCCCTGGTAAAGTGCGCAGTTCAAAGAAAACACCGGCACTGTCAGCACTGAAATGCATGTCATATCTATACATGGGTTTGGCGCCCGGTTGGGCAAAAAGGGTGTGCAGACCCTTGATTCCGATACTTTCCTGAATGCTGTAGAAACGATTGTCCGAAGGATTGGTTGTGAACTTCAAATAGGTTTGAAACTCATTGGCCGGAGCCTGGGAATTACAAACTGTGATATCACGACCTCCGATAAAGGTCAGGGCCTGAGCGGATACCGTCGGCGTCGTTCCTGTTGGGAAGTGTTTCAACGGCAAGGGCGTGTTCATGGTCATTGTCAGATAGTCATTGCCGGAATAAATCGTATCGCCGTTGATGGTTGTTGATTGAATGCAAACGGTTTTGTCAGTCAGGAAAGAAGCGTTCTTGGCAAAGAAACCAAAGAATTTGTTTTCAGCTGTTTGTGGTTTCCAAAGCATCGCCCCCGGACTGCTCCAGTCGCGACGATAGGTGGCGGGTTTGGCCACTTTGATCAGATGAGGTCCCGGCGTCAGACTTTCTGTGGTCCACTGTTCGCCCATAAAGCTGCCGTCAGGAAGAACATAGTCCATCGGAATATTGTTAAAGGCGACCATTTCAAACCAGCCACCGAACATCATTTTCTTATCCACCAGCAGGGCGGGTTTGCCTGCGGGGCGATAGAATAGTTTAAGTTCTCCGCTGGGACCGGTATTGGTTGAGGAAAGATAACGGCCTTGCAGGCGACCTTCCACAGAACTTTCATTGCCCAGCATTTGTAACGGCACATCCAGATTTTCTGTGGTGCCGGTCAGGGATTTGCTGACATCGCCATAATATAAAATTGCGCCGTCATCAGATCCTGCCGGAGCATAAGCGGCCAGAACCTGCACCAGACGGTTGGTGCCAGAAGGAATTTCCAAAGTGATTTCAGAACCCAGAGCAGAAGAGTCACCAGCATCCTGCAGGAAAGTGATTGGCTGGCTCATGTCGGCGGCAGTGACTTGAACCGCCAGATGTTTCAGGCTTAACGGGGTTGAAGCGGAATTCATTTTTCCGGAAAGACTTCTCGGAACTTGCAAAGAAATTTTGCTACTGTCCACGGTCAGGCGATCGCACCCCAAAGTGAACAGGAAGAGGCCGCAGATAACGTACTGGTGTATGTGTCTTTTCATGTCAATGAACCCCGTATATATGGAGAAATAATCGGATTTTTATCACTTCTTCTGAAGATGAAAAGGGCCCTTGAATGAATCTTGAAATGTTCGCGTCTTAATCTGAGACACGGGGAAAGAAGATTGCCTTTCTTCGGGATTAAAGAGTACTTTTTTGTAATGTCTGAAGAAAAAAAGCCCTACGAATTGCTAGGTGGTGAGCCGGTCCTGCGCCGCCTGACCCAAAGATTTTATGAAATCATGGACACGCTTCCTGAGGTGCAGGGCATCCGCCGGATGCATCCGGAAAATCTGCGTGGTTCAGAGGAAAAGCTTTTTATGTTCTTATCAGGCTGGCTGGGCGGGCCGAATCTGTTCATGGAACGTTACGGGCATCCTCGTCTGCGCATGCGCCATTTTCCCTTTAAGATTGGTAAGTCAGAAAGAGATCAATGGATGCTCTGTATGGTGCAGGCTTTTGATGAATTGAATATAGCAGAACCCCTGCGCAGTGAACTTCTGCATTCACTACTGCGCCTTGCAGATCATATGCGCAATCTTGAGGAAACTCAAGATTAGAGAGCGTTTCGCTCAAAACACAATTATATGGGATCTTTGTGAAAAGATCTATAAAATGCCGCGATTTCTGCCGAAAAGAACTTATATAGTTTGGACGTTCTTTTGGGGGAATCATGTACGTCACAGATCTGTTCTATTCTAAGACTCTCGTGCGGACGCTTCTAATTTTGATAACTCTTTTGGGTGCTGGTGGCTGCACGCTGTCGGCTTCACTTGAAGAAAGTCTGTCGGGTATTAACTCGGAAATTATCCCGCCTGTTGTTCTTAATAAAAAGAATTTTTTTACGGCTCCTGCGGATGATTCCATTCAGGAATACTTTGTTCATGGAGATATTCACGGCGCTAAAACCTTTGGTTCTAAAATGTTTGTGTATGGCGCGATTCAGGGTATTGGTGGTTATGTTGCCGATGCTGCGAAATATTCCACCGTCACCAATGAAGTGGCAGACACTCCGATCAATGGAGAATTTTTAGGCAAGGTTGGCACCAAAGTCTTTATCGGTCTGGGGGATGAAGATCTGGGAACCTATGTCATCAGCTCGTATGATTTGCAGACGGGTGCCAAGGCGGACCTGGCACAACTTGATGGGCCGGTCCATAAGGCTAAGATATACAAAGGTCAGATCTATCTGCTGGGCGGATTTAGCACAGTCAATGGTTCTGCTCGTAGCAAATTTGCCATCGTGAATGCAGAGACTGGTGTGTTGAGCAGTACAAATATCAGTCTGGTCTATACAACCCCTTACTATTCGATTGGGGATCTGGATATATCAGACGACTATATTGCCATTGCAGCGGATCTTGTCAGTGTGAATGGCACTAATATCGTTGGCAAAGTTGCGTTGATAAAGCAGCAGGACGGAACAGTCAGCAGCCCGAATATTGCCGGGTTTAAGAATTCTGTTTATGAATTCAGGCTGGCATTTTATAACAACTCTCTTTTTGTGAGTGCTTTGAACACCAGCAATTATCCTCGCTTGATCAAGCTGGATCTCACCACGGTGACTTCTGTCAATGTGGAGGCTGCAAAGCTGACAATATCAGCTAATTCTTATGGCGAGATTCAACATCTGTTGGTCAACGGTAATCAGTTGATCGCGGTGGGCAGATTTAGCATGCTGGGAACAGACCCTGTTACCGGGGTTTTCTCTGTCGATGCCGACACCCTGGTCATTCAGGATCAGTTGAATCTCAATAAAGATAGCCTGCAAAACACCACTCTATACGACGATGGAACTTCGCTGATCTATGCTCCCAAACCCTACTCGAACGGAAGAATGATAGATATCTACAGACTAAATAAAGCGGATCTGTCAGTTGAAAATACTTATTCGATCACCGATGGTTCCCCTTTCCGCGACGTGTATGCCGTTTTTTCGGAAGGGGACGATCTTTACCTGCAGGGAAGATTTCTGCTTGCTCGGGAAATGACGGAAAAGTTCGGGATGTTTGGGTACGATTTGGAAAGTGGGAAGGTGTTGGACTGGCAGGCTCCTGAAATTCAGGCTGACTGGATATCAGCCTGGGCCATTGATGGTGACTGGGTGTACATGGCCGGAGAAATCAATGAAGTCAACGGGCTTGAGACCAATGGACTTGTGGCTTTCAGTTTAAGATCTGGAGAAGTTAAAAATTTGGATATCAGTGTGTCGAGCGATTTAATAGAGACGATGGCGGTGCTGGACAACGAACTCTATATATCAGGCTCGGACATGCAGCCGATAAAGTTGAACTTGGAAACAGGCGAAGAACAGGAATTTGAGATCGACGGAAGGCAGCTCTACGCAAACAAGGATCATTTGATTGCCCGGGGAAGTGTCTGGTTGCCTGATGAAGGCGTAAACACGGATCTGGCGGTCTTTAATAAAAGCGGCGAGGTTGTGATGGCCGTGGACAGTGGCCTGAGCATTTGGGGGGAAGAAGCCTTTCTGGCTGATGAAAATACGTTCTATACTTTTGACGGCGATGACTGGTGGAAGTTTGATCTTTCCACTGGAGCTCACACGGAAGTTGAATACGACAGAGGTCAGTTCGGTTTTGCCTTGACGAGCTATCAGGGGAAATTATTGGGATTCCGGGGTTCTACCGTTAGCAGCCTGAGCGTGTTTAATGCTCAAGGGCAGGTGGAAAGAACCCTGAATCTTCAGACATTGGGACATCTTGCTTTCTAGGCTTCCAGCGGAATAAAGCTGAACTTTGTCACATCCACGAGCCCGCGGTCTGTGAGCTTCAGCGTTGGAATCACCGGCAGGGCCAGAAACGCCATCTGAATAAATGGTTCGTCCAAGGTAACGCCCAAACTGCGGAAGGCTTTCTTTAGATCCGCAATGCCATCTTTGATTTCCTCAGAACTTTTCAGGCTGAGCAGTCCCGCTATCGGCAGTTCCACCAACGCCTGAACTTGTCCCTGATCGACAACGACAAAGCCGCCACCTTTTTCAATCAAGGTGTTAACCGCCACGGCCATGTCCTGAGGGTTGGTGCCGATGACCATGATGTTATGGGAATCATGGGCCACGGAACTTGCCAAGGCGCCATGTTTTAAACCCAAACCTTTCACCAGCCCCAACGCCGGAGGAAGGCCTTTGCCATAGCGCTCAATGTTTGCCATGAAAAGCACATCGTCCTGTGCGAACTTCTGACCGTCAAATTTCAAGGTCAGGTGCTTGGTGATGATTTCGTGAGGCACAATTTCAATCACGTTATAAACACCCGGCAGCAGATTCACTGTCAGGTCTTTGGCCTTAAGCGGTGCCCGTTTCATCGTGTTTTCCAAAGGGGGCTGCGATGCGGTGAGTTTTTTCTGCAGGGATTTTTCCAACTGCAATTCAGAAACAAATTGTCCGCCGATCATCACGTCCTGAATATCCACCTGCTTAAGGTCCTTCAGGAACACCAGATCCGCTTTTTTCCCCGGGGCCACCAGCCCCAGACGTTTTAAGCCAAAGTGTTTTGCCGCAGAATAAGTCGCCAGACGATAGGCCACAGGCACTGCGACGTCGTGGGTGTTTATTAGCTCTTTAATCAGATAGTTGATATGGCCTTCATGCGCGATTTCAAATGGATTGCGGTCGTCCGTGCACAGCAGACACTGTGGGGAGGAAAAATCATTCACCAGCGGAGCCAGCGTTTTTAAATTCTTCGCAACGCTGCCTTCGCGAATGATCAGGCCCATGCCCTTTTGCAGCTTTTCACGGCCTTCTTCTAAGGTGACCGTTTCATGGCAGTTTTGAATGCCTGCCAACAGGTAGGCATTCAAAGGTTTCCCGCGCAGCAAAGGGGCGTGTCCGTCCATATTCAAGTCTTCAAAAGCCTCGATCTTGGCATGAACATCCTTGTCAGCGTAAATCACGCCGGGGAAATTCATCATCTCGGCCAGCCCTAAAACTGCCGGATGATCTTTGAAGCTTTTCATTTCGTCCAGCGGGAAGTCACTGCCTGTGGTTTCAAACCCTGGAAGGGCGGGCACACACGAGGACATTTGCACAAATAAGTTTTGATGCATAAGTTCTGAAGAACGCAGGAACCAGCTAAAGCCCTTACCACCCAGAACATTGGTGATTTCATGCGGGTCACAAATGGCGGTGGTTGTGCCCAAAGGCAGGGTGGCTTTTTCAAATTCAAACGGTGACATCATCGAGGATTCGATGTGCAAATGCCCGTCGATAAAGCCCGGTGTGACAAAGGCCCCCTGGGCATCAAAGATCCGTTTGGCGGGTTGGTCTTGGTAATCCAGTCCCACACCAACGATGTGCTGACCGCCGATGGCGATGCAGGTGGGATAAATTTCCCCGGTGATGACATCCAAAAGTTGAACATTGGTGATCAACAGATCCAGCTGTCCGTCGCCACGCGCCTGCGCCAGACGTTCAGGCATTTCTTCAGATGAAATTTTCTGGGTTTTCTTATTATGCAAGCTCATGGACCTGATCCCGTGTTTTAAGAATTTGCGCCACGATGCTAAAGGCGATTTCAACCGGCGAATTGGTCCCGAAGCTTTCACCCATCGGGCAGAAGAAGCGGGTCAAAGATTCCGCAGGCAGGCCGGCATCCAAAAGATCCTGCCTTAAACGGCGGGCCTTCTGGTCACTGCCGACATTGCCGACATAGGCAAAACGATCCCGCTGTTTCATCACCTCGATCAACACCGGCAGGTCGGTTCCATGTCCCATTGTCATCAGTGTTACATAAGCGTTGTCGGGGATGGAAGGTACAAGCTCTTTCATTTGATCGGTGCAGATTGTTTTTAGCTTTGTGGACGGAGGCATTCTGTCGATCCATTCCTGACGGGGGTCAATGCAGGTGACTTTGCAATCCAGTTTGATCAGAAGTCGCACAAGTTCCTGCGCAATGTGACCGGCGCCGAAAACGTAAATGGTGACCGGATGGTTTTGTTCGTGCAGTTCAAAGAAGAAGCTGACGACTCCGCCACAGGTCATGCCGATGTCTTTTTGCAGATTCCAAGAAGCGTAAATATGCGGTGTTTTGGCCTGAATCATTTTTTGCGCTTCTTCGATGGCACGCTTTTCAACTTTGCCGCCACCCACGGTGCCAAATTCCAGTCCTTGCGCCGACACCAGGGCGCGTGCACCGACTTCCTGGGGGGATGAACCCTGTTGATTCACCAGGGTGACACTGACAAAAGTTTTCCCGGTTTCTTGCAGGGTTTTAACGGCGGAAAGATAGTCTTCAAAGTTCAATCTACTCATGTCGGGAAAGCTCCATCAGCATGTCTTCCGGTGTGGCCGGGGATTTTAACGTTGAAATCAAGCCTTTGCTTTTGGCATTGGCGGCATCCTTAAGTGCGGTCCATACGCTGATCCCCAGCAGGAATGGGGGTTCACCCACGGCTTTGGAACGATGAACGTTTTCGCGATTTTCATGATTTTCGATAAATTCAATATTAAAGACCCTTGGCGTATCCTGCACATTCGGAATCTTGTAAGTGGTCGGAGAATGGCTTAGCAGCTTTCCGTCTTTGTTATGGAAAAGCTTTTCAGATGTCACCCAGCCCATACCCTGTACGAAAGCCCCTGTGACCTGCCCGCGATCAATGCCCGGATTGATTCGGCGGCCCAGATCCATCAGGATGTCCGAACGCAGAACTTTGTATTCGCCGGTTAACACATCCACCTGCACTTCGCTGACCGCAACCCCATTGGTGAAATATTTAAACGGAGTTCCCTGGCTGGTTTTTTTATCAAAACCCAGTCCTTCGGTTTTAAAGTGCGCATATTCCCCTAAGGACATGCGATTGAAATACGCCTGTTGAATGGCCTCGGCCCAGCGCAGGGTTTTTCCGGAAGGAGAGTGGGTGATGGTTTCATCTTCAAAATGGAATTCATCAAAATGCAGCAGATCCTCATTCAGTGGCGGGCATTCCGCGATATCATTCATCGGGGTCTGCGCCAGAATATTTTGGAACAACCACGCCAGACGCTTCTTGATACCATCGGCCGCTTTTAAGGCGGCCGCACAGTTGATATCCGAACCACTTGATGCCGCAGTGGGGGAGGTGTTGTGATTTTTCTCTGTTGATGTGGCCATGACCTTCACTGAAGTCGCCGGGATGCCAAAGGCATGGGCTACGACCTGTTGCACTTTGGTATTCACACCCTGACCCATTTCTGTGGCACCGGTGGAAACCTGCACAGTACCATCCTTGTGAACGTTCACAGAGGCATTTCCCTGATTCAGGAATCGGGCGGTGAACGCGATACCAAACTTGGTGGCGGTCATCGACAAACCTTTGACATGGGTTTTGCTGCTGGCATTGAAAGCGTCAATTTCGCGACGGCGTTGTTCGTAGTCAGAGGTTTTTTTCAATTCAGCAAAAAGGTCCGGTAATGGATTGTGCCCTAAATGCTGACCATAGTGAGTCACATTTCTGACGTCTTTTTGATAGCAATTCAGTTCGCGGATTTCCAAGGCGTCTTTTTTCAGGTAAAGCGCGATGTCTTCGATGATGCTTTCAATCGTCATCGTGCCTTGGGGGCCGCCAAAACCGCGGAAGGCGGTGTTAGAGTATAAATTGGTGCGCACCACAGAGCCCTCAATAAACGCATCAGCCAAATAGTAGGCGCCATCAACGTGGAACATGGCACGATCCAAAATAGAACTGGACAGATCGGCATAAGCACCCCCGTCAGCATAAAGGTGTGCTTTCAGCGCCAAAATTCTGCCGTCATCGTCAAAGCCCACTTCATAGTAGTTCTTAAAGGGATGACGTTTTCCGGTCATCATCATGTCGTCGTCCTTGGACAGACACAGACGTGCGGGGCGTTTCATTTTTTGCGCCACCAAGGCCGCCATGGCAGCAAACGGCGCCGCCTGACTTTCTTTGCCGCCAAAACCGCCTCCCATGCGTTTCACAACACAGACCACTTCATGCAGGCTTAACCCCAGGGCTTCAGCCACAACGTGCTGAGTTTCTGTCGGGTGTTGGGAACTGGCATGGATTTCCATCTGACCATCTTCCATCGGGTAAGCGATACAGGCCTGGGATTCCAGATAGAAGTGTTCCTGACCACCACACTCGAACGCACCTTGCAGACGGTGAGGGGCTTTGTTCAGGGCGGCAGCGGCGTCACCGACCTTGAAGGCATTGGCTTTATAGATAAAGCTCTGCTGGGCAATGGCTTCATCAATGGTAAAGATCGCCGGGGCTTTTTCCACTTCAAAGCGCACGAATTTTTTCGCACGCAAGAGGGCTTCCATATCTGTTCCCACCAGCAAAAGGGCCGGTTCATCGTAGTAACCGATTTTATCCGCCACCAGAATCGGCTGCTCTGCCACGATGGTCCCCCAGGAATTGTGATAAAGGTCTTTGGCTGTGAACACCGCCAGGACACCGGGGGCTTTCAGGGCTTCGGTATAATCAATGGACTTCAGGATTCCGGCGGCGGCAGGAACGCCGATGGGAAGCACCTGGACTTCACCTTGCATCAGGGGACGATCATCAATAAAGACACTGCCGCCAGTGACGTGGCCTCGGGATGAATCATGGGGAATGTTTTGACCTACGGACATGGGATTTCCTGTTCAAGTTCCAAGTGACATTTTTTAAATAAATTTTCCGCAACCTTCAGACGGTATTCATGCGAAGCGCGCAGATCTGAAATAGGCTTGATCAAAGAGCGAACCTGTTTTCCCAAATCGGCAAACAGAGCTTCACTGAATTTTTGTCCTTGCGCGGCCTTTTCCAGTTCCGGCAGGCGCACCACTGTGGGACCGACGCCGCCCATGGCAAAACGGGCTTCACTGATTCTGGTGCCATCCAGTTTCAGGGCAGCGGCAAAAGTCACTGCAGAAATATCCAGATCCTTGCGCAAGGAAACTTTGAAGAAACGGCTTTTCCATTCCGTACCCAGCACCGGAATTAAAACCCCAGTCGCGATCTCGTTGGGTTTTACGTCAAAAACTTTATAGGCTTTGTAAAACTGACTTAAAGGAACCTCGCGCAAACCCGTGACAGATTGCAGGTGAACCCGGGCCTCCAGGGCCAGCAGTGCCGGAATGCTGTCTCCGATCGGGGAGCCATTC
Source organism: Bdellovibrio bacteriovorus (assembly GCF_025558485.1). Taxonomy (GTDB): domain Bacteria; phylum Bdellovibrionota; class Bdellovibrionia; order Bdellovibrionales; family Bdellovibrionaceae; genus Bdellovibrio; species Bdellovibrio bacteriovorus_G. The sequence goes on from NZ_CP102930.1 coordinate 1,648,671, forward strand.
ATCACGTTCCCCACCAGGGTGCCTTGATTCTTGATTTGCGGCGAAGCAAAGATGCGCAGCAAACGGGACAGTTCCGGCAGGGTGTTCGCTACAAAATTTTCCAGTTGAGTCAACGTCACGCGTGCGCCCACCCAAACTCCGTCGGCACGGATATCGATCTTTTCCGTGTCGGCGATCTTATGCAGGCTCATCGCGTTGTCCAGAAAGACTTTTCCTTTGTTATGAAGAACTCCTAAATCCGTCGCCCCTGCCACCAGTCGTGTTTCCGGGGATTGATTCTTTTGATCCACTGCCACGGTAAAACTAGCCGGGGCACTGAAGCGGCGAGACCCGGCTTCAATCATCAAAGAATCATTCAGGCGGACAGCAAACCCCTGCGCCTGAGACGCTGTTAGATATTTGTCCTTCAGGGGCTTCCACTTGGATAAATCCAAATGTGTCGCGGCTTGCAGAATCGGCTCATACCCCGTGCAGCGGCACAAATTTCCCGTCAGATGATTACGGGCTTTTTTTTCTGAAATGTTTTTGCCGGAACAATGACTGCTTTCCGCCAAAGATGAAAGCGCACACACCATGCCCGGAGTGCAATAACCGCATTGACCACCGTGGAAGGCGCGCATTTGATCCTGCACTTCGTTCAGTTCTTCCTGTTCGGACAGACCTTCGACAGTGACTAAGGAACCCATATCGAACAAATACATCGGAGCAATGCAGGAATTGATAGTCTGGAATGATGTCCATTCCACGGCTGCGGCAGAAGTTTGTTTCAGTTTGGAAGCCAGAACGGTGCAGGCCCCGCAGTCTCCTTCGGCGCAGACCACTTTGGTTCCCGGCAGGGAATGGGTGCGTAGATATTGGGCCAGGGGAAGGAATGCTTTTTCACCACCGATGCGATGTTCGACACCGTTGATAAAGACATGGATTTCGTTGCGAATTTTTGAATCAGCCATCTAAATTGGTTCTCATAAAAGGGACCCCATTTCAATAGAATTTGCGGGGCCAAGCACAATGACCTCAATGACACGGTGCTGGCCGTGTCCGCTTTACTTTTAGAGGATAAGACCGATAAGCGTTTATGTCTTCAAAGGGCCTTTTAATTGCAGTATTGGCTTTCGTCCTGGGGGTTGGAACGACCTTCCCAGGCAGTACCGCCGTGGCGCAAACAGCTCCGGTCAGTCCCGAGGAATTGCAGGGGATTTTACAGAAGTTGCAGGCCTTGTATGCGCCGGTGGCACAAAAAGCCGGAGGCGAGTTTCAGATTCAGATCCTGTGGGATCGCCCTTCAGCCGGGGCCAGTGCCAATCGTGACATTGCCAATAAATATGTGATCGGGGTTGATGGCGGGATGCTGGTTTATAAAAGACTGACGTCGGAAAACCTGCGCATGACACTGTGCCATGAGGCGGGACATCTGTTTGGCGGAATTCCACTAAGACCGGCACCGGCAGAATGGGAAGGACCCTTGGATGAAAGCGGCAAAAGTCTGCTTTCCGCCGAAGGGCAGTCGGACTATTACGCCACGTCCGTGTGTTTTCGTCATTTAACGGCGGGTCAGAATCATCGGGAATTTTTGAAGGGCCGTTTGCTTCCACGGAAACTGGTTCAGGATTGTGATGCGGTCTGGGGCGTGCGAAGCGAAGGTTCCTTCCAGTGTCAGCGAACGGCGTTGGCAGGTTTGGATTTTTTAAATTTTGTGATGGAATTCCCTATATCTTTGAGTGAACAGGATGACTCTGTTGCCGACAAAACTCTGGATGCGGAGTATCCCTCACGTCAGTGTCGTCTGGACACCCTGGTCGCAGGGGCTCTGTGCAAGGTCCAGGCTCCGTTGGATTTTATCAGAAAAGACCGCTCTGCAGAGGGTTGTGCTGCAGGAAGAGGTTCCCGTCCGGCCTGTTGGCACCGAAATCACGCGTTGTAAGTCGAGGAAAAGATCTTCGGGGGCAAAATTTTCCCCTCTGCAAAGGTCTAAAAGAGGGCCAGTTCCAATCTGGGACGCGACCTACTCTTTGAGCATTGCCGGAAAACAGACAACGATTGATATCAGATCGCGAAGGATTCGCGTTCAGAGGGGATAAAAAAATGAAAATGAACCATCTTGTAATCGCAGGCCTCATGATGATGTCTGCTCCGGTATTTGCGAAGTCTGGCCCTGTAGAAGGTAAAATCGTTGGTGGCGTTGAAGCTTCCATCGGTGAGTTTCCTTACATCGTTTCTCTACAGAGCAGCAGCCACTTCTGCGGTGGATCTCTAATCAAGAAGAACTGGGTTTTGACAGCGGCTCACTGCGTACGCGGTGGTACTGTGAAAAAAGTTGTGATCGGTCTTCATGATCGCACAAACGCGGTGAATGCAGAATCTATCGCTCCGAAGAGAATCATCGCTCACCCTGGTTACAACACTCGCACAATGGAAAATGACTTTGCATTGATCGAGCTTTCTCAGGATTCCTCTTACACTCCGGTGGCTTTGAATCCATCTGAAATCACTCTTCCGGAAGACGGTTCTCAAATCATGACAACTGTTGCAGGTTGGGGCACGACGCGTGAAGGCTCTTACTCTTTGCCAACTTTGTTGCAAAAAGTAAGCGTGCCGTTGGTTTCCACAGAGGCTTGTAACAAGTCTTATAAGAACGAAATCAAAGACAGCATGATCTGTGCTGGTTATGAATCCGGTGGTAAAGACTCCTGCCAAGGTGACTCTGGTGGTCCTCTTGTGGCTCAGGACGAAAACAACCAAACATACCTTGTTGGTGTTGTGAGCTGGGGTCAGGGTTGCGCTCGTGCCAACTACTACGGCGTTTACGCTAAAGTAAGCAGCGCCTACAGCTGGATCATGGAAAACGCTCAGTAATTTTCACTGCAAAAAGCTGAAAACTAAAAACCCCGGGTTTCACCGGGGTTTTTGTTTTTTGATCTGTCGTAAAAAAATCAGCGGCAGTGTTCTTTGTTCCATCGCGCCAGTTCGGGTGCCTTGGATTGGGCGGGGCTGAACCAGCGGGCTTCCTCGAAAACCCAGACGAAATCCATCTTAAAGGTGCTGTAAGTGTTCACATAGTGAAGACCGTCGCAGATGCCTTCCAACCCCTTGTCGGTCATATACCAATCAGAGTGAGACCCCACAATTTCCATGCGTTTTTGTTGCGCGTCCTGACAGGTGTAAACGCAGGTCCACTTGCGTTTGGTGCCATACCAGGTCTTTTCAAAAAGTTGATATTTCTTACTAAAAGGATCGGCGATACAGCCACAGGACCAGGCAGTTACGGGGGCTGCCAGCGACATCAGGAAGGCTGTGGCAAGAAAAAGGAAAAAGCGGTTTTTCATTTGCGTTTAAAAACTGCAAGCCTGATTCCAGCGCCCCGGACATTCTGATGATGTTCTGCGGACCCCGGCCTGTCGAAAACCTCGACAGTGACCTGTTTTGTTGTTTAAGAACCCCGGTGTTTTTCTGCGTTGTAAGCCTTGCGTCCCGCCCGGTGTTGCAGGGGCAGTTCCTGATTGGCCAGCAGGGCACAGGATAGTCCCGCACAGCGATCCAGTAATTCCTGCGATGCTTCGGCCAGGGCACGGCTGTGTTGCACGTAGCGCACGTTGTGTTCCATGTTTTCTGAACTCCAGCCCAGTGAATGGGCGATAAAAGGAAAAGGTGGCAGGTGAAATCCCAGTTCTGAAAAAAAGCCCATCAGATGTCCGGCCACGGACTGCACGTTGTCCTGGCCTCCGGTGATAATAAAGCCGGCGACTTTGTTGTGAATAAGCTGGTTGTTGTGGGTGGTGATCTGATTTTGAATGCAGTTAAAGCGTTCGGCCATCTTATAATACAGCGAACTGGCCGAACCCCAGCGGATCGGCGTGGCCAGAATCATAATGTCCGCCCAGTGGATCAGGTCTTCATAAATACGATCCAGCTGATCGGTGTCGTCCAGTTGAGTCAAAGAACACGGCCAGGTGCAGGCGTGCGCACTTTTGGAATAAAACCCCTCGCAGTGCCGAAATTTCAGATCACGCACCTTCTGCAAATGGGTTTCATAACCTTTTTCTGCGGCGTACTTCAGCGTTTCCAACAACAGCAATTCGGAAGTTGAAACCCGGGGGTGAGATGAGTCCATCACTGTTGTGGAAATTCCCACCACTCGCAACGGTCCGTCTTTACGCTCAGGCTTGCGGGTCAGGGGATGGGGCGCATGGGGAAGTCTGCTGCGCGAAGTGGCTTTATTCAGGTCAATCCAGAGTTCTCCGTTTTCGATTTTCAGTGGATAGGCGGGCACCCGGTCAGCTTCAAAACCGGGTTCGCCTTCGCCGGTTTTATAATGAAACTTATAGTAGTGCCACGGGCAGACTACATAGTCGCCTTCCAGTTGGCCTTCTCCCAAAGGGCCGCCGACGTGATTGCACACGCCAGAGATGGCAGTGAATTCGTTGTCTTTATAAATTAAAGCGATTTTGCTGCGATGAACCTCAAGCTGTTGAAGCTCTTTTTGTTTTAGTTCCTCTACAAATCCAAGTTTATTCCAAGACGCCATATTCACATTGAAGCGGCAAACCCTGATTCAGAAAAGGATTTCAACAGTGCCTGTGGTGAATGGCATGACATGTATTGACGCTAAGCTTCGACACTGAGTGTTGTTTGATTAACCTTTGGGCAAAGTTGCTCTGTCATCATTCTGGGGCAAGGACGCTCCTAGAATATTGGTGGAACACTTTGGAGTCCTAGCAGGACGCAGGAGTATTGCTCTTCCCGAATGGAGTCCCACACAATGAGGTTTACGGAGGAACATGTGACTGATATTCGTAACCGCCTTGCTGGGGTTTTACAGAGCGTAATTGAAGAGATGACGTCTTGCTACGACAAGGTGGAAGTGAGCTATACCGAGGGCGATAAAACGACCGTGTATAGAGTGGTGGTCCCGGAAGAGGTGCGTGGAAAGCTCATTGGGGCCCAAGGAAAAAACATCATGTCGTTGAGAAATATTATTGGTGCGATGAGCGGCAATCACGGTTTTAGAGCGATTATTGAGCTGGTGATCTGAGTGAAGAGCGTTCCCTTGGGCCGAAAAAGGAAACCCTTCTGATATTTTAAGCTTGCAACTTCGTCATTAAATGTAAAAATTCCCTCATTTCAGCTTGAGGGGATAATGTCTAACAAATTCGGCGCCTTGTTAAAAACCAAACTCGAGGAAATTCAAAAAAAGAACCCTCGATTTTCTTTTCGGTCATTGGCAAAAAAAGTGGGGATTTCCCCCGGTTGTTTGAATGAGCTGATGCACGGTAAGCGTCCTTTGAGTGAGTTCTATGCCAACAAAATTGTTTTGGGGCTGGAGCTGGGATCAGAAGAGCGCAATGAAGTTTATTCTTTGATCTCCACGCGTTCGCGTAAATTTGCCGCCCAGAAAGTGTTGATGGAAAAAGAGATGGAGATGCTTTCCAGTTGGGAGCATTATGCCATCCTGAACATGATTCGCATGAAGACCTTCCAGGCAGAGCCTGAATGGATCGCGGATCGTCTGGCCTTGCCAGTGGATCGTGTGCAGCGAAGTCTGGATCTGTTAATGGATCTGGGATTCATCAAACGCAAAGGAAATTCCATCGCCCGCGCGGTGGCAAGTCTTGCAACCACCGAAGACATTCCAAGTCAGGCGCTGGTGAAGGCCCATCTTTCAGATATGAGCAAGGCGGTTGCGGACAAAGAACTTTGTCAAAGCCAGATTGCCACGGTGTCTCGCGGACTGGCCAGTGTTCAGCAAAACTCTGAGGTTCGCATGCAGCAGCTTGAGAAAGAAAACCAGGATTTGAAACAGCGCTTGGAGCGTCTGGAACAGGCCCTTTTGAAGGGGAAATAAACCTGTGAGACATGGACGGAAGATTTTCCTCATACTTGCAACAGCGCCCTTGCTTTTGGCGCTGAACACCCAGGACACGGGTCATCGGGTCAATCGTTCGACGACCAAAGCCATCAACGCGCACAATGTCTGCAAGAAGGTCATCAATGCCAATGCTACCAAAGACTTCTTCGTGCCCACCAAAGCTGCGGCTGAATGGACGGCTTTTCGTTCAAACCTGCCCGCCGGTGTGACCTTGGGAAGCTGCACCTCGTGTTTGGACATTTTGAATAACAATGGCTCTGAAGGGGATGGCGTCTATTACGTGGATCCCACAGGCGGTTCTCCATTTCCCGTCTACTGTGACATGACTACCGATGGAGGGGGCTGGACCCGATTGTTCAGACATAACATTGCGGGAGGCTATTTTGCCAATGCTGCAGATACATTGACGAAGAATGCTTCAGATCCCACGGCCGATCTTCATTCGATCTTAAATCGGATTGATAATTTTAAGACCTCAGGCAATAGATATCACTTTCGGCTGACCTGGCCGGGTGAGGCGCTAAAAAACATCTGGTTTCAAACAACCAATCCCACGGCTGATGTGAATGTCGCGGGCTACACGACCGAGTTCGTGCAAGGGTATTCGAACTATTGGGGTGGGCTGGAACTGTCTAACGGGGCGCATGGTCCGGCCTCGACATCTTCGTTTTTAGATGGCTCGGTCAATCACGCCAACTGGTACTATGCCGTAGGGGCCTATGTTGTCTGGGGATCGACGCCGCCGGGTCTGCCGGCGTCAGATGTGCTGGGTGCCAGTCACGGTGTTCCTGAAGTGAATCTGTGGATTCGCGAGGACAATACGCACACAATCTATAATTCATGTAAAGCTATTCTGGCCGCCGGGGCTTCCAAAGGGGATGGCATTTACACCATCGATATTGATGGAGCCGGGGCGACAGCTCCTTATGAAGTTTTTTGTGACATGACGACTTCAGGTGGGGGTTGGACACTGGTGGCTTATTCCAATGGTGCTGTGACCGGCACAACTCCGAACGATTTCTTTGTGAATACCTACGGTCTGCCCAATGCTGGCAAACACACATTGGCCCAGCAAGCTTCAATCAATGCGGAAGCTTTCTCGATAGCCGTCAACACAACTGATGCGATGTTTGTTTCACCGTCTTACAACGGTGGTGCGCCGATCATTGATCTGGCCGGAGGCAACTGGGACTATAATACTGCCAAATGCACCGGTAATCTTCGCCATACCAGTCGCACGGCCGGATGTGCAGGTCAGAATGCCAACGATCACTACGCCAGTTCCGACGCCTTTAATATCGCCGTTAACTCGGGGAACGAAGGGATCGTTCCTGCCTATAAAGCCACGGAAGTCTGTTACAGTGGCAAAGGGAATGCGTGCAGCTTTAAATTTTATCTTCGTTAGAATGGGACGTAATTGGATATGAGACTGCGAATCGCAATGATGATTATGACAACGCCATTCATGCTGGGAATCAACACTCTCAGTGAGGGGTATCGTATCCCCTTCAGTGGTTCTTTGCGTCTGTATCTGCCCTATGGAGCAGAGGGGTCCTGTTATTATATTCAAAACAATCATGCCTCCAGTGATTTGTTTGTACCCACGAAAACCAGCACCGAGTGGAATGCTTTCACTGCAGCCAGCAAGCCGGCTTTTATCGTTGCTACTCAGTGCTATCCCAAATCCTGCAAAGAGATCAAAGACACTCTGGGAAGTCCCGCAGACGGAGTTTATACAATTGATTCGGATGGGGTGGGAGGCAATGCCCAGTATCAGGTTTCTTGTGACATGACCACCGATGGAGGCGGGTGGACACGTATCTTCCGTCATAATATCGCTGGAGGGTATTTCGCAAACACGGCCGATGCACTTAGCAAGAACACGGCCGCTCCAACGGGGAATCTTCATTCAGTCATTAACAAGATTGGTGATTTCGTCGTGAATGGAAAGTACCGCTTCCGCCAGACTTGGCCAGGATACACGCAAAAAAACATCTGGCTGCAAACCACAAACCCCACCAGTGACGTCGTCACTGCCGGAGTTGTTCCAATTGCAGTGAATCTGCACTCAGACTACTGGAATGGGTTGGAGCTTGGTAATGGAACTCATGGACCGGCGAATTCGAATCAAGCCTTGTTGGACGGATCAGCGCAGCGTTCGGACTGGTGGTACGCCATCGGTTCCACGGTCGCCTATGGAACCCCGGCGGGGATACCCATGGCAAGTTCGGTCCTGGGCAGCAACGTTGGAGTGAGTGAAGTCAACTTGTGGATCAAAGAAGATGACACTGTGACGAACTACAATTCCTGCAAAGCCATTTTGGATGCGGGGGCTTCTATTGGAAATGGTCTTTATACGATTGATCCTGGTAACACCGGGACGAAGATTCCCGTTTACTGTGACATGACCACAGACGGTGGCGGCTGGACACGGATCATGTATCATGACTATTCCGTAGCGGGCGTGTTTGCCAGCGATGCTGAAGCCCTTAATGTCAATTCGGGCACGCCTTTGGCAAAAAAATATTCTATTCTGAATCGTCTGGCCGGATTCTATCGCGGCGGAAAGCTGGAGCTGAGAATCAACTGGCCTGGAACCTCCACCAAGCGCAACTGGTGGACCCAAACCAGTAACTTCACAACATCACCTGTTGCGGGCTACACGGCCGTGGCGATTGATTCCACCAGTAACTTCTGGGGTGGGTTGGAGTACAATGGGACGGCAAGTACTTTGGCTGATGGTTCTGTGAATCACACAAATTGGTTCTATGCTGTGGGCGCCAAGACCGACAGTTGGGGCGCCTCGACTCCAGGGCTGCCAGCGTCAGAAGATGTGGCAGGTGTGGGGATTTCGGTCCCTCGTATGGAGCTTTGGGTGAAATAGTGGACCTAAATAAAAAAGGGAACCCGAAGGTTCCCTTTGTCACGTTCTTGCGGTGAAGCAGGAATTAGTGACCAGCAGGAGCTGTTGCAGGTGCAGCAGGAGCTGCAGCCGCTGCAGGAGCAGCTTCTTTAGTGTGTTTTTTCTTAGCAGCTTTTTTCTCAACTTTAGCAGTTTCAGCAGCAGGAGCGGCTGGAGCAGTTGTTGTAGCAGGAGCTGTTTCGTTAGCGTGAGCAACAACACCAGCAAAAGCGATAGACATCAAGATAGAAGCAAATTTCATAGTAACCTCCTAATGGTTCTTTGTGAGCTTCAATTGCGGAACAAAGAAAGCCTAACAAAGGAGGTTAAAACCCTAATTAAAAACAGATTAAATGTTTTTAATTTCAAACATAAATTTCGCGCCGGACCCCGAGTGATTTTCAGCACTTAGGCGGGCGTTGTGGAGGATGGCGATTTTTTGTGCAATCGCCAGTCCCAGACCAAAGCCCTTAACCCGGGTTTCCATATTAGACCCGCGCGAGAAGCGCTCGAAAATCAGCGGCAGTTGTTCAACGGGAATACCGGGGCCGTTGTCTTCGACAATCAGTGCGGAGGTCTCTGTGGTGTGGTGAAGCGTGATGGAAACCACTTCGTTATTGGGTGAATACTTGATGGCATTTTCCACGATGTTCACGATGAGATTTTCCAGCAGATCATTGTCCCCGCGAATCAGGCGGTGGTCTTCACCGGGCTCATTGTTGATGGTGACTTTCAGTTTGATGTTTTTGGATTTAGCCAGTTTCTCACAGCGAGCTAACGCTTCAAAAACCAGTTCATCAAAATTCAAGTCCTGCAAATTCATGGCGCCAATTCCGGCATCCACCCGCGCCAGTAGCAGCATTTCCTGCACGATACTGGACAGACTGTCCACTTCCTGCAAAGCACTTTTAATAAACTGATCGACATCGCGATGTTCTGTTTTTTGCAAAAGCTCCAGCTCGCCACGCATGATGGTCAGTGGTGTCAGCAGTTGGTGAGACGCATCCGCGACGAAGCGTTCCTGGCTTAAAAACGCCTGCTGAATACGGTCCAGCATTTCATTTAAGGTCAGTGACAATTGTTTGATTTCGTCATTGGCGTGGGGAACTGGAACCCGCTTTGACAGTTCACTGGCTTTGATTTCCTTGGTGATGTGAATGATGTTGTTCACAGGCTTGAGGGCGCGTGCAGACAGGAACAAACCACCAAAGGTGGCAACGATCAAAACAATGGGAATCCCCAGTTGCATCAGAGTCAGACGCTTTTGGATCTGAGTTTCCAGCAAGGTCATGGGCACAGCAATCTGCAAAAGCAACTGCGGCTTGGCGGCATTGTCCAGCGGGAAGGAAATCAGGCGATAGGAATCCGCTTCAGCAGATGGGATGTTGCGAATGTGTTCAATGGTGCGGTAGGTGGCTTCTTCACCTTTCCAGATGCGTTCAAAATCTTTTTTATAGGGCGGATTGAATTCACCAAAATTTCCCACCCGGGCCAGCACCGCGCCGGAGCTGTGGCGAACTTGAATCAAGGCTGTTCCCAAAGGAAACGGCAGGATTTTTCCGTGATCCAGACGCAATGGCGGAAAGCTTAAATCCCCTTTGATGCCGATTTCAATCCCGTCGGAAACGTCCACGCAGTAGTTGAACAAGGCATCGTCAAAATCCTGCTGAAGATTATCAATCATCATTTGAAACAGGAACATATTAAAGAACACGGTCGTTGTTCCGAAGATCAGAACAAAGATCAGCGACAGGCGCAGACGGATGCTGAAACTGGAAAGAAAATTACGAATTTTCTTTAAGAACATAGCCGGTGCCCACCACAGTGTGAATCAAGCGTTTCGGGAAGGGGGCATCAATTTTTTTGCGCAACAGATTGATATAGACATCAATCACGTTGCTTTCAGAGTCAAAATGGATGTCCCAAACATGTTCAGCGATGGAAACGCGTCCCAAAGGGCGTTCCGGATTTCGCATAAAGTATTCCAGCAAGGCAAATTCTTTGGAGGTCAGGGAGATATCCTGGGAAGCTCTGCGGGCTTTGCGCTGGATCAGATCCAGCTCCAGATCAGCATACTTTAAAACGTTGGAGGCATTGCCGTTGGCCGGTGTTTTACGGCGCAAAAGGGCGCGCACGCGGGCGTGCAGTTCGTCGAAAGAATAGGGCTTCGTCAAATAATCGTCAGCCCCGGCATCCAGCCCGTGAACTTTGTCTTTGGTGGTGGAAAGAGCCGTCAGCATCAGGATCGGTCCGTCAAAACCGTCGCGACGGATGTGGCGGGCGGTATCAATACCGCTTTGATCCGGCAGCATGACATCCAAAATCACCAGATCGTAATCACCTTGTGCCATATAGGATTCAGCAGCCGATCCGCTTTCGGCAAGATCAACGGCATAGCCGACCTCGTTCAGGCCCTGCTTCAGGAAGTTCGCCATCTTTACCTGATCTTCAACGACTAGAATCCGCATGATCCACGGGTCCTTTCTGATCTTGTTTTTCTTTCATGAAATAGTAATCCAGGATGCTCATCAAGGATTTGTATTTCACAGCCAGTTGTTTTTTATGTTCAGTGCTTTCACCGCGCACCAGACGTTCAAAGCGACCTTCCCAGTCCAGCGCCTGATCGTCGGCTGCTTTGCCGGATGCCAAAACCCCGCCGGTACGATCCACGATCAGGTTGGAATTGTTGACGGCAAAGTCACCGGTTTTGCCAAAAAGATCACGTCCCAGGGAATAGTAAGGGACTTCTGACAGCGCCAGATTGTAAAGAGTCGGAGGAATGTCCGCCTGTGATCCGAAAGCCTCCGGGTCCATTTTTTTACGAATGGCCGATGGCATATACAGATAGAAGGGCACAGAGCCTTTTTGCAGAAGCTCTTGTTCGGTGAAGTTTACAATCCAGAAGGTGTGATCACCAGTGATGGCAACGATCACCTTGTCTTTTAAAGGCGAGTTTTTAAGTTTCGCCATGAACTGGGCCAGCTTGTCAGAGGAATAGCGATAAGTTCTAAAACGTTTTTCCGCCAAAGAGGCATCGCCAATCAAACGGCCTTTCAATTCTGCCGGAGCCGTCAGTGCGGGCGCCTGATACGTGCTGGGCAGCTGATAAGGCGGGTGATTTGTGGTGGTCATCGTCAGCAGGAACTGAGGGTCCTTGGCATCCGACAGTGTTTTAAACACGTAATCGAAAAGATCCTCGTCATAGATACCCCAGTCGTGTTTTTCCTTGAGTCCCCCCAGGCCTTCGGCGATTTCATTTTCGCCGTCCACGGCATCGAAACCCTGTTGGAAGGCGAATTTATTCACTTCGCGCCAGCCGGGATTCCCGCCGTACAGAAACCTTGCTTTGTAGCCCGCACTTTTAAAGACCCGTGCCGGACTGGAACGGAAAGGCACTTGCAGATAGCCACTTTCAGTCAGGAACTCGCTGATCGGTCGCTGTGGGGAGCCAATCATCAGACAGCTTAAACTGCCAATGGTGGCATTGGTGCTGGACAGGAAATGTGTCAGATAAGTGTCCTGTTGCAGGTGTTTTTCAAAATCCCCCAGCAGGTTGAATTCCGGATGGTTGTAATTGAACCAGTAGGCCCCCATGGATTCCATCACCAGCAGCAAAACGTGCGGACGTGTTTTTTCCGCCCAGAGGTTTTTGGGGGTGGTTTTCTTCATCAACTGCAAAGGATCGGCAGGAACCTGAGCCTCGGGAATCTGATAGAAGTCGGCAAAGGCCCGGCGATAGTTTTCACCATATCCAAAGTGGCGCAGGTTGCTGTCCCATTTGGAATTTTGCTGGGACTTAAGCTCCATCGCACGGGTCAGCGCGCGCACACCGTTGAAGCTTAAGTGATTTACAAAGATACTTTTGGAAATCCCGGTGTCCATTTCACTCAGCGGGAACAGAGCCAAAGAACCCCGGGCTCCGACACCGTTTAGAACAAACAAAACAAAAAAGAACAGCACAAAAACCGGGTAAGAGATCTTTTGTATTCCGGCGGGAAGCCATTCCCGGCCTTGGGTGAAATTGATCTTGAGCCCCTTCCACAGCAGATAAGTGAAAAGGCCCAGGCCCAGAATAATCCAAATGATCGGGTAGTTGCTCCACATGGTTTTGGTCAAAGCCCAGGTGTCGTCTTCAAAATATCCAAAAATCAGAACGTTGATGCGATCCTGATAGAAGCTGTAAAAACCAAAATCCACGGCCGAGAAAAACATCACGATAAAAAGCATCACCGTGTAGTACGGGATCAGGAATCTGGAAAAACGTGAAAACAGCGGATTCAGAACCGGGGTGAAACCCTTCCAGAAAGTGAAAAGGCTGAACAAGAAAAGCAGCAGCAGGGGAATGGCATTGATATAAAACAAAATCGTGCTGTCAAAGCGTGAACCCAGCACGAAAGCTTTGAAAACATCACCGGAAAGCCCGGACAGTTCGCGGGAATCCCCAAATGTCAGCATAAAGGCCCAGCGCCACAGGAAGCCAATAAACAGGAAAACGACATTCACGATCAGAATGCGTTTAAGATAGAGCCAAGACTGATTGAACCACTGTGCACGAACGTTTTTCATGGAGGAAGTGAAAGTCTCACTTCCCGGGCTTAGGATCAATCTGGAATTTTACCGAAATCCCATTTCTGATTAGGGTCTTCAGGCACTTGGAAACCGCCGCCTTTGGCTGCCGCTTCAACCGACTTGATGCGCTTTTCGCTGTCGGCAGTGACAGACACCGCCGGGCCCCCGGGCTTGCGGGACTTTTCCAGCATCTGCACGATTGCGCCATATCGCGGCAAAGAGCGGGGGACTATATAGGCTCCCTTGGCTTTGTCGCCTTCAAAGAAAACTTCAACTTCGTCAGAGATATCGCGCACGACGCGAACCTTGGCGGAAAAACTTTCCGTTTTTTCGGGTTCGGCTTCCTGTTCATAGATGGAGGTATTGATCTTCTTGCTTTGGGCCTGCGCATCACCCGTGAGAAGCAGAACCATGATGAAACTCAGCATTGTATTTCCCCCTTTCTCAATATAATGCACCTCCTTTTGTTGCCGCGCAATAGGCCTTATGCTAGGGTTTGTGGGATCTAACGAGGAGACCTTATGAATTTGGGTTGGACTGAAATTCTTCTTATTGGCGGTATCGCTTTGCTTCTTTTTGGGCCAAGCAAGCTTCCCAATTTGGGACGTTCTTTGGGTGAATCCATTCGTGGCTTCAAAAAAGGCCTGAATGAAGATCCCACTGACGAGCGTGAAGCAAAACAGCAGATCTCTCAGAATCAGCAAAAGCCGATGAATGAGCAGACTCAGCAGACTGAAGAGAAAAAAGACTCTCACAAACAGTCATGAGCTCTTCAAAAATCGCCCTGACTCAGACCGTGCAAAAGGGAGGTTGTGCCGCCAAGGTGGCTGCCTCTGAGCTAAGAAACATTCTGCAGCAGGTGAAGTTTCCTGCGGCTCACCCGGCCTTGATGGTCGATGGCGGACTGTTTGACGATGCGGCGATTTACAAAGTGAACGATGACATTGCTCTCGTTCAAACTCTGGATTTTTTCACTCCTATTGTCGATACCCCGAAACTTTTTGGTGAAATTGCCGCAGCCAATGCGCTAAGCGATGTTTATGCCATGGGTGGAAAACCCAAAACAGCCATGGGGATTCTGGCGTTTCCGATTGCGACGATGCCTTCTGAAGTCATTGTGGATGTCATGCAAGGGGCCAGTGACAAGATTGCTGAAGCCGATGCGAATTTTGTTGGCGGGCATTCTATTGATGATGACACCTTGAAGTTCGGTCTGGCTGTGACGGGTTTTGTGAACCCAAATTTTGTCTGGTCCAATGCGGGGGCTCGCCCCGGGGATCATCTGATTCTGACCAAACCCTTGGGGACGGGAACTTTGACGGCCGGATTGAAACGTCTGGAAGCCAAAGAAGAAGATATCATGGAAGCTTTGATCAGCATGGCCACAGTTAACAATGCTGTGGACTATATGACTCCGCACCTGCAAAAAGAAGTTCATGCCGCGACCGACATCACTGGTTTTGGTCTGTCCGGGCATTCGATGCAACTGGCGAAGGCCAGCAAGGTCAGTTTGCGAATTTCAGTGGCGAAGTTGCCGCGTTTCCCGAAGGCGCTGGCCTTCCTGGAAAAAGGTTTCCTGACCAAAGCGCACCGATCCAACGCCCAGTACACCGAAAAAGATGTGAGTTTTATGCAGGTCGATGGCCTTCACAAACTTTTGGCCCATGACCCGCAAACCAGCGGTGGCTTGTTGCTGTCCGTGTCTGCGGCGGTCAGTGGTGAAATGGTTCAGGCCTTGCGTGCCAAGTTTAAATCTGCTGAGATCATTGGAGAGGTTTTGCCTCTACAGGATAAAGCGGTGATTTTTGAGTCTTAAGAATATCAAACCCGATCAACTCAAAGAACTTTTTTCCCGGAACATTCCGTTGGTGGATGTGCGGGCCCCTGTGGAGTTTCGTCAAGGCAGTCTGCCCGGGGCTGTGAATTTGCCCATCATGAATGATGAAGAACGCGCCAGTGTGGGAACCACCTACAAGCGCGAAGGTCAGGACGCGGCCGTGCGTTTGGGCTATTCTCTGGTTTCAGGCGCCGTTAAAGAAGAACGTGTGAAGGCCTGGAGGACTTTTTTTGAAAAGCATCCCGGGGCGATTCTTTACTGTTTCCGCGGGGGAAAGCGTTCGCAGATTACTCAGCAGTGGTTGCAGGAAGCCGGGCTTTCGGTGCCGCTGATCACCGGGGGGTATAAGGCGGCCCGGAATTATCTGATGAAACAAATCGATGAGTTTTCCGTTCGCCATGAAATGCTGGCTTTGTCGGGGCCGACGGGCAGTGGGAAGACGCATTTGCTGCATCGCCTGCGGGACCGTTACCCGTTGTTGGATCTGGAGCATCTGGCCCGGCATCGTGGTTCGGCTTTTGGGGCGATGGATGGGGAACAGCCGACTCAGATCGACTATGAAAATCGTCTGGCGCGGGAGCTGATTCTTCTTGAGGACAAAATCAAGGGTGGAATCAAACCTGTGGTGGAGGATGAAAGCCGTCTGATTGGCCGGATCTATCAACCAGCGACTTTCTTTATCCGTCTGCGTGCTTCGTCGGTGGTGTTTGTGGATTTGAAGCCCAAAGGCCAGCGTGGCAAGTCGGCTGCAAACGGTGAACAGTTCGACTCTTCTTACGACCGTGGTCAGCCTGCAGAATTCCCGGTTGGCGGCGTTATCCCAGGCTGGACAGAAGCTCTTCAGTTGATGAAAATTGGCGGCAAGGCCAAGCTTTTCATCCCACCTGAATTGGCTTATGGCCCATCCGGTCGCCCAGGCATTCCGCCAAACTCTGTTCTTGTATTCGACGTTGAGCTGATCGACATCGTTAAACAAGACACTAAGAAGAAGAAATAATGTTCGACTTCAACAAAGACCCTTTTGAGCATTTCGACCGCCTGATGAAAGAGGCGGTCGCAAAGCAAATCCCGGAAGCCAACGCGATGTCGGTGGCCACCGTGGATGAAAAGGGTGTGCCCTCCGTGCGCATCGTCTATCTTAAAGAGGTGAGCAAGGGGGGCTTTGTTTTTTACGGGAACTACAATTCCCATAAAGGACATGATATCGAGGCCAACCCGATGGTGTGCCTCAACTTCCACTGGCCAGCTATCTGGCAACAAATCCGTATCACAGGTAAAGCTGAAAAAATTTCTGCCGCGGAAAGCGATGCTTACTTTGCCACGCGCGCGCGTCTGAGTCAGATCGGTGCCTGGGCTTCCCACCAAAGCGAAGAGATCCCGGACATTAACTGGCTGTCCCGCCGGGTGCAGGAATACGAAAAACAATTCGACGGTCAAGCCGTGCCACGCCCACCACACTGGGGCGGCTGGCGAGTGATTCCTACTGAAATTGAATTCTGGTTCGGCCTGGGCGGTCGTCTGCACGAACGCTACATCTATCAGCGCACGGCGGATGGTTCCTGGAACCGCCTGATGCGCAGTCCTTAGGTACGCCGTACCTTTTTGGAGTGCGCCGCATCGAGCTAGCGGTGTTCTTCTTTGGTAAGGGCCCAGATTTCCATGTCCTGCCACTTCTTATGCACTAGCAGACGACGTTTGCTAAGACCTTCTTTACGCATCTTCAGTGCTTTGGCGACCTTGATGGATTTCTTGTTGGTCGGCGCAATGCCGGCTTCCACGCGATGAAGTTTTAATTTTTTAAAAGCGATATCCAATGCGCCTAAGCTGGCTTCCTGGGCAAAGCCGTATCCCCAATAGGGATTGAAAATACGATAGCCCAGATAAGCATTTTGAAAAACCGCGCGGGAAATATCCATCAGACTGACGTTGCCGATCAGCATTCCGTCGTCTTTTAGAAAAACACCGAAAGAATAAAAGTGATCTGCATTTCGCTGCTGTTTTTCGTTTTTCAGAAGTTCTTTGAATTTCTTTTTAGTCAGCTCGCTGTCGGCCCAGTTGGTTTCGTCCCATTCATTTTGTGGGGGATTCATGCTGGAATAAGCCTGCACCCAGTTTTCATAATCAGTTTCTTCCAGCGGGCGCAGGATCAGGCGGGCGGTTTTTTTATAAAGAGGCAGATCTATAGACTTCATTGCTGACAAGTCTAAGAGGGATGCGTTTTAAGTTGCAATAGAAATAGGTCAAATTGTGCGAACTGCGCACCACCGCTGTGTGGGATTCATGAGCCACCATTTTGACAGTGATCTTGACGGGGTGGTCTTTTTTGATTGCCACCAGTTTTGGTGTCACGTAACGGGTCTTTTGATCTTCAACCCAGATTTCTGCGCCCTCTTGTTCAGAGATCACCATGCACAGGCACATTTCCGGTTTTTCCAGACCCAAGAGTTCTCGCAAGTTTTTAAACCATGCCATACAGCCTCCCGTAAACTGCCAGAGGGTTTAGCACAGCTTTATTTTTTAACTCCAGTGAAAAGGGTAAAACTGGACCTCGAAAATGTTCCGAAGAAATAAGGGGATTATGAGGGAATTAATGCAGCGCCAAAGGGGCCACAAGATAGAACTCGGGGATTTCTACGCTGAAGCTTTCGCCATTTTCCGCCACGAAAAAATAGCGGCCCAGCATACTGCCAGTGGAGGTGTTTAGCGGGCAGGCGCTGTCGTATTCAAAGGTTTGCCCGGGGTGGATTTTAGGTTGCAATCCAACAACACCAGGTCCACGGACTTCCTCTTTTTTGCCTGCGGCGTCTGTAATGATCCAGTGACGGCTCATCAGTTGGGCCGGGGAAGATCCAATGTTTGTGATAGAGATTTTGTATGCAAAAAAATGATAACCCTTTTCAGGATTGGACTCTGAAGGGACATAAACGACTTTTGCCGAGATTTGAAAATCTGGGACCGATGTTTTTTGCATGCTCATACGGGGATCAGAATAATTCTTTCCCTGACTTCCGGCAAGGGCAAGAGGTACGCCGTACCTTTTTGCAACACGGCGCACTCCAAAAAGGTACGGCGTACCTTCTAGCGAAGTGGGAGGCGCTCCAATTCGAAAACTAGCGGATAATGATCTGATGGCAGGTTGAGTTTTGCATCCATGTTTCGTGGGATGTCGTGTTCCATTCCGAATTCGTCCTTATAGCGGTACACTTTGCATGATCCCGGTTTGATGAAGGCCTGCAATGATGGTGGAGCAAAAACGAAATCAATCTGGCGTCCGTCGGCCCGAGAGCCGTTGCGAACCTGATAGAAAGTGGCTCGTTCTTCCGGCGTCAAACCGGCCGCTTCCAGAACGTCACGAAGCTGTGTGCGGCTGTAAAGGTCTTTAAATTCCTCGTCCGTACCCAGTGAGCTGGCATTGCCGTTAAAATCACCAGCCATCATGACCGGAACTTGCGGGTGGGTCTTTTCTAGTTCCGCATAAATATCCAGCAGGGTTTTAAGCTCTGCCTGACGGCGTTCAAAACCATTGGGATCAATGCGCTCCGGGTCCAGGCGGGATTTAAGGTGCGTTAACAGAATGATGAGGAAGGGCTTGTCCTGATCGCTCTTAAACAGCTTCAGCTCCACAACGTCCCGGGAAAACTTATGGCTGGTGGTGATTTTGCCGCCCTTGACCGGATAGCCGTTGCTTAGACTGTCGCGCTCATGGGGGTACAGATAGTTGATCAGGCGATTTTTATTGGATTGCAGGTCGAAATAAAAAGGCAGATTTTTGCGGATCAAAAAACCGACGTCAATATTGCGTTCCGAGTTTCCTTCAATAAGACAGGGGGAATAGGCGTCATCCATAAAGAGAAGGTTGAAGTTATTCAGGGACTCCAAGCCGCCGACTTCGCACAGCATGACGATGTCGGCGTTGATGTCCTTAAGTGCTTTTGCGATTTCTTGCGTTTTGCGAAGGGGCTTATTTTCGTAAACCGAAGTGGACAGGCGCTGCCACTGAGCTTCCTTCAGATTCAAGACATCCTTGGACGGAGTTCCATCAAACATCAAAAACAGGTTCTCTGCATTGAGTAAGCAAAATTTTAGGTTTGTGGTCTCGGTCCACGTCATATTATGATTTTACGGAACATACCGCCCTAGAAGCCACCCTAAAAACACCGCTGCTGCATCGCTTCGTATGCTGGCAGCTTCAGGAGGCTTCTTTCGCATTAAAATAAAAGTGAGGCAGACAGTGGCTAAAAAAGCGGCTCCGGCAGCAAAGGTATCCGGCAAACTTCAGTTCCAATCCTGGATTGAAACTTTCGACTTCGGGAAAGAACTTAAAGTAAAAAATGAGATTACAGGATACGTTTATTTCCTGGGGGTGGATGACACTGCGAAGTTTTCTTCGCTGGTTCAAGCCCACGCATTAGAGTGGCAGGCAAAATCCTTGAAACAAAGTGAAAAGGAAGTGGTTTCCTTCGTCGGCAGTCAGGGGCCGGTTTGGATCTTGCGTCCGCGCAAAAAAACAACGGTGGGACATGATGGTCTGATTGATGAAGCGGCTTACACTTGGGCGCGCGATCAGTTTGGTTCTTTGGCGGCTCATTTCAAAGCTCAGCAAATCAAAGCCGTGCAAATCGAATTCCATGGCACGGAAGGCATTCAGGATTTGGGGGCTTTGACCGGTATGGATATGGCGGCGTACAGCTTCCGTCAATTTGTTGACGGCAAACAGCTGGTGGATTTGCCAAAGGTGGCTTTGAAAAAATCATTGGGAGCCTGGGACAAGAATGTTGTGAAAGAGGCCAGCTTGCGGGCTCGCGCCGTCAATGTGGCTCGTCACATGGTGAATCTGCCTCCGAATGATCTGAATCCAAAATCTTTCGCAGAAATGGCGACCAAGCGTTTGGGGTTCCCGAAAAACACCAAAGTGACTGTATGGGACACTAAAAAACTGGTTCAGGAAAAAATGGGTCTGCATGTAGCGGTCGGCCAGGGGGCTGAAAATGGACCTTGCATGGTTCACCTGAAATACCGTCCGACGAAAAAGTCGTCTTTAAAACCTGTGGCCTTTGTTGGTAAAGGGATCACTTTCGACACGGGGGGGTTGGATATCAAGCCTTCTTCGGCAATGCGCCTGATGAAAAAAGACATGGGCGGGGCCGCCAGCGTGATCGCTTTGGCACAATGGGCGGCGGACAGCAATTATCCGGGTCCTTTGGATTTCTATCTGGCACTGGCTGAAAATGCGGTGGACGGAAAATCATTCCGTCCAAGTGATGTCATCACGGCTCGTAACGGCATGAAAGTGGAAATCGACAACACCGATGCGGAAGGCCGTTTGGTTCTGGCGGATGTTTTGGATGTGGCCTGCACGCAAAAAGCCGCCGATGAAGCAGAAGTGGTGATCGACGTGGCAACCTTGACGGGCGCTATCAAAGTCGGCCTGGGTGCTGAAATTGCCGGTCTGTTTTCAAACGATGATGAACTGGCGACGGCCTTGACCAAAGCCGGTCAGCGTGCCGGGGATTTAAACTGGCGTATGCCGTTGTTTGAAAAATACTGGGGCGATCTGGCATCCCCATTTGCGGACTGTAAGAACTCCGGTGGCGGTTTCGGCGGAGCCATCACGGCAGCGTTGTTCCTGCAAAGATTCGTGCGCGGTAAAAAATGGGCGCATCTGGATGTTTATGCCTGGACGGATAAGGCGCAAGGGGCCTTGCTTTCCAGTGGTGGCAGTGGCCAGCCGGTCCAGTGTCTGATCGAGTTCCTGAACGCTCGTCTTACCAAGTAGTTTTTTAGCAGGTGTGCCCTCGAATAACGAGGGCGCCTTCTGTTCCCGTTCTGAGATTTTGCACTTTTTTGGAGCAGAAAAACCATCGCATTCCGTGAATCAGCTTTAGGGGCCCTTAAGGTTGTCCGTAAAGTAAGTAATGACAAAATCTCGGCACGTCCACGGCACCTTTTTAAGTCTCCAGTCCACGGTCCTATTCGGACTGTTAGCGTTCTTTTTATCGGGCTGTACTTTGTCCGCCGAACTCAAAGGAAAATTGGCTTCTTTAATTTCCCAGACACCTCCTCAGGTGGTTCTGACCTCTGTGATCCAAGCACATTCCAGTGTCTCTTCGTGGGAAGTCTCTGTTCAATTGTCAGAAGAACTTCTGGGGCTTGAAATCAGTGATTTTGAAATCACTAATGGAACTCCTTCAAGTTTAGTACAAGTCGATGCGAAAACCTGGACGTTGCAAATCACTCCCACTGCGGATGGAGCGGTCACGGTCGTTCTGCCGGAAGATAAAGGTGAAGGTCGTTTTTCTGCAGTTCCCAATAAAGCCTCTAACAGTCTTTCTTTTATCAGCGACCGAACCCCACCTCAGGTGACGCTGGGATATCTGGGGGCGAATCCCACCAATGTTTCTCCAATCTTGGTGGATGTGATCTTTGACGAAGATTTGGCGGAAGTGCCGGACTTAAGTGATTTCTTGGTCGTCAACGGAACCGCCACAAATCTGACGGGTAGTGGGAAGGTTTATACTGTGGAAGTTGTTCCCAGTTCTTCCAGTGCCACGGTGGGGTTGGTGTATCAGGCGGATCGCGTTCACGATCTGGCTGGAAATTTAAATCTGGTTTCCAATGATGTGACGGTCGCCTTCAACAGCAATCGCCCCACGGTCACCTTAGGCAGTACGGCACTGTCGTCTGTGAATACGACGGATATCACAGTGACGGTATTGTTCAGCACTTCTGTCACGGGTTTTGATGCTTCTGATTTAGAACTGACAAATGCGGTGGTGTCCGGTCTTTCCGGCAGTGGTGACAGCTATAGCTTTACCTTGACGGCGCTTTCCCCTGGGACTTTTTCCGTTAAGGTGAAAGACAGTGCCGCCGTGGATGGATCATCGAATCCCTCTCTGGCCTCCAATGTTCTTTATCGTGTTTATGATATAACCGGCCCGACGGTGACGCTCACAAAAACCGAGACCAGTCCGACCACTCAGGCCAGTGTGGTTGTAACGTTGACGTCCAGTGAGATTTTCTCAAGCTCGCTATCGGCCAGTGACTTTACGGTCACCAATGGAACCATCACGGGGCTGACAGGTGGCGGGACCAGTTATTCTTTCACCGTCACAGCCACCGACGAGGGAGCTGTGAGCGTGCAATTGCCAGCATCCGCGAAAACGGATGTGGCAGGCAATGGGAATGCGGCCTCCAATACTTTGACTTGGTATTATGATCTGTTTGCTCCCAGTATGACCATCACGTCCGTACAGGGAACCACGACAGGAACTTCTCCTTTCGCCGTGGAGTTTGAAGCCAGTGAAGCCATCGGTGGGTTCACGGCCTCGGTTGTGGCAGTGACTAACGGCACGCTGGCTAATTTTGTCAGTGTGGATGGAACCCACTGGACGGCGGAGGTGACTCCGGCCGCACAGGGAAATGTCACGATCTCCATTGCGGCAGGAAGCTTTACGGACGGTGCGGGAAAAGACAACACAGCCTCTTCATTGACTGTTCTTTTTGACAGCGTTCGTCCGACGGTGGTGCTGGCCGGGGGCTGGGGTTACACGAATACCGTACCCCTGACTGTCACCGCCACGTTCAGTGAAAATGTGACGGGCGTGACGTTGTCAGATTTTGTGTTTGTAAATGCCACAGCGACATTGACCGGCAGTGGCAGCAGCTACACCTTGACCGTGACTCCTTCCGCAGAAGGTCTTTTCAGTGTCACTCTTCCCGAACATGCGGCTCAGGATGCTGCCGGAAATACATCCCAGGCTTCAAATACACTCTCTACTAATTATGATATAACTCCGCCCACCGCCGTGATTGTGGCCGATGCGGGTTATTACAATTTTGACTCTCCAATTCCTTTGACCGTGACGTTCAGTGAACCTGTGACGGGAGCTGGAACCGGGGATTTCACTGTTACGGGCGGAACCTTGTCGGGATTTACAGGCAGTGGGGCTATTTATACCATGACTTTTACCCCGAATGGGGCGCCAGCAACGGGAGTGAAGACGGTCTTTCTGAAAGCCTCCGCAGTGTATGACCTGGCAGAAAACCTGAACACAGTGGTGTCTCCAACGGCAGAATTTTATTACGACAATACACCTGTGACGATTTCCCTGGCTCAAAAGGAACAGGTGATTGAAGAAACAGACGGCGCTGTGAAGAATATCACTGTGAATCTGAGCATCGCCAAACCTTATGATGTTGACGTTTTCTATCGCACGTTGGGAACTGCGGTGTCAGGGATGGATCACGATATTCCGGCTTCCGGTTCTGTGCATATTCCGGCAGGTGCCACCAGTGTTAATTTGCCTTTCCAGGTGTCTGCGAATGGCGGTTCCAATGAAAACAAGTACGCGCAGTTAAACTTATACTATGCGAACACCCCGGCCGCCACGTTCTCGAATCAGTATCAAAGCCGTGTGCTGATTCAGGATGTTGATAATGTCACGCGGGCCACAGCCGCAAAGGTGGTGGTCAGCAATGAAAACCGCTGTGTGCTGACCTCAGCGGGCAAGTTAAGATGCTGGGGAGCCAACAGTAACGGCCAAGTCGGTGATGGAACCACGGAAGTGCGGGATTTCCCCGTGGATGTGGATGCGACAACGACTTACAGTGATATTTCTTTGGGATATCGCCACGTCTGCGGTTTGACTGTGGATGGCGATGTTAAATGTTGGGGTGGCAATGGATCGTCTCAACTGGGTGATGGTTTGACGGCCTCCCGCTCACTTCCCTTTACGGTGGACAGTGGCTATTCTCAGGTTTCCGCCGGGGATGATTTTACCTGTGGAATTAAAAATGGTGATGTCTATTGCTGGGGTAAAAATTGGGGCGGACAAATGGGTGTCGGCACCACGGGTGGTACTCGCACAGTGCCGGGCCTGACGCTGGATCAGGCGGCGGACTTTGTCGAGGTATCGACCGGCAGTGACTACGCCTGTGCGATTAATACGGATAAGGAACTGTATTGCTGGGGGCAAAATCTGAATGGTCAATTGGGTGACGGAACCCAGACCGCAAAGACTCTGCCGGTGTTGATCGGAACGGGTTTTGTAAAGGTGCGCGCTCAGGCTGTGTCCTACGTCAATAAAACAACATGTGCTTTGAAGGACGATAAATTTATCTATTGCTGGGGAAGTAATGGCAATGGGCTGGTGGGCGATGGCACCACCACAGAAAGACTGGTGCCGACCGCAACCTTTGGCGGTTATGAATTTGACGATGTTTCCGTGGGGACCTTGCACGTCTGCGGAAAATTAACGGGTGGAGGTCTTCGTTGTTGGGGATCGAACTCTTATAACTGGAATTCTTTGGGTGGATTGGGGAATGGTGTTTATATCACCGGCACCACCACCAATAAGCCGGAACTGGTTTTAGGCGGCGACACCTTCACTTCGATGAGCGCGGGATGGAACGCCACTTGCGGTGTGAATTCTGTCGGACGTGTGAAATGCTCGGGAGATTTAAATCGTGGCTTTATGGCTGATCCGGCGGGGCACATTCGTCTGGTGCCTGCGGTTTCAGATCTGGGAGAAACCTACTCCAGTATGTCCACAGGTGCCGGCGGTGGATGTGGAATCACCTCGGCTGGTTTGCTGAAGTGCTGGGCAGGTTGGGATGGATATGACCCATCGTCAAGAACACGCTCTATCGGTGATGGCACAAATATTTTACGAACATCACCGGTGGTTATTGATCGGGGACGCATCTATACAGACGTTTCATCTTCCGGTTCACACAGCTGTGGAATCCGCGATACGGGCTTCCTGTATTGCTGGGGTAAAATCAACAATGGAGCAAATTATATCCGCCCGCTTAAAGTGGACGGGACCGTGACTTACAAGGCCGTTTCAGCAGGGGGCTCGCATTCCTGCGGGATCACGACATCGGATGTTCTAAAATGTTGGGGAACGAACACCAATGGTTCCATGGGTACAGGGTCTGCGACGTCGAGTTATGCGACTCCGGTGGTGATTGACTCTGGTGTGGCTTATAAGAAAGTATCTGTTGCAGGCTGGAATAGCTGCGCGATTACTGTTGGTGGCACTCTTAAATGCTGGGGATATAATTACTACGGTGCTGTGGGAGTGGGAAATAACGTGAATAGCTATAATCTGCCACAAGTAGTGATGGATGGGACAAAATTTATAGATATTTCCTTGGGCGGGGATTCTGCCTGCGCCCTCAGCGAAGACCAGGATCTATACTGTTGGGGTAAGGGAGATTACTACAGATTGGGCTTGGGTAACACCAACAACTACAATGCACCTCAGTTAGTGGCTTCAGGGACTAAGTTTGATTCAGTAATGGCTGGCGGCAACGCGGGTTGTGCGATTCGCTCTTCTGATAAGCGCGTGATGTGTTGGGGGACGAACAGTCCTTATGGAGTGCTGACGGGAGTCTTGGGAAATAATAACGTCGCGGCGACCACACCTCAGGCGATCTCAGACAGTGATTCGTATGTTTCTCTGGGTTCTCCGGGAGTATCGATGTGTGGTGTGACGGCAAGTCAGGTGCTTAAATGCTGGGGAAGCAATCGTTATGGTGGACTGGCCAACGATAGCGTCTTCCGCATGTGGGGTACCCCTGTTGACGTTACGACATGGATCTTTCCTTAGAGTCATTCTGACACTGAAAGAATTGGCCTTGAAATTGCTCTGGAAGTTTTTGCTTCTTCGATGGGGCGAAGAAGTCGAAACTTCGGGGGTTTTCATGATGTCAGCTATAAGAAATTCTTTGGTCCTTATGCTATCAGCAACTTGCTTCTTCTTCGCGCACAATGCAGGCGCTCAGGATCGCAACTCTCAAGAGCGTATCCGCGTTCTGGAATCCCGGGTTTATCAGCTTGAAAGCAGTCTTTCACAAATCAATCAACGTCTGGCCAATCTGGAATACGGCCAACGCCCTCAACCATTCCCGGAACCCGCACGGGAGGTGGCCTGCATGGTCACGGATACCGGCTATAACAAAGTCTTCCTGGGGAAGGGACGTATAAAACTGGAAGCTGAAGCCGCCGCTCGCGAGGCCTGTGGCAAAGCGGTGAACAGCGTTTACTGTAATGCGGCGGCCAAGTGCAGTGATCCTCAGAAAGACGCGAACATTCGCGGTGCCATTTGTGTGCTGACTGATACAGGTTACAATAAGACTTTCAAAGGCGAAGGCCGTTCATTGATCGAAGCGGAGTTCGCGGCCCGCAGTGCCTGCGGAAGTTCCGTGAATGCCGTTTACTGCACAGCAAGTCCTCGCTGCGAGACTTTCTAAAACTTTTTAAAATATTTTTTTGCAAAGACACGCGCCAATGGGAGCGTGTCTTTTTGTTTGTACCGCCTGCAAAATAGCCGCATAGTAGGGACTCGCGAGGTTGAATATGTTGGCGAGAATCCTGATTCCGTTGGTGGCACTGGTAAGTTTGGCTCCTTTTGTTTCTTCGGGCGTGGCCCTTTTTGCTGGCGTGGCCTTGGCACTGGCCTTCGGAAATCCTTATCTGGATTATACACGGAAAATTACTCACTCTTTATTGGGCATCGCCGTGATGGGGATGGGAGCCGGTATGGATTTGCACGTCATTGGACGAGTGGGGTTGCAGGGCGTGGGCTACACCGTTGTGGGGATTTCCTTGTCTTTGTGTTTGGGAATTCTGTTGGGGCGTTTGCTTAAAACTGAAAAAGACACCTCTGTTTTGATCTCTGTGGGCACGGCCATTTGCGGAGGTAGCGCCATCGCAGCCGTGTCCCCGGTGATTCGCGCCAAACATCATGAGGTGTCTGTGGCTTTGGGGACGGTGTTTTTGCTAAATGCTGTGGCGTTGTTTGTGTTCCCGCCACTGGGGCATTTCTTTTCTTTGACCGAGCACCAGTTCGGTTTGTGGAGTGCGCTGGCCATTCATGACACCAGCTCAGTGGTTGGGGCTTCCATGCAGTATGGCGCTGAAGCCTTGCAAGTGGGAACAACCGTAAAACTGGCACGCGCGTTGTGGATTGTTCCGGTCGCGTTCCTGGTTGGTTATGTGTATTCAAAAAAATCCAATGCCACCGGGGAAAAAGCCAAAGCCAAGCGTCCTTGGTTTATTCTGGGCTTTCTGATTGCCGCCGCCATCGTGACATGGATTCCCGTGTTAAAGCCTGCGGGGGAGGTGGTGAACTCCATTTCCAAGCGCCTGCTGGTTGTGACCTTATTCCTGATCGGGGCAAGCCTGACCCGGGAAACGGTGAAGAGTGTCGGTATCAAACCGTTCCTGCAGGGTGTGATTCTGTGGGTGCTGGTCGGCAGTGCTACTCTGGGTGCTATCTTGTTGGGATGGATTCACTAAATAAAAGCGACAAAGCCCCGGTTCCCCGGGGCTTTGTTATTTTAAGCCAAAAAGCTTTTGTTTCTTGATCAGTTCGCGGACCCCTTCGGGAACCAGTTGTTCCCATTGCGGGTCGCCTTTTTCAATCATCTTCATCACATCAATAGAGTGCAGATATTCGCCGGTTTCATCGCAGCCGGAAATATCCACGATCTGCTGATTTTCGATAAAGTGAGCATAAATATGGCGCAAGTGCGGGGACGGGAAGAAGCTCTTCGACGTCAGACACAGATTCGGTGTTTTGTGCGGATAAATATAAAGCTTGGTCTTTTGCTCCAGAAGTTTTCCCAGGCCTTCTAACAGTCCACCTTGTAGATCGCCGTAGTGTTCTTCCGTAAAAAGTTTGTTCAGGTGGCTGGCGCCGACAACCAAGGCCATAAAATGCGGGTTGTAACGGCGGATAAAACGCTTCAGCCCATAGAACAGGAAGAAGTTGGAAATCAAAACATGCAGTCCCTGACTGGTCAGGGTTTCCACGCGGGCCAGAAAGTCTTTTTCATTCACATGTCCGTCGGCGGTCAGGTTGTGCATGGTTAGTTCCATGATTGGCAGAACTTCCAGTTCTTTGCCTTCAGATTTCAATACATCACCTTTGATCTGCTGCAAACCTTTTTGCAGAACATCCAGGTGGGTGACTGTAACCGGACGGAAGGTTCCGCGCTGAATTAACAGCGACTTGCCATAAACGGCGTCGGAAATATTCAGGATCTCGTTTTGTGGAGAGAACAAAATAGCCTCTGCCAAACCACGACGAACCAGCTCCAGATTCATCAGGCGCACATCAAAGTGCTGTACATTCGGACCACTGAACTTGATCACATCAATCACGATCTGGTCGTCTTTAAGCCCATCCACCAACTGCGTGATAAAGCTTTCTGTTTCCGGAAGGTGGTAAAAAGCGCAGTTCAAAAGATTGACGCCTAAAATACCCAAAGCTTCCTGTTGTTGCAGACGGTGACGGTCCAGCATGCGCACATGCAGAACGATGTCATTGGGCGGGCCGCCGGGTTCACTTTGAAACCGCACGCCCATCCAGCCGTGGGATTGTTTGTTGCTGCCCGAAGACGCTGTCGCGACTGTATTGGCAATGGCAAAGAAGCGCGACTGCGCACCGCGAGTGGGGCTCAGTCGGTCCACCAGCAGATCGTATTCGTGAGTCAGCATCTTATTCAGACGCGATTCGCAGACATAGCGGCCGTTCTTTTCGCGGCCATAGATATCGTCGCTGACAATCATGTCATAGGCGGAAATGGTTTTGGCAATCGTCTGAGAAGCTTTTCCCGCCTGAAAGAAGTGACGGGCCACTTCCTGACCGGCTCCAATTTCCGCAAACACACCATAGCGACTGATGTCCTGGTTGATTCTGCGGGCTTTGCTCAGGGTGTTTTCAATGGAGTCGGACATTATTTGGTCTCACCTTCATTTTTATCGGCCTTCACCCAGCCGGTGATGGCAAGGCTCATCGCTTTTTCAATCGGCATATCCAAAGGTGTGATGCGCGAACGGGGAACCATCAATGTGAAGCCCCCTAAACCATAACTCATGGGAATGTAAACGGCGATACGGTCCCCGGCATTTTGTTCAATGGCAGGAACATCCTTGAAGTTTTCACGGGTCACCAAACCCATGGCGCGAATGGTGGTTTCGCCTTCACCCAAATCCACCAGCACAACTTTTTGCAAGCCGCCCGGGCCGCCACCTTTTGAGAAAAGATTCATCAAGTCACGCAAAGGACTGTAGATGGCTTTGATAAAGGGAACTTTCGTCAGCTTTTGTTCCAGCTTTTGGAAAATACCACCTGCCAGAAGGTTGTTAAGCATAAGACCCAGCAAAAGAATCAGAACAATAGTGATCAGGAAGCCCAGGCCTGGGATGTAAACCGGAAGAATCTGGCGAAGGGCATCGCCCAGGAAGCTGTCCACAATTGCGACGCCGGCATAGATAATATAGATCGTCAGTGCAATCGGTAAAAATGTAACGAGGCCCTGCAAGAAGATCTTCTGGAGTTGTTTCATAGCTAGATGTCCTGTCCTTTAAAACCTATCGGCAACAAATAGATATCAGCTAAGTCAAAACGCATCAAGTTCTGACGCTGTCTCACTGTGAGACGAACAATAAAAAATAATTTGTCTAAATCGACCCCGACTTCTGGCCGAAGAGTTCTTTGAATGGAAAAGGAGAACCGGTGACGCCGATTCTAAGAACTTTATTTCTGACAGTGAGTTTGGTTGGGTGGACCGCAGGGGCTCAGGAAGCTCCTCAAGCGGTTCCTGGCGAATATCTCATTAAGTTTAAAGACTCTTCAGGTGGTCCGGCACTGGCGCAGTCCAAGTTGCAGGGGAAAGCCAGTTTGAAGTCCACGTTCCCGGGGCTGGGAGTTTTCCAGGTCTCCATGAAGGCTGTCGCGGACGTGGAAGAGCTTAGAAACGATCCGGATGTTGAATACATCGAACCAAACTATATTCTGAAAAAGAACGAAGTTGAACCCAATGGCCCGGTCGAGCGTCTATCTTATGAAGACGCCATCGCATCTGGTTATGCCTCCAGCAATCCGACAATTTATTCCCAGTCTGCCGCGGACACGCGTGTCTCTGACTCGTGGTCCTATCAGAAATCTCTTTCCGCAGCCGGTAAGATTATCGTGGCTGTGGTGGATACAGGGCTGGATAAAAATCACGATGTCTTTAAACCGGTCAATGCCGGCGGTACGGGGGCTCTTTGGCAAAATGAAATTGAGGCCAATGGGCGTCCCGGCGTGGATGATGACCAAAACGGTTTTGTCGATGATATCAATGGCTGGAACTTTATCAGCAACACGGCTAACTTTTATGACGACGACGATCACGGGACTCATGTAGCCGGGATTGTGGTGGGTGCCGGTCTGAATATCTTTGCCCGTCCTTTGGATGAATCAAAAATTGAAATCATGCCGCTGAAGTTCCTTGCCAAAGGTGGCGCTGGCTCCACAGCCAATGCTATTCGTGCGATTTATTATGCTGTCAACAACGGGGCTCGCGTAATCAACAATTCCTGGGGTGGTTCCGGTTACAGCCGTTCGTTGCAGGATGCGATTGCCTATGCGTACGACCGTCATGTGCTGGTGGTTTCTGCGGCCGGTAACTATGGCAGTAACAATGACTCAAGCCCGATGTATCCGGCCAACTACGATGTGCCAAGCAATATCGCCGTGGCTTCGACAAGCCGTTGGGATGATCGTTCTGGATTCTCTAATTACGGAAACTATTCTGTGCATGTTGGCAGTCCGGGCGAATATATTGAAAGTACTGTGCCGGGTAACGAGACCATGAAAATGTCCGGAACCAGTATGGCCGCGCCGCTGGTGGCGGGTATGGCCGCCTTGGCGATGCGTGAAGCCCCAAGCCTGTCGGGTTATCAGATCAAACAACTGGTGATGAGCTCCGCAGATCAGGTTTACAGCCTGAACGGTGTGGTTTCATCCAAAGCGCGTGTGGATGCAGTCACTTTAATGAGTGCTGCGCAGAACATGTCCACAGCAGCGGCTTCGCAGCCGGTTTATAAAGCGGCGGATCGTTCTCCGGCAGAGGCAGCTTCTGCGGCTGGTGGCTGTGGTCTGGTGCAAAGTGTTCTGAAGCAGGGCCCGGGCGGTGGTACTGGTGGTTCTTCCGGTGGTGGAACTGCGGGTGTGGTTGTGGGGCTTTTGATGATTCCGCTGATTCTGTGGCAGGTTCTTCGTGCCCGTGATCCGAAATCACGCAGAAAGTTTGAACGCTTTAAAATGAGCTCTGAAATCCGTGTTCAAGTCGGTGACCGTGAACTGGTCGGTGCGATGAATACGATTTCCGAAGGTGGTCTGTCCTTTAATACCGATCAAGCTTTGGAAAAAGGCGGTCTGGTCACCATGCGCATTCAAAGCCCGGATGGCCACGAAGTCATCGAAGTTCAAGGGCAGGTCGTATGGTGTGAAGCCAACAAGGCCTATGGGGTTCAATTCGCCAACGCCCGACAGGGAACTTTGGCTATGATCCGCGACTGGACAGCCGGGATGATCAGGTCCTGACGCCACTAAATCAAAAGAGCTAAAAAGTAACGGCCGTGAGATTAAAACTTCACGGCCGTTTTGTTTTTTTAATATGTTTGATTAAAGACCGAAGATTTCAAAGACCCGGTCAGCCAGTAGGAACTCATCGTTTAAATCCAGAGGGTCTTCTGGCAAGTGCCAGATCTGGGATTTAGAGCCGTTATGCAGTTTGGACAGTCCGGTCTGGGCCTGCTTCCAAAAACGCTGCTGCCACTGTTGATTAGTGTTGTGAGTGAAAAGCTCACTAAGTTCCAGGGCCCTTTTTGTGGCGGCCTTCACCATGGGTTTGTTCCCCGGAACGATGTAATTCACCGCAGATTCGATGTCCTCTGGATGCACCATTTCCAACAGCAGATATGTCGCTGTCAGCAGAGCATACAGATATTGACGATATTCTTTCTTTGGCAGCTGGGACCACTTATCCACGCCGCCCGGACGATAGATCGCACGCACTTGTTCAAATGAATTTGAAACAGTTGTTCCCAGTTCGTCCCCCAGGGCCAGATCCAGTGTCACAACCAGGCTTTCCGCGAAATTCAAATAACGACAGAAGGCCCGCTGTTCTTTCGGAGCAGGGGGAAGCAAACGCCACAGAATGCGATGATTCTGTTCATGAAACAGGGAGATCTCGCTGTAGGCCAGCAGGGATTGAACCGAGGCTTCTGGATCAGCGACCTCTGCCGCATGATCTTTAAACCATAGCATTTCACTTAAAATCGGACTGTATTCGATATGATCTTTAAATAAATCCTGCGCACTTAGCGAGCGCATGGTGGAACACACTCGCGCCGCGTATTTTCCATCCAAAGACAGATACAGATTGCGACTTTGGCGGTACAGGCTGCTGGCATTCAGCAGCTGTGCGTCGAAAGGGTATTCTTCCAGGGTCAGGGAATTGTACTTCTTCGCCACCGGCAAGGCGAAAAGGGTAGAAATGTTTTTCAGATACTTCTGAGTCAAAGTGTTCTTTTTTACTGTTTTCTTCATGACGTTTCCGATTTTACAGTAAGATGCCGCTAAGGAAGAAGGACGCCACGCTGAAGTAAATCACAAGTCCTGTCACATCCACCAAAGTGGCAACGGCAGGGGCTGAAGCGGAAGCCGGGTCGAAGCCGACCTTTTTAAGAATAAATGGCAGCATGGAACCTGAAATTGTACCCCACAACACAACACCCACAACACTGGCAGCGACGGTCATACCGACCTGCACATAGTGAACGGTGTAAAGCTGTTCGCGATTCGGCCACAACATGATACGGATAAAGCCGATCATACCCAGCACCAGCCCCAGACACGCACCGGTCAGGATCTCACGACCCAGCACACGCCACCAGTCGCGCAAACGCACCTCGCGCAAAGCAATCGCACGAATAATCAGCGTGGAGGCCTGGGAACCCGAGTTACCACCCGAGCTGATAATCAGCGGAATAAACATGGAAAGAACGACAGCTTTGGAAAGCTCGTCTTCAAAGAATGCCATGGCCGTGGCCGTGAACATTTCCCCCAGGAAAAGAATCATCAACCAGCCGCCGCGCTTTTTTAACATCTCCAGCATGGAGATTTTCAAGTACGGTGCATCCAGGGATTCAACACCCCCGATTTTATGGATATCTTCAGTGGCTTCTTCCTGAATGGCTGTGGCCACGTCATCGAAGGTGACGATACCTTTCATGATACCGTTTTCATCGACAACCGGAACCGCCATCAAATCCTGCTGAGAGAAAATGCGACCGATTTGTTCCTGGTCCATTTCAACCGGAACTTTCAAAACATCGGTGTGCATGATTTCGGCAATTTTCTTTTCAGGTGATGACTGGAACAATTCACGGAATGAAACCACGCCCAGAAGTTTTTGTTCTGAATCCAGAACGTAGGCGTAGTAAATCGTTTCAACGTGGGTTTTGGCTTGAATGCGGATATAGCTGATGGCTTCATCTACGCTCATGTCCGGGCGCAGACGCACGAAACGGGAGCTCATCAAGCCCCCGGCGGCGTCCTCGGAATAGGCCAGAAGTGCTATGACCTCGCGCTTGGTTTGCGGGTCTAACAACGACAGAATGTCTTCGCGACTGTCCGGACCCATTTCCTGAATCAAATCGGCCACGTCATCGGGCGCGAGCAGACGAATCCAGGATCTTTTTTCCAGATGGGTGGCTTCTTCGATCAGTTCGGCCTGATCGTGCGTTTTAAGGCTAAGGAAAAGCTCTTCAGCTTCAGTGCGGGGAAGTTCTTTGAATTTTTCGCGGCGTTCAGCAGGACTTAGGGCAGACCAGCTGTCTGAAAGTGACAAGACGGTGTCTTGATCTTGGACTTCTTCATGGCTGTGGTTTTCGTTGTTGTCCATTGGGCCCCACCTGTTGCGAAACTCATATCGTTTTCCCGATGAAATACCCTCTAATATCGGCCCGCGCAAACTTATTCTTTAGCTGTCCTTCCCAAAGTTTCCAGGGCTAGACCAGCTCGGTGTTTTTGAAGCGAGGAAGTACTTCGTCGGTTGGACCCAGTGCGACGATTTCGCCATTCTGTAACCATAAAATCCGATCACATTTTGCCAAAGTGGACAGACGGTGAGCGATGATAATTTGTGTCCTGTCAGAGAAAAATTCCTCGGTGGCGCGGACCATGATTTCCTCGGATTGCGGGTCCACAGAACTGGTGGCCTCATCCATGATCACAATCGGGGCTTGTTGCAGCAGGCAGCGCGCCATGCACAGCAATTGGCGTTCCCCCAAGGACAGGTTTTTACCGCGCTCTTCAATTTTCATTTCAAGCCCGCCGGGCTGAGCCAGCACCCATTCGCGCAAACCGACCTGTTCCAAAACAGAAAGCAGTTTTTCCTCGGGGATTTGTCCGTCAATATCCAGATTAAAGCGCAGGCTGCCTTGGAAAAGAATCGGTTCCTGCGCAATAAAGGCCATGGATTTGCGATACAAATTCAAATCCACACCTGACGCCTCTTCGGACAGTTTCGGCAGGTGAGTGTTGATGGATATCTGACCCTTGTCGATCGGATAAAGATAGAACAAAGCCTGAATCAAACTGGATTTTCCAGAACCGGTACGGCCCACGATACCCAGACGTTCACCGGCTTTGACTTCAAAATTGACACCTTTTAACACCCACGGCAGGTCTTCGCGATAGCGGAACCACACATCCTGAACCTGGACTGAAGCATTTCGTTCCTCCGTCAAACGACGGTGTGCCAGATATCTTTCCACCGAAGCGGAATAGGTCGGATGCCCGGTCGCAAATTGTGCCGTGGAAGGCAGCAAAGACCCGCGTTCAATATCCATGCGCATGTACTGATCCAGTCGTTCCACGCCGATCATGGCCTCTTCAAACTGTGTCAGCCATTCAAAGAACATCTGCACGGTATTCCCGGAAAGTGCGATAAAGGCAAAGGCAACCCCGACAGAACCGACCGTGGCCCAGCCTTTTTCCACCATAAAGTAAGCCGACACCCCGGTGATCAGCAGCAGCAATGCCGTCAGGCTGTTCATCTGCAAAGAAAAACTTAGCAGGCTTTTGGTGGTGTTCATTTTCTGGGTCAGGAAGTAACGATCCAGTCGTTCAAAACGTTCACCGAAGGATTGCTGGCGGCGGAAGGAGCGAATGGTGCTGGCCCCTTGAGTGGTTTCCGCAAAATGCGCAATGCTTGGGGACCGGCTGGCCGAAAGCTCCCGGCGGGCTGTGCGCAGTTTGTTCTGATTCAGTTTGAACACCAGATAGTTCATGATGCCGATAAAGACGACGAAGATCAGATAAATCGGACTGGCCACGGTCACCAGAATCACCATCATGGTCAGGTCAAAGATGATAGAAATAAATTCCGCCAGCGGTCCGCCAAACAAACGGAAGACGTTGCCATAGTCACTGGAAAAACGCGTGATGATTCGACCGGCCGGGGTGTTATCAAAGAAACTCATCGGCAGGCGCGAGGTGCGCAAAGTGACTTCATCATAGAAGGACGAAATTGCCTGCGCCGACAGGCGGGAAAAGCTTACGCGGAAAGACAGGGTCATAATAAACCCGGCCAGCGCCATACCTGCAAGTAACGCAATGATCTGTCCGGACGACAGACCGCTAAGAATGTTTTCTTTACCGGTGATATTGTCCACCCAGTAGCCGATGACGTTGGTGTTCGCCAGCAGCAAGCCGCGTCCGGTGATGCCCAGACAGATGCACAGAATGATGCGGGCCATGAACGGACTGTAGGCATACTTCAAAGTTTCAAAGATGCTTTTGTTGTATCCGCCGTCTTTTTTTGTTTCGCCATCAGAAAGATATTTCGGTTTGATCGGGGCATTAGACATGTGCGGCCTCCGCTTTCTTGCCAGCGGCTTCTTTGGCAACACTGGTTGTATAAGCCCGGAATTTTTCACTGCGGGCCAGAAGCTCCTCGAAAGTTCCTGAATCAATAATCTGACCTTCCTCCATGAACAGGATGCGATCCACACGGTTTAAGGCGCTGAGACGGTGAGTCACCAGAATGCGTGTGCGATCCGCCCAGGCCCCCAGCAGCAATTGTTCAAATAACTTTTGTTCAGTATCAACATCCACAGCACTAAGACAGTCATCCAGCAGCATGATCGGGGCTTCGTGATAGTGAACACGTGCAAGCCCCACGCGCTGTCTTTGGCCACCGGACAGATTCACGCCGCGTTCACCGATTTCGGTGTTCAGGCCTTTTTCCACACGTTCGGTGCTAAGGTCAAATTGCGCCAGTCGCAAAGATTCTTCGACCATGGAATCCCGTTCAGCCTCGATGTCATAAATAAACGCCACATTTTCACGCAAGGTGGCGTTCATAATAAAGCCTTCCTGCGGCACATAGGCAAAGTGCGAACGAACTTCGTCCACGGAAATTTGTTCTGTGTTTTTTCCGGTCAGATAATACGATTCAAAACGCGCACCGGTTTCTTTTAACAGTGACAGCAGCAGCATGGATTTTCCAGCACCCACTTCGCCGACGACGGCCACAAATTCGCCGTGCGCAACATCCAGGGAAACATTGCGCAGGATACGGCGCTGGGACACGGTCAGATTCAAACCGCGCACTTGCAGGGCGTAAGTGTCCTGACCTTCGACGGGGGTGTTTTCGGAACTGTCCGCTGTAGTGTTATTCCGGGTTGAAAAATAGTCTTCCAAGCGGCGTAGCGAGGTCCAGGAATCAAAGCCGAAAGTAAAGAACCACGGCATCTGACGGAACGGACGGGTCAGGAACACACCGACAATCCACAGCAGCGCCAGCAGTTCACCACTGGTGACCTGGTGCTTGGAATAAAAAACCAGACTGGCCAGGGCCACGGCATTCAGGAAGAAGGTGATGGATGTGGCAATCGAGTTCATCATCTGACCGTTGGTGACCATCGAAACACGATTGCGGGTTTCCACCACACGTTTGGCAAAGATGTTTTTTTCAAAATAGTGGGTCCAGCTTAAGATGCGAATGGTGCGAATGTTCTGAATCCATTCGTTCACCAGACCGATGCGTTCTGCCGCCAGTTGTTTGAAGTTAAAGAAAAAACGCGACTGGCGGAAGGCCATGAAAGTGTTCAAACAGGAAATCGCCAGCATCACGGCAATCGTCGGCCACAGTGGCACGTCGAAAAGCAGGGAAATGGCAAAAGGTGCCAGAATCAACGGGAACAGCATTGAAGCTCCCGCAGGAAGTGTCTGATCCAAAAACACGGTGGCCCCTTGCACATCCGTCGCATACAGGGAAACGATTTCCCCGACGGGGCGTCCGCTCATGGTATCCACACGCAGATTCAAAGTTTTGTCATAAAGTCTTTTGGCAAAGACCTTTTGCATATAAAGCGCTTCACGCACGCTTAGGAAGTTTGTCAGTTGTGTAAAGGCTTGTGCCAGAAGAATACAGAAAAATGCGCCCAGAATATAAGCCAGTGTGTGATCAAACTGGAAAAAGTGCAGTCGGCTGTCTGTGCCGGTCAGTTGATCAATGAACTCTTTTTGAAAGAACGGCCCCAAAAGCCCCAGAACAGCTGCGATTAACGAACACGCCAATATGGTGAATCGGGCGTGGAGGCGAGTGAAAACTACTTCAGCAAAAAGAGACTTCATGATGCATCGTTCCTAAACCAGCCGGTCAAACTGAGCCGGTGTGAATGACTTTTCTCCACTTGATGCGGGAAAAGTTCGCTGCGGAATAAAACAAAGGTGCCCAGGCGAGGTTCAATTTCTGTGATAAGCTGATGTTCATTTTCAGGCTCATACAAACTAAGTTCGCCACCATCTCCTTTTTTCCAGTTTGAGTTAAGATAAAGAACAAAGGTTATTCTTCTCGCACCCGAACCACGATGGTTGTCAATATGCTTATCATAACCTCCGCCCGGAGGATACAGGGCAAAGTGAGATTCAAATCTTTTGAGACCTAAATAAAAGAACTGATTGAGTTTCTGTTTTAAAAGCTCCATCTGATCGAGGAAGCTTTGTTGGAGCTCCGAGGCGGGGTTTTCCTCCAGCCACAGAGTGAAATCGCCGCGGATTTCTGTGTTGATCATTTTGCTGCCTGCGTGCCCGATGGAGGCTTTTTTCAGCTCTCCTTCGTGGTGCAGGCGATGACACTCTTGGGCGAGCGCCTGGCAGAATTCAGAGGGAAAAATGTCGTTTGCTGTGGCCCAGTTATCCTGGGCCAGAGACTCCAACATTCTATCCAGATTTATGAGATTGATTTGATTCTGTTCCAAAGTGTTGCCATTCTATTCAGGTGAGGGGAGCAATGGCAAAAAGTTCTTTTACCCGTCGTGAGTTTTTGAAAATCTCGGCTATGAGTTCCGGGGCCATGGCTTTAGGAGCCTGTGCCAGCACCGAACGCTTCTTTATGGGCGACACTCGGGATTTGCGCGATGAGGTGGTTATTCTGGGGGCCGGTGCGGCAGGATTGTCAGCCGCCTTTGAACTGAAAAAACGCAAAGTTCCTTTCCGGATCTTTGAGGCATCCTCACGTGTTGGTGGCCGAGTGCAGTCCGTTTCCGTCTTTTCTGAAGAAGGCCCGGTGGCGGAGCTGGGAGCGGAGTTTGTGGATGGCTCCCATGCGCAGGTTCTGGCTTTGGCCAAAGAACTGAATCTGCCTCTGCGCGAAATTCGTGGTGCCAACGGTGTGGAAGCCCACCTGTTTTCATTTCAAGGCCGTCAGTATCGGGTGAAGGATCTGATCCCGAAAATGAAGACCTTGCAAAATCCCTTGCGCCGGGTGCGTTTGGATTTGTTTCGTGATCAGGATGTCTTGCTAAGTTACAAGAATGCCTTTCAATTTGAACGCTCGGCCTATTACGACAGTTTGTCTTTGAAAGACCTGTTGGATTCCTGGGCCAGTGAGCTGGATCCGGTATTGCGCGAACTGATCGAGATTCAGGCCGTCAATCGCTTTGGTGTGGATGCCAAAGATCAGTCGGCCCTGCATTTCCTTTCGACTGTTGATGCAGAAGGAAGTTCTTTGTTAAGCAGTTCCATGATTTATCGCATGGAAGGGGGCTTGTCGTCCCTGATGCAAGTCCTGGCTGATCGTGCTGGCGGAGTGATTCCGGATCATATCATGAAGATGAATATGGCTTTGGTGGAAGTGGAATATGAAAAAGAAGTTTTCAAACTGACCTTCCAGGGACCTCAGGGAAAAGAAACTTTCCGGGCACGCAATGTGATTTGCACTTTGCCGTTTTCCAAACTGCGCGAAGTCAAAGGTCTGATGGATCTGGAGCTTTCCGATCTGAAAAAAGAAGCCATTCGCAATCAGGAATACGCGACCCACAGCAAAGGAGTCGTGGCCTTTGCCAGTCCCTTCTGGCGAAATCAGGTGGCTTCCACTCCGGCAAATCTGGGGAACTTCACTGGCGATTTTGTTTCGGAAAAAATCTGGGACTCCGGACGTTCTCAAGGAGGAACTCAAGGTCTGCTGACCTGGCAACGGGGCGGCAGTTCAGGCTTAAAAGCCGGGGCCACCGCTGCAGACGAGGCACGCAAGGATCTGGAGCGTTTCTATGGTGAAGTCCCGGCCCGAATCAGCTCCATTCAACCGATGATCAACTGGCGTCAGCGCAAGTGGTCTCTGGGATCTATGGCGGTTTTCAAACCGGGTCAGTATATGAAATACCGCGGGATCGCGGCAGAACCGGAATTGTCCGGGCATTTGCATTTCGCCGGGGAACACACCAGTCTGCGTTTTGCCGGAACTTTGCAGGGAGCATTGGAATCCGGGCAAAGGGCCGCAGTGGATATTCTGCGCTAAATAAAAAAAGGCGTCATGGTGATGACGCCTTTTTCGTTTTTCCGGAACGTGCAAAAAATTAAATTATTTTACCAGATTCACTTGCAGAACACCGGCTTCACCTTGAGAGCTGATGAAGCTGTCCACATCGGTCTTGTTGATCGCATTGATCAAAGAACTCATGCGGTTGCCTGTAGCGGTCATACCTTGAGGCAAAGAACCATCGGCGTTCACCCAGCTGTAATTGGCCTGAGGGGACACCACGAACACCACGATATTGTAAGAAGGGCGGAAGCCCTCTTTTTCAACCTGAACGGCCGGCAGGCTCATGGTGTCGGCAGAAATATAAACCGTGCGGGCTTCCTTCACCTGAGAAATGGAAATCTGGGAGGAATCGGTGGAGATAAACGGGCGGGAGCCGACAGCATAAAGAACTGTCAGGTACTGGCCTTTGTAATTCCCCAGACGATTGACCTGCAAAGCCGGGATGGATTCAAAGCGTGCAGCTTCCGCACTTCTTTGGGAAACCGAACCGCTCATAAGGCCCAGACCGATAATCAGAGTCAAAGCGTTGATGATGATAAGTTTGAGGGATCGCATGTTATTTTGCTCCTGTTTTCGCGTAGTCCAGATACATCACAAGGTGGCCGTTGGGGTCCATCATGACGCGATTGATATCCAGTTTAATTCCCAAAATCTGTGGAGGCAGAGGCAATCCGCCCGGCAGGGACTCCTCTGTTTTGCTCCAGTTAGCACTGCGTTTTTTCAACTCGTCTTTTACTCCCTCACGGACTTTGCCCTTGAAGAGCTTGCCGGCCATGGAGATGTATTTGTCATCGAGGAACAGGGAATCTGTGTCGATGGAGTGCAACAGCAGCTGCATGCCGCTCTTATCCTCTAACTGGCGCAATTTTGCAATGATATCGAAGTCCACCACGATGATGTTTTTCAGGAACATCGAGCCGGGCTTGATTTCGACGGAAACTCTTAATTTAACGAAGGTTTCCGTAGGCTTCAAAGCCACACCAACTGGAGTTTTTACATAGTCAATCAATGGTGTCGCCACCAGTTTCAAAACGGAACCATCCGTTTGTTTGATCTGCTCGAAGTTTTTACGCTCAAAAGCCAGCTGCAACACGCGATTGATCAAAGAACGATCCACGCTTAAGCCAATGTCGTAACCCTCCTGAGACACAGCTGTAAAGGATGGGGCGCCACGGGAGGCATGGCTGGCCACCGGGCCACTTCGGCTGTTGACCGGGTCTTCCACATAAGTGGTCAGATCAATGTTTAAGGAATTCTTAAGATTGATGTTTTGCAATTGCAGACCCCACTTAAACGCCGGGCGGCTGTCGGTGGGCTCCTGGCCCGGAGCGGCCATGTCCTGAACTTGTTCCAAAGGGCCTTTCAGGAATTCCTTGGCTTTCTGGTTCAGCATTTCCGGCAGTTGTTTGCGCGCAAACTCGCCGATATTTTCCCGGACCTTTTCCAGAATCATCGGGGCCTGAGCCGCGAAGAGCTTTTCAATTTCTGCATTGTTTAAATAGAATTTTTTACCGTTCACCTCGATGGCAAACGTTGGAACCAGAAGTTTTTTATACTGCAAGGCCAAAGACGTCTTATCGAAGTTATTGTCGATCTCCAGTGCCTCAAAATCCAGGGTGCCATAGGCATTCATACGAATGTAGAACGGAATGCGAATGCGCAGGGGGATTTCCTGATCTCCGGCTTCCAGCGAAACGTCTTCAAAACCGATTTTACCCAGGAATTCATTTTGAGTGTCCCATGCCACCACGGACTTGGTTGCCAGAGTCATCTTTTTGACTTCCAGCTCGATTGCCAAAATAGCACCGTCACGTTTACCCAGCGTGTTCATCAGGCGTTCATCAGTGACCAGACCAAAACGTGAAAACTGCGCCAGATAGCCGGATTCACCGATCTCGATTTGCGGTTGATGGTCATTCATAGAGAAGCCCACCAGCCACTGCGTCAGAAGACCACGCACCTGATTGTACATCTTCACCATCTCCGGATTGGAGGCCATGATGTCTTCAGGTTTTAACGGTTTTTCAAATGTATAGGTCATGGCCGGGAAGTAACCTTCATCCAGCTTCACACCCAGGTTGCCAAGAATTTCACTTAGGCGGGTGTCGAAGTATTTCATTCCGCGTTGAGTGATCTGGACACGTACAGCATTTTTCAACAGATGCTTATTGGCGATTTGCGGATTTGCATCGGTGACGGCATGGGCGGTCATCGCTTGCAGGGTCAGCAAAAGCGGGATCAGCATCTTGGATGTAGGTAACCGACTTGGCATTTTGTAGTCCTCATTATTAGGGGCTATGGTCCGAAGCCCCAAGATGCAAAGGCGGGTCCATTTTGAGACAGTCTCAAACCTCTTTATATTGGTCCCTGAAGCGTTTAGGGGTGTCTAAAAGTGAGACAGGGGACCTTTTGTGGCGGCCAATGTAAATAGGGAAGGTTCGGGAAAAAAGATCAGGGCGGAATCTTAGTTCAACCTTTTTGTCCGGTTTTTGATAGAACGGGCGCATCGAAAAAATCAAAAGGGGTTATTCATGCTCAAAAAGATAACGATGACTATGATGGCGACGGCCATGTTGGCAGCTTGCGGTCAGCAAAACTCTTCTCAGGTACAGACTACTGAAGCTCAAAATGGTGTGATTGGTGGCGATGTTGTTGCTGATAACAGTATCGTGGCACGTTCCACTGTGGGTCTTTACGACGCCAAGGTTGGAGCATTGTGCACAGGCACTTTGATTGCTCCACAGCTGGTTTTAACAGCAGCACACTGTGTGGACCCAAATTCCAATGAATTGATTGTTTTCTTCGGTCAGAAACTTAAAGACCTTGATAAATCCATGTCCCGTAAAACCATCAAAGCTTTGCAACACAAGCTTTATAATCCAGAGCGCGTGGAAGACACAGCTGACATTGCCTTGGTTCGTTTCGAAGGGGAAGCTCCGGCAGGTTATGCGCCCGCTCCGTTGTACAAGGACTTCAGTGAGCTGCAAAAAGGTTCCCGCGTCGTGGTTGCAGGTTACGGTTTGAACTGGGCCTGGGGGATTAAAAAGGGTGCTGGCACTTTGCGCACGACAGATTTGAAAGTGAAAAAGCCTCTTTATGGCAGCACTGAAATCATGATTGATCAGTCCTTGAAAAAAGGCGTGTGCAGCGGTGATTCCGGTGGCCCGGCGTATGTTGAGAAAAACGGAAAGCTTTATCTGATGGGTGTTGTCAGCCGTGGTGATTCTTTGCCAATTCCACTGACTCCAGACTGCTTTATCATGTCCATCTTCACAAGAGTGGATGCTTATGTGCCGTGGATTCAGGAAACAGCAGAACTGCTGATGTCCATCAAGTAATTACATCGGGCATTTTTGAAAACTAAAAAGGCGGCTTTCAAGCCGCCTTTTTTATTTGGCAAAGTCCCGGTCATTAACCAGAAACCAGTTTTTTCCGCCGTCCTCTGATTTCAGCAAAGCCGAGTTCAGCATGGGCGAGGTGTTGACCTGCTCTTCGCTGGGGGCCTTGAAATAGTAGGGTGCATACGGACGCATCTGGGAATATTCCAGATAAAGCTGATCCTTGCGATCCAAAGTCAGCACCTGATAATAGTGCGTATATTCCTGCGCATTAGGATAAACCAGAATTTTGGGTTCCGACCATTTCCAGCTTTTGCCAGAGCTGTCCGGGGCAGCGCTTTGATAGGCAAGGGCACCGAAATACTCGAAATCAAAAACTGATTTGTCGTGCGCCCACAGGCGATATGCCAGATGCAAACGGTCCTGGGAATCGATCACCAAAGACACATAGGTCTGACTGCCGCCTTTATATCCCGGGATATTGAAGTTTGCGGAATAGCCGCTGTCCGTGGTGTTCACATACACAGGTTCCTGCCAGCTTTTGATGGAATCCGGTTGCAGGGAATGA
Organism: Bdellovibrio bacteriovorus; assembly: GCF_025558485.1. Taxonomy (GTDB): domain Bacteria; phylum Bdellovibrionota; class Bdellovibrionia; order Bdellovibrionales; family Bdellovibrionaceae; genus Bdellovibrio; species Bdellovibrio bacteriovorus_G. Next base: position 1,692,423 of record NZ_CP102930.1, read on the forward strand.
GTGTAGGCAAAATGAGCCCCGTGAGCGCCGCCAATCACATGCAGGCGTCCGTCTTTGCTGCGCACGATACCGGGTTGATTGTGACTGTCGTTCAAAGGCCAGCTTTTTAAAATTTCAGTTTTTATAAAGTTTCTGGTTTTGATGTCATATTCCGCAATCCAGATTCCAGAGTATGGATTGCCCAGCTTGTCCGGTCTGGTGTTGGTGGGGCGGCCACGCTCGTTTTTTTCAAGCTTGTGGTCCATTGTGGCTTCCAACCAGGTGATATAGTACTTGTCGTTGGAACGCAGAATCTTCACGGCACTGCCGCTGCGATAACCAATGGGCTGGGCCGTTTCGCTTAAAACCACAGGCAGATCTGTGACCAGATCTCCGTCAGCATTAAAGTGCGAGGCCTGAAAGATCAGTTTGCCGGTGGTGCCCTGCCAGTACTCAAAACCTTTTTCATAACCCGGAGCTTTTCCGGTGGCCTGATAATACAGGAACGCCGGAGGCCCTTGCAGAGGCGCCGGGGAATAAGGTCGCTCCAGATCATACCATTCCGGCAGACTGGTGGATTTTTGCAAGGTCAGACTTTTCCAGCTGCGCCCGTAATCTTTGGAATACATCACGACGTAACTTTTTTCTGCGGGGTTTCCAGCCTTCAAGCGCAGAGTCGTGTACATGATGTCATCACGGTCAAAGACCGCCATTTTCGGGTCCCACAGGATGTCCTGACGGTTGCTGCGAATAAGTTCTTCCAGCGTGTTTTCCGGTGCCAGAGACTGAAGTGAATCCAGAGTCAGCGGAAGACTGGTCCAGCCTCCGCCATCATAGCGGACAAAGCCATTCGTCAGATCTGTGGTCTGACTGCGTTCGTGTTTGCGCAGATAGGGACGGTTCTGACTGTCGAAGGTGGGAATATAAACGGGATAGCCCGGATTCCAGTCGAAGGCGGCACGTTCGTGCTGGCTTTCCTGATAGTTGTAGGCTTCTGCGGCTGTGTTAAAGGTATTCAAGCCGGTTTTCGGCAGTAACGGCAAACGCAGTGGCGTGAACTGGCGCGGGGACGAGGAGGCCAGATCTGAACTTCCTTCTTTGTTATTGTAATACGCAGAAGTGGCAATAAATGCCACCAGAAGAAAGAACAGAATTTTATTCATCCGAAACACTCCGCATGTAAATTAGAAGTTGATACCCCAGCCGGCGCGAAGAATGATCTGGTTCGCAGCAGAAGTGTTGTTATCCGGGTACATGGCATAATCCAGTTGCACCGGGATGAAGTTTTTCTTGTTCAGGTGATAATCCAGCCCCAAAGAACCCACGAAGGTCTGGTTGGTGCTGATCTTACTGGTGTTGAGGACGTTACTGGATTTGCCAATCGCAAACAGGAAGCCCAAACCGCCACCAACCCACGCATCGAATTTGGTATTGCGCAGATAAGAGTAGCGAACCAAAGCTTCAACACCCAGATAGCTGATGTCCACGGAGCACTCTGTGCCTGAACATGTGACATTGGAGGAAGTCCCCTTGGCCACCAGAGTTTCATAGCCCCCCAGGAAGCGGGCACTGATGTTGCCATCAAGGTTCATCTGATAAAAGCCGGAGGCATTGATGCTGCTGCCGGATAAAGACACTGACGAGTTGGCGCTGGGTTTTACGGTCATGCTGTTCATGGCATAGCCCGCAGTCACACCCCATGCGGATTTGCTGCGCGGGGATTTTGGAGAGGAAGCCTTTGCAGCACCGGCAGAAGTTTTGGTCCCGCCGATTTTGCTGACAGAGTATTCCTGACTCATTTTTCCCTTGAGTACAGCGGCAACAGCTTTTCCGTTTTTGATCTGTTTGATTTCCAGAAGTGCGCGTGCTTTGCCATCGGCATCGCGGGCGCCGACTTTGTCTCCGACCTGAAGGTCTTCGCCTTCAAGATCAAGCAATGCCCGGTCATTCTTAACAACGACTGTTTTAAGTGCCCAAGCTGGTGAAACCAAAGATGATATCAATAGTGTTGCAATCAAGAATCTCATATTGATCTTATCGACAATTTAACTTGGAACTAAAGGCAAGATCATGGGGCTTGCAATTTAAGAAAGACGCTATTTACTGAAAAACCCTCAAGAATCGGGCAGGCTCCCTTACGATTGCGGGATTGCAGTCTCAGAGTGAAACGGAAAATGCGCGAAAAATGGCGCTCCCGCAGGGTGGGGAACACTTTTTCCCCACCTCTTCGGCGGGGTGGTTGTCTCAGCCTGAACAGGAGGTGTTCCTGCATTCAATCACTTAGCTTTCATGTTGCGAAAAAAGTGTCTCACGATGAGCTGCTGTCGAAGCTTTTGACCAAGCTCCGCTGTGAAAATTCTTTTGCGAAGGCATCACAATTTTTCCTGAATTAGACGATAATGTAAACACTCAGGGGGAATTGAGTATGAGGGGCTACAAATATCTGGTTGTAGTTGCGTCGGCATTGTCTATGGCAAATGCGCACGCAGCAGATAAAGACATGTTAAAGGCCAAGAGACTCTACGAGAGAATGACAGGCGTTAAAGTGTCTTCGACAAAACCGGAGCTTAAGAAAGTTGCTGAGCTGATTTCTCAGAACAACGATCGTGGTGCAGCTAACTACATCACAACAACTCCGGATTTTTTGAACGTCCAGGTTAAAAACCTTTCACTTCGTCTTTCTAATAAAGATGAATCCGTGAAAGTTCCATTTAACGACTTCTCGGCACTGGTGGTCGGGGTGGTGCGTGACAATGCGGACTTCCGTGATATTTTGACGGCGGATTATTCTTACGAAGTTCGTGGTGTTGCCAACGACACAGATGAAAGAACCCGTTACATCAATCAAAACAATTACACACCGATTGAAACAACGTATCTGGATATGACCAATAAGGGTATCTTGGTGAAAAACAGCAGCCAGAAGCTTGTGAGAAACTTCTGGGATACAGAGGACACACAGGCGAACTATAAAGCTGGTCCGGTAGTGGCTTTGGGCACGAACCCTGAAGCAGCAGGTGTTTTCACAACACGCACTTTTGCGGAAAGAAATCTCAGCGGTGGTACCAACCGTCGTGCTGTTGAGTTTTCTTTGAAACAATTCCTTTGTGTTTCCATGGCGGAAGCGGCGGATTCCAGTGCCTCAGACCAATATGTGGGGCGTGACGTGGAACGCTTTCCGGCGGGGGACCACAATAAGTATCTTACAAGCTGTAAGAGCTGCCATTCCGTAATGGATGGTATGCGCGGTGCCTTTGCGAAAATGGAGTATGTGAACTTCACACACGGTGGCGCAACGGGAACCTATTCTCATATGAATGGTGACTTCTTCGTGAAGCAGGGGATTCTTGACGATTACAATGCGTACTATAAGGAATTTGTGACTCCAACAATCAACAATATCCTTCCGGACCTTGTGACTAATCAAGAGAACTCCACTTGGTTTAAAGCGCGCGTGGCTTATCTGGTCAGCCGTGGTCAGACTCAGGCGGCGGCAACCACGACAACCAGAAACACTTTGAATACCATTCGTGATCCGGCGGTGGCTAATGCCTTGTTCGCGGAATATCGCTCCATTGCCGCAAATCAAACAGTGCTGGCGACAATCAAAGCCAACTATAAAGCTGCCAACTACATCACTGAATATACGGCGAACTGTCTGAATAAATTGGGTACAACAGCAGGCACAGCGCAAGCGCGCGAAGATAACTTCCTGGTGTGTAATCTGGATGGAAAGAAAGAACTTTCTTTGATTTATGATTTCTACAACAAAAAACTGACAGCCGCCAAAGTGGCTGATGCAGAGAAAACACGCCTTTTGAACAAGCTGATCAATAAGGGCCGTCCTGCAAACATAAATCTGGCAACCCCATACTTGCAGGCCACGGGTAAACGGATACAGTTCCCGCGCAATAATTTTGACTCCACGACTGGTGTGGCTGTGAAAATGAATAAAGGCAGCTACCCGTATGGTTTCGTTGTGAACAGTGACAACTTCGTGAATAACGCCACTCTGGGCAGCAAGTCCTCGTTCTTCGGCTGGCGCGGCCCTGCATCTGCGGGTGGTTCCGGCGTGAAGGATTTCGGTCGTATGCTTTCGGACTCCCGTCGTTTTAGCCAGTGTATGGCAAAACGTGTGTATGAAAGTGTGTGTCTGAAAAAGCTTGAGGCGACTCAGTATTCCACACTGGTGCGTCTGGGCGATCGCTTCGAAGCGGTAGGTTATAACCTGAAGAATCTTTACACTGAAGTCGCTCTGGATCCTGTCTGCGGCGTGGTAAAGGGGGAGTAAGCCATGAAAGCTAGAAATAAAATCGGCGCTGTGATTGGTGTGACTTTCTCTTTCCTGTTTGTGGCGGCTTCATTTCAGAACTGCGCCAAACAGGTGGATTTTGCCAGTCTTGAGGAAGTGACTTTGAACGGTGGTGGCAGTGACATCACCAATGGCAGTTCCAATTCCAAACCGCAAACAGACATTGACGGGGCTCCTGTTGATGCCAAGCAGACCCTGGAATCCATGATGTCGTTGCTGGGTCTTTCCCGCACGGACATCAATATGACAGCGGTTAATGCAGAGATCAATTATCGTCGTAACTTGCTGATGGCGCAGAATGATCTGACGCTGGTGAATTCTCCTTCGATCATTGCGATCACGTCGTTAGCTGGGGTGGTTTGCCAACAGGCTGTGACCAAGGAAAAAAAGGGCGCCAAGGACTTGTTCAAGTACATTGATTTCGCCAAAGGGCCTTCCAGCTACGGAAAACTGGGTGCGATCAATACCTATGTTTCTTTGGTGGATCGTTTCTGGATGCGTCAGCCTTCCAAGGAAGAACTGGCTTTGATTTCTCAGACTGTGGATGAGTACTTCAGCACTCTGGACTCGGCGGCGATGAGCAAAGCCACAGAGTCTGACAAACTGGCCGTGTTTATCTGCACGGGCATGTTGTCGGTTCCGGATTCATACCTTTTGTAAGCTTTGGGGATAGTGGGGGAAAGATGAAAAACGATAAATTAAAAAAAGTTCTGGATGAAAAAACAGATATCTCCAGCCTGAAACTTTCCCGCAGGGAACTGCTGGAAACAGGTGTGCTGTCCTTTGCAGCCCGCGTGGCAGTACCGGGAGCAGTGACTTCTATTCTGAGTATGACCAGTCGTGCTCAGGCTGATGAGGCGGCGGTGCAAATGATGCCGTTCGTGACTCTGAGTCTTAGTGGTGGAGCTGCTTTGCACGGTAACTTTGTTGTCAGAGACAAAGGCGGCAGTCTGCTGAGCTCTTATAGCAAACTGGGTCTGGGCAAGGCCGGTTTTGCCACAGAGAAAGTTATGGGTGCGGACTTTGCTTCGACCTCTCAATTGCATAAAGGTATCAAGTCTGTGGCTTCTGCCGCAACTTTGGGTAAAGCTCGTTTGGTGGCTTTGTGTACGGATACTGCGAACGATACCGCAGGTCAGGCCGCACTTCGCCCATTCTATGATCTGTCCGGTCCATTGGAGCGTGCTGGTCTGATAGGAAAAGTTCTTCCCGGAGTGCATCAGGGATCGACTGCCGAGAACCTTCGTCCTGTATTCACTTCTCCAAACTCGATGTTGGAACTGGCCAGTCTGGATAATATGTTCGGTGCATTGAACTATTCCAGCACTTTGGCTGATAACGGTCTTTTGAATGCCGCTCAGAAAAGAACGCTGAGCTCTTTCATTGGCAAGATGACCCAGTCGCAGATCGCTCGTCTGAATTCCAAAGACGATGGTTTGAAGCTGGCGTTGCAAGAGGCCGGAATTAAATCCGCAGACATTATCAAAGCCGGTGGGGCCAGCGGCGTGGATCCTCGTAAAGACGCCATTGTGCAAAAGGTTTATGGTATCGCAACCGGTACAGCGGCCAACAACGCCAATGCCGTGACAGCCGGTGTGGTTTACAATGCCTTGAATGGTAATATTGCTCACGGTCGCATCACTTTGGGCGGCTATGACTATCATTCTCCAGGTGTGAGAACCGCTGCGGATAAAAAAGACTTCGATGCCGGGGTTCAGATTGGTCGTATGCTGGAACTGGCAAACCAGATGCAAAAACCGTTGTTCCTGATGGTGACAACAGACGGGGCTTGCGTTTCAGAAACCTCTGACAGTCCGACATCCATCTGGTCCAGTGACTATACGTCGTCTTTGCAGTTCATTATTGCCTTTGATCCAAAAGGTAAGGTGACTTCCAGTGGAACTCAGGTGGGGCATTATCTGCCGGATCAAAGCGTGGATAATACCACGCTCGTGGGGTCTCGCCCGGATTATGTCGCGGCAGCTATTCTGGCGAATTATTTGAATCTGAATTATAAAATGGGGATGTTCAAGCAACTCGCACCGGCGACTTTACAAGCCGATGACGTTGAGCAAGTTGTTAAACTTCACGTAGCTTAAGGGGAAGCGAATGAAGAAACTTCAAGCCTTGAAGATATCTGGCGCCTTATTCGGGGGACTCATTCTTGTAGTGAGCTTCCAAAACTGTGCGCAGAGCCTGGGGGAAGGCTTTGAGATCGACGCTCAGTCGGTCAAGCTGATCAGTCAGGGAAGTTCCAATGCCGGAGCGGGAACCACTCCCGACGAGGACGTTGATAACTCTGATGCCAGCACAGGGGATTTTTGTGAAGATCAACTGTTTGCCAAGTTCGGCTCCGGCTATTACCAGTTCCTGAAGCAAAACTGTGCGGGCTGCCACAATGGTGAGCACGAAGCGCCGGCGTTTGCCTCCAAGAACTCTTTGATGTCCTATCAGGTCTTTAAGGATAAAGGCTACCAATTGGTGTCCTTGAATGCGATCAGTGAAACTCACAACCCGCCATACACGGGTTCCACGCATAATGGGGCGATTGCCAGTTTGAAAAGTGAATGGGAAACGGCGCAGAGTTCATTCCTAAGCTGTAAGGGTGTGGATGGTGAAGACAAATCTGTGGTCACCAACTACAAAACCAATGCAGCGATCGTGAACAGCAAGGCCAATTCAGCAACCTGGACAAAATTGGAATGGAACATGAGCACGGCGGCCGACATGCCATCCAAGGCAGCGCTGTTCCCGTTGAAAGTTTCTGTTGAGGCTCAAGTGGCCAAGGTCAGTGGAACAGAAGTGGGCTATGCCGTTCGCAATCCGACCATGTCCATCACATCCGGTACGGCGAAGTATCGTGTGCGTGGAGTCTTCTTCTATGTGAACAATGCACTCTTTGACTCTGCCACGGTTTACCGCAGCATCAATGCGGTGATCTGTCCGGGAACAGCTTTGAATCTGGCTCCGGTGGGGAATGCTCAGTTGCTGGTGGTTTCTACCACCAAAACGACGGACAAATTTGCGTTGCAGTTTACATCCATTGAAAAAGCGGAATCAACAGCGACTTGTGGTATTGGTTCCAATGTTGTGATCCCGGTGGATGAAACTCCTTCCGTGGTGACCTACAGTATGCTGGTGGGTACGGACAGCAAAGTGAATGTGTTTAAAACACAGTGCTTGAGTTGTCATACAGGAGCATCTGCTGATGGTGGTTTGGATCTGAGTAATTATGCACAGGCGAAAGCCAAGGCTGCTGCCATCAAAAAACGTGTGAACGACGCCAACAATCCGATGCCACGCAGTGGTGTGATGTCTTCATCCATGCGCGCGATCGTCGATAAGTGGGTGGATACCAATACACCGCAATAACGGTGTATCAAAATGAGCCGTTTTGATCTGATGGGGAAAAACAGACAAAACGGCTTTTGATATAGTACGAGTGTCCGATAAGAGTACTGGGGAGCGTAGGATGAAACTTGGGGGATTTAAAAAGACATTTGCAGGTGTTGCCATTATGGCAATGGTTCTGGGTTTCCAGAATTGCAGTGACTTTGCGTTGCAGGACCAGGTTTTGTACGAACAGGGTTTGTTTGACTCTCAAACAGCGCTGGATCAAAAAGCACTTCCCAAACTTACCAATGTCGAATCCGATCAATTGGTATTTTGGTCCAAACCGGGCAATCCGTCCTTTGTTGATAAAGGTATCTTTTACGCTAATCAAACCTCGATGGTGATTGCAGTGGATCGCTCTATTACAGGGAAAATTATTTCTGTCACTTCTGGTGCCAATCAGGAGGACGCATTTATCAGTATTTCCGGCGGCAAAGTTCGCGCAACCCATGCTTCCACAACAAGTGGTCAATATACTTATATGGAGGCTAACTTACCGTCTCTTGGTGAAAGAATGATAATCGCGGCGGGATTCGGCACAAAACCGACGGAAATTTCCCTTCTTATTAATGGAGTGGTTCAGGCTGGTACTATTCAGAAAGTTTTAGAGGCGGATAGCTTCTATAACTCGATGAAAGATGTTGAGACTGGCGGGACTGCCGGGCAGATCTACGAATATGTCGTTTATGCGGGGGATAGTGCTCAGGTTCCTGTGTTAACCAAAGGTGAATTGAATGTGATGTCTCGCTACATCGCAACCAATAATTTAATTGAAAATGTGATATTCGATCCAAGTCTTGCAAACGAAGGCAAAGATGGGGGAGCGCCAGAGAATCCGAAGTTTGCTCCGGTGAAGTCCTTGCTGGACGCGAAATGTGTGACATGTCATATTCACAGCTCTAACCTGAAAAATATGACAGAAACAAAAGCTATTGCCAATAACTGGGTCCGCGCAAAAAATCTGGCGGGTTCTAAGTTATATACTTATCTGAAGGGAAATTCAGTCAATTCGAGTGGAACTATGCCTACCGATGGCACATTGAGTGCTGCCGAGTTACAAGCAGTCGAAGACTGGATTAACAGTATTGAAAACTAATAACAACAAAGTACGTTGAAGCAACAATCACCAAAAGGGTGGAGGGGTACATATGAAGTTTTTGACAGCATTGATTGTCACGATGGGGATTTCAACCGCAACGATGGCTCAAAGCGTGGTCGTGGATGTTGTTTTGAATCCAATGGGGGATTTCAAAGGCAAGACATCCGATGTTAAAGGTGAAGCGATTGTCAAAGGAGACGAGGTCTCTGCTCAGAATATCGTGGTCAACCTGAAGAATATTAAAACCGGCGTGGAAGTGCGGGACAAACACACGCAAAAGTATCTGGAAACCAGCAAGTATCCGGAAGCAGTTTTGCTTTCTGCAACGGGTAAAGGCGGCAAAGGGACTGGTAAGATCAAAATCCGCGGCGTGGAAAAAGACATCGCGGGCACTTACAAAGTTGAAGGCAAAGTGCTGAAGGCAACATTCAAGCTTAAATTGAGTGACTTCGGTATCAGCGACATCAACTACATGGGTGTTGGTGTGGAAGACGAAGTCACCTTGAATGTGAATCTGCCGGTTAAGTCCTAAAAGCGGTAATTAACGCCGACTTTCCAAAGCGTGTCCCCCTCTTTGAGGGGGCCCAGGCCTGAATAGAAATCCCATTTGCGGAACAGGCGAATATTCAAATCCAACAGACCTGCGACATAAAGATTGCGCCCGGCATCCACAATTTGCGTGGAGGTTTCGCGGGGCCAGTCAATGTTCTTGTACATTCCCATCAAGGTCACGCCGGCATTGATACGACCGGAGAAACGATAAAAGCCGCGAGGGGAGACTCCGTAAGTCGTAAAGGCCACTTTGTCCTGCAGATAACCTTCGCCCGGAACCCCGCCATTGGCGCGACCGGACCCGATAAACACACCCGCACTCCAGCCCCAGCGATAATAAGTGATTTCCTTCATCAGGGTGACGGTGATGGCATTGTAGTTTGCGGGCTGGCGGCTCATATTGATGCCGTCCTGCACGCGCAGGGTTTCATTCCACTGAAGGGTGGAAAGGCTGACACCCCAGTTTTGCAATGAACGGGAACGTGCCGGTTTTTTGGTCGCTGTTTCTGTGGCCGGAGTGGATTCTTCCGTCGTTTCGTCGGTTTCTTCCTGGGCATAGGCGGTGTGAGTCACTAAGCCCATTGTCAAAAGCAGCAGCAGGATTTTTTTCATGAGCTCTCCTAGTAAGAAACGTGCACTTGGCCTTGCAGGGACCATTGATCCTCAGCACCGCCGGAAGCCTGATAAGTTTTGTTGTTCACGCCCATCACTCGCAATTCGGTACGGGGCAGGGGGAACATCAGGGCCCCGATCGCCCACTTCATGCTTTCGTCGGAGGATTCTGTGATGGTTCTTTTGGAATGTTCGATAACGGAAAGCAGATTGTATCCGCGTTCCAGATTCACCAGGGTTTGCACCAGAGCATAAGTTCCCAGTTCAGGATCAGTGACACCGATTTGTGGTGTGCGCTCTTTCAAACCGATTTCCGCCATGATGGCGGAGCCTTTGGACAGGCCCATGCGCGTGGTGAATGCTGCAAGCTTCCACTTTTCCAGGTCACTTTCAGACATCAGGAAGGAGCCGCCAATTTTGAATTTTTCAAAGACCTGATATTCACCCGCGATGGAATAGCCTTTTTGTTTTTCGTTGTCCTCTTGAGCGGCATTTCCAAAGAAGGCATTCAGGGCAATGTCCCAGTCAGGATAAGTGAAGTGGGCAATGGCGCCCTGAGACTGGTCAAACTGTCCCAGTGTGATGACTTTACGATTCACCGCCGAGTGATCGACGTTGCGGATGCCGAAAGCCTTGTCCATCTGGCCCACATAGATCCACAGGTTGTTGCTTTGCTTCCAGCGCAGATAGTATTCACGCATAAACCAGGTGTTGGTTTTTCCGTAGTACGCTTCCTGACCTGTGTATCCAATCGTGGTGATCAGGGCATAGGTCTGCTTTTTATCCAGGAAGAAGTTCATGTTGATATCATTCTGCATGTTGTAGAACTTCTCGATCGTGGCTTTGGAGCCCGGAGAGGTCTTTAGCCACAGACCACGATATTTTAAACCTGGACGAACCCACCATGGAAGTTGTTTGGTTCCCAAGAATCCGGACATCATCGAGATTTCTTCATCTTCCATTTTTTTAGGGAACACGGCGCGGGAGGTGATTTCACCGGCAAACAGGGCGCGACCGTAGTCATTCAGCGCGCCGCCACCCAGACCATTGTAATGGCAGGTGATGCAGGAGGAGTAAGAGTAGCCAATAAAGTCAGGGTAGGCCTCAGCCGTTTCGGTTTGAAGAATCGCCGCAAAGATGAAAACTGCCAGAAGATATTTAATGTGTCTCACAATGAGAAATTCTAAGTGACGAGACAAGATAATCAATAAAAATCTATATCTGGCACGCATACTGGCCGATAAGTTTCCCATGGAAGTAAAAACCACCACTCTAGAACGTCCCAGGACTGTTGAAATGGCCGCAGCGGTGCTGATTCTCACTCCCTTGCTGGATGTGATGATGATGCAGCGATCAGGCGTTTCCATCCTGACTTGGCTTAGTTGGATCTTCGTGTTCGGCGCTGGCGTGACGCTGATGATTCGTCATAAATCCTCATGGATCATCGGCATTGTCTTGTGTGCGGCATTTGTTGTGGACACCTCATATCATTTGGTCCAGGAGCTGAACGCCGTTGATCCCATTGTCAGTTCTGCGCGACTGCTGGATTGTCTGATCGTTGTGTTTATTGTCGTCACTGTGTTTTCGTTTTTCCGTTATCCGTATCTGGATCGTCGTCAAAACTGGTTTGCGCCGACAGGTGACCGCTTATTGTCCCGGAAGTCACAGGTTCCATCGTGCAAGTGTCACCCAAGACCGTGATCCGCGTGGATCCGGATGTGACCCTTAACAGCTATAACTATCGGACTTCTTCGGATGGTATCAACTGGACGGGAAAACTGAAGCTCAAACTGTGGATTTGTCATATACCGGGGCTCGCATCGCGGTGCCAGAGGGGACGGGCTCTTACGCAAAAGGGCAGGCCGTTTCCATTCAGCTTTCTGAAATCAATGATATTCAGTGCGAGGGCAGGGTGATTGACATGCAGGGCGGTATTCTGCGTGTTCACTTCGCAGGACTGAATTCCAGTGAAAAAGAGCTGCTTCGTCAGTGGCTTTCCAGCCAAAATCTGCAAAAAACATAGAATCCTCTTTCGTCTCTGTCATTTTTAGGGCATAAGTGGGCTTTTCCAACAAGGTGGATCGCATGGCGAAAACAACAAAGAAAACATCCAAGCACACATCTAAAAAAGCAGCCAGGAACAAAGAGGAATCTTTGTCTGTTGACGTTGCGCCAACCGTAAAACAAATCCTTGAAAATGTCCGTCCGACACCAATGGTGCATAACGGTCTGACCAACGAGGAAAAAATCGAACGTATCACCGAAAAATTCACGGACATCATGCAGACCCTGGGATTGGATTTGGATGACGATTCCTTGCGCGAAACGCCTCGTCGTGTGGCCAAGATGTATGTGAATGAAGTCTTTGGTGGTCTGGATCCGAAAAAATTCCCGAAGATGACAGTGATCGAAAATAAAATGAGCTACGATCAAATGATCGTGGTGCAAAATATCGGTTGTCTGTCTTTCTGCGAACACCACTTCCTGCCAATTGATGGTTTTGCGACAGTGGCGTACATTCCCAACCAAAAGGTCATCGGGCTTTCCAAGATCAATCGTATTGTGCAGTATTTCTCACGACGCCCTCAGGTGCAGGAGCGTCTGACCAAGCAGATCGCGGATTGTTTGCAGTACATTCTGGGCACTGAACACGTGGCTGTTCACATCAATGCCAAACACTACTGTGTGATGATGAGAGGTATTGAAGACACCTCCAGCACCACCAGTACCAGTGACCTCAGAGGTCACTTCAAGAGCCGCATGGAAACCCGCGAAGAGTTCCTCGAGCACTGCCGAACGAAATATTAAAAAAAAGGGAGGCTTGAGACCTCCCTTTTTTGTTTTTATGACAGGGCAGACTGCAGTAGCTCGCGGGAGTTTTTGGACAAAGACTCCACAGCGACCATGCGTTTGATTTGGGTCAGGGCCTTTTCCTTCATGGCTGGTTCCAGCTTTTGCACAAAATTGAAAGCAGCGCACAGACGGGCGGCCACTTGCGGGTTCTTGGTGTCGATCTCAAGGATCTTGTCAGCATAGAACTCGTAAGCGTTGGTGTTCGGATCATTGAAGCGCACCAGATTTGCACCAAAGGCGCGAAGCAATGAATAGACATTGTTCGGGTTGGTGATGTTAAATGCCGGATGCTTCGTCAAAGCTTTGACGTCTTCCAGAACCTGTTTGCGATTTGTTGTCGCCTGTGCCGTGAACCACTTGTTCAGAACCACAGAATCATTCTTCCAGTCTTCATAGAAGTTCTGCAAAGCTTTTTCACGGTGAGCAGATTCTGAATCCGCCAGAATCATCATGGCAGTCATACGATCTGTCATGTTTTGCGCTTCCCAATATTGCTTGTTCACGATTTCCATGATTTCCGGATCGTGCAGTTCCGCCAGATAAGTCAAAGCCTGATTTTTCAAAGAGCGATGACCAAAGACTTTGGTGTCACGGCTTTTGGGCTCTACATTGTGGAACTTGCGATAGATGTTCAGCAAAGCACCACGATTTTCTTTGGCAATGGCCTGACGTAAAGCTGTGCGCGCCTGATAGAAGGCCTCTGCATCCAGAACGGCTTCTTCCTGTGCCAAAACGGCGTAACTTGGCAGTTGTAGCATTTTAGCCTTGAAAGACGGGTCCATGGATTCGTCAGCGATAATGGCGCTCACTGCTTTAACAAAGCGCGGGTCCACATTCAATGCTTGCTTGTTACGAGCCTGATCAATCAGCTTGTGCAGCAGACGCAGGGAGATCTTTTGTGCCATCTCACGACGGTTGAAAGAATCCGTGTCTTTTTCCATCAGGAAGTACAGGTCTTCTTCCGAAGCTTCCCACTTCAAATTGATAGGTGCAGAGAACTCACGTAGGATTGAAAGAACCGGGCGGTCTTTCAGGCCTGTGAAGGTGTAAACTTCTTTTTGCTCTTTTAGCTCAATCAGGTTTTTGCCGTCACTGTTCACTGTGATTTTGTCACAATTCAGTTTTAAATCGCTTCCGGATTTGTCCAGAAGACCCATCATCAATGGAATATGGAACGGTTCTTTGTGCGGCTGGCCCGGAGTCGCGGGGCAGCTTTGTTCCAATGTGACCGTCAGTTCACCTTTGGCGGCATCGAAGTTTTCCTGAATTGTCACCACCGGAGTTCCGGCCTGATGATACCAGCGGCGGAACTGTGTGAAGTCCTTGCCATTCGGAGTGGCAATCGCAGAGGCAAAGTCCTCGGTTGTCACAGCCTGACCATCATGGCGACGGAAGTATTCATCCATGCCTTTGCGGAAGCCTTTACGACCCACGATTTTTTGCATCATGCGAATCACTTCAGAGCCTTTTTCGTAAATGGTCATGGTGAAGAAGTTATCCACCGCCATGCACGACTCTGGACGAACCGGGTGCGCGTTGGGGCCGGCGTCTTCAGCAAACTGGCCTGCGCGCAAAGCATCCACATCCTCGATACGCTGAACACCACGATCTGTCATGTCAGCAGAAAACTCCTGATCGCGGAAGACGGTCAGACCCTCTTTCAAAGAAAGCTGGAACCAGTCACGCAAAGTCACACGATTGCCTGTCCAGTTGTGGAAGTATTCGTGTGCTACGACGGATTCGATACTGTGGAAGTCCACGTCTGTGGCCGAATTGGAATCCGCCAGCACCAGACGGGAATTGAAGATGTTCAGGCCTTTGTTTTCCATCGCGCCCGCATTGAAATCATCAATTGCCACGATCATGTAGTCGTTCAGGTCATATTCCAGACCGAAGACCTCTTCGTCCCATTTCATGGATTTTTTCAGGGAATCCATCGCATGCCAGCAGCGCTCTTGTTTGCCGTGGGCTGCATACACTTCCAGATTCACCTTGCGACCGTTCACAGTGGTGAAGGTGTCGCGAATCACACCCAAGTCACCGGCAACCAGTGCGAACAGGTAGCACGGTTTCTTGTGCGGATCTTTCCAGAAGGCTTTATGGCGGCCATTGCCCAGGTCCTCGATTTTGATGCGATCCCCATTGGACAGCAGCACCGGATATTTTTGTTTGTCCGCTTCGATGGTCACGGAATAAGAGGTCATCACATCCGGACGGTCAAAGAAGAAAGTGATCTTGCGGAAGCCCTGGGCTTCACACTGTGTGCAGAAGATCCCGTTGGATTTGTAAAGACCTTCCAGCGAGGTGTTGTTCTGCGGTTGCAGTTCTGTTTCGATTTCCAAAGTGAAGCTGTCGGGAACTGATGGAACAATCAGCTCTTCAGCTGTGATCTGGTATTGGTCGGCACTCAGGGGCTTGTCGTTGATTTTGATGCTGACCAGCTTCAATTCCTCGCCGTTCAGGTGAAGGGCGGCACCGGCTTCAGTTCTGCGAACCTGGCTTTTTGCGACAACTCGACAAAAGTCTTCATTCAGATTGAAGTCGAGGTTTACGGAATCCACCGTGAACGCTGGCTCTTTATAGTCTTTCAGGTAAATTTTCTCTTGTTTCATAAGGCCTCGATTCGGATAATGGGCAGATGAGTTTACTTTTCACTTCTATCACAATAAACACCACGCAGCTACAGGGCATGTTGGGTTTTTATCGAATTATCGGCTTTCAATTTACAGCGTCAAAAGTTGATAAGGGGAGTGAAGTCCACAGAGCCGTTCATAACGGTGTCGAGTTCTCTTTGTACAATATCCAGAATCCGCAGAGGTCTCAGATTCCGAGCCTGCAATTGGGCTTTAAGATCACTGATCTGGAAAAAACGGTGCAGGAACTTGTCAAAGTCCCGGGGGCTATGTGCATTTTAGACCCTACGGATATGCCTGATGGCAAAAAAGCCATCGTCTTGGACCCTGACGGCCATTCCATCGAACTTTGCGAACTATAAAAAAAGCCCCGGTTGTCTAATCTGTCCCAGAAACGGGGTACAGATCAGTCCGGGGCTTTTTTCTTTTATGTCCTCTACTGAGGCGTTGTGATGAATTGCGCCGAAGAAGCCTTCACATGAGCCTCGATCGGCTCCAAGCGCCCCTTCAAATACTTTTGCAGGAACTCTTCGGTGATGGCATTCGCCCCCATATTGTTGGCGGCTTTGGCAAAACCGTGGCCCTCGTCCGGGAACAGCACATATTCCACCGGGATCTTTTTTGCCATCATGGCGTTGTAAATCTGATCGGCCTCGGCTTTCTTCACGCGAGGATCATTGGCTCCTTGCAGAATCAGCAGCGGCTTTTTAATTT
Organism: Bdellovibrio bacteriovorus; assembly: GCF_025558485.1. Classification (GTDB taxonomy): domain Bacteria; phylum Bdellovibrionota; class Bdellovibrionia; order Bdellovibrionales; family Bdellovibrionaceae; genus Bdellovibrio; species Bdellovibrio bacteriovorus_G. The sequence goes on from NZ_CP102930.1 coordinate 1,708,570, forward strand.
TATCCGCATAAGTCAGCGGAGAACGCTCTTTCAAAAGCTTTTTGCCTTCTTTGGTGGTTGGATCACCCACGCGTTTGTACAGGTTTGCGCGGAAGCTTTCCCAGTAAGGAGGAACCGTATTAAGCAAGGTTTCCAGATTGGACGGGCCGACGATGTCCACAGCTGCCGCAAAAGTGTCCGGAGTGAAAGTCACCCCCGCCAGCGCCGCATAGCCGCCATAAGATCCACCCATGATGACCACTTGCTCGGGATCAGCATAACCGTTTTTAACAGCCCAGTTAACCGCATCAATCAGGTCGTCGTGCATTTTGCGACCCCATTGTTTGTCTCCGGCATTCAAAAACTTTTTCCCAAATCCGGTGGAGGCTCTGAAGTTCACACTAAGGACATTGTAGCCCCGGTCCGCCAGCCATTGATGGTAGGGATTATAGCCGTAGTCATCACGTCCCCAAGGGCCACCGTGAACAAATAGCACCAAAGACTTGCCAGCGGGCTTTCGGGCTTGAGTCAGATAGGAAACCAGCTGGAAGCCATCGCGGGATGGAATTTCCACAGCCTCCATCGGGTTCAGGCGGTCGGCGTAAGGAATCATGTCTTGCGTATGATACAGAGGAGCACTGAGTGTCTTGGTTTTGACATCATAGAAATAAAACGCCACAGGTTTATCCGTGGAATCCGCAAACAACACCCACTGGTTTCCATCCAGACTCATGGAGGTCACAGAGACTTCCGTGTTCAGTTTTTTCTCGATATCTTCAAAGTGAGTCTGGAAATCCTTGTCAAAGAACTGGATGTCGCGTTTCAAATAATAGGAAGATGCCCACAAAAGCTTTCCGGTTTGGGGATGCATTTGCAGGTTTTGAATATCCGAGCGTTCATCTGAAGCCAGCGCTTTGGTTTTGTCGGTTTTCAGATCCCATTCAACCAGTGCAGCCTTGTCGCGTTTACGACTGTCCACCAGATAAACCTTGCTGCCATCGTGAGAAACGTCCACCGCTGAAGAGGTCAGGCTGTCTTCAAATGGAATCACGCTCTTTTTGGTGAATTTTTTGTTTTTATCATTCCACAGATAAAGGGTGGAAGAACCGTCCTTGTTGGATTTGCTGGCCAGAACGGGATGATAGTTTTTATCAAACAGAATGCCGGCGAAGTTTTCGGTGTTCGTGAACAGAGCCGTGGTCGCTTTGGTTGTTAGATTCAGGATTTTGTAGTCAAAGAACTTTGGATCGCGTTCATTGGAAATAATCACCACTTCATTGGGGCGAAGATGGCTGATCTCTGCGATCTGTGAGGTGGTTTTGCCGGGTTTGGTGATTTCTGTGGTTTCGCCCGTGGCAACATTCAGGGTGTAAAGACCGTAGTTTTCATCACCCGCGGTGTCCTGACTGAAGATCAAAGTGCCCGGGGTATAAGTCCAGTTGTAGCGGAAAATACCGCGCTTGCTGTCGTGGGTGACTGGCTTTGCCGTTTCTGGCTTGCCAAAGTCCTGAACCCAGATGTTCAAAACACCTTTGTGTTCAGAAAGATAAGCCACATATTTTCCATCCGGGCTGATTCTGATTCCCGTAATATCCGGATTGCCGAAAAGAACTTCACGCGGAATATATTCGGAATTCACGGTTTCTTTTTTATTTAAAGATTGGCAGGCACTCATGGAGAAAACCAGAGCGGCCATCAGAGGCACTTTCAATACTGTCGTCATTAAATGGACTCCTGTTTTGGTGACTTTATCGTAGGTTAGCCACCATTGGAGTCAAGAGAAGGAAATGGTACGGACTTACTTTTGGTGGCTCGCATGCGTTAGACGCAGTGATGCTACCAAAAGTAAGTCCGTACCTTTTTTCATACCTTTTTTGTTAAGAATGGTACATGCGGTCTTCAAAGGCGGCCAGAGCGGCTTTGGCTCCTTCGCCCATGGCAATGACGATCTGCTTGTAAGGCGTCGTGGTGACGTCACCAGCGGCATAGATGCCTTTGGCAGAGGTACGGCCTTTTTCATCCACCACGATTTCGCCGAACTTGGTCAGCTCGACCGTGTCTTTCAGGAACTGGCTGTTTGGGACCAGGCCGATCTGCACGAAGATGCCATCCAAATCCATTTTTTCTGTCTTGTTCAGGCCACGATCCAAATACTGAATCTGCTGAACTTTTTGGCCGTCACCAATCACTTTTTCAGTTTTGGCATTGGTGATGATCGAAGCATTCGGCAGGGATTTTAGTTTATCCACCAAAATCTTGTCGGCTTTCAACTGGTCATTATATTCAAAGACCACCACTTCACGAACGATGCCAGCCAGATCAATCGCCGCTTCCACGCCCGAATTGCCGCCACCGATCACCGCAACTTTTTTATCCTTGTAGAAAGGACCGTCACAGTGAGGGCAGTACGCCACGCCACGACCCAGATATTCTTTTTCTCCGTCCACACCCAGTTCACGCCATTTGGCGCCGGTTGTGACGATGACAGAATCCGCGGTCATGTGTTCGCCGCTTTCCAGTTCAATCGTTTTGCTTTTTCCCTCGGTCAGGATTTTTTTAACACGGCGGTTTTCAAAAACTTTGATCGGGTAGCTGGCTACGTGCTGATTTAATTGCGCCGCCAGTTGCGGGCCTTCCGTATAAGTCACAGAAATCAGATTTTCGATTCCTTTGGTTTCCTGCACCTGACCGCCGATTTTTTCAGTGATCATCGCAGTGCTAAGACCTTTGCGAACAGTGTAGATCGCCGCAGATGCACCCGCAGGGCCGCCGCCGATAACCAAAACGTCAAAATGGCCCAGATTGGCGTTCACGGGCTCTGCCGGTGCGGTAGAATCATCGACACCGAAAGTGGATTCCAATTTCGCCATCAGATCCATCAATTGAATACGGCCCGAGTGGAACATCTTGGCGTTCGCCACCAGACTTGGCACCCCTTGGATGCCCAGTTTTTGAACGTCGTCCTGAACGTAACCACCGTCGATGATTTCGTGCTTGATGCTTCCGTGAGCCAGCGCAATCTGATTGATCGCCTGAACCACGTCCGGACAGTTTTCACACGTCAAAGAAATGTAGGACTGAATGGTGATGTTCTTTTTCAGGCGTTTTGCCCTGGCTGCGATAACGCTGTCCAAAGGCTTGCCTTTGCCGTCTGTGTTCAGAATTGCCAGAATCAAAGTTGTGAATTCGTGACCACCGGGAATGCCCTTAAAGGAAATACCCGTCGGTTTGCCTTTGTGCTCGATGTGGAACAAAGGAGCCGGGGAGGTCGTGTCGCCTTTGCGAACCACAATCTTATTCGATGTGCCTGCAACGTCTTCCAGCATTTCCACAAGTTCTTTATTGTCTTCGTGGGAGCTGTTTGCGTAAACAAGTTCGACGGTGTTTTCGAGAGCGGCAAAAACAGATTGAAGCTGCTCTTTAAGACCCTGATCTAACATTTTGGCCTCCATTTTTACGGGGGAAATTACCTGAAAAGCGCAACTGACTGGCATTTGCGCCTTTCAGCTAATTTCTGTGGTGCGGAGTTTTTTTGACTCCGTGGGCTTGTCCCCGCTTTTGCGGGGACTCGCTTTAAGAATCAAATCTTAGATTTTACCTACCAGATCCAGGCCTGGTTTTAGTGTGGATTTGCCTGGAGTCCATTTTGCTGGGCAGACTTCGCCTGGGTTTGCAGCGATGTATTGAGCTGCTTGAGTTTTACGGAACAATTCATCAGCGTTACGGCCGATACCGTTGTCCTGAACTTCTGCAAGTACGATTTTACCAGCAGGGTTCACTAGGAAAGTACCGCGGTAAGCAAGACCTTCTTCTTCAATGTGCACGCCGAAAGCGCGAGTCAATTGGAAGGTAGGGTCAGCAAGCATTGGGTACTTGATTTTTTTGATTGTTTCAGAAGCATCATGCCATGCTTTGTGTGTGAAGTGAGTGTCAGTGGAAACACCGTAAACTTCCACGCCCAATTTTTGGAATTCAGCGTATTTGTCAGCCATATCACCCAATTCAGTAGGGCATACGAATGTGAAATCCGCAGGGTAGAAGAAGAAGATGGACCATTTACCTTTAAGATCGTTGTGAGTCACAGTCTTAAAGTCGTTGTTGTGATAAGCTTGAACTTTAAATTCCGGCACTTGCGTGTTGATCAGAGTTTGCATTTATTCTCCTTAGAATAAAGTGGTTTGTATTGGGGCCAATGGCCAAATTAGGGGTCCACCAGCGTTGTTAATTGCCAGCAGACATCTTTCGTCTTTGAGACTACGGGATCAACCACTTTTAAGGAAATCAATTAAAAGTATCTATTGATAGATTTTGTCTATTGCGACATAATGGGTCCGGGGAGGCTTGTATGGGCCCTAAAGTGAACTTTTCTCTGACGCAGCTGGAATACGTGATGGCGGTCCATAAGCACGGACATTTTGCCAAGGCGGCTCAGGCCTGCTTCGTGACTCAACCCACGCTTAGCATGCAGATACAGAAGCTGGAAGATGATCTGGGGATCGTGATCTTTGATCGTTCCAAGAAACCCATTCTTTTGACCCAAATGGGGAAGAAACTGATTTCTCAAATGCAGACGGTCCTGTTTGAGGCCAAGAAAATTGGCAGCATTATTCAGCAGGAAACCAAAGGCGCGAAACAAGGATCTTTGTCCATTGGTGTCATCCCGACAGTGGCGCCGTATCTGCTGCCTCGACTTTTGCCGATGTGCGAAGAGCTTTTCCCCGAGGTCGAACTGAATATCAAGGAGCTGCAAACAGAACAGATTCTGAAAGCTTTGGACGATGATGAAATCGACGTGGGAATTTTGGCCACCCCCACACAGGTTGCCAAGATGTTTGAATATCCTTTGTACTATGAGCCGTTCTACGTGCTGTGTGAAAAAGATCATGAATATGCCCATCTGAAAAAGATTAAATATCAGAACTTGAGCATGGAGGACATCTGGCTGCTGGAAGAGGGGCATTGTCTGCGCAATCAGGTTCTGGATTTGTGCTCGGTGAAAAAAAACAAAGGGGCGGGGCGACGCTATAAGTTTGAAAGCGGCAGTCTGGAAACTTTAAAAAATCTGGTGGATCTGTATGGCGGTTACACTTTGCTGCCGCATCTGGCGACGGAACAAATCGGGGATCGCAGTCAGATCGTGCAGTTTGAACGTCCCATTCCCGCCCGCGAAATAGGGTTGGTCTATCGTCGCGAACACTATAAAAGCGAACTGATCGAGGCCTTAGGAGAGGCTATTTTAAAATCCATTCCAGAGGAACTTCGTCGCATTCGCCCTAAAGATCTGGATGTTCTGCCAATTACTTAGGAGATGTCGAGAGGATATCACCCCGGGGTTTATTTTCGGGGTGGTATAGAATCCCGGAGGGCGTGAAGCAGACCGAGGATCATAAAAGCTTGTGGTAAACCCCTGGGTGTGAGAAAGAACAGACATGGAAAAGAAACGCAAGCCCCTTGAAACCCGCGAAGATATCCAAATTTTGGTGGATGGATTTTATGCCAAGGTTCGTGCCGACGGTTATATCGGACCGATTTTTACGGATGTGGCCAAGGTGGACTGGGACGAGCATCTGCCGAAATTATATAACTTCTGGGCAGATCTTCTTTTGGGCGAAGACTCTTATCGTGGAAGACCATTTCCTCCGCACATGAAATTGAATTTGCAGCCGGGGCATTTTGAACAGTGGCTGCGTTTGTTTGTCGCAACTGTCGATGAACATTTCGTGGGACTTAAAGCTGACGAAGCCAAGCACAGGGCTTATCGCATCGCTCGTAATTTTATGATCAATTTAAATCTTATCAGTCTGGATTAAAAATCTTCGACCAAACGCTGGTGTGAAATCACAAGGCCCCGTGTTCGGGCCCTGTATTGCAGCAGCCCTGTGCCTGACATTTAGAGGAAGAGGACCGACGGTGTTTTAATGGAAAAAGCCGCGGAGGTTCTGTATGAAACTCACAGTCAACTTTGCATCGCAAGGGCGCCTTTTGGAAGGAACACTTTATATTCCTGACACAACTGACGAGATCATGGCGGGTTGCCTTTTTGAAGGGGCGATGACCGGAGCCACCGCTCAGGTGGTTGATTATCTTGCCCGGGAAGTCAGTCATCAGGGCTTTGTCACCCTGATTATGGATCACAACTATTTTGGCGATGATGAAACCGCACCGCAGCCGTGGGAGTCGCCATTTAAAAGACTGCAGGACATCCTGGCAGCTCTACATTTTCTTGAGGATTATGGCGAGGTCGATAAAAATCGCATTTTCGCTGTGGGTGTCAGTGTCGGGGGCGAATTTCTGGCGGAAGCCAGTCGTCGCACGGATATTTTAAAAGGCCTGATCTTTGTTGAAAGCCCCACGGATGATACGCGCAATCGAGTCGCCCGTCTGGATATTCCCAGCATTGTTGTGGATGAGGCCCATCTGGAAACTGCCGTGGACGAAATTGTTTTGTGGGCACGCACACTCTTCAACACACGTCGTGAAGAGCATGGTCCGGTGGATTGGAATCTGACCGATGAATAGCTCAACCAATTTTGTCTCAAAATCATCCACGGCACGGGCTTTGTATTGATCCTTAGGTATGACAAGCAAAACGACTCTCTTAGGCAGAATACTGGCAGCTTTCTTTGTAGCACTGACTATTTTCCATGGTCAGTCCTCATTAGCTTCATTTGATCGGATGAATCTCAGACTGAGACAGCCGACAAAGGGCGCCGCTGTTCAAAGAATGGCGCAGGAAAAGAAGCAACATCAGGCTGTGCGACTGGGCTTGAAAAGAGCCAATACGTCGGCAGAAAGCCTGGATCATCAGATCACACGCTATTTGGAAGTGTCCTCGATGGGGCGCTTGCAGCGCTGGCAGAAGGGCATTGATCTGGATCTGGTCAAGGTGGAATATTCCCAGCGTGTTCTGGGACATTTGCGTTCCATGACTCATCTGATGAAGATGCGTCGCTCTTTCGGAAATAAATTTTCAAAGCTATATGAATTCGACTTCCAGAATCTGATGCGCAAAAGCGATTACGTTCTGGCGGTGAACACCACGCGCACGGCTTTGGAATATGCCTCGGCTCAGAATGGCGAGCTGGCCATTCAAGCGGAAAAAGTGCTGGCCGAATACAATCAGGAGCGTCTGAACTTTGACGCCAAAATGATCGCCTTCAACAACTAAAAAGGTACCTCTGGTGTACCCTCCGCAGGAGGGCCCACCCCAGTTTTTCCGAAGCGACGCATAAAAAAAGGGAGCCTTATGGCTCCCATTTTTTGTTTTCAATTTTTCAGTGAAAACTATTTGCGCTCAGAGATTGGAGTTACTTTGCGCTGTTCTGCACCCACGTACTCGGAAAGAGGACGGATGATACGGTTGTCAGCAGTTTGTTCCATGATGTGAGCAGACCAGCCCGTGGTACGAGCCATCACGAAGATCGGTGTGAAGAAGTCGATCTCAAAGCCCATCATGTAGTAAGCAGGACCCGCTGGGAAATCCAGGTTCGGGTAGATCTTTTTCTTATCAACCATGACTTTTTCCAAAGCCGTGTACATCTGCATCCATTTTTGTTCGCCAGTCACGTCAGCCATAACTTGAGCGTACTTTTTCATGGTTGGAACGCGGGAATCGCCAGAGCGGTAAACGCGGTGACCGAAGCCCATAACTTTTTTCTTTTGAGCCAATGCATCCAGCATCCACTGTTCTGCTTTCGCAGGATCAGCGATTTCCTTCATCATGTGCATAACCATTTCGTTCGCACCACCGTGCAAAGGACCTTTCAGGGCACCGATACCTGCAACAGTTGCAGAATAGATGTCAGACTGAGTGGAAGTCACAACACGTGCAGTGAACGTGGAAGCATTGAAGCTATGTTCAGCGTAAAGGATCAAAGAAACGTCGAAAGCTTTAACAACTTCTTTTTGTGGAACTTTACCGAAGCACATGTGGAAGAAGTTTTCCGCGATGGACAGATCAGATTTCGGTGGAATGAAATCCAGACCTTTTTTGAAGCGGTAGTCCGCTGCCACCATTGTAGGGATTTTCGCAAGCAGGTTCATGGCTTTGTCCATGTTTGTTGCAGGCGTTGCATCCCAGATACGTGCATCTTCCGCGCCCAGGAAGGAAACAGCCGTGCGGATGGAATCCATTGGGTGACATTTTTGTGGAAGTGCTTTGATCACATTCAACAAAGTTGTGGAGATTTCACGGTAGCTGCGCTCTTTCTTAGTGAAATCTGCAAGCTGAGCTGCATTTGGCAATTCGCCATTGTACATCAGGAAAGCCACTTCTTCGAAAGAGCAGTTTTCTGCCAGATCCTGAACCGGGTAACCACGGTAGATCAAAGAGTTGGTGTGAGGGTTTACTTTGGATACAGAAGACGTATCCATAACAACGCCATCAAGACCCTTTTTAACGTTCATTTTCTCTGGTTCTGGAACATAATCTGGATTGATATACTCAGCCATTTTTCCTCCGGCGAAATCACTGCGTGATGTCCTTGAAAGACTCATCGCGTTACATTGCTAATGATTAACGACCAAAACTAGCGCGGCGGCCGAAAGCGGTCAAGAGTTGTGCTGGGACTCTACTTTGCGCAGCGGCGGGATTGACGGACCGGGGGTGGTCTCCGCAAACTGGGACTATGGAAATATCATTCGCACTCGTTCCGGCACTTATTCACGTCTATATTTTTGTTTTAGAAAGTCTGCTTTGGGGACGAAAGCGCACCAATAAGACTTTCGGCATCAGTGAGGCGGACGCAAAGGTCACGAAAGGCATGGCGTTTAACCAGGGGTTTTACAATCTGTTTTTGGCGGTGGCGATTTTGCTCGGCCTGCATTTGCGAACAGGTGAGGTCACGCGCACTGCCGGAACAACGCTGGTTCTGTACGGATTGGTGTCTATTTTAGCAGCAGGATTGGTCTTGTTGCTGTCGTCGCCAAAACTTTGGCGGGCAGCGATGGTGCAGATTGCACCCGCAGCCATCGCCATTGTTTCGTTGTTGCTTTAGAACTGCCCTTCACACACGCCCGGAGTCGTCGTCAGGATGGGTTTTGGATTTGCTGAAAAATAACTTTTCATATCCAAATCCAGGTGCAGGTTTCCTTTTTTGCAGTTGTTGTAAAGCGCGCGGTATAAACTGAGCAAATTATTTTTGAAGATCGTATATTCTGCAGCCGTGAATTGCACAGAGTTGCGGAAGTAAGTTTCCATCGCTGCCTGGGATTCAGGGGGGCCGAACACCTGATTGTGCAGTTGCACGACGCCTTTGTAAACTAAGGGGCTGAAGTGGCGCACCACCATCGTGGCATTCAGAAACAAATCCGCATTGTTTTTCCAGCTGTCGTAAGCAGAAGAAGGCTTTTTAACATCAGCGATCAGATGATATTTCTTAGCTGTGTTCATATCAAAGCCGCCATCGTTGTCCTTCAAAAGCATCACTTTCAAAGAAGCACCGGTTTGCTTGATCGCGTTGAGCAGTTCAACTTCCGCCGGAGTCAGTGTGCCCGGAGCTTTCGCTAGAATTTCGCGGTACTTTTTATCAGAAATATCATCCACTTTTCCCTGCGCGGTCAGGAAGAACTGACGGCGTTTGTAGTGAATGTTTCCAATACGGTCCGCCTGATCCAGCAGGAAGTCCATCACCAGCATGTCCGAAGAATCCTGCATGCCCAGCATTTTCTGACCGGCCTTGGCCAGCTCCGTGCTGCCAAGAATTTGCGAAATCGGGCGAGGGTCTTTTAAGATCGGCCAGAACACGCTGCTATTGCGGAATTGATCAATGCGGGTTTTATCCTGTTTCAAACCAAAAGCTTCGGCATACAGTTCTTCATTACCCGGATTTTCCGCCAGCACGCCAAAGACCTGACGCTTGTCTTCGCTCAGGATGCGCGTTGACCAGTAAGCGGTGCTATTGGCAGAAACACCTCGGCGCTTTCCATCCTTGTAGAAAGAAGCCGGCACAATGCCCAGACCATGCGGTGGCTTGGTATAGACGTCTGGCAGCTGTGTTACATTGCCATGCTTGGCACGAACCAGATGACCGATAAGATCATACCAGTATTGGTTCAAATAACTGTTACCCATTTGCAGGCCCAGATAACGTCCGGCCAGAGCGTGATCCAGCACGGTATCCAAATCCACAGTGCGCAAAACACTGGGGGGAACATCCACGGATTTAAAAAGCTGAGTCAGGCGGGAATATCCCAAAATACTTCCCACGGAAACTCCCGGAGCTGCAAACTTGAACTTGGCCTCTTTGTCCGGATAGCCCACGCGGGCTTTCATTTTCTTTTTCTCTGAACGGGTCAAAGGGCAGATGGTTTTTTGGAATTGTGCCTCTGTCATTCCGGCCGGGACCTCGTAGTATTCCACTGCGACCGAGGTGCTGTTTACTTTCGGGCAGCCATAGAAAGTTTTCAGCTTGGGGTGATCGCCATAGGAAGCGTACAGATTCATCGCGCACAGGATGTCTTCATCTTTGTTGATCTTGTTTTCCATGCCGGGGAATCTTTGCAGCAGATAACATCTTTCGCGCAGGGCTTTGCCGGGTACTTCGATGTTGTAGGTTTTGACTGCGTGTTTTTCAAATTGCGGGTCCAGATAGCTGTAGGCATTGGAACTTAGAAGAACAAAGGACATAAGTGAAGCAAACATGGGAAAGTCTCCGTATTATGGGGACGGAGACTATTTCCCGGTATGTTTAAAACCAAGTTACTTTATTGCAAGGTTTTTCAGCGAACGTACTTCACACCATTCTTGGAATCCAAGGTCAAAGAAGCGGGCAGAGAGCTTAGACTTTGCAACGTGCCGGAGGAGTTGTAGTAACGGATGCTAAGCTGATTCGTTTCAGAAAAGACAAGTTCCACATAACCTTGCGGAGTTCTAATACTAGTTCCGACCAGATAGCGCGGCGAGCTTCCCGCACATGGCATGGAAACCACCTGAAGTTTTTTCCCGTCAGGGTAAGTGTAGTGTCCGGAATAGAATCCGTGAGAATGTCCGAAGATCACCAGATCCACATTGTTACCAAGCAGAATGGATTCCAGCGTGAAAGAGCCCGCTGTGCGGCGTTCCCCGGTCAGCACACCATTTTCATATACAGTCGAGCTGTTGGCCTTGCTGCTAACAATTGAGTAAAGCGGGATGTGCCCATAGACCACGCGGGCCCGAGCTCCTTGAGCACGGGCGGAAGACAGTTGTTCCTTCAACCAGTTCAACTGTGCCGTGCGATTGGAAAGCTTGGAATAGTTCGCATCATCCAAAGAGACAAAGAAGACGTCCTCTTTGATAAAGGAATAATAAAACGGGAAGTTGTCGTCATCGACGTATTCGACGTTGGGTTTGTTATCGCCCCAGAAGCTGTCATAGATTTTTCGTTCCTGACTGTAGTAGGCGTCGTGATTGCCCGGGGTCGGCAAAAATGGCAGACCTGCCGTGCGCATCAGGGACAGAACTTTTTTCGAGAACGAGTTCCACATGCTCACATAGGTGCTGTCGGACAACGTCTTCTTTTCGCCATCGATATAGTCACCGACACCGAGAATTGCAGCGGGCTGGCGCGCAATCATGGACTTCACAATTGAAATCGTGCTGCTGGCATAGGTTCCGCTGGTGTCGATGTTCATATCCGCAAAGGCATGGATCTTTAAAGACTTCGCGCTGTCCTCGATGCTGCCACCTTGTTCTGGTGGAGTTGTCGGCGAGGTGGGCGATGACGGATCTTCACTGCCAGGATCGGTGAAAGAGTTTTCTGAATCTGTGCCCGGTGCTTCGGTCAGAATTTCAGAGGATTGGGGCATGCACGCAGCTAAGGTAAAAACGAGAAAAAAGGCCGCAAGAATTTGCAAGGAGGCGGTGGCTTTTGTTTTCATACAGTGTGTATCGTAACAAAGGTCGAAAACATTAAGCTAAAATAATGAATAAGGCGTGGATGTAAAATGGACTCAGGTCTAAGTCACATTTACTGCTGGAGCTTTAGACAGTTTCTGAAGAATAAAAAACGGAAAGCAGAGAGTTGTAATAAACCCGATCAAGGGCAGGATCCTGACAGGAAAAACATGAGTCCGTCAGGATCTGTTTGTTTAGAATGACTTTTCGAGATTTAGATCTCGATGTTTTTGCAAAGCCAGTCGCGCAGTTCGCTCAATCCCGCATTTAAATCCGGATGCGCGTTGATAACAGCGGACATCTCTGTGCGAACAGTTTCGCCTTTATAAGGCTTGTTGCGCAAAGCTTCGGTCAGTTCGTCAATCACACCGGGATACAGGCAGTCGGTATAGAATTTCAAATCCTTGATTTGTCCGTCTTCCACTTTGAAGTGAACATCAAAGAAACCCAGGGAAAGATAATCGTCCATCTTGTGGTTGAATTCCAGAGTGTTTCCGTACAGCCATTCCCAGGAACTCAGTTGGTCGTATTGACTTTTCAGTTCTGGAATCTGCTGCAAGCTTTTCATGGTCAAAGATTCGATCTCGGCTTTGGCGCCATAGAAGTCCTCAAACGCCTTGATCATAGGTCCAACCAGAAGGTCATGGTTGATGCTTGCTGAAACTTCATTCAAGTTCGCCACGCGCGCACGCACGGATTCCTTGCCCTTGGCCTGAAGCTTCTTCGGGTTCGGAGTCAGATAGTTCCCCAGACGGGTCAGATCTGTGTGCATCAAAAGGGTTCCGTGATGGAAGGCACGGTCTTTCTTTTCACGGTATGCACTGCCACTGAATTTGCGGGGCCCGTCTTCGAACGGGATTAGCAGATCATTGCGCCCGGACGCTTCGCCTTGAATGCCGAAGTTTTTAAGGGCATTGAAGATCACCTGAACATTGTTTTCGCGCTTATAGGATTCTTTCGGTGACAGGAAGGTGAAGTTGGTGTTTCCCAGATCGTGGAAAACCGCACCGCCCCCGGTGGTTCTGCGCGCCAGATGAACTTTATCTTCTTTCATTTTCGCCAGATTGCATTCCGACCACGGGTTTTGATTGCGCCCGATAACGACGGTTTCTTCATTGCGCCACAAGAACAGGATCTGCTGAGATGGATCAAGGTTATGGAAGATCCATTCTTCGGTGGCAAGATTCAAGTGCGGATTCAAACTGTCAGAAAGAAATACTTTAAGCTTTTGCATGGGCCCAACCTAGTCCGCCCTCAACAAAGGGTCAAGAAAGAGTATAAGGCATCAGTGTCGGCTTTGGGGCAAAGGAGCTGATCTCTGGACTTTGTAAACCAAATGAGAGGGAAAGAATAAAAGGCGTTCTTTACTTTTTCCTGATTTTACGCTTAAATGGGGCGGTATTTCAGTTTTCTGCGACTGATGTGCCCGGACGATGTGCGACGTACCCGGTCAGGACAAGACGACGCTTTTTTCTAACGAAAGGAGTGTTGGTATGTCTAACACAGTAGCATGGATCATTCTGGCAATCGCAGGTCTTCTTGAAGTCGGTTGGGCCATCGGCCTTAAATACACCGAAGGTTTTTCAAAACTCACACCCAGTCTTTTAACCTTGGCGGCTTTGGCGGGCAGTATGTTTTTACTGGCACGCGCAGCAACAGTTTTACCTATCGGCACCGCTTATGGAGTGTGGGTGGGGATCGGGGCCTTGGGTGCCGCAGTGCTGGGGATTTTCCTGTTCAATGAAGCGGCGACTCCGGCAAGACTGTTCTTCCTGGGGCTGTTGCTGGTTTCAATCATCGGTTTAAAGGTCACCGCTGGCGGGCATTAGAATTTTTAAGGCGGGCGCGCAGAAGGCCCGCCCTTTTTTTAGTTCCCGTGAACCACAGAATTCATCTCCGTCACGACATTCTTCATCACGTGAGCCTGATTTAAAATCTCCTGAACCGTGGCGGAAATTTCCTCTGCCGAAGCGGCATTGGTCTGAATGGCCTGATCCAAGGCATTCATGGCTTTGCTGATCTGCTGGATGCCGGTGGACTGCTCATCACTGGCCGAGGAAATCTCGACGTTCAGATGGCTGACCTTGCGGACGGAATCCACAATTTCTTTTAAGTTGGAATTAGAGCTTTCCGCTTTCTGACTGCCGCGCTGGACTTTTTCAATGGAATCATTGATCAGACCATTGATGTCCTTGGCGGCAGAGGCGGATCTTTGCGCCAGAGTTCTGACGGCCTCTGCCACGACGGCAAAACCTTTTCCGTGCTCTCCGGCGCGGGCGGCTTCGACGGAAGCATTCAGGGCCAGCAGATTGGTCTGGAAGGCCAGATCATCAATCACACTGTTGATCTCAGCAATTTTTTTGGAAGATCCGGAAATTTCGTCCATGGCTCCGACCAGCGCGCTCATTTCTGTGTTGCCACGCTCGGCACTGTGATTGGAATCCGAAGACAGACGGGCGGCTTCCTTGGCGTTGCCAGCGTTCAGTTGCACCATGGATGTCAGCTCTTCAAGGCTGGCGACAGTTTCTTCAATGGACGCTGCGGATTCAGTGGCAGACTGGGCCAGATTTTGTCCCGCACGACTAAGCTGATCAATTGCCGCCGTGACGACATTTTCCGCCTGATCCAGACTGGTGGTCAAAGTCGTGAAGCGTTTGGAAATACGGCGTGAAATCACGAATACCGCCACACCCATCACCAGCAGACAAATCAAAAACACCACCAGCTGACTCCATAGTAAAGAGTAAGCGCTGGCCAGAACGGTTTTTATCGGCGTGGAAATAAGAACTCCCCAAAAAGTTTTTGAATAGGGGATCGAGACGGGCACGAGCAGATTTAAAACCTCTTCGCCGGATTGCGTGTCGGTTCCGGACTTTAGCAGCAAGCGCCCCTCTTTCAGGGCTTGTTTGAATTCCTCATTGGCAAAAGGCAGGGTGACGGGTTTGCCGACAAGGTTTGCTTGCGGATTGGTGACATAGTTGAACTGGTCTGAAACCAAAAATCCGACAGAGGTTTCATAGGGTTTGACGGTCGCGATTTGTTTTTCCAGTTGGGAAAGCAGCAGATCAATACCCACCACGCCCATCATTTTGCCGCCCTCGTACAGCGGAGCCGCGGCGGAGGTCATCAAAAGATTCTGCCCGTTGACTTCGTCATAGTAGGGCTCGGTTAAAATACGGTGCCCGGCTTTTTTCGGGGCCAGATAAAATTCTCCGTCGTAGTTGATGTCATTTTCCCATGCCAGAGCACCATTTTCCCCGGCGCGATTCCAGTAAGGGCCAAAGCCGCCGACTTTTTCATAACCGGGCTGCCCCAGATAGTGTGCATCCTGTCCGTCAAAGGCATTGGGTTCAAAGGTCGCCCACACACCAAACACTGAAGGAGCCTGTTCCAGCATGGTTTTTAAAACGGCATTCACTTCAGAACGCTGTTTGCTGCTTTGTTTGCGCAGAGTCTCCAGATAGGCTTCCACCTGTTGCGCCACCATCAGGCTGGTATCCAAATCCGCTTTGAAGGCGTTGGCAAAAGCCTCGGCCGATTTTGTGACTTTGAATTCAGCATCGGACTGTGCTGTTTGAAAACTTCGCGAGGCCGAGAAGTAAGTCAAAAGTCCCAGAGCGATGACAGTGATGGTTAAAATAGGCAGGGCGATTTTGGTCTGTAGTGAGAACTCTTTCTTCATTGAATCATCTTAGAAGAGTTTAAGAGGTCTGACTGCGTGGAAAAAACAATTAAGACTCAGGTCGGAATTTGCGTCTTAATCTTGCGGGGGAAGATGTACGCGCTGCTGAGTCTAAGGGCAAGTTTGTTACAGGATGCGAGAAGGTCTTAAATTCGCCGCTGTTTGCAGAAGCAGACGGAACAACAAAAAAAGGGAGGCTTGCAGCCTCCCTTGGTTCTTACTTCAAAGTGAAGTTGAAGATGCTGGTGTCGAAAGAATTGTACTCGTCGTAACGAGACAGCGCATACAAGTCTTTACGAGTTTGCATTTTGTCCAAAAGGCCTTCTTGTGTGCCTTTGGCTTTGATTTCTTTAAGACCGGAAATGGTCGCACCCATCGCCAGACGGAATGTTGTCACCGGATAGATCACGATGTTGTAGCCCAGATTGGAAAGTTCCTGATAAGTGAACAGACGACCTTTGCCAAACTCTGTCATGTTCGCCAAAAGAGGAACGTTCACGGCTTTACGGAAAGTTTCAAATTCTTTTTCATTTTCCAAAGCTTCTGTGAAGATGCAGTCAGCACCCGCATCAATGTAAGCTTTCGCACGGTCAATGGCTTTATCCAGGCCTTCAACAGCACGGGCATCAGTACGGGCAATCAAAAGGAAGTTTTCATCCAGCTTCTTGCCAAGAGCTGCCGCCGCAACTTTGCGAGTCGCTTCATCACGAGTCACCAGCCCTTTGCCATCCAGGTGACCACAGCGCTTCGGATTGATCTGATCTTCGATATGGCAACCCGCCAGACCCATTTCGATCATTTCCTGAACCGTGCGAGTCGCAGACATCGGTTCACCAAAACCAGTGTCGATGTCGATAATGGTTGGCAGCTTCGTCGTGCGCGCGATCTGACGACCACGCTGAGCCACTTCTGTCAAAGAAGTCAGACCAATATCAGGATAGCCAAGATCATTGGAAAGAACAGACCCCGAGATATAAACCCCATCAAAGCCTTCTTTCTCAATCCCCATACTCACCAAAGGTGACCAAGAACCCGGAAACTGCAAAAGCTTCCCGGACTTCAAAGCCTCTCTAAAGTTTTTACGTTTTTGCGCAGGAGTAATTTCAGGAAACAACATATTCGCCTCATCTTTCCTCACGACCCGCTTGGGGACGGGGAGGGAGCTTAGCCTTAAGCCCTTCCCCTGCGAACAGTCCTCGCGGACGCCATCCCTTCGGGATGAGCTGCTGCGGAACTTGGTGAAGAGCTTAAGGCTAAGCTCCCTCCCCATCCCCAAGCAGCTCTCGGGTATCGTGTAACAATTAAATAGTTTTCTTCAGTTCAGAGCCAAGCACGAACAAATTCAGCGCTCATCTCTCAACTCCGGGTTCACCCGGGCGTTTTCGTAACAGATTCTAGCACATGCCAAACCTAGTTTGCCTCAAGATAGACGCCAAAGGTGTCTTCGTGGATAGCAAAAAGCATGGAGGGCGGAGTGCAGGGCTGGACATTGAAGGGACCTCTGCGGGGCCTGGATGGCCCCCAGCCGTAGCGTAGCGGAGGCTGGAGCAGCGAGGCAGGAGGCCGTGTCCCGTAAAGGTCCGGCCCTGCGCTTCGCACTCCATGCGTTCCCCGCGAACTAGAAGATACCTTTGGTGTCTCTCTTGTTATTCACTAGCTTTTCGATTGGAATCTGTACGTTCAACTGCTGAACTTGTTCTGCAGTCAGGTTTTCCAGATTTTCAACCAGGCTGATGAAACGGTCGCGTTCTGCTTTGGTGATGATTCCTTCAGTCAAGGTGTCGAACTTACGGATGTAGTCCGCACGTTTGAATGGACGCGCACCCGCTGGGTGAGCATCAGCCACGCCCAGCTCGTCAACGATTTTGGAACCGTCTTTCATGGTGATTTCCACGCGGCCACCGAAGCGTTTTTTGTCTGGATCAGTTTCGTGGTACCAAGCTGTCCATTGTTTGTCTTCAACAGTGGAGATTTTGTGCCACAAGGCCACAGTGTCAGCACGTTGAGCACGCTCTGGAGCGTAAGAGTTCACGTGGTGCCAAGTGCCGTCCTGCAATGCCACGGCGAAGATGTACATGATAGAGTGATCCAGAGTTTCGCGGGATGCATTCGGGTCCATCTTTTGTGGATCGTTCGCGCCGGTACCGATCACGTAGTGCGTGTGGTGAGACGTGTGGATCACGATGTCTTTGATGTCGTCGAAGTTTTTGATCATCGGCTTCATTTTGCGAGCCAAGTCGATCAAGGCCTGAGACTGATACTCTGCAGAGTGTTCTTTTGTGTAAGTCTCTAGGATCGCGCGTTTTTCTTCGCCCACTTCTGGAAGTGGAACTTCGTACTTGCCGTTTTTACCGGAAAGCATGTAAGCGATCACAGAATCTTCACCTTCATAAATTGGAGACGGAGCACCTTCACCGCGCATAACACGGTCCACCGCTTCAACAGCCAGTTTACCAGCGTGTGCCGGAGCATACGCTTTCCAGGAAGAGATTTCACCTTTACGGGATTGACGAGTCGTGAAAGACACGTGCACCGCTTGTTGAACCGCCTGGAAAATAGTTTCAGTTGGAAGAGACAACAAAGTTCCGATGCCTGCCGCTTGAGCCGGGCACAAGTGAGCGATATGGTCTTTTTTGTATTCGTGCAGGCAGGCTTGAGCCGGGCACAAGTGAGCGATATGGTCTTTTTTGTATTCGTGCAGGCAGATCGCTTTGACCAGATCCACGTGAACTTCGTAACCAGTCACGATCCCTTTTAGAAGCTCTTTGCCGGTTTTACCCATTTGTTGAGCTACTGCAAGAATAGCCGGGATGTTGTCACCCGGATGGGAATAGTCCGCTGCCAGATAAGTGTCATGGAAATCCAACTCACGAACCGCAGTGCCGTTCGCCCATGTTGCCCATTCACAGTCAAATTTTTGATCGTTCGGCATACCGAAAACAGTCGCACCACCATTACGAGGATGCGCAATCGCCATAGCACGTGCAGAAGCCACCGGACGACGGTTGGCAGCCGCGATAGCAACAGAGGCATTGTCGATGATACGGTTGATAACCATATCCACAACGTCGGCTTTGATCGGAGCATTGTCAGAAGCGATCTCTGCAATTTTCCAAGCCAGTTGGTCTTTACGATCCAACTTTTCTTTAGATGGGTACACACGAACGGTATGTTTCTTCATGGGAAGGTCCTTTCTGGATTTAGAAAATGAAACAGCCCAAGCTATCTTGGGCTCCAGAAAGGGTCAAGGGAGCGGCGGGGTCTGCGAATAGCTTCGCTCAATGCGTCGAAAGAGCGATCCAGCCGTCTTTATTGTGGAAGTCAGGATCTGAGCCGGGATGGGACAGGGACCAGTAGCTCAGCGAGCCATCGGTGAATTCAATCACCGCCGTCAGGCCAAGGCAGGTGAAATCAAACGGCTTCTGACTGTCGATTTCGATCTCAAACAGGGCCTCTTGCTGTTCCGGCTCATGGTGTTGAAGGCGCACACGGGTGTCTAGTGCGGGCTGCATGTCTTCACGGTAGCTGCTAAAAGAGTAAGCATTCCAGTGGCCGTTCGGAGCGCAATTCACCTCCAGATAGGGGGAGCGTGGTGTAGAGCCTGTTCCCACAAAAGCCTCCAAACAGGTGTGCTTCCAAAGACCGTCTTCGCGGCTGATTTGGGTGGCGGCTTTCGGCCAAAGAATGCGTTCGATATTGCCGGCAATTTTAAATTTCACCAGCAGACGGTTGTCCGCCAGAGGCGTGATATCCCCCTGAACGGAGATGCTTTCGGTCAGTGCGGTTTTACTGAAAGGTTTTAAAGACTTCATGCTTTTTTCTCCCATCCCAGCAGGGCGGTGAACAGAACTTTGCTGTCACCGACCCGCAATCCCTGATAACTGGTGATCCCGGCGTCCTCGGTTTCCGGTTTGGGCGCCTGACAGCTGCGGTGAATTTCGACTTCGTCCCCCAGATGGGTTTCGGTCAGAAAATTGACGGAATAACTGTTCAGCTTCAGGGCCTTGTGCAGATCATAAGGAACGGCATCCAGAATCCACTGGGCGTATTTGGTGTTGTTCACATGTTGATTGATATCCAGATCAGAGTTGCGCACACGGTATTTGGCGATTTTTTCGTAGGTGCCCTGCACCGGGATTTTTTCCGGGATCAGTCCCGTGGCGCGGGGATTGGTCAGACTTTCCCAAGGACGCAGATTCTGCGCGGGAAGGATTTTTTTAGTGTTGCGATCCAGAGCCAGCCAGCTTGTCGAACACAGGCCGATCTCCTGTCCCTGCTGGTTGATCACAGCAAACTCGCGACTGACAAAGGCGCCTTCCGGTGGGCGCAGCCAGGTTTGGATTTGAATGTTTTCGCCAAAGCGCGGCCACTGTTTCATTTGCAGGGTCTGGCGGGTAAGCACCCAGAACAATCCGTCTTTTTCCATGTCCTGCATGCCGAACCCCAGGTTTTCCGCATGCATCCAGGCGGTTTCTTGCAACAGATTCAGCAATCCATAGAGTCCCAAGCGTCCCATGGGATTGACTAAAAGACTGGTAATGTGGAAGCTTTCTGTCCAAGGGGTGTTGGTAATGTTTGGCATGCTCACATCCTCTCATATCTTATCTGTAAGAAAACATGAAAATGCTCATATCTCAAACACAGAAAAGATTAGGGATTGCAAAAAAACAGGAAGTAATTTAGATCAAATAAGCTATAATGTATTTATATTGATGAGATTATTTTTGAAAGCAAAGGCTTGTCACAAACGCCTTGTTATGTATAAATAAATCATCGTTAGGTGGAAACGCATGAGACAAAAAAATATGTTAGCTGATTTCTTGAAGCAAAAACGTGTGTCAGCAGGTCTTTCTCAAAGAGACGTGGCAGACAAATTGGGATACTCCACTCCACAGTTCATTTCAAACTGGGAAAGAGGCGTTTCTCACCCTCCAATCAACGCTTTGAAAAAATTGGGAGAACTTTATAAAGTCTCTGCTGATGATTTGTTTGAAGTGACGTTGAACGCAACGATCCATGAAGTAACTCAGGATTTGCGTCGTAAATTTGCCAGCAGCAAAGCTCGTTAATTCGCGCTTGTTGCAGGACTAAGAAGAAGGGCTCCCTTTGCGGAGCTCTTTTTATGTCAAAACTGTAAATAGTTTATTGTTTTATGTCAGGTTTGCGGTGCATCATGAGTCCTAAGACCCCGTTTGCGGCCCAAAGCTTTAAAAAGTATGCAGAAGAATTGTGTGCTTTTATTGAGCAAGAGGGGTGGGCCGTTCGTCCTTACCATTCAGAGTCTTTGCCATTCTTTTTACAGTTAAATGAATCCGAACGCGAAAGCACGACCGAGCTTTTGCGCCAGTATTTGGAAGTCTGCCAGCGCGTGTATTCCAAAGGGCGACGCTTGAAAGACATGCCTTTTTTGGTGGAAACGGCCCTGGAGTATTATGGCTATCAGGTTTTCCCACAGACTCTGGCGAAGCTGCGGCAGAATCAATCAAAAATGGTGGAGTTCTATTCCCGCAAGCACACGCAGTTTTTCCGGTCGTTGAACTTTTTTGAGTTCACCAGCTACACGATTGAGGATCTTTACTGTCGTCAGTGGGTGCATCTTTACGATCGGGAAGAATCCATGACGATGCGCATTTTAAGCGAAGCCAACAAGGTGTTGGCGGGTGATCTGAGCGAGCCGATTTTCGTGCCAGAGGCTCATATTCTGAAAGAGCGTCTGTCCCTAGAGCGTTTGCAGGTGCAGATGCAGAATCTGCAACTGGAGCCGTTGTTTAAAAACGGCCAAAGCGACGGGATCATGGCTGTGGCCGATTGCACCTGGGCTCTTTAGAAAGTTCCGATGGAAAGATGGAAGCGCCAAGGTTCTTCCCCCGGGCGGGCATCCAGTTTCCAGGCCCATTCAAGACTCAGTGGTCCCACTGGGGTGTTATAGCGAATACCGAATCCTGCGGAATCCCGATAAGGATCTGTGAATTTCAGGTCCTCAATTTTCACCGATCCACCGTCATAGAAGATCGCGCCACCCAAACTTTCATAAACCGGGAAGCGCAGTTCGGATTTGATCAGATACATGGTTGAATCGGAGGTCAGATAGTAAGTCGGATCAGTGTCGGTCAGTCCCAGATCCTGACGATTCGGGAAGACTTCCTGAGTTCCGGCTTCATAGCCGCGCACTGTGGACTGGCCTCCTAAAGTGAAACCCTTCTTGTCCCAGGGCACACCACCACCGTGGCTAAGATTTTTCATATAGCCCGCACGGCCCTGATTGGCCCAGACAACCGGCTGTTTGGAAAGTCGGCCCACCGTCCAATAGTGGGTGAAACTCAACGTGGTACGCCAGTATTCAATGGTCGGACTGGAGCCAATCTGCGGGGAGGCGTATTCGGCATTCCAGCGCGTGAAAGTTCCTTTGGTGGGATTGAATGGGTTGTCGCGGAAATCCAAATCCAACTGAGGGCCGGTGGTCGCGATATTTTGTTCAACCGTATCGTAAGGGTAAGAATCATCCAAACCGAAGTCACGGATGGTGGCCAAAGACCACAGATCCCAGATGCCCAGAATGCGCGAAGTGAAATCCTTTTCCAGGGAATACGTCGTCGAACGCACATCGGAAACCTGTTTGATGTCGTAATCTGTGACGGTGCTGGAGCGAGTGAGATTGATACGGCCACGCACGCGGGAATCAAATAAATAAGGTTCCAGATACCCCAGGACAACACGGCTTTCCAGATACTTGATGTCAGCCACGTTGTAGTTTCCTTCCAGACGCAAGGAAACTCCGCGCCCCGTGCCCCACAAGTTGCGGTAAGCCACACCGGTATAACCACGCAGAGTCAGTGTTCTTTCATTGGTGGCACCAGCCCCTAAAGTGAACACCCCCGGATCACGTTCGCTGACCTTCACCAAAACGGTGCGGTTGGCGACATTGGTTTTTTCCTCCAGCGTGCGGATTTCCACGGAGCTGAAGAAGCCGGTTCTTTGCAGGCGGGCGACGGATTCTTCCAGATTGGAGGGGGTCAGAAGATCGCCGTTTTTAAATTCCAATTCTTTGTGAATGACATAGTCCGTGGTGAAGGTGTTGCCTTCCAGAATGATCGAAGCCACCCGAACCTGCGGGCCTTCAAAGATTTTGAAATTCAAATTGGCCTTGGTGTTGGTTTCATCATAAGTCACCACATCGCCGCGTTCGTTTAAAAGCAGCATTTCGATATAGCCGCGCTCTTTATAAAAACTTTTCAGCCGTGCGATGGAGTCTTCAATATGGGTCAGGCGCAAAGGACCTGCGCGCAGACGGGTGGCGCGCAGCAGTTCCTCTTCCCCGAAAGAGCTGTTTCCTTCAAAGGTCACGGATTCCACAATCGTCAAAGGTCCTTCATCCAGATTGATGTGGATGGTGACGGCGTCGCGTTCCTTGTTGTATTGCGTGCGCGTGGAAAGAATCTTGGCTTGCAGGTAGCCGTTGTTTTGCAGTTCCAGAATCAGGTTTTTTAAACCTGTGTCGATGTCCTCTTTATTGTAATAACCGCTTTCCACTGTGCGGGAGCTGTGGCCCTCAATAAAGTTGATATAATACTTTTCACGGCGGTTGAATCGCCCGGTCAGGTTGTATTTTTGAATTTTAACACGCGGACCCTCCTCGATATGGAAGGTCACTTTTCTTTGGAACTTGCGTGATTCGGATTCATCAACTTTCACATCGGCACGGGCATAACCCCGGGCCAGATAATAAGTGCGAATCTTCTGTGCCAGCTCTGTGCCGACGGACGGGCTGGCCGAATAATAGTTGTCCAGCTCCAGCGCGTTTTCGATTTCCCGGATCGCCAGGAAACGAACGCCCTGATAATCGAACATGTATTTGTCAGTTTTTTCCAGACGGTAGGTCAGCACCACTTCGCTGTCATCCTCGCTGAATTCCGTGGTGGGACCAACCAGATCAGCGCGGATATAACGATTTTGGGTCAGGTATTCACGGGCGGCCTTCTGAATTTGCGAAAGCGTGGCGTCGGTGTAGGGATCATTCAGAGAATCGTCGATCTCTTTCATGATTTTTTTATTCAGATCCTCATTCGGACTGATCAGAACGATATTGCGCACCAAAGAACGTTTGTTTTCATTCACACGCACCAGCACGCTGACAGTTTCCGGGCTTTCTGGTGGCATTTCTATGTCAATCACGGCATTGTAGTAGCCCAGATCCCGATAGGCCTGGCGCAGTTTTTCGCCCCCCTCAATCAGGGTTTGCTGATCGAAGACATCACCGGCTTTAACCCCGAACAAGCCTTCGGCTTCGGAAGTGGAAAAGTTTTTGTTTCCCACCACTTTGACGCTGGAAATTCGACGGGTCAGTTCATATTCCAGTCGCAACGGTGAACTGTTGCCATCATCCAGAATACGCACACGCTTGATTTGCGGCTTCAATTGCAGATGGCGAATGATTTCGTCCACCTGATCCTGAGTCAGACGTTCCTTGGAAAGATCCGGAAATCTTTTGTTTAGGTCCTCCTGAAGCTCCTGCGGAAGGTTGGAGATATTCAGTGGCTTCTTTAAGGCCCACGACGGCAGCCCCCATCCAAGAGTCAGTGTCAGCAGCAAAAATACGGCAGGGGATCGCAAGGACGACGGCATTATTTGAACTCCCGCTTAAACTCCAGATCCAAACCGAAAATGCTTTGGGATTCTTGTTGGGTGGACTGAACATTGGTGCTTTCTTCGGTGGAACCACGGCTTTCAAAAGAGCCAATGGCCGTGACATTGCTGTTCAAAAGATATTCAAGCTTGATATCGTAAGACTGTGTGTCACCCACGGGACGGCTGCCGGAAACTTTCATTTTTTCAGACAGACGACGGCTTAAAGTGATTTTCGGCACACTGATGTTGCGGGTGGAGTCATACTGCGAAGTCACTGCCAGATTCAGACCCAGCGTGCTTTCCAGTTGTTTGTTGATTGGTTTGGCCAGCACCGCGCCACCGATTTCCACACCCAGTTGTTCCGCCTGCTGACGGGACTGCAGGTTTTGATCCATGGCCGAGGACGTAACCCCCAAGGCAATCAGGGAAATAATATCCTGTTCTGACAGCGGGGGAACACTGTTCAGGTGAATGGTCATGTTTTTGGAAGGGCCTTGTGCAAGTAAAGTGATATCGTATTCGTTGATGCGCGAAATCGCTGAAATATAAAGATTCGGATTGATCTCGTCAGGATCATTGAAGTCAATCACACCGCTTTGAATATCAAAGACTTTGTCTTTAAAGATGATTTTGGATTTGCGCTCCATACTGATTTTACCCAGCAGAACCGGTTCGGTTGGTGCCCCTTTCACCTGTAGTTGTCCGGTCACCGAGCCGTCGATAAGCGAATTTTTAACCACGATATTGCGATTCAAAAGAATTTGCAGATCCAGTAGAATCGGCTCGAACTGACCTTCACGCAGAAGTTTTGGCAGATACTGGCTTTGACGAACTCCGGCCACGGTGCCGGCATCCTCGGTAAACTCTTTTTCAACCAGTGCACTGGATACATGGAAGGTGCCTGACAAAGTGAACGGGAACCAGCGGCCCGAAAACAGCAGATCCGCATTGCCACTGCTGCGCACCTTGTCCGGAACATTGAAGGTCACGCCATCCAGATGTGCGCGAATCGTGGTCGGGATGTCCTTAATGCCATTGATCATGATGCCGCCATCTCCCGTCAGTGTGCCTCCGGCAATTTGACCTTTGATAGAGTTAATCAGGATACGGCTTTGCGAGAAAACCACTTCCGTGGAAAGGCGTTCAAGCGGGTGCGGGAAACCTTTGATTTTGATAAACGTGTTCTGGGCATTCGCATTTCCCAAAATTTCCGGTTTCATCAAAGAACCGGAAACATTTGTGGAAATATGCACCAGTCCGCCCATGTCCTCCAGGAACGGGGTGAAGATTTGCAGCAGGCGCAGATCCGTGTGGCCGGAAACTCCCAGATTCAGGTTTTCGGCAGAAAAATTAGAACCGCGAATTTGCAACAGATGATTGGGGCCGGACAAGGTGAAGTTGCGGATGTTCACTACGCCGTTGTCAGCCGTGATATCAATCGGCCCGTTATTGGCAAAGCTTAAAGGTCCGCGTTTCAGGTTGAAGGTTTCAATATGAACCTTGCCGCTGGCTTTCAGGATATCCCCCTGATCAGAACGCAGATCCACCGTGGAAGTCAGTGTCGAGTCATATTCACTGGCCAGATTGGCGCCGCCGATCAGACCCAGAACTGTTGAATAGTTCCAGTTATTGGTGTTCACCTTCAGCACCAGCGGAGAACGCCCTTTTTCCATCGGAATCTGGAAGTCAGCGCGAACCTTGTCACCAAAGAAGGTCAGCTGTCCACCCAGGCTGTTGCGATTGACCCGCACGATAAAGTTTGAATTTGGAATTTCCTGATCCTCAAACAGTGTGTCGGTGACAGCGCCTTTCAACAGCACTTGTGGATTGTTGACGGAATCCTTCAGTTCGGCGGCGAAGTTGACATTGCCGGTGATATTGGAATTGATTTTGCTGATCAGATCGGATTCTTCCAAATGCCAGTTTTTCCCGTCGGCATACAGATTCATAATACGCTCTGAACTGATGCCCCCCTGAAGAGTCAGGACGGAATTGGCTTTTTGCAGCAGCACCTTGTCAGCCTTGATATTGCCATCTGTGGCAGAGGCATTGAACAGCAACTGATTGAAGCTTTCCGGGCCGATGGTCACATCCTTGAATGCAGATTCAAGTTTGTAGTTTAGCTTCCAGAAATTCAGAGGTCCTTCAACCCGGGCTTTGGCGGCACCCATACCAGAAACAGACAGCGGGAAACGATAGATTTTTTCAAATACTGTGGCCACATCCCCCAGCTCTGCCGTTGGGATGCTGAAGTCGCCTTCCAGGGTGTTGTTGTTCAGATTGACATCCAGCTCACCCAGATACTGAGTGCGGTTTAAGGCGCCGGCAATGTTTTCAAAGAACAAAATGCCCTTGCTGTAGCGCAGATGGGTCAGAAGATTTCCCAAAGTGAAATCCTCAAAGACAAAATCACGCGCATTGAGTTTCATATTGAAAACTGCCGCGTGGGAGTCACCGGACGTGGAGCCTTCAATGCTGGTGGTGCCGACCAGTTTTAAGTGTGCCAGATTGCGCACGTTCTTCAGATCGAGCTTTTCAGTTTTATAGTTGATCTTAAAACCCTTGTGGAAATCAATCACACCATCAGAGCTGCCATTGCTGCTGCCCATGGTGACGGAAGCTGCGTAAGAAACCTGATCCAGAGTCACTTGCACCTGACCCTTGGCGGACATCGCATCAATATTCACCAGATCCGGCGTTTTGGGTTTGATGTCTGTTTTAACCCAAAGATTTTTTCCGCTGATAGAAGCATTGGAGCAAGTGACCTGGAAGGTGGGACGGATCTGACCTTCACATGGCAGCTGGCCATCGAGTTCCAGACCGACGGGAATATTCGCCAGATCCAGACTTTGGAAAAGCTTGTAAAGATCCAGACTGTGAACTGTCACCAGGGATTTGAATCCGTACTTACCATCCAGTTGCAGTTGGGACTTGGTCAGGGTGGCTTCCCCGGCCGGGTGATGCACTTCCATCTCGGAAAGTCCGATCACGCCGTTGTGGTATTCCCCTTGAATGCGTGCATCGCCCAATTCCAGTTTTTCCAGTGTCACGGAACGGGTGTTGATTTCTGCCGTGGCCTTGATGTCATCAAAGCCGTTGAACTTGGTGTCCATTTCCGTGATCAGTTCGCCGCCAATCACCGGCAGCTTGATGTCCGGGCGCAGACGTTTCATTTCGGTGTAAATATCACTTAAGTTCACTTTGCCAGTCAGATCCAGCACGCCGGAAGGTTTGATCGCAATGCGGGCAAAGTTAGTCAGTTCCCCTCGTGCCAGAACTTCGGATTCCCCCAGACGCACACCCAACTGGATGATTTTCAGGGATTGTCGTGTCAGGTACAAATGCGCATCGGTTGAACCGGAAAAATCCCCAAAGCCGGTCAGCTTCACCTGCAACTCGGGCAGATTGGCTTTGGCTGTCAGGTTTTTTCCCATGTTGGTCAGCAGCAGGTCACCGCTTTGCACCTGCACGTTCAGTTTCAGTTGCTGCGAAGTCACTTGCGTCTGAATATTTTGCAGGAAAATTCTTTGCAGCGGCAACTGTTCCAAAACCGCAAAAATCTGATCCATCGGAAGTTCTTTGGACGGGGAGTCGTCCTTCAGGAAAGGATCAAGATTGATCTGTGCCTGCGGGGCGTCCACCACCACAGCAGACAAAGTCAGGCGTCCCCCCAAAAGATGGAACAAGTCCACGAAGGCACGCACGCTGCCAATTTTAATTTCCGGCAGTGCTTCAGCCAGCGGGCCCTGACCTTCGATGATGACACCTTCCAGAGCGGCTGAGGGGCGCAGGAAGCGCAACGAAAGTTTTTCCGCGCGGATTTTCACCGGCAGGTTTTCTGCGGAATAAGTCTGGATCTTATTCAGTGTCCAGGCTTCAATTTTGGGTGCAAAGACCTGGGCCATCAGCACCCAGAGCACCAAAATCACAGCCAGCGGAGTGATAAGAATCCAAAAGACACGCTTCACTGTCCGCTCCAGATACTCAGTAAAGCACTGGCCGCGCGATAGTGCGGGCGTGCTGCCAGCAGTCCTTCAAGAACTTCAATGGCTGTGTGTTTCTGGCCCAGTCCCCACATCGCCTGCGCACGCAAATACGCCGTGGCAAAGAAGGTTTCCGGATCGTGGGCAAAAAAGATCTCGACCTTTGCAAGATCGGTTAGCAGTTCCACAAAGCGGCGGCATTTTAACAGCACTTCCAGACGGAACCAGATCAACGATTCCGTTTCCTCGCTGAATGAAAGCAGGGACAAGGCGTCTTCAAAACTTTCCAGCATGTAAGCGGCCACGGCAAAATCAAAAGCCATGTCGGGATGTTGTTCCGCGTGTTCGTGCATACTTTGCATCAGCACCTGCAAGGCCTGTTCAACCTCCGGATCACGCGGGGAATATTCCTCGGTGTTGATGCTGACCTTGCGCGAACGCGGAGTTCTGCGTGACAGAATCTCCAGGGCATAGCGCTGCTTGTGTTCATTCACTTCGCGGCGGATGTCGCTGTCACCGGGATAAAGTTTTTGCAGACGTTGCAACAGGGATTTTTCCTGCTCATACAACTGCTGCGTGCGCAGAGTGATAAGTTGTTCCAGCAAAGAACGTTTGTTGTTCAGATAATCTTTGTGCAGTTTGTACTTGCGGTTGCTGCGCCATTCGCCCAGGGTTTGTAAAGTCTGACGAAGTGCCAAAGAACGCGAGGCCTCAGCTTGAGCATTGTCCTCTTCGATTCCGTCTGTCAGCGCGCGCACGGATTTTTCCTCCAGCTTGTCGCTGAAGAAACTCAGAGCCTCTAAAAAATATGGCCATGGAATCGGGAAGGATTCGTTTTCAATATGACGAAGAACAAAATCAATCAGCAGATGTTCGTTGCGTGATTGAATCAGAAAGCGAGAAAGGGCGTTGATGTTGTCCAGTGTGAAGTGATCGGGAGAAGACTCGATACTGCTGATAAGTTGCGTGGCAACCTCAGTGAGATCTTCAGACTGTCTGAGAAGACTTTGAATTTCTAATTCGACATAAGTGGACAAAAAAAGCCTCCGCAGCTTAACTCATTTATTTTGCGATAAAATTGAGTGGTTGCGGAGACTTAATACTGAGCGTTACTTATTTTTGGCTGACGCGCTCTACGTACTCACCTGTGGAGGTGTCAATACGAAGAACATCACCTTCGCTGATGTGCAAAGGCACGCCAACAACAAGGCCGGTTTCCATGGTTGCAGGCTTGGTTGCACCTGTCACACGGTCCCCTTTGATTCCTGGGTCTGTTTGAGCCACAGTCAGATTCACAGCTTTTGGCACATCACAAGCAACAGCTTTCTCGTTATAGAACAAGATAACCACTTTCAGGTTTTCTGTCAGATAGTACTTGGATTCGCCCAGGTCCTCTTCAGAGATGGCGATCTGTTCAAATGTCTCTTGAGACATGAAGTTGTAGCCCGTGTCGTCTTTGTAAAGGAAAGACATCTCTTTGTTTTCCACGTTGGGAACTTCAAACTTCTCACCGGACTTGAAAGTGGATTCCAAGTTTTGGCCAGTCAGCATGTTTCTAAGTTTAGTACGGGTGAATTGATTCCCTTTACCTGGTTTTACGTGTTGGAAATCCACGATGACGTAGGGTTTCCCCTCCAGCATGATTTTAAGACCTTTTCTAAAGTCCGACGTTTCGTACATGTTAAATCCTTTTTTAAAATTCTTGGCTGAATTTAGAAGGGCATCATGACTTAAAGGGGCGCAGGTGGTCAACCTTGGGCGCGGTAGTCTTCGATTTTGCGAAGCATCATCTCAAGGACTTCCAGCTTCTTTTCACGGATCAGTTGCTCGCGTGGCAGAAGTGGCTTCAGGGGAATGGCCTCATCAGAATCATTATAGCGAACCTGAAGGGTGTTCATGCGGCGTTGGATTTCCGGATGATCGCCAAACTCAATGCGGGTGTCTTTTAAAAGAGCATGCGCTTTTTCCAAGTCATTGCGCACAATAAAAGCGTCGATCAGGGAAAGCATGCGTTCCAATGCCTTATTGGTGGTCACCGGGGTCGGGCGGATCACCACCTCTTCCGGGGCGAAATCAGGCGGGCGTTCGGTCGTTGCTGCCGCCGCTTGCAGGTTGACCTCCGGAAGTTTCGTCATGGAAAAGACGTCTTCGTCGTATTCGTCCGCCGTCAGGGATTCCAGTTTCTGCACGGCTTTTTGCGCGCTTTTGGAATTGGGATTCAGGAATAAAACCATTTTAAAGGCTTTAAGGGCGTCTTTCGGATTTTTCTGAGCCAGGTAAACTTCCGCCGTCAGTTGGTGCGCCAGAATATTTTCGGCAGACAAAGAGGTGGCTTTTTTCAAGGCCTCTTGCGCTTTTCCAAGCTCGCCCAGATCACGCATCACCTTGGCAAAGGTGACCAAGCCGCCGACAAATAGCGGGTGGCGTTGAACGCCCAAAGTCACCGTTTTGCGGGCCTCTTGCAGCATTCCCATCTCACGATATGCCTCGGCCAGAGGGGCGAAAACCTGAGAATTCGGATCTTTCTCAAGGAGACTCTGGTACTTTTCGATGGTGCTTGCTTCAATTTTGGGCATAGACTGATACTAGAGCAGATTTATTGACTAAGCAATATCTACGACGCCATAGTGGAAATATAAAAAAGGAACATTCTTTGATCATTCTTGGGGTCGATCCCGGTTCTCGCATTACAGGTTTTGGAGTTGTCCGTGTTCACAACGGAAAGATTGAACATATCAATCACGGTGTGATCCTGATGGACGCTGACGATGCTTTCCCGCTGCGCATGAAAGAGCTGGGTTCGGCATTCCGCGAGGTCATGGAAAAGTACAAACCCCAGCAAGTGGTCATCGAAAAAATCTTTTTGGGAAAAAACGCCGACAGTGCCTTTAAGTTGGGCCACGCCCGCGGAGTCATCATGTATGAAGCCGGTTTGGGTGGGGCGGAAGTGCAGGAATACGCCACACGTTCCGTAAAAAAAGGTGTCACCGGAAACGGGGGCGCCTCCAAAGAGGACGTTCAGGCCATCTTAAAAGTCATGCTGAGCTTGAAAACCATCAGCCGCATTGACGCCTCTGATGCCCTGGCCATGGCCTGTTACCATGCCTTCGAGATGAAGAAAAAAGCGATTATGCAAAGAGCGGTGAGTTTATGATTGGATATCTGCGCGGTAAAATTATTGAAGTGATGAACGACTCCGCTTTGATTGATGTGCAAGGGGTGGGGTATGAAATCCTGGCCTCCGCTCATACTTTGGGGGATTTGCAGACTCTTCTGGGGAATGACATCATCGTCTGGATTCACACCCACGTGCGCGAAGATGCCTTGCAGTTGTTCGGCTTCCACGACAAGGAAGAAAAAAATCTGTTTCTGTCTTTGCTAAAAGTAAATGGCGTGGGACCTAAGATGGCATTGAGCATTCTTTCCGGCGGTCGTCCGGCCCAGATTCAGGAAATGATCGAGGCGGGGAATGCCAAGGCGCTTTCCGGTTTACCGAAGGTCGGCAAAAAAACTGCTGAACAGATCATCCTGACCCTCAAGGGCAAGCTGGTTTCCATCGAGGAAAACGGCCCGGTGAAATCCAAATCTCAGGGACACACGCAAATCACTTCGGCGTTACTCAATCTGGGCTACAAATCCCAGATGGTGGATCAGTTTGTTTCCACGCTGCCTGTGGATATCAGCGTTGAAGACGGTGTTCGTAAAGGTCTTCAGACCTTGTCTGGGAGCTTGTCATGAGTCGTATTTTGGAAGGTGATCCGGTTGAGGGCGAAAAGTCCTGGGAAAATGAATTGCGCCCCCAGCGCTTTGAGGATTTCCCCGGACAGGACGACGTGAAAGAGAAATTAAAAGTCTTCGTGGCGGCAGCCAAACATCGTGGTGAATCTTTGGATCACGTGCTGCTGGCGGGGCCTCCGGGTTTGGGTAAAACCACGTTGTCCAAGATCATTGCCAACGACATGGGCGCGGAAATCAAAATGACATCGGCGCCTGCGATTGACAAAAAGGGTGATCTGGCGGCGATTTTGACTTCCCTGAAACCCAACTCGGTGTTGTTCATTGATGAAATTCATCGTCTGAGCCGTCATGTGGAAGAATATCTTTATACAGCGATGGAAGATTATTACATCGACATCGTGACGGGTGAAGGCCTGGGCGCGCGCTCGATGAAATTCACTTTGGCGCCGTTCACTTTGGTGGGGGCGACCACTGCGTTCTGGACGCGAATGCTATCACAACACTGACCCTCATTGCAAGGGTCATGTTCGTATCTAGAATAGAAGGAAGGGTTTGTAAGTAAGGAAGATGCTATAGCTATGCTACCATTTATAGTGTTTTTGTGTGTTTTGGGGGCGGGATAACGACGGTGGCCTGCCGGGATCTGTCGGGGGCCGTGTTCTGCTGCCAACGAAATTTGTGAACTCAGGTGTTACCCAGGTTGCGGCCAGTTCAAACGCATTTTGTTATGTGAAAACGAACAAGGATCTGATGTGCTGGGGAACTGACTATTCAGGTGTTTTCGGTACGGGTTCCATGAATGCCAGTCGCACGATTGGTTCGCCGCAGTTGGTGACAGGGCAGGTGGAGGAAATGCGCCTTATTGCCGCCACCAGCGGCAACACCCTGTGTGCGGTTAAGCTGGACTCTGTGACACCGACTCAGAAAAACCTTTTCTGCTGGGGTAACAGATCGACAGGGTACTCTTCAGGAAACACAGCGACTGTGCCGGCGACTCCACTGGCGGAAAATATAGTTTCCTACGACCTTTTTAACGACAGCATTTGTGTGCAAAAAGATGAAGGCGCACCCGCCGTGCGCAAGAACTACTGCTGGGGAAGTGGCAGCAATGGCCAGCTGACTCCGGGCGCCAGTGGTGCGGGGTCTGCTGTACCGGTTGAAATGAGTGCCGATTACAAGGACATCGTCACCTCGCAGGAATCATTGATTGGTCTAAAAAACGACGGCAGTGTCTGGACCTGGGGGGCGGGAGGCCGAATCCCTGGTGGGAATCCGATGGTGGCGGCCTCGGCGCCAGTGCAATTGATCAGTGGTGGGGTGAAGCAGTTACTGAGAATGTCGAATAGATATGGTCCCTTCGAGGGGATGGACCCACGTTGCGTGCTGATGCAGGATTCCTCTGTGCAGTGCTGGATGGTGTCGCCACTGCCGGTGAATAAAACTCTTCCGGTGACTGTGATTCCCTCCGGCGTGCAGTCGGTCTCGGTCAGTAATGTGTTTCATGAAAACTACCAATCCGCCTGCTCATTGATGGACTCTGGTGAAGTTCTTTGCTGGGGTCAGAATTCGGTGGGGCAAATCGGGGATCGCACCTTGTTCCCTCGATTGGTGCCGACTCAGGCCTTGTCTCGTAATCAGCGGCAGATCGCGACCGGTCGCGAACGAAGTTGTTCAGTTTCCTCATACGGCGAGCTAAGATGCTGGGGGCAGAACTCTGGAAATTACAGCCTTGGGGTGAGCGCCACGTTTACAGTCTTTAAGACTCCTAAAATCATTATTGAAAAAGATGTCAGCAAGGTTTCGTTGAATGATGATGGTGGTTGTGCCGTGTTAACCACGGGTGGCTTGAATTGCTGGGGCG
The DNA here is from genome assembly GCF_025558485.1 of Bdellovibrio bacteriovorus. GTDB lineage: Bacteria > Bdellovibrionota > Bdellovibrionia > Bdellovibrionales > Bdellovibrionaceae > Bdellovibrio > Bdellovibrio bacteriovorus_G. Next base: position 1,742,313 of record NZ_CP102930.1, read on the forward strand.
ACAATAACAGTGGTCAGAGCAAGCCCGGAAGCGCCAGCAGCAGCTCTCTTCCGAATCTGGTGTTGTCGTCCGGGGTTCGGGATGTTGAAACCTCGTCGCAGGCTGCCTGTTATATTGCCACGAATGACGATCTTTTCTGCTGGGGGGATAACTCGCAAATGCAACTGGGTTTGGGGGACACCGTGGATCGAACCACCATTCCCGCGACGCCTTTGTTATCGGGTGTGGACTCCGTTTCTATGGGCGGAAGTGAAACGGTGCCGGCATCCTGTGCTGTTATGAAAGATGGTGACATGAAGTGCTGGGGAAGCGGCATGGCTTGTCTGGGGACTGGCAATGACACCCCGACGACGTTGCTTGCAAATGTGAAGAAGGTCTCTATTGGACGAATTCATATGTGTGCGATCGTCGGGGATGAGCACCGTCTTGTCTGCTGGGGGCAGAACAACAAGGGGCAGTTGGGTATTGGTACCACGACCGATCAATGTTTTTCATCTGGTCCGGCGACGGTGGTTGCACAAGGCGTTCGTGACGTATCGGTGGGTAATGAAAGCACCTGTTTTGTACTTGAAAGCGGCGAAATGAAGTGCATGGGTGATAACAACAAGGGAGTTGTGGGAACCGCAGACCGTTTCCCGTTCCCACGCACGATCTGGGGCTTGTAGGTCTTTTCTTTGTAAATCGTTTTCAGAAAATATGATTTTTTCACGAAGCCGGAGCAAATCCGGCTTTGTTGTTTGTCGTATTTTGAGTCTTTTGCAGGTTTTTATGTTGGGGTCCCCATCATCCTGTTAGAATAATCAGCGGTTCGCCTATGACAATCGGGCGATATTTTGTTCTGGGCTGATTTTTGGGGAGAAAAATATGGCATCGAAACAACCGTTGAGCATCGAGGTCCTAAGGGGCCCCGTCGTGGAAAGTCTTCATCAGGTCATGGTTGTGGTCGTCAATGAGCTTGGCAGTGTGATTCAGTATTGGGGGCATCCCCAGTTCTTAACCATGCCCCGCAGTGCCATCAAGATGCTTCAGGCTTTGCCTTTGATCGAATCCGGTGCCGCAGATAAATTCAATCTTGAAGACAAGCATATTGCATTGGCCTGTTCATCCCATCGCGGGGAAAAGGAACATCTGGCAGCACTGGCCCAGTGGGCGGAAAAGGCGGGTTTGAAAGAATCGCAATTCGTGTGCGGTCCACATCTGCCATACCACGAAGCCAGTGCGCATGAAATGATCCGCCATCAGCATAAGCCCACGGTGTTCTGTAACAATTGTGCCGGAAAACATTCCGGTATCATCACAACGTGTCTGCATTTGGGGGAAGATCCTGCGGGCTATGAAAAATACGAACACAATGCCCAGAAAAGATTGCGCAAGATTCTGACGGAAACTTTGAAAGTGGATCATTCAAAACTTCCTTACGGTGTGGATGGTTGTGGTATTCCGACCTATGCCGTGCCTTTGCAATCCATGGCCGTGGGCATGTCCACCTTCATCAATCCAAAGGAAAATCCAGCTCGCAAAGCCGCAGCAGCAAGGATTTTGCACGCCGTGCGCACGCATCCGTTTTATATTTCCGGCAGTGACAATTTCGCCACAGTTGTGATCGAAAAGTCACAGGGCCGGGCTATTATCAAAGGTGGTGCGGAAGGTGTGTTCTGTGGTGTTCTTCCTGAAAAGAAAGTCGCTTTTGCGGTGAAAGCCGCAGATGGGGCGGGACGTGCGGCTCAGGTGGCAACAGCTTCGTTGTTATTGAAGCTGGGCGGTCTTTCACAAGAGGAATTTAAGGCTCTTTCTGAATACACCATGCCTGTCATCACCAACTGGCGTGGAGACGTGGTCGGGCAAATCCGCATTGCGAAGGGCTGACAGTTACGGTACAGTCTAGACAAGATGTTCTTACAGAAAACAATTCGCAAAAAGACTGTTGTTCAGGGGATCGGAATTCACTCTGGCGATCCTTGCACTCTGACCTTCCGACCGGCTCCTGCTGATACGGGTGTTTACTTTATCCGCACAGATTTACCGGGAAGCCCTTCTTTGAAAGTCACAGCCCGCAATGTTCAGGCCACCTCGCACCAGACAACCATCGGGGGTCCGGAGTTTTCCGTGGCGACGATTGAACACTGTGTTTCCGCGCTTTCCGCACTTCGCATTGATAACTTATTCATCGAGCTGGATGGCCCTGAAATTCCCATTGGTGATGGCAGCGCCAAAGTTTTCCTGGATGCTTTGCTGGCCGTGGGGATTGTTGAACAGGATCAGCCGCGCAAGTACTGCTACATTACAGAGCCTATTTATTTCAGCGAAGGTGATAAGCATGCCTACGTGGTTCCGTATCATGGTCTGCGTTTGACCGTGACCATTGATTTCCCGAATCCGACCATTGGCAAACAAACCATTGATCTGGACATCAACGAACAATCCTTCGGACGTGATGTTGCCAACGCCCGCACCTTTGGATTCATGAAAGACGTGGAAGCCTTGAAGTCCCGTGGTCTGGCCAAGGGCGGAAGTCTGGACAACTGTGTGGTTCTGGATGGTGAAACGGTTGTGAACCCCGGGGGGCTTCGCTGGGCCGATGAGTTTGTACGTCATAAGGCACTGGATGCCCTGGGTGATCTGGTGACACTGGAAATGCCTTTGATGGGGCATGTGGTGTTATATAAGGCCGGTCATGATGTGATGAACAAGCTTGTGCGCAAAATCTGGGATTCCCCGAACAGTTATCGCCATGTCGAGCTGGGTGCGGATATTTCCGAGGAAGTTCAGCGTTACACAGGCTGGACCGTTCCTGTCTGAAAGTTTCCGTCTCAGTGTGAGACGGAAAAGTCTTATTCCATGTTTTCTCAACATTTGCCGTTAAGAATGGTGGTACTGTAATAAGACTGTTATTTCGGGTGGGGGATGTATGCAGAATCAAAAGAAAATCTGGGGCAGCGTTATCGTTTTTGCTGTCCTGACCGTGTGTACTCTGACTTTTCAAAACTGTGCGCCAAGTTCAACAGAATCGGCGTCCACTTCAACAGACACGAATACCTCCTCTGGTGACAGTTCCAGTACTGACACAGCCATTTTGACTTATCCAAATTCGGGAACTCCGGTCACTTTGATTCCGGGGCAAAGTATCACCCTTAAAATGACGAAGCCTTCTTATATGAGCAACGCTGCGGACTATCTGTGGATTGTGCCGTCGGATGACTATGCGTTGGCTTCGTATTATGGCCTTTTCACAGAGGTTGATGGGTACTTGTATGTGTCACTGACAGTAAAGTCATCTTATGCATCCGTGAAAAACATGCGCCTTTATACATTGAACATTGCCACCAATACTTATGCAGACACCACCGGGATTGGGATCAAGATCGATGCGTCGGCCTATGGTCAGCATTTTTCCGGCGATATGGTTTCAGAAATGTGTGATGTGCGCGGGGCTTATGTGCCGACCTTTATCTTTGATAAGACCAAAGCGGCGGCGGATGCTCTTATCGTCTTTGATAACGGAGCAGGCGTCGGCTCGCTGGAATGTAATTTCGGCGGAACTTCGGTGGACTGTCTGACCACAAGTGCGTGGCCGTCAGACTGGGCGTCGCGCAGTCTGACCATCACGGGTTATAACCGTTGCGGGGCCACGACCACGCGGACCTTCTAAGACAAGTTACCGTTGTGATTTCAGGTAACCCACAATATCAACATCCGGCGGAGTCGCAATGCCAACACCCGGAAGCGGACCGCTCAGTTCATTCAAAGAATAATCCATGCGGGCGTCATAACGGCGTTCCCACTGATTGCGCAACCACTGTTCGCGCTCATACCATTGACGCTTGTTCGCATCGTCCTGACAGGAAGCCATTTCCTGCGGGATGCGCGCACCCCAGCGAAGTTCGATACAGTGATAAGGGTCAAAGCTCATCGCAAACAGTCTTTGGCGGGCAGCTTCCAGATTCAACATCACAGTGCGACCACTGGAAGTTGTGTAAGAGAACTGACACGCCTGGGCTTTTTGAGCATAAACATTGAACAGGTCCTGTGCCAGATTGCCACCGTTATAGCGGATGGCTCTGTCACGTTTTTTGTAGCGTTCGATATTGGCTTTGGTGGAAGCCAGCAAGTCCATGAAGGCCACTTTCAGACGGGCATCACGGGATGGGGTTGCATAGTTTTCCCATTCACCCTCTGTACCGAAGATATTCATCGGCAATCTTTCCGGGTGCGCTTTAAAGGCAACTCCGGCAGTGCGTGCCGTATCGACGGCATCCACGCGGTCTTTCAAGCTGACGCAGATATCATCAGTCAGCTGGGCCATGTCCTTGAGTGGATCAATGTGCGCTTCACCTTCGGTCAGGCTAAGACGAACATAGTCATAGAAGTTAACCTGTTGACCGTTGAAGATGAATTTCCCTTTGCTCCAGCCGGCGGAATCCGGGTGTGTTCCATAGAATTGTTCCTGACCGTACAGCGGCAGCTCCGCGTTGCGGGAAGCCACGATTTTACCACCGGCATAGGCGCCTGAGGAGTCAACCTTGGCATCCACCAAAGTCAAAGGACGGAAGTTTTTGAAACCCGCGCCTTGATTTGGATTACTGCGCACGAATTTCGGCGTGAACATACCCATCGTCAAAGAATTGTCGGGATGGGCATCAATATAGAAAATACGACCGTCGTCAGAGATTTTATAGATAATGGCCACGTGTCCGTTGGGGTCATAGATCACGGTGCCCGGACGGATCGCCTGACGATTGATGCGAGTCGGGTAGAAGTCCGTGAAAAGATCGGTGTCTTCATTACCAGCCATACGCAAAGAAGCCGAGAATGTCAGACCCGGAACGATGTTGTTCAGGATTTCCAGGGCATTTGGGTAGGTGTTTTTGAAGATCCCGTTTTTAGTCAGGACATCATAGCGTTTGGTTACGATATTGCCGTGGGAAGTGTAGCGCACGTCTTTGACTTTTTCGGTGTTCAATGGACTTGGTTTGATCTCTGCGGAAACAGAAAATGGCAGACCGTTTTTCCACGCAAAATAACCGCGCAGATAATAAGGCAGATCCGCACAGTCAGAATAATACTTCAACCCCGCAGGATCAGTTCCGTAATAAAGATTGGCGGTGCTTTTAAGACACGTATCAACTTTGCCGCACTGACGGCGTTCAACGGCGTCGCCAAGGCGGGCCACGAACTGGCCGAATTGTTGTTCGTGGGTTTCAGTCCACGATGGTTGAGTGATGCGCCACTGAGTTGCTGCGGCGTTGTTCTGGGCATAAGCTCCGGAAGACAGAAGGAGCATAAGCGATAGACGTCCAACAAGTTTCATATTTTTCTCCAGCTATTAAAATCTGGAGGAGAGTAAACGATTTCCGGCTGAATTTCCCCTGTCAGGATTTTGGACAGTAGAAACTACCCGTTCCCGCCCCAAAACGTCCGGAAAGGGCGGAAAAGGGAAAAGGTGCCTAGGAAAAGGTGCCTGGTGATTTTTTCTAGCTACAACGCAGCGGTTGAGGGCTTTTGGTCTGATCCCAACCCTTGGGGCTAGGGAGTGGGGTGGCTTCGACGGGACTCTGGGGCCTGCTGCGCCGTAGCCAGAAAAAATCACCAGGCACCTTTTACGAGCTATCTTGCTTTTTATTGCCGATCTGGCATATTTGCTGGGTTTCACAACCGGAAAAATCAAATATTGAGGGTGCGCTTTGCGCCTGACAGGAGAAGATCATGATTATCGGTGTTCCTAAGGAGATTAAAATTTCTGAAAACCGCGTTGGTTTGACTGAAGCGGGTGTTCGCCAGTACGTGACTGAAGGTCACACGGTGATCGTTGAAAAAGATGCGGGCGTGGGCTCTGGCATCACCAACGAACAGTACGAAAAAGCGGGCGCAAAAATCATCGACACCAAAAAAGAAGTGTACGCGAAAGCGGACATGATCCAAAAGGTGAAGGAACCACTTCCTGACGAATATGAATTGATGAGAGAAAACCAAATCCTTTACACTTATCTTCACTTGGCTGCCGAAGCGAAGCTGACGAAAGTTCTTTGCGAGCGCAAGGTAAAGGCGATTGCTTACGAAACCATCCAGTTGGATAACGGCTCTTTGCCATTGTTGACTCCAATGTCTGAAGTTGCCGGTCGTATGGCGACTCAAATCGGTGCTTTTTACTTGCAAAAAAATCACGGTGGTAAAGGCATCCTTATGGGTGGTGTTACGGGCGTTAAACCTGCCAAAGTGACCATCATCGGTGGTGGTGTTGTTGGTACGAACGCGGCGAAAATGGCCGTGGGCCTGGGTGCTTCCGTGACAATCCTTGATGTGAACACAGCACGTCTTGAGTATCTGGATGATATCTTCCAGGGCCGTTGCATGACTTTGTTCTCTAACGCGAAAAATATCGAAGATTCCGTAAAAGAATCTGACCTTGTTATCGGTGGCGTTCTGATCACGGGTCACAAAGCGCCAACTCTGGTTTCCAAAGAAATGGTTTCCAGCATGTCCAAAGGCTCTGTGGTTGTGGACGTGGCCGTTGACCAGGGTGGTTGTATCGAAACTTGCCGCCCAACTTCTCACACGAACCCAACTTACGAAATTGATGGCGTGATTCACTATTGCGTTCCAAATATGCCGGGCGTGGTTCCTAGAACCTCCACTTATGCATTGACGAACGTGACTTTGAAATACGGCTCCATGATTGCCGCTATGGGCGTTGAAGACGCTGTGGCGAAATCTCCAGCTTTGATGAAGGGTCTGAACACCTACGGCGGCCATGTTGTCTATGAGCCGGTAGCTCGCGACCTGCACATGGAATACAAGCCTTACAAAGCTTAATTTCCATTTTCTTCATTTAAGAAAAATCAAACCCGCATCCCAGAAAGATGCGGGTTTTTTATTTGCCCGAAGTGGTTGGATGCTCCGGCCCCTCCAGCCAGATATTTCCCCAGTCCTCTGTGCGCAGCAGGGGAAGGTGATGCTGTCGCAGTCTTTCTAAAACCTGAGGATGCGGATGCCGATAGCGGGCCCAGCGGGCTGAGGCGATGGTCAGACGCACGCGGGGAAGGGCCCTAAAGAGCTGTTCTGAGCTGCTGGTGCGGCTTCCGTGATGTCCCAGGACCACCACCCGGGCGGTGCGCACCCAGGGGAGCTGGCTCCATAGGACCTCTTGTTTTTGCGGGGAATCTCCGGGCAACAGGACTTCCCGGTGCAGCAGAACGTGGCTGCGGGCATTGCTGTCTTTTTCCGCCGTGAACGGTGTCCATATCTTCAGATCAGAATCACGCGCAGAACAGGAACTGAGATTTGCCAGCAAAGATTTTTTATACTTTGAAGCGGGTCCGTCAGGAGCCAGAGCCAGACAGCGATGGCCCAGAGTCCGGCGCAACGCCGGTTTGGAAAGGGCACCGATATGGTCCCAGTCCCAGTGGGATAAATAAATCTCGTTCGTTTTATCCCCGCAGGCCTGATGCAGCTTTTTCCACGGAAAAAATTCGCCACCCATGTCAAAGTGCTGACAGCGTTCCGGCGTGATTTGCGTCGCCCATTGTCCCTGTCCGACATTCCAAATCACCAAATAAGTTCCGGAAAAAAAGTTCTGCAAGGGTGTGGCACTGAAGGTGAGTAAAAGAAACAGCAGCAAATTCATCGCGAATCCCGTCCCTGCCAAAGGCGCAAACGCAGAAAGTGCATGAACACCTGCCAGAACAAAATCCATAACCATAAGATTTCAATTCGCGGCAGTGTGCCTTTGCTAAGAACGACCGGTTCGGCCAGTATTGCCAGCGTGTCTTTAAAAAATCCCATGACCTGATCAAACACCCCGGTCAAAGAAGGCACTACAGCAGTCAGAAAAGCCAAGGGGAGCAGAATATAAGACACCACCGGCGCCAGCAGCAGATTGTAAACCAGACTGAGCGGGTGCAGGCTGCCCAGCCCCCACAGCGGGGCGCACATAAATAAGAATATAGAAATCTGCGCCAGAAAAATCCGGGCCAGAGGAGCGCGAATGCGCAGTAGGGAAGGCCATCCCAAAGCCAGTGCGGCACACCAGCTCATTACTAATGAGAGGGAATTCCACCAGTCCGGAAACAGAGTCAGTGTCAGCAGTCCCGTGATCAGGACCGTCAAATCCGCAGGGAATGAACAGCGTGCAGTTTGCAGCAAACCGCGAGTGAAAAGTCCCAGCAGCGCACGCACGGCCGGAGCCTGCCAGCCCACGGCCAGTGAATACAGCCCCAGAACGGTGAATCTTACAAAGAGTGGAATTCGCAGAATGCTTAAGAGTTCATCAAGCAAAATCAGATGAGATCCGGAAATAACAAAGATGTGAATCAGCGAAGTTCGCTGCAAATTTTTTTGCAATTCCGGGTCTGTGATTTTTTCTCCACAGAGAAGTGAGGAAAGCGACTGCTGTTCCTGTGAATTCCTCGGCAGAATCTGAACACACTTTTGCTGAAATTTCTGCGCAAGCTGTGATGTGTTTATCAGCAAAACAGACGGACAGGCCATGCTTAAGCAAAGAGCAAGGGTGACAAGAATGATCATGGTTATAAGCACTTAGCAAATTTCATAACGCGCTGGATTTCTAAAATATTCTGTCATTGGGTCCGTGCGTCTTCGGGGGCCGGATTTTAAGATCTGAAATTCAAACGCATAATTACACGGCATTAATGTAGTTTATCTTAGTAAAATCATATGTTTATAATGTGCTTACGTTTCAAGCAAATCGCTGAAAGCCTTGAAAACAAATAGGTCTAAGGTCTAGGATTACAATAACTCAACATTTTATGTGGATAACTCCTGCTTGTTTGCACTTCTCAAGGCGTGTCATACTAAGGAAAGATCAAGAGGTGTCGAGAGATGAAGCAACTTAGACTATTAGCAGCAACGGTCCTTTTAAGCCTGCCTTTGGCGTCCCCAGCAAAAACAGGGGAGGCAAACTCTAAAGCCAAAAATCGCGATATGGCTCAAGAAGCTTTACTGGTGGAGCTGACAGGGAAAGACCTTTCTAAAGAAAGTGACATCACTCTGTATGCTGAAATGGTAAGCGCTTATGACGGCAATGATGAAATCGCTTTAAAAAGCCGTCTGCAAAGCCTTCTAAGCCGTTTCCCGCAAAGTGCTTACGCTGACAATGCGTTGTTCTTGGCGGGGCGTATGGCGGTGGATAACGCCAATTACGCTCAAGCGATCAAATACTTCTCTCAGATCGAAAAGCAATATCCGCGCAGCAACAAGGTCGCTGCGGCCAAGTACGCCAAGGCGATGACCTACAAAAGAATGAATCTTCCAGAGTTCTCGCGCAAGGCTCTTGTGGAAGTTCGTTCGAAGTACCCAGGCAGTCCGGAATCGTTCCGCGCGGACGCTGAGCTGAAAGTTCTGAAGTAATTATCACGGCAAGGATGCAAGAGTGATGAACAAGAAGTTCTCCTTAATGATGGCACTGATTCTGACGGCGCTAATGGCACAAGCCCAGGACAATCCCCCGGATGCAACGTGGGAATCCGATCCGTTGGACGTTTTGGAAAGTCAGCAGAAGGATGTGGTTGAACCCACAGTTCCTGAATTCCAAGAAATCCCGGAAGAGGGGGCTGCGGTTCCCGCGCCGGCGGCTCCGGATGTGGCAGCCCCTGAAAACAGTTTTGAAGAGGTTGCTCCTGGTGCACCGGCGGAAGTGGCACCTCCACCAACTGAAACCGTAGAGAGCTCTCCGGCTGTCACCCCAAGTACAACCGTGGGTTCAGAACCGGATTTTTCACGTGAGGCCGAATTCCATCGCATTTACAAAAGTTATAACGAACAGCCCACTTCTGTGGAGCTGTGGGAAAAAGCCGTGGGTGCCCGCGAGTCTGAAGTTTATCAGATTCAAAAAGGCGATACCCTGTGGGGAGTGTCCACGACATTCTTTGGCGATCCGAACTTCTGGCCAAAAATTTGGTCTTTGAATAACGGCTCGATCACCAATCCCCATGAGATCAGCCCATTGATGAATATCCAGTTCTTCCCGGGCACAGCCGATGAAGCACCGACGTTGGATCTGGCCGATGCCAGTGCGGTTCAGAAGGATGCCACCGCTCCGGCGGCAGCGGCCACTGTCGCGGACGTGAAAAGCACGGCCGGTGCGACGATTCCTCGTCCCAAGAAAAGGGCACCGTTGTTAAAAACCCTGCCGGAAAGTCTGCCTCAGTATCGCATGGGTGTTCTGCGTGATACGGCGGTGGAACTTCAGGTGGAGCTTCCCAAAAATCAGTTCCCCACTGCGCCAGAGTATCTGGAATACTATATGACCGACACGCCGGTCACAGGTGTCGGCCGGGTGACCGCCACCGAGATGGATATGAAGACCGCCGGTGAATACCAGTTCATTTATGTGCAACTGGATGACAGCGGCAGCAAGGAATTCGTGGCGCAGAAAAATCTGACCAAAGTTGCTGACCCGCTGGTGAAAAAGCGTGAAGGCCAGATGGTGGAACTGCAAGGGCAGATCGAGGTTCTGGAAAAAGTAAACGATCAGCAGAACATTTATCGCGCGATTGTGAAGAAATCCCTGCAACCCATTGAGGTGGGGGCGTTGTTGACTCCGGGACGACTTCCGATGATTGACCCGTCAGCGGCAGAGATCACTTCTGGTGTCGGAGCAAGAATCATGGGTGGGCAGTTTGATCGCAAGCGCAATATCTTTGGCAATAACACGCTGGTGTTCCTGGATGGCGGTTCTGGTCAGGGCTTGCAGGAAGGCCAGTCGCTGGCCATCTTTGCGGACGAGCGTGTGCGCAATAAGAAAAATCAGGCGGTGATGAATGATCGTGTGATCGGAACGGTGAAAATTGTGCGTGTGTCGCCAAACTTTGCCACGGGATATGTGGTAAGAGCATCGGACAATGTGGTGGTGGGTGACTATGTTGGGAAACCAATGACCCAAGCCATGAACTTTGCTCCTGTAGTGGAGGCTCCTGCCAAAGTGGATTCGGATTTTGAAAAGGAATTCGATGAAGCCCCGGCCGATACGCCGGCGCCGGACACCGGATCTGAAGATTCTGATTTGGACTTTTAAACACAACACAAAGGGCTCTGCGGATTGCAGGGCCCTTTGTGCATGAATGATCTGTACTCCCTTTCACAAATTATAAAAAGCCATCCCCTGTATGCTGTTCATCGGGATGAAATTCATCAACTGTATCTTTCCCTGTCGCGTGAAGGCCGCTTGCAGGCGGCCGGGGTTATGGCCGAATTGCGCACCCGCTGGCCGGAACTGCACGAGGCTTTACATAAAAATCATGCCCTGTTTAAACAGCACTGCGAAGAAACGGTGAAACTTCAACTGCAGGGTGTGCAGTTTGCTATCTATGGTGAAGTGCTCTATCCGGCCATGTGCTACCGTATGACGGACCCGCCTTTGACGTTAAGTTATATTGGTGCGCCGGCCTGGCTGAATGACAGAACGCTTTCTGTGGTGGGCAGTCGGGAGCCTGCGGCAGATTCTTTGTTGTGGATGGAAAAAGAGCTGGCGGCTTTCTGTGAACAGGTAAAACCCTGCATTGTCAGTGGCGGGGCCCGGGGGGTGGATCAGAAGGCTCACAGCGTGGCTTTGCGCAAGGGGTGTTCGACGGTGGTGGTTCTGCCCTCGGGGCTGGGGGAAATCTACCCGGCCTCTTTGCGTGAATGGATGCCTTTGGTGATGGAACAAGGCGGATGTTTTCTGAGCGAATACGACTATCAGCAAAAAATGCATAAGCATCTTTTTCATCATCGCAATCGTTTGATCGCAGCGCTAGGGCAGGCAAGTTTATTGGTAGAGGCTCGTCGTCGCAGCGGAACGCTGATCACTGCGTCCCAAGCAGTGCAACTGGGGCGTCCGGTGTGGGTGGTTCCCGGGCACCCGCTGGATATGCATTTTCTGGGTGGTTTGGATTTGTTATTGGACGGTGCGCAGTTGGTCCGCGATGCTCAAGATCTATTCATGTTTTTCCACGAAGAAAATGTCAGTGCGCAAATGTCCCCAGTAGGGGTAGCAGCTTTATAGAATCATCGCACTACCTGTAGTGGGTATCATAAGTAATGAAAATGCTTGGGAAAAAAATGAAAGCTTCTGAAAAAACCTTTTGCAAGCTCTGCATATTGCCCCTACCATTTGAGTTAAGGGAGGGGCGATGTGGTCAGGGACGACCGTGGTAGTAAGGATGCTACTGCATCGCTCTATTTTTAGTCCGCACCTTTTCTTTTCAGCTTAATTCCAGTTTCTTCTTAAAGTTTCCACACCCAAGAATGCGAAGATCACATTTGGTGTCCAGATCGCCAAAGCTGCTGGCAGTGTGCCTCCGCGGGCGGCACCTTCTGCTGCCACATACAAGACCCAATAGAAGATAATAATTCCAATACACATGATCATGCCGCCGGCTTTGGCGGCACGACGGTTGGTGGTGGTGCCAAGGCCGACGCCAATCATCGCAAACACGATGCACAGAGCGGAGATCGCCCAGCGCTTGTGGTATTCGGTCTGCAAGGTGCGCAGCAGATCCTTGTCCTCGATTTTTTCATTCAAACGATTGCGCACTTCCTGCAAAGTCAGGGAAGGCGGGGATTTGGCTTTTTCCTCCAGATTCAACGGTTCGGAAAAGCGCACGTCGTAATTATCGAAACTGATTTTCGTGTGGGTTTTGGCCTGACGGTGGATCTCCCCCTGATTCAGGCGCAGTAAAATTTCATGCCCCGGACGCTCGGGGTCGGGAACGATTTCCCCTGCCTTGGCGATAATGGTCAGAGGCACATCGCCGCTTTTTTCGTCATAAATAAAGACCTTCTTCAAAAGACCCTTGTCGGTGTTGACCTCGTTGGCATAGATGACCATGTCAAAGAAGCCTTCAGAAAAGGTTCCCTCCTTGATCACTGCCGCAGCCTTGGTGTTGGCCAGGCGGGAATACAGAACCTCGAACTGACGATTTCCCCACGGGGCAATATTGAAGGACATTTGAGCTGAGATGATGCCCACCATTGTGGCCAGAATCAAAGCAGGCAGTAGTAGGGTGCCCATGGGAAGACCGCTGGCCTTCATGGCAACGATTTCAGAATCCTGACTAAGACGGCCATAGGTCAGCAGGACGGAAAACAGCAGGGCCATCGGGAATAAAATGGGCAGCATCGAGATGATCACATATCCGATGATCTCAGCAATGGTTTTAAGGGCCACACCATGCACCAGGGCAAACTCTGTCAGACGCAGCACTTGGAACATGAGGATGATGGAAATAAACACCAAAAGCCCCAAAATAAAACTGGGAAGCATTTCAAAGAAGATGTACTGCGCGGCTTTTTTTCCGTTAAAGATGCTCAAAAGTGGTCTCCGTATTTGTTCCCATTCTAGACTGCCCTTTGGGCGACGTCATCGCGTCTATTGTCCAGAAGAAGCCTTATTGACCCTTTAGATTCCTTATCTGACAATAGGGATATGAACAAGATTCTTTTGGTATATGAGGACTATGCAGACCTGATGTCGGTTGAAAGCACTTTGAAAAAGGTGGGCTTCGACGTGATGGGTCTGACCAGCGAATATTCCGTGGCAGAACAAATGCTCGGTTTTAATCCGGATCTTGTTATCGGTGCCGGCAAGGGGGGAAAGGTCAGCTCTTTGGGGGTTGGCAAGCGTTTGAAGGACATGACCCGCTGGCAGGGGAAATCGATTTTGATTTTCCCGGCAAACTTTAAGCCCAATCCTCAGGACCTGATCAAAATTCGCGTGGACATGGTGCTGGAATCCCCGGTGCCGCCGCTGCGCTTGGTGCAGGTGGTGGGCCGGATGCTGGGGCATGATGAAGCCATGTTGCTGGATCGTCTGAACAAGGCCATGCATCTGGAAAGCCCGCAAAAAACGGCGACCACCGTTTCGGGCAAGTATTCTCCGGAAGGAGAGGCTATTTATGTCAAAGGTGCAACGCCGGAAGAGTCCTCAGAGGAAGCCTCCCTGCGGTCGGAAAGAGTTCAAGAAAACCCTGAAGATGTGGCATTAAGCGACGAAGAGCAAAGCGAAAAGGTGGCCTTCCGCTTTGGTGACCGCATGCAGGCCGCGGACTCTGAACAGGCTTCCACCGAGGTGGCGGAAGAGGCTTTTCCCGATGTGGATATGAAAGCCTTTGAACGGGAATTGTTCGGGGGCGGAGTTCCGGAAGTAGAGCGCATTGATGAAGCCACACCTCAAGTGGTGGATGAGGTTTTGTCGGCCCAGTCTTCGCCGACGGAAGAAAACCTGGAAGAGGTCAGCGCACGGGCTTTGGAAAGCCTGAAAAAGGCGGATGAAGGCCTGCGCGAGAAGATGAATAAATATGCAAAAATGGTTGAGGATGTGAAGGTCGCTCCGAAAAGTACAGTGACTCGAGTTGAAGCGCGTCGTCGCCAGAAGGTCATGGAAGAGGCTTGGGATAAAGAAAATGTTAATGAAATTGATAAGTTAAGGCAGGAATTCACAAAAGCCCTCTTTAAAAAGTAATTGATCCTCACCGGTCTTGACGATACAGTTTTCGTGATCACATTTAGTTTAGATAATGGAGGCCACTCATGGGCACATTTACGAAAGCAGTTACTGATACATCTTTTGACTCTGAAGTTCTTAACTCTACAACTCCGGTCCTGGTGGATTTCTGGGCTGAGTGGTGCGGACCTTGCCGTGCTTTGGCTCCAAAATTGGAAGAAGTGGCCCAAGAACTGGGTGCAAAAGTTAAGATCGTAAAAGTGAACGTGGATGAAAACCCAAGTGTTCCTGGCAAATATGGCATTCGCGGTATTCCTGCGATGTTGTTGTTCAAGGGCGGCAGTGAAGTGGGCCAATTGGTTGGCAATCACCCGAAAGATGCTATCCTTGAGTTCCTGAACAAGAACGTTTAGTTCCTCGCATTGCTTAAAATATGAAACTCTGAAAAGAGACCTCCATGAGGTCTCTTTTTTTTATTCTGAAGTTCTTGTTTAGTAAGATGAGAAGTTTGTAAGGAATGCCACCGGGAGGGGGCAAAAAATTCTTTGAATTGGACATTGGTAAGGACCTTGAACTATGATTTCGCTGTATCGTTTCGATATGTTTAATTGAGGGCGTAATGCAGTTAAATTCTTTGGTAGATGGCAGTCTTGATGAAATTTTAAGCGAAGATTTCAAGGTCATTGCGACAGATATTTGTCGAATGCTGGCGACCGAAGGTAAGGTGATTGTTCCGTATCTTCCGGGTTTGCCGTATTTCTCCCAATTGCCATCTGAAGGTAAAAAGCGAGTTGTGGAAACTCTGCGCTTTTATCAGGATTTGTGTCATTCTCAACTGGCCGAAGGCTATCGTATCAACGACAGTCTGTCGTTTACATGGCGTGCTTTCCGTCGCCTGGGGCTGGTGCCTCGCGCGGAGCTGTTCAACCATATCCGCAATGAGGATATCGTTGAGATCTATTCTGAGGATCATATTCAGTTGTTCCGAAACTTCACTTTCTTTGATTTCTGTTCTTATACGCTGGAAGAGCTTCATACAAATGAATGGTGGGCTCTTTTTGAAAGAGACGAAGAAATCACCACTAAGATCATTGAAGAAGTTCGCAAAGTATTTTCCGAAGAGATTCGTGAAACATTCACTCCGAACATTCCGAAGCATGTTTTGCGCGAAATTCGCTCTGCCGACCGACTTTGTCAGTCCATGGAGATTCGTCGCATGAGTCCACTTTACAGAAACAAAAAAGTGGCGGCTGTGATTGTTCTGGAAAAAGTTGAAATGTTACAAAATTGAAAAACTCAAAATAATTCAACTTCTCAATTTCAAACGTACTGGTTTGATAAACACCATTAAGTTCACCTCTGATGATTCCGAAAGATTGCCCATGCAAGGAGAAGATCCATGGGCAACTTCAAATATCATTTGTTCAATCCAAGAGAGCTGACTCCGGAAACAGCGGCACTTAGCAATAAAATTTACGAAGCGTGGCGGGCAGTGTACAGCGAAGTTCTGGGCTCTGTGAATGAACCGCTGAATGCGGATGATTTCCATCGCAACGATATTATCGTGTGCATCACTGACGACGACAGGCTTGTCGGCTTTCATTTATACAGTGTGTTCGATCTGCGTTCCAAGGCGCATCTGGATCATCACTATATGAAGGCCTTCGACGAAGTCACACTGGCGCGTTTCCGCTCGCGCAAAATCAACACCCTGATGAGCATGGAGTACCTGACTGTGTTGCCGGAATACCGTTCGCGCAATTCCGAGTTCAACTGGTCTGAAATCATTATCGCCCTGGGCAGCCGGGTGATGGATGTTTCCAGCTGGGATGCGGTGATCGGGACGGGGCGCAAGGATCTGCATGTGCGCCGCAAAGCTGCTCACAGTGGTTTTGAATACTTTGGTGACATTATGAAGATGAACTATGTGTGTGAAATTCTGGTCACGGAAAAAGGCAAAGTCACACCTTTTGAAGATCCCAAGGCGGCGGCCCTGGTGGACCGTTTGTGGGCGGAAAAAGACAACCATATTCCATTTTTGAATCAAGAAATCAAATACAACAAGAAAGCAGCTTAATAGCTGCGAAAGAGGCTCTTATGAGAATGAATGTTTCGGATGAACTCAATGTCCTGATGCGCGAATGCAAAAATAAAATCGACAACTTTCCGTGGCATGACCGCGCCTGCTATTCGGCCTGGGTGGCTCAAACATATTATTTTGTCAGCCATTCCACGCGATTGCTGGCTTTGTCAGCGGCGCGCACGCCCTTGGTGGCACAGGAATACCATGTGCGTTTTCTGGCGCATACGGCGGAAGAAAAAGGCCATGAAAAGCTTCTGGTGAATGATATGAAGGGCCTGGGTGAACGGATGTCTGACTGGCCGGAGATGGCTGCGGCCTCGGCGATGTATCAGACTCAGTATTATCACATCGAGCATTCTTCCCCAATGGCGTTCTTTGGCTATATTCTGGCCCTGGAGGCCTTGGCCGCGCGCTTTGGCGGTGAAATCGGCAAGAAGGTGGAAACCAGCTTTGGTCCGAAAGCAGCGCATTTCCTGCGTGTGCATGCCGAAGAGGATATTGGTCACGTCGAGGAAGCCATGGAAAAGATCAACCATCTGCCGCCGGATGAACAGCAACTGGTGTTGAGCAACCTGCGCCAGTCGTTGACGTACTATAAGCAGATGCTGGATGAATGCGTGGCTTATGGTAAAAGCCGGACAAGCAAGGCGGCCTGATTATTACTGCTGAATAAAAAACAAAAAAGCCCTTCTTGTGGAAGGGCTTTTTTGTTTTCAAGGTTTTTTAGAAAAACTATTTTACGGTTGCTGCATAGATGTCGCAGATTTCACCCTGAAGCAGGGAAGCGCCACGATAGATGGTTGCATCCAGAACATTTTCGCCTTTCAAAGCCTCCTGACGGATCTTTTCGCAATCACTTGCGTAGTTCTTGCAGATGCCAGCGCTGTCTTTATCGGCGCAAACCCAGAAGAGGCTTTTTACTTTTTGACCGACAATTTTCACGTCTGCCAGTTCAGAGTGCAATTCGATATTACACACGATTTTTGCACGGCCGTTATTGTCCACTTCGCTGGACCAGCTGTAAGTGAATTTTTTGTATTGCAGATCCAGAGCGCGCTTGGAGGCGATGTCCTTTTTGCGTGCGTCAATGCTTTCAATGAACTTTTCACAGCGCTCGCCCAGTTCCTGGGTTGTGCCTTTACGGGACCATTGCAGCACACGCTTGGATGGTTTTCCGAAGATACAGCGGTCGCCTGTTTCGTTACAGCCAACGCCGGTATAGTAAGGGGCCGCCTGAGCAATGCTTCCCAACATCAACAATGAAAGTAGTGTAGCCAGTTTCTTTTTCATAAAGTGTTTTGTTCGAAAGATTTTCGGGAACTATTCCCGAAAAAGCCTGCGATCTCCTAATGATGGACTGCTTTGCGAATCTTATTCCAAACCGGGAAGGGGTTTAAATCGAGAACAGACCGTCGGAGTTGTATAAATTCCTGTGGCAGGGACGGCTTTGGGCTCCTGTCAAAAAAGTGAGCAGGCAGAAAAAACAAAGGCCTCAGGGGTGCTCCCTGAGGCCGGATTAAGAATCATCATGACCATTTTTTTAGAAAGCGGCGATGCGGTGATGGCCGATTTCGGAGGCATTCATCTTGGCATACAGCTCACCGTAGTTTTTCATCACGCGAGAGTTGTATTCCGCAGGTTTCACGTTTTTCGCCAGCAGGCGACGCACATTCGTCGGACCCATGTTGTAGGCACTGACATACTTCATGGCTTTGTTGTCGAACTTGCTGCGCAGATAGTTCATGTAAGCCAGACCGATCTTGATATTGGCGCCGGGACTTTGCAAAGTCTTTTTGCCATTCCAAGGAAGGTCAAATTTTTTCGCGATCCATTCTGCCGTGTCAGGTTTGATCTGCATCAGACCAATTTCACCGTGACGACCCACAACCAGCGGGTTGAATTTACTTTCTGTTTTAATCACAGCCAGAACAAACACCGGGTCCAATTCATATTTGGCACTTTCAGCGATCACAGTGCGGGCGATGGCGCGCGCCTGATATTTGAATTTGGCTGGAAGCTGGTTTTGCACCTTGTGGTAAATGGCTTCATTCAAAGCCTTTTGACCTTCCAATGCCTGGGCGTCACTGCCTTTATAGTCGCGGCCCAGAAGCTCTTTGGCGTGAGCAATGCGGGAAGCCTCATTCACGCTTTCAATGGCAGGCAGCTCATGGTGCAAGCCCGGGAAAGAGAAGTTGTTAAATAGAACCGACGTGAGCGAAGCGGTGACAAAGGCGATTCCGATTTTGAGATGTTTCGTTTTCATATCCGCGTCCTCCTGTTACAGAAGGTATAGTTCAAGGGCTGTGCCGATTGCCTAAGCGCGCGGAATCAATCAGGTCTTGGAATGAAGCAGGTATCAAGTCCCATTACTTTGAGCTGGACCGGGGGGTGTCAACCAATGTATGAACACTGTCTGATTAGTGGTTAGTCGGAATAGGACGCTTTCCCGAATTGAAACGATTTTTCTGAGACAAACCCGAGGCGGCTGAAAGCGGGGACCAGATTTGCTCAAATGGGAGCAGTTAACTCTCTTGAATCACAAAATAATATTTAAATATCGAACAAAAGACCGAAAAGAAAAGAGTGAAACGTTTTAGCCTACAGCGCTTCAAAAAGCATTTCCTTCAAGGCCACAGGAATTATTCCTGAATACTATGAATATCGGCTGAACCCGGATGATCCAATCATCTTTAGTAATGGGTATTTCGATGTTGTCGATTACACGGCGCTGGCGGGATATCCGTCTTCGATCACTTTGTGGACTCACGCGAGGTATGACGAAGCCACGGGTTGGATGTACTTTGTAAGTTCTGCTTCAGAATCACCAATGGGGATCGTGCAGGTGTGGGCTGCTCATGCCACGTTGGGCTGGCGTCAGCTTTCAACGGCGGGTCTAAGCATTCCACCAAGCACCCGGATTGTCAGCGGGGCGGATCTGGGAGTGACCGAGAATCGTCTGGAGATTGCTCCGTGGGGGCTGTTAATGCTGGATCGGGTGAATCGCAGGGTTCTGGTGCATGAGCTGTTCTAAATAAAAAAGGCAGGAAAAGACCCTGCCTTTTTGTTTTTTTAATGTCGGATGATTCTAGAAAAGATAACGGCGGTAAGCCACACTCGATATCAGACCCAGACCTGCCATGGTGGTCAGCATGCTTGATCCGCCGTAGGACAGCAGCGGCAGCGGGACCCCCACGATAGGCAGCAACCCGATCACCATTCCAATATTTACGAACATGTGCCAGAAGATATAACAAAGCACACCCACCGCCAAAAGAGCCCCAAACTTATCGCGGGCATTGGAAGCAATGCGGATTCCTGTGATAAACAGGAAACAGAACAAGCCAATCACGGCAATAGAGCCGACAAAGCCATGTTCTTCACTTAATACAGAATAAATAAAGTCCGTGTGACGTTCCGGCAGGAATTCCAGTTGGGACTGAGTTCCCTTCATAAAGCCCTTGCCAAAGAAGCGCCCGGAACCCACGGCGATTTTTGACTGAATGCTATTGTATCCGGTGCCACGAGGATCGCTGGTCGGGGACAGGAAGGTCAAAACACGGTTTTTCTGATAGTCATGCAGAACAAACTGCCACGCAATCGGCAGGGCAATGATGCCCAGAGCGATGATCGTGGCCAGAATCGACTTTCTGATTTTCGCAAAGATCATCATGGAACCACCGATGGCCGCCAACATCATCGCAGTTCCCAAATCCGGTTGTTCAACAACCAAAACAAAAGGAATCAACAGAGCGATCAATGGCAGGGCCAGTTCTTTTAAGCCCATGCCACGGCCAAAAGTGGTTCGTGTTGAAAGGATCTTTGCCATGACCATAATCAATGCCAGCTTCATGGTTTCAGAGGGCTGATAACGGAAGAAACCCAGATCAATCCAGCGCTGCGCCCCCAAAGCCACCTTACCAAAGAAGGTCACATACAGAATGGCGCCCAGATTCAAGACGTAGGCGATCGTCGCAATTCTCATCACGATGGAATAATCGACAATTGTGACCACCAAAAACACCGTCCATCCCACAACCAACCACATGATCTGGGAAATAAACAGCGAGGCCACATCCTGAGTCGTTGGGCCGTGAGTGGCGCTCCACAGATTAATAAGTCCGATCACGTTCAGGGCCAGAATGACGATGATCAGATTGATGTCTAATTTTTTGAAGAGAGTTCTTTCTTCAACATGCAAAGAGGTCAGCACTCTTATTCTCCTTCAACTTCTGGCGCAATCACCGGAGCCTGCGCTCTTTTGCCGCCCTTGGCTTTTAAAGCCGCTTCGATCACCTCAGGGTGATACTTCGTGAAATAAGCCTGAATGATATCGCGTACAATCGGGGCTGCACCGGACCCTCCATGACAGGAGTGTTCCGCCAAAGCGGCAATCGTGATTTCCGGATTATCCGCCGGAGCAAACGCGACAAACCAGCCGTGGTGGCGCATATGAATCGGACGGCTTTCACATTTCGCATAGATCTGATCCGCCGAGAAGCCCATAACCTGAGCCGTTCCGGTTTTACCAGCCATCTGCACGCCCGGAACCTTCCAGTGTTTCGCAGTTCCGCGGTCACCGTTGGCCACGCGTCTTAGACCTTCTTTGACGGTTTTAAATGTGTCCGGTGAAATATGCACGCCATTGGATTGAGTTTGTTGCAGATCACGCACCACTTGCGGGAAGTTTTCACGCAGAACTTTTCCATCCTGATCTATGATCTTGCGCAGCAGGAAGGGCTTTACAACTTTACCCTCAGTGCCAATGGCGTTGTAGGCCACGGCCATGGAAAGCGGTGTGACGGTGACGAAGCCCTGACCGATAGCCGTGGAAAGGTTTTCTCCCGGCTGCCATTCTTCACCCACGGTGGCTTTTTTCCACGCAGAGTTTGGCATGGTTCCGGAAACCTCACGCGCCAGTTCGATACCGGTTTTTTGACCGATGCCCAGCAGGCTGATGTAGTCGAACATTTTATCCACGCCCAAAGCAATACCCATCTTATAGAAGAAGACGTTGGAAGATCTTTCCAGAGCCTCAAAGACGGTGATGTTCCCGTGACCGCCTTTTAAGTGGTCATGGTAAGGGCGACGGCCAAAGTAGAACACGCCCGGTGCGGAAACGATGGTCGTCGGTGTGATGACTTTTTCCTGCAAAGCGGGAACAGCCACCAGTGGTTTGAACGTCGAACCCGGAGCGTTGTGATCCTGAATCACTTTGTTGCGCAAAGGTTTGAACGGATCATTGATCAGCTTGGACCAGGTTTGCGCGGAAATACCAGTGGAAAACTCATTCGGGTCAAAGGATGGAGTGCTGACCCAGGCCAGGATTTCCCCATTGGCTCTCATGGCCACGACGGCACCGATACGGTTCAGGCTCATAAAGGATTTAAAGGCCACTTCCTGAATATCACGGTCGATGGTCAGGATGGCGTTGTTTCCGTGAACCGGAATCATGTCCTTGATCTCTTCGCCGTAAATATTTGGAGTTTGTGTCACGGCTTCACGCCCGTGGGCATCCACCTGAATAAAGCTGACGCCGTCAGAACCCCGGATGTCTTTTTCCAGAGTTTCTTCCAGACCGCTTTTACCGATGATGTCACCCTGATCAAACTTCAGTGCGCCTTTGTATTGTTCATTCAGGATGGGCAATTGACGTTTGGAAATCTCGCCGACGTAACCAAACAGCTGCGCGCCATTGTCGTGCAGGGGATAGAAGCGCACGATGGATTCGCGGATCTCCAGACCCGGCGTGTCCAGACGCATGCGCTTCAGACGGAAGACCTCTTCACGGCTCAGGTTTTCCTTCAGACGGATCTGTGCAAACGGACCGTTTTGACGACGGCTTTTTTGTACTTTCAGAATGACCTTTTCCGGTTCCATGCTCAGCACAGGGCCGACGGCTTTGGCCAGCTCATCAAGGCTTTCGATATATTGCGGGGACAGGATGGCTTCAAAGCCCGGCAGATTTTCCACCAGCACTTTGCCATCACGATCCAACATCAATCCGCGTGGTGCGGTGATTTTATTTTGCTTGATACGATTCTTTTCCGAGAACTCGCGCAGCTCATTTCCGGAAATAATCTGCAAATACCACAGGCGCATGGTGAAAACGGTCAGGGCAAAACCGATGGCGATGTAAAAGAGCTTGTATCGGCTCTGATACTCCTTGGCCTCGTCCGGATTACTGACATAGGTACTCATAGTTCCAATCCTCCGGGCTCATGCATTAGTTCGTCCTGAGTGATCTTGTCGATCTTGGCCAGGAGCCAGTACATCGGAAACGCAAAAGAAGGAGTCAGAACAATCTGTACCAGTCGGTCCACAATCTCAAAGCTTGCAGGGGTCTTCTCTATCACCATCGAAGTAAAGAAATAAATCAGGTGATAAGCCACGGCAGAGAAGGCACACATAATCGTATAATATCCTGAGCCGGACCAAAAGACGCGGGTTTTGATTCCATAGACCAAGGTAAAGAGAATGATGAGACTGATCCACATCATCTTCAAAGGCATGGCTGTAAATGTGAGCAAAATGAAGCCCATCGCGTAAATCGTGAAGATCGCCGGGAACGGTTTACGATAAAGGATCACATATACAACCAGATTCAGCCACAGCAACGGAGACGGAACATTCCCGAAAAGCTGAAACCAGAATGTGGTTTGAAAGCCTGCAACCAGCATCAGCACCGCGAAGAAAACCAAAAAATTCAGAAGGATATTCCAGCGGATCTTCACTGTCTTTTCTCCTGAGGCTTGGCTGTTGCAGCCGGTGTGGCTGTCGGAGTCGCCGTCGGGGTGGCTTCTGTTGCACTGGCAGCGGTACCGTCGGTCGGAGCAGTTGTCGCAGCCGCAGGGGCGTACTTGTCGCCAAAGTCCTCTTTATTGCTTTGCAGAACAATGAACACTTCTTCTACTTTGTAAGGGTCCACCACCGGGCGCAGATCCACTTTCAAAGAAACACTGAACGTTTTCTTTTCGACGGATTCAACCACGGCCACCGGGAAGCCTTTCGGGAAGATATTGTCCAAGCCACCTGTGACAACCAAGTCACCTTCCTGAACATCTTCCGTTCTTTCCACATATTTCAATTGCAGGGTGCTGCTGTACTGGCTTTTGCCTTCCACAATCCCGTGAGCGCGGGTTCTTTGCACGATCCCATCCACCACCGCATAGCGGTCGGTGATCAGCATAACGTGGGCGGTGAAGGTCTCCGGTTTAAAGACGTAACCCAAAACACCACCGGTGGTGATAACGGCCTGACCGGCTTTCAAACCGTCCTGAGTGCCTTTGTTGATGGTGATGGTGTTGTGATCGATCACCAGATCGCGTCCGATAACCTGAGCAGAGGTCAGGGACATCTTGGTTTGTTCTTTGAACGCCAAAAGTCCGCGCAGGCGGTCATTTTCGATCAAAAGCTCGTTCATTTTCTCCAAACGGGCCTGTAATTCGTTGTTGGTGCTGGTCAGGTGCTCGCTATGCTTTTTGATATTGATCAGATCAAGGTACATGGCCGTCGTGCCTTTGACGCCGGAACTAAAGCCATAGAAGGTTTCTGACACCACACTTCCAAGAAGGCTGAAGGGCTTGACCAACCAGTTGGATTCCTGCGGACGCTGCTGCATGTTGATAGAAATAAGCGGCAAGGCCAAAACAATCCCTATCATCACAAGTTTCTTGAGATCAAAGTTGAAGAAATTCAAAACCGGTTCCTCTTTGTTGCAGTATGGATGGGGACGGTTTTTTGGTGCGTCCCTGTCTAATATTTCCAACGCTAGTCAAAAGCTTAAGGGAATTCAACAATTTCCCCTTGAAAAAAAATAAAAATAGTTGGGTAATGAATCGGCGTTTTTGAAGTTCGTTTCAGGAAGGATGAAGTTATGAGCGACAGTATGGCAGATAAGATGAAGAGAAAGCTCTCCGCGAAAAGCGTCACCGCAATGATGGTTTTCGGAGCTATCATTATGGTTTTTGTCTTCTTCGGGATGCCCGGTCAGATGGGCGCAGGAATCGGTTCCGTGGCACGTGTAAACAACACGTTGATCTCTGTGGCTGATTTCCAAAATGAAGAAAATCGTATCCAACAGTACTATAAAAACCTGTTCGGAGATCAGATGGACTTTAGCTCTCAGCGTCAACTATTGCGCCAGCAGGCTTTGGAAAATCTTGTGCGTATGGAGCTTGTGTCCCAGGCTGCTGAAAAAAACGGCATTTTGACGACAGACGCGGAAGTTCGCGACTTTATCGTAAAAGACATTCCATTCTTCCAGCAAAACGGTCAGTTCCAGAGAGAATTCTACACTCGTTATCTGGAATCCACTCGTGCGAATCCGGCGAACTTTGAAGACAAGATCCGTAAGGACATTGCCAATGTTCGCACACGTTCACTGTTTGAGCTGGTGACTCAGCCGACGGCGGTGGAGCTGAAAAAGATGCACGACATCCGTGGTTCTAAAATCAACGTTACTTTCGTGAAAATTGATTCTGAAGCGGCCAGTAAGGCCCTGACCAAAGAAAAAGCTGAAGCGGCTATCAAAGCTCTGGATGAAGCTTTGGTTAAAGGTGATGAAGCTGCTGTTAACGCACAGTTGAAAGAATTGAAGGCGACTTGGGAAGAAACAGGTCTGGTGTCTTTGGATTCCGAGACTTTCCCAAAAATCACCAGTTCTGTGGCAACAGAAGCCGTCTTTGAGCTGACTAAGGCAGAGCCTCTTTTGAAGCGTCTGGTTCGTGACGGCAATGCGAAGTACGTATTGAAGTTGAAAGAATCCAAAGTTGAAGAGGTCAAAACCACTTTGGAGCCAATGTCTGTTGAAATGGTTCAAAAGCGTCGTGGCGACGGTATGTTTGAAGCGTGGATCAATCAGTTCCGCTCTAAATCACACGTCACCATGAACACTCAAGCATTGCAGTTGAACTAAATGCTGCAATTCGTAAGAGAGATTCCCATTCGAATCATCTTGCAGAAAACCCCGTCATCACGACGGGGTTTTCTATTTCATCTGGCCGCAGGCTTTGCACGCCAGGATGGAAAGATTGATCCGCTGTCGGGCATGAGCGTCAATCTGATGTTAGTGGATGGCTGGCTGGCTGAACTCAAAACGGCAGCAGAACAGAAGGACTGGTCAAATCTTCATGATTTGGTGAATTCTTTCCGTGCTGAATTGATCGCGAAGGCGGCCTCTTGTGATGTGCAACTGCACAGTCTGGTGCTAAGGGAAGAGCGCGGCTTGTGCTTGTCTTGGAATTTGTCTGATGCACCCACAGGTGTTCGTTGGACCTATGCCCATTATCTGGAACTTCTGCCAGTGGGTGGGGAGTTTGAGCTGGTGCGTGTGGGGCTGACCTGGCTTCGTGCCGAATCTTGTGACATCGATCTTCAGCATGAAGGCTTCAAGATTATGAAGTCCCTGCAAAACGCCTCGGGGCTTGAAGATCTTCTAAGTAAAATCGGCCTGAGCAAGGGCCACCTTCTGGAATCCGGCAGCCTGCTACAGGATATTCAAGTTCGCCTGAGCTCTCAGGACATTCTTTTGACTCTTTAATGAACTGACAATGCGAGGCCCGGTGTCGATCTTCTAGACACCCTTGAGGGCCCTATTGGGACCTTGGTGATTTTTAGGCGGGCATTGGCTTTGCTTTGAAATACGTGGATTCCTTTAATTGCAGCACAACCTACGAGGGTGTCGTATGAAATTGAAAGCATTGATTCTTGGAGGCGCCTTATTGATGTCCGCTCAGGCTTTTGCGGAAAGCTACTGGTCGCCGGACCCGCGCCCACCACGCTTCTGTCTGCAAAACTTCAATGCTTACGGTCCTATTTATGCCAAGGATATTGAAGGCCGAACAGAGCGTATGACCGGTCTGTTACAGGGAATTCCCAAGTGCGATGTGGTCCATTTGCAGGAAGTCTGGAACGATTCGCAAATCAATCAAAACTGAAAACAAACGCACGCTGGAACATTTCCAAAGTTCCTCCACATTCAAAGACATTGAACAGGGGGTTCGTAAGTCAATAAGGAATTAAAATGGACCGTAAAGAACAGCTACGTGCAGTAATTGACAATATCATCAAGGGTGAAAGTGAGAGCCATTTGCAGGAAATTGCGCTAAGAAGAGGGGGAATTGGATATAAGCTTATGACGAAACAAACTCTTCCTGACGTAGCCAAAGAAACTCATGCCGAACGATTTGCCCCGATTGACTGGGTGGGGATGGGAGCGATTGAGCTTCCTGTGATCCTGAAGCAGGCCGATGGCCAGTATCGTATCCCGGCCCGAGTCGATGCCAAAGTCAGTCTTGATAAAAAACCTTCCCGTGGCATTCACATGTCACGCTTGTATTTGCTGTCTCAGGAAATGATGACCAAGTCTGAACTGACTCTGGGCCTTTTGGGCAATGTCACTTCTGAATTCCTGCGCACTCATGAAGACCTTTCCTCTCGCGCGTTGGTGCAGGTGCAGTTCGAGGCTCCACTGGTGCGTAAAGCGCTGAAAAGCAGCAACCAGGCATGGCGCTCTTATCCCGTGGTGCTGTCAGCCTTTAATGAAAATGGCAAAATCAGCCACTTTGCCGAAGTGATTGTGACTTACTCCAGCACTTGTCCTGCTTCTGCGGCGCTGTCCCGTCAGTTGATTCAGGATGGTTTCAAACAGCAGTTCTCTTCCGATCAGACTTTGGATTTTGATATTGTGCATGCGTGGTTGGGAACTCCGCAGGGGATTGTGGCGACGCCGCATGCTCAGCGCAGTTTTGCCCGTGTGAAAGCCGAAGTCGGTCCTGACTTCCAGTACGGCGACCTGATCGACGTGGTGGAGGAGGCTTTGCAAACGGCCGTGCAAGGGGCCGTTAAACGCGAAGACGAGCAGGAGTTCGCTCTTCGTAACGGTCAGAACCTGATGTTCTGTGAAGATGCTGCTCGCCGGGTGAAGGATGCCTTGGATGCCAAGCCTGCGATCTTGGACTATGTGGCTGAATTCAGCCATGTGGAAAGCCTGCACCCACATAATGCGGTTTCTCACATTTCTAAGGGCTTGAAACTACGTAGTTTTTAGTTTTCTTCAGAAAAAGCAAGGCTAGCGCAAATCAATTGATAATGATTCTTAATTGTGTGGACTTATCTAGGGGGCTCACCTATAACTAGGGGCCTGAGGTGACCATATTATGGGTAAAGATTCTGTTCCATTCCTTCCGCGCCAACATGACGACGATATTATCGTTCATTCCGATCAGTTTGACGAGGCGGAGCTTAAACGCATTATCCGTGCGTTGAATCTGAAGGTCACCAGCCAGCGTATGGCGATTTTGAAAGCTCTGCATGAAGGTCGTCGTCACGTCACAGCTCAAGAGCTTTACGAAAAGCTGAACAAAGAACATCCTGATATTGGTTTTGCGACGGTGTATCGCTTCCTGCGCACTCTGACAGAGGGTGCTTTTGTGACGGAAGTGCGCATGGGCGGTTTGCCTGCGCGCTATGAACTGACTCCGAAAGGTCACCACGACCATTTGACTTGCGTGAAGTGCGGTAAGATCTGCGAGTTTGAAAACAAAGCGATCGAAGGCCTTCAGGAAAAAGTGGCTAATCAGTTTGGGTTTAAACTGACTCATCATATTTTGGAGCTGTACGGCGTCTGTCCAGCATGCCAAGCCAAAAGCCTATAGAGCTGGTGAAAAAGGCCCAACTGACTGCGTTGTCGGGCCTTCTCCTTCTCTCCGACGTGCTTAGAGCACGCCTCCGCTGCGGAGAAGACCCTCCGCCTTGCATTTGAGCCTTTTTGACCAGCTCTATCTCTGGTCGGATAGTGGAAAGACCTCATTCGCACTGGGACATTTTTGACATCCTTTCTCGACCTTAGAATTGTTCGATTGTGTTTCATCATTCATTTAAAATATTAATGTCTTTGGGAATTCATTAAGTCTTGTTTTGGTGCGGCCGATACGACTTATATGAAGTTGGCTTTGAAAAGGTGGGGAGTTATTTTCCTGGCGCCTCTTTTTTTGGGTATTAGCAGTGGCGGGCTTATTGAGCTTGAAGGCTACTTTAATGCCCGTTATTCCGCCAACTTTCTAAAATCCACGCGCAATGTGCGTTTCGTTTTGCCTCCGGGTACTAAGGCTAAAATTCAGGAAGTGAAGAAGTTCAGCTCTGGCAAATACGGGCTCAGTGTTGAAGTGCTTGATGGCAAACAAAAAGGCGAAAAGGCCTGGGTCTATTACAATCCTTCCAATCCCGGCATGAAGCTCTATGAAAACGAGCCGGCCGAAGCTCGGAATAAAACCACCAAAGAAGTTGAAAAAGCCGAGCGTGTGCGCACCACTCGCAAGACGGAAGCCTTAAGAATTCCAGCCGGTGCTCAGGAAAAAGAGAAAAAAGAAACTGCTGCCGAAGTGACCCGTCAGATTCAAGAGGGCAACAAGGCTGTGAAAGAGCAAGCTCAGCCCGGCGGACCTTGCCGTGACTGTGAAGTTTCAAAACTTTATTCCCGTGATGTGAAACAGTCGGATGCTGTCACTCCTAAGATCAGCCAATTTGTCGGAAAGCCTTCGGCCGATGCGCCGACATTGCGTTCTCCGACTCGCACAATTAATCCCTACGGTGTTCGTCCGGTGACATGTCGAACTGTAGGCTCTTATGATTCCTGTACAAATCAGGGTGATCCAGCAGAAAGTAAGTTTAAGCTCTTTAATCGTGGCCCGAATCGTATTGTTCCGGCCAAGGCTGAAAACCGGGATCGTATTTGGACCTTTGAATACGAGGGCGGGGCCCGGCAGGATCTGGGCTTCTATATCAGTGATTCCCCGAATTCCACGTTAAGTCAGATTCAGGAAACTTATATGATGGTGTTTCCGCGCAAAACGCTGCCGCACATCCGGGTTGAAGGAAACAAACAAATTGTGACCCTGCCAACGGGTGAAACGGTGACTTTCAATGCACAAACCCGCGAAGTGATCGGCGGGGTTATGAGCGAAGACGGTCCGATCACCAGGGGCGGTACAAAGCTTGACCCTCCGAAAGTAACCTATCGCGGAACGGGCGTCGTGGTGCGAGTCGATGCTCGCGGGGACGAGCCTCGCTTGCAGAAAAACGGAACCGCCACAATCACCAAACAAGGGCGCACGTGCAGGGTCCCCACCAAAGACCTGTGGCCTGATCAACGTCAGTCCTCCGCCGCCCATTTCAAATACTTCTCAGACTCCGATTTTGACGCCTACCTAAAATCCAAATGCGGCTTCGGCCTCTAAAAGGTGCCTGGTGATTTTTTACATCTACATTGCGTTATGTGTTTAATGACGCACAATAGACGTAAAAAATCACCAGGCACCTTTTCTTCTTTCGGGGAGGGGCATAGAATGAGGGGCTATGTCGCATGCTGAAGATGGAATCGTAGTTAAGGGCGCAAAAGAGCATAACCTCAAGGATGTGAGTGTCACTATCCCTCGCAACAAGATCACCGTGTTTACGGGGTTGAGTGGCAGTGGAAAGTCCTCGTTGGCTTTTGATACGGTCTATGCCGAAGGGCAAAGACGTTATGTGGAAAGTCTTTCCGCCTATGCGCGAAACTTCCTTGAACAACTGAAAAAACCGGAAGTGGATTCCATCACCGGGCTTTCTCCGGCGATTGCGATTGATCAGAAATCTGTCGGGACCAATCCGCGTTCGACCGTGGGCACGGTGACGGAAATCTACGATTACCTGCGCTTGCTTTATGCCAAGCTCGGAATCCCTGAATGTCCTATTCATCACATTCCGGTGACCAGTCAGACCCCGCAGCAGATCATTGAGGAAGTCTTCAAGAAAAGCCAGGGGACTAAGTTTTACGTTCTGGCTCCGATGGCGTCCGGGAAAAAAGGGGAGTTCTTAGCCGAACCTGCGCTTGCTTTATGCCAAGCTCGGAATCCCTGAATGTCCTATTCACCACATCCCGGTGACCAGTCAGACCCCGCAGCAGATTATCGAAGAAGTCTTCAAGAAAAGCCAGGGGACTAAGTTCTATGTTCTGGCTCCGATGGCGTCCGGGAAAAAAGGGGAGTTCTTAGCCGAATTCCAGCGCTGGGCGAAGAAAGGTTTTGTCAAAGCCAAGGTCGATGGAAAAATGATCGACCTGGACAAAGCCACCAAGCTTGCCAAAACCAAAAGTCACGATATTGATCTGGTGATTGATCAGTTGATTTTAAAAGACAGCATGAAACTGCGTCTTGCTGAAAGCATCAACACGGCTCTGTCCATGGCCAATGGCCGCGTGATGATTGAAACCCTGGACGGGGAGCGTGTTTCTTACTCGCTTCATTCGGCATGCCCTGAATGTGGTTTCAGTTTCCCGGAAATCGAACCCCGACTTTTCAGTTTCAACAATCCTCGCGGAGCCTGCCCAACGTGCAACGGCTTGGGCACGATTGATCTGGAAGAAGAAGAACAATTCTCTGACGGCGAAGTCGGTGGTAAAAAACTGGACAAAGTCGTTTACAAATACAAAGGCAAAAAAACCTCTGACGAGGACGATGAAGAAGGCGAAGAAATGGTTCTGAACGACTGCCCGGATTGTCATGGCAGCCGTTTGAAACAGGAAGCCTTGAACATCCGTCTGGGCGGAAAAACCATCGCAGAGTTGTCTGATATGGGGGCGGTGGAACTGCGCGATTGGGTGGCGCAACTGGAGTGGAAAGCCAAAGACCAGTTGATTGCCGAAAAAATCGTAAAACAAATTCTGGCGCGCTTGGATTATCTGATTCGCGTGGGGACAGGGTATCTGTCACTCAGTCGTCCTTCGCGCACACTGTCTGGTGGGGAAGCTCAGCGCATTCGTCTGGCGACACAGGTCGGTTCGGCCTTGATCGGTTGTCTGTACGTGATGGATGAACCAAGTATTGGCTTGCATCCACGTGATCATCACCGCTTGCTGGATATTATCGGTGAACTGAAAGATCGTGGGAACACCATCTTGTTGGTAGAGCACGACGAAGACACCATTCGCTATGCTGATTTTGTGGTGGACTTGGGCCCGCGCGCGGGGATTCTGGGTGGCGAAAAAATGGCGCAGGGCACGCCGGATGAACTGGCTGCCAATCCGAATTCTTTGACGGGGAAATATCTAAGCGGAGAAATCCGCATCCCTGTCCCAAAAGAGCGCCGCAAAGGCAACGGTCAGGTGCTGAAATTGCTAGGAGCCAGCGGAAACAATCTGCACAACGTGGATCTGGAAATTCCCCTGGGGACCTTCACTACGGTGACGGGTGTTTCGGGCTCTGGCAAAAGTACGCTGATCATTGATACGCTCTACAAAATTTTGGCGCAGCATTTTTACAAGGCACTGGCGCAACCGTCGCCTTACAAAAAGATTCAAGGCCTTGAGCACATCGACAAAGTCATTGATATCAATCAAAAACCGATTGGCCGAACTCCGCGTTCAACACCGGCGACTTATGTGGGCCTGTTCCCGATGATTCGCGACCTGTTTGCGAATTTGCCGGATTCAAAACTGCGTGGTTATGAACCGGGCCGTTTCAGCTTTAATGTCAAAGGCGGGCGCTGTGAAACGTGCATGGGCCACGGGCAGATCCGTATGGAAATGCACTTCCTTAGCGACGTCTTTGTGACCTGTGATACCTGTCAGGGGCGCAGATACAATCGCGAGACCCTGAACGTAAAATACAAAAACAAATCCATCGCCGATGTTCTGGAAATGAGTGTGGGCGAGGCCCTGGAGTTTTTCAGAAACCATTCCCAGATTTATCGCAAGCTTGAAACTTTGCATCGTGTGGGCTTGGACTATATGACCCTGGGACAAAGCTCAACAACGCTGTCCGGTGGTGAAGCCCAGCGAGTGAAGCTTTCCAAAGAACTGTCCCGTCGCGGAACAGGTAAGACTTTATACATTTTAGACGAGCCGACAACCGGTCTGCACTTTGATGATGTTCGCAAACTGGTAGAGCTGATTCAGGAGCTGGCTGATCAAGGGAACACCGTGCTGGTGATCGAACACAATATGGAAGTGGTTAAAACTTCCGACCATGTGATTGATCTAGGGCCTGACGGAGGCAAGGGCGGCGGTTATATCGTGGCCACGGGGACTCCGGAAAAGGTGGCCAAGATCACTGCCAGTGAAACAGGCAAATTCCTGAAGCCTCTCTTGAAATAAGGCTCACGTCTTTTTTGACAAGCCATGTCTTCAACGACCGCCCTTGATTCTTAGGGCGGAATCGGTGAAATCTGTCAGAATGAAATACTTTACAGGTTCCTTCGTCTTTACAATCATCGGTCTGATTGCGTCCTACTTTGTCGGTCACTACTACGGTGGCACAGTGACCGCCGGACTTCAGGCTCTTTTTATTGCATCCATTCTGGCGATTCTTGAAGTGTCATTGTCCTTTGATAATGCGATTGTGAACGCCGTGGTTTTGAAGGAAATGACTCCGGTGTGGCGGCATCGCTTCCTGACTTGGGGTATGATTATCGCGGTTTTTGGAATGCGTTTGGTGTTCCCGTTGCTGATCGTGACCTTTATGGCCGACGTGAACCCGTGGGAAGCATTGGTGATCGCGGCGACAAAGCCGGATGATTATGCCAAAATGATGCTGGATGCACATCTTCAAGTGGCCGCTTTCGGTGGAAGCTTCTTGTTGATGGTGGCGCTGAAGTACTTCTATGACGGCAGCAAGGAATTGCACTGGATTCCGTTCATCGAAAGACCCACTCGTTATATCGGCAGCAAAGTCGAAGCGATTGAGGTCTGCTTAAGCTTGATCATTCTGATTCTGATCACACACTTCCTGCCCAAAGAAGAAGCTTTGCCATTCCTGATGGCAGGTATGGCCGGTTTGATCACTTATGTGATCGTGGACGGTATTGGTTCCTGGTTGGAAGCGTCTGACGAACAAATGCACGATGTGCACAAAGCCAGTGCGGGGATGTTCCTGTATCTGGAAGTTCTGGATGCGTCCTTCAGCTTCGACGGTGTTGTCGGGGCCTTCGCGATCACGCACAATCTGTTCATTATCATGATCGGTCTCAGTATCGGCGCTTTCTTCGTGCGTAGTTTGACAATTATGTTTGTGGAAAAAGAAGCCCTGACCAAGTTTGCGTTCCTGGAACACGGGGCTTTCTATGCTATCGGTTTGCTATCCATGATTATGCTGGCAGATCCATTCTTGCACATTCCTGAATGGTTCACAGGACTGAGTGGCGGGGTCAT
Source organism: Bdellovibrio bacteriovorus (assembly GCF_025558485.1). Classification (GTDB taxonomy): domain Bacteria; phylum Bdellovibrionota; class Bdellovibrionia; order Bdellovibrionales; family Bdellovibrionaceae; genus Bdellovibrio; species Bdellovibrio bacteriovorus_G. Next base: position 1,776,015 of record NZ_CP102930.1, read on the forward strand.
CATCCTGACGTCATTCCTATGGTCCCTAAAAAAAGGCAACATAGAAGCTTCTTAGGTTTCTTTTTTGGACGGGTCCCACAGGATCTGTAGGACCGAAGCGGTCATGATAAGGACGGCGCCGGAAATTTGCAGTGGGGAAAGTCTTTCGTTCAGAATCATAAAGCCGAACATCGCCGCGAACGGGGATTCCAGCAGGAAGATCATGCTCGCGGTGGAATCGGAAAGAATCTTCTGCGTTCTGATTTGCAGATAAAAGGCGATGATGCTGGAACCCAGTCCCAGACACAGAACCCCAAGCCAGGGTTTGGCTGTCGGTGTGCCCACAAACATTTGATCCTGCGATAACAACAACGGAGTCAACGCCAGCAAGCACCACAGCGATTGGAAGTTGTTAAAGCGAAAGGCATTGCCCACACGGTTGGAAATGCGCCCGATATAGATGATATGAAAGGTTGCAAACACCGCGCATCCCAAGGTCCACAGGTCCCCGGTGTTGATGTTGTCAATATGGCCACCAACCAGAATAAAAGTCCCCACCAATGCCAGTACGGTTAAAGCATACTGACGCCAAGAACTTTGAGTCTTAAAGAACCACGCATTGAACAGCGGCACCATAATCACATACAGAGCCGTCAAAAAACCGCTCTTGGTGGCCGTGGTGTATTTTAATCCGATGGTTTGCAGTAAAAGCATTCCCCCCAAAAGAAGTCCGGCGGGCAGGGCGCGGGTCAGTTCCTCGCGCAGGCTGGTGAAGTTGGGGCCTTTGATAGCCAGATACAGAATTTCGCCGACGATTCCTGCAATTACAAAACGCAGAAAAAGAGTTTCAACAGGAGTAAAAGCTTCCAGCGCCCACACAGTGGCGACAAAGCCGAAGCCCCACAGGATTCCGGCAAAAATCAATTCTAAGGCGGCGCGATTTTTAGTCAAACGCCTCTGCCCAGATTTTGGTTTTATCAAAGCCATCAACTTCCAGAAGCTGATGTTTTACTTCCTTGATCATCCCGCCGTTACCGCACAGGTAGAACGTGGTTGGAATGTTCTTATAGTCAAATTCAGAAATAAAGTTTTGAACGTAACCCTTCTTGCCCTTCCAGTCGTCTTGTGGGCGGCTTAGAACAAATTCAAATTTGAAATCAGGCAGTTCTTTTTCCAGAACTTCGATTTCTTTTTGATAGTACATGTCCTTTTCTGTGCGCACGCCGAACAGCATTCTGTAGCGCAGATTTGGATACTGTTCTTTTTTGGAAAGCAAATAGCAGATATGTTGAGACAAACCTGTTCCAGTGTTCAGGAAGACGATTTGCTCTGTTGGTGGTTCTTGGAAGAAGACTTTTCCGAACGGGCCGGTGAAGTTCAAAAGCTCTCCGCCTTTTAATTGCCAAACAAAAGTCGAGGCCAAGCCATTTTCAACAAACTTGAACAAAAGACGGAAGCCATCCTTAGTGCGGTCATCGGAGGCGATGGAATATGCACGCAAAGCCGGCTTTGCTTCCCCTTGAGGTACATGAAGCATGACGAATTGGCCGGCTTTGAAGCCGAATTCATTGGGAGTCTCCGTTTTAAGGACCAGTTCCCGGACTGTGGGCGTGTGGTCGATGATCTCTGTGACTCTCATGTGGTAGATCGTACGAGCGGCTGACATAGGGCTCCTTCATATTTCGAGAGGTCTTAATAATCCGAAAAAGCCAGACAGTCCAATGTTTTAGCTTGTTACAAAACCTCGTATTCAATAAAATTAAGGCTCAGCAGGAGAGGTACAACCGTGAATAGTGCGCAGCATCTGGTTTTGATCGTTTTTTTGGCTTTTGCGTCCTTTGTACACGCACAAACAACTGAGGGAACACCTCAGCAAAATGCCCCAAGCACTCAGGGCTCCGAGACCCCCGAAGCAACAGAGTCGGAGGAGGTTCCGGCCCCTCAACGCTCCTTGCTAAAAACGGCGGCGACCCGGGACTTTAATAAACCCCTTTATTTTGACCAAATCGACAATGGTGTGATTTTGCCGCCGCTGGAGTTGGAATACGATCTGACGGGTGGGAAAAACCTGAAGTTGGGGAACTTGCAGTTTAATGAAAAGAATTTCTTCTTTGCCTTGTTGCCTTTGGGAAAAACACATTCTCAGTTATCCCAGGTTCTAAGTGGCAGTGACGCGGGTAAAGTGGCGCTGGTGATGGCTTGGCCGGATAAGTTAATGAGCCACGGCACTATCGAAATGATCTCGCGCACGGGAACAGTTTTGTGGAGTTATTCTTTCACGGATGAAGACCGTGCAAAATGGCAGAAGCAGCTTGATGGCTGGAGAAAAGCTCTGGTGGAAAAAGGCGTTGCCGCAAAAGATGTGGTGCGTTCGGGTATCTTTGGATCTCAGTTTGCCATCATGGATGTGGAAGGGGCGAAGGCTCCGTTCTGGGGTCAGAAAGAATCCTTCCGTTTCTGTGTGACTCAGACGGATGGTCGCAACTCCACGAAAATGTGTTCGCAACGTTATGGCACGAAGTCCTCTGGCAAAAATGTGATCATGGGAAAAGTGCGTTCGGATGCTGTGACTCCGCGTGTGCTGGTGAATAACGAAGACGCGGCGATCAAAAATTCCGTACCCGTGGCAGCAGATATGCCAAGTTCTTTCTTTGCGGAATTGGGCACGGGTGAGTCCTATGAATTTGTGACAGTGCCAAACAAACTGGAGCTGATGGATATTTCAGACACCAAAAAGCCAGGCACATTGCGCATCGTGGGTTACGACACAAGACCTGTCGGTCGTTCGGTGATTCTGAATCCGGATCAGTACAGTTCTTTGACCAAGATTCTGGGCTTTGAATCCACTATCGGTGATCCTCGTAAGTTCTGGGCCGCGGCCGTAAAAAAAGACGATCCGAAAATCTATCTTCCAGGTCAGGGCGGGGGCGTGTTCAAACAAAGATTTGAGCTGTCAGAAATCCCTCGTGCGCAGTCCCGTGTTTATCTTAGCAAACGTGCTCCAACTGGAACTTACATCGACGGCATCAAGTTGGAGGGGCGCAAGCAGCCTGTGGCGCAAGTCACCAGTGATCAGAACTCCGCCCAGGAAAATCCGAAAGATCCGGCTTCTTTCGTGTGGAATTTCCGCGCGACCGAAAGAGGTCAGATCAACCGCTCTTATTTGACAGTCGAGATGGATGGCAAGACCTACAAGTCTTATTATGAAATCTATAAAGGTTATCCGCGAGAGGTCTCCGGACGCTTTACTGGTGTTCAGGCCAAGAGTGAATTTATCATCATGGGCGAGGTGGCGTACAACCAATGGTTTGAAGACCTGTTCGGTTGGACAAACTACTGGATGTCCCGTCAGCGTTGGGGCGTGAGTGCGAAGTACTTCCAGTCCTTCAATCAGTTGAAAGTGGACTCTGCAGGGAATACGGCTCCACTGAGTGTTATGACGGTGGATTTGAAATACCGTGCGACTCCGGGTCTGTGGGGGCGTGATGAATCCGTTGGTGCGATGGTGTCTTATCAAAGCGTGACGTTTGATAAGTTGAAAGCGCCAATGCTGGGTGTGGGTGCTTTCTGGGCGCGTTCCATGCCGAAGGTGTTTGATGATTTCTTCAACATCGTTCCGTTCATGCGTTATCCAAAATGGGTGGACATGGAATTCATCTACTACATCAACTCCATGGATTCTAACGTGACTTTGAATGCGCCAATGTCCCTGAACTTCCACGGGAAGGTTTTGTGGTCCGAGCGTTACTTCGGGGAGGCGGGCTTCGGTATGAAACGCTACAGCTTTAAAGATTCCTCCCTGAATCAAAAGGCCGAGCTGAACACATTCTATGGCACCGTGGGACTGGGGATTAACTTCTAAGAGCCCTGACATTGCAAGTTAGAATGAAATTTAAAACGGAGGCCGAAGGGCTTCCGTTTTTTATTTGTTGGCTATGCTTGCTGAATTCATATACTAGTGCCTGGGTGTATATATTTTTCGGAGTCTCTATGCGGTCGTGGTTCAAACTATTCATATCAATGGTGCTGGTGGTGCTAGGTCCTCAAGTGGGGAAAGCCCAGCAAGGCGACGCCTTACCGGAAGAAGCTCCCGTCCAAGAGCGCAGTGCTTTGGAATACACGCTGAATTTTTCCACAGTCTATGCCGCTCAATGGGCAGTGTATCTGGTGACTCAGGAAGACACCATTCGGGATCACGGTTCCTGGGATAATTTCTTTCACTATCCTTTCCATCCTGGTTTCGACAAGGACAGCTTTGACTACAATCTGTTTAAGCATGCCTGGTCCGGGCAGTATTATTATTTGTTTTATCGCTATCGCGGGTATTCTGAGGTGGAGGCCTTCACATGGACCTTCCTTTCTTCTTTGGCCTTCGAATTCGCAGTGGAAACTTATACCGAAAAACCCAGCATTCAGGATATCTATCAGACCCCCATCTATGGAACGCTGGTGGGGATGGGCTTTGAGCGACTGAGCGCTTACTTCCGCAGCAGCGAATCCATTTTCGTGCGGGCCTTGGGGGTGGTGCTCAACCCTTTCACCTTGCTGCCGCAGTATGACCTGGCTGCCATGCCGGTGATTAAGGACGAAACTGTCGGTGTTTCCGTCTTATGGAGGTACTAGCATGAAAAAGTGGATTCTGCTTTGTATCTCGTCGTTATTTGTTGCAGTCACGGCTCCGGCCGCCGAACAATTTGAACCCGATCGCTGGAGCAAAGGTTTGCATCTGCTGGCCGGTGGAGGTGTGAATTCCTCTGTGTATTCTGCCAGTGAAGAGCGTATTGATGGCGGTCTGGGGCTGAATATCAAAACAGATTTGTTGTATGTTTTGGATTCCAACTGGGCGCTGGAGTGGAGTGCGAACGTCAAGTTCAACCAAGTGCGCAGTTATCTGCTGTGGGACACCTTGTTGACAATTGGTGTGCGCCGTCAGGTTCCCAGTATTTCCCCGTGGGATTTAGGAGCGCCGTATGCCAGATTCTTTATTGGACGAGCTCCGACAGTTTTATTCCTGAATGGTGGCCAAGTGGATCAGATTTCTGATCCCAATGTCAGTCGTCTGCATTTTGACGGTCCTGTCGCCGGGATTGGCTGGGGTGCCTTGAAGAAAAACAGCAAAGGCCAGATTTGGTTCACAGAGCTGTCCTTTTCGGTTCAGGCCTTGGAGCAGGAAGAAAGCGTGCGCATGGATGGGGATGTGCCGGTGGTGGTGTCGTCGATGAAGATGGATGATAATTCCAACATCTACAGCTTCACCTGGACAATCGGAATCTTGGCATTTTAGAGGGGACATTGGATCATGACAAAGTTTTTTTCTGTGGGTTTGTTTTTGTTGGTGGGGATGCTGGCGTCTTTCGGGAATGCGGAAGAGGTGGCGCCTGTTGAGGAAGACAATGTCTTTGCTGGTTTTTGGGAACAAGAGCTTAAGCCGACGCTGGTGAATTCTTTTGATCAGGGTGGGCGCATGGTTTTGTTGACTGGGGCTGCGGCCACGGTGGCTGCCAAACAATATGATCAGACTGTTTTTAATCACAACCAGATTGAATCAGATCGCTGGCTGGAACATCGCACAGCGGATTTCGGTGGTTGGCTGGGCAGTGGCGCCCCTGGGATCGCCATCGCAGTGACTCAGTTGTTCTTTGATACCTCCAATGGTGTTCGTCATGGAAAGGCCATTGCGTTGACAGCGGCCAGTCATATCACGATGGCAACGCTGGTGCAGCGCGAGCGTCCCAGCAAGCGCAACAAACTTTCCTTCCCTTCGGGGCATGCTTCATCTGCGTTTGCGACGGCCAGTTCCTTGGCTTATGCCTATGGCTATAAAGCGGGGATTCCGGCTTATATGGCGGCCAGCTTCGTGGCTTTGTCCCGTGTGAATGAAAACATCCACTGGCTGTCTGACGTTGTCGCCGGGGCCGCTCTGGGCATTTACTGGGGCCGAGCCAGCGCTCTTTATCCACAGAAGGACAGCTACACCATTATGCCCGTGGTGTCTGGTGATGCGACTTTACTGACCTTTAACATGGAGTTCTAAGGCCTACCATTTAAGGTCACCTGTTCAGGCCTTTGACAGCTGAGCAGGATTTAAACAGTCCTACGCCTTGGATTGTGAATTGCTCTAGCCTTCGACGTCATAAAAGAAAGGACGTCGAAATGAGATTTATCAAAGCAGCTCTCCTGTTTTTGTGCACCTTTGCCTCGGCATTGGTTTTCATGCCCGAAAAGGGTTATGCCTCTTCCACGGAAGCTGAAGATCTGGCGGCCTGTTCTCCTCGGGATGTGCGCGAGTATATGTCGCCTCAGTTGAAGAAGTATTTTATGACTCCTTCCGATCAGGGAAATATCGGGTGGTGTTACGGTTATGCCGCCAATGACATCCTCAGCCAGAAAATGGGCATTCCTCTTTCTGCTATCTATACCTCCTCTAATTATACAAGTCGCATTACTGGTGCGGGTCGCTTCTTCCGCAGCATTTTAAATGGTGATACTGCTGTCGCTGAAGGTGGTTTCATTGCCGGAGCTTTGAAAGACATTAAAAAGAACGGCTATGCCTGTAGCACTCAAGCTTTGCCACAGAATGGGAATTTTACCTTTGAACTGGTGCCAAGATATGTGTCCATGGCTGGAACTGGCGATTTGGTCAGATATATGGAAATGGTGCGCGAAAACAAGTGCAACGATGAAATGTGCCAAAAGCGCGTGGATTATTTGTTTGATTACTTCTTCGGTAAACTCAACATCATCGACGTGAAACGCTATGTGATCAATTCCCGGGATTCCCGTTTGGAAGACGTTCTGTTTAAGTTGATGGATTCGGGTTGTGGCGCTGGCAAAATAAAAGTGCCGGGTTCATTGAATGTTCGCACAGGCGGGGACACCAGTCGTCAGAGCAACAACTTCGACAAATATCCAGAGGAAACTATTGATCCTCAACAAACTCTGATTGCGAAACTAAACCGTCAACTGAATCTGAATAAGGTTGTGGGTTTTGAGTACAACGCCAAACACATCACCGGAGTCGGTGGTATCTTCGGCGGTTGGCATGCGTCTTCTGTTGTGGGTCGTAAAGTGATCAATAACAAGTGCCACTATCTGGTGCGCAACTCCTGGGGCACGTCATGCTCTTACAAGCCCGGTATTATCTGTGACAAAGAAACAGGTTCGTACTGGGTTGACAGCAAGACCTTCAAGCGCATGACCACGAAGCTTGTGTGGGTCGATTAATGATAAAAAACTGAGCGAAGCTATAAATGCTTCACAAAGACCGCAGCCCCCCTGCGGTCTTTGCAGCTCAGGTCCATTTGAACGGGTAATAGTTTCAAAACGGCAGCCGTTTTCTGGCGCGGTATTTGCTCAACCGGTGACGGGGATCTTTTAAAGGTCTCTTTGACACCACTAAAAAAGGATACGCCATGTCCCTCCGAATAGTCATAGTCTGCGCGTTATGCCTGATGGCGCTCTCGATCGCGAGTGCCGAGAGCGTTTCTTTGCCGTTGAACTCGGTGAAAAAACCGGCTCAGGATCTTATCAGTCAAACGGGTGCTGCTTTGGATGTCGGTCAGGCTGCGGCTTTGGCGAATCAGGGACAAGACCTGAGCATTCTGAATCCTGCTGAAAATAAGATGTGGCAAAACCGTGTCTATCCGGGTGTTGAGGACGTGCCAGGAAGTTATCCCGTGGCTGCCAGAGGTGTGCAGTTCCTTTCGGAAGAAGCGGCTTTGCCGTTTACTTACATGTCCCGCGTTCAGTCCAACGAAAATCCAAACCTGTTCTATCGTTTAAGTTTAAGCCGTCTGACTCATACGACGCTAATGCGTGCGGCTTTGCTGCGTAAACTGGGATACTATGTTCCGTCTCCAAAGTATTACCGCAATCTGCGTGTATTCTTTAAATCTGAAGAAGAAAAGCAATCCTTCCTGAAAAATGCCCAGGAATCCATGATCTCTGACTTTGACAGTCGTGGCTGGGTGACCGAAGACAACACACAAAACCATTCCGTGGTCTTTGCCGATGCGGTGCTGGAGCCAGCCGTGGCAGAGTACTTTGATAAGACGGGAAAGTAACCCAGGAATTCGTTCCGGGCTATCCTCAGCGTTTTGCGCACGGGGACCGTCAATCGCCGTTCCAGGATGGTGATTTGGAACGTTACATGGGCATTCGCGCGAAATCCGCGGCGATCAGCACAGTTCTAAATCATATCAACGAAAAACTGGATCTTCTATCGGTGGGTGATTTGTATCAAAGCCGTCGTGATGAGATGACTCAACGAGTGATCGAACACATCCGTCAGCGCCCTTACGAGCCTTTGTATCAAAAAGTCGAAGCGTGGGGCGGTCCTGTCGGAGGTTTCAACTTCGGCGCCACTCGCCACGTGACCACAGGCACTTACTTCGGAAGTTCCGCACCGATTCAGTTGGTGGATAACGTCAGTGTGGCCGGTCGTCTGGGTTACTTTATGACTCTGGACGGGGTGCCTAAAGTCACACCAATGGCGGGTGCCAATATCATGGTGATGCGGGACTATACGCACGTTCGTCCTTTGACTTCCATTCAGGAAGGCACCAAGGTTTCCTGGAAGGACATGCTGATCCCACGTTTCATGACGAAGCTTTCCAGTGTTCTGGATGAAAAGGACCCGATTAAAGGCTCCACTCCGGATGCGCCGACTCGTCAGCCTTTGGATGCTTTCCTGGCGGACTTGCGTGAAGGGGAAGTCTTCACTATCACGGATTCCATCGCGTTGTCGGCTTATGCCCAGACTTCGTCATCTTTGGATGTGCTGATGGGTATTTCTCCTCTGAATTTCCTGAATACAGTTGCAGTGGGTGTGGACGCCAACCGTGCGATCCTGCGCCAGACCAGCTTCATGCGCACCAAAGAAGGTGTTCAGGTTTATGTGCGTTCTCAGACCAGCAAGGCTTTGGGAATGACTTTGGACGTGAATTACTTCATCAATATTCTGCGCGTTCGTTCCAACACCACTTGGGCGGATTTGAACACCGACGCCTTCGTGATTGATTACAATCCGGAGTATGCGGAATACATTGATTCTGAAAACTCTGAAGCGAAGTTCGTGAAAGACTTCAAAAGAACCCGTGACAACCTGAAGCCGGCTTTGCGCGCTCTGTTTAAGAGCAACGATCCGGAACTGTTGTACGCAAAATTCCAGCACAGAAAATTTGAGATCGATCACAACCTGAAAACCCGTGAGGTCCGTTCCAAGTTCTTCGCCATGCGTGTGAATTCCTTCAACGAGGACCACTTGTTGAAAATCCGCTACCCACGCAGTGAAGAAGCTCCGGAACTCAACCCGAAAGATGAAGAAGTGACGTTGTTCTCTAACAAGCGTGGGGAATTAAAAGGTCGTGATCTTCTGGGCTTCGCCTTTGACTGGGTGGAAGGTTTGCTTAATAAATGGGCGCCAAAAGGTCGTGTGGATCTGGCTCGCAGTGATGACCCGAATCCGGCGAACACACCATTTGGCAAGGCCTACTGGAGAACTGTCAACACCGAGGCGGACCTCACCACAACAGGCAAGCAGTATCCATCCGTGGGCGTGGTTCAACACGTCTGGGGTGGCTGGCACTTGAACCGCAAGAAGTTCATGAAGCTGATTGATGAAGTTCAGGGCGAGTTGAAATACTCTCCAGTGGCGTCCTATCGTTTGATCGAGCCGGAGGCTTTCGCCAATGTGACGGCGGTGGATTTCTACCGTATCACGGCGAATCTTTCCATCCTGCCCGTGGGGCTGGATAAGATCCGTGATCTGGTGCTGGCGCCTGATCAGGACGGTAAGAGCGTTCCGAAGGCCAAATTCATCGGTCGTCTGTTCCAGAAGATCAGTGAAAAACTGGGTCGTGAGGCACGTCCGCATGACAAAGAGATCTATAAAGACATGCTGACGGTTCTGGGTAACGGCGACTTCAAAGCCGGTGAGCGCAAGTTCATCGACGAATGTCAGGAAGAACAAGACCGTCATAAAAAAGAAAAAACCATGAACTACACAGGTTCCTGGGTGAACGGAACTTACTTTGATTGCATGCTTCCTTGGCTGGAACGTCTGATGAAGTTGTCAGCGAACTATCCCAAGGACAAAAAAGCCCAGACACAGTGGATGACCAACGTGATCTACATCCTGGAAGAGGAAATCCCACTGCCACAGTTGCTAAAGTTCCTGGGTAAGGACAATTACATCTACTTCGTGCGCATCAACGGATTCCGCATGGGCGATGAAGACGGGGATATTGAATACTTCTCCAACACTTTGGGTGATCCGAAACAGCATATTGAATATGCCAACGGTCTGATCCAGATGTTTGCGACGAAGACGCGCATTTCTCCGATCGAATTGGATAAAACTCTGGGGAGCTTCCGATGAGATACCTGCTTCTTATCCTGCTATCTTTCAGTGTGACTCAACAAGCTTTGGCGGCCGATCCGTTCTCAATCATGCAATGGGGCTTGAACAATCAGGGCGTGCCGCAAATGATCGACCTGGACCCGCTGCACACGTATAAAATTCCTGCACGTGCGCAGGAAGATGTGCGCCTGCCGATGCCAGTTAAAGCCAAGAAGAAAGTCATCGTGGCGGTTCTGGATACGGGGATTCAAAAGACTCACCCGGATCTGAAAAACGTTATTCATCGCAATGAATCCGAGTGCCGGGCTTTGGCGAAGTTTGAAGCCTGTGTGAAGGATTCAGACCGTGTGACCTGTGAAAAGAAATGGATGGATTTGAACAATCCGGAAGTGGATCAGGACAAGAACGGTTATCCTTTGGACTGTCAGGGGTGGAGCTTGCTGGGTGGCGTGAATGCCGCTGGCATCATGGGCCGTCCTGACTTTGGCGACGATCAGGGGCACGGAACTCACGTGGCGGGTATCGTGGCGGCCGAAGTGGACAACAATATCGGTGTGCGCGGTTTAAGCGAAAACGTTTCGATTCTGCCGGTGCAGGTGATTGGGGTTCAGCCCAGCGAACCGATGAAGCCTTTGTCGATTTATGATTCTCCGTTGGAAGAAGGCCGTACTCACATCAAGGAAAGCCTCGGTGATATGGTCGGTCGCGGCGTGATCTATGCGATGCGTTCTGGCGCACAGGTGATCAACTTCTCCATGGGTTGGCCACAGGCGGCAGATTCTGACTTTATGAGAAAAGTCATTCTGGAAGCACAGGCCCGCGGTGTGATCATCGTGGCCGCAGCCGGAAACGATTCCACTCGTGCGTTGTTGCGTCCTTGTGCTTATCAGAACGTGATCTGCGTGGGTGCTTCCGGCCCGGATGGTGCGTTTGCGCATTTCTCAAACTTTGGTTCCGGTGTGGATATCGTGGCGCCCGGAGTAAATATCCTGAGCACTTATCCTGAAAGCAAACGTCCGGTGCGTTTCCGTTCGACTTTGGGTTATGAATTCCTTTCTGGAACATCCCAGGCGTCGCCATATGTGGCTGCTGCTGTGGCAGAGCTATTGGCGCGTGGAGTTCCGGCTAAAGACGTTTACGCCAGACTGGTTTTGGGTGCACGCCCGGTTAAAGCCAACCTTTCTCTGGTTGAAGGCGGCTCTCATCAGAATGGACAAACCTTAAGCCCGGAAAGGGAAATTTATCGTAAATTTGCTGTTGCCGGAAATATGGACGTGGAACGTTCTTTAAAAGTGACAGCGCAGCCGTTGATCATTCCTGCTGACAAGGAAAAGACAGAAATCCTGTGGGACCGTAAAAGCAAGGACCTCAGCTACGAGGTGTCCTTCGTCAATAAATGGCAGGATGTTGAAATCGGCAAAGTCAAAATGAATGCTCAGTTCCTGAAGCCTCATGTGGATGCCGCTCGTCCGTGGATCACGGCAGTCAAAGAAGCGGCTCCTTACCCGGGTGTCTGGAAACAGGATGAAGTGCGCAAGTACGTGGTGATGATGACCATTAATGATCACAGCGACCCGTCCAAGTCCCGTATCCCAAGTGAACTGGATTTGACTGTGGACGTGAGTGTTTCCGGTCAGGAAGCCCGTCGCTATGTTTTGGAAAGTGAAATCATCGTTCCAATCAACTCGGACTCGGTGGGTGAGGACGTGAACACGTTCAAGCTTTCCGGCATGCCAAGAACTCGTACGTCCTTCCTGCCGATTGACGAAAATCTGGATAATCATCCGGAAGAGCGTCATTACTTCGTACAGGCGGGCGATGAGAAAAACTGGCAGTTGTGGGTGGCTGCAAACAATGGTTCAGATACCTATACTGTTGTTGGCGGCACGAAAATCCGCATGGAAGCTGAAGAAAAGCTGCGTGCGCAGATTCTGGTGCGTCTGGATTTGAATAACGACGGTCAAAGTGAATACGCCCTGGGTGTGTTTGAAGACCGTAGTGAGGCGACGGAGCCGGGGCCATCCCCAATGAGCTTCTTCTTCTTCGATAAGTCCATGAAGCTTCTGGATAGTTTCAAGTATTCCAGCGAAGTGGCGCAGATTCCATTTGCGATGTACTGGCAAAAAGTGGGTGGCACCAAACGTCCGGCCTGGGTGGGTGCGGGTAAAGATCCGGCCAAGAAGCGCAGCCTGAAAGATCGCTGGGAAAATCCGGATAACATCGAAAGATCTCAGACACGTTTCTACTATATCAATGAGAAAAACGAACTGAAGTCCCTGGAAGAGCACAACGGTTATAAAATCATCGACGTGATCGAGCCGCGCCGTGAACAAGTCGTGGCAGGCCGTGTTCCTGTTCTTTTGGCGAAAAATCAGGGAACAGAAGCAAAGCCTTCTTACCTGTATAATTTTGCGATTGCTGAAGTGATTGACGGGCGTGTTGAAAACTTCATGGAGCTGGATCTGTTCGCCAACCAGAATACTTACCGAAATATTTTGGATACGCGTGTCGATAAGGTTCACTCTTTGGACTATCAAAAAGATGAATTTGCAGGCAGCTTCTGGTTCAGCGAAGGCCTGGATCGTCAGCAGCGTCTGTCCGTGTTCGACAATAAAAATTGGGAACTGTTAGATCAGCAGTTGAAGGCAGAACGGTCCCAATTTGACTCCGCTTTGTGGGTTCGTGCGGTTTACTCAGGGCTTCAGCGCAAGGGTGCGTTCGTTCTGACAAACTCTGAAATTCAGTATCATGACCTGAATACGCAACGCGTGATCAGCCGCAGTTATGAGCGCTATACGTTCTTCCCTGACTTATTTATGTCTAATTCTTATTATCCGCTGACTTTAAGGGATGCGCGCGATGCGACAACGAAGATCCCTGCCTTATTTACGACGGAAGGTTCGGGCCTCAGTCGTGGTGTCAGAATGTTGGTACCGGTTTTTGCAAGGGATGGATCTGCGGTTGAACTGGTGTCACCAGCTCGCCTGAGATTGAAGTCGGGAACAGGCTGTCGTCCTTTGGAGACGCCGGTGTTCGATGGAGCCAAGGGAGCACACTCGTTTGACTACTACTGTGGTGATAAATTGCTACGGGTTAACTTGACATATTAAACAAAAGACGATTTTTAGGGATCGCAATTTAAAAACCTATATAAGGGGGAAACCATCATGAAGAATGTTTTGCGTGGAATTCTAGCGACAGTTGTTGTTACTGGCTTTGCTGCCTGCGGTGGCGGTGGCGGCGGTGGTGGCGGCGGTGGCGGCCAAGTGATCTACTACCCATACGAGACTGTTTACGGCGACGTATGTCAAACTCAGGAAGCTTCTCCTGGTTGTACATTCTTGAAGTCCAACGGTCAGCGTATCAAAGTGACGGATGATCCACACTACAATAAAGGTGGCTACGGTTCTGACGATCTTTGGTATGTTAAATTCGATTCTAACGGTCAAGCTGCTGTTTACGATGATTTGGGTCGTTTCCAGTACTATGCTGACGTAAGCGAATTCGCTGGTTACGTTGGTGGCACTACTATCGGTGTTGGTACAACTGGTTTCTACTGGGAAGATATCGCTAACGGGACTTACTGGTTGGGTAAAAACGGCGTATTGTACAATGCAAACTCCGGTGAATCCAACTACGGTCAGGCGATCAACGATAAAACAGCTTCTTCTGCTTCAGACACAAACTTTGCTGCTTTGAATTCTGATGCAAACAAAGAGCTTGTTAAAATGGCTTCTGATCGTTTGATGAAAGAATACGGATTCCAAAAAGACAAAGCAGTGGCTGTGGCTTCTGCATTGAATTCTTGGGCGGTAGCGGCTGCTGAACGCGGCACTACATCTGAAAAAGACATGGACAAGACTTTCAAAGCTGTCTTCGGTGTTCAGTTCTCTGACGCTTTGGCTGCTGCTAAAGATCTTTCCCTGGGCGACAAAGGTGGCATGCAAGATCTAACTAACAGATCTGCTGCAGCTTTGGGTTTGAAACCTCACCAGGCTCAGAAGTTCATGAAGGGCATGTACAAAAAAGCTCTTGCTAACTGGGGTTACGACGAATCCAGCTTCAACTGGTAATTGTCGGGCTTATCTAGCTTAGATACTTAAAGAGGCTCCCTGATCGGGGAGCCTCTTTTTTTTGCCTAAAACGATGGGGGAACCGTTTCCGGGGGATTGTCTTCGGAGGGGGAATCCTCAACAACCTGCTCAATAATAAGAGCCTTCAGGAAAGTCTTCCGGTTAACGGCATAATAAATTCCACCGCTGACCAGGCCCAGGATAAATCCGTAAAAGTGACACAGATAACTGATCGTCGGATCAAATGCAGAAGCGGGCATAAAGATTCCCAAGGCGACTCCGAGCGCCCGCAAAATTCGTTGAGTCACACTGCGCTGCTGATCCAACAGAAGATACAGCACCAGCCATGCGCCCCCCATCCAATACACCACGCCTGAAATACCAATCAGCCGCGTTTGAGGTTCATAACTTAATAACGTCAGCAGATTCGTAAGGCCACCGACCGCCAACGCAGCAGCAGGGAAAAGCCACAGGCTGAAATATCCCGTCAGCAGATAGCCCAGCACAAAAATCCCCAGCGAATTGGAAGCCAGATGTCCCAGATCCGCATGTGCAAACAAGGCCGTCCACAGACGCCAGAATTCGTGCTTTTGTAAAACACTTTCACCCGAGGCGGGCATCACGGCGGCAGCACCCCCCAGATCTTTCCAATAGATCACAGCGGTGACAATCAATGCAAAGACAGACCAAGCTGCGATAAGGCTGGCGCGAAAGCGGGGGCGGTGGCTTAGCCAGGTACGACGAACCACCGAAAACCCGGTGGTTTCCGTCAAAGGGGGCGTGGGTTGCATAGAGGACCTCCGCCAACAAAGATGAGTCCGTTGGCGGCTCTGTCAAGATAGGGGCTTATTTGGAAAGAAAGGCCTGCGGAGCTGTGACCAAAGCATCAGGTTGACCGTTCTTATCCCGGAATGTTTCAAAAGACACCTTCAGAATCTGGGTTTTCCCTTCACTGTTTTTACTGGTGATGGAAAGAGTACAGTCGTCGGTGCCGTCATAGCTGTTGCCCGTGCAGTAGGTGGAACTTAACGAGACAGAACCATCAGCAGCAATCAGCGCTTCCGCCAGAACCACAGAAAGCTTCTTTTCACTGTGGCTGGTGCCTTCGTGAACCTTTATTAAAGTGGAGCCGGCCTGAGCAAGCAAAACCTCTGTCGCTTTTTTTGAGGTTTCAAATTGTGAAGCCATTGCGGCCGAGCCACACAAGGTTATTAAAACGGCGAGAACTGCTTTCATGGTCACTCCTTACGTTCCACGTAATTACACTTGTTCGTTTGATAAAGCCTGCAAAGTATGCCGGAAGGCGGGCGTAAAAAATAGCGGGAATGATGTGTCTAGTTTTTTGACAGAGGCGGAAAAAGGGCGGGCACTATTTGCTAAATTTCGTTTTTGTCATTGGGGTTTTGTCGCCAGTTTGCCTATAACGCCGGAGAGGCTCTGACATCTGGCCACAGCTTTGCATTCTGTTAGGTTTTTATTCTGCTTGTGAAAGGAACGGCCATGAAATTTTATTTTATTACCGCTCTGACATGTTTTCTTTTGACGATGTCACTGACGGCTGAGGCATTCACGGGCAGCCGAAAAATTCTGGTTTCAGTGGGTGATCTGAAAGAAAATTCTTACAGCCTGTGGAAGAAAGAAACCTGCGCTCTGGTTCACGCGATTGGCAATCAAGTCAGTGACAGTGGCGTGGATGTGACTTGTCGAACTTTTGACACTGCCAACTTTGTTGATCCTTATCTGAAGGTGGCGCAGGGGCAGTTTGCCTATCACCTGCGCATCACGCGCACTTTTCATGATGAAGTGAAGGTGGATGTCACCAACTGGAATCGCCGTCATCAGACGGATTTCACAAACCTTGGCTGGAACTTCCGGGAGGATCGTCTGGACAAGTCCAAACGTCAGGAGGCTATGGCCAAGGCACTGGCGAATTTCTTCTTCTATGCTTCCAATGAAGAGGCTTTTAAAGCAGGTCTGCTGGTCAACGGTGTGCATGAATCCAATCGTGTGGAATACGACCAGAAAAAAGGTGTCTTTCTGGATAAGCAAATGCGTCAGGAACTGACAATCAATCAGGCCTATTCCCTGTATGAAGGGGAAAGCGAGCGTAAGAAAAACTATTTGCGCACGGGTGTGGAGCTGGGTGTTTTGCTGTCCGCGGGCATGGCTGTTTATTATAAGAATCTGGTTTATAACAAGCAGGACTTTGACTATGGTTTCCGCGACGGTCTAAGAAAGAAATTTAACGGCGAAGCGATCCTGTATGATGACAACGATAAGTTCGCCAACTATGGCCACGTTTATGCCGGTGTTCTTTATTATCAAGTGGCGCGAGCCAATGGATTTAACTCTTTGGAATCCTTCCTGGTGGGGTTTGCGTCCTCTGCCGCGTGGGAATTTATGGAATACCACGAGGTCTTTTCCTTAAACGATCAGATTCTGACCCCGGTCGGCGGATATGTGATCGGTGAAGCTTCCTATCAGATTTCCTGCGCGCTTCTGCAAAAAGGTGGCAAGGTGGCCAAGGCCTTGGGTTATACCATCAATCCGGGACTGGCCATGAATCATGCGATTGATAAGCGCATGACTGGTGATAAATACGCGTCCCAACCGGATTGCAAAAAACCACGCTGGTCAGAAATTTCCATGTATATCGGTCTGGAGCACGGTCAAAAAGCCTATGAAGGCAGCAAAGACACCACGTATGTTCTGGGTCTTGAAGCGGACGTTGTGAATATCGAGGACTATCAAAAACCCGGCAGCAGTTCCAAGCTGGTCTATGATACGGCTTTGGCCAAAGCCATCGTGGAAAAAAGTGGCGGGGATGGAACAGGCGATCTTAAGGTCATCGCACAAGTGGTGATGGCGGCTTATCATGAAAAGAAACTGGATCTGGATCCGCAGGGACAGTTGCGCGGCTATGATTTAATTCTGGGCGTGGGCTCTGCCAGCACATGGAGAGATCGCGGTGGTGAACGAAAATCCAACACCGAGGACTTCTACGGGACCATTAACGTGTTAGGGGCCACGGCGCGCGCGAATGTTTACTACAAAGGTTATAATATACAGGCTGAATTTGGCTTCTACGGCGATTTTGCGATGGTAAAGGCGTGGGCTTTAAATGATTTCAAAGAATCCAATGGCGGGCAACTGAACGATCAATACGGCGTGGTTCGCAAGCGTGGCTATTACTGGGGACTGGGAACCAGCACTCTGGCAGCGCTGTCCGTTGAAAAGGGCAGTGTCAGGGTTGGTTACGAGGCCCAGGTGTCGTCAGCACATGATGTGAAAAACCGTCATCGCAATGAAGCGGACGCCACCAACCCTGCGGATTTCAGGGACTCTTTGGTCGCGCACAAAATTTATATTCGTTTTAGAATCACAAAGAATTTGAGCTTCCAGTTGGCGCACGAAATTCTGCAAAGAGAAGGTTCGGCCAATGGAATCAAGACCCGTCGGGGAACCGACCAGCGCACCACCGGCACACTGGTCTATCTGTTTTAGAAGTAACCGATCAAACCGGCTTGCAAGGACAGGCCGGAAACCGTGACGTCGGAACCGAAACCGCCGGATTTTTTCTGATAGATATAGCCGCCGTCCAAACGGAAGCCAACGTTGCTGCCAGTCGGGAACCACTTCACGAACGGTCCGGCGAAGGCCGTCATTAAATCACTTTTTGCTCCGGAACCATTGTCATGCTGACCAAAAGAACCCAGGCCACCCACACCATAGATGAAGATTTCACCCGGGGTGTTTGAGATCATGTTGTAGTCCGCCCAGCCGCCGACAGACAAAGTTGTGGCGGTCACGCTGCCCGTTGCATCCGAAGAATAAGAACCCAAAGGCCCGAACTCATAAGAGGCGAAGTTCCAGCCAAAACGACCGGACAGGGAAATGTCGGTTTCGTTGGAGGAACCGGCACTGTCGGCTTTGGTGTTGGTCAGACTGAGACTGACAGAGACCAGGTACTTGCGCATGGACTGGCTCATGGTCGTGTCGCCAAATTCATCAGGCGCAAGCTCATACACCTGCCCCGGAGCCAGGCTGCCGCCGGAAAAATCAATAATGGCCTGACTGCCTTTGACTTTACGAACTTTGATTTTTTGTGCGAAGGCCGAGGAAGAAAAGGTCAGCAGGGCACAAAGAATTAGGAACTTTCTCATGTTATCCTTTCCATGACGGGGTATCAGACTAAAGTCTTTCAATCCCCTGTGGGGCTGTCAACGAGAAGTTGTCTCAGAACGAGACTCGAACATTCCTAAAGTTTAAGTATTCCAGTGTTTCGGCCGAATTAGATTGGGTAACAGGGGAACAAAGGGAGTGCCATGTCTTCTTCCTGGGGAAACATTCCAACTTGGGCGTATGATGCTGCTCAAGCATTGATGCAATCGTTGAAGATTGTGGACCCATTGACTTATGCGCATTGCTGTCGCGTGGGCGAAATGTCCCGTAAGCTGGCCCGTGATGCCGGTCTGAATGAGTATCAACAAAAGCTCGCTGAATTTGCAGGTCTTTTCCATGATATTGGTAAGATCGGCGTGCCTCAGGAGATCATTGCCAAACCCGGCAAGCTGACAGATCAGGAATATGAACTGATGAAGTGCCACCCGGTGCTGAGTGAGGAAATCATCAAGCCTCTGGCGCAGCATGATTTCTTTGCGGAAATTCTTCCGGGGATTCGCGGTCATCACGAGCGTGTGGATGGCCGGGGCTATCCCGACAAAAAGAACGGTGATGAAATCCCATTGCTTGCGCGCATTATTCTGGTGGTGGACACCTGTGATGCCATGTCCGAGACCCGTGCTTATCGCAAGGGGCTGCCTATGGAAGTGGTGTATGAAGAGCTTTGATAATTTAAACGAATTCAAGGAAGGGATTAGTGAGCGAGAGGCTTACCAGAGCTTATCGCAAGGGTCTGCCGATGGAAGTGGTGTATGAGGAGCTTAAACGCTGCTCGGGGACACAGTTTGATCCGCAACTGGTGAAAATCTTCCTGCAATCCCACGGACACTGGAAAGATCAGCCACAGGATCAGGACACTCTGGAATACCTGATTAAAAAAATTGCTTAAACCAAAAAAGACAAAGCCCTCGGAAGAGGGCTTTGTTGTTTCTTATTGTTTGTTCGTGCTTTCAAAGATCTTGTCGGCGGATTTGGCGACAAAGCCCTGATACAACTGGCCGTTTGCCAGTGGATAGCGTCTGGCAAATTCGTAGTAGCAGCCCGGAATGTTGTGAGTGCTGCCGTCGTCAAATTTGACCGGGATTTCAGAGGCCATGGTTGAACTTTGTTCCAGGAAGTCTTCCGGCGTGCCTTTGATTTCACCGCCGGATTTATTCAGGGTGTAGCCCTTTTCCTGGACAAAATTATTCAGAACTTTGATGTCGCTGAATTTTTTCAGTTTGTTGATGTTCACAGTGAAGTGATTCGGACGGAAGCCGTAAGCAGCCACCCAGCTTGCATATTCGCTTTCCTTGGCTAAGGCTGCGTAAACATCCCAGCTCACTTTCCAGGGACGTCCCGCCATGGCAAAGGTTTCTGTTTCAATCAGGGAATCCGGAACCTGTTCCACCAGTTTGTTGACGGTTTCGCGAATGAACGGGGATACTTTTTCAAGCTCCAGCTCACTAATGAAGATTTTTGGATTGTCCATGTTGGGATGTTCGTAGTGTTTCGCGTAAAGTTTCTTTTCCACGAAAGTGTAGTCGCCTTTTTCAACATAACCCAGTTTTTTGAAATGTTTGGCCAGGGATTCGATCCCCAGGCGCGGGTGGTTAAAAGTGCGAAGAGCAATGTGGTCGTTCAGAACCGTTTCGCCTTCAGCAGTGAAAATGTCATAAATGCGTTTGGCAGCAGGGTTTAATTCACAATAATCAACCCACATTTTTTCCAATAGGGTATCCAGACTCATCATAATTTTCTCTCCTGTATCCGGGCAGATTACTCCGCTTGGCACAGCGGCGCAACGACCCTTCAATGGCTGTGAGCGTTAAGCATTGGAGGCAGTCGGAATATCACTCAGAATAAGAACTCAGCGGGGAAAAAATGACATCGTTGCCTGAGATCCAACAAATCGAAAAAAAGATTGAAGCTTTGGGCTCCACCGGGCGGGCGGAGATTCTGACTTACAGTGAGCTCGGGGATCTGCGTTTCCCAATCTATAAAGTCAGCTTCGGAAGTCAGGACCCCAAAGCCCCCGTTCTGGGGTTTGTGGGCGGAGTGCACGGGCTGGAGCGCATCGGTGCGCAGGTCTGCGTGGCATTGATGAATTCTTTGGCGGAACTGGCGCAGTGGGATGCCACCATTCAGCAGACGTTGCAGAATATTCGCATTTTCTTTATTCCGACAGTGAATCCGGTGGGCATCTATCGCAAAACCCGTTGCAACCCTCAGGGTGTGGATCTGATGCGCAATGCGCCCATTGATGCTGACAATCCACAGTTTCTTTTGGGTGGACACCGTTACAGCAAAAAACTTCCCTGGTATCGGGGGGAGCTGGGCGCCCCCATGCAGTTAGAGGCGCAGGCTTTGGTCAATGCGGTTGAAAAGGAAATTGCGCACAGCTCTTTGGCGATCACTTTGGATTTACATTCCGGATTTGGTTTGCAGGATCGTCTGTGGTTTCCTTACGCCAAAACAGTGCAGCCGTATCCTGATCTGCATTTGTGTTATGGGTTGAAAGAACTTTTGGACCGCACTTATCCGCATCATTTTTATCGTGTTGAACCGCAGGCCCGGAACTACACCACGCACGGGGACCTGTGGGATTATATTTACGACAACCATCGGGGCCGCGTTCAGGGGCAGGTCTATGTTCCGCTGTGTCTGGAAATGGGTTCCTGGTTGTGGGTGAAAAAAAATCCGTGGCAGATTTTCAGCGCGGAAGGTCCGTTCAATCCGCTGAAAGGGCATCGCCACAAGCGCACGTTGCGCCGGCACAACACTTTGATGGAATTTCTGATTCGTGCTTTGAGCTCACCTCAGGCATGGGCCACCACCGAGCCCCTGAAAATGCAGCAGCGTGAGCAACAGGCAAAGGAGCTTTGGTATGGCGAAAGGTAGAAACTGGCTTTTGTTGCGCGGTCTTGCGCGTGGAGTGGGGCACTGGGGTTCTTTTGCTGAAACCATTCAAAAACATTTCCCTGAGGATCGTTTTGAATTTCTGGATTTGCCGGGCAATGGCTCCCGTCATTTGGAAAGCAGTCCTTTGCGCATTTCTGACTATGTCAAAGACCTGCGCTCTCGTTGCAGCTACGTCAAAAACGGTGAATCGTTTCAGATTCTGTCGGTATCGCTGGGCTCGATGATCACGGTGGAATGGATGCGGGAATATCCGCATGAGGTTAAAAAGGCGTTTTTAACCTGCACCAGCTCTGCAGGCTTTTCTCCGTTCTATCATCGTTTTTATCTGGCCAATGTGCCGCGCGGACTGAAGCTTATCGGTCAGCAGCAGGATGCCGAACTGTGGGAAAAAACCATCCTGGGCATGATCGTGAACAATCAGGAACGTCGCGAAGCCGAAATGCCGCTGATGATTGAATACTCCAAAAAGTACCCGATGAATCCGGCCAACGTGTTTCGCCAGTTGCTGGCGGCTTCGCAGTATCGTTTTCCGGAACAGCCTCCCGGCGATATAAAGTTGCTGGGAAGTCACGGGGATCGTTTGGTGTCGGCAAAGTGCACCTTGAAAATTGCCGAACAGTGGGGTTTGAAACCTCAGATGCATCCTTGGGCCGGGCACGATGTTCCGGTTGACGACCCGCAATGGCTGCTGGAGCAGTTACTCTAAAAAGGCTTTTTTCGAGGTTCTTTTTCGGGGTAGATTTTTCAAACATATCGAGGTTTTTTTACCACCAAGTGCTCTATATTTGATTTGAGACATATCAACGCGTGGCTCCGTTGACTCTAGAGGGCTTTTCTTATTTTCTATCCCCTAGACTTTTATCCAGAGGCGGATGTGAGAGTAAGGACCTATATTGTCGCGGCTTTTTTAAGTACAGCGGCAGCCCCCAAGGCGATGGCCCAATCCACGAGCTTGAAATTACCTCAAGCCGCAGGGGTGAACTCTATCCAGGCCCCGGTTCCCACTTCAAAACCAGCGACCGTTTATGGTCAAATCCGTATGGAAGGCATGCAGTATCTGTCTGTCATTCCTGAATCGCCTCAATTGACTTACAGCCAGCTTCTTTCTGCTCGTCTGACGGGTTTGAAAGAAACCTCCTGGGTGGACTTTGCCGGGGATTTTTCTGCGGGAAC
Source organism: Bdellovibrio bacteriovorus (assembly GCF_025558485.1). Classification (GTDB taxonomy): domain Bacteria; phylum Bdellovibrionota; class Bdellovibrionia; order Bdellovibrionales; family Bdellovibrionaceae; genus Bdellovibrio; species Bdellovibrio bacteriovorus_G. The sequence continues at coordinate 1,798,683 of NZ_CP102930.1, forward strand.
GTTCTTTTCCCGGGGACAGTCACACATTGTGGTTTCTGAGGCTTATATTGCTTCCAAGGGACAGAACTTCCGTGTCTTTGCCGGTCGTAAAAAGAAAGACTGGAGCGAAATGGACCGTCGCTGGCAGTTGGGACTGTGGCAGCCAAAGTTTGCCATTGATGCTCTTCGTCCGGAAGAGCAGGGGCTGACGGGCTTTTTTGCCGATTACAACACCAGTGGCTGGGAAATCGTGGGGATGGCAACCCCGGTGTTCATTCCAAGCATGGGTCCGGATATTCGTGAAGAAGGCGGCGGACTGGTTTCTGACAGCCGTTGGTATCGTGCCCCTTCACGCAACTACGACTTCAATAACAACATCAACACCATTCAATACAAACTTGATATTCCAGAGGCAACCAAGCTTGCCGACAACGGTGGTGCTGCGGTGATGGGGCGCCTTGGAAACAAGGAAAAGGGCCCATGGGTGGTCGTCAGTGGTGGTTATCTGCCGGTGAATGAATTGATCTTAAAGCGCAAAAACTTTAAAGCCGCTTCCGAAGAAAAGGTCGATGTGACGGTGTCTCCGGATGTGACTCATCATATTTTAAAGTCCATTGATGCGGGTTATACCGTGGGCCGTGTGAAAGCCTCTGTGTCTTATCTGGAGGACGATCCGGTGGAAAAGCGCCCTGATCCGGACTGGTCGATTCAGAAGCTGATGCCCATCAAGGCCTATGCTGCCGCTGTGGATTTTTCCCTGTCTGATATTTTCACGAAAACCCTGGCTTTTCAGGTCGAATACCTGAAAGTGGATGGCGGTGGGATTCAGGATATTCTTTCGGATGGCAAGCCGGATGATTTCACGATGTTCGATGAACGTCTGAAGTTCACCAATGCGCTGTCGGTTCGCGTGGAAGGGCAGCTGGCATCCTTCTTCCGCCGTCCGTTTGTGACTCGTTTTAAGTATTTGTACGACTATGATCAGCGGGGCTCGTTGCTTAATACCGAGTTTCTTTATTATCCAAGTCAAAAGTGGGCTTTGGTCGTTGGAGGCGATGTGCTGGGGGTGCAGGATGAAAATCATGACCCGTCAGGTTTCCTCAATCAATACCGTGCGAACGACCGGTTCTACGGGGGCATGACTTATGTTTTCTAAAATTTCTGCGAACTTAACTTCGGGTCTGATAATAAAGGCCCTTTTGCTTTTGAGCCTGACGGCGGGACTTGCCGCCTGTGACTCTAAGGTCGGCGAGGAACCGCCACCACCGGATGCTCAGGAGTTCGGTGGCACTCAGTGCTTAAGTGATGCCAAGCCGGTGGTGAAAGCCTTCATTGTGGGGGATGCAAAAACCGAGGACGTGGAAACGACCTGGGACTGCATCAGCAGCGCGGTGGAAAAGTTCAAGCGCTATGTGCGTGGGCGCAATGCCGATCGCTACACATCTCAGGAACTGGCAACTTTCCTGGAAAGAAACTTCCTTGATCCGAAGGAAAAAATCACGATCTCTCCGGGACTGCAAGTGGAGTTCATGAAACTGAAGCAAGTGTTTCTGGGCGGCAGCCGGGATTATCTGACCCGTGACGAACTGGACAAAACCCTGTCCCTGATGCGCAGCCTGCGTCAAATCACGGTGAATCTGAATCCTTATATGAAAGTCATCGCTTTGCGCTGGGAGGTTTCCGAAACCCCAAGCATGCAGCGTGATGTTCGTTATTTTGAAGATGCCAATAAAGAAATTCAGGATGCAGCCCGTACGCTGGCTTCTTTGATTGAGAAAAACGGTCAGAGCTATTATCTGTCGGATTTCGTTGTTCTGATGCGTGAAATGTCGCAGCTGTTCGGGGAAACCTGGGAGTTCCCTGATGTGATCAGCAAGTACATGCCGATCATCAAGAAGGTGAAAAAGGCCCTGGCGGGGGGGGATGAAAATTCCATCACACCGAATGAATGGCGCCGTTTCAGTTTGCTGGGCGCGCGCGGTTACGTGCAGTTCCTGCGCTATCATTACTTTATCAAATCCGTGCCTGAAACCGGCACTGGGTATCGCCTGTCTTATCTGGCCCGCACGGTGGAGGATGTTCTGTCTGTCTTCCAGGATCTGGTGGCGGAAAAACCGGAAGGCGTGGTTTCCCGCGACGAGATCTTTGATCTGCTGAAAACTTTGGAAGTTGTCTGGCCGGAATTCCGTGTTTCCTCGGGGTTGGTCTTTGAGGGCATGAAGATCAAGCAGCTGTTCTTTGGCGGCAGTGTGGATTCATTGACGACCACAGACTTTGAAACGGCCCGCTTGAAAGTCAGCCGTATCAAGACACTGATTGAACGATTCATGCCTTATTATTCCATTTACGGTCGTGAATGGGACCCGGCAATGTATGGTCCGGAAGAATCGCAAAAGCTGTATATGGAGTCCCAGTTCGTGCTGGAAGCCACCGTGCGCGAAGCCGGGGTGTTGTTTGAGGGCTCTTACGATCTGAATGATCTGTACAATATCGTTCGTGAGATCGAAATTTTATATCCTCCACAGGAAGGGCGCAGCCTGACGGGGAAAGTAAAAGAATATCTGCCATTGATCATTGATGCGAAAAATATCGTGCTGGGCGGGAATGATTCTTCACTGCGCAAGTCCAACTGGAGTGTGCTGCTGGGCTTTGCGGCGCGTGCTTACTCTGATTACCTGTACTTTGATTACTTCCTGAAAGATCAGTCGTTCCAGCAGCCGGTGATTTTGAGTTACCTGTCCGTCTTTGCCAATCAAAGTCTGAACATCCTGCGCGATTTGCTGTTGGTGAAAAAGGAAAATCAATTCAGTCATGCCGAGTTGAACAAACTGGTAAAACACCTGATCCGTCTGGAGCTTATCCCGAAAGCGATCAACGAACAGTCCGCAGATCAACTGGTGAAAGTGGTTCTGAACAATATTCTGACACCACCGGAAACGCGTATTTCCGGTCATCAGCCAGATGCTCTGACTCTGACTTCGGTGGAAGTTGCTCGTCAGGAAATGCAGATCTGGGTTGATGCGGAACTGATGTTTGCCCAGATGGCCGAAGGCTGGCGTGAAGACGAAGGCATCCGGGGTAAAGACCTGTTGGAGCAGTTAAAGCGTACCAACCGGGCTTTGGATGCGTCCAATGGTCCGTTGTTGGCGGCAATGCAGGAGCTGCTGCTTTCGGTGGACAGTCCGGTCCCAATGACCACGAATCAAAAGGGCTTTGTGGTTATCTCCAATAAGTTCGAGCAGCTTTACACGCATAAAAGTCTGCGCGATCTGAACCGTAACAGAGCGGTGGCAAGATTGTTGATTCGTTCTTTTGCCACAGACATGAAGCGCATTGAGACTTATCAGGGGGCAACTCTGGAAGAGGTCGAAGGTGGCTTTAACAGTTTAAGATCCATTTTTGTTGAAATGGGACTTTTGGACCCGAAGAATGTGACTTTTGCGTCGTCCCGTTTCCGCGAAGCCAATATCTTTGTACCGCATTCGGATGGCAACAGTCTGGCGTCTCAGGCGGAGATCACGGATCTGATCGGAATGATCTGGTCCGGTGTGAGCATCAACGATGAGCTGCGCGAAGAATTGGTGAAAGTTTGCTTTAAGCCGGGCGAGATCGTGACGGATGCCAGCCGCGTAAGTCTGAGCTGCGTGCGCAAGGCCTATAAAGGTGTGATGACGGATATTATGTCTGCAACACCTGAATATGTGAACTTTATGAAGAAGGCCAGTGCCGATGACTGGGCTTATTATATGAACAACATCTTTATGGCGGCTGGATATATTCCGAATGATCAGAATATGGCGATGATGGGTGATATCGCCCTGACTCCGCATGTGATCCAGTATGTGGAGATGATTTTTGCCCGTTTTGACCGAAATAAGGATGCAATCATTTCCACACAGGAGGCGATCAATGCCTTCCCGGCCTTCAAAGGTCTTTTGAAAGAGCTGGCCAAGGATCTGCTGAACAGTGGAACATTGAAAGAAAAAGACCTGCTGGATGTCTTTACCTTTATCCTGCGCTATGGAAAACCACCAACCACGTTGACGGAAAAAGCCCGTTTCCTGCTGAAGTGGAAGGGTAAGCCTGAAAAATGGGATGTCTGGGCCGACCGCGTTCAATTGGCGCAGATCCTGGGGTATATCGCGGAGGAAGTGGCGAAATCGCCGGCAGTGATGCCTAAACCGCAGCAGTAAAAATTGAAATTTATTAGCAATAAAAAAAGGCCTCGGTGAATTACCGGGGCCTTTTGTTTTTTTAGCTGTCTTTTAAATTTAATCCAGAACTTTGGAAGTGGAAACCTGAGCGGCGGTGACCGTCGCATTTTCCAGAATCACGCCATTAAGAGTGCCATTCCCCACGGCATTTGGCAAAGAGCCGGAAAGATCCGTATTAGAATCGATGTCGGCCGTTTCTGGTGCATAAGCCGTCAGGTCCCGGCGCCAGACGTAAACTCGGGTTTTGGTGCCCACGTTGTGAACATCAATCACCACATCCAGAGCTGTCGGGAAGAAGAAGCTGGTGTTGCCTCCGGTGACGTTTTGAGTGCTGCCATTAACACTGATTTGCATGCTGACGCTGGCGCCAGTGCGGATGAATTTAACACGGACTCCGGACGAAGACGGCAATACCGTGCTGTTGGAATACATCACTGCCGTGACTGTGCCCAGGGTGATATTGTCCAAAGACGCTTTCAGAGCCATGGAGCGGCTGCTGAAATTAGGTACAGAGCTTGTGAAAGTGATAGATCCCGTACCCTGAACGATAGAGGAATCGGACTGGGAAAATGAGCCACCCGTGACCGTGTAGCTATCAAGGCCGGAAATAGACTCAACTTCGCCAGGCGCACAGCCTGCCGAAGCCAAAACAACTAATATAAAGAGAGACTTTAGAATTGATTTTTCCACATCATGGACTCTACCGGTATCGGTTGTTTAGAGTTATACTTCGCGGAAGGTTTGACATTATAAGGAGTTAAAATGTCACCTTTCACTTCAAAGTATATCAACTGACCGATAGGCATTCCAGTATAAACACGCACAGGCTGTTTTACGGAAATTTCCAGAGTCCAATAGTTGCAGAAACCGACATCGCCTTTGCCCGCTGTGGCATGGATGTCAATTCCGAGACGACCAACGCTCGATTTACCTTCCAAAAATGGGACATGTTTCAGAGTCTCAGTGTACTCTAAAGTCACGCCCAAGTAGAGAGTGTCCGGCATAAGCACGAAGCCCTCTTCTGGGATTTCGAAGGTGCGAATTTGGTTATGCTTCTTAGCGTCCAGCACTTTGTCTTCGTACACAGCCAGGGTTTTACCAAGGTGAACATCATAAGAGTTCGTACCCAGGCACTCCCTGCGGAAAGGTTCAACCTTAATTGAACCTTCATCCATGCACGCGAGAATCTGCTGATCCGTAAGAATCATTACTTAGTTTCTCTGTGAACTGTGTGGCGCTTAAGATTCGGATTGTATTTCTTCTTCTCAAGACGGCTTGGAGTCTTAGTTTTGTTTTTAGTAGTAGTGTAACGAGAAACAGGTTTGCCTTCAGCGCGAGCTTCAGTGCACTCAAGAGTTACGATGATTCTTCCTGTCTTTTTAGCCATTGCGGTACCCCTTAAATTGAACCGTTTGTATTGCCATGCGTTGCATAGAAAAAATGACAATACCTTTTCAAAGGGGCTCAAGGTATCAAAGGAAAAAGGAAACTTCAACAGGCAATTTCGTGTCTAGGAGGAGAATCGTGAAGGGTTTTGGACTTTTTTTTAGTTCTTTGCTCATGTTGGCCTGCGCTCATGCCCAAACAAGTGGCATTTTGGCTGGAAACAGCCTTCAACCGGTCTCTTTGACTGAAGCCGTCCAGAACGTCAGGCCGGGTTCTATCGTGGTCATCGGGGAAAATCACGGCTTCACTGAACATCAGACTCAGCAGGTCGCTATCATGCAGGCCCTGCGTGCTCAGGGGCTGGTTGTTTCCGTCGGAATGGAATTTTTTACATATACAGATCAGCCTCTTGTGGAAGCCTATCGTCAGGGGGTTTTGTCCGAGCCTGAGTTCCTTCAGCAGATCAAGTGGGGCAGTCCTTCCTATGATTTCTATCGTGATCAGGCGGTTTTCCCGGATCTGACTCAAGGGGCGGCGACCGTGGCCTTGAATGCGCCTCGCTCTTTGACAGGCAAAGTGTCCAAGCAGGGGCTGGCGGCTTTGACTCCCGAAGATATGGCTTTGATGCCTCCGCAGTTTTCTTTGGGGCGTGATTCTTACAAGCGCCGTTTTCTTTCCATGATGCCGCATATTCCAAGTCCCGAGGCGGGTGAGCGTTACTTTACGGCGCAGTCTATCTGGGACGACACCATGGCATGGCAGGCGACGGATTTCTTGCGTTCCCATCCAAATCAGGTGCTGGTGATTGTGGTCGGTGACTTCCACGTGCAGTTCGGCGGAGGTCTTCCGGATCGTCTGCGCGCTCGTGGGCTTGAGTTTCCGGTCCTGACCTTTTCACAGGTCAATACTCTGGGCTTGAGTGAGTCCGAAATTGCCAGCGAGATCGCCCCTTCAGAGCAAGAGGGTCCTCGCGCCGACTTCCTTTGGTTGGCCCCGGCGAAAAGTCCAGGCTTATAAAGGAGTCTTTGAGATTCACCTTAGGTTTCCTAGAATAGGGGGATGTAGAGGAGACTCCATCTATGTTCCCCTTGGAAACGCGCATCTTGGTTATCGACGACATGCCTTCTATTCGTGATCTGGTTAAGAACACGCTCAAGGCCATGGGTTACAAAAATATTCAGGAAGCGGAAGACGGTGAGCAGGGCTTGAAGATTCTGCTGCAAAACAACTCTGCGGGAAATTCCATTCAACTGGTGATTTCCGACTGGAACATGCCCAAGATGAAAGGGCTGGAACTTCTTAAGCAAGTTCGTGCGACGGCAGAGTTTGCTAATCTTCCCTTTGTTCTTCTGACCTCCGAATCCGAACGCGATCAGGTCACCGAAGCTGTTTTGGCAGGTGTATCCCAGTACATCGTAAAGCCTTTTTCTGCAAAAATCTTTGAAGACAAACTCAAAGGCGCCTACACCAAACACAATAAATAACGAAAAACAAAAAGGTACGGACTTACTTGAAGACAAACTCAAAGGCGCCTACACCAAACACAATAAATAACGAAAAACAAAAAGGTACGGACTTACTTGCAAAAAGGTACGGACTTACTTGTGGTAGCAGCAATGCGTTTAACGCTGTTGCACTACCAAAAGTAAGTCCGTACCATGGGATCCATGACTGTTTCCTATGATGTTTTGGCAAAGAATTTGGCGGCGCAAACCACAGAGCTTCGTAAAAAGCGCGGGCTGACTCAAGCGGCGCTGGCGAAGCTGGCGGGGATTCCGCGTTCGACCTTGGCAAGTATGGAAAGCGGTATGGGGAATCCTTCTTTGGTGAACCTGGCCAGTGTCTGTGCGGCTTTGCAGGTGTCTTTTGAAGAACTGCTGGCGACCCCAAGATCACAAACCAAACTGATTCCTAAAAATGAAATTCCCGCGACGAAGAAGGCCAGGGGCAATGTTCTGGTCTATAAACTTTTGCCGGACCCGATTCCAGGGATGGCCATTGATCGCATGGAATTTGAAGTGGGGGCGCGTTTGGGTGGGGTGCCTCATTCCGCTGGGACGAAGGAATATCTGCACTGTGTTCAGGGGGAGCTGACTGTCGTTGTTAGCGGCGAGAGTTTTACGTTAAAGGCCGGAGATGTTCTGGCATTCCCCGGCGATTCTGCGCATAACTATGTCAATACCGGCTCAGGCCGTGCGATAGGCCTGAGCGTGGTCACGCTGACGCCGAAGCTTTAAGTGCGGAAGTTTTTTTCCACGAAAGACCAATTCACGATCTTCCAGAAAGCCGCCAGGAAATTCGGACGGCTGTTGCGATAATCAATATAGTAGGCATGCTCCCACACGTCACAAGTCAGCAGGGCTTTGTGACCTTTGGTCATCGGTGTTTCCGCATTGCTGGTGCTCAGGATTTCCAGTTTGCCTGCTGGATTTTTTACCAGCCAGCCCCAGCCGGAGCCGAATTGTTTGATGGAGGCATCCGCGAAAAGCTCTTTGAATTTTTCGATAGAACCGAAATCACGGATCAGGGCCTCTGCCAATTCACCTGTGGGTTCGCCGCCACCTTGCGGGGACAGGCAGTTCCAGAAGAAAGTGTGATTCCAGATCTGAGCAGCGTTATTGAAAACACCACCAGAGCTTTTCATAATGATCTCTTCCAGGGACCTTCCTTCAAACTCAGTACCGGGAACAAGTTTGTTCAGATTGTCCACGTAGGTTTTGTGGTGTTTGCCGTGATGGTATTCCAAAGTCTCTGCCGACATGTGGGGAACTAAAGCATCTTGAGCATAGGGAAGGGGAGGAAGTTGAAAGGACATAAGGGTCTCCTTGGTTGTTCAGGTTGAAAATCCAAGGTCAGGATAGTGCGGGGACTGCGCGCGGGGAAGGTGTCGGTCCTTATATTGGCAAAAGGACGATATATTAGCAAAAATGTCGATAAAATGCCGAGATTCAAAGGTACGGACTTACTTATGGTAGCAGCATAGCGTCTAACGCTGCTGCACTACCATAAGTAAGTCCGTACCTTTTAGGCGGCGGGTTTGAGGGATTTTTCTTTTTGGAATTCGGTGATGTAAGGGACTTCTACGAACAGGGTGCTGCCCTGACCTACTGTGGATTCGACCCAGACGCGGCCTTGCAGTTCTTTGGCGGCGTTTTTGATGGCATCCATACCCACACCCCGGCCGGAGATGTCAGTGACCTGATCTCGTGTCGAGAATTGGCTGTCAAAGATGTGCTGGATGATTTCCTGATCGCTTTCCTTGGCGACGTCCACACCTTTTTGTGTCAGTTTTTCGCGGATGCGCTCAGGATTGATACCGCCACCATCATCTTTGATTTGCACCAACAGATAGGTCCCTTGGGTGTTGTGGGCTAAGTTGAAATTCACTTCCACATGGCCTTCAGCAGGTTTTCCCTGATCCACACGCAGATCAGGCAGTTCGATACCGTGATCCACAGCATTGCGGAAGGCGTGCACGAAGGTGGCAAAAAGGCCGCTATAGATTTCCGGAATCACCATGATGTTTCCATTGGTGATTTTCAGCGGAGCCACCATCTTGTCGATCTGACCTGCCACGTGAGTCATGACATCGCCATAAGGCTCGATGAAACGGGCCACAGGTTCCATTGCCAGTTCCAGCAGCAGTTCCTGAGCCACAGCACCACCGCCAGGAAGACTTCCCACCTTGCGGGCAATGTGATTCAGCTTACTGATTGCCACTTCGATCTGGCGTTCATCGGGGATGCCAGAGCTTCCCAGGATTTCCTTGGTTTGATTCAGGAACTTTTCAAAGTATTCATCGACCTCGAAGCACTTACCACGAAGCGCGATAAAGCCCGGATGAGTCCACGATTCATTTAACTCGGCCAAAAGTCCCTCGGCCTGATGACAGGCTTCGGCGACATCTTTGATCGAAAACAGCGCTGCGCCGCCTTTCAGGGTGTGCAGATTGCGGAAAAGCTCTTCAGTGTTGTAAGGACCGTCGTCTTTGCTGACTTCCTCGCGGACTTGCAGCAACAGACCTTGAGCTTCCTGAATAAAGCGGTGGATTTCACGCTTGGACTTGATCATGTGAATGATCAGTTTGGCGTGTTCCTTTTCGCGTTCGGCTTGTTTTTGGGCCTCGACCAGTGAAGTGATGTCGGAAGCCACGACCACGACACCTTCCATCGCGCCTTCGTTGCTGCGCAAAGGATGGTATTCCAAAGAGATATTGCGTTCTTTGCTGTGCGGGTAGGTCACAGGCCCCAGACAGGACAGGTCTTCAAACGGCAGCATTTCCATAAACAGGGTCTGCATCCATTTTTTGAAGCCTTCGACTTTATTTTCCGGAAGTTTCAGTACATCCCAGATCAGCTGACCATCGGGTTTGCATTCCACCGTGGCTTCGCAGGCCTTGGAAGAAACATCCAGAATCTTTCCGTCGGCGTTGAAGATAAAGAAACCCTGCCCCAGACTGTCCAGCAGGGCAGACATGGTCTGATTCAAACGCGACAATTCGCGGGTGCGATCGGCCACCATTTGTTCCAGGTTCTTACTGTAGTCTTCAAGCTGGGACTTGGCGTCTTCCAGAGCTTTGATGACATCTTCTTTTTGTTCCAGCTCGGCTCTGTATTTCTTTTGCAGACGTTCTTCCAAAGTCACGTCACGCACAAAGACGATCCAGTTTTTATCGCCCATGGAATCAAAGATTGGTTGCAGGGTGATTTGCACTTTGCCCTCGTCCGCATGCAGGGCCTTGAAATTCACTTCCTTATAGGGAGTGGCATCGCAGATAGAGATTAAATTATCCAGCGCCTCGATGGGCTCACTGAACTGGAAGAGTTCGTTGAATTTCATCCCTTTTGTGATCTTGCGGATGGACAGGCCGGCGACAATGGCCGCTGTTTCATTGCAATAGACAACCTTTTGTTCTGCATTAAGAACAAAAACCGGTTCCAAAAGGGTGTCAAAAAGAGAGTATTGAATCTTCATTTTACGAACGTCTCATTTTTCTGGTGATAAAGAGTGAATTCGCGTTTTTCCGCCCATTCCGAAAGCTCAACATCACCTTTGGCTTCAGCCCGGACGCGCCAGTAGATTTTCCCCAGAGGAACTTTTTCTTTAATCAGATAACGATTGCCCGCCAATGATTTGGAAATCAGCGTGCGAGAGAAGTCCGCTTTGTCGGAAATCTCGATGCGATAAGAAGTCGCGCCTTCCACCTTTTTCCATTCCAGCCAGATGAACGGTTCCATCTCAGTTTGCAGGAAGATGGACGCGTTATTGAACGGCTCCATCAAGGAAGGGGCGGTCAAAGGTGTGCGGAAGGTGTAAAGCACTTCCTGAATATTTGAAAACTCGGTTAAAGGCTTGTTGGCATCATCCAATGCCTGCACACGCACGGCATAGTTGCCCGGGTCATTCAGCACCAAAGCTCCGGAACTGGTGGTGTATTCCATTTGCTGCGGGTGAGAGAAGTCCTTCGATTTATCCACCTGCACCAGATAGGATTTTGCAAACGGCACTTCGCTCCAGCTGATAGGGGTTTCTTTTGGCCCCGGGGCTTGTCCGATTGCTGAAATTGTTTTCAGAGGGTTCAGTGTCAATCCGCCGACGCTGACATCGATGGTGCCCACTTCACTTGGTTCACTGACCAGTCCATTGAGTCCCTTGGCAAAGACGCGATAGTAGTGCTTGCCGGGTTTGAACTGGGACCAGGCCACCTGGTTCTGGGTGATTTCGTATTTTTCTGTTTCAGAGAAGCTGGCATCTTTGGCAATTTGCAGCTGATAGGCTTTGACTTGCAATACCGGCTTCCACGCAAGTTTCGGAGCTTCCGGCGAAGCAGGGTTGCGGTCTTTGCCTGTGGGTGCTTTGAAGTCCACTTTCTTCGTCACCAGAACCGGGCGACTTGGGCGCTCTTCTTTATAAGCCGCCAGATTCAAAGTGAAGGACACAGGTTCAGACCAAGGTGAAAGGTTTTTATTTTCAGTTTGCCCCTGCACACGCACCCAGTAAGTGCCGCTGGACAGACGAGGAGTCAGGGCGGCTAAAGTTGCCGTCTGACCTTCTTTCAGGATGGTTTGGAATTCCGGGTCCTGAGAAATTTGCCATGTGAAGTTTTTAAGCTGAGCCGGGGCTTTCCACTGAACTTCAGTGGTGGTTGCCAGCTCTTCCTGAGGTTTGACTTTCAGTTCCAGATTGATCTGGGCGGCCTGCAGTGGCGTGATAATTTCCGGACCTGCCAAATGAGAGATATTCATGCGGTGCGGAGCTGAAACGACACCCACTTCGCCGTTGCGATCATAAGTTTTCACACGCCAGAAGTAAGCTCCTGGTTGTAAGGGCTCGGTGACCGCCATGCGCTGCTCGGCGGTGGTTTTGGATAAGGCTACAGAACTGAAATCCTCGCTCGGAGAAATTTCCATTTCATAGCGGGCGATATCACCTTTTCCGTACCATTCAAATGGCAGTGGATCATCAGGGTTGATGCGCAGCCAGTTGATATTGTCGGCGGTCTTTAACATCAACTGCGGTTTTTCCACAGGCTTGATGTCGCCATCTTTTTTAACAGCCACGACGGCATTCTTCGGCAGCTCTTTGACGGCCTGTTTTTTCTTGTCGATGTATTTCACATCACCGGAAAGAAGTTTCAAATCCACGGTGCCGCTGTGGGCCTTGTTGAATTTGATTTTAGGTTTTTCCTGCGAGTTCGTCGGCGCACTTTCCAGTTTGAATTCCTCTTTACCGGAAGTGATGGTCAGGGAGGCCCCTTGAGCCAGTTCCCCGGTCAGGTTACCGTAACGCAGATCCAGACTCATCTGACCGTTTTTCAGATTCAGCGTAATCAGAGAATTCGGTTCGATACGAATCTGTGTGCCATCCTGAAGTTGAATGGTGGCTTCGGAGCGGTCACCCGTGAAGATAGAGTCATTTTGATAGACGCTGTCCTGGCGGGAAGCGGGCAGCCAGCTAAAGGTATCCAGATTTTTACGGCGCACATCATTTTGTGAAATCGCCACGGAACCAATAAGTTCCAATTCACTGTTATTGGCTTTTGGGAATAGCAAAGAGTCGTCGTACAAGAAGTACGAGAAAACCAGAAGCACAAGCAGGGCTCCGGTGAAGATCATCTTTTCAGTTCGTCCAAAACGCGACATAAGACTCCTGCTCAAAGCTTATCGGTCGGAAAAGACAAGAGTTTTACAGACCTTTGGCTAACTTATATGAGAATTTGTTTTCGGGGTCCTTGTGAAAGGGCATAATGAACTCGTGAAAAAACGTGGATTATCAATAAGATACAAAATTCTTTTGCTCCTCACTTCACTGCCTTTAATTACACTGACTGTGTATTTAATCCTGGCTTTGCGAATCTTTGAAGAAGACAAGATCGCTTATGTCTTTGATTCCTCCAGCAGAATGTCAGGAACCATGGCGGCTCAAATTAAGACACAGCTTAACGGAGTGCTGGGAACCACGAAGCCGATCTTTCAGGATTATCTTAGTCAACAAAAATTTTCCTCTGTAGGGGAATCCATTTTCCAGAATGAATTTAATCTGGAAGCGATTGTGGTGTTTAAGCCTTCCGCGACGGGCGCGTATGAAAGATCCGCGATTTTGGAAAAGGTTCCGGATCAGACCGCCGGTGTTTTGGCGCAGTTGCAGAACCACATGCCTTCTTATTTTGCTGAAGTGGAGGCGTCCCGCCGTGTGGTGAAGGTTCCAAGAAACCGGCCGTTTGCCGGTGGCTCGCTTGCGCTATTTGCTGATGGTTTTGGATCGCAATCTGACGTGACCACGGTGGAAAAGGAAAAAGCCCTGGGTGCGGTGCAGATTCTGATTAGAAAATCTTTGATCTTCTTCGGTCTTTTGATTTCTGTGACGGTCATTTTGAGTCTGTTTGCCTCCAGCGGTCTGACTCAGGCGCTGACTCAGCTTTTTGATGCGACCAAGAAGGTGGCCGAAGGGGACTTCAATATTCGTGTGGATGTGAAATCCAGCGATGAAGTGGGAAGCCTTGCGGATAATTTCAATATCATGGCGGCGGAAGTGTCCCGTCTTTTGGATCAGACGGCGGAAAAAGCGCGTATGGAGTCCGAGCTGCAAACCGCCAAGACCGTGCAGGAAACCCTGTTCCCGGAAACACAGGCCAAGATCGGGCCGCTGGCGATTGCGGGCTACTATGAACCTGCCAGTGAGTGTGGTGGCGACTGGTGGCACTACTGTCAGATCGGTAACAAGATCTTTCTGTGGATTGGGGATGCGACGGGGCACGGGGCTCCGGCAGCGTTGATCACCAGTGCGGCGAAGTCAGCTTCCACGATCATTGAAAGACTGAATATCACTCCGGCCAAGGCGCTGGAGCTGTTGAATCGTTCGATCTATGATGTTTCCAAAGGGCGCATTATGATGACGTTCTTCCTGGCGTCCTTTGATTTGGAAACAGGCGAGCTGGCTTACTGTAACGCTTCACACGAGGCGCCGTTCCTGATGAAAAAAGGTGAGGGGCCCTTAAAGAAAAAAGATCTGATTCCGCTGAATGAAGTGAATAATCCCAGATTGGGTCAGGCCCGTGATTCGGTTTACGAGCAGACAACCATTCAAGTTGAAACAGGAGATCTTGTTTTCTTCTATACGGATGGAATTCCTGATATTCAGGACCCTGCGAAAGCAGCGTGGGGAGAACGCGAATTTATCAAGGCTCTGATTGCCGCGAACAAGGATTTCCCGGGTGTGAGTGACTCGGTCGAAAGATTTGCTCAGAGTTTCCAAGCCCATCGTCAAGGCGCGCCCTTAATCGATGACGTCACGTTTTTTGTAGTTAAAAATGAAGGTCTTAGTTAAAATTGGTATCTGAACGAGGAGATTTGAACATTATGGGTAAACTCGATGTAAAAATGAACAAAGCCGCCGACAAGTTGACTGTCCAAATGGCAGGAACTATCGATGAGGATGTTGATTTTTCGCAGTTCAGCCTTGGCGGCAATCCACAGATTGAAGTGGAGCTGAGCGGACTGAAAAGCATCAACTCCTGTGGTATCCGTGAATGGATCAAGTGGATGGGCACAGCAGGCCCGGCGCAAATCAGTTTCAGCAACTGCCCGAAAGTGATTGTGGATCAGATCAACATGGTGGATGGTTTTCTGCCAGCCACTGGCAAGGTCAGCTCTTTCTTTGTGCCGTACTATAACGACGATTCCGGTTCGGAAAAGAACGTCCTGTTCCGTTATGGGACAGAGTTCACCGAGGGCGGGGTGACACCTCCAGCTTCCGTGAAGGATGAGGAAGGCAACGAAATGGAGATGGATGTCATCGAATCGAAGTACTTTAAGTTCCTGAAAAAATAAGAAACAACAGACAAAGGTCCAGATCTAGGGGCGGGCACTGAACATCAGTCCCGCTTTTTGCTTTTTGTTCTAAATTGAACATAAGAGTGAGCCGAAAAGGAAGCGTGGAACAGGGAAAGTCAAAAATCCTTATTTTAGAAGATGACGAGACGGTCAGAAACTCATTGAAAGAGATTCTGAGCCGCGCAGGTCATTCTGTCTTTACCGCCAGTCGGCCGGATGAAGCCAATGGTATTTTGGCGGCCAATGGTGGACTGGAGTTCCTGTTCTGTGACTGTCTGTTGCCGCAAATGACGGGGCTTGATTTCATCAAACAGGCTCGCGCCAATTATCCAGCGGCTAAATTTAAAGTCGTGCTGATGAGCGGTATTTACACGGATAAAGCCTTCATCCAGGAAGCCACGCAAAGCACTCAGGCAGTGGCTTTCATGAAAAAGCCCTTCGATATGGAGCAGGTGCTTAAAATCGTGAAGAAGGAAGAGGCACCTCGTCGCGAGGAATCCACCGCGCGTAAAAAGCTCTATCAGATGTTTGCCAATCCGACTGTGACCAATCGTCAGAAACGAAAAGTCATTGAGTCCATTGAGGAAGTCAGCGGTTTCGATCTGCCTTTCCTTTATTCTCTTTTGGTGGAAACCAAAAGTAGTGGTTATTTGAATATCTATAATGCCGATGGTTCAGTATCCGGTATTTCCTTCTGTAACGGAAATATCGTGGGTGTGGATGTGGATGATCGCACCACCTTCCTGGGTGAGATGTTGATTCAAAGCGGTTATGCGACCCCGAAAGACGTGCAGGAAGCCCTGCGCGACAAGAACAATCGTAAGATCGGGAACTACCTGATTCAGAACAATCAGCTTAGCCCCCATGCGTTTGATTTGATCCTGATGGAGCAAATGAACATCCGTCTGGTGCGCACCATCGTGGATCAGAAAATCCGCGTGAACTTTGCCTCTGCCGAAGTGGAGATGAGCAATCCAAGCATTGATGCCGACACACTGTCTTATTATTTGCATGACTGGATCGCCTCGAAGATTTCTGTCAACTGGCTGAAGTCCCTTTATGTGATGTGGGCGGGGAATATCATCGTGAAAAGTCCGACTTTCCGTGATGATCATCCGGCATTGACCATGTCTTTGGTAAAATCTTTGGAAGGCCTGACTGTGAAACTGAACAATCAGGTCACGCTGACGCAGCTTTTGGAAATCAAAGGCTATAGCGAAGTGGCGGTTTACAAGGCCATTCATTTCCTTTTGACCAAGGGGCTTGTGGTCTTTGCACAAAAGGCGGCATTTGCCAATCCGGCAGAACAGCTTAAAGTCATTCGTAAAATCCATTCTGAACTGGAACGCAAAAATTCTTATGAGATCGTGGCTTATATGGAAACCGGAACCGGTGGCGCTTCCACAGAATCCATTCTGTCCGACTTTATGAGTCTGTTGGGGGAAGAGCCTTCCGACAGCGCATCCGAGATTTATTCCTACTGGCACAAGGTTCGGGCTTTGGCTGAAGAGGCGGTCAACGCCTCCAAGGACAGCAACAAGATCGACCAGTTCCGCCAGGCCAGCCAGCGTTCTGAAGCAGAGGCAAAACTGAAAGCCACTTCTTTGATGGAAGAGGTGAAAAAAGCCCTGCAGTACACTCAGTTTGCCAAGGCTTTGGAGATTCTGAGCGAAGTGGCCACTTTGAATCCGCAAATGCATCAGCTTCACTTGTACAGTGCCTGGGCTAAGCTCGGTTCAGTCGATATGAGCAAAAAGCAATTTGTTCTGAAGGAAGTGGAGCTGGAGCTTTTACAGGTTCCGCCAGATGAACGCTATGACACCCTTTTCCCGTTCGTGATTGGTCTGTTTAATAAGATCAAAGGCGACGTCGTCGCTGCCCGCAAATCCTTCGAGAAGAGTGTGGCCCTTGATCCGTCCTTTATTCCTGCAAGACGCGAGATCTCTATTTTGAGTTCGCAGAATAAGAAGCAGGATGTCTTTAATATGGACCTGAAACAAGCCATCTCCGGCTTCTTCAAGAAGCGATGAAAACGGCCCATCCGACTGCGTTGTCGGGGGACCGCTTTCGCTTCGACGTGCTTGGAGCACGCCTGCGCTTCAGCGGAACCCCTCCGCCTTGCGGCTGAACCGTTTTGATCGCTTCTTTTCCTCGATATTTTGTTGGCTGGTTGCGGGCTTTGCCCGCAACTCCGCGGTCTTGGCTTGTTGGTGGCTTTGCCACAACTCGCGTGCCAGCGGGGAGTTTTTTCGAGAGGGATGATTAAACTTTTTACGATAAATTGAACATTCGGGGATTGTTTTTTTTAGTGTCGAATTGTTAGTGGGTCGTCTTAATCATAATGACCCGATTGTGCTAAAAGTATGGAGATTTCTGCTTGCACTTGCCAACATTAATTCTAAGCAAGCAAGGAGTCGCCGATGAACTACGGAAGAATCTTACTGCCCCTGGGGTTATTAGTTCTAGCAGGATGTCAGAAAAATTCGTTAGGTGAAGGTTCAGAAACGATGGAAGCCGCTTCCGCATGTGTGGGAACAGTTTCCAAGTCCACTTCGGATGAATTAACCATTGTGGGTGAGTCAGCAGCAGAGGCCGGAAGCGCTGTCAGCTACTCCTTAAATCAGGCCGGTAACTGTATCAACGGTCAGAATGTGACCTGGAAAGCCGCTGGTTCCAATCGCCTGCGCACCAGTTCTGCCGGTGCCACGTCGGTGTTTAAACTTGCCGGATCTTATGTTGTCACTGCTCAGGAAAAGACCTCTTCTTCTGATGCACAGGTGGCATCTATTATAACCACGGTTGTAAATCAGGAACTGGAAGTGGCGGGGCCACAAGCCGGATTCGTTTTCAATCCGCTGCGTTTTGAATTGATTGTTCCTTCCGATGTTCAGGTCCAATCCGTGTCCTGGGACTTTGGCGATGGTTCGGCTTTGGGAACATCCAATGCCGTGGAACACGCATTTAATAACGAAGGCACTTATCAAATGAAGGTCACCGTGACTCAGGCTGATGGTAAGGTCAGCAACCTGACTCACCGGGTGAATGTTCTTATGTATATGGACGGTGCGGCTTGCGTGGAGCAACTGGCGATTTCCGGTGCCAGCGAGGCCAAGGTGAACGTGGCAACAGCCATGCACGTTTTCCTGCCGCAATGTCTGGTTGATAAAGTGGGTGCCATCCGCTGGAACTTTGGTGATGGAGGTGCGGCATCCAATCAGTCTGTGACTCACGCTTATACAGCAGTCGGCAGTTATCATGTGACGGCGACGTTGTACCTGGGCAGCAGTCAGGAACCTTGGGTGATGTTGGATCACGACATTCGCGTGATCGAGGATCTGGTGATTGATCCGGAGCCGGAAGTTCCCGTGGACCCAATGGCTTGTACCGAACAGGGTGCGACCCGTGAATCCCAGGGCGAACTTTCCTCTGAGGAAGTGGCCTGCGGTTTGAATGGCAAGAAAACAGTTTCTTACCGCGAGCGTATCAAAGAAGAATGTAAACTTGTGGTTGAAAAACTGACCTGGGTTGAAGTTTCCCGTAACAAAGAAGTGACCAACGAAGGTGAATGTCAGGGACAATCCTGTCAGCTTCCTGATGGCAGCATCCTGCCGGATGGTGGCAGCAAAGTGATGTATTCCACATCCACTCCGGTGAACTCCTGTTCCTCTGTCAGTGAAACACGCACTTGCAGTAACGGTGTTCTGTCCGGTTCTGCGACTCACACTCAAGTAATCTGTCATGAGGGCTGCGGCAGCTTCGGTTCTCACGGTACTGTGAAAACGGGCGTGGTGACAGGCGAAGTGAAAGTTCCGTTGAAATGCTCTTTCAATGAAGAGGGCTTCTTCGATCTTTATACAGAGATTTCTGATCAGACTTGTACTGATGGCAGCATTGTAAGTTCCAACACACGTCAAGGCACCATGAAAGAAGCCGGTAAATGCCCGGTTTATAAATATGTTCCGACGGAGCAGTTCACAGCTTGTACGGCAGATTGTGGTGGTAAGCAGAACCGCATCTTTATCTGTGTGGATGACAAAGGCACGCAGGTGGACAATGTTCGCTGTGCCGATCAAACCATGCCGGTGGAAGAGCGTCTGTGTGATGCCAACCCTGAAGCTGTGCGCAGTCAAAGCTCCACAACAACTTTGGAAGAAGCCAACAGTTCCTCCAAATGTCCGGCCAATCAGATTGGTGTGATCGTTAAGACCCGCGAAGTGGTGACCACTAAAACCTTCGCTTGTATTGACCACTCCGTTCAGTTGGAAAGTGAAGTGGCGGTTCCGGGTGCCTGGGTAGAGGAAAAATACTGCCGTGATTATGTGGCTCGCCGTTGTTCGCAGGACAGCTTGAGCAACACGGAAGCCAAAGGTCGCTATGACTGGATGGTAAAATGTCAGGATCAACTGCCTGTTATCAAAGAATTCCTGACAAGTTTTGCTGATGTGAAGGTCTCTGTCGGCGGTAAAAAAGTGGGTCTGGGCTCTTCCGGTCAGGAACTGTATGCGACCTTCATGGATCGCGCATACAATCCTGAAAGACCATGGATCGCTCCGAAGAAATCCAATGCGCCGTGCACGATGCCAGCAACAGCTTATGTGGCAACTGTCTGCGTATCATCCTGTGCAACACCAGAACAGCAGATTTTGGCGGAAGACGTCGTTAGCAAAAAATTGAAATACATGTCCTTCATTGATGCCTTCACTCAGCAGACGGCTAATGTTGGAACCATGCAGTCCGCGGATTCTTTGAATAAGAATGCGGTTGTTAAAACGAAAGTGGATCAATGGGTGACAGAGCTGGTGGATGGCACTCACGAAATTCTGGTGTTCAAAATGAAATCCGGTCGAGAGCTGCGTGTGACCAAAAACCATCCGATTCTGGATAAGGACGGGTCGATGAAGGTGGCCGAAGAGTTCAAAGTGGGTGAGGCGCTGGTTCAAAGCGGCGGCACTTTGGACCCAATCGTGTCCATCAACGAGATCAGCTACTACGGTAAGGTGTATAATCTCTTTGTTCAGTCCAATGCACCTCATAAAAATGTGGTGCTGATCAATGGCTACCTGAATGGCACGGCGTTCTTCCAGAATGCCGGTGCGAAAGAGATGAACAGAACCATCTTCCGTAACAACATGACTCGCGGAGTGTTTGGAAAATGAGAACAAGAACGCTGATTATCCTGTCGGTGTCCCTGACGTGTGTGGGTATTGGTTTGACCATGTACTCGAATTCACGAAAAGCCCCCGAATCGGAGTCCCAAGCGACTCCGGTTCGCGAGGAGGCACCGGCAGTCAGTCCGATTGAGAATGAAAAAGAACAGGCCGTGGCTGCGGGGGAAATAAAAACTCCCGCGGCTGGCGTTGCCAAACCTGAAATCATCGCGGTGTGGAAAGATTATAAATACAGCCGGGATTTGCAGAAGTACACGGATCTGGGAAAAAAGGCCATCTTGCTGGAACCCGATAAGCTGGTAAAACGCCGTCTGTTGAAGGATGAAAATTTCCTGCGCAGTCTGGAAACCCTGATGAAGACCGCGCCGGTGGACGAAGCTTCACAGGCCATGCAAAACTCCGCACTGGATTTTGTTTTTGAGTCTTTGAACACGGATATGCGTCAGGTTGCCATTGAGGTTCTGAAAAATGTGGTTGCAGATCCCACCGTGGAAAACACGGCGGTGAATGAAATGGATCGCAAGGTTCTGGCGGGAGTGAAAGCCGAGGCGCTGTATCAGTGGTCAGCCGTGGACCCTTCCGCAGAAAGAAGCATCAACGGCCTGTTGCCGGGCCCGGTTAGTGAAAAGATCTGGGTGAACGTCAAAAAGCAACAGGACAGCAATCTGGGGGAATCAGCAATGCTGCAAGCTTCCCAGCAGCAGTAATTCTTAACGAACCCCTGCCGGTGTATTGGGAGCTGCCGGAGCCGGGGGCGCCGTCCGTTGTGGCGCTTTCAAATTCAAGCCTTTGATTTTTTCAATAACGGCTTTTCCCCAGTTGGCCGAATCACCCGGGCCATAGTGAATTCCATCAGACTTTCCAGAAGGGTATTGGGTCAGCTTGGTAGAGTCGATAAAATGGCATTGATTCTTGTCGGCCAGAGCTTTGATCGTCGCCACCCCACTTTGCAGGTTTTTGCTAAACGGTGTCTTGGCCAGATCCGGAGGCCCCACCCAGACACATTCAGAGCCTTGTGCGCGGATGGCTTTCATCATGCTTTCGATATGCTTCTTTTCAGAATTGATATTCCCGGTGCTGCCCAGGATATTCGTGCCCAGGGTGATCACTGTCAGTTGAGGGCGCAGACTTTTCAGCTCGGCATTGAAAGAGGGCAGCTTGTGACTTTTCACGCGGGTTTCGCGGTCGGCGGCATTTTTCTTCCAGAAGCCACAGTTGGTGGATTTAAAGTTGGCGGACGTTGTTGTCCATGTTGACGGCGAGGACCCGCAACTGGAAAAGGAAGTCACCTGTTTGGCTGTGGCGCGAAAATGAGAATCCAAAACCTCGCCGTATTTGCCATAAGCATGGGAATCGCCCAGCAGCAGAACCCGGTCCAAGGATTCCGCGAAAGCGGGGATGGCGATGAAAGTCAAAAGTCCCAGTAGCAGATTTTTTTTCATGAAAGGTCCTTTTAGAATTTCCAGAACAAACTTGTTCCCAAACCGATTTGCATTTCTTCTTTGGCCGCCGCCGGATCGAATTTATATTCATTCAGATCCAGTCCATAACGCCAGAACCACTGATTGGAAAGCTGCACGTAGGCCTGTGCCTTTAGAACATAGGCGGACTTGATTTTAAAATCACTTCCGGAAGATCCGGCGTAATACTGCAACTTCAGCTCAGACCAGTCCATCAGGGATTTGAACCAGCGATGGGGCTTATTGATCAGGAAGGCTCCGACCCCGAACGCATTGGCACTGGCGCTTTCCCCCTGAATCATCTGCAGAGGCAGAGACAGACCCCATGAAGCATCGACCAGATTAAAGCCCTCGTGCGCGCGCCACAAAAGTTCCACCGTGGTCAAATCCACCTTGGCATAGTCGTCATTTTCCATCAGCTGTTGCTGACGTTCCAAAGCCAGTCCCCAGTGGAAACGGGACCAGTCCGCATTGATCCACATAAAGTTCTCAATCCACCATTGGAATTCCAAAGTGCCATAGGCCACACCGGCCGGAGTTTGATAGCGTCCCCCCAAACCCAGTCCAAACGGCTGACCACGGAAAACATCATTACCCACGACAAAGTTATGTCCGTCCGCTGCAACATTCAGATAACGGCGGTTTTCCACACCGGCCGGAATATCCTGAACAGTCCATACGAACTGATTTTTTCTGGACATCTCAAGGTGGGCCTCTTTATCACTTTCCGGAACTTTGACGGCGACTCCGGCAGGGGCCACACCATTAAAGCTCAGTGACGAGGAATAAGTCCTGACTGCGGAACGGGATGACAGGTAGGGACGGTTTTTTTCCCGTGGCAATTGACCCCGGATATAGAACTCCTGTCGCATCGGGATGTCGCCATCGCCCTTCAGGAAAAGAACGGGGCGGGATTTTGGAAGTGAAATCTGCCATTCGGTTTCCGAGATCTTTTTAACCTTCTTCTCATCGACCGGCTCCGCTCCGGAGGCGGTCAGAATCAGGCGTTCGTTGTCATCAGAAACCACGATGTCTTTGAAATCGACATCTTTCTTGCGGGTTTCAATTTCCAGAAAAGCCCCGCTGCGAGTGGCGGCTCTGAAGGCGACGTTTTCGCTGCGGTCATTCAGATAGATGATCCCCTGATTGCCCACCACCTTGCCGTTAATTTCGATCTGCGCGGGCTTCTTGGTGCTGGAACGGGATTTGACCAGCATCTGGCCCTGCTGAGAACTCAGATAAAGTTCATTCGAGCACAGGTACAGTCGCGTTTCTTCGCTTTCACGATAAATGCAGAAAACCATAAAGGGCAGATACTTCATGTCGTCAACCAAAGAGGTTTCGACCTCGTCCACGACAAAGTCCGCTTTTTCCGAACGCAGACCTTCTTCGTCATTGCTGACGCCGGCGGCAGAGATTTTAACGTTGTCCTTGTTCAGGACCGCATTGAAGATGGCTTTGCCGGAATTGTTTTTAATTGCCAGTTCGCCTTCCTTGATAAGACCCGCAGGCCAGGTGAAGCGAATGCGATAGGCACCTTTTTTTTCCGTAGAAGGTTCAATCTGAAAGGTCACTTCGGTGGTATCAATCAGAATATCGCCGACTTTCAGACGGTCTTCATCCATCAGCGTATATTCAAAACGTTGTGGAAGAACCTGCAAATTATTTTTATCCGCCTGGAAATACAAAGGCTTTAATTTGCTGGAACGGGTTTGTGCCAAAGATGCGGTCGTGGAAAGCATGCACAGCAAAGAGAGCAAAAACAGTTTCATTACAAAAGCTCCTTTTTGATTTCTTCCGCACTTTTGTGGGCCATGATGGCGCGAATAACGGCCAAAGAAGTCGTCATTTTGGAAAGGAAATCCTCGTTGTGAGTGATCACCACGCGACGAGGGTGACCATTCCAGGCATCCTTGATACGGCTGTTTAAATCCCAGGCTTCCTGAAAAGTTTCTGTGCGGATTGGATTGGAAGCGTCATAGTAATCTGCTGAAGCGGTGTCGAGATGAATCACCCAGTCGTAGCGTGCCAGTTCCTTTTCCTTGGTGGTGTTCAGGGCAGTGAAGAAGTCCACCGGTGCGGAACTGGGCCAGTAGGCGGCACTGTCCAAAGAGCCACGGTCACAAACGATCAGATTTTTCTGACTGACATAAGAAATCATCGCTTCAAGTTCAAACTGCGTGGCATAGATCGCGCGCTGGGCATGGACCACGGTTTGGGGGTCTTTGTAACGCGGAAAACCACCGCGATACAGAATACTGGCGGCCTCAGGAACGATGGCACAACGCTGGCCCAGCTCTTTTTTCAGAGCTTCGATAAGTGTTGTTTTTCCCCCTGAAGGGCCCCCGGTGATAGCGACTTTAACTGATGAATCCATATCACTATGGTCCCCAATAACCGGGCATGAGGTCAAAATAAAAAACTGTTTCAGAGCATGTAACGCAGTCTGAAGGCAATTTTGTACAGAATTCGTGTCAGCCAGGAAGGAGCGGCGAAATCTTTCTCTGAAACGGCATTGGAATGACTGACATCTGTTTGCCATTGGGTCAGCATGCTGTGAAGGCTGGCGTGGTCGTTCAAAATGGCTTCGACCTCCAGGTCATGAATAAAGCTGCGGTGATTCAGGTTGAAAGAACCAATGAAAACCTCGTCGTCGATGATCATGGTTTTGGCGTGCAGAATGGACTTCTGATACTCGAAAATCGGAATTCGACGCTGTAACAGAAAGCGGACAATATAAAAAGCCGCCCACTTGACCAATGGCACGTCGGATTTTCCGGGGATCAGCAGTTGCACATCAACCCCGCGTCGGGAGGCCTTCATCAGGGCTCGCAGCAGGGATCTTCGCGGCAGAAAATAGGCCGTGGTCAGATAGACCCGCGACCGGGCATGGGTCAGACGGCGCAGCAGATCGCGATACAGTTTGCGGCGCAGTCGTTGGGTGGTGTTCAGGCGCAATACTTCTTTGGCGGGGTCTTCGTTCAGCTTCCAGCGTCCCACCCAGCTTAGCAGGCCTTTCATGAAGGTGCGCAAATAGGAAATCTGAAAAGCCAGCACCAGTCGTTTGACAGGTTCACCCTCCACCCAAACGCCGGTGTCGCGCCACGCGTTTTCGCCAACGAAGCTTGCGCAGTGAACTTGAGTGAAGTTCAAACTGCCAAGATAGGCGCGGGTTTCATCAATGATGGTGATCTTGCGGTGGGTTCGACGGTTGACCCGGCGAAACAGCAAAGAACCGCGCACAGAATATTTCAGAACAAACTGATGGGCCCACAGCAAGGGATAAGGCAGCGGGTGAAACACGCGCAGCTCCAGTCCATTTTCGGTGCAGAAGCGATCCAAAAACGGGATCGAGGTATAAGATCCAAAGCCATCAACCACCAGCTTCACCGTGCAGCCGCGTTCCCGGGCATTTTTCAATTCGGCAAGAATGGTTTTGGTCAGTTTGTCTTCTGCAAAGATGTAGGATTCAATAGTGACGCTGCGACGAGCCTGTCTTATATCTTGAGTGAGACTATGGAAGTAGTCGTCACCGTTGTAGAATATTTGAGCTTGGCTCCATGACTCCATATGTCGCAATTGTTCAATAATTTATTAAAAAAGTCGACAGCAAAGCGCGGGGGAGGGCACACTCACTTTATGGCATTAAGCAACATAAATAATCTGAAGAGAGTTCTGGTCGGTGGCCTTTTGACGTTGGGGTTCTGCGGAGCAACATGGGCTCATGCGGCTCTTCCATCTGCGAAGACGACGGTGATCTATTTTGGACAAAACAAAGCGGAAGACTTTGAATTGAAGGTGAAGCCTGTTTTTGCTGACTTTGTGAAGTCCTGCAAAAGCTGTGAGATCCTGAACTATACCCCTTATACAAAAACCGGTGAAGTGGATATGGAATCCCTGCAAGAGCGCGTGGAATCCCTGCCGGATGGTACCAGTTTCGTATTTTTTGATTTCAACATGAAAACCAACGACACCAATAAAGAGTTGGTGGATGTTCTGAATAAAAAGGCCGATTCCGGTCTGGTGATTGTCGGTGCAGCCGGAGGCCCGCGCGCCTCTGAAGCTTCCAGTCCGTTAAGCCGTACCATCCTGGGGCAGATTCATGGCGCTTTGATTATTGGTGAACTGGGTGAAAGAGACCGTCTGTTCCCGGTGATTGGTTTCTATGGTCCGGAGATGTTAACCGCTTTGCGCGCGCCCAGAGATTTGGTTGGACAGGGCTACAGCCCGCTGATCTTTACCGCGAATCTGGCCAGCAATTGGCAAAAGCGTTCTTCTTCCGAATGGGTTGAACACTTCCGTATGAAGAAAATGAAAACCCGCAAGCTATGGTTGGACTTGGGTGATTTGTTCTAAAAATTAGCGTCCTGGAAACAAGACCACACGATCCCGGTATTCTGCCGGGATTTTTTGTTTCAGAAGGTGCAAGGCTTCTCTGTCGGAATATCTGCTGGACGCATGAATCAAAACAATCTTTTCGCTTTCGATGTCCTTAAGGCGCGGAACGATTTCGTCAATATGGGTGTGGCCCCAGGTGCGCGCATGTTCGATGCTTTTCTTTTCATCCAGATAGGTGGCTTCCAAAAATAAAATCCTGGACTGGCGAATCCACGGGCGGGAATCCAGAAACTCAATCTGGGTGTCTCCGGTAAAGCTGACCACTGGGATGTGGGAAACCTCGTTGACCTCAATGCCCTGACGGCGCAGATCCACGATTTCCTCTTGCGTGTAACCCAGATAGTCTTTTTTTAGTTTTTTATGAATCTCAAAAAGAGTGTAACCGTAGGACTCAATGCGATGGGTGGTCGGGAAGACCTTGATATAGCATTGGGCATTCAGGGGGATTTCGTCATCGGCCTGGACTGCCACAAACTCGTAGTTGTATTGATGGTCTTCGATCTTTTCCCAGATCTTCATGATTTGATCCAGTGGCTCCACCAAAGACCCCGGCATATAGAACTTGCCCGGAGGCTGCGAAGTCATGGCTTTTTGCGAGATGATGTAAGGAATCCCAGCCGCATGATCAAGATGGCCATGAGAGATAAAGAACTGCTTTAAGTTTAAAAGAAACGGGTAGCCCTGAGCCACGTCGAAGCTCAAAGAGAGTTCGGGCATGGAAATCGCTGTACGGATACCCGACAGCGACAGCCCATGGAATTTATATTTGCTGTGATTCCAGCTCTCTCCGGCTTGAACTGACATAACTACATGCAGCGAGCCACAAGGTCGTGGCCGATCCAGGCAACAGGATTTTTTGGCTTCCAGGAATCGTGAAGCATCACATAGCCACAAGACTTAAAGACCACTTCGCTGAGAACCGCCGTGATCAGGTTTTTCGGATCTTTGTGCAGATCGAAAAGATGGTCAGAGCAGGACAGCATGTATTCCATCTGGTCCTTGCGGGAATGTTGAGGCCACTGTGCAAAGTTTGTGAACTCCAAAGTCAGTGGATTCGTCAGATAGTCATCGGCGAACTTGATGATTTGCGCAAAGGTCACGTCGTCTTTCAAAAGCTCCTGACAGGCTTTCAGGGCCTGCTCTGCGTGAGTCTTGTCTCCGGCGTCTTTTTGGATAGCTGCAAGTAAAGGATAAAGTGATACTTCAACCCCTTGGAAGACGGAGCTGGAGTTTGTCAGAATCTCCGGGCAGTTGTAAACGCAGCAGTGAACACCTTGTTTGGCGAAGTTTTCAGCATGTTTTTCCAAGGCCATCTTAGCCCAGCCCTGGAAGTAACAAGTGTAAGTCTGCCATTTGTATTCCCCGCGGATCAGGATTTCAGTGCCGTGGTAGCCGTAGGCTGTATAAGAAACGTGAGCTCCCTGGCTTTCCAGTTTCTGGCGCAAAGGCGTGGAAAGTTCGACAAGGTGACGGAATGTTTCCGCAGTCACTTCCTTGAAGCTTTTTAGGCAAAGCTGACCGATTTGGGAATCCATCAGGGTTTTGGAGGAAATATGACGATCCCCGGTTCCTTTGGAAACGCGGTTTAAGACCGGCATGATCACTTTAGTGCGTGGAACGCCGCCCGCCATTAAGTGCGCAAACAGAACGTTGGCACCCGCTGGAATGTGCTGTTCAAGTTCTTTAAGGAACTGTTCGGTGTTTTTTCTGAATCTGGCAACGCCGTTTTTCTCGGATTCTTCAATGGAAGCCCAGTCCAATTGGACCTGTTCCCATTCGCTCATTTTAACACCTTCAAGTTGCGAGCATGGAGTCACACCTTTGGAGTCCGGCTCCAGGTCAAAGCCAGCTTCTAAAGGGATATTGATGAATGGAGCCGGGATGTTTGCAGATTCTTCCGCCGTCAAAGGGCGCAGGCTTCCGTCTTTTTCGCGGCGACCTACAGTGGCGCGAACGATTGTCATGCCACGGCGTTCAGCCTCTTCAACCAAACCGTTGGCATAGCCGCGCGTGAAAAGCTCTCCAAACAATACAAGGACATCGCCTTTTTTGTAGGGGCTCAAAGCCGGTTTTTCTTTAAGAGGGAAAAGTTGCGTCATAAATACCTCACAATATAGCCACACATACTTGTCCGGCCCCCTTTATGGGTCAAGTTTTTTGTCGGTGCGCCTTCCTGCTCGTGCCTTGTAAAAAAGGATGCCACGATGTACAAATTAAGTGCTTCAGGAGGATGCGGTGCGAGTTGTAAGTATGGTTCCGTCATGGACCGAAACGCTGTTAAAAGCCGGAGTGCAGGTTGTTGGCCGCACGCGCTTTTGCATTCATCCGCCTAAAATGATCACCAACATTCCCATTGTCGGTGGCACCAAGGAAGTTTCCTGGGATCTGGTCATGGATTTGAAGCCGGATCTGGTGCTGTTGGATCAAGAGGAAAACCCGCTAGAAATGGCCGAAGAATGTCCGGTGCCTTATCTGGCGACCCATGTTTCCTCTTTACCGACACTGCAAAAAGAACTGGCGCGTTTGGGAGAACACTTTGAAAATCCGGCCTTGATGGAAATGGCTGTGGAGGCCTTGGATCTTGTCGAGGCCCCACCGTTAAAATGGGATTTGCAAAAGATCCCGGGTTTTCTGGAGTGGGTCCGTCCGCCTTCGCGACATTACGAAGAGGTTCTGTATCTGATCTGGAAAAAGCCCTGGATGACAGTCAGCCGCGAAACCTACATCGGTTCGGTGCTGGAAAAATTAGGTGCTAAAGTCGTAAGCTTCCCGGAAGGTGATAAGTATCCGGTGATTGAGATTGAGGACTTCAAAGACGCCTTCGCTTTATTTTCATCCGAACCTTTTCCCTTTCAGAAAAAAATCATGGATCTGAAGGCGATGGACATTGATGGGGCCGTCGTGAATGGGGAATCTTATTCCTGGTTTGGCGTCCGCAGTCTGGAGTTTCTAAAAGAAGCTTACGCGAAGAATTCATAGACAGATCATCCTGTTAAGATACAATTAAAACTCGTGATTTCATGAATGAATTCTTAGTGGAAGGATCTGCACGTTATGGAAATGTCTTCTTGGGCGTCCCGGCTCTTATGGGCGGCTTTAGCAACTCTTCTGGCAACATCTTGCGCTGAAAAAAGTCAGGCACCAGAGTCTTTGACCCTTAAAATGATGCGCATGCAGGCCGAGGCCAATTATCAGTCTGAACTACCCCAGAAGGATCTTCGTCAGGTCAAAGATGTGCATCGCGTGGCCTTTGTGTGCTGTGCTTTGCAGGATCAGGAACAAAAGTTGTGGACCCAGGTGGCAGCAAGTCAGCCGGATGTCGTGGTGTTCACTGGCAACTCGGTCAGTTCTGTTCGCTATGACGAAAAGCCTTTGTCTGCGCAATACAAAAAAATGGATCAGATTGCAGAATACCGCGATCTTCGCAACAAGGTTCCTTTCATGGCGGTATGGGATGAACTGGATTTCGGTATTCGTAATGGCGATTCCGCGTTTCAGGGTAAAAGTGAAAACCGTCAGGCTTTTTTGGACTATTGGAAGTACATCGGAAAACTTCAGCCTGCGTCGGTCAAAGGGGTGGAACATTCTGTAATTCTGGGGGCGCCGGGGAAACGTGTGCAGTTTATCATGCTGGACACACGCTTCTATGCGACGCCATGGCTGGATGCCGGTGTGGACGGGGAGTTTAAAAAGAACTGGAACAAATCCGATTCTTTGCTGGGACCAGCCCAGTGGACTTGGCTGGAGTCAGAGCTTCGTAAAGAGGCCGAATATCGCGTGATCGTATCCCCGCTGCAAATGGCAGCAAATTCCGGCGGCTGGGAACGCTGGGGCTTATTCCCGTTGGATCGTCAAAAATTCTTTGATACTTTGCGCGCGACGAAAGCTAACAAAGTCGTGATCGTCAGTGGCAATCGTGGTTTTGGCTCTTTGGCCAAAGTGGATCTGCTGGAAGGCTATGGACCGCTGTATGATATGACAGTGGGGCCTTTGAATGGTGCCACTGAAAATCGTGAAGAGGACTTCCACTATGTGGGTAAAGCGGTTTCTGCCACGAATTTCGGCCTGATCGAATGGGACTGGAAAAAGAAGACTGTGAAGCTGAAACTGATGGATGAAAATAACCAAGTGGTTGAGTCGTTGGGTTTGAGTCTTTAGGAAATACAAGATTAATGGTTTAAGAGGACCCACAACTTTAAAAGGTTGTGGGTCCTGGTAATTTTTCAATAGATTTCTATTACTTCATCAAGTGCATGCCCGGGTAAGACGGTGCGGGCATCTGGAACAGTTGCTCCATCATTTTCGTGGCTTGAGTCTGAGGGTCTTCCTCTTTCGCAGAACCTGTTGGCATTCCGAAGCTGCCTTTCATTGCCAGAACAAAGCGGTTGAAATCCTGAGTCGAACGCAAAGCCAGGAAGAAATTTCTGTTGCGAGCGTCCCCGGCGTCCTGCATTTGGCTGGAGCTGGTTTCCTGAGCGATCAGATAATAATTTTCCGTAATATCCACTGGCTTGGCGCTGACAACACCCTCACACAACATGATGCCGCGAGTGACAGCCTGACCTTTTTCATCGTCAGTCAGACGATGATTCAGGACGTTGATATAATCACGGCGGCCAAACCAGGATTTGGTGTCCTTTATGAACAATGTCGGATTCATGCGAACCACCACACATTGTTCATATTTATTCACGCGCACCTTGAAGATGTTCTGCTGCACGGTCATGGACGTTGAACTGTTCACAGAAACAGAGTTTCCGGTTGTTTTATTTTCAGAAACACCCCATTGCATGGTGTAACCCAAATCCACACCCAAAGAAACCAGATCCAGGAACTTCTTGGACAGACCCACTTTGGCGCTGATGCTGGTGGAGCGGCTGGAGTAGTTCGATGTGGATGCGCTTAATGAGAAGCTTGTTCCCACCGAAAGTCCCTGATTCAGACCTTTCAGGTACTGCATGCCACCGACTTCTTTTGCTACCAGATGCTTTTCGACCTGGAAGAATTTCGCCGGATTTTTACGAGTCATGCCCATGCAATCCAGACCGAAAGCGGTTTTGGTCTGATCATTAATCGCGCCACCCTTGGTTTGGAACATGGCCTTACCCAGATAGTCTGTGGACCAGAACGCACATAGCTTTTCTGCTGTGGCCGGGGAAAGGGTTCCTGTTGCCATCAGTCCCTGCAAATCGGCTTTGGTGATTTGTAAACGGTCTGTGATGGTCGATGTGATTCCCAGCGCTTTCAACAGCGGGCGGGCGGCATCGACCTGATTCATGTTGATCAGATTCAGGTTGTTTTCCTTCGCGAAGATCTCTTTCTGTGCACGAGCCTGGATTTTTTGTTTGATGGTCGCTTTGACTTTCAAACCGTCCGCCACGATGCGGGAAATAATATTCTTCTGGGAGGTGTTATTTTCTCCCTGACCTTTTAGAAGGAATGCGCTGATTGCCGAAGCGTCCATAATTCTAAGAGGTCTTGTGGATTCGTCGATATTCAATGTGATTGGGCCGATATAAGTCGGATTTTCCAAAGTGGAGGCTGTGTCAATCGCAGAGTCCACGGACTGGGAAGCATCCTTCAGGCGGATTTCCTCCTTGTCTACAATCACCTTGGATTCATCCACCGGATGGATTTCAACCAAAATGTTATTGCGGTTCCCCAGGGATTTTAGATCCTGAGTCTGGAAAGTGATGTCCGTATTGATCAGACCATTCATCACGTTGACGAAACGATCTGCGGACGCCACGTAAGTGTTTTGCTGATCGTAGTCGCGATTTTGCACAATGGCGATTTTCATCAGGTAAACGCCGTCACGCAGACGCTGAGTTTCAGAACGACCATTGGAAAGACTGGAGTAGATCAACAGGCGTGGGTCCATTTTGAACTGAACTCGTTTGGTCACGGTCAGATTCAGTTCGTTGTCGATGGCATACTTATAAGACAGCGTGTTGTAGGTGAAGCTGTCCAGCATCACCTGGGACCGCGGGCGGCTTTCCTGAGAGCAGCTTAGAACCAGCTTTTCTGTGGTATCCACATAACGCATGTCACGAGCCACGGCACTGGAGGCCTCCCAAGGGTTGACAATCAGATCCAGCTTTTCGCTCATACCCAGATCGCTGTTTTCAATCTGTACATGACCTGTGATGTAGTGCTGGCAATCGAAGTAGTTAAACGTGATGCTTTCATCCCAGTTCAGGCAGGAGTTATTGTCCGTTTTCAAAGTCACCGTGCGGGCGGCTTCATCCGCGGACTGACGGAACTTGGTAATCGTGAAAGTGTGCGCACGGGTGTTCTTCTGATCCAGACCGTTTTTAACACAGGCGCGGATGTTATAGAAGATTTCGCGAGTGGAAGTGGTTTCCTTACCCACGCGGATATAGCGGAATTCCATTTGGGATACTTCGATTTTTGGTTTCTGATAAGTGTCCTGATCCATTGTGCCGCTTTTGTTCACTTGCGATACTTCGTTCATCTGGGCATTTACGTACTCAGACAATTTGAAGTCCTTGGTCTGCGCCACGATTGTGTTTAGTTTAAGGAAGGATGCGCCCTTAACCTGATCGTATTCGCCCAGGAAGTAAAGACCTTCAAAATCCAACAGACCTTTAGGGCCATTGACCGGCTGTAAGTTCAGGCCCAGCATCAACTGACCACGCGTTGGCAGCGCCGTCAGGTGCAGAGGTGCTTTGATGGCCAGAGAACCATTTTCCATTTTGATGTCCAGTGTTTCTGACACAGTCATCAAACGGCGCACTTCTTTATTGTCGTGCTGATAGATATGAATCAACTGCATTTTGGCCTTGAAGGAGCCCGCGGTCAGAGGACGCAGGAAGATTTCGCCATTCATTTTGGTCATTTGAATAGAGGCGTTCGGGCGCATTTCAACAACCAAGGTGATACCGTCCGACGTCATTTTTTGTTCTGTCACGAATAAACGACCATCTTCCACCCAAAGAGGGCGGCGGGCTTCGGTGCTGCCATCGTTGGACAGGCCTTTAAGGGCCATTTTTCCTTGTGCCTGATTGTCCACCAGACGTGGAATGTTATTGCCATCATCAGGATTCAAAACCGGAGTCAGGTTTTCACCGTGAGACCACGGGTTGATGGCAAAGGCCACTTTCTGAGTGCCTCTGTGTATGCCAGTGCCTTTGATGGTTCTTTCGATACGGATGTATTGGGATTCCGCCAGGAAGTTGAAGTTCACGCGTTCGGCCCAGGTCAGGCAACCTGCTTTGTCGGTGGTAACTTGTTTTTCAACTTCTTCCACGATGAAAGTGTGACCAGCCACGATCTTATCGAAGGCCACGTCTTTGATACATGCCTGAAGGTTGAAAACTTTGGAATCGGGCAGGGCAAAGGTGCCATTCACGGAAACTTCCAAAGCTTTGGATTTATCCGCCATTGGCTGGGCTGTGAATGTCGCAGCACTGCCGCCCAGGCTTTCTTTCTGCTGTGGGGTGGGCAGGTTACATCCCGCTAAAGACAGGGCGTAAAGACCTAGAAGAGCTTTAAGAAGGGTGGTCTTAGAGATTTGCATAGGATGTCTCCAGCTTAATCATCAAAGTCTTTTCGCGTGATTGAGGTTCCCGTTGAAACATGACTTCGGCATCGGTGTATTTCACGCCGACGTTGAAGCCTTCTTTTTTAAAGGCCAGATAGCTTTCAGCGGAATAACCAACACGGTTGGTTTCAAAGCTGGAAGCGTTGAAGTAGGCCACTGCCGCTTCCGGAGCGATGGAGAAGTAGCTGCCTTCCACCACCAGATCCGTGTTTTTGCTGAAATGAATTTTCCCCGCAAGGAAATAGCGGGTGGCGGTGTTTTGATCAGATGGAGCTTTTTGATTTTGCAGGTATTCCGCACCGACTTTCACATCCAAAAGACTGAAGACCGGGAATTCCAGCTCTGTGGAAGCCTCAATCCCTTCGTATTTGTACATAAAGGCATATTGAGCCTCAGAGATTTTTTCCACTTCGTTCCCCAGCAGATTGGATTTTTGCGCTACTGCAGAAGGCAGATTGTTGTAAATGAAATAACCCGCAGATGCTTTCCAGTACAGATTGCGAGCCGCCTGCCACTGGAACTTCAGGGAGGCTGTGTTCAGGGACGGAGTCGCCTCCAGATCCTTGGTGTTTGTACTTAAAGATGTGGAGGTCGGGATCGCCGTTTCCACTCCCAGAGTGGTTTTGGTGTCACCCAGTTTCATCAGGCCTTCCATGCGAGCGGCCGGGAAAGCAATACTGTCCACCAGAATGTCTGTGTGCATGTGGTGCTGATTCAAAGCCCCGGCAGACAGGCGCAGGAAGGACGCCGGCAGATAATGAGCTGCCGCTTGATTTAAAATGATCTTGTTTTCAGCTTTATCCGCGCCATCCACAGACTGAGTCTGGCCGGATTGCAGGCGCAAGGACGGTTGAATGTCCAGTTGAAGGGTGCGATGTAAAAGATATTTAGCTTTGATATCCGTGCGAATATCCACAAGTTTAGCCTGGCTGCGGTCGTCGTGGATGTCTGAACCCTGAAGGCGCAGTCTCCATTCGGCGGAAAAGCGGCTTTGCTCTTTTGTCTCAGGCAATACAGTACTGATCTGACCTTGCGCCCATGTCTGCGCAGTCAGTATCAAAGTGAGACAAAGTGTTGAAATCGCCGTTCTTCTCATGCCAACCCCATTACCTACCCAGAATCATTTCAAGTTCCGTGCGCGGTTTTAGGGGGACCATTTCAAAGATATAAGACTTAATAGAAAGGCCTTCGACAGTGTGCCCTCAATTGTCACCTGCGAGGTTTTTTCATTTTATGAAGGAAATCTTAGCGATAGACCTGTTTACAGGCCTGTTCACACCCTTGGGTGTCTCTTTGGGATTCGCCGAATTGAGCACCCCGGCGAGTGGCTTCATAGTCGTCTTCATCAAAATGAGTTTTCACATTGCAGTCGGTGATGTCGCGATCTTCCTTCAGCCAGCCCACGTAGTCCGCAGTGGTAAAACTGGTTTCCTGAGAAATGCGACACCCCATATAGCAATGTGCCAGTTTGTCAGACCCCATACGTTCGGCTTTGTTTTTTTCATTCTTGTAGATCTTGTAGGCCTTGATCAAAGAAAATGGATTTCCGGTCCCGGGATTGCGTTGGGCCCAGGCCTCACGAACGGAGTTGTATTCATCTTCGCTTTGAAAAACCTGACGAGTGACGGGATTTTTTTCTTTCTGATAGCACAGAGGGTCCTGAGCTTGCGCCAGACTGGAAAAACCAAGAATCAGAAGGAAGAAAATTTTTTGCATAAGGCAAGACCATAACAGAAGGCACCGGAATGCTTCCCGTGAAAGTTTCGCAAGGAAAGAATTTTCCAAAGAGGTGCCGCTTTACGGCAGTGAAATCTTCACCACAGATGTGCAGTTCTGGCAGATTTCTGTGTGCTCTTCCAAAAACGGGGATTTCTTAATTGTTACGGGCTGTTTGCACTGCGGGCAGTTCACAGTGCCGGAAAGAATTTCCTGTTTGACCTTGCGGGCGCGAAAAGCCAGATAGGCCCCCATGAAAAAGAACAAAGGCACCAGGACAAAATGCACAACCGGCAACAACACACTGACGATGGCAAGCCCCCAGAAAAGCCCCAGTTGCTTCAGTGATTTTTGCAGCACCTCGCGCGGGGAAAAACTGCGAATTTCGGCTGTGCCGTATTCGATTTTATCGAAGTTGCTGTTGGCGATAGCCTGAATTTTGGTGGTGCTCATGGTTGGTTTCCTCCGTAGTATTCATGGGGAACTTTTAAGCCGCGACGAACGATCTTTTCAGTCATGATCGTGTTTTTCATCGTGGTCAAAGAGATAAGATACGCGATAGAGCAGCATCCCAGCAAGGGAACAAGTCCCACCGGCTGCTTTGTGCCTTCCAGCGCAAATAGAACCGAGGCCAGTAGGGCACGGGAAGAACCGGCAAACAGTGCCGCCATGCCGATCAAAGCCATCGTGCTTGTGTCAGTGTGCATTTCCGGGAAATAAGTTGCCAGAAAAGTTCCCACCAGAAAACCGAAAGCAGATCCCAGAGTCAGAATCGGAGCCAGAGTTCCTCCTGAAGTTCCGCTTCCCAAAGCCAGGGACCATGCCAAAAACTTCCAGAAGAAAATACTAAAGGCCGCGCCGACAGTCAGTGTTCCGGCCAGGCTGAGCGTGATATTGTCATACCCCACACCCAGTGCGCGGGGTTCCAGCAAACCGATCACGCCCACGGCCAATCCACCCAATGCTGGCCACCACATCCAATGCAAGGGAACATGTTCAAACATGTCCTCAACCCAGTAAACGGATTTGGTCACAATCACTGCCAAAACACCTGTTAAGGCGCCAAAAATCAGATAGACAAAAAGACTGCGCATGTCCGGCATCACCAGATTGGGCATCACGAAGAAAGCATTTGTCGTATCCATAAAAACAGTGCGCAAAGTTGCTGCGACCACAGTTGCCAAAGCCACCGGCACGAAGGATTTCGGACGATATTCAAACAACAACAACTCAATCGCCAACAGCACTGCCGCCAGTGGAGTTCCAAAGATTGCGGTCATCCCCGCAGCAGCACCAGAGGCCAGAATAATTTTTCGTTCATAAGGACTGACGGGAACGATTTGCCCCAGCCATGACCCCAAAGCGCCCCCGGTGGCGATGATCGGGCCTTCGGCACCGAACGGACCACCTGAGCCAATGGCGATGGCAGATGAAATGGGTTTTAGGAAAGTGATACGACGGGGAATGCGGCTTTCTTTTTGAAGAATGTTTTCCATCGCCTCGGGAATACCGTGACCGCGAATGCTGGCAGAGCCAAACTTTGCCATGACTCCGACAATCAAGCCCCCAATGGCAGGAACGACAATCGCCAAAAGTCCCAGATTATTCTGGGCCGGTGAACTTTCATGCAAAGAGAACGTCTGATAGTAAAACAGGTTGGTGCAGAAGTTGATGCCCAGCAAAAGCAGGTGTGCGATGCCTACGCTGGCGACCGCGACGGCGCAGCTAAGAGTGCAAATAAGAAGGATACGGCGACGACGACTGAGTTCTTGGGATGACACGTGGGCTCCTATTATGTAGAGGCCCATAGAAATGTCCCTAGTTGTCCGTATCGTCAACGCATTGGGCTACGCATCGAAACGACGCGTCAAAGTGAATAAAAAAAGCAGACTTAGCACTCGCTTAGAACTTTTTCGATGGCAGAAAGCACTCGTTGAGTCGAGTGACGGTTCTTGCCGATCTCGGCACGGATTTCCTCTTTAATATGAGGAATCTGATCTTGTTGTTTCTTCATCCTTTGTAGCAGCACGGCCACATCGGCAGAGCTGTGAACGACCTGCACGACCATGCCGGAAGAATAATTCTTTTTCTGATAGAAAAGTGCCTCACGATTATTGCGATGGAAAGGTCCGACCATGACGGGTAACCCCGCCGCCAAAGCTTCCATCACACTGTGAACTTGTTTTTTGAAGGACCCACCGATGAAGGCAATATCGGCCCAGGTGTAAAGCTCTGCCAGAATGCTATGATTCAGGAAAAGAAATACCTATACGATATTCTGCAAAAGTGGCAGAAAAAAGTGCGGCGGGAAGGCGTTCTTTTTTCGCGACTTCCACCAGCACGGGCCATACATCCGTGCGAGAGAAAAGCAGCACGCGCGGATTCCATTTTTTGATGAATCTTTTCACCAGGAAATCGATGTCCCAGGGAAGCGCACACCACAGATCTACATCGTGCAGACTTTCCAGAATTTTTTTCGCCGACGGGGAGGAATACGTCACCATGATTGGCAGATAAGGATACTGTTTTTTCAGCTCACGAATCACCGGGCGGGCGTATTCGATTTCGCCACTGGCAGCGTGAATCCAGATCGGACGGGCCGCCGCCAGTTCGATTTCGCTGTCTTTGATTTTGATACGGTAAAAACCCGAGTTTTTGTCCTCGATCATTTCGCGCAGTTTGCCCTTTAAAAAAGGACGTGTCAGTTGCAGCAGCATAAAGGCCAGCGGAACAATGACGTATTTATAAAGCAAAAATACCAGGGTGTTCATCGCTGCGAAGCCCTTAGAATCTGCTTCATTTCGACAGTGACTTGTTCCGGAGTGATATCGACCAGGCACTGATGATAGCGTTCTTTATTCACACACGGCCCCTGGCCATGTTTACTGCACGGACGGCAGGGAAGCTCAATTTCCAGAATCTTCGTGCTGCCCCGGGAAGGAAAGCCAAAGGGGGCGGGCCCCATCAAAGCAATCGTCCTTTGCCCCAGTTGTTCCGCCACATGCAAAAGCCCGGTGTCGTTGCTGATAAGCAGGCGGGACAGGGCCACGACGCTGGAGCTGACTTGCAGGGAACATTTCCCAGCCAGATTCAAAACTCTTTCCGGGGCCACGTCGCGGATGTCCTCGATAAAGGAATCCTCGGGGCCACCCAGCAGAACAAAGCGCTGATCGGGATTCATTAGAATCAATTCTTTCCAGTATTCCTTCGGCCAGCGCTTTAAGAAAAACGCTGCAGAAGGGGCCAAGGCCACAGAATCTGCAAAATGCCCCAGAACCTCTTGTGCTTTTTTATGACTTTCCTCGCTGGGGAAAATCTGCGGAGCTGGCGGAGAGACTTTAGAAACACCCCAAGACTGCAAAGGCTCCAGCAAATCACGCTGACCTGAAAACGGCATTTCAAAAGTGTTGATGCGGAACTTGAAAAGTAAAAATCTTTTCCAACGACGAATCGAACGACGGATGAATTTGGGACCGACGCCCAAAAGTCCCAGCGGACGAAGGACCCACGTGATCACGCGTGAACGCATGTTGTTGTGAGCATCATATATATGGGTAAAACCTTCGCGACGCATTTGCAGGCACAGGCGAATCAGGCCTTTTAAACCGGCTTTGCGGTCGAACTCCCAGATCTTATCAATATTCGGGTGGTTCTTCAGTAAAGGCGCCATGTCCTTACGGGTGATCCAATGCACTTCCGCTTCAGGGAAGGACGCTTTGATAGCCGAAGGTACGCTCAGGGTTTGAACGACATCTCCGAAGCTGGAAAAGCGGATGATTAAAAATTTAGCATTTTTAGGGGCCCGTACTAACATGGGGTTAAGATTAGCAAAGGCGCCGAAAAAGGTCACTTGTTTAAAAGCTTTTAAGAGTATTCCCCGTATAGGCGATCTGACCGGGCATGGGCATTGAAGTAAAGATCCTTGGATAGGAGGCCCATGGCTTTCAAACAAGTCCCCGTTTTGGGGGCCTATTTAGCATCTTTAATGGGTTCATTGGTGTTACTTTTGACCCCGTCATCTGCACTTGCGCAAGTGCAGACCGAGATGCGTTTATTCTCAGATTCCTTTATCAGCCCGACGTTTGAATCGGCTGAAAAGACCAACTATCAGTTTGTTGGGGCTCAGATTAAAACCGATGCGTTCTCGGAAGACAGCCTGAAAATGGACGTGGCTGGTGGAGTCGCCATCGGGGCGCCACTTTTAAATTATCTGAATATCTCTGAATTCTATGTGCAAAGTCGCCAAAGCGAGACCGAGACTTTCTATCTGGGGCGTAAGAAAATGCTCTGGAACGAACTCGACACGCGCTGGGATCTGGGCGTGTGGGAGCCTCTGTTTAAGTGGAACCCGCTGAATGCTGAAAATCAGGGTCTGACGGGCCTGTTCTGGCAGGTTGATAAGCCTTATTACACGCTGGTGTTGTTTGCTTCTCCTTTATATATCCCGGATCAGGGGCCCAGCTTTGAAATCGAAGATGGGACTTTCGTTAAGGGAAATCCCTGGTTCCGTCGTCCGCCGGAAAGCATTCGCATTTGGCAGGAAGCCACGGCCATCGACTATAAATTTGAAAAGCCGAGTGAAAGCCAGGTGGTCTTGCAAAACTCTTTCGGTCTGAAGCTGTCCTTTGGTGATCCACAGGGCTTGCGCGGGCAGATGGCTTATACTTATAAACCCGCCAACCAACTGGCGATCGGCTATGAAGGCAATCTGAATGTGGCCGAACTTAAAGGTGCTGTGAATTTGCAGCCGCAAGTTTTCTATCACTCTTTGGTGGGTGGGGATATCAGCTATAAATACAACCGCTTCCGCTTTGGTGTGAGTGGTCTTTACGATAAACCAAGCAAAGATGATATCTTTGAGGAAAAGTGGACCCATCCGGTCTTTGAAGATGCCGTTCTGGTCAGTCCGTTTATCGAGTGGGCCACGGGAGCCTTCGGGGTGGCCGTGCAGCACCTGGATATTTTCGGCGGTCAGGTAAAAGAAGAAGGCGAGCTTGCCAGTGACAATCGGGCGGCTTTGATGACTCGCTATCCTTATCAGGAAGCCACGCAGGTGTCGGTGATGGGGAATTTCAGTTTCCGCAAAACCAAGCGTCTGATGACGAAGTTAAGCTTCACTCATTCCGAAAAGAATAAATTCGATTTGATTCGAGTCAGTGCCCGGTTCCGTCTGTCGGGCCTGTGGTCCTTTATCGGAGAGGCCCAGTTGGTCAAAGCGGACCCGGCTGATAAGAACAACCAAAATGAAGTTGCACAATTTGTGAATAATGACCGATTAATGTTGGGGGCGGCCTATGTCTTCTAAAGCTCTCAATCTCTGGCGTAAATCTTTGGGCTGCCTTATTGCG
The DNA here is from genome assembly GCF_025558485.1 of Bdellovibrio bacteriovorus. Taxonomy (GTDB): domain Bacteria; phylum Bdellovibrionota; class Bdellovibrionia; order Bdellovibrionales; family Bdellovibrionaceae; genus Bdellovibrio; species Bdellovibrio bacteriovorus_G. The sequence continues at coordinate 1,839,248 of NZ_CP102930.1, forward strand.
GTGTCAGTCGTGACCGGCACGGTGGGTTGCAGTGAATTCCTGAATGGCAAAAAAATCGAACCGGAAGTGATTGAATTCTCGGACAAGCGCTTTGCCTGTTTGCAGGAGATCCCGTCGCATCTGGAAAAGTTCTCTATCGGTGAAGCCAAGTCGTCTGAAATTTCTGAAGGCTTTAATTGCATGACCGAGGCCCTGACTTACTTTAATAAAAAAACCTTCGGTTCTTTGCAGGATGGCTACACGGTCGAGGAAATGCGCAAGTTCTTCGGGAAATACTTCCTGAAAAAGAACAATGTGTCCCCGGAATTTGCCGCAGAACTTATGAAGATTAAAAAAGCCCTGCTGGGTGGGTCTGTCGGGCACATCACCAAAGACGAAATCGTGCGTCTGGTGGAGATTCTGCAATTGATGCGGGATGAATCCATTCAGTTGTCACCGCACGTGAAGGTGTTATTGGATCAGAATCTGGAAAATAAAGCGCAGTGGGAACAGATTTCCTCTGCTATTTCCCAGTTGCGAAAGTCCCTGCAACGCCTGCTGGAAAAAACTCAAATAGCAAAATCTGATTACAGCTTTGACGATGCCAAACACGCATTGAGCGGCTTTGCAGAATTTATTCGCGGCCAGGAGCCTTTTGCCCCTTATCAGAAATACAGCAGTTGGGTTCCGATGGTGGAATCTGTCAAAGTTGTTTTAATGGGTCAGCGGGCCAACTTCGCCGGTCTTTACCAGTGGAGTGAAAGTCTGGATACGCTGCTGGATCTGTATGAACTGGCGCTGAAGTATTATTACGTCATCGGGGATTTGGAGTTCAACGATCCGGCGAAACTGCGCCAAACCAGTCAGTTTATCAAGCAAGGTCTGGATCTGCTTCTGAACTCGCATCAGATGAAGACCTCCGGTCGTATCCCGGTGGAAGATATCGACAATTTGATTCGTCAGATGCTGCCGTCACTTCTGCCGGTGGATGCCTCTTTGAACGAAGTGCAAAAGCAGGCACGCGTGGATGGATACTATCGTGCGATCACCAAGACCTACAAAGTGGTGTTAATGAAGATTCTGGACCCGGCTCGCCCGCAGGATTCCCGTGGTTTGCTGGGGCTGGAGAAAAAACATTTACTAAGTATTCTGCGTGAACTGAATATCTGGCGTCTGCATCAAAGCTTTATCGACTTCCTGCCGTTTAAAGAATCCCAAGGCGGCGTCACACAAAAGCAGTTGATTCAGGCCTATGAAAAATTTGACAGAACCGCCGTGATCGAAAAAGGTCTCAGCGAAGATGTCTTTGAACAAAAAGCGTTGCAGAACTCATGGCTGGACCTGGGGGATCTGATTAAAAATCCTCGCATGGTCAGCTTCAATGCCGATGGTCGCATGGTGATTGCGACGGGTGATATGAAGCAAAGCTGGAAGGCCTTGACCAAGTTCAATCTGATGCGGGCGTTGTCGCGCATGCTGCTATTGGGGTATGGCGATGGTGTATCGGGCCGCCTGAATCAAGCCGCCATGAGCGAAAAAGGACTGGTGCAGTGGTACGAGGACTTCCAGGAGTTGGGACTGCTGTTAAAAGCCTTTGATCCTCGCTCAGCCAATTCAGGCTCACGCAGTTTCCTGGAAGCTAACTTCTTTACCTTCAGCGGGAACGGGGATGGCGGAATGGATCAGAAGGAAACTTTTGAATTTGTCAGTATCCTGTTTTCTGCCGGGTTATCCACTTCCAATGCTGTTTCCAAACACATGGAGCTGGCGCAGTGTACGGTGGCTGAAACCGACGTCTTTGGTTTTGCTTACATGAAAGAGGCCTGCTTTAAGGCGCAATTGAGAAAACACATCGGCATCTATTTCAATAATCTGCCGGGCATGGTGAATTATGTGCGTGGCCTGAATGAAGAACAATGGAATCAGTTCTTTGCCTATCTGCTGGCGGCTTCGCTCAGTCCAACGCAAAAGCCGGGACTGATTGAAACAGCCAATGTGCGCACGATGGTGACGATCCTGCATTATATTGAAACCGTCATGGTTATTTACGATGCCGATCATAATCAAGGCTTGTCGCTGGATGAGGTTTATTCTTCCGCACCGCGATTTATGTCCTTCTTTAAAAAGGTCAGCCCGACGTCGTTTGAGTTCCTGATCAAAGAAGGCTTTGCTCATCTGGTGTTCTATGGCGACATTCCGGGGGCTGGTGGCATTCTGGGCTTCCAGTTTAGCAAGCTTTGGGGTCTTGACGATGCCCAGCGCATGGAAATCGCCCGTCTTTTTGGCACATTGAAGGATCAATTGAACAAGGTTGGAAAGTAAGCTACGCTTCGGGACATGCTTTGGCGGTCCCTTGCGGTTTTCACAGCCTTGTTCGTGTCTTTGTCGGCACATGCTTTTTCGTCCATGGACGAGGAAGTGCCGATCATTATTCGCGAACCAGCCTCGGATCTTCCCAAGCCTCAATACGAGGCTCGTGGGCGCATTGATTCCTTTGTCGATAATAAAACTCTGAAAGTCATCAGCACTGCCAGTGACTGGTACATCGGTGAAATTGTGGCCATTGAATCCCAGACTCCAGCCGTCGGGATTGTGGGTTTTGTGGAAGTCACCGGAATTGAGAACAAGCAGGACGGTACTTACGAGCTAAGCTGTGAACTTTTGCGCCAGTCCCGTATGAATTTCATTCAGCTCGGTGATCAGATCATGCACTTGGATCTGAGTTCGGAGAATCACAAATACACTGGCACAACAGATCTGATTATTAAAAAAGGCACCAAGGAAACCTCCTCCAAGTACAAACCTTTATTCACGCAGGGGATTGCTGTCGGTGAAACCGCTGAAACCTTGTGGGAAGGCGAGTATTTGGTCACGTGGTTTGGTCAGGTGAACTATGGCTGGAAAGAATGGCTGACAGTTTCCACCATTATTCCGGCAGATTTGTTAGGAGCCTACAATGCCACAGGCAAGATGCGCGTCTATCAATCCGCCTCGAACAATTTCGCCGCCGGTTTGAACTTCGCACGCATTCCGTCTGAAACCAGATCGACGTTGAATTTGAATATCTATTGGGATTCGATTTCCTCAGAAAGTGTGATCTCGCACACGTTATTGTCCGTGGCCTTGTTCAGTTTTGAAGACGCTCAAAATACCACCGCGATCAAATCCCTGGGAACCAGCTCTTTCCAAACAGGTTATGAATTTATTCTGGATGACTGGAATCGCGTTCTGCTGGGGCCCAGCTATAACTTTGAATCCAAAGCAGTCGGGGGCTATCTCAGCTACGTAAAAATCTGGGACCAGTTCCATTTCAGCTTGTCCCTGAATTCCACGGATATCACCTCAGTAAAATTCGCTCCCGAAGACGGCTATTACTTGTTATTCGATGCTTATTGGCGCTTCTGAGCGCATCCAAGACCCCATCTGACTGCGTTGTCGTTCGACCTGCTCGCTTCGACGTGCAATAGCACGCCTACGCTGTGCGGGTCTCCTCCGCCTTGCATCTGGGGCCCTGGCTGCACTCAGCAAAAGGTGCCTGGTTGTTTTTTCCGGCTATGGTGTGTTACAAAAAGGTACGCCGTACCTTTTGTGGTGCGGCGCTTCGGCAAAAGTAAGCAGGTACCTTTTGAATAAGTTTTTTGTGGCGACTCCTTTGGATTTTGAAAAGCGGGCTTTGGCAGAGATGAAAGACATCTGGCCGTATCTTTTGGGTAAGGATGCCAAACCGCATGCGTTGCCGTTTCCTGAGGTCGCTGTTCTTGAAGGCGGTCTGGAGTTTGAAACGGAGCTGTTCATAGGGTTGCAACTTAATTTCTTCCTGAAAACAACCAATCGCATTTTGTTGCGTATGACCTCTTTCAAGGCGAAGGATCTTCCCAAATTCTATCAAAAATTTAAAAGCCTGCCGTGGTTGGATTTTCTGCCGCATGCGAATGTCACTTGGGAAGTGGCGGCGCAAAAAAGCCGTCTGAATAATGAAAAACGCCTGCAAGAAAGTGCCGAAACCGCACTAATAGAAATCTTCAAAGGACAAAAAGGACCTGAGTCCTGTGCCAGTATCTACATCCGCATGGATGATGATCTGTGCACGATCAGTCTGGATTCCACAGGCGATCATTTGCACAAGCGCGGCTGGTCTGTGCTGAAAGGCGAAGCCCCTCTGCGTGAAACCATCGCGGCTTTTCTTTTGGAAGAAATGATCGGCAACACCCCTGCGGCAGAGCTTGCGGGAATCACTCTGCTTGATCCGATGATGGGTTCGGGAACATTTCTGGGGGAGGCCCGTGCTTTGTGGGCCGGACAGTTCGCCCGGGATTTTGCTTTCAAAAAATGGAAACGGGCGCCGAAGCTTTTTGCTTCACCCAGTTTTGCTTTGAACTACACCCTGCCTGCGCGCATGCCGTTTAAGTCCTATATTGGATACGACATCGACGTTGATATGATCCCCGCAGCAGAGAAGAACTTTGCCGAAGTGGAGCGCCAACTTAAGGCGTATCAAAGAGCGGGGTTTGTAGCGGCCCCGCATAAGTTTATCCCCGGTGATGCCCTGAAACTGGAAACCCCGGGAGAGGGGCCTTTGTGGCTGGTGGTAAATCCTCCCTATGGGGAAAGGTTGCCGGTAGCCGGTCAGGGGGGCTTGAAGATGCTTATTAAAGAGCTCTGCCTGCGTCATAAGCCGCAAAAGATGGGGGTTCTTTACCCTGAAAAAGAACGCCTTTCGGAGGTCCCGGCGGGCTATAAGCTATTTAAAGAGATTAGGATCAATAACGGGGGCCTGCGCTGCCTGTTCACTATTTTGACACGCCTGTAAATTTTTAGGAAATGGTTAGAATTTACGGCACTGCCGATGGTCCCTCTGGAAGTTTGGCGGGATTCCGGCTACATTCCTGTTCCATGAAAACAGCCAAATTACTTTCCGCCGTATTTTTGAGTTCCGCCCTTTTGACGACTGCCTGTACGCCTAAGGACGAAGCTGTCACCGACAAAGCTACACGCGATCGCATTATTGCTCAGAACAACCGTAAGAGCGGTAAGGCCTCTAAACCAGGTCAAACTGGCTTTAAATTCCAGTTCGGCTCTTTTGCCAGCACCACACTTGTTGTAGGCAAGCAGATCGAGGCTTTGGAAGTTCTTCGCTATGCTTTGGATTCGCAGGAAGTTCACAAGTCTGTTTATAAAGCTGACGTGAAAAAACGCGATGACGGCAGTGATGCCGTGACTTTGGTGGCGGATAAAGTAGTGACGAATTACACCACAAGCAAAGGTGAGTTCAGCACCACGCTTAGCAAAACCTGGAAAATCGACGTGACTTACCTTGATGGTCAAGTGGCGACGGTGAAGGCTGTTTCTGTTAAGTCCCGTGCCTCTTTGGATCAAAAAAATCTTGAAAAGACTTTCGTCAACATGAACGAAGACGAAGCCGTTGTTGAAGCGCTGAATGAAGGCGGAGTTCTAAAGGTCAGAATCACCGCAAAAGGTCTGATCAATGGACGCTTGAAAAATGCAGCAACTCGCGAAAAGTACGAGTTCTCTGAAACTCTGGAAGTGTCTTTGGAATCCCTGCTATCCGGAAAAGTGGCGCCTCAGAAGCTGGATGCAAAATTGGATTACATCAAGGACAACGGCAAGCCTTGGTCCACGACATTGAAGGCCGGCAAAATGAATGTTGAGCTTCAAGGTCTTTGTAACGTGGCGATTTTTGATTCAGTGATGAAGGGGAAAAACCCTAAAACCATGATCTCCACTGCGGAAGGCATTGAGGTGACTTCATCCAGTTTCAAGTCCACTTACGCCGCTTGTGGCTCTCGCCCAACAATCGATCTTTCTTTATTGCTGATCTACTAATCTGACTCAAGCAATCAAAAAAAAGCCGCGATCTCTCGCGGCTTTTTTCGGTGCTTTTGAAGCTTACTTCTTTTTCGTCTTCTTGGCGTCTTTAGCGGGCTTTGTTTCCTTGGCAGGAGCTTCGTCCTTCACCGGCGTTTTCGCCTCGCCACGCTGTTTTAAACGCACATAAAGCGGGAAGTGATCGGCCACCCCGATCATGCGGTCATAGTCCCAGCGCAATGGGTATTTGCCCTTTTTCAAGTGAACGTCATCGTAACGAATAACGTCGATGGTGTTTGGCTCCATCTGGTAGCTGCCGGTTCCGTCAGCCAATAAAGCTTTTGAATAGATATGCGCATCCAGAAAAGACCAGGACTTGCGATAGTTGTGCGTGCCCGGGCACTCTTTGCAACCAACGAAATGAGACACCGCACCCACCGGAGAGAATGTGCCAGCAAAGATCTTTTCTTTGTCCTCTTCCTCGTGAGTGATGTTCAAGTCACCACCTGCGATCACCATCGCATTTGGTCCTTTATCCTTAATCAACTGAGCAACAAACTCCGCCGCCTGTTGGCGCCAGTAAGTCGGGTTGGCCTGAGACGGGAAGTGAGCTGTAAAGAACGTGATAGGATCGCCATTTGGAGCTTTCAACGTCACTTCCAGAACGCCACGGGATGCTTCCATCCACTTTTTGTCCTCGTCGTTTTTAGGTTTCCATGGGATCTTGTGCAGAACCGGTTTACCCACAACTGGCAGGCGGGACATCAAGCCCACGTCGATACCGCGTTTATCCGGGCCCTCGATCAGAATCACAGTGCCGTAGTTGGCTTTTTGCAGATATTTTTTATTCCAGATGTTCAGAACGTTTTCATTCTCAACCTCGATCAGCATCAAGACGTCCGGACCTTGACCATCCACACCCAGAACCACTTTGGAAAGGTTTTGCAGCTTTTTATCAAGCTGAGCCTCGCTCCAGTCAGTAGAAAGGCACTCGGACAGACGATAGCCGCTGTCGTTGTTGTCTTTGCAGGCCTGGCGAATCGCCGGATCTTGCTTGGCGGATAACGGCATATAAGTATAGTCGTTGCGATCTGCATCGTGAGTCGTGTCGAACAAGTTTTCGACGTTGAAGGACATCACGGCGATTTCGTCTGCGGCTTTTGGAGGAAGGCTAAACTCCGCCTTTTTAAAGGTGACGGCACAGCCAACAAGCAAGGACAGAAGAAGGGCAAGGGTCAGGTTCTTAAGTTGCAGTAAATTTTTCATGCCTCAGTTGTAAGGGATGGGGGAGGGGGACTCAAGTTGAAAGAGTTTTAGGAATTCGTTGAGACTCACACCGTCTAAATTTTGCCCCTTGTGTAACGTGGTGCGATATGGCATATTTCACCCGAATTTTGTCACTGAGGAGCTTTCATGCTGAAAAAGGCCCTGGCCCTATCCCTTGTTTTCTCTTGTTTTGGAACCGTCGCTTTTGCTCAAGAGCGTGAAGAAAGCATGGTGATGTCTGTCGGTGACTCCCTTCGCAGAAACTGGAACTTCACTTTGTTCTCAGTTGTTTCCCAAGCGAACATGAAGCCGGGTAAAACGCAGACAGACGGCCGTTCTCAGGATTCCTACACTTATCTTAGCGCCAACTACAAAATTAACGCTGACCAAAAAGTTTCTCTGCGCATTCCATTTGTATTCAATACCGCAGGTCAGAATGCTTATGGCGATCAGGTAAAACAAGAAGCGCAATTGTCTGACATTCACATTGCTTACGCGAACTATGATTTGGGTTATATCGGTGACGTGGATCTGGCGGGTAATGCGAAACTGTATCTTCCAACCAGTAAGTACGCTGAAAACTCCGGTATGATTGCCAAGCTTCGTTTGGAAATGTTCTTTGACTACTCTATCGGTCGTTTCTCTTACATCTCTTACGGTATCAAGCCGGACTTCTTCTGGCAGAGCCGGTGATCATGGGTTTGATCACAAAGAATCCGCAGAAAAAGGGCCGTCCTTATTTTAATAGCGCCGCCTTGATTGCCAAAGGCAAAAAGCCTCAGTTCTTCCCACAGCTTTTCTGCTCCATAAGCAAAATCACCGACAATAGGATGACCTTCGGCCCCGAGTTGCGCGCGAATTTGATGCGTGCGCCCGGTGTGTAACTTAATTTTTGCCAGGCCCTGATTGTTTTCAAGTTTGGAAAACTCAAGAATCTCAAGAAGGCATTCCTGCCATTTTAGTTGCGCCTCTTTACTGACAGTCTTGGGTGCGCGTGGTGAGGGCTCCATGTAATGACGAAGCAGTCCTGGGAAAAGGTTCTGTCCCTGCACGCGAGCTCGATAGACCTTGTGCATTTCGCGCTGAATAAGCAGTTTGTTGAACTCGGTTTGAAATTCCGCGGTCTTGGCATACACGATCAACCCGCGTGTTGGCACGTCCAAGCGGTGAGTGACAAGGACGGGAACCTCCAAAGTCTGTTGCAAATAGGCCTGCAGGTTTTCGCGCAGATTATCGACGCTGGCATGAACAGGCAGGCCCGAGATTTTGTTCGCGACCACGAAATGTTCGTTGTGAAAAAGGATACGTGAAAGCCATTGTCCGTCGTTGGCAGGGAAGCGGCGGGGTTTCGTATGGACTCGAATATAGTCGCCCGTTGAAACCGAGGAATTCTCCGTAACTCGTTGGTGGTTGTGATAGATGGCACCGAGCTGAAGCAAAAACAGGATCTGATCGCGATCAAGTTCCAGATTGCTTAATAATACATCACAAAGCCCACCAGACTGAGGGCTTAAAATATGTCTGACTCCGTATTCAAATCCTCTGGCACTCTGCATACTTAAATCTTCTTGTGAGAAAGACACATAGCACGGTGTGGTAAGTGTGTTCAAGCGGGACTGTTTAATTCATAGTAGGTCCCACAGGAGAATGCAGTTTGGAGTTTGCTAACGAGCCAATATTTCAATGGATGTCTCAGTTCGCTTATCAGCCGGGTATGGTTTATGCCGGGTTGATTGCGATGATGGCATTATCTGCCGTTGGTTTCCCGCTGCCTGAAGAAGTGACATTGATCAGTGTCGGTATCCTGGCCTTTATGGGCGCACATCCGGCTCACTTTCCGCCGCCTTTTGAAGGGGCTCCTGTTATTAACGTTCACACGGCTTCGATCATTGCTTTTACGGCCGTTGTTGCCAGCGACACTTTAATTTACTTTATAGGCCGGGTCTTCGGGCGAAAGCTTCTGTATCATCCGCGTGTTCATAAGTTCTTTCCGGATCACATGATGAAGCGTGTGGAAGAGTGGACTCACAAATATGGCGCTTATGCCTGTGGGATCTTCCGTTTTACACCAGGATTGCGTTTCCCGGGGCACTTGGCTTGCGGGATGTTAAGATACCCTGTGTGGAAGTTCCTTCTTATTGACGGTATTGCGGCTTTGATCAGTGTGCCGACGCAGATTTATCTGTTGGCGCATTACGGGGAGCCAATCCTGAAATACCTTCGCCAGTTCAAGCTGGTGGTGTTTGGAATCATCGCTGTGCTGGTGATGTATTTCGTTATCAAAAAGATCCGCGAACGCTGGATCGCAAAAGCCCAGCTTTAAGCTGGGCTTTTTTGTTTTCTTTTAATAAATTCCTTAAGCGGCATTTTCGCCGTAAATGATGTCTGGTGTGATCTCGCAGCACAAGTGCAGGCTTACAGGTTTTGAGTGGAATTGTGGTTCCACGTCCTTCCAGAAGATTTTTTCATAGCCGCTTTGCAGGGCAAAGATCTCTTCACGGATTTTAAACAACAAGCCTGCCGGGGAGCCCAGCAGCCAGTCCATTTGCACCAGATAGAAGGCTTCTTCCAGCTCCATCGGGTTTAAGGACGTGATAAAGTTTTTCGGCAGATTGTTCACCAGATGGCAGGCGTTGTGAGAATACTTTTGGAACGCTTTTTCCATCGGATTTACAAACAAGTTGTCCACGCGGCTGTCCGGAGTTTTCGGACCACTGAATGGTTGAGAGAACTTTTTAAAATTCCAGTATAACAAAGCATCATTCACCACATATTCCGCACGCGGCAGGTAATCAGTGATGGCATCGACTTTCACACCTTCATGGGAAGGGTCTTCCACGTGGGCATTGTGGTCCACAGCGACCAGGCTGCGCAGGTTGTAGAGGAAAGAGTACAGGTACTGAAGCTTGTCCACGAAGGGTTTTGAGAAGTTCAGGCCGAAGTTATACATCAATGGCTGACCCATTTTGTTTTCAAACCACGAGAAACTGTCCAGCAATGGCCACAAGGCTGTCAAATCAACGCCCCAGGGTTTCAAAGCTGTTTCAAAGTGTTCGTTGAAATTGTTTTCAAACTCAGCACAGATTTCCGGATTTACGACAGCGATGTGAGATTGCAAAGCCCGTACGCGCGGGGAGGATCTGTCATAAAGTTCGGTGTGCGGGTCCAAGGCTTTCCATGCCTCTGTCGCGAAGTTGTAATCCAAATGAGGTGTTGCCACAGGGCTTTTGATGTAATGGTTCAATTTGACAAGAGACAAACCCACCAGAGCGTCAGACATATATTTGAACGGCTCAGAGGCTTTGAATTTCTCATAGGCGGATTCCTGATTCCAAAATTGGACTTTGAGAGGCTTCCAAGTGGAGCCTTTTTCCATAGTAACGTCAAAACCCAAGCGCAATTTATGCTTCATACATACTCCTATCCAAACATGTATCGGAGGAACTTCGCCCTTGTTCGAGTCTGGGATTTCGCGATATAACCTGGACCTATGGTTGGATTTGGATATTGGGTCGATGCCCACGGACATCTGGCTGATTCACGTTGGGACGGTCGGGTTGATGAAGTGATTGAAAGTGCTCGCACGCGCGGGATTGCCTTCTTTATGCAAGGGGGTGTGGGGCCCGAGGATTGGGCCCGGCAGATCGAACTGAAAAAGAAATATCCCAACCACATTGGCCTTTGTTTTGGGCTGCATCCGTATTGGGTGGTGGATCATGACGAAGACGAGTGCGAAGCGGCTCTGGATGTCTTGGCGGGGCTGCTGCCTCAGGCGCAAGGCTTGGGGGAACTGGGGTTGGATTTCCGCCCTCACATTATGAAGGATTCCCGCGAGCGTCAGATCGGTGTATTTGAGCAACAGTTGGAATTGGGTCATATGACCGGAAAACCTTTGGTGTTGCATCTGGTGCAGGCGCATGAGGAAAGCCTGCGAATTATGGACGTTTGGGGGCTTCCAAAGCAAAAGGGCATGGTGCATTCTTTCAACGGCAGTTGGGGGAAGGCGCAGGAGTTCTTAAAACGCGGTCTGTTCCTGTCTGTCGGGGGCCCGGTGTGTCGTCCGGACAACCAAAAGTTGCACCAAGCCGTGCGGGAAATACCGCTGGAGCAGCTTTTAATCGAAAGCGACAGCCCGGATCAGGCGCCACCTGCCTATAAAGGCGGCTTAAACCCTCCTGAAAGCATCTGGGAGGTGGCAAGAACTATAGGGGAGCTAAAATCCCTTGATCCTATGGAAATATTAGATATCACTACTGCAAACTTTCGAAGATTTGCACCGCCAATAGAGTGAGGGCGAAATATGGACACAACACAAACTGAAAATCTGCCTCAACCACCAGAAACGGAGTACGTGCTTCACCGCCGCTTCGACCGTATGGGTCGTTTAGTGGGTGATGAAGTGATGAAGCGTCTGTTCAACACTCACGTGATGGTGATTGGTTTGGGCGGCGTGGGTTCGTGGGCGGCCGAATCACTGGCTCGTTCCGGTGTGGGTAAGATCACCGTGGTGGATTTCGATGAAATCTGCATCACCAACGCCAACCGCCAGATGCACGCCTTGCAAGGTCTTGTCGGTAAGAAAAAAGCTGAAGTCATGGGCGAGCGTCTGCGCAAGATCAATCCGCAGAACACGGTGAAAGTGATTCCGGAATTCTACAATGAAGCTAATTCTGAAATGATGTTGTCCCATAAGCCGGACTATATCGTGGATGCGATCGACAACCTGACGGCGAAAACTCACCTGCTGGCAACATGCCGTGCTCGGGGTATCAAAGTTGTCACAACAGGTGGAACAGCGGCGAAGATGGATCCACTGCGTATCAAAAAAGCGGATTTGTCTGCGACTCACGGGGACCCGATGGCGTCTCAGGTGCGCAAGATCCTTCGTCAGAAATTTGATTTCCCGGAAAAGAATTTTGGCATTCCCTGCTTCTTTTCGGATGAAACTCCAATTCAGCCGGTGGAATTGAAATACGACCACGGTCAGGGCTTTAAATGCGTGTGCCCCAAAGGTCAAAATGATCTGCACAACTGTGACAGTCGTAACGTGATCTGGGGGACCGCAAGCTTTGTTACCGGAGCATTTGGACTGCATTTGGCGTCCCACATTGTTCAGGAAATCCATGCGCAAGTATGGGGTGAGGCGGAAAAGAAATGATCGTCATTGCCTGGTTCACACTGATTGCCTTTATTATCCTTTTCAGCTTTGCTTTTCTGGGTGCAACGTTCTGGCACTGGTACAAAGAGGATAAAGCCAAAAGAAAAGCGGCAGCCACTGCTGCCGCCGCTGGCGCCGCTTCTGCCAATAGTTAAGATCTGCCAGTTTATTAAATCGACACAGGTTGCGAGTCCGGGATCGAAACACTGATGCCGGGTTTGTCTCCGGTAGCATCAAATGGCGTCGCCTTCAGGGTGTCGCCATTTTGCCATGTATAAGGGGACGTGACCTCTATCGCCGTACTTAATTCGGCGATTTCACCCAGAGTCATCAGGAGTGATCCTGAACGATAGATTTCCAAACGATATTGATATTGTTTCTTCTGCGTCAGTCCGACGTGAGACACATTGGCTGACAGGGCTCCGGTTCCGCCTTGTCCACCGATGAATAATCGCGCGGTTGTTTTGCCAGCATAGGTGTCAATACTGGCTGCGGCACCAGCAGCGGGAATGGTCGTCGGAGAATATGTAAAACGAATGGTTGCCGAGGTGTTCGTACTGCCGCGGGTGCTGGCGGTGATGGTCTGGTAGGCATCGTGGGCGCTGTATCCCGGGTAAACGGTCAGGTCCACTGGCACAGACCAGGTCCCGTTATCAGTACAGAAGACAGAGGGGCTGTGAACCAGCTCGTCGGCTCCGGCCATCATGATCAGATCGCCGGGTTTGCACACACCACCGATTGTCGCTGCTGTTGTGTTTTCATCATAAAGACCCAGCAAGTGGGTGTTGTTGGCTTTGAACACTGCCGTGAAGGCGCTTTGTGAAGAGCCCAAATTCGTGTCGCCTTCAGACGCGTTGGCTTCAGTCGGGGTTAGGTGCGCTTGCAAAACGCAGCCCGTGGAGAAAATCAAAGAGATTAGGCAGAATAAAACGTACCGATTTTTCATAGGGCCTCCGAAGAACTTTTCGGTTCTTCAATGAGGCCTCCTGAGTGTTGCCGTTGAAATTAGAAGGAATGTGTTTCTTTCTCGCATGGGAATGGCCCAACTTGAGACGTCGGTGACTTCAAGAAAGGCCAAATCCTACTAGAACTTGAATCTTTCGCACGCCTGGACAATGTCGATGTCGCTGATGTTCTCGCAACGACCATTGACGGAAATGCCCCAGGCATCAGGAAGTCCGCGCAGATTTTCACAGCGAGTGCTGTAGTCCACCACCGCCGTCAGGCTGCCACTGCAACTATCCGAATGATAGATCTTCACAGCTTGTGGATTGCGGGCACTTTTGAATGCTTCACAGGCTTTGGAAGGGGCGGTGTCGGTGATGTTGATGCATTGGTTGTCAATCTTGATGCCCCAAGCGGCCGTTCCCGTGGATTCAAGGGCGCTGCACTGGGTTTCCGGTGATACCAAAGCGACTTCCTGTCCACTGCAAGAATCGGAATGGTGAATACTCACAACAGCGGGCGAGCTTCCGGATTTAAAGGCCTCACAAGCCTGGGCTGTGGGAGTGTCATTGATGTTCAGGCATTTGCCGTCGATTTTAACTCCCCAAGTGTCTTGGGCTTGGGAAAAACTTTGGCAGGATGTGTAGGGATTCACGCGGGCAATCAGGCTGCCGGAGCAACTGTCCGAATGATAAAGTTCGACAGAGCTTGGATATTGAGGCGGGCGGGGATTGCTGCCGCCGCCACCGTTGAGGGCTTGACGAAGTAATTCTTCAGCACTGGTCAGGCGGTCGGAAACATAGCGAAGGCGTTCTTTTTGTTCATTGGAAGTGACTTGTTTCATCACAAGCTGGGTTTGTTCTTTGGCAATAGTGACCTCTTCCAGACTGCGCGAAACCTTCGCGTCGTCAGCGGCCCATGTCAGCGGGCTGCAGAGTTGTGATAAAACTCCTAAAGTTAAGGCAGTGGTTTTTAAGTTCATGGATTCCCCTCCGAAAAACGGTCCCCTTTCGGGAGCCTTTCTAGCCAATACAAAGGACATGCCAAGTCGAAGTGACACCACTTGAGTTTTACTGAAAAGCGGCGGTAAAATTGAGGCATCGGAGGCGACCCATGAAAATCAAGATTCCCTATCAGGATAAAATCACCTTGGGATATTCTTTGGCCCGCTCTGCAGGATTTGCGGCTCAGCAGTTGTCGTTGCCGCTTTTTGAGTTTATTACCACGGGACGTCGCAAGCCTTCTCAGTTTGAGCCCCAAAGAATGCGGGCAGCTTACACAGAGCTGTTTAATCTGTTGAAAAAGGACAGCGAGAATATCGCCAAAGGCATTTATCCTGTCGAGGTTCTGAAGCCTGAAAAGGTGGCACATCATTTCCTGCGATATCCGCGGATTATTTATGATGGCTATGCGATTTCCAAACGTCGTTCCGATAAGGATGCACGGGATTTTAGTGAAGAGGCGGAAAATTTTCTGAAGGATCTGCCCGAGTACTATCAACGCAATTTCCATTTTCAGACGGGCGGCTATCTGACCCGTGAATCGGCAGAGCTTTACGAGCATCAGGTTGAAATTTTATTTTCGGGCTCTGCGGATGCCATGCGCCGTCTGATTATTCCTTTGGCGAAAGAAGCGCTGCCGGGGGACGGCACAGGGATGCACTTTTTAGAGGTGGGAGCAGGTACTGGGCGGCTGACAAGATTTATGAAGCTTGCGTATCCCAAAGCGAAGATCACCGTTTTGGATTTAAGTTATCCTTATTTGAAAAAGGCGCAGGATAATCTGCACGAATTTGACCGTTTGGATTTTGTGCAAGGGGCGGCCGAAGAGCTGCCGTTTCAGGATGGAATGTTTGATTTGGTCTATTCCTGCTTCATGTTCCATGAACTGCCCCATGAAATTCGCCGCAAGGTGGTGGCTGAAGGTCATCGGGTTTTGAGGTCCGGCGGTTGTTACGGGTTGGTGGATTCACTGCAAAAGGATGATGCCCGGGATTTTGAGTGGGCTTTGGAACAGTTTCCGGTGGATTTTCACGAGCCCTTTTACAAGAACTACACCCAAAATCCGATGGAAGGTCTGTTGAATGCCGCTGGGTTTACAAATTTACGCAAGGATCAGGGCTTTTTTGCGAAAGCTCTTCTGGCGCGTAAACCCGCAGAGTAGTGTGGGATTTTTCGATTCAGGGGGTGAGATAAGCGCCCTAAAGGACTGGATTTTTCCTCATTCTGTGCTTGAGTTTTCGATCTTTTCTGGTAGTTTCCTTGGCTCTTGATAAAGCTAAAATTTTTAGGAGAAATCATGGGTCCAATTACTCAGTTTATCGATCATCACTACCGTCACTTCAAATGGGTCCAATTACTCAGTTTATCGATCATCACTACCGTCACTTCAACGCCGCTGCATTGAAAGATGCTGCTAAAGGCTACAAACTTCACATGGATAACGGTGGCCAGATGCTTGTGACCTTGGCAGGTGCCATGTCCACAGCAGAACTGGGTCTTTCTTTGGCTGAAATGATCCGCCAGGGTAAAGTTCACGCTATTTCCTGCACAGGTGCGAACTTGGAAGAAGACGTGTTCAACCTGGTTGCTCATGATCATTACGTGCGTATTCCAAATTACCGTGATTTGACTCCGCAAGATGAACAAAAGCTTCTTGAGAAGCATTTGAACCGCGTGACTGACACGTGCATCCCTGAAGAAGAAGCCATCCGTCGTATCGAAAACGTTGTTCTTGAGTACTGGCAGGAGGCTGATGCTAAGGGTGAATCTTACTTCCCGCATGAATTCATGTACAAAATTCTTCTTTCCGGCAAATTGAACCAGTACTACCAGATCGATCCAAAAAATTCCTGGTTGTTGGCTGCGGCTGAAAAGAACCTTCCAATGGTTGTTCCGGGTTGGGAAGATTCCACTTTGGGTAATATCTTTGCCAGTCACTGTATCAAGGGCGACATCAAGAAATCCACGACTGTTAAGGGTGGTATCGAGTATATGAAAACTTGGGCTGAATGGTACATGGGAGCTTCTAAAAAAGCTCCAGTGGGCTTCTTCCAAGTGGGTGGTGGTATCGCTGGTGACTTCCCAATTTGCGTTGTTCCAATGCTTGAACAAGACTTGGGTCACGAAGATGTTCCTTTGTGGAGCTACTTCGCTCAGATTTCTGATTCCACGACTTCTTATGGTTCATACTCTGGTGCGATTCCAAATGAGAAAATCACTTGGGGTAAGCTGGCTCCAACAACGCCAAGCTATATCGTTGAATCTGACGCCACTATCTGTGTGCCTTTGATCTTCGGTTATGTTTTGGGCTGGTAGTTTTAAAAAAAACAAAAGCTAAGACTAGACAAAGGGTCCCATTCGGGACCCTTTTTTTATTTTAAACAGGGTTGTTGTTCGGAAATCATTTGGATCGTTGCATCGGGCGAAGGATGACTTCGTAAACTCCGGCATGCAGATCCTGAAGGACATTGTTCGGCAGGGGCTGGGGCGGGTTCTTGCGGGTGCGTCGCCCATAAAGTTCATCCAGAGTGATGTTTAAAACATCACAGATGCTGAAAAGATGCTCGATTTTGCGCGGTTGTTGCCCGTTCAGCCAATGGTATATGGTTTTGGCGGGAACTCCGGATTGTTGGGAAATTTGCGCAACGCTGAGCTCTTTCTCTGTCATTAACCGACGTAAGCTTTTACTCAAACTCATAGACGACCTTTCGACCAAACCAATACAAGTTTGATGAACTTTGCTGGAAAGGACATAAGTTTCTCGTTTCCGAGAAGGGTTTTCTCGAAAACGGGAATTAACAATGTTGTATTGGTTTGAGCTGAGTGACTGCGGTTATAAAAACAGCTCTACGATTTTCCGCATGGGCTGCGAAAGGGCCTCTATGCCGTTTGGCGAAGATAATCGTAGAAGTGATTGGTGCTGATAGCAAGAAAAATAATCCGCTTGCCTTTCACTCGACAGCGCGAAAGCATAAGCCCATGAAGATCGAAGAACTTTGCATTTATCCCATTAAGTCCGCGCGTGCTCAGAAAATCAATCAGATGACAATCACACATGAAGGACCTGTCGGCGATCGTCAATGGATGCTGGTGGATGAAACGGGAAAATTCGTTACGCAAAGAACTTTGCCGAAGCTTGCGACGGTGGAGGTCTTTTACGAAGACTCGGCCTTGACGGTGGGTTTTCAAAAGATGTTCTTCAAGATTTCCACAAAAAACTCATTTCAGCGTCAGGTGAAAGTTCAGATTTGGAATGACACGGTCGATGCCGCGTTAGA
Source organism: Bdellovibrio bacteriovorus (assembly GCF_025558485.1). GTDB lineage: Bacteria > Bdellovibrionota > Bdellovibrionia > Bdellovibrionales > Bdellovibrionaceae > Bdellovibrio > Bdellovibrio bacteriovorus_G. Next base: position 1,856,701 of record NZ_CP102930.1, read on the forward strand.
GCCGGATTTGTATTCACAGGCACTGTCCCAGTATCTGGGTGTAAATTTGCGTTTGGTTCGTTATGCGCCGTTTTCACAGCGTCGGGTGCTTTCTCATTCGATGGACTGGAAACCCGAAGTGCGTTTCGCTGATGCGCGCCCCGTGCAGTTGATCAATCTGAAAAGTCTGGAGGAACTGAACTCCCGTCTGGCGGAGCCGGTCAGCGTGGATCGCTTCCGGGGTAACTTGATTTATTCCGGTGAAGTGCCTTTTGAAGAGGAAAAGTGGAAACGAATTCGCATTGGCGAAGTGGTTTTTTCTCAACCCAAACGCTGCAGCCGCTGCACCATCACAACCATTGATCAGATCACCGGGGATCGAACGGGGGCGGAGCCTTTAAAGACGCTGGCGACGTATCGTCGTGACGGCAAGGATGTCTTTTTTGGAACTTTATGGATTCCAGAAAATCCTGGTATTGTTCGCAAAGGCGACACGGTTGAAGTTTTGGAGTAGGGCTCGGAACTGACAGTTCTTGCGCGCTGATTAGTCCTTAATCAGTCATTTCAACTTAAACGAACAAAGCGCCGGGCGTGATCCCTGCAAGACAGACGGTCATGTCTCGTTATATCGGCTTTATCTTATTTTTCGTCCTTGTTGTGGGCTCTTGGGCTCAGGCAGTTTCACCAGAAAAGGTGGGGCTGCATCTGTCCTTTGAAGAGCGTCTGGTTTTAAGTTATGCGCTTTTGTCTCACAATGAGACACCGGAAGCCAAAGAGGCTATTCTTAAAAAAGCCATGAGTTATCTTGAAAACTCCTACAAGATTCCGGTTAAAACGGTTGAAGTTCGTAACTTCAAGGAGTTCCTGACTTTATATAAAGGCTCCTGGCCGAACACTCACAGTCTGGCGTTGGATGTCGAGTCCATCGAAGCCCGCGGGCCCAAGGCGGCCTCTGTATTTACGTCCAAATCCGCCCGTGTGCAGAAACAAATCGACAGCTATCAGGAATGGAAACAGGCCGAACTGATGAAGATGATGGATGGAGATTTGAATGCTCTGGATATGGAGCAGATTTTGGAGCGCGTACAAGGGGCTGCCCAAAGCCAATCCGGTCGTATGCAGATAGCACGCGCACTTTTGCAGTTCAGTGAAGGGATGCTGGATTCTAAAATGGCGGAATTGGATCATGTTGGCGAAAAAATTGCGCAATCCAATTTGGCCGCTCAGCAGGACGCCACAATGAAAATCTTCCTGCAAACCATGTTTACGGAATATTTTGCGCGTCTTAGTCCGGCTTCCAAAAAGCTGATTGTGTCGTCTTATCTGGGCGGGGATCTGCATCTGTCAGATATGAAAAAATTTGAACTGATGGTGCAAAACAGTGGACCGCAGTTGCAGAAGCTGTTGCAGGTCGTGGCTCGCCAGGCGGATCTGGGGCCCGAGATGCTGGAGGTCTTTAAGGGTCTTGAAAATTCCGTGCGCCCGGTTCCATGGGAACAAGTGGAAAAGATTCTAAAAGGCAAAAACAACAAATTTGATTTCACTTACTTTGAACACAAACCACTGGGTGTGGGCACCATGGCGCAGGTTCATCGCGCCAAGGTGATGATTGATGGGAAGCGCCACGATGTGGTCGTGCGCTTTATTAAGCCGGGTATTCAGGCACGCGTTGAAGAGGACAAGCGTATTCTGCAAGAGGTGGCGCAGATTCTGGATGCTAATGAGGAATTCCGTAAGACGGGTGCTCCAAAGCTCAGCCCTGTGGTTCAGGATATCACTGACACGGTCGTGGCAGAGCTGAATCAGGCCGACACCGTGCTTCGCCAGAAGCTGGCGTCCAGTCGTTATGAAAAATCGGCGTTCTTGAAGTCGGCTCAGTATAAAAATGATCTGCAATTCCATGTCCCGAAAATTTATGATGGCCCGAAGAACTCGGACCTGATGGTGCAGGAACTGGTCATTGGTAAAAAGCTGGATAAAGAAATTGCCCCTTATAAAGAAATCGCACCGGACATGAAAAGACTGATTGTCGAGGAAATGGCGCGCATCTGGTCTTATGAAGTGATGTTTGGTGGAGGTTTCTACCATTCGGATCTGCATCAGGGGAACTTTATGATTCAGGTGACGGAACCGAAAATCATCGTCAATATTCTGGATTACGGAATGGGCGGGGTGATTTCAAAGGAAATGCAAAGACAGGTCATGCTGCTGGGGGCTGGGACCGAGCTTTTAAATGAAGAGCTGATTGCACGGGCCTTCTGGAAGTTAAGTGATAAAAGCAAGAACACGATCACTGAGTCTTATTTCCATCAGTTGATCATGGCGAAAGTTCATAACATTCGCATCGGTTATGAAGAGGCGTTGACGATGGAAAAATGGACCGCCTTTGCCATGGATCTGGGGCTGCGTCTGCCTTATGAGTTTGTCAGTCTGAATCGTGGATTGGTGATTGTGAATAAGCTTTTAGCGGACGCGGGAAGCTCATTGACAGTCACTGAGCTGATGAAGAGCATGGCCAAGAAAAATCCGCAGGTTGTGTATCGCGCTTTAGTGCTGGAAGAGAAATTATCCCACCGTGATTTGATTAAGCTGGGTTGGTCTGAGATGAAAGAGGCCCTGGGCTTTAAATTGCCGGAAGCAGCGATCAATGCCGGAGCCATTCGTTGCGAGATGATTTTTAATTAAAAATGTCTGGCGACAAGGGCAAATTAAGACTTTGAAATCGTCTTTAAATTTGTTTGTTGTTGGTGAACCTCCTGATCAAAATGATGTTAAATCAGGGGGGGACCTTTATGACAGCCACTGCGGCCCAAACCACGGGTGTTGCCAATTCTGAAAAAAGCAAAATTTGGAAAGTGATCGGTGCGTCCAGTGCGGGGACGCTGATTGAATGGTACGACTTTTATATTTTCGGAAGTCTGGCCACGATCATCTCATCACAGTTCTTTCCCAAGGGACATGAAACAGTTGCTTTGTTAAGCACGTTGGCCACCTTTGCCACAGGGTTTATTGTTCGGCCTTTCGGTGCCTTGGTATTTGGCCGGGTTGGTGATGTGGTGGGGCGCAAGTATGCCTTTATGGTGACACTGCTTATTATGGGTTTGGCGACGACCGCTATCGGGTTGTTGCCGGGGTATGAAAGTATCGGAATCATGGCGCCGATTCTGCTGTTGCTGTTAAGACTGTTGCAGGGACTGGCTTTGGGTGGTGAATACGGAGGGGCTGCGACCTATGTGGCGGAACACAGTCCTGACGGTAAACGCGGATATTATACCAGTTATATTCAAACCACGGCGACACTGGGATTGTTTGTGTCGTTGGGGGTGATTCTGGCCACACGCCTTAGTCTGGGGGAAGAGGTTTTTAGCAACTGGGGCTGGCGGGTTCCGTTTTTACTTTCTGTGGTTTTGGTTCTGGTGTCGTATTTAATCCGCAGAAGGATGGAAGAATCGCCGGTCTTTAAACAGATGAAGGCGGAAGGAAAAGGCTCCAAGAGTCCTTTGCGCGACAGCTTCCTGCATCCGGAAAATCGTCGGTTGGTGATTTTAGCACTTTTCGGTGCGACAGCCGGGCAGGGGGTGGTGTGGTACACCGGACAGTTCTATGCGCTTTACTATCTGCAAACAGTTTTAAAAGTCGATTTTGTCGTGGCCAATCAGATTATCGCGGTGGCGTTGCTGTTTGCGACACCGTTCTTTGTGGTGTTTGGAGCTTTGTCTGATCGAATCGGGCGCAAACGTATTATGATGGCGGGATGTTTGATCGCGGCGCTTTGTTATTATCCCATTTATAAGGCGATGGAAGCTTATTCCGGCTGGAATCCGGCAGACCCTTTGGCAGCAGCAGTGAATCCGAATGTGGCGATGCTGACGGTGCTGGTGTTTGTGCAGGTGCTTTTTGTGACAATGGTCTATGGGCCGATTGCGGCGTTTTTAGTGGAACTATTCCCCACCCAGATTCGCTACACGTCCATGTCGTTACCTTACCACATTGGGAACGGAGTTTTCGGGGGGCTGGTGCCTTTTATTGGGACAGCAATTGTGGCCGCCACAGGAAATCACTTTGCCGGATTGATTTACCCTATAGGGGTGGCACTGATGACTTTCATAGTGGGAAGCCTTTATATTCGCGAAGACCGCAATGTGCGCTGGCACTAGTATCGGTTTGAGATTTGCCTGTCAGCGCAGAGGTGTTCCCTTTGATCGTTAAAGGGACAACATACTCGAGCAAGTCTCAGACTGGAACTAAACATGCTTAGGATATAGCCGATAAGTTCATCATGCATACGTGCAGATGGGGACATGCGAAACTTTGGTCAGTTTTGGGGGATATTATTCCCCTGTTCGCATTTGTTCTGATGCTGTCTGCCTGTTCCGAGCGCGATCTGAAAATGTCTTTCCTGAACAGCACCACCAAGGGCAACCAGGGTGATTTCGTTATCGACACCGGAAGCGGTGGCGGAAGTGAGCTGGTATCTGAAGGCACCGGGCCGGTGGATCTGGATGTAACCTGTGACAAGGCCATTGATAAGATTGAAGTTGAAAATCCCCAAACCAGCCAGTGGCGCGATGTCACGGAATTGGCTTCAGGCACCGAGTTTGACTGTGCAACCAGTGGGCAGGCCAAGCTGAAGCTTCCCTTGGATTATATCGCTCCTTATCAGGCACCGGCAAAACCCGGTGATGTGGTTCAGGATTTCCAGATTCGCTGGTATGTAAAAAATCTGCTCGGCGAAGTGCAGGTTTTCTATCGCACTTTAACGCTGAAGTTCAAAGCACCGCAATTGCTGATCGAGGAAGCGACAGATATCAACGTCGCTGCTGTTGCCGGAGGTTCTTATGTAATTTCCGGAAGCTGTGCAGAGGCGGAAGGGGTGATTGCCGTGACAGGCCCTTTCAATGGATCTCCGCTTTCAGCAAACTGTGATACACACAAACAGTTCTCTGTGCCCACTCACTATAATGGCGGGACAAATAAAACAGAGGCAACGATCCGTGTGACTCACTCTAAAGCCGGGGCGTATCGCTCGTATTCCGAAGTCGAAAAAACTGTGAAGGTCGATGTGACTGAACCCGCTGTCACAATGGAATCTGTAACCCCGGACCCCGCAAATTCAGCCATTGCCATCAAAGTGACCTTCAGTGAACCGGTTCGTAATTTCAATGCCACCGATGTGGTCTTATCCAGCGGACAGGTCAGCGGGTTTGCTGGTAGTGGCACCGTGTACACTTTCTCTGTGACACCGGCCAATCAGGGGCCTTTTACGGCGACCTTGGAAGAGGGGGCTGTTCAGGATATTTCGGGCAATCCTAATTCCACGGCGGCTTCTGTGGCTCGCAACTTTGATAGCGTCCAGCCGTCGGTGATCCTGTCATCCTCGGCGTCGGCCAATACAAGTTCCGCGATTCCAGTGGCGGTGACTTTCAGTGAACCAGTTACTGGTTTTACGGCATCTGATGTTGTTATTTCCAGTGGAACTGTGACAGGTTTTACAGGCAGTGAAAAAAGCTATAGTTTTTCAGTAACGCCAACGGCTCAGGGTGTGTTTTCTGTTTCTATTGCGGCCGGTGTTGCTGCGGATACAGCGGGTAACCCGAACCTCGCAGCCCCGGCATTTACGCGCACCTTTGATAGTGTTAAGCCCACCTTGACTTTGGCTTCCGCCACGTCCGCCTCCACCAATGCGGCAACGATTCCTGTGACCGCGACGTTTAGTGAATCTGTTATTAACTTTGCAGCGTCCGATGTTGTGGTTACGAACGGCACACTTAGTGGTTTTACTGGAAGTGGGAAGGATTATAGCTTTACAGTGACTCCTGCGGGACAGGGAGCTGTCAGCGTGTCGGTGGCTGCGGATGTGGCAACCGACGCCACGGGAAATGGCAACGCGGCCGCGACTTTGAATCGTACTTTTGATACAGCCAGTCCCACAGTTACGATAACTTCGACGGCACCCAGTGCAACCAACATTGCGGCCATTCCGGTGACTGTGACCTTCAGTGAAGCAGTCACAGGTTTTACGGCGGCGGATGTGACAGTCAGTGGGGGAACTCTTGGGACTATTAGTGGATCTGGAGCGACTTACAATTTCACGGTAACAGCAACGGCCGCAGGTCCTGTGACCGTGAGTATTCCGGCCGCCGTTGCCTTTGATGCTGCCGGGAACACCAATTTGGCGGCAACGGCTTTAAACAGAATCTATGACAATATCAAACCCGGTGTGACCATTACCTCCAGTGCACCGGCCACGACCAATGTGCAAATTCCAGTGACGGTGACTTTCAGTGAAAGTGTTACGGACTTTACTATCGAAGAGGTCGTGATCACCAATGGGACGGCTTCGTCCCTTTTAGGCTCGGGAACGACCTACACGTTCACTGTCACGCCGTTGGCGCAAGGGACTGTGACTGTTGCTGTGGGTGCCGGTGTTGCCAAAGATGCCGCCGGAAATGCAAATACGGCCGCGACTACGTTAAGCCGTGTGTTTGATTCTGCGGCTCCGACGCTGACCTTAACATCGGCCGCAGCGGCTAATACAAATGCTGCATTTTCGGTGACTGCGACATTTAGTAAGTCTGTGACTGGTTTTGCGGCGTCGGATATTACTATGACCAACGGTACGGTCAGTGGATTTGCCGGATCGGGAACAACCTACACTTTTACAGTCACGCCAACCGCTCAGGGTTCTGTGAATGTCACGGTGCCAGCTGGCGTTGCCACCGACACCACCGGAAATGGAAACGCCACGGCGACACTGAGTCGTGTTTATGACTCTGTCAAACCAACGGTGAGTCTTGCATCCTCAGCCCCGACAGCCACGAATACGGCCATTCCTGTGACCGTCACGTTCAGTGAACCTGTGTTAAACTTCGCTGTTGCGGATATCACCGCGACTGGCGGGACGATTTCTGGTTTCACCGGAAGTGGTGCGAATTATTCCTTCACCTTCAGTCCGAATATACAGGGAACAGTGACTGTGGCGATTGCAAAAGATGTGGCTCAGGATGCAGCTGGGAATACGAATACCGCAGCCACAGCTCTTTCCCGTGTATTCGACAGTGTGCCTCCAAACCTTGCCGGAGTGACACTGATTCAAACAACTTATTTGACCCGAACGGCGGCCATTAATTTCTCAACCGAAGCCGGGGCTGTGGTTGAAGTTCGTATTGAAAATAACTCCAGCGGTTCTGTTGTCTTGAATTGGCAGCAAGTGTCTTCAGGTTTCTATTACAATACGACGGTGAGTTCCGGAGTTGTCTATAAGTATTCTTTGCGAGCGACGGATGCCGCAGGTAACATCAGTATTGAGACAGTAAAGACCCTGCCAGCCTTTAGCTGTCCAAATGAATTTGTTTACATTCATAATCCGAACATCGCAGCGGTTGAACCATTCTGCGTGGGCCAGTTTGAGGCCAAGATGAGCGGCGGTGTTCCTCGTTTCATTGCGACCTATGCTCCGAGTTCGCTGAGCTTGATGGAAGCCACTGCCGCCTGTACCGGAATGGGAGATGGATATGACCTTATTTCCAATCAGGAATGGAACACAATTGCGGATCTGATCGCTCGACAGGGAGCCAATTGGACTTCCGGGACAATGGGGACGGGCCTGCTTCAGCGCGGGGACAATCAATCTTCGGCTTCAACTGCCGTCAATGTGGCAGATCCATGTGCCCCGAATATGCCGTCACTGTGTGACAGCAATGCCCTTCGTCGCTCACACTATCTTCCGCATGGTCAGTTGATTTGGGATTTTGCCGGGAATGCGGTGGAAGTGGTCAAGGATGCCGATGGTGTGGTTTATTCAGATGCAAAATATCTTTATGCGGCCACTCAGACAGCTTACACGCTGGATACCAAATACGGTACAATCTTAACTTGTTCATCCGTGGGCAGTCCCGACTATTGTGGTTTTGGTAAAATCGATTTTACAAATGAAGCCGGTGGAATCACCACAATCTGGAGGGGTGGAGCTGCCTACGAAGGAAATACCGTGGGTGTCTTCTCTGCAAAGCGAACCGCCAATGCGCTGGGTACAGTGACCAATGGTGGCTTCCGCTGCGTCTATCATCCTTAAGATTGCAAAAACCTTTTGCTGAGGATGTGGAATCGCCACGTCAGCAAGATAGAGGCGAAAATCAATCCCATTAACAGGCCAATCCAGATTCCCACCGGACCGACGCCCAAATGGAAGGCCAGCATATAACCTGCCGGAAGTCCCATCACCCAATAGGCGAAGAACGCAATAATGCTGGGCCACTGTGTGTCGCTCATGCCACGAAGGGCACCAATCGCCACGGCCTGAACACCGTCAAAGATTTGGAAGATCGCCACCACGACAAAGAACTTTGCAGCCCACGCGATAACATCCACATCATTCACATAAAAAGTCGGGAACCATTCGCGCAGGAAGAAAAAGCCCAGGGCACAGATCCCCATATAGGCGCCACCCATTTTGATGGCGGTAAACCCGGCAAAGCGGGCCGAGGAATAATCACCGCGTCCCAGTTCATAGCCTACGCGAATACTGCCTGCGATGCCGATGCCCAGTGTGATCAGGAAGCTGGTGCTGGCCAGGCTGATGGTGATCTGGTGTGCAGCCAGTGGGGTTGCTCCAAACCAGCCCATCATCACTGCGGCAGAAGAAAATGCACCGACTTCAAAGATATAGGTCATGCCGTTGGGAATCCCCAGACGAATGATGCTTTTTAGCAGATGATGATCAAAACGATGCGTCCAGCGTTCCGCCAGATACTTTTTAAAATGCGGATGGGCGTGAACATAAAACACCATCATCAACGCCATCAGGGTGCGCGCAAATAAAGTCGCATAAGCTGCGCCATTCAGGCCCAGCTTCGGGAATCCGTAATACCCATTGATCAGGACATAGTTCCCGGCAACGTTGAAAATCACGCCAAAGATCATCACAGACATGGCCACTTTGGTTTTACCGATGCCGTCAGTGAATTGTTTGTAGGCTTGATACAGCAAGCTGGGGAAGACCGACCAGATGGTGATTTCAAAAAAGGCGGAACCCATTGCCAAAACTTCCGGGGTTTGGCCGAAAATTTTTAAGTTGGGAAGAAGCGCATAAAGGGCGGCAATCATCACGGCACTTAGCCCGGCGGCGACCACCACACTGTGGCGTAAGAGAACTCCGCCATATGGATAATTTTCCTGTCCCTGCATGCGTGCAAACAGGGCCGTGACCGGAGCCAGCATCCCCATTCCAAAAAGCAGAAAGACGATAAAGACACTTCCGGCAAATGCTGATGCCCCCAAGGCAATAGACCCCAGTGCCCCCACCATGATGGTGTCAGCAAGAGTGATCAGATTCTGACCGACCTGGCCAATAACGATAGGACCGGAAAGCCTGGCTAAAAGCTTTCCTTCGTGAACAAGTTTAGACTGAGACAACTTCAGAAATCTCCGGGAAAAGTTCCTTCATGCGGGTTTCGATGCCCTCTTTCAGGGTGATCGTGGAACTTGGACAGCCAGAGCACGCACCTTTCATATGAATGTAAAGCACGTTATTTTCGTATTTATGGAAAACGATATCGCCACCATCCAGTGCCACCACCGGGCGGATCTCGCGATTCAAAACAGATTTGATATTGCGAACCATTGGGCTGTCGTTGGTATCGTCCTCTTCCGTTTGGATGAAGGACACAACCACGGGTTCATCGCGATCCAGATGTTCCTGAATCAGGCCGCTTAACGGGTGCGCCAAAAGCTCCCAGTCCACCCAGTCCTGTTTGGTGACGGTAATAAAATCCGGGCCCACGTAAACCGAGCTGGTCCACGGGAAGCCAAAGATTTTGGCAGCTAAAGGGGATCTGTCGGCCTCTTGCACGGTCGGGCAATCGAAGCCCTCGTCCGTCACCTTGCGGTGAAGCAGAAACTTCATCGTTGCTGGATTCGGGGTGGATTCAAAACTAACCTGACTTTTTGTATTTGTGGCACTTGCACTCATAGAGACCTCTCTAGGGACAAGGAACATTATACCACAGGGGGTTTTCTGCCAAGCGTGTTAATCCACGAGACGCGCTTGATTATATCCAAAAAACTCAATAAATTTACCCGGTCCTAGGGTTGTGCCTGCCCTTGCTTCAGGCGCACCGTAAAAATATGAATGTAAGTTTTCTTTAGGTTATAGGAGATCCAGATGACGCCAAGAGTTAGAGAGATTTTGAACTGGTACGGAGCTGACAATCCAGGAGTATTGACGAACCTGGCTCGCCTGATGAATCACGGTAAGCTAAAGGGAACTGGAAAGCTTGTTATTCTGCCAGTGGATCAGGGCTTTGAACATGGCCCGGCTCGCTCTTTCGCGAAAAATCCAGATGGTTATGATCCGAATTACCACGTTGAGCTGGCGATTGAATCCGGTTGCAGCGCTTATGCCGCGCCACTGGGTGCAATCGAAGCCATCGCGCGCGATTATGCAGGTGAAATTCCTTTGATCCTGAAAATCAACAACTCTGATTCTCTATACTCCAACAAAGCTCCGATCTCTGCTTTGACGTCTTATGTGGACGATGCTTTAAGACTGGGTTGCGTGGGTGTTGGTTTCACCATCTATCCGGGCTCCGCAGATCGCAAACAGCAGTACGAGGAAATTGCCAATGCAGCTCGCGCAGCGAAAGAGGCTGGTTTGGTTGTGGTGATTTGGTCTTACCCTCGGGGTGAACAAATCTCCAAAGAGGGTGAAACGGCGATTGATGTGGTTGCATATGCAGCTCACATCGCGGCTCAATTGGGCGCGCACATTATCAAAGTAAAACCTTCCACTTCCCACATCGAACAAACAGCGGCTGCCAAAGTTTATCAGGAACAAGGCATCAAAGTTTCCTCTCAAGTGGATCGCACTCGTCACATCGTGCAGTCTTGCTTCAACGGCAAGCGCATTGTGATCTTCTCTGGTGGCGAAGCGAAAAGCACAGAGGATCTTTTGAAAGAAGTGGGCGAACTGGCACAAGGTGGCGCTTTCGGTTCCATCATGGGCCGCAATGCCTTCCAACGTCCGAAAAAAGAAGCGCTTGAACTGCTACACAACGTAATGGAAGCCTTCGCAGGTAAAAAACTATGAGCATTAATGAAAATCCGCTAAGAGCGGAGAAACGTAAAAAACTTCATGCCCTTCGCGAGAAAGGCATCAACCCGTACCCTTATGTCTTTGAAAACAAGGCTAAGATTTCTGAAGTGGCGGCAGAACACGCAGCCACTTTGCAGCCGGGTGAAAAGAAGCCGGAATTTTCTTACCGTATTGCGGGTCGTTTGATGACTTTGCGTATGATGGGTAAGGCGTCCTTCTTTAATATCCAGGATCAAACAGGCACGGTGCAGGTTTACGTGAAAGTGGAAGAACTTTCTGAACAGGATCGCGCGGCATTTGAATTGGTGGATTTGGGCGATATCGTCGGGGTTGATGGTTATGTGTTTAAATCCCAAAAAGGCGAGTTCTCTATCTACGCGAAGAGCTTCCAGATTCTGACGAAAACAATCGAACCATTGCCGGAAAAATTCCACGGGGTTCAGGATATCGAAATCAAGTATCGTCACAGACATTTGGATTTGATGACCGATGCGGATTCCCGCAAAGTTTTTGAAACCCGTTCCAAAATCATCAAAGAAGTTCGTCGTTTTCTGGATGATCGCGGCTTTATGGAAGTTGAAACACCAACGCTTCAGCCTGTTTATGGCGGAGCTGCGGCAACACCGTTCACGACTCATCACAAAGCTTTGGATATGAAGCTTTACATGCGTATTTCGCCGGAGCTTTATTTGAAACGCCTGATCGTGGGTGGTTTTGAAAAGGTTTACGAGATCAGCAAAAACTTCCGTAACGAAGGTATCGACCGCACTCACAATCCAGAGTTCGCTTTGCTTGAGTTCTATGAAGCTTACACTGATTACAATTATCAGATGAAGCAGTTTGAAGAGCTGATTTCAAATCTTGCGCTGAAAATCACTGGCAGCATGAAAGTGACTTATCAGGGTAAAGAAATTGACTTCACTCCGCCATGGAGACGTTTGACCGTTCATGATGGTGTGAAAGAATACGCAGGGATTGATCCGGACAAAGCGTCTGATGACGAAATCTTCCAGGCTATTCGCAAGAATGGTGGCGACATTGATGAACCGGGTAAACGCGGTGAAATGATCATGGAGCTGTTCGAGCTGACAGCGGAACAGCACCTGTGGCAGCCGACCTTTGTGATGGATCATCCGGTGGAGATTTCTCCATTGACGAAGATTCATCGTCGCGACAACCGTCTGGTGGAACGTTTTGAGCCGTTCGCTGCTTGTATGGAAATCGGCAATGCTTATTCTGAGCTGAATGATCCGGAAGACCAGTTGGCGCGTTTGAAAGAGCAGGAAGCCAATCGTGCCAAAGACGAAGAAGCTCATCCAATGGATGAAGACTTCTTGTTGGCGATCGACGCTGGTATGCCGCCAACAGGCGGTGTGGGAATCGGTATTGAGCGTATCGTGATGCTGTTGACGGACCGTCCAAGCATCAGAGACATCATCTTCTTCCCGACGATGAGAATCACAAAATAGTCCTGACGAAGGGAGCGGAAAGCTCCCTTTGTGCTTTAAAGAGGGTGTGTATGAAAAAGATCCTTTTCCTTGCTGCTGTCATGATGCTTTCTGCGTGTCAGGTGAAGCCGACCAAAGTGACTGTCGAAGAACCTTTGATGGGGGAAAATATAACGGCCGAGCATTTGATGAAACAGAATCCGGTGATTTTGGATGCAAGACCTGCCTTTGAATTTAATCTGGCGCACGTTCCGGGCTCGATCAATGTGCGCTGGGAGGATTTCTCTCAACAAAATCCGCGCGCTCGTGGGTTGTTGCAGGCGGATCTGTTTGCTCTGGCAAGACGCCTGTCTTTGGTGGGAGTGGACCCTGAAACCCCGATTGTGGTTTTGGGGAAAGGGGCACAAGGAACGGGGGAAGAAGGGCGTATCGCCTGGACTTTGAAGGTTCTTGGGGTGAAAAGTGTTTATACCCTTTTGCACACCTCTTATCGCGAGATGAATACGAACCCGAATCGCGAAGTTCCGCCGGTCAAGAACAAGCCATACTGGAAGCCACAGGTGGCAGAAGGTTTGAGCGTGGATGTAAAGGTCTTTAAGGCCGATGTGTCGCAGGAACTAAGACCGGTGGTGGTGTTGGATGTTCGTTCCAGCCAGGAATTTACCCTGCGCAATATCTCCACAGAGAAATTTGTCAAAGCGCCAGTGATCAATATTGAATGGCGTGAATTCTTTGGAGAAAAAGGTCTGCCAACAAAGAAAATCGAGCGTCTGCTTTATGAAAAGAATATCACCAAGGACAATCGTATTTTGGTTCTGAGCAATCACGGCGTGCGTTCAGGGGCTGTGGTGTATGCGTTGAACTATCTGGGTTACAAGAATGCTGCCAACTTTGCCGGAGGCTATGAACAATGGAAGTAAATTCGCAAGAGCTGATCGCCATTCTGAAAAACAAGATCGCTTTGTACGAGCATCTTGGCATTACAGTTGAAGACATCAGTGCTTCGCGTGTTCGCTTTAAGGTTTCGTTGGAAAAGAATCGCAATCACAAGGGCACTGCTTTTGGCGGCAGTCTTTACGCCAGCGGAGTGCTGGCGGCCTATGCTCTGGCCTTGGCCGGATTGAAAGCCCAGCAGATCCCGACGGAAAATATTGTGATCGCCAAAGGGGAAATTCAATATCTGCGTCCGGTGGAAACTGACTTTGAAGTGGTCAGTGAGTTCAGATCACCTCAGGAACAAGAGGACTTCTATAAGACCTTAAAAGACACGGGCCGTGTGCGTGGAATGATCCGCACTCAGATACTGGGTGAAGGGGGTTCTTTAAAGGCCTCTTTGTTGGGCGATTTCGTTGTTAAATTGTGAGCCAGAATATCCAGAATTTCAGCCTTCTTCACGGGCTTGACGGCATAGGAATCACAGCCGCTGGTCAGGGCTCTTTGCAGGTCCTCGACCACCGCGGTGGCGGTCAGGGCGATGATCGGAGTGTGTGGCATTTTTTGTTCTGCCTCATAGTGACGAATCATCTCGGTGGCCTTATAGCCCGTCATAATCGGCATCTGCATATCCATAAAGATCAGATCATATTTTTTCTCTTTAAATTTATCGACAGCCTCCTGTCCATTGACCGCCTCTTCGCAATCAAAAGGCAGGCTTTTTAAGTAGTGAATCATTAAAACCCGGTTGTCTTCGGAATCATCGACCAAAAGAATGCGAAAGCGCTGTCCGGTTTTAAGTTGGGTCCAGACCAGCGAAGGCTTGTTCTGTTTTTCGATATTACTGGAAAAGTCCGGACGATGGGGAAGGGTGATGCGGAAAGTGGTCCCGCGACCGGCAAGACTTTTCATTTCCATGTTGCCGCCCATGATCTCCACCAGGTTCTTTGAAATCACCAGTCCCAATCCGGTGCCGCCGTATTTGCGGGTGATTGTGGGATCACCCTGAAAAAACGGTGAAAACAGTTTGGATTGTTTGTCGCGAGGAATGCCAATGCCGGTGTCCTGCACTTCGATCAGCAGTTTTTCAGCAGCGTTCTTGGTTAGATCAACTTTGACCGTCACAGATCCTTCGTTGGTGAATTTTAAGGCATTTCCTATCAGATTGAACAGTACCTGCCGCAAACGTGTTGGGTCCCCCCACTGCAAGGGCGGAACCTCTTTGGACAGGAAGAGTTCAAAATGCAGACCTTTTTCCTCGGCTTTAATCTGTAGAATTTCAAAGACGCTGCGAACGGTGCTGTGGATATTGTAGCTGACATTTTCAACTGTCAGGGCTTTGGCTTCGATCTTTGAAAAATCCAAAAGGTCATTGATCAGCGCTTTCAGGTTTTCTCCGGCATGGCTGAACAGGGTCAGATAGCGTTCCTGATCCTTGGACAGCTGGGTTTCACGCAGCAGCTCCAGCATACCCAGAACAGAATTTAGAGGGGTGCGGATTTCGTGGCTCATACGAGCCAGAAATTCTGATTTTGCACGACTGGCTTCTTCGGCCTGTTCTTTGGCGGATTTCAGTTGCCCTTCAGTTTCACTTAGTTCGTGAATTTTTCCGGTTAAGGTGGTGACAGCAGAACCGGTGATCAAAGAGCAGAAACACAATGTTAAAAGAGTGGCTGGGTTTTGTATTTCAGTCAGTGTGGAAGACCACGGCAGGTTTAAAAGTTTTGGCAGAATCACAGTTAAAAAAACCACAAAGGTATTCACGGACAAAGCCGCATAAAGACCATACCAGGCAGCCGAAGCCAGCATCACGATCCCGTAAATGTACCAGGTCTTTGGCAGGTCTGTTGCCACGGCCAGAATAAACATCGCACTTAAGGTGATGGCAAAAATGATTTTTTCTTTTCTGACCAGTCGGTCCCAGTGCAACGGAGGCAGGGGCTTGAAAGGAAACAGAGACAGTCCTTTATGGCTTAGCCAGGGCGAAATTAAGATCAGTGTGGGGATGCTGATAAAGACAGCCCCCAGCAGATCACCAACAGAGGTGGTTAGGACATTCCAAAAGAACAGGGATTTGTCCTGAAATCCTGAAAACGTGAAGATGCCCTGAATAAATGCAGAACAGATAACTGAGGGAATAAACAAACCATAGACAAAATAAAGACTGATGTTTTTCGGACTGGATTTCCAGCCACGTACATCTTTAAAGCGCTCTCGAACCAGAATCCATGAGAACAGAACCTCGAAGGTTTCCGGCAGGGCATAAAGGGGATAAAGAGCTTTGTTGGGAAGGTCAAACAGGGTTACTGCGATAAGGGCATTGATAAAGACGGCAGCCAGCACCCGTGGGCCCCACCACAGAGCCATGACCACGCCCAGATTAATTGGAAAATAAATCCAATACACACCATGCGAGGCCTTAAAGGAAAGACTCAAAAGAGTGCCTGCTAGTAAAATGAAAAACGGGACGACCCACGTCCACCCGGGCAAATGCTTCTCTTTCATGGTTTTATTTTAGAAGCATTTGCAGAGTGAGGCTAAAACGGAGATCGGAATATGTTAAAGGTCAATACGATCAACTTTAAAGAAAGTTTCACCAAAGCAGGTGCCAGCAGCACAGGTGTTAAAGTTTAAACATCCGCCTTCGCTTTGAATGCGATAGATATCGTCTTCCAGAATATCATCCATTCCTCTGGACAAGATTCCAACAATTTCACCTTGCGCATTCAACAGCGGTGAACCCGAGCTTCCCTGGAAGGTGTCTATTTCCATTTTGAAGTTCACGCGGCCTTTGTCATTTGAAAGGACGATTCCGATATCTTTCTTCAGCGGAAGTCCCAGAGGATAGGAAAGACTTAGCAGTTTCGTCCCTGGACTCAACAAGTCTGTGCTTTTTGCCATTTTCAAAGGCACAATGCCCGCGACAGGACGATCCAGCTCGACAACGGCGTAGTCGATACCTTTCATGGTCTGCTCGGCTTTCAGAATGCTTTTGCATTTGTAGATTTCCGCATCAGAAGTTTCCAGGGAGGCCGCTTTGTCTTTATCCCAGCCAAAGATAAAGCGTGCCTCGGTACAACTGCTTTTACTGTCCATACAGTGAGCGGCCGTCAGAACTTTGTTCGGGGCGATCAGGCTGGCGGTGCAATGTCCCAGCAAAGGTTGGTCTAAAAACCGTTCGTTCGGGCAAAGAGGATAAGCTTCAGACAGCTTGTATGTTTTTAAAGTATAGCGGGCCGGTGCCAGATTCTTTAATTTGTTCGGAGCAAAGACAACCGCAACGGCTTTGGCAACGGCGGCTTCGGAGGGGTTCTGTGTTGAGATCTCCTGACGGCTGTCACCGTGATAAATCACGGAAGCTGTGGCCGACGCATCCACGGCGGAGGTGTTGCTGTTTTGAGAACATCCCAGAACAAAAAATGAAAACAGAATGGAAAGCGGAAGAACAGTCTTCATTTTATTTCTTTTCAGGGCTTAGGCCTGCCAGTTGTCCGTTGATGGCAATAAAACCATCTTCATGGGGACCTTTTTTGGGATTTAAATGCAGCCAGTGTATGACGGCGCCGACAGGGGAATAGCTGTCTTTGATGAAGTCTCCGCAGGCGATAATTTCATCTCCATATCGGAATTCCGGCAGGGTGCCAAATTTGGTGTTGTAAATGACTTCCACGCGGTCGTCTGTGGTGTTCATGTCTTTATCCAAATCCACTTCGATGTGAATGTGTTTTTGGCGATCTTCAATCAGGCGCACGGCGATTCCGCGCACGAACGCCCGGGCCAGAAATTTATTTTCGGTGAACTCTTTCCAGGCCATGACCTGACTTTCATTAAAGCCAAGACGGTCCTTGCGATCAAAACAGGCGGGAAGGCCTTTAGCAAATGCACCAGAGGTGAAAAAGATCATCAACAGGATCAGAGTGGAAAAAGCAGTTTTCATAAGTCGCTAATTTAGCAAAAAAGTGGACGGCCCGGTGATTTCAGTGGAGCGAAGGTAAAGCTTTCCAAGGCTGTCGAGTGCATAGGCAGGCGGGGTGAAATCGCTTCGGAGTCCTAGTTAGTTATCTGACACCCGCTCGCTTTATCATCTTGTTTTCCCTTGGATTTCCGTTCTTTTTCAATCTTTCGGTTCGACCGGGGAATGCTTGTCTTTAGAGGTGCTTAGGTACTAAAGAAAATCCCATCATTGAGGAGTTTTACGAATGAAAACAACGACGGCTATCAAAGGCCTTATTCTGACATCTGCTTTAAGTCTGCACGGCATGGCTTGGGCCCAAGAGACTGTATCTAAGGAACCCGCAACAGAGACGACGGCTTCGTCTGAACTGGATGCTGTTGTTATTAAAGACGATCAGGAACTTAAAACCCGCACCACCTTGCGTGCGGAAAGAATCGAACAAACTCAAGCGGAGGATATCAAGGAATCCTTGAAGGGGATTTCTGATGTGACAGTGGGTGGTGGTCAGAAGAGTGCTCAGAAAGTTTATGTTCGTGGTATCGAGGACACTCAGTTGAACGTCACTGTCGATGGAGCCCGTCAAAGCGGTTATCTTTTTCATCACCAAGGTCGATTGAGTGTTGATACCGAATTGCTAAAGAAAATTGATGTGGATGCAGGAACTGGAAACGCTCTTTCCGGCCCGGGAGCTTTGGGCGGTGCTGTTCGTTTTGAAACCAAAGATGCCGAAGATCTTTTGTTGCCGGGGCAGCGCTATGGTGCTTTGGTGAAAGCTCGCTATGCGACAAACGCCGATGAAAAAGGCGGAAGCCTTGGTTTCTTTGGAAAGCCTTTGGATAAAGTTAGCTTCCTGCTGTACGGAAACTTTGCGGAATCCGGCAACTATCACGCTGGCGGCGGCGATGGCGTTGGATTTACGGCGGGAAAACCCAAAAGTGGTCTGGGTAAAATCGTTTTTACCCCTAGCAATGAACAAAAGCTGACCTTGGCGGCGAACCTTCGCGAGGACAATGCCCGTCGTTCATTGCGCAACCACTTTGGTGACTTGCCATTCAATCCACCGAACGATCAGGAATTTGGCAGTCAAAGTTATACTCTTCAACACACTTACAATCCGGCGACCCCTTGGGTGAATTTGCGATCTGAAGTCTATACGACATCAACCAAGATGAGTCAGGAAACAACCACTTCCAAATCTGAAGCGGAAGCCAAAAGTTTTGGTGGTCAGATTTCCAACAAGATGGATCTGGGTTCTTTGAACTCAGTCACGGTGGGGACGGACTACAATGTGGACCGTTCCGAGGGGCATCGTGCAACCGGCACAGAATCTGAAACCGGTCGCATCTTTGGTTTGTTCACTCAAGGGGTTTACCGTCCGGCACCGGCGTGGACATTGACGGCAGGTTTTCGTTACGACAACTATGATCTTGAGGACGTTTCCAGTGAGATGATCAATTCTCACCATCTTAGCCCGAATGCGCGCGTGGGTTATCAGTTTAACCCGATGTGGTCGGCGTATGCTTCGTGGTCTCAGGCCTTTAAAGGGGCCACTCCGATGGAAGCCTTTGTGATGAGTGGCGTGAAGGGTGTGGCTCCGGTCAGTAACTTAAAAGGCACCACGGCCGACACCTCTGAAATTGGTGTGACGGCGCAAGTGCAGGGGCTGACAGTGAACACCGTTGTTTATCACACGGTCATGCGTGATGTGATTCAAGTCAGTACCAACCGCACAACAGGAATCATGACCCGTTCGAACGCCGCCGATGATTTGAAGTTCCAGGGTGTGAACCTGAACGCGAACTATGAAGCAGGCGACTATGTGATTCGCGGCGGGTATTCCCACAACAAGTCTGAATATGGCAGCGAACCGTTGGGTTATGCTGTTTCCACTAAAGGCAGTGCCTTTGGTGATCGCTTCGTGTTTGGCGTGGATTACAAGCTAAGTCAGTACAACGTGCTTTTGACTTGGGACAGTCTTGTGGCGATGGAGCTGACAGATGTTCCTTCCGGTTCTGTCGAGCAGCCCGGATATGACATTCACGATATCGCGGCAAGCTGGATGCCGAATGAAAGAACCCGCGTGGGTATTTCTGTGCTGAATATCTTTGATAAGAAGTATGTCGCGCAGGGAACGCCTTACCAGGTTCAAGGTGCCGTGAATCCGATCTTTGAACCCGGCTGTGATGTCAGATTGACGGCGAGTTATTTGTTCTAGTCGGTCCTAAAAATGCAAAAGCGAGAAGAGCCTTCGCCAATCTCGCTTTTGGTGGATCTCCTGTCCGAATTCAACAGGAGGTGTCCGATGCGTAAACACACGTATTTACGTTATCGGCGTGTCTTGAAGATTACTAAAGAGGTCTTGATTATACTGGACCTCACTCTTTCTGAAGATATATTCAGCACTCATTATATTATTTGAAAATGGAATCCCACGATCGGTGATTGCGGGATTTTTTTGTTTTTTCGGTGAAAATACAAAATTGTTTGGTTCTTAACTGTGGTGGCTATGTGGCGTCATATAAACAATTTGTTGATTGCCATTCTGTGACACTAATATTTGCCTATCATCTAAATAAAAAGGGGGAGACGTGCGAACTACGATCTTCTGGTTATGCTTTCTTTTATCACTTGAAGCTTGGGCCTTACACGGGAACGCGGTGGAGCTTCCGAACGTGCCTCCAGAAGAGTTTGTGGACAATCGTTGTACTATCACAATTAGAGACACAATTGGTGATGTGAGTGTGACAGGAGATTTTGGGGAAGTTTATGTGAATACCCAGAACGAACTGTTTTGCAAAGTTGTTAACGAGAGCTCTTATTCTCTCCAGATTTGGTGGTTACACCAAGATCCTTTGGAGTACTATTCATCCAGTATGTACGCGGCTGGTATAGGCAACTGTCCGGGTATTTTTCAGGATTTTCCTACAGAGGAAACTTGCTATATTGGTATTAGGTTTGATCCTAAGAGTATCGTTAATGAAACTTCGAACTTTTCAGTTATCTGGCGTTTTATGTCCGGTGGAAATCAAGTGCGTAGTGTTCAGCATAGATACTACTTCAAAGGTTCATCTACTTATCGCTTGGGGCCCGAAGATCCGGTTGAACTGCCTGAAGACGACGATGATCCTGATGCGCCTCCTCAGACGGGACAATCTACTCATGTCGAGCCTTGTAATTGTATAAAGACGCAAAGCGGATCAATTATTAGAGTTGATAACCTGTCATTTGGCGAAGAAGTTCCTGTCGTTGGCACAAGTGTGTCGTTAGTTTATTCTAGCGAGCTTTCCGTGGGATATGAGGTTCCTTATATCAATCGGACTAAATATGCCTCTTTTAATCCGGAAGGTTGGATGGTGTCGTTGGTGCATTCCTATGACTTATCTCAACAGCGTCTTTTTCATGGGACGGGCCGTTCATTTGTTAAGCCGTATATTGATCTGAACTCAACGGAAATAATGGTCCCTGATTCTGGAGAGGTTTATGTTTTTTCAAAAGTAAATGGTCGTCATTTGCGGACTCTAACTTTTTTAACGGGGGTTACTAGGTATCTTTTTACCTATGACACCAGTGGGTATTTGACTAAGATATCTGATCTCTATGGAAATGAAACTCACTTTGTTCGTAGAATAGATAATACGCTGAAAGAAGTTATTCCTCCACTAGGGTTGGCGACAAATATTCAGGTGGACAGTCAGGGACGCATAAATCGAATTATTAATCCTGCAGGTGAAGTTCACAGTATCATTTATAAAGCCGGTACGGATCTTATAAGTGAGTTCAAGTTTCCGTCTGGAGCCGCAACAGCGGTAACATACGATGCAAAAGGAAGATTGAAAAGTACTCGAAAGGCTGGGACAGGATACGATTTTTCAATAGTTGGCGATGAGGAACGTGATGGCAACTATATAGTTCAGCGTTCCACCGAAGGGGTGATGTCGCGCTTCCGCAGCTATCGACAATTTTCAGGAAATACATATGTAAGATGGGAGAAGGGACCTACGGGAGAAGTCTCAAGTTACCATGAAGATCTTGATGGTTCGGCGACGACACAGCTTCGAGATAGTTGGGTTACGTCATTTACTGATAATGACGTTCGTTTTGGAGCAGCGCTTCCCCGACAAGACTATTTGGTTGAGACAGAGCGTGCGATCGAACGAACTACTAGGATTAGTCAGGATTTGATTGGCGGTGGCACTTCTCCTTTTAGCTATACATCTCTTACTGAAGAGGTAAGTATCAACGGGATGGTGCATTCTGCGTATTTTAATTGGGCGACTAAAACCATGACGATGACATCGGCAGAGGGGATTGAGTCTGGCTACAAGTTGGATGCAAACGAGAGAATCATAGCGTCCTGGCACGGCACAGATGAGCCGATTGATATTACTTATAATTCTCGAGGAAAAATTCATAGAATTGAACGTGGTGCCCGAACTATCAGCGAGTTGCAGTATGATGGAAGTGGCAATATAAGCTCGATTAGTAAATCTGGATATGGAACAAGTTCTTTCTTGTATGATCTTGCAGGCAGGGTGACTTTGACAACGATGCCCAACGGGCAATCAATCTTCTATCAATATAACTCAGATGGTCTTTTGTCTTCTATTACCCCGGCAGGAAAGCCGGCTCATTGGCTCTTTTATAATGCCTGGGGAGGAGTCAGCGGCTATCGTCCTCCTGTCATTAGCGGCGTTGATGCGTCAATTAGCTATCAGTACGATAGGGACAAGAGGATAAGGTCGATTCTCAAGCCGAGCTATTCGGAGTTGTCATTTGTATATGCTGTTAATGGAACACTGGCTTCGATAAGAACGCCCGAGAAGAGCCAAAAGTACGAGTACTATCCTAGTTCATCTCAAGTAAAGAAAGTTACGTCTTTTGATGGTGTTGAAAGTTCCTATGAATATGCAGGGAGACTCCTTGCTGGCATTACTCAAAGAGTTGTCTTTGGGGTAGAGATTGTATCAAAGGTACTATACACGTATGACAATTTTTTTCGTCCATCGAAGAAAACGATTTCTGCAAGCTATTTACCCCAGGATATCGTAATCAAGACAACTTATGACAAGGATGGACGACCTCTGCAAAACGGCGAGATTTCCTATACCTACGATGGGGTTAGCGGGAGAGCTACTACAGCAGCTATTGGAAATGTTCACGATCAATGGGGTTATAATAGTTTTGGGGAAATTTCTTCGTATCAGTCTTCTTTTGTCTTGGGAAGTCCCATTCCTATGTACTCTTATACTTTGGAGAGAGATCTTGCTGGACGTATTACTCAAAAGACGGAAACTGTTCTTCAGAAAACAAATGTATATAATTATGTCTATGATAGTGCCGGGCGACTATCGACAGTAAGAAAAAATGGAATTGTTATTAGCCAATACGAGTATGATGGAAATGGGAATCGACTTTCTGGCATAAATGAAGGAATGGCATTCACGGCTACCTATGATGATCAGGATCGAATTTTAACTTATAATGGGAAGCAGTACCTCCATAACAATTCGGGTGATGTTGTTGGAATTCAAGAGCCAATCTTAAGCAGACCACATAGCTATTCTTATGGTCCTCTGGGTAAGATGAAGTCCTATGTTCAAGCCAATGGAAAACAAGGAGAGCTTCTCGAAAATGCTCAGGGGCAGACAGTGCGCTGGATGCGAAATGGGGCGTCGCTTCGCTATGATATGTATGAAGGAGTAAGGCTGGTTGGGACATTCGATGAAGTAGCACGTACTTCTCAGTTCTATGTTCACGGAGAGTATGTGTTAACACCTTCGTATATGACTTACAAAGGGAGAGCATATCGTTTCATTACAGATCATCTGGGCTCTCCAAGGCTGATTGTGGATGTTGAAAATGGTAAAATCTTGCAGGAAATCGAGTATGATGTTTGGGGTAAGGTCTTGCGTGATACAAATGTCGGGGTTCAGCCATTCTCGTTTGCTGGTGGAATTGTGAATCATGATACGGGGTTTGTGAGATTCGGAGCTCGTGATTATGATCCGGAGACTGGGAGATGGACGAGCAAGGATCCGATATTGTTCAGTGGTGGGGATACGAACTTGTATGGGTACGTGAATAGTGACCCTATTAACGGTATTGATCCAAGTGGTCTCAAAACCAGAATACTTATAACCAGAAATGCACTTGGATTTGGTAATCACGTTGCTCTTCAAGTTGACAATGGAGGTAGTCCGATTCTCTACGATCCGGGTGGCTCCTTTGGAGGGGCTAAGTCAGGTACTGGGGCTTTTGATGGCGGCGCTGCTGTATCTGCCGGGAATGATAAACACCGATCACCACCGGAGACTGGGAGATGGACGAGCAAGGATCCGATATTGTTCAGTGGTGGGGATGTAAATCTTTATGGTTATGTACTCCAAGACCCTATCAACTTATATGATCCATCTGGTACTGATGTGTGGATTGAAGGTGCGAATGAAAAGGAGCCAATGGGGCACTGGAGTGTTAATGTCGGAGAACCAGATGGAGATTATAAGTCTTATAGTTTTGCCTATGATTTTGATCTAGGTCGCCCTTTGGGTGGACATGTTTATCCTGATGTTGAGTTGGGAGGTAATATTCTCAGATATAAAATTACTACTTCATCAGTTGATCGTGAAATGATTCGGCAGCTAGATGCTGAAGTGGGTAGGCAGGGAAACTATTTGAAAGAAGGAACTTGCAGGGGCTTTAGTGAAAATGTGTTCAACTCGACTCCAGGGGTTGAGGTGCCATATCGTGGAAAGAGAAGTAATGGGAAGTAAGGGCAGAGTTGAATTTTTTATTCTATGGGGCATAGGGCTGGGGCTCATGGTTGCCGGTGGCGTTTTTGGATTGGCGAGCTCAGAGGATTACAGCCGAATTCTCTGGTATTGTATGGGGCTTGAAGCTCTAGCTTTAGCAGCATTCTTGAAGCTATACAGGGCCTCGGGAAAGACGGGAAAAATCGTATGTTCTTTAACCATCATGATGTCGTTATTTCTGATGCTTCAGGCCTGGAATCGAATTTTTTAGAGTTTCTTAAAGTTTATGGCGAATCCCCGTTTTATGTTAATTAGATTATTTTGTTCTCTAGTTTTTGCGGCAATTTTCCTTATTAGTGTAGGTGGATATTCTGCACTTCCCTGTCCTTACGGAAAGGACTTGTTGGATATGGATAAGGCCGAAGGAAAGGTGGCTGCATCCTTGATGAGATATTTTGAAGATAAGGAGAATGTTGGAAAGAAGATACAGATAGAAAAATGTAAATATAAGATTGTTGTTGATGGCTTGAGGTTTGTTGGGTTGGCGAGTGGGAAAGATCCAGATTTATCCATCGCTATGCTGGAAAAAAGTGGAGTTCGCAAGGCTGTTGTGTGGATTAAAAATAAAAAGTCTTCTTCTCGGCTTCCCCAGTGTGCGGACGGAGATAGTAACTTAACATTGTTCGGTGAGATATATACTTTTGAAAATTTGAATATAGTAGGGCAGATGGTCTTTATTAATTGCCCACCATATTCGTGGAAGCGCTTGGAGTCCACTGTGCGATGAAGCTCGGTTATGCTACGGCTACGGCCGTTTAGAAGACTGAGAACTGAGGTTGTGAGTCCTGGTTTGAATTTCATGAAAAGACCAGCGTGCTTTACGTCTATTCGAAGCACTGATGATGCCACGAGTGTCTTGAAAGTGCTGCTATCTACCGATCCACTAACTTCGATAATCGTTTTGTAGGAGGGTTATTTTGGAAAAAATTATTTTAGTGTTCCTGTTGCTTTGTACTATGGAAAGTCGTGCGGGCTCGACGGTGGTGGCCTGCGGCAACAAAGAGTACCAAAAAGCAGATGAACAATTGTCCTCTGTCGTAAAAGGATTGAAAAATTCAAAGAAGCCATGGCTGGAACTTCAGTCTGTCTTCAAAGTCTGGGAGCCATGCAAAAGTAAGTTTCAGGACAATGTTGCTGTCTCCTATTGGAGGATAGATACTTCTAAGAGAGGTAACAAAGTCTCTCCTTCGTCGGCCTAGTTTTCTGTCGCAAAGTATAAACAAGAAATCTTGTTTTGCGATTTTGTAATTCTCGTTATCTCCTTGTGAAAACATAAAGTTATTTACAGGAGGCTGCGAGAGATGAATCTTGCTCGATGTATCAGATCAATAATAACCTTTTCATTTATTTTTGCGTTCTCGCTAAGTGCTCAGGCCGAAAGCCTCCGTTTTAATTACTCAGCGAAGCTTCAGAATCTTATTAGTACGAATCAGCAGTATTCGATTGCAAAAGTCAGTATGTTGCCTTCCAACCCGAATCCGGGACAAAAAGTAAGTTTTGCGATAGAGGTTGTAACGGGATTTGAAGGCCCTGCAGAACTTGATCTGATTCTTTCAGTAAGCTTCAATGGACAACCTTTGAAGTCTTATCATCGCGGCGGACGACTGTGGGTGACGGAAGCGGTTCTTATTGAAGCTGCTGGGGCATTCCCACATACAGCTCAACTGTTTGTTCAAAATCGCAATGAATCAGAATTTATCCAGAAACAGCTTATTGAAGCTAAGACTGATATCGAGTCGTTAAATCGTCAGATTTCCCAAGAAACAGATCCTGCGCGCAAGGCCTACTTGGAATCCCAACGCGATATTCGACAGTCTTACGTCATAGATCTTCAAAATAGTCTGGAAGCATTGAAGCGCCCGGTAGCTTCAAAAACAACGGTGTTCGATATCGGGCATGCTACTACTCCCGTGGATCAGCCAAGTATTTCTGCTGTAGATCCATCTTATGGCTCCAAGGACGGAGGACAGCAGGTCATTATTACGGGCGAAAACCTGGAAGAAACAACAAAACTTCTATTTGGAGGTGAAGAGATTCCCTTTTCTTCTTTGGTGATTACGGGAACGTCCATTACCTTTACCACGCCGGCTTCTACTGAAGGAGCTAAAGAAGTCATTCTGGAATCCACTTCGGGCGGTTCAACCGTAACCACGCGTCTTAAAAATGCATACATTGCTATTGAAGTGCAAACCGGAGGTCCTGTAGGACCAGCTTATCCAGTGGCATTTGCTGGAGTTCCGAAAGACACCCCGGCAGAAGTTCCGGTGCAGTTGGATGGCAGTGCTTCGTACAGCCCTGATGAAGCTGCTTTAACGTATTTGTGGACGGTGGTAACTAAGCCAGCAGGGGCAGGCACGCAAGATGGAGTTCTTGATGACGCTACTTTGGTCAATCCGTCTTTTTCAGCGACTGTAAGTGGAACCTACGTGGTTTCGCTGGTTGTATCAAATGGAGTAAAGCAAAGTGCTCCCTCTTTGACAGTTGTTACTGTGGGGCCGAAAGATCCTGTTACTTTAACACCATCCCAAATTTCTGGAGTGGTTTCCAAAGATGGTGTCTATATTGGGTCATTCAGGGCTTGTAATAATCTTCAGTCCGAAATGCGGTACCAGCTTTTTAATGCCAACCGTATAGTTCTGATTTCCGGGTTTAAAAGAGGAGTTATTGCAAAGGGGAACTGTCAGACGTTCCAGTTTTCTGTTACAAACTATGGAACTACCACATTGAACTTCGATATTCCGTTTGTTGTTCAAAATCCTGTTCATTTTACTAAAATTTTGAATATTGAAGTTGCTCCAGTAGCAGCTACAGCATTGTCGCTTTTGACCGGTTTCTCCGCATCCCAATGGGCGGGAGAACAAGACTTGGAAGTGCTATCGCAGTCCTCGTATGTTCCTCTATTTGGTACTTATGATGAAGCGGCAGAAACATTTATTGTTATCAGAAATGATTCATCGTCTGCGATCACGATTACTCAGGCTCCAGTTATTACTCACTTGAACGGTAGTGCTGGAGTATTTTCTGCCGACTTGCCAACTGGTGGCATTGAGATCCCGGCTAATGACCAAGTGTTATTCCCGATTTTAGTGAGTCCTGGAACCTTTATTGGAAATATCGCGGAGGCAATGCTTGAGTGGGAAACTGAAATCAACGGACCGTCACGAGTTTTAATGCTCCAGACATATAAATTGGCAGCTCCTACTAGTCAGGCTGTTACAGTGGACTTTGGTGAACATGAGGCTGGCTATTATCCTCCCGGTAAGTACTTGAGAGTGCCTTCTGACTTCCTTGGAAGTGTTGCGGGCTTTGCGGAGGTTTCAAGTATCACCGTGACCGACGACGATAATGGGGATTTCTATTTGGATTTAACCTCGTGGCCGGGAAGTATGCTTGTTGGGAATATCGATTATATCAGATCCACGGGTATAGACTTGCGAGCGGATTTTGAAAATTTTGCGGCTGGCGTCTATCAAGGCAAAGTACAAGTCAAAGTAAAAGGCTATCAAACGCCATTTGAATACACCTGTGATTTGACTCTCGTGGCACCGGAAGAACCATAAGGAGAAGAGCTATGAAAAATCTAATTTTTGCAGTTATCTTTGTGTTTCTTGGAATGTCTTCTCATGCTGAAACCACACCTCCGTTAGAGCTCAATCAGGGAAAAATGGTATATTCCGTAGGGGATAAGCTCGTTTTGATTGCCTCTCTGCGTATGAAGCCGACTCAGGCAAATACTGAGGTCTTTATGGAGGCTGAGCTCAATGATCAGCCTATTAAGATCACCAGAATCTCTGAAACAGAAGCGGGGACGGTGTCGCCTGAAATGACCGCATCAGGCAATAATGTATGGAAGGTACGCGCCTTTTTGCAGGACCGTGATTTTGCAAAGAATATTGCTTTAAGCATTATCAAGTCTGAAAACAAGATCGCCGAGCTGGAGGATCTGCTGGCGATCGAGACTGATCTTGCGAAGAAGGCTCTTTTGCAGGACGCGATTGATGCAGAAAGTGTGACCAACTTAAGTCTTGAGAATACGCTCGCTAGTCATCGTGTTTTATTGGCTGAGGAAGCTTTGTCGGTGGATGTCTATGAGGTTCGCGCCGCTGCCAGCGACGCACCTCCCAGTCTTCGTATTTATACCAATCGGGAAGACAACACATTTGTATTCGGGGAACCGATTCGCGTCTTTTTTGAGTTCTCAGAGGGGTTGGGCGGACCGACGAAGAACGAACTATTCCCAAGTGTAAATTATTATACCCGCACCGCGGAAAAAGTTTCCAACGATCTTTATACGCTGGATTTGGAGGAACGAGATTTTTTCATGAGTGAGATTTCGGTTTCGGCGTACAGTTATTATCGAAATAAGTTCTATTCCGATTCTTATCAGGATGCTTACGCAAAAGCCTCGACGATGTCCACCCACTTTTATTTGTTGGCAGAGACAACGGTCGATCCTTATTTGAAGCAGTACTATCAGAGGGAAAGTGACCACCTAACACGGATACAGGTGGCTTTGTGGGATCTGAATGACAGAATCCGTTACTATGGAACGAGTGAAGCGATCTCCATAACTATAACCCCGGCCCCACCGCAGTTTAGGAAGGTATCCGCAGGAGGTGATTTCGCCTGTGGAATTTTCGGAGAAGACCTTTATTGCTGGGGCATGAATGGCTATGGTCAGTTAGCCACAGAAAACTACGTTTCAACGACGATGCCGATATATCCGGTAAGTTTGTCCGGAGGTGTTGGGTCTGTGGATGCCGGAGATCAGCATGTTTGTGCGACACGATATGGACGGCTCTATTGCTGGGGCAACGCTTTATACGGTCGTATTGGAAACGGAGAAACCACAGGTTCTTTCGTCGTTCCAATCGCAATTTATCCCTTTGAAAACCTAAGGCAAGTCAGTGCGGGTGCAAGGCATACCTGTGCTATCGAGGATAAGAGTCTTTATTGCTGGGGCTACAACGGCTATGGTGAGGTGGGTGACGGTACTATCACTAATGCCGCGCACCCTGTAAATATCATGAATGATGTTATAAAAGTTTCTGCGGGAACGAACATCACTTGTGCAATCACGACGGCCAAAGAACTTTATTGCTGGGGTAAGAACGACAAAGGTCAATTAGGTCAAGGTTCGACTTCGACGGCGTCTCTGGTGCCTATAAAAGTACCTTCTATTAATGATGCCTCCGAGGTTTCTGTGGGAGATGACAACGTCTGTGTCATTGATGGCGGTAAAGGAAAATGCTGGGGTTCTAATCTGGCGGGCTTGTTAGGAACTGGGTGGTCAGGGGACTATTCATACTATCCTATTGTTGTTGCCGGCTTAGAGTCTGGTGTTTCTCATCTCTCGGTCTCGACTCAGGCGATGTGCATGATCTTGAACGGATCGGGTCGGTGTATGGGCTCACCTCAAGATGGGGCTTTGGGTAATGGGTTCTTCGGGGGCGCATCCCCATTTCCCTCTCAAGTGATAGGTATTTACTCCAATGCTATCGATATTTCAGAGGGCAAGCGTTTTGGCTGCGCAGTCCATGGTGCGGAGCTAAAGTGTTGGGGCAAAAATTATGGTGGCAATTTGGGTGATGGCTCCGCCACTGGCAATGTGGCAATTCCGGTTGTGGTTATAGATCCGGGAACAAAAGGCAAGTAAAATGGCAAAAATCTTTATATTTATAACGACATTGTTTTTGGTTTCTCAAGGCCTTGCTCAGAGCGTGCTTACTATGCGCTCGGATAAGCCATCCTATACACAAGGCGAAAAAGCCGTGCTATTGCTTTCCGCCAAACCATTGGTAAATCCTGATACGGAAGAGTATGTAGCCGTCAGTGAGTTCGAAGCCTTGGCTCTTCGTACCATCGCCTTGGCAGAAAATGAATTTGCGGCAATTTCTCCTGCTTTGAATTCAGGAACTGTGACTTGGGCTGTGTCAGTCTATAAGCAGAACAAGATCGCGGCTCGAGAAATTTCTGGAGCTCTACAATTAGAAAAGAAAACAATTCGTGACTTGCAAAAGTTACTTCGCGGTCAAACGGACCCGGATAATATTGCTGACCTTCAGGCGGCCATTCAAAACAGTCAGGATCAAATTGTGGTTTTGCAAGGGCAGCTCGCGGCTCTTAGAACTCTTGTTGAAAGCAAGAATCTGAGTTTTTCTGTCACCTCTACAAAGTTACGAAGTCGGGCCATCATGGATTCCTTGGAGCTGGCGACAGATCGTTTGAATAATAGCGCCGTTCTTGGTGAGTCTGTGCGCGTGACAATGACTGTCCGGCCTGAGCATTTTGGAGTTTCGGAACCTATGTTGAGCGATCTGACGGCTAAGTTCATGGGACAAAGTGTTTTAGCTTCAAGATTAGATCTCAGTACCTATTATTTTGATGTCGATACCACGATCGCGGGATTGGGAACTCACACTTTTGAATCCAGTCTTTTTATCAAAGATAAGGCAGCCTTTAATTCCATTGATAATGCGGTAAGAAAGGCGGGGATACGAAAGTTGAATCTAGGTTTGCTGAAAGACTCGACTCTGAATGAAGCTCTTTCAGTATTCTATCTGGCGGAGATCAATGATCTGGACGGAATTATGGACGCTCTGGTGGGGGTTCAATTTACTATGCGTAATTTGATCGCCACCAAAAGTCTGAATTTGATTGTTACAGAGCCTAATCCAGTGGTGATTTCTCATAATGCTCTAGAAACAATGGAGGGGCATCAAAATGCCTCCTATACAGTGATAATCAATCGTGAGCCTACCAGCGATGTTACCTTGAGCATTTCTTCGACGTATTCCGGTCTGGTTTTCTCAGATGATGGTGTAAATTGGAGCTCTACGCTGAATCTGATTTACACGTTGGCGAATTGGACGACTCCGAAAGAGATCTTTATATCTGTTCCTGATAATTCAATTGCAGATGGCGACAGGCAGGAATACATCTCTAATGCATTTAGCGGTGGCGGTTATGATAATATCACAGTTCAAGATATTGAGGTGACGATCAAAGATCCAACGACTGAATTGGTGTGCTCTCCAAGCAGTGGTTATATCTACAGTTATTGGGGATCAGATTACTACGACATTTCATTGCCTTACCCGCCATCGGAGCCGACCACTGTGACGGTGTCACAAACATCTGGGTTTATGTTAAATGGAAATATGGC
Source organism: Bdellovibrio bacteriovorus (assembly GCF_025558485.1). Taxonomy (GTDB): domain Bacteria; phylum Bdellovibrionota; class Bdellovibrionia; order Bdellovibrionales; family Bdellovibrionaceae; genus Bdellovibrio; species Bdellovibrio bacteriovorus_G. Next base: position 1,888,082 of record NZ_CP102930.1, read on the forward strand.
AGGAATGAGCGAGGTTCTTTCTTTTGATTCCACTAATTGGGACATTCCGCAGACAATTGGTATTACCGTGGATTCCTCTTGGTGGATTAGCAGCGGCTTTTACCCCTTTGATCATTCATTTATGGGAGACACGTCTTACACTCCGTGTGGCTACGGAGTCGAGTTCTCTGAATATTAAAGGCGAGGTAAAGCGACCGGGAGCAAATCTGAATTTTCGCTCTCGCGTCGTGAATTTAAAAACCCGCTTCCCATATTTTCAAAAATAGCTAGACTTACGTGTTGAATATTTATCATTCCACGAAGGGAATAGTTAACAATGGGCAGCGTAGTTTCGTTCATCAATCAAAAAGGTGGGGTTGCAAAAACCACCACCGCTATCAACGTGGCATCTCAATGGTCTAAGGAAGGCAAAAAAGTTCTGCTGATCGACTTGGACCCGCAGTCGTCAGCCACCCGCGCGATCTTCGGTGACGAGGATTTTGAAGACACTATCTACGATGTTATCACCGGCGAAGTTGAAGCGCAAAGTGCCGTTGTTCATTCTCCGTCCTTTGGCTTTGACGTGATCCCGTCAGAAATTATGCTTAGCGGTATCGAAATCATTCTATCCTCTAAGTTTGGCCGCGAAAGCATCCTGAAAAGAGCCCTTAGTGAAATCAAAGAAGAATACGACATCATCGTGATCGACTGTTCCCCGTCGCTGGGACTGTTGACTGTCAATGCATTGATTGCTTCCAAGGATATCGTGATTCCGATCTGTCCAGAGTATTTCTCTTTAAAAGGGATCGACCTGATTCTGGAAACTTTGAAAAATATCAAGATGGGCCTGGGCCATCAGATCAATGTGCGCGGGATCATCATTTCCAAATACCGCAACCGCCGTATCGTGGAAAAGGTCATCAGTGATCTTCGCACCAACTACACGATTCCAGTGTTTAATAACTACATCCCGGAATCCATCGCAGTTGAAGAAGCCCATCACAAGCATTTGCCAGTAAATGAATTTGCACCGAAAAATCCAGCAGGCCTGGCTTTGGCCAATCTTGCGCAGGAAATGTGGGCTTGAAAAAGAACAATCCCTTGTTTTTAGACTCCACCCGGCCCGTTGGTGACAAACTAATCACCAACGTGGAACTATTGGAAGCCCGTCTTGAACAGGGGCAGGCCTTTTACATCGAAGTGACCGACAGTTTCGGAGTTTTGCAAAAACATGCTCTGAAACTCGTCGTCACCAAAAAGTCCACGCGCTACTGTGCAGAACTGTGGCTGAATCAGAGCGAAGAAATTCAGTATCGTTTTATTTTAATTGCAGCCGGAGCCGAGTTGAAGTCCTCTGAACTTAAGCAAGCCGTCGCCGGGAATTCCATCTCTGAAAAATGGATTCCAACGGCGGTTCCACAGGTGGCCGCAGCGAAGGGCAAAGGCCCTAAAAAATCAAAATCCACTGAAATCAAAAAGGTCGGAAGTGGCAAGGGACAAAGTCCTTTGGTGGCCGCGCAGGACTATCAACAGATGAAGTTCCTTTTGGGCGAGCTGGAATAAATCACTTAAAACGCATTAACTGACAACCTGCCTGACGAACTTTCAGACACAGAACAATAAACGTCACCTTGTATATTTTTTCCCAATTCCCTCTGAAATTTTGGTAAAACTATGTCTCTAAAACCACGAGGTAGTTCATGTTCAAAAAGTTCTCTCTGACGTTAGCGGCAGTGGCCCTGCTGGCGGCATGTGCTCAGCAAAACACAGCGGAAATTCTGGATAGTGAGTCTTCCACGGGCGTGATTGGTGGAGACAAGGTTCAACTTGGCAGTGCCGTGATGACTTCAACAGTGGGACTTTATGATGAAATGACGGGGTCTCTTTGCACGGGCACGTTGATTTCCAAGGAACTGGTTTTGACGGCTGCGCATTGTGTGACACCGGGCTCGACGGGGCTGATGGTTTTCTTTACCAATAATCTGGAAAATATGAATGCCTACAATTCTCAATACGCCATCAAAGCTTTGCAGCATGAAGACTATGATCGCAATCGTAAAACGGATACAGCAGATATTGCCTTGGTGCGAATCCGCGGGAATTACCTGCCAGCAGGCTATCAGCCGGCCAAAATCCATGAAAACACCGCCAGCATGCAAAGTGGTAACGAGGTGGTCGTCGCAGGGTATGGCTTAAGCTGGGCTTTGGGGGTCAAAAAAGGTGCGGGCATCCTGCGCACGACAAAACTAAAAATCGACCAGGCCCAGTATGGGAAAACAGAATTTATGCTAAAGCAGTCCTTGAAAAAGGGCGTATGCAGCGGGGATTCTGGCGGCCCGGCTTATGTGGAAAAAGACGGTCAGTTGTATCTGGCCGGTGTTGCCAGCCGCGGGGATGCCGCAGTGATGTTGATCAGCCCAAAGTGTGACAAGTTCTCGATCTATTCACGAGCGGACGCTTATATGCCGTGGATTAAAAAGACATCTGAAACGCTGATGTCTCTTCGATAATTACTTCGGCGCTCCGGCTTCAATCCAGCGTTTCATATAATCAAGTTCTTCCGCGGTCAGTGGTGGAAGAATTGTTTTTCCTCTTTGTGGGGGCATAAAGCGTTTATTCATTCCTGGGACGGTGACTTGATAAAGGATGCTGTCCTCTGCAGTGTCGGCCAGAAGATCTCGGTCATGCAGGTTTTCCACTTCATCCAAAACGGTGCGTTTGGCTCTTTCAGCAGTGTGGCAGACCATGCACTTGGGTTGCAGAATTTCTTTTTTCAGATTGGCGTAGCTAAGTTCCAGCTTCTTAAGGTCCGTTTTAACTTTTTCTTTCGGGGCGCTGGCACCCGCACAAGCTGTCAGGTCGCCAACTTTTTGTGTGGAAACACGGCTGTGCAATTGATCTTCAAGCCAGGTTTCCAGAATCTGTTTTTCGCAGGAATTTAAAGGACTGTAGCCGCCAGAGCGGGGCGGCATGGCGCCCGAATGAATAACATCTAAAATTTCAGTTTTTTGCGCCAACACCTGAGCCGCAGTTCCCATGGCGCGCGCGCCAGAGGCGTGACACTCCAGACAGGTTCTTAAAGAGGTTTGCTTTACAACTTCAAAAGAGAGTTCTTTATTCTGGAAGGCCTTGGCGAAGTTTAACTCCACACCGCTGTTTTTGAACAGACCCAGCTCTTCCATAGGATAGCTACAGCCTGCCAACGAAAATCCCACAACCAAAAATGACAAAAGGTATTTTTGCATAATGGGCGTTGTTTTATCAAAAAACCAAGGGCAGGGGGAAGCGATTTAGTGGCGAAGTATAAAATACAGGAATGTCCAAAGGGTAAGCAGCGCCGAGCGGAATAAAGAGCTATTTGCCCTTTATTTTCAGAGGCTGAAAGCCAGCCGCATTGTCAGCTGAAGCGGGTGCGCGGCCTTGTTTGGAAGAATCCAGACAGGTCTGTCTTTGAGAATCTGTCATATCCTGAGCTTCCCCGCATTTTTGCAGGGCCTGTGGCCTGAAGCTTTGCCCCTGAATACTGTCCCAGCAGGCCCAGAAGGCTTTGTCGTCCTGTTGCAGGTTGCACACTGTGGTGGCGTACCAGTCGGCATTTTCTTTTTCGGTTTTCTTCTGGCATTCGGTGATATCTTTTTCACCGGTAAAGCGATCACAAAGGCCTGAAGGATTTGTGGGTTCCAGGGCAAGGGCAATCAATGGGATACCAGCGATCAAAAACAGGGAATTCACAAGAAGCTTCATCTAGGCGACCTTTATTTTGAAAAGTACGGAATACATGGCTTTGAGCATGTCGGGATCATAACGACCCGCCAGCTTTTCTTTCATCATGGTGACCGCATCCACCGGAGTCATCGGGACGTTGTAGGATCTTTGCGTGGTCATCGCATCATAGGTGTCGGTGATAGCAACGATGCGCGCGAATGGATGAATTTCTTCAGCCACCAACTGTTGAGGATAACCATTCCCAGCCCAGGATTCGTGGTGTTCAAAGCAGGCGGCTTTGATGGCATCGCTGATGTTTGGATGGTTGTTCAAAATAACCAGTCCGTATTGCGGGTGCATTTTCATCTGCTCCCACTCGGCATCCGTCAGTCCACCTTTTTTGCACAGAATATCCAAGCTGACATTGCGTTTTCCGATATCATGGAAAAGGGCACCCACGCCAAGTTCTTCCAAGGTTTTAGCGTCGTATCCCAAAGCCTTTCCCAGGCCCAGGGAATAAATGCTGACATCCAGAGAGTGATTGTAAGTGTAGAAGTCATGCCCGGATAACGAGATCATAAAGCCCATGGCTTCCGGTGCATTTTCCATCAGCTCAATAAAGTCCGTGATGATCGGGCGGGATTCATCCAGCGCACGATTGACATCGGGATTTTCAAAAAGATCCTCCATCAGGGCCACAGAGGATTCGCGCAGAATTTTGGCTTTATCAAAAGGATTTAGAAGATCTGAATTCATTTCCTCTTTGACCCAGTCGCGATAGATCTGTTTGTCCTCCATGCGCACAAAGAAGGAATCACCGGTGTCGCGGTTGTGCAGGGTTTTGATTTTGCCGGAACCCAGCTTGTCTCCAGCCCGGAGGTACAGGATATGCTTGCCATCCACATAGATGAAAATATCAAAAGACGTGACTTTATCAGGGCGTATCGTGCTTAGGCGGATGCGAAAGTAAGTCGTTGAATCCATAGAAAAATTTTGCCACGGAACCCCGGGTGATGGAACTAATTCTGCAATAAACAGGAGCCTCGGTCTTTAGTCCAGAATGGGCGGGCTTGAGACTCTCTCACAACGTGCCAATCCGAGACTGAAAATATCAATGTTTCAGAAGAATTTGCACGGGAACCTGTCCTGTGGAAATGGCCGGGACGGTTAAAGGATTTAGGCTGCCGTCGGTGTTCACCTGGAATTGCAGCACTTTGTCCTCGACGTAATCAAGCATGTAAGCTGTCTTGGTGGCGGCATCAATGCTAAGAGTTTCTGGCGACGTGCCCGCAGTGATTTTTGTCTGGGCTCCCAGACGACCATCGGCCTGAATTGAAAAATGTGACAGGCTGGGACCATAGGCATTGGCGATGTAAAGCTGATTTCCGCTGATTGTCAGGCCTTGAGGGCTTGCCCCAGTGGCAACGGTTTGCAGGGACTGTAGAGGACCTGATTTCGTAACAGCAAAGACCTCCAGCTCGTCTGTGCTGCAACTAAGGACATAGATAAATTCTCCGCTGGCATTTTTATAAGAACCCACTGGCCCGGAAGGGCAGCCGGAGGAGGGGACTTGAGCAGGTGTTAAAGGGACCAGGTTGCCATCGGCTGCGACTGTGAACTGAGAAATGCTTCCCCCCATGTTCATGGAATAAAGAAAGCGCCCGTCGGGAGAGGTCTGCAAGGACACTGGATAATTTTCCGCAGCCACTGTTGTTAGGGCTGTCAGACTTCCGTCAGAGGAAATCTTAAATGACGAAATCGTGTCGTCAGGGCTGTTGGTCACATAGATGAAATTTTCGTCAGGCGCCATGGCCATTCCTCTGGGGGAAATTCCGGTTGCTGTGCTGGCAAGGAAGGTCAAAGTTTGATCCGCTTCAATGCGATAAGAATAAATGCTGCCATCCCCGGAATTTAAGATATATGAAAAGCGTGCAGGTGTGGGATTGGGAGAGGGGGAACCGCCCGTGCCGGAGCCAGCACAGGCAGCCAAGGTGAGACTTAAGATAAGAGTTAAAGAAGTGCGAATCATGGGAAGCTCCTTGAAAAGCTGTACACCAGTTGAAGAAAGCACAGCTGATGCCAAGTTTTTGCGGGGCTCAGCAGGGCCTAAAACTGTTTTGAAAAGAAGATCGCCGGAATCCCGGCAGACTGCGTTGTCGGAAGCTCGGCAGGTGTCGGGTTTTCGACAAAAGAGTGCCATGTCATAGCGGCGGCATTCATTGACTTGTTGCAGAAATCAGAAATAATCGAAAGACGATGGCAATGCGTTTAACCACAGAGATACAATACTTAAAAGGAGTCGGCCCCAAGTTGGGAGACCTGTTTTCGCGCAAAGGTTTAAAAACTTTAGCGGATCTTTTTGAGTTTTATCCCCGTGCTTATGAAGATCAACGGGCGGCTCGCAATATCGCAAGCCTTCGTCCTGATGACATTGTCAGTATCAAGGCCACCGTAGTGGCTGTTCATAGCATCAATATGGGCCGCTCGGCGCGTAAAATGTATGATGTGGTTTTACGGGATGCTTCGGGACAGATTCACTGCAAATATTTCCGGGTGCCTTACAAAGGATACTTTGAACGTTTCAAGCCCTTCACTGAAGTGCGTGTTGTTGGCAAGGTCACCGAATACCGCGGTCGTATCGAATTCCATCACCCTGACATCAAAGATGTAGAGCCTGATGAGGAAACTCAGGACGCATTGATTCCGCTTTATACAGAAATCGAAGGGCTGGCGACCGCAAAAATCATGAAGCTTGTGCGCTCAGCTTTTGCGCAAATCGAAGAATGGCCGGAAGAGGCTTTGCCAAAATGGATGCGCGAAAAGTACAAACTGATTCCGCGCCAGGATGCCTTAAAGGACATTCATTTCCCTGATCCGAATAAAGCCAAAGAATATGCGGAGTTTAAAACAGCCGCTCAAAAAAGAATCATCTTTGATGAATTCTTCTGGTTGGAATTGTATTTGGCTTCCAAAAAAGCAGGCTTCCAGAAAGAGGGGGCCCCACAAATCAGAAATAACGGCTACGGTACAAACAGACGGGGGAGGCAATACGGAGCTGAAGCTGGAAACCAGTACCCGTTACGGCGGTATGGCCCGTTACTTCAGCACTACTCCGGGAACGGGCTATACGATGAAGGTAAAGATCAAGAACACGCACCAGGTAAATGTATCGGTACGTCGCCGGGATCCGAATAACTGGGCCAACTTTCAGCAGGTAAGTGGTCAGTTAAAGAGTGCGAGTTCTGGTTATGTAGAGCTTACGTTTACGTTTACGGCGGAAGCAGGCTGGGAGTATTTTCTGCATGTGCAGAATAATATAAATACCGGCACCGCGGTAACGTATTATGCAGATGATATCCGGGTATACTACACGGGTACGGTAACCGAAACCCTAATTTATTGTTTCGCGATCTAAAACAGGCACCCAGAAACACCGATAAATCTATATGGGAAATTTCTGGACGTTTCGGCTTTTACTTTCTATTGGTACGGTGTTTTGTCTTGGATGCTCTTTGGACGCATCCCTCGTGAGGGAAGCCACCTCCCGGTTTATTGAGGACATTCCTCCGGCTCAGAGTGAGCCTGTTTCCGATGTCCCTGTGGTGACCTTTACCTCTCCATCACAACTTAGTCTGAACTATAACGGTTACCTCTGGTTTGAGTTGCAGTTTGAAAATGCAGATGTCATTGAAATTGATGAGTCTGATATCGTCGTGCTGGGGAGTTCCGCCACGTGTGACGTCTATTTTGATGATTCTGATGGCTATTATGTCGAGCTTTATAATTGCGCTGGTGATGGGGCCGTGAGTGTCAGTGTTGTTCCTGGTGTTGCCCGAAGTGGCGATGGCAAAGCAAGTGTTCAAGCCACGTCACCTTTTTTGATTACTGTAGATAATTTGGTTCCTTCTCTTGAAATAATGGCTCCGATTGCTGGAAGCACTGTTGCGAACAGTGGCAGTTTTGTTGTGAGCGGTGTCTGTGATGGCACTGGGACTGATATCTACGTAAATTATCCTGCGAATAACACCGTTCTTTGCAGTGGCGGCGTCTGGACTGCAGATCTTGATGTGTCAGGTATTGGTTCTGGCAGCTTCGACGTGGACGTAACCTATGAGGATGCTGCCGGAAATAGCATCACGGACTCGCGTTCGTTTGCGATTCCCTCGAAGATCTATAGGGTTGCGGATATTTTCAATACCAGACGAAATTCAGGGGTTTTACTTGGAGATGGATCTTTTGTTCCATGGGGATGGAACTCTGCTGTAACGGTCATGACCTCGACAACACAGAATGCCATCAAGTCTGGAATTCAAACAGTTATCAGTGCTAACTATGAAGATGCATTTACTGTTTTGAAAACAAATGGTTCGCTGGTCAATTGGGGAAGTTCGCGAGCGGTATCGGATGTCTCTTCTGCTCAGCATATTGTCTCAATGGTTTCTAACGAAGAAGCATTCTCCGGTCTTAAAAGTGATGGAACGGTTTTTGGCTGGGGATATACTTGGTCGGGAGGAAGTCCCCCAGCCTCCACAACCGCAGCCAACAGTGGGGTTTATAAACTTATCGCGGCAAGGGACAGTATTCTGGCTTTGAAAGCCAATGGAACCGCTGTGGTCTGGGGAGGATATTCTAGTGAGTCCTCGGCTCCGGGGGCTGTTACAACGCCTGGTTCCGGAGTTATTGCGGCTGCGGGAATGAGAAGTTCCTGGTCGGCTATGCGCGTAGATGGCTCTATTTATCACTGGGGTTCGACTGGCTATGGTGGAAATGCCGTCGCTCCGGCAGGGGTCATTGACCTCGTGTGTGCTAATAATGAAGGGGCATTTGCCGGACGTAAGGCAGATGGTTCTGTTATTTCGTGGGGCCGCACCGAAGCTGGAGGCGATCCCTCTGCGCACCTTGCTCAGCTTCAAAAGAATCGCAAAATTATTTGTACAAGCAGTGTTTTTGTAACCTTGAACTCCAGTGGCGCTGTGTTTATTTGGGGAGGATACACCCCGTTCTCAGCGTCACCCCCAGAGCTTTCTTCGGGGGTCTCAGATATTGAGGTGGTGCGTGGTCGCATTTTTGCTTATAAAAGCAACGGGGCGATATACACTGTAAATAGTGGCTCTGGAGTTGCCACAGAGCTGGTTGCTGCCGATGGTGTTGCTGCTGACACTACAACAGCTGGCGGTTATGCGGTTCTTAGGTCAGATGGTTCGGTTGTGGTGTCAGGATCTGCCAGTTATGGAGGAGATGCGGGTGCTGCGGCATCTTCTATTACCTCCGGGATTGTTAAGCTGACCTCTAATTATGGCACCTTTACAGCTTTGAAGGAAGATGGAAGGATTGTGTCTTGGGGATTGGACAGTGACACCAGTGCTGTCACTGCTTCTCTTAACGGTTCTTATAAATCGACGAAAAAAGTTATCGCCTCTAAGAAAGCCTTTGCGGCCTTAAGAACGGATGGCTCTGTGGTGAGCTGGGGAGGCGATATCGCCAACTTCTCAAGTGCGGCGGTCGCCACAGGGGTGAAGGATCTTTTTTCGACAGAACGAGCTTTTGCGGCTCTTAAGTCCAATGGTTCTGTTGTTTCATGGGGTGCCAGTGATTATGGCGGAGATGTTGGGGCGGCAAGTATATTGCTCGCTTCCGGAGTTAAGACCATCTATTCGAATAGTCGAAGTTTTGCGGCACTTAAAACGGATGGGACTGTGGTGACCTGGGGGCATTCGTCATTTGGTGGGGATAGCTCGGTCGTCTCAGGTCAGTTGACAGGTATTATTCGGATTTATTCCACTGATACGGCTTTTGCGGCATTAAAAGACAACGGAAGTGTTGTCACATGGGGGGAGTCCGGTGCTGGTGGGGATGGCGCCTCAGTGCTTGGAGCTTTGACCTCAAAAACAGTCCGGATCTATTCCAACAAAAGAGCCTTCGCGGCCTTGCAGGATGATGGCAGCCTTGTGACCTGGGGCGACGCCTTGGCGGGTGGAAACTCTTCGTCCGTCTCAGCATCGCTGTCAAACGGTATCGTCAGCGTAACCTCGTCGGAAAGAGCTTTTGCAGTTGTGAAGTCTTTGGGGGCCGTTGTTTCATGGGGTGATTCTCTTTTTGGTGGCGATGGTTCTTCGGTGAGTGCGTCTTTAACGTCGAATGTTTTAAGAGTGACCTCAACTGGGAAAGGCTTTTTCGCCAATAAGGCCGATGGTAGCGTAGTGAGTTGGGGAGATATTGCTACCGGCGCCGGAAACACGACTCTGAATACGAATTTTTCACATCGCTTTATTCGTGTCTTTACAAATTTGGCGGCCACAACCTTCTTGTTGGATAGTGGCTCGATACAGACGGCTGGTGAGGCTGCTGCCGGGGCTGACTTGTCATCCGTCAGTTCCTCATTGAGCTATGTTAAAGAGGTTGCCTCTTCGGCGCGGGCCTTTGCGGCGCTGAAATCCAATGGCGCCGTGGTGGTATGGGGTGATAGTGCTTACGGAGGTAATGCCGGCTCTAACGCCGCAAAATTGGCTTCGGGAGTGAAGGCTGTCTTTGCCACCGACAGTGCCTTTGCCGCGCTTAAGGATAACGGCAGTGTCGTTACATGGGGAGACACGAGCTTAGGAGGCGATTCAAGCGGAGTGGTATTCTCGGATTAGGGTTGATTTTCCTTCTGTGGAGATGTGTGACCACTGGCCGTCTCAGTCTGAGGCACGATTACGAGTATTTATTGTTTCGGCCTCTAAAACAGGCACCCAGAAACACCGATAAGTATATATATGCTTCAATATTTCTGTACGTCTCGGATTCTGTTTTATGTCGCTGTTCTGTTTTGTGTGGGATGCTCCCTTGATGCCTCCCTGATCAAAGATCAAATTTCCTCCACAATAGATGGCGAGGACGGGCGTATTGCTCTTTCTCTGACTATGGACGTGGGGTCAGCCAAAGCCATCGAGCCTGTGGGGGGAACTCCGCCTTACACATATGGCGCATCCTCTTCGGGGTATCTTGATACGACAACGGGCCTTTATACAATACCTCCGAATGCGCAAGTGACGGAAGAGACCCTTGAGGTCACCGATAGTGTCGGTAAAAAGTTCGCGGTAACGGTTCATCGCAAAGGCTTCCGGGAATTCCGACGAATAGACATGCCTCAGTCCGTGCAGGATCAAAACTACCTATCTGATGCGGTTTGGTTGACGTCAGGTGCTGTTCTTGTGACGGCTGTTGCCAGTGATAACTCGGGTGAACGCTGGGCTACATTCCGCAGCACTGATGACGGCGCCAACTGGAGTCGTGTCGATCACTTTATGGGGGTTGATTACTACGGGGAATCACATGCTTTATCTATTGCCGCCAAGGGCAACACCGTCTTTACCTGCGGTTATGGGTACTCTTACGACGGCACAGCTCAGGACCCGAATTCGGTTTGGTTTGTAAGAAAATCCACAAATGGTGGAACCACTTGGGCTACCGTGGATTCGTGGTGGGAAAATGCCGGAGATGATACTGTTTGTTACGATGTCGCAGTGTCACCGCTGACCGGTTATATCTATACGGTCGGTTATTCCGGGGCGTGGGCAGATTGGAAATGGGTCGTTCGGGAAAGTAAAGATGACGGTGCCACTTGGCAGACCATCTATCAGAATAACCCCGCAGCTGGTGGAGGTGCGGAGGTTTCAGCGTATCAGGTGGATATTTCTCCTTCAGGACATCTGTTTATCATGGGGCGCACGGGGGCAGCCGATACAATGTATTTCCTGAAAGGAACCTTTGCGGCGGGAACTTGGACGTGGACTCCGGCAAGTTCTGTACCTGCGGTTACAAATTACGGTGATTATGAGTTGCGTGGAAATTTGCAGGTTGTTGATGACAATACAGCCTACTATTCCTGTCGGGATAGCGGTAGTGGTGGGAAAATTTATAAAACTACCGACGCAGGGGTGACTTGGGTTCAGGCCTACGCCGGGCAGGATATGTTGCAGGGTATGACCGTCACTTCCGCCGGAACCTTGATTGCCACGGGTGGAAGTCGAAGCACAGATCCAAACGATTGGAAGGTTGTCTCTTCAGCGGATGGTGTGACTTGGACGCCAACAGATCTGGATGCGATGCTTGCTGCGGTGAAAGATCCCTATGGCCTGAGTGTGGTGGCACATCCGTCAAATAACAAAGTGCTGGCGTTTTCCTATAACGATAAGGGCTGGCAGTCGTCAGTGGCCTTTTCCGCTGATGGCGGCGGAACCTGGGCTCTTGTGGGTGAAGTTCGTTTTCAGTGGGCGTTTTGGAGTCAGGCGGACAAAATCATCCGGACTTCTGCGACAGAGCTGTATGCCCACTTCGACACGGGTGATATGGACGGTGAATGGCCTTGGGTGATTGCAAAGAGTTCTGACAATGGAGCCACTTGGCAGGATTCGGATCGGTTTTTAGATCCGGGCAATCAGTGGGTTGAGGATCTTCTTCAGGGGCACGATGGAGCTGTCTATGTCGTCGGAGTGCGTGACGCAAATAGAATTATCAGACGTTCTGTGGATGGCAGCTCTTGGGCTGATGTTTACTCGATTCCAGCAGTGGGCTATGCGGCCTTGTTGGCGACCAATAAAACTTCTGCGACGTATTTGGTCGATAACGATGGCTTCAATGTGTTTGTTAGAAAAAGCACGAACGGGACGGCTTGGAACTTAGTCAGCAGTTTGGCGCCCTCTGGTGGAGCCAGTGCGCTGGAGGCAATGAACTTGTCTGCTGACAGTGAGGGGAATCTCTACCTTGTTATTCTGGAAAAGGCGGGAGCTCTGGGGACGATTGTGGTGCACAGATCCAGCGATGGGGGTGCAAATTGGTCCGAGGTTCTGCGTGGCCCGAATGATCAGAATTATTGGTCTTTAAAGTTCACATTGCGGCATGCTCCCTCAGGGGACATCTGGGTTTATCAGGGTGACAGCTTCCTGAGTTCCGCAGATCACGGTCTGACTTGGAATCCCGTGGTTTCTGCGCCGGCAGAGGCGTTGGATGTGAGTTGGTCTGGTGGGCAGATATATTATTTAGTCTCTGACCCGAGTCATGACTATGCGGTGGTGACGGTGGGGGCCACTTTGGGAAGCTGGGTGGTGCTGGAAAGTCTTCGCCAGCGGCAGGAGGACGGCGATGCGGGCGGTGAATTTGAAATGGATCTGGTGGACAGAAAGTTTGTTGTTCTGGGGGATTCGGAAGTCGTGCTGAACTACACCTACAATGATGCTTATCTGGGCGCGAGAAACATTCTTAGGGTGATCGATACGAAGTGATCACTGGTTTTCTAAGAAAAAATTACGGAACATTTTGCTGTTGCATCCGCGATTTTTGTTTGTCATGCTTTTTGTAGAGCACAAGGATGTGATCTTATGAAGATTTTCAGCGTAGTTACGGCAACAATTCTTTTTTCATTGAACTCTTGGGCGGCAGCGCCGGCGTATAAGGTGAATATGCGCGTGGGCTTAAAGGGTTCAGCTCCTATTTCTGTTAATACCGTGGCAAAATCCGGCAAGAAAAGTTTTGTCAGTGAAATTTCTGAAGACGGACAAAACGAAACTTTGGTGGAAGTCTTTGCTCGTAAATCCCAAGTGAATAATAAAGACGGTTTGTATCTGGATGTGACTGTGACCAAGCGTGTGCGTGGTCAGCAGAAACTGTCGGAACGCGCTCAGGTGTTTGCTCCTGAAAATCAAGAGATGGAATTTGGCATGAATTCCAAGGGGCGCACTGCTGGAAATCTGTCTTTGGCAGTGATGGCTCATCAACTTTAATTCGCCCGCCGCATCAATATACTAAGTACCCCTTGCGACTGGACTTCTGTCGTGATCTGATTTTGAGTTCAGAGGGGGTATTATGAAACATCTTGTGAAGGGTCTCGCAGTTTCCGCTGTGGTTCTTTCTGTCAGCGCAGCGCAAGCGGGCACGGTTTTGAAACTCAATTCCGGTGCTGTTGATACAAATAAACTTTCCAGCAGTTATGCAGCAACATGGGCGATGGATGTCCGTGCAACTGAATACATCGTGCAGTTCAAAAAGGCTGTCACTGAAAAAGACAAAGCAGCCCTGAAAACTCAGTTCGAGATCTTCGGTTATCTTCCGGATGACGCTTTGGTGGTTCGTGGTACTTATTCCGATTTGATGAAATTCAAAAACTCTCACTCCGGCGTTCAGGCAGTGGTGAAGTATGCCAATACCTACAAAGTCAGCAACGACTTTGCTCCGGCCAGCGTCTTTAATAAAGACTCCATGGTGGCCGTGTTGGTGAACACGTTCAAACCCAATGAAGTTGAAGTTATCGCATCCAGAATGGAAAAAATGGATGTTAAAGTATCTGTTCAGGTTGTTGATGGAAAGCATATCACTGCTTTGATTCCTCGCGGACTTGTTCCTGCGGTGGCAGCACTGACAGGTGTTGAACATATTCAACCAGCTCCTGTAATTGAATCCTTCCATTTTGCGATGGATCAGGATCTGGCAGACGACGTTTCTGCGGCGGCGGCAGGTGATTACACAGACCTTAAAGGTGATGAGTCCGGCACGCGTTTGATGAACTTCGATGCGGCATGGGCAATGGGTTACACGGGCCGTGGTCAGACTGTTTCCATGGCGGATACAGGTTTGGATTCCGGTAACGCAGGCGCGATTCATCAGGATTTCGCGGGTGGCGTGGTCTCTGGTTACCCATTTGGTTTGTGGTCTAAATCCTGGTCTGATCCTATGGGTCACGGAACTCACGTTGCCGGATCTGTGATGGGCCGTGGAACAGCTTCCAAGGGCTTGCTAAAAGGCGGCGCTTATGAGGCAAACATGGTGGCTGAAGGCATGTGGTCCCCGATGATGAAGAACTTGAGTGTTCCGTCCAAACTAGGGGATTTATTTACAAAAGCCTATGCTGATGGCGCTCGTATCCACACGAACTCTTGGGGTGGTGCGCGTACTTTCGGTGCTTATGATAACTTCGCGATTCAGGTCGATGAATGGTCTTACGCAAATCCAGACATGTTGATTTTGTTCGCTGCTGGTAACAGTGGTGCGGATAAAAACAAAGACGGTCGTATTGATGCGAACTCCATGGCTTCTCCGGGTACAGCGAAAAACGTCCTGACAGTGGGCGCTTCTGAAAACGTGACCTCTTCCGGGGGTATTCAGGTTCCTATTAAACAACTTCGTGCAGCCAAAGACGAATGGCCGGCAGAGCCAATCTACAGCTCCTATATCTCTGATAAAGGTGATGGGATTGCGATGTTCTCTTCCCGTGGCCCAACTCAAGATGGCCGTACGAAGCCGGATATCGTGGCTCCGGGCACAAACATCCTAAGCGTGTTCTCTCAGGAAAAGGACGCTTCTCCATTGTGGGGTGCTTACAATAAGGACTATGTTTGGTCCGGTGGTACTTCCATGGCGACTCCGTTGACAGCGGGGGCGGCGGCGGTGGCTCGTCAGGTTCTGGTTGAAAAAATCGGTATCGCGACTCCGTCTGCGGCATTGATGAAAGCAACTATGCTTCACACGGCAGTGGATATGTTCCCAGGCCAATACGGTGAAGTGGGTGCATCTCGTGGTCAGGAAATTCTGACTCGTCGTCCAAACTCTGATGAAGGTTATGGCCGTGTGGACGTTGCCAATATCGCAAATCTGGGTGCGGGCACCAAGTTTATCGACAACCGTGAAGGTGTTGCGCAAGGTGCTGAGGTGACTTACGAGTTCACATTGGCAAATGCGGGCAGCATCTATGCGAACCTTGTTTGGACGGATGCTCCGGGTTCTGCGAATGCGGCTCAAGCGTTGGTGAACGACCTGGATCTGGTTCTGACTTTGCCAAATGGTCAAACTTTGAGCATGAACGATCACATCAACAATCTTGAGATGATCGAAAAGTCCGGCTTGCCGGCGGGTACTTACAAGCTGACTGTCCAGGAGCCAGCGCATGAATTCCTGATCAAACTGGATGATATGTTGCTAAAGAAAATGAACCTGGAAAGATCCGCTGTTGATAAGCTTGTGGCTGAACGCGGGGAAGCTCGCGCGGCTAAAGACTTCGCGAAGTCCGATGAGCTTCGAGCGAAGATCACAGCTTTGGGGATTTCTGTCAGCGACACTCCGGAAGGAAGCTTCTGGGAAGTGACGAAGTAGTGGGCTTCAGACCTACTTGAAGCTCGTCTGACGCTCGACCTTCGTTGGGTTTATAGGTCATTTGTTCGAGTTTTAACCGGGGGTGGACGATAAGGACTATGAAAAGGAGCCCATATGTCTCAATTAACGTCCAAACTGAAGAACGATCATAAGACCCTTGCAGCGGCGCTTGAAGAAATCAAAGCTCTAGGTATTTCCCACCCGGACGCTGCGAAGAAACTTATCTCTGCCAAGGCGACATTGCTTGCCCATTTAAAACACGAAGATGTGGAGCTGTATCCTGTGCTGAAAAAAGCCGGAGCCAGTGATTCCTCCATTCAGAGCACTTTGAATGTTCTGGCGAAAGATATGGAAACTCTCGCGCCTGCGGCTTTGGCTTTCTTTGCAAAGTATGAAAAAGGCGGCGATCCTCTGGAGTTCGCACGCGATTTCGCTAAATTGCATTCGGCGTTGGCAAGTCGTATCCGCCGTGAAGAGGAAAGTTTGTATCTGATGTACGACAAAGTCACTGCCTCTAAAGCTGCGTAGTTATAGTCCCGCGATGATGGAATCCAAGTCCGGTTTGGCGACGGGGATTTTGCCGCTGTCGCGGGTGCTTTTACTGACAACGCCAAAGGGGATGTCGCCCCACCACCGTTCAATCAAAGTTCCATCAGTCAGTGTTGTGCTCATTTTGCAGGTGTTATAAGTGCCCGCCGGAGCCTTCAGTTTTTCCAGCTTGCCCCCTTTTCTTACACAATCTGCGATAATGCTTTTAAACTTTTCAGGCGTGTACATGTCCGGGGTTTCAACAATATGACTGTTGTTTTCGTCGCCGATAGAGGCGTCGATACGGATTTTCCAAAGATGGTTTTCTTTATCGTGGGAAAGGATTTCTTTGGTGATCTTCACACCCAGTGTTTCGCCGTTGCGATTGATTTCTCCTGTCCAGGAAACTTTGTCACCTATGGATGGATAGGCAACGACGGTCAGGGGTATAAGTGAAATGATGGCGGCAAGAAGAGTCTTTGCCAGAAACATAAGAGCCTCCTTTGACCCATTCATGATGCACGGGAGGACGGGAAGCTCGAAGAAAAACGAAGTCCGGGTGCTATTTTACAGGCTTCACTTTGCCGCAATCGGCAGAGACGAACTTACCCTCGTAGCGAATGACAGTGTCCTTGCCTTTGCTGTCTTTGCCAGTCATCACGCCTTCATACTGGGTGTCGGATTTGGCTGTCCAATCGAAAGTTCCCTTGGCATCTTCTTTCGGGCAGTCGAATGTGCCAGAAATTTTCTTCGCCGTTTGGGTTGTAACTTTGGTTTTGCAGGACTTCGTCGCCTCCATCACAGAGCTGGGATTTTTAAGCATGTCGGCCGTATAGCAAATACGATAACCATCTTTGGTGATCGGCATTTGGCTGCCAGACTTCGCCAGCATTTCTTCCATTTGTTTACGCTGCTCTGGTGGAACCTGAGCCAGGGCCTTATTCATCTCGGCCATGGGATCGAAAGTCTTTCCGTCCAGAGTCAATGTCATCTTGGCTTCCCACAGGCCCGGTTTGATGTCGAAGGCCTGGGCAGAGGAAGCCGCAGTCAGAAGAGCTGTCGTCAAAATTAGGTGGCGCATGAAATCTCCAGGGCGAATTTGTTTACCCTATTCTACGCGATGACAAGGCGCCAGAGTCAAGGCACCAGTGTCATTTCGTAGCGGGTATTCTTTTGAATGCCTTCATCGCTCATGTGTTGAGGGCGATATTTCCCCTGTAGGAACATCTGCACCTGATCGTCGTAAAATGGGGACAAAATATGACCCGAGATACCGATCGGATTGATGCCCCAGCTTTCCTGTGGCTGAGCAAAATCAATCACACGGCGAGTGGACGGGCCTGCGACAACCTTGAAATCGCCACCAAGTCCGCGCATTTTGTTGTTGTTAATTTCATTGTAGGCACCCGGCATCGGATAAGGGCCGATATTAAAGATTTTGTTCAACGGAAAACCACGACCCAGTGGGTGTGTGTATTCCACGGTGTGGATTTCGCCCCATTTTGTTCCGCGCACTTTTTCGAGGGCGTTGAGGAAAGCTTCAGAAATTATTTTCGTCTTGTCCTGATCTTTCCACCAAGGGGAGGCATCGTCCAACAAGGTTCGCTCGTAAAATGCCCAGGCGTAGGGAGTGGTCAAATACGTCGCACGTTGTTCGGCGGGCAGCTTTTCAATCAGCTTCACCGCAAGTTCGTTGTTCCACTGGTGATAAAGACTGGCTTCCGTGGAATCAACTTCTGAGTGCAGATTCCAGCCTTTTAAGGCTTTAAGTTCCTTATCAAAGCGCTGTCTGTCTGAATCGTTTAAGGTCAGATTTTCCAGAAGCTTATCCAGCAACTGTCGGGTTTGATAGTTGTAGTTTTCTGTTTGCAGGGCTTTGACATCATCAACGCTCCACAGGTCTTTTTCGTTCAACGCGCGTATCAGGGTTTGATAGCGATCATCGGACTGCCAGTCGCCACGAATCATCGGGTCCAGACCCTGTGGGCGGGAATTGGCAGTGACGATGATGCCGGATTCTGGATTTACCTGATGTGGTTTTTCCTGCCATGCAAGAACACGAGTGTATTCATCCTTGCCAGAGGCTCCGTCCAAGATCATATCCGAATTGGGGTTTTGTTTGACCGCGATATCACCGAAGATCCACCACGCTATATTGCCAGCGTCGGCATACATCACATTCAGTCCCGGAGCTGTTCCATATTGCAGAGCTTTTTCAAAGGCTGCGATGTCATGGGATTCAGCCATTTCACGCAGGGCCTTCATGGGGTTGTTGTCAGGGCGGTGGTAAGCCCATTTCAGTGCCAGATCTTTGCGATCCAGAACCTCGTCCATGATCGGCCCATGCAGGGTCTCGATCATATTCAGAACCAGATCCGGTTCGTTTTTGATTTTGATTGTTTCTGTCCATTCCTGATAAGGCACTTCCTTGCCGGCAAAGATGGCGGTTTTTTTGTCTTTGTTTAAGGTTTCGGCGTAAAGATCCATATCATCGGCCAAAGACATCGTGAAGCCCCAGGCATGGTGGCGGTTGTGACCTAAAATCGCAAATGGAACCAGAGGCAGATAGTGGCCATAAAGTTCAAAGTTCGGTGTCTGGATATGAGCTTCCACCCAGGTCGCCGGATGAGAAAAACCAATATGGGGATCGTTGGCAAAAATACTTTTTCCGGACTGAGATCGTTCGGGGGAAATCAACCAGGCATTGCTGCCTTCAAAAGTTCCTGCAAAAAGATCCTCGGTAGGAAGCACGAACGGCGCCAATGTGTCCTTCCATGCGGAAACTTTCAACGGCGCTTTCAGTGGATCATTGCGCAGGGCTTGAAAAGCCTCTTCAGGAAGCTGTCTGGCAAATTCGGTCATCAGTGGGTCGGCTTTTAAAGCAATACCAAAACTATAGGCCATGTGGCCCGTCATGATATAGGCGTCCCAAGGGGTGAAGGGTTCAGGCTTGATACCGACAATTTGCAGATCATAAGGCAATGGCTGGGTTTTGATGTATTCGTTCACGCCATCAAAATAGGCCTGCATCTCGTCCCACATATGCTGGTCAAAACGGCCTTCGACTTTTTCTTTGGCAATCATCCGCTCTACAGAACGGCGTAACATCAGACTGCGGTAAAGCTTATCGCTTTTCAAAGCCAGCTCGCCAAAAATCTCGCTGAGCGTTCCGTGAGTCATGCGGCGGGAAAGCTCCATTTGAAACAGTCTTTCGCTGGCCATAACAAAACCCAGAGCGCGCAGGGCGTCCATTTTAGTCGTGGCTTTAATATGAGGAATTCCGTATTGGTCGCGGATCACCGACACAGGGGACGCCAGGCCCGGCAGAGCAAGTTTGCCGTCCATCGGCGGCAGGGATTTTTTCAGAAAGAAGAAGCTGCCCACGATCAGGGCAGAAACCAGTACAGTAAATACGAGAAGGCTTCGCTTGAATATTTTCATTCTAAAACTCTCGACTGACCGAAGCACTCAGGCAAGGACCTTTATTGCCACCTCGCATATAACGCAGGGCTAGGGGTAAAAAAGTGCGGGTACTTTCGCAAGGAAGTGCTATTCTTGGAGGGATGGGCTCTACCTATAAAAAGAACTTTCAATTGGTGTCGGAATTCAAACCTTCTGGTGATCAGCCAAAAGCGATTGAACAGATTGCGGAAAACTTTACGGCGGGATTAAAGCATCAAACTCTGCTGGGGGTCACCGGGTCGGGGAAGACCTTCACCATGGCGCATACGATTGCCAACCTTAACCAGCCGGCTTTGGTTTTGGCACCCAATAAAACTTTGGCAGCCCAGCTTTATGCCGAATTCAAAGAGCTTTTTCCAAACAATGCGGTGGAATACTTTGTCAGTTACTACGATTACTACCAGCCGGAAGCTTATATCCCATCGACTGACACCTATATCGAAAAAGATTCGGCCATCAATGAACAGATTGATCGCATGCGCCACTCGGCCACCAGATCTTTGTTTGATCGTCGTGATGTGATCATTGTCAGTTCGGTTTCCTGCATCTATGGTTTGGGGTCGCCTGAAGCCTATGAAGGCATGATGATCCAGATCGTTTCTAATACAGAAATGAAGCGTGATCACTTGCTGCGGGAGCTGATTCGTATTCAGTATCAGCGCAACAATGTGGATTTCTCGCGTGGAACCGTGCGAGTGCGCGGGGATAATGTCGAAATCTTCCCGCCTTACGAAGAAGAACGTGCCGTGCGCGTGGAATTCTTCGGTGATTTTATCGAACGTCTTTCTTGGATTGATCCTTTGACGGGACAAGTGCTGGAGGAAATGGACCAGATCGGTATTTATCCGGGAAGCCACCACGTCACCAGTGATGAAAGTCTGAAGCACGCGATTAAAACCATTCAAGATGAGCTTCGTGATCGTCTGGTTCAGTTGAATCAGGAAATGAAGCTGCTTGAAGCCCAGCGCTTAGAGCAAAGAACTTATTACGACATCGAGATGATGGAACAAATGGGTTTCTGTCAGGGGATCGAAAACTACTCCCGCCACATGACCGGGCGCGGGCCGGGGGAACCACCTCCGACGTTGCTGGAATACTTTCCGAAAGACTTTGTGACTTTTGTGGATGAATCCCACGTCACCATTCCTCAGATCGGGGGGATGTACCGTGGGGATCGCGCGCGTAAGATGAATTTGGTGGAACATGGATTCCGTCTGCCATCGGCATTAGACAACCGCCCTTTGAATTTCCAGGAATTTGAAAAGATGATGGATAAGGTCGTTTATGTTTCGGCAACGCCGGGCGTGTACGAACTGCAAAAATCCGAAGGGGTGATTGTGGAACAGATCATCCGCCCAACAGGGTTGATTGATCCGGTTGTGGAAGTGCGTCCGGTAAAACATCAGGTCGATGATCTGTTAAAAGAAATCCGCGAACGTATCAAAAAGCAAGAGCGTGTCCTGATCACAACTTTGACCAAACGTTCTGCCGAAGATCTGACAGAGTATTACGAAAATCTGGGTATCAAAGTGAAATACCTGCACAGCGAAGTCGATACAATGGAACGTATGGAAATCCTGCGTGATCTGCGTTTGGGGGTTTTCGACGTGCTGGTGGGGATCAACCTGCTGCGAGAAGGTTTGGATATTCCGGAGGTCAGTCTGGTCGGGATTACGGATGCCGATAAAGAAGGCTTCCTTCGTTCTGAAAGATCCTTGGTGCAAACAATTGGCCGTGCGGCCCGTAACTTGAATGGTCGTGTGATCTTGTATGGCGACATAGTTACCGAAAGTATGCAAAAGGCGATCAATGAAACCGAACGCCGTCGTCGTATTCAGTCGGAATATAACGAAGTGCATGGGATTACGCCTCAGTCCGTGAAAAAGAAAATCAAAGACGGTCTGGGGGAGCTGTTCGATGGAACTGTTTCCACGCCATTGGCGGGGGAATCCAAATCTGCTGCGATTATGAGCAAGTTCGCGCAGCAACCAGACAAGATTCAACAGGAAATCACCAAACTACGGGCTCGCATGAAAGAGCTTTCAGCCAACTTGGAGTTTGAAGAAGCGGCCAAGATCCGCGATGAAATCAAGCGTCTGCAAATTGTCGAGCTGAATGTGCGCAGTGGTGAGGTTGAAAGCGAAAGCGCGGAGGTTGTCAAGGATGGCCTCAAGTAGGTTCGAGGAAGTTCGCGACAAGGTAAAAGAATTTCCCACGCAGAGTGGTGTTTATCTTATGAAAAACACCGCCGACAAAATTATTTATGTCGGCAAAGCCAAAAATCTGCGCAGCCGTGTTCGCAGCTACTTTACCGACAGCAAGGATCATTCCCCGAAGACTCGCCTTCTGGTTTCCAATATCCACGAAGTCGAATACATTCTGACCAAGACCGAAGTGGAAGCCTTCCTGCTGGAAGCTTCTTTAATTAAAAAACATCGTCCCAAGTACAACATTCGCCTGCGTGACGACAAGGCTTACCCGTACATTCGGTTAAGCTGGGGGGACGAGTTCCCGCGTTTGTATCTGGCTCGGAAGGTGAAAAAAGACGGATCGCTTTATTTCGGTCCTTACACCTCTGGATTTGCCGTGCAGGGGACTATTCGTTTTCTGAATCGCACTTTTAAAATCCGCGATTGTACGGATGCCGTTTTTAAAACCCGCAAACGTCCTTGTATGACTTATCAGATTGGGCGCTGTACGGCTCCTTGTGTGGAGTATATCAATAAAGACGATTATCGCAGCGAAGTTGAAGGGGCCAAACTGTTCCTGAAAGGTCAAAATCGAAAAGTGGTCAAGGCTATGACCGAAAAAATGCGAGCAGCCGCCGATGAGGAAAAGTTTGAAGTTGCAGCTCGTTTGCGCGATTCGGTGGAATCCATCAAGGCGATTTTGCAAAAGCAGGCCGTTATCAACGATACTTCTGAAAAAGATCAGGATGCCGTGGGCTTCTTCGGCGATGAACGGGGTTGTTTGATTGAAACGGTCCACGTGCGTGCCGGCCGGGTGATTGGTACCCGGTCGCATTACTTACCGCACTTTGACCCGAATGACGCTGTTGAAGATCCGCGCGAATGGCTGGTGGATTTCTTAAATCAGTACTACGACGACAACTTTATTCCGGACGAAGTTTTGTTGCCCCTGGATATTGGGGGTGATCTGACCAAGCTGATGGAAGAGGTTCTCAAGGAACGCTCGGGCAGTAAAACCACCGTCCGTTTTGCAACAGATGAACGGGGCCGCAATCTGGTTGAAATGGCCCATGAAAATGCCAAAGCGCATTTCCTTAAGTATGTTTCCAAGTCCGAAGAAAAACTGCGCGGTCTGGACGAAATCAAAGAGCGCTTTGGTTTGCAGGAACGGCCTCGTCGTATTGAGTGTTACGATATTTCGACCTTCCAAGGGGCTGAAACGGTCGCATCTCAGGTGGTCTTTGAGGACGGTGTTCCGGCCAAGGAACACTATCGTCGTTATAAAATCCGCACCGTTCAGGGGATCAATGACTTTGCCTCGATGTACGAGGTTCTAAGTCGTCGCTTTAAGCATACGGAATACGAAGACCCACACTTGATTGTGATTGATGGTGGTAAAGGGCAATTGGCGCAGGCGATGAAGATTTTGGAAGAAATCGGGCGTAAAGACATTCCTGTCGTGGGCTTGGCGAAAGCGCGCACAGAAAGTGACTTCCAAAAGCAGGAAGTGGAGTCGACCGAAGAGCGATTCTTCCTGCCGGGGCGGTCAAATCCAGTGATTTTCAAACATAATGCAGAGGCCTTGCATATTTTAACGGGCATTCGTGATGAAGCCCACCGTTTTGCCATTACCTATCACCGCAAGTTGCGTGAAGGCACGTCGTTGGAAAGTGAACTGGATTACGTTGTCGGCCTGGGGGAAAAAAGAAAGAAACTTCTTTTGACTCGATTCCAGTCTATTGATGAAATCAAAATGGCCGACCCTGAAGAAATTGCGAAGCTTAAGACTTTCAATCGAGTTCTTGCCGAGCGTATTTTGCTTCAGCTTAATGAAGGCGAAGAAGAAGAAACTGAGGTTGAAGAGTGAAGAGTCATGCGCTCTTAGTGGGACTGGGGATATTTTTAAGCCGTATCGCGGGATTGGTCCGCGAACGGGTGTTTGCCCACTTTTTCGGGAACTCCGATGCCGGGGATGCTTTCAAGGCCGCCTTGAAGATTCCAAACTTCTTGCAAAACCTTTTCGGCGAAGGTGTTTTATCAGCCAGCTTTATTCCTGTTTATGCGCAACTTCTGGCAAAAAAGCACGATGAAGAGGCCGCTAAAGTCGCCTCTGTGATTGGCAGCTTGCTGTTTCTGCTGACCTCGTTTCTGGTTTTGGGCGGCGTGTTTGCAACGCCCTTTCTGATTGATCTGATTGCGCCCGGATTTTCGGGTGAAAAACGCACACTGACGATTCAAATCGTGCAGATCTTATTCCCGGGAACGGGCTTTTTGGTGATGTCAGCGTGGTGTTTGGGGATTTTAAACTCTCATCGTCGGTTCTTCCTGTCCTATGTCGCGCCAGTAATCTGGAACCTGTCGATTATTGCTGCTTTGGTTTTATGGGGTGGCAAACAAGGGCAATTTGATCTTGCTGTGACTGTGGCTTGGGGGCTTGTGGCCGGAAGCTTCTTGCAGTTCTTTATTCAGCTGCCTTCGGCTCTGCGTTTGGGGAAAAAGATTTCTCCTTCTTTGAATTTTCAGATGTCTGCGGTGCGCACCGTGGTCGGTAACTTTGTGCCGGTGGTGTTTTCTCGTGGTGTGGTGCAGATCAGCGCCTATATTGATAACGTCCTGGCCAGCTTGCTTCCCACAGGAGCCGTGTCGGCTTTGGCTTATGCTCAGACTTTGTATTTGCTGCCGGTAAGCTTATTTGGCATGAGTGTTTCTGCGGCTGAGCTTCCGGCGATGTCTCAGGCCACGGGCAGTGAAGAGGATATTCGTCATTATCTGCAAGGCCGCTTGAATCGCGGGTTGCAGCAGATTGCTTTCTTTATCATTCCTTCGGTGGTGGGGTTTATTTTGCTGGGGGATTTGATTGTCGGGGCGGTCTTTCAGACCGGGCAGTTCCAGGCTGAAAACACGCGTTATGTATGGCTGGTGCTGGTGGGATACACTGTCGGTCTTTTGGCAACGACGTTGGGTCGTTTGTATTCCTCGACATTTTATTCTTTAAAAGACACTCGCACTCCTTTGCAATTTGCTATTGTGCGTGTGATTTTTGCCACTGTACTGGGTGTGTTGTGTGCCTTCTATCTGCCAGAAACTTTGGGCTTTGAGAAGCAGTGGGGCTCTGTTGGTTTGACCGTCGCTGCGGGGACCGCCGGATGGATAGAGTTTTATCTTCTTCGTCAGGCTTTGAATAAAAAAATCGGTAAAACGGGCCTGCCTTTGCTTTTCCAAGCCAAGGTTTGGTTTATGGCTTTGGTCGGCGCTGGAGCCGGGGCCCTGGTTGTGCGTCTTGCAGTTGATCCGGGTTTGCATGTCATTGTTCGAGCGGCAGTCGCTTTGATGGTTTACGGAGTGTTATACTTTGCCATGGGCTATGCCTTGAAGGTTGAACAAGCCCACAGTCTTTTGCAGAAAATCCTGCGCCGTATTCGTTAGTACCGGACACCCCAGCCATAAAGATCCACGAAGATATTACCATCGGGGAACTTAAATCTGAGTGCGCCACTAAAGTAGCCATCATGCCAAGGACGGAACTCCACCCGGGTCAGGCAGCTTTGGCCGGGCAGCAGATAGTTCGGACATTGGCTCCAGGCCCAGAAGGCGGCGCCACTGATATAGACGCCTAAAACTTGCACAGGGTTCCTGCCGGTGCTGCGCAGATAGAGATCTGCATACTGACTCCAGTTCACGCGCACGCTGCCAAGGTTATAGTAATAACGCTTGCTGGATTGGGCTTCGATGGTGGTCGCGTTGACAGTCAACTCCACCGGGGAGGCCAAGGCAAAAACAGGCATTTGCAGGATCATTGTGAGGATAATACTTAAAAGGATCTTCATAAGCACCTCCTGACAGCTCTATTTTTTTCCAAGAAGAGATTGGTCGCAAAGTTTTTCAGGAGTATGCTGTTCTTGTCATGAACGACTCAGTCTGGTCCCCTCTGAAAATTTCCGTTTACAGATCCTTTTGGATCTGTGCTTTTTTGTCAAATTTAGGAACCTGGATTCAGGATGTGGCCGCCAGTTGGGTGATGACACATCTGTCGGTGTCGCCGTTGATTGTTTCCTTGCTTTCTTTCACCGGCAGTCTGCCGGTTTTGTTTTTAAGCATTCCCTCGGGGTACGTCTCTGATTTGGGGCATCGGCGCAAGTTGTTGCTCTTTGCTCAAGGGCTTATGTTCTGTGCCGCTGGGCTATTGGCTTATTTGGTTTGGCAGGAAAAGGTCACGCAGGTCAGTCTGCTGGGCTTGTCGCTGGTGATGGGAATTGGGTTTGCTCTGACGAATCCGGCTTTTCAGTCTGTGCTGACAGACTTGGTGCCGACACCGATGCAGGCGCAGGCCGTGTTAGTGTATTACATGGGGATTAATATCACTCGAGTGCTCGGGCCAACCATTGGCGGGGGGATCTTAAGCGGTTTCGGCCCCAGTGCCGCCTTCTTGGTGAATAGTTTTTCTTTTTTGGGATTGATTTTGTTTTTCTGGAAGTGGCCGGTGAAAGAGGATCTTTCCAGCAGAAAGAATATCAAGATCGTGGAAAACGACTGGAAGCCGTTGTTGTCCTTGCATAACATGAAGCTGTGGGCGGAAATTTTCTGTGTCACTTTCTTTGCTTCATCGCTGTGGGCCCTGTATCCAACACGCGGTCGTATTGAGTTGCAATTGTCGTCGTTGCAGTACGGCTCTTTACTGGGTTTTTTGGGACTAGGGGCCTGTGTCAGTGCTGTGTTATCAGAAAAAATCATGCAGCCTCATCGCACTAATAAATCTTTAGCAGGGTCCTATGTAATCTATGCTGTGGGAGTTCTGTTGTTGGGGCTTGCCCCGGGATACTTGTACGTGTGCGCGGCGATGTTCTTTTCCGGTATCGGCTGGCTGGTGCTGGCCACGCTGATGAACATGAGCTCACGCCAGATCACGGGGGCATCGCAGTTAAAGGCGACCATGCTCGGGGTTTTTCTGGCAGTCTTCTATGCCGGAATGGCGTTGGGTGCCATCACTTGGGGGGCTGTTGCAAAAGTCAGCTCGACATCTTTGGCGTTGGTTGTTGCTGCCACGGGGCTGGCGCTGATCGGTTTTTCCAAAGGTTTAAAGGAATTTGTTCCACGAGATAGCTAGGAATGACCTCTTAAGTATTACAAGACGGAAAGAACGCAGTGGTCCGGTGAAATCACTTGGCTTCTGCAGGGCAATCTTTTATCAACTTCAGCCTGTTTAATAAAACTCTTGAGGTTCTGATGAAAAGATTTGTTGCTTTGCTGTTGTTGTTTGTTGCCGGGACGGCTTATGGAAATTCCCAGATTCGCACTTTGGAAGGGTGTGCTCTTCTGCATCCGGATCTGCCGTGGAAAGCCCCTGCGCAGGCTTCGTGGAGCGGAGCCTGTGTGAACGGAGATGCCGCGGGTTTTGGCTGGTATCGTTTTGATCTGGCTGCGGAAGGCTTCCGCGACAGCAAGTTGGAAATTTTTCTGAATCTTGATGGTGGTGTTCTTGCCAATGAATTTTATTTTGCGCGTATCACCACACGCAATGAAGTGCAGTACGAAGGATATGCCGAGGCGGGTGGTTATCAAATTCCGCTGGCGGATTGCTCGGTTCATGATCAATGCAATCTGGTTAAGGCAGCTCTGGAAAATGATGGCAAACCTCCAGTTCCTCCGGCACGACCTAAAAATCCACCGACGCCCCCGGCAGCGCCTCCAAAACAGGAAGCTCCTCCGGTTGTCAAACCGGCCCCGCGAGGCGAATCTTTGCAGGATAGCCGTGATTTTTTCATTAGAATAAATCAGCAGATTCCCATCTTTGCGCGCAATCATTTCCCGGAAGACCCGGACGTGGCACAGGAAGTGATTCAATCCATGGAAATCTTTAAGCAGGAATGGATGAAGTATGCGGCATTTATCTGTCAAAGAGGCGGTCGGCAGTTAAGTTCCTGCGAAAAATATCAGCTTGATATGATGTCTTATCTGCTGATGCGGATTATGGCTCAGGAAACAGAGGAATACTTTCCTGTGACCGGCGGGTTTTCAAACTATTCTGAAAACAAATGTGCATCCACCGATTCCATGGCGGATCATTTGAACTGTATTCAGCGGGAGTGTGAAAAGCGCATGCGTGAGCTGAAGGGGATGCACCCGAAAGCCATGGCCGCAGCCAGCGAGGCTATTGCCGCGTATGCGCACGGCCTGTCTTATCTGTCAGCTTCTGGTGGTTCTGCAAGAATGTCAGAGTCACTTTATTTGTACGAGCGAATGCTTCAGTTTGTTTATGAAATGGCTTATTTCAACTGGAAAAGTTAGTTGTTTTTAGTGAATGCGATGATGACGAGCTTCCTGTTTCTGTGCGCAGCACGGGCAGGAGGCTTCTTCGGACAAGACGGCATGTTCGCTCATCTGCTGGTAACTGAATTCCAAAGCGGTTCCGCATTTTTCACAGTTATTGATCGCCTGACGGAAAGATTCGCGTTTGATGAACTCTTCTGTCGGGATGATATTGAACTTGAAAACTTCCATGGGAACCTCCTTAAAGGCCGTCTGTGCTGAGATACCTTTCTTATCGGTAAAGTCCGTCTCAACTTGAGACGAAAATGCACCATGACATAGGGTTTAGGCAGTGCATTAAGGCCGGTTTTTATAGTCTCTAAACCTAGGTCCAGATACAATCGGGCCCTATGAAAGACTACATCCAGTATCTGCAAGACGTCCTGGGTCTGCAAAATGTTATGCTCTCGCAAGATCAGGCTTCACAAACGGAGTCTGTCGGGACGCGGTTTTTCACCTCCACAGGGCCTTTCAACCCATCAGAGATTCGTCATTACGAGCTGGTGTTTCTGAATATTCTGACGCAAAAAAAAGAAAGTCTGTTCCTGCCGGAAGTGCAGGATTTGGCTGCGAAAATGAAAGCGGCAATGAAGCTGCGTAATTTGCAGGTGCTGGAACTGGATTGCACTGTGGATGATCGTTCGCAGTTACCTTCAGAACTGGCTAAAGTTTGTGAAAGCAAAGTGGTCGTCGTCTATAGCTCTTTCCCCAAGGACATTGGTGAGTTGATTTTCAAGGGGCCTGGCAAGTGGCTTGAGACCTACAGTCCGGCTTATCTGCTGGAAGACCCGGGCGCTAAAAAAGTGGTTTGGAATGATTTGCAAAAAGTGATGAAGGAGTTGGGCGTATGAAGTTCCTGATGATGCTGTTCATGACTTTTATAGTGGGGACAGCAGCGCAGGCTGAGTGCACCACGGCCATCACCATCAACGAAGCTATTTCCGCCTCCACTTCCGATTATCTGGAGCGGGCTGAGCGCCGGGCGGTGGAAAATAAATGCAGCTCTTTGTATTTGCGTATCAACACGCCGGGGGGAAGTTTGCAAAGTACGCGCTTGATTGTCGAGCGCATTCTCGCGTCTCCGGTTCCGTATCTTTGTTTGATTGCCCCGCGTGGGGGCCATGCGGGCAGTGCCGGCGCGATTATTCTGCAGGCCTGTCATGTGAACGGCGGACTGACTGCAACCAATATTGGAGCGGCAACACCGATTCTTGGTTCCGGTGGTGAAACCCCGGAAGACCTGCGCAAAAAGCTGATCAACGATACGGTGAGCTGGATGGAAGGCATCACCAAACTTCGCGGGCGCAGTTTGAAGTTTTCCAGGGAAATTATCACCGAGGCAAAATCTCTAAGCAGTGAGTCTGCACATGAAGAGGGTGCTTTGGATATTCTGGCAACCTCGGAACTGGATTTTCTGGAAAAAGCTCAGGGGCGCAAAGTCGTCATTGGTGAAAAGAAAGAAACATCCATTGTGGAAGTTCATGATCTGCACGAGTTCGTGCCGGACCTGCGTTACAAGGTGCTGAGCTTTGTAGCTGATCCTGAGTTTGCTTATTTGTTATTTATGGGAAGTCTGGCGTTGCTGTATGTGGAAATCACTCACCCGGGTCTGATTGCGCCGGGGGTGATTGGTGGCATCGGTTTGGTGTTGTCGATGGTGGCCTTCCATAAACTGGATGTCACCTGGGGTGGTCTGGCTTTGATTCTGCTGGGGATTGCGTTCCTGATCGCGGAAATGTTCATTCCAAGTTTTGGTGCTTTGGGAATTGGTGGATTGATTGCTGTTTTTGTAGGGAGTGTGTTTTTGTTTGATGCTCAGACGACAGGTTATACTTTGCCGCTTTCTTTGATTATTTCCGTGGTGGGTGTGCTGGGGGTTTTGTTCCTGGGAATTGGTTATCTGGCACTGAAAACCATCCGTCTGAAAACCCGGGATGCGGATGCACAAATGCAAAGCTCGGACGGTGTGGTGATGACGGTGGAGGGTAATGGTCACCGTGGTCAGGTGGAGATCATCGGCGAAATCTGGAATTTTGTTTCAGAGGACCCGTTGCAGGTGAAAGACCGCGTTCATGTGACAGGACGACAGGGTCTGACTTTGAATGTGAAAAAGATTAAATAAGGAGAAAATAATGGAATTTTTAATTGGCCTGATTGTGATCGGCGGTATCGTCGGCAGTTCGATGATCAAGATCCTGAATGACTGGGAACGCGGCGTGGTTTTGCGTCTGGGTAAAGCAGTTGGTGTGCGTGGACCTGGTTTGATTTTATTGATTCCGTTCGTTGAACGCATGCTCAAGATCGACACTCGTACCATCACCATGGACGTACAGCCTCAGGACGTTATCACCAAGGACAACGTGTCCATGCAGGTGAATGCTGTTGTGTACTTTAAAGTGGTTTCTCCGATGGAAGCGATCACGAAAATTGAAGACTACTACTTTGCCACCAGCCAGTTGGCGCAAACGACTTTGCGTTCTGTGATGGGTCAGTACTATCTGGATGACGTTCTTGAACATCGTGACAAAATCAACGCCGCTTTGCAGGTGATCCTGGATAAAGCCACAGAGTCCTGGGGTATCAAAGTAACCATGGTGGAAGTAAAGCAGATTGACCTTCCAAAAGAAATGCAAAGAGCCATGGCGCGTGAGGCGGAAGCTGAACGTGAGCGTCGTGCAAAAGTTATTTCTGCTGAAGGGGAAGTTCAGCGTGCCCAGAAACTTCAAGAAGCCTCCAACACTTTGGCGGCGTCTCCGTCTGCTTTGCAGTTGGCTTATTTGCAGGCGATGACTGAAATTGCCGGGGACAAGACCAATACGATTCTATTCCCGTTGCCACTAGACCTGATCAGACCCTTCATGGAGATGACAAAAAAGGAAAACTAGACTTTTATCGCTGGACTATTGTTGGTTAAATAGAGGGGACAAGGCTGGATGCTTTGTCCCTTTTTTATTTTCAAAACTCTACGGACGGAGTTTGGCAGTGAAGCTAGTATGGGCATCTTTGACTTTCATCTTGGTTTTCGTCAGCTTTGTTTCTGACGCTCATTCCTCCATGACCTCAGGCAAGGATGCCCCTTTGGTGCGAGTGCGTTTGAAATCGCTTTCCTCTAAAATTCAAATTTCCGGCTTGGGATTGCGCTTTCAGAATCTGACCCAGAATTTCCGTCCGGTGGCGATCCCTCAGGATGGCCAAGCCGAAGTGCGTGTTTTGCAAAAAGACGGTAAAAAAATCTGGGCTCTGCGCACGGGAACCAAAGCCAGCGAACATCTTTTCACGGATAAGTACCTTTTGATTCAAGGTCATAATGTGCGCATTGGATCTCAGTCCCTGCCGTCACGGGTTTTGTTAAGCATGAATGCCGGAATGGTGGATGTCGTGGGAGTGATGCCGTTGGATGAATACGTTGTGGGTGTTCTGGCCAGCGAGATGCCCCTGTCCTGGCCACTGGAAACGTTGAAGGCTCAGGCTATCGCGGCAAGATCCTATGCTTTGGCTGTGATCAATGAACGCAAAGACAAGCCTTATCATTTGGAAAGCAGTGTGTTGGATCAGGTCTTCCGCCATGTCGTTGCTGAAGATCGCACAAGTCCCTTGATTCAAAAAGCGATGCAGGCCGTGGAAGAAACCAAAGGCATTAAGCTGTGGGACCCGAAAAGCCGTGTTCTGAAAGCCTTCTATCATTCCGATTGCGGGGGGAAGACGACAACTTCCAAGAATGTCTGGAACTATGGGGTGAACACCGGGATTGTGGTGGATAGTTCGTGCCCCACGAATCCGCGCGGACAGTGGAAGCTGACATTAACAAAGGACGACTTGAAAAAACGCCTGCGTGTGGCTGACTTCGACAGTATCGAGTTCGACAGAAACCCGCAGGACCAGCGCGTACAAGCCGTGCGTGTGGCTTTCAACGGCAGTCCGGAAAAAGTTCTGTCTGCCAATGACTTCCGTCAGTCTTTGGGATTCCAGGACCTGCGCAGCGCTTTGTTTGAAATGAAAAAACAGGGTGAAGAATTTCTTTTCCAGGGGCGCGGCTTCGGTCACGGCGTGGGACTGTGTCAGTGGGGCAGTCGCTCTTTGGGACAAAAGGGATACACCTACAAACAAATCTTAAATCACTACTATCCACTGGCAAAATTGCAGTAAAGCTGTCCGGGTTCTGGGAAGCTGTTGGCTGTATTCAAGTATATTCAGTCCTTAAGTGGTTTTCCTATTGCAAGGGCGGCCTTTGGGCTGCTTGTTGGCAGAACGCTCTAAGTCGGCTCTCATTGTTGTCACATATAATTGACATTTAGACAATTATATGTGACAACGGAGGAGTCTTGAGTTGAAGAGATTGACCGCAACTTATTATCGAACTGCTTCGGGCAGAGAGCCCGCTCGGGCTGAGTTCGGGCATTTGGGGGATCATCGGAGTTTAGGAAATGGACTTTACGAGTTGAGGGTCCATTTCGGTCCCGGCTACCGGGTTTACTTTTCCATTGAAGGAAAAGAGATTTTACTGTTGCTGGTGGCGGGGGATAAATCGTCACAGACCAGGGATATTCAAATGGCAAAGAAATATCTTCAGCTACATAGAGTGGAGAGCGATCATGGCTAAAGGCACCACTTTTCAAGATCATTTAAAGTATGAGCTTCTCGATCCTGACTTTGCGGCAGCATATCTGGCGGCGGCTTTGGAAGAGGGGGAGGAAAAGTTTCTTTCTGAAGCATTGTCGGACGTTGTTAAGGTCCACGGAGCGGCGAAAATCGCAGCTGAAATGGGAATTGCGAGGCAGGCTATTTACCAAATGATTGGTGGAAGCGGTAATCCTTCATTTCGTAATGTTGTGAAGTTGTTGGCGTCTGTTGGTTTGGAGATAACTATTCAGCCGAAGAAGGTGGGATAGAAAGATTCGGAAGGGCTTTTAAAAAAGAAAAAGAGCTCCGCAAGAGAGTCTCTTTCAGGAAAAAATTCAAGGCCTCAAAATTAGAAAGCCAGGAAAACGCGGGCCGCGAACATGAAAACCGCGCCCAGAATCAATGCATTTGTCGCTGTCATTGTCATCGTAAAATCCTCTTTTAAGTTTGATACATCCCATTTCGGTAAGATGAGGAAAAATCTTAAATTTTCATTTTTTCGTCGAAGTTTTGTGCATATCAAGATGTGACAGTGGTGCCCCTTTTGCGCACCTTCCACAGACATTAGACGCTCTGGTGATTCTGTATCACTCCGGGATGGATGAATATTGCCAGTTATATCATGCGCTTACATCCCTTTTGAAAGGCTTGGCATGTTGGCACAAGCATCGCAATAGAGTCACTGTGAGAGGTCCATAAATCAACCGGACCTTTTAAGTGAGGCTGATATGAAAACATTCAACTCTAAACTGATCTTCCTGCTGGCAGCGTTCTCTTTGATGGGCGTGGGTTGCGGAAAAAGCAATCAGTTCCAGACTGGATCTAACAATACAAATCAGCCTATCTATGATGGCGGTATTGGTGGTGAAGCTCCGGCAGCTCCAGATGGAGGCGGTACTTCTTCAGGTTCAACTTCCGGCGGTAACGTGGTTGATTTCGTACCGGTTTCTTTTGCAGAGATGAACTCTTATGTGGGTATTCGTCCACTGAACAATCCAAGCAACTATAAGTTGACGATTGATCTGGAAAACGTGGGCAGCAATCGTTACGGCGGCACTGTGAAGCTTTCTTATGTGGACACGGGGTACTCTTACACAGGAACTTTCGATTCTGGTCTGGGCACTAATGTGAAAATGAGCGGTTTGCAGGACAACAACATGTTGGAAGCTGAATACAACAGATGGTTCACTTACAACGGTAAAACAGTCTTCAACGGCTTCTTTCAGGATCAATACGGTGCAATTGTTGTGGTTATCGACAAGGTTGTAAACCAAGGTGACGGTCAGGGTTCCAGCACAGTGTCAGGCTCTGTTTACTACAAGAACTTTGGTCAGTCTTATGTACAGCAGTCTCCTTACAGAAAATGCTGGTACATCCGCTCTGGCCCATACAACTGTCGCGCTTCTGCGGTTATGAACAAAACAAGTCCATACCCTGCAGATGGTTACAGAAAGCTTGGAACATTCTCCGGCTTGGTTGTATCCGAAGCGTTTAAATAGAAAATTATATTAATAAAGAGATGTTAACCCGGAAAAACAGGAGAGAGAACATGGAAAGACTTAACAAAAAGACTTTAAGTTTTCCAGCAAAGAGTTTCAAACGAGCTTTCGCAGCGCTGGGAATGGTATTGGCCTTGGCGGCTTGTGGAAAAGACGGCGGTGGCGGTGGTACAAACACCAATGTCGGTTGGAACTGTGCCAATGGAAGCTGTGGTGGGATTAGTAATCCGACTCTGCTCACCACTTTCTCTGGAACTGCGGCGACAGGAGCGTTCCAGTTGCAGAATATGCAGTTGTTGGCACAAGCGGGAGTTTCCAATATCCCGGCTTCTGAATATTATAAAAGCTATACCGGGCCGGTGGCTCTTGGGCAGGGACAGTTGGTTGTGAATCAACAGTTCTTTGATACGGGCAGTGGATTTGGCTGGTATAATGGCACAGGGTGTGTGGTTCCTGCTGGTACCTATGCTTTGCAGAACAGAAACTCCGGCTCTTTGGGAATTTACGGGCAGGACTTGCAGTTGGATCTGGTTACGACAACTCATAATATCGTCATTAGAATTGAAGCTCCGGCATCTTATGGAATGGGTTTGATGACAGGTGGAACCAAGCTGTATGGCGCTGTGAAGATCCTGAGTGTGAATGGCATGGCATGTTCTCAAACATTCTATGACACAGTAAACTAAGGAGCGAAGTTAGATTAGCTGTAAAATCACCAAGCCCTGGGTTTATCCCGGGGTTTTTTTATTTCTTGCGCTTGGATGAAAGTCTGGGTCTAATAGGGTATGGAACTACCTCTTTGGATCGACTTCTTTGATGAACTGCAAAATGTACGAGGACGCTCCCAGAATACGGTGATGGCTTATCGCCGCGACCTGGAACTTTATATCGAGTATCGTAAAAACAAGTACGAGGACGCTCCCAGAATACGGTGATGGCTTATCGCCGCGACCTGGAACTTTATATCGAGTATCGTAAAAACAACAAATCAGTGCCTGGTTTTTACGAATATATGAAAAAACAGAACCTTTCCACTCGCTCTCAGGCGCGGGTGATTTCGTCTTTGCGCACTTACTTCAAGTTTTGTGAAACCCGCGGGATGAAGTGCCCGGAGCTGCGTGAGCTTCGTCCACCTAAAGTCAAAGTGGGTTTGCCAAAGGTCCTGACTCCGCAGGAATTCCAGCAGCTTTTTGATGCCGCAGAGGTCAACGACCCGGTGAAGACGGCTCGTAATCAACTGACGCTGTTGTTCCTGTACGGTTTGGGCTGCCGTGTTTCTGAATTGATTTCTTTAAACGTTGTGGACTTTAACCAGACCGATCGTTGGATCAAGGTTTTGGGGAAAGGCAACAAAGAGCGTTTGGTGCCATTGACAGAAAAGCTGACGGAAAATCTAACGGTTTATCTGAAAGAGCATCGTCCTTCCCTGATGAAAGAAAACGGCCCGTCTATTTTGATCAATGACCGCGGTCATCGACCTTCACGCGTGGATGTATGGAGATGGCTGGCAGCATGGTCGGCGCGTGCTGGTTTTGAGGAACCGGTAAATCCGCACAGATTCCGTCATGGTTGTGCCACGGCCTTGTTGGAAAGCGGTGCAGACCTGCGTTCTATCCAAATGCTTTTGGGACATGCGAGCATTCAGACGACACAAATCTATACCAATGTGACCACCAACACGATGACTAAAACCATCGAAGAACACCATCCGCTGTCGCAGATGGTGGACGCGGATAAGTAGCGGATAAATATTTGTCCGGAACCCGAAGGCCTTCCCTGTGAAGGCCTTTTTTATTGCCCTTTGACGATGGGACCTTTCTTGCTTTTTTGCCCGTCGCTATGAAAATAAAATCTCTTATTCGCAATCAAGATCGTTTAGTGCCGGTTGAAGTTGAACTGAGTTTCGTCGCGGGCCTGCCGCAAATTCAATTCTTAGGACTACCGGATCAGGCCATTAAAGAAAGTATCCATCGAATTAAAAGTGCCATTCGTAATCAGGGCTTCGAGTTCCCGAAAGCGCAGCAAATTCTGGTGAATCTGCGGCCGTCGCACTTAAAGAAAACCTCGCGCGGTCTGGAGCTGGCCGTGGCTTTGGGAATTTTGTGGGAAACAGAACAGCTCCCCAAGCCTGACGGTGAAGAAGCTTTTGTCTATGGAGAACTGTCTTTAGGCGGAGAGGTCTTTGAACCGGACGACCTGATGGAAGACTTCGATCCCGAAGAAAGTGTACAGATTTGGACGGGGGCAGGGTTTGATAATAAAGCACCCTTCACAAGGTGGCGATTGCCGCAATTGAAAGATGCCAGTCAGCCCGAGATCGTGCCTTTGTCGCCACGGGAATATGTGGTGGAGCGTCCCTGCTTCGGCCTTGATCTGGAATTTCCAGAGCGTCAGGCGAAGTTGCTAAAGCTGGTGGCCTTGGGGGAACACTCTGTCTTGTTGGCGGGACCTGCGGGGTCCGGAAAAAGCACGATTGCCAAAAGTCTTCATTCGCTTTTGCTGGCGCCAACACAAAAAGAGATGCATGAAATCAGACAGAATAACAAGGGTGGCAGCGAGACTCCGTTAAGCTGGCGTCCTTTGGTGCATCCCCATCATTCAACGACTCCCCTCGGCTTGATTGGTGGGGGTGTTCCTCCTTTTAAAGGCGACATCACGCGAGCCCATAAGGGAATGATGGTGCTTGATGAGTTGCTGGAGTTTCACACGCGCGCGCAAGAGGCCTTGCGAGAACCGATGGAAGACTTTCGGATTCGCATTCGTCGCGGGCGTTACGTGGAAGAACATCCGGCCGAAGCTTTGGTGATCGCCACCACGAACCTGTGTCCGTGCGGGGACTGGGTGCCCAACTCTCGGGTGATCTGTGGGCGCTCGATCAAGAAGTGCCAGTCCTATATGGAGCGCCTGTCGGGGCCGTTGGTGGATCGTTTCCAAGTGACGTTCTTTACGCGCAAACGTGAAGAGGGAGGAACCATCACCGGGCAGAGTTTACTGCAAGAGCTGGAAGAGGCCCGGTGCTTTAGAGCAGCGATGGCAGAAAAGGATCGGAGGTTTCGCAAGGTGGCCGCTCGCTGGAGTTGGGATGAGCTGACTCAGGATCTGCCGAGCTTCTATATGCGAGAACTTTTCCCGAAAGAGCTGTCCTCGCGCCGTCGCGAACTTGCAACGCTGCGAGTCGCAAGAAGTCTTGCTGACCTGATGAAGGCCGAAAAACTGCATCCCTTGCATGTGGAAGAGGCTTTGAAGATCACCCACCTGCCATTTGAGGCCTTAAAACGGTTGGGGTGTTAGTGGTGACTAAGTGTTTGGCGTTGACAGAAAAGGGGGGAAAGATTAGTTTTAACCTTCCTTCGACGGTGATGTGGCCGAGGGGTTAGGCTCAGCTCTGCAAAAGCTGCTACAGCGGTTCAAATCCGCTCGTCACCTCCAAACTTAAACCCGCTAAATGCGGGTTTTTGCGTTTCTAAGCCTTAGGGTTCTCTTCACGCAACTGTTGATAAGTGCCTAAGCGCTTAAAGTTCATAGCGACTATATGCGCTTTTGTCCTGTTCCTCTTGTAAATGCGATCGGATATCGTGTTTCAGGGTGGGTCGAAGGTCTTTATCTGTGCGATTTTTCTCCCGATAAGTGAATTACTATCGGGAGTCAGGCACGTGTTTAACAGATATTTAATCACCATCTTATTGGCGCTCTTTTGTCTTCCGGCTTGTTCTTTAAAAGCCGAAAGCTGGAATTCATTGGCTGAAATTATCAACGGGCCGACACCAGATCCGGACGCTGGTGATGGCGGCAACGACAACGGAACTTGTGGTCCTCAGGATTGTATATTTCCAGTGGACGTCAACCCACCGTTCTTTCAGGATGATTTCAATCGTGCACCTCAACTGCTGACCTCAGACCTGCTTAATCGCTGGGTGGTGCATCCTCTATTGCCTGCGGCCACTCAGCTGACGGACCAACAAATAGATGCTGCTAAAAACTCTTCGCAGATTGTTATCAATCCAAATATTGAGGGGCTGGCCAAAGTTTATCTGGAAACCTCTATCAGAATCACGGCTCCGGATATCAATAAACAGGTTTATGGCATTATGCCTTATGCAAGAATGGAAGTCGTTGGCGGAGTTCCTGAATACAATCTGGTGGGATGTTTTCTTGATTACGCAGCCAATGGAGACGTTGGCTTTTATGTCGGCGACTTTATGAGCTTCATTGGCGGGACTTTGCCTCCGTCCCGTGTTGTAAGTTCTTATCCTATTTCTGAAGACAGCTATTTTGGCTGTGAGGTGGATCAGGCTACAAAAGTCGTTACAGCTTATATGAATTCCGTAAAAATGGGGCAGACCACCGTAGCTTCGGTTCCTGCCGCGATGACGCCACTGATTTACGGAGTGGGTCCTGCACTTGTGGTGGATAATGCCAAAGCCTTTCAATCCTTTGTCGATGGGCGCACGCCGAATGATGGGGATTTACAGATTTATAACACTCCTTATGCGGGCTACTATTCTGACCAACTGGCGAACTTCACTTTGATGGGTTACTGCGCTGACAATGGCGCTACGGTGCAGGTGAAGAGTCTTGATGGCAGCTACCAGTCTGCAACGACGGCCTGTACGGGAAATCATTTTTCATTGAGTCTGGACTTATCGGATCTGGCAGAGTTTCCTCTTGGACCAAATGAAATTCGTGTTGAATATGTCAATGCTGGAACGACACAGGAATTTTCCTGGAACTTTAAAAATCTGGGGCTGAGACCTATGCCTCAAATTGCGGCCCCGAATCCAGCGGTGGGGAATGCAGGAGTTGAATTTGCCTGGGTTGTTGATTTCCCGGATGCGACTTCGATCACCTTGTCGGATACGGATGTGATTCTGTCAGGAACAGCCACTCAGGACTGTGTGGTTCGTATAGATCCTGTGGATGCCCAGAAGAAAAAAGTCGTCGTTACGGGATGTTCTGGGGATGGAACGGTGATGATTGCTCTTCCTGCCGGAATGGCTGTGAATAGCGCCGGGGTAAGTTTCTTGGCTTCAGCAACTTCTGCTGCGGCCACCGTGACAAACACACTTCCTGCCATCGCTGTGTCGGCTCCCACGCCGACAGTGGGAAATTCCAGTAAAGAGTTTGTGTTCACCGTCACTTATTCAGCCGGAACAACCGTCAATCTGACGACCGCGAAAACAAGTCTGATCGACGGCAACGGAGACCCACTTACGACATTGGGGTGCAGTCTTGCAGTTACGTCGGATTCGACGCTGGTTAAAAAGGTGATGTGGTTACAATCTACATGCCGATGGTTCCTGAAACCGCGATCATAGAAAAAGAAACCGGCCGTTTGCCGGTGGCTCGCTTGCGCTATTTGCTGATGGTTTTGGATCGCAATCTGACGTGGAAAAAAGAAATCGCCGTGATTCTGCGAACTGTGGTTCACGAAGTCAGTGGTCTGGAACTTTACACAGAAACCGGCCTTCCACGCGAATTGGGGTTGTGGAGTGAGCTGTCGGATCGTCTGATGATGAAGTTGCTGCCCACGCCGCCGCTTGATCACGAACTGGGTTATCTGTTCTGGGCGTTGTTCCCGGCGAAAGAGGACCCTTTGTGGATTTCCTCTATCGACAATGTGACCTTCGACAAACTGGTGGAGCTGTTCAATTTTGAAGTCGGCACTGATGAGCAGGATTGGAACCGTTTCAGCATCGATTTGGAAGATGCTCTGGTATATTTGGTGATTCAGGTGCGGGCGATCGGGCTGTCTCCGGCCATTCGTTATCGTCTGGATAAGCCCAACTTCCGTGATTCAGCATTCTTTGCCTTGGTGCGCGGACTGGAAGAGTTTGTGAATGCCTATCATGCCGGCGATCGCAATCTGACGCTGGAAAAGGCTTCGCGTTTTCGCATGATCGTATGGGAGTGTCGCCGGGAACTGGCACAGGTGCATAAGCATTTGGATGAATATGGCGTCAGCGTGGATCTGGTTTTCCAGATGGCGCGTTTGCGTACTTATTTACAGCGAGTGGACAGTTTGTTGGAAATTCTTTTGAATGAGCGTCTGGATGCAAAGAAAGTGACAAGCTTCCTGTCCAAACTGGTGGAGGAAAATCAGGATCTGCGCAGTATTTCCTCTTTGATGTCTCAGAATATTTCCTTGCTGGCGCGCAAAGTGGTTGAACGAGCGGCGGAAACCGGTGAGCACTACATCACGCGTACCAAGGATGAGTATCGCCGTATGCTTCAGGCGGCCGGTGGTGGCGGGGCAATCACGGCGCTGACGGTGTATGTGAAGATCGGTATTCTGGCTCTGGGCCTTTCCGGCTTTATGGAAGGGATGCTGGCGTCGATTAACTATGCCTTGAGTTTCGTGGCGATTCATCTGGCTGGATTTACTCTGGGAACGAAGCAGCCTGCAATGACGGCGCCGGCACTGGCGGCCAAAATGCAGGATGTGGACAGTGAAAAGGGAATGAACGATCTGGTCACGGACATCACACATATCATTCGCTCACAGGTGGCGGCAGTTTCCGGAAACGTGATGTTTGTGGTTCCTTGTGTGATTTTAATTGATGCCATTTTCAATCTGCTTTTTGGCGGGCACATGATGTCGGTGGAAAAGGCACAGTACGCCTTTAAGTCCGTGGATATTCTGGGGCCGGCGTTTATTTATGCAGGCTTCACGGGTATTTTGCTGTGGTCTTCCAGTGTGTTTTCCGGTTGGAGTGACAACTGGTTCGCACTGAATGCCTTAAGAAAAACCCTGGCACGCAGTCCAACGCTGAAGGCGGTGTTTGGCAAGCGGGGCGCCCGCAATATTGCGGTCTTCTTTGAAAACAACATCTCAGGTTTGGCGGGGAATATCTCGTTGGGTGTGATGCTGGGAATGACTCCGGAGATTTTAAAATTCATGGGGATTCCTTTGGATGTCCGTCACGTGACATTGTCTTCGGGGACTTTAGGGGGCGCATTGCCGGTTCTGGGGCTTGATTTTATGAAGACCTGGGATTTCTGGAGAGCTGTGATCGGTATCTTCTTTATCGGTGCCTTCAACGTTCTGATCAGCTTTGGTCTGGCCTTGTGGGTGGCAATTAAAGCCCGCGGTGTTCAGCCGCCGCAAAGAAAGGCGATTCGTCAGGCCGTGGTTAAGCGCTTCTTCTCCAGTCCGCTTAGCTTCTTCCTGCCGGTTGGGGCGAATGTGCCAAAATCCTCTGGTGGAAATCACGGTCACTGATGACAGATGTTTCCATTGTGATTCCTGCCTATAATGAAGCTTTACGCCTGCCGGAAACCCTGCAGGTGTTAAAAGAGCTTTGTACCGAGGATGTGCTGTCTGTGAGTATCACCGAAGTTCTGGTCGTGGATGATGGGTCCATGGACAACACTCGTCAGGTGGTGGAGCAGTTTGCACAGGAATGGAGTCTGCTGAAAGTTTTTGGTTTTTCTGAAAATCGCGGCAAGGGGGCTGCGGTAAAAAAAGGTCTGATTGAAGCACGTTCTTCATGGGTGCTGGTGGCTGATGCTGATATGGCGACCCCGTGGGAGGAGCTGCGCAAGCTTCAGACGTTTATGGATCAGGCGGATCTGATCATGGGATCGCGGGCCTTGCCGCAAAGCCAGATCGAAGTTCGTCAGCACTGGATTCGTCAGACGATGGGGAAGACTTTTAATAAGATTTTACGTCTGTTTGTGGGGCTTCCTTATAAAGACACGCAATGCGGTTTTAAACTTGTTCACAATGACGAGGTCTTCCGTCAGAAAATTCTGCCACAGCTGTCTGTTGAGCGTTTTGCCTGGGATGTGGAATTAATCCTATATATGGAGAGATATCGCAAAAAAGTGCTGGAAGTGCCTATTCGCTGGCAGCACAGGGATTCTTCGCGTGTTCATATCGTGCGTGACAGTTTGGAAATGCTTTTTGCTGTCAGAAAAATGCGCCGTCGTTTGCAGAACATCAGATAAGCCAATCGGCTTTAACGCCCAATATCTGCTCAGGAACAAAAAAATAACGCCGCCTCGAGTCATTTGCTCTGATTTAATATTAGGCAGCTCAACTACAAATAAATGATGGTAACTATAAGGAGTTTTAATACTAGAGGCTGCTGTGGTCCTAAAATTGAACTGGGGTTCCACTTTGGAACTAGCAGTGCCATGACAGATTTTTTCACTTTTTGGGGTCAAAAAAAAAGTGCAGGTGGTTCCAAAAGAGTACTTGATAAATCTTTCAAGCTGAAATGAAGTGCCTACCCATAGAGGACTTCAATAGTTGGAGTCCATGGATATGGGGGGATTTTAATGAAACTCAACGTGTTTGCACTCATCGTTACGGTGTTGTTCGCGGCATCAGCTCAAGCAGAGCGCGTACTTGTGATCATGAAGGACCAAGCGTCTTTCAACAAAGCTCACATGGCTTATAAGATGAAGGGGTCTTATGCAGCCAAAGGGATCGACTTGGGTGTTCAGTCTCAAGCTGTAGGTCAGCTGGAAGACAGTCTTGCTAATTTGAATACACTTATTGTTAACGCTTCCAGCGATGCTCAGGTTGAAAAACTGAAAGCAAATCCTGCGGTGGCTTACGTTGAGAAGGAAATCTTCCACGAAGCTCCAGCTCCAGTTAAAGGTTTCCTTGGTCAAAAACAACAATCCCAAAAATTGGGTCAAAAAACTCCATGGGGTATCCATGCAGTTAAAGCAACTGAAGCTTGGTCTAAAGCTAAGCGCGGTTCCGGTGCTCGTGTTCTTGTTTTGGACACTGGTATCGATGCAGCTCACCCATCTTTGAAAGCTAACTTTGAAGCGGGTAAAGACTTCACTGATGCAAGTGATGGTTCTGACTACACTGACCACGTTGGTCACGGTACTCACGTAGCTGGTACAATCGCTGGTTCTTTGGATAAAACTGGTTTCACTGGTGTTGCTCCAAAAGCAAAAATCCTGGCTGGTCGCGTGTGCTCTGAGCAAGGTTGCTCCAACGTAGCGATTGCTCAAGGTATCAACTGGGGTATCCAGGAAAAAGTGGACGTAATCTCCATGTCTTTGGGTGGCGCTTGGTCCACTCCTGCTGAAAGAAATGCAGTTGCAGCAGCTGACCGTGC
This sequence comes from Bdellovibrio bacteriovorus, assembly GCF_025558485.1. Lineage (GTDB taxonomy): Bacteria > Bdellovibrionota > Bdellovibrionia > Bdellovibrionales > Bdellovibrionaceae > Bdellovibrio > Bdellovibrio bacteriovorus_G. The sequence continues at coordinate 1,931,573 of NZ_CP102930.1, forward strand.
AGGTATCACTGTTGTGGCGGCTTCTGGTAACAACGGTACGAACCGTGTGTCTTACCCAGCGGCTCTTCCAACTGTTATCGCAGTTGGTGCGGTTGACAGCAGCTTGAAAAAAGCTGACTTCTCTCAATACGGTCCTGAATTGGCTGTAGTTGCTCCGGGTGTTGCGGTTGTTTCTTCCGTACCAATGGGCACTGGTCGTGAGTCCTCTGTTTCAGTTTCTAACGGTCAGAAAGATGTAAAAGTAGCTTCTTCTACATTCCAAGGCGCGAAGGAAGTTTTGACTCCAGAAACGAACGTATTGGTTCCAGCTGGTTTGGGTAAAGTTGAAGATTTCGCTAAAGCAGACGTTAAAGGCAAATTCGCTTTGATCTCTCGCGGTGAAATCAACTTCTCTGAAAAAGTTAAAAATGCTATCAAAGCGGGTGCTGTTGGCGCGATCATCTACAATAACGCTCCTGGTTTGATCCAAGGTGCTTTGACTGATGATGGTTCTGTTCTTCCAATCGGCGTGTTCATGATTGAGCAAGCTGTTGGTCAAGAGTTGTTGCGTGTTATCGGTACTGGTAAAGAAGTATCTGCTACTTTGCAAACTGTAGCGACTGACTATGCTGCTTTCGACGGTACGTCCATGGCGACTCCGCACGTATCTGGTGTGGTTGCTTTGATGAAAGCTGCGAACAAAGCTTTGACTGGTGCTCAAGTAAAAGAAATCTTGAAGCGTACTGCAACGCCACTTTCTCCAAACTCTGCTAACGAGCTTGGCGCAGGTATCGTAAACGCAGAAGCGGCTGTTCAAGCTGCAATCGACGCGAAGTAATTCGCCTCTTTAAATAAGCAAATAAGCGACAAACAAGAAACGGCTTCCTGGAAACAGGAGGCCGTTTTTCTTTTAAAAGGTACATCTGGGGCCCCCTCCGAAAAGGTACCTGCTTACTTTTGCAGAAGCAGCGCGTTGGCGCGGCGCTTCTGCAAAAGTAAGCAGGTACCTTTTGGGTGGAAGTGGGCGCATAGTTATTAGATATGCAGCATTTACCCGCTATGATTCATGACCTGGCCCTGATTCTTGGAACAGCTGGCTTGGTGACCCTTCTGTTTAAAAGACTTAATCAACCTATTGTTCTTGGATATCTGGTCGCCGGTTTTTTGGTAGGCCCGAAGACCTCTATTTTTCCGACAGTGATCGGGGTGTCCAGTATCAATCTTTGGGCGGAAATTGGTGTCATCTTTTTGCTGTTTGCACTGGGATTGGAATTTAGCTTTAAAAAGCTAATCCGCGTTGGGGGTTCCGCAAGCTTTACGGCGTTGTTTGAAGTCTCTTTGATGATTCTGTTTGGATACACCACGGGACAGATTCTGGGCTGGTCCACTATGGACAGTCTGTTCTTGGGGGGGATTCTGTCGATCTCTTCAACTTCCATTATCATCCGGACAGTGGAAGAGCTTGGATTTAAAAACATGAAGTTTGTCGGTATGGTCTTCGGTGTTCTGGTGATCGAGGATCTGGTTGCAGTACTTCTTATGGTCTTGCTGACCACAGTGGCATTGACCCGGGATTTTTCTGGTACGGAGATGCTGGGGGCGGTGCTGAAGCTGGCCTTCTTCCTGTCGATCTGGTTTGTGGCTGGGATCTTCCTGCTGCCAAGCTTCCTGAAGCGGGCACAAAAGTTGTTGTCGGAAGAAACCGTGCTGGTGGTGGCCGTGGGGCTTTGTCTGATGATGGTGGTCTTTGCCAGCAATGTTGGGTTTTCTTCCGCGTTGGGTGCGTTCATCACCGGATCTATTCTGGCGGAAACCATTGAAGGTGAGCGTATTCACCATCTGATTGCGCCGATTAAGAATCTCTTTTCGGCCGTGTTCTTTATTTCGGTCGGGATGCTGATAGATCCGTTGATTATTTCCACTTATTGGAAGGAAGTTCTGCTGCTTTCAGCCGTGGTGATCGTGGGTAAAACCTTAAGTGTTACTTTAGGCTCAGTGCTTTCGGGGCAGACGCTAAAGTCCTCTGTACAGTCCGGGATGAGCCTTGCGCAGATCGGTGAGTTCTCCTTTATCATCGCGACTTTGGGTCTAAGTCTGAAAGTCATCAGTGAAAAGATTTATCCGATTGCGGTGGCCGTTTCGGTGATGACGGCGTTTACCACACCTTACATGGCAAGATCGGCAGAGAAAGTTTATGGCTGGCTGGAAAAGGTGCTGCCACCGAAGTTCATTCAGACCCTGGACAGTTACAGCGTGATTTCTTTTTCCATGTCCGGGAGCAAGGACTACCGCGATCAGGTCCGGGCTTACATTTTAAAAGTTCTGTTGAATGCCGTCGTGGTCGTGGCGGTGTTCCTGACCATGGCCCGTGTGTTTTTGCCGTTTCTTTTGGAGCGTCAGATTGCCGAGGGGCCTGCGAAATTTATCACCCTAAGCACGACATTGATTTTAAGTGCGCCGTTCTTGTGGGCGCTGGCTTTTGGTCGCACCAAGCAGTTTGAGGCCCTGATGGTTGGGCAGGGCAAAGGAAGTCATAACTATGTCTTTTTAGTTTCCCGGATCATGCTGGCAGTGGGGCTGTTGGGGGCGATGGTTGCGCAGTTTGTGCCGTTAATGTGGGCCGTGGCGATCACTCTGTGGATGGTTGTAGTGGTGGGGTATGTGCTGTCGCAAAAACTTCAGGATATTTATCAGTGGTTTGAACGCCGATTCCTGACAAATCTGAATGACGAAGTTCAAAAGAATCATGCGCGTAAACACAGCCGTGCTCTGGCTCCGTGGGATGCGCATATTACGGAATTTGAAATCCCGCCGGAAGCTCCGTACGTCGGGGTGCCTTTGCACCAGCTGTCTATTCGGGAGAAATACGGCGTGACCATTGCCCTGATTGAACGGGGGCGTCGTCGGGTGACGGCTCCAGGACGGATGGAATGTCTGATGCCGCATGACCATGTGTTTGTGATCGGAACAGATGCGCAGTTGATTCAGTTTAAGAGTTTCATTGAAGCAGACCTGCCAGCACAGGCAGCGGCTGAAGAAGAGGCCGAATACAGTCTGGAACAATATCTGCTGACAGAGGCCTCGCCCTTCTTGAATAAAACCATTCGTGAATGCGGTTTACGTGAAATGACCCATGGTCTTGTTGTGGGAATTGAACGCGAAGGTGGCCGGATCTTAAATCCGGATTCCAGCGAAACCCTGCGCAGAGGAGACCTGCTGTGGATCGTGGGCGATCGCGATAAGATCCTGCAACTGAACTAGAGCCTCCAGCGCAAAAGATTTTTTAAAGCGCTCATTTTGAATTCTGTATAAGGTGGGTACATGATCCGAAGCACCTTTCCAAAGAAGGACTGCTTAAGGACTGCCTTTTCATGGGAAAAGGTCTGGAATCCATGCAGGCCGTGATAGCGCCCCAGTCCACTGTGATTGACTCCGCCAAAAGGCAGATGGGGATTTACAAAGTGAATCACTGAATCATTAAAGACCAACCCGCCAGAGCTGGTTTCTTTCAGGATTTTTTCAGTGTTCATCTGACTGTGGGAATAGAAATACAGCGCCAAAGGTTTCGGGCGATCGTTGATAAAATGAATCACCTCGGAAATTTCCTTAAACGTCATCATCGGCAGAATCGGACCGAAGATTTCCTCTTGCATCACCAGGGCATGCGGGTCTGTCTTGTCCAGTAACGTGGGACTGCAATAGTGCTTCTCGGGCACACAGTGACCGCCAAAGATGACTTCCGCTTTTTTAGAGACAGCATCATCAATCAAATCCTTCAGTCGCTGGGTATGATTTAGCGACACCATACGCGCCAGATCCGGGCTGTTTTGAATTTGTTCTGCAGATGATCCGTAAAACTTTTCAATAGCGCTGACCAGATGCTTTTTAAATGCTGAAGCCACAGATTCGTGCACGAAAAGATAATCCGGTGCCACGCAGGTTTGTCCGGCATTGATGAATTTGGCCCAGGCCACTTTTTCGGCGCTTAAGGGAAGATCTGCCGTGGCATCAATGATGGTGGGGGATTTTCCACCCAGTTCCAGCGTTACGCTGCTAAGGTGTTTGGCGGCGGCTTCCATGATGATTTTTCCCACGCGGGTGCTGCCGGTAAAGAAAATATGATCAAACGGAAACTTCAGAAGTTCCTGTGTGGTTTCAGCGCCCCCCTCGGCGACAAATACGTGTTCGGTGGAAAAGGCGGCTTCAGCAATTTTTTTAATTAACGAGCTTGTGTGACGAGTCAGTTCTGAAGGTTTTACGATGGCACAGTTGCCGGCAGCGATGGCCGAGATCAACGGCAGGAACACCAGTTGGAAGGGGTAGTTCCAAGGACCGATCAAAAGGCACACGCCACGGGCTTCGGGTTGAATGAAGCTCTGGCTGCCGAACAAAGTCAGCGGCGTTTTTACTTTGTGCGGGCGTGACCAGTTCTTAAGATTTTTGCGTGTGAAGTGCAGTTCCTTTAAGACGGGATAAATCTCTGACAGCAGAGTTTCGGCTTCAGGTTTGTTGAAGTCTTTTTTTAGAGCCTCGATGATCTCGGGCTGATGGGCCTCGATGGCCTTTTCCAAGGCATTCAGGCTTTGGATACGGGTTTCAAGGGATTCGCTGCGAAGTTTCAGCGAGAACTGCTTTTGATGAAGAAAGATCTGTTCCAACATAGCCCTATGTTAGAACACTGTGAAATGGAGGCAATGTTTAAGTTGGCAATGGCTGGCTGTTAGAAGGAAAAAATCTTCCCGCAACGGCCCGGCATGACGACATTCTTTTGTTTTAGCACGCGCCAAAGGATCTTGGAACCCAAATCATTGTTCATCAACTCGGGATGGAACTGTAAAAGCAGGCCGCGTCCATTCTTAAACTCTGTGGCCTCTGTCACACCGTCGTGCCCGTGGGCCGCCAGTTGTAACGGGCCGCCTTCTTTAAAAATTACGGACTGGTGGTGCAGGGAATTGACTGTCATGCGGGTTTGGCCTTCGGCCAGCAAAGAAGCCAGAATGTTGTTCTTAGTCGGCTTTAATTCAATTTCATGCCAGTCATTGCCATGACTGACGTCGGTGCCGACATGGAAAGGAACATCCTGAATCAGTTTGTAACCCAAAGCCACGGAAGAAATCTGCGAGCCACGGCAAACCCCCAGCAGGAAGCCTTTTTCGCGGGTAACATAAGACTTGATCAGCTCGATCTCGAATATGTCACGAGCGGGAATGGTGTTGCGTGAGTGGGTGTTTTGTTTCTTATACAGGGAAGGTTCCACATCATCGCCACCCATGGCGACCAGGAACGGGAACTTTTCAGAAATCTGCGTGAACAGGTCGCGGGTTTCACTTTGTGAAAGTCCCAGGTTGGCGTTGATTGGCAAAATGTAAGAGCTGTGTTTGGCCTTGGCGAAAATCTTCTGGAAGTTTTCCACACGTTGGGAATTACGCGTGTAATCCTTTGGCAGATTGGCCAGTAAAAGGGCGCGGGATTCGCGGGTGACTTCATCCAGCGGTTTGAATCCTGACATTCGGACATCGGGCAGACGGCCTTCAAAAAGTTCCATCAATTCAGGATTGCGATCCAGATTTTGTAAATATCTTTGTGCCGCCTGCTCTGGGGTTTCACTGATTTTTACCGGCAGAATCAGCGGAGCCAGTGTATTCCCTGGGGACCATTCATACAGGCGCACCAGTTCAGAGGCTGAACTGGAAAGAGAAATAAATAGAACGGCGGCCACGAAAAGGGATTTCACGATATTCATACCCAGAGGTTGTTCAAAATAGATGCCACGATATAAGAGATGAAATCGAAATGCTTTAGGTCCCAGTGTCTTAGAATGAGACGAAGCCAAACTTTGCCTGCGAATGCTCGCATGTTAAACAGAGTGCGAGATAAAAAATTGTGAGAAGCCACTGGTCGCAGTTGAGCGGGATTAAAGTCTTTTTTAATATGCTCGTTTGTTGTAGGATAGGACTTTACAGTTATTTTGATCAGCTCAGCTTTGCTCTGAGATATTGATCGCAAGCTCCAGTCGAGCGCTCATAGTTGTTAATGTCTTCGTCTTTGTAAATCCTGTAAGGTCCTAGGCGGAATAAGTAAGATCTTTTTCTTTCTGCATTGTCGGCTGTGCTATGCACTTTGACTTTGGTCGCAGAGGAGAATGATGAGTTTTATAAAAAGGACAGTGGTTTCCTTGCTTTCTTTGGTTTTTGTAGTGGCTTTGGCGGGTTATTGGCTTCAGGATGACCTGCAGATTTATCGGGAAGACCTGATCTATTACGGTCTTTGTCATATCAAACTTGTCGGATGGTCCATGTTTTGGGCCCTTGTCATCGGTGTTCCTGCGGGAACAGTTCTAAGTCGTCCGCGTTTTGCGGGCTTTGCTGAAAAAATAATTCAGATTTTCAATGTGGGAAATGCGATTCCGACGATGGCGGTTTTAGCTTTGGCGCTGGTATTGTTTGGCATCGGGGATGTTCCTGCGATTTTGGCACTGGTGCTGGCGTCCTTGCTGCCGATTGTGCGTAATACCTATGAAGGCTTGGTCCGCACATCTCCGGCGCTTTTAGAGGCTGCCAAGGGCGTGGGAATGACGCCGAATCAAAGTCTTTTTAAAGTGGAACTTCCCAATGCCATACCCATCATCATTGGCGGAGTGCGGACGGCGCTGGCTATTAACGTTGGAACAGCGCCTTTGTCCTTCATTATCGGTGGCGACAGCTTGGGTGGTCTGATTTTCCCGGGAATTTATCTTAACAATCAGGGGCAACTGTTGTTGGGGGCCCTGGCGACGGCACTACTGGCTTTGTTCTTGGATAGCTTGGTGGCCTTATTCGGGCATGTGATGCTTCGTCGCAGGGGGCTTGCATGAAGAATATTTTAATCCTGTCGGTTGTTTTAAGCTTTATTTTTGCCGCTCCAGCATGGGCGCAGAAAAAGATACGCATCGGAGCAAAGAATTTCACTGAACAATTCCTGTTAGCGACCATGACGTCAGAGCTTTTAAAAAAGAACGGATATGAGGTCGAACTTACGACGGGTTTGGGAACGTTGGTAATGCGTCAGGCTTTGGAAGTAAAGCAGTTGGATCTGGTGTGGGATTATACGGGCACGGGATTGATCGTATATTATCACGTTCCGGAAAAGCTGACCGGCTATGCCAGCTATGAGCGTATTCGCGACTTGGATGCAAAAAAAGATCTGATGTGGCTAAGTCCGTCTGCATTGGATAACGGCTATGCTGTGACAATGCAAAAAGAGGTGGCGGCAAAGCTCGGGATCACCACTCTTGAAGAACTGGCCAATTATATCAAGTCGGAACAGCAGAAGTTCCCTAAGAAGAAGCATTTGTTTGCCCTTGAGTATGAGTTTGCGTCGCGGCCTGATGGTTTAAAGCCGTTACAAAAGGCTTATGAATTTGAATTCAAAAGAACAGATATCAAGCAAATGGACCCGGGGCTGGTTTACACGGCCCTTCGCAATGGACAGGTGCTTATTGGTCTGGCCTTCAACTCGGACGGTCGCATTGCGGGCTTTAATTTGACGGATCTGAAGGACAACCGGGGATTTTTCCCTTCTTATTTTGTGACTCCGGTGGTGCGCAAGGAAGTCCTGCTGAAGTTTCCCGAACTTGAAAAACTGTTGGGAGAGCTTTCTAAGAAGCTCGATACAGACAAGATGCGTGAGTTGAACCGACGGGTGGATATTGAACATCAGTCGATCGAGCGTGTGGCCAGAGAATTCCTAAAAAAGGAGGGATTGTTATGATGGATATCTCCTCTTATCTTCAGTCGGAATGGCCGTTTATTCTGGAGTTGACGGTGCAGCACATTTCCCTGGTGGCTGTCGCGGTGGGATTTGCCGTTATATTAGGGGTCCCGGTGGGAATTCTGATGACCCGTTTTCGCTGGCTGGTGGGGCCGCTGTTGGGGGCTGCGACAGTGGTTCTGACTTTACCGTCTATCGCACTATTCGGTGTGATGATTCCGATTTTTGCAAAGTTTGGTGCCGGTCTTGGGAAGCTTCCAGCGATTACCGCCGTATTTTTATATTCATTGCTGCCGATTTTGCGCAACACCTATCTGGCGATCACCAATGTTGATGAGGGCCTGAAACAGGCCGCAGAGGGGATTGGTATGACCTTCTGGCAAAGATTGCGCTGGGTGGATTTGCCGATGTCCGTTCCGGTGATTTTGGCAGGTGTGCGTTCTGCCGTGGTGATGAACGTGGGAGTGATGACCATCGCCGCCGTTATTGGCGCCGGCGGTCTGGGTGTGCTGATTTTGCGCGCGATCAGTCAAAGCAGTACAGAAAAACTTATCGTGGGGGTCGTGCTGGTCAGCGGGCTGGCGATTGGAATGGACCTGGTGTTGCAGTGGCTACAGAAGATTTTAACTCCGAAAGGAATTCGTAGATGATCAAGTTGGATAAGCTTTCAAAAACTTTCAAGCAGAAGAATGTCGAAGTTAAAGCCGTGGATTCAGTCAGTCTTTCTGTTCCCAAAGGAGAGATATGTATTTTTCTGGGGCCTTCGGGCTGTGGCAAGACGACGACGTTAAAAATGATCAACCGTTTGATTAAGCCCACGTCCGGGAAAGTTTATATCAATGATCAGGATACTTCTGACATTGACGAAGTCACACTTCGCAGAAACATTGGATACGTGATTCAGCAGATCGGACTTTTTCCGAATATGACAATTGAAGAAAATATCTGCATTGTTCCCAAGATGCTGGGGTGGGACCGGAAGAAAACACATGAACGGGCCCAGGAATTAATGTCGATGGTGGCATTGGATCCGAAAAAATACATGAACCGCTATCCGCGAGAGCTTTCCGGAGGCCAGCAGCAGCGTATCGGTGTCATTCGGGCTTTGGCCGCAGACGCGCCGATTTTATTGATGGATGAGCCTTTCGGGGCGGTGGACCCGATCAACAGAGAATCCATTCAGAATGAATTCTTTCAGATGCAAAGACAATTGCAAAAGACCGTACTGATGGTCAGTCACGATATCGATGAGGCGATCAAGCTGGGTGACAAAGTGGCCGTGTTTCGAGCGGGAGCGTTGACTCAGTTTGCTCCACCGGATGCACTGCTGGCCCAACCAAAGGATGATTTTGTGGCGGCCTTTGTGGGACAGGATCGGACTCTTAAGCGATTATTATTGGTTCGGGCCGGTGATGCTGCTCAGGATATTCCCACTGTGCGTCCTGAAACAAATGTGCAGGATGCACTGGGAGTAATGGACGAAGTCGATACGAAATATCTGACGGTGACAGATGGCAATAATATTGCTCTGGGATATGTGTCGCGCAAAGGGTTGCGAGAGGGGTCTCTGAAAGCCTGTGGGGAGGCGTTGAAGCCGTTTAAAGCAACGGCGGCATGGGACGAAAACTTAAGGGTGTTGTTGTCTCGAATGTATGAACTGGATTCCAGTTGGCTTCCGGTGATTGACGGGGATGGTAAATACCTCGGCGAGGTCACACAGGAATCCATCGCAAGTTATTTAAGCTCAGGGAAATCCAAAGGCTGATTATTGGGCCGCTTCAATCACGCGGTAGTTGTCAGAGTTTGAGCACGCGCTTCCAAACTTCTTTTCAAGTTGTAAAGAGGTTTGGGCGAGACTGGAAACATATCCCGGGCCGCCATGGCTTTGCCAGACCTGTAGCCATTCAGGGAAGGTGTAAAGTGAAGCGGAAACATTTCTAAGCAGTCTTGATGCTGCAACATCCACCTGATCGTCTGTCAGTTGGCGATTTTGCTGTTGCAGTTGTTCCTTTAGATTCTTTTTGTGGTTTTGGAAGTCTTTCAGACCTTTTTTGAAATCAAAATCTTTCGGCGAAACGTAAGACAGGGCCTGGGCACGGTCAGCAGGGCTAAGGCTGCCAAGCAGTTGCAAATTGAACTCCTGACTTTTACGACGAATGAAGTCCACGCGGCTAAACAGGAATTGCTCCAGATTTTTAACTGCTACAGCACCCCCGGTGTTGTATCCCAAAGTCACCAGCAGGCGTTTAATTTGGGTGTAGTCACCATACGCATAACCCGCTTCTTTCAGCAGGGCCGGGATATGGCGTTTTTCAAATTCTGTGGCCACGTATTTTTCATTCAGCTTGTGAAAGATTCCGGCATACAGCAGATTGCGCAAGGGGTTTGAGGTCTTATTCATCAAAGCGCACTTGCGTTCGTTTTTTACGGGCTTCCAGAAGTTTGTGCGGGCTTGCGTGCGAACTTTCAGCCACTGGCAGGATTTGCGTGAGCTTTGATAGATCATGTTTTTATAAACAGGCAGAACCTGATCCACATCGGTGATGGCTTTGCCGGTAAGTTGGCCAATTCCAGCGTCTCCGTTGGGGTTTTGAATCAAGGTGTGGAAGCCGCTTTCCATCATCAATTTCGGAAACAGCCATTGCGGGTCGATTTCAAGACAGTCAGTGATGGCGGCAAAAGCCTGGCTTAAGGCTTTGATTTCGCCTGTGCTGTAGCGTGGGCGAGCTTGGCCGGGTTGTGGGACGGATTTTTCCGTGGTGCATTTTACGAAGAGCTGCGACTTTTCCCCTTCGGCAATACGGGGGAAAGAGGTTTTCAATGCGTGGGCCATGCAGCTGTCAAAGTTTTCTGCTGAGGCCATGAACGGCATCACACTGATCACAAATGTGACAACGAGGGTCTTAAGAAGTAATATAGAGGATCTGACAAAGGGGCCCTGCATATCGCTTTATAAAAGCAAGGCCCAAGCCACTAGATGACTTCGAGGTCCTTTTCAAAAGTGTCGCAAAGTGAGTCAACCACGTCTTCCAGTGCGCCTGTCTTTTCAAAGAGCTGGCGTTGGGTTTCATAGCTGGGATTTTGCAGATCTTTTTCAAGGTCTTTCAGATATTCGGTATAACCCATCTCTGTCGCGTCGTCTTTCATGGCGGCCAGAAGATCGTTGATATCCTCGCGCAGGTTCTTGGTCATGCCGTCGTTATCAATCAACACGTCACAATCCAATCCATTGCGGGATGCGCGCCATTTGTTTTCACGGATCATCCAGTCTGCCGGTGTCTGGCGACGGTATCCCTGATCCAGGCGTTTTTGAATGTGCCGAGCCAGCAGGTGAATGAAGGCCACCAGACGGGTGGTGCGGCGAATCCCCGGCACTCCATCACAAATACGGATTTCCAGCGTTCCATAGTTTGGACTTGGACGGATGTCCCACCAGATGTCCTTGAAGCTTCCAATGGATTTACTGTGAGTTAATTTTTGCACAATCGTTTCAAAGTCGGCCCAGTTTTCAACTTTGCAAGGGGTGCCTCCGGCCGGGTGGGCTTCAAAGACCGTGATGCGGGAAGAGGCTAGGCCCGTGTCGTGTCCGGTCCAGAACGGCGAGCTTGCGGACATCGCCAGCATGTGCGGCAGATAGTACAGGAATTCATTCATCATGGCGATACAGTGATCGCCGTCCTTCATGCCCAAGTGAACATGCAGTCCGTAAATCATCAGACGGCGGGCGATGTGTTGATTGCGCTCAATCAAATATTCATAGCGGTCAGAAGGGTAGAACAGACGATTGTGCCATTTCGCGAAAGGATGCGTGCCGTTCGCAGCAAGGCGGGCGCCGTGTTTTTTGCAGATACGCAGCAGCTCTCGGCTGGTTAATAGCAATTCCTGTTCTACTTCCTGAACATTTTTGCAAATGGGAGTGTCGATCTCCAGCATGCTCTGAAAAATTTCAGGCTTTAGGTGAGGGCTTTGTAAGGACCATTCTTCCAGAATGTCCGGAGATATGGGAAAAAGGTTGCGGGTCAGCGGGTGGATAATTTGAAGCTCAACTTCGACACCCAGCGAGAATAAGTCAGATTTTCCAAACGGAATAGGTTGAGGCTTATTAGTCATAAAATCACCATAGGGAGTTATGACCAGTGGGGCAAATTTTAATGGTGAAAATGTGGGATTTTCATGACTTGGCGCGCTTAAATGACATTTAAAATAAAAATGGGGGGCCTCATCGGCCCCCCGGACTCGTGTGAAGGGAACCACCAAACCTTCACTGAGTCGCCCAACATCTAAAATTTTATCAAGCTTTAGTATCGCTTGTTCTTCGCCTCAACTCGGGCGGGGCGTCTGGCCACCGTTATCCAGAGAGCGTACATCACAACTCCCGAGTAGAAGAGGCAGAACATTGCTACATCATGTAAGTCTGTCATGTTCTCTCCTTTTACTTTTTGCGGCCTTCCTTGGCCTTCGGATCGTCGAGGTGCCATCCTAGCGTCCTCTTGTCTCCGCTTGTAAGAGCGTCCGTGCTCTTATTGATATGACAGGCAGGGGTGAGTTTCGGGTTAAAGATTTTTGCTAAAATTGTGGGCACAAAAAGGTCCAGGTGTGGACAAGGGGTCTAAGGGCATTTTATTGACTCTGAGGGGTGAAAATGATTAATTATTTCTTCCCTCTATCAGAATTTCTTATAGGTGCGCGCGAGTGGTGGAATTGGTAGACACGTACGTTTGAGGGGCGTATGCGCAAGCGTGGGGGTTCAAGTCCCCCCTCGCGCACCATGTATAATCAATACTTTTTCTTCATAGCTGACTCCAGATACGTCGGTGAAAGAACGAAATTGGGGCTGCTAGGTTCAGATTTTATATTTGAACCTAGCATGTGATTGCAGTCAGGTTTTATTCTTGAGGTTCATCAGCCAGAGGACTGTAGGGATCTCCGTTGAATACGGACATATGGTAGGTGTCGGCCTTCTTGTAAATATTGACGTATATGCCATACCAGGCATTCATTTTTCGCAGCTCTGACATGTCATAAAGGGTGTGGCCTCCGCAATCGCGGTTCTCTTTTACCTCCACACGGACTTCATAGTAGAAACCCGGAAGATAGTTTATGAAGGTCTTGCTATCACCCGGCTGCAAACAACCACGATCCCCAATCAATCCGAGGGCGTTATAGACCGTCATCCAAACCGAGCGGTCTGAGTCATTTTCATACTGAATCGTTGTGGGAAAAATTGTGTTGCCGGTATCTGCATCTGCTTTTGCGACCAGAGAGGAAAGAACAATTGTAGCTGCGATCATAAGATTTTTCATTTCAGTTCCTTTGTTATGTCCACATCAGTGTGGGCGTTTCAAAGAACTAAAATGCAGGCGGCATGCCACAGCTTCGACCAAGTGATTTCAGTAGCTTACACCAGCTATAGGGTGCCGGAACCCCGGCAGCTGCCGAGGGCCCGGTAAGAAGCCGCCGGTTTACCGGCTATATGATACCACCGTTGACTCGCAGGATTTGTCCAGTGATCCATGCCGCATCGGGGCCTGTTAAAAAGGACACAACATTGGCAATATCATTCACGTCCCCCAAGCGCCCCAAGGGCGTGCGCCCAATGATCGGAGCGATGTCAGCTTCGGTTTTGTCCTTCAGGAACAATTCGGTCGCGGTGGGGCCTGGAGCCACGCAGTTGACATTGATTCTTTTTGCGCCGAGTTCTTTGGCAAGAATATGTGTCAGGGTTTCCACGGCTGATTTAGTGGCGGCATATACGCCGTATGTTGGCTGATACAACCCCACAACACTGGTTGAAAAGTTGATGATCCGTCCTCCGTCGCGCAGTCGGGTGGCGGCTTCGCGCAGGCAGTTAAAGGTTCCTCGCAGATTGATGTCGATGGTTTCAGTGAAAAGCTCATCGCTGCTTTTGGCCACAGGGGATAGCTTCATAATTCCGGCATTGTTGATTAAAATATCCACAGGCCCGAATTCTTTTTCGGTGACGTCGAATAAGGCTTTAACCGACTGTGAATCGCGAACGTCAGCTTGGGCTGCCACCGCCTTTCCTCCGTCGAGTTGGATTTTTTTGACCAGATTGTCTGCATTGCTCTTGTCGTTAGCGTAGTTGATGACCACGGCCAGACCGTCTTTGGCCAGTCTTTGGGCAATGGCGGCTCCGATTCCCCGGGAAGATCCTGTAATAATGGCTGTTTTCATAAAGACCTCTTTCTTGCTTAAATTTAGCAGTTAAAAACAGTCGAATAAAGATCCCATTTCAGATAACATTGTTCTATATAAATGAACAATTAAGGGAACTCCCATGCTAAAGCCAGAGCTCATAAAGATTTTTATATCCGTTTGCGAAACCAAAAGCTTCACGGCGACTTCGCAGGCCATGAGTCTGCAAAAATCCAGTATTTCGTCCGCTATTCAGAAGATTGAAGAAGCTGTCGGCGTCCAGCTTCTGCAAAGAACCACGCGAAAAGTCACCATCACTCATGACGGGAAACAGTTCTATGAACGTTGTAAGACGCTGCTGTCAGAACTTGATGAAATTGAAAGCATGTTCAAAAAAGGCGGGAATATCTCTGGCCGGATTCGTGTGGATATGGCGGTACCCATTGCGGTGAATGCGGTTATTCCAAATCTGCCGGAATTTCTTTCCCTGCATCCTGATATTGAAGTCGAACTTAGCAGCACAGATAGAAAAGTAGATCTGACGGCAGAAGGATTTGATTTTGTTGTCAGATCCGGGGCGATGGGGGATTCTGCATTGACGGCAAAAAAGATCGGTACCTATCAAATCGTGAATTGCGCCAGTCCTTCTTATTTAAAGAAATACGGTGAGCCCAAGGACATCAAGGATTTGAAAAAACATATTCAAGTCCATTACTCACAAAGTCTTGGTGGCACCGCCAGTGGTTTTGAGTTCTATGATGGTAACCGCTATGTCATGCAGAAGACCCGGCACAGGCTGATGGTGAATAGTACTTTGTCCTATATGGCGGCTTGTGTGGCCGGGCTGGGAATTGCGCAGATTCCTTTGACGGAAGTTGTGAAAAATCATCTTAAGACAGGTCAGTTAAAAGAGGTTTTAAAGAAGTACAAATCAGAACCCATGGATCTTTACTTCCTGTATCCCGACGGAAAGCTTTTATCCAAAAGAGCCAGGGCTTTTATGGATTGGATGGAAGGGTATTTAAAGAATTATCTGGATCAATAGCCTAAGATAAAGTGGACTCAACGTGCTGAGTTTTTGAAGCAATTGCCCGTTCCGTGCTCTTCCGTATGCTGACGGAATATTCCGTTAAGAATGGTTTTATCAAAAGGATTTCATTACCCCTTTGCACTGCATCCTCAAAACCGGCAAACATGTCGGACAGATTTCACTTTGTTCGATGTTTTTTCGGGACAAACTATGTCTGTCCAGGAATCCCCCGGGATCTTCTTTTTTAAAGTTTACATCTGCGCCGAAAAAAAGGAAACACCGTCTCATTCAAAACAAAGGTGTTTTCTAAAATGAAGGCACCCCAAAAACAAAAAGGGGATAACATGAAAAAATTCATCGCTATGATCGCGCTATTGGCGGGTTCCACTGCATTTGCTCACACTGCTGACACTTCTTGGGAAGTTCTTGAGAACGATCCAACAATCAAATTGGCAGCTCCAACTGTATTCATGGGTCACGCTGTTGATTACACTTTCGTGTGTGTTGACGGTGCTAACCTTCGCACTAAAAAGCCAGTTGCTCAGTACGACGTAATCACTATCGGTAAGAACCAGCGTAAAGAAATCTACAAAGGTTCCAAATACCTTTCCACTCCAATCAACTACTCCCGCACTTCCTGGGAATGTGACTGGTCTGTTAACGGTAAACACCGTACTTGCAAAGACAAAGTTATCTCTGGAACTTACCCACTGACTGTGAACGTGAAAGTTTACAGACAACTTAGCACTAAGAACGACTACTCCAAGTACTTGTTCACTAAACAGTTGAACGTTCCAAACTGCCAGTAATAGTGTTACTTGAAATTCCGGGGCGTTGACATAAAGCCCCGGAGTTTTTGTGTTGTTGCAACAGCTGTTCTGATGAGTTAGTCCCTCCACCTGAGGGGACGATGGAGATCAACGCTGAGCTGAACACACACATGACTGCAAGTTCAATTCCGGACCAGGTGTCACAGGATATTGAATCTTACTTGCTGCGCTTTAAGGATCCGAAGAAGGGTCTGAATATGCTGGCGGCAAAGTCTCAGGTTCACGTGAAGACGCTGAATCGTTTGCGTGAAAGAACTCACAATCCAAACTACTCAACTCTTTACAAATTATACTCTTGTCTTCTGGAAACCCGGGACCTGAACCAGCTTGTGGAAAAAGTTCCGCCGGTGGTGCGCGAAAAGCTGCAACGGACTGATCCGCAGCTAAAGTCGTCGCCTTTGCATCGTTTTAATTTTGATTTGGAAACGGACTTGCAGAAAGACCCGTGTTTTACCGAGCTTTATGTTCTGTCAGAAACACGGCCGTTTGATGACCATTATGTTCGGGACAGATTTGGCTCTTATGGGCTGACTGTTTTGGAACGCATGCTGGAACTTAAAGTCATTCGTCCGTTGGGTAATGGCTTGTACGGCCAGGGCGAAATAAGATCCCCATTTTCAGCGGAATCCATCAAGTCCGTTGGCATCAGACTGACAGAACGTTTTTCAAAAACGGCGAATGTTGATACGAACTTTGCAAACTTTATGTCTTTGTATTTTGAGACGGTCAGTGAAGAAACCTATCGTGAGTGGGTTTTGATAGAAGAAAGAGCTTTTAAAGAACGCGTAAAGCTTCTGGAAAAGCCGCAGGCAAAGGGCGATATCCCGGTGTTTGCATTTACTGTAGTGGATACTCTTTTGGAGAACGAACAATGAAATTCTTTATTGCGCTGTTAATCGCATCCATTCTGGTTGTTGGCGCTGCTCAAACTGCATACGCTGGCGGAGGTTCTGCCGGTGGTTCAGGCAACCGACCTCCGCACGGGAATGTTGACAGATAGGCTGTTGCGTCTGGTGAACGGGTTCACTGATTGAATGCCTGCTTGGGGCTGGCTGTGCTTTCCACTTTTATAAATTTCAGTTTCAGTAAAGAGCTGCTCCACTGCCGGGTTTTATTGGCCAGTGCGATGTCTTCATTCAGACGGTATCCGTAAGAAGGAAATATCTGTCGGATTTTATTTTGCCACTCTGTCGTTTGTAGGCGGTCCTTAAAGGACTTCTCGACCAATTTCAGCATGATCGGCGCGGCAGTCGAAGCGCCCGGCGAAGCTCCCAGAAGGGCCGACATCGTGCCATCTTCTGATGTTACGACTTCCGTACCGAATTGCAGGATTCCGCCATGTTCTTTGTCTTTTTTGACTATTTGAACCCGCTGTCCCGCGATTTCCAGCTTCCAATCGTCTTTCTTGGCATTCGGCAGATATTCGCGCAGTGAAGCCACTCGTTCATCGTCACTTAGCAAAAGCTGGCTTATTAAATAACGAGTCAGTGGAATGTTATCCAGACCGGCGCGGATCATGGGAATCAGATTATGACGATTTAATGCGCGCGGCAGGTCCCACCAGGAACCATTCTTAAGATACTTGGTTGAAAACGTCGCGAATGGTCCAAACAAAAGGGCTTTTTTCCCATTGATGACTCGCGTGTCCAGATGCGGGACGGACATGGGTGGTGAACCGACAGAGGCCATGCCATAAACTTTGGCCTGATGTTTTGCGATCAGTTCTGGGTTGGAGGTGACCAGCCATTCACCGCCCACCGGAACACCGCCATAGCCATTGGCTTCAGGAATGCCGGATTTTTGCAAAAGCTTTAAGGCGCCTCCGCCAGCACCGATAAAGACAAACTTCGCTTTCACAGCACGGGTTGTTTCTGAGCCCAGATCCCGCACCACGACAGTCCAGCTCATGTCTTCATTGCGTTTTAAGTCGCGCACTTCGTGGCGCAAATTCAAATTTACTGAGGGCTGCGAGATCAGGGATTTAAACAGTCCTTCGGTCACAGAACCGAAGTTCACATCGGTTCCCAGTTCCATGCGCGTGGCCGCCACTTTTTGATGGGGATCGCGTCCTTCCATAACCAAAGGAATCCATTCTTTCAGCTTTACAGGGTCTTCAGAATATTCCATGCCTTTAAACAGAGGTTCTTGAGTCAGGGTCGCATGACGTTTTTTCAGATAGCGGATGTTGTCATCGCCCCAGACGAAACTCATGTGCGGAACGTTGTTAATAAATGCCGCTGGATCGGGTAGAACTTTTTGTTGAACCTGATAGGCCCAGAACTGTTTGGAAAGTTCAAAGGATTCATTGATCTCCACGGCCTTTTTGGTGTCGATGCTTCCATCAGATCTTTCCGGGGTGTAATTCAGCTCACAGAAGGCCGAGTGGCCGGTGCCGGCATTGTTCATGGCCGCCGAGCTTTCCGCAGCCACAGTGCCCAGGCGTTCGTAGATTTCGATACTGGAGTCGGGGGCCAGCTCTTTCAGTAGCGTTCCCAGGGTGGCGCTCATAATGCCGCCACCAACCAGAACGACATCGACATTTTTCTCAATGGGTGGGGTGGAAGGTGAGCAGGCAATCAGGCTTAAACATAAGAGAAGAAACAAAAAGTGTTTCATAGCAAGACCTCTCTGAAGTTTAGAGTTTGTACTGAACAGTAAAACTATAAACCCTTGAGAGTCTATGTCATGCAGAGGCTCGCTGAAGGGCCCCTGCTTTGCTAAAGGTCAAATCTATTGGCCGTTCATCATATACTTCAAGCCCGTGGGGACGTCTTCAAGAAACATAAAGCGTGGATCATGGACAATCCACAGGGCCGAGGCATTTTCAAAGTCGTGTCCGTCGCCGACGTTGCCATTGAGCTTATTGTTTATGGCCCATTTGCCTGGAGGCGAATTGAACAGACCCATCAATTCTGAGAGAGTCATATTTAGTTTATCGGAAATCAGAATTTCACTCTAAAGACAGGAGTGTGTCAGAGTGTTCCCTAAAAAAAGCTAGAGAATGAATTGGCAGGAAAACTGTTTAAGGTGTGGCCTATATTTGGCGGAACGGGCTAAATTGAGGCGTTGCAAATACGATACTTTGCAACGCTTTACATATTTAGCCCTTCGAGGGCGGGGCTTAGATTGCGGCCTTAAGTTTCGCAATATCAATTTTCTTCATCGTCATCATGGCGTCAAAGGCTTTTTTCGCCTTCGCCGGATCGGAACTGGTGGTAAGTTCCAGCAGAATTCGGGGCGTGATTTGCCAGGAAAATCCCCAGCGATCCTTGCACCATCCGCAGTCGCTTTCCATCCCGCCGTTGTTGACGATGGCATTCCAGTAGTGATCGGTTTCTTCCTGTGTTTCAGTCACCACCATAAAGCTAACAGATTCGTTGGGTTTAAAAATCGGCCCGCCATTCAGACCCACAAACTTTCGTCCCAGCACTGTGAACTCGACGGTCAGTTCTGTGTCCGCTTTACCGCCGGGGAAGTCGCCGGGAGCTTTATTGACCTTGCCAACGCTGCTGTCGGGAAATGTTTTTGCATAGAAGCTGGCGGCTTTGCTGGCTTCGCCGTGGTCAAACCAAACGCAGGTGATAAGTTCTGCCATCGTATTTCTCCAGTCGTGTTTGGGATTAAAATGAAATTTTATCGGACATCAGGCCGGGAGTCAGCCCGCAAATAACCATCTGCCGGACAACACGTCACAATCTTGCAACCTGCTAGCCCTCGCTTTCCCAGAGGGAGGCATGGTGATTGATCACCGATGAAAAGGCCTGTTTGGGGGTTAGACAAGGCCCGAGCTGTGTCATGGGTGGGGGAACGATATGTGACGCAATGCCAAAACACAGGTGGAGGTCTGAAAAGGGGGCATCTCTGCGTGCAAGTTCCTTAAAAAGCTGATAGTTATTAAGGACCTATGACAAATGCAAATAACACCCGCACCAATCCTTATTCCTCAGTAAAACCCGATGTCCAGCTAGCCAAGCAGGAAGAATCCATTTTGGATTTTTGGGATCAGGAAAAGATTTTTGCGCGTTCTTTGGAACCGCAAGGTAAGAAGACTTACAGTTTCTATGATGGTCCTCCCTTTGCGACGGGTCTTCCGCACTATGGTCATTTGCTGGCAGGTGTGTTGAAAGACGTTGTGCCTCGTTACTGGACGATGAAGGGCTACACCGTGCCTCGTCGTTTCGGTTGGGACTGTCACGGTCTTCCGGTGGAATACGAAATCAACAAGACTCATAAAATTGAAAGCCGTAAAGACGTTCTAAAAATGGGCGTGGCTAATTACAACGATGCCTGCCGTTCGATTGTAAAAAGATATTCCACCGAGTGGAAAACCACAGTTCGTAGGGTGGGTCGCTGGGTGGATATGGAAAATCCGTACTTCACCATGGACGTGTCTTTCATGCAGTCCGTGTGGTGGGTGTTCCAGCAGTTGTTTAACAAGGGCCTGATCTATGAAGGCTACAAAGTGGTTCCATACTCTGTGGGGATTTCCACTTCGCTTTCCAACTTTGAAGCCAATCAAAACTACAAAATGGTGCAGGACCCTGCGATCACCGTGATGTTCAAGCTGGTGAATCAACCGGACACAGCGGTGATGGCATGGACGACAACCCCTTGGACTTTGCCGTCGAATCTGGCGTTGGCAGTAGGTCTTGATATTGACTATGTGAAGGTTCTGGAAAAGGCCACAGGTCGCAAGCTGATCATGGCGCAGGCTTTGTTGTCCTCTGTCTTCAAAAAAGCAGAAGAGGAAGTTGAAGTTTTGCAAATGATGAAAGGCAAAGAGCTTGTCGGTCTGACTTACGAGCCTTTGTTCCCGTACTTCGGTGATCGCGCGGATAAGGGCGCATTCCGTATTATTTCCTCTGAACACGTAACCACGGAAAGTGGTACGGGTGTGGTGCACATGGCGCCAGCCTTCGGGGAAGAGGATTATTATGCCTGTGCCAAGGCGGGAATCCCGATGGTGAATCCAGTGGATGATGATGGCATGTTCACATCTGAAGTTCCTGATTATGCCGGCAAGCGCGTGAAGGAAGCGGATAAGGATATTATCGCGGACCTTAAAAAACGCGGCAGCCTGTTTAAGCAGGACACGATTCAGCATAGTTACCCGTTCTGCTATCGTTCCGATACGCCGCTGATCTATCGTGCGGTGTCTTCGTGGTTCGTGGCTGTTGAGAAAATCAAAGAAGAACTGATCGCGAATAACAAGCAAACCACCTGGGTTCCGGATCATCTTCGTGATGGACGTTTTGGAAACTGGCTGGAAGGCGCCCGTGACTGGGCGATTTCGCGCAACCGTTTCTGGGGAACGCCACTGCCGATCTGGAGAAATCCAGAGGGCGAAGTGATCTGTGTAGGGTCCCGCTCCGAGCTTGAAAAGCTATCCGGCCAGAAGATCGACGATTTACATATCGAGTTTGTGGATCAAATCACCATTCCGTCGCCAACAGGGAAATCCCCGTTGAAGCGCGTGGATGGTGTTTTGGATTGCTGGTTTGAATCCGGTTCCATGCCATACGCGCAGTGGGGCTATCCGGAAACTTCTGTGGAAGATTTCAAAAAAGCCTTCCCGGCGGATTTCATCGCAGAAGGTCTGGATCAGACCCGCGGTTGGTTCTACACGTTGTCGATCATCGGAACAGCCCTGTTCAATCAAGCACCATTCAAAAATGTGGTGGTGAATGGTCTGGTGTTGGCTGAAGACGGACGTAAGATGTCCAAGTCCTTGAAAAACTACCCAGACCCTATGGAAGTTCTGAATCAGCACGGTGCGGATGCTTTGCGCCTGTACCTGATTGATTCTCCTGTCGTGAAAGCGCAGGAATTGAAGTTCTCTGAAAAAGGTGTTTACGACATCGTTCGTAAGATTTTGCTCAGATGGTGGAACTCGTATTCCTTCTTTGCCAATTACGCCAATATCGATGGCTTTGTTCCTAAAGGGGATGCGAAGAAGTCACCGAACATTCTAGACCAGTGGGTTCTGTCCCGCTTAAACGGACTGATCGCCAATACTCACAAGGAAATGGACGCTTATCGTTTGTATAACGTGGTCCCTCACTTGCTTCAGTTCATCGAGGACTTGACGAACACCTACATTCGCTTCAACAGAAGTCTGTTCTGGCAGGATGGGATGCCGGAAACCAAACGCTATGCTTATGAAACTTTGCACGAAGTTTTGACGACATTGTCGCGTTTGATGGCGCCATTTGCGCCGTTCATGTCCGAAGTGACTTATAAGAACCTGGCGCAGGTTCTGCCAAATAAGAAAGACTCTGTGCACTTGGAAAGCTTCCCGGAAGCGGATCTTTCCCTGCTTCGTCCGGAATTGGAAGAAGCAGTGAAGGCGATGGACACTTTGGTGACTTTGGGGCGTAACCACCGTGAAAAAATCGGTGTGAAGGCCAAGATTCCACTGAATGAAATCAAAATCATCCACAGAAGTGCCGCACTTTTAGAAACATTGAAAAAGTTTGAGCCGTTCTTCGTGGACGAGCTGAATTTCCGCAAAGTGGTTTACAACGCCAACGAAGATCAGTTCGTGCAAGTCACTGCCAAAGCGAACTTCCCAGTCTTGGGTAAACGTCTGGGGCCTAAGATGAAGGCGGTGGGCGCCGGGATTCAGAAGCTTTCTTTGGAAAGTCTGCTGAAGCTTGAAAACGGTGAAGCGGTTCTGGTGGAAGGTGAAGAAATTCAGCTTTCTGATGTGGAAATCCGTCGTGCGCCGAAGGGTGATAACACGAATCTTTCCGTGCATCAGATTGTTTCCATCGAAGTGGACCCGACCGTGACCGCAGAACAGGAACGTGAAGGTCTGGCGCGTGAAATCATGCGCAAGATTCAGGTGGCGCGTAAAACAGCGGACTTCCAGATGGATGACAAGATCACTCTGAATATCGCCTGTGATGGCGCTTTGTTGGAGGCTTTGGAGGCTCATAAAGACATGATCACTTCCGAAACTTTGACGAAGAATCTGAACATCATTAATTTGGCAGCAGAGCCGACCGGCAAGCACACTGAAACGTCCGACATCGACGGTCAGGTGATTAAAATCGGTGTGACCAGTCTTCCACGTTCATAATGAATAAGTGGGGGGATGTTTTTGAGTTTTCTGCCATCGGGCAGGTGAAGACACCGTTTAAAGACAGATTCGGTGTTCCTCGCCAGCCGGGCCTGGCTTCCAACGCGAAAGGGGTGATTAAGCTTCATCCTGATCCAAATTTGAAAACAGCCTTACGCAGTCTTGAGGAATTCACGCATCTGTGGATTGTTTTTGTCTTTCACGATCATGGTGGCAAAAGCTGGAAGCCCAGCATTCGTCCGCCACGCTTGGGTGGAAATCGCAAGGTCGGTGTTCTGGCGTCGCGTTCCCCGCATCGTCCCAATCCTATTGGTTTGTCAGTGGTGACTATCGAAAAGATTGATCTGGAGGCCGCAGGAGGGCCGGAGATTCATGTTGCGGGCGTGGATCTGATTGATGGAACTCCGGTTTTGGATATTAAACCTTATATTGCCTATGCGGATTCGGTTCCCGAAGCGGGGGCGGGTTGGGCAGCAGAGCCGATTCCCCGATATCCGGTCCTGTTTTCTGAAAAAGCTGAAACAGAAATTCAACAGCGCGACCCGGCTGGTGAAGACAATCTGAAGGCGCTGATTATCGAAGTGATCGAGCTTGATCCGCGACCGGCATTTCAAAAGCGCCAATCACCGCCGTCAGAGCAGAAATCCTGGGGCTTACGCTACGGCATGGACATTCTTGGGCACGATGTAAAGTATGAAATCACCGAATCAGGATTTGTGATTTACGATATTTTGGATCTGAAATAACACCTTCTAATACTGGACTTTGCTGCCAAGTTATTTGAAATCAAAAATCTTTACCGGCAAGATGATGGTAAGAAGTTTCCATGAAGGAAACTTAAAGGAAGCATCGTGAAAAGGAATTCGTTCGTTGCGGCTTTGTCAGTGGCATTTGCAGCCACCCTGTCTGTGGGCTTCGTATCAGTCACACCAAAAGTTATTTATGGTGAAGACAATCGTGTGGATGTCTATCAAGTGCAGCGCGAGGACATTCGTCAGCTTGCCGATTCCACACTGGCCCTGATTCCTAAAAAAGACCTCTACGATAATCGCAAGGATGGTTTCACCCATAAACCCACCAAGTACGGGTGGGAGCGCGAACTTTGTTCGGATGAAGCCTTTTTTGAACAGCCAACTTCGGCAAATTGTTCCGGATCACTGGTGGGTACAGACTTGATCGCCACGGCCGGGCACTGTGTGAAAAGCACCGCAGACTGTAAGACGTATTCCTTTGTTTTTGGTTATCGCATGAAGGATGAGCAGACGGCGCCTCTGACATCGATGTATGATGACGTCTATGGTTGTAAAGAACTGGTGTATCGCGAATATTCCTCCAAGCAGGATTATGCTTTGATTCGTTTGGATCGTCCGGTGGTAAATCGGACGCCTGTGCGTTTGCAGAAGGGTTCTGTGAATCCTGGGGATGAGTTGTTTGTGATTGGTCACCCGGCGGGATTGCCAACGAAGGTGGCGGCAGGAGCGCATGTGCGCTCTGTATCGCAGGGATTCTTTACGGCCAATCTGGATACTTATGGCGGGAACTCCGGTTCTGCTGTGTTTAATGCACGCACGAACGAAGTTGTGGGTATTCTTGTTCGTGGAGAGATGGACTTTGATTACGACAGCCAGCGTTCCTGCAATATGAGCTATCATTGTCAGGATGAGGATTGTCGTGGTGAGGATGTGACAGATATTTCGTTCGTCATCCGGGCTTTGGAAAGAGTCAAAGGTCGTTAAAAGAAGTCTATAGTTATTTGAAATAAAAAAAGCCCCGTTGTTTAAAAACGGGGCTTTTTGTTTTTAAGATTCTGTATTGAGTTCCGGGAAGGATTTCACCAGATCATCCAGCGCCTTCATCTGTTGCAGGAACGGTTCCACTTTTGAAAGTGGCAGGGCCGATGGGCCGTCACACTTGGCTTTGTCTGGATCTGGATGGCTTTCAATGAAAAGCCCTGCCAGCCCCACGCCAAGGCCTGCGCGGGAAAGTTCCGCCACCTGACCGCGGCGTCCGCCGGAAGCTGCACCAAACGGATCGCGGCATTGCAAAGCGTGTGTCGCATCCAGAATCACCGGACTTCCTTTGGAAACTTTTTTCATGATGTTAAAGCCCAGCATGTCCACAACCAGATTGTCATAACCAAAATTGGTGCCGCGATCACAAAGAATTACTTTGTCGTTACCGCACTCCTGAATTTTTTCAACGATGTTACCCATTTGGCCGGGGCTAAGGAATTGCGGCTTTTTAACATTGATCACGGCCCCGGTGCGAGCCATGGCTTCCACCAGATCTGTCTGACGTGCCAAAAAGGCCGGAAGCTGGATCACGTCCGCAACTTCCGCCACAGGTTTTGCCTGATGGATTTCATGAACGTCAGTGATGACTTTTACGCCGAAGGTTTTTTTTAGTTCCGCAAAAATCTTCAGCCCTTCTTCCATGCCCGGACCGCGATAAGAATGAATGGAAGATCGGTTGGCTTTGTCGAACGAGGATTTAAAGACGTAAGGGATTTTCAGTTTGTCTGTTACTTTAACGAAGTGTTCGCAGACCTGCATGGCCAGATCGCGGGATTCCAGAACATTCAGTCCGGCAAAAAGCACGAAAGGCTTGTTATTGGCGACCTCGATATTTCCGATTTTGACTGTTTTATTTTGCATGGGACCATCCGTTTCAATGCCAGAAAGAATAGCACCGTTCTGCGGATTTTGACATGGAATTTTACGGGAAGCTGTGTCTGTCGCCACTGGGCCTTGGGTAAGGGGCGGCGCTTATTGGCAAAAATGGCGGTGCAGCCTTTTCAATCATGCGGGGATGGTTTTTTCTAGTCAGAGGAGGTGCTTATGGCCGCGAGTATTTGGAAGGGTTCTATCAGTTTCGGTCTTTTAAATATTCCCGTCACCTTGCAAAGCGCGCAGAGTGAAAAGGAGATTCACTTTTCCATGCTTGATAAAAAGGACATGTCGCGCATCAAGTACAAAAAAGTCAGCGCCAAAACCGGCCAGGAAGTCCCCGGGGACCGTATCGTCAAGGGATACGAATATCAAAGTGGGCGCTATGTGGTGTTAAGTGAGGCGGAACTGAAGAAAGCCAATACCAAGGCCACACAGACCATTGATATCGAGGATTTTGTTCTGCTGGCTGAGGTGGACCCGCTGTTCTTTGACCGGCCCTATTATTTGGCTCCGCAAAAAGGGGCGGAAAAAGGATATTTTCTTTTAAGGGATGCCTTGCAGGAAACCAAGAAAGTGGCTGTGGCCAAGCTTGTGATTCGTATTAAACAGCATTTGGCGCTGGTGATGGCGCGTGGACCCTATCTGGTTCTGGAGCTTTTACGTTTCTCGCACGAGGTGAAAAGTGAAAAACAGGTCCACTTCTTAAATGCCAGTATGAAAAAACGTTCCTACAGTGCGAAGGAGCTGAAAATGGCTGAGGACCTTGTCGATGGCATGACTTCCAAATGGAACCCGGATCAATACCGCGACACTTATTATCAGGATGTGATGAAGACGATTCAGCGCAAAGTGCGCGGAGGCAAGGGCCATAAAGTGTCCGAAGCGAAAGCTGAAAAGATTGAGGCCACGGATAATGTTATTGATTTAATGCCCCTGCTGCAAAAAAGTCTTCAGGCCCGCAAGAAGACCAAACGTAAAACCCGTCTGCGAGCTTAAGTCATGTCGCTGCGAACATACGGGCACAAACGTGATTTCAAGAAGACACCAGAGCCTTCAGCGAAAAAACGCCGGAAGAAGTCCATGTCATCAATGATGTTCGTGGTGCAGGAGCATCATGCCTCGCATCTGCACTATGATTTTCGTTTGGAATGGGAGGGTGTTTTAAAAAGCTGGGCTGTTCCGAAGGGGCCGTCACTGGACCCGCATTTAAAGCGTCTGGCGGTGCAGGTGGAGGATCATCCGCTGGACTACGGCCGTTTTGAGGGAACAATTCCCAAGGATCAATATGGCGCGGGCGAGGTTTATATCTGGGACACCGGAATCTGGATTCCCAAGTCATCCCCGGCAGCGGGACTGAAGAAAGGACACTTGGAATTTGAACTCAAAGGTCATCGTCTGAAAGGGGCGTGGGATCTGATTCGGACCAAGTTTGCGGGTAAAAGCCCTCAATGGCTTTTGGTAAAGCGCGATGACACTTATGCCAAGCCGGGATATGAGGCCCCGATGGAAAAAGTCAATTTTGTTAAGCCCATGCTGGCACTCTTGGTGAATAAGCCGCCACAGGGAAAAGAATGGCTGCACGAAACTAAATGGGACGGCTATCGTATTCAGGCTCATCTGGCCGGGAACAGTCCAAAACTTTACACTCGGGCGGGGCATGACTGGGCTGGGAAAATGCCATCACTGGCAAAGGAACTTTCACGCATTCATGTGCAGTCGGCGGTTTTAGACGGGGAAGTGGTGGTGCTGGATAAAAAGGGTCGCAGTCACTTTCAAAGCCTGCAAAATTACTTCGAGTTCGATCCGGCACAGAAACTGACGTACATGGTTTTTGATCTGTTGATGTTAAATGGCGAGGATTTGCGGGGACTGCCCTTGAAAGAGCGTCGCAGCAGACTGAAGAAGATTTTAAAAGGACGGCGCGGTCATATTCGCCTAAGCCAGGAACTTAAATCTGTCGATGCCGGCAGTTGGGGAAAGTTGCAAAAGCAGGGTGTGGAAGGGGTGGTTTCCAAAAAGATTGAGAGTGGCTATGTTTCCGGGCGCAAGGGGGAATGGGTTAAAAGCAAATTTTTAAATCGCCAGGAATTTGTGATCGGCGGATATGCTTTGGGAAAAGGCAGCCGGTCTGAATTCGGAGCTTTGTTATTAGGTGTGTACGAAAAAAACAAGCTGCGTTTTGTTGGCAAGGTGGGAACCGGCTTTGATCAGAAGAAAATAAAATCCTTGCTGCTTCAACTTAAGAAAATCCACACAAAAGAAAACCCTTTTCAGGCTGGAGATCCTCCGCGAAGAAATATTGTATGGGTACAGCCGAAATTGCTGGCGGAAGTGAGCTTTGCCAATTGGACTCATGGATTGCATTTGCGTGCGCCGGTTTTTGTGGAGCTAAGAAAAGACAAGCCAGCGCCTGAAGTCACTTCGGATTCTTTGTTGTTAAGTAATCCTGACAAGGTTCTTTATCCGGAAGAGGGGATCACCAAGCTTCAGGTGGCGGAATACTACATTGCCATGTCAGAACGTCTGCGGCCTTATCTGGAAAACCGTCTGCTGGCAGTGCTTCGCTGTCCAGAAGGCGCTTTGGGAAAATGCTTCTTCCAGAAACACCTTAATACGCGTGCCGATGCGGTGGCGATTTTTGAAAAAGATGCGGCTCTTTATGTTCAGGACGTGCGTGGACTGTTGGAACTGGTGCAAATGGGGGCCTACGAGATTCATGCACGCAACAGTCGGGCAGAGGCCCCGGCCAGGCCGGATCAATTTGTTCTGGATCTGGACCCGGGCGAAGGGGTGAGCTGGGAGGAGGTCGTGGCAACAGCCTTGATGATTAAAAAAGATCTGGAGAGCTTGGGGCTTTCCAGTTTTGTAAAGCTGAGTGGCGGGAAGGGGCTGCATGTGCATGTGCCCTTTAAGTCAGGTCCCAGTTGGGATGAAGTGAAACGTTTTACGCATCAACTGGCTTTGAATTGGGAGCGTCGTTACCCGGATAAGTATGTCAGTAAAATGTCCAAAAAAATTCGCAAGGGAAAGATCTTTATAGATTATCTTCGGAACTCCAAAGGGTCCACCAGTGTGCTGCCGTATTCACTGCGGGCAAGAAAGACTAGTTCTGTAGCGTGGCCAGTGGCTTGGGGGCAGTTGAAAAAATATAAAAGCGGAGACGCGATCAGTTTGGTAAAAGCATTGCAGCTTTTAAAGACCGGCAGGGACCCTTGGGGGAAGTATTTTTCCCGGGTCCCTACTTTGCCAGTCAAGAAGCTTAGAAGTGCTTCTTGACCGTATCACAAACGTATTGAAGCTCTTCCTGAGTGATGTAAGCAAAACAAGGAAGATTCAACACAGCCTGGGAAATGTGATGAGCATTGCCATTGTCGATTTTGCCGGCCAGGTGACCCGTAGAACCGGACTGGTGGCTCATCGCGCCCGGATAGATTGTGCCGAAGCCAACATTGGCTTTTTTCAGACTGTCGATCAGGGAAGCACGCAGGGAGGGCTCAATCATCGCCACGGCACAGTAGCCGTTTTCCTTGATGTTGGATTTTGCACGTACAGGTTTCAAAGGAAGACCTTTCAGGGATTCCTCATAGAACTTCACAGCATTCATGCGGCTTTGAATGCGTGCATCAATGTGTTTCAAGGACATGTTCAGGAACAGGGACTCGTAAGCACCGATGCGGGAATTCCAGCCGATCATACCGTGAGAATAGTGATCCGTTCTGCCGTGATTGATCAAGGTGCGGCAGTTTTTCGCGTATTCATCATTGGAAGTGAAGATCGCACCGGCATCACCGGAAGCACCCAGAACTTTTGCCGGGTAGAAGCTGGTTGTGGAAATCAAAGCTGTGCCCAGAATGGACTGTCCGTCGATTTCAGTGCCGAAGCATTGTGCGCCGTCTTCGATCAGTAAAACACCAGCGTCTTTTGCAAACTTGCGGATTTCCAAAGTGTCAGCAGAAGCCCAGCCGTAAAGATGAACCATCACTGCGGCTTTGGGTTTGAATTGTTCCACAGCTTGTTTGAAAGTTGCCAGATCCCAGTGGCAGGTTTCGCGATTCACATCCACAGTGACAGGGTTTGCACCCACGTTAACCACGGCTTCAAAAGTGGCCCAGAAAGTCATGTCAGGAACAAGAACTTTATCGTTCTTGTTTACGCCCACTGCGCGCAGGGCGATTTGAATGGCATCAGTGCCATTTGCGCAACCGATAGCGTGTTTGGATTTAGTGTAAGTTGCAAGATTGGCTTCCATCTCTGCAACGATAGGGCCGCCCACGAACTGGGTTTTATCAAAAAGGTTTGCAACACCGCCAAGGAATTCATCGCGGAAACCGGGTTCAAAACGATTCAGTGTGATAAATGGAACTTGTTGAATGCTCATAGTATTTCTCTCGAGGAAAGTGTTTAGTCGATGAGGAAATTATCCAACAGGTCCTGACAAGTTGCAACCACGCGGGATATTTGTTTGCCGTGCATCCAAAGGCTGTATCTTTTTTTACCGAGATGGTGGTGCTTTCTAGCAACACCCTTTCTGATCTGAGCTGGACTCTGGTCCTCTCCGGACAAAAGCACTCGCGGTCACGAGTGCTTTTGGTTTGTGCTTAGTCCCAAGTGCGGCCGTCGGGCATGATTTGCATATCCCGCCGCATTTGTTCCTCACGCTGACGTTGTTCGTTCATCTGTCTTCGGTGTTCCCGAAGGATGCGCTCCTGGCGGCGTTCGATCTCGTTTTGTCCCTCCAGCAGAGTGTTTTGGGATGTGCGTGGAGGAGGCCCGAGCGGGCGCCGCTCATGCGGACCTCGCGGTTGTGCCTGAAGGCTGCTTAAGGGCAGCAGCAGACCTGCTGTAAGTATAATCATGCTGTTGGAGGGGGGGGAATTGTCAACCCGTAAAAGTTTTGTTGGCAGGCGGAACTTCAGTACATTAAGCTTCTAAATCCGCGAAGTGGGTGGGTGAGGCTTGCAGTTCCACGTCCGAAAAACCCAGTTTGCGTGCGGAATGCAGTTCCTGATTCAGATAGTCCTTGTTGGTTTCAGGGCTTAGATACAAATATCCTTCCACACGTTTGAAATCGCAGTCGATTTTTTCCTCCTGAATGATTTTTTCAATCAGCTCCATTGCGTCGGTATGGCTGGCGATGGCTTTGCGTGCCGACTCTTCCCCCAGAGTTGAGATCAACTGGGTCAGCCCCTCATCCAGCACATTGGAAAGGTGCCCGCTGGTGCGCGCGGTTTCATTGTTACCCAAAGTGTCCTTGTCCAAAAGAATCACCTTAAAGCCGTTTTTCAGCAGCACATAAGCTGTCGTCAGGCCGGCGATACCCGCGCCCACGATGCACACATCCGCAGAACGGTCCCTGCGCAACGCTGGCAGAGGGGGGAAGGAAACGGTTTGCCAGTAAGAAGGATTAATTTGGTGATGCAACTGCATGGGAGATCTCCTTTCGCCATACAAAAATTGTATGTCCGCCAATAAAAACAATCAGAGTTGAATAATAAACCCAGGCCAGCAGCACGACGATGGAACCGGCTGCACCGTAAGAGGAGGTGATGGAACTGCTGCCCAGATAGACACCGACAAGTTCCTTGCCCAGAACAAACAAAATGGCCGTGATCAGGCCGGCAAAAGCCGAGGCGCGAACCGGAAAGCGGGGCACCGGAAGGAAATGAAAAATGCCGGTGAACAGA
The DNA here is from genome assembly GCF_025558485.1 of Bdellovibrio bacteriovorus. Classification (GTDB taxonomy): domain Bacteria; phylum Bdellovibrionota; class Bdellovibrionia; order Bdellovibrionales; family Bdellovibrionaceae; genus Bdellovibrio; species Bdellovibrio bacteriovorus_G. The sequence continues at coordinate 1,962,751 of NZ_CP102930.1, forward strand.
ATCACATAGAACAATAAAGAGATCCCGATATTTAATACAAAGGCGCCATCGCCATTATTAATCAGCCCGATGCGCACAATCGTGTTCAGGACAGTGGAAATAATCAGCGAGACCATCATGGCAAAAATAAATCCAAACGCGAGACCGATATGGAACAGACGATTTTTAAGATAGGCCAGAGTGGCCTTGATGATGCTTAAGTCTTCGGGCTGCTCGGGGTTTCCTAAAATCATGGTCAGCGCCGAACGCATTTCACCAAAGATCAGACCGGCGGAAAGCACCAGGGTGACGGTGCCGACAATTCCGGCCATGGAAATCAGATCGGTTCTTTCTTTGGCATTTTGAACAATGGCGTCCACAGCCTCTGCTGCCACCGGGCCAACCAGATTGGCGACCTCACGCAGAAAGGCCTGCTGAAGTTCCAAGCCGATGTTTGCAACCAAAGTTAAAGAGATCATAATCAGCGGTGCCAGAGAAAAACAGGTGTAGAACGCCACCGAAGCCGCCCAGGTCATGGTGTGGCACTCGGTAAATCTGTCAGCAAAGGTGACTACGAAATTTTTCACTTTCGTCATGAAAGACCTCGTTCTTATTATTGAGTCCTTCAAACGTCGGTGAAAGGTAAAAGTCTGTGCAAAAATACACAGTTTATTCAACCCTCGCTGGGCGGTGGGGTGCCGGGGTCCTGAGCTGGATCTTCCGTTGGCATATTGGGATCAATTTCCGGAACGGGTTCGGGTTGAGGTGGTTCTTTGACAGGAGGTTCGGGGGGCTGGGTCTGCGGAGGGCGTGTGGGGTTTTCCTTGGGTGTTTTCGGTGAATCCATAAAGACCTCCCAGTCTTTCATGGAAAAGCAGTTTTAATTTTTGGGCAATACATTCTTTATTACACATCGGTGGGATTGTGTTCATAAACATGGATCTAAAAGTGTTCTGCGCGATGGTTTGTCTTTAGCCTTGGGCCATGAGAATAAAGCATCCGAAAATTTCCGTTTTAATTTTTGTCGTGCTGCTGCTGGTGGGGATCAGGCTGATTCTGACAGATATTGCTTTGCATCGACTGAACGGATATTTGGCGGGGTTTTCTGCAACCTATGCCGCTCATGTGGATAATCTGGGATTAAGTTTTCTGCGCGGGGCTTATCGCTTTGAGCGCGTCAAGGTTTTCACCAAGCCCGATCATAAAGAATTTCTGACTGTGGAATATGTTGATGTGTCCTTGGCCTGGCGGGATCTTTTGTCGTTACGCTTTCGGACTGACATTATTTTGCACAAACCAAAGTTAATCTGGAGTGATACGGTCAAGCAGGCTTTGATTTCCCAAAAGACCAAGGAGGAATCTGAAAAAGCCGGTGTCCGACTTTTCCCGGTGGAGATTTCAAGGCTGGACGTGCGTGGCGCGGAGGTGCAAATGCGGGGAGAGGTCGATAGCAGCGTGGTGCCGGTGGAATGGTATATGACGATGGAGCTGGCGGCAGGAATTGCCAAGGTGATCTTTCGTCGCGGGGATGATCGGACGGTTTCCACCAAGACGCAGTTTTCCTATAAGAACGGACAATTTGAATGGAGTCTGGCGGACCTTGTGGGGAAAGCGCTGGAGCATGGCTTCCGACAGCCGCTGGAGCCGGGCAGCGAAAACGAATTTCATATGAAGCACAAAGAGCCGCCGAAGTAAAACTGAAAACTGCAATACATTGTTTGAACCAACAAAGGAGAATGACATGAAAATGCAACTACACATGACAGCTGTTCTTTTGACTTCCTGCCTGCTGGGCGTTCAGGCTTTTGCCACCGGCGATACGGAATCCACTGGAAAGTCGATGGGTGCAAAAGTGGTTTCGGAAATTTCATTCGAGGAAGGCAAGGCCATCCTGACGGATGAAACCAAAAATGACTTGCGGGAAAAGGTTAAAGAAGCCCAGCAGCAGGGGAAAATTGATGAAATGAAGGTTGCTGTCTGGGCGGATCGTGAATATCCGGCCGAGGGCACAAAGGCTTCCAAGCAGGATGTGACATTGGCCAATGATCGCGCCAAAGCCCTGAAGAATTTTATCAAAGATGAGCTGAAGGTGAATTCGGTGAATACATATAATATGACCGAACGCCCGAATGCGCTTCAGAGATTTGTTCGCACTGACACGGCTAAAACAAAAACGGCCATGGAAGAAAGAGGTGCGGCGCCACGCACTCAGGATGAGACAGGTTTCTTCAACCAAAGAGCCAAGGCTTCCAAAGCAGTCATCATGATCTATACGAAGTAAGGTCAGCACAAGCTTGAGCATCGGGGGTTTTATGAAAATGCTAAACGCAGTGTTTTTAAGCTGGGGTCTGTTACTGGCGGCCCCCGCTTATGCCGGGTTTTATATCGAGCCGGGAATCACTTATGAAAAAGGGGATAATGAGCTGGATTGGCCGGCTCCCCTAAGCAGTTCCACCGGAACAACCAGGGGGTTGGGCTTTGATTTGAAGCTTGGGTATCACGCCAATGATGTCTTTTTTATTGGTCTGGAAGGGGCTTATTCCAAACCGAAGTTTGAAAATTCTGCCACGGATTATTCTGCGGATGCCACTTCCACACTTTATGGGGCGGTGGTCGGGGCACAGATGCCGGTGGTGGGGCTGCGGATTTGGGGCGGTTATATCTTTGGTGGTGATTTAGACCCTGAAGAAGATAATGGCGTGGATGTGAAGTTTGAAGAAGCCAAGGGCCCGAAAGTGGGTGTGGGGATCAAGCTTTTCATGGTCAGCGTGAATTTGGAGTACATGGACCTGGAATACAACAAATCCAAGCTGGAAAAAGCCGGACCGGTCAGCGGCGAACTGGATTCCAAGCTTAAGAACAAAGTCGGTCTTTTGAGTATGAGCTTTCCTCTGACATTCTGAGAAATCAGGACCCGGGACGCCCCGGGTCTTTCCCTTTTGCCTTTTCAGTCCAGTTGGACTAGATTCGCTGTTTGATCGGATTGATAATTGTCGATAAACAGGATTTTAGAACCACGGTGCTGGGAACTGGGGAACGGAAAAGATGAGAAGAGAGTTTTACACAGCCTTTGCTGTTTGCTTGATCATGAACATGGTGTTTTATTTATACTGGCCGCCAGGACTGTATTCTCTGCTCTTCTTTATTCCGTTCTTTCTTTTGGGCTTCCGCGACATTATTCAAAAGCGCCACGCGATTAAATCCAACTTCCCCGTTTTCGGACACTTCCGTTATATTCTGGAATCCATCCGACCTGAAATAAATCAATACTTTATCGAATCCAACACTGATGGAAAACCTTTCAGCCGTGAACAGCGCTCGGTGGTCTATCAACGTGCTAAAAAAGTTCTCGACACCGTTCCGTTTGGAACTCAGCACAACGTATATGAACAAGGTTATGAGTTCGTCACGCACTCCCTTTACCCAAAGCATGTCGATCGCAAGGAACTGCGTGTGATGGTGGGCAGTGATCTTTGTAAACAACCTTATTCCATGTCTTTGTTGAATATTTCCGCCATGAGCTTCGGTTCACTTTCCAAGGCCAGTATTCTGGCTTTGAATGGTGGCGCCAAAGACGGAAATTTTGCCCATAATACAGGCGAAGGGGGAATTTCCCCTTATCATCTGGAACCGGGTGGGGATTTGATCTGGCAAATTGGCACGGGTTATTTCGGCTGCCGTACTCATGATGGGGCCTTTGATCCGGAGCTTTTCAGGAAAAACGCAAGTCATCCGCAAGTGAAGATGATCGAGTTGAAGTTATCTCAAGGGGCGAAGCCCGGTCACGGCGGGATGCTGTCAGGGAAAAAAGTCACTCAGGAAATCGCGGATATCCGTAACGTTCCGTTGGCCAAGGATGTGATTTCGCCTCCGGGACATAAAGCGTTTTCGGATTCTCATGGCATGTTGGATTTTGTTTCTCAGTTACGTGATCTGTCCGGGGGAAAGCCCGTTGGAATCAAGCTGTGTCTTGGTCACCGTCACGAATTTGAAGAACTGGTGAATTTGATGGTTGCGGAAAAGCGTTACCCTGACTTTATCGTGGTGGATGGCGCGGAAGGTGGAACCGGGGCGGCTCCGTTGGAATTTACCAATTACATCGGCATGCCGGGAATGGATGCTTTGGTGATTGTGGTGGACACGCTGAAAAAGGCCGGTCTGAAGGATAAAATCAAAGTGATCGCCACCGGCAAAATCACCACGGCTTTTGATATTATCAAACTGTTGTGTATCGGTGCAGATGTGACTTATGCCGCGCGCTCGATGCTGCTGGCGCTGGGCTGTATTCAGGCACTTCGTTGTAATAACAATAAATGCCCGACGGGTGTGGCAACGCAGGACCCGGCCTTGGTTAAAGGGCTTCATATTCCGACCAAGCGTGTGCGTGTAAAGAACTTCCATCAGGAAACTTTGGAAACTGTGGCACACATGATCGGCGCGATGGGTGTGGCAAAACACTCGGATCTGGATCGCAGCTTGTTGCACAAGCGGGTCGAGGAAGATCGCATCCGCACTTATGCAGAGATTTATCCGGGTTAAAAAACAAAAAAAGGAGAAGCTGCAAACTTCTCCTTTTTTGTTTTCAGACTTTGTGAAGTCTTACATGCACTTGAATTTCATCTCGACGTTATAACCTTTACCCAGAACACCGTCGGCCACAGCGCCGCCCAATCCGACGATGCCGCCGACGTTGGATTCATTCTTGCCACCCATAACGTAAGTGGTGCCACCCAGAATTTTTGCAGCGGTGCTGGCCTTCTTCGCCATCTTATAATCACTTTCATCAAGATCACCCTGATATTGAGAGTTTTCATTTATGAAGGCGGCTGTCATGTTGCGCTCTTTACAGAAACTGTTGGCCTGGCGAATGGCTTCGCGGGAGCCGGCCTCTTTGTCGTCTGTTGCGATAACCACGCGATGAACACCATCAGCTCCAGCGCGAACATCCGGATGATGGGCGCAAGCCGCAACGAAAAGTGTAACGATAGAAACAAGTCCCAAACGAAGATAGATATGATTCATAATATTTCCTTTATGTTGGATGACATCGAGTATAGGAAATATCCAAAGTGCTGGGCAGTCCAGAATAAATCACAGACTTAGCAGCAGTGCGCCTAAGCCAATCGTGCAGGCCCCCACCAGTTGCATTCGGCTTAAAGATTCCTTCAGAAAGAATGAAAAGATCACGGCAAAGAAGATGGAAGAATTTCTTAAAGATATGGCAAACCCCGGAGCGGAAACTCGAAGGCCGTAAAGGAAAATTAAAAACGAGGCTGTGGCAAAAGTTCCGGTGGCAAGAACCCGCAAGGGGTGAGATCGCAATGTGGCTGAAACACGCTGCAAAGGGGCCGAGCGGATACCGAACAGTAAAAAAGGCAGTGACACCACCATTGCCACCAGGAAAAGTGGCATGGGGTCTGTTTGTTCACTGAGGGCCTCGTGATAAGACAGATGGTAACCGGCAATAAAGAGCGCACTTAAAAAAGACCACATATCCGTTTTCAGGCTGGCAAGTCCGCCGTGGCGCAGGTCCTTAAAGTTAATGGCCAGAATTCCTGCCAATACCAGAACAGCGCCGGTTATTTGCAGGGCGCTGGCTTGTTCCCGCAACAAAAGACTGGAATAAGCCCACACCAGCACCATCGCGCCTCCACGCATGATCGCGTAGGATTTTCCCAGTCCGGATGCACGCAAAGCCTTGGAAAGGGTCAGGAAGTAAAGGCCTTCAAAAAGCCCCGATAAAACGGCAATACCGAAAATTTGCGGTCCCGGAAAGATGAACTTTTGCCCGGAAACGATCATCGCCAGCGCGGTTAAAACGCCGCTGAGAAGAATGGTCAGAAAAAGAAAGCTTTCCTTGTCTTTAGAGGCCTTGGCCAGGGCATTCCAGGAGGCATGAAGCAGGGCAGAGAGTAAAAGCAACAAGGGTCCAAGAGTCATAAGGCTGTTTTAGCCCCAAACCCGGGAAAAGCACCAGAAAAAACTGCCGTGGTGCGCTAGACTGTGGTATCACGGCCACCTATGAAAATAACCGATTTAGACTTCGCCTTTCCGGAAGAGCTGATTGCCACAGCTCCGCAAAGACCCTCCCGCGTGATGTGGGTGTCTGCCGGGGCCGTGGAGCCTGAGGAAATCACTATTCGGGAGCTTTTAAAGCGGATTCCTTCCGGCGATATTCTGGTGGTGAATAACACGCGTGTTTTAAAGCGCCGGGTGTTTTCCGGTGATGTCGAAATTTTGTTCTTAAAACAACTTAATGCCACGGACTGGGAGGTTTTATTCCCGTCCAAAAAGTTCAAGGTCGGCGCGACGTTGGAACTTCCGTTGGGTGTGCAGATGACTTTGCTTGAAAAGGGCCGCCCGCAAAAAGTCGCTTTAAACCAGGAAGTCGGCGAGGACTATTTTCAAAAAGTGGCAGAGCTGCCACTGCCTCCGTACATTCAAGTCATGTGTGGTCTTTGGGAACGACCACGACAAGATCACTGGAAAGTGCTGCTCAGGGACTTTTAGGGGCGGAAGCGGACGAAGGATTTAAGGGTTTTACGAAGCTTTTAATCCAGCCGGGATATGAATTTAAAGTGGTGGACGGGCTTCTGACGAACTTCCACCAGCCCGAGTCCACTTTGGTGGCGCTGGTGGCGGGATTTGCCTCCCTTGAAAGAGTAAAAGCTTGCTATCAATGGGCCATTGAGCGAAAGTTCCGGCTCTTTTCCTATGGCGACTTGACGGTCTGGACTTCTCCGTCGGTCGATAAAGTTTGGAAATAACAATGAAGGATGAAGTTATGTTGGATGGACACAAAACAGCAGTGGGTGCCAATGGCACAGCAACTGATGCCGCAATGAAACTGGGTGAATTTACGGTTCACGCTACCGACGGGAATGCCCGTCGCGCCACTTTGATGACAGCGCACGGTCCGGTGCAAACGCCAGTCTTTATGGCGGTGGGGACCAAAGCCACGGTCAAGGCGATGACTCCGGAAGAACTGAAAGAATGCGGTACTCAGGTTGTTTTGGGTAACACCTATCACTTGCACCTGCGTCCTGGTGAAAAGACCATCGCACGCATGGGGGGCTTGCATAAGTTCATGAACTGGCACGGTCCGATTCTGACAGATTCGGGCGGTTTCCAGGTGTTTTCCCTTTCCCAGCTTCGCAATATGACTGAAGAGGGTGTGGAATTCCGTTCGCATTTGGACGGGGCAAAGCATTTTATTTCTCCGGAAAAGAGCATGGAAATTCAAATGGATCTGGGGTCGGACATTATCATGGCCTTTGATGAATGTTTGAAATATCCGGCGACAGAAGAAGAGATCGAAAAGTCCATGGCTTTGACTTACCGTTGGCTGTTGCGTTCGAAAGCGGCGATGACCCGCAAGGAAAGCCTGCTGTTCGGGATCGTGCAAGGGGGCTTGAGCCTAAAGCACCGTATGAAGAGCATGGAGCAGATCTGTTCGGTGGATTTACCGGGTTATGCGTTGGGCGGATTCAGCGTCGGGGAGCCAATGCACCTGATGCACGCGCTGTTGCCTGAAGTGGCGCCAAAGATGCCGGCTAATAAGCCGCGTTACCTGATGGGCGTGGGGACTCCGACAGATCTGATTATTGCTATTGATTCAGGTATTGATATGTTTGACTGCGTCATGCCTACAAGAGTGGCACGTAACGGGACTATTTATACTTGGAATGGAAAGGTCAGCATCAAGCGCAGTGAGTACAAAGAAGATCCATCCGCGCTTGATCCTGAATGCGATTGCTATACTTGTAAGAACTATACCAAGTCTTACCTGCGTCACATGTTCATGAGCGGAGAGATTCTGGGGTCTCGCCTGAATACCATTCACAATATTCATTTCTATATGAAGGTGATGGAAAAGGCGCGTGAGGCCATCGCAGAAGGACGTTGGGTAGAGTATCGTGATAACTGCTTAACACGCTTCGCCAAGAAAGATTCGTAAGTAGCTAATTTAATATAACTATTGATTCTTCCTTGGATTAATGCTGAATTTTAACGTCAGCTTGAAATGAAAGTTTATGGAGGAATCAATGTTATACGGACTTCTAGTATCCACAGCTCATGCGCAAACAGCAGCTTCTGGTGGCGGCCAGCCCTCAGCTTTTGAAATGTTTGTGCCGTTCATCTTTATCTTTGTTATCTTCTATTTCCTTATCATTCGCCCTCAATCCAAGCGCCAGAAAGAACATCAAAAGTTCTTGAATGAAGTTAAAAGAGGCGATGAAGTTGTCACTTCTTCCGGCATCCTGGGCCGTGTGGAAGGTATCAACGATCAGTTTGTAACTTTGGAAATTGCCGATGGTGTGAAGGTTAAAATGCTTCGCAGCCAAATCGCGACATCTCAGAAAGCAGCAACTCAAGAGGAAAAGAAATAATGGAAGGTCTTCGCTGGAGAACGTTTGTAGCAGTGCTGGGTGTAGCCGCATCTATCGTGTGGGTACTACCGAACTTGGTGAACATGGACAAAATGTCCTGGTGGCCATCTAAGCAAAAATTGAACTATGGTCTGGATATCCAGGGTGGTTTGCACCTGGTTATGGGTGTCGATGTTGATGGCGTGGTGAAAGAGTCCACAACTCGTCTGATTGCCTCCATGAAGTCTGAAATGACCAAGGAAACGGTTTCATTCACAGATGTAAAGTCTGAGAAGCCGGAAACAGGTTCTGTTGAAGTGGTTGTAGCTAACGCCGCTGACAAAGCCAAAGTTGAAAAATTCCTGGCTGATAAGTATTCCACGGTTTTGCAAGTTGTAAGTACAACTGACACGGGTGTGACAGCTCGTTACTTCGACAGCTATCTGAATGACTATAAAAATCGCGTTATTCAGCAGTCTATCGAAACAATCCGTAACCGTATTGACGAATTCGGCGTGGCTGAGCCGTCCATCTCCCAACAAGGTGCCAATCGTATCCTGATCCAGCTTCCTGGTATGGCGGATGCGGAAAAAGCCAAACAGTTGATCAATACAACGGCAAAACTTGATTTCATGATCGTTTCTAACGAACTGAACTCTCAACAGCTTCAGGTGATGGTGGCTGAGGCTGAAAAAGCCGGCAATTTCAACATGGAAAACACCAAGTACTCTGACTACGTGACTCGCGTGAATGAGGCCTTGAAAGGCAAGCTTCCGGAAAAAACGGTTGTTTACTTTGAAAAAGCTCCGAACGTAACGACAATTGATGCGGGCGCTATTCCATATCTGCTAAGAACAGACACAGACTTGGGTGGTGGTGCACTGGATGACGCATTTGTGGGGTATGACCAGTATGGTTCTCCGCAGGTGTCCTTGCAGTTTAATACTGCGGGTGCGGCGAAGTTTGCAGATTTGACGGGTAACAACGTTGGCAAGCAAATGGCGATTGTTCTTGATAAAATCGTGAAGTCCGCACCAAGTGTGCGTGATCGTATCGCGGGCGGTTCTGCGGTGATCACTTTGGGTGGTGGCCGTGACCGTAACGGTATGATGGACGAGGCAAAAATGATCTCTACATCTCTTCGTGCCGGTGCTTTGCCTGCTTCTTTGGAGCAGTTGGAAGAACGTCGCGTGGGCCCTACTTTGGGTGCCGATGCGATTGATAAAGCGAAATTGGGTTCCTACGTGGGTGCGGCGATCATCGTATTCTTCATGATCGTTTACTACAAATCCATGGGTGTGGTGGCTTCCTTCGCTTTGGGTCTGAACATTCTGGGTATCTTTGCTTTGTTGACGACATTTGGTGCGACACTGACTTTGCCGGGTATTGCGGGTATCGCATTGACCGTGGGCTTTGCGGTTGATGCCAACGTTCTGATCAATGAGCGGATCCGGGAGGAAATACGACTGGGTCACAGTATCAAGGTCGCGGTTCAGGAAGGTTATCACCGTGCGATGTCTGCGATCATCGATGCCAACGTAACAACAGCGGCAACCGCCGTGGTTCTTTTGTACTTCGGTACAGGTCCGGTGCGTGGTTTCGCGGTGACATTGTTGATCGGTATCGTCACTTCCATGTTCGCGAACGTGTTCGTGTCTAAAGTGATCGTTGATACTTTGGTGAATAAATTCAACTTCAAGAAGTTGTCGGTTTAGTAGGTGAATATGGCTAACAATAAAACAGAATCTTTTGGCCGTTTTGATTTCGTAGGTAAGGCTTGGTTCTTTGGTGGAGTTTCGTTGATTCTGGTGATCGCGTCTTTGGTATATCTGGCGGTTCACGGGATCTCTTATGGTATCGACTTTAAGGGTGGTACTGAAATCCAGGTTAAGTTTGACCAGGGTGTGACAATTGATCAGGTTCGTGACTCTGTCGCGGGCTTGGATTTGGGTGAAGTGGGCGTTCAGTCCTTCGGTGAAGGCAATGAATACATCATCCGTTTCCAGGGACGTGAGGGTGCCACAGATAAAGAAACAAATGATATCCTGAATGCGGATCTTGCAAAAGTTCGCGGTATCATCACAGAAAAATTTGTGGCTTCCAATCCGGACATCCGTCGTATCGACACCGTGGGACCTCAAGTGGGTGCGGAGTTGAAGCGTAACGGTTTGCTGGCAGTTTTCTACTGCTTGCTTGTGATCCTGATCTACGTGGCACTTCGTTTCGATTACAAATTTGCTCCGGGCGCGGTTTTGTGCTTGTTCCACGATGCGGTGATCACTTTGGCGGTCTTCGTTCTTGTGGGTAAGGAAGTGAATGTATCCATCCTGGCTGCGATCATGACGCTGATTGGTTTCTCTCTGAATGATACCATCGTCGTATTTGACCGTATCCGTGAGATCGACACTGGGAACCATGATAAAGGCTTCAAGTTTGTGATCAACAAGTCCATCAATGAAATGTTGGTGCGTACTTTGATCACTTCCGGAACCACTTTCATTTCCGCTTTGTGTTTGTACATCTTTGCGGATGGAACGGTTGAAGATATCGCCTTCTCTATCTGTGTTGGTATCTTCTTCGGTACTTATTCCTCTATTTACGTGGCAGCTCCTTTCGTTCTTTTGATGGATAAATTCCAAATCAAAAAAGCCAAAGCTGCCTAAGGGATTTTGATGAACCCTTTATGGACGCTGCGAGAATCTGAGCTTCAACCCATGGCCCCCGCGAAAGTCGAGGGGCAGTGGCCCGAGCTCATCGGAAAGGTTCTTGCGGCGCGAGGGTTCGCGTCTTCTTCGGAAGTTGAAAAACTTCTTTTTCCGAAGCTCGCTGATTTGAAAGATCCCCTGGTTTTAAAGGGGATGTCTCAAGCTCTTGAGCGTCTGGGTAAAGCCTACCTGAATAAAGAAAAAATCTGTATCTATGCTGATTTTGACCTGGATGGAACGTCCGGGCTGGCCTTGTTAAAAACTGGAATGCTTGCTTTGGGGTTCCCGGATGTTTTGCATTATCAACCCAAGCGTCTGGCTGAAGGTTACGGCTTCCACGCCCATGCGGTGGAGGAATTGCACAAACAGGGTGTCAGTCTGATCATTACTGTGGATGTGGGAATTACCGCTCACGCGGCGATTGATAAAGCCAATGAGCTGGGTGTGGATGTTATTCTGACGGATCACCACTTGCCAGCCGATACAATTCCCAACGCCTTTGTCGTGGTGAATCCCAATCAGGGGGACTGCCCGTCGGGTCTGGGTTATCTGTGCGGTGCCGGGGTGGCGTTCTATCTGGTGCGCGGATTGAAACGTTACTTCCATGATCATCCACAACTACCTAAAAATAATTGGGATTTAAAAGAAGTCTTGGATTACTTTACCATTGGTACTTTGACGGACATGGTGCCGCTGGTGGACGATAATCGCGTGCTGGTAAAGCATGGTCTGGTGAAGCTGGCTGAAACCAAACGCGCCGGACTTCGAGCATTACTTGAAGAACTTGATTTGGTGAATCGTCCCTTAACCAGTCAGGATGTGGCGATTCGTTTTGCTCCCAAGTTGAATGCTCTTTCGCGTATGGAATCCGGTATTTTGCCGATTGATATATTCTTGTTGGAAGATTCAAGCCAAGCCCGCGATATGGTTCGCCAAGTGATGAAGAATAACTCCACACGAGTGCAGCTTCAGGGGGATGCCGAGGCGGAAGCTCAAGAAATACTTAAAGTGTGGCCTCATCAGGATTTTGTCTTTGTGGCGTCCAAAAACTTCCATCGCGGGGTTTTGGGATTGATCGCAACCAAGCTGACGCAAGTTTATAACAAGCCGGCCTTTGTCGGATCAGTGGGTGACGATGGTATGATCGTCGGCAGTGCCCGACTTCCTCAAGGTCAGGAGGCCTGTCTGGTGGAGGCGATGTCTTCAGCGCAGGAACTGTTAAGTCGCTTTGGCGGACACTCCGCTGCGGCGGGCTTTGAGGTGGCTGAATCCCGCGTGGCTGGTTTTATCGGAAAGCTGGCGGATCATTTTGCAGACCTGCGTGAAAAACCAAAGCCACTGGAAATCTTCTATGATGTCGAAGCAGGTTTAAGCGAGGTCAGCGAAGGCCTGATGAAGTGGTATGACTTTGTCGGTCCATTCGGAGCAGGGTTCTCGATCCCGTTGATTCATTTTACCAATATTCAGGTTTTGTCCAAACGCGAACTTAAGGGTGGGCATCTGCGTTTGAAAATTGCAGACCCCGATGGGGGCGCTTCGGCTGAGGCCTTGTTATTTACTCCGACTCCTCGACAGTTGGATTCTTTGACCGTGGTTCCGGGCTTTTACCATATTTTGGGCGAGCTTCAGTGGAACTATTTTGCGGGACAGAAAACAGTACAGATTCTTATTCGTGACTTAAAGGCAGCGACATGAAAAAGACCAAGAAAGTCGTAGTGCTTTTATCGGCGGGGCTGGACTCGACGGTGAATGCCTACGAGGCTATCAAGCATCATCATGAAGTCGTTTTGGCGTTAACCTTCAATTATGGCCAGCGGGCGGCGATGAAGGAAATCGAACATTCTGCGAAAATCGCCAGGCACCTGGGGGTGCCTCACCAGGTGGTGGAGCTTCCCTGGTTTAAAGACTTCAACAGGTCCTCTTTGTTGGTGGAAACTCAGGAAGTTCCGACGGGATCTGCTGTTGAAATTGATAATCTGCAAAAGTCTGAGGAAACGGCGAAGTCCGTGTGGGTTCCCAATCGCAATGGGATTTTCCTGAATATTGCGGCAGCCTATGCGGAAGCATTGGGGGCGGACGCCGTGATTCCCGGATTTAATGCCGAAGAAGCTGCCACATTCCCGGACAATTCCCGTGAGTTTCTGGAGCAGGCCACAAAAGCCTTACGTTATTCCACGTCCAATCATGTGACAGTCGGATGTTATACGGCTCATCTGAACAAGCCGGCAATTGTTCGTCTGGGGCAGGGACTGAAGATTCCTTGGGAATTGATCTGGCCCTGTTACTTCTCGGGTGAAAAGTGGTGCGGGCAGTGTGAATCCTGTCTGCGTTCCAAGCGTGCGTTTGCATCTGCAAGCATTGATGTGAAACATCTTTTTAAGGAGCCCTAGTGGAAACACATTTCATTGAAAAGAAATTTGCTTACGACGGATCTCAGTTGCATTCCTTGTTTGCTTATCTGGACCATGGGGTGTTGGGACCTTCGATTATTTCCTGGATTGGGCCGTGCTCAATTCCTTTCAGTCATATGGTTGACGGTGAAGACCTGCTCGCCAATGCGGTGATTCAGGGGGATGAAATGCTTCATTTCATCATCGAGGTTTTTGATCGCGATTTGTTCTCGGGTGTTTCCTTGCAGCGTTTGTTCGCAGCGATAGCCAAGGACTATGTACAGGTCCATGGCAAAGGACTTTTGACCGGAAAAGAACTGCATCGTTCTGGTGATGATATTTATCTGGGCGAGAAAAAATTAAGTATTAGCATTGCCACAAAATCCCCGGTGTCTGTGATGGTTCACTTTGCCATGAATGTGACAAACAAAGGTACACCCGTGGAAACATTGTGTTTCGAGGATTTGCAGTTGGACCCACGCCGGGTGGCGGAAGACTTGATGATGCTTTTCAAGAAAGAATTCATCTCAATCGTAACAGCCACCCAAAAGGTCCGCCCTGTTCCTTAGTGGTGGTGGTGGCCTTCGGATTTTTTGCTGCCTTCTTTGAAGGGTTTTAGAGGAAGTTTATAGACAGCCTCATTGCCCACGGCTTTGTCGCGAGTGGCCTGGATAACCAGTTCGGTTTTGGCCGGAACCTTGCTATTGGGAATGCAGTGGAAGTGATTTCCATCCATCACCTCGCAGGTGTATTTTACTTCGGATTTTTTATTTCTGGCTGTGACTTTGACGTCTGAGTTTTGAGATGTGGGATTTTCAAAGTTTATATCCAGAAGATAGACGTGCGCGCTTTGATCTTTGCCCACTACCAATTCCGTATGAAAAGCTCCGGGCATTTGGATGTGGCCGCCGTGAGGACCTGGTTTGTCTTCCCCGTGAGCCCAGGACAAGGATGGAAGCAGAATCAGAGTTGCCAGTAGTTTCATTTCAGATCTCCTTATTTAGTCAATTCATCAAATTTGAGTTTTAAAACAGCCAGTTCTTTTTGAACCTCGATCAAGCGGGTTTTGTTGTCAAAAAGGCTGTTGGTGGCGTTGGCCAGATCCGAAGAGTTCTTCACTCCGCGGCGGTATTCGGACAAAGTCAGGTCATAGTACTTCTGAGTCAGCACCTGGCGTTTCTCCAAAAGCTGTTGTAATTGCAAAAGCTCAGAGGCTTTGTTGGACAGGCTGTGCACTTGTGTTTGCAGCTGTTGTGCTAAATTGGATTTGGCAAAAGCCTCAGACTTTTCCAATGAGCTTGCTGACTTGGACTTGTTCCAGGATTCAAAACCCGAGAAGAAGGTCCACGTCATCAGCACGGAAAGTCGTGATTCATTTCCCTGCAACGGATCATCATACTGCGGAATGATTCGCCCGTACTGGGCATTTAGATCCACCGTGGGCAGGAATTCGCCCAGGGCCTGACGTCGGCGCAACTGACTGGTTTCCTCCATAGAGTTCTGTTTCATAATACTTGGGTTGCGGGAAAGATCCGTCAGGCTAAAGTCCGCTTTGCTCATTCGGGGGAAGGTGTCTTTGGCGGAAACTGCGACCGGGTCCGGTGAATTGATCAGAATTTTAAGTTCGTCCAAAGAAATTTGCAGATCCGTTTTATGGGTTTCAATTTCTGCGGAAAGGGTGCTTTCCTCCAAATCCAGTTCGATGGCATCCACGTTGGAAGTCAGGCCAGCATTGATTTTTTTCGCGGCCATGGCACGCTGGTTTTTTAAGAACTGCAATTTTTCCGTATCAAAGGAAATAAACTGGCTGTTCAGAAGCGCTTTGTAATAAGTTTCCCCCAGTTCGCGATGCAGGCGGCGGGAGATTATTTCATGATCCAGCCCCGCGATGTCGTATTCACGCTGGGAGATCTTGCGATTCTGCCAGTCCTGACCGCCACGGAAGATATTCCAGCTGCCGTTTAGGTAGCCGACATAACCGTCATCATTGTCATGCAGGGTCTTTTCTTTCGCATATCCGGCAGAGGCGGAAAGTTCGGGCAGCAGGGCACCCCAGCTGCTTTGGGCCTGAGCTTTTTGTGCTTCCAGTTTCGCCTGACTGGCGCGCAGTTCGTTGTTGTTTTCAACCAACTGTTTTTGCAATTGGGAAAGGCCCGGCGAGGTCTGCGCCACCGCCGAGAAAGAAATCAAAAGACTTGCAAAAGCCCAGGACCGCAGTGACATGGGAACTCCTTATTTTTCAACCAGGAACTTGAATGTGTCGGTTTTGCCTTCAAACTCGGCTTTGATTTCCAGATTCACACGGTGAGACCCCTGGAAGTCCACTTCTGTATTGAAGATATTATCAGTTTTGGTGAACTTCAAAGTTTGCGATTTCCCTTTTGGGGATTTCGCCGTGCCGCTGATCTTCACTTTGTTGATATCCAAAGTTTCATCTGCATGGGCGCGGGGGAAGAACTGCACTTTGTTTTCAATAGCCAGCATTTCCATATTCATCAGATTGCCGGCTTTTGGGATGCCACCGTGCATGGCCTTCAGGCTGCCGGGAACCTGATCATGGCCTTCGTGTGCAAAAGACGTCGAAGCCAGTAGGGATAGCGCCAATGTCGCGATCAAAGATTTTAGTTTCATAAAAGGACTCCTTCTTTTTTGCTTTCTTCAATGGATTTCAGGGCGGACTTTTTGCCGAAGTGATAAAAAATCGCCGGGGTGACATACATATCCAGCAACGTGCTGCTAAGCAATCCACCGACAATGACAATGGCCACCGGATGCAGAATCTCGCGGCCCGGAGCATCCGGAGACATTGCCAAAGGCAAAAGTCCTAGAATTGCAGTCAGCGCCGTCATGAGCACAGGCACCAGACGCTCCAGAGAGCCCCGTATCACCATGTCCTTGGTGAAGGATTCGCCTTCATGTTTCATTAAGTGCAGGTAGTGCGACAGCATCATAATGCCGTTACGGGAGGCGATGCCGCAAAGAGTGATAAAGGCCACGAGGCTTGCGATACTCAGAGTGCCGCCGGTCAGATAAATCGCAAATATCCCGCCGATAAACGCCATCGGAATATTCAGCATAATCTGAACTGAGATAAAGGTGGACTTAAAGTGCGCAAACAGAATCAGGAAGATGGTCACGATAGAAAGGGCTCCCAGCAGAACCATTAGCTGGGATGCCTGTTGCTGGCTTTCAAACTGCCCGCCATAAACCACATAGTAGCCGGCCGGAAGTTTGACCTTTTCGTCGATATTCTTTTTGATATCCGCCATGATTGCATCCAGGGATCTTTCGGCAGAGTTCGCCTGAACGACAATACGTCTTTGGGCGTTTTCTCTTTGAATGATATTGGGTCCGGTGGATTCATAAACGTCGGCGACCTTTTCGACGGTGATGCGGCTGCCGTCAGGCATGATTTTTACCGGGGTCTTTTTGATAAGCTCCAGGTCTGTGCGGGACTTGTCATCAAAGCGCATAAAGACATCGACAGTTTTATGGCCTTCAAGAATTTGTCCGACCACTTCACCTTGCAGGGCTTTTTCCAACAGTTGTGCCAGATCCCCGACGGTGATGCCGTAACGGGAGGCCTCTTCGCGCATCAAATGAATTTTAACCTGAGGAATCAGAACCTGTTGTTCCACTTGCAGGTCCACCAGCCCCGGAACATCTTTAATGGCCTGATAGACTTCGGCACCCTTGGCTCTTAAAATGGGTAGCTCCGGTCCAAAGACCTTGATGGCGATTTGCGCGCGCACCCCGGAAAGCAGGTGATCCAGGCGATGAGAGATCGGTTGGCCAATGTTGATGCCCACGTCCGGAATCACTTCCAGATTTTTGCGGATTTCCTCCAGAACCACACCGCGGGGACGCCCTTCCTCTTTGAAATCGACTTCGATTTCTGACGTGTTAACACCTTCGGCATGTTCATCCAGTTCCGCGCGACCTGTGCGGCGGGAAACAGTCACCACCTCTGGAGTTTTTAAAATGATAAGCTCGGCCTGAGACCCCAGCTTATTGGATTCAGCCAAAGAAATTCCCGGTTTGGCCACCACAGAAATCATGGCTGATCCTTCGTTGAAATGCGGAAGGAAGTCACGCCCCAGAATTGCAGAAAGTCCCAAAGCCGCCACCAAAAGCAAAGAAGCAAAAATAAGAATCGGCTTGGGATGATTTAATGTTTTTTCCAGAAGACGGGCCTGGTGTTTTTTTAAGAAGCGAACGATGGCGCCGTCTTTGTGTTCAAGTAGTTCCCCTTTGGAAAGGAAGTACGAACAAAGGGCCGGAGTCACAGTCAGAGACACCACCATGGATGCCAGCAGGGATACGATATAAGAAATCCCCAGTGGCACAAACAGGCGTCCTTCGATACCGCTCATGCTGAACAGAGGCACAAAAACCAGAACCACAATCAGGGTGGCGATAACAATCGAATTACGGACTTCGGAAGAGGCCTCATAGATGACCACCAAGGGATTGCGAGGAGTGGACAGAGTTTTATTTTCGCGCAGACGGCGATAGACGTTTTCAACGTCCACAATGGCATCATCCACCAGTTCGCCGATGGCGATGGCCAAACCACCCAAGGTCATAGTGTTCACGGACAGACCGAACATCTTAAAGACAATGGCGGTCAGAACAAATGACAAAGGAATGGCTGTCATGGTGATGGCTGTTGTGCGGAAGTTCATTAAGAACAGGAACAACACCACCAGAACCAGCAGGACACCGTCGCGCAAGGCCATCTTCACATTGTCGATGGCATTTTCAATGAACAGGGACTGTTTGAATAAATTTGGTTGAAGTTCGACCCCGGCCGGAAGCGATGACTGGAACTGCTTCAGGGCTTCGTCAACTTTTTCAGTTAGTTCCAGAGTGCTGGCTCCGGGCTGCTTTTGGATACTTAAGATAACACCGGGCTTGCCGTTGATACTGCCATCACCGCGTTTGGTTTGCGGGCCTTCAACAACTTCGGCGATTTCTTTAACCAGAACGGGGCGGCCCAGGTGCATGCCGACGACCGAATTCATGATTTCTTCTTTTTCCTTAACGCCACCAATATTGCGGATCAGAAACTCCTGCCCCTGAAGGTCGATAAAGCCCCCGGTAGAATTCACACTGACATCAGACAGGTTGTGTTCGATTTCATCCATCGTCAGTTGCAGTTTTTGGATTTTCTCTGCGGAAATCAGAATTTGAAACTGACGGACGCCGCCACCGATGGCAATGACCTGGGAAACACCGGGGATGCTCATCAAACGGGGACGCAGTGTCCAGTCAGCCAGAGTGCGCAGTTCCATGCCGGAAACTTTATTGTCAGGAGAACTCAGGCCGACAAACTGGATTTCGCCCATAATAGAGGAAATGGGCCCCAAAACCGGAGAGAGGTTCTTCGGTAGTTTTTCCTTGGCCAGAGCAATTTTTTCCTGAACCATCTGACGATTGCGATAGATGTCCGTGTCCCAGCCAAACTCCACATAAATAACACTTAAACCCACGCCCGAGGACGAACGCACGCGCTCTACCCCGGGAAGTCCGTTTAGCGCTGTTTCCAGCGGGAAGGTCACCAGCGTTTCAACTTCTTCCGGGGCCAGGCCATGACCTTCGGTAATAATGTTAACTGTCGGACGGTTTAAATCGGGAAACACATCCACGGGTAGGTGGACCAGGGCCCAGCCACCATAAGCAATAGCCAGTGCCGCCAGGGCGACCACAATGAGACGATGAGTTAGGGAATACTTAATAATTCTATCCAGCATAAATCCTCTGCTATGGCCTATTAGGGTTGGGCTTTCCGATTTGTGACAAAATGAGGAAAATTTTTTTCTGCACAACCCTCTTGAAATACATACCCCAGGGGGGTATATACTGGAATCGAAATCGAGGTGTGTCATGAAAAAAGATTCCCCCCAGCATCCGGATCACAGCGAGCATTTAAAGCGTTTAAATCGTGTTCGTGGTCAGTTGGATGGTGTGCAGAAGATGATTGAAGAGCGTCGTTATTGTCCCGACATCGTTTTTCAGATCCGCGCCGCTGCCAAAGCTCTTCAGGCGATGGAAAACGAGATTATGAAGACCCACGTGCATGGTTGCGTCAAAACGGCCATAAAATCTCGGGATGAAAAAGAAGTGGCAAAAAAAATCGACGAGATCATGAATCTCGTCAGTAAGTAGGTTGTTATGGAAAAAGAAACGGTTCAAGAATCCACTGAATTGCAACTCATTGGCATGTCCTGTGTGAACTGTGCCGGGAAAATTGAAAAAAGCCTGAATGCTCTTCCTGGGGTCAAGGCGTCCGTGAACTTTGCAACGGAAAAAGCCCATGTGGACTTTGGTGACAGTCCACTAAAGGTGGAAAACCTGATTAAGATGATTCAAGAGCTGGGATATCAGGCTTTCGAGGTGAACTCTGAGGTGGACACGCAGAAGGCCAAAGAGGAAGCCGCGGCAGAGTACCGTAAAGAACTGCGGCTGTTTGTGATTTCCGCTCTTCTAACTTTGCCCTTTATGATTGAGATGGTGACGATGTTCACTGGCGGTGGGCATGAGATGATGCCTCGCTGGTTCCAGTGGATTTTGGCGACACCGGTGCAGTTCTGGATTGGCTGGCGCTTTTATCGCGGGTCCTATTATGCCTTGCGATCCGGCAGTGCCAATATGGATGTGCTGGTGGCCTTGGGAACCACGATGGCTTATGGCTTAAGTGCGGTGATTACATTCCTGAACTGGCATCATCATCACGTCTATTTTGAAGCCAGTACTGCGGTGATTACTTTGATTTTGCTGGGTAAGCTGATGGAGAGCCGCGCAAAAGGAAAAACGTCAGAAGCAGTGGAAGGCTTGCTGCGCTTGCAGCCTAAAAAAGCCTTTGTCGAAAGAAATGGCGAGCTTAAGCAGATTGATATTTCAGAACTGGTTTCCGGTGACATCGTTGTTGTGAAAAATGGCGAGTCCATTCCTGTGGATGGTTTGGTGGTGGAAGGCGTTTCCACTGTCGATGAATCCATGCTGACCGGGGAAAGTCTGCCGGTCCAAAAGGGTGTGGATGACCGCGTGTATGCGGCGACATTGAATCAGGACGGTAGCCTGCGTATCAAGGCCACCGGGGTTGGCGCAAAAACCCAGTTGGCACAAATCATTAAAATTGTAACCACGGCTCAGGGGTCGAAGGCCCCGATTCAGCGTTTGGCGGATAAGATTTCCAGCGTATTTGTGCCGGTTGTGGTGGGTATCAGCGTGCTGACCTTTATTGGGACCTGGTTGTGGACTGGCGATCTGACGTCAGCATTTATATCCTCTGTTTCTGTTCTGGTGATTGCATGTCCTTGTGCTCTGGGGTTGGCGACGCCGACCGCTGTGGTTGTGGGAATTGGCAAGGGGGCGGGGGCAGGTGTGCTTTTCCGCGATGCCAAGGCGCTGGAGCTGGCTGAAAAAATCGACGTTCTGGTGTTGGATAAAACCGGCACCATCACAGAGGGAAAACCTGTGGTCACAGAAGTGCACGTCACCGCAGGTCAGGATCGGAACGAGGTTTTGCGCTGGGCTGCCAGTCTGGAAATGGGATCTTCGCATCCACTGGCACACGCCATCGTCGAAGAAGCTAAAAAGGAAAAGTTGGAGCTAAAATCGGTTCAGAATTTCAAAAACATTGTGGGTCAGGGGATTGAGGGACGCATTGAAAATCGCAACTTAAAACTTGGAAAAACAAGTTGGGTGGCAGCTCCGTATTCTTTGGATCAAAAGCTTCTTGCGGATCTTGAAAACAAGGGGCAGACGTTGATGGCTTTGGCGGATGATGAACGGGTGCTGGGCTATATTGCCGTGGCGGACCGTATTCGCGAAAGCTCCAAGGCGGCCATCGCGGAAATTCAAAAGCGTGGCGTGAAAGTGATGATGTTAACCGGTGATAACGAGGGCACTGCGCGTGAGATCTCCCGCCAGGCCGGTATCACTGACTTTAAGCACAGCGTGAAGCCCGCTGATAAAGCCAATGTCATTGTGACCTTGAAACGCCAAAAGAAAAGAGTTGCAATGGTCGGGGATGGCATTAACGATGCTCCGGCCCTGGCGATGGCGGATGTCAGTTTCTCGATGTCTTCAGGAACTGATATTGCGATAGAAACAGCGGATGTGACTTTGATGAAAAATGATTTGATGTCGGTGGCGCATGCGATTGAACTGTCGCATTTAACCTTACAAAAAATCCGTCAGAATCTGTTCTTTGCGTTTATCTATAACGTGTTGGGTATTCCGCTGGCTTCTTTGGGGATGTTGAATCCGGTTATTGCCGGCGCCGCTATGGCAATGAGTTCTGTTTCCGTGGTGAGTAACTCGCTGCTGTTGAAGCGTAAAAAGATCTAAGAGGCTTTATTTTTGATATAAGCCTCTCTTAACCACAAACGGATGTGTTTAAGATAGTAATCCTTCATGCCGAAGAAGACAAAGTGGTTCAGGTGATAGTCGCCGCCACTTTTGTCTTTTTCGGTGTAATTTACCGTGCCGATAATTTCCGGCGTTTCCAGTTCTTCCGGGCGCCACAGAATAAATTCACGGAAGGCACCAATACTCATTTGTCGATAGTATTTCAGAATCAATCCGGCCTCGGAAATTTGTGTGATCTCCACGGGATTGGCCACTTTTAACGGGTTGTTATCCTTCTGGTGAACCACGGTCACTTCAGTTTTATTGGCCAGGTCTGAATGTGTTTTTAAAAGCTTCTTGGTGATATAGGTTTTATCCAGTGGTGTGAAGAAGACTTCTTTGGCCCAGGATGAAAGGCCTTTAACTTCATCAATGGGCAGACGTTTTCGGCTGATAAAGTACAGCTCTGGTGCGGCTGTCATTTCGGTTTCATGGGCCTTGCAGCGGTCTTTTAAGTATTGT
This sequence comes from Bdellovibrio bacteriovorus, assembly GCF_025558485.1. Classification (GTDB taxonomy): domain Bacteria; phylum Bdellovibrionota; class Bdellovibrionia; order Bdellovibrionales; family Bdellovibrionaceae; genus Bdellovibrio; species Bdellovibrio bacteriovorus_G. The sequence goes on from NZ_CP102930.1 coordinate 1,985,071, forward strand.
TGCAGTTGTTCCCATTTTTTTTGTTTTTCAATTTCAAACAGTTCGTAGTTCGTGAAGATGACATCGAACTGCACAGGCAGCATCTGGCGGTTTGGCGTGTCTTTATCGGCCAGATCCGACAGCAGCTGTCCGTAATTGGAATACGTATAAACTTCTGAATTTGCGAAGCGTTCACTAAGGAAGGTTTTTTGTTCCATGGCCAGTGGGACGTCTTCATCCATAATCAGGATATGTTTTCTGGTGTTGGAGGTCTGAAGAACCGCTTCGCTGGTATGATCCTTATTCTGTAAAATATTGCGGCGAATCTGGCTGACTTGTTGATTGTCGGCTCCGATATACAGGAACTCACAAAGGAATTGTTCCGGACCGATTTCCTTGCAGGAATTGCAATAGGCTAGCAGGGATTTTTTGCTGTCCGTCGTGAATGAATCGCTGTAATACTTCGTCAGCGCTCCTATGCGGATGGCGTGGTTGTTCACGGTCGTAAAGCCGATTTCAGAGATACTGTTTAAACTGACTTCCTTTAACATTTCGATGGTGGAATTGATCTGCATCGAAGCCACCGCCGTGGAGGTCACCGGATGATGGCCAGTCAGGGCATATTCCAAATGCTGGCGAAGAATCAGTTTGTCGAAGGGTTTAAAGATGACATTGTTGATGATGCGTTCTTCAGCCAGCCCGATATCAAAGTCAGGACTGTCGAAGGCGGTCAGAATCAAAGCGGTGGGTTCCTGTTCGGAACACATTTTTTTGCGCAGAAAGAAGTCGCGGGCCCGCTTGATCAGCCCGATATTTTGAATCCCCATGAACTCGTTTTTGGCAATAACCAAACGCAGTTCGTGAGTGCTGGAGGGTTCCAGTGGAGGGCCTGTGTCGTCTTTGTAGGGACGGCCACCGTTGGCCAGAGCCAGGGCTCCTTCTGAGACAGATATCTTTAACCATTCATGGAATTCAGAAAGGCTGTGAAAAAAGCGAATAGCAAGCTTTGGATCTATATTTCTTAGAGTTTCAAATAGATCTTTTTGGGTGCGTTCATCATCTTCCAGGATATAAATGAACTTCATGCCTTCATTATATCCTGAAATGAGCCAAAAAGGGGAAGCAGTTTTTTAAGGTGACCGAAATATAAAATAAACGGCGCCGATCAAACAAAGCCCTGCCCACAGGTAGTCCAGTTTCAGGGACTGTTTCATATAGAGAACCGAGAACCCCGCAAAGACCACCATGGTGATGACTTCCTGGATGATTTTAAGCTGTGGCAATGAGTAATAATTGGACCCCAAGCGATTGGCCGGAACCTGAAAGACGTATTCAAAGAAGGCCACACCCCAGCTGATCAGAATAACCAACCACAGGGCTGAGGACTTCAGTGTCTTTAAGTGTCCATACCAGGCAAATGTCATGAACACGTTGGAGATAAGCAACAGACCCAGAGGGGCATACGCATTATTCATCATGACTGAGACCTCTGATTATAGGCGTGGTTGCAAAGCAGGCTGGCAATACGGCGATACTCGCTGAGCAGGTCCAGGTGAATGGAGCTGGTGTTGATGGACGTATTCAAGCCCCGGTTCAAACGGCTGATATGATTTTCGCGCAAAGAAATTTCTGTTTTGGCAAGATCACGCTTCAGCTGTATGGCGGCTTCGGCCAGGTCCTTGTTTTGGTAGGCGTTGATGGCCATGGCCGCCACTTTGACAACCTGTTCGTGCATTTGGCGGATTTCCGCCCAGCCTTCGTCAGAGAACTCAAGTTTCAGCGCGTTCTTTTTGATCGCCAGGGCCAGAATGTTGATGTCAATGGCATCGGCTGCGCGCTCCAGATCACTTAGGAACATGATCATGTTCATCACATTCTGGTGTACAACCGTGGTGGACTTGTTGGCGTGATCCAGAAGGAACATTTTGGTTTCGCGATACAGAAAGTCCACCTTGTTGTCGCGGTCTTTGATGGAATCAAAGTCTTTCGGATCGTTGGTTTCAAACAGGCGCAAAGAGTCCTTGATCATGCCCAGCACAATATCGGCGGTTCTCATGATCTCGCGGTTGGCGTAAGAAATTGCCAGTGCCGAACTTTGATAGTTGTTCATGTTCACAAATTCGGTGCCGAACTCTTCGCTGGCGGCTTTTGGGAACATCTTTTCAATCAGCTCTGCACCTTTGTTGATGAATGGGAAGAAGATGATCGAAGACAGAACGTTGAAGATCAAATGTGCATTAGCAATGGAGCGGGCAATCGTCGTGTCAAAGGTCAGCATGAAATCAATAAAGATCTGGGTGAACGGATAGAAGATCACCACGCTGATGGTTTTGTAGAAGAAATGCGCCCAGGCCACCTGACGGCCAACGTAGTTGCCACCGGCCGCGGCAATCAGCGCTACAGAAGTGGTTCCGATATTGGCACCATACACCCACAGCATGGCATCATAGAATGTGATCGCTTTGACCATCGCCAAGCTCATAGCCAGACCGATGGTCACGGCACTGCTTTGCACGAAGGCGCAGAAGACGACGGAAATCAAAAGTGAATAACCCGGGTTATCACGAACACTCTGGAAGATTTCTGTCATCATCGGATTTTCAGCAAAGTGATGCGACGAAATCGAGATCAGCTTCATCCCAAAGAACAAAAGACCGAAGCCCATAAAGACCAGTGACATATTTTTGAAGATGGTCTTTTTGGCTTTGAAATAAAAAGCAAAGGCAATGGCGAAAACAGGCAGGGCATACTGGGTCAGATCCAAAGAGATCAATTGCACGGTCAGGGTGGTGCCCACGGCGGTGCCGATGATCACGCCCATCACTTGACGCAGGTTCACCACGCGGGCGGAGCCAAGCCCCACCAGCATCGTCGTCACAGCGCCTGAGCTTTGCATCAGGGTGGTCAGTACAACCCCGGTCAGGATGGCTAGAAACTTACTTTGTGAAAGGTGATTGAGGAGACCGGTGATTTTCCCGGCCATGATTTTTTCCAGCGAAGAGGAAGCCATGCTCATTCCGTAAAGGAACAGGGCGACCCCGCTGAGAAGAAGTATAAAATATGAATTGCCCGAATCGATCATGCTGCGTATTTCCGTAAAGTCGTGTGAGCTTGTAGGGGCTCTGAAAACTCTTACTCTAACAACACTGTCTGGAATTAGGAAGCCCCAATACTGCGCGTGAACCTTCTTAGATTAAAACAATTCTTTAAAAAATTCAAAATGAGGCTATATACTTAAGTCCTACAGAAGGAATACTCATGACCAGAAAGCAGGAACCCGTCCTTGTGGTGGCGGCAGTGATTCAGCGAGATGGTGATCCTACAGGCCGGATCTTAGTGGTCCGTCGAGGACCTGACCAGTCGGGGGCGGGCTTTTGGGAGTTTCCCGGTGGCAAAGTCGAGCCGGCAGAATCACCCGAGCAGGCATTGATTCGTGAAATTCAGGAGGAGCTGGCTTTGACCATTCGGGTGAAGGACCTGGTTGGTGAAGAGGACTATGCCTATCCCACCAAGCTGATTCGTCTGCGGGTGTATCGCGCCCTGGTGCGCGGGGATGAAGAACTGCAACTTTCCGAACACGACGCCTTTAAGTGGCAAACACTTGATGAGATTCAAGTCGAGGAGTTGTCGGCGGCAGACCGGCCTTTTGTGGCAAGACTGCGCCATCTTTCCTAAGGCAGAAGATAGGATCTTTCAGACGGGGTGGGCAGACGGCAGAACTCACGTTCACCGAACCAGGCATAACGATTTTTCGCGATAATCTTATAAAAGAAATCACGCAAAGGTCCGGGAATCACCCACGCCAAAGCAAAGAGTTTATAGGCTCCCCCCAACTGGGTGAGAATTTTCAGAATCGCTGCGGAACGATAGTGGAGTTTTCCCGCCTCAAAGTAGATCACTGTATCAAGTTTAGAGCGATCCTCAGGAGGCAGAAGGTCTGCTGCTGTTGTTCCCTGAAGTGGGGCAAAGAGGAACGCATGCTTTTGGTCGCGGCTGATCACAGCATCGACAAAACCGTTACAAAGATGGCAGACGCCATCAAAAAAGACCACATTTCGCGTTGTTAGTTCTACCTTTTCCATAGCAATTACAGCCTACAGTCCTTATAATGGATTATCAAGCCGAGGAGTCTTGTTCACATGGAAGTATTTCTTTTTCCACTCGTCAACGTGGCATTATTCCCAAGAACCACGAAGCCCTTGAATATCTTCGAGCCTCGTTACTTGTCCATGATAAAAGAAGCGGTTGCAACCCAGACTCCGGTGGCTGTGGGTTTTATTGAAGACCCTTCCAAAGTGGTCCCGGTGCGTCCGGGGGACAAAGTCCCTTTTGTGCGGGAAGTTGCCGGTTATGGCTATGTGCAGATCATTGAAGAGCGTCTGAATGGAACCCTTTTGGTCTTTATTCAGGGCCAGGGTAAGTTACGTCTGGGTAAGGTCCTGGATCGTGGTACACCGTACATGGTGTGTGAGGCTCAGATTATTCCAGAAAAAACAGTGCTGGAACCGTCCCTTCGTTTGGAACTTAATTCTTTGCATAAGATTCTGACTCGCTGGATTCAAACTCATATTCCAGATCCGGCGCAAAGGGATCTCTTTATGCGCAATCTGACTCATCCGGAAGAAATTGTCGGCAGCTTTGCGTCCTATCTGGTGCGCGACTATGACTTGCAGCAGATGGTGCTGGAATATGACGACCTCAATGAAAAAATCCACTTCCTGCACCGTCTGATGGAGTCCAACGAATTAACTACTTAGCGGTGGTGCGCGCGAGGTAAACCCATTGGAGCATGACAACCCAAATACTGTGGGCAAGAGCCAGATGGACGATTTTCATCCATACCGGAGCATGCAAAAGCAGGGTTGCGATCCCGAACATAATTCCAAAAATCAATAACAGACTCATGTGAAGAGATCGCTTCTGAATGACTTCCAGTTCCGCCGTTTGCGCTTTCAACCAGAAGTAAAGCGCCAAGCCACCTCCGCCAAGCAAGGCCAGCAACGGGTGCAGGCCGCGAATGCGAATCAGGAAGTGAGAGTCGCGTGCAAAGTCCGCCATAAAGCCATCCCACAGATTCTCTGCCGGGAAAAGAGAGTTGGACAAAGAAGCCCAGGCCCCCGTGATCCCGATAATGACGATGATCCATGGGAAGAAGCGGTGAGCTTCTTTTGTTGAAGGCATTTCTTTTTCAGCTTGTGATAAGGCAGCCACCGCCACCAAGGCCACCGCACCGGTTAGCATGAACGAATTGACCTGATGCAAGGCCATAACAAAAGCCCGATAGGGGGTGTCGTTTGTTGTGACCAGTTTAAACAGAACCAGTTTGGCTCCCAGCAGAGCCTCAGTGATGGTGAAGATCAAAGTTGCCAGCGCTGCTTTGCGGGCAAAGTGTCCGGGTTGATAAAGCTTGCGCGCCACCCACCAGAAGTAGATCACCACCAGGCCGTAGATGCCGGACATCAGGCGATGGCCGTATTCGACCCAGGTTTTTCCGCGCTCGGCCTCGGGGATTAAGCGTCCATGACATAAAGGCCAAGTGTCGCCGCAGCCATCACCTGAATGAGAAATGCGAACCCATGCTCCCCAAAGAATGACCAAAATTGTATAGATAAGAAGGCTAAATGCAAATTTCTTGTATTCAGAGCGTGTCATAGACTTTTGGAACTATCACGGTCGTCTGAAGCGGTCAGGTTTAAAATGAGTTCTATACGGGGCGACATTGACTTCCGTGCAGCGGACGGCGTTAAATGAGCTATGTCTGAATCCAAAAGCGCCCATCATCACCATTCCCACAGTCATGGACATCACCATCATCATTCCCATGGCGCGGTTGTCGGTCGTATGAGTTTCGCCCTGGTTTTAAACCTGAGTTTTGCGGTGATCGAACTGATCGGGGGGCTTTGGACGAACAGTGTGGCGATTCTTAGTGATGCACTTCATGACTTCGGTGATGCTATTGCGATGTTGCTGGCGATCATTCTGGAAAAGATCTCGCACAAGCAAAGCGATGGACATTTTTCATACGGATATCGTCGTTTTTCCACCCTGGGGGCTGTGGTCACCGGGATGATTCTGGTGGTGGGGTCGATCTTTATTTTGCTGGAGGCGGTCCCGCGACTGTTCTCTCCTCAACAGCCCCATGCTGACGGGATGATTCTGCTGGCAGTGCTAGGGGTGAGCGTGAATGGTTATGCCGCTTATCGTGTTTCCAAGGGAACTTCTTTGAATGAGAAAATGCTGATGTGGCATATGATCGAGGATGTTCTGGGCTGGGTCATGGTTCTGGTCGGCGCAGTTGTCATGAAGTTCTTTGATGTTCCGCAACTGGATGCCGGCATGGCGATCGCTTTGGCCTGCTGGATACTGTACAATGTTGTGCGCAATCTGAGTGAGGCGATGAAGGTGTTTTTGATGGCATCGCCCAGTCAGGTGAAAGTCGAGGAAGTTGAAGCGGCGATTTTGAAGGTCGCCAAAGTCGAGGGTGTTCATCACGGACACCTGTGGTCCTTGGATGGCGAACGCCATGTTTTCACTGGCCATGTGGTGTTGGCCCCGGAAGTGGGGTTGGCGGATATGGAAAGAATTAAAAATCAAATCAAGAAGCTGGTGAAAGATTTCGGAATTATCGAAGCAACTATCGAAACTGAAATTTCCGGTTCTCATTGTGCAGATCCGGAACATCATTAAGACCTGAGCAAAACCTTGTAAAAATGTATCATGATGAATCACGGCTTCCTGACGGGCCGTGATTTTTTATTTCCAAAAATGAAACACTCAGATCCAACACAGTCCCGATGTTCGTTGCTGTCGTTTCATCTCTGTACGCTCTACATTTCAAATCAATTATGGAACGCGGGATAACTCAAAAATTCCCCGTAATTGCCGATAAGTAGCCTAGGAAAAAATAAGGAATCATTTATGGTAAATTCGGTACGTAATAAGAAGGGTAACGTCCTTCTACAGATTCTGGCTGCTACCGCTGTGATGAGCACGTCGTTTTATTTCCTTACAAACTACGTCATCGGGCAGAAACAGCAGATTGTGAAAACCAACAATATGGTGAAACTTCGTTTTGCCATGAATAGTACTTTGGATTATGTGATTTTCGGCGTTCGCCAAAAGTACTGCTTTACTGATGATAATCTTCTTCTAAACAGTCCAACGGATCAGTGCAACCTTTCTCATCAGGGAAGTGTTGAACGTTTGATTATGTCTGTAGAGCAGGAAAACTTCATCCGTCAGCTGATTGCCAATAATAAGAATGTAGGGCCGGTGGATAAGAATAATATTCGTTTGTCTCAGGTGAATCGTTATGTGCAGATCAGTGCCGTGACTGCGAGCCACCCCTTGTTTCCGGTTCTAAACGCGCTTAAGGATGTGAAAGCTGCTGATGATGATGGATCTATCAGAGTTGATGGGGTTTCTGTAACTTTGAAACGAGATGACAGTCCTTATCTTCCGCGTTCGGGTCGCGAAGTTTATATGAGAATTACAGTGGCATTGAAGACCAGCGCAAAAGAAAAGGAGCCGATCCAAATTGGCTCGACGCCATTGGTGCTTTCTTCGTCCGTGGTGATATACCCTCGTGAAGTTGGCTCATTCGCCCTTCTTGTGCCAAACGATCTGCATTTGGATAAAACCTGGGATTATACCGGTGAAACAGGAGATGTTTCGCTGCATATGTTCAGTAGTCGTGCTGAACTGGCAGGAAGTCAGGGGCTGGTGTTCCAGAGTCCTGTTTTCGTGAATCGTAATGTTCATTTGCCAGTTGATGACGCTTCTGCGGAAGCTTCACCGGATTCCATTCGTTATAGTCCTGTGACTTTTGCGGATCGGCTTTATATGGGGAATGGATGGGTTTTCTCGAATGGTAGTATGTACTCGCCTCGTTCCTCGGGCGGGAGTCTTGACCGATTTTGGTCTGATGCCCGTACATTTGGTGGATTCTTAAAAGGGATTGAAAACGACGGCGGGTTGGATTTGGGGTTGTCATACTTTGGTAAAGTTATGACAGGAACACCTCCAAGCACCAAGGACATGGAAGATTGTATCAAGCGTGGGAATGAGTTGGCTTCCAAAGATTTGCTTTATAAGTCGCAGCTCTCAGGACGACTAACGTCGGCCAGAACAAACAACTTTGAATATCGTATGGCACTCTCCAATGGAAATAAGTTTGTTCAACAAGATAATGCATCAACGATTGAATTCTTCAATTGGGGCAATGGTACAGCAACAGCTGATGCCAAAAACGCTGATGGTGTAGTTAAAGTTTCTTTGATTTTGGGAAATAGAGCTGTAGAGGGACAGTTGGATAGTGATGGCAAATTGACGATGAAGGCTCCTGTGGGTTCTCAGGAGTATTATAATAAATTTATCGCGGCCGTAAATGAGACAAAGAAAGCTTACGATCAGGCGCTGAAGGCGTATGACGTTTTGCAGACTGAGCTTTCTAAGTATAGATCCGATCTGAATACTGCGGAGTTGGCATTGGCTGCGGAAGAGAAGAAGCCAGTTAAACCGATTGTTAAAGCTCCGGCGAGTACTGAAACCTCAGGATCTGGAGGAGGAGCTGCCGGTGGTGGTAAAACAGTAGAAAAAGTGGTGGAGGCGGCGCCTGAGACTGAAGTGGAGGACTCTGGTTCGGGTTCGTCATCAGGATCTTCTACAACGGTGGGTTCCGGTAAGTATCAGGACCCGGATAAAATTGAGAGTCTTGAGAAAGAGATCAGTGAGTTGAAGCGAATCATCAAGACTTACAATAATACAACTATTCCCAATCAACAAAGTCAGATAAATACTGCTTCCTACAGCTATGACAAGGCCCGTACCGATAAGAATGCGTATGAAACCTTGGTGGCGAATCCGCCAACAGTTGTTGTGGATGTTGATCCTGTCAAAAACATCATTGGACGAGTGCAAAGTGATCGACTGGACTTTCAGATTAAATTTTCCAATGTAAAAAGTTTGATTGATGCGAATGGAAACTATGTGGACCCTGTTCTGCGAATTCAGGCCTACGATAATACATTTTATAATAGCAGGCCGGTATCTCAAGGGGGCGCAAATGCGCAGCTTTTACGCTATTTGAATTTTAAAGTCGCCTCCAATCGAAACGAGATCAATCCCCCAAGCAGTGTTTCCGCTGAGGCAAATTCATCAGCGTCTTTGGCATTTAATGAAAGTGAAATTGACTATGACGCTTTGGATGAAAAGTGTAGGGTCGCTCGAGATGCCAAGCCTTCGCAATCTTTTGGAAGTGCCGGTTGGAACGTCAGTTTTGCCCAGGGAACACGAAATTCGTGGAACTTTGCGGGGCTTTCATCTTCAAAATTGGGTTCTGATCCTATTTTGAACGAAATAGTTTTTGATAATGCAAGTCGAAGCAACGCTGTATTTAATGTTAGGTCTATCGTTGGCAAGTGCGTAATCAAATCAAATTCCAGCTTTGTTACTGGATTTTATGCCTGCGACGAGCTTGTCATCGAGGCACGTAATTCACCCCTTAGGATAATAGGCACGTTTATTGTTGGTAGTATGAAAGTGCACCCGACGGCTTTGAAGTCAGGAATTATTTGGAGCGCGATTTATCACCCGCAGGCCACTAGAGAGCTCCGGGCTGCCAAGGTCTTGAAATCCTTCTCAGGTAAAGACTGTAATGATGAGAGTGGTGAGCCAATCTGGCATCCGATTCCTTCTGTGCAGGAGGTGGCGGATCGTCGTGGTTGCAATACCATCAGTCTGCGTGCCAAGGCGGACCCATTCCAGTGGACATCGGTGGACCCTGATTGTGGATTGCTGGAAAACGCAACAAATACCACGTGTAAGCGACGTTTGGTTCGATTCTTCGTTGTGGAGCAGTCTCGGGAGGCTGGCCTATGAGAAAAATGACAGGGATGCTTAAAAACAGCCGAGGTCAAAGTTTGGTTGAAGCTCTTGTTGGGCTAGGACTGATTGTAATTGTTGGGTTTGCTTTTACCGGCGGGATGGTGTCGCTTCGCAATACCACACGTAACACGGTTGAGGTTTCCTCAACAGATAAACAGATTAACGATATTGCAGAGAATATTAAGGCCGGTGTCGAAAACTATCAGGTAAATTTTGATTATAAAGAAGGAGCTTCGTCAGCTCTGGCTCCGGACTCATTGCCAATGGCATGGGATAATGGAATTTCGGTTCCTAAGGAGCAATGTGAAGGTTGTGCTGGTAGATATGGATTCACTATTCAACCCTACGAGAACTATCGAGGTTTGTATAAAGTGACTTTGCGAATGACCCATACTTCATGGAAGGAAAAGAATGAAGCCTTCCGTGACTATGTCTTTGTGGTGAGTGCAAAATGAAGAAATTTAATAACAACCACGGTGTAACCGTTATAGAAATGATGATTGGAATTGGCCTTGTCGCCATGCTGACAACCATCATGGTTTCGACTCAATTGTTCGTAACAAAGGATCAGCTCAAGTTGAAAAATCAGCTTGAAGATTCGATCGATACTAATTTGGCGGAACGGATCTTGTTTATGGATTTCAATGGTATTGATCCGTCTTATAACAATCTCACTTTACTGGATGATAATAAGCTTCTGTTTTTTGACTACTATCCGGATATTCCGGCGAATAGTGTACCGGGACGTCTTGATAGAAATATTCAGTTAGGGCTTGGATCTGGCAGTACGCGAAAAGAATTGGTGATTCTGATTCAGGATATCAAGGCGGGGCCTCTTTCCAACTATGACCCGGTTGCCGCCTATGACGTTGGACAGGCGCCTGATGATTTTAATACAGCTGCCTCTTTGCAGTTTCAGGGGCTGAACAGAAATCGCTGGGTATCCAAATTGTATCAAACATCTAATCCAGATTTCTGGAAAAATGGACGGATGGTAATGCTCGATACACCGGCTCGATTACGCCCTGTAGATACTAATGGGAATGTGAATATGAAGATTGCTCCACGCAGCCCGGTTTTTGTTGGCTTGATAAGTGGTGAGGCTGTGGTGAGTGATGCGCTTATTAAGAACGCGATTGATATGCGCAACCCGCAGACGAATATCCTGATGGATAGCGTAGATACTTTTTTGCGCCGAGCCCCTTCTATTGGGGGAGGTCAGGCGATAGTTCGGCTTCGTCCGGTACGACTTATACGCTATTACGTCGAACCGCAAAAGGATAATACTTTGGAAGGGACGCCAGCACTTCTTTATAAGCAGACTTATGAAAGTGGACGGTGGTCATCACCAATGCTATTGGCGGACAAGGTTGAGTCTTTACAGCTAAAAAGAGATTCAGTTTTGAAGCGAATGATTTATTTCAAAGTAAATAAATCCAAGAAAAAAGACACTCAGCAGACGGCAGGTCTGTAATTTAAGTGTAAGGGGGAGTTATGAGGTACGTAAATCTGGGGGGAATTGCGGTGGTCTTTGCGCTGGGAGCTTCAGTGCATGCGGCAGACAAAGATTTTCCCATGGCGGTTAATAGTGTAAGTTCTGGCGATTCGGTGACATCTGCACCGGCTTCGGGAATGGTTACACGGTCTGGTAAGACGACAACCGTTATCAAAATTAATAACTCTTGTTTCGGGACAAATTTGCGTGGTGTCGGTAATCCGCTGGCGGCCAGTGCAATTGTGAATGCTGATCTGGTGCTCTCAATTGGTGGGAAGGATTATCCCATCACGGTGAACTATCCGGCTTTGGTGGTGCGCCCTGAAGGTATGGCGATGTCCGGTAAAATTCAGGAAATCGCCTCTGGCAATTACTCCATTCCCAATGGAGGTAAGGCGGCTATTTTCGGCAACTCTGTCATTCTGAATACTCCGATTCCAACCGGTGTGACGGTGGATGCTGCCGGAAATATCAATGTTCCTCCGAACGAGGATGTTTATCTAAAGAGCTACAGCTTCCGTCAAACGGTTCAAAGTTGTAATGGCGGCGCAGTTTATGGCGGCTATGGATATTCTTCTTATACGCCGACCTATCCTTGCGGTGATTATATGGGTAAAACAGGTCTGGTTTCGGCATCGTTTGGAGGAATCTCAGTTTCCTCGGATAAATCGAATGTTGAACTCAATATCGCTTTCCCGGGTGAAACCGGATTCTGTGGCGGTTACTGGTCACCTCTGATGGTCTTCTTTGATGATGGACGTCCAGAGTTTAAAAACAGCAGTGACTTCCCGCTGAATCCATTTGGCAAGACACATTGGCCGGAAGCAGGTTCTCCGGGCTGGTTTGTGGCGCTGGATCGCGATAAGTCTGGCATGATTGATAAAAAGGACGAGCTTTTCGGTGACAATGCTCATGCTGAAAATGGCTTTGAAGTCCTGAAGAAGATGGACACCAATGGCGATGGTGTGATCGATCATCGCGATAAGGACTTTAAAAAGCTTGTTATCTGGAATGATAAAAACGGCGATGGAATTTCACAGAAGGAAGAAGTTGAAAAGCTTCACAAACGTGTTGTGAAGATCTCTTTGAAGTACAAAGAGAATGTGTTGACTCCAATGGGTCCTCACGCCGAAGGCCGCGAAACTGCTGACTTCTGGTTTAAGGAAAAAGGAAAAACCAAAAAAGGCAAAATCGTGGATATCTGGCTGGCTCCGGTGGAAACCCGCCTAAGCCAGAAGTAATAGTTACTTTAACAGATCCAGAATCTGTTTTTCCAAAGCCTGTGTGTCCTTCGCATCAAACCCCCGATGCATGGCCACAGGCTTTAGTTTTTTATCAAAGACATATAAGGTGGGTAACGCCTTCACCTGAAAGTCTGCCACTGCGGACTTATCCTGATCAAAGAAAAGGGGAAATTTCAAAGGCATGGTTTTTAGAAACGCATCCCGTTCCGCGATGTCATCGTCCTCGTTGATGCCGATCACCAGCAGCCCTTTATCCTTGTACTTTTCATAAAGCTTACCGTAGTGGGGCAGCGCCTCTTTACAAGGACTGCACCATGAAGCCCAAAAATCCACCAGAACGACCTTGCCCTGCAAGTCTTTGATGCTGGAAATACTGTGAGTGTTAAGTTTCACAGCAGGAAGTTTCCTGAACTCCACTTCGGGCACAGGGTTCTTTGCAAAGCCTTGCAGGCAGATCAGCAACAGGGAAAGAGTCAATGCGAATGCTTTCATGGAACTAAGAGATCCTTTCAGTGTATTTCAGCAACAGATCGCGCCCCCGGATTTTAGCGCGCAGGACGGACAGGAAAATAAAGACTCCGCCGGTTTTGCGGTCCAGAAAGATCATTTCCCGGGGGGGAGTTCTAAAGTGGAAACCACGAATGATCTGAAAAACTTTTTTGGAAAGTCTTTGTGGCAGTGTCGTGTTTTTCCAGTCATAGGTGCCATCGACGTCAATCTGTCCATCACTGTTGCGAGGATCAGAGTGCTCAATAAAAGGTTCAACCGTTTCAAAACAGAATTCCTCAAAAAGCTTCTGCAGCTCCGGATCATCATTGTCGCGGATAAAGCGTAAGTCACGGGCGGCTTGCAGGAAAAGCTCGCGATCGTTTAACAAGGACCCCTTCACCATGCGACGGTACGGGGTCAGGAAGTTCAGATCATAAGAACGGGTAGCGCCAAAATCAAAAAGAACCAGTTGATCACGTCCTTGCGGGTCAATGCGAATGCGATAGTTCCCGGCATGCGGGTCGGTCTGAACCACACCCCAGTCGAAAATTTCCTTAAAATACAGATCCAGGAAATTTAAAGCCAAACGATTACGGCGTTCTTGTGGCAGGCTTTGAATCAGCGTATCATCAGCGCGAAGGCCGCGCTCAAAAGAGGTGGCAAGAATTTTGGGGCTCGAAAACTCCCGCAGGACACGCGGAACAACATACCGGGAATCTCCGGCCAGCCGGTCATAAAACTGTTCGGTCAGTTGTGCTTCCAGTTCATAATCAGTCTCCTGCACCAGCATCTCACGGACTTCCGCAAAAATCGGGTCCATATTGAAATCTTTAGGCAGAAGCTTCAAGGTGCTCAATAACGTGCGAATGGCGCGCAGATCACTGTCGATGGCGCGGTCCACATTGGGATATTGAATTTTTAAGACAATACTTTCCCCGGTGGCTTTGATACGCGCCCGGTGGACCTGCCCCATCGAGGCTGAGGCCAAAGCCTCTTTCTCGATTTCCAAAAGATCACGCTTTTCGGCAGGAAGGTTTTTGAGCAAGCTGGGCTCAATGGCCTCCCAGGATAAAGGGGGGGAATCATGTTGCAGGGATTTCAAAAGCTGATTGGCTTCCGGTGGCAGAAAATGCTCACCATACATGGACAGCATTTGCCCGGCTTTCATCAGACTGCCTTTAAGTTCACCCAGTTCCGAGCTGATGTTCAGAGCTTGATTCTGCAGCAGCTGCTTCCAGGTTTCCTCTTTGCTTTCTTTACTTTTAAGAGCCGTGGTGACCCCATGCTGGGCAATGGAGGCCCCGGCCTGAAGCGTGAGTTTCGCCAAGGACAGGCTGCGAGAAAAAACAGACGACTTGATCTTGTTGAGTTGTTTGTTTTGCGTATTTTGTTTTTTGGCAGACTTTTTATCGTCCATAGGTTGCCAATTTACCTTAAGTGGCTGAAATGTTAAACTTTTATTGTTATGTCAAAAATCACATTGTTTTGGTTCCGCAGAGATCTTCGTGTTGATGATAATGCAGGTCTCTATCATGCCCTGAAAGAGCATAAAAACGTTCTGCCGGTCTTTATATTCGATACTGACATTCTTGATAAGTTGACGGATCCCGCCGATGCCCGCGTGAGTTTTATTTATGACACCGTGTCCGATCTTAAAGAGCTGCTTCGTAAGAAATCTTCGGATTTACTGGTGCGCCACGGAAGCCCTTTGCAGGTTTTGCAGGAGTTGGCACGGGTATTTCAAGTCGAGGCCATTTACACTAATCATGACTATGAACCCGCCGCACGGAAGCGGGATGAAAAAGTCGCGCTCTGGGCGCAAAAGCAGAAGATTGAATTTAAAACATTCAAGGATCAAACCCTGTTTGAAAAGGACGAAATCCTGACTGACAGTGGAAAGCCCTACACGATTTTTACGCCTTACAAAAACAAGGTTCTAAAAAAACTGAATGACTTTTATCTGAAATCTTATCCGAATGATCTATACGAAAGCAGCTACCTGAAGATTAGCAAGGCTGAAGCCATGCCGACAATAAAAGATCTGGGATTCATCAGAACAAATCTTGAATTTCCGTCTCTGGAGCTTTCAACACGGATGTTGAAAAACTACGCCAAAGAACGCGACTTTCCTGCCAAGGTAAAAGGGACCTCTCATTTGGGGCTGCACCTGCGCTTTGGAACAGTCAGTGTGCGGGAGCTGGCACGGGGAGGCAGAAAGTATTCTGAAGTGTGGCTGAGTGAGCTGCTTTGGCGTGACTTCTTTATGCAGATTTTGTGGCATTACCCAAAGGTTGAAAATCATAGCTTCCGGCCTGAATACGATCAAATTTCCTGGCGTCGGGCGCCGAAGGATTTCGCCCGCTGGTGTGAGGGACAGATGGGGTATCCTTTGGTTGATGCCGGGATGCGGGAGTTGAATGCCACGGGCTTCATGCACAATCGCGTGCGCATGGTGGCAGCTAGCTTTCTGTGCAAGCACCTGTTGATTCATTGGAAGGAAGGCGAAAGATACTTTGCCAAAAAACTGCTGGATTATGATCTGGCCGCTAATAATGGCAACTGGCAGTGGGCGGCAGGATCAGGTTGTGATGCGGCTCCGTACTTTCGCATTTTCAATCCTGCAACCCAACTGGACAAGTTTGATCCAACAAGGGAGTATGTAAAAAAATGGGTTCCAGAACTGGAAACAGATCAGTACCCTGAGCCGATGGTGGATCATCATGAGGCCCGCGGCCGTTGTTTGCAGGCCTTCACCAGAACTCTAAAAAAATAGAGGTTGTTATGCGCATTCTGATAACCGGAGCCACAGGTCTTATCGGACGGGAGTTGGGAAAAAATCTTGCAGAAAAAGGACATGATCTTTTTGTCGTTAGCCGCAATGGAAAAAAGGCCAAAGAGATTTTACCTTTTCCCTGCGAGGTGATCGAGGGGGATTTAAGTCAGGGGCCGTTGTCGGATTCTCGTTTGGGAAAAATTGAGGCGGCGATAAACCTGATGGGCGAGCCCATCGCCGACAGTCGCTGGACGGAAGAGAAAAAGAGGAAAATCTATGACTCCCGTGTGATTGCAACAAGGAATCTGGTGCAGTGTCTGCCTAAAAGTCTCAAGGTTTTGGTTTCGGCCTCGGCAATTGGTTTTTATGGCGACAGCGGTGCCGAGGTGCTGACTGAGGATGGTGTGGCTGGACAGGATTTTCTGGCGAAATTGTGCAAAGACTGGGAAGCGGCCGCCGCCCGGGCTCCGGGGCGCAGTGTGTTTGTGCGAACCGGAATGATTCTGGCTCGTCAGGGAGGCGCTTTGGATCAGATGCTGTTTCCATTCCGCAGTGGCATTGGCGGTGTGCTTGGTACGGGCGAACAGTGGATGAGCTGGATTCATATCAAAGATATCGTGGGTCTTTATCTGCTGGCTTTGGAAAATCCGCAGGCGCATGGTCCCATGAATGGCGTGGCCCCGTTTCCGGTGACCAATCGTGATTTTTCAGAAGCTCTGGCCCAGGCTGTGGGTTCTCATTTGGGGCCCCCGGTGCCCATGTTTGCTTTGAATTTGCTGTTTGGTGATCTGGCCTCGTCATTGGTGGCTTCAAATCGGGGGTGCGCTGATAAATCCCGAGAGTGGGGTTATAAGTTTCATTATCCAGAACTCCAAGAAGCCTTGAATGATGTTTGTGCTCCCTTCCAAAGGGGCGAAGAGTTCTTTGTGGCCGAGCAGTTTATTCCGGTAACTCCGGAAAAATTGCTTCCGCTTTTTAAAGGCGCCCATCATCTTGAGAAAGTCATGCCTCCGACATTGGGATTTAAACTGAAGAAGTGGACGCACACGCCGGAATTCCGTCCCTTCTGTGGGGGAACACTTTTGGTGGATCGGGTTCGCTATAAGATGCCGATGGGATATCTGGGGTGGTTGGTGGCCAGTCGCTTTGTCCGTAAGGATGTTGAAAATATCTTTTCTTTCCGCCGTAAGAATATAGCGGCGGAAAGTTTTCGACGGCTGTTCTAGAGTCTATTGACGATTGCGCAGTTCGCGCAAATAGCGGAACTGTTCCACATCCCGGGCCATCAGGAAAGGATTGGTCTCAGTTTCCATGGCAAGACTTAAAGGGACGCTGGGGCGTCGTGCACTGCGCTTGTTATGCAGATCCAGTGCATAGGTGTCGAGGATTTCAGCATTTCCCAGAATAGGAGTATTGTCGTCCGCAGAAAGAATGCGGCAGAACTGTAGATTGCGCTCAGTATATTCATGGGTGCAGTAAATAAGAGTCTCCGGGGGCAGAGCCTTGATTCTTTGCAGGCTTGCGTAGGCCTCGTCATAGCTGCCCTCAAAAAGTCTTCCGCAGCCCAGACCAAAGATCACATCCCCTGAAAAGAGCCATTTATGTTTTTCATCCCAGTAGGCGATGTGACCCAAAGTATGTCCCGGCAGTTCCAGAGCCTGAAAGGAAAACGGCGGCAGATCAACGGCATCGCCTTCCTGTAAATAGTGATCGGCAAAAGGGATCTGGGATTTGTTTTTAAGTGGTGCATAGACCGGACAGGAAAAACGATTTTTCAGTTCCAGGGCCCCTCCGATATGATCTGCATGATGATGGGTCAGTAGAATGCCGGTAAGCTTTAAGCCGTGTTCCATCAGGAATTCTTCGGCGGCGGAGCTTTCACCGGGGTCCACCACGATTGCCGAGCTCAGGTCATCATTGATCAGAACAAAGACATAGTTGTCGTCAAATATGGGAAGCAGCTCGACTCGTTCAGTTTTCATAAGGGCGTCCTTTGTCTTGGAAATAGTGTCCCAGTTTCAGACGCTGACGACAAGACCAAGGTGTGTTTGCGTTTTCACATAACTGGCCTTGGTTCTTTGGCTGGATCTTATATCATAGATGTTTATATGAAGATTAAAGTAGAGTTGGACGGCCGTGATTTTATTGAAGTGGACTGCCAGGGGGAAAATCCCCAGGCGCCCGGTGCCGTTGAAAAGGTTTCGATCATGGGTTGCTCGCAGTTTATGGATATGATGCAGACAATGAGAAAGCATTTCGGTGCTGATCTGAAAAAGTGGCCAGTGCCGGAAGGGCAGGATCACTCCAGTTTGCTATTGCGGGAAATGATTTTGAAACTGCGTGGAGAGTGGGTGTTCCCATATCAGGAAGAGGAGTTGTGTCACTGCCGTTCTGTGGCGGCACACACAGTGGATCAGGCGATCATCGCCGGGGCTCACACAACGGAAGTGGTCAGTCGTCAGACCAATGCCAGTACCAATTGTGGCACCTGTCGCCCGGAAGTGCAGAAGATCATCGATTTCCGTTTGGGTAAAAAAACAGCCTAAAAATAAAAAACTATTCGTCCTTCTTGGGTGGAGGCACTTTGCCGGTCAGATCCTCGACAATTTTGTCGGGGAAGGTGCCGGTCTTAAGATAGTGCTCCAGCAGGGGGCCCAGCTTTCTGCGGCAGGACCCACCACAGGGACCGACGCCGGCTGAAGTGGTATCAAAAATATCGTTTAAGGTGGTGGCGCCATTACGGATGGCCTGCTCAATGGTCTCACGACTCACATTGTTGCATCGGCAGATGATTTCGGTTTTCTTCTTGGCGCCCATGGGTCAATTGTAATGCCCCGCATCCGAAAAAGGTACCCGAGATCCCTTAGTATTGCTAAGCGTCATAGGTGCATTGAAAAGAGACCAAGAATCCGGTACAACATGTGTCCTTCTAACACTGGAGCTGAAATGGCTAATGGTACACTTGATAAACTTCCTATGACTATCCGCGGAAAAGCTTTGCTTGATGCTGAGCTTAAGAAGTTGTTGTTGGAAGAAAGACCCTCTGTGATCTTGGCCATCGAGGAAGCTCGTGCTCAGGGCGATATCTCTGAAAATGCAGAGTACGAGTCTGCAAAAGAACGCCAGGCCATGATTGAAGGCCGTATTGCTGAAATTCAAGGCAAATTGGCGGGTGCTGACGTTATCGACACTTCTGCTATCAAGGCAGATCGCATCGTGTTTGGTGCTTTCGTTAAGATCGTTGATACTGAAACTGAAGAGGAGTTCTCTTATCAGGTTGTTGGTGTCGATGAAGCAGACGTTAAAAAAGGCATGATCTCCATCCTGTCTCCATTGGCGCGCGCTTTGATTGGCAAAAAAGACGGTGACACTGTAACCGTACAAAGCCCTAAGGGCGATAAAGAATTCGAAATCATCTCCTTCGAGTACAAGTAATCTCTTGTCGGTCCATGTCCTTCCTGTGAGAATGAGACATGGACTCGCGCAGACGTTTATCCGATCGACATCTTATTGCTGAACAGCCGGGAATGACCATTCTGCTGACTGGTTTGATCCTGGCTTTTTTTCTGGGATACACAACCAAGTCCCTGTTGTCGCCATCGCGGATAGCCGCACGAATTGAAAAAGCAGCCAGTCATATTCATAAAGACGTCAAAGTCAGTTTTTCATCGGCTCAGCTCAGTCTTAGCAATGGTATTCTGCCACGTTTTGCCGTGATTATCTCCAATGTAAAAATGGAGGCGGCAGAGGCATGCTGGGGTTCTCCCATCATGGAAATCGACGAACTTCGTCTGCCTTTGTCCCTGTTAAGTGTTTTGCGTGGCGGACCCCCGGTGCGCACTATTGAAGCCAACACAATGGCACTGACGTTGCGTTCGGACCCGACTCACTGTTCTCCGGAAGAATCTGCGCCGGAACAAAATGCCCCGGCACCACGTCCGGCGGTGATGCTGTCTCCTTCAGAGCAAAGCAATAAATATCGCAATGACATTCGCGGGGTTTTTGTTCGCACTTTGCGGATCTCGTCTGAAAAACATCCGCAGTATTCAACCGAGCTGATGAACTTTGCAGTAAAAGTGAAATCCTTTGAACCCAAGATCATTGAGGTCACGGCCAAGAGCCATCTTTTAAAGGACCGTCAGGTGGGGGATTATCTATCCCACGCAAATCTGTATCTTCAGTACAAGGAATCCCCCGAAGCCACAGTTCAGGCGCACTTCTTTGGTAACTGGCGCGAAGGGCATTACAGCGTGATTGCCAATTACAACCTGGGCGACCAGTTGTTGGCGATGGAAACTGATTTGAAGCACATTCCTTTAAGTCAGATTCTGGCAATCCTGCAGAAATACGATCTGGCTTCCAGGGATCTTAACGGTCGTCAGGTGTGGCTGTCCGCCAAAGCACGTTTTTCTGCACCGCTGGATGAAATCCGTTCTTCGCCGTTAGAGATTCGGGATCTGAAAATGGAAGGCGATCTGGGGGAAATGTATGTCGAGCGAATCAACATTACTTCGCTGGAGCCACTGAAGTACGACCCCATCCGTATCGATGTGAAGAAGCTGGATGTTGAAAAATTATTGGTCCTGTTAAATCGTCCGAAAGAAACCGGGATCTTGGGGCATTTGGGAACATTCACAGGGCGTGCAGAGATTATTTCCGATCAGAAGATGCGCATGACCGGGGAACATTCCGGGTTGGAATTTGTATTTTCCAACAAAGGTCAGCGTGAACTTCAGGTGATTGAAACCATGACTGGTGATGTAAATCTGGACAGGGACCTGTGGACTTTTCAGATCAAACGGGTGGAGCCGCGCGGAGGCGTCTTTGTCGGCGATGTCCGGTTCCGTGCTGACCGTGACTTTAAAGAGCTTGAAGTAAAATCCCACATTGACGAGCTGTCGCTGGCACCTCCGGTGCAAAAGCTGATGACCCAGGGGGGAAGCATTGGCTTGTTAAGTATGGACGGGGATCTGCGTTTGAAGCAGGGCAAGGTTCAGCTGCTAAAAGGTCTGGTGCGCTTGCACTCCATGGATGTTGAAGGGGTGAGCTTCGGAAAGACGAAAGCCACCTTTGACTGGGCTCATGATGAAGTTGTTCTGAACACCCAGATTCAGTCCATGCAAGTGGGGCCACAGTCGCCGACAGCACAGGTGTTAAAACAAGTGACTTTAAATTCCTGGTGGAAGTCGGGGAATTTACCTTTGCAATCTGTCAGTGGTGTTTTGCAATCAGACGACCTTAAGCACCTTTCGTGGAAGCATTTTCAGGGGCAGGTGGGTAAGACGGGACGTCTGACGACAGAAGGTGCTTGGGATGAAAACGCCCAGCTAAAAGGCACCGTGGCAGTGAAAGACGGCAAGATCCAGCGCCGTTGGCAGATTCAGGGAAATCGTGAACAGCCGGTGTTCGTGGAGAAAAAATGACAGCCCTTGTGCTTGCGGTGCTTTTGTTGGGAATACTTGTTTATCGCCACAAAACCTGGAAAGCCTTGACCTGGCCTCAGGCAGCTTTGCGTCCACCGCCTTTGCAGGCTCATCGTGGGTATTGGCAGGGCGGAGCCCAGGAAAATACTTTAATGGCATTTCAGGCCGCCCGGGACCGAGGATTTGAAATGTTCGAATTGGATGTGCGTCTTTCCGCTGATGGAATTCCGGTGGTGTTTCATGATGCGGACTTATTGCGGCTGGGTGGAAAACGAAAAGATCTGGTGGCGGCAACAACGGCTGAAAATTTGAAACAGTGGGCACAGGTCAGTCTGCTCGAAGAGGTTCTGACCTCCGCAGATGTTCCGAGGTTTATTAACATCGAACTTAAATCCAATCACATTCTGGATGGGGCTTTGGAGCAGGCTGTGGCGGCTTTGATTCGCAAACATGCCTGTGAATCGCGCGTGCTTTTTTCAAGCTTTAATCCGCTGGCATTGTGGAGAATAAAAAAACTTCTTCCGGAAGTGCCGCGGGCTTTGCTGGCGACTCAGGAGGATGATGCCGAAAATAAAATCTATCTTCGGCAAATGTGGTTGGCACCCTACATCGGTGTTCATGCTTTGCATCTGGATCAGAACTATGTTCAGCCCGAGGATATTGCCTATTGGAAAAAACGTCAGATTCCGGTGGGTTTGTGGACTGTGAATGATCCGGAAAAGGCCCGGCAGTTTTTGCGGGCGGGTGCTTTAAGTGTTATTTCTGATTCCGTGGTAAAAGCGGATTCATCACCTTAAAGAAGACAGGCGGGATAAAGGCCAGCAGGGCCATTGCGGAATATCCGTAAGGCAGGCGTGGGGCCTGATCCTGTTGTTGCAGTTCCGGAAAATGTAAAGTCGCTTTCAGATGGTGATGTGCATGATACCCCAGGTTGATCAGGCTGTAATTTGTCCAGCGATGATAACTGTCCCAGGAATGGGTGGCTTTGAAGCCTTCATACAAACCATTTTCACGGGGCTCGCGTTGCAGACCATAGTGTTCAATGTAATCCGCCGTCTGTAAAAGCAAGATCCCCACCGCACTTTGCCCCAGCCAGAAAATCAAAGCGATTTTTCCATACAGAGCATACACTGTGAACGTCAGTAAAATCTGAATCACCACATACCAGAACACCCGGTGTTTTAAAATCTGCCACCAGCCCTTGTTGCGCAGGCGTTTGTATTCAAAGGCAAAAGAACCGTAAAGCCCGCCAAAGAAAGAGCGTGTATGATAAGTGTAGATCCATTCATTTTTGCGGGCCGAAGCGGGGTCGAGCGGGGTGGCGACATTTTTGTGATGTCCGAAGACATGTTCAATGGCGTAGTGGCCAAAATTGGAAAGCAGCAACAGTCCGACCCCCAGGCCGCGCATTTGTTTTTCGCGTCGATGAATCAATTCGTGAGCGGTGTTGATACCCAGGGCTCCGCTGTAGGCCCCAAAAGACAGAATCAAGCCGATCAATTCAAAGGGGGAAGCTGTCATGGCATGAAAGACACCCACAAATAAAAACACGCACATAAACGGTAGAGCGGAAATCACCAGAACGTCGGCCCATTTGGAGGGGGGACGATTTTCCGGATTGTGAGTGGCGGGCCCCTGCCAGTTATCTATAAGGGGATGAAGTACGAAGATCAGCACCACGCCCAGATAAGTCCAGACGCCGCCAAGGCTTGCTCCAAGCAAACTGCCCAAAGCCATCAGATAAGAAAGACTGTAACGGGAATAAAATAAAAAAGCCTTCATGATTCTAAGTGAAAGCTTAGCACCGTGAAGGCTTTAAAGACGAGCACCAAAATTCAATTAAGAATTATGTGTTTCGTTTTGCTTTTGCGTCTGACCGACAGACTGTTTGTTCTGCTGGTGAGAAACCTGTTGGTTGTCCTGAATGTCTTTGGCGTCCACGTCGATTTCATTCAAACCTTGTTTGAAACCACGGATCGCTTTACCCATGGACTGACCCAATTGAGGTAAACGGCTTGGGCCGAAGAAAATCAAAAAGATAACAGCAAGAAGAAGAATGTGCGTAAGGCTAAACTCACCCATGGGGGTCCTCCCGAATGTCTTAAAGTGTACACTTTTTAGACCTGTCTGGGAGGAAAATCAACGCCTGTCTAGGGTTATTCCACCGGCATTTCGATAATTTCGACCTGGTCAGCGTCGGCCGCTTCCTTTTCCAGGGCATCAGAGCTTTCCTCAATACCCACAGCAACAACTTTGGTCCCTTCTGAGACGGTTTGCACCGGCATTGCGTCGTCAGATGCTACAGGAGCCTTGCCAGGCAGTTGTTTGGCTATGCCCTTGGTGGCAACAGGGGCCTTCTGAACCTTGGCGGTAGGGGCATTACGACCTTTTTTAGCGGTTCCGGAGCCCATTTTTTTAAGCTCCTGGTCGTACTTGGCCTTCAGGTCAGACAATTCCTTTTGATAATTTTTTCGGATTTCATCCACCTGATTGTTGCGGGCTTCGGTGATGCAGGAAGAATAGGTCTGCAAGGCAACTTCTTTAGCCTGCGCGCGGCAGGTCAGTTCCGCAGATGTTTGTGGCAAAGCGGATAAAGAGAAGAAGACTGTGGCGAAGAAAGATAATATCGTTTTCATATCAACCCCATTTTTAACAAGCTTCCATATAACAAGATCTGTGCCGCGGCAGAACGCGACCTAATGGGGTTTAGCCTGTGTGGCCCTGTGCTTTTTACATCTTTGAACAGTCTTTTGTCGGCACCCGGAGGGTCGTGGCAACTGGTAAATTACATGCTGGGGATTTACCCCCTCAGGAGTACATTGGAGCCAAGGTGTTGATGTGAGAATGGCGATTGCTTTGATGACAGCTTTGATGATTTTTGGTGAACCTCTGCGGGCTCAGACGCCTACCATAAGTGGAGAACCGCGTGTTTCGGTCCCCTGGGCAGTCATGGACTGGGAGCCTTTTTATATTCTAAAAGGTCCAAATGCGCAGATGGGCAGAGCGGACCGGCTGAAAAAGATTCTGGCTGAGCACATGCGGAACTACCAGTTTACGGATCTGTATGCGGATATGCCGCACACTCTGGATTTATGGAAGAAAAATAAAAACGTCTGCGCGGGGGCGGCCTTGAAAACTCCTGAGCGGGAAAAGTGGGCTTACTTTACTGCGTTGTCTTATCAGGTTCCGCATCGCTATGTGGTTCTGACTGCACGGGCGGATCTTTTAAGTGATCTTCCGAAAGAGCCTTCGTTGAAACTTCTTTTGGCCAGGGCAAAATGGAAAGGGGTTTTCGTCAAGAATCGTTCTTACGGCGCGGACATTGATAATATCCTGATGATGGCCGCTAAAAAATCCCCGATTTTTATTGAACCTACTCCAGAGGGCTATGTTCCAGTGATGCGGATGATTGAAAAGGGCCGTTACGACTATGCGATAGAATACGAATCCGTGGTGCGTGCATTTAATGACCGAAACTATCCGCAAAAGCCGCTGTTGATGAAATATATCAAGGAATCCCATCCGGCTGTGACCTTCTACCTGGCCTGCACCAAGAATGACTGGGGGCGGGATGTGGTCGTAAAAGCAGACGAGACCCTGCAAAGTCTTGCACCCACGCGCGGGTATCAGGCCGCTGTGGAATCCTGGCTGGATGCGGAAACTTTAAAAGATAATAAAAAAATTCTGGATGAATTTTATCTGAAAAGAGCCAAGGGACCGTGGACCACGGTCCCAGAAAAAACTCTTAGCGGCGGATCGCCTTCGGATCAATAGCGTCCTGCAAACCATCACCCAGATAGTTGAAGCTGACAGTTGTCAGGAAAATCAAAAGACCCGGAAGAATTGCCAGGAACGGTGCCTGATAAATCAGTTCCTGCGCATTGTTCAGCATGTTCCCCCAGCTTGGTGTGGGCGGCATGATTCCCAGACCCAGGAAGCTTAAGGCGGCTTCAAACAAAATGGATTCACCCACGCCCAGGGTAATAGCCACCAACATCGGGGCAATCACGTTCGGGAACATATGGCGCACGATAATTGTACTGTCTTTAGCGCCCAATGTGCGCGCGGCCAGAACAAATTCACGCTCACGAATGGATAGAATACTTCCACGCACCAGACGGGCCACAGACATCCAGGAGAACAGGCACAGAATAATAATCATCTTAAAGACACTCTCGTTAGAGGTGCTGATGATGGCTTTCAGCCAAGGGATCTTGGACATGTCGATGGCAGCAATCACAATCAAAACCGGAATATGCGGCAAAGACAGCAGTGCATCGGTCACACGCATTAACAGGGTGTCCACCAGACCGCCATAGAATCCGGCGATACTGCCGATCAGAAGTCCGATCAGGGCCGAAGCAATAGCCACCAAAACGCCGACACCCATGGATACACGTGTGCCGTAAACCAGACGGATAAAAACATCGCGGCCCAGTTCGTCTGTGCCGAACAGGTGGAAGGTTTCAAAAGACTTAAACAAAGAAATAAATCCGGCCGCCTCTTTTAAAGATAGGGACTGCAAGGCCGAAATGGCCTCTTTGGTTTCTTTGGCGCCCAGTTCATAGATCGCATCGGCTTCAGCCACGGCCACAATTTCTTTTTCGACCAGAGCTTTTTGGACCGCGTCGGCAGCTTCAGGGTTTTCGGTGATGTATCTTTCAATATCAGTTTCCCGAACATCCTGACCCACCTGTGCCGTTGTAAGTGGCGGCAAATAGCGGTTTCCAACATTCTGTGCATCCGGATCAATATCCGTGATGGATTGAATGGTTCCTGCAAAGATGGCAACCAGCATGAAAAGAGTGATGATCACGGCTCCAGCCACGGCCAGCTTGTGGTCCATAAACTGGGTCAGCACCATCTTCCACATGGGCTGGGCTTTTTCCAGCTCCGCACGATCCTTGGAGGACAATTGATTGGTTTCGATTTCAACTTCGTTCATTGTCATTTCACTCATAGACACAGATCCTATTGATAAGAGATGCGTGGGTCCGCAAAACCGTAAAGGATATCAGCGACCAGATTCATCAGCAGAACCATACTCACAGAGATCACAAATGAAATCATCGCCACATTATAGTCATTACCAATGATGGAGTCATAAACCAGCTTGCCCACGCCCTGGTAAGCAAAAACAGTTTCTGTCAGGATGGCTCCAGAGAATAAACCGGAAAAGCTCAGCGCCAGAATTGTGATCAATGGAATCAGGGCATTGCGGAAGCCATGCTGCCAGATCACTGTGGATCGGGAAAGCCCCTTGGCGCGTGCCGTGCGGATAAAGTCGTTGCGCATGGCCTCTAACATCGTGGAACGAGTGAAGCGGGAAAAACGCCCGATCTGCTGGATCGACAAGCTTAGAACCGGAAGAATCAGATAGATGGAGCGGTCTTTAATATCCGCCCAGAAGCCCATATTTTCAGCGCCAATAGTTTGAGTTCCTCCCGCAGGCAAAAGAGGAAACTTTACGGCAAAAAGAATAATTAGAACGATCGCGAGCCAGAACGAAGGAATGGAAATCCCCCCGAACGAGAACAGATTGACCACATAGTCGGTTTTGCTTCCCGGTTTCAAGGCGGAAAGAACCCCTAGCGGTACGGCAATCGCGATGGAAAGGATCAAGGAAATCGCAGAAAGCAGGAACGTATTCCACAGACGGGGACCCATCAGTTCCTGAACTGGAACACGATAGGTGCGGCTGTAGCCCAGATCACCCTGCACGATGGAACCCATCCAGCTTGCATAACGCTTGTAAACAGGCTGGTCCAAACCATACAGGGATTTCAAACGGGCTACGTCTTCAGCCGTGATCTTGGGATTGGAGGCCACCATCATGTCCACCGGATCACCGGGCATCAAGCTCATCAAATAGAAACACACGTAGGACAGGATCACTATCACAGCGAGTGTCTGCAAAATGCGGCGGGTGATAAATGTAGTCATAACAGAGTCCTCCAGAAATCCAGGATCTAGTTCAAATTCCAGTCTTCGATATTGTTCGTTTCGTAGAACTGGTGGCCGGCCATTTTGTAATTCTTAAGATTCTTAGGAGTTACAGAGATGTCCGAACGGTAGTAAAGCGGCAATACGGGAACTTCCGCCGTATAAAGCTTCAGGATTTCATGAACCAGGTCCGCACGTTTTTTCGCGCTGAACTCAAGATCCAGAGCTTCCAGGTCTTTGTCCACGGTGGCATTTGTCCAGCCATGATAGTTCTGTCCGGACCAGCCGTTGCTGTTGTTCGGAATAGCCTTGGAATAAACAGTTGAACGCGGGCTGTTTTCAGGAGATGAAACCCAGGCAAACAAAGCCATGCCTTCAAATTTTCTCTTGGACATGGTGTCGCCGAAGAACACGCGTGCCGGTTCGTTCTTGATCAGAACCTCGATGCCAGCCTGTTTCCATTGGTTTTGCAGATAGACCTGAACCAGCTCACGAGTTTTGTTGCCCGCAGTTGTTTGGAAGACGATGGAAAGTTTTTTACCGTCTTTATAACGGTAGCCATCTTTACCCATTGCCCAGCCGGCAGCATCCAATAGTTTTCCAGCTTCACGTTTTGAGTAACGGTAAACTGTAATGATTTTTGGATCTGCTGTGAACCAAGGATCTTTCGGGGAAACATTGTGCAAAGCCACTTGCTGTTTGTTTTCAAACAGGGCTTTCACCAGATCATCGCGGTTGATGGAATACAGCAACGCCTTACGAACGTTCACATCCTTCAGGATGGGATTGTCCAAACGAAGATCAATGTGTTCATAAGTTACAGATGGAACAAAGTGAGTGTCGAAAGCCAGTTTTTCCGCTTTGGCTTTTTTGTCAAAGGCCAAAGCCTGATCCAGATCCAGACCCAAAGTGGAAATCATATCAATCGTGCCAGAGCGCAGATTGGCTTCCATCGTGCCGGTGTTCGGGATCAGCTTCACGATCACTTTTTTGATGTTCGGCTGTTTGCCGTAGAAGTTTGGATTTGGAGCAAAGGCCACGTGAGAACCCAATTTTACGTCGCTGATGACATAAGGACCGTTGTAAAGGCCTGGATTGGTCGGATTGCGAACGTAGTTGGAATTCTTCTCGTAACCCTCTTTTTGCTTGGAGTACTTGTCAAAGACAGGTTTTTCCAAATGAGTTGGAACCGGGAAGAACTGCGCCAGAGTGAAGAAATCCCATTTGGCTTTTTCATATTTGAAAGTGCACTTTTTTGGATTCTTTGGATCAATGTCGATTTTTTCAACCTGAGTCCATTGCTCTTTTTCACCCACGCTGACAGTCGGGCTGGTTGCGATAGTGTGAGAAGTGATGAAATCCTGGCAGATCACCGGTTTGCCGTCGCCCCATTTGGCGCTTTCAATGATTTCCCAGTTGGCAACGATCTTCTTTTTGCCGCCTTCTTCGATGATTTTAGCAGTGCCTTTTTCCAGAGATGGAATTTCTTTGGCAAGTTGTGTGACCCATTTTCCGTCCGGAGTCAGAACCACCAGAGAACGGCCCACCATGCGATACATGTATGCAGAGGCAGACATGGACATGATCAGAGGATTCATTGTTTCAAATTCCTGAGAAATACCGATTTTAAGTTCGGCATTCGTCGGAGCTGCAACAGCCTGAGTGCTAAGGCCCAAGCCGGCAACCAGACACAGTCCTTTGGCAAATTTCTTCAACATTACTTTCTCCTTGTTGATGAAAACATTAAAGACAAAACCTAAACCTGCGGGGCTTTTTCCAGCCAGCAGGATTTTTTATGAGTTCCAGATCCTTCCAGAACCGGCACTTTTTGTGAACAAATGTCCATTTTATAAGGACAGCGCGGGTGGAAGGTGCAGCCTGAAGGAGGATTGATCGGGCTGGGCACCTCGCCCCCCAAAGACTTCTTCATTTTCTTTTTGCCCTGACCCACACGCGGAATCGCACCGATCAAGGCCTGAGTATAAGGATGCTGCGGATTTTTAAACAGTTCATCGCGGCTTGCGATTTCCACGATTTTTCCCAGATACATCACGGCGATGCGATCACAAGTGTGTTCGATCACAGAAAGGTCGTGAGAAATAAACACATAAGTCAGGCTGAGTTTTTCCTGAAGATCCTTCAGTAGATTCAGAATCTGGGCCTGAATGGAAACATCCAGGGCACTGACCGGCTCATCGCAAATAATCAGCTCCGGATTCAGGGCGATAGCGCGAGCAATACTGATACGCTGACGTTGGCCGCCGGAAAACTCATGCGGGTAACGGTTCACGTGGGCTTTGCGCAGGCCCACAAGTTCGATCAGTTCCAGTACGCGCTGGTCGCGCTCGGTGGCGCTGCCCACGTTATGAATATCCATGGGCTGACGGATGATCTGTCCCACAGTCATGCGCGGGTCCAGGGAGGCGTAAGGGTCCTGGAAAATCATCTGCATGTTCTTGCGTTTTTTGCGCAGGTCCTCGCCTTTTAGTTTCAGGAAGTTCTGGCCGTCGAAGTTGATTTCTCCGGCGGTGGGTTCATAAAGGCGAATCAGGGTGCGGCCCAAAGTGGACTTGCCGCAGCCGGATTCACCAACAAGGCCCAGAGTTTCCCCTTTGTGAACAACCAAAGACACATCGTCCACGGCCTTGACGCTGGCTACTTCGCGCAGCAGAAGGCCTTTTTTAATTGGGAAGTGCTTCTTAATATTTTTGGCTTCAAGAATGATATTATCCATCGTCTGAATTCCCAATATTAAAGAGGATTAAAGCAAGCCACCTTGTGGCCTGGTCTGATTTCAATCAAAGGTGGTTTGGTGCCGGCACATTCGCTCTTCACGCGAGAACAGCGATTCACAAAAGGGCAGCCTTTGGGAAGCTCAAACGGCGCCGGAACGCTGCCTTCAATTGTGGTCAGGCGCTGAACGCGTTCGCCAAATTTCGGGCGGGAGGCGATCAGGGCGGCCGTGTAAGGATGGCTTGGGTTCAGGAACAGTTCGGATGTGTCGGCCTGTTCACAAGTCTGGCCACCGTACATAACCATCACTCGGTCTGAGATCTCTGAAATCACTCCCAGATCGTGCGTGATAAATTGCACGGTCATGTTCAGCTTTTCCTGCAGATTCTGGATCAGCTCCAGAATCTGAGCCTGGATCGTCACATCCAGCGCTGTCGTGGGTTCATCTGCAATCAGGAATGTCGGATCGCAGGAAAGGGCCATGGCAATCATGGCTCTTTGTCTCATGCCCCCGGACAGTTGGTGAGGGTAGGAGTTATAACGCTCTTCCGGGGATGGGATGCCGACCAAGCGAAGCATTTCAATCGCGCGCTCCTTGGATTCCTTGGGGCTGCACTTTTTGTGCTTCATGATCTGTTCATCCATCTGGAAGCCGATGGTAAGCACCGGATTTAAAGCGGTCATGGGCTCCTGAAAGATCATGGCCATTTCGCCGCCGCGGACTTCTTCCATTGCGCCTTCTGAAAGCTTCAGAATATCGCGTCCATTCAACAGGACCTGTCCGCCAGTCACGCGTCCCGGGTGCTCAATCAAACGCATCAAAGAATAAGAGGTCACAGACTTTCCACAGCCGGATTCGCCGACGATACCCAGGGTTTGCCCTTTGTGAATGTCGTAGCTGACGTTATTTACGGCGCGAACCGGCCCCGCTTTGGTGCGGAATGTTGTTTCGAGGTTTTTTACTTCAAGTAATGGTTGAATTGACATTGCTTAAGTCCTCTTAAAGAAAGCGTCTTGCTTCAAGTTCTTCAATCGCTGACAAGGCCCCTTTGCGCAGGGCGCGACCCAAGACACCTGTCAGCTTGTCGCTCAAGCTTTCGTGATGTTCAAATTTTACTTTAACGACCTGATGCTTTTCAGACAGGGTCAAAAGATAGTCGTCGCTAGTGCGGATTTCATCCACCAGGCCTTTGCCCAAAGCCTGTTCACCATACCAGTATTCACCGGTGGCAACTTCTGGCAGGTTCAGTTGTGGGCGGAAGCGGCCAACAAAGCTTTTAAATAATGTGTGTGTGTCTTCCAGTTGCTGTTTAAACTTTTCTTCACCCTTTTCAGTAACTTCACCCAAAAGGCTGACGGTTCTCTTGAATTCCCCGGCCGTGTATTCCTTATAATCAACATCGTGCTTTTTCAGCAGGCGGTGCAGGTTTGGCAATTGAGCCACAACCCCGATAGAGCCCACAATGGCAAATGGTGCACACAGGATCTTATTGGCCGTGACCGACATCAGGTAGCCACCGCTGGCGGCTACTTTATCCACACACACTGTCAACGGGATGTTTTTTTCACGAATGCGCAGAAGCTGGGAGGCGGCCAGGCCATAGCCGTGAACCACGCCACCGGGGCTTTCCACGCGGACAACCACTTCGTCCTGAGGTGTGGCCATTGTCAGAACAGCGGTCACTTCCTCGCGCAGGTTTTCCACGGCAGAGGCCTTCACGTCGCCCTCAAAGTCGATGACAAAGATCTTTTTGTCGCCGTCGCTGTTTTTGGATTCAAGGGCTTTGCGTTCTTCCTTCAACTTCTTCTTCAGCTCTTTACGTTCAGATTTGGTAACGGTGTGAGCTTTCAACATGTGGCGGAAGTTTTTGTAGCGCTTGTGCAGAAGCTCGATTTGGATTTCGGATTTGTGGCTGGCCTTGGCAGCAAGCAAAGCAATCACCAGAATCACGGCCAGAATGGCGAATAGAATCAGAAATGTCTGTGCTGCGAAAATCCCGATGCTCTGCAATGCGTCCATAGTACTCCTTAGAGACAAAGGTGTACGTTATTCATGATTTAGCCAAAGGTCGAGCATCTTTTTTGTTTGCTCAAAAAAAAGCGGGGAGCCTGATAGACTGGCGGCAGGAATGAACTCTTCAGCTCGTCAGGCCTTTCTTTTGGTTTTGCTTCTTTTGGGCTCCACCGCCTTTGGTGAGAGTGCGGAAGAGGCGCGTCTTAAAGGTTTTGCTCAGCATCAAAACTTCCAGGAACGCTTTGAAAAAGCCCGCCAACAGGGTGAACGGGCGTATTTAGAGGAAGAAGAACAGTGGGAAAACCAAAAAGATCGTTCTTTGGCCGACTATAAGAAAACTAAAAAGGCCGGAAACATTTCCGACGAGGGCCCTGAAGCTCAGGCTGATGCAGTTGCTAAGAAGAAATTCGATGACGCTTATGAGCAAGAACGCCTTGGCTATATAGAAAAGCGAAACAAACAAAAGATTGTCACACGCGGAACAAGTCTTCCCACCGAAGCTCAGGAATTGGGACTTCTGGAGGATCGTCCTCGTTATGATTACCGCAAGCGCGCTATGTATGGGGCCAAGCCTAAATATGGCAAGGTCAGTCCGGGCAGTTCGAGCTCTTCGGGCTCTTCGTCGTCTTCTTATGGCGAGTTCTTTGTGCGTCGTTTGAAAGCAGGTCTTCGCCCTGTGGGGAATTCGTGGGCGGTGCATCCGATGATGGCCGGCAAGGATTTTCTTCATTTAAGCTTCACCGAGAAAATATTGGCTTTGGAAAGTATATTTACATGCCCCACACCCGTGACCAATCCGGCGTTCAAATTTAACGTGGGTGCCAGGGCGCGACCGCCGGAAATTTTCGCCCCTTGCAGGGTGATTGTGTTTTTTCCGTCAACCCAGAAAATTTTGGAATTCATTTCTATACGATTGCTTTGCAGAGCCTGCCCGGGGATGAACTCCAGCGAGGCATTTTCCAGAATGATCATATTGGCAGTGATGTTCATGGTGTTGTGATTCAGTCGGTGGTAGCCACAGATTTGCAACGTGCCGACGTTCAAGTAAGCAGGCAGTTCTGCAATGTCGGTGCTGGCGTTACAGCCAATAGACACAAAGTCTTCATTGGTGTGGGGGAATTCGGGATAATACGACGTTTTATACAATGACAAGTGATTGCCAATGGTGGCTTTTTTTTCAAATTCGACAGAGATTTGCGGGGGCAGTTGCGGTGATTGCAAATCCAAATCAGCGTGTTGGACGGTTACAAGACCCGAAAAGCCCATTTGTGGGGTGGAGTAAGATTTCTTGATGTCATCGAGTTCTTCAGGTGTGGGGGCACAGGCTGCCAAAGTCAGGACAAGAAGGGGAAGAAGATATTTGTTCATGGAAAGCTCCTTTGTGATGTCCGACCTTATTGCAAAGGCCGGACACAAAGGGGTTGGCTGGTGATATATCTTAAATTATAGTAAAAACAAATACTTATGGATGTGGCCGGGGTCTTTAAAAAGTCCTCAGTCTTGGAATTCGGACGTGGGTTTTAGAATCCCGGGGTTTTTCCGCCCATGAATTTGTCATAGGCCTGAATATAGTCCCGGGACCGGGGGCCAATGTGGGGCGTGATCCAGTGGTGTTCAAAACTCTGGTTGGAAATGGCATTGGCGAAAGTTTCCAGAATCTCCTGATAGATGATTTCGCAAAGGTTTCCTTGGGATTCATCCTGAATCAGGTTTTCGATTTCTGCCAGCAACAGATCCCAGCGCGTTTGTTCGGGGTGGCTCATCAGAACACTGAGTGTATAATACACCCACAGTCGTTCGGGCATGTCACTTTGTTCCTGCACGGCTTTGGTCATCTCGGTGTGCAAGGACTCCTGACCTTTTTTCATGCGGGACAGAATTAGTTCGACCCATTCTTTATCTGTTTTCATAGATGACCCTCCAAAGCATCGCGAAGTTCCAGAATCATGTTTTCAACTGCGGTACGGTCACTGGTGGCCGCCTCGGGATTATTCTTCAGCCAATTTTCAAAATGAACAAGACTGTTTTGTCCCTTTTGGGTGTGGTATCGCCCTTTGACCGGAAGATTTTCAATGCGTTCCACACGAATGGCCGCAGCGGTGCTGCCATTGCCAACTGTGGAGGCATCTTTCCAATAGCGTTCATTTACAAACTTGCGTAATTGTGGATCCTTGATTACGGGGCGATCCATGGTTTTTCTAAGGTCCCGAATGTAGCGGTCATAAGCGGCACGACTTTGCGGGACATTGCGTTCGATATGATGAACCACTGCCTCGGTTTTTGCAGCCGCACGCACGAAATCCAGATTTTTGATTTTATTGAAAATCTTTAGACCTTTGCCAATCTTGGAACCAAAGCCGAAGCTTAAAGCTCCAACCACGGCAAAGGTGCGATCAAAGCCATCCAGAGATTCACCGGTCACCAGGTTTTTCCCGGTGAAGGCTTCATACACATCGCGCAGGGGCCCGGTGATGGGATCAAGGCCGACAGCCAGATCTGCAAATACCTCTGAATACTTTCTGAAGGCCTCGGCAGTTTCTGCATCACCCAGTGCAGAGGCTTGATCAGATTGCTGCACCAGTCTTAACCCCCAGTCACGGGATTCGCGGCGGTTGGGGTCACTGGTGCGCACTGAGCGCAGAACGTTTTCAATGGTTTGCAATTCACTTACCAGTGCGGGATCGGGTGATGAGTACTGAAAGCCTGTTCCGGGCAGGGTGTTTTGTGAAAGAGATTTTTGGAAACCATTCAGGGCCAGTGCAAATTTGCTTTGCGACTGCTCCAGGGAGCTTCTGATGGCCTCATAGTTGTTTGCAGTTTGCTCCGCATTAGCTGCGATCTCCTGATTCAAGCGCGCCATCTCGGCTGCAAATTCCGGGGTGAAGATCAGGCCTCGATAGATGGCCTGGGCGATGCCGGTCTGGATGGCGGCTCCCAGGGCGCCTTCATGTGCGCTGCCACCACTTCCGTTGCTATTGCCAGAGCCCGGGCCAGCAGCAGTGTCAGAGGGATTTGTTTGAGCGGGGGGTGCCTTGTCATCCTGAATAATCATTTCCGGAGGAGCGCTGGGGTCGATATTGCTCCAGCGTGTTTTGCCATTTTGATCTTTGCCTTGATAGATCGCGGAATAGTAGTTTCCCGCAGAATAGAAGTAATACATTCTCTGCATTTCATATGTGTCAGAGGGGTCACCATCAATCCTGAAATCCATCGTCTGTGCCGTTTCATGGTTGATATGAATATCAATCACGGTGTAGGGGGCGACATGGGCGGCAAAGCTTTGCAGCGGGATGGTCATGGCAAGAAAAAAACAGATCAGACGTTTCATGGCAAAGTCCCTAACTTTTGTTCCAGCAGTTGCAGGTCAAGATCCACCGTTTCGATTTGCAGCTGAATATTGACAGCCATGGCTTCCAGTGTGGATTGCAGATCCAGAGCGGTGAATAACAGATGCTCAGTTTCCTCAATAGTCAGTTGGTCCGGTGAGGTGACGATTTGTGCGTCTTTGAACAAGGCTTCCCAAGTTGCAGCAAAGCCAGGGTCTTCAGAGCCGCGAATTTCAATTTCCGCTGCCAGATTCTCTTTGGAAACGACGTTTTGAAAAAGATCCTGCGCCAGCGTCACAGTTAGATTGAATGACGTGTTTTTGTTCTGTACCAGCTGTTGTTGTTCCACTAAAAAGGCCCGGAATTGTTGTTGCCGGGACTTTTCAGTTTGCAGAAACTGCCTGTGCAGTTCCTGACGGTTTTTTTCGAGCTGTTGCTTGAATTCGGCTTTTTTCTTTTCATACTCCAGTTTCTTAACGGCGATACGGCCTTCGATATCCGGCAGCATCGTTCCGAAAGAATAGGCATTGGAAAAGAATAAAACCCCGCGTTCAAGATCGCCCATGGCGTGAGCCATATTTGTGAAAAAGACAATCAGCAGAAATGCGCTCACGGTTTTCATTAGAATTGCTCCTGCTCGTAAGTCAGGCGGGCAACTTCGGCATCAGTCGCGGCCTCCACTGCGGACAGTTGCAGATTTTGAAATTCCATTTGCAAAATACCTATCTGTGCAGTCACGGCATTTACCATCTCAGTCAAAGTGTTTTGCTCCACGATGCGCAGGAATTCTGCCATTAATTGCGCATGGCTGCGCTGGGTGGTTTGATTAAGACTTGCGATGGCTTCATTGAGCTTTTTCAGTGCGCCGCGATAGTCCTGCTTGTAGGTTTTTACGAACTCATCAGCGGCCGGAATCATTTCCCGGTTTTTCAGAGGACGTCCGGTGATGTTGTTTTCCACCAGCTTCTTTCTGAACTCGGATTCTTTGGACACCCCAAGCATAAAGGCACGCAGGACTTCCACTTCCGTTTGCGCCAATTTGTATCGTTCGTTCAAAATGTTGCGGCGGTTCTCGGCCAGTTTCCAGGCATTCCACGCAGCTTCGCGACGTTCCTGTTTGCTGGAGCTTTCGTACTCCTGAACTTTTTCGGCGACGTAGCGGTCGTATTCTCTTTTCGCTTCGGCTTCTGCTTCTTCCAATTGTTTTTTTCTAAGTTCTTCGCTGTAGCAGAATGTGGCCATGCACGCATAGCCGCGGCCGACGTTGGTGAAGGTCTCGGTATTGGATTCGATCACGTCTGTCAGGCCGGTGGCGTTGCCGACAACAGCAAAGGCATCGCGAACTCCATTGGCGACCTGATTGGCGGCATGTTTCGCAGCTTTTTCGGCGTCTTTGAGTATATCGTCTGCCACGAGTGATAAAAACTTTTTTTCCAATTCTTCGGCTGAGGGCGAGACTGGTTTTACTTGCTCTAAAAATCAACCTGAGACAGCAGCTCCTGCTGAAACAGCTCCAGCTGCAGAAGCTACTGCAACTGAAGCAGCTCCTGCTGAAGGCACTCCAGCAGCAACTGAAGCGGCTCCAACTGAAGCAGCTCCAGCTGGCGAAACTAAGTAATTAGTCTTAGGACTTAGTACTTAAGTTGATGAAGCCCTCGCAAGAGGGCTTTTTTTATTTCCACCTCCGGGTGCACATTCGACAGTTTTTCCTTCTGTCGCCGAAGCGTCTTTTATATTTCTCCTCATATTCCGCTTACATATAGATATCAGGCCTGAATCACTTGCGCATACTCACATTAAAGGTTCTAATTATTGAGTATTTCAATAAAAGGAGATTCATCGTGGATTCTATCAGCTCATTCTATGGAATGTTTTTGGAGAGCTACACGGGCCTTTGGGTATTGGGCTCTGTCGTTCTTCTGTTGTTTGTGGGCTTCTTTAGCAGCCCTCTGATTGTGTGGGCGATTGCCTTGGCTGCCATTTTGGCAGGTTTTGGTGCGCCGATTTGGTTGTTGGCAGTGTATGCAGTGCTGGCGATCATTTTCCTTATCACGCCGCTGCGTGCTGCGCTGGTGACCTCAGGTCTTTTGGCGTTCATGAAGAAGATGCAGTTCCTTCCTAAAATCTCTGATACGGAAAAAGCGGCTTTGGACGCCGGTGCCGTGTGGATTGAAAAAGATCTTTTCTCTGGAAACCCTAATTTCGACAATCTTCTGAAAGAAGCTTACCCGCAATTGACTGCGGAAGAACAGGCCTTCATGGATGGTCCGGTGAACAGACTGTGCGCAGTTCTGGATCACTGGAAAATCCACAAAGACAAAGACATCCCTAAAGAAGCCTGGGATATCATCAAGAAAGAAAAATTCTTAGGGATGATCATCCCGAAAGAGTACGGCGGTCTTGGATTCTCCGCGCTGGCGCACTCTGAAGTGATCATGAAAATCTCTTCTCGTTCCTTGTCCACAGCGATCACTGTGATGGTTCCGAACTCTTTGGGGCCTGCGGAATTGCTGGCTCACTACGGTACTGATGTTCAGAAAAACCGTTATTTGCCACGTTTGGCAACGGGTGAAGAGATCCCTTGCTTCGGCTTGACTGAGCCGACTGCAGGTTCTGATGCGGGTTCTATCACTTCCACTGGTATCTTGTTCAAAGGTCCGGATGGCAAATTGCAAATCAAATTGAACTGGAACAAACGTTGGATCACGCTGGCTGCGATCTCTACAACGATTGGTCTGGCATTCCGTCTTCGTGACCCGGAAAATCTTTTGGGTAAAGGTGAAGACGTGGGTATCACTTGTGCGTTGATTCCATCCAGCACTCCGGGTGTTGTGTTGGGTCGTCGTCATGATCCATTGGGTATTCCGTTCTACAACTGTCCAACTCAAGGTAAAGACGTTATCGTGAACGCGGAAGACGCGATCATCGGTGGTATCGCCAATGCCGGTAAGGGCTGGTTGATGTTGATGGAATGTCTGGCAGCAGGTCGTGGTATCTCCTTGCCGGCACAGGCAACAGGTGGCGCGAAATTGGCAGCGCGTGTTGTTTCTGCTCATTCTTTGGTTCGTCGTCAGTTTGGTATGTCCATCGGTCGCTTTGAAGGCGTTGAAGAGCCTTTGGCACGTATCGGGGCTGCGGCTTATCAGCTGGAAGCTATGAGAAGATATTGCCTGGGTGCGATTGATAAAGGTATCAAGCCGGGCGTTATCACAGCGATGCAAAAATACTATGCTACTGAAATGGGCCGTCACGTGATCAACGACGCGATGGATATCATGGGTGGTGCGGGTATCTCTATGGGGCCTCGTAACGTTCTTGCTGAAATCTACATTGCGACCCCGATCGGTATCACGGTTGAAGGTGCAAACATCCTGACTCGTACTTTGATGATCTTTGGTCAAGGGGCTCTTCGTGCCCATCCATTTGCTTACGCTGAAGTAAAAACAGCTGAAGCGGGTGATTTGAAAGGCTTTGATAAAGCCTTCTGGGGTCACATTGGTCACGTTGTTAGAAACACTTGCCGCGCGATCTTGTTGTCCTGCTCTCGTGGTTTCCTGGCATCCACTCCTGATGTTCACCCTCAGATGAAAGTTTATACTCGTCGTTTGGCCTGGACTTCTGCGACCTTTGCTTTGTTGTCTGACGTGGCAATGGGTGTTTTGGGCGGTCAGTTGAAGGCAAAACAAAAAATCACAGGTCGTTTCGCTGATATTTTGGCGAACATGTACATGGCAACAGCTTTGATTCGTCGTTTCGAGGCGGAAGGTCGTCGTGAAGAGGATCTGGCTTTTGCTCACTACAACCTGAAACGCTGTATGGCGAACATCCAAACAGGTTTTGACGGCATCTTCGACAACCTGAAAATTCCGGGTCTTCGTTGGTTCTTCAAGGGCTGGATCGGGGCTTGGTCTCGTATCAACTCCATTGGTTCTCAGGCGTCTGATGGCTGGTCTCATGGTATTGCATCTGCAATGTTGAAAGAGGGCGGTATCCGTGAACGTCTGTCTGATGGTATCTATCTGCCAACAGACCGCAACGAATCCCTGGGTCGTCTGGAACATGCGTTTGCTGTTGTGAACAAAGCTGAAGCGGCAGAAAAGAAAGTGAAAAAAGCGATTCGCGAAGGCGTTCTGCCGAAGAAGAAAGTTCACTTGTTGCTGGATGAGGCTCGCGAAAAGAACGTGATCACTCAGGATGAGTTGAAGCTGATCCAGGAGTCTGATGCTGTTCGTTACGACGCAATTCTGGTGGATGACTTCTCTCAAGAAGAATATATGTCCCGCCATTCCTAAGCAGATTTAAAATTCTGAAAAATATAAAAACCCCCAAGCTTTCTTGGGGGTTTTGTTTTATGCTGACGCCATGAAAAGAACTTTCGGAATCAGTTTTTTTATTTTACTGGGGTTGTCTTTCAATATTGCGGGTTCCGTGGCGCAGGCCCGGAAGGTTCCGGATACGTCCATGTGGTCGCTGTCTTCTGATGTTCAAATCTCTCGCAAGCCTGCCAAATCCATGGAAGCCAGTCTTGTCAGTGTTTCATTTAAAAATGAGATGATTCCTGTTTCAGAGTTTCGTGAAACGTACAAACATCTTTCTGATGCGGCCTTTGCGGAAAAGCTGCAAGGGGCCCAGGCCACAGACCTGATGTTTTTCCGTTCTTTTGTGAATACGTTTTATCAGGATATGTCCCGGAATGTTGTTTCTCCGAATCTGGTGCTGTGTTTGGGGGATGCTCATATTGAAAATTTCGGTTTTATGAGTTTTGCTGGAAAAACCCATTATGTGTTCAACGATTTGGATGACAGTGGGGTGTGTCCGATTGAATTTGATATTCTTCGTTACTTCGCCTCTGTGGAACTGGCTTTCCCAAATGCCAGTCTGTTGGAAAAAATG
The DNA here is from genome assembly GCF_025558485.1 of Bdellovibrio bacteriovorus. Lineage (GTDB taxonomy): Bacteria > Bdellovibrionota > Bdellovibrionia > Bdellovibrionales > Bdellovibrionaceae > Bdellovibrio > Bdellovibrio bacteriovorus_G. Next base: position 2,025,268 of record NZ_CP102930.1, read on the forward strand.
GCTTTGGAATACAGCGAAGTTTTAATGGGTCGTAAAAAAGCCATACATCTGGAAAAATCCCTGATTCCAAATCTGCAAAAGAAAAGGGACAAAATTCTGCGCAAGTATATTCAGGCAAAAATCTTTAAGGGATCTTCTGATTATTCGCAGATGGCGGATTCCGATAAAAAGACGTTGTTGGCAGAAATTAAAGAGCTGCCGGTTTTTTCCGGCGTGGGTTTGCTGGATGCTGTGGAGATTCATCGTGCCACCGGTGGCAGTGCGGGCCTGCGCCGCTACTGGCTGCTGGTGCAGAAGGATAAAGAGCAGGATATTCTTGAGCTTAAAGAAGTGGCGCGGGCCGGAGCTGCCTATGGCGCATGGGAGCAGCCAGCCTGGAGCGATTCTGAGCGCATGGTCAGGGTGAAGAAATACATCTGGGGTCAGAGTCCTGATTTTTACGATGTGGTTTCAGTCAGAAACCGGCCGTTTCTGGTGCGCAGTCGTGTGAAGTCCTCGTTGGATCTTGATGAGTTGTCGAAAAAGGAGCTGGAAGCCATGTTGCGTGTGCAGGCAGGCCTTCTGGCAGAACATCACCGTCAGTTTGCCAAAGAAGGCATTCCGGGCGTGGAAAAATGGATCACTATGACCACGCCGTTGGTTGTTGAACGTTATCGTAAATCCATGCAACAGTTAAAACCATGATTCAGAAAAGCCCCCGTGAAATCTTCAAGTGGATTGTTTTAGGTGCTGTGACCGGGCTGATGGCCGGTGCTGCGGCCGCAGTATTTCTTTTTTCTCTGGACCGCGCGACCCGCTGGCGGGATGCACATCCCCAGATTATCTGGTTTTTGCCATTGGCAGGGCTTGCGTTGGGAGCCTTCTATCATTTCTATGGGCACAGTGTTGAAAAAGGCACGGGACTGATTCTTGAACAGATTCATGATCCACAGAATGTGATCCCGCTCAGGATGGCTCCGATGATCCTTTTGGGAACTGTTTTGACTCATTTGTTCGGAGGCTCGGCAGGTCGCGAGGGCACTGCGGTGCAGATGGGTTCATCTTTGGCAGATCAGCTTTCCCGGTTTTTTCCGGTCAGCAGGGAAGAACGAAAAATTTTATTGATCGCCGGGGCGGGGGCGGGCTTTAGTGCTGCGATTGGGGCTCCTTGGGCGGGGGCTTTGTTTGGATTGGAAGTGATTCAGGTCGGACGACTGCGTTTGTTTGCTTTGGTGGAATGCTTGATGGCCTCTTTTGTGGCCTATTATTTCTGCCGCTGGCTGGGGGCACCCCATTCGATTTTCCCGCCAGTGACGGAGGTGTCTTACAGTGCGATGTCCTTTGTCTGGGTGCTGATCGCGGGAGTGTGTTTTGGAGTCGCAGCCAATGTCTTTATGCGCTTCACGCACGCGGTGGAATCGGTGCAAAAAAGATTTGTGAAAAGCCCGATGTGGCGTCCTTTTGTCGGGGGCGTGGTTCTGGTTCTTTTGTACTGGTGGCAGGGCAGTGATCGTTACGCGGGGTTGGGGATTCCCGTGATTCAGGAAGCCTTCCATCATTCCCTGTCCTGGTGGGAACCTGTTTTAAAAACCATTATGACCGGGTTGACGATTGGATCGGGTTTTAAGGGCGGGGAGTTTATACCGCTGGTATTCATTGGCACCAGTCTGGGGAGTGCGCTGGCCGTGGTGCTGCCACTGGGAATTCCTTTGCTGGCAGCGTTGGGATTTGCAGCTGTGTTTGGAGCGGCCGCGAATACACCGATTGCCTGTGCCATTATGGCCTGCGAGCTTTTTGGCTGGCAGATCGCGCCCTATGCGCTTCTGGCGTGCTGGGTGGCTTACTTTATGACCGGGCATCTGGGGATTTATAAAAATCAGAAAATTGTGCGTTCCAAAAAGGATCAGCTTTTACAGGTGTTCCGAAAATAAAAAAAACGCCCGGGGATCAAGGGCCCCAGGCGTTCCCGAAGTATATATGAAGGGAAATTCACCCATACTTCTAGTCGAGTTTTGTTTGTTGCTTAGGCTTTGGCCGCTTTCGCTTTTTCTTTTACACATTTACGAATTTCTTTTTTGCTCGCATTTGGATTTTCGCTTTTGCAAGACTGTTGAAATGCCTTCATTTCTTTTTTGGAAACTTTGCCACCAGCGAAAACTGGGGAGGTGAAAGCGAAAGACAAAGCTAGTAGTGCAATCCATTGAAACTTCATTAAAGACTCCTTTTTGATGAGCCTAGCAAAAGCCTGTAAAGCCACAATCGTTGAAAATAAAAAAGCTTTTAACCTCGAAAAATACCCATATTGAGACTTCCCTCCGTTACGGCTATAGTGGGGGCATGAACATCCTTTTACTGGAAGACGACGACGAAATCTCTAAGCGGCTTATGATCACTTTTGAGTCCAATGGCTGGACTGTAAAATGGGTGCAGGCTATTTCCGAACTGCAAGGTGTGCTGGAGGCGAAGTCCTTTTATCCTCAGATCGTGGTGCTGGACCGGATTATCGCCGGGCAGGATTCTGCAAATTTCGTGGAAAGGATCAAAAAGCAATTTATCGACACCAAGATTCTGGTGTTATCAGCAATTGATACCAGCAACGAAAAAGCACGTTTGCTGGATTTAGGGGCGGATGACTATGTGGCCAAACCTTACTCCAGTTCTGAACTGGTGGCGCGTATTAAGGCTTTGGGGCGCAGATCTATGCTGGTTTCGTCTTCTGATATTTTAAAAGTGGGACGACTTGAAATCAATATGGCCACCCGTCAGGTTGAAGTGCAGGGCGAACTGGTGAACCTGTCGCAGAAGGAGTTTTCCCTGTTGTCACTTTTTGCCAATCATCCCGGCAAGGTTTTTCCCAAGGAAGTTCTGCTGGAAAAAATCTGGAATACCAAAGCGGATGTGGAATCCAAAGTGGTCGAAGCCACGGTGAATAATTTGCGCCGCAAGCTGGAAACGCATCGCTCGGGATCGGAAATCAAAAACGTTCGCAACGTGGGGTATTGGCTTGAGGCTTAAATTCTTTTTGCTGTCACTGTTGACTCTGGTTTTCACCAGTCTTTGCATCACGTTTTTGCTGGCCTATTTCTATCAAAGTGAAAGATTGTTCTTTCTGGATGACCAGATCCGTGAAACAGCCACGGCCATTGTTGATTCCGAACTTTCCGACCTGAAGACATATGATTATAAAATCGCCAATGCGATGATTTCAGAGGAGCTGGGGCCCGATCGTGTCGGAAAGTTCTTTGTCGTGCGCAATACCAAAGATGAAGTTTTATTTCAGACCGACAACGTCGGCTTGCTGGAACTAAGCATCCCGCGCGCTCCAACCTGGGTGACCATTGAACAGGATGGCCGTCTGATTCGGGTTTTAAATCTCAGTTTTCCAAAGTTTCCCAACCGCACTTTGCAGGTGGGGGTCATTACGGATTCCAATTTTATTTTCTGGTCCACGCTGACCAGTCGTTCGGTCGTGTTGGTGGCTTCCATTGTTGTGCTGGTGTTAATTATGACCTGGTTCTTATCCGCACAGCTGTTTTCACCCGTGCGGGATTTGGAAGGTTTTCTGCGCGAAGCTGTTGAAATGCTGGCCAGCAAGAAGGAAATCCCCGATGTTCCGGCACGAATGCTGGCCCCCGCTGCTTTGGGTCTGAAAAGACAGGATGAATTTAAAAATCTGGTCGAGGGTATTTCCCACTTGGTTCGCCGGGTGAATCTGAATAATAAATTCACCAAGTCATGGACCTTTCAAATGGTTCATGAAATCAAGACGCCGTTGACGCTGCTGAATCGTGAAGTGGAAAAGTTGCAGGATAAATATCGTTTTGCTTCGGAAGAGTATCAGGAAGTGCAGAGACAGCTGAATCGGGTTTCACGCACAATCACCAATTTTTTGGATTGGGCGGATCTGGCTAATACGGAAAATTGGTGATTTGACAGCTTTACGGGAAATCAAACCTTCGGAAGGGTGTCGGTTTATTGACCTGGGATCAGGTTATGGACGGGTGGTGGTAAGCACGGATTTTCAGATTTTGTCCAACCCTTTGCATTTGGAACAGGTGATTGAAAATCTGGTGGTCAATGCCCTAAAGCACACCAGTGATTTGGTCAGTATCACTGTGAAAGATTCTGTCATTGAGGTTCAGGATCAGGGGGACGGAATTCCTGCTGAAGTGGTGGAAAGACTGGGGACACCTTTTAATCGAGGCCCGCATCGTTCGGGCAGGGAAAAAGGCTCCGGCCTGGGGCTGGCCTGGGTGCAGTCCGTGGTGGTGTTGTATTCGTGGAATTTTGAATTGCGATCTTCAGCGGGCCGGGGAGCTTGTGCTGTGCTTAAATTCCCGGCCTTTGAAAGTTAAATGGGGCGGCGGCGCGATTTCGAGGCCAGAATCTTTTTCATCAGGCCATCGTCGTCTTCATCAAAGACATCCCCGATGATTTCCTCAAAGATGTCTTCCATCGTAACCAGACCTGTTGGTTTGGTCTGGTCATAGATGATTGCCATGTGCGACTTTTGTTCCTGCATTTTTAAAAGGATGCGGAACAGGGGTTCAAAGGATTTAAAGCGCAGGATCGGGCGAATCAAATTTTGCCACTCGGATTCACCATAGCGGCGTGCGGTCAGAAACTCTTTGGTGTTGATCAGACCTACAATTTCATTGTCTTCATCCAGCACGGGCAGGCGAGTGTGGCGCGAGTTCATGATGATGGTTTCAACATCCTCTAAAGAGTCTGCTTTGCGAACGAAGATCACGTCTTTCCATGGCAGCATGATTTCGCGGGCCATTTTCTTATCCGCACTGACCAGATTCACCACATATTGTTTGGTCTGCTGAGGCAGATCTTCAAATTCAATATGGGCTTCTTTTTGACCGGCATGTGTTTGTCCGAAAGTAAAAAGCTTCAGGACCACATTTGTGGACCATTCCAGCACGGTGACGGCCGGGGATAGAAGTTTTTCACCGATATAAAGACCTTGCGAAGTCCACAGAGCGATCGTCAAAGGATTGCGCAAAGCCAGGGTTTTCGGAACCAGTTCGCCGACTACGACACTCAGGTAAGAGATCGGCAGAACGACCATTCCGATGGCAATAGCTTCAGCACTGTGCTCGGAAACTTTGAAGGTCTCCATCAGCCAAGGGCTTAAGGCTTCTTCTGCTCCGGCACCACCGACAGCGGCGGCAATCGCACCCACCAAAGTGATACCAATCTGAATGACTGATAGAGTCCTTTCAGGGTTTTCTTTTAAGCGCAACAGGCGGCGGGCATTTTTATTTGTCGGTGCCAGTCGTTTTAATTGCTGGCGATTGACCGTGACAAAAGCCATTTCCGATCCGGAAAGCAGCATGTTCACGAACAGGCAGGCGGCAACAACAATAAACTCAGTCACAGGAAGCTCCACGCAAAGGGGAGCACATCAGGGGCAGGGATAACGTTTTCGGGTAAGGGTCTGGGTCCATAGGCACTTAATCTAGCGTATCGAGAACTTCTCCGAAAGGGACAATGCGCTAGTAGGGTGTTTGCGTATGCGCCGTGTCGTAAGACTTGAGGACATTATGTTTGCCTTTTGTGTCTTAGCTAAGGCATTAAGGTGCCTAACATTAACCGTATAAGTGACCGATATGGGGTCGCGTTTCTACCGGGCGCCGTAAATGTCCGACTATGGAGACTATCTTATGAAAAAGTTCGTCCTGTTAACGTCCCTGCTTCTTCTGGCTTCCGGTTCTGCATTCGCGGATTGGGCTCAGGATTTTGAAGAGCTGAAAAGCATCCCGCGCAGTTATGAAGATTCCGGTGCCATCTGTGAAGAAGTGGCTCGCTTGGATATGCAGAAGGAATTCCCGGCTCCGCAATACAAAGTGGAAGTGGGGATTGCTTACGGTGATGGCTCCCGCACTATTGGTGAACTGGATATCGTGATTATGGATCTTCGCCAGAATAAAGTGATCAAAATCGCGGAAGTAAAATGCTGGAAAGACGTGCGTGGTGGTTTGAAAAAAGCCATGGATCAAAGAGCCCGTTTCCTGAAATACAATAATTCCAGCAAGCCTTTATTCTTCCGTTCCACTTCCAGTCATCAGGCCTTTGAGCGTGAATTGTTCGATGAAGTGGAAGAGTTCTTCTCTATTGCCCAGAAGGGTTCCGCATCTCAGGGGTTTGATGTGGAGCTGGCTTACACTCTGAAAGAGATGCACGATCATCGCACAGACATGCTTCGTTGCCAAAGCCAGGGCCTTTGCGCAAAGCCTTAGGATAGTTCGGGGACTTCGGACATCCTGCCCGAAGTCCCTTTGCATGCATTCCCAAGTTCCCTTAGATAGAACGCAAAATAAAATTAAATGATCTCATCATGGAGCTGAAGGCCTGGCGCTTGTTAATAAAGCCCATATAGGTGAAGTTTCTCACCAGTGGCAGATCCAGTTCCTCTTCGCTGTGACCTGTGTAAATCACTACCGGGATGGGTTTGCGAATCTTGTGAACCTTTCTTTCCGTCAGAAGGCGATCCATCAATAAAAGAGTGTCGCGACCGCCCATTTGTGGCATTTGCCAGTCTAAAATCACCAAATCGAAATGTCTGTTCGCAAGAAGTGGGATGGAATCTTGACCGTCGAAAGCCATCGTGACATCGCATTTGTAGTGATCCAGGATGTGAGACATAAGCTTCACGGAATCCAAGCTATCATCGATCACCAGAACGCGAGGTGTGCGTTGTTTTTCGAGATTTGTTTCTAGCACCATGAGTATCTCCCTTTTTATCGGGGAGCTCACAAAAAGCGCATCTGTTACAGAATGGGACGATTTTGCGGTAGCTCCTACTTCGATTATTTGAACCGATGTAGATCCGAGAATCTTCTAAAAGAGCTACCATGAAGGGATTTTAATGGAAGGTCTGCTAAAATGCAGACAGAGCTCGCGTATATATTACGCAAGCTCTTTTCTGGTCTGTTCTGTGACAAGGACTTCGCGCACCACAACCACTTTAATTGATCCTGGGTAATTGCACTCTTCCTCAATGCGAGCGGCGATCTTGCGGGAAAGATCCATAGCCTGCGTATCATCGACTTTCTTGCCGTTTACCATAACGCGACACTCGCGTCCGCCGCTCAAAACGAAGCAGTCGGTGACGCCAGGGAAGCTGCGGGCAATGTCCTGAAGTTCAGAAACTTTCTGATTATAGGACTCAATTGTCGAACGACGAGCGCCGGGACGAGCCCCTGAAACCGCATCGGCTGCGATAACCAGGAAGGCATGATCTGTCGAAGGCTGTTCGTCAAAGTGATGGGCTTTAACGGCGTGAACAACATCCGGAGCTTCACCGCGGGCGGCGATGAAATCCGCACCAATCACGGCGTGTCCGCCTTCCACAGTGTGGTCCATGGATTTACCAATATCGTGAAGCATGCCCACGCGGCGGGCTTTCTTGATATCCAGCCCCAGCTCTGCCGCCATCAGGCCAGCCAGCCAGCCGACTTCACCACAGTGGAAATACTGATTCTGTGTAAAGGAATAACGATAGCGCAAAGATCCCATCATCTGGCGGATCTCGGCGTTTAAGCCTTCCAGTTTCAGTTCTTTGGCCAAAGAATCACCATCGTGCTTGATGTTCTTGAAAAGTTCCTTCTTCTGGTTTTCAGCAATTTTTCTGATGAAATCCGGATTGATGTTTTTCTTTTCTTTGAAGATGCGCTCTAAAGTACGGCGAGTCAGTTCGCGGCGAACAGGGTCAAACCCGGCAACGCCGACCATTTCCATGCCTTCTTCCACGATGATGTCGCAACCGCAGGCTTCCTGAACGGCTTTGATATTATTTCCGGCCGGATCACAGAACAGTTTGCGGATGTGTGCATCCGGGAAGTTCACCGCACCAATGCCGCGTTCGGCGCAATAAGGGCGGGCGAAGCGGTCGATCACCAGACTTAGAACACGCTTGGCTTCCTGTTCGGCGTGCTCTTTGGCATCGGCTTCAGTTTCCTGTGCGATACGAGCGGCACGACGGCGGGTTTCCTCTTCCATCTGATTTTTAAGCTGGGTTTTAAATTCTTCCGCAGATGTTCCCAGGCGCTCGGTCAGTTTGCTGACCAGATCCTGATTCAGGCCTTTTTGAACGTCTTTGAGTTTGTTCAGTTCGGCTTCCAGGCCACGCAAGGCCTGTTCCTGAGTTTTTACATCAGCTTCTCGCTCTTGCAGCTTCTTTTTTTCTTCCTGAACAATGGCATCAGCTTTGGCTTTCTTTTCGTTGGCCACTTCCTGTAAATCCTCAATGCGGCCTTCCGCCTTAAGCATTTCAGGTTCCACTTTTGTCCAAAGTTCCATTTCAATTTCCTGGATGCGTTCTTTTTCCTCCAGGTTGCGAAGCTCAACGGCTTCTTTGGCTTCGTCGATAATATCTTGGGCTTCCTCACGGGCCAGGCGCAGAGTGCGCGCTCTTAGAAACTTGTGCAAGGCCCAGCCCAAACCACCACCGGCGACAATTCCAATTATGGCTGTAGCAATCATTGCAATCATAAGGGTACTCCTAACCCCGTTATTCTAACTCTCTCACGGCGTGCAAAGCAAATTTTCCGTCCCCCCGGGGGCTCTTTACTTCTGGCGTTATGAGCGGTAGGCTCATTTTCAGTGACGTTTAAGGAGGCAGTAATGGGTCATATGGCGTGTCAAACGAAGTGGACGGGGGAAATGGGTTTTGAGTCGCAAATTCGCGACCACAAGGTTGCTATGGACGCAAAAAGTGACTTCGGCGGCAAGGACCAAGGGCCAAGTCCAAAAGAGCTGGTTTTGGCCGGCATTTGTGGCTGCACGGGAATGGACGTGGTTTCCATTCTAAAAAAGATGAGAGTCAATCTTCAATCCTGCGAGGTGAATGCGGAAACTGACACCACGACAGGGCATCCCTCCATTTTCACCACCGTTGAACTGCAATTCCGTATTCAGGGCGGGGATGTGAAGCCCGAGCAGGCGATGAAGGCTGTGAATCTTTCCATGACCAAATATTGCGGCGTAAGTGCGATGATTGTGAAGGCTTCGCCGATTCACTATCAGGTGTTCCTGAACGATCAGAAAATCGGCGACGGCCAGTCACAGTTTGAAAGTGCCTCTGAATGATTTCGATTCAGATTCCTTTTGCAGAGCTGGATTTTACCTACGCTCGTTCGCGCGGGCCGGGTGGTCAGAATGTCAACCGCACAAACTCAGCGGCGATTCTGCGTTGGAATCTGTTTTCATCCCAGGTGTTGTCGGAAGAATTGAAAATGCGCCTGTTGCAAAAACTGGCAGGCCAGTTGACGGAAGAGGGTGATCTGGTGATTCGCAGTGATGTGCACCGGGATCAGGATCAGAATCGTTCAGAGTGTATTGCGCGTCTGCATGCGATCTTGCGCAAGGCTCTTTTTGTGCCTAAGAAGCGCGTGGCAACCAAACCCAGCAAAAGCTCTGTGCGCAAGCGCCTGGATAGCAAGCGCAGGCACTCGGAAACCAAAAATCTCAGACAGAAAATCAAAGACTGACTAAACCACTGGTTCGGCCAGATGGGTTTTGGTTTCATGACCGCCGCCTTCGATGGCTTCGATTCGGCGGGACAGGAAGATCGCCACAAATGTAAAGGCGATGGCGATATAACCCACCACGGAATAGTGTTCAAGCTTCCCGTCGGCCCCTGTGGTGACGATCAGTCCGGCAATGTAGCTGGAAACCGCTGACGACAACTGCTGCACACAGCTGACGATGCTCATAAAGCTGCCGCGATTCTGCGGACGGGCTGTTCCGGAAACCAAAGCCGTTGCCGGGATCATGCGCCCGCCGGAAACCACAAAGAAGAAAGCGCAGATGGCCAGCACCACCCATAGCGGGGAATTGCCTAAATTGGTGATCACGGCATAGGGAATCAGTGTGACCAAAGCCCCCCATAAAAAGACCTGATGCTTCCCGAAGCGATCGGCCAGTCGGCCAATGAACGGAGAGGAGAAAATCGTGAAGGCGCCGCCAATCATGTACATCAACGGCAGTTGCGCTTCGGTCAGGCCGGCATTGGCCACCAGTGAAGGCGACAAAAACGGAATAATGGCAAAGTGTCCGAACATCACCGAGGACATGAAGTACAGGGCGCGGCGCTGATTTTTATTTTTTGCAATGCGGGTCAGAGTGTTCCACAAAGGCTCTTTGTTTTGCGGGCCATCCAGATGCTTGCGCATGGAGGGGATTTTAAACCAGATCAGCGCACACAAAAGCAACGAAGTGCCGCCCAGGAAAATAAACGGCGCATGCCAGTTGTATTCATTGGCCAGAAACAGGCTGAAGGGAACCCCCAGGATAGAGGCCATTGAAAAAGAGGTCATGATCACGCCCATGGCGCTTCCACGGCGTTCATACGTGATCGCATCACTGACAATGGAAAGCACCAAGGAACCCAGAACGCCACCGAAGACACCAGTCAGGCCGCGGGCGAAAAGCAGAAGTTCGTAGCTGGGTGAAAGGCCGCAGGCAATCGTTCCTAATGAAAAGCCGATAAAGAAAAACAGCAGACTTGTTTTGCGATCAAACTTATCCAGAAAGAAAGAGGCGGCAAAGCCGCTTAAACCCGCAAAGAACGTGTATGATGACACGAGGAGTCCGAACTGATGCGGGTTGATTGAGAACATTCGCATCAACTGCGGACCCAGCGGCATCATGATCATGAAATCCACGATGGAGCTGAACTGAATGGATGCCAGGATGGCGAGAAGAACTTTTTCTTGTTTGGAAAACACGGGGGTCCTTTTTGTTGACGTGTTTCAAACTTACCGATAAGCCTTTGATATGGCAACAATTTGGAAGTTTACGAAGTTTGTTCTGGTTCTATTGATTATCGGTGTTCTTCTATGGGTGATTCTGGCGAATTACAGCGTCATTTTCTCCAAGACTGTTGTGGGGCAGATCACAAGCGTTGAGCGTGTGGAGATCCCGGTGGCTTTAGTCACGCGTGCTGAAGGAAATATCACGTCTCAGGTGTTCTCTTTTGCCATCGGCATTAAGGATACCAAAACAGGTGAAATCTACACAGCGTCTTCTGAAGACCGTCAGTGGGCGGTGGCTCAACCCGGTCAGTGTGCAGAAGCTGTCTTCCTGCCATATCCACCTTGGCAATTTACCAAAAAGGACACTTTCTTTGGCGCGCGTTTGGTGCGCTTGTATGAGTGTCCCCAATAAAGGGAGTTCATCCGTCTGATGCCTGAGATCTTGTTGTTGCTTACTTCTGTCGGCGCCGGCTTTCTGGGGGCCCTGCTGGGGCTTGGTGGCGGGATTATTGTCGTCCCGGTTTTGACATTGGTTTATCATATCGACATTCGGTATGCGATTGCAGCAAGCCTGATCTCTATCGTGGCAACGTCTTCCGGGGCGGCGGCAAGTTACCTTAAGGATTCTCTGACAAATTTGCGTCTGGCTGTGTTTCTGGAAGTGGGAACAGTCAGTGGGGCTATTGTTGGGTTTTTGGTTTCGTCTTTTATCAAAGCTCAATTCTTATTTCTGCTTTTCGGTGTCTTTCTTTTCTTTTCAGCGGTGATGATGCTGCGTAAGCGTGGTGAACATATTTCCACGGTAAACCATCCTTGGGCGGAAAAATTAAAGCTCGATGGTGAATACCCGGAGCAGGAACATCGCATGATTCCCTACAAAGTGCAGAATGTGCCATTGGGACTTTTTGCAATGTTTGGAGCCGGGGTGATGTCGGCCTTGTTGGGGATTGGCAGCGGTATTTTCAAAGTGCTGGCGATGGATGGAGCCATGAAGCTGCCAATCAAAGTTTCATCGGCAACATCCAATTTTATGATTGGTGTGACCGCTTCGGCCAGTGCCGGGGCTTATCTGCTGCGCGGGGATATTCGTCCGGAGATCGCGGCTCCGGTGGCTGTGGGAATTATCGTGGGTTCTTTTGTCGGAGCTAAAGCAATGGTGAAGATCCCGGCGGTTCGCATTCGACAGATTTTTGTGGTGGTTTTGGGTGTCGTTTCCATTCAGATGATCATCAAGGGGCTGAAATGAGTGCAGAGCCTAAAAAAGACTCCCTTCATGAATTAGAGCTTATCATCAGTCAGATTCTGCGGGGCGGGGTCCTGTTTGCCGGCATCTTTCTTTTGATCGGTTGGCTGTGGATGTGGTTTCGTGACGGGGACAATCTGCAAACGTTCACAAGTTATGAACCCCGGCCTTTGATTGAAAATATTCATTGGGCTCTGGTGATGAATGATCGGGCTTTACTGGTGTCCTTGTTTGGGCTGGTGGCTTTGGTTTGCCTGCCTTTGATTCGTGTGTTGATGACCGGGGTTTTATTCATCAAGCAAAAAGACAAGGGGCTGGCGATCATGGCTTTTGCCGTCTTTATCGCTTTGGTTGGCAGCTTCCTGTTGGGAATTGACATCTAAAGAATCACATCAACTTTTTGGCGACGTACCACGGGATCAGAATGTAAATGGTCACGTCGCGAATTAAATAATACGCAAAAAACACAGCAAAAAACTTCCAGCCGTAGCGACGGATAACGCCTTTCAGGCCGCCTTCGCGGAAAACCTGTTTGGCTTCACGCAGGACCTGTGGTGTCCAGCGATCCAGAAATTTGGTTTTTGGTGGTGTTTGTTCCATGAATAGAAAGACCCCTCTCACTTATATCCTCTCCTTTGAAGGCCAGTGTCAAGGGGTCAGGAAAAAGGCAGGGATTTGCTTTTAGTACACGCCTGCTTTCGCATTTTGTCAAAAGGTCGAGGTGTCAGGTAAAAGTGCTGGTCCATCTCTGGGCTGCGGTCCTAAGATTTAAATATGAATACTAAAAATCTCAAATTCACTTTGTTCGTACATCTTTATGGCTTGATGAAAATCCCCTTGGTGCTGTTTGTAAGTCCGCGCGTGATTGAAGCGGGCGACAAAAGATTCGTGCTGAAAATTCCGCTGGGGTATCGCACGAAGAACCACCTGAACTCCATGTACTTCGGAGCTTTGGGAATCGGTGCGGAACTTTCCATTGCCGCTGCTGCGGTGGCGGCAATCAGTGAAAGCAAAATGAAGATCGATTTTGTTTTCAAGGATTTTACCGGGCAGTATCTGAAGCGGGCGGCGGGGGATGTTCACTTTATTTGTGACGAAGTCGAGGCTGTAAAGGCCTTGATTGAAGAGGCTAAAACCAATCCTGAACGTATTGAAAGAAAAATGAAGGGCTACGCCGTGGTGCCTTCTGTGAGTGAGACAGAGCCCGTAATGACTTACGAGCTCACTCTTTCCGTGCGCAATCGATCACTGAAGTCCTAGAGTGGAAAGATTCTTTACGCTCTCATCATATTCGTTGATGAGCTTGGCGTAAATCTCCCGCACGCTAAGAATGTCATCGACCAGACCCACCGATTGGCCGGCTGTCCAGACGGTTTTCCAGGTGGGTTTTTGCGCAGCCTCCTCCAAAGATTTCATTCCCATCAGATGAATCAATGGCACCATGTATTTCTTGGTCATTTTATTTTCTTTTAGAACCTTCATTGCCCACGGGAGGTCTGTTCCCATTTTTTGCACATAAGGCGTGTTGATGACAGCGGCAGGCGTTCCTGAAACTCTTGTAGTCATCACGATATCTTCCGGTGTGGATTTGACGATGGCATCTTTATAAGAAGCATCCACTTGTGCTTCACGACTGGCAATAAAGCGGGTGCCCACACTGACTCCGGAAGCACCCAAGGCAAGGCAAGCGGCGATCATCGAACCATGAGCAATCCCGCCCGCAGCGACAATGGGGATTTGCAATTCGGTTTTTAGCCACGGGATCAAAACCAGTGGAGAGATCGGCCCGGCATGTCCGCCAGCTCCAGCGCCCACAGCGATCACCCCATCGGCTCCCAGATCCTGCACTTTCATTGCGTGTTCCAGGTTGGTGACGTCGCAAAGCACTTTGGCTCCGTTTTTGTGGGCATCCTGAATGACGGACTTGGGGCTTCCCAGAGAAGTGATAAACAAGTCCACGCCGTGATCCAGGGCGACTTTGATATCCTGAGCCTGGCGAGTGTTGCTTTTATTCACAATCACATTCACGCCAATGGGCTTTTTGGTGCGGCTTTTGATGTTTTTCAGGGCCTCGGCATATTGTTCAATCGGGCGGTAATTCAAAGCGGGGAAGGTGCCGATGCCTCCGGCTTCGCTGGCTTCCACCACGATATCGGTGTTACTGACCAGAAACATGGGGGCGGCGATAATCGGGTAATCAATACCCATGGATTCTGTAAAACCGGTTTTGATCTTTTTAAGCATAAAAAAAGCCTCCTCGCCTTGAATAAGGATACGAGGAGGCTTAAAGGACGCAAGTCTTTTTTAAGGCTTCAGGTATCTGCTGAACAGAGTGAAGACTTCTTTTTTGATTGCTTCTTCGTGTTCTGGGGATTGAGGACCCAAAAGTCCCAATTGCAGAATGTTGTTGAAGCAGGACACCACGAATAAAGCCATCATTTCGCGGTCACGGCCCGGATATACCGGCATGTGGGCAAGGACGGCCTTTTGATAGTGTTCAAAGAACACACGGCGTGTTTCCCAGTAATCCAGCATGCCTTGAACGCCTTGCAGGGCCGTTCTTAGAGGACGGTTGTCATGGAAGCGCGTAAATCCGATGTCGATGAAGGCATGAATCTTTGCATCCAGATCCGGAGATTGAAGATGAGCCAGTTTTTCTTCAATGTATGCCAGGTCTTTTTGCAGAAGATCGTCAATCACCGCAGCGACGATCGCTTCCTTATTGGCAAAGAACTGATAAAGAGAACCGATGCTCACGCCAGCCATTTCGGCAATTTTGTCGGTAGTGATCGCGTGGTAGGGCTCTTGGACCAGAAGTCTTGCGCAGGATTCAACAATGCTTGCCACCGTCTCTTTAGAGCGTTTTTGAACGGGGATTTTCAGCATGTACTTCTTGTCAGCGTTTGTGTGAGTTTGTGGAGCTGCACCCATAGTTTCCTCCTTTTTGAGGTTTATAAACTTGGCTCAGGTTCATATTCGGTCATCAGGGACTGTAATTCAATACTGGTTACTTAAGTATCAAAATATAGTACCGAAGTCCTTCCGGAGAGTACGTCTTTACAAAATCTTAACATGAAACACAAACTATTGTCTTATTCTGGTTCCATCAGGCGAAAATCTAGAATCATTACTCTATGGTAATCAAAAAGTGGTATAAAACAGAGAAAATCAGTCTATTTTATCTAAAATGCCGTAGGTAAGTTCACTTTTTACTAAGCAGCTCAGAGTGAAAATTTAAAAATGACTTCAAAAATAAGCACATAAAATAAGCAAATAAGCATCGCTTAGCTTGCGAAGTATTGATTATTAGTATGTCGTACATTGCGTTGCGAAAAGTGATTCTGAAGCTTGGTCCTCACATTTTGACGGGGGCTATTAAGCTTCCTAAGTATGTAGGATTACGAACATTTGTAGTGCTTAAAACTTAGAAGATATTATCGCATTTCATGATTTCGATCATGTCTTGTTGCCAGCGTCTTAGGCACAATAGCCTCAGAATAGGGGATGCTATGGACGAACAAAGAGACTTAAAACACTTTGCCAATCTGGGAACGAAGCTGGGTTTGTGCGTGAAAGATCAGGAAAAGCGCGTGCTCTTCCAGAACGACAATTGCATCCGCACCTGCGGCAATATGATGGATCAGCAGTGCACAAAAACCTGTATGACATTGTATCGCACCATCGAAGAATGCTCCGCCATTTCTGAAGGGATGAAGCTTTTTAAAGCCACAGAGATCGAAGGACACAAAGTGGATGCGCTGATTGTTAACGACGGCGATAAGATCACGACGCTGTTGTATCCTTTGGACGAAAGCGAAGAAAAGTTCCAGAAGCAGGAAGCCTACTTCCGGGAGCGTGGCCTGACGAAGAGTGAAATCCGCATCATGCAAATGGTCTTGCAAGGCATGACCAATGCCGCGATTTCTGAAAAGCTGTTTATTTCCAAGGCGACTTTGAAAACCCACCTGAACAATATTTATAAAAAACTTCCGGCATCAATGCGTCCGTCTCAGGTGCGTGGTTAGTTTGGATTTTATTAAGGGGCCGGTTCGGTGAACCGGTCTTCTTGTTTGTCATAAAAGTGCCGGGTCAGCACATACACCGGACAATTGGCTTTTCTGACGACATTGCGAGTGTAGCTGCCTAGCAGGGCGGCGCTCAGGGGGCCGCTTTGGGCCTCCATTACAATCATATCTATATCGGCTTTTTCTACTGTTTCCAATATAAGTTCATCCACGGCCTTAAAAGAGCTGTCGATGATGAACTGTGCGGTGACGCCTTCTTTTTCAGCCCAGGTGACCCAGTATTGAGCGCGGTGAGACTGCGACTCGATGGTCATTTCCACGATTTGTTCCAGGGACAGCATCTGGCCTTTGTAATTATAAACCTTTGGACGCGTGTCCATTTCAAACAGGCTTTCAATGGGGCGGGGAATGGCATGCAGCAAGGTGATGCTGGCGCGAAGTTTTTTTGCCAGTTCCAGCGTGTGGCGGAAGTTGTCTTTGGAATGTTCCCCGAACTCTGTGGGGAAAAGAATATTCTTGGGCCCATGCGTGTGTGCGGTGTGGGGGCCGATCACGCAGACGGGGATTTCGCTTTGTAAAAGCAGGCTTTCAGCAAAGCTTCCCAGGATAAAACGTTGCAGTCCCTGACGTCCGTGGCTTCCCACGACGATCAGATCCGTTTGTGTGCGGGCAGCATATTGTGAAAGTGCTTCAGCGGCCCCGGCATGGGATTGGGATGCGTGAGGAATGACTTTGGGATCTTTCAGGAAAGGAAGATTGTAGTCCGTCAGAACCTCGCGGAAAAGGGATTCTGCGGTTTTGGAATGATCAGTGACCCAGGCAGGGACTTCGTAGGTGGGAAGGACGATTTCGTTTTCCCGCAGCAGATACAGCGGTTCGATTTCCGCCATCGTGGTTTTGTGGATCTGCGCCAGATAGTCAGCCATCTTTTGGTTAAGTTCTTTGTTGTCCTCAAATGCATCCAATGCCCAGATGATTCTCATAGAACCTCCCAGCTCTTATTTTGCCTCTGCGGGGTGGGTAGGCGGCAAGGCTGCGGCGGGTTTCTTGTTGGGAAACAAGGGGCACTCAGAGGCTTTTAAAACAAAAAAAGCCCACCAGAGGGCGGGCTTTATCGCAAGCTTGTGTAAATCTGCAAACTATGTGGAAGTTGCAGGATCAGAAGAGGAGGACATCGCCGTGGTGGTACCACGTTTTTGTGCTTTTTCTTCGGCCTTTTCAACTTCTTCAATGTATTTCTTGGTCGCTTTAGGAAGCTCATTCCACATGCGCAAAGAAAGCAGAAGACCCATCACCGCAAATGGGATCAGGAACAGAGGCCAGTATGTCCAGCTTTTGTGAGACAGATAGCCGATCGCCAAAGACTGAATACCAGAGCCCAGGTAAACGCAACCGTCCACGATGCCAGATGCTGTGGCTGTCATCTTTTTACCACCGAAGTCAGCAGCCGCTGTGCCGGACATCAAAGAATGAACCCCGATCACAGTCAAAGTGATCATAACAGCTACGATGCCCAATACTGTTGGATTGGACATCAGGCTGAAGGCCATAATGATCAAAAGAATGATCATTACGAAGTTGTTGATAGCCGCCGGAGGACCGCGACGGGACTGGAATAAGCGGTCGGAAACGATACCGGCCATGAAGCCACCAAAGATACCGGTCAAGCACAGCAACAGACCCCAGTTTTTGATGAAGAACTGAGAGCCTTCATAGAACAAAGCATCTTTGTCTTTCATTTCGTGAGCGAAGACCAGATACCACTGCATGATACCGTTACGTAAAACACCAGAAGTAAAGTCCACCAGGGCGATGGTGATCATCACAGGGTTTGTGAAGATCTTTTTCAGCATAAAGCCGATTGTGATTTTAACGTTGGAATCGTCGTAGTCAGAGGAGGCGTCCGCTGTATCGAAGTCGCCGAAGTTGGCTTCTGCCGGAGAATCCTTCAAAAGAATCATGTCGATCAAAGCCCAAACCATCAACAGGAAGGCCGGGATTGCAAACACCAGCCAGGTGGCATTGGTAACACCCGTGTCGATCGCAAAGATATGACGAATGAAGCTTTGGAATGCTGTTGGAGCATGATCCAGCTGCAAAGTGGAGGCTTCGACAATCGCCTGTCCCCAGTCGAAGGCAAAGTAAACACCGAAGGAGATCAGGGTGCCGAAGATGGCGCCAAAGATGCCGCGTTCCCGAACGTGGAACCAGTAAGCTTTCACCTTGATGATGGAAACCGCACCGTAGGATTGGAAGAACATGTTCAAAGCAAACAGAACAGAGAAGGCCAGAACCATGTTGGTTTTCAACGTGCCCATCAAATAAAGATAAGTCACACCGGCCATCAAAAGATTCATGATAGAAGCGCCCAGCGCCGCGATGATGATCCCTTTTTTACCACCGATTTTATCGACGATGGGACCATTTAGAAGGAAAGAGAAGCCATAAGTGATTGTACCTGCCGCAAAGATGATGCCGAACTGTTCTTTGGTCATCATGTCGCCCAGAGCATTCTTGGAAACGTTCAGGTTGTAACGTGCCATGTACAAGAACGCATAGGTCATACCAAGAGGGAACCAGTTAACGAAACGACGAATCATGAACTTGCGTGAATGTCCCAGCGGATTGTTCTTGAAGTACAAGAAAATAACCGCGAACAGACAGGCGCTGACGAGTAGTAATGCCATGGAACCTCCGGTAAAATTTCGAGGAAGCTAAAGGAAAAATGCGCACTTGGCAATCTAAACAGCCCGAGTTTCTGCCGAAGTTATTTTAAGATTGTGTTAGGGCGCGGGAAAGTGGTGATCCTGGGGGACCTCCGCGATTTTTCTTTCGAGCACTCTATGGTACGCTGCAAAAACTTCATGCTTTTCACTCGAGAAGTTGTTTATTTGGAGCCTGAAAATATCCATAAGCAAAACTTATGGAAAACCTAAAAATTATGACTTTGTGCTTATAGGTCCAGGGCGATATGTTGGGTTTCAGAAGGAGACATCGAAAAGATTCCCTTCTAACCTCGGTAGGTCCTTGACCACTCTCCAGCGAAGAGAGACCCGGTCCCAAAACCGCCGCAATCGCGGCTCACAAAGTCCCATCAAACAGCCCACCTAACACAGCCTACCGAGGCTTGCGCGCGAAATCGCGTCCTAGGGTTGTTTTATCATCTCAAGTTATTGATTTTACGAGAATTTACTCTGTTTCGAGTGCCCCATTTGATGGGTGTAAATCTGCACATAACGGCAGCAAACGGAAGGCAAAAGAAGGCATACGTTGCGGTAAAATTGGGGTATCGCAAGCTATACACATTCCCAATTTAAGACAGGCCCTTGGGCTTGAATCACATTCATTTTCTCAATCAAAAATCAGCAAATCAATT
Organism: Bdellovibrio bacteriovorus; assembly: GCF_025558485.1. Taxonomy (GTDB): domain Bacteria; phylum Bdellovibrionota; class Bdellovibrionia; order Bdellovibrionales; family Bdellovibrionaceae; genus Bdellovibrio; species Bdellovibrio bacteriovorus_G. The sequence continues at coordinate 2,044,657 of NZ_CP102930.1, forward strand.
CAAAAATCATCGGCCGCGGGAAAGGTTTTCGCGCGTCTTCTGCACGTTCATGGAGGGGTAATGTCATCAACAACATCGGAAATCAGGAAAATCAAATTGGAGCTGGATAAGCTACGGGCCCAATTCATCAAGGCCGGAGACCAGGAAGAAAGGGACCTGATTCAGCGCCGGATCAACTACCACTTGCGAACTTTGGAAATGTTGGAGGGGTAGTCGTGAAGTTCTTTAAGCATTTTACAGATGCCGACGAAGGCACGCTGAATGATCTCATGAATAAACTCGGGGTTGAGGCCTATGGGCGGTATTGGCTATTTGCTGAATTTTGCATCAAAAGCTTGGAAAAACCCGCCGACCGAGAGTTCAACGAAGCCGACATGAAGTTCAGTTTCAACGAAAGACAACTCCGGGAGAAGTTGCGGATAAAGTCGGTTAATCTTGGGAAGTTCCTGGGAACATGTGCGGAACTCACGCTGTTCGAAGTCAGTAAAGTTGATGAGAAGTTCAACATCTACTTTCCTAAGATATTGAAATTCTTAGATAGAGACTCAAAAAGAGCGCGCAAGCTGCGCGCCAATGCCGCGCCCGGAGCGCGCCAAGATAAAGAAGAAGATAAAGATAAAGAAGAAGATATAGAAAGTGCCGCAAAAATTGATTTTAGGGACGAGGCCGAGAAGTGTTTTTTGGCTGTCACGCTTTTTGATTCGGACTTCAAAGTTCTTGAATGGCTTGGTGAATCTCGCAAGCCCTATGTGAATGCCATCGGCGGGCCAAAGTTTATCCGCGGGCTGAAGAATAACGATTTCGAGGTGAAGAGGGTTGCAGGTCTTTTGGAGCGATCCTGGAAAAACTTAAACCCGAATAAGGAGAGTGCGTGATGAGAATACCGAGAATTAGAGCCAGATCCGGACAGGGCGATGATGGCAAATTTTACTTTGAGCTCAGTCTTTGGAATTTTGAAGGGACTGAAATGATTGGCGGCGAACCCGTCGGGACATATGGGCCTTTCGAAACCGAGAAGAAATGCAAAGAGGTTATGAGGGAGGTCTCCCAGGTCGCCGTAAAGGCCTGCGTTGGTCCGAACGGGGAAACACCTTCGGGCTATCTCGATCTCAAGAACGGGGGACAATTCCGTTCGTTTAACGAGCATTAATTTTTAACCCCGCCAACGAGTAACTGGCGGGTTTGTACGGCCGGGGTTCTGTGGTGGTTCGCCCGGTCGGAGTTTGGAGGGGTAAAATAATGGCAACTCAAAGGGAAGATTCAAGAAGGAATTGGACGAGTACATCAACTATTCAGGAGATTAATTCCGGCTGTCTTCAGCGCATCGCTGACGCCACTGAAAAGATGGCTGAAAACTATGACTCACTTCTGCGGTCAAATAGATACCTCAGGGAACGTGAAGAGGATCTTACCAAAGAAAATCGCAGACTTGCGCGAAGAATCTCAGCACTCCAGGGCGTGATCACAAGACAGAAAAATAAGGTGACGATATGAAAAACCATGAAACCCAACTCGTTTCAGGAAAGCAAGACGGCCTGACTCCGGAGCAGATCATTGTGGCTATTCTGCAAATCAACGAACATCTGGAATCCGGCGACTCAATCAGTGTCGCAAGGAAGAAAGTCTGCGGGAACAACTTCTCATCGGTGAACCGCAAAAGAGTCATCAGAAGCATTGTCACCCATCCGCTTTACGTTTCAGTCCTGAATGCTTACCTGATCAGAATCGGAAAACGATTCCAGTACAAGGTGAAATTTGTGCGCGGCATGGATCGTCTGGTATGCGTAAGAAAGGCGGCGGCATGAGTGAACAAAAAACAAACGAGGCAATCAAGCGCCTGGAATTTATCAATCATACGCAGCGAGAAATCATCAACGCTCAGCGCGAGTTCATTGAATTTCTGAAAAAGGAGTTCGATCTCCCCAAAGATATCCACACTAGAAAACGATATTTCGAAGTTTTCCACAAAAATCAAAAAAATATCAAAGGCGCATGATTTTGCTTGCTTTGAGTTTTAGAAGTTAATCACCAAAAGGAGAAAAAGTGAAAAAGTACACTCTAACCGAAGAACATCGAGCGCTTTTAAAGCCTCATGCAGATAAATGGATCGCCAACGCAATGAGCACCAAAGCGATGGACGATCATGACCGTGAAGAGATGAAAAAGGCTATTAAAGGTCTTTATGAAGCGGCGAAAATGACGCCTCCGCCAGAAAATAGAATTGTTTTCGTGCCATCTCCATTTGTAGCCAGATTTGCCGGTGGATTTGCCGCGGCGATTTGGTGGCTTCGGAAAAATGATGGAAAAGGTGTAGATGTTCGCGCTGCGACCTACGATGCGGTTCAGAAGCTGGAAGAGTTGATGAGCGAAACCAACCCTTACGTATCCCTTAGAAATGCCTATGAATCCATTGAGGTGAAAATATTTGTGATGATCGCCGGGGTGATTCCTTTGGGACTGGCGATGGAAAAAACAGGTTTGGCGGCACTATTTGCGAAAAGCTTGTCTGTTCTGATGGCGACCTGGGACCCGTGGGCAGTGATGTTAGCGTTTTTTGTGGCTGCGGGATTGTTGACTCAAATCCTGTCTGATTCTGCAACGACAGTTCTGATTGCGCCGATTGCTGTGGCCTTTGCAAAAACAGCCGGGGTGTCACCGACGGCTGCTGTGGTGTGTGTGACCGTCGGAGCCGTTGCGTCTTTCTTGACTCCGATCGGTCATCACGGAAACTTGTTGATTCTGGGGCCCGGGAATTACCGTTTTATCGATTTCCTGAAAATCGGACTTCCCCTGACGGCCTTAATTGCCATTGTGACCAGCTTTATGTCCCTGCGTCTGTGGAACTAAGCGGTGGTGGAGGCAGCTGTTGAGGCTGATCCCAGCGCGGCAAGTCCACTCCCAGAGTGATTTTAAGAACGTCGTTGACGTCCTCCACAAAATGGAAGCGCAGATCTTTGCGAATATCCTCCGGAATCTCCCGGAGATCTTTTTCGTTTCTTCGGCACAGCAGGATCTCCTGAACTCCAGCGCGGTGAGCGGCAATGACTTTTTCCTTGATGCCCCCGACGGGAAGAACACTTCCACGCAAGGAGATTTCACCCGTCATTGCAAGCTTTGGGTCCACCGGTTTATTCAGCAACAGCGAGGCAATCGAAGTCAGCATCGTCACCCCCGCAGACGGGCCGTCTTTGGGGATAGCCCCGGCAGGGACGTGAACGTGAATGTCCTTTTTGCTGAAATCCAGAAGAGGATTTAAAATCGGCAAACGCGATTTCAAAAGACTCAATGCGATCTTTGCAGATTCCTGCATCACTTCGCCCAGTTGTCCGGTCAGAAGCAGTTGGCCCTGGCCCGGCATTTGCGCAGCTTCGATGAATAAGATATCCCCACCCACAGGTGTCCAGGCCAATCCTGTGACCACACCCGGCGGCAGCAGACTTCCGATCATATCGGCAGAGAATCTTTCCGCACCGAAGATGTCCTCCAGATCTTTTTCCTCCACCAGTAAAGGCAGGCTGGCGGCCTTGATGATCTTAAGGCTCATATGCTTGCAGACTGTGGCGATCTTTCTTTGCAGGTCCCGCACACCGGCTTCGCGCGTGTAGTGCGTCAGCAACTTGGTCAGGGCTTCATCGGTGATGCGCAGTTGCGCTTCATCCAGCCCGTGTTCAGCAAGCTGTTTCGGCCATAGATGATTGCGTGCAATCTGACGTTTTTCATCAATCGTGTAGCCACTGAGATCAATCACTTCCATACGGTCCAGCAACGGAAGCGGGATGCCTTCCAGAGAGTTGGCCGTGGCGATAAAGAAGACCTTTGAAAGATCAAATGGTGTGTCCAGATAGTGATCCTGGAAGCTGTTGTTTTGTTCCGGGTCCAGAACCTCCAGCATGGCACTGGCTGGGTCACCGCCAAAACCGCGGGTTAGCTTGTCGATCTCGTCCAGAATAAAGACAGGATCGTTTTCACCGGCTTTTTTGATGGCTGAAATAATCCGGCCGGGAAGAGCGCCGATATAGGTGCGGCGATGCCCGCGGATTTCCGCATCATCACGAACCCCACCCAGGGCCACACGAACATACTTTTTACCCAGGGCTCGGGCGATACTTTTACCCAGCGAAGTCTTACCCACGCCCGGAGGTCCGATGAAGAGCAGAATCGACCCCTGATGGGTCTTACGCAGTTTCATCACCGCCAGATGTTGCAGGATGCGTTTTTTGATTTTATCCAGACCATAATGATCTTCGTTCAGAATTTTTTCCGCAGCCTCCAGATCAATTTCCTGCTGAGCGGACGATTGGTCCCAGGGAAGTGAAGTCAACAGTTCAAGATGTGTGCGAATCATCTGATATTCCGGTGAGGCCGAATTGGAGGTCTCCAGACGTTTCAGTTGATTGCGTGCCAGTTCCAGAGCTTCTGTTGGCATGCCGGATTTTTCAATCTTTTCTTTGAACTTGGTAAACAGGTCTTCACCGTCGTTGTCGCCCAATTCTTCGCGGATCACGCGCATTTGTTCGCGCAGAATGCTTTCCTTTTGATTCTGCTGGAAGCTTTCCTGTAGCTTGTCGCGGATGCCACGCTGAATTTTCAGACGTTCTTTAAGCTCTTGCAGACGGTCCAAAAGTTTCAGGGCACGGTCTTTTAATGACGTGATTTCCAGAACTTCCTGTTTGTCCTGCAGGCCGATATCCGCGTAGGCGGCACACATGTTCACCAGTGTGGAAAGGTCTTCAATTTCAGCAATCATCTCACGGATTTGCCTTGTGTTTCCAGGCAGTAAATCCAACAGATCATCGCTGAGTTGACGCAAGCTTGCCAGCAGAGCCTCTTCGGTTTTTTTGTCGAGTCTGCCAGAATCCTCCAAAGATTCGGTTTGCACTTCCAGATGGCCTTCGGCCTCTTGATTTTGCACAACACGAACACGTTGATGAGCTTTTACAAAAATATTGTAACTTCCGTCTTCATCCGCACGGAAGGACTCCACTTTTGCCAAAGTCCCGATCTGATAAAGATCTTCAATGCCATTCACCGGTGCATTGGGATCTTTTTGTGTTAACAGAACAACCCAGTGGTTGTCGCGCAGCGCTTTTTGTAACGCTGAAATACTTTTTTCTCGTCCAATCCGTAAAGGCATACTGATGTCGGGGAACAACACAGAATTCTTCAGAGGGATCACCGGGACGAAGCCAGAGACGTAAGACACGTGTACCTCATTTCTCCCCAAATAAAAGGGGCCTTTCTAAACATGGGGTCGATCTGAGATTCGTCAAGTCAGGTGGACGCCATAATCTTTTTCTATGCGAGATGCGAGTTCTTTATAGTTTACCGGCTTGGTAAAGTAGCCATCCGCACCAAGATTCAAAGACTTACGAATACTCAGGTCGTCATCGTAGGCACTCATCATATAGACATCGATGCCGGGGAATTTTTGTTTCACTTTTTTTAGCAGATCATATCCAGATACTTCGGGCATATTAATGTCAGTCAGCAAAACTTCGGAGCCCGGTGTTCTTTCCGAGTTTTCCAGATAACGCAGGCACGACTGGGCATTTTCAAAGAAATGAAAATGCACGTCACCTTTTTGAATGGATTTACGAAAACGCAGTTCACACAGGACCCCCACGCTGGCTTCATCGTCAACGACCACGACGTTTAATGGTTCGTGCGCCATCATGCCTGCACCTCCAGTTCGGTGGGGTTGGGAAGTTCAATGATGACTTCAGTGAAGACATCTTCTTCGCTGGTAATGCTAAAAGAGCCGCGGTTCTTTTCCACATTCTGCTTGGCAATCCAAAGCCCCAGTCCGGTGCCTTCGCCCGCAGGTTTGGTTGTGTAAAATTCGTCGCAAACATTGGGGAGATGTTTTAAGGCAATGCCAATACCATTGTCGCGCACGGTGATGCGACAGAATCCGGATTCCTGATTTAAAGTAACGTTGATTTCGGGGGTATATGAATTTTCTCCCTGGTGCATTTTTGCCGCCAGCGCATAAAGGGAGTTATCAACAATATTGATGAAAACTCTTTCAATACCGGGGGCATCCAGCAGGCAGGCCTTGATGCCCGGGCTGATGGCGATGTTTTTGCGAAGTCGTGAACGCAGCTCCGTGTCCGTCAAAGAACGCAGATACATGTCCAGAGAGCGATCCAGCATGGCTGAAAGGTTGATCCATTCCGGCTGCTGGCTGGATTCCTGCCGGGCTTGTTTCAGCATGTTGGTGATGATGTCATTGGCGCGCAGGCTGTGCTGTTGAATCATGTCGGCGGCCTTTTTAAAAGAATCAGGGTCTAGGTCTTCTGTTTGCAGAATTTCCGAGGCATTGATGATGATATTTAAGGGGTTTTTCAGTTCGTGCGCGATACCGAAAGTGATTCGGCCAATGGTTGCCAGTTTTTCCTGAGAGATCAGTTGCTTCTGGGTCTGCTGAAGAGAGGCAAAAGCCTGTTGCAGTTCCGCCGTGCGTTCCTGTACCAGTTGTTCCAGACTTTCCTTGATGCGCAGTAAAGAGTCTTCGGCGGCCAGTCGGCGATATTCGGTTCCGATGCGCGCGGCAAAGAATTCCACCACGGATGAAAGCATGGCCGGGTTCTTAAAGGGATGTTCATCCATGATCACCAAAAGCCCAATCAGTCCGCCGTCAGTGTGCAGGAAGGGGGCTCCGATATAAGACTCAATGTTCATATCCTGTAGCATGCGATCTTTGGGGAAGGCCAGTTGCACCTGCGAATTATAGCAGTTCACTCGGGTGCCGCAGATCACGTGAGTGCAGGGGGTGTCAGCCAATTCATAGACGACATTGGGAACAAAACCATCTCCAGCCCAAAGAAAATCTGTCTGAATGCTTTTTTGTTCAGGCTCGATGGCGTGACCGACCATCACATATTTTACATTCAGCGCTTTGGCCAAACGATGAACAAGTTCCTGGATATAGGACTTCCCGGAAAGGAGCTGGTCGACATTGTAGATGTCTTTGATGAGTTCTAAAGATTGCATCGTACTGACTTCCATACGCTGCCTCCAGCCAGATCATTTTATCACTGCTGCCGGAGAAAGATCGCTCAGAGGCTATGCTGTGTTAAAAGTCACCGCTGTGGTCCAGCAGAAATTGGAATCAGTTTTTAAACGCATCCACCAGTGCAATGTCGCGGGTCATGCCGCCGAAGGGGCCGACATAAACGGTTTCTTCCAGCCACTTGGTTTCGTGCGGAACTTCGTCCTTGAAAATCACTTTGTGCCAGAAACGATTGATGCTGTCCCAGTTGTATCCGCGGGTTTTCAGATGATCTTTGGATTCAAAAGGTGCTGCGGTTGCAATCACCTGAGTCATCAGGCGGCGGGCGTTGGTGATAAGCTCCAGCAGGTAAGGTTTGTTGGATTTTTCCTCTTCAAGGCTTAGCAGATAAAGCAAGGCATCCACATCGTTAATGGCACGATGAGAATCCGTGAAGAAGCCATGATAGATATTTAAAAGCTCCAGCTTGGTACTGGAAAATCCTTTCGCGGACCAGTCGATTTGCTTGTAGGAACAAGCCCAGACTTTTTCAGTCGAGATCCTGGATTTGCGATCAATAAACGGGCGGTCGAATTTCGCATTGTGGGCGATGATCAACTGGCATTCCCCCAAAAGCTTATCCACTTCGGTCCAGTCGATCTGTTTACCAGCCACCATGTCATCGGTAATACCGGTCAGGTCCTGAATTTCAGCAGAGATCGGACGACCCGGGTCCTGAAAGCTGGAATACGACTTGGTGATTGCCAGAACCTCGCCGGAGTTCTTGTTGAAAATGAACTGACGAATGCCGATCTCAATGATCTGATCTTCTGTCTGGTTTAAGCCGGTGGTTTCCACATCCAGAACGGCGCCGAAACGAATGATGTCGGCATTGTCGCGAACCCAGGTTGTGGTGGCATAAGCGGGGGTGTTGAGTTTGCAGTCTTCCAAGCGGCGAAGGGTGACTGTTTTTCCGTCTTCTGATTTGCCAATCCAGCGAAATGCCATCGTGAGAGCTCCTTAAAAATCGACCGCCATCTTAGAAAGCTGGACGGGGAAACGTCAATGCGTGGTGCTTTGCGCTGGTCCGAGGCCTTGAATGCATCCACTTGATTTGACTTATAAATTTTAAGTTGTAGGCTTAAATCAATATTCTAAGAGGATTTTGCATCTATGTTCAAGGCTGTCTTTATCGCTGTAGCTTCCCTGGCCCTTTTCGTGACCGCGTGTTCGCCGATGTCAACAATGACCGCTAATAAAAAGGATGCGGCCTTTTATGGGCGCTTTGTGAATCCTTCGGACAGTGTGAACAGCGCCTCTGAAAAGCTGGATGAGCTAAAACTTTTGCAAACCGGGTCAGATTATCCGATGCGGATGGCTTTGTTTGCCAACGGAAAATTCTACTATCAGGTGGATAAGCTGGGTGACGGTCAGGGCACTTGGGACATTGCAGATGGTGTGTTGCGTTTGCGTGCAGTTCGTCCGCTGTTTGATATGAATCTTTTTGTCTCTGGCGCCAGTCAGGATGGGGATGAAACTGTCATTCGTTTTATTGATCGTCATGGGTTCAACTCGGTTCGTATTGAGCTGCGTGATCCGCAAGTAATGAAACAGCAGGGCGTGACTCCTCCCGAGTTGTCAGTGTATCAGGTGTCAGACAAAGGAATTTAGATCAAGGTGGTATTGCCACCGGGTGGAAAGTCATGCTTTACGGAAATGAATCCATTTCCCACTATACAAGAAGTAATATCTGCATTTGGATGTTGATGGCCATGCAGGCCGGAATCCTGAATATCGGTGGGTTCATGGCTTGCCACCGATTTGTGTCTCACGTCACCGGATTTGCCACTTTCTTCGGGCACGAGGTCAGTCAGTTTGATTTTGAAATGGCACTGGGGATGCTGGCGGTTCCGCTGTTCTTCCTGTTTGGTGCCATGATCAGCGGTTTGCTGGTGGATGTTCGTCTGAAGCTTCATAAAAAGCCAAAATATTATATCAGCTTTGGCATGATCTTCTTTCTGTCGGCGGTGGTGGCTATCGGGGGGCTTCTGGGGTACTTCGGTGTTTTTGGAGAACCGCTTCGTCAGTCGCGTGATTATACTCTGCTGATCTTGCTGTGTTTGATCTGTGGAATTCAAAATGGCACAATCACTACAGTGTCCCGCTCTGTTATTCGCACCACACACCTGACCGGGATCACCACGGATTTGGGGATCGGTTTAAGTCGTATTTTGAATTATCGTAAGCTTGAAAAAGAAATCGCCTTTGACGGGGAGCTGAAGGCCAATCTGATGCGTTTGGGGATCATCACTTTCTTCGGCCTGGGATCTGTGATCGGAGGCTTCGCCTTCAGTCTGCTGGGGCACGGAGGCTTTGTGATTCCGGTGGTTACGTCCGGGGTCTTGTTCTGGACAATGTACTACTTCCAGGTTTTGGTGCCGCGCAAACTTCAATAGTGCGGCGGCTTTTCGTTGCCACGGATTTCTTCACCACCATCACCCAGAGCTTCTTTCAGGCGGCTGGTTAAGCCTTGCAGTAAAATCTCCAGTTTATCGATGGTCTTTTGTTGCTGATAGATCACTTGATGAAGCTCTTCCAGCTGGTGTTCCTGATGGGCCATCTTGATTTCGATATTGATAAGACGCTGTTCATCCATAGGGGTCCTCGTATATGGACGTTTCATACCCTAGACTTGCAAAGACGTCAAATTCAGCCGATAAATTTATATGCGCAAGTGGATACTGCTATTGAAAACTCTTCCTGCTGTGGCTGTTTTTGTGGTGATTTTGATGATCGCGCAAAAGCTGGTGACCACTTACCGGGCGTCTTCGTCAACGATGCCGGACTTGTTTACAGAGGAAATCACCGACCGTTTTTACGCCTATGCCACCAAAATCACGGGAAAACAAAGCCTGTATGTGGCCAAGCTTCAGCAGACTGAGGTGTTTGAAAGAACGTCTCGTGCCAAGGCCCTGTGGTTTGATCTGCCCTCTGTTGTGGTGAAGGCGGAAGTCCCGGTGGAGTATAATTATTTTGTAAACCTGACAGCCGGCTGGCGTTTTGAAAAAAATCAGACGATTTTGGTGGTGTATGTTCCTGATTTAACCAGTAGCAAGCCTGCCGTGGACATTGCGGGAATGAAGCTGGGAATCGAAAAAGGCAGCATTCTTCGTAATGAACAGGAATCTCTGCAACGTCTTTCGCAGGAATTGTCAGGTTTGCTGGTGGACCGGTCTATCGAACATCGGGCTCTGGTTCGCGAGCAGGCCCGTAAGTCTGTCGAGGACTTTGTTCGCGCCTGGCTGGGAACAGCTTTCCAGCTTAAAGACGATCAGTCCATTGAAGTGCGTTTTTCCGGGGAAACCTCTGCCGGTGTTCTTAATGCCAATTAAATTCTATTCTGTAAAAATGTCGGCGATGCCAACATACGGGGCATTGTAGTATTTGGTTTTTGAAAAGCCGGCATGCAGTGTGATCTCTGCCAGTCGCTGGGCGCGCTCAGGTGTGTCTGCCAGAATCAACAGAAGCTCATATCGTTGCAGGCCCGCATCTTCAAGTCTGCTGCGCACGTCAGGAAGTGCGTGCTGCTCTTCATCCATCAGTTCTTTCCAGTGTAAGGGGGTGATGGTGGATTTCAGGCGGCTTTCATCTTTCCAGTTGTCGGCTAGGGCCATCTTCGGGTCGCGAGTGTCAAGGATCTGAACCTTCACGGGAGGTGGTGGCGCACGCATTCCTCCCAAAGCACGGGATCGGGCTTTGGAGCTCCAGGGGAAGTTTTGAAAATTCTGAGTAAAATATCCGCGCAGCTCTTTTTTATTCAGAGCCTCAGCCCTGTCCGCCGTGGTGGTTGTCTGGCATCCGAACAATGTAAGGATTAAAACAAACAACACGGATTTCATGGATGGAACCTCTTAGTGGGTGTTCTTTTTTCGTTTCTCGCGCTCTTCAATATCTTTGGCAAAAAGTTTCGCCACCCAGGTGTCCTGCACACCAACTTTGCTGCCAGACAGCTGGATCTGGGTTTTTGATCGGTATTCAGGATCGTAGCTCAGATCTTTGATGTCGATATTTTTATTGGCAAAGAACGCTGTCAGGCGTTCAGAAATTTTGTTGGCATCGAAAGGTTCTTGCAGATTCAGCTCTTTTTCCAGCTCATCACAGAAGGTTTGTGTTTCAGAGTCTGTGGCCAGTTCCGGTTTTAGGGAAACCGCTTTGACAAGATGGTGCAGGTTGTAGCTTTTTTGCAGAATCTCATCCAGCTTTTCCGGGTGGCGGCTAAGATGGTTACCAGCCTGATACAGATGATAATAAAACAGTGCCTTTTGAAAAAGACCCTGTTCGTTTTCTGTGGATTGTAGAACTGCAGGAACAACTTCGTTCATCCCCGGCAGGCGGAAGATGTAGCGAAAGACCGGGGCGGCAGTTTCCACCAGCGGATCATGGTTGTCGTAAAGAGTGGTGATGAAAAATCGGAAGGTGGCGTGATTTGGATCTTTCAGGAAGGTGCTTTCAGAGGATTTTGTCAGATACTTGCAGCCTTCGGAAAAAGGACGTTCTGTGTTTGCGAAGTCATCACGCAGAACCTGCAAAGCCATTTTGCCCGGAGACATTGTCGTTGTTTCTGCTGTTGTGCTGTTTTCTTCAGCAGCCTTTGTCATGGCCGAAGGGACCAGTGCATTTTTGATCTGATAAGCTGCTGGAAGTCTGGACAGCCCCCAAAGCCCCAGAGCGGTCAGTACAACAAGGCACAGACCCAAGCTGATAGAGAGGATTTTAAGAGTATTCTTCCACTTCATGCGCGTCTCCTGTAATACAGACGAACTGAATCACAGTTTAAGTCGAGGAGCAATGATACGTGGTGCTATATTACATTTATCTGGAATCAAGTGTTGACCCATCCCCCTTAGAGGCATATAGTCACATCTCACTTGTCGCGGGGTGGAGCAGTCTGGTAGCTCGTCGGGCTCATAACCCGAAGGCCGTAGGTTCAAATCCTGCCCCCGCAACCAATAAAGGCTCGATGGTAAACCATCGGGCCTTTTCCATTTTAGCTCCCATGTGATTTTTTTTCATTTCAAGCTTGCGCAAAACTGTCATTCCACTCTAAGGCTTTAAGTGACATTCACAAAGGAGATATCAGCATGATCATGAGTGCCGCACAATTTGTCCGAAAAGGACTGGAACCCCAACATCTGGTTTCATCTTTGAGTTTGCTTGTCTTTTTGGTGTCCGGTTTCTTTGTTGACGGAAATTTGTGGGTCTCTATCACAGCCGCTGTCTTTCTGGGCGTGGCCGTCATGTCGTCGGTCCACCACGCTGAAGTTATTGCCCATAAAATCGGTGAAGGTCTGGGAACTTTGGTTTTGGCCCTGTGTGTGACCATCATCGAGGTGGGACTGATTGTTTCGTTGATGAATCAATCAGCGGAAGGCGGCGCCGCGGCTTCGGTGCTGGCTCGTGACACCGTCTTTGCCGCAGTGATGATCATCACCAACGGGATGGTGTCCTTGTGTCTGATACTGGGTGGATTGAAGTACAAAGAGCAGGAGTTCCAGGTTCAGGGCTCAAAAAGTCTTATGGTCGTGCTAATGACCCTGGCGCTTTTGGTGTTTGTGCTTCCGAATTTTACGACGACAACTTCACCGGGGACCTATAATACCCCACAGATGATCTTTATCGGCGCGATCTGTGTGCTGTTGTATCTTCTGTTTATTTTCTTCCAGACAACGACTCACAAGGCTTATTTCGAGGCCGTCGATAGGGCCAGTGACATCACCCCGATAGAGCAGACGCACGAAATCTCTATTGCGGATGCCTGGCTTAGCTTTATTTCCTTGTGCGTAAGTCTGGTGGCCGTGATTGGTCTGGCAAAAATGATTTCGCCTTTAATTGAACACGGCGTGGATTATGTGGGCGCACCGAAATCGGTGGTGGGTTTATTAATCGCGGGTATCGTGCTTCTTCCTGAAACGTGGGCGGCCATCAATGCAGCCAGAGCCAATCGCCTGCAGACAAGTCTGAATTTGGCCTTGGGGTCGGGGATTGCCAGTATCGCGCTGACAATTCCAACAGTGATTGTCTTTTGTCTGTTGACCAATCAAACCTTGATGCTGGGTCTAAGTAGCAAGGACACCGTGTTTATGATTATGACCTTTATGGCGGGCATGATCACGCTGGGGACAGGCAAGGCCACCTTGTTACAGGGTGCGGTTCACGGGGTGATCCTGCTGACGTACTTTGTGATGTCGTTTATTCCGTAGAATAAGAAATCCAAATCTTAGAGAGGTTGTTGATATGGTGCGCAAGGGGACCTCTCATTGCATCGTTCTTTGATTTTCGATAAATTAAAGCCTTTAGGGGTTAAAATGCAGCCAGGATCAAAGCCAGAAAATAAATTCTCTCCGCCAACAGATGTAAAATCCGTTCTTAGCATGTTCAAAAAACCAAAGAAGGTTGTAGTCACGGCAGGTATGCCGTATGCGAACGGTCCTTTGCATTTGGGTCACCTTGCCGGGGCGCATGTGCCGGCGGATATCTATGCGCGCTGGATGCGCATGTTGATCGGTGCGGAAAATGTTTTATTCGTCAACGGTAACGATGACCACGGCTCCACCAGTGAAGTGGCAGCGGTGCAAGCGGGTAAAACCATCCGTGAGTTCATTGACACCATTCATGAAAAGCAAAAAGAGACTTTGCAAAAGTACTCCGTGCAAACGGATGTTTTCACGGGCACTTCGCGTCCGGAAACCTATCCTTTGCATGAACAGTATTCTCAGGATTTCCTGCGCCGTTTGTTTGAAAACGGAATGTTGGAAAAACGCATCACCAAACAATGGTACGATTCAAAAATGAATCGCTTCCTGCAGGATCGTTTTGTGCGCGGCACCTGCCCGAACTGCGGTAACACCGAAGCGTATTCTGACGAATGTGATGCCTGTGGAACGCAGTTTGATCCCAGTACTTTGCAGGACCCACGCAGTCAGTTGAGCGACGCCAAGCCGGAACTGAAAGACACGGCTCACTGGTGGCTGGATATGTGGAAGGTCGCAGACCCTTTGAAGGCCTGGATCGACACCAAACAAAAGGCATGGCGTTCTGCGGTTGTTCAGGAAGTCAGCAACACGGTTCTGATTGGCTGCCGTTTTGAAAATCAGTTTGAAGCCAAATACAAAGAAATCAAAGAGACTTTACCAAAACATAAATCCCGCTACGTTGCGGGTAAAAAAGTGGAATGTCTGTTTGACTCCAAGGCGGACTTGGCACAGGCCCAGAACACTTTGGAAGCGGCGGGGATTCCTTCTGTCGTCACAGACAAATGGGGCTATCGTCCGATCACTCGTGACGTGTCCTGGGGGATTCCAGTTCCGGCAGAGCTTGATCCGGAAATGAAAGGCAAGACCCTGTATGTGTGGCCGGATTCTTTGATTGCTCCTATTGTGTTTACACAGGTGGCATTGACACAGTCCGGTCGCAAGGCAGAACAATACAAAGAATTCTGGTGTGATCCGGAAGCGACTGTGGTGCAGTTCCTGGGGCAGGATAATGTGTTCTTCTACGTGATCATGCAGGGTTCGATGTGGTTGGGCCACAAACAAAATCCGCAGCAGTTACCGCAAAAAGGTGATCTGCAAATGACAGAGATTCTAAGTTGCTATCACCTGATGGTGAACGGCGAAAAGATGAGTAAGTCCAAAGGGAACTTCTACACCGGGGATCAGTTGCTTGAGATGGGTTATTCCCCGGATCAGGTTCGTTATTTCCTGGCTTTGTTGAGTTTGCCGGTCAAAGCCTCTAACTTTGATTTTGAGCACTTTGCGGAACGCAATAAGTTCCTGGCAGGTCCGATGAACGCGGCAATTGAAAAGCCAATTTCCGCCTGCAACTCCAAATTTAATGGCAAAGTTCCTGAAGGAAAGCTGATCGGCAAGGCTGAAGCTGAAACCGTGAAGATCGTGCAGATGTATCTGCGCTCGATGCAAAAAGGCGACTATGCGATTTTGCTGGGGCAGATTGAAAACTACGCGCGACAAATCAATTCATTGTTCACACAATACAAACCGCACGATGATCGTGCGCCGGAAGCGGAAAGAAAAGACGCCCTTTTCACCTGTTTCTATGTGCTGAAGAATCTAATGATCATGTTGGCTCCGTTTGTGCCGGACACAGTGAATGAGCTGCGCAAGTCTTTGAATCTTCCTGAAAGCGTGCTGCGTGCGGAAGAACTGGGGACTGGCATTCCTGCCGGTCATGCGATTGGTCCAAAGGGAGTTTATTTCCCGGCGGTCAAAGATGACAACGCTGTTGATGCAGAATAGCTGATAGAATTTTAGTGTGATGAAAAGACAAAGCCCGATTGAATTCGGGCTTTGTTGTTTTTAAAGATATTATTTAACTCCCGGAGCTTTCCTGTATCCGCCGGAGGACTTTTTGTTCTTCACAAGTTTTTCATAAAAGGCCACTTGCTTGTCGATGCTCTTTTGCATTTCCGGCAAATCAACTTTGCGGCAAATATTCAGGGATTCAATAGTGCCGGAGGGGTCATACTTATTCTGATACTCTCCGGTGACGCTGTTCATCTGGCGCAGCAGTTCTTTTTTCAGAATCTTTAAAGAGCTTTCATCCAGCTGAGCTTTGGGTGCCTCGCTGGTCGCCTTTTGTTCGGCGGTCACATCCTGAAACGAAATATTCCCCACATCGCCGTTTTTCTGGAATTGCAAAGCCCGATAGAAAGGTTTTTGTTTTTCAGTCAGTTGCACCACCAAAGATTTGTTGGCGTAGGTGTTGGGAAGAACGCCGACTGAAGTGTCAGTGAAAAAATAAAGTTTTTTATTGGCATTAAGGACAAACGGAGTGGGGGATTCCAGATTGAGCTTCTGGGTGCGGGCCTCGGACTTTCCATCCAAGGCTTCATGACAGGCGATCAGATTTTTAAGTTCTTGAGAGGCAAACGCAGGAAGTGCCAGAAACACCAGAGCCATTGTGGAAAGTGCAGAATTTTTCATATGCTTTTAGAATAAGCATTTTCCGCAGGGAAGTCTTTGGAAATAAAAAAGCGGGACCGTAAGGGCCCCGCATTCAGGATGTAAGCAGGATATTGGGCTAGTTGATGCCCACGATTTTGCAGGAACGAACCTCAGCTTTAACCCAGGACTCTGTCACACGGGATGTTTCAAGGTCTGTGATATCCACGCGATAAAGCACGAAATCACCTTCAGTCACGTAATCCGCCAGGTTCAGGGAAACCAAAGCCTCTTGACCGTAAATATAAGAATAGTGGTCATAAGCCGCCTTTAGAACGTCTGGCTGGCATGTCGCTGCGTAAGACAGGGATTGGGCTGCAAACACAAGGGCAAATACAGCAAAAGCTTTTTTCATACGAAGGTCCTTTCTAGGGGTTCTTTTTCTCAGAGACGGTTTCAGCTTCGCCTCGAGGGTTCATGGAAATATATTTGGTTCGGGTCACACGAATCGTGGGAAGCTCAGAAGGGTCTTTTCCTTCAGCAGCCATCTTTTCGATTTCAAATGGGACCACTTGTTTTTTGCCTTTGCGTGCCGGATGTTTTTCAAGTTGATAAGCACAGTTTTTGGAACAAGTGTCCTTGGCGTATTCCACCTTGATACAGTCTTCGCAGATCAGCTCGTGAGCATCACAGCGTTTGCATTCAATCTTGATCGTGGAAGGCTGGCCGCAATGCGGGCACAGGCCGAACTTGGTTGTGGGCTTCAGATTTTGGTCAACAGCCACGCGATGATCAAATACGAAACATTCACCCTCGAACTGGTCGTTTGGATATTCCTTCATGTAATTCAGAATACCGCCATCCAACTGGAAGACATTGTTGTAGCCCTTGTCCTGAAGCTCCAGAATGCCTTTTTCACAGCGAATGCCGCCGGTGCAGAAGATCAGCATCTTTTTATCTTTAGGAATGCCTTGCGCCTCGATGTATTGAGGGAACTCTGTGAATTTTTCGATATTTGGATTCAGAGCACCTTTGAAGGTTCCGATTTTGTATTCATACCAGTTGCGCGTGTCGATCATGACATAGTCCGATTCTTCTTTCATCACGCGGTTCCATTCTGTCGGAGTCAGGTGATGATTCACGCCTTCCGGAGGCATCACGCCGGGAATCCCCGTGGTGACGATTTCACTGCGGACTTTGACTTTGAAACGACGGAACGGGGATTTTTCTGATTCAGAGTCCTTAAAGAACTGATCCGGAGAATTGAAGAATTCACGAATAAAGCTTTTCCATGCTTCGAAAGACTCAACGGATGAAGCTGCACAGGTGGAGTTAAAACCCTCTTCACCCAGAATTACCAGGCCTTTCACATTGAGTTCTTCGGCTTTGTCTTCAAGAGCTTTTTGGATGGCTGGCAGGTCCGCCAGTTTTGTAAATCTATAATAAGCCGTAACATAATAGTTCGACGCATCAGTCATGTTGTCACCTTCCATTATCCACCATCAACTGCTTGATGGCTGTCTTGGCTCCAAACCAAGGGGAGTTAAAAAGTATGGGGGCTGTTATAGGGGCTTTTTTCCCTTGAGGCAAGAGTCCTGACCCGGTTAGCCTTAAATACGAGGGGTAATTTGTATGAAATTCTTGGTCTTTTCCTTACTGGCGATCACTTTGACAGCATTTTCTGCCCGGGCGGAAGATCCGATGCCCATTCCTCGATTGGAGGGGCTTTATAATTACCAGGATGATTTTATCGTCACGCTGATTCGTCGCGTGGAGGATATTCCCGATACCACAGCCGAGGGCAAGGCCCGTGTAAAGCAGTTGCGCAAAGAGGGGCATTCATGTGGGCGAAAAAACCCTCAGGTTGCTCGTTGTGTTAAGTCGGAAAAACCAAATGCTCCTATGGAAGAATTGCGAGCACCTTTGGCCAACCTAATGCGCACTGTGGATGTCGAATTTTACCCGGGCGAGGAACCACCGGTGCTAAGCCACAACGGGTCCAGCACGCAAGAGTGGCTTTTGAAAGACACCGTTCGTCTGATGAAGAAGAAGCTAAACCTGTATTTTGTGGTGCGCAGTTATGAGGGGCGTATTTCTTTAAGCTTCCCGGTTTCCGAGGGGCAGCCCATTGGCAATTTGATTTACCATGGTGCTGATAAATTGGGCCTGCAATTGACGGCCAGCCATAAGGAATCGCCGTCAGTCACTATCGGCTATGTGATGGAAGCTTATTTAAAACCGGGATTATGATCGCAGCGCGGCATTTGCTTGTAAGACGGGGCTTTTCCTCGTAAAAAGATCTTTTCACTAAGGAAGATCCAAATGCTCGCAACTCCGCAGATTCAAAAAGAAATTCAACGTCGTCGCACGTTCGCTATTATTTCGCACCCGGATGCCGGGAAGACAACGTTGACTGAAAAGCTGCTTTACCACGGTGGGGTGATTCACGAAACCGGCGAGGTCAAGGGCAAGCAGGGCTCTAAAGCGGTGACATCCGACTGGATGGCGATGGAGCGTGAAAAAGGGATCTCCATCACATCTTCCGTGATGACTTTTGATTTCGACGGTCTGCGAGTGAACCTTCTGGATACTCCGGGGCATAAAGATTTCTCCGAAGATACTTACCGGGTTTTGATGGCCGTGGAATCCGCGTGCATGCTGATCGACGTTGCCAAGGGCGTGGAAGAGCGTACCAAGAAACTTTACGAAGTCTGTCGTCTGCGCAAAATTCCTATTTTCACATTCGTCAACAAACTCGATCGTGAGGGGAAAGACCCTCTGACCTTGATCGACGAGGTTGAAAAAACCCTGAACATGCAATGTTACCCTGTGACCTGGCCCCTGGGGATCGGTCAGCGCTTCCGTGGTATTTATAATCGCCTGACTAAAGAAATCTGGATCTACGATCAACGTCGTGAAGAAGTGGAAGATTATAAAATCATTCCGTTTGAACTCGGTAAAGACGATCAGCTTTTGTACGACCATCTGGATAAGGAATCCGCAGATCAGGTTTTGGAAGAACTGAATTTGATTGAAGGCGCTTTGCCGCCCTTTGATGTAAACGAATTTCTGAACGGAACGATTTCTCCGGTGACGTTTGGTTCTGCCAAACAGAACTTCGGGGTGGATACCTTCCTGCAATTTTTCACTAAATATGCTCCGGGGCCACAGCCTCGTCACACCAAAGACGGCAAGGACATGGACCCTTGTGATGCGAACTTCACAGGGTTTGTGTTTAAGATCCAAGCCAACATGGATAAACGTCACCGTGACCGTATTGCCTTTATCCGTATTTGTTCTGGCAAGTTTGAACGTGGCATGAAGGTGAAACATTCCCGCCACGACAAGGAACTGCGCTTGTCTTATGCCAGTCAGTTTGTTGCGGCCGACAAGGAAACCGTGGATGATGCCTACGCAGGGGATATCGTTGGGGTCGGGGACACCGGCAACTTTGCGATTGGTGACTGCGTGTATGCTTCCGGAAAAGTGCATTTCGAGGACATTCCGAAGTTTGCTCCGGAATTGTTCGGGAAGCTTTCTGTGCGCGATGCTTTGAAACGTCAGAAAATGAACGAAGCCCTGAATCACTTGTCGGAAGAAGGCGCCATTCAGTTGTTTATTGATCCCTTGATTGGTCCGCAAGATCCAATTATCGGTGCGGTCGGTGAACTTCAGTTTGAAGTGCTGTTGCGCCGTCTGATGGACGAATACAATCTGGAAGTGAAGTTGAGCCGTTTGCCATACGGTGTGGCCCGTTGGCCGCGCACAGAAGATGGCCAGGCTGTTTCCGATCTTAAGGGTGGTGCAAACATGTTCCGCGATTTACAGGACAATCCGGTTGTGCTGGTAAATCAGGAATGGGACTTGAACTGGCTGAAACGCGAAAACCCAACAGTCGAATTCTGCACAAGCATCAGCCGCGCCCGCTAGCGGACAGAGCTGTAGTGACGGTAGCCGGGCGGCAGCCACAGTGCTGTAGCGACGGTAGTCGCGGAAGCTGGAGTAGCAACTATGAATTTACCATTAGAAATTTCCAACCTGCGCAAAGCCTACAAAGGCGGCACGGTCGATGCGGTGAAGGGGGTTACTTTCACCGTCAAGCCGGGCGAGATCTTTGGTCTTCTGGGGCCGAACGGTGCAGGTAAGACCACGATCATTTCAACAATCACCACGCTGGAAAAACCGACTTCGGGATCTGTTCAGGTGTTCGGGGTGGACGTTCAAAAAGATCCGCTTTTTACCAAACGTCAGATCGGTGTGGTTCATCAGGAAGTCATCACTTCAGGCTTTTTTGATGTGGAAGAAATCCTGACTTTCCATTCTGGCTACTATGGGCTTCGCAATAACAAAGAGCGCATTCACTTCCTTCTGGAAAAATTGTCGCTGTTTGAACATCGCCATAAGAAAGTAAAACAACTTTCCGGCGGGATGAAGCGTCGTCTGATGATCGCCAAGGCTCTGGTTCACAATCCAAAACTTTTGCTATTGGACGAGCCGACGGCAGGCGTGGATATTCGTCTGCGTGAAGACCTGTGGCGTTTTGTTGAAGAGCTTCGTAATGACGGGATGTCGATTCTTCTGACAACACACTATCTGGAAGAAGCCCAGCAGCTTTGTGACCGCGTGGGAATTATCAATCTGGGCAGTCTGGTCGAACTGGGGGAAACCAAGGCGATCATTCGTCAGTACACGCATAAAAAAATCCGCGTTGTTTTGACTGAAAAACATCTGTTGCAATCTGAATACCTGCGTGAAGTCATCGGAAAAGAATATCTGTTCGTTGTTCCTCAGAATAAAACCTTGGGGGAGTTCCTTAGTGAAGTGACGATCCCGACAGCGTTGATTCAGGATATTCACATTGAGGAAGGTGACTTGGAAGAGGCCTTCTTAAAGCTTGTCAGCAGAAAAGACGTTCAGGTGCCGCTATGACCGGATTCATTACGATTTTTCAGCGCGAAATCGCGCGTTTTCTAAAAGTTATCGTGCAAACGGTGATCACGCCGTTTATATCCTCGTTTTTGTATCTGTTGATCTTCGGGGTTTCTTTGGGTGAACAGATGCAGGTGCATCAGGGGGTTAGTTATCTCAGCTTTTTAATCCCGGGCTTGATGATGATGGGCCTTATTAATAACGCCTTCCAAAATGCCTCTTCATCGGTGGTTTCGTCCAAGTTTTCCGGTGATCTGGAAGATCTGCGTGTGGCGCCGGTGACGGATCAGGAAATCATCTGGGCGATGAGTCTGGCCTCTTTGGTGCGTGGAACGATTGTGGCGTTGATCACTTATTCTGTTGGCGCGCTTTTCATGTACTACCGACAGGGCGAGTGGTTGATGGTGGCGCATCCTTTGACGACGTTGTTCTTTGTGGTGATGGCGGGCCTGATCTTCGGAATGATCGGCATTAGCATTGCGTTCTGGGCCACGACATTCGATCAGTTGTCAGCGTTTTCCGCATTTATTCTGCTGCCGCTGACCTATCTGGGAGGGGTGTTCTTGTCGATCGAACACCTGCATCCATTCTGGCAGGCTGTTTCCAAGGCGAATCCTTTGTTGTATCTGATCAACGGCCTTCGTTATGGCATTTTAGGTGTCAGTGACGTCAATGTCTGGACGGCAGCAGTCATCTCGACGATTGGTTTTGTTGTCTTTTTTGCCGTGGCGAAGTTCAGTCTGAAAAAAGGTTCTTTCCAGCGTTGGTGATTTATGAAGGCATTTCGTAAGAATCAAAAAGCGCAGTGGAAGTGGTTGGGTCGTTCCATTAATGGGGTGGTCGGATGCCGGCGGCGCGGGACCACCGGATTGTGTGTGATGGCGGGAATTAGAATGACGCAGGAGTAGGGGAGGCGGAAGTTTGCGTTCCGTCGTTCACCACGCTGAAATTCAAAGATTCAAATTCCTTGTAGCGTCTTCTTTCGTCCTCAAGGCGTTGAGCTTCGATTTTTTCCAGAATTGTATTTTCAGTTTGGACTTCCATTTGTTTACGAGCATCTCTCAGGCCTTCCATTGTGGTGGAATGAGACGTTCTTAGTCCTGTCTGCGCAGATGCAACAGTCGCAGCCCCTAGTACAGAAACAAGTACAAATTTTTTCATAAAAGTACCCCTTTGTGAGTCCTCATACCGGGAAACTATCCATAAAGAATGCCTTGACGCGCTGCCGGAGTATATTATTCTCAGTCCCTGCCTCTTTGTCATTCCGGTGGGGATGGGGTAAAGAAAGATCCTTCAGGAGTTTCACATGTTTGAGAATTTATCAGATAAAATCATGACAAGCCTTAAGAAGGTCCGCGGTCAGCACAAGATCAGCGAGGCCAATATTGAGGAAGTGATCAAGGAAATCCGTCTGAGCCTTCTTGAAGCGGACGTGAACTTCAAGGTCGTAAAAATCTTCATCGACAAAGTAAAAGAAAAAGCTCTGGGGCAGGATGTTCTGACGAACGTCAATCCGGGCCAGATGTTTGTTAAAATCGTTCATGATGAATTGGTGAATGTTCTGGGTGGGGGCGCGGTTGAAATCAACGTGCGCGAAAACCCAAGCGTGATCTTTTTGGTGGGTTTGCAGGGGGCGGGTAAAACCACGTCGGCTGCGAAATTGTCTTTGTATATCCGCCAGAAATTGAACAAAAAGCCGGGTCTGGTTCCGGCGGACATCTATCGTCCGGCGGCGATTGATCAGTTGCAGACTTTGGGTAAGCAAAACAACATTCCAACGTTCCCAACCCAAGTGGGCATGAAACCGGAAGAGATTCTGGAAAAAGCCAAGCAGTGGGCCCGCGACAACATGGTCGAAGTGGTCATCGTCGATACCGCAGGTCGATTGCAGATTGATGAAGACCTGATGGGCGAACTGGGACGCCTGAAAGAAATCTGGACGCCCCAGGAAATCTTGCTGGTGGCCGACGCGATGTTAGGGCAGCAGTCCGTAAACGTAGCTGAAGGCTTCCACAAGCGCTTGAATCTAACCGGCCTGGTTCTGACCAAGGTGGACGGGGATGCGCGCGGTGGTGCGGCTCTGTCGATCCGTGAGGTGACGGGGATTCCTATTAAGTTCCTGGGTGTGGGGGAAAAAGTCTCTGCCTTGGAAGTCTTCCATCCGGATCGTCTGGCAGGACGTATTTTAGATATGGGGGATGTGCTTTCTTTGGTCGAGAAAGCGCAGGAAGTGATTGATGAAAAAGCGGCTCGGGATTCGGCGAAAAAGCTGATGAAAAACGAGTTCACGCTGGAAGACTTCCTGACTCAGATTCAGCAGCTCAAAAAGATGGGCGGCTTTGAAAGTATTTTGAAATTTTTACCGGGCATGGGGGAGTTGAGCAAACAGCTTAAGAACATGACCCCTCCGGATGCAGAAATGAAGAAAATTGAAGCGATCATTCGCTCGATGACGTACCAGGAACGGCACAACCATAAGATTTTAAATGCGTCGCGTCGCATGAGGATCGCTCAAGGGAGCGGGACTCAGGTTCAAGACGTGAACAAGCTGATAAAGCAGTTTGAGGACGCTAAAAAGATGATGGGCGGGCTGATGAAAATGGGTATGGGTCGAGGCGGAATGAAGTTTCCATTTTAGGGCTTGATATTTAACCATGAACCAAGTACAAACTTGGACTTACTGTTTTTGATACATGAGGTTTAGAAATGGCAGTTGTAATTCGTTTGGCTCGTATGGGCGCTAAGCATGATCCTAAATACCGCGTAACTGTAGCGGATTCTCGTCGTTATGTGACTGGTAAATTCCTTGATATCCTTGGAACTTACATTCCATCTCCAAAAGGTAACGACAAAAAGGTTGAACTTGATCTGGCTAAAGTTGAAGAGTGGATCAAAAAAGGTGCTCAACCTACAGATCGCGTAAAACACGTGATCAAATTGGCTCAAGCTAAATAAGTTGTTGGCTTCCTATTCGGTTTTGTTAAACTATCGGATAGGTACTATCTGTGGGGGTAAATATGGATAGCTTGAAAGACCTCGTTGAGTTCATGGCAAAATCCCTGGTGGACAAGCCTGAGAATGTCGAAGTTGATGAAATCCCTGGGCAGCAAACCACACTTCTTGCTTTGAAGGTTGATAAAGAAGACCTTGGTAAAGTGATTGGTAAGCAAGGTAAAACTGCTGCGGCAATGAGAACTATCATCCGCGCAGCTGGTACAAAGCTGAACAAACGTTATCATTTGGATATCGTTGAATAAGTTAGCTCGATAAAATTTAGAGATAATTCTCATGGAAGGGGTTGCCAATAAGGTAACCCCTTTCTTATTTGAGGCAAGCGTGGACTTGCTGGAGACGAAAATGAAGTTAGTAGGAAAAATTCGCGAAGCTCACGGACTTAAAGGGGACCTTTACGTTCTTGTTTTTTCTGGTGAGATCGCTTGGGCAAAGCGCATGAAAACTTTCGGTTTGAAAGCCAAGGACTCTGATGAGATCCGTCCTTTCACGGTTGAGCGTACCAAGCCATTCAAAAAAGGTCTGATTGTTAAAGCCAGCGAGGTTACGGATCGCACAATGGCTGAAGGTCTGGAGCACATGGAGTTCTACATCGACGACGAGCTTCTGGTGTCCAAGCCGGGCGAAACGATTTACTTGGAAGAAATCAAAAACTTCAAACTGAAGAATCCAGAGCAGACTGTTTTGGGCGAGATCGTTGGTTTTTCTTCCAACGGTGTGCAGGATCTTTTGGTGGTTGAAACTGTCACGGGTAAACAGGCCGAAATCCCATTTGTGGATCAGTTCATCAAAAAAATTGATTTCAAACACCAGGCTGTGGTGATGGATCTTCCTGAAGGTCTGCTCGATCTGGAAAATGCTTAAGATAGATGTGGTCACTCTTTTCCCTGAGATGATTGAAAACGCTGTTTCTCACGGCGTTTTGGGTCAGGCTTTAAAGGGTGATCTGCTGTCTGTTCAGGCGCACACTCCGCGCGAATTTGCGACCGACAAGCATAAGACCGTCGATGACCGTCCTTTCGGGGGAGGCGACGGCATGATTATGCTTTCAGAGACTCTAGAAAAGACTCTGAAAAAGGTGAAACATAATACCTCCAAAGTTATCTATCTGTCCCCGCAAGGTTCCGTGCTGACTGACGAAAAGGCGCGGAAATTATCCGAAGCTGAACATCTGGTTTTGATCTGCGGCCGTTATGGCGGCATTGATCAGCGAATCATCAACACCTATGTCGATGAAGAAATCTCTATCGGGGACTATGTGCTTTCCGGCGGGGAGCTGGGGGCGTTGGTGGTGATTGATGCGCTTTCCAGATTTATTCCCGGTGTCCTGGGGCATGCGGATTCTGCGGATCAGGATAGTTTTTCTCAAGGACTGCTTGAGCATCCCAACTTCACCAGACCGCGACAGTATCTGGATCAGGAAGTGCCAGAGGTGTTGCTCAGTGGGAATCACAAGCTGATCGCCGAGTGGAAAGAAAAAGTGTCGGCCCTGGTGACGTTGAAAAAGCGTCCGGATTTATTTAAAGAATATCTTAAAGTGAAGCGTGAAGAATATCATGCGCAGAAAAAGAAAAAGACTGCCGAGCCTTTAAAGGAACTTCTGAAGTTCTGGCAGCAAATGTCTTTTCAGGACCGTAAAGTTTTGGGTCTTGAAGGGTTGAATGAGGAAGACTTCAATGGCTGAAGAAACACCCTACGTGCCACGTTTGGCGATTGGTCTGGTTCACTATCCGGTTCGTGATCGTCTGCAAAAAACTGTGGCCACCAATGTGACTAATTTCGATATCCATGACATTGCCCGTGCGGCGACGGTCTATGGGGTGGAAAAATATTACATCATCCATCCCATGAAAGAGCAGCTCATGTTCGTGGACCGTGTTTTGGACCACTGGCGCACCGGACAAGGGGCGAAGTTCAACCCCATGAGAAAGACCGCTCTGGGCAACGTAATGGCCGTTGAGAGCGTCGAACAGGCGATGGCTGACTGGAATGTGCCCGAGGCACTAACAATCGCAACCACAGCCCGTACAGAGTGGGCGAAGCATAAATACAGTTTTGCTGAGCTGCGCAATGAAATGCATGTGGCCCAAAAGCCAGTTTTTATGCTATTTGGTACAGGCTTCGGTTTGACGGAAGATCTCATCAGATCCTGTTCAGGGGTTCTGGAGAGTATTAGGGGTGCTCCCCCCAAAGATTATCGGCATCTTTCAGTAAGATCTGCCGTAAGTATCTGTCTTGACCGTGTCATGGGTCCATGGTAGACCCTTGTTTTACTTTTTGTGAAAATTGACTGCTATAAGGATTAAGCAATGGCTAAAGAAACAAACCTCGTTCGTCGCGTTAGTGCTAAAGCTGCTAACAAAAACATCCAGTCCTTCAACTCTGGTGATACTGTTAACGTATTCGTTAAAGTAAAAGAGGGTGAGAAAGAGCGTGTTCAGCTTTACAAAGGTATCGTAACTAAGATTCAAGGTTCTGGTACTTCAAAATCTTTCACAGTTCGTAAGATGTCTGCTGGTGTAGGCGTTGAAAGAACTTTCCCATTCGCATCTCCAGCTATTGATAAAGTTGAGATCGTGAACATGGGTAAAGTACGTCGTTCAAGACTTTACTACCTTCGTGACCTTAAAGGTAAAGCTGCGAAAATCGAATCTGAATTGGTTACTTCCAAAGCAGAATAGTTTTAACGCTTCTAAAGCTTTAAAAACAAGAACCTGGAGTTTAGCGACTCCGGGTTTTTTGCTTTCTGACGAAGCAGCGCGGAAAAAGCTTGTCTAACGAAGTACTCAGTGACCTTTTTGGGTCTTCCTCTATATGATCGTGGCCTTACATCGAGGCACTGCTTGGCTAAAAAAGAAAAAATTGAATTCCCCAAAATCGACTGGCGCACATTTTCCCCTAATCCTGTGATTGGTGTGGACGAGGTGGGACGCGGTTGTTTGGCGGGGCCGGTTTATGCTGCCGCAGTGATTTTTAAATCAGACGCCTTAAGTGATCAGGTTACTGATTCCAAACTTATATCCGAAAAGCGTCGCGATGAAATGGCCGAGTTGATTTTGCAGGAACACCATGTGGGCATCGGCTTCGCAACGGTGGAGGAAATCGACGAGTTGAATATTCTGAATGCCTCATTGCTGGCGATGAAAAGAGCCGTTGAACAACTGGGTGTAAAAAAAGGCCATGTGCTGGTTGATGGAAACAAGAAAATTCCGGATCTGCGTGGCTTTGATCAGACCACTGTTGTTAAAGGTGATTTACGTGTGGCGCCGATTTCTGCGGCGTCCATTGTGGCGAAAGTGACTCGTGATCGTTTGATGAAAGATCTGGGGGCACAGTATCCGCACTATGGCTTCGAAGTTCACAAGGGCTACTCCACGCCCGTCCACAAACAAAGCATCGTCACGCACGGACCGTGCATCGTGCACCGCCGCTCTTTCGCGGGCGTCAAGGAATACGTCCGCTAAATCGGAAACCGCCCTGTACTGGGCGCACGAGCGGGGTCTGCATTCTGAAAATCATGTTCTGAATCACTATCTGAAAAAGCAATATCGGCTGGTTGGGCAAAGGGTCAAAACGCCTTTTGCCGAGGTGGATCTTTTGCTGCGCGCTCCGCAAGGGCATCTTTTGATGGTCGAAGTGAAGACTGCAAACCTTATGGAGTTTCAGCCATTCCGGGTTTCGCAAAAACAAAAGGCGCGACTTCTGCGGGCGATGCAGTTTCTGGCATCCCGTTGGGATATGTTGGTGGAAGTCCACTGGGCCTTTGTCACAAAAGAAGGGGAGATCACGGTGTTTGAGGACATCAGTGGTTGACTGAAGCTGCCGTATTCGGGGGACAATGATTTATGAAGAAAATCCTGACCCTTCTTTTTCTGCTAACTATTCAAGCTCAAAGTGCCCATGCACAGTCTTTGCGAAATTTTCTGGCGACCTGTGGATGGGGTGTTGTGGGTGGAGCAGCTCTTGGTGTTGTCAGTCTGGCCTTTGAAGACAAGCCCAGCGAAAGTTGGAACAATGTGGCCCGCGGGGCTTCCTTGGGACTTTACGCGGGAATGGGCTACGGTCTTTATGCGATGAACAGGCCGCCTGCGACTTATCAGCAGCCGGACTTCGCGATCATTCCGACCTTTGAAAAAGGTCAGGTCGAAGGTGTTCGAATCACCAAAACTCTTTTTGATTTTTAGAATCCGTAAGAATCCAAAGCTTCTGGCGGTAACGCCGGTTTTGGATTTCCATCGAACGTGAACTCAAAGTTCAGCTTAAAGTTCGTGTCACCACCTGTGACCTGATCGTGGATAAAAGTGATCATCATGCAGTCGCCGGGTGGTTTGAACTGCGCAATATAGGCCCAGGATTTGACTTTGTCCTGTGTGGTGGATTCCGCCCAGTTGGCGTCATACACAAACTTCCCCATCAGATTGATGAACCGCGAAGTGAAGCCGGCAGAGAATGTATAATCTTCCTGACGATCGCTGGTGTTCACAGCCTGTCCTGGCGTGATCTTATACTGACGGGTCAACTGCACTTGGAAGAACTGGCCCATGTCATTTAATAAGCGCACACGCGACGACGCGTTGGTCACGTTCTGATAAGGGAAATAATTGAAGATGGAATATGTTTGGAAGCGATCCAAGCGCACATCCAAAGTGGCGGTCACGTCAGACCAAGGCTCCTTGACGCCGACTTTGTTTTCCTGAGTGCCATCATAAGACTGCGCCAGCTTCAGGTAGCCGACCTGACGGTATTCCGGGCGGTCTCCGATCCAGCGTTTTTCTGTGATCTTATTAATCAATGCCAAGGTCACAAGGTTGCGATCATAAACCCGGTCGTAATAGTCAAACTGCACACCATAGTCGCTGGCAATATCCAGATCCGTGATACTGTCACGGGCCGTGTAAGGCGCATCGGAAATAGAGCCTCTGCCAAAGAAAGGACTGTCGTCCTGAGAAACCCACGGCAGGCGGGAATACACCACTTCGGGAATGATCTCGTGCTTATAGCGTGTGGCTTTGGAATTCACGGTGTCACCATAAATACGGCTTAAATTTGTGCGTGCGCCCAGCTCGGTGCGCAGATAGCGGCGCGCCAGGTACTGATCTTCATCGACGTTAAATCCGTAGTGGGTTTCACGGTAGCTGACCATCGGAATAACATCCAGACCGTCACCGAACTTGATTGGGTAATACAATGCTGGCATCACGTCCAAGCGCTGACCTGTGCGGATCTGATCCACGGCAGGGTCGAATGACCCATCGTAAATTCTTTTACAACCTGGGTTGTCCTGCCATTTGGGATCGTTGCAGGTGTTTTTCGGGAAACGCAGCTTGTTGCCGCCGATCATTTGCTCGGTCATGTCGTCATAGGCCTGGCCAGAGCGGGTGAAGTTCACATAAGAGACATTCACAGAGTAAATGAAGTTAGTGTCGCCGATGTTTTCCTGTGTTTGGGAAAAACGCAGTTCAGGAATGCGGTGGACAGCATCTTCATTGCCGGACAGGGGATTTCCCTGAAGCATGTTGACATAGTAGGATGTATCCACGCTGTAGTGCTGATCCAGAGTGTTCTTGGTGAACGACATGCGATTTTCCATGGCCGAGTCGCCGTGGTTCATCGTTTCGTTTGGGAAGTCTTTCGGATATTGCAGGTCACTGGCCAGATTCAGCTGACCACGATGAATGATTCCGTCAGGCATTTCATAGTAGTGTTCGTAGCGCAGAAACCAGCGTTCTAACGGATCGTTTTTGTCTTCAGGCAGGCGGTACAAATTCAGGCGGTCGTCTTCCGCGAAAGCCTTGTCGAAGATCGTTCCGAAGTTCAATGTTCCGCTGGAATTTTCACTTAGCAGATAGCGATACTCCACCAGGCCCTTAAGGCCCCTTTTGGTGTAATCCTTCAGTTCAATCGTTGCATCCGTGCTGCGGGAAATCGCCCAGAAATACGGCTGGGAAATTGCGATCCCCCCTTTGTCGGAAAGCTCAAAGCCCGGAGTCAGAAGACCGGATTGGCGATCGCTTTTTAAAGGAACGATCAGATAGGGAAGCCAGAAGAAGGGAACATGCCCTAAGCGCAGAACTGCATTCTTGATGTAAGCATAGCCGCCCAGTTCTGCGCGGATGGTGGAGCCTGAAAAACTCCAGGTCGCAGGGCAGTTGGTGCAGGCGGTGTAATCTGCGGAGCTGACGATAAATTCAGATTCTCCGGTTTTTTGCAGCAGTTCGCCCGAAAAGCTGATCGGGCCGGACTGGACATAGCCGTTATAGATCAGGCCGGTGTTGTTTTCATAATCCAAAAAGATCTGGTCACCGGCGATGGTGTTTTTGGCGTCCATGATTTCCACGTTGCCGTAAAGCTCCACTTGACGAGATCGCAGGGATACGATGGCCTTATCGGCTTTGATGTGCTGGCCCTGATAGACCAGTTGGATGTTGCCTTCCAGCTCCACCAGTTCTTTTTCGTTATCGCGGAACATGTGGTCGGCATTGATCATAATGCCATGGATCTTCGCTGTAGGCTCAGCAGCCCACAGAGGAGACTCTGTCAGGACTGACAGAACTAAGAATGAAACAAAGACGATCCAGCGTTGAAGCACCAAAGTATTCTAGGGATGGATTAGGGCCTTTGTCGAGGTGAAACTGGCCTCTTTTTGGACTCAAAATGTCATGAATTTCGGCCGTTAAGATAAGGCACATAACTTAATCCAAGAGGTTTACACATGGAAGTCAAACTCCTGCTCGACGGTGATATCACTGTTGTGTCTTTGAGTGGTCGTATTGAGATTGAAAAAACACAATCCTTTAAGAAAGCCTGCCTGCAAAACTTTTCTGATAGAAAAGTCGTGTTTTGCATGAAAAACCTGCACTTTGTGGGTTCTTCCGGGATTCAGTCATTCTTTAGTGTCTTGAATGATTTGAATGTGGATAAGCAAATGAGCGTGAAAATCGCGGGTTTGACCCCGGATTTCCAACGCCTTTTCTCTTTTTCTGAATGTTCTAATTTAGAAGTTCATGAAAGTATCGAAGGGGCCCTGCAAAGCTTTTAAGCGGTGGGCCCGTCCTGTTTGCGCAATTCATTTAGTTTCTGACTTAGCTCAAGGTTCAGGCGCTCCAAGGCGGCCGCAGCAACCTTGAGCTTTTCGTTTTCCTCGTTCTTGGCAGTCCACATGTAGCGCAGGCTTTCCAATTGTTCCTGAGCTTGATAGTTGTCTTTTTCAAGCTTCTGAATCTTTTCCTGATCCTCGACCACGCGGATTTGCAAGTCGGCATGTTCGACGCCCAGTTTTTGATTCTGGCGGGACAGTTCGCTGATGCGCTCTTGCTGGCGTTCAATTTCTTTTTCCAGACGATCTTTGATTTCCTCTTTGCTGCGGCGAAGTGTCACAACTTCGTTTTCCAAAGTATCCTGACGCTCCAAAGCGGAGTGAAGTTTTATGGATTTAACTTCAAGTTCCTCTTGAGTATGGTGCAGCATTGCCAGCTCTTTATTCATGCGTTCAATTTGTTCTTCGTAGAACTGAACCATTTCCTGAGCTTTTTTCTCGGAGGCTTCGACTTGGTAACGGGAATTTTTGGTCACTTCGATGATCTGGTGGCGAAGGTCGCGCAACAAAGCCTCTTTGTGGGCGTAGTCGCCTTCAAGGCCCTGCAGGCGCAGATCCTGAGTGCGGGAGTATTCCTTCAACTGAGAAATATAAGGCTTCACCTGGGTTTTGATGCGCTCATGGTATTTCGCATGACGGGCCAGTTCGGTTGTCATATTGCGGACCTTGTCGGTCAGGGCGCGAACCTTTTCGCCTTGGATTTCCTTTTCGCGTTCCAGCTGGTCAACCTTTTGGCGCCAGATATTGTCTTTTTCCTTCCATACCAGAATTTGATCTGTAACAGAGGATTGCGACAAGCGGGCTTTGTTGGCCTCTTCGCTGAAGCGCTGATTTTCTGTTTCCAGTAAAGAAAGACGGCGCAACGTCACTTTTAGACGAGCCATCAGGTCTTCGTTCTGAGAGATCAGATTTTCAACAGTGGAAGACTTCAGAATCTCTTTGGGAAGATGGCTGAAGTCATTCTGACGAGGCATTTCGTCAGGCAAAGGAATTTGACCCACGGATTTTTGATCCCGGGTTGAGTCAAAGTCTAAATGTCCCAATTTCGCGGTCTGGAAAGAATCGGTTTCCATAGCCCTCCTCCATGAAGTCTAGGTCGCCCTTGGTCCATTTTCTCAGAATGATTCGACTTTAGTCAAATCAACCCACCAAGACTGGACCAAGGTAATAACAAAAGAGCTTAATATCGAGCCTAAACTGCCGAAAAGAAAGGATATGTCAGTACCAGCGCTCAAAGATTCCACAGCTGCAGTCGATCAAGTAAAGAAGAAGGAGGAAGGTGCCTTCTTTGAGATGAGCGTTGATAAAGCGGATCTTGGTCGTCCGGATTCTTTGCGCTATAACATCCTGACCTGGGTTTTGGATGAACGCTATGACAAGGCCATTGATGAGCTGAAGGACTTTTTGGAAAAGCCTTCTGAGTATCCGAACTTCAAGTCCAAGATCACTCGTTTTATTAATCATTCCATTGATTTGATTTATGCTATTAAAGCCAAAAGAAGCTTTCCTGGAATCAATTCTTTGACTCGTGCAAAACAGCAGGAACTACGGGAAAAGTTTAAAGAACACTTCCGTGAATTGCAGTATGTCCTTAAGGTTGTTGAGAAAATTCAAAGCGATCTGCGCGTGCAGGATGTTCGTTCCACGATCTATGTGGTGAAGGCTGCGTGGTTTGCCAGTCTTGCTGTGATCATCCTTGCATTCTGGATGGACATCGTAAATGGTCTGGCGAAGACCAGTGTCCTGGTCTTCGATGACGGATTTGGAAAGTTAGCAAATTTTCTGGCCGAAATGATCGGCTTCTAGATTATTTTTTAAGGGACTTATAGGCAGCTTCCAGCACTGGGATGGATTGGGCGCCGTTAAGCACTTTGCCATTGATGAAGATGGCCGGGGTTCCTTGAATCTGTGCCACTTCTCCTTCTTTGGCGTTTTTTCTGACGATCTCTGGAACTTCCGTGCCTTTCACGCAGGCTTTTAAATCATCCAATTTGATCCCAGTTACGGTCGCGATGGATTCCAGGTTTTTATCCAGATTCATTGTGCGGATGATTTCATCCTGATTTTCAAAGATATGATCGTGCGCTTCCCAGCCTTTTTGCGCCAGTTTTTCAGAGCACAGGGCCGCCACGGCAAGACCGCAGGAAATGCCATCGCCGCCACCTTTGATGGCTTCGTTGCACGTGCCATCCAGTGGGAAGGGCTTGTAAATCAGGCGCACGTCCGGATGGTTCTTCACAAAGTTGTGCAGAACCGGAGCGGCATGTTTACAGTGAGAACAGCGGAAGTCTGCAAACTCCACAATTGTCATAACTGGCTCGCCCGTGCCTTTTTGCATGCTGAGGCCGGTTGTCAGGTCGAAGTTCTGTTGCGGAGCCACCTGCCAGTAAGCCACGCGTTCTTTGGCGATTTTTTCGATATCAGAAAGCCCATGGCTTTCAAGGTACATAATATTTGCCAGAAAAGCGAAAGCCGGAATCGCCAAAAGGAAGCCCAGAACCCATTTTTCTGAAGAGAAAATATCCTTGATATCGTTGCTGATATTTTTAGCAGAAACATCGCTGGCGCCCAGCCATGTGAAGATAAAGCCGATAATGGAAAGAACATAGGCTGTGATACAGAACAAGCAAAGGTTGCTCATCGCTGTGACGGAAATAGTGCCCATCACCACGGAAGCCACCACAGTCACGCCAGAAAGCAAAAGGGCGTAACGGGAGGTGCGTTCCTGATCTTCGACCATGTTAAAGCGAGTCACCGCCAGGAAGTAGAAGAGCACCAGATTTGTCATCACGCCCCAAAGAGCGATCGGAACCCCAAGGAGCGATGAAAACTTGCTGGCACTGACTGCATCACAATTCATAACTTCATTGATATTACAGAAGGACTGACCATCAGAAAGGCCGAACTTCACGTCATAGTAATGAAGGCTTAGATAGATGTGTACACCGACACCGATTAGGGTGACGATCATTGCAAGAAGCAGGGATGTGTTTTTGCTGGCTGTGTTTTTCATGCCTTCATTGAATCTTAGATTCGTGTTTGAAATCAATGGAAATTATGCAAAAATCGTTGCAGTGCTATCAAGGAAGACAGCTTGAACGACCTACAAAAATGGATTCGCATAAGAAAAGACCTTTACCTGCAAATGGAAAAGCAGGTTCGCCATCGCCTGGGGCAGGATACTCCAGAGTTGATGCGTTATCATAAGGTTTACGAAAAAGAATTTTCCAAAAAATGGACAGTTTCCAGCAAAGAAGCCTTGTGGCAACAAATGGCTGCATCCCAGGTTGTGATGATCGGGGATTTTCACGCCCTTCATCAATCCCAGAAGGCGCAGGCACGAATCCTGCGCAATATGCCGACAGACCGCAAAGTGATTCTGGCGGTGGAGTTTTTTGAGGCGGCCGATCAGGATAAGATCGACCGCTATTTGTCCGGGAAGATGTCAGAAAAAGACTTCCTTAAGGCCACGCAATGGCAGACGAAGTGGGGGTTCCCATGGGATCACTATCGTCCCTTGTTGCGGTGGGCGCAGAAGCACAAGGTGCCTGTTCAGGGAATCAATCGCAGTTATAAAAAACGCAATGCAGCCACCTTAAAATCCCGTGATGTTTTCGCCGGGAAAAAGATTGCGGATCTGGTGAAAACTTATCCGGACGCGCTGGTGGTTGTGATTTATGGCGATCTGCATCTGGCTGGGGAGCATATCCCGGCGGAAGTGACGCGGATACTGGGGCCGGCCTTTGCAAAAAAAATCCTGCGAATTTTTCAGAATGCGGAAAAAATCTATTTTCAGTTATTGAATAAGGAACTGGAATCCTCTGCGGATCTGGTGCGTCTTTCCCGAAATGTCTTCTGTCTGATGAGTGTTCCCCCGTGGGTGAAGTGGCAGAATTATCTGATGTATCTGGAACAGACTTATGATCTGGGGCTGGATGATGATGACGACGATGACGAAGATCTTCTGGATTACACGGATCATGTAGGTCGTTATGTAAAGATCATTGCGGATGAGTTGGGTGTGACAGTTTCAACGGCGGGGCTGTCTGTGTACACCGCTCAGGACAGTTCGTTCTGGAGTCAGGTGCGAGATCATTACGATCCCAAAAAACTGCGCTGGATTGAAATGTTGATTGCGGATGAAAGTTCTTTCTATTTGCCGGAAATCGGGGCGGCCTATTTGGCCCGGGGAACGGTGAATCACGCGGCTTCTTTGGCCATGTACTTTGTGCATGCACAGATTAGCGGGGAAAAGCAGATTTATATGGATGTTCCGGCGGATTTCCTGCGTTTGATCTGGCAAGAGGCGGTGGCTTACTTTGGTTCCAAGATGATCAATCATAAGCGCAAAACAGACACGGTGGCGGATATTAAAGCCAGCCTGGCTGTGCGCGGCCCCTCAGATATTGGAAAAGAGGCCTTGCAACTGGCTTTAGCGCAGAAAATGCACGAATTGATGGTGATCACCGGGGTTCTGGGGCATCGCTTGCAAGCCAGGCCTAAGAAAAAATGGAGCTATGTGATGGCGGCCACCTTATTGGGTGGAATGATGGGGGAAAGGCTGTTCGGCGGTTATCGGAAAAAGCTGGTGCGTCCTGCAACGCTGGCCAGTTTCCTGAAAAAACCTGTGGGAAGTCCTCATTTCGATGTGGTTTACTACGAGGTGTTGGAAGTGATTGAATCTTTGCCAGCGCCGTTTTTGAGTAAAAGGGAAAAGTTATGAAAAAAGCCTCTTGGTATTACAACAAGGATTTAAAACCCCAGGGACCTCTGTCACAGGAGGAAATGCGTCTGCGCATTTATAAAGGCGAAGTGGGGCCGCATGATCTGATTTCCTGCGAGGCGACCGGGGAGTGGAAGCCCGCTTACGAATGGGGAGTTTTTGAAATGACGCTGTTCCCAGCGGCACAAAAGTTTATTCCCGGCGTGGAAGTGGCCCCGGATGAAAAAGAATGGGTTTTGTTGGTGTCTTCTGAAGATGGAAAAACTTTGGTGCAGGAAGGTCCATACTCTGTGCGGGAAATTCAAACATCTGTGACAGAGCAACGAATTTCCCTGCAAAACTATGTTTGGAAATCGGGCTTGAGTGGCTGGTGTAAAATTCAGGATCGTCCTGAGTTTATTTAGTTAAGGGCGTCTTTGAGATCCTTGCCAGGTTTGAACTTGGGAATATAGGCGCTGGGGATTTTGACTGTTTCACCGGTTTTGGGGTTGCGCCCCTGACGGGCTTTGCGGGAGGTGCGGGTGAAGGTGCCAAATCCGACAAGCTTGACCTCTTCACCGTCTTTCAGGGCCTCTTGAATGGCTTCCAGTGTGGCATCGAGAATTAGTTCGGATTGAGTTTTGGTTGTCTTTGTTTTTTCTGCGACCAGTTCCACCAATTGAGCTTTATTCATTGCGTTTCAATCCTTGTCTCGAAGAAAATAAAACCTAAGATTCACCGAAAAAATGGTCAAGAAAAATGAAGTCGGCGGGTCCAGAATGTGACGCAGAAAATGTGTTCTGTTAGGTGTCATCCTTTTTGTTTTTTGAAATTTCATTGAATACTATGGACCTTTGTGTGGGGGATTTTATGATGCTTCTTTTGACCTTGCTGTTTCCGGTGTTTGGTTTTGCCCAGCAAACAATCAACGCCAATCTTTATGATTTGAAATCCAATCAGCAGAAAAAACTCTTTACATTGGATATTGATGTGTCTGCGACTCAGGACGGGGCTTTCCGTACACAGGCGCAGTATCGTGATTTGGATGGCAAGATGGCCGTCACAGAGACAGGGCGCATTAAGGGTGCTGATGTTCAAAGCTACGAAATTCGTCAGGAGCAGACAGGCGAAGTGGGGCGTTTCCGTGTTGAAAACGGAAAGATCTTTTTTGAGTACGAGGGAAAGGGTCGGAAAAAGTCCTCGGAAGAAAAAGTTAGCGGATTTGTTTTAAGCACATCCAATTTCAATGCCTTCGTGGCAACAAACTGGGATCAACTGGTTCAGGGGAAAGCTCTGGATGTGCGCTTTGCTGTGTGGGACCGTCTGGAAACTGTGGGGTTTACCTTACAGAAGCGCGGTGAAATGGAAAAAGAAGGGGAAAAATGGATGGAATTGCGCATGAAGCCCACGAGCTTCGTGATTGCAGCTTTGGTGGACCCTATTCATTTATGGTATTCCCACTCCGACAAACAGCTGCGCCTGATGAAGGGGCGCGTGGCGCCGAAACAAATGCGGGACGGGAAGTGGAAAGATCTGGATGCGGAAGTGATCTATACAAAGGACCAGAAGTCCGTCTCGAAATAAGACAGTCTCAATTCTTATCGGTTTTTGCCGATAAGTGAGACATGAAAAATCAGAACTCTTTATTCATTGTTTTTTGTTTGTGCCTGACGGTGGGATTGGTGGGCGGTTATGCCGTTCTTATCGGGCACTTCAATGGTCATGAAGAGTATGAAATGCGTCTGGCAAACCTGCAAAAACAGGTGGAAAAAGAACGATTTAACAATTCCCTTCTGACCTATCAGTTAAAGGATTTCCAGCAGACGGTGGCGCAGGTGCTGCCGGAGGATAAAAAACTTCAGGCAAAGTATGAACTTAAGAATCTGGCAGCGGTTGTGCGTGCGCCAGCCAGTGCGGATGCACTGGATCTATCCGGGGCTTTGTATGAAAAGGGCAAGCGTTACTTTAACGGTCAGGAATATGATCGCGCCATTCGTGAATTTAACAAATTGATCGAAACTTACCCGTTGTCTCAGCACAATGTGGAAGCCCGCTTCTTTATTGCGGAAAGCTATTTTCTTAAAAAAGACTATCGCAGCAGTCTGGGGCAGATTGATGAAATGGTCACTCAGTATCCGCAGCATGATCTGACCGGATTCATTCTGCTGCGCATGGGGCAGATCAGTGAAATGAACAGCCAGACGGAAGAGGCTGCTGAAATCTACAAAACCGTTTCTAAAAACTTCAAGAATGAAAACCTTAAAAAGCAGGCTCGCAAGCTTGCTCAGAGCGTTGAATAAGCATGAAGAAAATTGTTCGGGTTCTTATCTTTCTAATGGCGTTTCAGATGGAAGTTCGTGTGCGTGCCGCCGGGGACGTTATTGAACAGCCGGCGGAATGTCTTAAAGCGATCTCGAACTGTGCCTTGCAAGTTACCGGAAGTTCCTTTCATTTTGAAAAAGCTGAACAAAAGCTTCATGCCACGGCAGGGTCGGCTGTGGTGATGCAAAGTCCCCAGCATTGGCGTCTGGTCAAAGGGTCTTTGTGGGTGGAAGACGGCCGTGGATTGGAAGTGGAAACCCTGTTTGCCTCTTTTAAAGCCAGCTTCGGGGAATACTGGGTTTTGCAAAAGGATTCCCGGGTTCTGGTTCGCAACATGTCCGCATCCTTGAAGGTCACTTTGCGGGATGGAAAAGTTCTGGATATTCCCGAAGGTTTTGAGTTGTGGATTTCCGCGCTGAATTCCAAAGGGCAGTCTGACTACGGAATGATCGAACCCATTAATATGAAAGAGCATCTTGTTCTGTGGAACTCTTTATATCGTGGCGGCAAGGATGATTTCGTCAGGGAAGTTCGTCATTATCGGGAAAACTGGGGGGATCTGGTACAAAAAAGCAGTCGTCTGTATCAGCACCTGACCGAGCGTGAAATTGCTTCTGTGAATGAAAAAGAGCAGGCCGCAGAGGCCCGTCGGCAGCGCAAAGCCGCCGAAGACCGCCAGATCAAAGAGCTTTATCGTCAGCGCGTGTTTGAGCGCTAGATCTAGGTCCTGATTTTAATTTACGATCCATGTCAGTTGCAGTTTCTGCCTGGTCCTCATGTTAATCTGGGGTCTGGGAGGATAGGATGTCTTCTATTTCATCATCGGATCGTGCACGCCAGGACGAAAAGATTCGTCAGACTCGGGAAGAGTATGAGAATCGGGAAAGTGAAAATGCCAAACGCAGAAACGCGGAAGTGAAGCGTCTTGAACAGCGTCATCACGAGGAAATTAAGAATATCACTGATGAATATGAAGGCCGCATCGCCGAACTGAAGGATCGCAATCGCGAAACCCTGAATCAGCGCGACTATGAAAACAGCAAAAAAATTGATGAAGTCCGTCAGACTTATCGTGAATCTTTGCGCAATAAGATGGAGGATTCCTATAACGCCCGCGAACAGCAGCGTGCCAGTTACGAAGGCACGCTGAAAAAGCAAAAGGAAATCAACGAGGCTCAGAAACAGAATCTGGTCGGACAGATGAACACCGAGATTTCCGGCCGCGATGAACGTTTTGTCGAGGCCATTCAGGAAAACCGTCAGAAATCCCAAGAGGCTATTCATAATAACACCCGTCGTTTGAACGAAGCCCATGAAAAAGAGCGTGATGCCCTGCTAAACAGTCATGATGAAACCTTGCGTGGTAAAGATCGCAACAGCAAGGAGATGCGCAAGTCCTATGAAGCCCGCTTGAAGCAAAGCGAGCGTCAGCGTGAGGCGGACAACGCCCGCTGGTCCCAGAAATATGGCGATTATGTGGTGAACAGCAAACAGGAGTATGGCGACAATCTGGATATGAAACAGATGATCATGAATCAGGAGCGTGAAGCGATTCGTGATAAATATGAAAATGCGCTGGATAGCAAGTCCGCGCAGATGGACTCCCAGAATCAGGATTTCCGTGATTCAGTGAATGGTCGTATCAACAGTCAGATTCGGTCCCGGGACAGTCAGATTCAGCGTCTGAACGGGCGGCTGAATAATGAAATTTCAAAAAATGAAAGACTGCGTGGCATTGAGCGCCGCAATCTAACCCAGGCTTACGAAAAGCGTCTGTCTTTGTCAGAAGAGCAGCGTGAAAACGCTGTGGATCAGATGAAGGAAATCAACGACGATCGTATTGGAAGGGTTTTGACAGAAAATCAAAAGCTTTTGCGTAATGCGGACCGCGAGAACAAATCCCAGGTTAGCATTATGAACACCCGTCATCGCGAAGAACGAGAAAACCTGATCATGCAGCACAAGGATCAGGTGACTCAGGTGGCGAATAATGCCGAATCCCGGGTCAGCAAGGTGATTGATTTGACCAATAAGAATAACGCCCAGATGGAGCGCTATTATGCGGACTCTTTGGATGTGATGAAGTCTAATTATCAGGACCGTATGGATGTTGTTCGTGAAAAGAACTCTGCGGACCATGCGGCTTTAAATAAGGCCATGACGGAGCGCTTCAGAACAATGGAGGCTTCATTCAATTCCAAACTTGAGGAAACTGTAAAACGCTATGAGGATCGTATCGGTGCGATTCAGGACAGTCAGGCGCGCGAGATGAAGCGTTTGGAAAATCTGCATGCCACTCGTTCTGGTGAACAGGAAAAAGCCGGAAAGATGGAAAAAGAGTCTTTACAGATGAAGTACGAGGCCAAGATTGCCCAGCTAAATCAGTCGCATCAGGATCAACTTGATAGAATGAATAGACG
Organism: Bdellovibrio bacteriovorus; assembly: GCF_025558485.1. Taxonomy (GTDB): domain Bacteria; phylum Bdellovibrionota; class Bdellovibrionia; order Bdellovibrionales; family Bdellovibrionaceae; genus Bdellovibrio; species Bdellovibrio bacteriovorus_G. Next base: position 2,085,089 of record NZ_CP102930.1, read on the forward strand.
GCACCAGGAAGATATGCAAAACTTGTCTGTGAAAATGAATTCATACAGCAGGAAGGCGTAGATTCAATGTTGGCAGATCGTCGAGCAAAAATTGTGGCCACTATCGGGCCGGCGACTCGTGATGAGAAAAATCTGGAAAAAGCAATTAAGGCGGGCATGAATGTGGCTCGCCTTAACTTTTCTCACGGCAGTCATGAAGATCACCTGAAGGTGGTTAAGTCCTTGCGTAAGCTTTCACAGGAACTGCATGCTCCTGTGGCGATTTTGCAGGATTTGCAGGGGCCCAAGATTCGTGTTGGTAAATTTGAAAATGGCTCCATTGAAATCAAACCCGGGGATCGTCTGGTGGTTACCACCGCGAGTGTGCTGGGAAAGCCCGGCCTGATTCCTTCAGACTTTAAAGAGCTGCCAATGGCCTGTGTGCCAGGCACGCGCATCCTTCTGGATGACGGTCTGATGGAAATAAAAGTCCTGCAGGTCCGCGGGGAAGAGCTTGATGTGGAAGTCATCTATGGCGGTATTTTAAAAGATCGCAAAGGCATGAATCTTCCGGGCGTGAATCTGCCAGTGGAATGTATGACGCCAAAGGATATCGAGGATCTTGAATTTGGACTGGAAAACAAAGTGGACTATGTCGCTTTGAGTTTCGTGCGCCACGCTCGCGACATCCGTCAGTTGCGTGAAAGAATTGAAGCCAGGAATTCCAACGCTAAAATCGTTGCCAAAATTGAAATGGTGGAAGCTATTGAGAATTTGGAGGAGATCTGCCGTTTGAGTGACGCCGTCATGGTGGCACGCGGGGATTTGGCGGTGGAAGTTGGTCAAAGTCGTTTGCCGGGTTATCAGAAACGCATCATTCAGGTTTGTAATCTGTTGGGTAAGCCCGTGATTACAGCGACTCAGATGCTGGATAGCATGGTTGAAAATCCGCGGCCGACTCGTGCAGAAATCACAGATGTGGCCAATGCCGTTTTGGATGGTTCTGATGCCTTGATGTTGTCGGCAGAATCTGCCAGCGGGAAATATCCTTTCCGTTGCATTCGTACCATGCATGAAATCATCACAGAAGTTGAACGCAACGAAGAGGAGTACTATAAGATTTCATTGGAAAATGAGTTCTTAAGCACTCCTGCGGCAATTGCTGCCAGTGCCTCTTTAAGTGCGCTGAAGTTGAATGCCACTGCGATTATCTGTCTGACGACTTCGGGTAAAACTGCAAATATTATTTCTGCATTCCGTCCGAAGGCGCGAATCATTTCTGTAACTCAGCATCTGGATGTTTTAAATGGCATGGAACTGGGTTGGGGAATTCAGACTCACGCGATCAAGCCCTACAAGACGATGGAGGATATTCTGCGTGAAGTGGATCAGCTGCTGGTGTCGCACGGTCTGGGTAAAACCGGTGACCGCGTGATTCTGACTCTGGGGCAGCCTATTGCCTGTGGAGCCAAAACCAACTCCATCTATGTTCATACGGTGGGTGGGGAAAATGTGGCGAAGCTTGCAAACGAAAAGCTGCCACTGCGTTGTCAGGAAATCCCGGATATTGAATAGGTATTTTAGAAAGTAAGAATAAAAAAGCCAGGAACCTTTTGGAACCTGGCTTTTTTGTTTAACGCAATTTGCGTTTTAGATTGTTTACAATTGTCCAGTTGCGCGCCAGTGGCTCTACATACGGCAGTTCCACCATGATATAGACGCCTTTTTCATCCATGATCTTTTCTGTCAGATATTTCTTTTCGATCAAAGAGTTCACGTCATCCGCACGGATCAGTTGTCCCAGTTCTTTCATGGATTCGTTCTGCACGTCGGTCAGATCAACTTTATAAAGTCCTTTGTGGTTGGGCTCCACACGGCGGGCAAACAGCAGAATGCCGTTTAGAATAGCCACTTCCTGTTCTGACAGCGCGGGCAGACGGTCTTTGTCCTGCTTGAACAGCCACTCGTTGTACCAGTCCACGAAGCCAAAAAGTTCCTGAGGTTTCAGGTTGCTGATTTTCTGCGTACCGTCGCCGCGGTCTTCCTGCGCCAGATACCCCAGATCGGTCAGGGCATTCACCACGCTTTGCATTTTGTTGGTGGCTTCCTGGAAAATCTGAATCGTGTAATTGCGAATCAATACAGAGGAGAAGCTTAAAGTGCCGCCGTCTTCCGGTTTTCCATATTTATTTCCGACCAGATTCAGAATGGAGATGTATTTGTTTACAATATGAGGCGGGAAGCGCTCTTCATCCGGATTGGTGTTTTCCAGAAGACGGATCTTTTGATTCGCATCACGCAGTTTTTCATTCAGCGTTTTCATGATCGCGCGAACCCATACCGGCAACTGATCCATTTGCTTGTTCAAAGAGTCGTAAGGAAGTGCGATGACCTCGGAATCCTTGGTGGCCTTGACGTTGGCGCTGCGGGGTTTTTTATCAAACAAGGCCATTTCACCAACCATGGCGCCGGGCTGAATTTCCGCAATAACTACCTCGGTATTGCCTTTGCTTTTGGTGATGGCAAAACCGCCGGTTTTAACGATGTACATCGCATCGGGAGCATCCCCATCTCGGAATAGATAGGTGTCTTTTGCCACTTTTTTTGCTTCTGCCACGAAAACCCCACTCGCAAGTACGTGAAGACTTATTATCTATGGGAATTTCAGACAGAGCAACGCACGGCTGGACTTATGACGTAGGTACGGCCTTACTTTTGGTAGCACATCTGCGTCTAACGCAGTTGCAGTACCAAAAGTAAGGCCGTACCTTTTTTTAAAATGTCATCGCTTTACAGTCAGGGGCGATTTTCATTTTGCCCTCAGTGGCTGCCAGAACCTTTTCCGGAGATAGATCCGGGGCGTATTCTTTCAAAACAAAACCTTCAGGTGTGATTTCGATCACGCCGAAATCGCTGACGATTTTCTTGATGCATTTCACGCCGGTCAAAGGAAGTGTGCACTTGCTGCGCAGTTTGGAGTTTCCTTCCTTGTCCGTGTGTTGCATGGCCACGATCACATTGCGTGCGCCAGCCACCAAGTCCATGGCGCCGCCCATGCCTTTGACCATTTTGCCCGGAACCATCCAGTTGGCGATACTGCCGGTTTCATCAACCTCCATCGCCCCTAAAACAGTCAGGTCAACGTGGCCACCACGGATCATCGCAAAGCTGTCTGCGCTGGAAAAGAAGCTTGCACCCGGCAAGGCCGTCACAGTTTGTTTCCCGGCGTTGATCAGGTCCGCATCAATGTCAGCCTCTTTGGGGAATGGTCCCATGCCCAAAAGACCATTTTCGCTTTGTAACATAACGAACTTGTCTTTGGGGATGTAGTTGGCAACCAATGTTGGAATGCCGATTCCCAAATTTACGCAGTAACCATCTTCAACTTCTTGAGCGATACGTTGTGCAATTTGCTCTCTTGTTAATGGCATAAATAGTCCTAACCCTTGGCAATCGTTTTTTGTTCAATGCGCTTTTGATAGTTCGTACCCTGGAAGATAGCGCCACCGTCAGCTGAACCATTGATGTAAGATTGTGGAATACGCAAGCCCATCCACATCTTGTTGAAGAAGATCGCCACAGCACCGCCGTGAACGTTCACTTTGGCAGCCGGGATTTCAAGTTCTTTCATCGCCACTTGAGTGACAACAGCGAAGGCTTCGTTGATCTCCCAAAGATCAATGTCGCCCACTTTCAAATTGGCTTTTGCCAAAGCGCCTTTGATCGCGCCCACCGGAGCCGTGGTGAAGTATTTTGGATCGTGCGCAAACGTGCCGTGCGCCACGATTTTCGCCAAAGGTTTGATGCCGCGTTTTTTCGCTTCGGATTCAGACATCAAAACGTGGGCTGCCGCGCCGTCGTTGATTTTGGAGGCGTTGGCTGCCGTGATTGTTCCGGCTTTGTCGAATGCTGGCTTCAAGCCTGGGATTTTGTCGAAGTTTGTGTTGAAAGGCTCTTCGTCTTTTTCCACAGTGACAGCGCCTTTGCGGCCTTCCACGGTGACTGGAGCGATTTCGTTTTTGAACAGATTTTTAGCCCAGGCATCCTGTGCTTTTTTGTAGGAATCAACTGCGAAAGCATCTTGTTCTTCACGAGTGAAGTTGTGCTCTTTCACGCAGATTTCCGCAGCACTTCCCATATGGAAGTTGTTGTACGGGTCCCAAAGACCGTCTTTGATCATGGAGTCTGTCATTTGTGTTGGACCCATGCGGTAGCCGGAACGGGAGTTTTCAAGCAAGTGCGGCGCCAAAGTCATGTTTTCCTGACCACCGGCAACGGCAATTTTTGTGTGACCCAAGGCGATGGAATCTGCTGCCAGCATCACGGATTTTAGGCCGGAACCACAAACTTTGTTGATAGTCAGGCAGGGTGTGGAATTTTTCAGACCTGCGAAAAGAGCCGCCTGACGAGCTGGAGCCTGGCCCACACCCGCAGTCAGAACTTCGCCCATGATGCATTCGTCAATTTCATCAGCAGATACGCCTGCGCGAGTGATAGCTTCTTTGATTGCCACGGCACCCAGTTTTGGTGCTGGTACGGAAGCCAAACCACCTTGGAAGGAGGCCACAGGAGTTCTTACACTGCTCACAATTACGACATTTTCCATTTTTTACCTCTTTAGCTTTTTGTCCAAGCTTTCTTGTGCTGGGGGCTCCTGCCTTGTCCTTCGTGCTGACGCAGAAGCGGAGGGCCCTTGCAAATTATTGTAAATGCCCGGATACTTTTTTATATTTTAAAGACAGAGTCAAATGTCAGGGTTAAGGAGTCAACGCATGTCAGCGATCAGTTTCATTCTTGTCCACCTCATTTTTCAGCCCTTGATGGCAGCTACATTTGAAGTTCCCGTTTCTGAAGGTGATCGCCTGGTTCTAAAAGGACTGGAGGCGCAGGTTCAGATGGTGGGGCAGCCTGGCACAGCGCTGCGTGTATCCGGGGTGGAACAATCCAGTGCGGAAGGCCTTTTCACTATCGAAAAGAAAAATAATATCATCGAAGTCCGTATGAATGAATACGATGGCAAAAGAACCTGGCTGAACATCTTGCCGAAAGCCGCCTCACAAATGAAGAAAATTGAGATTATCGGGCCGGCTCTTCCTGCGGACGTTCAGTTACGCGGTGGGTCCGTGGTGGCGCAGAAATGGAGTAAGGACTTGAAAGTGAGTCTGACTCAAGGGCGTGTGGCGGTCTTGAATGGGGCTGGCTCCTTACAGGTTTATGTGCAAAAAGGCGATGTGTCAGTGGCTGATCATCTGGGAAAAGTGAGTGCGGATTCTTACACGGGTTCCATGAGTCTGAAGAACATTCAAGGAGATGTGGAAGCATCCCTGTTTGCGGGCCAGATGAATATCGAAAAAGTGCGCGGCTTTCTGACGGTATCAGCCCAGCAGTCCACGGCAAAAATCAATCAAAGCAATGGCACAGTTCAGTTTGAAAGCGGCAAAGGGAACTTGAATATCCAAGGATTCCAGGGGCGCATCGAGGGCCAGAATCAGGATGGTGCGGTGACCATTGGGATGGCATTGGATTCGGAAGTGGATGTGAAGTCCAAGTCGGGCCGTGTGAGTATCCAGACTCCGCCAGGTTCGGGTGCCAGTTTGAATTTGATGACGGTGGAAGGTGAAATCGTGGTCCCGAAGGAAGTTCGTGTGATCAAACTGAGTGCAGAGAAAACAGCGCGTGGTCGCTTGCGTGGCGACGCGCCGAGAGGAAGCATTTTTGTGCGCAGTCAAGAAGGCACTATTTCGGTGAAATGAGTTGACAGCTTTTCTCAAATGTCTGACAGATGGAATGATCTCTAAAGCACTATCTAGGTAGAACTATGGCAAAAATCGTAAAAAAGAAGCCCGCAGCCAAGGCTGCTGCAAAACCAGCTAAAAAAGCGCCCGCAAAAGCCGCGGCCAAGCCAGCTCCGAAAAAGCCGGCTCCGAAAGCCGTTGTAAAAAAGAAGGCGGACAAAGCTCCTGTAAAGGCAGCTAAAAAGCCTGAGGCGAAGAAAAAACCGGAAGTGAAGCCTGCCAAGGCTCCGGTGAAGGCTGCGAAAGAGACCAAAGAGGTTAAAGAAACCAAGGTCGAAGCTGCCAAGAAGCTGGAAAAAAAGGCCACTCCACAACCTACTCCTGAAAAAGCGGCGCCTAAAAAAGAGGCGAAAGCCCCTAAAAAAGGCAAAGCTAAAAAGGAAAAGGACGAAGAAGAGCTGGAAGACGATTATATTGCCGATGACGACATGATGGGCGATGAGATCGGCGAATACGAAGAAGAACTGAAGGCTGTCGAGGAATCCGAAGAGGAAGTCGAAGTCGATGAAGAGTGGGTTGCCGAAGAAAAAGTAAAAGGCGACGAAGAGGTTGTTCTTACTGACGCAGAAGGTCGCCGTTATTGCCGTGCCCGTGACTGCGATCAGATCGCTATCGTGGATGCTTATTGCCGTTATCACTACTTGATGTTCTGGAAGAAGATCCAAGTTCGTAAGAAGATCCTTCAGGACGGTAAACTTGAGCGTTATGTGGAAGAACTGACTTCCCGTTATCCGGATAAGTTCCTGGAAATGATCCGTCGTGATTTGCGCACGGAAAAAGACTTCCTGGCCGCTATCCAAGAGCTGGAGATCGACGAATCAGCAGTGGATAATGAGTTTGAAGAGGATAACAGCGCGTTTATCGAAGAAGTACGTGGGATGGGAGAGGGGTCCGGATCCAGCGTAGAAGACGACGAATACTAGCCCCCGGCCGTTGAAAAGGGTCCATCCGACTGCGTTGTCGGTCCCTTTTCTTCTCTCCGACGTGCTTGGAGCACGCCTCCGTTTCGAAAAGGGGCCTCCGCCTTGCGGCTGAACCCTTTTCAACGGCCTTGGAATTGGTTTAAGAGGGGAGAATCTCTGTGAGAATCTGCCTTAAAGATTGATTCTTTAAAAAGAATTTTTGGGAGACCTGCCTGATGAGGGTGGGTCTTTTTTTTGGTTTTAGGGGTGGGCTTGGGTGCGTTATGGGGTGTAAATTTTATTGCAAATAGGAAATCTCAACATTAGTACTAACCGCGGTTACTCAAATATAAGTCGGAGATAGGGTCTGACGTTTCTACCTGCCACCGTAAAGGGCAGTCTATTTGGAGCGGATATGTTTAAGCGCGCAGCGTTGTTTGTTGTGGTTTTGTTCTTTGCAACCCTGTCTCAAGCTTTTGAGGCGTTTCCTAAAGGGCCGGATGATGCTTTGACTCCGGGTGCTCTTTGTAACCATCCTGATGAATATCGTTACCCTGAAAAAATCAAATACTGTGAACGTGATGTGTCCACATCTCAAAAAGCGGCTATTTTTCAAAAATATGATCAAATCGGTTATAGAACTCGTTCTATGAAGCGTCAGGCATTCAAGATTGATCACTACATCCCACTTTGTGCGGGTGGTTCCAATGAAGCTAAAAATCTGTGGCCGCAGCACGAAAGTGTTTACGAAATCACGGATAAGTTGGAAGCCTTGATCTGCGAAAAAATGGCGGCGGGTCGTTTGATGCAAAAAGATGCAATTGAAATTATTATTCAAGCCAAACATCATCTGGATGAAGTTCCGGCAATTGAAGCTCGTGTAAGAGCACTTTAATTCACAAGAATATTCTCTCTGTCGAGGGGCGCCCATGTCTGACAAAGGCATGGGCATTTTTGTTTTTAGGGCTTGGGATTTTCAAGATGAACGGCGTTGAATTTGCCGGTGATACGCGCATAGGTGCCATTGCCAAGAATGGTCTGTAATCCTTTTTCCAGAATATCGGCATATTTGGCACCGTCTTTGTGTTTCTTGGAAAAACTTAAATAAAGTCCTGTGCGTGAAATAACCCCCAGAGGTTTCACTTTGCTGTTCAGTGCTGGATTTTCCCTTAGCAAATAGGTCGCTGTCAGACCCCACAGCACTGCATAGTGTACGCGTCCGCTGGCCAGTTTTTCCAGTTGTGATTTTTCCGTAGGGCCGGGGGAATGGGTGATGCGCTTGTTTTGCAGAAATTCGGTCGGGTAAGTGTAACCATTTGTGGTGCCGACAATCTTCCCCTCCAGATCCTTGAAGGTCATGGGGCGTTTGTTTTCTGTCGGGGCACCATACACCACCATGTCGGCTTCAAATAAGGGCGTGGGGTGAAAGATGTATTTACCTTCGGTTTCGCTGCTGATGACGGTGTCAAAGCAGCCGATGGATTTCCCCTCGTCAACTTCATGCAGGCAACGGGCAAAGGGCACCGGGCGCGTGATCACCTGAACACCCTGGGATTTAAAGGCGGCCTTGATAATATCAGGCGCCAGTCCTATCACATCTTTATAGTTTGCAGAGGCCGAAGAATACGGGGCCCAGTCGTCTTCACCGTTAATGGTGATAGTTTCAGCGCGAACACAGAGAGCAGTAAAGGTGAGTATAAGAACGAGAGCAATTCGAATCATGATAGAATCTCATTATCTCTCGATCATCCGTATGTACCAAGGGAAAAAGAACTTTGTTTATTAAAGTTCCAATATTCTGTTCCAAAGAATATCGCAAACCTAGTGCAGGGACTTCTTGGATTTTCCACTGAACATTTTGGGGCCTTTGTTGTCGCCAGAATCGTCCTCGTCTGTATCTTCGGACTCTTCCTCTGTATAGTCCTCATCATCACGAGGCGGAGACAGTTCTTCACTCTGTTCAGCGCGACTTAAAGCATCCTCATCAACCTGTTCTTCGTCGTGAAGCATTTCGTCTTCATTCAAACCCAAAAGTTTATTGGCCTCAGCTTCCAAAGAAGAGTTTTCAGTTGAGAAGCGCAGATAGATTTTTTTACCCTGGAACGGAACTTCTTTCCAAGTGTAAGGGAAATCGACTTCGCCATCGTTTTCCAGATATTCCATCATCATGCTGGCTGCGGCATCCACGCAGTTGTGAATGCGGGTGATGGCATCCTGCTGTTCCTGAGAATAGTTCATGGATACTTCAAAATTCGCTTGAGCCAAGCGGCCTTCCTCAAGATAGCCAACGCGCAGCGCAATTTCTTCCTGATAGATACGCCCCTCTACGATCAGCTCTGCGTCGCCAAGATATTGGGCGAAGTTTTCTTTGAAAACTCCCAAAATTTGCTCTGAGTACTCTTTAGGAAAGGCGGTCCATTTTTTTGAGCTTTTCAGTCTTGGGTTCATGAGCGGATCTCCATCGAACTTCATTTTTTGACATTTCTAAGACGCTCCTCTATAACTCAACTTTTTTGATGACACAAGAGGTAAGAACTCGTGGACGACATCACCCAAAATCTTGAAAGCGTTGAGAAAAGTACGGATATCGGCATGGGCCGAGGCGTCTATATTTCGACTTACGGCTGTCAGATGAACGTGAATGACACGGAACGAATGTATGCTCTTTTGGAGATGCAGAATTTTGTTCCTGTTCGTGATCCGAAAGAGGCTTCACTGATTATTATTAATTCCTGCAGTGTTCGTGAAAAGCCGGTGCATAAAGTTTATTCTGAAGTGGGCACATACAAATATATGAAGCGCAGAAATCCTGACCTGAAAATCGGTGTCGGGGGATGCGTCGGACAGCAGGAAAAAGAAAACCTGATCAAGACTCAGCCGATGATTGATTTTGTTTTTGGCACGGATCAGATCGACAATCTGCCGCAATTGGTGGCGCAGTCCTTCGCGGGTGAGCGCAAACTGGTTAACTCCCGTTTTCAGCACCGCACGCCTTATCATATTGAAACGCTGGTGCGAAACCCGGGGGTGGCCACTTATGTGAACATCACCAAGGGCTGTGACAACTTCTGCACCTTCTGTGTGGTGCCTTATACTCGCGGGCGTGAAAAATCCCGTCCGGTTCAGCATATTCTGACGGACATTCGCCATCTGGTGAAGCGCGGGGTGAAAGAAGTCACGCTGCTGGGGCAGAACGTGAATTCCTACAAGGGCGATGAAGGCGTTGACTTCGCCGACTTGCTGGCTCTGGTGGCAAAAGAAACCGACGTGGAAAGAATTCGTTATACGACTTCTCATCCGAAGGATTTCAATCAGAAGCTGGTGGATGTTATGTCGGAACATTCCAATAAAATTATGGAATACATACATCTGCCGTTTCAGGCGGGCAGCACAAAGGTGCTGGAACGCATGAATCGCAATTACACCCGTGAAGAATATCTGGAGCGTATTGCGATGATCAAAAAAGGTCTTCCGGATGTTTGTTTTTCCACGGATATTATTGTCGGTTTCCCGGGGGAAACGGAAGAAGACTTCCAGGACACTCTGAATATGGTGACGGAAGTCGGCTTTGAAACGATTTTTGCCTTTGCCTATTCCCCGCGGCCGTTTACAAAAGCGGCGAAGTTCGAGGATCAAGTGGCAGAGGGCGTGAAAAATGAACGCCTTAACCGTCTGTTTGACGTGCATGAGGCGATGGCTTTTGAAGCTGTCAAACGATACGAAGGCACAACAATGAAAGTCCTGGTAGAAAATGTGGACCGGGATCATGGAAAAATTCAAGGACGCAGCACCGGCAATAAACTGGTGCATTTCCTGGGAACGGCGGATTTGATCGGTAAAACGGTCGATGTGAAAATCACCAAAGCCTTCCCGGCGGTTTTCAGAGGAGAATTGGTTTAGGTCATGAAAGAAGTTTTGGATTTTGAAAATTTCAAAGCGCAGATTGTCTTCGCCAACGAAAGTCAGGAAGAGGAAACCTTCCATCAAAGTGAGCTGGTGCAGTTGTTCCCTTATGGTCTTTCCGTGACCACGGATGCTGCCCGTCCGTTTTTGCTGTTGAAGGATGAAGCTCATCAATACACGCTGCCAGTGGCGGTCAGTGCCATTGATGCGGGCGTGGCGCTGTCGCAAAGCAACCGGATGATTCTGGAATCGTCTCCGCACAAGTTCACCGCAGTGCTGCTGAACTCGCTGGGGATTCAGATTAAACAGGCTGTTTTTGTGGAAATCAAAGGAGCCCATCAATATCTGCGCCTTTACATCAGTGGTCATCCGCAGACAAATTCCGTGAAGCTGCGCGCGGATGAGGCCATGTCTTTGTGTCTGTATTTGGAAGTGCCTCTCTTTGCGACAAAAAACTTTATCGGACGTTCTCGTGTGATGAGCGCAGAGACTGAGGGCGCTGCACAAAAGTTGCAAAATTTTGGCTTGATGGACAAAGGATCTGGATATTTGAATTAGTTTTTGTAATTATGAGACATGCATCATCTACCTCATTTAATTACAGATCTTGGTTTTATTCTGATGATTGCGGCTCTTTCGACGCTGCTGTTCAAAAAGCTCGGCCAACCCCAGGTTTTGGGTTATTTGATTGCGGGTTTCCTTGTTAGTCCGCATGTTCCTTTCCTTCCGACCGTGGTGGACAAAGCCAGCATTCAGGTCTGGTCGGAAATCGGCGTTATTTTCCTTTTATTCAGCTTAGGTCTGGAATTCAGCTTTAAGAAATTATTCAAGGTCGGTGGTTCTGCCGGATTTACCGCTGTGTTTGAAATCGTTTTCATGATGGGGGTCAGTTATCTGGTCGGGCGCATGCTGGGCTGGAACAACATCGACAGTTTGTTCTTCGGGGGGATTCTTTCCATGTCCTCCACGACGATCATCGTGCGTGCTTTTCAGGAAATGGGGATGCGCGGGCAGAAGGTTGTTGATTTGGTGTTTGGCATTTTGATCGTCGAGGATATCGTGGCGATTTTACTGCTGGTGTTGTTGGCGGCGATCGCCGGTTCCGGCGCGGTTTCGGGTATGGAACTGGGGTTCTCGGCGTTGCGCTTGTTGTTCTTTATTGCGCTTTGGTTTGTGGTGGGGATTTTCCTGATTCCTATTTTCCTAAGAAAAATTCGCAACCTTCTGGAAGACGAGACCATGCTTTTAGTGGCGGTGGGACTTTGTTTCATGATGGTTATGATTGCTGCGGGGGTGGGCTTCTCGGCCGCGCTGGGGGCTTTCGTTATGGGATCGCTTCTGGCGGAAACGCCTGAAGGTCACAAGATGGAACATATCCTGACACCGGTGAAAAATCTTTTCGCTGCGATCTTCTTCGTTTCTGTGGGGATGATGATTGACCCGAAAGTTTTGATCGAACGCTGGGACTTGGTGATTCTGGTGACGGCATTGACGGTGGTGGGGAAGTTTGTCGGCTCTTTCCTGGGGGCGATTTTGTCCGGGCAAAGCCGTAAAAAATCCTTCCAGGCCGGTATGAGTCTGGCGCAGATCGGGGAGTTCTCGTTCATTATTGCTTCCCTGGGTGTGACTTTGAAAGTTACCAGTGACTTCCTGTATCCATTGGCGATTGCCGTTTCTGCGGTGACGACCTTTACGACTCCGTATCTGATTAAGGTGGCAGAGCCGACGTATCGTTGGGTGGATGCCAGACTTCCTGACGGGATTAAAAGAATGCTCGACCGCTATCAGGCCTCTTTCGACAGGGAGGGGAAAAGCAGTGTGGGCTCTTTGATTTTTAAAACCTACGGGGTCAAGATCATTCTGAATACCGTGATGGTGATTGCGATTTTAGCCGCCTATAAGGCGATCCTGAATGCGGAAGTGCAGCGCTATCTGGAACAGAGTCCGTGGGCGGGGAGTATTTCCCTGTTCATCTGTCTGGGGTTGATGGCTCCGTTCTTCTGGGGAATCGTCATGAGTGGTCCCTCCTTGAAAGCGCAGCGGGAGTTTGAAGAGCTGGAAAAATTGCGTGGTTTGCAGTTTGGTGTTTTTGTCGGACGTCTGGTGCTGGCGATTTTGCTTTTGCATGCCGTGATTATTCAGTTTGTGACCCTGAAGATGGCATTGGGTGTGATTGTCGCAGTTGTTGCGATTGCGGCCCTGGCCGGTCAGTTCTGGGTGCGCCGTTTGTATCAGTTTATTGAAAAAAATTTCCTGAAGAATCTGACGGAAAAAGAGCGCAAGGAACTGGTGTCTTCCGAAGTGGCACGCACATTCCTGCCTTGGGATGCCAGCCTGGGGACCTATGATTTAAATGCGGAATCCGTGCTGGTCGGGCGCAATCTGCGGGATTTATCATTTAAGGAAAAGTACGGCGTGAATGTGGCGGCGGTCTATCGTGGCTCCAAGCGCTACTTTGCTCCGGATGGAGAATTCATTCTTTGGCCTTATGATAAACTGATCTGCTTCGGAAGCGAGGAAGAACTGCAAAGCTTCCACATGTTCCTGGAGCAGGAAAAAGTGTCAGTGGCTCCGGGGCCGGACGCTCCGGCTCGTCAGGAAGATTATCGCCTGTCTTCGTTTGTGGTGAACGACGCCTCTGTTTGCAAAGATAAGTCCATTCGCGACAGCGGGATTCGCGAAGCCTATCACGGAATGGTGGTGGGGATCGAACGTGGTGCTCAGCGTATTCTGGGGCCTCGTGCCAGCTTTGTTTTGCAGGAAGGTGATTTGATCTGGCTTGTTTCTGATAGAAAACAAAGTCAGGTGACAGTTTAAACCACTTTTCGTTGCTTCAGGTCCCTTCTGCTTTTTAAAATTTTCGCAGGAGGGGCTATGCCGACTCTGGGGCTTGTTTTATCTGGTGGCGGTGCCCGAGGGGCTTATCAGGCCGGTGTTCTGGCAGCGATAGCTCATATTTGTTCCCGCCTTAAAATCGACAATCCTTTTCAGGTGTATTCTGGTGTCAGTGCCGGAGCCATCAACGTGGCCCTATTGGCCGCGCATCCGGCCAACTTCGTTCATAGCAGTAAAAATCTGGTCAACCTGTGGAGCAAGATCGACAGTGATAATGTTTTTTACGCGGACCTGATGGCTTTGTCCCGTGGAGGGCTGCAATGGATGACCGAGTTGTCGCTGGGAAGCAAAGGCAAGGACACCATGGCTTTGCGATCGTTGTTAAGCACCCATCCGTTGAATAACTTTCTGACCGAGGCCTGCAAATTTCAGGAAATTCAAAAAAAGATCAACGCCGAAGAACTGCGGGCTGTTTCCGTGTCGGCTTTGGATTACGAAAGCGTGGCCACCGTGACGTTCTTTCAGGGAAGACCGGAATTACTACCCTGGGAAAGGGGCATGCATCGCAGTGAAAAAGCCACTCTGGGGGTAGAACATGTGATGGCATCGTCAGCAATTCCACTTTTATTTCCACCGATTCAGATTCAAGGGCGTTACTACGGGGATGGTTGTATTCGCAATCAGTCCCCTTGTGGTCCGGCGATTTATCTGGGGGCAGAGCGCATTATTGCCATTGGAGTGCGCCGCAGACAGGATACGTTTTACAGTTATCACAACCAGGGCATCACAGGGGCTCCGACTGTGGCGCGGGTGGCGAATGTGTTGATGAATGCCGTGATGATGGACGGTCTGGAATCAGACATTCAAAGAATTCATCAGGTCAATGACAGTCTGGCTGGAATCTCCGCCACGGAGCGAGAGCGCGTGTCTCTGCGAAAGATCGAGGCCCTGTGGATTGCGCCCTCTATTGATTTTTCCGAACTGGCGCAGAAAAAAGAAAACGAACTGCCGCGCATGATCCGGTATTTGCTGCGCGGTCCGGGATCTTTGGATGAATCCAGTGAGATGTTTAGTTACTTGATGTTTACGCCGCATTACTGCCGCCAGTTGATTGAAATTGGTTTTTCCGACGGAATGAAGGAACAGGACCGCATCACAGCATTTCTGACGCATGATAAAAACTCAGCTTCTGTCAGGAAAACGTCAAGAACAGCGTAGTACAAGTTGCCTCTATAGCCGGGAAACTTTAGCCTTAAGGTCGAGGTGTCTATGAGTAGTGAACTAATCCGCGCCCGCGGAAAATCCCCGGTGATCGCAGAAAAAGTCTTTATTGCTGACAATGCTCGCATTATCGGTGACGTCGAAATTGGTGAAGGTTCTTCCATCTGGTACAATGTGGTGGTTCGCGGCGACGTGATGCCAATTCGTATTGGTAAGGAGGTCAATGTTCAGGACGGCAGTGTTGTGCACGGCACTTACGGTAAATGGGGCACAACGCTTCATGATCGCGTGACTATTGGGCATTTGGTGATGCTGCATGGTTGTGAAATTGGTCGAGGCACACTGGTGGGAATGGGCTCTATTGTGATGGATGGCTGCAAGGTCGGCGAGCACTGTCTGATTGGTGCAGGCACCTTGCTGGTCGAGGGGACTGAAATTCCGCCACGCAGTCTGGTGGTCGGACGTCCGGGTAAAGTGAAGCGATCTCTGACGGATGAAGAGGTCGCGTTGCTTGAAAAATCAGCGGATAATTATCTGCTGTATAAAACCTGGTACGAATAATTTATTGTCCCGGTTTTGCTTGAACTGACGGGGATTTCCGCTCAAAATAACAAAAACCTGCCTCTAGGAGCTTTGTTATGGATCGTGAAGTCCCTTACGCATTGACGTTCGACGATATTCTTCTTCTTCCTCAATATTCTGAGATCACTCCCACGGATGTGGTGCCTCGCTCAGTGTTTGCCCGCGGCAAATATCTTAATACGCCGATTATATCAGCGGCGATGGATACAGTGACAGAAAATCGCATAGCGCGAGTCATGGCTCAGCACGGTGGTCTGGGTATTATTCACAAAAATCTGGATATCGACAAACAGGCTCTGGAAGTCGAAAAAGTAAAAAAATACGAAAGTGGCATGATCATGGACCCGATCACCTTGGGACCGGATCATCTGGTCGAGGAAGCTGTGGCTTTGATGGAAAAGTATTCCATCAGCGGTGTTCCGGTGACCGTCAATGGCGAGTTGGTGGGGATTTTAACCAACCGCGATTTGCGCTTTGAAGAAAACTTCAATCAGCCCATTAGAAATCTGATGACCAGGGAAAATCTGGTCACAGCAAAAATGGGAACCACTTTGGATGAAGCAAAAAAAATTCTGCAAAAGCATCGCATTGAAAAACTGCCGGTGGTGGATTCCAAGGGAAAACTAAAAGGTCTGATCACGATCAAGGATATTGAAAAAGCCAAGAACTATCCTCAAGCCACCAAGGACGAACACGGTCGTTTGTTTGTCGGTGCAGCGGTGGGCGTGGGGCCGGATTCCCGTGATCGTGTGGAGGCTTTGGTGGCCGCGGACGTGGATGTGCTGTGTGTGGATACGGCTCACGGTCATTCCAAAAATGTCATTGAGATGGTGAAGTATATTGCGCAGAAGCACAAAAATGTGATTGTCGTGGCCGGAAATGTTGTGACCGCGGACGGCACACAAGCCCTGCTGGATGCCGGAGCTGAAGTCGTAAAGGTCGGCGTGGGGCCGGGCAGTATCTGCACGACCCGTGTTGTGGCTGGCGTGGGTATGCCGCAGATTTCTGCAGTTGTGGAATGTGCGAAGGTTGCGCGTGCGCGCGGAAAAACCATTATTGCAGATGGCGGTATTAAATTCTCTGGTGATATCACCAAGGCGCTGGCTTTGGGGGCAAACTCAGTGATGATTGGAAATCTGCTGGCTGGTGCAGAGGAATCCCCGGGGGAAACAATTTTATTCCAGGGCCGTACTTACAAGGTCTATCGCGGCATGGGAAGTCTGGGTGCAATGTCCAAGGGCTCCAAGGATCGCTACGGGCAGATGGATGTGGAAGAAAATGACAAGCTGGTGCCGGAAGGTATTGAAGGAAAAGTGGCCTACAAGGGCTCTGCTTCAGGTGTGATTCATCAATTGGTGGGTGGCTTGAAATCCGGTATGGGTTATGTGGGCGCGCGCAATATCGACGAACTGCAAAGCAAGGCAAAATTCGTGCGAATTTCCGCGATGGGCCTGCGTGAATCACATGTGCATGACGTGAGTATCACCAAAGAAGCTCCTAACTACAGAATCGAGTCTTAAGCTATGCGTGGTTTTGTTATTCTTGATTTCGGTTCGCAGTTCACGCAATTGATTGCCCGTCGTCTTCGCGAACTGGGTTTTTATTCAGAGATTCATTCTTTTGAATATCCTGCGGCGGAAATCCGCAAAAAAAATCCGTATGGCATTATTCTTAGTGGCGGTCCAAATTCAGTTTATGAAAAAGGTTCTCCGCAAAGAGATGTCACTGAGCTTCGTAACATAAGTCCTGTGATGGGTGTTTGTTATGGTATGCAGCTGCTGACTCATCAATTGGGTGGAAAAGTGGCGAAGGCTGAACATCGCGAGTACGGATTAAATTATGTAACATGGTCTAGTCCTGTTCCGGGCGTGCCGCAAAAACAAAAAGTGTGGATGAGCCACGGTGATGTGGTGGAAAAAGTTCCAGAAGGATTTTCCATTATTGGGATGTCTGACGGAAATCATCCGGCGGCTATGCAGGGGCCGGGGGTTTTGGCTGTGCAGTTCCATCCAGAGGTGGCGCACACGGATCACGGTGTGGATCTGCTAAAGTATTTTGCTTCGGGAATGTGTCAGGCTCAGGCGGATTGGGATGCTCCTCATATCAAGGACATGCTGATTAGGGATGCGCAGGAAAAAGTTGGGCCGACGGATCATGTGCTTGTGGGACTTAGTGGTGGGGTTGATTCCACAGTGGTGGCGACACTTCTGACGAAGGCTTTGGGAGCTGAACGTGTTCACTGTGTGTTTGTGGATAATGGCCTGCTTCGCAAGAACGAATTTGAAAATGTTCTGGAATCCTATCGTCGTATTGGCTTGAATGTGAAGGGTGTGGATGCTTCGGAAGAATTCCTGTCCGAACTGAAGGGTAAGTCAGATCCAGAGGAAAAACGCAAAACCATCGGACGTGTTTTTATCGAAATCTTTGATAAAAGCTATGATCACAAGCTTCCGATCAAATGGCTAGCGCAAGGGACATTGTATCCGGATGTGATTGAAAGTGTGTCGTCAGTTGGCGGCAGCGTAACTATTAAATCGCATCACAATGTGGGTGGTTTGCCGGAAAAAATGAAGTTGGGTCTGGTTGAACCTGTGCGCGAATTGTTTAAAGATGAAGTGCGTGCATTGGGGGCCCAGTTGGGTTTGCCTGCGGAAATGCTGTGGCGTCATCCATTCCCGGGGCCGGGATTGGCAATTCGAGTTTTAGGTGAAGTCACGAAAGAAAAGCTGCAAATTCTTAAAGAAGCGGATGAGGTTTATATTTCAGAGCTTCGTCGTCGCGGACTTTATGAAAAAATCTGGCAGGCCTTCTGTGTGTTATTGCCGGTAAAGACTGTGGGAGTGCAAGGGGATTCCCGAACCTATGATCACGTGCTGGCCCTGCGAGCCGTGACATCAAGTGATGGAATGACCGCAGACTGGTATCCATTCGATTTTGAATTCCTGCGCGAAGTTTCAAATCTGATCACCAACAAAGTCAAAGGCGTCAACCGCGTCGTATATGACATAACCAGCAAACCCCCCGGCACCATAGAATGGGAATAACCAAAAGGTACCTGCTTACTTTTGCAGAAGCAGCACGTTAGGCGCAGCGCTTCTGCAAAAGTAAGCAGGTACCTTTTTTTGTTTTTAATGATGGTTCTGTAACTGCTTTTGGGGATGGGGCTTTGTTAGCCTTGTTGGGATGAAAACAAAAGCACTTCAAAAATTTTCCAAGGGTCTTACATTATTGATTGTTCTTTCCTGTGTTGCGGCTTTGGCGGCGGCGGGGCAGATTCTTTTTGAAAGCTCGGGCATTTCCAGTTTCAAGTTGAAGCAGACAGAACAGGGGATGCGGGTGATTCAGCGATCCTCGCAGGATTATCAGACTTACCGTCGCTTTACGGAAGAAGGTGGCGACGAGCTATTCCTGGTTTCCAGTGCCAAAACAACCGAGCAGTATCTGGATGCTGAAGGAATCTCCGGCAGTGTTTCCTGGAGCGTGCGCAAAGGGGATCGTTTGCAACAGGTGCTTTGGGGAAAAACCGAAACCGTGACCGAGCTGAATGTTCATGACAGCTATCCCGTGCTGGTTTCCGGTCAGCAGGGGTGTTGTGCCGAGATGACAGGCTATCGCCTGTTTAATTTGGAAACCGGGCGATTGCTGCTGTCGTTTAATGATTTCAACTATCGCGAGAAAGTGACGCAGCCATTTTCTTTGGAGGTTCCTAATTCCCCAATGGCGATTCGCTATCTGGGAGTTCTTTCTCAGGACAGCACCCGGGACCGTGACTTTGTCGATCCCACACCAGGAAAGCAGCCCGCATTGTTGATCAAATATGCCAACGAAATGCTTCGCCAGAAGTTGCAAGTTGATATGGAAGTTAAAGAAACCTATGCCGCCAGCGTATTAGAAGTGCGCTTGGAAAAAGACCCGGCCGCTCCGAACAGTGATAAAATCGAGTTCCGCGGGGATCAGGTCACCTTATGGAATGTCGATGGAACAACGGAGCCAGCACAAGTTTCCGGAGTTTTATTGAAAATCGTCGTGGATGCGGGTCTGGGTCAGAAAGTCATCAAAATTCCTGTGAAAAATGACCGATTGGACCTGAATTCGGCGCAAATTCCTGAGGGAGTTTCTATTCACCCGATCGTTCAGCTCCGCGTCCTGTAACGCAGCGTGAAAGTTGCGCCGGAATACCCCCTTTTATTGAATCAAAAAGGGGGCTAAGATATGAAATTGTCATGTCTTTTGTTCATTTACACGTCCATTCAGAATATTCCCTTTTGGAAGCCGCTTGCCGGGTGAAAGCCATTGCCAAAAAAGCAGCGGCGATGCAGATGCCGGCGGTGGCTCTTACAGATAACGGCAACATGTTCGGTGCCGTTGAATTCTTCTTTGCCTGTAAGGATAACAACGTAAAACCAATTCTGGGCTTGGATGCATATATCGCTCCGGGATCACGTTTGGAGAAAAAACAGGATCGTGATCAAGTCAACTCCGGTCCCAAACGTTTGGTGTTGTTGGCGCAAAACAATGATGGCTATCGCAATCTGTGTAAACTTTCTTCGATTGGTTATCAGGAGGGTTTCTACTGGAAACCGCGTATCGATTACGAAGTCATTCAGCAGTATAATGAAAACCTGATCTGTCTGACCGGGGGCTTGCGTGGTGAGGTGGCCGACACCTTCCTGCGTGAAGGTCCGGATGCCGCTTTGGCCAAGATTCGTCAGTTAAAGGAAATCTTCAACGATCGTTTGTATCTTGAGATGTGCCGCACAGGCGTTCCAGAGTGGGATCGTATCAATCCGTTCCTGCAAGAGGCGTCCAAGATTGTGGGCGTTCCTGTGGTGGCATCCAACGATGTTCACTATATGACTCAGGACGATCAGATGGCGCAGGAAGTTTTGATCTGTATCGGATCGAATAAAACCCTGAGTGATGAATCCCGTTTCCGTTTGGGAACAGATGAGTTCTATCTAAAAAAGCCTGAACAAATGCTGGAGCTTTTCGCGGATATTCCAGAGGCTGTTTCCAACACTTTGGAAATCGCAGAGCGCTGTGATGTGAAATTTAAACTGAAAGATGATCAGGGGAAGCCGATCTATCACCTTCCAACGTTCCCAACGGACGAGGGGCTGTCGTTAAAAGAGGATATCGCCCGCAAGGCCAAGGCCGGATTGTTGGTGCGCTTTGAAGAAGCAGCAGCTCGTGGCGAAACTGTGCCTGAAGAAAAGAAGCCCGAGTACGACAAGCGTCTGGAATATGAATTGGGCATTATCGACCGCATGGGCTTTAATGGTTACTTCCTGATCGTCCAGGACTTCATCAACTGGGCAAAAGCCAATGACATTCCTGTCGGTCCCGGGCGGGGATCTGGTGCGGGTTCTTTGGTCGCTTATGTTTTGCGTATTACGGATCTTGATCCACTTCCAAATTTCCTTCTGTTCGAGCGTTTCCTGAATCCGGAACGTATTTCCATGCCCGACTTCGATATCGACTTCTGTCAGGACCGTCGTCAGGAAGTGATTCAGTATGTAACCCGCAAGTACGGTCAGGAGTCGGTTTCTCAGATTATCACCTATGGAAAATTACAAGCCCGTGCTGCGATCAAGGACGTGGGGCGCGTTCTGGGGATGACCTTCCCGGAAGTCGATGCCGTGACGAAGCTGATTCCGGAAAAACTGGGTATCCACCTGAAAGAGGCCATGGAAATGGAGCCTCGTATCGGTGAGATGATGGAAATGAATCCCACAGTAAACACACTGATGGATCTGGCGCAACGTGTGGAAGGAATGGTTCGCCATGCCGGTATCCACGCCGCCGGGGTGATCATCGCCGATGGTCAGTTGGTTCGTCATGCGCCACTTTATAAAGGCGCTGACGGCGAGCAGGTTGTTCAGTACGACATGAAGCACGCCGAAAAAATCGGCCTGATCAAGTTCGACTTCCTGGGTTTGAAGACCCTGACCCACATCAATCACGCGCTGAAGCTGATTGTGAAAAATCGCGGCAAAAAAATCCTGTCGCAGATGATTCCCATGAACGACACGGCCACTTTCGAGATGATGTCCCGCGGGGACACGGCGGGGGTGTTCCAGTTCGAGGGTGAGGGCATCACTGATGCCACCCGTAAAATACGACCTTCTTCATTTGCTGATATCACCGCGATCACTTCATTGTATCGTCCGGGTCCGATGGCGAATATTCCGGACTTTACCGATCGTAAGCACGGAAAAGCGCCGGTCGAATACCTGCTGGAAGACACCCGCGAAGTTCTGTCTGAGACCTACGGGATCATGGTCTATCAGGAACAGGTTATGGGTATCGCCTCTCGCATTGCCGGATATTCTCTGGGTGAAGCGGATATGCTTCGTCGTGCGATGGGTAAGAAGATTAAAGAGGAGATGGATCAGCACCGTGAGCGCTTCATGAAAGGGGCGATTGAACGGGGGCATGATAAACAGCGATCAAACGATCTGTTTGATCTGATGTATAAGTTTGCCGACTACGGATTCAACAAATCCCATGCCGCTGCTTATTCCGTTGTTACATTGCAGACTGCCTGGTTGAAGTGTCATTACCCGGCGGAATTCTTTGCCGCTTTGTTAAGTACGGAATTGTCGGACACAGACAAGATCGTAAAATACTCCAAAGATGCAACCAAGCGTGGTCTGATCGTGCGCTCGCCAAGCGTGAATTATTCAGATTACTTGTTCGACGTTCATGGTGACGAGATCTACTTCGGTCTGGGGGCGATCAAAGGTGTTGGTCAGAATGCGGTCGAGGCCATTATTGAGGCCCGCAACAATCTGCCGGATAAAAAGTTTACCTCTTTGGATGAATTCTTTAATTCCATCGACACCCGCCGTGTGAATAAAAAAGTGATTGAGTGTTTGATCAAGGCCGGGGCTTTTGATGGCTTTGAATCTCATCGTGCGCAACTGATCGCGGGTTATCAGAAGTATCTGGACCGGGCAATTGGTCTGCAAAAAGACCGTGAGCTGGGACAGTCTTCATTGTTTGATCTGGGGCCATCGACTGAAACCAAAGTGACTTTGGAGGATGTAAAACCCTGGGCACGAACAGCCTCTTTGACTTACGAAAAAGAGGTTCTGGGCTTTTATCTGAGTGATCATCCGTTGAAAGGTTTCGACACGCTTTCTGAGTTGTGGACAACCTGCAAAGTGATTGATTTGCCAGCGCAGATGCCAGCTCCGGGAAGTCCGGAGGCCGAAGCGCTGAAGGCGGCCAAAAAGGACTGGAAAAACCGTGATGCGGGTAAAAAACGTGTGGTGGTTGCCGGCCTTATCACGGAGCTGCGGGAACTTATCACGAAAAAAGGGACTCGTATGGCTTTCGGCAAGGTCGAGGACCTGACAGGAAGCTGTGAATTGGTGATCTTCCCGGATTCTTATGCGCGTTTTGAGACGCAGCTGCGCGATGAACGACCGGTTCTGGTTGGCGGCGGCCTGGAGGTGGAGGAAGGATCGGCGAAAATCATGGTCGATACTGTGTCCCCACTGGAAGATATTCTTAAAAAAACCAAGCGAATGGTATTAAGATTGGATAAGATAAACCCTGATGACTATCCACGATTGCAGTCTTTGATGAAGGAGTTCCCGGGAACCACTTCGGTCAGTCTGGAAATCGAGATGGCCGAGCTGAATCGCCGTGTTTTAATGGAGATGGAAGAAGCTCAGGGAATCAGTGTGAATAATGAATTCTTTGAAGGCGTTCATTCCCTGTTTGGAAGAACGGACTTTATTGAATTGAGGAGCTAGGAATGCGTTTAGCAAGTGTAGTGGCAGCAGCAGGGATGATCTTCGCTTTGGGCTTCGGCGCAAAGGCACAGCAAACAGAGTTGGTGGACAGAACTTATTCCGGTGTTTCCAAGGAAACCAACCCTCAGCTTGCCAAGCGTGTGATTCAGGATGACGCTTTTCAAAAGATCTCTGAGGAAATCATTCAGGAGCTGATCGGTAACGATCGTTTCCTGAAAAACAAAACCCTGATTCAGAATAAAATTATCCGCAATTCCGCACGCTATATTCCGTTTACAAAACCCTCGGCTCTGACTCAGGACGGGGAAGAATATAAAATGTCGGTGGCAATGAAGGTGTCTTTGAAGGATCTAAAACAGATGCTTCAGGATAATTCCCTGCTGAATGAAAACGATGCGGCACCGGTGGTGCTTCCCATGATCAGCTGGCAGGACCGGGTTGAGGGGCGCAGCTATCGCTGGTGGTTGTCTTTGGACAAAGCACCAGCGGGCTTTCTGGTGAAAGAGGGCCGCGTGCTGGAAGAAGCCTTGCGCGGGGCTTTCCAGAAAAATAATTTTTATCTGATCAAACCTATTGAATCCGGTCTGGCGACAAATGTGCCGGCGGACTTCCAGAACGAAAAAGTCGGGGGCGAGGATGCTCAGTTCTTTGCTCAGTATTTCAATGCACCGGTCCTGGTGGATGGCCAGGTTAATCTGACCAAAGGGGAACGCAAAAACTACCGTATCGAGCTGCGTTTGACGGCTTTGCAGGTCAGCAATGGTCGTGCGATTGCCGATGTGTCCCGTCGTTTTGATACGGATGCGGGATCGTTTGAAAGTGCCGTGGATAAAAAGCTGCGAGAGGTTGTGGAAGGCACGGCAAATGATCTTGCAGCGCAGGTGATGGAGGCATGGCAAAGAGGTTCCGTGGGAACTTCTGTGATTCGTCTGACCATCAAGGGCCGTCAAACTCTGCCTGTTTGGGAGGGTGTTAAGGAAAAGATCCGTTCACAGGTGACACAGGTGAAAAATATTCGGGAGCGTCTGGTGAGTGCGGATACGGTCAGTTTCGAGGTGGACACGTCTGTGCCGGCTGCGGAGCTAATTGGTAAACTGGAGGCTTTAGAGCTGGACGGCAAAAAGCTGTCGCGTGTTTCTGAGGGCCAGAATGAAATCGTTTTGAAATGGATGCAGTAATGGGGTTGGATGTGAAAAAGCTTTTGTTGGCTGTTGTTGTTTTGTCTTTGGGTGCCTGCACCACCTTTGACCGTACAAATCCGACCATGCGTCGTGAAATCAAAGATGTGAATTACGAAGCCCGTAAAGATGATTCTGCTCCACGCAAGCGCATCATGGTTCTGCCGTTTCTGGATGCCGGGGATAAAAGACCTCAGGAGCTGCGTGATCAGGCGCGCAGTGCTTTTATTACCGATCTGAACCGTACGGGGGAAGTGATTGCTCTGGACAGTCGGGAGCTAAAAGTGGATCTGGCCAAGAATATTCAAAATGGCCAATACAAGCTTCAGGACATCGCCAAGGAAGCGCAGGCTTTGGGGGTGAATACGGTTCTGGAAGGTAAAATCATCGATATTCGTATCAAGCGCAAAGCAGACAATGTTGGCGTGGTTCGCCATCTGACAACCGCTTTTGAAGTGGTGGCGCAGGTGCGTGTCGTGACAGGTCGCGCGGGGCGCGAGGTGTTTAACACCATCAAGACAGTCACTGTTGAGGAGCAAGGCGTCCGTGTTGGGGAGCGCGTGGAAACGGATAAGTTTTTGGCAAACAATCCGGACATGATTACGGTGATTGTAAAGGATGCTTTCCTGGATTTTACTCCGCAGGTATTGGCGTCTTTGGATAAGGTGATTTGGGAAGGGCGCATTGCTGCGATTAACGGGGATCGTATTTATCTGAATGTGGGCCGTGTTTCAGGTATTCA
The DNA here is from genome assembly GCF_025558485.1 of Bdellovibrio bacteriovorus. GTDB lineage: Bacteria > Bdellovibrionota > Bdellovibrionia > Bdellovibrionales > Bdellovibrionaceae > Bdellovibrio > Bdellovibrio bacteriovorus_G. Next base: position 2,109,989 of record NZ_CP102930.1, read on the forward strand.
GGTCGGCGATCTGTTGAAGGTCACAGAAGATGGTGATGACATTTACGACCCAGAAAGCGGTGGCCATATCGGCAGAGTTCCGGGGCGTCTGAAAGGCACTTTGGAAGTGATCAGTTACTTTGGAAATGACGGTGCTATCGCCGTGATCCACTCTGGATCTGGTTTTCGCGAAAATGACCGCGTCGAATTGTACTAGGTATTTTTGTTCCTAAGTTCTTTTGTGGAAAAATGTGGAACGCTGACCAAAGATTAACAGATAGCAATCAAGGATTGCTTGTTTGGAGTCGGCTTTCCGCTCGGTTATACTCCGATGCGTGGGATATCTTTTTTTAGCTTTTCTTTCTGTCATTTTATTTCTTCAATCTTCAGTTGCAGCAACTACGTGGAATGTTCCAGTTTTGTATTGGAGCATGAAAATCGAAGGCCAAGTGGCCATGCGCAAAGGTTTTGAGGAGGAAGTTCAAAAGTTCAATTCTGCCAATACCGATAAAATCAGCCTGCAAAGTTTTGTGGCCGGAGAAGGTCGTCGCGGTGTTTTAAATCAGGCCACACAGATGGACGAGGCTTTAAAAGGCACACCCAATGTGATTGTGATCCAGCCAACAGACAACTCTGCATTGGCGCGGGGACTTCAGCAGGCAAATCTTAAGGGTATTCCGGTGATTGCTTACGATCAGTATATCGTAAATGGCAATCTGGCTTCGTTTCTTTCCAGTGATAACTATCAGGGTGGTCGTGACAATGGTGACTACATTGATAAAGTTTTTGAAAAAGGAAAAACAATCCGTATTGTGGTGTTCGAGTACCCGCGGGTTTCTTCCACCATGGATCGGGTGGATGGTTTTTTTGATTCTCTCAGGTCGCATGATCGCAGTTTTAAAGTTTTAAAAAGATATGAAGCCGTGGACCCAAGTTCTGGAGAGGCTGCAGCCAGACAGTTCTTAAAGGACTTTCCGGGCAAAGGCAGTGTGGATCTGATTCTGACGGTCAATGACGGCGGTGGGATTTCCATTGTTAAAATTTTGTGGGAGGCAGTGTGGATCTGATTCTGACGGTCAATGACGGCGGTGGGATTTCCATTGTTAAAAGTTTGTGGGATAAAAAAAGAACCGAAATCAAACATGCCACCTTTGATGGAGATCCTGCTTCGGTTGAAAATATTAAAAACAAGCGTTTGACGATAATCGACTCTGCTCAGTTTTGTGCAGAGCTGGGGCGGGAAACGGCGCGGGCGCTGATTTCGTATCTTAAAAAGAATCGGGTGGCGCCTAAAGTTCTGGTTCCGACCTATCCTGTGACGTTGCAAACTGTGAAAGATTATCCGGGCTGGATGGGACGCCCCACGCCGGGGCAGAAGCTTCCTCAGGCATCGTTAAAAACCACCACGAAGAAACTTCCTGGGGGGTCCCGCTCGTCCAATCGCTTGATCGTCAAGATTGGTGCGGCCCCATTGTGCCCGTATCTTTGCGAAAAGGGGCCGGGTGTCTGGGGCGGGTATATTTACGATATTCTGAAAGAAGTTTCTTTAGAACACGGATTTATTCTGCAAATTGAAAGCATCTCTAACACCCGTGCGGTGGCAAGTCTTCAGGCGCGCAAGTTCAATTATGTTATTGTGCCATCGTATCTGGTGCGCTATTTGCCGGATATTCGCATTGTTGGTCCTTCGTTGGGGATGAGTTATCTGGGCGCTTTGGTGCCGGGCACTTTCAAAGAGTCTTTGATTGATGTGGATGAACTGGTTTCGCGCAAAGTGGTTTATGCTGATGTTGGCAGTGGTGAAGGACCGGAATTCCTGTCAGAAAGTCGCTCCAGCAAAGTGATCAAACTGATCGGTTCTGATGTTGTTGATCGCATGGTGAAGATGTTAAGTGATCGCCGTGTGGATCTGGCATTGGGGGATTATAATTTGCTTAGTTATTCCATGGGACGAAAAACGGGCTTAAGTCTGAAGCTGGTGCCGACGTCTGTGGCGGGCTTTAGTTCCCTGGTGATGGTCAGTGTTCCTAAAGAGCCGGAATTTGGTGCAGTTCCTCAGCATTTAAACAACTGGTTCCTGCGTGCCAGAGCCTCCGGGGAGCTGGAGCGTATTTTAAATCGCTACAGTTTGAAGGACTGGCATCTGCTGTCTCACGATTAGCTTTTATGAATATCTGAAATCAGTTCAAAAGAATGCAGGCGATCCTGATGTTCATACATATCAGACAGAATCATCAGTTCATCAGCCTGGGTTTTATCAATAAAATCCTGCAGGCCCTGGCGCACACGTTCTTTGTCGCCAATGATGGCATTACTTAGTTTATCCAGCACCAGCTCTTTTTCACCGGGGCTCCAGATGCTGTCCATGGCATCGGTTGGTGGCAGCAGATTCACGCGCTGATTGCGGATGATGCCCAGAAAGCGTTGATATAAGGTCGTGGCCAGAAGTTCAGCTTCGATTTGTGAATCTGCCGCGACAACTTGCAGGCCAATCATCACATAGGGTTTCTTTAGATAGCGCGAAGCCTGGAATCCTGCGCGGTACACATGCAAAGCCTCCATCATCTGTTCCGGTGCAAAATGTCCGGCGAAAGAATACGGAAGCCCCATGACTGCGGCCAGCTGTGCACTGTACAGGCTTGATCCCAACAACCAGACTGGCACATCCACTCCTGCACCGGGAATCGCGCGCACGCGTTCGTGACCAGCGCTTGGTGCCAGATAATCCATTAATTCCCGCACATCATCAGGAAAATTGTTCCCGCCACCGTTCATGTCGCGACGTAAAGCGTGCATGGTCAGGCGATCGGTGCCCGGTGCTCGTCCCAGCCCCAGGTCAATACGACCCGGATACAAGGTGCCCAGTGTTCCAAATTGTTCAGCAATAACCAGTGGTGCATGATTGGGTAGCATCACACCACCAGAGCCAACACGAATGGTTTTTGTGCCCCCGGCAACATAACCAATCAGGACTGAAGTTGCCGAGCTGGCGATGCCATCGAGATTGTGATGTTCCGCCATCCAGTACCGATTGTAGCCCCATTTCTCTGCGTGCTGAGCCAGATCCAAAGTGTTGCGGAAGGATTCCGCGATGGTCTTTCCTTGCGCGATCGGGGCCAGGTCCAGAACAGAGATCTTAATGTCGGAGATTCTTTTTGTATCTGTCATGGGCACATTATAGGCTTATTCCGGGGATACGCCAAACAGAATAATTGAATGCAAAATCGACTCGGATTCGGAATAAAAAAAGGGGACCCTCAGGTCCCCTTTGAATGGTCTTGAAAGCGCTTTGTCTTACAGGCTTTCAGCTCTTCTCATAACCAGGTAAGCCACTTCCTGATCGGAAAGACTGTCAGACCCTTGAACTTCGGCACGTGCCAGAAAGTCACGTTCATAGTTCATGGCCTGAGCCAATGCCGGAGTGGGTTCGCCACCTTCGGCCAGGAACGTTGCTGCATCCTGATCTGCATGCAAATACACGGCTTGAGAATGATTGGCTGTGATGTCGCTCATGAACAAAGACGCCGTGGACAGTAAAAGTCCTGCAAGGACGCCGTCGCCGAAGTCGCCATTTCTGTGGCCACCATGGCCTGGTCTGTGTTCAGGTCTGTGGTGAGGACGCGCCATTGCGGACTCCATACCAATGCCTGCGATCAGCAAAGCTACCAGTACTAGTTTTTTCATTAAAACCTCCTGCGGTTAGTTAGTAGTTCCAGATTCGATTTAATAGTTGTCAGTTCCTGATCAATGTCAGGGAACTTCTTTAAAAGCAGTTGTTTGTAGGAAGTGCCCCACTTGATGGCTTCTTCCAGTCGGCGTTGAACCTCTTCATCAGAAGCCACTTCTGATGCCACGGGGACTCCGTATCCCCCTTGAGCCAAATACCAAGGCAGGCGCTTCTGTGCACTTTGATTGATCCCGGCAATGACCTGAACAAATTCAGCTTCGCGGTTTTCCCCTTGCAACAGACGGCTGATCAATTTGCCCTGGGAGATTTGTTGGGTCAGATTCGCGTACTTTTCCAGAATATAAGCGTTGCCGATATCTTCAAATGATTCCAGTTTTTCATAGACGCGCGTTCTGTCGGCGGCACGTGAATATTCGGCCCATTCGCTGAGATCACGATAGCCCATAAAGTAGTGCTTCATGTGATTAAAGGCCTTGTCCAAAGATTCTTTCTGGCTGGGGAAGAAATAGCTTTTGCGACGGGCTTCCATTTTATCGTTTAGCAAAGACACATCGATCAGCTTGTACAGGGACAGGTTGTGATAAACTTTTTTAGGGCTAGCAGCGTAAGTGTCCTGATAGGGGTGAGACTTTGGTAAAGCTGCGCGCATCAACTGGTCGGTTTCAGAAGCACAGTTATTGCTCAAAAACTTGTAATCGCCCGCATAGGACCAATAGTGTTCCAGCGCATTTTCAACCAGGATTTTCTTTTCGTAGTCATTCAGTTTTAAGGGCAGACTGATCAGGTCGCGCCACTGGCCACGGGTGTATTCATCGACAACTTCATTCATGGAAAAAGTCATGATCTGTGAAGGATACTTGCCAGTCAGGCCGTCCCAGTAGTTCACAATCACATCATCCACATTGGCGCGATAGCTTAGTACGACATGGAAGGCCACATCGGCCAGGCACTCCGGTCCAACCGTTTTGCGTGTCGGGGCGCAGATTACCAGACGCAACATTGAATGCCCCCAGCGGCTCATTAGTTCCTCGCCTTTGGAGGCGAACAGGAAATGAACCTCGTAAACTTTTGTGGGGTCCACATCAATTTTCCAGCCGCCAGTGCTTGTGTACAAGTGGCTGACAGGAGCACAGGAAGTGTCACTGAACGCGCTAAAGTTGGAAAGTCTTTGGAAGAAAGTGTGGAAAGAAGGTTTACGGCAGCGGTAGCTTGGGTCCGTTAAAAACTGGGTGAAGTTGTAAGCAAAATGTTCTGCCGGGGAATCCAGTTCGTGAACGTTCCCCAGGCGCAGAGAAAGCTCGTTCTTGCTGCGAATGCGGTTGCCTTTATAGTCGGAAAGATTTTTGTAAGAAGGCGATCCGGAAACACGGTGTGAATTGTTCAGATAATAATCGCAGATTGTGGACATGCCATTGCGCTGTTCACGGTACTGAAAATCACAACTGGAGATTTCCTGTTTGTCGGCCTTGTTGTCCCAGTGTTCGTCAGCAGAATCGTAAAGACGGGCGATTTGGAAGATTAAGGCTTTGGCCGCCAGATCATGCATGTTTTGATTGGCGCAAAGGGAGTTTTTATTACTGCCATTCAGGTAAGGCAGAAAACCTTTGTGCAGATAAATACGCTTGCGCAGACGCAGGAAATCGGTTTTTACCAGTTCTTTATAGTCCACGTCTTTGCTGCACAGGGAGCTAGGGAATGACCCCATGTCCTTAAACGCGATATTTTGAGACCCCACGTAAGAAAGAACCTGCGGTGGCAAGCGCATTTCGGTTTTTGCAAGAAATTCGCGGATCAGTGTCGTATTGACCTCAGAGACAGGCTTTAGTGACGCAGCCCTGCAGACGCTGAAAGAAGTCATCAGACTGATAAAAACCAATATAGAGCTGTATTTCATACTCACACGTTTCCTGCTGCGAACGAAGGTTCTGCACGAGTGCCTTCGTGGTTGCACAATGACTCCAAAAAATCGAATCGGAGTCTTTAAAGCAAGGCTGATGCCAGCCATGTCCTAGCAGGAAAAATCAGGAATATGGAGTTAATAACTGGAAAAAGAGGAAGAATTGTGGAGTGCGTGAAATGTACCGCGACATTACGGCGCAGTTATATTCTTTAACAAATTTCTGCCAAGATCCTTAAAGACTTTGGGATCATTGCGCAGACGAGCCATCAACAGTCCACCTTGAATACTTGAAAGAAAAAGTTCTGCGGTTGCTTCAATATCCAGGTCTTTGCGCAGGGATTTTTGTTCAATGCCTTCTTTGAAGGTTTTTAGCAGCCAGGCACGTTGCCCCAGGTGAAATTCCAGAATCTTTTTTTTGAGTGGCTTTGAAAGACTGTTAAAGTCCGCAGTCAGAACACCCACAGGACAGATTTTATGTTCATCCGTGGCAATCTTATTGAACATCACAAAAAGCAATTCCAGTTTTTCCAGAGCGGGCAGGGCTGCATTCTTACGTGCCCAGTTTTCATAGTGTGTGCGATAGTCCTGAATCAGGGCCATACCCAGATCCTCTTTTGATGCAAAATAGTAATGAAGACTCGCTTTACGAATACCCAGAGCGTCAGCTACCGTTTGAAAACTAAACCCATTAAAACCAAGGGTTTGCAGATAGTGACGGGCGAGGTCCAGGGCGCGTGTTCGTGTGTCCATTATCAGTCCTTGCTTTGTTTATAACACTGTTTTATTATCTACCTATCAGTAGGTAGGTAGCAAGAAAAAAGGAAAGGTAAATATGGATCGCAAATTGGCTCCAAATAAGACACTTCGACCTGTGGCAATTCTGGCTGGATCTCGCACACCCTTTACAAAGTCCTTTACGAATTATTCGCGTACTTCCAACCGGGAGTTGATGACAGCGACATTGAAAAATCTGGTGGATAAAACCAACCTGCGCGGTGAGCGCTTGGGGGACGTAGCTTTGGGGGCCGTGATGAAAAATGCCTCGGACTGGAATCTGTCCCGCGAATCTTTATTGGGAGCCGGACTGGACCCGCACACGCCGGGATATGATGTGCAGCGAGCTTGTGGTACGGGCTTGGAAACGGCTGCGCAAATTGCCTTAAAAATCGCGGCAGGTCAGATTGAAAGTGGCATTGCCGGAGGAACGGACACCAATAGTGATATCGCAGGTGTTCTGCCGCATGAGTTTTCCTGGATTATGATGGAAGCGCAAAAGGAAAAATCCCTGCCTGCGCGCCTGAAGAAGTTTTCTGAATTAAAGTTAAGTTATTTAAAACCGCGCTTCCCTAATGTGCAGGAACCCCGTACCGGGCTTTCCATGGGACAGCACTGTGAAATGATGGTGAAGGACTGGATGATCTCCCGTGAAGCCCAGGATGAGCTGGCTTATCACAGTCATCAGAATGCCGCTAAAGCATATGAGGCAGGTTTTTATAAAGATCTGGTGTTTGAGTTTAAAGGTCTAAGTAAGGACACTTTTGTTCGTGCCGACACGACCATGGAAAAACTGGCGAAACTAAAACCGGCATTTGATTTCAGCGGCACGGGCACACTGACGGCGGGGAACAGCACTCCGTTAACAGATGGTGCATCCGCTGTTTTGTTGGGCAGCGAGGATTTTGCCAAGAAGCATGATCTTCCGGTGCTGGCTTATCTGGTGGATGCGGAATACGCGGCGGTGGATTACGTCAACGGAGAAGGTCTGTTGATGGCTCCGGCTCATGCCGTGGCTCGTATGTTACGTCGGAACAATCTGAAACTTCAGGATTTTGATTTTTATGAAATTCACGAAGCTTTCGCAGGTCAGGTTCTTTGCACACTCAAGGCGTGGGAGTCTGATGAATACTGCCGCAAGCTGGGTGAAGAAAAGGCGTTGGGTTCGATTGATCGCACCAAAATGAATGTCAAAGGCGGAAGTTTGGCCTTGGGACATCCTTTCGCTGCGACAGGTGGAAGAATACTGGCCAGTCTTGCTAAGATGCTGGTGGAAAAAGGTTCCGGGCGTGGTTTGATTTCCATCTGTACCGCAGGCGGTATGGGTGTCACGGCTATCGTGGAAAGACCGTAGTTTTATGAAAATGTCCCTGATGCAGAAATTGTGGATTGGCTCGTGGCGATATCTTTCCTGGGTGTTGCCGCGCCAAACAGCTTTGTGGGCGGAGGATTTATTTCTTACTCCGTCCCGGGTGCCACGCCCGCTTTCTGAAGAGGGGTTTTATAAGTCTTCCGAAAAGATAACTTTACCCGGTGGTATTGCCGCCTATGCTTGGGGTTCCAGCGATCATCCTGTGGTCCTGCTGGTGCATGGTTGGAGCGGACGGGGAACGCAGATGGGGGCTTTTGCCGAGCCGTTGGTGGAAAAAGGCTTTCGTGTGGTGGCGGTGGATGGGCCGGCTCATGGGGCTTCGCAAGGCTTAAGAACCAACGTCGGTGATTATGCGCGCTTTATGATCGAAGCCCAGCAGAGCTTGGGGCCTTTGAAAGCGGTGGTGGCCCATTCCTTCGGTGCTGGATGTTCTGTATTGGCTGTTCATCGCGGGATGCAGGCTGAAAAGTTGGTGCTGGTGGCGGGGCCTTCGCGCTATGAACTGGTGGTAAATAACTATCTTAAATTTATTGGCCTGAGTGGGCTGTCGCAAAAGCACTTCTTCCGTAGTCTGGAGGTCAAAGTCGGCATGCCTGCTTCAGAAATGAATGTCGGCCGTATCGGAAATGGTCTGAATGTCCCTGCACTGATTGTGCATGACGAAGAAGACAAAGAAGTACGCTATAAAGCCGCCTTGGAAATCCATGAGACCTGGCCTCGGACCGAGCTTTTGGCAACTCAAGGATTAGGACACCGGCGCATTCTTAAAGACCCTGTGGTCACGCAGAAAGTCGCGGATTTCATTTCCCGCTAATGCCAGTGCCGTGTCGAGTTTCTAAACACTCCAGCACTTCTTACACTGGCTTTTTAGGTTAAAATCAAATAATTCGAAAAACACCTCTTAGTTGGGCTATTGTGGGCGCGTTTTACCTGTAAAAACGGAGACCTTTATGATGAAAAAAGCCCTGATCTTTGTCGTGACAAGTTTGCTATCTGTGGCTGCGAATGCTGGCAGCAAAACCTTGATCTGTCGTCTGAGTGGTCCTGCTGATATGGACATCAAGGTGGAGTCTTTGGATAACGGCAAAGAAAAATTGTCGGTGATTCTTTACGCGATGGATGGCGACACTTCCACGGCGTATGTGAACTCTCAATTCTCTGAAGGCCTTTTGTCCAAGCAACTGGCCGAGGGGCATGTTGGTGCCATTGTGTCGTTGAGTGATTTAAAAATGCAGGTCGGCGGTATCTATCTGGATGCAGGGCATGTGACGATGAACTATAACGCCGCAGAGGATCGTTATGATGTTCTGTTCGCTGCGAAGAATCTGGTTTTCCAGGCCTCCTGCCAATAAGTAAAGACAGCGAGTTTTAACAATCCAGTTCCGTTCTGGAACTGGATTTTCTCTTATACCAGAGATAATTATATTGGATATGACCTGGCGACTTTCATTGTTGTAAGATGAAAGCAGTCAAGGGGCTTCCAATGATTCAATCACCAGTTCTGTTCACTGCAAAAAACAATCTGAAATTTGAAATCCGCACACCACGCGAGGACGAAGCGCAAGCTGCGCTGGATATGATGGTCATTGTGGCAGGGGAAAGTCCGTACATTCTTGGCACACCGGAAAGCTTTGCCAAGCGTCCTGTTGAAGGTCAGGTGAAATGGTTTCAGGAAAGTGCCGCCAGTGATTCTGCGATTATTTTAGCTGTCTATCATGAAGGCCGCATGGTGGGGTTTTGTGATGCGCGCAGTTACAAAGACATCAAAAGAAAACATCGTGCGGGCCTGGGAATTTCAATTCTGGCCGAGTATCGCGGTTGTGGTCTGGGACGAAAGCTGATGGAAGTTTTATTGGAAAACATAAAACGTTTTGCCGGAATCCAAATCATCGAGCTGGATGTGATGACGAACAATCAGTCGGCCTTAAAGCTGTATGAAAGCTTGGGCTTCAAGCACGCAGGCGTTTTTCCTAAAGCTTTCATCCTGCCGACTGGTGAGGTTTCAGATAATCTGTCGATGTATTTGGAAGTTTGATTCCAGGACTACTCCTAAATAATTTGTTTAGACCATAGCCTTCTGCACAGCCGGGCGCTTCGCCAATCGATCCGCCCACGCTTTGATCGCGACTTTGTCTTCAAACCATTTGGGTTGCCCATGAATAAAACCGGCGATCCAAGGATAGGTGGCAATGTCTGCGATGGTGTACTCTGAACCCGCCAGATAGTCATTGTCGCCAAGCTGTGTTTCCATCACACCCAAAAGTCTTAGCGCCTCTTTTTCAAAGCGTTCAATGAAACCCGGATTATGGGGCTTTAAGGTGTTCAGACCATAATAGTAATTTCCAAAAATAGGACCAATCGCCGACATCTGGAACATCACCCATTGCATGGCATGGGTTTTTTCCGTCAGGTCTTTCCCGATAAACCTTCCGTATTTTTCAGCAAGATAAAAAAGGATCGCACCACTTTCAAAAACCGTGGTCTTTCCTTGCGGCCCTTCGTTATCCACAATCGTCGGAATCTTTCCGTTGGGGTTCATTGCCAGAAACTCCGGACGCTTTTGTTCAAGGTCCTTGAGGTTGATTTTGTGTTCGTTGTATTTAAGTCCCAATTCTTCAAGCATGATTGCGACTTTTCGGCCATTCGGAGTGGAAGCAGTATAGAATTCGATCATTCAGGTCTCCTTTGCGGACTGAGCTTCAAAGCATAGGCTCATATTCTGGAAAACGGGACTCTTGACCAAGTGCATCTATGATTGCCGCGCCCGCACAATTCAGATAGATTTTTCAGATCGTGCGGATATAGCGTAGTTGGTAGCGCGCTTCCTTGACATGGAAGAGGTCACTGGTTCGAGTCCAGTTATTCGCACCATTTCTTTCTCTCAATTTCACGCCTAAAGACAAAATTCAGATAATCACCGCTAGGTCTTCAGATTTTTGAAGTCCCAGAGCTCTTGATCCATCAAATGGCTGGGCTTCACATTCGACATGGCTGTCTGAATGGAGGCGTAAATGTTCGGGATTTCTTTTTCCAGATCTCGAACAAGTCTTTTCACGCGCTGACGTTTCAAGCCATCCTGCGATCCGCACAAGTTGCACGGAATCACCGGGAAGGCCCAGGCTGTGGCCAGTTCTTCGATATCCCTTTCCGAAACATAACATAAAGGGCGCACCAAAATATTGCGTTCGTCGTCGGATTTCAGTTTTGGCGGCATGCTGGCGGTCGTTCCCACATAGAACAAGTTTAATAAAGCCGTGTGAACCACATCATCGCGGTGATGACCCAAAGCCAGTTTGGTAAAGCCATTGTCGTGGGCAAAGTCATACAGAATTGCCCGGCGTAAACGGGAACAAAGTGAGCAGAAGGTTCCGCCCTGAACTTTTTCTTTTACAATCGAATAAGTGTCTTTTTCGATGACGTGCAATTTCACGCCCAGGCTTTCCACCCAAAGTTTGAATTGAGCGGCATCAAAACCCGGCTGCTTTTGATCCAGAATCCCGGCTTCAATCTGAAACTTGCGTTCAGAACGTCTTTGGATTTCTGTCAAAAGAGCCAAAAGAACGCTGGAGTCCTTGCCGCCAGAAACGCAGACCATGATTTTGTCGCCGTCTTCAATCATGTTGAAGTCGTTCAGCGCCTGCACGATCTGCTTGCGGATTTTAATCGCTAGGGGATGTTCAAAGTTGACTGGTTGTATTGTCATGGCCCGCAGTTTTATCCGATAGCTCAATGACTTGTCGAGCTAATTTCAGGCCCTGACCTTTCAAAGCCTCGATACCGCGCACATAGACCTTGTCGCCAATATTGAACTGAGACCCATAATTATCAATAAAGTAGATAATTTTTAGTTCCACCCAGTTTTCATTGGCATCGCTCACATAGGCCCACGGGGCCGGAATACCTCGGATTTCACCAATGCCAGCCACCGTGCGTTCCAGAATCTGCTTGGCCAGTTCAATGTTTTCTCCATAAGCCAGGCGGAAGATCTGACGACGTACAATCGGATTTTCCGGCGGGGAGAAATTGGAAATCTGGGCATTGGCCATAAAGCGGTTCGGGAAAGTGATCAGCTCATCCGAAAAACCCACCAGAGTGGTGGAGCGCCAGGTGATCTCGCGCACCTGACCTGTGGCTTTCTGAATACCGCTCGTAATCTCCAGCCAGTCGCCGATTTCAAAGTTGCGATCCAGTTGCAGGGAAATACCGGCAAACAGATTTCCCAAGGTGTCTTGCAGCGCCAGACCCAGAATCACCGAAGCCGCTGCCGATGTTGCCAGTAAAGGTCCCAATTCTAAACCAAAGACATGCGTGATCCCCCAGAACACCAAAACGATCGAAAGAATCAGCGAAAAAATGTTCACCAGCAACAGTGGAACACCGTGCTTCATGGAGCCTAAAAACAGGTATTGCAGGACGATCAGACGGGAGGTCTTAACAAAAACGATATTGCCCCACATGAAAGTCAGGAAGGCAATATAGGGCATGAACTTCCCCAGACGGCCCAGTTGGGGTTCCGAGGTTTGCAGGAAAATGAAAGTCAAAAACAGGAAGGCCAGAATGATGTAATGGCGCAGTAACGTGCGGAAGTGATTGCGAATACTGCGATGGCGTTCATCAGAAGCTTCTTTTAGGAAGAACTTGTAAAACACCCAGGTAATGGCAATAAGGCAGCCCAAAAGTATAAAGGGCTCTAATTCCAAAAGTCCGTAAAGTGCCTGAATTTTGATAAACTTTTCTGCCATGTTTTTGGTTCCTCGCGAACTCTGATTATAGTGACTATTTTTTAGTCTAGTCGAGTCTAAAATTCTTCCTGACTGTAATCTGTCGGAGCGACCCAGCCGATAAGTTCTGTATGAAAAACTACGGAATGACACTTCTATTAGGGATGATGATGACGGCCTGCGCCCCTCAGGGCTATGAGGCCATGAACAATATTGCTTCCAACGTCACAAATGACATTGCCTGCAAAGACTCCAAGTTGGAAATGAAGCTGTGGGATGGCTTAAAGGAACACCTGATCGAGCAAAAGGAAATGCCATCAGCGGAAGCCTTAAAGCAAGCCCTGCGTGATCAGGTGCAAAAGCTGGCTGATGAAAATCCACAACTGAGCCGCGAGGATCAGGAACGCCTGAATGCGGACCTTGAAAAGCTGGTGGTGTCTTTGTTGGAGGAAGCTCCAAAAGGCGAGCGCGCGGAAACGCCGGAACAGCTCTTGTTGCTGCTGTCAGCCATTGACGTTGGTGATCGTTCCACAGTGTTTCGCTCTTACATGCAGGACAAGGTGCGCGGTGATTTTACCCGCTTGAATAAAACCATTGAAACTTTTGATCTGAACTGTCCTAAGGACGACAGTGGTAATGACAATGCCTCTTCCGGCACTCCATCCACTCCGGATGAAGACGGCCAGAATCAGGGGGGCAATGTCGTGGAAGAATCACCAGCTGAAGTCAACCGTGACTATGCTTACCATAAAGCTCAGGCTGTGGATGCCGGGGAATCTCTGGCGGTCTTTGGTGCACGCTGGGCCTTTGCAACGACTTATCAGACTTGTCAAAGCGTCAGTCTGCCGGATATGAATGCGCAAACTCCGGATTTGCAGGGGATTAAAATCACCGGCAAACATTCTGATGGCGTGGGCAGTAAACGTGAAATAGCCAGCTTGTCACAGGTACAGAGCACACACCCTTATGTGAAAGGCGTTTCCAGTTACGGGGAAGGCTGCTTCAATGTAAAATCCAATCCGTTGATTTATGACTACGGCGGGAAGCCTTATGGCACCACGGCTGCGGATTCTGCGATTGATATGTTTAAAAATAACGGTGACGGCACGAAGGTGCTGGGTATTGACTGCTCTGGCTATGTTTATACCTCCATGGCTACCGCAGGCTTGCGTGTGAAAGCCGGACGTGCTTTGAAAGCTTCAGATTCCTGGGCTTGGGGCTCCAGTTCTTATGTGGAACCTCAGGACAACGGCCTGACTTGTTTAAGCAAGATTTCTGTCACCCCATCGACATCAATGAAAGCGGGCGACATTGTGGCTGTTTACGGTCACGTGCTGATCATTGATAAAGCCGGGACAGATCCGTTTGGTATCCGCAATGCAAAAACAGAAAGTGACTGCTCGAAATTGAAGTCCTCTGGCTTTGACTTTACGGTGGCGCAAAGCTCTCCAAGCAAAGGCGGGGTGGGTATTAACTTCTTTGATGCCCGGGTGTATCTGCCAACAAGCGCGAAAATGAAAACAGGCCTTGAAAAGTACGCTTACTATGCGTGTCTGGCGAAAGTGAATAATAAGACTTACACACCAAATCTGGGAACTTTGTCGGTGATCCGTCACAAAGGCACATCCGAGTGCATGGCTCCTCGTGTGAAAATGGCACGCGAATCTTGCATCCAAAGCTGCTCTTCCCTGCGTCGCTAAGAAAGTTTGATCTAAAACCAAAAAAAGGGTTTGCCTGAAACAGGCAGACCCTTTTTGTTTTTCCGCTTTGGGGTGACATGAATGGGCACCCTTTCAAAAGATCAACGGCCCACAGGGCTGCAGAGACGATAAAATCATCCTGAGGCGGGCACGGATTACGCAAGAAAAGACTTCCGAAATTATAAAAGGAGATTTTTATGAGAGCGTCCTTGTTGGTTATGGCAGGTCTTATGTTGGCAGGTTCCGTATCTTTTGCTGAGCGCGCTGGCAATGTGTGGAAAGAAAAAGAAAAAGTGGAAGGTCAGGCAAAGCTTTTGGTTGATGGTGCCGGCCGTAAGTTCTGCACTCACGAGGGAACTCGCTTTGCACATTCCATGGATAACTCCACGCTGGTGGTGGTTGATAAGGAAAGTGGAAAAAGTGCGAAGTATCTGCATAACGTGGGCTTCTCTCGTCCCGGTTTCACAGTTTTGGTGAAAATGGAAACAGGCGATGCCTCCATGCCTAACTATATTGGAACCACGGATGATTCCACTTATTACTTCGATAAGCTGAGCAACGTTCAAGGCGGGCTTGAGGATAAAGGGTTCTACTTTGGCAGCGTGGCAACACCGTACAATAAAACATATACTCTGCTTTGCTCTAAAAAATAGGTCCGCGCCGGGCTCAAAATAGGCTGCTGTCGAAAGTATGGACAGGCGCCTTGGAATTAAACGCTTTTCCAGGGCGGCCCTAAAGTTGCTGATTGGAGCCTGTGGAATAAAATATCGAGGATGTGAGGTCTTCATGAAACGTTTGGTCTTGATCGCAACTTTGTTGGGTTTAACTCAAACTGCGCTGGCAGATAAATACGACTGCAAAAATATCGATTATATCGGTGAAGATTCGGCTTTGGTGGACTTGTCCAACGAAAGCGTGGCGGTTTTGCAGAAAAAAAAGATCTCTGGTGACCGCATTGTGGTTTCCAAAGAAGGCAAGAAGCTTTATCTGTTTAGCGGTAACACCCTGCTAAGAGCCTTCCCTGTGGCTTTGGGCCGTTCTCCGTATGGCGATAAGCTTAAAGAGGGTGATAATAAAACCCCTGAAGGAAAATACATCGTCGATTTCAAGAAAAAGCAAAGTGAATACCATCGTGCACTGCACATCTCTTACCCAAATCAAGCAGACGTGGCGCAAACCAAGGAGCTGTCCAAAAAGACCGGTCAGGAGTTGAATCCGGGTGGTGATATCATGATCCACGGTCTGCCGAATGATGAAACGTCCCAGTTTTTTGTGGAAAAAGCTCACCCGATTATCAACTGGACTCGTGGTTGTATTGCCGTCACAAATCCGGAAATCGAAGAGCTGTTTGCTCTGGTTCCGGTCAAAGCCGAAGTGGAAATCTGTGCAGCTCGTGAACGAGGTGCGACCTCGAACCCTCTTAAAATGGCTGAAGACATTGCTAAGCAAGAGCCCGAACTAAAAGACATCAATATTCCGGGTAAAGCTCAGTAAGCGAAAAACAAAATCGTAAAACACCCAAAGCCCCCGAAGAAATCCGGGGGCTTTTGTTTTTTTTAAAGGCATTGAGTTTTATAATATTTCAAAAGGGCCGTTTCTATCAGACTGCGATCGTATTCATCGACAACAAAGACCCCCAGGGCGGCCTGCGGGTCTTTGACTCTGGCCAGTCCGCGCACGATATCCGGAGCAAAGAAGTCCTCCTGATTTGCATCATAAGTCAGGACCTGATCCCGCAATGGCTGGTTTGAATCGTAAACCACGATTTCCACGCGTCCGTTACAACGGAGAAGTGCTTCGCCATGTTGAATCCCGCTGGGCAAAAACCTTAAAGTCTGTGAGCGGAGATTCTTCAACGCGTTTTAGATACCGGGTCAGATAGGGCCGACTGCCGCGCACCATCCAAAACGTCAGAAACCCGTGCTGTGTCCTGTGGTTGATTCCAGCGCGCCAGATAGAAAAACAGCCGCTGCGTGCGAGCCAGCGACCAGCAGGCCGCCAGATCATACAGCTTGGTGGAAAAAGGCCAGTTCACAGAGAGATTGTGATACTGGCTGGAAAAAGCCTCCGGTCGAATGCGGCGGTAGATTTCACTTGTGGAAACTCGTGAACAAGCCAGATTCTCGACTAAAGAATCGGAAATCACCTTGTTGGATGAGGCTCCCGCACGGGGACTCAGCGAAGTTGCAAGAAGGGCGACAGAGAGTATGGGAATTAAAGCTTTTATGTTCATAACTAAGGTCTAGAGACCTTAAGAGATGATTCACGGTCAAGTTGCTTTAGTTTAACATACCTTTGGAGGTTTCATGGAAAGTGAGCAATTAAAAAGACCAACAGGCATCTACCTATTGGCAATTCTTTTTATTCTTGCTCCTTTGGGAAACATCTTTTTGAGTTTCTGGGGCCATGTGGGTTGGCAGAATCCTCAACAATGGGTCCATGCTTTGAATTCAATTACAACATTGGATTGGTTATGGTTGGGGCTTTTGCTTCTGACCGGCATTTTATTACTTCGCCCACACAAAGCCACATGGTCTTTGGCAATTGGCACGTTGATGCTGGTTTTATTCATTAACTTATATCGCTGGGGCAATGGCGAATTCGCGGATGGGGGAGCTTTGATTCACGGGCAGTTGTTTATCTCCTGTCTGATCACGGCGTTTTTCCTGCTGTTGGCTTTTTATTTCCGTTTTCCTTATTTGGATCGTCGCGCACAGTGGATGTTTCAGGCCGCGGCTCGTTATGAATTTAGAACCCCTGTGGATGTTGTCGCGCAGGATATTTTTAGCGGCGTGACGGAATCAGTTTCTTTAAGCGGTGTCCGGGTTCGTTTGCAAAGGGATATGGAAAGTTCTCAGGGCCTGCGCTTTGTGGATGTGATTTTTCCTGAGGTTCGTAATATCAAGGTCAAAAGTCGAGTCGTGGAATATCGGGATAATGTACTTCGCCTGAAGTTTAAGGACCTTACGGGGCGTGATCGGGCCTATTTGCAGGACTGGTTGAAGTCTCAGATTGAGACAAGGCTGGAAAAGCAAGGTTAAGTCCGGGTTCTTGTTAAGTAATTTGAAATGTGTACCGAAAAGACTCAAAAGCATGAGGTCGTTATGAGATGGATGTTTAAACCGAAGTCATTAATGAAGAGTGTTGCGGCATGTGCATCGGCGTTTACGATGTGTATGGCTCCTGTTGCGCAAGGCGCGGCGGCGAAGGATCAGAGAAAACTGATCAATCAGTATCTCAAGGAAACCGGGCTCACTACGAAGAAAATGACTGTGGGTGAATTCTACAGAATGGTTCGTCACGTCTATCCGCAAAAGCTGCGTGGACAGATGGATCAGTGGGTGGCGTTGAATCGTCACGAAATGATGCCTGCGGTGGAAGCCTCCAGCTACAAAGGCTCTGATGGAAAAGAACAAGTGCGTTTGACTCTGACTCATGCAGGTCAAACGACGACTTTGACTTTCACAGGTGATGAAGACACTCCGCTAAAAGTGAATGGTGTTTCTTTCGGTCGCAAAGAATTGATGAACTACAACAGCTTCAACAAGATCGCTGGTAAAATGGCGAAATTGGACCCGGTTGTGGCCAAGGCGCTGAAAACCGGCAAACAAAAGCCATTGAGCAAAAATCTGCGTCTGACTTACAAGGAATTCAATCAACTGACTCCACGCCAAAGAGCTGAGTACTTCGTGCGTATTCGTGGTGCGATGGACGCGGCACAAAGAGTTTATCAGGTGATCTATGGCGCTCAGGCCATGAATGAGATCAACAATAAGTATGAGTGGGTGTATCAGTACTTCTTCGGTGAAGAAGCTTATGCTGCCTCCGGCCTGACCGGCAAGCCATGTATCGTGGCGGGTTATAAGTCCACTTACGGTGAAAATGGATCTTGTGGTGGCTCCAAGAGCGGCGCTGAAGACTTAAGCAGACAGATGAGAGGCATGAATGCGACTTGCTCTGGCAACGCCGTGTCTTGTAATCCGATGGTTTACGGTTTCGATGGCAGTGGTTCCCCTCATTGCGTCAGTCGTTCTGAAGTGAAGTATGCGACTCGCGTATGTAACCAGAAATCCCCACTTCGTCGTGGTGATGTTAAAGCTGAGGGTGAAGATAAAAAACGTATTATCGAATCCTACCTGAAGAAAAACGGTCAGGACATCAATCTGGTGCTGAACGAAGAAGGTAAGATTTCTCAGGAACAGTATGATCAGATCTCCAAGTATCTGGGTGACCTTGAATCCTTCATCCAGACAGCTGTGGGTGCGTGTGATCAGGCTCCGTTGAAAGACATTCAAAAACAACGTGAAGACCAGGTGTCTGCTTGTAACGAAATCAGAACTCGTGCGTTCTCTTTGCAGTCCTTCGTGGTTTCTCCAGAACCACTTCCGCCTCCGGGTCCGGTTGCGGGTGACTGCTCTGTGAACAAGCCAGGTTCTGTAACCGGTGCTGATGGCAAAGGTTGCGTGTGCCCTGAAGGTACAAAAGAATCCGAGCCGGAAGAAGGCAGCTCTCAACCGACTTGCGTAGTTATCGAAACCGGTGGCGAAGGTGATTTGCCAGGTGGTAAAACTGAAGTGGGTCAGGGAACTGAAGACAGCTGTGGATTCTGGTGCCGTAATAAAAACTGGATCATCCCGGTGGGTGTGGGTCTGTTGGCTTTGGGTGCTTTCTGGTGGTTGTTCAGTAAGAACAAATCAAAATCCAATGAAAGCACAAATGAATATGTACCTCCTGTAGCGCCTCCGGCTCCTACCGCGACAACGACAACAACGGTGACTCCGGCTCCAGTGGACCCGCCGCCAACGGCTCCATGTCCGGCTCCGAATCAGTTGATCAATAACGTCTGTGTGCCAGTGGTGGTGACACCTCCTCCGACACCGGAATCCGAGGGTGGCAGCTTAAATGATGGCTCCATCCGCGCAGGCGGGGTTCGTTAAGGAACTAAAACTGAATGAATATCGACAAGCATCAAGATAAAATCATTCCGCAGCGGGCTCCCCAGAAAAGGGAAGCCCCTGTGCCGTTAAAAGGGCCAGTAATGCCGCGCCGTCGAGGCCCGGCAACGCCAGCTCCTTCGCGTGTGAACGGTTTGTTTAAGGACCGTCAGGGGTTGAATTTTGAGCAGGGCACGGGCTTTCACGGAGGGCCTTCGCGTCGCAAAGGCGCACGTCTGGCCCTATGGTCGTGGCTGGCGTCTTTTATCGATGGCCTGATCCTGATTGCTTTAAGCTGTGTCTTTATGCTGATGTTTTCGATGGTGCTAAACACCTCTGTGGGGCATGTTCTGAAGGGGCTGTCGCACAGTCATCATCAGATGATGTTCTTTGTTGAAGTGTTTGTGGTGTTTGCGTGGTTCTATATGATCACCATTCGCAGTTTGATGGGCTCCACCATCGGCGAGTGGGCTTGTGATCTGCGTCTGGGGCAGCCGCATGAGCGCCTGCATGCCAGTTATATCTTCAAGGTTGCTTTACGCAGCACTTTGATTTTGATGACAGGGATTGTGACTCTGCCACTTTTGTCCGTGGTTTCCGGTAAAGATCTGGCCGGGGCACTTTCGGGCTTACGCCTGTTTTCTTTGAAGTAAAGTCAAAACCTCATAGTGTGAAGTCTGTGGGAACTGATCCAGGATATAAACTTCCTGCATCTGATATCCGCATTCATTCAGTGTCATCAGATCCCGGGTCATGGATTCAGGGAAACAGGACATGTAAATGAAATACTCCGGACGCTGAGTTGCAGAGAGCTCTTTCAGCGGGTTCAGGAAGTTCATCAGCCCGGATCTTGGCGGATTGGCCAGAATCACATCAAATTCAGAAAAATTCTGCGTCAGTTTCTTTTGGAAGTCCCCGCGGTAAATTTGCACGCGATTTTTAAGATGCCCCAGACTGGGCGGAAGCTGATTTAAAGAATGCTCCAGTCCCTGCAAAGACAGCTCGTCGATCTCGCAGGCCAGCAGGCTGTCGGCTTGCGACAGCGCCGGGAAGGTCAGGTTGCCAATCCCTGAGCCAAACTCAATCACTCGCGAGGACGGCGCTTTTTGCACCCAAGAGGCAATGACGTCACAGATTAGTCTGTTGGCTTTGTGGCTGGGCTGGGTAAAGCTCGCCACCTGACAATAAAGATCCACCGCGATTTCGCCCACCCAGGATTGAAACCACACATGGTGTTCAGGGTCGCGCAATTTAAATTCCGTTCCGGTCCACACCGGCACTTTGCGGCGCTGGCCGATCTCCACGAATGCCCCGGCCTGAAGTTTTTTTAGGATATTCTGTTCGTCCAAAAGAGCTTTGATGTCGATATTGGCCAGATCAATCCACACTCCACGGCGTCCTTCAGGGCTGACTCTTAGGCGGAATGAACCCTTTTTAAAAGGCCATTGGATTTGACGGAAATCATTCAGCCACAGTTGTAGTTCCGGGGAAAGCTGGGCGCAGACATCGATATCCAAGACCTCGTGACGATCCTTGTGGTACAGTCCCAAGCGGCCCTCTTGCAGGCTGAAATCCAGACGATCACGAAGATGAGACGCACCGGCGGAAAGGGCTTTGATTTGCTCAGGCAGGGGAAGATTCGCCCCCTTAAATAGGTTCAAAAGCTCTGTTCTTTTGCCTTCAATTTGTGCTCCATAAGGCGTTTCCAAAAGCTGACAGCCGCCGCAGTCCTGGGAATAGGGACATTTCTCCTGGAAGTCTTTGTCAAAGATTTCGAAATCATGGAAGTTTGGCATTGAATGCTTGCCCCGGCCGGATAGCTGTTATATCAAAACCTCATCTTAGCAAAACTTAGGGGGAATGGTGAGAGTTTTATTGCTTGCTGGCATCATGTTGATCTTCGCTGGAACTGCGACTTGGGCAGTCGCAAGCAACCCTTGGATTCGCACATGTCGTATTGAGGAAGGCCAGTTCTGGGTTCTTAAAGCGGGTTCCGAGGAATACTCCATGTGTTTCTTTGGCAATGCGGCTGTGGGGGCGGAAGCTTTGTTTATGTTTAAAGCCAAAACGGGTTCCACGGAAGCGGTTCAGGCCTATAAAAACCGCAATGCTTCTTCAGCGCGTGGTGGTGTTTGTGGTTCTTTTGATGCGGAAGTTGTTCAAGCCAAAGACAGCGAAGGTCAGACCTTCAATCTGTGCAAATTTTCAGATAATTCTTTGATGGAAGAAACGACTTTGTGGATGGGCCCTGGTTCGGATGACAACCAAGGCTTGGATAAGGCGCTTTCTAAAACGTATTAGTTCTTTTTATGTTCTTCGGGGCGCAGTGAATAAATGCAAGAACTCGCGTCCTTGATCACACCATCTTCAAAGTGAAGATCCTTTTTGGTAAATCCCAAAGTTACATGTGGATAGAACTGCTCAGGGCTGAAGTCTTCAGTCTTGCCGCCTTTGGATGTGTACAGTATGTGAATGGCTTTGCGGATCTGGAAAAGGCGATCGGATTCGACAACCGCATAGTAAGTGCTGTCGTCCTTCACTGATCCTTTCCCCACACAAAGCAGGTGATAAGGGGCCTTTTGCAGATCCATTTGTTCTGCCAGGGCATTGATCTCGTTCATCGAAACTTTCTTTTTCAGCTTGGTGAACTCCATCGGATTAACCACTGTGATATGAGCTTCTCCGCGGTGTTGCAGGCTGACGTGCTGGCTTTTTTCCACCTCTTGGCGCATTTTTTCAAAGGCTGGATAAGGCAGTTCCAAAGACAAATAACTTTTAGGCTTTTCCCTGGCGGGTGAAACAGAGGCAACACTCCGAGTGGCTTTCGGCTTCAGATCCTCACTGGAATACTGGAGAGACGAGAGAGCATAAGGGGATTTGCTGGCGCAGGCAGTCAGCGAAAGCGAGATGATAACCAAGTGAAACGCACGCATCATGATTTCTCTTTTCCTTCGGTTGGGTTGACTTAAGGTGGGCCTCCTTTTAGCCTACACAGACTATGAAAAAAGTGAAAGTTCTTCTTACAAGTGCCTGCATTTTCTCGCTAATTTCCTGCCAGGTGAAGGATACGAAACCGGCAAAATCCAGTTCTGAGACTCCAGTCAAAGCCACAGGAGCTTTCGTGAACGAGCCCAACACACTGGTTGCAGAACCCCGTCAAATCACCTTCACGGGACCTAAGTCAGGAGAGGGTTATTTCAGTCCGGACGGCAAGAAGATGATCTTTCAAAGCGAAAGGCACGCAGGCAATCCTTTTTATCAAATGTATGTTCTGGATCTTATTTCCGGCGAAACCACTTTGGTGTCCCCGGGAAAAGGGAAAACCACTTGCGGCTGGATTCATCCTTCCATGAAGAAGGTCATGTATTCCTCCACCCATCTGGACCCACAGACAGACAAAAAAACGCAGGAAGAATACGACAATCGCAAGAAGGCGGTGAAGGCCCGTTATTCCTGGAGCTTTGATGAAAACTACGACATCTTCAGTTCGGATCTGAATGGTAAAAACATTCAGCGCCTGACCAGGGAAAAAGGCTATGATGCGGAAGGATCATATTCTCCGGATGGTCAGTGGATCGCATTTGCCTCCAATCGCGCCGGTTACACGGAAAAACTTGAAGGCGAAGATAAAAAACTTTTTGAGCAGGACCCTTCTTACATGATGGATATCTACATCATGAAGGCGGATGGCTCTCAAGTGAAGCGTCTGACAAATTCCAAAGGTTACGATGGCGGTCCGTTCTTCAGTGCGGATGGCAGGAAAATCACCTGGCGTCGATTCTCTGCGAATGGTTCCACGGCTGAAATCTTCACCATGAATGTGGATGGTAGCAATCAAACACAAGTGACTCAGTTGAAATCCATGTCCTGGGCACCTTACTTCCATCCGTCAGGGGATTATATTATTTTTGGCTCCAGCATTCTGGGGTATTCCAACTTTGAACTTTTCATCGTGGACACGGCCGGCAGGAAAGAGCCTGTGCGTGTGACGTTTGATGAGGGTTTTGATGGTCTTCCGGTGTTCACTCCGGATGGCAACAGTCTTTCCTGGACTCACAGAAATGAAAAAGGTGATTCCCAGATCTTGATAGCCAAGTGGGATGATGCTCAGGCCAGAAAGCTTTTGGGTCTTTCTGCACAAGACCCGATGGCGGGCTCTTTAAGTCCGGACATGAAAGTGGATGATATTAAAAAATGGGTCCACTATCTTGCTTCCCCGGATTTGCAGGGACGTGGCACCGGTTCTGGCGAAGAAAAGATTTACACGGAAAAGATCGCGCAGGCCTTTAAGTCCTGGGGTTTGGTCGGGGCGGGCGCGCAGGGTTCTTTCTTCGAAACCTTTGAATTCACTTCAGGTGTAAAGCTAGGATCTAATAATTCACTTGAAGTTGTGGGCTCTTATAAAAAGAACTACACCGTTTCCAGGGATTTTGAACCGATTTCATTTTCAAAAACCGGAGAGTTCAAAGAAGCTCCGATCGTCTTTGCCGGATACGGTATTAAAGCTCCAGCCAGTGACAAGGAGCCGGAATACGACTCCTATAAAGGTCTGGATGTGAAGGGGAAGTGGGTGCTGGTCTTTACGGATCTGCCATCGAATGTGACCCCTCAACGTCGTCATTACCTGAATCTGTATTCTCGTTTGCAGCACAAAGTGACGGTGGCAAAAAACGAAGGTGCGGTGGGTATTCTTATCACCAATGGCCCGGAAAGTGGCTTGCCGGAAAAGTTTGGCAACATCAAATTTGAAGGCTCTTTGTCTGAAAGCACACTGGGTGTGATTCGTCTTTCCACCGATGCAGCTTCAGGCATGGTTCGCTATGCGGGTCAGGATCTGATTGCACTACAGATGAAACTTGATAAAGGCGAAATGATCGAGGGCTTCGCCATTCCTTCAGCTTATGTGAAGGCTCGGGTGGATTTGCAATTCCAAAAGGCCCAAGGGATTAATGTTGTTGCTAAACTGCCAGTGTCCGGTTCGACATCTGCGATCATGATTGGTGCTCACGGCGATCATCTGGGGCATGGTCAGTTCGGCAGCAGTCTTGCCAAAGGAGCCGAGATCGGAAAATCGCATTTGGGTGCGGATGACAATGCCTCTGGAGTGGCCGGGGTGATGGAATTAGCTCATTATTATGCGCAGTTAAAGAAAACGGCTTCGCATAAGTTACAAAAGAATATCTACTTTGGCGTGTGGTCCGGCGAAGAACTGGGGAATTTGGGATCGTCCCATTTTACCAAAGCCTCTGCGAAACATAATATAACTGCTTATATCAACATGGATATGATCGGTCGATTCAAGGATCGCGTCTTTGTTCAAGGATTGGGATCTGCAGACAACTGGACCCGTTTGGCGGAAGAAGTTGGTGTTCGCACGGCAGTTCCGATGATTGTTCAGGAGGACCCTTATCTGCCAACGGATTCTTTGGCGTTTTATATGGCTGGTATTCCGACGGCAAATTTCTTCACAGGCTCACATGCAGAATACCACAGTCCGCGCGATATTCCGGAGCTGATCAATTATGACGGCGTGGCTCGCGTGCTGTCTGCGGTTCGTGGTTTGGCGGATTTGCTGGTGGATACAAAGCTTCCGATGGTGAAATATGTGAAAGTGGCCAGCGCCCAGAATCGTCTGGAAGGTCGCAGTTTCCGCGTGTATCTGGGAACGATTCCGGATTATTCCCAGGAAGGCGTCAAAGGGGTGCGAATCTCTGGTGCTTCCAAAGACAGTCCGGCGGAAAAAGCAGGCTTGAAAGACAAAGATATCATCACAGAGTTTGGTGGCACCAAGATTGAAAATCTGTATGACTATGTTTACACCTTGCAATCCGTGAAGCCGAATCAGGAAACGGTTATGAAGATCCTTCGCGATGGCAAGCCGCTGGAGCTTAAAATTACACCGAAGTTAAAAGAGTAAGTTCTTTAAAGGACTGAAAAAACAAAAAGACCTGAAGTGAATTCTTCAGGTCTTTTTTTATGTTTGATTTGGATCAGGAATTAGAAATTCAGTTGCGGGCAACGACTTTTTAGCAGGCTTTGCAGACCTTTGTCGGAATGCTTGAAGATCACATCACCGTCCGAGGTGTATTTGAAAAGCTCGTAATTCTGAACTTTACAGGTTTTCCCAGTGCGGTCTGTGAAGATTGAATTCGCACGGGAGTTTCCTGTCGGAGCCGAACCCATTTTGAACCCTCCGTCCAGCAGCAAGCCCTGATAATTCAGAATCTCGATGCCACCACGATTGCCAGGGACAATGGAGCTGGCGCGTTTGATGGTGGCACCTGTCATTTCCACCAGTTCGGCGTCTTCGTAATCGAAAGAGGCTCTGTTGCCATTGACTGTCGTCACGGTCAGGCGACGGGTTTCATCGTTCCATTCATAAGTCGGGGTGCTTTGCACGCGTGGGAACATGAAGAATTCGCGGGCTCCGGTGGTTTGTGATTCATCGCCGGGACCAAAGGAATTAAAAATCATCAGCTCACCATCGGCTGTGAATAGATAGTCACGGTAAAGCAGGCCTTGGGCTTTGCGATTGTGAACAGAAACAAAACAATTCCCGTCAGATGCGGGGATCATTTGCATTTGAATGCTGCCTCGTCTCTCAACAGTTTCCTGACAGACAGCCGTTTGATCTTGAGCGGAAGCGTTCAATGTCCAAAGGGTCGATACGAAAAAGATGGTTCCAAGTAGTTTCATGTGCACCTCGTTGTAAATAGCAGAACCCAGTCAAAACAGGCTGTCAGCTTCGGAGGCAGAGCGGCAAGGAAAATAACCAAATCTGGACTCGATTGGCACTAACCGTTTGTGTTTTTATAGGAGTCTCTCTAGGAGCGAGGAAGCGGTCGATGTCTTCATTTGTGGAAGAATTCAAAAAATACCAACGACAGGAAAGATTCTATACCGGCGGACTGGTTTTGCTGTCGGTTCTGGCTCCCGTTTCGTTCACATGGTTGATCAATCAAAAGATTCACTGGCTTTTAGCGGGCGCGGTGGCGGCCCTTTTGGTTGGTGGAGCCATTTTGCTCCACCTGTTGCGCACTCAGGTCGGTAGCAAGTTATTGCATAAATATGAAAATCTGGATGTGGGGTCTGTCTTGTCCAAAAAGATTTCCCCGCAAAGTCCACGCCGTTTTGTGGTGACCAACAGAGGTTACAACCACTTCTATTTGCGCTGCTTAAATACAGGCGAGCAAGTGCTCGTGTCTAAACACAGAGTTCGCGAAGATTTCGATATTGCAAATTGATTTTTCCAATTCACCAAGGGAACCTTTTTTACAAGTGTAGAGGGGGTTTTATGAAAAGTCTGACTTTGGCTTTTCTCCTTCTGTACGTTTCTCTGACAGCTTACGCGAGTGAAGATTTATTATACGAAGAAGACCTGCCGGAAACGGAGCGAAGTCGTTTCATCTGCGGTTCGGAAGATTTGCAGGGCGGCCATTTCAAATATTGCTATCGTGATCCGGACACGGCCAATGACAGCGATATTGTTTACTTCTTCCACGGGTTGGGCGGGTCCGAGAAAACCTGGCACCGCCAGTGTCTGGGAACAAAAATGATTCAGGACTGGTGGACATTACGCGGTTATCGGCCGCGCATTGTTTCGGTGTCTTTTGGACCGCAGTGGCTGATGGTGGAAAATAAACGCTATCCCCTGATCACGTACTTTACCAAAGTGGTCATGCCCTTTCTGGAAAAGAAAATGGGCGGACTGCAAGGCGGGCGACGGCATATTATCGGCCAGTCGATGGGCGGGTTCAATGGGGCGGAACTGGCTTTGAAAAAGCCGGGGATGTTTTCCCGGGTGGCGCTGTTATGTCCGGCGATTGCCACGGTGGGTCCTTATGCCAGTGATCGTGAGATCGAGGACTATATTGATCGCACAGGTGCGCGGCGCAGTCTGGTGACCAAGATGCTGCGGATTTCTCGAGCGGTGTTTCTGGACAAGAAGGATTGGGATAATCACGATCCTTTGCGTTTGATGAAAAATTATTCTTCCAGCAAGAAACCGCGATTTTATGTTTCCATTGGCACCAGTGATGGCTATGGATTTCAGGAAGGCTCCCGACTGTTCACGCAAAGAGCCAGTGCTTTTTCCTTCCTGTTCAGTTGGGTCCCGGTGCCGGGTGGGCACTGTAACTTTAAAAGGATTGGCACAGCTAATTTCATCATGGGGGATTAGGTTCTATGAATGACATCGAAGCCTTTAAGTATGAAGAACGTAAAATCAAAGGGGCTGATATAGATCCGGAAAAATACCGGGAGGAAATCCGTCAGCTTATAGAACACATGGTAAAGCTTTTGGTGGATCACCCGGACACCGTGACCGTAAGCACCTATGTGGGCCCGAAGACCACTGTGTACCGGGTGAACTGTGCCAAAGAAAACCTGGGGCAGGTGATCGGAACACAAGGTAAAACCATCATGGGGCTGCGGGCTGTGGTTCATGCGATGACGGCCCGGACAGGCATTCGTTCGATTGTTGAGATCCCGGTTTAGTCAGGGGTAAGTTTTCAATTTTCCTTGGAATTGAGGGCAAACCCTAGGTATCCTTGCAGTACTGATGAAAAATCCGGCGGAGCTTGAACGACTGCATAACATTCTGAAGTACTGGCCTTTAGGGGCGGTGACATCTGTTGAGGAAATCCTTAATGGAGCGGTCAATCAGGTTTATCGCGTGCAGGCCAGTCTGGGGAACTTCTATTTACGCCTTTATAAAACCAGCGAAAGGGCCCGGGTTGAAAGAGAACACGCCTTGCTGGAATATGTGGCCGCCCACAATCTGCCGGCCGTTCAGACCCTGCCGTCGCGTTACGGGTCTTCCCTGATTGAACACGATGGCAAGTTCGGGGCGCTGTATTTTGAATCTCCCGGAAAACAAATACCGAAGTCAGAGCTGACAGCGGGGCATGCGCAGGCTGCAGGGAAAATGTTAGCTCAGCTGCATAAGATTTTGAAACCATTGCCGGATGTGGGCTATCGTAAGTATTCCTTGAACTGGAACGGTCCGGAATGGGTTGAGCGGTTGAACCGCATCGAGTCTGCAATTCTGGCCAGAACTTCCTTGAATGAGGCGGACCAGTGGGTGCTGCAAAGACTTCGCGCTCAAAGGCAGTGGTTGCAAGATCCTGTTTGTGCGCATTCTTATGTTCCGAAGTTTCCTGCTCAGGTTTTGCATGGGGATTATCATCAGGGGAATCTGTTTTTCCAAAAAGAAACCGTCTGTGGTGTGATTGACTGGGATCAGGCGGTGTTTATGCCGCGTGCGTTTGAAGTGGTGCGTGTGGCTTCTTATATGTTCGATCTGCAACCGGAATTAAGCCGTGTTTTCCTGAAGGCCTATCTGGACCTGAATCCATTGTCGGCGGAAGAGCTGGCTGATGGAGCAAAGGCCTGGGGTTGTCATTACGATCACTATGTGTGGGCGCAGGAAGAAATATATCTTAACAACAACGAGCGTGCCCGGGTCTTTATTCCTGAAGTGCCTTTTGTTCCGTTTCATGTTCTTTGGGAAAAGCTTGGTCTGGGGCGGGCGTGAATTGATTCAAAAAAGGGCCTTGATGCGAACAGTGAACTGGACTAGGTCTTTGCCTTTGGAAAGACTATTCTGCTTTTATGGTATACGACCTGTTTTTATTCGACCTTGATGACACCCTTTTGGATTTTAAAGAATCCGAACGCCGCTCTTTTGTCACTGTTTTAAAAAATCTGGGGGTGCAGGATGGGTTGGATGAACTTTATCGTTTTTATCAAATTGAAAATCGCAAGCTGTGGACTCTTTTTGAAGAAGCCAGAACATCGAAAGAACATTTAAAGGTTGAAAGATTCCGTCGGGTGTTTGAAGCCTTTAAGATTGAGGCTGATCCGGCCAAGGCCAGCGATCACTATCTTGAGACTTTGCCAGAGACAGTTGTTCTAATGGACCATGCCGAGGAAATCTGCCAATGGCTGGCCGACAGAGGTGAAATTGGTATTATCACCAATGGCATGCATGCGGTGCAAATGAAGCGCATTGAAAACTCCAAATTGGCCCCATACATCAGTTTTACCAGCGTGTCGGAAGAATGTGGTTACGCAAAACCCGACGTTCGCTTTTTTGAACACAGCGCCAAGATGGCCAGAAAATTCCATAAAGACTCGGCGGTGGTGATTGGTGATCGCATGGAAACCGATATTCTTGGAGCCCGCAATTTTGGTCTGCGCAGCTGCTGGTTTAACCCTGAAAAGACGCAACATAATTATTCATTCCAGCCGGACTACGAAATTTCGCATCTCTCGGAAATTCAGAATATCCTAAAAAAATAGCCCATAAACCACTGCGGATCTTGAGTTTTTTCAAGATCATATTGTAATGTTCCTGAGCAAAATAGATCTTTTGAACAGCACCTTCAGGAGAGATAATGCTTTCTGGAGATCTGTTTGAAGACATTCGTTGTGCTTTTTATTTTGGTGTTGTCGTCGGCAAGCTGGGCTCTGGTTCCCATCAAAGTGGCTTTTTCTTTGGACAAACCTCCTTATGTGATTCGGGCCTCTGAAAGCGGCCTGGAAGTCGAAATTCTTCGCCGTGTTTTCACGGATATGGGATATGACATGACTCCCATCTTTCAGCCGCCGGCAAGATCTGTCAGAAGTCTGGAACTGGGGCGTGTGGATGCGATGGCCACGATCACCAATATGCCGAAGTTTCATCTGTCGGCTCCGTATATCACTTTTAAAAACTTTGCTTGGACTTTGAAGGATCGACAGATTCACTTAAAAGCCCTGGCGGATTTGGGGCGATATCGCGTGATCGCTTTTCAGAATGCACGGTTTTTCTTTGGTTCGGATTTCGACAAGGCCGTGGCAAAGAATCTGAATTATGAAGAATACGCGGATCAAAAAAGACAGCTACGAATGCTATTTGCCGACCGGGTGGATGTCATTATCTGCGAAGAAAGAACCTTGAAAATAAACCAAAAAGACATCCAATCCGGCGACAAGAAGAGCCTGCCGGAACTGCAAAGACATTCTTTATTTGGGGAGTCCCGCTATTCGGTGGCCTTTCGGGATTTAAAGTTGCGTGATTCCTTCAATGATTCCTTCGAAAAGCTGGAATCCCAGAAGGCCTTTCTGGAAATCTATAAAAGATACGTGACAGAGTAAGCTATGTTCTTATTTTATAAGATAACATTGAAGCGCGGATGTTATGCGCTCTTCCAGATGACGGTCAATCGTGCCACCCTGAAAATAAGCAAATTGAAAGATAGACCCTTGTACTAAAGCCTCCAAGGTCATGGCGAAATCAGGAATGTTTTCGATTTTTTTCAGTTCTTTGTTTGTAATAGCCTCTTGAAGCAGACGGTGCAGAATGCTTCTTGTTTCTGCGAAATACGCACCCACTTTTTTGCGGGCTTTGATGTCCTCGGCTTCCGTACCCAGCCAGCGCAGATGTTCTCCCAGCCTCTTGGAATCGACACTTTTGGCAATCAGTCGTAGAAACTCAAATAACCCCTTCAGTCCATGCAGCTGCTCGATGGAAAATGAACCCATTTTCATCAGGTTGTCGTCCCACTTTTGATTGCGCGCCAGCAGAGCCAGCCTTTGCTTGCTTTTAAACCTCTTCACCAGCGCCGCAGGTGAAAGTCGGGTGGCTTTGGACACCTGTTCAAAAGTAAATGACTCAAAACCTTCGCGGGAAATCACCTCGAAAGCTGCCAGCAACACGTCAGAATCACTGATTTTTTTAGGTCTTGCCATATCTCTAGATAGTAAATGGTTATTTACTTATTATCAATATCAGAAATGAAGGAGGCTTTTTTATGGCTATCAATCCCTATGTCATTGAATCCACATCGGGCGGAGAGCGCAGTTATGACATCTATTCCAGACTGCTAAAGGATCGGATTGTCATTCTGGGTACCGCCATCACGGACGATATTGCCAATTCGATTGTTGCGCAGATGTTGTTTTTGGAAATGAATGACCCCGGAAAAGACATTCACTTGTACATTAATTCCCCTGGTGGGTCTGTTTCTGCGGGCTTGGCCATTTACGACATGATGCAATTTATCCGTTGTGATGTGGCGACCTACTGTCTTGGAACGGCCGCCAGCATGGGATCATTCCTGTTGATGGCCGGCACTGCGGGAAAGCGTTATGCGATGCCAAACAGCCGTATCCTGCTGCACCAGCCTCATCTGGGGGATGGTGGGATCGGCGGACAGGTGACAGATATAGAGATTCATGCCCGCGAACTGGTGCGCACAAAAAAGAAAATGATCGAACTGTATGCGGTTCACACAGGCAGGGACCTGGCGCATCTGGAAGGCGTGATGGAGCGGGATTATTATCTTAGTGCCGAGGAAGCACAGAAATTTGGTTTGATTGATAAAGTCGTTGAGTTCAGAAAACGTGTTTCACTATGAGATGAATTATCAAAGATCTTTGACATCTGTGTAATGTGGAACACAAAAACACGAATAAATATCAAGAGGTGTCCAGCCAAGCCGATCAGAATACTGTCAAAATATGAATAAAGTGGCACGTTCTTCTGGAGGTCTCAGTGAGAGAATTTCTAAAGCTTATCGTTATAAGTCTTGGCTTCATTCTAATGCTTCAAGGCTGTTCAGCTAAAAATGGTTTGCCCGGAGTAACACTTCCTTCTGTCGGAGATGACGAGGACGGGGGGCCTGATGATGGCGGTGATGGCCCAGACGAAGAAGAAACAGAACCTGAAAGTCCCATCTGGCAAGTCAGTGATTTTAAAACAACCAGCAGTGATGCCTGGGTTTCGACTTGCGCAGAGATGAACGGAAGCTGGGTGCGATATATCTTTGTCGTCGATACGCGTTTAAAAATTTGGGGAATCAATTATGCTTCAGAGGCCGCCTGTTTAAGTCATACCAATGGTGACATTCTTGAAGAAGGTGATTTTGCTTTGCCATATGTTGTTCCGGTTGAAGTCGGCAGTGATCCGAATACGCAATTCAACACATCTTCCACAGGCACATTTATGGGAATGGAAACTGATAATGCCAGTATTATTGATTTTATCTTCTGGGGAAAAGCCTCTGCGGGCCGGGATCGCGTGGTGATCGCTTACGGCAGTGGCTACATGGATGGTGCCGGAGGTGTTTCATATTCAACCTTAAATGGATCACCAGCCAAGAATATAGATTTTGAAAACGTCACAGCAACTGACTTTACGAAAATGATATTTTTGATGGACCGGGTTTCCGATTTCAATTTGAACGATTACGTTGTTGAAGAATAAGAACTGGATCCATCTACAGGCGGGGCCTTGGATATATAATCTTCTGATAAGTTATATTATGTAACGATACCTGGAGGACTTTTCCTGAAGGATGGGTCCTAAGTGCTTATAATCTGGTTCATTCTAGGCACTGAAACGTTCCATTTTAGCTCTTTATCGATGCGTTTACGAAGCTCGTCTGCGGCTGTGCTTTCTCCGTGCACCAGGAACACTTTGGCAGGCTTTTTTGGGGCCTGTTTTAACCAGTTCATCAGGTCTGTACGATCTGCGTGGGCTGAAAATGAATCTGATGGGACAACTTTGCAGTTTATATCCACATAAAGACCATGGATTTTAAGCTCCTTGGCGCCGTTTAATAAACTATGTCCACGAGTTCCCGGGCTTTGAAATCCAGCCAATAATAAAATATTTCTTGAGTCCGGTCCGAAGGCTTTTAAATGGTGTAAAACCCGGCCGCCAGTCAGCATTCCGCTGGCTGCGATGATGATTTTAGGCCCGGATTTATCGTCATTTAAAGCTCTGGAATCATCAGCCGTTTTAACGGAATGAACCTCGGACATGACTTCAGCAAATTGTCCCGGACCCAGACGATGGAACTGGGGGAATTCCTCGTACAACTTGGCAACTTCATGGCCCATAGGGGAGTTAAAATAAACGGGGATTTGGGCGGGGACCTCCCCGTCTCTTTTTAGTTCTGTAATTTCAAATAATAAATTCTGTGCCCGCCCGACTGCAAAACTTGGAATTAACAGGACTCCCCGTGATTTTGCCACTTCCAAGATACACTGTTTAAGGATCTCTTTGGAGCTGACCGGTGAATGATCACGATCTCCATAGGTTGACTCCATCACGATGTAATCGGCGGCCACCGGCGGTTCTGGCGGAGGCATTAAAGGATCATTGTTTCGCCCCAAATCACCAGAGAAATAAATACTTTTTTCTCCATTGGAAACCCAGGCTGAAGCTGCCCCCAAGATATGGCCGCTGCCATAAAGGCAAACCTTCAGTGTGCCAATCTGAAATTCTTCATGCAAAGACACAGCCTTAAGCAACGGCAAAGTTTTCTGCGCATCTTCCACTGTATATAAGGCCAACGCCGGAGCATGTTTTGAGAAGCCTTTTTTATTGGCGTATTCAGCGTCTTCCTCCTGAATCTTCGCCGAATCCAGCAAAATGATTTCGGTGAGTTCCAAGGTTGGTTGCGTGCAGTAAATCGTGCCTTTAAAACCCCGCTTCACCAACAAAGGCAAAGCCCCACTATGGTCCAAGTGAGCATGGGTCAACACCACGGCTTGCAGATCTTTGGGATCAATCGGAAAATCCTCCCAATTCAGTTCACGGAGTTCTTTAAAGCCCTGAAACATTCCACAATCGACCAGAATGCGCGTGCCATCATCGTGGACTAAAAACTTAGATCCTGTAACCGTTCCAGCTGCGCCTAAAAAGCCGATTTCCATATATGCAAATCCTTCCGTCGAACTTTCTTTAGAATACCCCCTAAACTAACCGTTTTTTGACCTTTAATGCGTTCGGTCAGAATTGTATTCCGGCTGAAGGTTCGCTAGTCTCTGGGCGGACTTTTGTGAGGGGGAAATTATGAAAGCATTCTGGATCTTATTGCTATTGATTCCAACAGCTTTACTGGTGGGTTGTACCAAACCTAATTCAGCCGAAGTTCCTCAAACTCCGATCACGCCAGCGGGTCAGGCGGATGATTCCTGGAAAAATGAATTCCCGGCACACTGGTGGAAACCGGTTCCTCGCGAAGAAGCCAAATCCTGGGAAGTTCTTCCGCAGGATGCCGGTTATAAAGAAGTTGTTCTAAGCAAACGCAACGAACTGGGTCTGCTTTCAAACTTCACCGAAACCCCGTTTGTTTTCCATGGAGTTTGTTATCCGACCGTCGAAGCCTTCTGGCAGATGATGAAATATCCGGAAACAGAAAACGATCCGCGCTGGAAATGGGCGAAAAACTGGAAGTACACGCGTGAACATGTTTCCCAGATGAATGGTTACGCTGCTAAAAGCGCCGGCGGTTATGCCAACTTCCTGATGGAAAAAAACGACGCCAACTGGGTGACTTTTGAAGGAAAAGTGATTCCATTTGCGACCAAAGAACCCCAGGAGCATTATCAATTGATCTGGGATGCCCTGATCGAAAAGCTTCGTCAGAATCCAAAGGTTCTTGAAGTGGTTCTGGCCACCAAAGACCTGAAACTTCTTCCGGATCATGGAGTCTCTGAAAGATCTCCTCGTGAATGGCATTATTATCTGCTGTGGATGGACATCCGTGAGCTTTTGAAAAACGGCCAACTGTCCCTGGACACCACCGAAGATCTTTCGCTTAGAAACTGCAAAGCTCGTAACAATTAGATTATGTTTCAGAACTTTTCCCAGGATTTTGCCAGCTACAAAGACACTTCGTTTATTAATTTAAACAATGGCACCCTGGGACTGTGTCCTTCAGTGGTAATCGATCAGCAAAAAGCCGAGTTGGAAATCTTTGAAAAGAACACATCTTCTGGTTACGGCGATGCCTGGGCTCGTTTGTGGAGGATTCAGCAAGGTCTGGGAGACTTTCTAAACGCGAACCCCCGGGATCTATTTCTGCGTCCCAACGTCACTTTGGCTTTAAATGAAATCATCATGGGACTGAACCTCCCCGCCAATTCCGAAATTCTGACGAACACATTTGAATATGGCGCCGTCGTAAATATCCTGAAGCACAAATGCCAAAGGGATGATCTTTCTTTGCGTAGCGAGGATTTTAGCGCGCTTTATGATTGCTCCACGGATGAGGCTGTCGTCGAAGTTATTCTAAAAGCTGTTTCTGCGAAAACCCGAATGCTTTTAATCAGCCATGTTTTCACTGGCAACGGTCTGATTGTACCTCTGGCCAAGCTGGCCCGAGAACTGCGTAAAAGAAATATCCTTTTGGTCGTGGATGGAGCCCACGCACCGGGATTGCTGAAGTTGGATTTCAAGCAAGAGATTCATGAGGTCGATTTCTATGCTGGAAATCTGCATAAATGGTTTATGGGCCCGAAAGGTACTGCCTTTGGCTGGGTTCATCCGGATCACCAGAGCACATTAAACCCGCAATATGGTTCCTGGACGATGTCTGAAAATGTCCCGGCGAACATGGCAAGCTTTGCACCCCCCGGAGAATTTGCTTCACGCATGCTGTGGTCACATTCACAGAGCTTTACGGCATACTATGGATTGGAAGCGGCTTTAAGTTATTGGACACATCACAAAGCGGATGTGATTCGCCAACAGATTCAAGTCAGAATGAAATATCTGAAGGATTCTTTGGCTGATGCCGGGATTTTTGCGCTGGTAAATAACTATAACTCTGCTTTTTTATGTTACAACGTTGGCGAATTTCCCCATGCGCAGTTTCAGGGGATTTTCTTAAAAGACACACCTTTACAAGTGGGACTGCCGCGCTTACCGGGGGCTCAGATTCTGCGCCTGACCCCGCATATTCATAACACTCAGGAAGAACTCAGCAAGGCTGTGCAAATTCTAAAAGATCATCGCACGGGCTTGTCTAAGGTGTGATCGGCTGCTTACGCAAATTGCGCTTTTCTCAATTTGAGACGGGGAGTCCTGCTCTCCCCGCCTTTCAGATCCTTTATATTGCTTATCACTTAGCACGGGCATTGCTTTAGTAAGCCTCTGAGGAAGAGGAGTTTGCTTATGTCGTGGCATAAAGTAACGCGTTTGTTTTTGTCTGTTTGGATGACCCTGGCTTTTTTGAGCCCCGCTCATGCGGCCCCAATGTGCGAATATGTTTTCGTCGATCCGCAAATTAAAGCCCGTGGTGTGGATTTCGGTCTTCGTTCCGAAACAAAACAAATGCCAACCCCGAAAGAGCTGCTGAACTATAAAGAGATCAAGGCCAATCTTTGGAGCACAGTTAAAACCCTGTCCCCAAAAAGGCAAGCCGAGGTTGAACACCTGCTGGCAGCTGTGGAATTCTTCGA
The DNA here is from genome assembly GCF_025558485.1 of Bdellovibrio bacteriovorus. Taxonomy (GTDB): domain Bacteria; phylum Bdellovibrionota; class Bdellovibrionia; order Bdellovibrionales; family Bdellovibrionaceae; genus Bdellovibrio; species Bdellovibrio bacteriovorus_G. The sequence continues at coordinate 2,146,295 of NZ_CP102930.1, forward strand.
TTACACCCACACAGCAAAAGAAATCCTTCCAAACTTCCTGGAAGGCACACGCAAGACCTTCGACTTTACCAAGATGTATGATCGCGGTGAGCTGACCGAAGGTGCTCCTTTCAATGGCTTTATTAATGCTCGCGATAACTATTTACGAAAAGAAAAACCGGCGGTTACAGCGGAACTTCTGACTGAAATTCATAAGCGCATCATGGTTGATGGTGTTGAGGGCATTCGCTCTGAACAACTGGGCGTGTGGCGCAATGGTCACTGGATGGGTAACGTTGCCGGTGAATTCAAAATGAAACCCAAAGAAGTGGAAGTTGTTAAGGAAAACCCTTACCTTTCCTTCGAGGAAGGTTCCCATGATCGCAGCAATCTGAACGAAAATGTCTGGAGAAACATCAAGATCTGGGGCAAACACAAAGACATGGTAATGGAAACTGGTGACACGACTTTGATCAGTGGCCGCATCCACTACCCATTTGTAACGACTCCGAAGCAGGCCACTGTTGATATGATCAAAAACTCCCACCCGGAAGTTTACAAACAGATCATGGAATATCGTGCTGAGAAAGGCACCAGCTACCAGGGACAGGGCCCAACAGCTCTGGAGCAGGCCTTCACAAAGGCTTTGGTGGAAGAACGCTTTGCCCGTTTCAATAAGGATCGCGCTGAGCTGGGTGAAATCCGCGTAGGCACAAACGAACAACGTTATATCGATATCGTGGCTGATTTACAACGTGATCTGGTAGCAATCCATCCGGTTCTAAATGGTAACGGCCGCACAACTCGTCTGGTGATGAATTACCTTCTGACCAAAGAAGGCCTGCCTCCAGTGCGTCTGGTGGACCCTTTCCTGGATGTTCAGGTTTCACAAAAAGAATGGCGTGAATATGTTCATAAAGGTGTGGTTAACAGTGCTCAATTGCAGGCTGACGTCGCTTACCGCATTAAAAACGGTCTGACAGTCGAATACTCTCCGGAACTTTTGTACCCAGGTTTGCCAGAGATGGTGAATATCTCCCTGAAAAAACAAGGCTCTGCAAAAGAAGTTGAAAACTATGCGCAAACAAAATTGAACAGCGATCAATTCGGTGCTTTCCTAAGAACCTTGGTTCAGACACATCCGCAATTGAAACAGGAAATCCAAACGGACCGTCTGCGTGCAATGTCCCGTATTGCTGACATGTTCGTGGAATACTACAAGTCCAAAACCGTGCGCTTCGTGCACGATAAAGATGGCGAACGTGAGATCGGCGTTCGCCTGGTCGAACCGGACTTCATCGATACCTTCGGTGTGACAACGGCGGGCTCCAAATCCCGTTGGGATGCGAAGATCGATCGTTGGTACGACAAGAACCTGTTGGTATGGCGTGGTCTTTCTAACAGAACCGCAGAACCATCCCGTGCAGAACTGTTGAATTACTTCAAGAAACCGGCAACTCACCTGTCATCGAACAGTGTTCTAAGAACGATTCGCAATGGCACTCCGCTGTTAGAGGCTATTAAACAGGACTTCGCTTTGTACAATAAAGAAACCTTGAACGGCGACATGATTGAAATGGCGATTGATCACCACAGAAGTGGTCCTAAGTACGGTATTTCTTACGGTTACTCCACTTCCAAGCGTGAAGTGGTTGGTAAGGCCTTCGCCATGGGTGCGATGGTTGTTGGTGAATATGGCAAGCACATGGACCCGGCTCTGCAAGCGCAGTTGAAGTCCCGTGTTAATGTGGCTTCTTTCCGCGCAATGAAAGACGTGGATCTGGGCCGATTGAAAGCCTTCGACAATGAGTTTGCTTACACTTATGGCCGTCAGGCGGAGGTCATGGGTATCGGTGCGACAGATCCGGATGCAGTTATGCTGATCCAAAGGCTGGATGCTGCCGGTAAAGTCATGGAGACTTTGCTAAGAAATATCGAGAAACCGAATGAGATCCTGGTCATCGAAGGACGTTATGTCCCAGGTGAAGGACCTCTTCCGACAGAAAAAATTAAAGAGCGCGTGCTTATTCAGCCACCCACTCTTTAAAGCCCAGTTTCAGGGCAGCGTCTAAGTCCTTACGATCAATTTCGTAAACATTGGCGTTGCCGGTTGGGGAACCACACAGTTGAATACGCATCATTCCATCGTTTTGATTGGATGAAGAAAAGACCTGAATGCCCTTCAGGTCTTTTTGCATTTCAGCCACAGGGATTTGCTTCCCCTGACCACACTGCAAAGAACCATCGTATTTAAACACCTTCACTCGATCCGTCGATTTGGATTTGTCCACGACCACCTCGCTGGCAACGGCGTTTTTAGCATCTTTTTGTGTGCGGCAGTTGCCATGAGTGCAACCCACCAACAAAGCAAAGACAGGCAATAATACTGCGAATTTTTTCATAGCTTACTCCTAAAAGTAAGGGGTTCTGATCCATCCAGCGTCCATGGCCCAAAGATTTGCTTCTCCAGAGATGAAGTAAACCCGGCCATTTTTTTCGTCCACTTGTGGAGCTGACAGAATACCGCGACCGGGCTCAAAGCCGCCAATCACAGTTCCGGAATTCGCATCCATAAAGCGCAGGAAGCCCTGAGATTCCCCAAAAACCAAGACCCCTTTATAAGGCTTGATCTGCGTGGCAATGCCTTCTTTCAGTTTATAAGACCAAATTTTATCACCATTGCTTTTCTTCAGCGCAACGACTTCGCCATTTGTTGTCGGATAATAAAGTTTATCCCCGATGATGGTCACAGCACTGTAGCCGCCGCCATCCACACGCCAAAGAACCTCGCCCTTGTCTGCGGAAATACAGTACAGTTTGTCATCATAACCCGCCATATAGATCTGATTGCCGTCCACCACAGGTGTTGCATCCATATCACGGAAGCGTTTGTTTCGGTTCAACTGAACCTCCCAAACCGCAGCCCCATTCTTGGCATTTAAAGCCACCAAAGACCCATCAGAGAAGCCCACATACAATGTTCCGTTACTCAAGGCAGCCTGACTGCCGCCACGAATTGAAAATTGGGAAGTGTCCTGACGGGAGTACAACCACAATTGACGTCCTGTTGCTGCATCCAGCGCATAAAACACGCTATTGCCAGCCAGGAAGTAAACGATGCCATCATCCAACAAAGGAGCTGCCAGATTTTCAGATTTCGTGGCAAAGGTCCACTGAACCACCCCGGTGCTGGCTTCAATGGAATAGAAATTCCCGTCACTGGCCCCGACAAAAAGACGGTCACGAATCAAGGTGGCGCTGGGTTCCGCCCCATTGGTGATCGGAAGTCTCCAGCGCTCCTGGCCGTTATCGCGGTTGTAAGCCACAATGCCATCCATACCGTTCCCCTGAATAATCAGGTCTCCGGCCAGAACTGGAGTCATACGATTGATTTTACGGAATCCCAGATTGTCTTTTTCGGTGGTGCGACGAACCCAGGCGGTTTTGACTTCGTATTCACGCTTGCTGTTATTCAGGGAGCTCCATTTTTCCAAACCGGAGTTCAGAGTGGAGCACCCAACCAAAGTCATCAAAAGAGCGCCAAGCAGGACAATCTTCATTGATATCCCTCAATAAGGACTAAAGGTTTTTCTTCGCTTTCAGAAGACGAAGATACTTTTGCGCTTCTTTGGAAGCTGCAAAGTCAGTGGTGTTCAAATCCTCTTTTTGTGCGATTTCTGTGTAAAGAGCTTCTGCTTTTGCCAGATCGTTCATGGATTCAAAGCAAAGACCCATGCGAAGTTTGGCTTCGTCATGCGCAAATGCCAGACCTTTGGCATCCACAAGTGTCTGCCATTTTTCAACAGCGGCCTTGCAGTCACCTTTGTCCGCCAGAACGTTTCCGATTTGCATCAGAACCAGACCTGTCAGCATATCACCCTTGGAAAGACCTGATTCAACCTTCGCCAGAATAGCGGAAGCTTCATCAGATTTCTTGTAGTTGATATAGATCTCGCTCAGGTTCAAAGCCGCCATTTGAGCCGCTTTTGTTTTAGGAGCTTCATTGATGAAGGATTCAAATCCAGCAACAACAGTTCCGTAGTCTTTTTGAAGATCGCCGGAAGCTTTTTTCGCCGGATCAAACGCTGGAACATTCTTTTTATCTTTGCTTTGAGCATTGATAGTTTCAGCACGAGCCGCCTCTTCAAAGCCACGTTTTTTCTCTGTGTAGGATTTTTCCAATGCGAAGTACTTTTCCTGTTGTTCAGTTTCCTTTTTATTGGAAAGGAAGCTCATCAGGGAAAGGCCTGCGCCAAGAACCACAAAGACTGCCACGGCTGTAATCACAAGTTTGGAGTGGCCCGTCGTCCATACGAAACCTTTTCTCAAAGTTTGTGTAACCTGATCTGGGGACTTCAAATCGTCTTTAGAAATCTTTGTGCTCATTCTTCCTCGCTGAAACGGCTAATTAAAATAAGTATTTACGAGGAAAGATTGTTCTTTGGTCGAGATGGCTTGTCAATCACTCAGCGCATAAAAAAGGGGCCTCGCGACCCCCTTTTGAAACTATCTGTTGTGAACTTCGCGGAGCGTGGTGAACGCGCGGGAAGATTTACCCGGGTGACGCTGTTTTAGACGACCAATTGTGTTGATACGCTCTTCAGCCAAACGGTCCGCAGCAGTGTGCGTGCCGATATTGTCACGTTTTGCAATTTCGTAAACTTTAAGAATATTGTCATAAACGCGCTTCGTTTTTTCAAACGCACGTTCTGGAGAGTAACCTTCCAGCTCAACAAACACGTTCATCAAACCACCGGCATTGATAACGTAGTCTGGAGCATAAAGGATGCCCAATTCTTTCAACTGGTCACCGTGACGAGCTTCAGCAAGGATGTTGTTCGCGCCACCAGCGATGACTTTGGTTCTGAACTTTGTGATGGATTGATCATTAACAATCGCACCCAAAGCACATGGAGCCAGGATATCACACTCTGTGAAGAGAATGTCGTCAGAGCTAACCGCTTTAGCGCCGAATTTATCAGCAACATTTTTTGTGCGGCTCATGTCGATATCAGCCACCGTGATAACAGCGCCTTCTTCAACAAGGTATTTTACAAGGTTGGAACCCACGTTCCCCAGACCTTGAACCGCGATACGAAGACCTTTCAAAGCGTCTGTGCCGAATTTTTCTTTGGCAGAAGCTTTAATACCCATCAAAACACCGTGTGCAGTGTATGGAGATGGATCGCCAGAACCACCGAAGTCTTTCGGAATACCAGTCACCCAAGGAGTCTCCATGTAGATGTGCTCCATATCCTGAACAGACGTACCAACGTCTTCAGCAGTGATGTATTTACCATTCAGGGAGTTTACGAACTGACCGAAAGCACGGAACAAACCTTCAGACTTTTGCGTCTTAGGATCACCGATGATAACAGCCTTACCACCGCCCAGATTCAGGCCGGAAGCTGCTGCTTTATAAGTCATACCTTTGGACAAACGAAGAACGTCAACAAGAGCCTCGTCTTCATTCTTATAGTTCCACATACGGGTGCCACCCAGCGCTGGCCCCAAAGCCGTGTTGTGAATAGCGATAATCGCTTTCAAACCAACATGAGGGTCGTTACAGAAAACAACCTGCTCATGATCACCATGCTTAGAGATAATCTCAAAAGTTCCCAATGTAGGCTCCTTCATTTTTTGAATTGCCGAACGATCATGGGTCCAATCGAGTAAAAAGACTAGCGTTAATGCGGGGTATAAGGTGTGGCCTCCAAATTTTCATTTAGAGGCCTATATTCTCAATAAAACTACATTTTTTCAGGAGCCGGCATGCCCAGAACGTTCAAACCGTTCTTCAGCACCAGCCCCACAGCTTCACTCAAAGCCAGACGTGCTTCACGAATAGCTTCGTCTTTTTCTGTTCCAATCGGACACTCGTGATAAAAGACGTTAAAGCTTTTTGCCAGTTCATATAAATAAGTACAAATCGCCGCCGGCTTGAAGTTTTCCGCAGCCTGCGCCACGGCACTGTTGAAGCCCGCCAAAGACTGCATCAACTGACGTTCTGAAGCGTGAGTCAAACGACTCCAATCCACTTGATTCGAGGTTCTCGTGAACTTACGACTTAAACTGGAAATACGTGCGTAAGAATATTGTACAAACGGCCCGGACTCACCATCCAGCTTCAGCCATTCATTCATATCAAAGACAATCTTCTTATTAGTATCCATGCGAAGCATACCATAGAAAATCGCACCTTTGGCCACCTGACCTGCAACCTTCTCAATATCTTCCTCTGTCCATTCGCCTTTATAGCGGCTCAAGTACGTGGTCTTCACATGGTTTTCCATGTTGTGAACCAGCGCCGTTAAAGGCACAATGTTGCCCTTACGGGAACTCATTGCTCCGTCTGGCAATTCCACATAGTTATACTGAAGATGGAAGCAATTTTTCGCCTGTTCAAAGCCCAGCATTTCCAAAACGCGGAAGACCTGTTTGAAATGCAAAGCCTGACGCATATCCACGATGTAAACGCTTTTTTCAATATGGACGTCTTCGAACTTATGCTTTGCCAGAAGCAAATCTTTAGTCGCGTAAAGTCCTGTGCCGTCGGACTTCAACAGCATACAGAAGCCCAGCTTTTCCGCTTCCAGATCCTTACCGATAGCCCCTTGGGACATTTCCAGTTTACCTTCGGCATAAAGCTCTTTCACCCATTGCACGGAAGGCGTGTCCATTTCAGATTCAAAATACCATTCGTCGAATTTGACATCGGCCCAGTCATAGACCTTTTTCATCAGGGCGATAGACCATTCGCGGGTTTCCAGCCACAGATCATAATAAGGACCGGATTTGCCTTCCAGCTGATGCAAGATCGCGGTTAATTCCTGACGATTGATTTCTTCTTGCGGAGTTCCGTTTTGATCTTCCAAAAGCAGATTGGCCTTGGAATACATGCTGCCCAACCATTCACCTTTTCCGGTTTCGGGAACCGGCTCTTGATTGTGCTTTTTCATGTACCAAAGACATTTCGCCACATGCGTTCCCATGTCCCCCGGGAAAGTCGAAGACACGATTTCACGGCCACTGTAACGAAGCATTCTGACAACCGCATCGCCCAGACACAGATTTCGCATATGACCCACGTGAAGCTCTTTGTGGGTGTTTGGCTGGGAATACTCGATCATGGTTTTAGGAGCTTTTTCAACCAACTGTTTTTTAAAGAAAGTTCCGTCCAGAATCGTGGCTAAAACCTGCTCTCCGTGAGTTTGCTCGTTGAAGCGCAAATTAACATAAGGACCCGCCGCAACGGCTGTTAATGCCCCTTTGGATTCCTGGATTCCGGAAGCTCCTGTCAACTCAGCCGCCACCGCCGCAGCCACTTGCGGGGGAGCCGCTTTTAGATTCTTCGCCAGAATAAAGCAGCCAAACGCCAGGTCTCCTAATTCGGATTTTGGAGGATTCACCAAAGACTTATAGATGTCGTCCTCAAGAGCGGAAACATCAGCATTTGGATAAGCGCGACCAATCGCAGATTTAAGTAAGTTTGTCGCAAGCAATCGAATGGAGTCGTGTTTAATCATAGACCTTTCCAGAAGAAAAAGACGCCCGCCCAGGCGAGTGAAACAAGAAGGACAACTATACTGGTATTTCTGTGGAATTTCAGGTCTTTTTTCAAGACTTGAAGCTCCGTTTGCAGGCGATCGCGCTCTAAAAACACTCCCTGCAGATCCAAAGACAGCTTTTCGATCTCTTCCTTGCGCGTCTGACGTTCCAAATTCAATTCCTGCAAGGCCTGTTGATGCAGCACCTGAGGACTTGAACCCAGGAAATAGTTTGGCGTCAGGCCCGGAATCTTTTCACGCAGAGTCAAATACCACTGCAAAGCCCGCCAAATATGTGGGGGAGCCTCATCCCCCTGCTTCACCCAACGAGTCCAACTGGAAGGATCCACCAAAAGAAGCTGCGCCATCTTACGCTGAGAAAGCCCCAAATCAGCGCGGATTTTCTCCAAATCCCCGATCTGATTCTGGATGACTTGAACCTGAGCCTCGTAATGCATGCGCAAAGAGGTCTTTGAACGGGGGCCTATTTCATCCTCTATAAAGCTCTCGTTTAAAGTGCCTTTTTGCAGGGAGTCCTCGACCAGACCCTGGAGATCCTTTTCCATTTAAACCTCTCTGGACTGTTGTAATTCACAATATTTATATTGTTTTTCACAACAAAAGACGTTGTATAATACAGATATAATTCCAGAAGTGATTTTGGAAGGTCAAGCTAAGTTGTTGAAACCACAAAAGAATCCACAAAGGCATAGCCCAACATACCCTTTTTCAAAACAGACTAAAGCTTATAGCTGTATTCTATAGTGCTATATATTTGATTTTACTGATGTTTTTATTATGAGATATTGGATTGGATCAAAGAGATGCATGGCGTCATTAAAAACCAAGACTAGACTAAACAAAATATTTCTACCTATCATCACTTTGAATGCAAGGCGTCATGAATACCCCTTGTCAAAGACCCTCTTCATTTTGAATGATGAATCATGGCTTCGGCACCTCGGTATCAACTCAACAAGAACAAATATCTTCTCGCACCCGAATCAGAACGTTTGCGAAAAATTCTCACAGATTTTCAGGATAAAGATCCACGCAATTGTTTGATGATTTGGACGGCTTTGCGAACCGGGGCCCGGGCTCAGGAAGTTCTCAATATTCAAAGGTCGGATCTGAACCCCTATGATGAAAGCATCTTTATCCGGGGTTTAAAGAATTCCAATGACCGGGAAATTCCGGTTCATTCGGCCTTCTTTGAAAGACTTCATCGCTTCGCCGAACAGCAAGGCGGAACCTCGGTTTTTCCGATCTCATACAATCGACTGTTTCAAATCTGGGAATTGTATCGCCCCGTCCCAAAGAAATTCCATTCCTTAAGGCATACTTTTGCGATTGAGCTTTATCAGAAGACGAAGGATTTAAGACTGGTCCAGGTGGCGTTGGGACATCGAAATATCGCCAACACCATGGTTTATGCGGATTACGTTTATTCTCAGCAAGAGCTACGCAAACTGATTCTTTGATTATTCGTCGATACCACGAATTTCAGTCGCCAGGCGTTCAAATTGCTTTTCTTCGGACGCGCGGTGATTGGATTTTTCCTTTTTGAACGCCAACAGATCTTTTCTGGTTGGAGCATTATAGGAAGTACCAGAGTTTTCCACCACAACGATGCGCTCACGTATTTTCTCCTGGGCGGCCACTTTATCGCGTGTCGCTTCAAGGTTGCTTTGAACAGTATGGTGAAGCTCGCTTTGCGCTTTGGTGTTTTCACTGATCAAAGCGTTAAAGTCCGAGATCTTGGCAAAACTGATTGCTGGGATCAGGGTCATAACTGCGATAAGTGCTTGCTTCTTCATACTTGCTCCTTGGCTCGATACAGTTATTCAAAGCAAGGCTGATGCCACCCGGCGCCTTCTTTAATTGCTTTAGGCCGCAAAGACCCGACAAAGTCGCTTACAACTGTCTAAGAAGTAGTTATCAATTCTTGTAATGAAACAGAATTAGCCCTATGGTGAAAAGTATATTTATAGGTGTCTCAGAATGATAAAAGCCCTTTTCCCCACCTTCGTTTACTATGCACCCCTGGCTGGAAAGACCGCCAAGGGCGTCACTAAATTGAACAAAGAACTTAAAGCCGAATCTTTGAAGATTTCAGAAATCGATGAAGAAGGTCAGCTTTGGTCGCGGAAAAACTACAAGGGCGGTTACACTTCTTACGGATCTATGAGCCAACTGCATCAGTTTTCCTCCACCTTTGAGGATCTACAAAAGATGCTTGATAAGCATGTTCGCAAATTTGCCAAACATCTGGAAATGGACATCAATGCCCGGGAACTGCAAATGACTTCCTGCTGGGTGAATATCATGCCCACAGATGTGATTCACACGATGCACATTCACCCGCTTTCTGTCATCAGCGGGACTTATTATGTGCAGACGCCGAAGAACTGCTCGGCCTTGAAATTTGAAGATCCGCGCATGGAATCCTTTATGGCTTCCCCCCCAAGAAAGCACGACGCCAAAGTTCACAATCAACGTTACTATTCGCTGGCGCCACAAGAAGGCCACGTGGTGCTGTTTGAATCCTGGACCCGTCACGAAGTTCCGCAGAATGCGGCCGACAAGGAACGCATCAGTATCAGCTTTAATTACGACTGGGTGTAGGCATGTCAGACGGCGTGGGAATTCGGATTGAAAAACTGCATAAAGACTTTTCCCAAAAGAAAGTCATCGAGAACCTGAATCTCGATATTGCCCCCGGATCTTTCGTGTCTGTCGTGGGCCCCTCAGGTTGTGGGAAATCCACTTTACTAAGACTTGTGGCAGAATTGGAAACTCCCAGTTCCGGCACTATTCAAAAAGATTCCGGGGACGCCACAAATTTCAGTTTTGTATTTCAAGACCCCAACTTACTGGCCTGGCGCACCGTTTATGAAAATGTCCGCCTGCCTTTTGAATTAAGCAAATCTTTGCAGGTTCTTTCGCCGCAAGAGCAACACAAACGTATTTCCGCAGCCCTTACAAAAGTTCATTTGCAAGACTCACAAAATCTTTTTCCCCATCAGCTTTCCGGTGGCATGAAGATGCGGGTGTCTTTGGCCCGGGCCTTGGTCAATTCCCCACAGCTGCTTTTAATGGATGAACCTTTTGCCGCTTTGGATGAAAGCACCCGCTTTGAAATGCAGCGCGAATTGCACACCCTTTGGCAAAAAGAGCGCATGACGGTGATCTTTGTGACTCATTCTTTGTTTGAATCCGCCTTTTTATCTGAAAGAATCATCATGCTAAAAGGGGCCGGAGCCCAGATCGTGTTGGATCAAAAACTGACTTTGCCACAAGTGCGGGAAGAAAGCCTGCGCACCACAGAGGCTTTCAATAAAATCGTCGCCGGCCTTTCCGAAAGGCTGCGCGCATGAAACGTTTTCTTCCGGCCTTTATCAGTTTTATCATCCTTACCTTAGGTCTTGAATTGATCGTGCGTGGCGGGTGGGTGAGTGAGACTCTTCTGCCCTCCCCTTCCATGGTTTTACAAAGCCTCAGCGAAATGCGTGCGGATTTTCTGCTGGCTTTCAAAGAGACTCTTTTCAACGTGCTTGCCGGATTGTTTTTAAGTATTGGAATCGGAACTTTGGTGGCATTTTTGTTTTCGCTTTCCGAAATTCTTAAACGAGCGATTTTACCTTTTGCGATTTTCTTTCAAACAGTGCCGATCATCGCCATTGCGCCGTTGCTGGTGATTTATTTCGGCTTTGGCGCACCGACAGTGATTGCCTCCAGCTTTATTGTTTCCATCTTCCCGATCATTGCCAACACGCTGATGGGTTTGGAAAGCGCCAGTGAAGCTCAACGGGATTTGTTCCGGATTTATCAGGCACCTTCACTAAAAGTGCTGTGGAAGCTCAAGCTGCCGCATGCTTACAGTTATATTTACTCAGGCCTTAAGATCTCCGCCGGTTTGTCCATTATCGGAGCCATCGCTGGGGAGTTCGTCGCAGGCGGCGGCTTGGGAGCCCTGATTGATTCCGCCCGCACTCAGCAGCGTGTGGATATTGTTTTTGGGGCGCTCTTATTGCTTTCGCTTATGGGGTTGCTATTTATCGGCGCCATGGCTTTAATCAATCGTATGATTTTAAGAAAACGCCCCTTGGCGACTCTTTCTCAGGAATAGGAGATGCTGATGAAGTTTCTATTTGCTCTTATGGCCCTTGTGCTACCGCTTTCACTTCAAGCTGCCGATACGCCCGTGGAAATCGCTCTGAACTGGAAAGCTGAACCTGAGTTCGGGGGCTTCTATGCGGCCTCTTTGCAAGGCCTTTACAAAGGCCAGGGTCTGGATGTGAAAATTCTGGAAGGGGGCTCTGGCACCCCAACGGTGCAGATGCTGGCCAACGGGAAAGTGGATTTTGCTATTGTCAGCGCCGATGAACTGATTATTTCGCAGGATCGTAATAAGCTCAATAAAGTCAAAGCCCTGTTTGCGGTCTATCAGGTTTCGCCGTACATCGTGATGACTCACGCTGAAAGAAACTTTAAAACTCTGAAGGATGTCTTTATCAGCGAAGGCTTTTTATCCATGCAATCCGGTCTTCCCTATTACCAATATCTGGTGCAAAAATTCGGCAAACCCAAAGTTCGCGTGGTTCCCTACATGGGAGGCGTCGCCAACTTCGTGAACGACAAAACATTTTCCCAACAGGGCTTCGTCACCACCGAACCTTTAACGGCAGAAAAAGCCGGGGCCAAAGTAAAATCCTTCCTGATTGCAGATGAAGGCTTTAATCCTTATTTGGTTGTTCTTGCCACGACCGAGCAGGTTCTAAAAAACAAGCCCGAACTGGTGAAAAAAGTGGTCGAAGCCACACGCGCAGGCTGGCAGGCTTATCAAAAAGATCCCAAAGCCACCAACGAACACATGGCAAACCTGAATAAGTCCTTTGATCTGGACACTTTCAACAAAGCCGCTGAAATTCAAAAGCCCTTGATCGAGCCCGCAGGCGTGAGTTTGGGAAGCATGAGTGATGAGCGCTGGAACACGTTGGTCGGGCAGCTAAAAAAATTAAAGCTGATCAAGACAACTCCGAAAGCCGCAGACCTTTACATAAAGTAACCACAAAGATCCTGCTGTCACCTTCGGGCCATTTTACAAAGGCCCGAAGAAACCGTCCTTTCCAATACGGGCAATGAACGAATCCGCCCCCATATGCCAATCAAGGTGTCCGGCAACATACACCTCGCCATTACTTCCCTGAGTCAATGAATAGATTGCCGAATCGGTATAGAGTTCATTTTTAACAATGGGTAAAACGGCTGTTCCTGAAACACCATAAGTGGTGTCGATACTGCCGTCAGTGTTCAGCCTTACCAGCGCAGGTTCCATTTCATCAGTGGCCACATTCAAGGCCTTGCCACCAATAAGAATCTTGCCATCATCCTGAAGAAGCAGATTCTCTGCCTGCACAGCTCCAGCTGTTGCCAATAAAGTCTTAAGACCATCTCCATCAAAGCTGGAATCCAAAGTCCCTGCTGGTGTCAGGCGCAGGATGATCGTGTCATTAGGATAACTCAGTCTTCTTCCCAGCACCAAAGGCCTGCCTTGAGAATCAACCCTTAAACCCCTAAAAAGCTCCTCAGAGCCTGTGGGATCTGAAGTGAAAAATCCTGCAGAGGCAAAGCTTGTATTGAAGCTGCCATCCGCTTTTAAGCAGGCGACAAAGAGATCTCTCGCCCCTCCCTGACTGAGTTCGCCGGCAATTAAGTAGTCTCCTGAAGAGGTTATTTCAACCGCATAAGCGACATCATTACCCACCCCAAAGTCATACATCCATTTTCCGTCAGAATCAAAAGTGGCATCAAAGGTCCCATCAGGAAGGATTCGCACGGCAATCACTCGGTCATCCACATCATATCCTGAGCCGACAGCTAAAATTTTCTTATCCGGCAATTCAGTCAGGGCACGCAGAATATGGTCCCCTAATCCCAAATCCACGGTCAGCGAACCATCTCCGGCAAACGAAGTGTCCAGCGCCCCTTTAGGAGTCAGCATATAAATCTCATCTTCAAGCAGAATGGCGATCCGGTCATCTGAAAGGACTTTAAATGCTGCGGGAAACTTATGTACCGGAATGATCGCGGTTCCCTCAGTTCCAAACGAGCTGTCGTAACTGCCGGTTGCAGATATCTTGCTTACGTAGGTCTTCACGTTTCCTTCGGCATCAATCAGATCACCCAGCACCACTAAAGACCCGTCAGAGGTTTTTTGCACCGCCAAGGCCTCATCACTGTTGTTACCCAGAATTTCAATATAGCTTCCGGAGCTAAAGACACCGCTATCCACCGATCCATCGCTGTTAAGCTGCCACAGAAAAGACTTATTCAAATCAGCATAGACGCCGCCAGCGATCAGAATTTTTCCACCGTCTCTCAGGACAATTCCAAAAGCCTGTGTCCCCGCAGGTCCTGCAATATCGTAGGACTTTACACCCGTTCCATTGAACGACAGATCCAGGTTGCCATCCGTCAGCATCCGTACCACTGACATCTCGCCGAAAGAATCTCCATCGGGAATATTCGTGGCGATATAGATTCTGCCATCGCTATCCAGCACCATGTCCTCAGGGCGGGCTGGCGCCCCCAGATTCAATTTGGTTTTTCCATCACCGGAAAAAGATGGATCGACGCTGCCATCAGCATTCAGTCGTATAAGAATGATCTCGCTATCTTCATATCCAGCAAGAATGATTTTTCCATCATTCTGCAGCTGCAGAATGCCGGCAAAAAGGTCCACACCAGCCTCGGAAATCTCCAGAACTCCATCGCCATCAAAACCAGTGTCAGGAGCCCCCGCAGAATTCACCTTATGAATTTTCAATGAAGTATCCGCCTGAATTTTATATCGGAACAGATAAAGATTGTCCGAATCATCCACGGCGAAAGAAGTAATCTCATTTCCGTCACCCAGCTCCAGCTTCCCCGCATTGGCAAAGTTTGTTTGAGGACTGCCATCCGGGTTTACACAAGCCACCACCGCTCCTAAATCCGCCAGACCTGCGGCGCAGATGGTTTTATCGCCAAGAATCTTCATATCGAAAAATTCTTCGGTACCGCCATTGTCGAAAATATAAAATCCTTTATCGGCAAAAGATTCATCCACACTGCCGTCGGTATTCAGGCGAACGACCAGACCATCCCGGGTGTAAGAACGGGTAAAGGCCGATCCTGCCAATAGCACCCTGCCATCGTCCTGCAAGGCTATTTGAGAAAAGAACGCACTGTAATAGCCGACACTGGCCTGTCCGTTCTTTCCGAATGTACTATCCGGGATTCCATTGGGTCTGAATTTGGACACGCAGAAACTGTATGCATTGCTGGCATCCACACATTCACCAGCGGCAAAAATAGATCCGTCCGCAGCGATTTGAACACTCTGATAGCGGCTGTCTGTTGCTTCCCCCATCTTCGCAGTAAGAAACCCCCGCGCGGCAAACAGATCGCGAGGAACCCCTTCCGAGGGTAAAGACCCGGGATTATCTAAAGCACCTTCCAGCGAGGCCGAGATGTTTCCACATGAGACAGTAAAAAAGAGAGCCTGAAGTAAGAAAACGAACAAGATCTTCATGACTGTCTTTTCGGATTATCACGAGACTCTTTTTATATCCTTAAGATTACAGTTCTCTTATATTTCGTGATTGTTTCAATCCTTGGCATGTTTCGCGCGAATCAGGATTTCTCTGGCAATGCGCTTACCGACAGAGCGTGGTTATATTGTCTGACCCATCTCAAAAAGACAATATTGGCCAGCAAAACAGCTCCCAAAGAAATATAAACCAAATATTTAAAATCTGCTGTATTGGGTAGCAGGCTGCCCATTCCAAATAAAATCAACGTCGCAAAAGTGGTCGTCAATGAACTTAAAGAATTCAACTCCCCTCGCTGACCTTCGGGAATCAGTCGCTGGCGCAGTTCAAACTCTCCGTTGGAAAATCCATAAAGCCCCACGCGCGAAAGCAGGATACACCCCAAAAAAACATATACCGACAATAGCGATGAGCCCCAGGCAAATGCGCAAATTCCCACGGTTAAAGTCATTCCTTGAAACCCCAGGTGCAGCTTCGAGCTTGCAATCAGTCCCCGGCGCGCCACCAGATAAGGGAATGTCACCGTCGAAATAAGTCCAAAGACCGCTCCCAAACCACGGAAAACACCTATTTCGGCTTCCGGCAAAGACACACGATCCTTAAGATATCCTGCCAGCAAAACGCCGTGAGGACTTAAAACAGAAAGCCACAGCAAGGCATAACTGAAAATAAGCCAAAAAAGGGGGTTGGATACGGACTCTTGTACATTCAGGCCAAGCAACTCTTTCCATTTTTTTGCCGTGCCGTTTTTTTTGATTTGCAAACCGGATTTCTTTATCACGTTTTGCAGCAACACATATTCGGGAACAAACGAAATGAGATTCCAGACAGCAATCAGCAGCAATCCCGCCAAATGAATATGCGAAGATGAAAAAGCAAAAAGAGCGCCCGCTGCAATCGGGGCTCCAACCTCAGTTCCCAGATCAATCCGGCGCAGCCAGCTATTGAACTGTGTCAGCCTGTGCGAAGAAACCAAAGTCGGAACCAGATCATTTCCCACCGAAATATCCGTAATCAAAGACCCCAGTGAAGCCATCACCCCAAAAACAGCCAACAAGGAAAATAAAGATATTACGGCACCGACAGAAGGGCTGCCATTCCCAGCGTGCACGAAACGATCCAGGGTATAAAAGCAAATCATCCCCCCAAATACGGCAAAGAACTGCACACAAATACCAAATCGAACCACGCGGCGACGTTGAGTGGAGTCAATCCATTGCCCCGCCGATGGCGTTAGAAAAAATGTTCCCAGTTTAATAATCAGATAATAGAATGCCGCAATCTGTAGCTTCCCCGGAAAGACATGCAGCAAGGCAAAGGGCACCACAAAGTCCCATGCCTGATCACCCGACCGGGTCAAAAACCTTCCAAGTAGCAACTGTGTCTCAATTCCAAATGTTTTTTGCAGCTTCATTGACATCCTATCCCCCGGGAGGGGATACTAGGAATATGTCACACAAAAAGCAACATGCAAGTCATGAAGATGTCTCGAAGCGCTTAAAAAGAGCCCGAGGCCACCTTGAAACTGTCATTAAAATGATTGCGGATGAACGTGAATGTGTCGATGTGGCCCGCCAGCTTCATGCCGTGGTCAAGGCGATTTCCGCCGCCAAAAGTGTCTATATTCACGACCATATCGAACACTGTCTGGATGGAAACCATAAAGATCTGGATCTGGACGAAATCAAGGAAATCACCAAGTACATTTAGATGCCAGCCCCTCCGTGAAGAGAGGCTGACATTGACTTCAACTTACATGGCTCTTGCTGCGCCCAAATCGCGCGGAGCTTGCCTGCTCTGACGAGTCCACTGACGTTCCACTTTACCGACGAAGCTGCGAATGACTTCCGCAACCTCTTCAGGCTGTTCAATCACCAGCGCATATCCCGCATGGTGAATGGTTTTGTATTCAGCCCCGGTGATTCCATCGGCCAGACGACGATAGGCTTCCAAATTGGAAGGGGCATCTTCATCCCCAGCCAGAATCAGGGTGGCACAACGAACCTTCGACAAATCCGTGGACAGATCTTTTCTATGGAAGATCTGTGTGGCGGCATCAATTTCTTCGGGCTTCATGTGACTGACGTGACTGATCCATTTTTCCCGACGACTGACTTGCACCGGATCTTTGGTGGCTTTGAATGTTGAGCCAAACCACATTTCAGAAAAATCCTTAACATTGGCTTTCATGCCTTCTTTCTTCGCTTTCGCGACAAAGCCGTCCATCTGCTGGATGGTTTCCTCACTGTCGGCATCGGCAGTGGCTCCCATCAAGGTGCAGCTTTTCAAAAGATCAGAACGATGGATGGCAAGTTGCAGACCTACAAAAGCTCCCAGACAGTTCCCTACAAAGTGACAGGGTCCAATATTGAGCTGTTCTATAAAGGCCGCGACATCTTTGGCGTTGTTTTCCAGATTGTTCATGGAAGGACCAGCGCTGCGACCCAAGCCCCGGTGATCATAGCAAATGACTCGGTAGTCATCCTCCAGAATGCGGGTCAGGGGTTCAAAAACCGTGGTGTCTGTATATAACAGAGGACTCAGCACGATGCAGGGGGCGTCTTTAGAGCCATGATCTTCATAGTAATACTCATGACTGTTGACTCTTAAGGTTGCCATAAGACCCCCTTTCGGCTTCCAGCCTGAGATTACTCCCTCTTCCTGTTGCAACAAGGCCCTCTGGACCAAAACAGTCCTTGACCAAGCGCCCCAAATTAACTAAAACCTCCTGTTCCCTGCCCTTGCTTTCCCGTGGCAGAACCGAGGAGTTTCTATGAAAATCAAATTAACTGAGGTGCCTGAAGAGGGCCGATCCTACGTCTGGACAACCAAAACAGGCGAAGCCAATGCGGTTCTGGCGGATATCGTGGGCAAGAATCCTTATGAAGCTGAGTTTTTTATTAAACCGCTGAACTCCAAGGATTACGAGCTGACAGGTCGTATTGTGACAAAATCCCCGGAAGTCTGCTCTCGCTGCGGTATTGATATTGATTATCCAGTGAATGAAAAATTCCACGAGATCCTGATCCCTAAACAAGGTCAGCCTCGCAATGGCAAGTATTCCAAGGTCAATCACGTCAGCGACCTGCCTGAAGGCGGCCCTGAGGTGTCTGAGTACGAAAATATGGTATTTGATATGGGCGAGTTCCTGCATGAAGTGGTTGCTCTTGCTGCGCCTTTTAATCCAGCATGTCCGGAAACGGTCGATGGAAAGCCCTCAGATTGCAGAATTCCTGAGGAAGGTCAGCTCTTTAGCTACAACGAGGAAATGCCCGTTGAAAAGCCGCAGAGCCCCTTTGCCGCCCTTAAGAACTTAAAACTTAATTAAATTGTTGATTTTTATCATTCTTTGGTTAAATTAACGTGCTTCAATCAGAACTGATTCAATAACGAGGTTTGAAATGCCAACTCCTAAGAAAAAAACATCCCGCTCTAAGCGTGACATGCGCCGCTCTCATGATGGTCTTACTTCTCCAGCAGTAGCTGTAGAAAAAAAGACTGGTGAGCTGGTTCGTCCTCACCGCGCATCCAAAGGTGCTGATGGCGCTTTGTACTACAAAGGCAAACAAATCAGCGCAGCGAAGTAATTCGCGCGATAACAGAATAGGTTGACTCCATGGCAGGAATGTATCGATCTCGAGTTTCAGGGATAGGCTCCTATCTACCAGAAAAGATTCTTTCAAATAAGGATCTGGAAAAGATGGTAGAAACCAACGATCAGTGGATCGTTGAAAGAACCGGGATCGAACGCCGCCATATCGCCTCTGAAGATCAGGCCACTTCTGATCTTTGTGTCATTGCCGCCAAGCGCGCTCTTGAAGATGCAAATCTTAAAGTCGAAGACATTGATATGATTTTGGTGGGCACCGTCACTGGTGACCATCAGATGCCTTCGACCGCGTGCTTTGTTCAGGCCAAACTCGGTGCTAAAAACATCATGGCTGTGGATTTAAACGCAGCTTGTTCCGGGTTCCTTTACGGCGTCAGCATTGCCGATCAATTCATCCGCACAGGCATGTACAAAAACATTCTGGTTATCGGTGCGGAAGTCCTTTCCCGTTACATGAACTACAAAGACCGCGAAACCTGCATTCTTTTCGGAGACGGCGCAGGAGCGTGGGTGGTTTCTCGTGCCGCGGAAGGTGATAAGAACGTGATCGAAAGCACGCACCTGCATGCGGACGGCAACCTGGCGGATCTTTTGATCCTTCCTGCGGGCGGAAGCAAAATCCCGCAATCTCATGAAGCCATCGACAAGGGTCTTAACTTTATGACCATGAAGGGCCGCGAAATCTTTAAAAGCGCGGTTCGTACAATGGCCCAGTGCTGCCAGGAAGCTCTGGAGCACAACAAGGTGACTCCGGACCAGGTGGACTGGATCATCCCTCACCAAGCCAACAAGCGCATTATTGAAGCTGTGGCTGATCAATTCAAATTCCCAATGGAACGCGTGATTGTTTATCTTCAGGAAACTGGAAACACATCTGCCGCATCCATCCCGCTTGCATTTGACTGGGCCGTTAAAAACGACAAAGTCAAAAGAGGCCAGACGATTCTGCTGACCGCTTTCGGTGCAGGTCTTACTTCCGGCAGTATTCTTTTGAGGTACTAAGACATGTTTACATTTGTATTCCCAGGACAAGGCAGCCAGCAACCTGGCATGGGCCGTTTTTTGTTTGAAAACTTCAAGATCGCTCAGGAAACCTTCGAAGAAGGCTCTGAAGCGTTGAAGCTGGATATGAAAAAGCTGTGCTTTGAGGGCTCCGAAGTGGATCTGGCACTGACTGAAAATACTCAACCAGCTTTGCTTTTGGTTTCCACGGCCACCCAAAGAGTTCTGACCAAAGAATTCGGCATCAAAGCTGTGGCGGCCGCAGGACACTCTATCGGTGAATACGCGGCTTTGGTGGCTGCGGGCGTGACTCGTTTTGACGAATCCATGCGTGCAGTAAAGACCCGTGGTCAGGCAATGCAATCCGCAGTTCCCGTCGGCAAAGGCGGCATGGTCGCGGTTCTGGGTCTTGAGCCTGAACAGGTTGAAACTCTTTGCAACTATGTTGTGAAAAATTCGGGCGCAGGTCCGTTGTCTGCGGCGAACTTCAACTCCCCTGGGCAAATTGTTATTTCCGGTTCACAAAACGCGATCAACTGGTTGAAAGACAATTTCAAACCGGAAGTGATTTTTGCGGAAGCTCCAAAAAGAGCAAAGTTGATTCCCCTGTCTGTGTCGGCTCCTTTCCACTGTGAAATGATGAAGCCTGCCGAAGACAAGATGCGTGAAGTTCTGACCGCGATGGAATTTAAAACAGCCTCCTTCCCGATCATTCAAAACTTCCACGCCAAAGCGGAGGTGGAAGGCCCTGTGCTTCGTGAAAATCTGATTCGTCAGGTTTCTGCTCCGGTGCGCTGGACTCAAAGCATGGAAGTCCTTAAGGGCATGGGACGCGCTCAAGTTATCGAGTGTGGCGCCGGCAAAGTCTTGCAGGGACTGCTTAAGAAGATCGATGCAGATTTCTTCAAAGTCATGACCACAACTTCAATGGAAGATGTGAAAATTATTGAAGATTCCCTGAAAGCTACGAGTCATTAAATTTTCTTGAGATTTGCTCAGAGTTCGGCCAAAGTGTGCTGAAAACAACACAGGTTACTGCTTAAAAGGATTTTGCACATGAGCGGAAAATCGCTTCAAGGAAAGAAAATTGTTGTGACTGGCGGCAGCCGTGGAATCGGCGCTGCTATTGTAAAACTTCTGGCGGAAGAAGGCGCACAAGTGGCTTTCACTTACTCGTCTCGTGAAGAATCTGCACAACAAGTGGCTCACACGCTTCCGGGTGAAGGTCACTTCTACATCAAAATGGATATCGCCAACGAAGAATCCGTAAATTCGGCGGTTGAACATATTTTGGAAAAATGGACCGATGTCGATGGCGTTGTGAACAATGCCGGCATCACAAAAGATCAGCTTTTGCTGCGTATGAAGTCGGAAGATTTCGACTCTGTTATCAACACGAACCTTCGCGGAACGTTCCTGGTAACAAAGGCTTTCACCAAACCTATGATGAAAGCGCGCAAAGGTTCCATCGTTAACATCACCTCCATCATCGGCGAAACCGGTAATGCCGGACAGGCCAACTATGCCGCTTCCAAAGCAGGAACCATCGCTTTTGCGAAGTCCGTGGCCTTGGAGCTGGCTTCTCGCAACGTGCGCGTGAACAACGTGGCACCCGGCTTCATCGGCACAGAAATGACGGAAGTTCTTTCTGAAGACGTGAAAGCAAAAATGATGGAAAAGATTCCGCTGGCAAAAATCGGCGAAGGCACTGACGTGGCTCAGGCTGTGCGCTTCTTGCTCAGTGATGAATCCAAATACATCACCGGTCACACTTTGGATGTGAACGGTGGCATGCATATGAACTAATATTTGCGAGCTAACTCGCGAATAAAATCATCTCGCCTACAAGCGACATGATAGAGCTAATGCACTAGACTAGACTTGCAATATAAGTAATATTGAACGCACTATTAGGAGGCACAAATGGCTATTCATCCAAAGGTTAAAGATATCATCGTAGAACAACTTGGCGTAGATCCAGATAAAGTTAAAGCGGAAGCTTCTTTCATCGACGATCTTGGCGCTGACAGCTTGGATATCGTTGAACTTGTGATGGCAATGGAAGAAGAATTCGATCTTGAAATCCCTGACGAAGACGCTGAAAAGCTGAAGACAGTTCAAGACGTAGCTTCTTACCTTGAGAAAAAAGGAAAAGCTTAATTTATTATGAACTCCCGATTTGAACGTCCATCCAAACCACAAAGAAGAGTTGTCGTCACCGGAGTGGGCGCAGTCACTCCCCTTGGTAACACCCTGGAGGAGAGCTGGGCAGCCGCGACACGTGGGCAATCTGGTATCGCTAAGATCACCAAATTCGATACGACAGGCTTTGATGTGACTTTTGCCGGCGAAGTAAAAGGTTTCAATGCAGACCAATACATCGAGAAAAAAGAGCAAAAGAAAATGGACGAGTTCATTCAGTACTCGATCGCAGCTTCCAAAATGGCCGTAGAAATGGCCAAGCTGGAACTGACCGAGGAAGTGAAGAATCAAGCGGGAGTCATCATTGGTGTCGGCATCGGTGGTCTTGCGAACATCGAAGAAACCGCCATCAAAATGAAGGAAAGAGGTCCGGGCCGTATCAGTCCGTTCTTCATCCCTTCTGTGATCACAAACCTGGCCGCAGGTCAGGTGACGATCGCTATGGGCCTGAAAGGTCCGAACTACTCTGTGACTTCTGCCTGCGCTTCAGGCGTTCACTCTGTCGGAGATGCTGTTCGCTATATTCGCGACGGCGTGACGGACGTGATGCTGGCTGGTGGTGCGGAAAGCACAATCTGTGGTCTGGCTATCGGAGGCTTTGCTTCCATGAGAGCCCTTTCCACACGCAATGATGCTCCTGAAAAAGCCAGCCGTCCCTGGGATAAAGACCGTGACGGATTTGTCTTGGCTGAAGGTGCTGCGGTGCTTTGCCTGGAATCCCTGGAGCACGCACTTAAACGTGGTGCGAACATCTTGTGTGAGGTGACGGGTTACGGTGTTTCTTCAGACGCTTACCACATGACGGCTCCGGCTCCGGAAGGTGCTGGTGGCTATGCAGCGATGTCCATGGCACTCAAAGACTCTGGCTTAAAAGCTGAAGAAATTGATTACATCAACGCTCACGGCACAAGCACGCCAGTGGGTGATGGCCTTGAAACAGCGGCGATCAAACGCTTGCTGGGAGATCATGCGAAAAAGGTCTGGGTTTCCAGCACCAAGTCCATGATGGGTCATGCTTTGGGTGCAGCCGGTGCCATCGAATCTGCCTTCTGTGTGATGGCAATTCGTGATCAAATGGTGCCGCCAACGATCAACTTGGAAGTCAGGTTCAGCTGGCGAACGTCTTTGGATTTGCGATCGTTGTAAGCTGTAATAGCCGCGGCGATCGGAGTGGAGATATCAGAAGCACCACCGTCTTTAGCCATTTTCAACATGTCTTCGCCACGGCTTTGGAATGGAGTCAATACAGACACACCAGTGGACAAGCTAACGCGGTTGTTTGGATTTACACGGTAAGAAACACCGATTTCACCAGAGATGTTTGATCTTCCGTCAAGAGCCGCTTCACCAGAATAGTTCGGGCGAACTGCACCGAATGGCTCTTCAAGGTTACCACCGTTGAAAGTCAGGTCAGCACTCATGGACCATTTTGATTTGGAACCGGATTCAGCGCGCATTTTCGCGTTGGTGATCTCTTGATCCAAGTCTTTTACTTGTTCATCTTTAGCCTGAACATCAGACACTTTTACTGTGCTTGTGTTTGAGCTTTGCTCTTCTGCTTGAGCAACAGAAGTCATGGAAGCTGCCAAAATCAGTGACATCAAAATTTGTGTTTTCACTGTTTTCCCTTTCAATAATGGTTAATTATGTTTCTTAATTTATTTCCGTCTTGCGACTTAAAAATCTTCTTCAAACTAATTCGGCCCCCGGAACATCCCTGGTGCCGAAAAAGAGCCTAAATGGTCCCAAATTGGAGCCACGTAGCCTATAAAGCAAGTAAGGTGCCACGACTTTGGTTGGGCGGCAATAGCAATTCTTGACGGATATCTAAAAAAACTGTCTATCAACATGCATTTAATTCGATTTGAGCACTGAAAGGCCTTTTTATGGTGGTGTCAGCATGTTTCATTAAACTTTCAACTTGTCGTTACGACATGGCGCGATGAAATTTATTCAGGGACACTTTGTCCCTGCAAACCTACAAGTTGCCGAAGGCCTCTCGCATTTCAATACTTATATAAGGAGGTTTTTATGGCTGAACCTGCCGAACTGGATCGCGAAAGAGCTTTCCTTCATGAAGTGGGGGTTTCTTTAAATGGGGCTCTCTTTATAATTGATCGCCTGATTGAGGAAATTAAAGAAGAGGAAGGCCGACTGGAAACAGATTCAGAAATTGAACGGCTGTTTAACAACCTGGCAAGTGCACTGGTCAAAATCGACTATCAGATCAAGGCCCGTCACACCTTGCTGTCGGAACTTTTAAACGAACAGATCCAAAAAGAAAAAAGGAAGAGATCCCTGGGAAACTCTTCCTCACCTGTTTCATGATTTAATTCAAACAACGATATTACTGAATGATGCCTGAGCCGCTGTTGGCTCCGTACTGGTTCAGGTAACCCACCATGCCGCGCGTATCCTGAACGTCCGAACCCATGAATGGCAGTTCTTGCCCTGCTGGCAACCACTGATAGAGATCCGTCTGCGCCTGATTGTTCTTTTCAAAGAAGATACGCACACCTTCCTGAATCACCAGACGACCATTGCTGTACACTTTCATTGAGGCATAATAAGGATTGCACGAAGAATCTCCGCACATGGCTTCGTAACTGATGTTGTAACCGTTCACGGTCACGCTGCCATTGACAACCTCTGTTCCAGAGTGATGACTGGTCACCGGGAACTCTGTATTGTTAATCAGAATTGTTGCCATCACCACAC
Source organism: Bdellovibrio bacteriovorus (assembly GCF_025558485.1). Classification (GTDB taxonomy): domain Bacteria; phylum Bdellovibrionota; class Bdellovibrionia; order Bdellovibrionales; family Bdellovibrionaceae; genus Bdellovibrio; species Bdellovibrio bacteriovorus_G. The sequence goes on from NZ_CP102930.1 coordinate 2,170,948, forward strand.
GCGGGCCGGGCTGACCTTCCGGCGTCCAGTAGCGTTTGACACCAACAATATCAGCTTCCACCCCCTGAGCCGCAGCCTGTTCTGCGGCCTGCTGGGTCTTAACCCCGTCAACCACTGTTGCACCCATGCGGTTTTTCGCGTAGCGAGCTGCAAAGTTGGAATCTTTCTTCGCGCAGGCACTTAGCGCCAGTGATCCCATCAACAGAAAGGCAAAAAATAGATTTTTCTTTTGCATAGTCAGCTCCTTGCTGACCTTTAAAAGTGCAAGGAACTGACCACCCGATAACAGATTGCAAGAGATTGTTTCTGCTAAGGAATCTCATCCTGAAACACGTCTCACTTCAAAACACATTCCCCGGCAGTAACATTTTTAGCCGGACTCTGAACACATGCTAGACAAATAAAAAAGGCACCCCCCAAGAGGATGCCCCTGACAAACGCCTTGAATTTTCAGGCTTATTTTTTTGCCACAAGTTTCAAAGTCAGTTCAAATTCGTCGTTGATGATCTTATCACCAGCAAGTTCTTTGAAGAAGTTGCCTGAACCGTACTTCAAGCCCCATTTTGTACGGTCAATTTTCACTACCGCTTCGCCTGTCGCAACACCTTTATCCACAGTCACTTTTGCCGGGAACTCGATTGGGTGAGTCACGCCGATCATTGTGAATTCACCTTTCACAACAACCTCACCTTTTGCTTTGGCCGGAGCCACAGAAGTGATTTTGAAAGTGGATGTAGGGAATTTACTTGCGTTGAAGAAATCCTCTGTGGACAAGTGACCTACAAGCTTCTTGTTGTAGCCGGCATCTTTAACGTCAGCATTCGTGATCGTTGTCATATCCACAACCACGTTACCAGAAGTCAGCTGACCTTTATCAATTGTCACATCGCCTTCTTTAACAGAGATGCCACCATTGTGCGCATCGCCCATTTTCTTTGTACCCTTCCAAGCCACAGAGCTTGCTTTGGTATCAATTTTATAAACATCAGCCGCTTGTACTTGGACAGCCGCCACCATGATAAGTGCAGCAAAAACAGTTTTAAACATTGCAATATTCTCCTTCGCAATTCCCTTTGTTTAACATCACTGTCAACCATCAAGACTCTCCCGCAAAATGTAACAGAGATCAATACAGAAAAGAAAGATTAACACCTAAATCCGGAGCGCCGGACCAAGGACAAAGACAGTTGAAAATAAAATGAAAAAATAATGAATCCTGAAATAAGAAGGGAGTCGCTCGGACTCCCTTTTACGAGGCAGGTTTCCCTTCAATGGGATCAGTGACTGAAAAATATCACTGTGACCTCGTTCACGCTTAGTATCTCTCGTCTGTATTTTTCTGCAAGTCCAGAAAAAGTCTGTTATCTGGCCGTCAATCGTTTTAGTCTGTAAAACAGAAAAAGGAATTTTCTCATGTCATCTTTGGGACTGGTTCTTTCGGGCGGTGGGGCACGTGGTGCTTTTCAGGTCGGTGTTTTAAACGCCATTGCAGACATCTGCAAACAGGAAGGTATTGCCAATCCTTTTCAACTTTATACCGGCATCAGCGCTGGCGCGATCAATACCGCATTTTTAACAACCTCCAGCCACGATCATTTCGACGAAGGCACTCGTCGCCTGACCGAACTGTGGAGTCAGATTTCCTCTGAACAGGTGTTTATTACCGATCCCATTTCCTTATCCAAGGGGGGCCTGCACTGGCTTTTGGCTCTGTCACTGGGAGGTCTTAAAGACTCTTCTCCGAACCGTTCCTTTTTGGAAACAACCCCTTTACGCAAACTGATCGCGGAAAACTGTAACTTTGAAAACATTCAAAAGAACATCGAGAAAAAGAAATTCCGGGCCGTCACCGTTTCGGCTCTGGATTATTTCACAACCTCCACGGTCAGCTTTGTTCAGGGTGAGGAAAAAACTCCGCTCTGGAAACGGGTGCGCAAGATGGCCGTGAACACTCAACTGACTGCCGATCACATCATGGCTTCGGCGGCCATTCCCCTTTTATTTCCCCCGGTGACGGTTGACGGGCAATTCTTTGGCGATGGTTGCATTCGCAATCACTCCCCTTGTGCTCCGGCAATTTATTTGGGCGCAAATAAACTGCTGGCCATTGGGATTCGTAAACGACAGGACGTGTGTTATGCCTCACAAAAGGTCAACACCACGGAACCTCCGTCCGTGGCGCGTGTTCTCAGTGTCATGCTCAATGCCGTCATGATGGATGGTTTGGAGGTTGATATTGAACGTTTGGAGCGCATTAACAGCAATCTTTCCAAGCTAACCGAACGGGAACTGGGGTTGATTTCTGTGCGCAAAGTGGACTATCTGTGGATTTCGCCGTCCCGCGATCTTTCGGAAATTGCCTCGGATAAAACCCATTCGCTGCCGCCGATGATTCGTTATCTTCTGCGTGGCTTGGGAACGCTTCATGAGGCCAGCGAAATCACAAGCTTTCTGCTGTTTGAAAAAACTTATTCTGAACGCCTGCTGGAAATTGGCTACGAAGATGGTATGCGGGAAAAAGAGCAGATTCGCCGCCTGCTTCTGGAACCGTAAAATTCTGAACCGTAGTATTCAGGTTTAGATTTCAACCTGAATACCCACTTCGATCACCTGATTCGGCGGAATACGGAAGAAGGCCGTCGGTCTTTGCGCATTCTTGGACATGATCGCAAACAGGCGTTCACGCCAGTGCGCCATACCTGCTTCGCCCGGACGATTCGGACCTTTTTCCGCAATGATCGTTTCACGCCCCAGCACGAAAGTGGTTTCGTTGACGTTAAAATTAATATCGCGCTGACGACAGGCTTCCAGAATGTGCTTCATCTTCGGAATTTCCATAAACCCATAATTCGCAATGATGCGATAGATGTTTGGAATGACTTCCTGGATGGAAATACGATCACGCTTGGATACAAACGGAACTTCTTTGGTCTGAATGGTCAAAATCGCCACGCGCTGATGCAGGACTTTGTTGTGTTTCAGATTATGTAACAAAGGTGCAGGCACACCCCACGGATCACCCGCCATATAGATCGCGGTTCCCGGCGCGCGTAAAGGTGGCTCTCGCAGAAGCTTCTGACAGAAGTCCTCGATTGGCATCGAGCGCTCTTTCAAACGACGGAACAGGATCTGACGTCCTTTTTGCCAGGTCGTCATCAACAGATAAATCACTGCCCCGATCAAGAGTGGCACCCAGCCCCCATGCGGAATCTTATGCAAATTCGCACCGAAGAATGCCAAATCCATCACCAGGAAAGAGCCAAAGATCGCAGAGGCTTTCAGAAGACTCCACTTCCATTTTTGACGGGCCACTTCAAAAGCCAGAATTGTTGTGATCGTGGTCGCCCCGGTAACAGCAATACCGTAGGCCGCCGCCAGATTGCTGGAGGTCTTAAATGTTAACACCAGCCAGATCACACCAATGAATAAAGACCAGTTCACAATCGGCACATAGATCTGCCCAATTTCCTGGCTGGAGGTGTGAATGATATTCACGCGCGGACAGAAACCCAGCTGAATCGCCTGACGAGTGATTGAAAACACCCCTGTGATCAAAGCCTGGGATGCAATTACAGTCGCCATCGTGGAAAGCATCACCATCGGCAGCAGCGCCCATTTCGGAGCCAGCATATAGAAAGGATTGGAAACCGCTTCCGGATTATTCAGCAGCAAAGCCCCTTGTCCAAAATAGTTCAGCACCAAGGCCGGCAAAGCGACAAAGAACCAGGCCAAACGAATCGGCCTTTTTCCAAAGTGCCCCATATCCGCATACAGAGCCTCCCCACCAGTCACCACCAGGAAGACAGATCCCAGAACCAGGAATCCGGCCACTCCATTATTCATCATGAACTCGATACCATGATGAGGCAGCAGCGCCTCGAAGATGTGCAGGTTTTCCGCCATCCCGCGAATACCCAAAAGCCCCAGCACGGTGAACCAGACCAGCAGGATCGGTCCGAAGATCACCCCAATACGGCCTGTGCCATATTTCTGCATCAGGAACAGGGCGTTCATCACAAACACGGTCAGCGGAATAATGTAAGGACTGAATTGCGGCGCCACCAGCGTCAGACCCTCCATCGCAGAAAGAACCGAGATCGCCGGAGTGATCATGCCGTCACCATAAAGCAAGGCGGCCCCGAACAAACCAATGATGGTCATGATCCAGCGACGACGGGAAACATCCTTGGCATGCTGACTGCGCACAGCCAGCGCCATCAGGGAAAGGATTCCCCCCTCACCTTTATTGTCGGCTCTCATCACAAAAGCCATGTACTTGATACAGATCGCAAGAACCAGTGTCCAAACAATCAAAGACAGAATACCAATGACGTTTTCCGGAGTGGGCGCAAGACCGTATTCCCCGAAGCACTCTCTCATCGCGTAAAGTGGACTTGTTCCAATGTCTCCGAAGACCACTCCAAGGGCCCCTAAAGAGAGCATTAAGATATTGGCATTTTTATTTTGATGACCCGGATTTTCGATAGAAAAGACCCCGTCTAAATTGAAAAACAAGCTCTTAGTCTAGAGAAGAAGACCCCACTTGTCAGCATCCCCAATGAAAAAATGACGCAAGGGCGCTCTATTACAGGAACTTCAGTTGCCTTCAATTTAAGCTCTTTGTCATCATTAAGGGATGATACGGAATGCACTTTTTCGATCGAAATGGTTTCTGGCAGCCCTCTTAATCCTTGGATTGATTTACTTTGAGGGCCGCGTTCAGGATCGCCTGGTGGTAAGCAATCGCCAGCCTACATCGACTTCTTTTTCTCAATAAACGAATTCGCATCCAGTCCATAAGCCTTCAAGGCCTGTGCGAACTTCTGGAATCCCTGGGCCTGTTTTACCAACAGCGACTTCATCAGTTCATCCGTCAGTTGCCCTTCGGCATTGATGATCTTAAAGACGTTCATCATGAAAACACGTTCCGGGAAGATAAAGGCATTGCGGTATCCGAAGACGCCTTGCAAATGCTCCACCGGGCGAAGAGCTCCGAACATCGCACCCAAACCAACAAAGCACACTGGACGGTATTCAAAGGATTCCGGGAACTTCAAGTGATCAATGAAGTATTTCAAGATCCCCGGCATGGAACCATTGTACTCAGGACACACGACAATCAAACCTTCGGACGCAAGGACTTTTTCAAGATAAGGTTTAAGAGCTTCACTGGGCTTGCCGTACTGAACATCATCGTGCAGATGCTGTTTGATTTCGCGCAGGTCGATGATCTCAACATCCTCGTTCAGGTCTTTGTAGATAGCCTGGATAATTTTGGAAACTTTCAGAGTGTTTGAATCCGGGCGATCTGTTCCGGCGATGATATATTTCATGAGTAATTCTCCTAGACAAAGTCATATACCTTTCGCTGTAATAAAACACAAGCGCAAGCCGAGGAGCATCACCGTGAATCCAAAAATCTGGTTTATTCTTAGCGAAGGACAGGTCACCGGCCCCTTTGATCATGAAGAGATCGAATCCCGCCTGACCAATACTCAAGAAGCCCAGATCTGGGGACGTGGTCAGGCTGAATGGATGACGCCGCTAAAATGGCGCCAGTCACTGAAAGACCATCACCAGGTGGCGGCAGCCTCTGCAAATGAGCCTCCCGGTCTGTGGAAGCTGCGAGTGGAGGGTAAAGAACACCCCGCCATGAAATACGCGGATATGATTGCCTCTTTAAAAAAACTCACAGACTATTCCGCCGTGGATGTTTGCACGGATAATTCCAAAGTCTGGAAGGAAATTTATTCTGTCCCGCGCATCGTGGATGACTTGGGCATCAGTCGCCGTTCTCACCCGCGCGTGCCAATGGTGGGCACCCTGGCCTGCGAAAGCCCCAAGGGGGAGTTCAGCTGCCGTGTGATTTCCATCAGTGAAGGCGGTCTGGGCGTTAATGATGCCCAAAACCTGCAAATCGGCGAACGCTTCAAAGGCACACTGACCAGCCCCAATCTTTTTGTGACAATCAACACCACTTGCGAAGTCGTCTATGTCGGTAACGACGGTTATGCCGGTTTGCGCTTTGTGGGGCTGCCAGAGGAATTTAAAAGTTCCATCATAGAATACGTTCGCAAGTTCGCCACCGTTTAGCCCCGAAGCACCCTGCAATCTAACATCAGTCCTGATGTAGAGATTTGCGGGCAACTGTGCTGTGCTATGAAGAATGCCATTTCTTGCTTTTTTTCTTTCTTCATTGATTCTACTATCAACGACGATCGCTGGCGCGGCCCGGAAGACAGAATGGAGTATTCATCTGGACAGCAGGCTTGACGCCGTTATCTTTCCGCAGGTCTATGGCGAAGACACCAATGAGTCACTGTACCGTCTGGAGCTTGTTCCGATCTATCGCTGGAAATATCTGGACTCGGTCCGTTTCACCTTTAAGCCGCTGTTTATTGCCAATCCGGATAACAAGTCCTCAACAGAGCAGACTTTCTTTGATCCCGGCGAGACCTTTGTGCACTATCAACGCGAAAGTTTTTCGTTGCAGGCCGGATACAACATCTTCACCTGGGGTGTGACAGATGGCTACAACCCCCTGGACATCATCAATCCCAAGCAATACTTCGATCCTTTGCACAGTCGTAAGCTGGGGCTTCTGTCTGTGGTTTATTCTCAAACACTGGGAAACTGGGACTATGAAGTGATTTTCATCCCACAGAATCAGGGCTCTGTCCTGCCCGGAGACAACAGCCGCTGGCTGCCCCGGGAAATCTTTCTGCCGCAAACAGCCGGGAATGATCTCGTGCTCCTGCTACCGGAAAATCTTCGTTATCATTCCCGTTCACGCAAAAATCTGGGGGATTCCGCAGAAAACAACTATGCCCTTCGTCTGCAACGTCGCGGGGATTTCATTGATTTTTCCATCAGCGCCTTTGAGGGCACTGCGGGCTTTCCCCTGATTATCCCGGAAGTGACCGGCTCCATCGTGCAGGTGTCGCCAAAGACCGTCATTCGCGTGGACCCGGATGTAACCTTAAACAGCTACAACTATCGCATTCGTCAGGGTGGGATTTCTTTTGTCAGTAATCAGATGAATTTTCTATTTAAGGCTGTGGGCAGCTACACAGAAACACTGGAAGACAATCCAAATCTGCAAAAATGGAGCAATGAAAATGTTCTGGGACTGGAAAAAACCTTCACTTTCGGCGACAGCGGCATGCTAATCGCCATTCTTCAATATTCTTTTTTAAACACCGAAAAAAAGAACGACTCGAATTTATCCATTTCAGAAATCTTTCGTAGCGCCTATATGGGAGGCGGCCGTCTTAGCTGGAAAGAGGTCTGGAGCGCGAATTTCCTGGGACTCTATGACGGCATCCACGGCAGCACTTATCAGGAGTACAGCCTCAGCCGCCGTTTTCTGGATGCCTGGGTGCTGACCGGGACAGCAGGTTTTATTCAAGGCTCCAGTGACACGCCACTGGGAGTGTACGGCAAAAACAGCTCTTACTCGCTTTCTTTAAGTCGTTCCTTTTAAGGGGCCACTTGCAAAACCAGATCCGCAGATTTCGTGGTCAGCAGCTTTTTCACCTGCAAGCTCAATCCTTCCGCCACGGGCACTTTAGGAATGCTCATACTGATCGTCTGCCCCCACAAGCCACCCACAATTTTATCCCGGATGGTGGAAGTTGAAAATCTTCTGGATGGACTGTATCGGGCCACATACCCAGAATCAAAAGACGCCGACATTCCCAGCGTGGGGTTTACAAATTTAGCCTGCGCTTTCCCCTGGCTGACCTTGACATCAATCTTGGAGGAAAACGGCAGGGAGAAATTCATAAAAGGAACATAAGCCCCGGACTTCGGAGCCTGCATGCGGGCATACATCTGACTTTTCACCTGATACTGCAACCCCTGACCTGAGATGCTGACATCCTTATTGGAGTACACGTCGAAAATAAACTTTGCCGATTTGGAAAAGCTCATCAATGCCGGCCACACAAAGAACTGCACAAAGCGCGAATTCATCACCGTGGAAAAACCCGGCAACTGGCTGGAGTTCACCTGATGCAGCCACGTATTAGCACGGTAGGCCTCTGATAAAATCACTTTAATAAAATCCTTCGGCAAACGCAAAGAGGCCATATCTGCGGACTTCACTTCAGAATCCCCATCCAGCTTTAAAACCGTGCGCGAAGAATCCTGAATCCGAGCAAAGGTGATTTCAAACACCCCTTTGGCACGCAGGCCCTCCTCCCCAAAATCTGTGAAATCCTGCACTTTCATCACCACATCTATATCCGGACGAGCCAGCACCAGCTTGCGCGGAGCTGAAAAATCTAGCGTCACATTCTTCAGATAGTCCTGAACATATTTCTTCAGCAAATCGTGCTGAGGCTCGATAAAGCTTGCCGAGTCATTGATGATCTTTTCCACCTCTGCACGCAGAATGGAATCAAAACCTTCCGCGCCTGTGCATAGAAATTCACTGTTGTAATCCCAGCCTCCCGGATTCCAGGACAGATCAACTGCATTCACGGTGGTCGCCGCCTGAGCACCGGACACCTGCGGGGTCACCACCACCTTAAACTGCCCCTGGTTTTTTCCCAGATTCAGGACAATATCCTTACAGACGGCCTGCACCCGGAAGCGTCCGATAATGCCACCCACATTCTTTTCAATGACATGGTCCACAGAAACTTCCGCAATATGCAACTGCGCCGCAAGATCTCTGGAAGTCAGCTCCAGCGTGCTTTCCGCCGATCCCAGGGACGGTTTCTGCAACTGGGTTTTCATTTGCAGGGACAGACCTTTTATATCCACAGGAATTTCCTGACTGACCAGACGTTGATCAGGAAATTGCCAATTCGCCTCAAACTTTTCAGTCATGAGGCTTTTCCACTTTTCTTCAATTAAACTTTGTTGAAATTGTCTAGGTAGTTTCAACTCAAACTCTGATTCCACCACCGCAGCGGAAAAGGCAGGTACAGAAGTTAAGAATGTGAGTAGCGCGACCGATAGTTTTCTTGTCATCATAGAACTTCGTTTCCTCATCTCGATAGACATCATGTTCTTAAGTTACGGCTACAACTGAAAAATCTAAAGGAACTTTTACCAGCAGAATCGAAAGAAGACAGTCCAATGAAGAATACGAAAATCGCCAAACTTTTTTCCCAAGTTTCCGTCAAAACTCTCTGCATTTCCACTCTTCTTTTTGTTTTTCTGGTCACCATCCTTGGTCTGTTCGCACTTCCTCGTTTACAAACGCAGTACAGTTTAAAACAATTTCTTCCCAAGGATAATCCGCTGCTGGAACGGGATGATCACACCAAACAACTTTTCCAGCTTTCCGATTCCCAGCCTTTTATTATCACTGCCAAAGTGAAAGCGGATTCTGAAACCTGGTTTGACAAAGAAAAAATCCGCAGCCTGGCTTCCCTGACCGATCTGCTGGCAAATTATCCGGGTGTGAAAAACACCCTGAGCCTTGCCACCGTTCAAGGTGCCATCACCAGCGATGACGGACTCAGTGTGGGACCTTTACTGAAAAATCTGCCCTATCAAAAATGGCGCGCTGAAACCCTTAAGAATCCGCTGATTTCCCCGACTCTGATTTCCCAGGATGGAAAAACCGCCTCGGTGATTGTCAACATCAAACCCCTGCACACACAGGAACTGCTGGCATTGCGCCAGAATCTGGAGGTCACCGCCACCGCGTCAGTTCCGTTTGCCCATATTGAAATTGGCGGGACCCCGGCGGTGCAGACCGATGTGGGGGTGTTACTGCAAACAGAGCTGCGCAACTTTGTTGTGCTGGGTTTTCTGGCCTGCTTTCTGGTGCTGGGGCTGATCTTTGCCAACTGGTCGCCTTTGATTATTTCTTTTGTAGTGATTGTCTGCGCCAACATTATTGTGCTGGCGGTGATGGCTCTGGCCGGGTATCCGTTTTCAGTTCTTTCCACCACCATCCCGATTCTGACCACCGTGGATGTGGTGTCTTTGATCATTCATACATTATTAAGATACTCTGAAGAGCAGAAAAACCAGCCGCACCTGACCCATCAGGAGCGTGTGATTTATACATTTAAGGTTTTGCTGGGGCCGAACTTCTTTGCTTCCACCACCACCATGATCGGCTTTTTAAGTCTGCTGGTGACCAAGGTGCCGTTGATTCGCGATTATGGATTGACCGCCGCCGGAGCCATTGTCATTGGCTGGGTCGTTATGACGCTGACCTTATTCCCGATGCTTTACTTCCTGCCGGGACCCAAAGCACGTGACTGGGCCTGGGCCAAAGCGCGCTGGGGTTTGTATCTATTCCGCAGATCCGGCATCTGGGCTTTTCTAATTATTCTGGTTTGTTCGGCCCTGGCCATCAAGGGACAAAGCCTGTCGTGGTCCGCCCGCTTGTTTGATGATCTTCCTAAAAATCATCAGGTGCGCCTTTCCACCGAAACCATTGACCGGGAATTGGGCGGGATGATTCCTTTGGATATCGAAGTCAAAGGCCCTTCCGACACCTGGAATGATCCGGCGTTACTGGCCCGTCTGGATCAGCTTTTAGAGGATATTCGTCAAACAGAAGGTGTCGGCAGCGTGGTCGGCCTGCCGGATCTGGTCGCAGCGGCAAATATTCACCACACGCGCCTTCCCGCCAGTCGCTCACAGACCGCAGAGATCTTTTTTCTTTACTCACTTTCCAGCAACAGTCCGTTAAAAAATTTCCTGAACACGGATTCCTCGAATACCCGCGTTTCCGTGCGCACATTCGATCTTCCCTCCAACCAGCTGCAATCACTGGTTCAGGCAATAAAAGAAAAAGCCACCCTGGCATTCCCGCAAATGAACGTGGAAATCACGGGCATGGGGTCCACCATCCACCACCTGAACAATGATCTTTCCAAACAATTGATATTTGGCTTCTGGCATTCCATGCTGGCCATTGCCGTGGTGCTGATTATCGTGTTCCGCTCTGTCCGCTGGTCTTTGGTGGCGTGTATTCCCAATCTGGTTCCACCTGCGGCCCTGCTGGGCTTTTTGGCGATCTCAGAAACCCCGATCAAGCCCAGCATTGCAATTATCTTTTCGATTGCCCTGGGTTTGGCGTTTAACAACACAGTTTACCTTCTTGAGCGCCTGCGTGCCCTGCAAAAGAACTCCAAAAGCAGGGATCTGGAAATTGAAAAGACCCTGTGGCGCGAAGGCAATCCCTGCCTGATTTCCACATTGGTTCTATTGGCCGGCTTTTCTGTCTTTATGGCTTCCTATTTTGCAATGAACCGGATCTTTGGCTTCTACATGCTTTTGTCAATGCTCGCTGGACTGGTGGGGGATTTGATTCTTCTTCCAACTTTGCTGAAAAGTTGCCCTTGGCTGTTGACGCCAGTACCTTGGAAAAAGGAGAAAACTATGGCGACAGCTGCAATGATCTTCTTTGCCCTGATGGTGACTCTGACCCCGGTGCGCACCCATGCCCAGCTCCCCACTGTTGAAAAAGTTGGTGAGGAAATGGGACAGCGCCTGCGCTCAAAAGACGAACAATTTGTGGTACGGATGAAAATTATCGAAGCCGACGGTTCCAGTAAAGATCGCGAAATGAAAATCTGGCGTTTCAGCCCGCAGAAGAAAGAACACTATCTGCTGGTTCGTATGCAAAAGCCTCAGGATTTAAAGGGCACCGCCCTGTTGGCCACCTTAAAAGGTGATCAGGAGGACAAATGGATTTATCTGCCGTCCACCAAACAAACCCGCCGCCTGACTGGCGAATCGGGTCAGGGCGGGATTCTGGGGTCAGAACTTAGCACCGAGGATTTTGATTTCAACCGCGATCAAAGCGCGCAAAGTGCGGTAAAAAAAGAGCTGAACATTAAGGGTAAAAAATATCTGCTGGTTGAATCAGATGTGGGCGGCACCTCCGGCAGCTATTCCAAAATCATCAGCTATGTTTCGGCCACCGACTATGTCCCGATTAAAGTGGAATGTTTCGACAAACAGGGGAAACTTTTAAAAGTCCTGGATTTCACCGGATATAAAAATGTCGGCGGCACGAAAATGCGCGCTTCCAAGATCAGCATTAAAAATGTTCAGAATAAAAGATCCACGGTGATCGTTCTGACCCAGATCAAGCTGGATCAGGGACTCACCGCCAGCCGCTTTACACCAAAAAAACTGGCAGAAGATTAGTTCGGCTTTTTAATATAGTCTTCAAATAGGGTGTCCACCTGCTCTGGCGGCAGTTGAAAGGCCACGGCACCGAGTTCTTTCAGATAGATTTCCAGCAGTTGTCTGTCCTGAAGGTCGGGAAACTCATGCTTCATCGCCTTTAATAGCAAGCCCTCGGCTTCATGAATCATTTTTCCGAAACGAGTTCCCGCATTTTTTTCCAGATAATACAGAACAAACAGATAGGGCATGTTTTTCACGTCTTTTAAAATCGCGCGCAGACGGTCGCGAATGCCGACAGACTTTGTGCGTTCGATATTAAAGACGTGGGAGATAACGAATTTGTAGGCTTCCTCCAGCACCACTTCCTTTTCTTTACCAAAATAATAGTAAATCAAGGACCGGGTGACATTGGATTCCCGGGAAATATCCGACAGAGTCCATGCCAGATGCCCCTTGGCGACCTCCATTTTCAGGATCGCATTACAAACCGCGAAATAGATTTCTTCCTTCGATTGAGTTGCCATTTCGTAATTTTGACAAAAAAGACCAAAACCTGTCAATGGAAGGTCCCAGAAACTAACCAGTTTCGACAGATTTAGCCAATTCCTGTCAACGGCGGAAAGCGACAAGCGCTCTAAACCACAATAAATTGCCTTCATTCCAAAGAAGGAGTTTTTTATGTTCGCAGTGAATCATGTTGTTCAGTCTCTGGGCCAAAAGTATCTGAAGACCTACGGTCAAAGAATGACCGTCACTCACCAAGATCTTCTTTCCAAACAAGAGAAGAATTTCGCCAGCCTTAAACGTGGCCTTGCTGGCACTCGCCTTTACAAAGACCTGCGCTTGTCCCATATCCAATCCTATGAAGAGTTCGTGAACCATGTGCCTGTGTACGGGTACGACGAGTATGCTCCTTATGTGGACATGATTGCAGCTGGTCACAATGACATTCTTTTCAAAGACAAAGTGGAATATTTCGGTCTGTCCTCCGGAACCTCCGGCAAGGATTCCAAACGCGTGCCTTATAATGAGCGCATGATCCGCATGTTCGTAAAATCTCAGAAACGCGTGGCCAGTAAATTAAGCACGCTGGAGCCTGAGATCAACTTCCTGAAGGTCGGCCGACTGACTTTCGGGTCCGATCCGTATCTGTATTCTCAGAACGGTTTTAAATTTGGTTACATTTCCGGGATTCTGAGCACCCGTGTTCCAAAGGCTTTGGCCAAAAACACCTTCCCTTGCCGGGAGGTGCTGGCTATTTCCAACTGGGATAAAAAGATTGAAATGCTGGTTTCCGAATCCATCCAGCAGGACATTCAAGTGGTGAGCGGAATCCCAACTTATATTATCAGCATCTTCGAGGCGGTTTTGCAGAAGACCGGCAAAAAGACGATCCGCGAAATCTGGCCCAATCTGAAAGTCTTCGTCTATGCTGCGACTCCGATCAAACAATACAAGGAACGTATTGACCGCCTGGTGGGGCATGAACTGAACTACTACGGTCTGTATGCCGCCACCGAAGCGGCGATTGGCCTGCCTTATGAAAAATATCAAAATGGCCGCCAAAGATATTTCCTGAACCCGGATCTGCTTTATTCTTTCACTCCGGTGGAAGGCACCAAGAGAAATCTGGGCCTGCATGAAATTGAAATGGGCGTTCCTTATTATATCAACATCGGCACTCCCAATGGCATGATTCATTATTCCATGAAGGACGTTATCAGCTTTGAGCGCCATAATGACGATCTGGTCTTTGAATTTGTCGGCCGCAAAAGCACGGGTATGAATCTGGCAGCGGAAAAAGTCAGCGACGATGAGATCCTGGACTGCTATCTGAATGCAAAAAACGCGACCAATGTGGATTTGCGTCACTTCTTCCTGTCTCCGCAAATGAAAGATGGCAAAGCCTCTTATCTGTGGACGCTGTTCGTTCCGACCAAAACGCAGGTTGATCCTTTGATTTTGGCGGAAACTTTGGATAAGGAAATGCAAAAGTTGAACGGTGACTATTCCGACTGCCGTGAAGTTGGTGTTCTGGGTGCTGCACAGGTGCAACTGATGAGCGCTGATTACCTGCAAAAATATTTTGAAAAAAACCGCAGCCGCGGTCAGTTCAAAATGAAAACCACTTTTGAAACTGCTGAAGAATATCTGAACTTTATCAATCTTCATCTGGATCAAGCCGGAGCTGTTCAATGATTCTTTGGATGATCACCGTCGGGTTCCTGTCGGCATTTGCCCTGGGACCTGCCAGCTTCAGTATCATTCGCAGTCTGGTGTCACGCCGTCAATGGCCGTGGTCCTCGATTGCCGGCTTTCTGGTGGGGGATTTAATCTACATCGTGCTGGCGATGGCTTTGCTGCAAAGCCCGCTGTTCCACGAAGTCTGGCTAAAAAATCTGCTGACGGCCCTCACCGCCACAGTCTTGCTTCTGTATTCCGTGAAGGTTCTGCTAAGCAAGCCCCAGGCACACGGTCTGGAGGTTCCCGCTCAAGGATTTGTAAAAAGCCTGCTTTTGACCTTAAGCAATTTCCATCTGGTTTTAATCTATGCCGGCCTGTTCGTAAACCTGAGCGGTGAAAAGAATGCGGCCCTGTGGCTGGGAGCGGGAGTTTATCTTCTGACTTTCGTGCTGAGTTTTCTGGGGCTTCTGTGGGGACTTAAACAACTGCACGGACCTTTAAAAAAGTTCCTGCGTAAGATTGAAATTGTCGCTGCCTGCGGCTTTCTCGGATTTTCCATTTATCTTTCTCTGGAGATTTTATGAAAAAATTAATTCTTCTTCTGGCCTTCTCCCTGCCCGCTGGCGCTCTGGCGGATTGTGTTCTTAAAAGTGAACTTAACGGTCAAAAACACTTTATCTGTCAGGCTCCGGGCACCAACAAGTCCGTGCATGTTCTGGATCTTTATGGTGGCTTTGCTGAAACCGCCTACTATCACGGTTATTTCCTTAAAAAGGAAATTGAATCCGGGGTCTTAAAGGGCGTTCAGGTGCGCACGGAAAGAGCTTTCTCCGATCTGGACAAATCCAGCCGCGAAAAAATTGAACTGATCAAAAAGTGTGTGATCAACAATTACCGTTCCAGCGTGTCTGACGAATTTAAAAGTGGATTAAAAAACCTGCACCGGGGCCTGCAAGCTGCCGGAAGCTCTGTGGACTGGAAACGCTTTGAAGAAAGCAATTACATGGTGGAGTTTTCCATCTTTGCTGATTCCATGCAGCGCCAGCTCGATGAAAACCCGCGCAAAGGATCTTTGAAGGTCTTTGCCTCCTGCGCACCTTATTTTATTGGCAACGCCCTTGCCAAGCCGTTTAAAAAGCTGGCTCAAGGTCTTCGTTCCATCAAAATGGGTTGCACAGGGATTAGTGCATCTGCGAACAGCTCCAGGGATGGAGCTCTTATTCACGGTCGTAATTTCGACACCGGCCTTCTGGGGTTCTATGAACCTGAACAGGTTGTCGTCATCAATCGTCAGAAAAACGGAATGACGTCCGTCGGCATTGGTTCCGCAGGCCTGCACTATGCCGGTGGCATCAGTGGTTTTAATAACTACGGCCTGTCTGTCAGCTTGCATGAACTGCAAACTGAAGGCACCCAGCTTCGTTATGACGACGGTGCATCGGACATTGCCCCGTATCTACTGCATTCTGTGCTGATGAAAGCAAGAACGCTGAATGAAGCCATTGCGATGATTCAAACCCGCAAAGGCTTTGGCGCCTGGACTTTTTTTGTTTCTGATTCAAAAACCGATGAATCCGCCTCGATTGAACTTAGCGGCAACACTGTGGTGGTGGCCCGCCGTGCCCAGAATAAATTCCTGGGTCAAAGCAATCACTTCCTGGGCGAAAAAACCAGCCAGGAAGGCTATGAATACAGTCTGAATAAAACTCTGGAAACCCGGGCCCGTCTAGCGCATGTGGAACGCACACTGGCGCAGGACTTCGGGCAGATCGATGCCCAATGGGTGATCAATCGTCTGAGCGGCCACACCGATGAACTGGTGGGCCCGCGCAGCTTCGGTCGCACAACAACGAAGCTTTACACGGCGGCAACTCACGTCATGCTGCCGGGCCGTCAGGAATGGTGGATGAGCGTTGCGGAAACCTATCCAACCAATCGTTCCCACTTTGTCGGCTTCCGCCTTTTGGGTCCGGATGCCAAAGTTCCCGTACAGATTTTAGGAACTACAAAAGCCTGGGAAGATCCAAGCAAGACAGCATGGTATGATTCCATGAAATATTACGTTCAGGCTTATCTGACGAATGAACAGGATCACAGCACCATTGCAGGCTTGGATCGCACTTTGGCTCTTCTGGAAAATGCCTCTGCAACGGCTGCTCAAAGTGGCGTGTATGAATTCCCTTATGAATTTATGTGGGCGCGTATCAAGGTTCTTCGTGCCGCTAAAAATATTATGGCCGGACAGCGTGAGATGGCTTTCCAGGACTTGTCGGACGCTCAGCAAAAACTTTCTGAAATCGCCGCGCGGCTGGGGGACAGCCTGCACCCTTATGAAAACTTCCAACTGGATCTATGGAGATTCCGTGCGGAAACACTGAAGCCGCAGGCTCGCCAGTCCCGCGCCAGCCAGCAGCTGTACCGCAATGAGGCCCGCACCCTGCTATCAGGTTTGATTCAAAAATACCCACGTCAAAGTGAGCTTTACGATTTACAGTGGAGTTTAGGCGAAGAGATGCAACTTTATGTTGTCCTTGATGCTGAAATCCGTCTGGGAACTGTGGAGTAAATCATGGCGGGGATTGTGCAGCTTCGGTCAGGACCCGATCGAGGCTGCCGTCTTTTTTCATATCCTCAATGGTTTTGGAAAAAAGTGCCGCCAGCTTGCGTCCCTCTTCGTTGTCGTGGAAAGCATAATAAACTGTTTGTTCCGATAAGGGCTGAGTCTTGTCAAATTCGATGCCCCGCTCACCACTGAGTTGCAGAGCCTTCAGGCCGGATCTTTCCTCGACCACAAACGCGTCAATCAACCCCTGCCCCAGTTTTCTCATGTTCAAGACATCATCAGCAGCATATTCAAATTTGATTTTCTTATTATTGATCAGATCTTTTCCGTAAGGGTAACGGAAAGTCAGACCGACTTTTTTACCTTCAAGATCCTTGATACTGCGTAACGGAGACGACTTGCGGTAAAAGACATAGTCCACTTTATGATAGAACGGGCTGGATTTCGCCGAAGTCTTTGGCACATACACATCCAATGCCGGAAAGAACCCATCCACTTTGGCATTACTGAATGCCAGCAACGTCTTTCCTGTTGGCAGCACCACAATATCCACCGCGCGGCTGTTACGTTTGGCAATTTCCCGGGTTAAAGAGATAAAAAGCCCCTTGTCCGGGGTTTCTACCATTAAAGGAATGGTGAAAGTCGCCAGCACCAAAGGCTTTGCCAGGACCACAGCGGGAAAAAATAAAATAGCAGCAGCGACGTTCCGAATCAGAGACATAACTAAGTAAAGATTTATTGATAGATTTTAGCAAGGGCTTTCGGGCTGGGCTTCGTTACAATTTTTAGAGGTTCTTCAAGCCCAGAGTAGAGTTTCTCTTGCCTTGAAACCCTTCCCGCAAGATCACTTCAAAGCCCTGTTGCTTCAAAGCTCTTTTTAGCGTGCCCTTGCAGGCATAAGTCGAGAGCAGACTGTTTGCAAAAGTCCCTGTTTTCAGAATGTAATTCAAAAACTCCTCTTCCCATAAATGCGGAGAAGTCTTGGAACTGAAAGCATCATACAGGATACAATGATACCGGGACGGCAGCACCACATCTGCGTTCAATGCGGCATGGATGTCAGACACATTTTTAAAATGCTGCCTCAAGAAAAACTTAAGTTTCCCGGGCGATAGTTCAGTCCCACGCAGGACATGTTCCAAAACCAGATCATAGGTATTCCAGACTTCTTCATGAAGAAGGTCTTTTCTGTCCTCCAGCCAGTGAAAGAAAAACTCCCGCAGTTCCGGCACGCTTTCATAGCTGGTGATCAAACCCACATCCTGAGGATCTTTTTCGGCCAGCAAAGCCTCGCGGGCAATCACCAGCTCAATATAGCCCAACCCCAAACCGACGACTAAAAAGTGAGGTTTCTGGATTTTCTGAAAAACTTTGCCAATGGGTTCGCCATAAATCATCAAGGTTTCAGCACAGGCTCCGCCAGAGTGGTGCATGGATTCGCCACGGTCGGTGGCACCGTCTATGGATTCCAACAGGCGCAGACTGGGGCTTTGATCGCCCGTGATTTCAATTTCAAATCCAATATCGACCCATGACTTCATTTGATTGACTTCCCGCAGAAGAAAACTGTAAAAGTGCCTATGGAAAAAGGCTGGTTAGGGCTTCCCTATCACACTATCAGTGAGCACTACAATAAACTCTTTGGCGAAAAGGTTTATAAAGTGCCGGTGTCCGTCGTGGACGACTGCCCGAACCGCCGAGGCTTAAAAGGCATGCAGACCTGCGTTTTTTGTGACGTCTGGGGCTCTGCTGCCAACGCCGAAAGTCTGTCCATGGAACTTCGCACGCAGATCGAAAAGTACCATGGCCATATCAGCAAGAAGTACAACGCCAAGGCCTTTCTTATCTATTTCCAGGCTTACACCAACACTTTCACGAAAGTGTCAGCCTTGCGCAATAACTTCGACGTGGCCCTGTCCTATCCGTGGGTGAAGGGTTTTACTGTGGGCACCCGCCCGGACTGCCTGTCCAAGTCGGTTTTAGATCTATGGCAGGAATATCATGAAAAATCTTTTGTTGCCGTCGAACTGGGCGTGCAGAGCTTTTTCAATGATCAGCTGGAGTTCATGCGCCGGGGGCATTCCGCGGAAGACTCTATCGCCGCCATTCACAAAATCACGGAAAACACGAAAGTGGATCTGGGCATTCATTTGATTTTTGGAAGTCCGACAGAGACAGACGAGCAGATTATTGAAACAGCCAGAATCTGCAATAACCTGCCGATCACCAACGTGAAACTGCACAACCTGCATGTCCTGAAAAATACCCCTCTGGAAGAGATGTATCACCAGGGTGAATTCACACCGATCGATAAAGACACCTACACTCGCCGTGTAGAGTTGTTCCTACGGCATCTTTCCCCACGTTTGGCTTTACACCGTCTGGCGGCTTATTCGTCCCGTTGGGATGAACTGGTGGCGCCAGAGTGGACGAAGAACAAAATGGGCACACATCAGCACATTATTGATGTTCTTCGTGCTCACGGGGCCTACCAATCCCAGAATTTTCAGCCTGCCACCGAATCTGAGGTCGTTTTGCAAAAGCGTTTGTTCGAAAAATCGCAACGATCAGACGCAGTTCGTGCTTAGTTTCCGCGCAATTTAAGATCGTGTAAGATCAGTACAGGGAAATTTCAGCTTTATTGCCCCAAAACATGGGTTTTAAACCTAGACAAAAGTTTTACGACGTAGAAATACATCCTCTTGCCAGTTTTGAATGCAGACAGATCGAGTCAAGGGGAAGTCTTTTTCTGCTTATTTGATGGGCAACGTCACAAAAAAATCGGCGTTATTTTAAAAAATGTTCTGGACACCATCCCGAAAGAATTACAAGATCGGAATTGAGAGAGATACCCGGCATATGGATATGTCACCAATTAGAGACCACTAGATATAGTGGCAAGCCGAAAGGCGAACTAAGGGGGATTCAAGGGAAACAGCTAAGGATTAGCAACTTCGTTCTCACCAATTACCATACAACTTATATATGCACTAACCAGACCTAAGTCTTTACGAGGGGTGAAGATTTTGGGGCGGGATTTTTTTGCCCAAACGGAACTGGGCAGAGGGGATACAGCCATGTTGGAAACAACAGCTCACATCATGAGAGTTAAAAAGCGCGATGGCACACTGGAGCCAGTGGACGTAACGAAAATCGTTGAGCGCGTAACCAAGAATTGCCAAGGGTTGACTCAAGTGGATCCTTTGCGTGTTGCCACTAAGGCCATCAGCGGTCTTTACGATGGCGCATCCACAAAAGAATTGGATAACCTTTGTATCCAGACAGCTTCATTGCTGATCGGTGAAGATCCAGAGTATTCCCGTCTGGCGGCTCGCCTTCTTTCCACATATATTGACGAAGAAGTTCGTTCTCAGAAGATTCAATCTTTCGCAGACTCTGTAAGCTTCGGCTTCCAGGCAGGTCTTCTGGCTGAGAGCACTTACAAATTCGTTGAGGCCAACAAAGCTGCTCTTTGCGCTGCTATTGAGCCGTACAGAACAGACCGCTTTGAATACTTCGGTCTAAGAACTGTTTATGACCGTTATCTTTTGAAAAACCCAACTTCACGTCAGGTGTTTGAGACTCCTCAGTACTTCTTCATGCGTGTTGCCTGCGGTCTGGCTCAATCCGTGGAAGAAGCGATCGAATTCTATCGTTTGATCTCTTCTCACGATTACATGCCGTCCACCCCGACTTTGTTCAACTCCGGCACTATGCGTCCGCAGATGTCTTCTTGTTATCTATTGGATTCTCCAAGCGATGACTTGTCTGCCATCTATCAAAAATACACGGACATCGCCCTTCTGTCCAAATTCGCCGGCGGTATCGGTGACATCGCCCTTCTGTCCAAATTCGCCGGCGGTATCGGTGTGGCTTACTCCCGCGTTCGTTCCCGTGGTTCTTTGATCAAAGGAACAAACGGTCATTCCAACGGTATCATCCCTTGGCTGAAAACAATGGATTCTTCCGTTGCGGCTGTAAATCAGGGTGGTAAACGTAAAGGCGCTGCCTGCGTTTATCTTGAAACATGGCACGGTGACATCGAGGAGTTCCTGGAACTTCGCGATAACACAGGTGACGAAGCAAAACGCGCGCACAACCTGAACCTGGCAAACTGGGTTCCAGATTTGTTCATGAAACGCGTTGAAGCTGATGCGATGTGGTCTTTGTTCGATCCGAAAGTGGTTCCTCATTTCGTGGACACTTACGGTGAAGAGTTCGAAAAAGCTTACGCTGAAGCGGAAGAAAAGAAACTTTACATCAAACAAATCAAAGCTCGCGACCTGTACAGCCGTATGATGAAAACATTGGCTCAGACTGGTAACGGCTGGATGACTTTCAAAGACCATGCGAATTTGAAAGCCAACCAGACTGGCGAAGCTGGAAATGTGATCCACCTTTCCAACCTGTGCACAGAGATCCTTGAAGTGACCTCTGACAAAGAAACTGCGGTGTGCAACCTGGGTTCCGTGAATCTGGCTCGCCACGTGGAAAACGGTCAGTTCAATTTTGAAAAACTGGCTCGTTCTGTTCGCACAGCTGTGAAATACCTGGATCGCGTGGTTGATATCAACTTCTACCCTATCCAGACAGCTCAGGACTCCAACCACAAATGGCGTCCAGTTGGTTTGGGCGTAATGGGTCTGCAAGATGCTTTGTTCCTTATGAAGCTTCCGTTTGACTCTGCAGCGGCTCGTGATCTTTCTGCAAAAGTTCAGGAAGAAATCTATTACAATGCACTGGTTACTTCCTGTGAATTGGCTGAGCAACTGGGTCCTCACGGCGCTTACGAGCAGACCAAAGCAGCCAAAGGTTTGTTGCAATACGACCTTTGGGGTGTGACACCTTCTCAACCAGAGCGTTTCGAGAAGTTGAAGGAGAAAATCAAAAAGCACGGCTTGAGAAACTCTTTGATGATCGCGATTGCTCCAACAGCAACTATCGCTTCCATCGTGGGTTGCTACGAAGCGATCGAGCCACAGGTTTCCAACTTGTTCAAACGTGAAACTCTTTCCGGAGAATTCATGCAGATCAACAAGTACCTTGTGAGCGATTTGAAAGCGATGGGCATCTGGACTGAAGACGTTCGTAACGAAATCAAACTTCAGGATGGTTCTATCCAGGACGTGGCGATGATTCCTCCACAAATCAAGGAATTGTACCGCACTGTTTGGGAAATCCCGATGAAGTCTTTGGTTGATATGGCTGCTGACCGTGGCGCTTACATCGATCAGGCTCAGTCTTTGAACTTGTTCCAGGAAAGCCCGACTATCGGCAAACTTTCCTCCATGTACATGTATGCATGGAAAAAAGGTGTGAAAACGACTTATTACCTGCGTTCCCGTCCTGCGACGAAGATCGCAAAAACAACTGTTAAAGCTTCTGGCAGCACAGTGACTCCAAACGCTTCTGAAGGCGGCATGGATGCAGCTCCTGCTCAGGAAACAACTGCGAAGAAAACTTATTCTGATGCAGAAGTGATCGCATGTTCTCTGGAAAACCCAGAGGCCTGCGAAGCTTGTCAGTAATCGGCGGCAGCCGGAGTGCTGAGGGGGGGCTTGCACCCCCGAAGCTGAACCAGCAGCGGTAGCTGCGGAGAGCTAGCGGGGCCGCAAGCCCCTCAAGTTGAACCAGCGCAAATAAGCGCGTACTTTTTTGGAGATTTTTATGATTCTAGATCCTGGCTTTAATCTGACTTTGCGCCCGATGAAATACCCTGTTTTCTACGAAATGTACAAAAACGGGATCAAAAACACCTGGACTGTGGATGAAGTTGATTTCTCTACGGACCTTGTGGATTTGCACTCTAAAATGACTGAATCAGAAAAACATCTGATCCGTCGTTTGGTGGCTTTCTTCGCAACGGGTGACTCTATCGTGGGGAACAACCTGGTGTTGAACCTTTACAAGCACGTGAACTCTCCAGAGGGTCGCATGTACTTGTCCCGTCAGCTTTATGAAGAAGCATTGCACGTTCAGTTCTATCTGACACTTTTGGATAACTACATTCCAAATCCAGACGAGCGCGCAGAGGCTTTCGCCGCTGTTGAAAACATTCCTTCCATCAAAAAGAAGGCTGATTTCTGCTATAAATGGATTGATTCCATCAATGAACTGAATGAACTGCACACGATCGAAGATCGTCGTCGTTTCCTGATGAACCTGATCTGCTTCGCAACTTGCGTTGAAGGTTTGTTCTTCTATGCGGCGTTTGCTTATGTTTACTTCCTGCGCTCCAAAGGTCTTTTGGCTGGTTTGGCATCTGGTACCAACTGGGTCTTCCGTGATGAGTCCATGCACATGGCTTTCGCGATCGAAGTTGTTAAAACAGCTCGCAAAGAAGAACCGGAATTGTTCAACCAGCAAATGGAAGACATGGTTGTGCAAATGCTTGAAGACGCCATTGAGTGTGAGATGGAATTTGCTCACGACGTACTGAACCTGGGTGTTGCCGGATTGTCTGCAAAAGACATGAGACAATATCTTGAGTACTGCGCGGATCAGCGCCTTGAAAGCTTGAACATTGCTCCACGCTACAACGTGAAGAATCCGTTCATCTTCATGGAACTTCAGGACATGCAAGAACTTGCAAACTTCTTCGAAAGACGCGTTTCCGCCTACCAAACAGGCGTATCCGGCGCCGTTGCCTTCGACGAAGCCTTTTAATCGAGTTGCGTGAAAAGCAACATTCTTTGGATCTTCTTTTTTCTAATCTGCATGGGGGTGGGATTTCTTCACGGAGTCCTGCCTCAAGGCATTTCCAGAGCCTACTTTGTCAGTCCTCGCAAAGTTCAGGTTTTAACCACTGATGAAATTCTCTTTCCCGAAAGTCTGCGCCATGAACTGGAAGAGGATCTTCATGTTCGCTTCTCGGTCACGGTGACTCGCGACTGGGAATCCATGCTTGCCAATGTGGTGGCCAGTCCTTCTGCCGATCTGATTTTCCTGCCTTCTTACTGGGCTAATACTTTGACTCAGCAAAACCTGCTGGCAAATACCGCGGGTGCACGTGGCGAGTTACTTCAACGAGTGGCTTCGGATTTTGTGAAAAGTAAAAAGGCCGAGGATTTCCACTTCCTGCCTTTTTACTGGATCAAAACCGGTATCGACACACCTCTGGATGAAACTTTCCTGGATTTCCTGAAAAACAAGAAAGAAAGCTTTTTGTTTCTTTTGGCAGATGAAGACCTGCTGCTAAAACACTTCCAGGTCTGGAAGGATCAGGGCATCTGGGATCAGGTTTCACAAAAAAGAATTCTGACGCTGCAACTGGACCAGCTTTCCAAAACCAGTGACGAAGGCGCAGTGGAAGCTCCACTGAATCGTGAGTTCAAGGAAGGCTCACACCCGCTGCTAAGTGCACTTTTGATTTGGGGGGCAGCGATCCCCGCCAATTCAACTCAAAAGGACCTGGCACTGGAGATTCTGGACACTTTGACTTCGACGGAACACCAGGAAAAAAGTCTGCTAAAGACACCTTTTAATTCCGTTTTTTCCACAGTCACGGCAAAGGAAATCCCTTTGCACCGGCGCGCGGAATTTATTCGTGATCTTCAACTGAAAGACACCTTGATTCTGGAAACCAAGGATCAGGAAGCTCCTCTTAAGCTTAAGAACGATTTTAATTTTATTCTTTAACGCCCGCGAACGGGCGCCAGTATTAGTTCAGGAATTCAAAAGATTGAATCTTGGAGCCTATCATCAAATCAAAACTGCCCCATTCAGGCTTATAAAGCATTTGCTCGCCCAAAGTGGCCTCGGCAGTTTTGAAAGTGACAACATTCACAGCGCCACTTTCATCACGAGTAAGGCCTTTCATCTGCCCTTTAACCACGATGCCTGATTCGTACTGAATTTCGACCATCTGGTTTTCGCGGATCTGAGAGAACTCAGACTTCACGATACCATCAGCCGTGATCTGCTTTACAGCTCCGATAGGAGAAGAATAGCCTTGCGAATGCACAGACACACCCTGCCCCGGAAGTTCCTGAGCTGCGCGGTCCAACAGTCTTGCTGCCCCGGAGAACTGAACATATATCGGCTGCCCATCCTTGCTATAGATCACCTTGGAAAGAATGCCATCCACACCCGCCATCTCTGTTTGCAGGCGAACCAGCGATCCGGATTCCACCGCGCGATTCAGCACAGAGGTCTGTGACTTATCCAGCTTGTAAGTCATCGGGAACCATTCTTCCCAATTTTTAAGACGAACCGGTTCTTTGCGCAGAAGCTGTTGTTCCAAAGGCAGTCTTTCCTGCCAGAACTTCGTTAGAATCTCCTGGGTTTTGCGTGTGTTTTCAAACCAATTTTTAAATCCAACTTCCTGACCGGCATTGCGTTTGTGGAACAAGAATGCATAATAAACAGCCATACCGTCTTTGTGATGATTCAGGAACATGCTTGGAACCAGTGGCACGCCGACATCATGGTGAGTGTAGAAGTGATAGTGCTCTACCGAAGCCCTAAGTTCCGGGTCGGTGATTGAGTTTTTCAACTTCAGGAAGTCCGCCTGCCACTGCTGACTTAGCAGAGCTATTGTTTCCTCTTGTTTTGCCGTCAGGTTATTGGCCTTACGATAAGAGGTCATTTTCATAAATCTATCAGCTTCATGTCGAACGTCGTGCATCCAGAACAAACCACCCGGTCTGTTAAATCCATCCGCAGGAACCGGTGTGTTCGTCGCACCCAGGAAATGAATTTTGTGAGGCAGAACATGCATAAAGGCGGAAGACCCCAGGGCATGTGTGGATGGAATAATCACAAAGTCGAGCTTATCCAGTCTTTCAAAGGATTCACGGAATGGAACTTCAGCCACGCGAAATTCGTGAGCGATCTTCCCACTGCGCACCTGAATGATCGGACTTTCTTTGGCTTTATACAGGTTTAATTCCGCATCAATGTTCAAACGGCGGTAGCCGTGCATGGACATATCAATATACTTCGCAACCTGATAGTAAGTGTTTAATTCTTTAAACTGGAAAATACCGCGAATACGGGAATAGTAATACAAGGTATAAACCGTGTCGCGATAAGGATAGTGATTGGAATCAATCATCACATCCAGATCTCTTTGCAGCTTGTGAATGTACGTAAGTGTTTTTGAAAGAGTTTCGACTTTACTGGAACGACGACCCAAGAATGTGTGTGCCAGACGATTGCGGAAGGTGTCTTTATTGGAACGAAGATCCGCCGCGACCTCCTGACGGAACGCCTCCAGATCAGCACGGATATCCTTCATCGTGGTAGCTGCTTCCGGGAAGTCGAACATGCGCGGGTCCTCAGGCGTAATGCGCTTCTGAGCTTCAAAACGCTGCTTCATGGTTTGCACGAATGCTTCCGGGTCTTTAAAGATGTATTCCAACTGAGGATAACGTTTTGCCAGAACCTCGTTGCGAGCCTTGTAGTTCGTTTCCAGCTTTTCCCGCAGAGTCTGGGGCTTATCCTGACTGACAAGCTTTACGACTTCCTTTTTGGCTGCCAAAGCCTGCGTCTCAATTTGAAACACAGCTCCGCACTGGGCGGCGTCGGCCTGGACCACCGCAGGAATTGCGGCGGCAATCAGAAGGGCGGTTAAAGGCGCGGACCACTTATTGTTAAGGAAGCGTTTAGTTTCTTTCATAGTTTTATAAATGTTTCAATTAGGATGCCTACGCAGGTGGGAATAGGCTTTTTAATGGCGCTCAAGTCCGACAAAACTTTCGACAGCAGGCCATAATAGTCACCTCAGCTTTCCTTGTTTACTTGAAGCGGGTATTGACCCGTCACCCGGAAAAAAGGATATTAGGCCTATGAAAACCCGTGCAGAAGTCCTTGCTGAACAACCTTTTTCCCTAAGCCTGTCCTCGGGATTCTTTGGCTATTTCGCCCATGTGGGTTTTGCTCTGGCTCTGGCTGGAGGAAAAAGGCCTGAAGCCCTCCTGCCTTAGCGGCAGCAGTGCGGGGGCTCTGGTGGCCGCGGGACTTGCCAGTGGTCGCTCTGCTTCCGAACTTAAAGAGATCTTTCTGGGAATCAAAAAAAGTGACTTCTGGGACCCGGCTTGGGGCTGGGGATTTTTAAAAGGTCAGAAGATCGAAGAGCTTTTAGGACAATATTGTGTCAGCACCTTTGCTGAAACTCATATCCCCCTTCATATCTCGGCCTTTAATATCAACAAACAAAAAACCACCGTGTTTACAAGCGGACTTGTTGCCCCTGCCTGTCGGGCCTCGGCCGCGGTTCCGGTCCTTTTTCATCCGGTGCAAATTCAGGGCGAGTATTTTTGGGATGGCGGCATTCGCGATCGCGCCGGAGTTCAGGGTGTACAAGCAAGTTCTCTGACCCCCGTTATTCACTATCTGCATGCTCAGGGCTTTATGAGTCGCATTGAAGATAAATATTTCTATGCACATCTGCACAAAAATCCATTCTTCTTTAAAAGACCCAGCCCTTACAAAATGGGGCCGGAAAAACTGGATAAAGGAAAAGAGGTTCTGGATCTTTTCCTTCACCAAACACAACAATGGCTTGAAGAAAAAATCTAGCTTTCTAAAACCTTTGCCAGGGCTTGTTTAAAAGTCTGCATCGAAAGACCTTCTGACAGGGCATCGAAACCGTGGGTGCCTTTGCTAAACCTTAAATAGCTGACCGGGACCTTCAATTCATGAAGATGGCTATACAATAAATCACTCTGCTGGATAGGCACGACGGGATCATTGCGGCCATGAACAAGCAAAGTCCGGGGCATCTCAGCGGTGCAGATTTGTGCGGGACTCATCGCGGATTTTAGATTTTCTTTTCCCGCAAACAAATTCCGAATCCAGCTTTTGGTTTTTAGGATATCTGAATCGGTGGCAGTTTCTTCCAAGGAAGAAAAATCTGTCACAGGATAAAGAGCCACCACCGCCTGCACCTGAGCAGGAAACTTTGCCGCCAGCATCAAAGCCAAATGTCCCCCGGCAGAACGGCCATAAAGCAAAAACTTTTGTTCCGCCCCATAGGCGGCGCTGATTTTTTTGAAGGTTTCTTCCACTGAAGCCATAATCTCTGGCAATAAATATTCAGGATGTTTTTTATAGTTTAATGAAACCATCTCGTAATCATGACATTTAAGAACATCCGCCAAATATGTTAACTGATCGGCACTTCCATGAATCCAGGCACCGCCGTGAATATGGATACAGACTCTTCCTCCCGGGGAAGGAAAAAATTTAAGATGACTCAGATCTTCACCTGAAAGCCGGTACGTCTCCCCTTGAGGGGGCCAGCGAAAAGGCCAGATGCCAACAAAGGCCTGATTGAGCTTCTGCATACCTGAAAGTGCGGGCAGGGAAATATCGCTGGAATAAAACTGACAAGACCGGGATTGAATTGAGTAGATGGCCAATCCAAGAAACCAGATAGCTGAAGAATCTATAAGAGTCAGGACGATGGCCAAAAAAACTGTGGCAAATCCCCACTCAGTCGCGAGAATTTGGGCGTACCAAAGCCATCCCCAGCGAATCCTTTTCGCCGGGGCAAATAAAAGGAAACACCAACCAAGGGCAACAATATGGGCTAAAGGACAAATACTTTCGAACATGCTCTTATCTCAATACTTAATGGTATTTTGGAGTAAGGCACCTTGTCCAAGTTAAAGATGTCGATTTGCGTTTTTCCACGATGGGAATTAAATGAATTCTCGGCCTGAAGACGGTTTCTTTCAATCCATTCATCCGGACGACTGCGATCAATAGCCGTATCCGGCACTTTTTCCACGGATTCCATCACCACTCTTGCCGGGATGGTATCAGCCGCAGTCAGATGTTCAATGATATTGGATTTCATGCGCACCAGATACACGGATACCCCCTGCTGTGACAGTTGATGCGCCATCTTACGAGCAATAACAAAGGCTCCCTCTTTCACCGTCATTGGCATTTGCCCGCCTGTATAAGGCAGCATCCCTTCCGGATAAACCGCCAGGCTGACGCGGTTATGGGATTTTTCTGTGATGTTTTTAGCTAAAATATCCAGACTTTCCTGAACCGGATTTGATTTAGGATCATTATCCACAACAAAGACCACGTCACCAGCTGAAACTGGCGGCGGAATGGGATAAACGGATTTTCTGGTCATGGTCACATGATGGTCGCTTCCCAAAGCCAAAGAAACCTTGCGAGCCAGAGCAATATCCATCAGTGGCTGATCATGATTTCCGATCAGAATGAAAACTGACTTTTCATTGGCAGGGAAAGCCTTTTTGGCCTCTTCAACACCGATAAGTTCATACTGTTTTGAACGCAGGAAATTTCCTTCATTCAAGGAATCCATCAGACCCGAAAGTGATTTTCGAGTGCAAAACCCCGCCAGAAGCTTACACACGGACACGGCGACTTTCTGTCCGGATTGAAAGACCTGATTGATTCCCATTCCTGCGGGCACCTCGATGGACTTGCCCTTTTGCAAATCAACAGAAATAGCATCCATATTACGCACTAAAACAGCCAGCTTCTTTTCTGCATTCTTCGGGGAAACCTCACTAAGGAAATCATGAAGCAGAACCAACTGACGATGAACTGCGATGGACAGGTTTGACTCATGATACACCAAAGCCTTGCGATCTTCCTTGGTTGCAGTTTTTGCCACGAAGCTTTTGTCGTAAAGGGATTTCAGCCTTTCAATCTCACCCCAAAGGGCTTTTTGCTGAAGTTTCAACGACTGACTCAGCTGCGCCTGTGCTTGCGGGGACACCTTCTGCACTTCCTGAACATAGTTTTCAAAAGAGATAATTTGATGCTCGGTCAGGCGCGCAAACTGATTCATCTTTTCAAAGTATTCCGGCGCTTCTGCAAATGCAGGTGAAACTAAAAAGCTAACAAGGCCTATAAAAAGAAAAATAATTTGTTTCATACCTCTAAGAAGTGCAATCCCGAGGCCAGAAAGGCACTGTCTCAAAGTGAGAAAACGACGATCACCTCAAACCAATTAGTCCCTGGGTGCGTGTTTTTTTAGAGCATGTCTAGTGATTGAAGAACGGACGTATTTTGTCGCACGGAAGAGGGCTTGCCGTGCCCTCTGGTTCGCTTTACTTGCTTAGATTAAAGATCGGCGCACCACGAGCTTCATTGATGACAACATTACCATCAGCATCGCGAGCCTGCAGATAAAGACGCAGGGAATGAACTGCGGGAGAGCCCAAAGAAGTGATGTTCAATAAAATATTAAACCTTCCATTGCGACAGGTACCATACCCCGAACCTGCCGGGGTATTGGAATTTAAATCTGTTACTGGCAATGGCGTTGGGCCGTTTAAAACAATAATGGAGTGAGAGGGGTAAGTGGACACATAACACTCACCCGTCAGTTCTGCCTTGGTGTCTGTGCTGGTCATATTGACATTGGGGTTGGACATTTGCAGCATCAACTCTTCGGACTTGGGTTCTTTACTGACAGTGTGTGCGCTGGAATCCTCTTTACGATCAGTCAAAAGCGAATCCCCCTGGATCGGCTGACAAGCCGTCACCAGCAGACAAAGACTCGAAAGTCCTGCTAAATACTGCACTGAGCGCATAAGTTCCCCCACTAAACTAGAATACCTATCTTCATCGGCAAACTAAACCATTGGCATAACCCCAATCTCAAAAAGACACACCAATTCAAAAAAAAATCCCCCACCCCCGTCCCAAACAGAGAAAAAAAGGTACCTGCTTACTTTTGCAGAAGCGGCAAGTCATGCAGGTGCCTTCTATGAACTAGCTTGTGATGAGGGGCTTAGGTGTCCGAGGTTCGGACTTTAACGCGAAGCTTCGGCAAAAGTAAGCAGGTACCTTTTTCGAGGAGCTGGGGGTCTAGGAAGAGGAAGTAGGTTGAGACCATGACTGTGGCGAATGGCATGAGGCCCATGAAGAGGCCGATGCCTGCATGGAATGACAATCCCAGCATAAGACAGATGTAGCGGGTGCGGTGCCAGACGACCATCGCCGGGAAGTAGATTTCAAAGAGGATGGTCACATAGCCAATCACCGGAATCACCCACGGGAAGTGGCGCAGGAATGAAAAATCCATTGTCGTCATCTGTGGGTTGGCCAGCACGCTCCACAGCGCAGTGCCATCCCACCAACTGCCACCTTTGAGTTTTTCCCATCCTGTATAGGCATAGATCACACTGATCTGAACCTGCATCATGCGAATCATCGCCGAGCTTAAAATATCCGACTGACGGAATTGGGTCTTAGGTAAAATCAGATTTTTAATACTTAGACGCTCACAGGACTGCGTGAACGACATGTAGAACAGGAACAAGGCTCCGATGATATCCGCGCCGAAATTCACGGCGTAGTTTCTTTGCAGGAAGCCCGCATTGATGATCCACGTGATCCACATCAACCAGCGCCCGCCGATTCCCAATGTCAGTAAGCCTAAGAAAATTACCAGTACAAGGTTCATGGCAAAATTCATGGAATCCGGCCAGAACATCCACATAAATAGCGGCCGTCCCAGTTCCGGCATCACCTTCATCGCCTGAACCCGCGGAATCCAACTGGAATCCGTGTAAAATTCCAGATTATAGAAACGTGTGATGTTCATATACAGCAAGGTCGCACACAACATGATCCGCATGTACGCCAGTCCCAGCAAACTCTGCGGAGCAAACCAGAACCAATCCCATTGAGCCCAGAGTTTCTTAATCATAAGCTCTCCTCGTCCATTCCGCCCTGACAGGAGACAGTTTCTCGCAAGGATTGAACTTCTTTGGACAGATCCTTCATACTCTCGTCCTGAAAGCGCACGGCTTGATCCAGAAACGGTATGGTTTCAATCACATGTTCCATCGTAATGGACACCGCCCCCGGGTACTGACGGCACAACCAAGGCCCCATCAGAATTCGCAACCTTTTCGCATCCAGAACCATATAGCGCATCAAGGCCCATTCACGTTTGTGGGTGATATTGGGAACATCGCGCTTGTCGTTCTGAACAGGGAAATAGCCCTCGACAGGATCGCGCTCTTCCAACGGTGAAGAGCTCCCGCTCCCCTCTTCACTTTCAGGCGCGTTTTCAGGCGTGATCTCAGGTTCTGGGTAATAAACGGTGTATTTCAGATACATCGGATGAGCGGGTTCCGGAGAAAAGAAATTCCAGCCCGCATTCAACCCGACGGTGTTGGCGTACGGGGTCACCACATTCGCGGTGACCCGCCCAAAGTAGGCTCCTACATTGGGCATAACCAACATCACAAAGATATTATAGACAATCCACAAGCTCAAAAGAGCTTTAAACAGAAGCTTCACCTTCTTCATCAATATCGTCTGCCTCGCCTAGGAAAGGCAACTCCTCGTCTTCGTCAGAAGATTCATCGTCAGAGTCAGCAAACAATTGATCGTCTGAAGCTTCATCCTGATCTTCGTCATTATCAAATGCTACGATAGCATCTTCCAGATCAGAATCCCCCCCGCCGGTGGATTCCATATCTTCTTCAGAGGCTTCCATAGCTGTCTCTTCAGATCCTTCTGCAGAGACTCCTTCGCCCGCCTCACCGTCTTCCATGGAAGCTAGAGGTTTTTTAGCGAAGGCGGCCGCTTTCTTTTCAGCAGCCAGAGCAACCAAGGTTGTACCCGCGGCCAAAGCCTCGTCGTACTTGGTCAGCCAGTTTTGATCACGAGTGGACACCGGCTCTCCGAATGCCAAAGCATCGCGGATGTTCTGTGCGCGTTCCTGATCGCGTTTTTCCGCCTGACGGCGTTTTTCTTCCTCGAAGAAGTTGCTGGTTGTCGCAATATCTTCAAGTTGTTCTTGAATCTTCATCAGTTCTTCTTCCCCTTGAGAGTAAGAACCAATGAAGGTTTCAGACATAGAGTCAGTAATCATGGCCAAAGTTGGTTTTTCTTCAGCCTGTTGTTCATCAATACCTTCGGGTAGCAACTCGTCGATCTGAGACAAAGTCGGAAGCTCTTTCAAGCTTCTTAGGCCGAAGATTTCAAGGAACTTTTTGGTGGTTCCGTATTGCATAGGACGACCTGGCAATTCGGATTTACCTTCAAAGCAAACCAGATTTTTTTCCATCAAAGCGCGCAGCAAATGTCCGGACTCAACGCCACGGATTTCATCAACCTCTGCTTTAACAGTGGGTTGTTTGTAAGCCACGATGGAAAGAACTTCCAAAGCTGGACCGGAAAGCTTGAATTGACGGGCTTTCAAAGTGCGCTTCAGGAATTCCATATTGTCGATTTTGGTGCGCAGCTGGTAACCGCCCGGAACTTCTTCCAGGGTCACACCACGACGGCCACCCGCGTATTCCACAGCCAATTGATCTAAAGCTCTGCGGATCTTGTCACCACGGATGTTGGTGCCTTTGAAAAGCAACTTCAAGGAAGCCAGACTGACCGGGCGATCCGAGGCAAAAAGAACGCTTTCCACGATGCTTTCCAGACGTTCTTCCTCAACAAATTCAACTTCTTCAATTTCAGCGGAATCAAAACCGTCAAGTTCAGTGCCATCCACGGAAACTTCGTCATCGGAAGCCGCTTCCATTTCAGCCACTTCGTCCTCGCTGACTTCAGGAAGGAAGCCTTCAGTTTCTTCCTCCTCTTGCAGGAACAAAGACGCTTCTGTATCCACGTCACCGGCAGCAAGTTCGTCAGAGGACTCTTCAGCGTCGGACATTTCCGCAGCTTCAGTTTCCACCATTTCAGAATCTTCGGAGTGATTTACTTCATCATTCAACAATTCGTCTTTTTCTTCAGACATGGTCCCCTCTTACACTTCCGTCACGTCATCTTTAAACAATTCATTTTCTGCAGCCAAGATTTCGTCGTCCGTGGCGATATCGTCACGTCAGCACCAGCGCCTTCAACCAGCTCTGTGCCTTCTGCAAGACCAGCACCCAATTCCATTTGGATCTGACTGTTTTCCTCCAACAGATCTTCTGCATCTGTCAGAAGGAATTCTTCGTCAGCGTCGATTTTCTTTGAATCTTCCATCATTTTGGCAGCCACCTGATCCGCGCCCATAGAGTCGTATTCTTCCACACGACTTAGGACGTCCGTTTCAATCGGCTTTTTCGTATCCACCCAGATATCAGAGTAAGCTTCGGTCTGATAAAGACCGACAAAACCCATTTTACCCAGCTCCAACAAAGAAAGGAAAGTGATCAGAGCCTGACGGGCACGATCTTCGGTCGCAGTCACCAGTTCCATCAAAGTGGTTTTCTGCCCCACGATCAAACGATCTTTGATTTCCAACACACGGCTGGAGATAGACTGAGCTTTTGCTGTCACCTGGTGAATTTTCTTTTTCACCGCACGAAGCATTTTGCGGTAGCTGGCGATCAAAGAGAACAAAGCATTATCTTCCAGGATGATTTCTTCTTCTTTTTCATCCAGGGATTCGCGTGTTCCACGCAACCACACATCACGCCCCACCAAAGGACGGTCATAAAGAAGCTTCGCGGCCTCTTGATATTTTTGGTATTCAAGAAGTTTTTGCACCAGTTCTTTACGTGGATCTTCGGCTTCAACGATCTCGCCATTTTCATCGTACTGAGGCAAAAGCATGCGGGATTTGATCTGAATCAGGGTCGCAGCCATCGCCACGAACTCCCCGGCCACTTCCAAATCCAGCTCTTTCATCAATTTGATATAATCAAGGTATTGTTTGGTGATCTCATGGACTTTGATGTCCATGATGTCCATTTCCTCTTTACGGATAAGGTAAAGAAGCAGCCCTAGAGGTCCCTCGAATTTAGGCAACTGTACTGTAATACTCATGAAAGATGGTCCCCTCTACCAATTTCATTAGAACGTTCTTCATTCGTTCCACAAGCCAAGCGGCGATAATTCAATCAAGCCGCCTGCACTAATTCAACAACTTTCTAAATCCCCACTCCACCCATCGCAAGACCGATCAGGCGTTCGGAGCTCCAAATAACCGGGCCCACCAAAAAGCGCAGGACACCCGTCAGAACCAACACCATCAGCACCATGCTGGTGATGTGTTCATTCTGTTCCAGCTTGTAATTCAGGCTGGCAGGCAGGAAGCGCGCCAGCACCTTGCCACCATCCAGAGGATGCACCGGCAAAAGGTTGAAGAAAGCCAGGAACATATTGGTCACAATAAACGTTTGCAGAATCGTGACCGCACCCTTGGCATATATCCCGAAAGAGTAGTATTTCGCCACCAGAGCAATCACAAAAGCACCCACACACGCCAGCAGAATGTTAGAAAGAGGCCCCGCCAGCGCAATCCAGAACATATCCACCCGGGGGTTCTTCAAATTGCGCGAGTTCACCGGCACCGGCTTCGCCCAGCCAAAAAAGATCGGCGAAGAGAAAATTATCGCCGCCAACGGCAGAATGAACGTTCCAATCATGTCCATGTGCGCCAACGGATTCATCGTCAGGCGACCCATTTGCTCTGCTGTGTTATCCCCACGAAGACGCGCCACCCATCCGTGCGCAAACTCGTGAAAGCACAGTGCAAAAAGAAAAGGAATAAAGTAAACGCCAATCTTGGCACCAATTTCCATCAAATCCATAGACCCTCACGCTAAAACACACCTAGACCCTTGTCTAGTGCGGCGAAACACTTGCACATTTAAAGTGCAATCAGTCTAACACAGCTTGTTAAGAGTAACCCTCTTGTCCTCTCAAAATCTTGAAATCATCCCCCAAAACAGATACGGTCATTCCGCTTTTCAAACACGCTTTAACAAGAACTAAAGCCACCAGCCAAAGGCTCCTAACTTAGGTCGGCACCAAGTTCCGCAGCAGTAGGTCCCAGCAGGACCACGTCCGCGAGGACTGTTCGCAGGGGCAGATCTAAGTTAGGAGCCTTTGGCTGGTGGCTTTCGATCGAAGGGAAATTTAATGTCTGATGCTCTAAATGCACGTCCAGCTCTAACCACACTTTCTGAAGACGAATTGGCTTTCCGTGACGCCGTAAGATCTTTTGCAGAATCTGAAATCAAACCTCACGTGACTCACATGGACGAAAAAGCGGCCATGAATCCAGAGATCCTGACGAAGCTTTTCGAAATGGGTTTGATGGGTATCGAAACTCCTGAAAAATGGGGTGGCGCTGGTTCCACCTTCTTCATGGCCTGCCTGGCTGTGGAAGAAATCGGCCGCGTGGATGGTTCTGTTTCTGTTCTGGTCGACGTACAAAACACTCTGACAACAAATGCCTTCCTTAAATGGGGTACGGAAGCTCAGAAAGAAAAATACCTGGGCCAAATGGCTACGAAATCCGTGGGCGCTTACGCTTTGTCTGAATCCTCTTCCGGTTCTGACGCTTTCGCACTGAAATTGAAAGCCGAAGACAAAGGTGACAAATGGGTTCTGAACGGTTCCAAGCTGTGGATCACGAATGGCAACGAGGCCAACATCTTTATCGTGTTCGCGAACATGGCTCCAGAAAAAGGCTACAAAGGCATCACAGCGTTCATCGTTGAGCGTGGCTTCAAAGGCTTCACAGTTGGTAAGAAAGAAGACAAATTGGGCATCCGCGCTTCTTCCACTTGCGAATTGTTGTTTGAAAACTGCGAAGTTCCAAAAGAAAACGTTTTGGGCGAAGTCGGCAAAGGCTACAAAATCGCGATTGAAACACTGAACGAAGGCCGTATCGGCATCGGCGCGCAAATGATCGGTATCGCACAAGGCGCCTACGAAGCGGCTTTGGGTTACGTTAAAGGTCGTGAGCAGTTCGGCAAACCTATTGCTCACTTCCAGGGCGTTCAGTTCCAGTTGGCAGAAATGCGCACAGAATTGGAAGCAGCTCGTTTGATGGTTTACAATGCGGCTCGCTTGAAAGACGCAGGTCAGGACTTCATCGAAGCGGCAGCGATGGCGAAACTTTACTCTTCCCGCGCGGCAGAGAAAATCACTTCCAAAGCGATCGACTTGTTCGGTGGTAACGGCTTCACGAAAGAATATCCGGTTGAAAAATTCTGGCGTGACGCCAAGATCGGTCAGATCTACGAAGGCACAACCAACATGCAATTGCAAACGATTGCAAAAATGGAATTGGATAAATAGTTTTTATTTTTCCCATCCCCAACAAAAAAAAAGCTGGCGAGGTACAACCTCCCAGCTTTTTTTATTCTATCTCCAGCCTATTTTATTGGCAGGCCATCTGCGCCTGAATCTGCGACAGAACCTCTTTTTCCCCACGCAGAAGTTTTAAAGGAACCTTCTTTAAGTCCTTATAAGTTGTCTTGTTAAATTCCGGTTTTTTGGAAAATTCACCGTAAGAATGCGAATCCACTTCCAGAACAAAATCCCCGGTGCGCATTCCGGCTTTTTCTGCCGGGGATTTTTTATCCACTGCGGTCACCAGATAATACAACTGTCCTTTCATCGCCACAGGCTCCACCGCAAACCCCAATCGAGGGATACATCCCGGCAGCCCCGCCTGCTTTTGTTCCTGCACACGGTCCCTTAAAGTTCCCAACCCTGCCAGCCAATTCTTTGTGAAATCCTGAATGGCACCAAGAAGTGCCTGCGTGCCGGCCAGACCACGCTGACGACTCCAATAGATATCCGTAGGACGATCACCATAGTTTTGTGCATAAACAGCCAAATAGAAATCACCGACCTTCTGATCCCCCTCAGCGCGTAAAGAATACGATGTGCCATCCACAAGAACCTGCACATTTCTTTTTACAGAAACAGTTCCGGATTCAAGTGGCAGCGTTGTTTCGGCCGACCCCAGTCCCACCGTCGGGAACGCTGTATCAAAACTGACTTCGGAATAACTAACACGCACGAAAACATGAGCTGCCACTTTTTCAGAAACCAGCTTAAAACCCACATCAACCAGTTGGTTTTCGATCTTCTTTTTCAGATCTTTTAGCAGAGCTTCCTCGGTGGTGCTGGAGGATTTATTGTCCACTTCCACAAAGGCACTGCGCCCGGAGACCATCGCCCCCTCCACCCAGCGGCCTCCACTTGGGATAGCCCCTTCGGTCTGAGGTATTTCAGCTTCTGGTTTTTTTAGGTTCGCACTTTGGCAGGCCGCCAGGGACAGCAGCAACATCAGCGATATAAGCAGTCTTAGCATAAAACCTCTTTCAAGATTTTATTCTGAGCAAGCCCCCTTCCCGAGGGCAAGAAGTTTGCAACGAAAACACAGGCATCAGGACGTTTTCCCGCTTCAATTCACCTGCTATCTCCGTTAAGATCAAGGACATGAAAATCATCCTTGCGCTTCTTCTGTCTTTTCCCCTGTTAAGTTATTCCGCCGACAAAGTCTTTCGTCTGCATTTAGCCACCGAACCCGGTAGTCTGGACCCGAACAAACAAAAGACCTCGGCCTCCAGCTATCTACTGGGAAATATGTATCGCAATATCTTCACCTTTGATGACAATGCTGGTCTGGTTCCGGATCTGGGCGGCAAGTGTTCGCGCGACAGGAAACAGATTCTGACCTGCAAACTGAAAAAGAACCTGCTATGGAGCGATGGCTCTGCCCTGACATCCGAGGATTTCCTGCGCACTTACAAAAAGCTTCTGGACCCGAAAACAGCGGCACCGCGCGCAGATTTGCTTTTTAAAATCAAAAACGCCCGGGATATTTACAGTGGCAAAACAAAGATGGGTGCGCTGGGAATCACCACACCAGATGCACTCACTTTGCGTTTTGAATTTCAGGAAGCAGATCCCGACTTTGAATACAATCTGGCAAGCTTCCTGCTGGCACCGACTAAAAGTGATCTCTCTGCCTATTCCGGCCCCTACAAACTGGCAGAATGGAAAAAGGGACAAAAGATTATTCTTGCCCCAAATAAGACCTATCAAGGGGGCCACGCCTCCCGCCCCGTGGTGGAATTTCTATTTATCGAGGAAGACACCGTGGCTTTGCAGCTTTACGAGAAAAATGAACTGCAATTCCTGCGTCGCCTGCCGACGCTCTTTATTCCCAGCCATAAAAAACGCCCGGACTTTCACTGGATTCCGGTCACACGACTGGATTATGTGGGGTTTGGCCCCGAACTGAAAGACCGCGAGGATCTGCGCAAGGCCTTTATTTATTCACTGAACTACGTGGAGCTACAGAAGATCTTTTCCTCTGAAGGACGTCCGGGCTGCGTGGGTGTACCTGACAACTGGTTCCCGACAAAAGCACCTTGTTACGATTTTGACCTGAAGAAACTGCAAAAGGGTCTTTCCGGCAGCACTTATACATTTATGTTTTCCAGTCTGGGCGGCGAAGATCACAAGCGCGCCACCGAGTGGATGCAAAATCAATGGATGAATCATGCAGGTTTAAAAACCCATCTTGAGGCCAAAGAAAATAAAGTCTATTTGCAGATCCTGCAAAGCGGCCCCCCAGCCCTGTTCCGTAAAGGTGTTTCTCCGGATCGCCCGACCTGTCTGGCCGCATTGGAAACCTTTGCCCCGGAAAGCCCCGAGAATTATTTCCGCCTGAAAGACCCGGAGTATTCGCGAATTTTGTCCTCACTTGCGAAAGCCAACAAGCAGGCTGAACAAAAAAAATGGTGTCAGGCGGGAATGGACTTCCTGATGCAACGACATCTGTGGATTCCCTTGGGCGGGATTCATTTCTCGATGCTGGTAAAACCGGAATTTACGGGCTGGAAAATCAATCAAATGAATCAGCTGGACTTGTCGAACCTGCACTAAAGACCCTATGATAAACATCTATGAATGAAGCAACTCAGTCCGTCGATATCCACAAAGACCAGATCATATTCAGCGAAGGTGATGAGGGCGACTGCGCCTATATTATCGAAAAGGGCCGGGTTCTTATTTATCTGACCAAGGACAAAGAGGAAATTCCACTTACCATTCTGGGTGAAGGTGAAATCTTTGGCGAAATGGCCCTGATCGACAACCAAAACCGTTCCGCCTCGGTACGGGCGCTGGAGGATGTTCGACTGGCCATTGTCACCAAACAACAAGTTCTGGAACGTGTTTCCACGGCCGATAAAGTGGTGCAGCTTCTGATGCGGGTTTTATTAAAACGCCTGCGCCGGAAAAACATGGGCGGCCCTGCCAGAATTTCTGAAGTGGAAATCGACAACTCCGGAGCCGGTGCTGACGGCACGCAAAGTGCTCTGGATCAAATTAAACTTGAAAATCAAATCTTCCAGGCCTTCCAGAACAAGGAATTTGAACTTTTCTATCAGCCGATTGTGAATCTGAAAACCAAGACAATCACCGGCTGTGAGGCCTTGCTGCGCTGGAATTCGCCTCAGCATGGTTTGGTTTCCCCAAACCTGTTTATTGATATTATTGAAAATTCCTCTATGGTGATCCCGATTGGTCACTGGATTATCAATCAGGCCCTGAAGGATTTGCGCACGATTCAGGATCAACTGCGCCTGAATAAAAAAGAAAAGATGTCCGATGATTTTATGATGAGCATCAACATCTCCGGACGTCAGTTCACGCATTCCGACTTCGTGAACAATCTGGAGGATCTGCGCGAAAAGCATGATCTGCAAACTCAGAATATCAAACTGGAAATGACCGAAAGAATCATGATGGATGGGGCTATTGCCCTGGATGCCCTGAACCAGTGCCGCAGCCTGGGCTATGCCATTTCCATCGATGACTTCGGAACGGGCTTTTCCGGTTTGCAGTATCTGACCCAGATGCCTATTAGTTTTTTAAAAATCGACCGCTCTTTTGTGATGAAGATTCTCAGCGATCCAAAATCCAAAGCCGTGGTGAGTTCCATCATCCACTTGGCGCATGCCATGGATATCGAAGTTATCGCCGAAGGGATCGAGCACCATGAAGAAGCTCTGGTTTTAGAGACTCTGGGTGCTCGTTATGGTCAGGGATATTTATTCTCCAAACCGGTGGATCTGGGGCGTTTCCTGAAGTTGATTTAATACGAATGCACACCCAAAAATAAGTCCGCAACTGTTTCATTTTGAGATCTTCCAAACTTGAGAAGATTTCCTAAAGTCCATTAGACCTTCGCCGATAAGTCTTATGTCTTAAGACAATTAACCAGCTTAAGATTTCATCTGGAGGTCACTCGATGGCTGACAAAAATTTTTCCAAACAGATTCCCAACAACGTTGTTTCCCTTGAATCAGCACGCTGCTGCGGCGAAGGCTGCAAAAAGAAATCCGAAAAAGCCGGCTTCTGCGCTGAGCACTTTGACTGGTTTAAAGCCGGTTTGATTACCAAAGAAGGCATGAAGGCGCCGGACTTCGACAAGAAGTACTACCATTATACGGCAGCCAAAAAAGTGGCTTAAAGCCGTTCCTATTTCGAATTCTTCCGTTAAGCCGGGTTTCCCACCCGGCTTTTTTCATTTGTAAGGCTCAGGGAATTTGAATAAGAAAGGCCCCAAAAATCATCAGGCCGACAAAAAAGAACTTTATTCCAATAGAAAACGCTTCGCGCAAGGACATAACTTCTCATCGGCCCCCTCCTTTGCTACCATAAGTCCAGTTCAAAAAACGGGAGTCCTTACAGTGAAAAAAGCCGCCCTTATCACCGGAGCCAGCAGTGGCATCGGAGCCGCCATCGCCATCGAATTTTCCAAAAACGGATACTTCGTTTATCTGATGGGACGCAACAAGGAGCGTCTTCAGAACGTGGCTTTAAAGTGCCGCAGCGGAGCCTCTATTGTTTCTTGTGATCTGTCTGATGAAGCTGCCCTGAACAAGCGCTTGGGTGAGGTTATCGGAGCCAAAATTCATCGCGTGGAATGCGTGGTGAACAACGCAGGGGTTTTTGAAACTCATTCAACGGAAGAAGGCAGTGATGAAATCTGGCGCCGTCAGTTTGAAATCAACATGCTGGGACCTTTGCGTATTGCCCGTGCGTTTTTCCCTTACTTTAAAGAACAAGGTGGCGGCAGCATTGTGAACATCGCCTCGACATTGGGGCTTCGCCCGGAAGGACCGACATCCGCTTATGCCGCCTCCAAGGCCGCACTGATCAACTGGACACAAAGTCTGGCTCAGGAAGGTGGGCCCTATAAGATTCGCGCCAACTGCGTGTGTCCTGGCATTGTCGATACACCTTTGCACAGCTTCCACGATCTTCCCGCCGAAAAGAAAAACGAAGTCACCGACAAGATGAAATCCCTGCAACCGCTGGGTCGCATTGGTCAACCCGAGGATATCGCCAAGGCCGCCTACTTCCTGGGTTCTGACCAGTCAGCCTGGATCACCGGAGCGATTTTGCCGGTCGATGGTGGGATTAATCTGTGATCCTAACCTTGAAAAGCCCCTTCAGTGCCGCGCACTTTTATTATCAGCCCCAATGGGATGAGAAAACCAATCTGGCTGAATTTGGCCGCTGCTTCACCCCGCATGGGCATGGACACAACTACACTCTGGAGGTGGGGTTCCATGTATCTGCTCAGGACTGGAAGCAGGAAAGGCCCCATTTGGAAGAGCTTTTAAATCAATTAACCCGGAAACTTGATCATGAACACTTGAACTTTGTGATTCCGGAGTTTAAAAACACCATCCCAACGACAGAAAATATTGCACTATACTTTCTGAACAAACTTAAAGAGCAGGTCAAAGTCGAAAGCCTTTCTTACCTTCGCCTTTATGAGATGGACACCATCTGGACGGAGATCCGCCTATGAGCGAAGACAATAAAGTACGCCTTTCCAAACTGATGGCAGAACGCGGAATCTGTTCACGCCGCGAGGCTGACGATTACATTTCCCGCGGCTTGGTGCGAGTCAATGGTGAGATCATCAGCCAACTGGGCACCAAGGTGGACCCAGATGTCAGCATCACTCTGGAAGCTCAGGCGTTAAAGCAACAAAAACGACTGGCGACAATTCTGCTGAACAAACCCATTGGCTATGTATCAGCCCAGCCGGAACCACCCTATCAGCCCGCGATCAAACTGATCACGGCCCAGAACCAATTTGGCCAATCCAAGCTGCGCCTGAAAGAGGAGCATTTCAAAGGACTGGCCGTTGCCGGACGACTGGATATTGATTCACAGGGACTTTTGCTTTTCACCCAGGACGGACGTATCGCCAAACGTATCATCGGCGAAGAATCCAAACTGGAAAAAGAGTATATCGTGCGCGTGGAAGGCAAGCTTCCGCCGGATAAGTTAAAACTTTTGAATCACGGTCTTTCTTTGGATGGAAAAAAACTAAAGCCCGCGAAGGTCGAATGGTTGAATGAAGATCAATTGCGCTTTGTCCTGCAAGAGGGAAAAAAGCGCCAGATCCGTCGCATGTGCGAACTGGTGGGCTTGAAGGTCACAGGCCTTAAACGCGTGCGTATTGGCAACATCCGCCTGGGAAAACTTCCGGAAGGCCAATGGCGCTTCCTGGAAGATGATGAAAGTCTGGATTAAGAATCAGGACTTCCGATTCAGGAAGTCCAAACGCAGATCTTCAAAGTACTTGATTTCCTCTTCCGAAAATCCAGCCTTGGTGCGCAGCACCCGATTGATCGGCTCCACCCGCTTCGGCAATCGCACACGCAGGGAGGCCATACGCTCCGGGAAATCCTGGGCAGCATCAATTTTGTTCTGACGGCAGATTTCGCGGTACCAAACCGAACCAAAGTTCACATGCCCGATTTCTTCAAAGTTGATCTGTTTGACGATTTTTTGAATCGTATCCTTACCGGCTGTGCCTTCCAGACGGCGGATCAAGGTGTCGCCCGCATCCAGACCACTGCCTTCCAAATAACGGTGCACAATCAAAATACGATCCAGCAAAGAGTCCTCAGCACTGACCGCACGCCACAAAGCGGAATGCACCGGCCAGTCCCCCCACTTGTAACCCAAGGCCTCAATACCTTCCAGACACATGCGCAAATGCTGGGCTTCACTGACGGTGACAGCAACCAGCTCTTCCCGGAAGCCTTCCGGAGCATCGGGATATTCCACCAGCGTGCGCAGCCCCAGCTCCATGGCCTGCAGCTCGATACTGGCCAGATCGTGCAGCATGCGGGCCTGCCCTTCCGGGGTGGCAAAACCTTTTTTGGGAGGATGTTCTTTGGGATGCAGCAACAAAACGTCGCGGGCCGGGTCTTCGGGCATATCCGTCCACGGCTGCTTTAATTTGAAAGCCGCCTCACATGCCTGTTCGATGGTGCCTATTTTTTCCCAGACATCGGGGATGGAAAAACTGAACATAGCCCCTTTTACATCCCGCTCCCATTCTTGCCAAATATATACTGATTTGCTGCAATATATCTCCCAAGGCGAAGAAGGAGACATATGGGTAAATCATGGAAAAACGCCGGTAAAGTTGAGAAAGCTCAACACATCGGGGATGGAAAAACTGAACATAGCCCCTTTTACATCCCGCTCCCATTCTTGCCAAATATTTCCTGATTTGCTGCAATAATAACTCCCAAGGCGAAGAAGGAGACATATGGGTAAATCATGGAAAAACGCCGGTAAAGTTGAGAAAGCTCAACAAAAAGGCCAAATATTCACCAAACTTGCGCGCGAGATTGCTGTTGCTGCAAAGGCTGGTGGCCCTGATCCCAATGCGAATGCCCGTCTTCGTATGGCTATTGATGCCGCCAAGAAAGTGTCCTGCCCGAATGATACGATCGACCGCGCGATCAAAAAAGGTGCGGGACTTCTTGATGATGGAAAAATCATCGAAGAGCTGACTTACGAAGGCTACGGTCCTCACGGTGTCGGCGTTATCGTGGAATGCCAGACCGACAACAAACACAGAACAGCGCCGGACATGCGCCATGCCTTCAAATCTCACGAAGGCAA
The DNA here is from genome assembly GCF_025558485.1 of Bdellovibrio bacteriovorus. Lineage (GTDB taxonomy): Bacteria > Bdellovibrionota > Bdellovibrionia > Bdellovibrionales > Bdellovibrionaceae > Bdellovibrio > Bdellovibrio bacteriovorus_G. The sequence continues at coordinate 2,215,466 of NZ_CP102930.1, forward strand.
TATGGGTGAATCCGGCTCTGTAGCATGGATGTTTGATCGCGTCGGCCTGATTGAAGGCACCAAAGAAGGCACTTTCGACCCGGATGAAGAAGCCATCGAAGCCGGCGCCAATGAGGTTTCTGTAGATGAAGGAACCTATGAGTTCTTCACTTCTGCGGATGATTTGGATGCCGTTCGTGAAGCTTTGACCAAGCGTGGCTGGAAGATCACCACGGGTGAGCTTTCTTACAAAGCCAAGAACATCACAGAGCTTTCCGACGAACAAAGAAAAGACGTTGAGGAGTTCCTGAACTACCTTGACGACATGGACGACACTCACCGCGTTCACGCAACTATTTAAAAGAAATTTTTATTTCATAACCGCCTTAATAAAGAGGAGACCCGCAAGGTCTCCTCTTTTACTTTGATCCGGTGTCGGGACACATATTTTTCAGGCCCGATGGCTGTGTTAAAATAGATATACAAGCTCCCGTTTCAAAAAGGAGTCCTTCCACAAAGGAGGCCGTTATGAGACAAAAAGCTTTATGGATACTGGCCGCTTTGCTGATAGTTCCCCATCTGACCGACGGGGCTCCTTATCAGTCGGAAAGCAAAGACACGACTGGCAGCAGCTCCACCATGTCCGAGGACTTGAAACGCAAACCAGCCTCCTCTCAGAAGGAGTCTCCCCTGCTTCCCTGCCCCGGAGAAGCTGCCCGGGATAAACTGTCAGACATGGCCAGACTGGAAAGCACCAACCAGAATTGTCCGGAAGAAGGCGCTATCAAACGTCATCCCCTGGCTCCTTCCAATGTTCCGGACCCCGGAAGACCTTTGCGCTTCCAATAGAGTGGTGCTGAAAATAAAAAACCCACAGTGTGCGCTGTGGGTTTTTCTATCATCTGTCTTTAAAAGAATTATTTTTGCAGAGCTTTGATGATGTAAGAGATATTTGTCACATCTTCACCACGGCAGCCTTCATCAGCGCAACGGTTGCTGACAGTGCATTTGTTCTCTCGGTCATAAGAGAAATCCTGTGCACCACGAACCAGAATACCCACGACTTCGTTGGTCTTGGCATTGAAGACCGCAGAACCAGAGTTACCACCATAAGTGTCCAAGTTGGCCTGGAAGTAAGCACCATTCTGAGAACGCACTTTCGCACCATCAGCAATCTTGGTTGGCAGACCGGATGGATGACCCACAACGTAGATATCGTCTCCCGCTTCAACCGGAGTGGATTGCAACGTCAAAACACGGTGGCCACGCACAGGACGGTCCAAACGAACCAAAGCGTAATCCTGCTCGCGAGTGTATTCACGCGCCACGATCTCTTTACAGGAATAAACATCGTCTTCCGCCACGGACAGCGGAGCTCTTCTTTCGTCAATCATGCGATAACCGAAGACGAAAGCGTACTTGCCGCAATCAGAGCTGCTAATACAGTGACCGGCCGTCGCAATCAAATCCTCGCCCACCAAAGAGCCGGAACAGTTTGCAGCCGCTGGCTGGTCATAGAAAGGCTCGGAAGAACAAAGATTCATTTGTTTTCCATAGATTTTAGCATGAACTTTAATTTGACCTTCAGCCCCTGGAACCAGGGAGCTTTTAGGAATCAACGCCACTGTTGAATCGGCGATTTCACGAATATCAGAACGCTGAACCTGATAAACGTCCGCGCGATTATCTTCACCGTAAATGACTTTGGGAGTGATATTGACAAATCCAACTGAAAACGTAGCTGCAACAGCGACAGAAAGCGCCGCGACGAATGAATTCCTTTTCACGATTTCCCCTCCGAACGACCCTCTTGGTCATCCACCTTTACAAGTCTGTGTAAAAATACAGGGAAAAACAAACTATTTTTTTGTTTTTAACAAATAATCGAAAGCTGTCGCATACAGTTTGATCTGCTTCAACATGGAATGAAGACCGTTTGCCCGGCTCGGAGACAGATTTCCTTCAAACCCCAAAGCTTTTAAAAACTCCGGCGGTGTTGCCAGAACTTCTGCCGGAGTCACTTCGGAATAAACACTCAACACCAGTCCGACAAGCCCCTTCACGATCAAAGCATCACTGTCACCCTGAAGAACCATCTGCCCCTGTTCATTCAAGCTCGCAGACAACCAGACCTGGGACTGGCAGCCCTTCACCATGTTCTGCTCGGTCTTTAAAGACTCGGGCATTTCCGGCAGGCTTTTTCCCAAATCAATGATCTTTCTATAGCGATCCTCCCACTGGGAAAGAGCGGAAAAATCAGCAATCACTTTGTTTTGTTTTTCTTGAATGGTCATCTTAGTTTATTCACTTTTCAATTGGGGCAGGATGGTGAAAAGCTCCTCTTCCAAAGATTGCCCTTGTTCACCGATCAGTTCGTGGAATGCCCTTTTATCCATATTCGCCACGATCTCAAAGCTCTTTTTATAAAAGCCCTCTTGATCATCATAATACCCGTTCCAAAGCTCACGGGAGGTTTTTTCTGGCAAAACCCAGGACTTTTTTTCGGCCGCTGTGCCATCAAAGCGGTTGTGATAATCAAGTAAAGTCATAACTTGTCTTGGGGAAAAATCCAGCATCGCCAGAGCCTCTTCCAACAGGGCCAGCTCCACATACCAGAGATAATTACTGAACTTTTCCCAGAATTTCAGACCAGTTTTGCCATAAGAGCTTTTGCAAAAGAAGGTCGTACACACCACCCCGCGGTTGCGCCACACATTGCAGTTCTGAGTCTGCTTATTGTAGTATGGACACAGCCAGTCTTCGCGCTGACCGAAATCGCCTTCTTCGCGGTTGTTGAACTCGACCTGATACTTAACCGGGGCCACCATTCCAATCGGCAATGCATACTCCCGGCGCGCCATCTTGTCCCGAAGGATACCATGGGCCTGCGTTGAGGATTCATCCAGTAAAGTGGCCCCCACCAGATAGTTGGCTAAAAACGGATGAAAGGTGCAGCACTTCAGATCTTCGCGATAATGAATCTTGGCCTTGTTGCGTGGACGAGCCATCGCACAAGTGTCACAAGTGGCTTTCTTTTCCTCCGGAGAAAATTGCAGAATTTCTCGCGGCAGGATGTTTTCATAAATGCGGGGAAGCTGATATTTCAATAACATGTTTTTTCTTACATAAGCCTCAAGGACGGATCTTGCAGCGCTCAACCACGCGTTGCTTTAAGTTTTTCAACGGCGCAAAGCGCGCCACATCCGCATCCCATTTCCATACGAAATCACGGCAGTTCACAAAATACGGGAAGGCCACAACACCCTCCGCAGTGTAGTTCTTCTGGATCATGATTTCAGGAATCAAGGCATCCATCAAAATATCCACAGAGGAGGTTTTCAAAATTCCGGCCTTTTCCAGCTCAACCGCCACTTCAATCGGCGTTACAAAGCCCACCTGACCTGTTTGCAACGAGGAATCCACGACCATAAAGGACGTTTTGGAATAAACCACGCGGATAAACTGATGAAAGCGAATGCCTTTATTGGAAAACTCTTCCGAGATTTGCTGATAGACCTCAGCGTCCTGCTCGCCGTTGTCCCCCAGAAAGATCACCGTGTCGGGACGCACCCGGTTCATCACGTCTCTCAATGAGTAGAGCTTGTGCACATCAGAATCATAGTTGGTGCGGTTGATGTACTGGCCTTCCGGAAAACCACCGTTCAGCAAAAATTTGCGGTGCGTGCGCCCCATCAGCCAATTCGGTGCGCGGGACAGATAAACAATTTCCAGATCCGGCTGATCCTGATCAATCATCTGGTAAAGCTCGCTCATTCCCAAAAAACGGCTTTGCGAATCAAAGGCATAACGGGCCGCTTCGGAAAAATCTTTAACATGCGCAAGCTTAATGGTGTCGTCGATATCACTGACCAGAAGAGTCTTCGCTTCCGTCGAAAGGCTGAGCAAAAGCAGAACAAAAGCAATCCATGTTTTCATCAGGTCAAACCTCCTCTTTGGCAGGAGGTTTTATAACACATTAGCCCCTTTGCCGAGGGCCTTTTTCTGTAAACCTTGTATTAAACACCCTGAGCGTCGAATTTCATGACAAAGCGCTCAGGCGTGGCCTCGATCTGAAACAGACCATCGCCATCCTTGAAGGACAGGCGGCCATTTTCCGTGTGGAATTGCTCAAACAGAGCACGGGCCTGTTCGCCCCGAGCATCGAAATAAGCTTTCCCCGGCGCAATACGCCCCAGAGCGGACTTGTGAATATAAATGGCACAGTGATAATTATTTTCACCTTTGCGGGCACAGATGAAATTCAGCACTTTCTGAGGGGATTCCAGCACCTTCCCGCGGCCAATCATCGAATCTTGTTCGGGGCGGTCCATGGCCTCAAAAAGTATCTGAGGGGAGCTGTCGTTGGAACCATCATACATCACTGAAGCGATATTCACGATAAACTGCATTCCCAAAAACTGCCCGCGAGTCCCGGCAAAGGAGGCCGAAACCGAAAGCATCATCAAGACAAAAAGAAGAATTCTCACCAGACACGTCCTTGTTTGTGATTTTGAGTTCTTTTCAAGCTTAAGCAGTGTCTAAAAGTTTATCAACCGCATTCCCCTTCATGTCACCTGTCGAATTTCTGCATACCCCTTTGATACGACTCACCTTGAGACTATTTTCGCAAGTATTATCAATATCTTACAAACCCCTTTAGCACCCTCGCCCCGAAGGGCCCTGGCCCACCCCTTGCTCTATGTAAAAGTAACGAAACAAACCTGATAACAGGGGGACTTATGAAGACCATCATCACTATCGCAATCCTGGCTTTTTCCTGCACTTCCTTTGCATGGAGCAGCCGCGATGTTGCTTCTAAAGAGTACACCTTCAAATACAAAATGGCTGGCCAAAGTCTGGAACTCAGAAGATCCGCCGGCAGCTACGAGGAAGCCTACGAACAAGCCGCTCAACAGTGCTTCAACTTCTACAAAGGCACTGGAAAGGTCTCTGAAGACCGTGGTCTGGACATCATCGACGTCTGCGCCAACCCACGCTCCTAAAGACGCACCGCTTCGGAAAAAGTAAGCAGGTACCTTTTGGGGTCTTGCTGTTACTGGGGAGGTCGCTTATATTGAATGGGCAATCTAAGGAGCGGTTTTATAATGGGAATTCTTAAATCCATCGGTCAATTTCTAGTTGGTAAAGATCCGGATATCTTTGATGAAAAGGGTCAGGTCTCTCACAAACTTCCTAAAAAAACCTGGGAAATGTGGCACAACCGCACGAAAACAGACCCTCAGTATAACTGGCGTAACCACACTGGCATTACCGGTGCGGCAAAAAAGAAAAATAACTAAATTCTCTGCCAAATGAAAGAAAACCCAGCTCATAACAAGCTGGGTTTTTTGTTTTTAAGCCGCCAGCTTTTTCGATTCTTCCCCGCGCACCATCAGATTCAGCATTTCCACCAAACGACGCAGCTCTTTACTTTGAGCATTCAGATCCTCGGCCGCCGCGGAGGTCTCCTCTGCCGCCGCCGCGTTGGCCTGAGTCGCAGAATCCAACTGTGTTGTCGCCGTGGAAATCTGCGCCAACCCCTGTGCCTGCTCCCGCGAAGTCACTGCAATTTCTGAATTCACCAAGGCTAGTTTTTCGATAGCCGCAAAGACCTGCTCCATGGCTTTGTGACTGCTACTGGCCAGTCGCGCACCCTGTCCGGTTTTTTCCGCGCTTTGGGAAATCAATTGGGCGATCTCCCGGGCCGAAGTGGCACTTCGTTGAGAAAGTCCACGCACGGCTTCAGCCACCACGGCAAAACCCCTCCCCTGCTCTCCAGCCCGGGCGGCCTCGACTGCGGCATTCAAAGCCAGTAGATTTGTTTGAAAGGCAATGTCATCAATAATGCCCACAATCTCCTGAATCTGCCGGGAGCTGACCTCGATCTCTGTGATTGAGCTTAAGAGCTCCTGCAATTGCGCTTCGCCTTCTTTTGAAAAGCGCATCGCAGTTGAGCTTAAGTCCCGGGCCATCTCGGCCCGATCCGAAGTCAAGGTAACCTGACTGTTGATCTCCTCCAACGATGCCACAGTTTCCTCCAATGACGCCGCCTCTTGTACTGTTGCGCTGGACAAAGCCTGACTGGATTTCGACATCTCTGCAGCCGCCGCCTCGACGTGAGAACCGGATTCATTCAGCGTGGCCGAAAGAGATTCAAAACTTCTATTTAGCTTTCGACTTAAAAGAGCGGCAAAAATCAAACTGCCCGCCGCAAATATCCCGGCAGACAACCACATCAAAAACAGAACTCTTTCACGGACAAGTTCGGCATCGGCAATGGATTTCTTATTGGCCTCTTTCAATACAGCCCCCATGCGCAACAGTACTTCCGTCATCTGGTTGGCTTGTCCCACCGTTGCTGCCAGCTCTTTAGCCAATACATTGGCGTCATCCATTCCCACACGAGAAAGAATTTTCTTGTAGTCTTTTTCCAGATCTTTCCAGATTTGCACGAAGTCCTTCAGATTCTGCTGGTTTTCCGCAACAAGCCCAATCCTTTGCAGGCTTTCGATGGTTTGATCCATCTCCTGGAATCTTCTATTTAAGGACTGGACTGTGATCTTTTGCTGATCAGGGTCGTGAATGGAAAGATCCTGCCACAACAGTCTTGAAATCGCGTTGGAATGAATTCGGGCATCCCCGATCATCTGTGTGATGGGGATGCGCTTTGAACTTAATCCGCGAATCACCTCATCCAGATTCTGAATTCCCCGCAAAGCCACCACCGAAGTCAGAATCAAACCCAGCACAGGCACCGTGGAAAGCAGCAGCAGTCTTCCATTGAGACTTTTCAGAATTTTCATAACTCACCTCTTGCAACATCCCGTCTATCGGTGAGTCTGAATTATTACTTTTTAGAAATGCGCAAACAGCATGACTGGCATCATGCCGGACGGAATCTATCTTGAAGAGCCCTCACAATTGACTCAGGTTCCCCTTGAGCTTTCACGATAAATATATCATCCACCTGTCGCCCCCAGGTATGCACGCGTGCTGACTTAATACTGATCCCCAAATCACTTAAAGCCCGGGCGGCGGAAGCCAGTAAGCCCGTTTGATCGGCGGCCTTAAAGCTGATCACCCATTCTTTTTCATCGGCACTGACAATTTGAATCGAATCAAACTTCACATTCGGAATGGGCTTACTTTGTGTCGAGCTGTTTTCAAGTATCCTGGTCAGGGTGGTTACCGGCCGTGAACTGCTGACCTGGAACCAGTCGTAAACTCCGACTTTTGGCAAAGTCTGAATCGAGGCATGACGAATTCCCAGGCCCAGCGAATAGAGTTGTCCCACGTAATCACTGAGCAACCCTTGACGGTCCTCTTTGTGATGGAAGCGAATCCACAGGTCCCCTTTGCGGGTTTTAATCACCAAAGGCTTTAACGAAGCCTCACTGATCTCGGCTTTTTTCAAATCCGTCACCAGATCTTTTAACGAAACACTTTCAAGCAATTGCAGTCCCAGCTCTTCCACCACCTCGGCATCAAGCTGCAACTTCTTGCTTTTCTTTAAGGCCGCAAAATCAAAATAATTTTGCGCACGCTTTGATTGAAGACTTAGCACCAAGTCCTTTAAAAGTTTGGCTTTCCACTCGTTCCACGCCTCAGGATTGGTGGCACGAATGTCGATGGCGGTGAACAGGGCCAGACGTAAAAGCCGGGCCCCGCTAGCGCCTTTATTGCGCAGTTCCTGCCAGACCCTGGGGTCCTTGGGGTCTTTGCGGAAAGCGGCTTGCGAAAGCTCCAGATGGTTTTGCACCATCCACTTTACTTCGGTGGTGAAAGCCTTGCTGAATCCATAGGACTTGAAATCACGCTCAGTGATAGTGACGCCCAAGTCCGAATGATGTTCGGTGCTTTCCATGCCCTTGGCCAGATCATGATAAAGACAGGACCAGCTTAAAATACGCCAGTCCTCAGTTGTGAGTTCTTTGGCGATGAATTTCAGTGGCCCTAGTTCGGAAGGCTTTTTATAGACACGTTTGACCTCGCGGCAGGCCTGCATGATATGGGAATCTGCTGTGAAGCGGTGGTACTGATCATGTTGAACATAACCGACCAAGCGTCTGATTTCAGGGACAAGTTTGTCGATCAGGCGAGAGCGAAACACGCTGACTAAAAGCTCGTCGGAGGTTTTTACATCCAGAACTTTATCCAGCACCTGTCCTCGACGTTTCGCCGCAGACTTCACCACGCTATCCGGCAACAATGTGTCCAGATTCTCGCGGACTTTCTTCTGAACTAAAACACGGGAACTCTTATGTAACGCAGTTAAAAAATCCTCGAACTTTTTGAAGGATTGGTTTTCGATTTTCTTCAGATCTTTTTCAGAGGCCTCGGCGACTTCCACGATCCAGTCCGAATAGAAATGCACGCGGGACAAACCACGCTGCAAGTCGCGCATAAAATCCTTGTGCGACTTAAAGCCCATCCATTTTGCCATATCAAACTGTACAGCACCGGAAAGAATGTCGCCATGACCTTCCAAATGAAGCTTCTGCCTTAAGCTTAGGAAATAACTGCGGTAGTATTGCAGAACGTTCAAGGCATGGCCGGGATTGGTGAACTTTTCTGCGAACAGTTCGTATATTTGCAGGCCTTGTTCCAGATCACGCAATCCCCCCGGGCCGAACTTGATGTTGGGCTCCAGATAGTTGGTGATGGAATCATAACGCTTTTCACGATTCTTGCGTTCGTCCTTTACGGCACGCAAAAGACCACGGCGGAATTGATTTTTTTTACTCCAGATGCGCTTTTGTTGTTCGAATAGCTTTTGCGCGGCCTCCGGGGTCCAGGGGCGGGCTTTTAACAATGCTAAGATATCAAACGCTTCGACATTCTCAGTCCAGTCTGCCGGATTCTGGGGCATACGATAGCGCAGCTTCAGGCCTTGTTCTTGAAGCGCATCCACCAGCAGGCGAACTTTTTCTTCATCACCACAGAATAAAACATCAATATCGGATTTAGGACAAAGCTCCCCGCGCGCCCAAGAGCCAATAATGATAGGATGACAGTCTTTCCATTCCGGACGGGATTTAAAAAGCTCTTCCAGCCGATCCCCCAGCCACAGGGAAAGATTCTCTGCCGAAAAGCAAAACACCTGACGAACATCTCCGTCAGGTGTCATCAAAGGAGGCATTAAAACCTCCTGAGCTTGATTCCATTGTTCCGAATTCAAAAAAGACTTCTGCGCCATACACCCATGGTAAACGAAGCCCCAGCCCAAGCAAAACAAAATCCTAAGTTCTCAATCCCTCCGCAAGAGTCAATCGGCCTATAAAGGCTTCAGACAAGGCGGGAGGAAGGTAAGCGCGGAGGCCTACTCTCAGTAGGCCGCACAAGCGCACCGACCGAGCAACGCAGGATCAAGCCTTAATGGACTGGTTGGAGACTAGTTCTTTCCATTTGGCGATTTGGTTCATCGCTTCTAGTGGACTCATCTGCATCAGCGGATACTTCTCCACCTCATCCAGCAAATTCTTCAAGCTCTCTGAAATCTGAGTCGCTTCCGGAAGATCCATCTCCAGCGCCGGAATTTCCACATCCGCGGACAAGGAATCCAACAAAGACAACTGACTGGAGGCCTGAACACGTTTGGATTCAATATCTCTTAGCAGGCTTTTCGCACGACGCGTGACTGTTGCTGGAAGTCCTGCCAACTCTGCCACTTGCACCCCGTAAGACTTCAGCGCAGGCCCTTTGACCAAAGTATGCAAGAAACGGATTTCGCCATTTCTTTCCGCCACGGTCATGTGGGCGTTAGTGATCTGACCAAAGCTTTGATCCAAAGAGGTCAGTTCGTGATAGTGAGTCGCAAAGAAAGTCAGCGCCTTCACTTCACTCAGAAGATGTTCCAAAATAGATTGCGCCAGGCACATTCCATCAAACGTGCTGGTCCCGCGACCCACTTCATCCAGAATCACCAAAGAATCTTTGGTGGCGTTCTTCAGCATTGCAGAAGTTTCTGTCATCTCCACCATGAACGTGGAAAGACCTTCAGACAACTGATCGCTGGCACCAATACGCGTGAAGATCGCATCAAAAATTGGCAACTGAGCTTCGTCACAAGGAACGAAAGAACCCATTTGCGCCATGATCGCGATCAACGCCACCTGACGCATCAAAGTCGATTTACCGGCCATATTCGGTCCGGTCAGCAGCAGACAAGAATGCTGGCGAAGTTCGATGTCGTTAGCGACAAAGTTCTTTTTCACAGTTTGTTCAACCACGGGATGACGGCTGGCTTTCATTTTCAAAGAACCATCGGCAGTGAAACTTGGGCGAACGTATTTTTCTTCAAGGCTCAACCACGCAAGGCTTGAAACCACATCCACTTCGCTGCACTCATGCGCCAGCCCCAACAAGGCCGGGCACTGATTCAGAATCTCTTTACGAAGAGCTTCAAAGAATTCAAATTCCAGATCCGCACGCTTGGTGTTGGCACTCAAGACCTTGCGTTCCAGCTCGATCAATTCATCCGTGCAATAGCGTTCAGCATTAGTCAAAGTCTGCTTGCGCTGATAGTTCGCAGGGACTTTGTCTTTGTGAGAATTTGTGATTTCGATGTAGTAACCAAAAACATTGTTATAGCGGATCTTCAGACTGGAAATTCCGGTCTTTTCTTTTTCTTCCGCTTCCATGCGAGACACCATGGCCTGCGCATTGGTGGAAAGCTCGATCAATTCATCCAGCTCTGCGGAAACTCCGTTGCGAATCAGGTAACCTTGTTTAGTTGCCAAAGGAGGATCTTCGACCAGAGTGCGCTCAATTTTATAAGCCAGCTCACGCAAAGATTCAAAATTCGCGGTGCCGCCGGTGGCATGAACCAGAACTTCCAAAGAACTGATCCCGGCATGAACACTTCCAGCCAACGCCAGAAGATCACGACCATTGCACTGTGGTTGAGAGATCTTACCCAAACGGCGCTCGATATCACCCATCTGCCCCAGAGTATGATGGCACCATGAACAACGGTCGCTTCCCTCTGAACTTTCTATTTGTTGTGGCTGCACAGTTTTCTTCGTCGATCTTGGTTTGATCAAAAGCCTTTGCCAGCAACACTTCGTGAGAGCCCTTAAAAGCTTCCACGTAGTCCTTTTGGAAGACCTTGCGACGGGACGTTGCACTTCTGGGCTCAAACACTGAGAACACCTTGCGGCCCGGATATTTTTTCTGAATGCCCTTCACGGTTTCACGCACGGCCGTTGGATGGTGAGCAAAGTCCTCAATCACCAAAATACCGTTCGGCTCTCCCAGAATTTCCTGACGGCGCTTGACACCCTCGAAAGATTCCAAGGCAATCTGGATGCGGTTTTCAGAGAAGCCCAGCATCTTCGACATCGCCACCACAGCCGTCGCATTCAGAACATTGTACTCGCCCGTGATCTGCATAGCATAAGGCCCCAGAATCTCTCCCCGATGATGAACCTCAAAACCAAGACCATTGGCGTTCTGGAACATGATCTTCGCGCGGAAGTCCGCCTCAGCACCGAAACCATACGTGAACGAGTTTTTGCACTTGGCAAGTTTACGCAGTTCCATCACGTTGGCATCTTCTGAACACGCCAGCAAAGTGCCTTCTTCCGGAATCAAGCTCATCAACCGCGCAAAAGATTTTTTTACATCGTCCAGATCTTTATAAATATCCGCATGGTCAAATTCCACCGAAGTCAGAATCACATGTTTCGGACGATAGTGAATGAACTTTGGAACTTTATCGAAGAAGGCCGTGTCGTATTCGTCACCCTCGATGATAAAATAATTGCCTTCAGGGTTTTTAAAGGATTGAGAAAAATTCTTCGGAATTCCACCGATCAGGAAGCCCGGCTTCACGCCCGTATTTTCCGCCACCCACGCCATCATGGAAGTTGTCGTGGTTTTCCCGTGAGTTCCCGAGATCACAACGCTTTCACGATTTTCAATGATGAATTCACCCATCGCCTTTGGCAAAGACGTGTAGGGAATCCCCAGCTTCATCAGCTCTTGCGCTTCTTCGTTATTCGCGGAAATCACGTTCCCGACAATCACAAAATCCGGTTTCGGGTGCAGGTTTTCCGCCTTGTAGCCCTTCATGATGTTGATGCCCAGATTTTCCAATTGCGTGGACATCGGTGGATACGGATTGGAATCACTGCCTGTGATTTTGAAACCACGGTCTTTCAAAAGACCGGCCATTGAAGCCATCGCGGTTCCGCAAATACCCATCAAGTGAATGTGACTGCCTGGTTTGATATTCATTTTAAAGTCCACTTCTTCTGTAGTTTTCGACAATCCAATTATGAATTTCCGGACGAAGTTTGCCAAAGGCTTTATTGTCCGCTCCATAAAGAACGCGATTTGAAAGGATGCACACGCTCAAGTCCATCTTCGGATCATACCAGACCGACGTCCCGGTAAAACCTGTGTGCCCAATAGAGTCCAAAGAGAAATAAGTCCCGCAACTTGCAGAGCCCGGCGTCGGCATCATATAACCCATCGCCCAGTCCCCTTTACCTTCCGGCAAAGCACGCTTGGCGAAAAGTTGAGCCGTCTTCTGACGGATCGAATAACGAGCAATACCCAGCAAATGCGAACGCAAGTGCAGTGAGAACCACCCCACATCATCAATGCTTCCAAACAATCCGGCGTGTGTCGAAACCCCACCGAGCGCCCAGGCATTCAGATCATGAACCTCCCCCTGCACCAGCTTACGGCGCACGGGACATTCTTCAGTTGGAGCATACAACGACACCTTGTTTGTCATCTGATTGTTCGGATGGAATTCCAGGGTTGTCCCCAGATAGAATTTATTCTTAATGTCCCCCCAGACATCATCCAAAGATTTATCGTAAAGTTTTTCAATCACATAGCCTAAAACCAAAAAACCCACGTCAGAATAGACAGCCGTTTCCTGCTTATCCAATTTCAATCCCTGCAAAATGGACTGCAATTGCTCGCGGCGTTTTTCACGCGGCAAAGACGTGTTGATTTCCTGATACAGCGGCAACCACCATGGAAGCCCCGAGCTGTGAGTCAGAAGCTCTGTCACGCGGGTTTCTTTGTGCTGGAACCACGACAACAAATCACTGACCTTGGTTTCAAAATTCCATTTGCCGCTTTCATAGGCCTGCAACATCGCCTGAGTCGAGAAAATCACTTTCGTCAGACTGGCCAGATCATAATATGCGTAAGTATTTCCCACAGCGATGTCACAGATAATGCGACCGCCCTGATACGCTCTGACCATCACACCCGGGGTCGTATCACGGATACGGTCTTCCAACTGCGAGATCAGATTTTTTTCCAAGATAGAATATTTCATTACGGACGTCCTCCGGTTTCGATCTGCAACAACACACGGCCTTTAGCAACCTTGAGTTCGCAGGAAGTATTAAAAGGAACTGGACGCTGCACAGGCGCATGCCCGGCTTCAAGTCCCTTAAAGAGCGGGATCTCCAGATCCTCAGCCCAACGTTTAAACACTTTGCCTGTTTTATCCTCGCCATTCCCGCCGGGTTCTTCACCCCCGAAGAAATCACCTAAAATCAGGCCCTGACATTTCTTAAACACACCCGCCTGACGGAACTGTTCAAACATACGGTCCACGCGATAACCGCGCTCGCCAATATCTTCCACGAACAGAAGCTTTCGGTCGGCGTTGATCTGCCACGGAGTCCCCATCGAAGACTGTAGCACGGTCAAATTTCCCCCGGTGATACGCGACTTGATATTTTTAACCTCGCGAGCCGCCTGATTAAGCGGTTTCAGTTTTTTAAATTCAATCTGGCGAACTTTCCCAAACAGAATGTCATGAATTTCTTTTTCATGTTTGGTGGAAACCATATTGCGCCCCAGGCGATCCAAGAGCGGCGCATGCAGCGTGGACCAGCCCCATTCCTGCGTTACAAAAGTATGCAATGAAGAAATATCACTAATCCCAATCAACAGCTTTGGCGTTTTCGGTTTCTTTAACTTTGCCAGATAAGGCAGCAGACGGTTGCTGCCATACCCACCGCGCAGACACCAGATCACCTGAGAATCCTTAGATTCAAGAGCAGCCTTTAAAAAAGTCCAGCGCGCCTCATCTTCGTGCGCATGCAGAAAGTGCGGCTTGATGATCCCTTTAGGAATGCGTGGCTGCAAGCTCCACTTCAACAGGAAATCACGGGCGCCCTCAACTTCATGAGGCTTTGACGGATAGCCCGGCGCCACCACATCAATCACATCGCCTTCTTTTAAAAACTTCCAATTTCCAGTCATGAGCTACACCCGTTTGATAATTTCTTTGATGGCTTTTTTATGCTTTTTCCCAGTGAAGATCTCGTCGATTTCTTTTGGTTTCAGTAATTTACTGATCTGATCATCCACCATCAGCTTGTCCTTCAAGTGCTCGCCATAGGACAGAGAATGGCAAAGGCGCTGCACCAGAGCATAGGCCTCTTCGCGGATCATGCCCTTCTGAATAAGTGCCAGCAAAACATGCGAACTAAATATCTGCCCCTGCGAACTTTCAATATTATCCAACATGCGTTTTTTATTCACATCCAGACCATCCAAAAGAATCGTCATGCGATGGCAGGCATAGTCCGCCACAATAAATGCATCCGGGAACACCACGCGTTCCACTGAAGAATGGCTGATGTCACGTTCATGCCACAAGGCCACGTTTTCCAGACCGGCAATCGCATAGCCGCGCAGCAGGCGTGATAATCCCGTGATATTCTCCGCACTGATAGGATTTTTCTTATGAGGCATGGCCGAAGAGCCCTTTTGCCCCTTCGTAAAACCTTCAGTCACTTCCGCTACATCACTGCGCTGCAAATGACGAAGCTCCACGGCCAAACGCTCCAGCCCCGTGCCCAGAATTGCCAAAGCCGACAGCATTTCAGCATGACGGTCGCGCGGGATTACTTGCGTGGCAATGGTTTCGGTTTTTAGTTTTAATTTCTTAGCGACCATGTTTTCAATCTTTGGCGCCTGACTGGAATAAGTGCCCACAGCTCCGCTGAGCTTGCAGATCATCATGCCGTCTAAAGCCGCCTTCACGCGTTTTTTATTTCGCTGAGTTTCAGCCAGAAAGCCCGCCATTTTAAAACCAAAAGTGGTCGGTTCGGCAAACATGCCGTGCGTGCGCCCTGCGCACAGAGTTTCCGCGTGGCGGTTCACCAGAACCTTCAGGGATTTTTCAAGACCCTCCACAGATTTCATCAAGACCATACCGGCCTCTCGAACCTGCAAACTAAAAGCCGTATCCAGAACATCTGAAGATGTCAGACCGTAGTGAATGAATTTACCTTGAGGCCCCACGTTTTCAGCCAGATTGGAAACAAAGGCGATCACATCGTGCTTTGTTTGGCGTTCAATTTCAGAAATTCTTTTAACGTTGAAGCGGGCTTTTTGTGCGATGGTCTTCGCCGCCCCTTTCGGAATGATGCCCAGTTGAGCCTGCACTTGCGCAACAGCGATTTCAACTTCCATCATCTTACCGAATTTGTGATCAGAATCCCAAAGAAGACCCATTTCAGGGCGAGTGTATCTTTCAATCACGAGTTCTGTTCCTTTCGCTTCTTCTCTTTTTGTTCTTTGAGCAGCTTTTCTTTCCACCAGGTCACGATGCGACTTTGGATGGATTCATGGTTGTCAAAGTACGAACCCCAGTTGTAGTTCGGCCAGACCTCCGGACCATCCAGATGCAGGTTCCCGTAAGAACTGCGGCCGCGGCGCACGCCTTGTTTTTCACCGAACACCGGGAAACGCGAAGCCCCCAGTTGTGCATAGGTGTAATAATACTCCTGCGGGAAACTAAGAATTTGCGGATCAGTCAAAGACATGCGTTCTTTCAGGTGATTCTTCATGCGCTCACTGCGCACAGTCAGATATTCCTTGTTAAATCTTTGCACTGTGGGAATTCGCATCCAAACATCAAACTGCTCTGGCAAAGAAGTTCTCTGCAGCACCATCATATTTTCGTGTGTCCAAGGGGAGTCCACATCGTCAATGACCACCGTATGCAGTGGCAGACGGTCCCGCTCAAAACAGGATTGCAGACCCACACGGTAACGCACCCAGCACCATTCCGGCTCCAGAGCACCCTCTGGGAAGAAATATTTCCCCAAACGCTCATTCAGGAAATAGGTTTCTTCACTGGTTAACATCCACACAATCTGCTCCAGACGGAACAGCCCCTGTTTTTCACCAGAAAGCTCCAGACCGGTGATGGACTTGCCGCCACCAAACGAAACGTCCATGATCTGATGCGGTCGAATGACTTCCACGCCTTTGCTGGCCAACCAGCTTAAGGATTTTTCCAGGCCATTGCGAGTGGCCTGACGAACCAGAAACGAAGACGATAGCGGAGTCGAAACTCCCATCCGCGCGCCCTTGGCATTGGACGTGTAAGTCGTGCCTGACCACTGATGCGCCAGATGCAAAATCCAACTGGCATCAAAATCAAGAGCATCCAGATTTTTATATAAACTTCTGGCAGCTTTGTCTCCGCCACCACCGATCAGATGTTCTTTCACCTGTGACGACAACGAGGACTGATCGATTTTATATTTTGTAACAGGACCTTTGAATTCAAAAGGCCCCTCTTTCAACCACAGAGTGAATCCATTTGAAACTTCATCGAACGGATCATCCGAATACATTCTTTCAGACTGAGATTCTGAAATACGTTCGTTACGGAAAAAACCAAAAGGTCCTTCGACGTCTTCCGACGGCCACACACCCAGTTTAGTTGATACATCAACAAGAGTTGTTTTGATTCCCTCTTTCGCCAAAGCAGCGGCCAACCAGTGACCTCGACCAAAAGCTGAAATTAGGATAACGGGACTGCCAAGTTCCATCGCCGCAAATGTCTCCTGTTTTTGAATTGAAATTGAATCCTAAAGGCTCTTAATGATTAGAAAATCACGAATTGATAAAGTCAAAGGTGCGCACCGCATCCAAATTGCCCGCCCGGCTTTTTCTTGTGATTTCCAAAGAGCGAACCTAGAATACGCTCATTAGGAGGAACTCATGCGTCTTTTAACTCTCCTCGGCCTCGTTTTTTGCACTCAGTTGGCGTGGGCTGACACTTCCACACCCCCGACCAGCTTCTTTGATCTTTCTGCCAATTCCTTAAGCGGTAAGAAAGTGAACTTCTCAACTTACAGAGGCAAAGTCGTCCTTGTTGTAAACACAGCTTCGCAGTGTGGCTTCACTCCGCAGCTCAAAGAATTGGAAGAAATGTACAAAAAATATGCAAGCCGTGGCTTCGTGGTTCTGGCGTTTCCGTCCAATGACTTCAAGCAGGAAAAAGGTTCCAATGAAGAGGTTCAGACCTTTGCGGAAAAAGAATTTGGCGTGACATTCCCTCTCTTTGACAAGGCCCCGGTCACAGGCAAAGACAAACAGCCCGTGTACCAGTTCCTGACGACACAAAAGCCGGGACTTCTATTCAAAGATGTGGCCTGGAATTTTGAAAAGTTCCTGATCAACCGCAAGGGGCAGGTCATAGAAAGATGGAGCTCCATCACCAAACCTTCCTCTGACAGCATCACCAAGGCCGTCGAAAAGGCCCTCAACGAGCCACTCTAGATGTCTCAGCCTGAGACAAACTGCGACATCTGGACTTCGTTTTGATACTTTACTTTGAAGTTTTCCCCGTTTTGATTCGATAATATCAAAAGGGGGATCTTGTGAAAACCACAGCTCGATTACGTACATACAGCCTTCTTGTAGTTCTTTTTTCCATGGCGATGGCCATGCCCCAAAAATCACTGGCTCAGTCTGATCAAAAATCCTATTTGCTTTCTCAAGTTGATGTGGACGAGGCTTACGATCCATTCACTGATTATAGTGAGTTTGAAGAGGAATCCGACGAAGAAGCGGACATCAACTTTTTCCGTAACGGACGCTTTTTCACGATTGGTCTTGCCGGAGGCATGCGCGGCTTTACCGGTAACTTTGCAGATGCTTATTCCTCCGCTCCGACCTTTGGTATTTTCCTGACTTACTTCTTTGATCTTCGTTTGGCCATGTCTTTGGGCTTTCAAACTGGTGACCATTCGGTTCAGTTCAAAGTTCTAAACAAAACCGATCCTTACGAAGGAAATGTGTCGATCACGGCGATCAATTTCGACTTAAAGTACTACATGAACACTCAGAACGTCACTCGCGGTCTGGCGGATTTAAATCCCTACATCCTAGGCGGCTTGGGGCAGTTCTATCGCACCTACACCATTGCGGGACTTGATGGATTCAGCCGTGATTCCACAATGGGTTTTGATATCGGTGCCGGTCTTGAGATTCCTTTGATGCGCAAAAAAGCCTATCTGGGCTTGCAGGGCACTTATCACTACGTCAACTTCAGCGATGAAAACAAAAACTACGTGGATGGTACAGAAAAGCTGGAAAAGAATCTGGCCGGTGACTTCTATAACTTCCTGGTGATCCTGGGAATGAACTTCTAAGCCAGCGCTACTGGGTAAAAACACCCACGATTTGCAACAACAGGCCCAGCAAAATCACAATAGGGCCTGCCCAGCGCAGAATAAACAACCAGTGAGGATACATGGAATAGCTGACGAACTTGTCCTTATCGACAAAACCCAGCTCTTTTTCCTTTTCTGAAATTCCCATATTAAAAGCAATCAGAATTCCCAGCGCCACCACTGGCAGCAACCAATTGATCAGCAAAGAGTCCAGATTTTCAATCAATGAGCGCCCGCCCACCCGAATGTCTTTAAAGATGGAACTCGACAAGGCCGGCAGAACTGTTAGCAACAATGCGATCGCACCGGAATACCATGTGGCCTTTCCGCGCTCCATTTCCTTTTGTGCATCCACCCAGTTGGAAACAACCACTTCCAGTAAACCGATACTGGCATTTAAAGCCGCCAAATACAGACACACAAAGAACGCCAGACCAAACAGCACCCCGCCCGGAACCCCAAGTAAATACTTCGGCAAAACCTCGAACATCAATGCCGGGTCCGTTAACGGCACATTGGATGCCTGAAATGCCACCGGGAAAATCATCACCACCGCAATCATGGAAATCATCGTATCGACAATCGTCACACGGAATCCTGCGGTGGGAATATGGTCCTCTTCACGCATATAAGAACCAAAAGTCACCATCGTACCAAAACCCACCGACAAGGTGAAAAACACATGCCCCAAGGCGTGATTTAAAGACGACCAGGTTAACTTTGAAAAATCAGGATAAAACAGAAAACGCAAAACTTCCGGCGTGGATGGCAAAGAGAAAGAGCGCATCACCAGAATCGCCACCAAAGCCACAAAGAGCGGCATCGTATAACCGATCCAGCGTTCAAGGCCCTGCTGAACCCCTTTGACCACAACCACAACCGTGATCAGAATATGCGCACTGGCCAACATCAACTGCAACCAGCCGTTAGACATCAAGGCCGCCAGGTTGGTTTTATCAACCACCTGATCCGAAGACGAAAACAGAGAAATCAAAAACTGCGTCAGGAAGTGCAAAACCCAGCCACTGATCACCGAATAATACGACAGAACAACAATACTGACCAAAACCGCCAGCCGCCCGACCCAACGCAAAGAACGCACGCCGGACTTTTGCCCCATCTGCTGAGTGGCCACGATCACCGAACGACGTGTGCCTTTTCCCAGCATCAGCTCGGCAATCAGAAGCGGAGCCCCGATCGCCAAAGCCATGAATCCATATAACAAGATAAAAGCCCCGCCCCCATTTTCCCCCACCACGTAAGGGAAACGCCAAAGATTTCCAAGACCGCAGGCAGAGCCCACGGCCAGAAGATAAAATCCATAGCGTGTTTTCCAGGAGCCGCGCTTAGTTGCCATTATTCTCCGCCACCACTGCCGCCACGGCGTGATTTCATACAGAAGATACGAATCGGCATCCCGTGCAGATCCCAACGTTCCTTGATGTTCTTAATCAGGAAACGACGATAAGAATTCGTCACCCCGTCAGGGTGGTTGGCAAAGGCAATAAATGCCGGTGGTCTTTGATACGTCTGAGTCAGATAATAGAACTTCACGTTCGTCGTCCCCCAAACCGGAGCCGGGGCCTTACGAATCGTTTCAAAGAAGAAGTCGTTTAGTTCCGCCGTTGGAATACGCATGGTCATCTGATCAGCCACACGCTCGATCATCTCGAACATGTCTTCCAAACCATACTGAGTCTTGGCACTGGTGAAAACAACATTGACGTCAGTAAAGAAGTGGAACACGCGTTCAATCTGGTCACGGAAGGTCTTGCGATACTCCGGAACTTCTTTGCCACCCAAGTCAGATTTATTTGCAACCACGATCACACCCTTGTGATCTTCCAGAATGGACTGCATGATACGGGCATCCTGATCCGTGGGTCCAATAGTCCCATCAACCACCAGCAAGATCAAATCCGCCCGGCGAATGGCTTCCTGAGATTTAAAGGCCGAGATGATTTCCAGATCTTCCTCACGCTTGGCTGAGCGACGCAGACCTGCGGTATCAACCAAAGTGTACTTCTTCCCGTTATAAACAAACGGAGAATCCACAGAGTCAATCGTCGTTCCCGCAACATCGGAAACGATCATACGATTCACACCCAGGATCGCATTACACAAAGAGCTCTTGCCGACGTTGGGCTTACCCACGATGGCGATATTGATGCCCTCTTTAACCGTGCCCGGATTTTCAGGGATTTGTTTGGTGATCCATTCCAGAACATCAGCCACGCCACGGCGCTGTTCAAATGAAGCCGAAATGATATCCACACCGAATTCATAGAAATCCGCTTTGGCCATATCCGCTTCAGAATCGCGGTCCACCTTATTGATCACCAGCAGGAACGGCTTTCCAGTCTGCTTGGCCACACGGATAATATCACGATCTTCCGGCACCAGACCGGCACGACCATCCATCACCGCCACGATCAAATCCACAGAGTGCAGGAATTCCGTCACTTGTTCTTTGATCAGTTTAGAGAAAATATCCCCGGCCTCTGTGATACCGCCAGTGTCGATCAAATCAAATTGTTTACCCCAGATATCAACGGGTTCAATGATAATATCACGGGTTACGCCCGCCTGATTTTTTACCACGGCCTTACGTGTGTCCGTGATGATATTAAATAGCGTTGATTTACCTACATTCGGGCGACCGATGATCGCCACCTTCGGCGCAAACTCAGTCCTTTGATTCAACGACATAGCCCAGCTCCTTCATCATACGTTTATTGGAGAACCATTCAGGCTTGCTCGCCACATTCAGGTCCAGGAAGACTTTTTCTCCCATCAGTTTTTCAATTTCCTTGCGTGCTTCCATGCCGATCTGTTTGATCATGGCGGCACCTTTTCCGATAACCATCGCTTTGTGACTTTCTTTGCCGACAACAATTTCGGCATAGATCTTAGGCACCGGCTTGGCGTCTTCCTCGAACTTCACAATACGAACTGCGATCGAGTAAGGAACTTCGTGATGAAGAGCATCGAAACATCTTTCACGGATGATCTCAGAGGCCATTTCCCGCACGTTTTCATTGGTATAAAGCTCTGTATCGTACAAAGGAGCCGGCGATTCTGGAAGAAGTTCCATGAACTCAATCAAAAGTGCTTCACGCTCTTCCTGATCGTTTTTAGAATCTTTGACGGAAACAGAGAAAGCTTTTCCACCAGCGTCTTCCACCATCTTGCGAATGATCATCACACGGTGAGCTTTTTCCTCAATGTCAGTTTTGGTAATCACCGCCATCCAGGGTTTGCCACTTTTGGAAACCATTTCGATGACTTTTTCAGCGTCTTCAGGACGCTCTTCATCAACAGAAAGAATCGCCAGCAGGGCATCAGAGCTGCCAATAACCTCTTTGGCTTCCTGAGCCAGGAAGCCATTAAGACCTTCATCCGCACGGATCAAACCCGGAGCATCCACGAAAATAATCTGTCCTTTGTCCGTACTCCAGATCCCCAGAATACGACGACGGGTTGTTTGAGGCTTTGCAGAGACGATGGACACCTTTTCATCCACAAGGAAGTTCATCAGTGTGCTCTTCCCTGCGTTTGGCTGTCCGATCAGACCTAAAAATCCGGCTTTGTAACTCATTTAATTCGTCTCCTTGTATTTCATCTCAAGGGCATTTTTTGCCGCCATTTGCTCGGCATTCTTTTTACTGCGGCCCCGCCCTTGAGCCCAGACATCTTCTTTTACTTTCACACACACCAGGAACTCCCGGTCATGCGGAGGTCCTTCTTCCGCCAGAACCTCATATCTTGGCGTTTCTTTCGAGGACTTCTGGACCAGTTCCTGCAAGCGGGTTTTATAATCCCGCTCGAAGTCCTCGTGACGACACACCCGATCCGCCAACGGAACAAACTCCTGACGGATAAAACTGCGCGCCACCGTAAAACCACCATCCAAATACAAAGCTCCGATAATGGCTTCAAAGGAAGACGCGATCAATCGCGGTTTTTGCGCACCACCTGTTTGCGCTTCGCCTTTTCCAAGCTGCATCAGCTTGTTCAAACCCATATCCAGAGCCAGTTCAGAAAGAACTTCCTCATTGACGATACTGGCTCTTTTTTTCGACAGGCCCCCTTCGGTGTCTGTCGGGAATTTTTCGTATAAGAACTCCCCCACAACCAGATCCAGAACCGCGTCGCCCAGGAACTCCAATTTTTCATTGTGCTCAACACAGTTGCGCAGCTCATTGGCAAAACTTTTGTGGGTCAAAGCTCTTTTTAAAAGCGCCTGATTCTGAAACTGATATCCCAGACGCTCTTCCAGAACCTTTCGATACTGATCATTCATGTCAGGACCTCGCCAATCAGATGCCCTTCCATGTGTTGCTTATTGGAATGATCATATCCTGTAATCTTAACTTCAACTTCCTGACCTGCCCAGTGATCCAGGAAGCTGTCAGCTCCTGTGATATCCACTGGCCAGTAGTCATGACTTAATCCCTGACCGCCTTTGGCGGCATTTTTAAGAACCAACACCTTCTTCTGTGTTCCGATCTGAAGCTGGGCCTGTTCGGCATAACGGGCAATACTTAAATCACGCAGACGTGCGGCCCGTTCAGCACGAACATGCGGATAAACAGACACATCCATCGCCGCCGCTCGAGTGCCCTGACGCTCACTGTAGGGAAATACGTGAAGCTTCGTCCATGGCAAGTCTTTCAGACAGTCATAGGTATCCTGAAACTGTTCTTCCGTTTCCGTCGGGAAACCGGTGATCACATCCATCCCCACAAAACTGCCCGGCACACGATCTGCAATCGCACGCAGAGATTTTTGCACGTCAGCTTGCGTATATTTGCGTTTCATATGGAAAAGCACATCCGTATTGGCACTTTGAATGCTCATATGGAAGTGCGGGCACAGGCGGGAATCCTGATACAAGTCCAACAGGCGATCAGAAACTTCCACCGGCTCTAAACTTGCCAGACGGAACCTGGGAACTTTGGTTTTCAACAGAAGATTTTCAAGCAGATCTTCCATCACATAAGTCTTATCACCGACTTTGTCTTCGTAATCCCCGATATGCACGCCCGTCAGAACCACTTCACGGGAACCTTGAGCGTAGAGATCATTGATACGATTCACCAGGTCCGACACAGGGATGGAACGGCTTTTCCCGCGAGCGTAAGGAATAATACAATAAGTGCAGAAGCTATTGCAGCCGTCCTGAATCTTCAAGAAAGTCCGGGTGTGTTCTTTTTCAATGCCACCACCAGCTTCCAGATCTTCTTTTTTGAAGATGTTGGATTTGAATACTTTTTCAGTCAATTCTCCGCGGAAGTGTTTATTCAAAAGATCCGGCAAAGAACCTTTGTGAGAATTGGCCACAATCAGGTCCGCCCCCGGCAAACTTGAAAACGACCCGGTATCCACCTGAGCCGCACAGCCCGTTACCACCACCGTGCAGAAAGGATCTTTCACTTTCAGGCGACGGATATAGCGAACAGCCTCTTTGGTGGCTTCGGCCGTCACCGCGCAGGTATTCAGCACGTGAATACGCGCGTTTTTTTCGCCGGAAACAATCGGTGCAAAACCGCTGGCATTCAGGTTCTTCTGAATCAGACCCGCGTCGTAAGTGTTCACCTTACAACCGAAGGTGTGGACCTGATACTTCATAGAGTGATCCATCCGCCCCCCACAAGTTGCTTATCACGATAGAACACAGCCGCCTGACCGGGAGTCACGGCTCTTTGTGGTTCAGAGAACTGCAATTTAAAGCCATTCGGAGTTTTAAGAACCTTGGCCTCAGAGCCTTTATGCTGATAGCGGATCTTCACGTTCATGATCTCGCCGTCCTGAATTTCATCCAGCAGTTTTGGATCAACCACATCGACTTCGTTGGCGAAAAGATATTTTTCGTCCCCCACCCAGACCGTGTTGTCAGTGGCATCAATTTTAATAACAAAAAGCTTTTCATGGTGATCCATGCCCAAGCCTTTGCTTTGACCGTAGGTGAAGTTATGAATCCCGTTGTGCGGGGCCATCACCTCACCATTTGGATAGCGCTTCAAAAGACCTTTTTTGGACGCCAGAATTTCCGGCTGTACTTGGCCTTTGATAAAGTTCTGATACCCTTGTCCACCCACAAAGCAGATGCCTTGAGAGTCTTTCTTACGAGCTGTCACCAGACCGCGACTTTCAGAATAAGCCCGCACTTCCGGCTTTTTCATATCCCCAATAGGGAACAAAAGCTTCGGAACCAGTTCCGGCTCAATAGTGAACAGGAAATACGTCTGATCTTTCCAGTCATCTGTGGAAGTGTGAATAGAGGACTTGCCCTTTTCATCGGTCACGATCTTGGCATAGTGGCCGGTGGCGATGTAGTCGCACTCCAGCTCTTTCATCTTTTTGACCAGATGATCAAACTTCAAATAGGTATTACAATTCACGCAAGGAAGCGGCGTCTGCCCTTCCAGATACGCTTTCAAGAAAGGATCAATCACCGCAGCACGGAATTTCGCCTCGCAGTTGATAACGTAAAACGGAATCCCCAGGCGGTCCGCCACAGATCGGGCGTCGTCCACGTCGATACTGGAACAGCAGGTGCCGTTTCCTTCCTCAATATCGCAAGAGGAATAATCCCAGACTTGCATCGTGGCTCCAATAACTTCATAACCCTGTTCGACCAAGAGCGCAGCCGCGGCGGAACTGTCCACGCCTCCGCTCATAGCAACAAGGACTCTCCCTTTAGACATGACAAGAATCTCCTTCGTCATCGTTCAGTGATCGCAAGCGATCCACTACTGTTTTCAATGTATCTACAAACAAGTCCACTTCTGACAAAGTACTTTCCCACCCCAGACTGACTCGCAGACTGTTTTGCGCCTCAGAACGTGCCAAGCCCATCGCCAAAAGCACCGGACTGGGTTCGGGATTTCCGGAAGAACAGGCTGCCCCTGTGGAAACGGCAAAGCCTTTGATATCCAAAGACATCAGCATGGTTTCCCCGTCAGCACCTTTTAAAATCAAAGAACTGGTGTTCGGCAGACGCGGACTTTCCACGGCCGTGATTGTCACGTCGGTGATTTCCGCCAGAATGCGGGCTTCCATGTGATCGCGAAGTGCTGCGATAGCGCGAGCCTTTTCTTCGATCAAAGACACTCGTTTTGCCACGACACCCAGACAACCAATACCCAAAGTGTTTTCAGTGCCACCACGGCGATGTCTTTCCTGACCGCCTCCGTGAATCAGAGAACTCACGTTGGAACCTTTTTTGGAATAAAGAACCCCGGTGCCTTTGACAGAATAAAACTTGTGACCCGAGAAAGAGGCAAAGTCCACATTCAGATCGTGCAGGTTCACTGGCACTTTGCCAAAAGCCTGAACCGCATCCGTGTGGAAGAGCGCGCCTTTTTTGTGAGCCATCTCGGCCATCTGCTTGATCGGGAACAAGGTGCCAGTTTCATTATTGGCAAACATCACAGAAACCAAAGCGGTTTCCTCGCTGAGATGTTCTTCATAGAATTTCAAATCAATTTGTCCCTGACGATTCACGGGAATAAAATCCACGCGCGCGCCCAGAGCTTTCAGATGTTCCATGGTCTTCATCACACTGGGATGCTCGACGGAAGAACACATGAAGTGCGTGCGACCGCGCTGTTCTGGAGTCAGGAACTGAGCTGTCTGGTAATAATCAAACAGGCCTTTTAGAACGGTGTTGTTCGCTTCACTGCCACCGGAAGTGAAAATGATTTCCAAAGGATGTGCGCCGACCGCATCGGCCATGGCTTTACGCGTATCACGCAGGATGTTTTTCGGCTGACGGCCGCTCCAGTGGATAGAGCTTGGATTCCCCCAGGCCTGCGCAAGCTCTGGCAAAGCAGCCAGAACTTCTGCACACACGGGGGTCGTGGCATTGTGATCAAAATAGTGAAGGACTTTGGTTGATATCATAAGCGCACGGAACCTATCACAGTTCTTAAGTATTTAAAACTTCTAAGATAATTTGCCAACCCCGGGTGTCCAGCGCGTTAACATTTCGGGAAAATTCTACACCCCAAAATACCCGGCCGGGGGCCCAACTGGACTAGACCTCAGTTTTTACTCAGGTTTTCTTGAAGAATTCCGATAAACACAGTGATGAGTCATCACCTATGGTTTGAACATTTTAAAGAGCAACTTCAAGGACTTACCGAAGCCTTTGAACAAAGCGGAACGCACTTAAGCCTTCTGGCATATGCCATTAAGGAACAGCGCCTCAGCTCTGAAGCCTATCTGCAATGGGCTATGACTCACCATAGACTTCCTTTGCTTCAGTCACGATTTTTTACAGAAACTCCCGTATCCCAGGAAATGTTCGCGAAGTGGGCGACCCATTATCCGTGGTCTGCGGAGTGTCTGCCTGTGGCGGAGTGGGACGGATCCCTCATCGTAGCATGTCTTCAGCCGCCGCAGGATTTTCCTTCCTTCCCTTCCAGTATTCTGGTTTTTGCCACCTATGAAAACCTGGAGCAAGTCTGGAAACAACTGCACCCGGAAAGGGAGCAAGCCCCTGCCGTTGAAGCGGCTCCGGAAGGTATTGACCTTTCTTTAAGCACACCTCAAAAGAAAAAATCGGACAGCTTCTCGTTTGATGATTTGGGTGTCGCTGCGGAAGGATCTTCCCCTAACTTTGAACCTTTGTCTTCTGATGAACTTTCTGTTGAAGGCACACCGGAAGAAAAACTGGACGGTCTTTTTGATGGCCCAACAGTGATTCGTCTGGAGGCTTTAAGTGCGGCCTCTGAAGAAGCTCCGGCAATTGAAACAGCTGCTGCTCCGACCGCTGATTTGGAACTGTCTTTGGACATTCCAGAGACTGAATTGAAAACGACTATCATGCCATTGCCAGCGGTAACTCCGGCGGCCGCAGCACCTGTTGTTGAGGAAGCTCCGGCCGTGGTGATTGAACCCGTCGCAGCCCAAGCACAGGAAAGCCCGGCTCCCAAGAAAGCGACTCCACCACCACCTCCAAAATCTGATCTGCCGCCTCCATTCGAGGACAGCTTCAGCAATCGCCCTATTGCCATCACACCTCGTCCTGCGGGAGTGGCCAAGCCCACGATCAATCCCGTGGCCACAGGGCACTTTGCTTTGGATAAAATCAAAAAGAAAAATGCCGCCGCCCTTAACGACAAGGTCAAATTGGTCTTAAGCGAAATGAAGGCGCATTTTGAAAAATCAATGATTCTGACTTTGGATGAACAGGAAACGCAGATGATTGCCTTTGCCTGGGATGAAAATTTCAAAGGCATGAAGGACACCTCCATGCGCTTCCCTCTGCAAGTGCCAAGCATTTTCAGTATCGTGGCATCCACCCAGAAGCCTTATCATGGCTATATCTCCCTGAACGAAACCAACGAAAAATTCTTCGAAGGCTGGAATCAAGGGCGCATCCCCGACCATGTCACAATCACGCCGATTATTATCAATGAAAAGATGGTGGGTATGCTGATGGGCTTTGCAGAAAAGTCCGCTTACAACAAAGTTTCGTTGAATCTGGCAGAAAAACTTTCAACCGACTTCATCAAAGGTCTTCAGGCGGCATAATTTATGATGCTTCTTCTGCATCTTCTCCTGACCGTTACATTTGCCCAAACAAACTCCAACTCCTGCAATCAGCACAACCCGATGAGTCCCGATGTTCCGGCCTGCCCAACCACGGGCAGCAAACTTCTGTCGGAAAACTACCCGATCATGGCCGCCACGGTTTCTGATGATGCCGGGGGCTCCCGCTATGTTAAAGAGTATGTCACAAAAGTCTTAAAAGCCCAGCCGACCAAGTCACCTCAGTTTTTTCTGCATGTCACTGATGACACCTGGAACGAAGTGGTCCGGGAAATCAGGAAGCAAGCCCCTGACGAAGCCACCGCCAAACGCTGGATTGCCGGTTTAAGCCGTGTGCAAACCCGCCATCGCTGGAACTGGCAGCAGGATTATTTTGAAAGCTTCTTTGACAGCAAAACCGGAAGACCGGTTCTGCGTGAAGTACAGGGTTATGGCCGCCACGGCAACGCGTTCAAAGATCTGACCAAAGCCTCCGGCGCGGATTGTTCCATTAAGGCCGGAAAAGAACTTAGCAATGACTATTACAAATCAGGACACAGTGGCGGGAATATCGAAGCTGTGAACGGACTGTGCCTTGTGGGTTCTGACCACTTTGAGGGCGATGAGTGGGACAAATACGCCAAAGTCACCTGTGAAAATCCGGCTGCCGCAGTCAAAACACCCTCGGACTTTTTAGGGGTCGGACACACGGACGAATTCTTTAAAACCCTGAAAGATCCATCACAAAAAGCCCCTTGCGATTTCAGTCTGGCCTTCGCCAGCCCGAAAAAAGGTCTGGAGCTTTTAAAGAAAAATCCTCAAGGCCGTGCCTTTGATTTTTCCAATGTTTCACCGGAAGAAGTCATGGTCCGCATGCGACAGGCCCCCTACAGCCGCATTTGCATGGAATACGCCTATACCAAAGCTTTAAAAAACCGTGGAATAAAACCCGGTAACAGCAAGGAAAAGCGCATGCGCGGGGTTTCCCAATTCCTGCTGGATATTATCCTTCCTCCGGTTTCTGCCGGAAGTTTTATCGCCACGAAAAAAGACGCCGAGTCGCTGCGCATGGAAGAATACATTGCAACACTTAATGAAGAAGGTGTCTCGGACCCGCCGCTGGACAGTGGTGACCGTCGTCAGGCGCGAATTGATCGCATGAACCGCGAACGTGCGCTGCTAAGACAAGCTGGAATGATCAAGACTGAAAATGCCGGCCCGCTGCTGAAAGATTGTTATAACATGACCAATAAAGATCTGGCGGACATGTTTGAAGATGACTTCGAGATGAAAGAATTCAACGAGTCTGTTGAAAAAGCGACGCAAAAATTCAAGGCGGAACTACTGGCCAAAGCTAAAAAAGCCTACCCACAATGCAATCCCAAAACCGTGGATCTGCCGGATCTTTTCCTTGGCGACATGAACTATGACGTCGAACCACCCACTTATGCCGTGGGGTCCGCGGATTCGATTTTCCCGAACCCCACCAATGGTGAAATTGTCGAAAACACATTTATTCTGCCAGAACCGGTCAACCCTGCCTTCAAAGCAGACATCGACAAATCCATCAAGGATCTGGGCCTGAACACTGATTATATCGACACACACTTTGCTCACACTCTGAATGGCAACTTGCACTGTTCCAGCCATGCCATGCGCTACTGCCGCCCTCAAGGAGGCCAGAAATGATTCGTCTTATTGCACTGACCGTCCTTGTATTTTTAAGTTTCTCAGTGGCCCAGGCGCAATCCAAAAAACTAATGTATTCCTGCCAGCTCCAGGACAAATGGCTGCAGGGGCAAAAGCTTTCCGCAGGCATTGATATTCAGGACCTGGATCGTGCCAGCCTGACCATCCAGTCGCCGACAGAAACTGTGACGTGCCCCTTGGCTGTGGAAAGCGTGCAGGACGCTTCTCGTGGTCGCATTGCCAAGGTCATCTTCTTAATGACACCTGAAGCCTGTTCTCCGGCAGAAAAGTCCTTTAATCGCAATCTGCGCCGTCGCATTGAACTGCACATTGATGCCCAGCCCGGCTCCAAAGGGGATGCCCAACTTTCCTGGCGACATCGTGGCAATCGTTCCCAATGCAAAGAGGTCGTGAATAATCTAAAATCCCACGGCATCGGGAATAAATTCCATCCGGCCCCTGCAAATTCCAAAAGCTCCACAGGAACACGATAAAAGCTCCCAAGCCCGACACACAGACGGGAAATTAATACGCTATTTTCCTCCCCGCCTTGAAATCCGCAGGAAAACCGATTACTTCCTTGGGACATGAAATACCTGTCCTATGTCTTCATAGTCCTTTTGTTTCCTTCTTTCCTCTGGGCCCAAGGCACGCGCATCAAAGTCATCAGCGTGCATGACGGTGACACCTTGACTGCTGTGGGCGCTGATGATCCTTCCGTTCGCTACAAAGTCCGCCTGATGGGCGTGGACACTCCCGAAGTTGATTTTATGAAAGAAACTCAAGGGCCGGTGGCCCTGGCTGCTCGGGATTTCTTGAGATCTTTGATTCCCACTGACGGCATCATCATCTTGAGTGACGACAGTCAGGTGGATAAGCACGGACGAATCCTGGGACGACTGCTGGTCGGCAATAAAGACCTGAATCTGGAAATGCTGAAAAATGGCTGGGGAATGATTTACTTTATCTATCCCTTTGAAAAGCGCATCGTCAGTGATTACAGCAAAGCCTCCAAAGAGGCCTTTGACAACCGTCGCGGTGTTTTCTCAAACGACTATCGCGATACGCAAGAGCCTTATCAATTCCGCATGAAAGTGCAAAAACAAGTCGGCCGAAATCCTGTCGGCGATTTGGAACTAAAAAAGATTCTTCCCCCGGAAGAAATCACCAAAGTCCCCGTCTGGAAAAGAGTCTTCTTCCCGAACTACGAAATGGCCTACCAAAACGGCTACAACTAGCGCGATACCTTTCAAACTATTCGGGTGGTGATTTTTCTTTCTGTGTCAGAGAGTTTTTCAAAGACGACTTCGATTCTTTGCCAGTTCAGTGGAAGATAGTCGAAGTCCAGACGGTTGGCCCATTCAATCACGATCAGTGAATTCTTTTGTGCGAACAGATCCCAAAAGCCGGAGCTTTCCAGATCGTCGTCGTCTTTTAACCGATACAGATCCAAGTGATCCATGGCTTTGCCAGCAGCATTTTCATAGCGCAGATGAATCGCAAACGATGGTGACTGAACGTCTCTCATTCCCAAAACTGATGCCATCATCTGGACGGATGTGGTCTTACCCGCTCCGACATCACCGCTCATAAGCAAAATGCAGCGGTCGTTCAAATGCGGCAGGAACTCTTGCCAAAAGGCTTTAAGTTCCTCCAGATTTTTAATAATTCTTTGGGAATTCAAAATGGTGGACATGTTACTTTAAGATTTTTCTCATCTTACGAACAGATTCTTCCATGCCATACTCAAGCGCGTAACACACCAAAGAATGTCCAATGTTTACTTCCTGAAGATGCGGCAACTTATTAATAAGTCTGGAGTGCTCGTAATCCAAACCATGTCCGGCATGAACATTCATGCCCAGATAATGCGCCCATTCAGCGGCATCACACAGACGCTTCCATTCAGCGTTCTTCTTGGCCCCTTTGAGCATCACCCATTTGCCCGTGTGGAATTCCACAGCATCAGCACCGGCTTCATAAGAGGCCTCGACCTGCTCAATGGATGGTTCAATAAACATGGAAATCTCAATGCCGATACGCTGAAGCTTTTCAACCATAGGCAGCATCTTCTTCATGCCCTTTTTCACATCCAGACCGCCTTCGGTCGTCAGCTCGGCTCTTTTTTCAGGAACGAAACACACCCAATCAGGACGGTATTTTTTTGCAAAAGACACCATCTGAGATGTCGCAGCCATTTCCAGATTCAAAGGCACCGGACATTGCTTGGAAAGAACTTTCAAATCCTCCAACTGAATATGACGGCGATCTTCACGCAAATGAATCGTGATTTGCTCTGCCCCACCTTTAACGGATTTTTTCACCATATCCAGCAGATTTGGATAAGCTGTTGTCCCTCCACGCGCCTGACGAAGTGTCGCCACGTGGTCCACATTTACACCAAGACGAATTTTATTTTTCATAGAATTTCAGGATGACCCGGAAAGAATCATCCCCCTTTTACCTAAGACAGTTCTTTTTCCAGGAAAGAAGCAATTTCTTCCGCAAATTGAGTAATCTGAGTTTTGTCAGAGCCTTCCACCAGAACCCGGATCACCGGCTCTGTACCAGAGAAGCGCACAAACACGCGACCATTCCCCGCCAGTTTCTTTTCAATGGCGTGTATCATGTCGTTGTATCCTGCAAGCTCATGCAATTCCGCGCGACGTTTCACTCGACAATTGATCAGGATCTGCGGCACATCTTCAAAGACGTGATTCAGATCGCTCATTTTTTTGCCGGTTTGTTTCATCACCGCCAGAACACTCAACGCTGCAATACAACCATCCCCGGTCGTTGTGTGATCCAGGAAAATGATGTGACCGGACTGCTCACCACCCAGATTGTAACCGTTTTTCCGCATTTCCTCGACGACATACTTGTCACCCACGCCGGTTTTTACCAGCTTAATGCCCGCTTCGTTCATGCGTTTTTCCAGCCCGAAGTTCGACATCTGGGTCGCCACCAAAGTGTCACCCTTTAACAGTCCACGCTCTTTCATATGCAAAGCGCAGATCGCCAAAATGCGGTCGCCATTTACGATCTCACCCTTTTCATCCACCATGATCACGCGATCCGCATCACCATCCAGACTGATACCGACATCCGCCCGATACTGCATCACGGCTTCTGCCAGCTTCTGAGGATAAAGAGCGCCAACCTTATCGTTGATATTGATACCGTTAGGGTCATCTCCCAACAGAATCACTTCCGCGCCCAGTTCCTGAAACACAGAGGGCGCCACTTTATAAGAAGCTCCATTGGCCGTATCCAGAACAATGCGCATACCATCCAGAGTGTATTCTAAAGGGAACGTACCCTTCACATACACGATATAACGACCCTGGGAATCCTCAATACGGCGAGTGCGGCCGATCTCTTTACTTGGCGGCAGAAGTGGCGTCAGGTCTTCTTCCAAAACCAGACGTTCAATTTCGCGTTCCATGTCTTCAGAGATTTTAAAACCATCAGATCCGAAGACTTTAATTCCGTTATCATGGAAGGGGTTGTGAGAAGCCGAGATCACGATACCCGCCGCCGCACGCATGGTGCGGGTCAGATAACCAATCCCCGGTGTTGGCAGGGGGCCCACCAACTGCACAAAGATACCCATGGAATTCAAACCCGAAGCCAAAGCCTGTTCGATCATATAACCGGACAGACGCGTGTCTTTTCCGATAACAACCTTACGAACCGCCCCCGGAGTGTGCTCCACTTCCTTGCGCAGCAGATAACCGATCGCCTGACCGATTTTCACAACCATGTCCGGCGTCATCGGCCACTGGTTCGCAGTGCCACGAATACCGTCTGTTCCAAACAGTCTTGATTTCTTTTCCACTTTATTGGCCTTTTTGTTCGTCACGGGGCTTTTCCTTTATCGACAAAACTTCTGCTTGAATCTGATTCGGGCGGACTCCCAAAATACGCACCCCCAAAGGGACTTCGATTTTGTTCAATGGAATATCCACATTCACCACACCCTCACCGCGCTGGGAAATATCCAGCGTGATGTTCTGAGACAGCGAGCTTTCCAAAAACTTTTTCAATGACGATCGCGGTCCTGAAACCTTGACCTTGATATGATCCGTTGTCTGAGCCACGATATGCGTGCCCGGCGCGGTGATCAGCTCCACGTCGATATTCTTGCTTAGGACGAAATCCCGGCGCCCCAAAATGGTCAGCCACAGGATCAAAGAGATAAACAATGCGACAACTTTATAACTGAAATTTTCAGTAACAATATTAGACCAGCGACGCTTCATGAAACCTCCCCTTGCTGAGAGAAGGCTTTGTACTTAAGACCGAAGGTTTCATACAGAGCTTTACGAATATCGCCAAGTTCCACGTTAGGACTCAAGTGGCCCCCTTGCACGATACCAATGGATTTATTTTCTTCAGACACCACAAAAACCAAAGCGTCGGTTTCTTCCGTCAGACCAATAGCGGCGCGGTGGCGGGTTCCCAGATTCTTATCCAGAGCCGGGTTTTTACTTAAAGGCAGGAAACAACCTGCCGAATGAATTTTTCCGTTACGAATCAAAACCGCCCCATCATGCATCGGACTTTCCGGATGGAAGATGGAAGCCACCAACTCGGCCGAGACTTTGGAATCCATTTCTGTCCCGAACTCAATATGATAGTCGATGACAATTTCCCGTTCGACCACGACAAGGGCACCGAAACCTTTTTGTGCGGTCAGGATAATGCCTTTGGCAATTTCCTCTATGACCTGGGTTTCTTGAATTGTTGAAGCATCACTGAAAAACGGATTGCTGCCGATATGCGCCAGGGCCCGACGAATCTCCCCTTGGAACAGAACCACCACAATCACGAATAAATTTGAGAAGAACTTTTCCAGAATCCAGTTAAAGGTGAAAAGCTCCAGCCAGATACTGAGGATGTAGCCGATAGCTAAAACTCCAAGGCCGGAAAGCATCTGGATCGTTCCTGTACGCTTGATCAGGACCAGGATACGGTAAACCACCATCCATACCAGAAGCATATCGATGGCATCCTGCACACGAAGGTGCTGGACGATAAAGACAAGGTTGTCGATGAACTGCTGCAACATCAAGATGCCTTTATAACTGGTTGTCGTTAAAAACACCTGCCGACAGAAACGTCGGCAGGCTCAGTGTTCAGAATTTTTTTAGATCGTCACCGGCCCTGTGTTACCAACAGGATCTCCTCCGGACGACCCTTTCTTTTCCGCCGCGTTCATGATCGCTGCGTTGGTGTCCTTTTTGGTATTACGGTATTTTTCAATTTCCGCAACAGCCGCACCATTCACCAGCATATCCACTTCGTGGCCGTCGATGGTTTCGTATTCAAGCAGAGCTTGAGTCAAACGTTCCAGCGCGTCCTGATGATCACGCAGAATCTGAATGGAAACGTCGTAACCGTGCTTGATGATCTTTTCAACTTCAGAATCAATCTCTTCAGCTTTGGCTTCAGAGTATTCTTTCTGTTTGTTGCCGTAGTTCATACCCATAAAGACCGGATTATCGCGAGTCTCGTAAGCCAAAGGCCCCAGCTTGCTCATTCCCCACTCACACACCATGCGACGAGCGATCTCTGTGGCACGTTCGATGTCGTTTCCGGCACCGGTTGTGATGTCTTTAAAGATCAGTTCTTCCGCAGCACGACCACCGAACAGGAAAGCGATCATGTTTTCAGCTTTGGACTTGGACAAAGACACGCTTTCTTTTTCCGGCAAAGTCTGGGTCACACCCAACGCCATACCGCGAGGGATGATCGTCACCTTGTGGATTGGATCCAAGCCACTCAGCTTTTTACCAACCAGTGTGTGTCCTGCTTCGTGGTAAGCCGTAACCTTTTTATCTTCATCAGAGATCACCATGGAACGTCTTTCCGCACCCATTGTGACTTTGTCTTTGGCTTTTTCGAAGTCTTCCATGTCCAGATACTTCTTGTCAGAACGAGCCGCCACCAAGGCCGCTTCATTCACAAGATTTTCCAAATCCGCACCCGAGAAGCCCGGAGTTCCGCGCGCAATCTTGGAAGCATCCACATCAGGACCCAATGGAGTCTTACGCATATGAACAGCAAGAATCTGCTCGCGACCTTTAAGGTCCGGCTTGTTCACGATCACACGACGGTCGAAACGACCCGGACGCAACAATGCTGGATCCAGAACGTCCGGACGATTTGTCGCGGCGATCATGATCACACCTTCAGAGGACTCAAAACCATCCATCTCAACCAACAACTGATTCAGAGTTTGCTCACGTTCATCGTGACCACCGCCCATACCGGCACCACGATGGCGACCTACAGCATCGATCTCGTCAATAAAGATCAGGCACGGGGCATTCTTTTTACCTTGTTCAAACAAATCACGAACACGGCTGGCACCGACACCGACGAACATTTCAACGAAGTCAGAACCAGAGATTGTAAAGAACGGCACACCCGCTTCACCCGCCACAGCGCGCGCAAGCAAAGTCTTACCCGTCCCCGGAGAACCAACCAGCAAAACCCCTTTCGGGATACGGCCGCCCAGTTTTGTGTATTTTTTCGGATCTTTCAGGAAGCTCACGATCTCTTGCAGATCTTCTTTGGCTTCATCCACACCTGCGACCTCCTTAAAGGTCACGCGGTTTTTATGCTCTGTCAGAAGACGCGCACGAGACTTGCCAAATGACATCGCCTTGCCGCCGCCCACTTGAATCTGGCGCATGATGAATAGGAACATCGCCACAATCAGGATCAGTGGCAACCAGTTCACGATCAGAGACTGGAAGAAACCACCGTTATCCGCACGCTCGTAGTTCGGAGTAATCCCATGCTGTTGCAGGAATTTATATCCTTCATCTTGCGTGTTACCGATGATGGCAAAGTGAGTTCCGTTATATTTCTTTTCAAAATCAGGCTTCATCTCACCAACGATTTCACTGGTGTCCTGACGGAAAGTGACAGTTGCCACCTCGCCCGCTTTGACCGCTTCAGTGAACTTGGAGAAATTGAAGTCAGCAATCGCTTTTTGATGCTTGCTCTCATAGGCTTGGAATAAAAACACAGCCATGATGATCAGGAAGAACCATAGAGCCAGCGTTTTCTGGGTTGATCGCATTTCAGTTCCTTTCAGTCGAAGGTCTAATTACCCCTCAAGGGTAGCATGATTACCATCTCAAAAAAAGAAACTTTAGAGTGAGAAATGAGTCCTCTCAAATCAGGACTGGACCTTGATTTGCTCTGCGTTAACTTCCCATTGGCAACCAGCGACTTTGAATGTGATCACTTTTTGTGACTTGTCCAGGCGCTTTTGAATTTCTTCAAGGTGCGACTGAGAAAAATCTTTTTTCCCCAGCGAAAATAGATACTGGGCCAGCAATCTTTTTTGCTCAAAAGGACTCAATGTGAGGTAAAAAGCCCTTTGCAGGCCCTGTGACTTATAAGCCTCATTTTGGCCCAAAAGATCCCCCCACGGGCGGTTCTCAATCTCTTGCGCTATCGTTTCCAACGACCGGGCCAAGGCTGCTGTCGAGCCTCTGGAGCGCCTTTCAAGGGATTTTAACCATTCCTCCCGAAGCCAGTTGCGCAAAGGGTCCAGGGACTTGTTAGTTGGGTCTTCAAAGCTTCGCAGTTTTTCTTCGCGAAGGTATTTTTTAAGTTCTTTTTTAGAAATCTCTAAAAACGGACGGAACAAACCATCCCGCAAAACATGCATTGCGGTAAAGCCTTGCGCCCCCGTCCCCCGGATCAAACGCATCAACCGGGTCTCCAAAAGGTCATCCCGATGATGGCCGGTGGCAACCAGATGAAACCCTTCGTCCTTCTTCAGACGCTCCACAGCTTCATAACGCAGGTCGCGATACTCTGCTTCTGATTTGGCCAATTGGGAGGCCTTTAAAGGGTAAAAATCCACGCCCAACTTTTTGCACAACCTTTCACAGAATTCCTGCGCTTCTTTACGATACTCACGGTTGGAATCCTCGCCGTGATGAAAATAGCACGCCCCCACAAGGTCTTTCTTATGCACCTTATTCAGCACCCGCAAAAGCGCCACGGAGTCCGTTCCCCCTGACAAGGCCACCAGAATCTTTTTATTCTGCAAACTGTGCAGCTTGATCAATTTCCAAACATGATGATCCAAATCCTGCTTTGCTCTTGTCAGCCTCACTTAAGCTCCCGCGACAGCCACTGTTTTGACATTCACAAATTCCATGATTCCAAAATGCCCCAGTTCCCGGCCGTAACCGGATTCTTTCACTCCCCCAAAAGGAATGCGCGCATCGGATTTCACATAATCATTCACCACGACAAAACCAGCCTGCAACTCTTTTTCAATCAGCTCTTTGCCCTTGCTGGTGTTTCGAGTAAAGACACCGCCACCCAAACCAAACGGCGAGGAATTGGCAATTTCCAGCGCGGATTTTTCATCCCTGGCGATGAACACCGAAGCCACCGGACCGAAGACCTCTTCCTTATGAACTTCGGGATTGTCCTGCTCAAAAACCACCACCGTCGCAGGATAAAAAGCCCCCGGCCCCTGCGGAACAGAACCGCCCAGAATCACTTTGCCACCCCAGTTTTTTAATTTTTCCACCTGACCGACAATGTTTTTTTGGAATTTCACTGACGCCAGCGGCGCCAGTTCCGCCGCTTTCATTTCATTGGCAAAGTGATGCAGGAAATCCCTGGCCACTTTTTCATGCACGATAAAACGCTTTCCCGCCACGCAGCTTTGCCCACAGTTGACCAGTCGGGCCTTGGCACAAACCCTGGCTGCCATTTCCACATCAGCATCATCCAAAACCAGATACGCATCACTGCCCCCCAGTTCCAGAACAATTTTTTTCAAATTCTTTGCGGCCTCCATCGCAACCGCGCGCCCCCCTTGGCTGCTGCCAGTAAAGGTCACCCCATGAACTGCCGGATCAGCAATCACTTGCGCGGCCACCTCGTGATCCACCTGCAAGTTGCGCAGAAGTTTGTAATCCGCAGTAAGATCATTAAAAATCTTTCCAATCAGCTCGGCTGTTCCGGCAGTCAGGTCCGCATGTTTTAACAAAATCACATTCCCCGCCATCAGGGCCGGAGCTGCAAATCGAAGCACCTGCCACAGAGGGAAATTCCACGGCATCACACTAAAGACAACCCCCAAAGGTTGAAAGCTGACCTCCGCATGAGCATACGGAGACGCCGGAGCGACTTGGTTTTTAAGCATGTTTTCAGCTTCAGTGGCATAATATTCACAGGTCACCGCACACTTTTCGACTTCGGCTTTTCCTTCTGCCAAAAGTTTTCCCATTTCCTGATTCATGATTTGCGCAAGATCGGTCTTATGGGCGCGCAAGGCGGTGGCAAGTTTGTTTAAGACATTCGCGCGATCTTTAAAAGAAACCCTGCGCCACACTTGAAAATCTTTTGCTGCCTGTGCGATTTGTTTTTCCGCCTCAGCCCAGGTGAGGTGTTGATAGGATTTAAGAGTATCCCCTGTGGCGGGGTTCACGGTCTGAAAACTGCTCATGACAACCTCCGAAAAGCTTAAGGTTGCCACACTAAATGAGATCACGCCTCTCTCGGCGCGTCGGATGGAATTTTACAAAGCGAAGAACACTTCCTGAAAGGAAATTACAAGTCCGCCCAAAAATGCCATGGTCATGGTTCCCCACGCCAAAGACTTATAGAACTTGCCAAGCTGCATGGCCCCGCGAGCGTAAACCCGCTCTGATGCCAAGGCCGGAATGGGCTTTAACACAGTTCGAATAAACTGATGGCAGCAGGCGCAAAATAAAGTCACAGAGATCAGGCTTAAAAGCATTTGTTCCATACCGAACTCTTCGGCAGGAAGATGTCTCAACTTGAGATCTGCTTAGGTCTAGGATTTTTCCCCGGATGAAGAGTCCGGGCTGTCTTTTTTGATGATATCAATTTCAGCAGTGATCTTGAATTTGTGCGTTTCCGCAAACTTAGAAGCCTCTTTCACAAAATCAATTTTCTGAATGATTCCCAGGATTTCCTTTGTCACTCTTTGAGTAACTTCTTCCTTGGATTTATTGGCCCCTTGAATCAGCAGATTCAAAGCCTCTTTGGGAAGTTTTAACTCAGAGACATAGGCGCGCAGACTTTCCTCGGTCATAAAGGCCGCACTGACACCTGCGGTGAAAACTTTTTTCACCGTGTCACCCAGAAGACCTTTCAGGTCCCCGGAATTATCCTTGTCATCTTTCTTGCTTCCATCAGTTGCCATAAAGTTGTTTCACTCGTTTGTGATAGCTGCTGATCATATTTGGCAAATTCACACTGACCAGAGCATTGGCAATAGGCCCCGGAACAAACATGCTGAAAGTCGCTTCCACAGAATAAGTGGCGCGGGTTTTTCCGGCTTCATCTTCCAGCTTCCAGGAACCGACAGATGTTTTAAACACATCACCAGAGGCAAATTCCCACGTGATCCCTTTGGGAGCCGTCTCTGTCATCCATAGAGAATACTTGAAACTCTTAATCACAGACACGTTGTATTCCACCAGTTTGCGATTGCCTTCAGTCTTAAGCACAGTGCACTTTTTAACCTCAGGAAGAAACTCGTGATATTTTTCGTAGTCAGAGATGATTTTAAAGAATTGCTCGACCGTACAATTAAAGACTTCGGTTGTGGATGCTTTTGCCATAGGCCTTTAGTGTGACTATTTGTTTACATCGAGTCAACGCGGGCCTAGACCATACTAATTTCTTAAAAAACGATTATGTTACGCGAGCGTGGACGCTTATTTCTTTTTGAAAAGGGCTTCAGCTGCGGCTCTCAGCGCCGCCTTTTTATCTTCGGCAGAATTCGCCCCTTTTCGAGGCGTGAAGTAATCACAGAAATTGGCGCGATCCTTTTCGCGAACCACATCGGCCTGCGTTTCGCGGCATTCATTATAGACCTTCGGATCATAGTGCTCACAATTTTTACAAACATGCACATCCGAGCGACAATGCGGGCACTCGTCACGACGGCCGACATTCCCGGGGAATGTCAGCTCTTTGTTGCAATTAAAACAGTGCAGCGTTGTTGCCATGCTTCGCGAACCAGCCTATTTATTCGGTTTACGAGACAGATCGTGGAAGGCTTCAATCGTACGGATCGTTCCAGTCTGGGAACGCATCACCACAGAGTGACTTTTCGCTTTACCATCAGGAAGGAAACGAACACCCTTCAAGAACGGCCCATCCGTCACACCAGTGGCCACAAACATCACAGAACCAGAAGCCAGTTCATCCACAGTGAATTTCTTATCCAGATCCTTGATACCCATACGAGTGGCACGTGCACGCTCTTCGTCATTTCTGAATTTCAAGCGCCCCTGGAAGTCCCCACCCAGACACTGCATCGCTGCTGCGGAAATCACACCTTCCGGTGCGCCACCGATACCCATCAGTAGATCAATCCCTGAATCCGGCCATGCCGCCCCCACTGCCGCAGAAACGTCGCCATCACCAATCAAATGAATGCGCGCGCCTGTTCTGCGAACTTCCGCAATCAAAGCCTCGTGACGGGGGCGATTCAAAATCACCACGGTCAGATCGTTCACGGCTTTATCCAAAGCCTTTGCAACGGCGTGAATATTTTCAGTCGCAGATTTATCAATATCAATAGAACCTTTGGCCGCAGGACCACAGGCAATTTTATCCATGTAAGTATCCGGCGCATGCAGGAACTTGCCTTTTTCAGCCACAGCGATCACAGAGATAGAGCCCACGCCACCTGTGGCACAGATTGTTGTACCTTCCAATGGGTCCAAAGCAATATCCAAAGCGGGGATGTCTCCGCCGGAAGTGTCACCGACTTTTTCGCCGATATACAACATCGGGGCTTCATCACGCTCCCCCTCACCGATCACCACGGTGCCATCCATACGAATGATGTCGAAGGCCTTTCTCATGGCATCGACAGCGGCAGCATCGGCGGGTTTTTCCTCGCCTCTTCCCACCCAACGAGCGGAAGCCAAAGCGGCTGCTTCAGTCACACGTACGAATTCTAAAGCCAGGTTTCTGTCCATGGTTCTTTCTCCAGTTCTGTATTCACAATGGCTTTCATATCTGCCGGAAGTCTTAATAATTTTAAATCCAACCCCAGTGGGACGTGGACGGTTTTTGCCACCGAACACACCTCGCCGTCACGTCCGTGCAGGCGATACTGGAACACCAGCCGATTGCCTTCCGTGCGGGCCTGAACCTCAATCTCCAGATCATCACCGAAGAAGGTGGGTTTCAGATGTTTCACCTGCGTCTCATAAACCGCAAAATGACTGGCAGACCCGGGCTTTTGATAATCCAGCAAACCCTTGGAATGCGCCCAGGACACCCGGGCTTCTTCATAAAATCTGAGGTAATTGCTGTGATGAACAATTCCCATCAGGTCTGTTTCGTAAAACTGCACTTTGTGACGATGAATAAACATTGATTATTACTATTCTAAATTGCTACCTTAAGTCCAGTACGCTGTCGCATTTAATTTCTAGCTGCGTTGCAACCTCTGCAACGTATCGTGACTGTGTGCAGAGACTTCAACGGAATGGAGAGCCTGTGGCCGCGACTGAGTTTCAAAAGAATCTTGCAACCAGAATCACACTGAGCCGTGTGTTTTTTGTGCCTGTTATTGTGGCACTGATGTGGCCCAATACAATGCCTTGGAATATTGCCGCTGCCTGCTGCTTTATTCTGGCCTCTATCACGGACTACTACGACGGTTACTATGCGCGTAAGTACAACGCCGTCAGCAATTTCGGTAAATTCATGGACCCTATTGCTGATAAAATTCTGGTCACCAGCGTCCTGGCGATGCTTTTGGCTCAGGGCAAAATCGACGCTTGGATGGTGATTATTATTCTGGCCCGAGACAACTTTATCGGGGGTATTCGCTCAGTTGCCGCGGCAGATCAAATTATTATTGCCGCCAAACCCGCAGGAAAGTGGAAGACCGCCATGCAGATGGTCGCTATTCCCATTGTAATTATTGGAAATATGGACCCCCTCGTCCCTTATTTGGACAAAATCGGCTACGGGGTCTTGTGGGTCAGCGTCATTTTGAGTATAACCAGCGGTATTGAGTACTATTTAGGCTATCTTAAAAGTCGCAAAGCGGACTGAAAAGAAAACACGTATGTTAATGCAATACACTCCCAGTAACTGGTTCTTTATCTTCTTGGCGCTGCTTTTGTGCAGCTTCGTGAAGCTTTCATCTGGGAAGCCGCAAAGTCCGATTCAATACGCCAGCGCCTCGATCATTTCAGCACTTCGCTAAAATCAAAAAAACCGGGAATAAAAAAAGCAGACTTACAAGGTCTGCTTTTTTCGTTTAATGAGCATCCACGACCGTGGTGGTTTTTCCTTTAAAGCGAATCAAGGCCAGCGGGATGAATGCCGTTGCAAAAACAATCATCATCATAAACATCATCTGGGTAAAGCTTAACATAAAGACCTGATTCTGAATTCGCGCATACAGACTTTTCAGAGCCGCTTCAGTGCCCGTTGCCATTCCCAAACCGTCACTCATCTTCGTCCCCAAACTGTTGGCCGAGGAATAGTAAACATTCTGAGTATTGGCATTCAGAAGTGACACTTTGGAGGTCAGATCCAAATAATTCTGATGGCTGTTTTTATTTAGCATCGTTCCAATCAAGGCAATCCCGACACTGCCCCCGATCTGGCGTGACAGATTCAACAAACCTGAAACCTGCCCCATTTCGATACCTTTGAACTGGCTTAAGATCGAAGAGTTGATCGGCACAAAGATAAAGGCCATGCCAAATCCACGAATAAACAGCACACGCAACAGCTCCCCTTCCGAGGACAGCGGCGACAGAAGTGTCATGGAATACAAACAAAGCTCCAAAGACACCAGCCCCACAAAGATCAGCTTGCGCGGGTCCACACCACGATACATGGATTGCCCGATCATGGGCATCATCGCCGCCGTCAATAAAGACCCTGGAATAAACAACAACCCGATCTGAGTCGCATCATAGTGAAGTGTTCTGGAAACAAAAACCGGCAGGATAAAGACAACCCCATACAGGAAAAATCCAATCATCGACATCAGAAACACACCATTGCTGACAATCGG
The DNA here is from genome assembly GCF_025558485.1 of Bdellovibrio bacteriovorus. Classification (GTDB taxonomy): domain Bacteria; phylum Bdellovibrionota; class Bdellovibrionia; order Bdellovibrionales; family Bdellovibrionaceae; genus Bdellovibrio; species Bdellovibrio bacteriovorus_G. Next base: position 2,259,203 of record NZ_CP102930.1, read on the forward strand.
CTGCAAGAACAGTCGTACATTGATGATAGGATTCTTCACTCGCAGTTCCCACCACACAAACAGCGGCAGACTGACGACGGCAATAATCGAATTCAGAATGATAATATTGGAGGAGAACCAATCATCCGCCTCCCCACGCTCCAGAACGTATTGCAGACAGCCGATCCCCAGAACCAGGAAAGTCAGACCCCAAATATCCAGTTCCGGTTTTTCGTTTTCCTTACCGGGTTCCTTCTCGCGATCAAAGATCACAAGGCTGCCAATAAAGAGTGCAATGATCCCCAAGGGAAGATTGATATTGAAAATAGATCTCCACCCGAAGGTGTCTGTCAGATAGCCACCCAAAACAGGCCCCAGCGCTGGACCGATCATCACGCTCATCCCGAAGATCGCACCAGCAATGCCGGCCTTTTCCTTCGGGAACTGTTCATAAATCAAAGTCTGCGATGTCGGCAACAAAGCACCGCCCGCCATCCCCTGCAGAATTCGGAAAACAATCAGGGCTTCCAGATTTGGAGCCAGACCGCAGGCCACCGAAGTCAGTGTGAAAAGGGCAATACACCCCAGGAAATACACACGGCGCCCAATACGCTCCCCCAACCAGGCCGAAACCGGCAGAACAATGGCATTGGCAATGGCATAGCCCGTGATGACCATACTGATGTCCTCCAAGGTGGCACCCAGATTTCCCATCATGGACGACAGGGCCACATTCACGATGGAGGCATCGACGATCTCAAGCAAGGAGGCCATTACGGCCACCACGACTATCAGTACGGATTCTCTTTTCATAATAGCCTCGCGGCAAATTCCTAGTGCTTATGAACTTTCACGAACGCTGAAAGACCGGCTTTCAGAATTTCAACTTCCTCGGCCGAAACACCCTCAAAACGAATTTTCACCGGGACACGCTGGACCACTTTTGTGAAATTACCCGTGGCATTGTCCGGCGGAAGCAACGTGAAGGTCGCCCCGGTTGCGGAACTGATGGATTCCACAACACCGCCAAAGCTTTTGCCGGAAATCGCATCAACACTGATATCAACTTTTTTACCCAGCGCAACCCCTTCGATTTCCGTTTCCTTGAAGTTCGCGGTCACCCAGCGTTCGCCAGCATCCACAAAGCCGACTAAAGGCACACCCGGGGACGCCAGTTGCCCCACCTCAACGGATTTCTTGGCGATAAAACCATCCGAAGGAGCTTTGATTTTTGTATTTTGATAGTTCAGCTCTGCCTGTGCCACTTGCGCGGAAAGGGCTTCATATTTTGCTTTGGCTTCAGCCAGCGCTGTCGTGGACGCCTCAAACTGCTGTTGCGAAACCACGCCCTTGGAAAACAGTTCCTGGAAGCGGTGCTGGTTTTTTTCAAGATCGCGCTTTTTGGCTTCCATGGATGAAAGCTCCCCACGCACCTGACGCAGGTGGTTCTGATAATCGCGATCATCAATTTCCACCAGAAGGTCGCCCTTTTGAACTTTCATTCCTTCCGTAATATGAACCGCATTGACATATCCACCCACCTTGGCCGCAATCATGACGGAATGAGCTTCGACCTGTGCATTGTCCGTGGTCACGTACATAAAGTGTTCATAGATGAAATAGGTCGCAACCAATAAAACTGCAACCCCGGCACCTGCTAAAATCTTTTTCTTCTTATCCATGTTCCTGATCCTTAATTAAACTGAACCAACTGCTGACCCGTGCTCATTTCCAAATTCACGATGGCTTCTATCGCGCCGATCTGAGCATTCACGACACCGGCACGAGCCCTGAACAACTCGGCCTCGGCATCCAGCACATCTGTATTTGTTCGCGCGCCCACGCGCTGCCCCTCGCGGGCCAGACGCACACTTTCCTCTGATTTCTGAACGTCGCTCAGGCGAGCTTCGTACACAGCACAGTAGTAAAGATACTTTTTCTTCCACAAATCAAAATCACGCTGGGCCCTAAGTTCGGCCTGTCGCAGAGCTTTTTCCGCCTGATATTTCTGTTCGATGCTTTGTTTGGATTTTGCAATCGAGGTCATTCCGTCAAACAGATTCCAATTCAAAGTCACACCGACCTGATAGGCATCGCGGAAGTTTTCATAGTCATCGAACCGATCATTGCGATTATTGTAGTACTGGTACTGCCCCACCAAAGCGATGCGCGGCACCCAGTACTTTTCCGCAGAGTCCTCTTGATGAGCAAAGCCTTCCGCCTTCTGGCGCAAAGCCTGCAAATCCTTACGATCCGCGATTTCAGCCTTTTCAAGCTTTGTCACCAGCTCAGGCTTCAGACGCGGCAAAACCCCGTCCACATCCGGGACATCCTGATCCATTCCCAGCGCTTCACTAAGACGTCCCCGGCTCAGCTCCACATTGTCGGCGGCATTAAGCAGTTCGGATTGCGCTTCGCTCATCTGAACTTCCACGCGCAGAACATCGTAGTTGGTGGACGATCCGACTTTTTTAAACAGACGGACATCCTTCAGATGATCCTCCAGTGCGCGCACGTTTTGTTCGGCCACAGATTTTAATTCTTTGGCGGCCAGAGCCTTATAGAAAAGCACGGTCACTTCACGCTGCACCTGAAACCGGGTCCAGTCGAAATCATTTTTAGCCGATTCCTTAAAGGCATCGGCACTGAGATATCTGTTTGTACTGGAAAAACCATCAAAGACCGACCACTGGGCAGTAATATAGGCATTGGTCGTTGGCACCACCTGAGGAATGGACAGCGCCGATCCCATCAAGTCCACATCGAGCAAGGCATACTTTTTATCAAAAAGATAACTGGCCTGCGCCGACACAGTCGGTAAAAAGCCTGAATAGCTTTCCGTTTTCTTCCAACTGGTTTCACGGTACTGGGATTCCGACCTTTGCACTTTTGGGGATTGGGCCAAAGCTTCCTTCAGGGCCTCTTGCAAGCGAAGACTTTCCGCCCGGGCAAAAGAGGACGATGTAAGCAGGGCACCAACAACAAGAAATCTGCTGATATTGTGTGTGATCATAAGCCACCTAATCTTTCTTCGTTCTACGCCCAAACAGTTTGCGTTGCAAACGATTTGTGATACTATCTATCAAACAGGAGGTGTTCTTGAAAAAACCGGCAAAACCCATCCCTCATTGCGAGAGCACCTTTATTAATCCTGCCCTTAAAGTTTATTTTGGCTATTGCCTTAATAAAGCCGCCCTGAAATACAAGACCATGACAGCTCAGGCATTGGCCCACTATGGTATAGTGACCCCGCAATTGGGAATTATGAAGCTCCTTCAGATTCAGGGGCCCAAGAGTCAAATAACACTGGGTCAGGAGATGTTTATAGACAAAGCTTCCATGGTTAAGTTCATCGACGGACTGGAGAAAATCAAATATGTCCGCCGAATCCCCGCCTCCGGCGATCGCCGTATTAAAATGGTCGAATTAACCCCCAAAGGACAAAAGGGTCTGGAAGCGCTGGTCAAAGTACAGAAAGAAATGGAAAATGAATTCCTGTCCCCTTTGACTGCCAAAGAAAAAGAACTGATAAAGGAAATTCTTCCCAAACTTCTTATTCAACAGGACCCGACATGAACGCAGATCAAATTCGTTTTTTGGAAATGGCTGTCAATCTGGCAGCGGAAAACCTGCAAGAACACCAGGGCCGCCCCTTTGGTGCCGTTCTGGTTAAGGACGGTGAAGTGATCGCCACAGGAGTGAATGACATTCTGGCGACCTTCGATCCCACGGCTCACGCAGAGCTGTCAGCCATGAGATCCGCCAGCCAGGTCCTAAGATCCCCGCGCCTTGATGGCTGTGTGATTTACGCCAGCGGCCAGCCTTGCCCGATGTGCCTTAGCGCCATGCACATGACAGGAATCAAAGAAGTGTATTTTGTACTTTCAAATGCCGACGGTGAACCTTACGGACTGTCCACGGCAAAGATTTATGAAGAAATGCAAAAGCCCCTGGGACTGCAAAGTATCAATATTCAACAACACTCTTTGACCGGGGCTTTGGACCGACTCTACGGCGGCTGGAACAGACTGACTAAGAAGACTTAGAGTCTTCTTTGGTCTTGTCTTTACGGCGAATATAAAGAACCTTGTCCACCTCGGCCACGACCTCGTTTTGTTCATCCATAATTTGCACTGTAAAAACAGGTTCGACCTTATAATCCCGGGCAGCCTGTTCTTTGATCGACGCCAGCTCGGCATCAGTCACAGCAAAGCGTGCACGAATACGCCCCTTGCCGGGCTTCTTAAAGCGAATGGTGGCAGCCTTGTCCCAGACAATATAGTCACGCCCCAACTTTTGAATCAGAATCAACATGATAAAAGGATCAGTCATGGAATACATCGAGCCACCGAAGTGGGTTCCCACATAGTTCGCATTCCAAAAACGCAGCTTCATTTCGACATCAATATAATCAAAACGAGGAGCCACCTTCTTAACACGAATGCCCGCACCGACAAAGGGCGGCCAAAAACTCATAAACTTAATCACCCAAGGACGCATCATGCTGAAAACTCCCTTTAGAAAAATTCTAAAGAGAACTTCCTTGTGTTGTCAGCCAATTTATTCAGGACAAGCCCTCTAAGCTCGCCGCCGGTGCAAAATCTGATACACAAGCAGGATAAAGACAACGATACCACAGCCAACGTAATAGACCTGTTCTTCAAAATGAAAAAGAAAAAATAAAACAATCGCCGTGGCCAATACGGGCAGAACCGGCCATCCCCTTATCGCCCCCGGAATCATAAAGGGTCTTTGGCGGTGCGGCTCCTTCCGACGAAAATAAATCACCGTCACATTGATCACGATAAAAACGATCATCGTCACAAAAGACGAAACACTGGCGATGATTTCAACTTTCTTTAACGGTAAAAAAATCAAAGAAAGAAAAAAGACCAAAACAGATGCTAACCACGGACTTTGTCGCTTTGGCATTATCTGTGAAAACATTTGCGGCAGATCCCGACCGCGCGCCATCCCCAGTGTGATTCGACTGGCGGCCAGCAAGGCAATCATCACGGTGTTGGCAGTGGCGAATAAAGCAATACCACCCAAGGCCTGCGCTCCGCTGACGGATTCTTTTCGCAGTGCCTGACTTAAAACGGCATCCGATTTTTGCAGATCTTGCGGGCTCATAAAGGCCAGGGCTGACAGCCCCACCAAAACATAGACCACCATGGTCAGCGCCAGACTCAGTAAAATCGCCCGGGGAATGTTCTTTTCCGGATTTTTGGTTTCCTCTGATAAGGTCACCATGCTTTCAAAACCAAGATAAGCAAAGAATATCAAAGATGCACCGGTCACAACCTCCCAGGACACCGAAGCGGAAAGAGCCTTGCCGAAATCAGGCTGCTGGACACCAAAGTATATAAAAATAATTAATCCAGAAACTTCAACCACAGTAAAAAGAATGTTCACCCATCCCGACTGACGAATGCCCCAGATATTGACCAGCGTGAAAAAAACCAGGATCGCCACCGCGATCAGAACCTCGGAAATTTTCCAAAAATCCTGCACATAGGCCGCAAACGCCAGAGACACCGTTGCCGCCGTGCAAATAGCGGCAAAAATCATCAGACATCCACACAAAAAAGCCAGAATCCGATGCTGCGGAAAGATCGTCTTCAGATAGATATACTCAGCTCCGGCCTGTGGAAAAAGAGTCGCAAGCTCTGCATAGGATAAGGCCGTCAACAGAGCCGCCACAGCAGTTAAAATAAAACTTAACCACAACCCTTCCTGTGCCACACCGGCGGCCTTACCGACAATAGAGTAAACTCCCGCCCCCAGAATCATTCCGGTGGCATAAAATGTCAGCATTATCAGGCCCAGTGACTTTTGCACCTAGTAACCCTCTTCAATTTCCTGCTTTACACTCATGACCAGCCGGTCCTTGTCATAAATATATTCCGCCGGATAGAGAGCTCCGCCATCCGTTCGCAAAGACGCCAGAATACGGGCATAGAGTTCCGCCGCATGCAGCCCCTGATCTGCGACAGTTTTAAACTTGGCGCGGACTTTGGAACTGCGGCGACTGATGTTGACATAGATTCCATCCATGCGGCGCTCAACCTCCTGCGCAACGCAGGGAAGGTCCACCGGCACACCGCACTTTTGATCCGCAGGCACAAAGTCCGTCACCTCTTCCGTCAGATCAGCAATAGACCCGGTGTGCTGATTAGCTAAATTCACCAAGCGACCGGCCACATAGATCATCTTGTTGGCATAATGCTCTTCACGCTGCTTTTTATTTTTCAAATAAGTGTGTGTCTGTGCCGCAGAATTGGCATAGGCCTTATAGGCCGTCTTGTAGCCATTTAAGTCCGACACCAACAACAGCCTGTCGATGTCGGTCAGCTGGCCGGAATTAAAAAGATTCTCCACCAGTTGTGTAACTCTTTGATGAGCCTGATCCCAAGCCAGATCCGCCTCTTTCGGCGTTACCGCAAAAGACGGACTGGTCAGGAAAAATCCAATAAGCACTGCAGAAAGAAAGCCGGAAATCATAAATCACCTCTTTCTTATAAAGACGAAAAAGCTCCTTTTAGATGATCTTAAAGAAGATGAGACTTCATTGAAGCAGAAAGGTCGAATACTTCCAAAGAACATGGCCCCGGCCCGCCCATTGTCCTTGTCAAAAACAAGGTCTGACTTAGGCACCATTCTTAGAAAATTTACGGACCATAAGCCTCAAGCGGAAGATCACGGGTGGCTCTGGGGCCCCTAGACCCTTGATCGAATTCTGACTTGTTAAATGGCCTCTTTTTGCTTCACAATAGGAAGTATGAAAAGACTATTGATTCCCACCCTGATTTTCATTGCCGGTTGCTCCAGCCAACCCAAAGCCACCCCAGAAGAGGTCGAAGCAAACCTTCCCAAAGCATCTCCTCCCCGCGGAGGCACCACCACAACTTACGGGGGACATGCAGCTCCAAATGCCATCGAGCTGACTCCAGCCAAAGAGGCCCTGCCCGTAATTGAAGGGAAACGCTGCGACACCCCGCTGGGCACAATTCCAGATGGCGGCAAAGCCACAGGGTACCTGCAAGCGGTCGTGCCTGCGGATGACATCTGCATTTCAGACACAATCACATGTAAAGATGGTGTGTGGTCAGGGCAGGCCATTCATCCGACCTGCAAAAAAGAAAAGTCCAAGTAAAGAAAAAGGCGCTTACCACGCCTTTTTTATTTTTACAGATTTAGTTCAGCAAATGCCCGAGTGGCTTCGTCATAGTACCAGAGCTGTCCACTTTCCAGATCAAAGTAAACCCCCAAAAGCTGCAAACCACGAGCCTGTACAGCATCTTCAACAAACGGGAATGTTCTTAAGTTTTCAAGTGACGTCACGATGGATTCTTTTTCACACTCGCGACACAAAGTATCCACATCCGCATGCGGGGCACGCACCAGAACCTTTTCGCGGGCATCGCTGGCGATGGTCATCCATTGCGCCACAAAGCCGTCCTTCTTCACGTTTTCTGTCTGAAACAGGGCTCTGATCCCGCCGCACTGACGGTGCCCCAGCACCACAATATTTTCGACTTTCAAATTCACCACCGCAAATTCAATCGCCGAACTCACCCCGTGGAACCCAATAGATGATTCAAACGGCGGCACCAGATTGGCAACGTTGCGGATACAAAAAATATCCCCCGGCGAAGACGAGAACAAAATTGCAGGATCCACACGGGAATCACTGCAGGCGATCATCAAAGTCTTGGGGCTCTGACCACTGCTGGCCAAACGATTATAGACAGAGGACTCTTCATTAAAAAAGCGGTCGTGAAATCGGCGGAAGCCGGCATACATCTTGAGGATTTCTTTTTTCACTGGCGATCCTAGCTTTGAAGGTGATGTTTATTTCTGTACCACCACGGGAGGATCATGAAAAGGACAAATACACGCTTGGGAAAGGAAAAGTGTAAAAAAAGAGGGGCATTAGCCCCTGCTCAGCGTCATCTATTCGAGATGAGCTAAACAGGACAGAAGAGTTGAGTTTTGCATCTCAAGATCTGTTGATTCACCGAACAATCTTACTTTTAGGGATGAAAGAAATTCCATCATCGAAGCCTCCTTTTTTTGTTATTGCTTCATGGACACACAATAACAGAATCCCACTGGCAGGAGTGAGGCCATTTATGGAATTCAGATATGCACTACATGCATACTTAAGCTATTAATATGTCCAAACTATAGACACTCTCGGCATTCAAAAATCCTGTAAACCCAGGATCTCTTTGCAGGATTCCATATGCCGTTCGATTTCAGCCAGGGACTTTTCAAGCTTCAGCATATCCCTCTCATCAACCTCGGCCTCCATCGCGGCCAGCACTATCGGATGCTTTTTCAGCCACTGCCCCTGTTTGGAAGCGTAGTTTTCCGGAACCCCGGAGCGAAATGCCGCCATACGAGCATTGCCGTCCTTTAGATATTCCACGATAAATTTCAACGTCTCTAACGTCAGAAGTTTGCGATGAGCTTTAAGTCTGGAGGAAAACCCAACCTGCCTGATTCTCATAATCAACTTTCGCGCGGACGAACTTCAATCATTTCAACATCGAAGATCAGGTTGGAATGAGGTGCAATATGCGGCCCCTTTTGGCGCTCCCCATAGGCCAGATGTGCCGGAACAAACAAAGTGCGCTTTCCGCCCTCTTTCATCCCCATCAGACCGATATCCCAGCCTTTGATCACACGCCCGGCACCGATAACAAACTGAAATGGTCTGCCGTGATCGTAAGATGAATCAAACTTGGTGCCGTCCTCAAGACGCCCTTCATAATTGCAGATAACCAGAGCGCCCTTTACGACCTCAACGCCAGTGCCGACAACAGTGTCCGTGATTACAAGTTCATTTTTATTCATAACAGGAAGACTACTGCGAACTCACGCTTTTAGTCAAAAGAACTCAAAGCCCGGGAGCCGGGACTTCATAATGAAGCTCAACAAATGGATTTCGATCCAAAACAGCCTTCAGCTTCATGGGAGGGTTCATCGTGCGTGGAAACAGCGGCGCCCCGGACGACAAGGTCACCGGTGCAATATTTAAAACCACTTCGTTTAAAAACCCCTGATCGTAAAACTTTGCAGCCAGCTCTCCGCCGCCCATGATCCAGATATTTTTTCCGGCAGCAATTTCTTTCATCTCGTAATACACCGGCTTAACATCGCCTTTTACAAAGCGAACATCCGCACCCGGAAAAAGCGGCAGGTTGCGGGTGGTAAAAACCCAGGATGGCATTTGATAAGGCCAAGGCTCGGGCTTGTCTTTCTTTAGTAAATGGTCATACAGCCACATATAGGTCGTTGAACCCATTGCAATGGCGCCGATATCGCGAATGAAGGATTCAAAATCCGGAGCACCAGAGCCCCCATCAAACTGAAAAAGCCATTCCAAAGAATTGTTCTGATCGGCAATAAATCCATTCAGACTGGTGGCACCGTAATAAATGGTTTTCATACTTTAGGTCCCCTCATACATTTGCAGTTCTTTTTCCACCACATTCACCAGCAGCTCATCATAAAAGCGCATCACATTGCGGTCCGAGCCGGAGCCATTGTACATAAAGCTGAAATTAAAAATACGTCCGTCCGATCCCTTGACTCTGCCCACCATGGTGATCACGTTTTTCATATAGCCGGTCTTGGCCTTCACCCATTCAATGCTCTTCGAGGCCAGGCCACGCTTCTTAAGCGTTCCATCAACACCCGAAATTGGCAACGAGTCCATAAACACCGGTCTCAACTTTTCATCTGAAACCACGCTGGATAAGATTTTTAACATATTCCGCGAAGAGGTTTGATTGCCATGATTCAACCCCGCCGGATTCAGGAACGTAATGCTGCCTTTGGGAAGATTCATTCCCAGCAATTGCTGATTGATAATTTCAACCCCTTCAGACACTGAGGCCTTGCGATGGTGCTTGATCGCAATTTGCGTGGCCAGCATTTCAGCCACCACATTGTTGGATTCCTTATTCAAGTCCGCCAGCAATTCCGCAATAGTCCTTCCGGAGTGAGTCGCCACAGTCACCGCGTCCGCCGGAGCTTTCCCCAGCTTTACTTTTCCTGTCACCTGAATGCCCTTTTGTTTCAAGTGATACTTCAGGGCCTGCCCGGACCATTTCGCCGGACTGGAAACATTTTTTTCAAACTCGTATTCTGTGTATCCACGTCCCAAGGTTCCCTTGACATACAAAACCTCCTGCCCGGAGGACAATTTGCGTCTTTCGGCGATCACCCCATTGGCAGACCCTTTGACCGTTTTAATATGTCCGACAATTTTAATATAATCATTGGCCGGAACCATTTGAAGTTTTGCATTCTTTCCTAACGGACCGGGCTGAACCAGCACCTTAAAGGAATTCCAATGAAAACTCATCGCTCCGATACGGGCATCATGAAGAGCATCCACCCGGTCATAATCACGACTGTCGTAACGGACCTGTTCAAAAAGAGATTCATCAACAACAAGATCACCCTGAATCTTTTTAATTTTCCTCTGTTGAAGCCTGGCTGCCAGATCCATCATTCCTGCAACACCAAATGACGGATCTCCTCCACCAATCAGATACAAGTCACCTTTGTAGGTGCCGCCCCTGGGGGTATTTGCCATCTTAACCGTTGTTTCAAAGCGCTCTTTGGCCCCGAAGTTACTTAAGACACTCATGGAGGTGATGACTTTGGACACGGAGGCAAGACTCATACGCTGGTCCGAATTGATATCGACCAAGGTCTTGGGGATTTTATCAGCACTGACAATAAGGGCTGACAAATCGGAAATGGAAATATTGTATTTTTGCGCTGAACGAACAACTTCCGCACTGTAGTCCGTCGCCCATACCATCGGACTTATCTGCAACGCACAGAAAAAAGAAAAAATGCTTCGCCAGAACATACTTTAAGAATACGCAGCCCTGCGCCTTCACACAACCCTGAATTGTTATATTTTTCCTTTGCGAGTTTACTTCGTTTCACAGAGGATAAACACATCCGGAGGTCTTCATGCTGTCCACTCTTGCCATCACATTTGCCCTTTCATTTTCCGCTAATGCTGAAACTTCACTGCAAGTTTATGGACCGGGCGGACCAGCTCCCGCCATGAAGGCTTGCGCCACAGCTTACGAAAAATCCACTGGCACCAAAGTTCAGATCACAGCAGGCCCCTTGGACAAATGGCAGAAACAGTCAGACAGTGCTGATCTTTTTTATTCCGGATCTGAAAACATGATGGATTCTTTCACAGAAAAAATCCCCAATCTGGATGCTGCGAGCATTCAGACCCACTACCTACGCCCCTCCGCAATCCTGGTTCGTCCAAAGAATCCATTGAAAGTTCGGGGCATCAAGGATTTAGTGAATAAAAAAATGAAGATCATCGTCGTCAATGGCGCAGGCCAGATCGGAATGTGGGAAGATATCGTCGGCGGACTTAAAAGTGCCGAAGCATTAAATAAATTTCGCGCTAACATTGTTTTTGCCGCAAAGAACACCGGCGAAGCCGAGACAAAATGGAAAGAGGATTCCAGCATTGATGCCTGGCTGGTCTTTAATATCTGGGGCACCAGAAACCCCGACATTGCTGACATCGTTCCCACCGAGAGGAATTTAACAATCTACCGATCCATGGGAACTGCCGTTGCGAAGAACACAAAGCAAAAAGAGGCAGTCTTAAAATTCGTGGATTTTGTAAAGTCCAAAGACTGCCGCAGGCTTTTTGAAAAGGAAGGCTGGTTCTAGCTATCTCAAGATACCCGTGGAAGTCATGGAGTCGATCTTATCGATGTACATCAACTTCAGGGTAAAGAGATCTCCGGCGCTCAAACCCCGGTCGTCCCACTTGCGGGTCACACAATAGCTCATGATCGAGTCCGCATCATATTCCGTGTAGCCGAAGCCCCACTTCATATCCTCTTTTTCTTTGCCACCAATAGTGCATGTGGAATGAGGATGATCGTGTTCGTGGTATAGACCGGCGATATGACCAAATTCGTGCACTACAGTTGATCTGTTAAGACCTCCAGCGAAGAAGTGCATGACGCCCGCGGTTTCAGGAAAATCCTTGGAGACATAGACAAGCTGATATCCAATGGATGCACTGGCAAGTGTACCACCCAGCCATTTCAACGCATTTTTCGGGCGATAATTGATGATCACTTTACTGTTATCACCACGAACACAGTTTTCAAATCCGACAAAGTGAATCCCTGTGCGCGAAGGGGTAAACTCATCCTCGACCCAGCGGCGAACCTGTTCTTTGTTTTCAAGACTCCATGTGGACCGGCGATATGCATCCTTGGAGTTCGCAACGGGGTTGGCAAAACAGACTTTTACAGCCTCTGGATGCCAGCGACGCCATGTAAACATGCCGGCCTGAGCCTGCCCTGCCGCGCTTAAAATCATCAATAATAGTAAAGCTCTTATTTTCACATCACACCTGTCCGAAGTAGTCCAAAAGAGTGATGCAAGTGATTCGCCACCGCCAGATACAACATATTAGAGACGGTGCCAGCCCCCGGTTTAGGCTATAGACAACCGGTTACAAATCGCGACAACAGACAAGGGTGTGTTTATGTGCATTTTGACTATGCAAGTTTCATATCCAGTTTCGCCCTGCTTGGTAGAACAAAAAAAAGCCGCTATAAGAGCGGCTTTTTTAGTGGTGCGCGAGGGGGGACTTGAACCCCCACAGGATTGCTCCCACAGGCTTCTGAGACCTGCGTGTCTACCAATTCCACCACCCGCGCATCGAATGGAAAATCAATCTTGAACTATTTTTTCACAACTTAGAACTGTTTTCGCAGACGGTCATAAAAGGATTTTCAGGATGCCCAGATAATAGGCTCCGCCAGCCCCTACCAATACCCCAACACCTTCCACCAAACAGCCGAACCGACGGCGAAAACCAGCAAATTTAACACAGTGACGACAAAACCCCATTTCCACCACTCGCCCATGCTGACATAACCCGAACCAAACAGAACCGGTGCCGAGCCTGTCCCGTAATGCGTAAGCGACGCACACAATGACGATGCAAACCCCAGAAACAGACCAAACATCAATGGCGGAGCCCCCAAGGCCACCCCCACCCCAAAGAAGGAGGCAAACAACGCCGAGATATGAGCCGTGTTACTGGCAAAGAAATAATGGATAAACACATAAAGCAGAACCAGAATCGCCGCCGCTTCAAACCACCCCAGGCCCCAGTGAGCAATCGAGGATTCCACCGTCTTTGAAAACCACCCCACAACACCGAGCTTATTCAAGAAGGTCGCCATCATCACCAGAGAAGAAAACCAAGTGACCGTATCCCACGCACCTTTTTCTTTTAAAAGATCATCCCAGGTCAAAACACCACTGAACAGCAGCACTCCCAGGCCCACAAAGGCCCCGGCCGTCGCATCCACCTTTAAAAGCGGATCATCAGACAGCAGTTCCGGCCCACCCGCCCAGATAAAGAGCAGCAGAAAGAAAACCCCGATCAGAATTTTCTCATCCAGTTTCAACGGCCCCAGCTCATCCAATTTCTTTTTCGCATAACCGGCAGCATCCGGAGTTTCCTTGATCTGCGGAGGATACAACTTGTAAAGCACCCACGGAATAATCAAAATCGCCAGCACCCCCGGCACAATCGCCGCCAGGGCCCACTGCCCCCAGGACACCTCAATATTGGCAATATCGCGAATCCCGGCTGTCACTAACGGATTCGGAGCCGTCGCTGTCACAAACATCGCTGAAGTGATCACGTTGATCTGATAAGCCACCAAGGTCAGAAACGCGCCGACCTTCAAACGGCTGGCCTCATCAGGCAACGACCCCATGGATTCAGAGATTGAACGGTTGATGGGATACAGCACCCCGCCACCGCGGGCCGTATTACTGGGCATCACAGGTGACAAGACCAGCTCAGCAAACGAAAGTCCGTAGCTAATACCCAGGGTCTTCTTACCGATAGCGCGCACAAAGTGATACGCCACCCGCGATCCCAAACCGGTTTTGATAAATGCACGAGAAATAAAAAATGAAATTCCGATCAACCAGATCAGCGTGTTGGAATACCCGCTTAAGGCATCAGCCATGGCTTTGGCCGGATTCCCCGGACTGGTCACCTGTGTAATCCCAACCAGCAAAATCCCGATCATGGCAGCTCCTCCAATAGGCAGGGCCTTGCCAATGATGGCGACGATAGTGCCAACAAAAATCCCCAGCAAGCGCCACGCATTGATGTCCACCCCTTCCGGCGGAGCCATCACAAACCAGAATAAACCTGTCACAACAAAGGCAATAAGAGCCGGGATGACTTTCACATGGGGTAACTTCATCGGTGTCCTCATCTGTCTAATTACAAACAGAATACGCTTTAATATTCCGCAAAGGATAGAAGAAACTTATCGACCTTCTGCGGAACTGTCAGAGGTCATCAGCCCCGCAAGCCTGCCTGCATACTGCAATCTTTACCAAAAACCGGGGTTCAAAAGGAACGACACCCGACCTTCCGAATCCGCATATTTTCCGACGATTTGAAAAAACGGAAAGTCCGCAAAAAGCTCTCATATCGCATTTAAATGGCTCTCATCACGATTCTGAGCCTGGCTTGTATATCTTTCTTAAGTGCCTAGATTCACGATAGGTTCCAAAATCGGAATGTCGTGGAATAACCCGGAACAAAATGCAAACTCGATCAGCCTCCCCTAGATGACTTCGCGAAAATCAGATATATAAAAGCCACTCATTAGGGAGCATCGATATGACCAAGAAGCACCACTATAGAGACTATATCCTGAAGGAACTTGAACGCCGTCAGCGCAAGAACCCTTCGTACTCACTTCGCGCTTTTTCCAGAGATCTGGAAGTGCCTTGTTCACGCCTTTCCGAGATTCTTAACGGCAAAGTCGGACTGTCTGAAAGCCGTGCGGTGAATCTGGCTTCAAAGCTGAATCTGTCTCCGTCTGAACAGGAATTCTTTGTCGATCTGGCTTTGTCAGAACATGCCCGCAGTGCGGTTTTGCGAGAAATGGCAGCACAGCGGGTGAAAGCCCGTGAAGAGGCCTTTGGCAAAATCGGCGAAGAACAGTTTGCCGTGATCTCTGACTGGTATCACACAGCGATCACACAGATTCTTTTGCTTAAGGACTTTGACCCTTCCGTTGAAAACATCGCACAACGCCTGGGACTAAGCCAGGATATCGTTGAAAAAGCACTGGAGCGTTTGGAATCCCTGAAGCTTGTGATGAAAACGCCGGAAGGCCGCTGGGTGGCGGATGACGGAAAGTATTCCTCCACTTACGGCGGTTCATCGGAAGCAGCTCGCAGCTATTTCCTACAAATGCAGACCAAAGCTGTTGAGGCAATGAGTGCCGATAATAAACGGCGCTGGGATATGGGGTGCACAATGGTTCCCACCAATCGCGACAAGGCCAAGGAAGTCGCGCAGAAAATCCGCCAGTTCCGTCTGGAGCTGATGCAGGAACTGCAAGACTGCGAGGACAAGGACTCTTTATTCGCTCTTTCCACCAGCTTCTTTGAAATGACCGACCTACAAACTCACTAAGAACAAAAGGCGTGGCTCAACACCACGCTTTTTTTATTTTTTAAAATCCGAAATTTCCCTCACCCGTTTGGCTTATCCCTAAACAAGAAAAACGGGAACAATATTAAACCTTTGCAAATCTCAAAAAAACCAGACTGGATCTTCATCCTGTTTCTCTTTGCAACTCCTTAACAATGGAACACAAAGGACTAGCAAGTGTACATAGACGTTATGTTCTGTCTTGCTATACCGATACGCAATCCATTCACATATATATGAGCTATTTTCTGGAGGGAAAATGCAAGAAGCAAAAAAGTTAACCAACATGGTCGCTGCTGAAGAAATGCAATATGACAACGCCGCTGCCGTTTTGAATGCTATTGAAAAGTCGCAGGCGAAGATTGAATTTCTGTTGGACGGCACTATCACTGGTGCAAACAGCAATTTCCTAAAAACGATGGGCTATTCTGAAGAGGAAATCATCGGTCAAAAACACAAAATGTTCTGCGATCCAGCCTACGCGGATTCTGATGACTACAAAAAATTCTGGCAGACTTTGGCTGCGGGGGAACCTGCTTCCGGAGAATTCAAGCGCGTTGGAAAAAATGGCAAAGAGATCTGGATCATTGGTTCTTACAGCCCGGTTGCCGATGCCTCCGGCAAAGTGACCAAGGTCATCAAGATTGCCACGGACATCACAGCCTCCAAGGTCGAACTTAAAGTTCTTTATGATATCATCAACCTGACAAGCATCGTGTCTGAAGCAAATCTTAAGGGCGACATCATGTCCGTGAATGAAAAATTCCTGGAAGTGTCCAAGTACCCTAAAGATGAACTTATTGGCAAAGGCCACAACACCACACGTCACCCTGATATGCCCAAAGAGGTCTTCAAGGAAATGTGGTCCACGATTGGTCGCGGTAAAATCTTCCGTGGTATGGTGAAAAACCGCGCCAAAGACGGAACTCCTTACTATGTTGATGCCGTTATTGCCCCGGTTATGGGCGACAATGGCAAACCAAGAAAGTACATCGGTGTTCGCTACGATATCACCGAAGCGGAAATCGAAAGACAGAACATGAAAGGCGTTATCGCCGCCATCGATGCGTCTTTCGCTTATATCGAATTCGATCCTGAAGGAAACATCCTTACCTTCAACAAAAACTTCACAAACACCATGGGCTACACCGTGGAAGAACTGAAAAGCAAACATCATCGTCTGCTGTGTGATGCCACTTACGCAGCCGGTGTGGAGTATTCCCAGTTCTGGCCGGACCTGAAAAGCGGTAAAAACAAATCCGGCATTTTCAAGCGTCTGAACAAAGCGGGCAAGGAAACTTACCTGCAGGCCATTTATTCCCCTGTCTTCGACGAAGTCGGTCGCGTCATTAAGATTGTAAAAATCGCAACGGACGTGACAGAACAGGTGAACTACAAAAAAGCCTTTGAAGAGGAAGTGGTTAAAGTGGTTGAAGAGTTCTCATCCAAGTCCAAAGAGATCTCCAACCAGTCCACCACCGTGGCTTCCGGCGCCCAGTCCCTGGGTGCAACAACCGAGGAAATGAACGCCTCTATTGAGGAACTCAGCGCCTCCATTGACTCTATCGCACAAAATGCGAAGTCCGCGGATCAGATTGCCAAAGCCACTCAAGGAGAAGCGGACACCGGGGTTCAGGCGATCACCAAATCCATCGAGGCTATGGAAATGATCAACAAATCCTCTGAGGAAATTGGTGAGATCGTGAAAGTCATCAGCGAAATCGCCAGCCAGACAAATCTTCTGGCCTTCAATGCCGCGATCGAAGCCGCACGCGCCGGCGAACACGGTCTGGGCTTCTCTGTTGTTGCGGACGAGGTTCGCAAACTGGCGGAAAGATCATCCCAGGCCACCAAGGATATTTCCAAACTGATCAACGAGTCCATGAAACGCGTGAATCAGGGTGGCGAAATCTCCAAGGAAGCCGCTTCCGCCTTTAAGAAAATCGTGGAGGGTGTTTCCAAAACGACTCAGGCAATTTCTGAAATCTCCTCTGCCGCGCAAGAGCAGCAATCCGCCTCCCGCGATGTGGCGAGTGCGATTCAGGAAGTGGCCGACGCAACAGAAAAATCCGCCACAGCTTCGGATCTGATCGCTTCTGCGACCAAGGATCTGTCTCAGGGCTCTGAGCAACTGCGTGAAGCCGTATTGAGATTTGCGAGGTAATTGTGTATATGTCTGTCGATAGCCTGGACACGCTGGATGATGGTTGTTTTATAAAATTCATCAATCTGATTCATGCTTTGACAGGCATCACTATTGCCAAAAACCGAAAAAGCATGGTGCAAGGACGTCTGCGTAAGCGCGTCCTTGCCCTTTCACTGAAAAGTTATGAAGAGTACTTTGACTTCGTGGTGAATAACGAGGCGGAAAAAACGCCGTTCATTGACTCCGTGACTACCAACGAAACCTACTTCTTCCGAACTCCCCGTATCTGGAACTATATCGAAACCCAGCTTCTGCCGGACCATCTTCAAAAACATCCCGGGAAAACCTTTTCTGCATGGTCGGCAGCCTCTTCCACCGGGGAAGAAGCTCACTCTCTGGCGGTGCTATGCCAGCAGTTTAAAGACAGGAACAATTCTTTCGACTACGAGATTTCCGCCAGCGACATTTCCCAAAGAGTCGTCACGGCCTGCCGTAGCGGAATCTATCAGGGCCGCTCGATTGAAACCTTTAAAAGCTCCATGCCACTGGCCTTCAGCAAGTACATGGTGAAAAACGGCCCCGAGGCGTTCTCGGTTCAGGCTGACATAAAGAAGAAAATAAACTTCTTTGAGCACAACCTGTTTGCACCAATCAAAGATCGAAAAATGTACGATCTGATTCTGATCCGAAATGTATTTATTTACTTTACACCAGCTGATCAGAAAAAGGTTCTGGATCTGATCCTGCCCCGCCTGAACCCGGGCGGTATTCTGATCATCGGAGAATCTGAAAGTATCACCGGCATCAATGCAGGACTGGCCAAGGTGGAAAATCTGATTTACAGAAAAGCATCTGGATGAAACGTGTCTGAGAAAGTACTGAACGTCCATATTGGCGAGGTCAAAATTGCCAAAAATGGAGAAACCTTAAAAGCGATCCTGGGCTCTTGTGTGGGGATTGGTTTTATTTGGAAAAAGAAAGGCATCTGTGGCTTGGCGCACTGTCTGTTACCGGAAAACCCGGAAAAGTCATTTGCGATCAGCGGCAGATACGTGGACCAGGCCGTCGCCTCCCTCTTCGCGCTTATGAAAATTGCCGACGAGGATGTGAACGACATTGAGGTTATCTTTGTGGGGGGCGGGAATATGACAAATCCCGACTCTGCCGATAACTCAAAACTTATAGGTGGACAAAACCTGCAGGTGGCCGAACGGGAATTGAATAAAAAAGGAATGAAAATTGTGTTCACAGAACACGGCGGCTGTCAGGGTCGCAAGGTCATAATTGATTCATCCACCTGTAATTATCGCGTGGATGTGATCCCAAGACTGGCCAGCAAAGGGGAAAAGTAAAATGATGGAAGAGACAACATCCACTCAGGAAAAACAGATATTCTGCTCTTTCTTTTTAAACCACAGCGAATTCGCCTTGTCGGTGTCATTTGTTCAGGAGGTTATCAACACCCCCGAAAACTATTCCACCATGCCACTGGCACCGGATTACCTTAAAGGTCTTATCAATCTGCGCGGGGTTATCATCCCCGTCATTGACTTGAAAAAAGTGTTAAATCTAAAAGATGGCACATCCGCCCCTGAACAGAAAATCGCGATTATCTGTCTGGAGGGGAACTTCGTCGGCCTGCTGTTTGATAAGACCGGAGAGGTCTTCCGCAGCAACATGGAAGAGCAAAGCAACTTCCTGGACGACGACGATCATGCCGTCGTAAAAGGTGTCTTTAAAAAAGACGACGGAAAAAGAATCATCCAGATTTTGGATGTGGGCTCTATCTTCTGTTTAAAAAATCTTCCCAAAAGAGCCGATGCCGGCAAGTTCGGTAATAAAACAGCCAACAATCGCGGCAAACGCAGACAGGCCATTTCCTTTTTGGTGGGTGCTTCCAAGTGCTCCATCGAAATGAGCGAGATTCAGGAAATCCTGATGATCAAACATGTCAACGAATCCGCTTTGGCTGTGGGAAATTGCATTGGAACCTTTGATCTGCGTGGAGTAACGGTTCCGGTGATTGATTTTGCAGCCCTGCTAAAATACCGCGAAACAGACTCCAGTGCACAGGCCACCACTGGTGATCGCCGGGTCGTGGTCATGAGAATTGGCAAAGAGCTGTTTGGTTTATTGGTGGATAAAGTCGATAGTATCATCACCTTCTACGATGATGATCTGAAACATTTCCCCGTTCTGGTCACAGAACGCATGGAAATGGTCAGGGGCTGCATTTCCACCATCGACAAGGAGGATGTGCTGCTGCTGGACGAGCGCAAGATCCTGACGGATTCTGAAATCACCGAAATCACTCACGGACACAGCAAACTTTATGCAAGCAAAGACGCTGACGCCAAAAAGGACAAAACCAAAAGCGGCGTCCGTCGCACCTTTATCACCTTCTCGATTGAACAGGAGTATGCCATCAGCATTTCCGATGTGCGCGAGATCATCGACATTCCTGAATCCCTGATGACACCTCCGGGAATGCCACCCCACTATCGCGGTATCGCGAATTTGCGCGGTGAAATGGTCATGGTCGTTGATTCCAGAACCATGTATCAAAAGAAAAAACAGGACGCTGAAAATGACGGTAAAATTTTAATCTTTAAAACCGACGATGTGCACTTCGGTCTGCTGGTGGATTCCGTGCAATCCATTATTTCAATTTCCGATGGGGAAAAAGTAAAACTACCGGAACTGATGTATCGCGAGGCCGGAGAAAGTATGGTTGATATTATCGAAGCCGTGCAGTACCGCACACAGGATGATGCCGCTAAAACGGCCCTGATTCTGGATGCCAAGCGCATCGCTCAAAGAGTTCTAAGTAAGACGGCTTAAAAAGAAAAAACCCCTGGTGATTGCTCATCAGGGGTTTTGAATTTTTGCTCAAAAATTTTCAAAAGAGAAAATTTGGAGCGGGAGACGGGGCTCAAACCCGCGACCTTCGCCTTGGCAAGGCGACGCTCTATCAACTGAGCTACTCCCGCAGTGTCGTTTCGAGAGAACCAAAATTACAGTTGCCTCACCCTATTGTCAACGGGTAAAAATCAAAAAAATGAAGACTTTATTGTACGGACGCATCAAAAAATGGATGATTTTTGCTCTTATAGGCTGTTCTGCTTATTTTGCGGGCTATATTTGGGGGCAAAGCCAAAAGCAAAAACCTCCGACTCCCGCGCCGGTTTTAAGCAATCCCCAGTAATGCTACGAAATCGTCATATAGGTTAACTGATTAAAACATGACTCCGCCCCCGTTTGGTTCCATGAACTTATTTTAGTTTAAGGAGACCACATGAAAACACTTTGGGGAATTGCCTTTGGCCTGCTGATCTCAAGCTCTGCTTATGCTGCTTTGTTTTCACAGCTTCAGGGAACCTATCAGGTTCTGGGTTGTGAAAACCTCGGGGCCACACCCTACAACTCGGTTTGCCAGTTTGCTCAGCTTACAATCCGCGCTGAGGTCTTTTTTACTGCAATCACTTTTACAGGCGATCCGTCGCAGGATCATAACACCCTGACACTCACCCTGCCCGCCAGCTTGGAAGATCAACCAGCGGCCCGCTATCGCGAAAAAAGCGACACCTTTGCCATCTACAGCAATGAAGGACGCCACGGAGGTCAGGTCGTGATGTTACGCCGCCTTAAAAACGGTCTCTATCATCTTTCCGTGCATCTGCGTTCAGACGTGACCAAAACTCTGGATGTTATCGAGGTCGATCTGGAAAAGCTTTACTAAGACAATGTGGTTTTAAAGCGACGCCAACTGACCGTGATCGCCAACAAAGCCATGGCAGACAGAATCAAAATATTAAACACAATCAAGCGCGCATCACCACCTTTAAGCATTATGTTGCGCAATAGTTCGATAAAATAAGTCAGCGGATTGATATAGGAAAACACTCGCAGGACCCACGGCATATTTTCCACCGGGAACACCATTCCTGACAACAGCACCGATGGAAACAGATATAAAAATCCCCCCATCATCGACTGCTGCTGAGTCCGGGCAATGGTGGAAATAAATAATCCAATCCCCACCGTGCAACAGACAAACACAAAGGCCGACAGCAGCAACAGCCATAAGCTTCCCCGCAGCGGCATTCCGAATAAAGCCATCGCCACACCGACGATCAACGGAATGTTGCTCATCCCCAGCAAAACAAACGGCACAGTTTTCCCCAGTATGACTTCCTCGGGCCTTACCGGAGCCGCGATCAAAGTTTCAAAAGTTCCCAGTTCTTTTTCCCGGGTGATCGACATACTGGTCAGCAGGATCGTGATCAGACACACCAGCATACTCATCACCCCCGGGACCAAAAATAAAGCCGTGCGCATGGCGGGGTTGTACAGAACCCTGACATCAAAACTTAGCGGTGGCTTAAATTCATATAGGGACCTGACGATGCTTGAAAAGTATCTTTCAATTCCCTGCGCCCGGGTGACATTCGTGGCGTTGATCAGCAACTGTAATTCCCCCGTCCCACGCCCCAGACTGCGATCCAGTCCGCCCACCGGAGTCACCATCACGGCATCGGCTTCGTCATTTTGAATCTGCATAAAAGGATCCTGCGAAGATGTGCGTGCCGGAATAAACCAGCCTGAAGCCAGAGCTTTACGATGAATTTCCTGCAAGGTCGTGTCGCTCAATCCCCCCACAACACTCAGACGGATGTTCTTCGCCTCAGTGGAAAGCGCCACACCAAAGATCGTCAACTGCACACAAGGCGCCAAAAACAGCAGTATCCTCATTCGCGGGTCGCGCAGGGTCTGACGAAATTCCTTACGAATGAAGCCCCACAAAGTTTTCATGGCTCCACATCCTTTTTAAATTTCCGTGTGGCAAGGACCATCATTAAAACAAACAAAGCACACAGAGCTAAAAAACCAGGTAGAATATTCTGCAAGCTGGCACCTTTTAAAAACAAATCCCTGCTCAGGGAAATAAACCAGCGGGCGGGTAAGATCATGGTCAGATAATAAAAAAACCTCGGCATGTGTTCGACCGGAAAAATGAATCCTGACAGCAGAATTGTCGGCAACAACCCCGACAGCATCGCCATCTGCATACTCAGTTGCTGCTTGCGGGTCACAACTGAAATTAACAACCCCTGAGCCAGATAGGTGGATAAAAAAATCAAACACGCCAGCAGGTAAACAAGAAAATTCCCCCGAAAAGGAACAGCAAAAACAATCTGTGACATGATAAATACAAAAAACACCGCAACCAGCCCCATCACCGAATAAGGCAAAAGTTTTCCCAGAATAATTTCCACCGGACGCACTGGGGTTGACAACAGAAGCTCCATCGAACCATTTTCCCATTCCCGGGCGACAGTCAACGCAGTCAGAAGAATCGATAAAATGGCGATGATCGCTGCCGAAAGACCCGGCACCACAAACCACCGACTGTTCAGTTCAGAGTTAAACAAAAAACGGGTTTGCACGGTGATGGGTTCGGAATAAGGTCCGAACTCCGCCGATAAAACCTTTTGCTGAATCCCCCCCAGATATCCCAGGATGGACCCCGCCGATGAATTGTCGGCACCATCTATCAGAATTTGCACTGAACTTTCAGACCGGGGCCGAAGGTTTTCAGCATACGCCGGAGGAATTAACAAAGCCGCGTGAGCCCGGCCTTCATCCAACGCCTGAATCGCCTCTGCGGGACTAAGCACCGCCAGCGACTGAAAATAAGACGAGCTGACAAAGGTCTTTTGCAATTGCCGCGAACTTTGCGATTTGCTGCTGTCAAAGACCGCCAGCGAAATTTGCTTCATGTTAAATTCAATCGCGTATCCGAAAAAAATCACCATGATCACGGGCATTCCCATGGCCAGTGCCAGTGTGAAAGGGTCCCGCACGATATGAAAGACCTCTTTTTTCGCCACAGCCCAAACCGAACGAAGCCTCATCCTCCCTCCACCTGTTCAATGAAAACATCCTCCAGACTGACTTCCTGCGGTTCCCTGTCAGGGAAACTGTTTCGTTTTAATTCCTGCGGGGAATCCAGAGCGATAAGCTCCCCCGACTTCATCAGGGCAATACGCCCACATTGTTCAGCTTCGTCCATGTAGTGAGTGGTTACAAAAACTGTTTTTCCTTCAGCCGCCAAACCACCGATCAATTTCCAGAAGCGCTGACGAAAAGCCGGACTGACCCCGGCGGTGGGTTCATCCAGAAAAACAATCTCCGGATCATGCAGAACGGCGGCGACCAGACTGACCTGCTGCTTGATTCCCCCGGGTAAATCCCGCACCAAGATGTCTTCCGATGACTTAAAACGGATCATTTTTAACAGCTTTTCTTTTTGTTCCCGAAACTTTTCAGGTTCCATCTTGCGCAAAGCAGATGTGAAATCCAGATTTTCTTTCACGGTCAGATCATCATACAAGGTGAACTTCTGCGACATATAGCCCACCTTCTTTTTCACTTCAAACGCATCACTCAGGACATCCAGACCACAAACAGAGGCCTGCCCCGCACTGGGTAAAAGCAAGCCGCATAGCACACGAATTGTTGTCGTCTTACCTGCCCCATTGGCCCCGAGAAATCCGAAGACCTCGCCTTTTTCCACCGAAAAAGACAAATCCTTTACCGCAAAAAAATCCCCGAACTGCACAGAAAGATTCTTAACCTGCACGGCACTCATGGGGATTCTTCCAAAGCGTCGTATTGCAGGAAGACCTCATCAAAACTTTTACATTTCTTTTGCTGCAAAATAGCGTCGGGCTGTCCTTCCAGCAAAGTCTTGCCATCAAATAGCAGATGCACCTTTTGGCATTTCAGGGCTTCATCCATATAGGATGTCGTGACCAGAATCAGAATGTCCTCTGACTTTTGCAGGTCATACAGAAGCTGCCAGAAATCCCGCCGGCTTAACGGGTCCACTCCATTGGTTGGTTCATCCAAAAGCAACACCAAGGGCGATGCCAGCAAAGAACAAATCAGCCCCAGCTTTTTATACATTCCTCCGGAAAGCTCCGAAGCCAGACGCTCTGTGAATTCCTCCAACCGGGACATTTGCAACAAAGCCCTGCGGCGTTCGGCGTAATCCTGATCGGAAAGCTGGTAGAGTGTGCGAAAAAACTCCAGATGTTCGTGAATACTCAACTCCGGGTACAGACTTTGAGTTTGCGGCATATAGGCAATATTCTGACGAAGTTCGGAAAAAGAAATGTCCCCGTCCTGTCGCCGATATTGAATTTCACCGCGATCGGCATGCAGCAGCCCCATCAGGTGGCGCAACAAAGTGGTTTTTCCCGCCCCTTCCGGACCGATAATTCCGTGAATCAGGCCTGACTCAAAAGTCATATCCAGCCCTTGCAAAGCCTGGGTCTGCCGAAGCTTTTTAAAAAGACCTGTCACCTTCAGGGAAACACCCGACGTGTTCATCAATCCTTCTGCCATTCCAAAGTCATCCCGGGTTTTAAGATGCCGTCGGGATTTTTAAAACGCACTTTTACCGCATACACCAAACGTGTTCGTTCATCGCGAGTTTGCACGTTCTTGGGTGTAAACTCGGCCTCCGGATTGATATAGGAAACTGTTCCGGCAAATTTCTTATCGTCCATTTCCGGCAGGATCGCTTCGATTTTTTGTTCCATCCTAAGCGCTGCAATTTCATCATGGGGAAGATAGAAATAAGCATAGATCTCTTCCAAATCACCGATGGTCAGAAGCTTGGCTCCGGGAAGGACCATTTCGCCGGGTTCAAAGTAGGTCGTTAAAACCGTGCCCTGAAGAGGCGCCATGACCGAACACCAGCCTTTCCTGGTTTCGATGTCGTCCTTTTTATTTTTAATCTGATCGAAGCTGTCCTGAGCAATGCTGCCACTGCGATAAAGCTGTGCCGCCCGGTCAAAGTTTCGTTTCGCCAGATCATATCCCAGCTTGATTTCCTCGCAGGTCAGACTGACCAGCAGTTGATCCTTTTGTACAGTCTGACCTTCTTTGACCGGAAAGGCTTCTATGACCGAAGCCACGCGCGCAGGGATGTCCACCTTGGTGACCTCCACCGTTCCCGCATAAGAAAAAGAACTTTTAAAAAGAAAAACTTTGGCTAGATAAGCCAGCAACAAAAACTGCGGTATTATGTATTTCAGAAAAACTTGATATTAGCTTAAGGTTAAAGGTTGCCCCATTATCTCAAATCGACTACCTAATTACAGAGTTAGATCCCAATAACCATTGATACTTACAACGCCGTAATTCACTCCAAGACGGTTGTAAGAGCCGGGAATTCCCGGCTTTTTGCAGTATTACTTATTGGAAGTCCCGGCAATTAGTTGCCTGGAGCAAACCAGCAGCGTGGACGCGCACCCACAGCATCGCGTGGAGTGTAGCAAGAACCTGCTTTGTAGTCAGAGTTGCTTAGCTTTTCGCTTTCTTTAGCAACGCACAAGCTGCCTGCAAAGTAAGTGTCCAAACGGCACTGAGTCGCAGGGTGTCTGTCGTCAGTGCGAGTCACTTCTTTTTTATCCGGAGTACCGAAGTTTGGTGGAGTTGTCTCTTTACGCAAAGCTTGGAACAAGTTTGCTACAGATTGACCCGCCAAAGAAGTTCTCAAGCAGATAAGACGATCTTGTTCTTCCGGGAACTGAGCCGTACAAGCGGATTCAGCAACCGGATCCAATTCAAGATCTTTCAGGATCGCAGCGTTGTCGTCTTCAGCAAAGAAGCGACGAAGACATTTCAAGCCTGCATAGTAGTCAGATCCACCTTCGTTTGTCGCCCATGCGCCACCGAACCAGCTTTGCATTTTAGGAGCGCCACCGTTGTGGTGACCAAATTCATGGCAGATAACCAATGCGAAACCTTCAATAGTTGTCGCAGGGTGACGAGCCAAACCGCCGTACATGTTCAGAATCTGTGTATTGCCTGATCTTTGGGCAGACGCATTTACAGTTCCGTCATTCCATAGACGATTTACTTTCAAACGATCGCCCATAGCTTCCACGTCTTTAGTGTAAAGCTTTTCGATACGGTCGATCACTTGGTTAAATTGTTCTTCGCTGATGCCACCCACAGTGAAAAGACCCACTGGGATATTCAAATTGTTCTCTGGTACGAAGCCAGCGCACAATTCACTTACTTCTTTCGTAGCTGTTTGGTTCGTGAAGCCTACAGTTGCAACCAATGCAACAACGGCTAACGCACGACGTAGTGTCGTATTTGTCATGACTTTCCCCTCCTTGAGTCTAGACGTATGAAAAATCGTATCAACATGATGCGGACAAACTCAAATATTTAAATAGGTTAGGATGCGCCGCACCTTAGTCCAGTCATTTAACATTACAACTCGTTCCTTAAATTAAAGAAGCGCAATGCAAATGTCGAAAAGAGAGAATCAGTGGGTTCCTTCATAAATTTAAGGAGTGGTTAATGAATTCCCTTACGACTTGGTTCCGCGGTTTGCGCGGACGTCTGCTTTTCTCTGCAACTCTTCCCATCGTGGCTTTTGCAATTCTGACCGGAATTGCCTGGAAGTCCATGAGCAATCTGGGAGGCATGCTGACAGACGCCTATACCAATGTTGTTCCTAATATGGATGCCCTGGGACAATTGGGCATGCAGCGTGCGCGCATCGGTTACTTTATCTGGGCCGCCCTCGCCAACAATGACGATCCAAAATCCCGGGAAGTCTTTACAAAAAAAGCACGCGAAGCCTTTAGCGGGTTCAAGGAATTTGAAGATGTTTATACCAAGTCCAACTTCCTTCCCGAAGAAGCTGCAAACTATGCAAAAACCCAGGCTATCAAAGATCGGTTCTATGCTTTGACGGATCAGATGATTTATTTATTAGAGGCCAACAATGCCGATGCCAACAAACAAGTTCACAAAGCGATGAATGGTGGCGACTGGCATGTGATGGCTATCACCTACCAAAACATGATTGCCGACAACATGAAGGTTTATAGAGACGTTTCCGCAGAAAACGATAAGCTTCAGCAGCAGCAACGCACTCATGAAACTCAATTGTTGTGGCTTATCTCTGCATTCTGCTCTTTCCTGGTATTCGGTATTCTGATGTGGATTGCTTACCGTGTTTCTAATACTGTGGGCACTATTGCCACAGGCCTTTCTGAGTCCGGCAATCAGGTTTCCAGTGCCATCGTTCAGTTGACGGCTGCGGGGCAGACGCTGTCTCAATCCTCTACCGAAGCGGCGGCGTCCCTTGAAGAAACCGTGGCTTCTCTGGAGGAAATGTCTTCCATGGTGCAAATGAATTCTGACAACGCCAAACAGGCGGCGGCACTGTCCCAGTCGTCTAAAGATGCGGCGGAACAAGGTCAGTCTGAAATTCAGCTGTTGATCACATCCATGAACGATATTTCCCAGTCTTCTAAAAAGATCGAGGAAATCATCAGCGTGATTGATGATATTGCCTTCCAAACAAACTTGCTGGCCCTGAATGCAGCCGTGGAAGCCGCCCGCGCCGGCGAACAAGGTAAAGGCTTTGCGGTTGTGGCCGAAGCGGTTCGCGCATTGGCGCAACGCTCCGCATCTGCGGCGAAAGACATCACCACGCTGATCAAAGACAGTGTTGAAAAAGTCGATCGCGGTTCTCAAATTGCAGATCGTTCGGGTGATGTTCTAAATACCATCGTAAATTCCGTCAAAAAGGTGTCCGACCTGAATACTGAAATTGCTGCGGCCAGTTCCGAACAGACCACAGGAATTCAGCAGATTTCCAAGGCGATGAACCAACTGGATCAGGGTTCACAGGCCAATGCCGCCTCTTCTGAAGAAATCGCGGCGTCCTCTGAGGAAATCAGTGCCCAGGCTAAACAAATGCAGACCATGGTGATCAACCTGAATGAGGTGGTCGCAGGGGTTCATATCGACAAAGCGGCGCCGACATCCTCCGCCCCTGCCGCGAAAGCGACGAAGGCCCCGGTGACGGCGTCCACATCCAAGTCTGCGAGTCCTAAAAAAGTGATTCCGTTCCCAAAACAGCCCGTTAAAGCAGCAACTCCGAAAGTGGAAAAAAAGCCACAGAGCAGCTCTATCATCCCGTTCGATGAAGACGAAGGACGCGGCAAAGTCGGAACCACTGACGGCTTTTAAAGATTTGCTCCCACTGCGGCCTTCAGCTAGTATGTGGGAGCATGAAAATACCCTTTAATATTCCGCCCCGAAGCTCCAATGAAGAGAAATACATTTCTCAAGCCATCGCCGCAAAAAAACTTAGCGGCGAAGGTCAGTTCAACAAAAAATGCACCGAATGGCTGAATAAAAATATCCCGACTTTAATGACTGTTATCACGCCGTCCTGCACCTCTGCGCTGGAAATGGCGATGGTTCTTGCCGATCTGACTCCGGGCGACGAGGTTATTCTGCCCTCTTTCACCTTTACTTCAACCGCCAACGTGGTGGCTCTGTACGGAGCGATTCCGGTGTTCGTCGATATTGATCCCAAGACCATGAACATTGATGTGGATGCCATTGAAAAAGCCATCACACCAAAAACCAAAGTCATCATGCCGGTTCACTACGCCGGTGTGGGTTGTGAAATGGATCGCATCATGGATCTGGCCAACAAACACAATATCTGGGTTGTGGAAGACGCCGCCCAGGGAATCTTTGCTTCTTACAAAGGAAAGAATCTGGGGGCTTGGGGTCATATGGCCGCCTTTAGTTTCCATGAAACTAAAAACATTGTCTGCGGCGAAGGTGGCGCCTTGACCATCAACGATCCCCGTCTGGTGGCACGCGCGGAAATCGTGCGCGACAAGGGCACCAACCGCCAGCAGTTCTTAAACGGTCAGGTGGATAAATACACCTGGCAGGATAAGGGATCTTCTTACCTGCTTTCTGAACTGGCAGCGGCCTTCCTGTATGCGCAACTGGAAGAAGGTGAACAGATCACCAAAAAACGTCTGGCCATCTGGAACAAATATTATCAAAGCCTTGCGGATCTGGAAAAAGCCGGACAACTGCAACGCATGACGATTCCGGGTGAGGCCCAGCCGAATGCACATATTTTCTATATGCTTTTGCCGACTGTAAAAATCCGTCAGGATCTGTGGGCTTATCTTAAAGAACGTGGCATTCAGTCCACGTTCCATTATGTGCCTTTGCATTCCGCTCCGGCAGGTTTGAAATACGGTCGTGTGGCAGGATCTATTGAGGTGACCGACGATCAGGCAGCCCGCCTGCTGCGCTTGCCAATGTACGCCGATCTGTCGCTACAGGATGCGCAAACTGTTTTGGACGAAGTTCATAATTTTTTTAAGGAGACCCGATGAAAGGTATCATCCTTGCCGGCGGAGCCGGTTCCCGACTGTACCCAATGACCCGGGTGATGACCAAGCAGCTTCAGTCTGTTTACGACAAGCCTATGATTTATTATCCGCTAAGCATTCTGATGCTGGGTGGGATCAGGGATGTTTTGCTGATCACCACTCCGGATGATCAGCCGTTATTCCAACGCCTGCTGGGCGATGGGTCCCAGTTCGGCATTAAGCTGTCCTACAAAATTCAGGAAAAACCCAATGGTTTGCCGGAAGCTTTTGTTCTGGGGGAAGACTTTATCGGCAATGATGATGTCTGCCTGATGCTGGGTGATAATCTGTTCTACGGTGATCTGACCTTCTTCCGTGAAGCAATTCAGGCCCAGAAAAACAAAGTGGGTGGTTTGAATGGCCGCGTGTTTGCCTACTACGTTGCTGATCCGTCGGCTTATGGTGTGGTTGAATTTGACAAGAACACCAAAAAAGTAAAATCCATCGAGGAAAAACCCAAAGTTCCGAAATCCCAGTATGCGATTCCGGGGCTTTACCTTTTTGACAATACCGTTGCCAAACGTGCGAAGGGTTTAAAACCCTCCCCGCGTGGCGAAACAGAGATCGTCGATCTGATTCTTTCCTATCACAACGAAGACACGCTGGGTGTGGAGATGATGTATCGCGGTCTTGCCTGGCTGGACACGGGAACTCCGCGTTCCCTGCTGGATGCCGCGTCCTTTATCGGCGCCATTGAGGAACGTCAGGGAATGAAAGTCGCCTGTCTTGAAGAGGTTGCCTACCGTATGAAGTTCATCACCCTGCAACAGCTTCAAGCCATCACGATGGAGCTTCCGAAGTGCTCTTATCGCAGCTATCTGGAAAAAATTATTTCTGAGGAACTATGAAAAAGACTGTCATGCTGACCGGCTGTGCCGGTTTTATTGGATCTAATTTTGTAAAAACTGTGGCGTGCCGCGAAGCTGTTAAGGCCGAATACGATTTTGTGATCGTGGATGCTTTGACCTATGCCGGTCGCCTTTCCAACATTGAAGCGGAATTGCAAAACCACAGCAACCTGACTTTCGTGCAAGCGGATATTCGTGACACCCAAAAAATGCACGAACTGTTCGACAGACACCAGTTCACCGGTGTCCTGAATTTTGCGGCAGAATCCCATGTGGACCGCTCTATCGAAAATCCCAACATCTTTGTGGAAACCAATGTTCTGGGCACTTTGAATCTGCTGAAAGAAAGCCTGAACGCTTTTGAAAAAAACCCGAACTTCCGCTATTTGCAGGTTTCCACAGATGAAGTCTATGGCACCCTGACCATGGAAGATCCTGCCTTTACGGAAAACACACCCATTGCGCCAAACAGCCCGTACAGCGCCTCCAAGGCCAGTGCGGATCTAATGTGCCGTGCCTTCTTTGAAACCTACAAACTGCCGGTGGTGATCACTCGCTGTTCTAACAACTACGGTCCGCTGCAAGTCGAGGAAAAATTCATCCCGCTGATGATCAAGCGCGCCCTTGCTAACGAAAAGCTGCCGATCTATGGCAGCGGCATGAACATCCGCGACTGGATTTATGTGGATGATCATAACGAAGGCGTGTGGCTGGCCTTCACCAAAGGAACAGCGGGCGAAGTTTACAACCTGGGTGGGAATTCCGAAAGACAGAATCTGGACGTTGCCAAGATGATTCTAAAACATCTGGGTAAGCCTGAATCCTTGCTAAGCTTTGTTACAGACCGCAAAGGTCATGACTTCCGTTATGCCATCAACTATTCCAAAGCACAGCGTGAGCTGAACTGGAATCCGACTGTGCATTTCGAGGAAGAAGGTCTGGCAAAAACGATCGAATACTTCAAAAACCTATGGGCGAAGTAAAAGTCCTTCACTGCATCCAATCCCTTTCCTGGGGGGGATTGGAAATTTATACGGCTGAGCTGATTCAAAAGCTTGCGGAAGCAGGCGTTAATCAACGCGTTTTCTGTTCGGCTCATTCCCGTGTGGCAGAAGAACTTCGTCACACCAAGGTGGAAC
Source organism: Bdellovibrio bacteriovorus (assembly GCF_025558485.1). Lineage (GTDB taxonomy): Bacteria > Bdellovibrionota > Bdellovibrionia > Bdellovibrionales > Bdellovibrionaceae > Bdellovibrio > Bdellovibrio bacteriovorus_G. Next base: position 2,291,167 of record NZ_CP102930.1, read on the forward strand.
TAATCACCTTCCCGGAAAAAAAGCTTTCCAAACTGAAAGCGGCCTCTTTGATCCGAAAAATCAGCCGTGAACACGGCATCACGCATCTGCATTCCCACACTCGCATCGACATGTGGACGTGTGTTCTGTCCCGCTGGGCCTCCGCACACCCGAAGCACATCTACAACCTGTACATGAATGCTTTACCGAAAAAGGATCTGGTTCACCGTTGGCTTTTTTCCAAGGTCGATGCCCTGTGCAGTTCTTCGGAATGGGTGTTAAGTGAAGCCCGTAAGAATTTCCCCATCGCGCCGGAAAAACTGCGCTTGATGCGCTATGGTCGCAAGACCGAGGAGTATCACACAAACCCCAAACAACGCGAACAACTGCGTCTAAAGATGGGACTTGGGAAAAGTGATCTGGTCTTTGGAACTCTTTGCCGTATTGATGCCGGCAAGGGCGTTCGTGAACTGGTTGAAGCTTTGGATTACCTTAGTGACGAGGAAATTCAAAAGATCCACATGGTGATCGTCGGCGATCCGACCATTTTAGGGCGTACTTCCGAAGGCCATCTGACTTACGAAAGTCAGTCCATCGAACTGGCTGACTGGATTACGAAAAAGGCTTCAGAGCCTCGTTTGAAAGGGCATTTGCACCGCGTGCCGTTTCAAAAGAACTTCATCCCCTACATTGATATTTTGGATGTCTTTATTCTGGCCTCTTACAATGAGACCTATTCCTTGAGTGTTCTGGATTCGATGTTGATGGAAAAACCTGTCATCGGCACAGATGCAGGAGGCACCAGCGAACAAGTCGGCCGGAACGAGCGTGGGTTCTTAACAGAGCCCCGCAATGCCAAAAGCCTTAGTGAAGCTTTACGATACTACATCCAGAACCCGGATCAGGTTCCCTTACAAGGCGTGAAGGCCCGCCAGTGGACTCTGACCCAGCATTCCTGGGAACAAACTCTTACCAAAACCCTGGCCTTGTATAACGAGCTGGGAAGGAATTAATCGTGGCTAAAGTCTATGATTGTTTTTCGTTCTTCAATGAACTGGATCTGCTGGAAATTCGTTTGAATGAACTCAATGATGTCGTGGATGTTTTTGTTTTGGTCGAAGCCAGCCGGTCTTTCCAAAACAAACCCAAAGAATTGATCTTTGAAAAGAACAAGGAACGCTTTGCCAAGTTCCTGCCCAAGATCCGCCACATTGTCGTTGATAAATATCCTAATTTCTTTACACGTTTTCGTCGCACGAAAACCTGGGACTTTGAGCGCAATCAAAGGGATTTTGTCAGCAAAGGTCTGACTGACTGCCAGCCGGATGATTTGATTCTGCTTTCTGATGTGGATGAAATTCCCCGCAAAGAAGCCATCGAAAAAGCCAAGTCATTGCCTTACCTGAAAGTCTTCCGTCAGAAGATGTTCTATTACTATGTGAATTGTTTTGTGTATGACTACAACGAGCCAATTGAATACTGTGCGGAAGGTTATATGCCCTGGCATGGCAGCATTGCGGTTCACTACAAAGACTTTACAAACTTTGAGGATCTGCGCACCTCGCGCAATCAAAAGAAAACAAAACGCAGTTTCATTGAGAACGGTGGCTGGCACTATAGTTGGCTGGGTGGAGTGGATCGTGTTCTGCAAAAGCTGGAAGCCTATTCCCATCAGGAGCACAACACGGAAACCAACAGATCCCCGGAAAGAATCCGCGAACTGATTTCTTCCGGCGGCGATCTGTTTGGGACAGGAATCAAAACAAAAATCGTGGACCCATTGGCCGACTGTCCGGACTATCTGCGCACTCACCTGCAGAACTATCCGGACTTTGTCCTCAAGTAGCATCTCAAATCTAAGGGACTCCGACAGCACGGAGTCCTTGCACCACAGCCACAACGATCAGATCCACGCCCGCAACATGAATCTCCGGCCCTCCTGCTGATTGCTTACAAACGCAGTTATTATCTGGGCACCACCACCAACTGCATGATCGCAAACTTCCATGAACCCGATTCGCGGATTTGCACCCCGACAGTGGACATACACTGCAAGGCAATCAGGAAGAAGATCATCAGACCTATCACCGAGCTGACGGTGAAAATCTTTTCCCCGGCGGCATTGGTCGCGGTGCTCATCTGAGTCAGCAAAGCCTGTTGTTGGGTGTCTTCGTCCGTATCGGTAATATTGAAAGTCACAGCCATTGAAGACACAAACACTTCACGCGCGGCAAAGGCTGAAATCAACCCCACCCCCACACGCCAGTCCACACCCATCGGTGCCACCACAGGTTCGATGAATTTACCCATTTGACCAACATAGCTGTCTTCCAGTTTTTGATGGGCGTCTTCTGTCTGATAATTCGGGAAGGTCGTTCCCACCCAGATGACCACAGCAAAAGCAAAAATAATCGGACCGGCGCGCTTCACATAGGACAGAGTTCTTGTCCAGGCCTGACGAAGCAGAACGCGCACCTTAGGGCGACGATAAATGGGCAATTCCATCATAAAGAAAGATGGTTCTTTACGAGGAATAAATTTACTGACCACCCCTGCCGCAATCGCGCCGACAATGATGGAGCCAAGATACAAAGCCGCCATCGCAAGTCCGGCATAAAGAGCCGACTGACCGTGGAATAAGAAGGCAATACACAGGGCATACACTGGCAAACGCGCCGAACAGCTCATCAAAGGAATCACAAAGGCCGTGATCAAACGATCTTTGGTGGACGGGATGTTACGGGTGGCAATGATCGCCGGAACCGCACAGGCAAAACCTGACAGCAAAGGAACGAAAGAACGTCCGCTCATACCCAAAGCAGAAAACGGCCGGTCAATCAAGGTCGCGGCCCGGGCTAAATAACCCGTGCTTTCCAAAAGACCGATGGCAATAAACAGAATGAAAATCTGAGGCACAAACACCATGAAGGCGGCAAAGCTTGCCACCACTCCGTTTGCCAGGAAATCCGCCCACAAAGTGCCCGGCCCCATCGCCGCCACTTGTTCACCCAACGCCGAGAACCAGCCGTCAATCGTATCCATAAATGGCGTTGCCAGCCAGAACACGCTGGCAAACAAACCACCCATGATCAGAATAAAGAAAGCAAACCCAAATACAGGATGCAAAAGAAAGCGATCCAGTTTTTCTGTGGTCGCCACAATGCGATTCAAACGCTCCAGCGCATGATCCGTTTTATGTCTTAGCGCCTCTTGAGCAATGCGTTCGCATTCTTTCAGCTTTTGTTCTTGCAGTTCAAATCCCCAAGGCACAGGCCGGGACGGCACTTGTGTGGACCCCAGCCCCTTGGCTGCGGTCACAATTTCGCGAAGACCTCCGGCCAGCAGACCATCAAAAGCCAGCACCGGACAACCGAACGTCTGGCTGAGGTAATTAAAATCCACCTCAACACCTTCACGGCGCAGAAGATCCGACATGGTGATCACCACCATCATCGGGAAGCCGGTTTCTTTCAGCTGCATCACCAGTTGCAGGTGGCGGGAGATTTGCGTTCCATCCACCACAACAACGATGCCATCAATTTTTTTTACTTTTGGATTTTCATAGATCGAACGCAGAGTCACCCATTCGTCCGCGGATTTTGGATGCAGGCTGTAGGTGCCCGGCGTATCCATTGCCATCAATCCCTCACCCAAATGAGAAGCCAAATGACCAATGGAAAATTCCACAGTGGCCCCGGGATAGTTCACAGTTTTAAAACGTGATCCCGTCAGCCAGTTATACAGCGTCGTTTTGCCGGAATTCGGCGCGCCCACCAGAGCAATGCATTTTTCTTCAACTGTTACTTCAACGTCACTAGAGCGCATGCGGCTTCCTCACTTCTCAGGGCCAGAAAGCTGGTGTTAAAGCGAATCAACAAAGGGCCACCAAATGGAGCTTTTCCCAAAATCGTGATCAAAGAGCCGACTCTCAGCCCCATCTCATGCAGTCGTTCCCGCAAAACGTCCTCACCAGTAAAACCAGTGATCTCGACCTGTTGCCCGGTTTTGATCGCAGTGTCGTGTAACTTCATACTTTGCCTCTGTATCTATGGCTCTTTGTTAAGTTCTTGCCGACTCAAAGGGAAGCCCTTTAACCCGGCTTTTGGGCGTTGAAAACCAAATGAAAATGATCCTGAGCTCCACTCAAACACCCTATCTTAGTCCGGTTTTTAGGACCTTTGGTTAAGTTCCCGCGGCCAAAGCCGATCCGAAGTCCATGGATTTTAGTATTAAGACTTCTATCAGTATTAGCAGCTTGATCCTTCTGACCCACCTTCCGGCAGCGGCCTCTCAGTTATTCTATTCGCCCGCTTTATGCCCTCCGGAAAACCTTACCATCTTTGTGACGAATAAATCCTCAGAACCGCAAAGAGTCTGGACTCAAATAAGATTCGATCAGGACATTGATGAGCTCCACCATGATCTGGACCCCAAGTCCCAGATTAAAATTCGCGGTACGGAGTTCTTGCCAACGCAAAGAGGCTTTTCTATCAAGGCCTGGGACAAAAATACCGTGCAAGTCACCAGCACTTGCTCAGATTCTTTCAGCACCCCTTTAACTGATACGACCTCCCCTGAAGTCACCCACTGGCTGCCGTCCTCTGTGCAAACTGTGAAGCTTCATATTATGAACCTTTACTTGAAGTCCAACTCAGTTCAGCTTAAGGCCTACAACCGACTGGGGGTCGCCGTGGCAGAACGCCAGGTTGAGTTGAAAAACTATTATGATACGGAAATCTTCAAATGGTCCTTGGGACAGGATGTGGCTCGCATCGAGGTCCAAGGTCAGGAACGCCTGCATTCGGTTCTAACTTATGACAATGGCACATCTGAACAAGTCAGCCCGGCTGTGGCGATGAAGCCGGTTTCTTTACCGGTGGATACTTCCAAAACTTACTTTATGGTCTCCACCCGGGATGCCCGCCCTGAAGAGGCTTTTGTGATTGCTTTGGATAAGCCCGAATTGATCGCCACGGCTCGCGAGCAGATTCGCAACCCGGCTTTGGAAAAAATCGTGGTGGCGGGAATTGAACTGGGTCATGGTGGATTTAATCGTGCCCTTCTGGCGCGTGACAAGGCTCCGTATTCCTGGTCAGTGAATCGTGTGGATGCCTTTGCAGATTTTGCCCATATCGACTGCGATGGCAGCCCTGAGCTGACCGAAGAGCGCCTGATGCAAAAACTGAATGAAGGTGGTCGCATCTGTTTCTGGCGCTATCGTGTGGTGAAGGAACTTTCTGCGGAAGAGGTTTCTTCCGGAAAACTTAAGCCTTAGTCGGTGCGATGGTGGAAGCCCCCTGCCCGCGGGTTTCCTCGACATACACACGCACGGCTTTAACCCCATACTGTTTAAATTCGGCATGGAATTCTTCTGCCAACAGACGGGAAAGCTGTTCCACGCTGGTGTTTGTCACCGGCAACAAAGTCACTTCGTTTAGCGGGAAAACATAGAACCGGTCGCGGAAAGTGACTTCCAGGGATTTCTCTGTTTTTTTGAATTTCATATCTTTTTGTTTTTCCGGCAACAGTACGATTTCATCCCACTGATCCAGACGAGCTTTGATGTATTTCTTGAAAACGTTGAAATCCAAAAAATAACCGTCAGCGTGAAGTTCGGCCTCAGACGGGGTTTTAATGTCCACTTTCACCTGGTAGTTATGACCATGCAGACGCTCGGCGTGCGTTTCGTCAAAGATCAGAAAATGTGCCGCTGAAAATTTGAAATTTTGCTTCGCCAAATGCAATGTGGTCGTGGACATAATCACCTCGGAATGACTATAGTAGTAGCATGAAATTCGAACTCAAGCAGCATTTTCAAATTGAATCCGCCCGATTCCTGCCACACCTTCCGGCAAGCCATCCCTGCTCTCGTATGCATGGACACAGCTTTAAGCTGATCCTGACATTGGTGGGTGATTTAGACCCTCAAATTGGCTGGGTGATTGATTACAATGACATTCAGGCCGTGATGAAGCCTATTCTGGAACAGATTGACCATCGTGTTTTGAATGAGGTTCCGGGTCTTGAGAATCCGACGTCGGAACTGCTGGCGAAATGGCTATTTGATAAAGCCCGTGCCGTGCTACCGACTTTGACAAAAATCACTGTGGCAGAAACACCCCTGACAGAGTGTTCCTACCCGGCGTAGTCACTTCTTAGGAAATCAGGCTGGCATTCACCCGAACTGCCGGTCCCAGATTCAGATTCTTTTCAAACTTCTGACGGAACGCTGGCGGATACAACATTACCACTGTGGAACCCATGCGGAACATACCCAGCTCAGATCCCTTATGAACAGGAATTTCCGGTGAATAGTGCTTATGCTGGAAAATATGCGGGCCTTTTTGATTTCCGCGAATTGTTTCATCAAAGCTCAAGACAATATGACCGACGTTTGTAGCTCCGACAAACACCACACCCACCGGGCCCAGGTCTGTTTGAATTTCAACCAACACACGTTCATTCACAGAAAATAAATTCGGCACATTGCTGGTGCTCCATTCATTCACCGGCCACAACTCACCCGGCATATATCTGACATCCGTGATCTGCCCGTCCACTGGCGAATGCACACGATGATAATCCGTAGGGCAAAGATAGTAGGTCATAAAGAAACCGCCAGCCCACTTTTTGGAACAATCCGGATCTTGAGTAAACTCGCTTAGTTTATAGGTATGTCCTTTGGCCTGAATCAGGGTGCCGTTGTCAATGGGGGCGGCTTGAGTGATTTTGCTGTCAGCCGGATGCACCGCCCACGAATTCCCCACAGGGCGAAGACCTGCTTTCAAACGACGCACAAAGAACTCGCCAATAGAAGGATACTCGCTATAGGCTTTTTCAGCCTCATTCAGGTCGATATTATACATCCAGGCAAAGCCACGGATAGACAGACGAGCCCATAAAGAAGGCCCCTGCCAATGCATGAAATAACCGATCCAGCGGCTGAGACGACGTTTTGGAAGAATTCTTGTAATTGCTGACATAGAAATCTTTATATCTAAGACAGACCCCTTTGTCACCAAAAGGACTTTCAAGTATGATAGTTCTCAATACACCCCCCATTTTGGTCCTTAACAGGGACCCGGAGTCCAAAGCTGCATGTCCAAGATTTTCCAAAATCTCGAAATTCCTATTGATAATGATCTTGAAGAAAAACTCCAGTGGCTGATGCCCGAACACGGGCCTTATCGTATTCTGCGCCAAAGCGTGGATGCCCGTAGATCCCATTCCCCTCACTTTGTTTATACTGTCGAAGTCGCTGAAAAAGGCGAAGCCCTGTCTTTGCCGGAATTTAAAATGGAGCGCCTTGAAAACCCCAAGGAAAAGCCCCTGATTGTGGGTACGGGCCCGGCGGGTTTATTTGCGGCCCTGCGCTTTGTTGAACGGGGTGTGCCTTGCGTGCTGTTTGAACGTGGTTCTGACAGTGGCGAGCGCATCAAGGGCATCAATCAATACTGGCGTTATGGCAAGCTGGACCCGCGCAACAATGTCTGTTTCGGTGAAGGTGGAGCAGGCCTCTATTCTGATGGCAAGCTGATCACACGTATCAAATCCCCGCACATTCCTTATGTGATGAACCGTCTGGTGCAGTTTGGCGCGCCGGAGGAAATCCAATGGCTGTCAAATCCTCATGTGGGATCGGACCGTATTCGCCGGGTGATTCCGAAACTGCGTGAATTCCTGCGCGCCAATGGTTGCGAAATTCATTTCAACACTCAGGTCACTGAAGTCTTATTGGAAGGCAAGCAAGTCGTCGGCGTGCGCACTGAGCACGGAACTGAATTCCGTTCGCCTCACGTGGTGATGGCTACGGGGCACTCGGCGGAAGACATGATCAACCACTTGCGTGATATTGGTGTCAAACTGGATGGAAAGTCTTTTGCGATGGGTCTGCGTGTGGAACATTCTCAAGCGTCCATCAACAAAATCCAATATCGTCAGTTTTCCGAGCACCCGAAACTGGGGGCCGCGAACTATAAGCTGGCTCACCACGACAACAAATCCGGCATTGGGGTTTATTCCTTCTGCATGTGTCCGGGCGGCTATGTTCTGTCTTCAGGCACTGAGGCCGACGGTATCGTGTGCAACGGAATGAGTAACTACAATCGCAATTCCCCGTTTGCCAATGCCGCGATCGTGGTCAGTATTGATCATGAAAAGAACTTCGGTGATGACGTCTTTGGTGGCATGAAAATGCGCCGTGAACTGGAAACCCGCGCTTATCAATCTGTTTTGAAGGCCGGAGGCACCCGTGAACTTCCTGCCCAGAATCTTTTGGACTTCCTGTATGGCACCAACAGCAAAACCGGCCCACGCCCTTTGCGTGCGGGGTCTTCTCCATCAGGGGCTTTGAACATCCGCTTGGATGAACTGTTGCCAAACAATATGCGCGATCGTCTGCGCGAAGGCTTTGAAAAATTCCAAAGCAGCATGAAAGGCTTTTTGGTCGAAGACGCCCAAGTGTACGGCGTGGAATCCCGCACAAGCTGTCCCGTTCGCGTGACCCGCGATGATGAAACACTGGAAAGCGTTTCCCACAAAGGTCTTTACCCCGCAGGTGAAGGCGCTGGCTACGCCGGAGGAATCACCTCCGCCGCCTGCGACGGCGTTCGCATCGCCGAAAAGATCATCGCCCAACTTTAAAAGGTGCCTGCCGCCCCCCCTCCCAGCCTTTCTGGCCACGGCGCAGCAAGAGAAAAAGGAAAAAGGTGCCTGGTGATTTTTTAGCCATTTGGCTTAAAAATCACCAGGCACCTTTTGTCTTGGCTTGGTGCTTGCAAATGTCCTTCTTCGTCAAAAATGAAGGGGGATTCATGACACTAAAACCACTAATCGGAGCCATTGTGACTCTGATGATCGGAGCTTCAACATTTGCAGCTCCGCAAGAAACCAAGCAAACCGTACTAACACGCACCACTCAATCCGGAACCACAGTAAGAGGCGAGCTTTCTGCCAACGTTTACAAACAAGAGCCCTATCAGGCCAATTACACGGAACAAGTTCCTTATCAAGCCGAAGAAACCTACTATGTCGATGTCCCTTATCAGGCTGAAGAAACTTATACTGTTGATGTCCCCTACCAAACCACTGAAACATACTACGAAAATGTTCCTTACACGGAACGTGTAGCTTACACAGACTACGAGGAATACTGGGATACTGAATATCAATGCCGCAACGTCACCAAATATCGTCAGGAATGTTCCAACGAACGCCTGTGCGAACCCGGTGGACGCACCTGTCAGCCCATCACTGAGTGCGGCACCAATGCCCACGGAGAGCGTATCTGTAAAACACGTAACGAGTGCACCGAAGGTCCTCGCGTCTGCCGTGACGTTCCTCAATGCCGTCAGGTTCCCTACACTGATCGTGAGTGCAGCAACGAACGCGTTCGCAAAACCCGTCCTGTAACCCGCTACCGTGACGAAACCCATTACAGACAGGAACTGCGCACTCGCACTGTGACTAAATACCGTCAAGAGACCAGAACTCGCACCGTGACCAAACACCGTTCCGAAGCACGCACACGCACTGTCACAAAATACCGTGAAGAAACACGTTGCTGCGTAACTAAATACAGAGACGTGTTCGATCACCAGTACACTCAACCAGTGTCTGTGATCTTCCCGCAAGAAGCGGCATTGTTGGCTGGTGAAACTGAACAGATCAAACTGGTTCTGGGCGGCACGGAAGCAAAACCTGAAGTACAATTGACCATCCAGTCTGAAATCTTCACTTATGTTGTTGCAGAGTCCAAACAAGAAGGCCGTGAAAAAGTCTTCGTGGTCAAGACAACTCCGAAGTGGAACGACAGCAACGCAGGAACTGCCACAGTGACAGGTCTGAAACTTCAGTTCACTAAAGGACAAGGTCAAATCACTTTCAAAGAATCCATCGGTGCGGCACGCGTGACATCTGTTTACACAGTGGTTATCCGTGATCAACAAAGTCAGGCCGTGGTCTTTGAACAACGTGCGGAAAACACCGCCGCTAAGATCGTGACGATTGCGACTCCGGGCCTGGCTCGTGAAGGTCAGTACAGCATCCAGTTGCGTGTGGAACGTCATGGTGCCAACGTGGCTTCCGGAGCTTTGAGCTTCGAACAAACCGCTCTTTATGAAAAGAAAGACCTGGACCAGGACGAAATTCAGAACCTGAAAAATGCGTCTCAGGTGCAGATCCTGCGCATCGAAGGCACAGGGGCTGAGCGCGTGGTGATCATTCGCGACCAGACTCCGGCGATGGAAGAGGTTCAATCCCAGTACAAACTGGTTGTTTGGAAAAAACTGTCCAATGGCAAGATTGAATGGTTGGGAGAAAAGAACTTCACTCGTGAAACCATCACTTTGGCGGGAGATGAACTGGGTATCGCTCTGAAAGCGATCAACCTGAACCCATCTTCTTCCACAAAACTGTACATGGACCTTGTGGTTCGTCGTGACAGCGCTCAGTACCTGGGCGGCCAAAAAGTTCAGTTTATCGTGAATAAAACCTTCTAACGGTCCTGAAGGTTACGGCCCCGCTTCTCCACCTATGGAAGCGGGGCCGTTTTTATTTCTGAAACACCCTCTCATTATGAGACTTTCACCGAAGGTCCGGGCATTTCCACAAAGCCTCAACAATTCTGGCTTTAAATTTATGATGAGTGGAATGAATTTTTGTCCGATACTACCTTGAAGGTGCTTCAGCCATGAATAAAAAAGCTCTCATCAAGATTTCCCTTTTCAGCCTTACCATTGCTCTGGCGTTGAGTGCGGTTTCGCTTTTGTTCATGCATCGCTTTATGTCCATTCAAGGCGCCCGCTTCCGCGATGATTTCCTGCGCTTTTACGCGCAATCTTTGGAACAACGCCTGCAAGGTCTTTCGCTGGACGAGATCAAAAAACAAAAAGATATTCTGCGCCGGGACCGCGACTTCCGCCCTCCTATGCCTCCGCCGGGAGCCATGATGGGACCTCCACCCATGCCGCGCCCTCCCCACGAAGAGCCACGTCACCGTGACTTCCCGAAAGGACCACCACCTGACGGTTTCCGCCCACCACCACCTATGGATTTTGAAACCTGGATCGTGGATGAAAACGGCGAGATCCTGATCGCTAAACGCATTCCTGCGCTACCTATCCCGTGGAATCAACTGCCTCATCCAAAGGTCAGCAAGCAAGTTGTCAGCGTTGAAAATTTCTTCCGTCTGGGCACGGTTTATATGATCTTAAAGCTCGACACGGAAAGCCCGACATATCTGGTGGTTAAAGAGCCGCCCCGCCCGATTCTGGGGGGATTGATTCTGACTCAAGCCCTTTTGACTGCTTCGATGATTGTCATTGCCTTGATTCTGGCGATGGCGTCTTTGTTCTTCTATATGCGCAAAAAGTCTGTCGAAGCACGCTCGGTCCTGCGTCGTCTGGAAGAGGGTGATCTGAAGGCCCGCTTTGAAATTCACCGTCTGGACGAGTTCGGTGAGCTGATGCTGGACTTCAACCGCATGGCCGAAGAGATCGAAAAACTGGTCAGCCGCATTCACGCGACCGAAAGAACCCGCAATGATTGTCATTGCCTTGATTCTGGCGATGGCGTCTTTGTTCTTCTATATGCGCAAAAAGTCCGTCGAAGCACGCTCTGTCCTGCGTCGCTTGGAAGAAGGCGACCTAAAGGCCCGCTTTGAAATTCACCGTCTGGATGAATTCGGTGAACTGATGCTGGACTTCAACCGCATGGCCGAAGAGATCGAAAAACTGGTCAGCCGCATTCACGCGACCGAAAGAACCCGCAAACAGTTGTTGCAGGAAATGGGACATGATCTGCGCACACCGCTGACCAGCCTGAAAACCTCTTTTGAAACCTTGCAGATTCACTACAACCGCATCTCTGAATCCGAACGCAATGAGCTTTTCAATGTTCTGGTGCGCGAAATTGATTACTTCAAAGATCTGATCGAACAATTGATGACGATTGCCTCATTGGATGAACCACACTTTAAAGCCAGCACCGAAAAAATTCAGGTGCAGGATATTCTGTCACAGGAAGTGCACTATCGCCAAAGCAACCAGAACCATTTACGATGGAGCTTTAACAGCTCCGCCCCCGATTCTGCCGTGGTCCTCGGAGACAGTCATTTGATTTTAAGACTGATTCGCAATGGTCTGGACAATGCCGCCCGCTACGCTCAGGCACAGGTAGAGATCAACATTCGACAAAAAGAAAATGATTTGATCATTGAGATCAACGACGACGGAAGCGGAGCCGATGCGGAGTCCTTAAAGTCCTTCGGCCAGCGCCGCGAATTCCGGGGCCGAAAAATCACCAAAGACGGTCACTTCTCATTGGGCTTGGGCTCCGTAATTATGAAAGCCATCGCCGAACTTCACAACGGCAGCGTCGCCTTGGAAAATATCCAAGCAGCCGAAAAAACAAAGGGAGCCCGACTCACCATCAGACTCCCCATCTCTTCTCAAACTACCTAACGCACTATTGCCAGAAAAAACAACCAGGCACCTTTTGAAGCTACCGACCTACAAGTTGCGGCGGTATTGGCCTCCGACCTCATATAAGGCCTGAGTCATTTGGTACAAGCTGCAATGTCTTGCTGCTGTCATCAGGGCTGCGAAGATGTTGCCACCGTTTAGAACTGTGTTCTTCAGGTTCTGCAATTCTTTTTCACCTTGAGTGGCGTGGCTGTCCTGGAACTTGTGAACATTGTCCAATTGGGCGTTCTTTTCTTCGTAAGATGCACGCGCCAGCTCGATTTTTGGTGGCACATAGTCGGCCGCCATTGTTTTTGGATCAATGAACGTGTTCACGCCGATAATCGGCAAAGTGCCGTCGTGTTTAAGTCTTTCATAGTACAAAGACTCTTCCTGAATTTTAGAGCGCTGATATTGAGTCTCCATCGCACCCAGAACACCACCACGTTCGTTGATCTTTTTGAATTCATTCAAGACCGCTTCTTCCACCAGATCGGTCAGCTCTTCAATGAAGAAGGAACCCTGCATAGGGTTTTCATTCATGGTCATGCCGAACTCGCGGTTGATGATCAACTGAATCGCCATCGCACGACGAACGGATTCCTCTGTCGGCGTGGTGATCGCTTCATCGTATGCATTGGTATGCAAGCTGTTGCAGTTGTCATAAAGAGCAATCAAAGCCTGCAATGTCGTTCGGATGTCGTTAAAGTCGATTTCCTGCGCATGCAGGGAACGCCCGGACGTTTGAATGTGGTACTTCAACTTCTGAGAACGATCATTGCCTTTGTAAAGATCGCGCATCGCCACCGCCCAAATACGGCGGGCCACACGACCCAGAACAGAGTATTCCGGGTCCAGACCATTACTGAAGAAGAACGACAGGTTCGGAGCAAAATCATCCACTTTCAAACCACGCGCCAGATAATACTCAACAAACGTGAAACCATTGGATAGCGTGAACGCCAGTTGAGAGATCGGGTTCGCACCCGCCTCTGCGATGTGGTAGCCCGAGATACTGACAGAATAGAAGTTACGGATTTTACTTTTAACAAAGTATTCCTGAATATCGCCCATCATCTTCAAAGCGAAGTTAATAGAGAAAATACAAGTATTCTGACCCTGGTCTTCTTTCAGGATGTCAGCCTGAACGGTTCCGCGCACCTGCTGCAAAGTCCAAACCGCCAAATCAGTCCATTCATCCTGGGTCAGTTTGCGTCCCAGTTCTTTTTCTTTCTTTTCAACCTGCTGGTCCACAGCAGTGTTGAAATAGAACGCCAGAATCATTGGCGCCGGACCATTGATAGTCATACTGACAGAGGTATTTGGATTGATCAGATCAAAGCCTGCGTAGAGCTTTTTCATATCATCCAAAGTACAGATGCTCACGCCGGATTCACCCACTTTACCGAAGATGTCCGGACGCTGATCAGGGTCCTGACCGTACAATGTTACAGAGTCAAACGCTGTGGAAAGACGATGAGCTGTCTCACCCTTTGTAAGATAATGGAAACGACGATTGGTTCTTTCCGGCGTGCCTTCACCCGCAAACATACGCTTTGGATCTTCATCGGCACGTTTTAACTGGAACACCCCGGCTGTATAAGGGAACTCCCCCGGCACGTTTTCAAGTTTCAAATAACGGAAGCGATCGCCCCAGTCTTTGAATTTTGGAACCACCACACGGCGGATCTTAGTTCCAGACAAAGATTCACGCACCAACGGCTGGCGAAGTTCCTTATCACGAACCTTAAACACCAACTCGTCCCCGGAATAGGTTTCAATCAAACCGTCAAAGTTTTTAAGCTGATCGATTTCTTCCTGAGTAAAGTCCGCAGACAAATCCGTCTCGACTTTTTTCACGGTTTCAGGCGTGGCACCCAGCAAAGGAGCAATTTTTTGCAAACCACCCAACTGGGATGCTTTTTCCGCCAATGTTTCCGTGCGTTTTTTATATTTATGAATTGTGGAGGTGATTTCCGCCAGATAGTTCTGACGATCTGCCGGAATGATCACATGTTCTTCCGCAGACAGGATGTTTTCCTTGTATTTGCTGTCGATGACCCACTGGCCCGGTTGTTTTTCGTTTAAGGCATCAGCCAGCTTAAAGAACAACTTATTCACGCCGCCATCATTGAACTGAGACGCCTGAGTCAGGAACACCGGCACCTGGACTTTTTCATCAAAGATTTTGCGCGAGCGTTTATATTGCTTCGTCACATCACGAAGAGCATCCAAAGCCCCGCGACGGTCGGCTTTATTCACCGCCACCAGATCTGCAAAGTCGATCATGTCGATTTTTTCAAGCTGAGACTGCGCCCCGAAATCAGACGTCATCACGTACATGGACATATCACTGACTTCCGTGATCGCCATATTACCCTGACCGATACCGGAGGTTTCTGCAATGATGAAATCAAAATCCAACTGACGGATGAATTTTAAAATATCCGGCAATGAAGAGGCAATTTCCCTTCCAGAACCACGGGAAGCGACCGAGCGCATGTAAACGTGGTTGCGGGACAAAGAGTTCATACGAATACGGTCGCCCAACAGGGAGCCACCCGTTTTGCGCTTGGACGGATCCACGCACACCACGGCGATCTTCTTGTTCGGATAGGCATTCAGATAGCGCTGAACCATTTCATCGATCAAAGAGGACTTCCCTGCGCCACCTGTTCCGGTGATCCCCAGAACCAGCAATTGGTGTGAGAAGCCAGACTCGGAAAGGTATGAACCGGCAGTGATGAGGCAATTTCACGTCCTGAACCACGGGAAGCGACAGAGCGCATGTAAACGTGGTTGCGGGACAAAGAGTTCATGCGAATACGGTCCCCCAGCAAAGACCCACCCGTTTTGCGCTTGGAAGGGTCCACACACACCACGGCGATTTTTTTATCAGGGTACGCATTCAGATACCGCTGAACCATTTCGTCGATCAAAGAGGACTTCCCGGCCCCCCCTGTTCCAGTGATACCCAGAACCAAAGGCTTTCGGTCTTTGGCTTTGAAAGATTCAAGGCCAAAATTATTCAGGGAATAATCACCGTGACCATTTTCAATAGCCGTCAGCGCCACACCCAGCTCCACAGAAGGAACCGTGTCGCCTTTGAAAATATTCTTTTTGGTTTTAAATTCTTTTTGTTTGGCCAGAAGGTCGAAGTCACAACCTTCAACGATCATCTGGATCATGCCTTCCAGACCCAAACGACGACCGTCGTCCGGGTGGAAGATTTGAGCGATGCCATAGGCTTCAAGCTCTTTTTTCTCGTCATGGACGATCACACCGCCGCCACCGCCGTAAATACGAACGTAACCAGCCCCTGCTTCATCCAGAAGGTCCTTCATGTATTTGAAGTACTCCATGTGGCCCCCTTGATAGGAGCTGATGCAGACGCCCTGAGCGCCTTCCTGCAAGACGGCTTTGACGACATCACTCACCGAGCGGTTGTGGCCCAAGTGTATGACTTCTGCGCCCAAATCCTGAAGGATTCTGCGCATAATGTTGATACTAGCGTCGTGGCCGTCAAACAAAGCGGCAGCAGTTACGATACGGATCGGATTCTTCGGTGTGTACATTTAGATTATCGACCTTTAAATTCAGCTTTACGTTTCTCGATGAAGGCAGCAGTGCCTTCTTTAACATCTTCAGAAGAGAACAACTCTGCAAAGATTCTTGCTTCGTTTTTCTGTGCTTCTTCAACGTCCATGTCCCACGCCTGATTGATAGAGAACTTCGCAGACCCCACCGCAATCGGCGCTTTCGACAAAATAGCTTCCACAGTTTTTATCACTGTGTTCATCAGTTCAGCTTGAGGAACAACTTTATTTACCAGACCCAGAGTCTGAGCTTCCGCTGCGGTGATCATACCACCTGTGTAAGTCAATTCGCGAGCACGACGCTGACCGATGGCACGAGCCATGCGCACAGTTCCGCCAAAGCCCGGGATTAATCCCAGAGACACTTCCGGCAAACCAAATTTGGCATTTTCAGAGGCATAGATAAAATCACAACCCAACGCCAGTTCACAGCCGCCCCCCAGAGCAAAACCGTTTACCGCTGCGATCACCGGAATTTTCAACAAAGTCAGTTCGTGGAAAATGCTTTGGCCACGTTCTGCAAAGATTTGAGCTTTTTCTTCATCCAGTGCATTGATTTCTTTGATATCCGCACCCGCCACGAAAGCTTTTTCACCAGATCCGGTAATAATCAGCGCACGCGCATCGGAATAATCCATTTCACCGATTTGACGAAGGGCTTCGCCCATTTCGTTCAAAACTGTGGAGTTCAGGGCATTCAGCGCCTCGGGGCGATGAATCGTCAGCAGCCAGACGGCATGACTTTTTTGTTCAAGTTTAATTGTGCTAAAGGAAAAATCCATCTTCAGTGTCCTGTCTAAAAATTACTTTGCAGCATAGTCGTAGAAACCACGACCTGTCTTACGGCCCAACCAACCGGCTTCAACGTACTTCACCAGCAAAGGGCATGGACGATATTTGGAATCACCCAGGCCGTCGTGCAACACGTTCATGATTGCAAGACACGTGTCCAACCCAATGAAGTCCGCCAAAGTCAAAGGACCCATAGGTTGATTTGTTCCCAGCTTCATGGCGTTGTCGATCGCCTCAACAGAAGCAATGCCTTCATGAAGTGTGTAAACAGCTTCGTTGATCATGGGCATCAGGATGCGGTTGACGATAAAGCCCGGCATGTCTTTCACGGACTCCACGAAAACCTTGTCCATTTTTTCCGCCAGGGCTTTTACCGTTTTGAAGGTTTCATCAGAAGTTTGCAAACCACGGATACCTTCCACCAGCTTCATCAATGGAACCGGGTTCATAAAGTGCATGCCCGCCACTTTTGTCGGACGTTTTGTCACGCCTGCAATTTTTGTGATGGAGATGGAGGATGTGTTAGACACCAGCAACGCTTCCGGTTTTACAGTTGCATCCAGATCTTTGAAGATTTTAAGTTTCAAATCAATGTTTTCTGTCGCCGCTTCGATCACGATATCGCAATCCTTAAGGCCAGCAGTTTCCTGCGCAGTTTTAATGCGTCCCAAAAGAGTTGCCTTGTCAGCTTCAGTCATCGCATTTTTTTTGATCAAACGATCACAGCTGCCAGAGATCGTCGCCATGCCTTTTTCCAAAGCAGCACCACTGACGTCCATCATAACAACGTTGAAACCAAACTGAGCCGCAACCTGAGCAATCCCGTTACCCATTTGCCCGGCACCAACAACACCAATAGATTTAATCTCCATAAAAACCTCACTCTGCGTTATAAAAACAAAAACCAACCCCGAATTCGTACTTTACTTTGGTCGAGAGGTCAAAACTTCTAAAACTAGCCCGCGAAACTTCTGGCCTTGAGAGCATCTCCCCGCACCCCTCACAATAGAGGAATGCGTTCAGTCTTAAGCCTGTCCCTGTCGATTTTTTTTGCCTCTTCCAGCACTTTTGCGGCTTTAGCCACGGACGCCACGTCTGCTGTGTCTTTTTATCGCAATAAAAACAGCGCCTTTCCCTCTGGCCAGGTGAGTCGAAGCTCTCTGGAGAAGTCCCTGGTTCGCTCGGAAATGGATGCCTCTTTTAAAGTTGCCTGGGACCACAAAGAATACACCATGGCGGGGGACCGTATTCTGCGCGACATTCAAGTGGCTCGCCTGGTCGATACGCGCTACCCGATCAATCTTTTAAGCCTGAACCGCAGTGATGCCTCTATCGTCAAAGGTGTGCCCGGAAAATACACACTGGAAATTCTGGAATGTGACGACTACTGGGCCCGCGTTCGCGACAAGAAAACCAATTCTGAAGGCTGGGTGGCTTTGCAGCACCTGAACTCCCGTCATGATGACTCCGGAGTTTACGTAAATCTGATCGACACCTACATCCGTTCTCAGCCCTCCAGTGACAGCAAAGTTCTGACGACTTTGCCGCGTTTGCAGCGAGTGATTCCACTGGTTGCTAACGATGGCTTTCTGCGCATTCGCTACAAAAATCATGTCGGCTATGTCGATATCACACATTTTGTGAACCGCGCTGACTTTGCGACACTGGCCTACCATCCCAAGAAAAACTGGATCACCGTTGCCTTCCGCAACAACAACAAAGTGCTGACTAAAAAAGGTGAAAATGTTCCGATGAATGAAGTCCTGGGTTACGTCACCAGCCCTTTACGCGGCATTGTCGTTCGCCCTGATTCTGCATCTTACGGCCCGCCTTTGCGTGCACGCGTGGAAATCCAAAAGCCTGAAGCCCACATTTGGGGCATCAGCCGCGTGGACGGTCACGGCGAAGTGTGGTGGAAAAAAACAGATCTGCTATTGCCTGTGGCAAAGACCGAAAGCGTGTCAAACATCCTGACTGACACACTTTTAAAGCGGGAAATCTATTCGATCGCCTTTGAAAGCAAAACGTCCGTGCGCGGACTTGTTTCCTCTGAAGGGGTTTATCGCACCGACGACGGTTTAACCTGGACAGCCATCCCACAGTTTGGAAAACAGAACTACCCCGTTAGCATTCATCCCAGCGGTGTGTGGTTCGTGGGGTCTTTCAAAAGCATCAATCAGGGCAAAAGCTTTGAACCCTTCATCCGCTGGGACAAGCTGGCGCAGGCCATTGAATCGGCTTATCACAAAAACCCAAAAATTCTGCGCCTGACGCAGATTGAATCTTTACCTAATTCCCAAATTCAGATTCAGGTGGACACCGGAAGTTCGCGCGTAAAACTGCGCAGTTCGTTGGAAGGAAACACCTGGAACGTCGTTCGCAACTAAGCTCTTAAACAGAGCTTAGTTCCACAACTTCCCGGCACACATTTGATAGAACATTTTAAAGTCCCCGCGCAAAGACCACAGGGGATGCTTGAACGTCGCCGGACGGTTTTTTTCGATGATAAAATGTCCCACCCAAGCAAAGCCATAGCCGATCACCGGCAAAGTCCACAACCATACCCACTGCTGCGTCAGTACGGCTGCAATCAACACCGCATGCACCAGAAACGTCCCGACAAAATGCAGACGACGGTTTAACGGATGGGAATGCTCCTGAAGGTAAAAAGGCCAGAACTCTGCAAAGCTTTTCATCAAAGACCTCTTAGAAGTTATCCATCGCAAAATAGGGTTCCATGAC
Source organism: Bdellovibrio bacteriovorus (assembly GCF_025558485.1). GTDB lineage: Bacteria > Bdellovibrionota > Bdellovibrionia > Bdellovibrionales > Bdellovibrionaceae > Bdellovibrio > Bdellovibrio bacteriovorus_G. The sequence goes on from NZ_CP102930.1 coordinate 2,310,737, forward strand.
TTTACGAACCTTGTCCTGCAGAACCGGACGCTCATCCAAAGTGTATCCTAACGGACTGATTGGAGGCAAAACCTCCAAAGTGATCGTGCGACTCCACACGCCCCAATTCGGCAGGAATGAACCTTTGGGCATAATCGCCGCCGCACCTTTGACGATGACAGGCACAATCGGCGCCTTGGCGTTAATGGCAAAGATAAAAGGACCCGACTTGAAAGAGCCCAGGGTTTCCGATTCCTGACGAGTGCCCTCTGGCGCCAGTGCAAAACGCTCCCCGGCACGAATACGGGCCTCTGCCGCCTGATAAACCTTAAAGACCTCATCACGGCGATTGCGTGCAATAGGCAAAATCCCCGCGCGTCTCATCCCCGCTCCAAAAACAGGAATTTTGAAAAGTTCAATTTTGGCTCCGAAACGGAAGCTGCCCAACCAGCCGTTCATGGCGAAAATATCAAAAAAACTGGTGTGATTAAAGACGTACAGAAAACCGCCTTCCGGGCGATTTTCCAGGCCCTTCACCACAACTTTCACACCAAACATACGACAGCAGTTGCGAGTCCAGAATTCCACAATGTGATCTTCCAGCTTGCGGTTATTAAAAAGAATGTTGGCAAGCACCAGCGATCCGGCACAAAACACTGTGTGGATAGGCAGCAGAACCACGCCGATCAGTGAACGAGGATAAGATAACAGCTTTAAAAACATATTCAGCTCGGGTCCGGGAAAAGACGTTTGCGGGCCGCCGTGCGCTGACGCTCTTTATAGGCCTGATGTTCAGAAGGCCCGGATAAAATGCGCTCATGGGCGGCGTGATCCATAATCTGCACCTCAAATGGGTAGAAGAAACTAAAGGCTTCTTTCCCCCCTTGCGGTTTGATATGAATCAACTTACGGGAAATAAATTTGATAAAACGATAGTCCTCACCCGAAAAGAAATTTTCCTTGCGCAGGAACTTCACATTGTCACCCTCTTCCTGAAGCTTCAGGTCAAAGGCCTCCTGGATGCTTTTTTCATCCAGTGTATCCAGACGATGCGACAGATCGTCACACACTTTCATAAACAGACTGACCGGATACAAGTTATTGGAACTCTGATCCGGCATGATGTGCGGGAAACTGATCACATCTTCTTTGATCAGAAAACGCACCACTTGGAAGGTGTCAAACAGGTTGCGGGTCACGAAACGCACGCCCAGCTTGTCGAAAATCTTCATCGCCAAAGCATCGGGTTTTGCCAAAAGTTTGATCACCGTGCTGGAAGAGGTTTTAAACGGCTTTACTTCAAACCCCAAAAGCTCGATTGGATCAAGGTGGTCGGCCGGGCTTTTCAGGAATGTGCGGTGGGTATTCCCGTCATGCAGGATACAATCCTGAAACGGTGTCAGGATCTGAGACTGAATTTCCTCGGCAAAAGAACTGAACAGATCATTTTCCGCATGAACAAAAACGTGCATGCAACGAATGATCGCACAGGCCCAGCGTTGCAGGTTTTGTTCATCAGGATTCTGTGAGCTGGCGTAGATCAGCAACTGGCGGATGTCGCCCAGTTGTTTGTAATCACGAAAGACCTCGGGAAGCTCTGCTTCCTGAAAACCCAGTTTTTCCAGCATCAGAACCAAAGCACGGCGATGGTAATACCATAGCTTTTCCACGTCTTCTTCGCGGGTCAAATCAAAGCCATAACTAAGCAAAAAGGAACTGGCAGCCTCAAGAGAATGAATATTCAGCTTCGGAATATCAATGGCTGAATGTCCTCCGACAACGGAGTCCAGTATGGATGAATCAAAAATGAAACGTTGAGGCATACCCCCTATCTTAAACTCGACAGGGGGCGAGGCAAGACGCGCCGCTTATTGCGTGATCAAGGAGCAAGAGTACAGGCGGAAGGAACCCAAAGTGCCGCTGGCTGGAGAGTAACCACTGACCGCTGTGTAGTTTTGGTAGTAAACAGTGCCTTGAGCAATGCTGTTGTCATATGAGCCTTGGAAAATGATCTCACCATAGCCATCTCTGAACTTAACTTGGAATTGACGCGTGTTGCGATCAATCATGCCTTCAGATGCAGCATTGAATTGAACTACATAAGGTTCGATCACCTGACCATTATAAACTTGCTTCGCATAGGAATCGAAGATCTTAATCGTCACGTTTGAGCTGCCAGCCACAATGTTTCCTGTGCTGTCGAAGCGGAATGTTGCAAAAAGATCGATTCCTGTTTTGTCGTAGATGTTACCGCTGATAGAACCCAGGTTTACAGGATCCAAAGTGGCGGAAACAAAGCTTTTAACCTGTTGTTCAAAAGTAGCTGAAGCGTAGGGATCAAAGATCTTACCGGCTGTGCTGGTATTGCAGGAACCATTTGGAGTTGTGGTTGTTCCACCCTGTGATACTCCACCTGTCGCGGCTCCGCGGCCTGCAACTCGGACGGCGCTTCCGTCTTTCTTCGCACATGCGCTTAAGGAAAGAGCTGCCAAAAGCAGAACACCCAGCATTTTGTTTTTAAAGAAAGAGTTAATCATAATCGCCTCCTGCCTATCACTAAGGCAAGAGCCGGACCAGGTATGCCATACTTATATTTGAGCTGAGGGCGTTCTTTCGTTTCACGCTGGAACACAATTGCCCCCAGAGCCACTTCTGGGAATCAGACGACTAAACTTTAAACAACAAAGGCATGGACTGCGCATCCATGCCTTTGCCGTGAATCTCATTTTGAGACGAAGAACTTACTGAACAGCTTTCAGGGCGCCCAGCACTGTGATTTCAGACTTCAACCAGGCGGCAGCGGCAGAATCCACAACACCCGCCTGCAACAAACGCAAAGCCAAAGTGGAAGGTTCTGCTTCCGTGACTATATTTAAGGACGGATCAATTTCAGCCAAAAGATCGTTGATTTTGTTTTCCAGCTCCGCCTTGGCCTGAGCCACTCTCAAAGTCATATTGAAGCGCAGACCTTGGGAGGACAGAAGCTTGGCAAAGACCGCTTTTTCCTCGGCATTTAAATAGTAATACGGAAGCACAACCTGTTTTGCCAGACCGGTGCCGATGCTTACTGCCACTGTGCCTGTCGTAGCTGATGTCAGATCCAGATAAAGCTGAGTCAGAGATTCCGCATCTTCGGCACGAAGCACATTTTCCGCCAACACGGAGGTCACAATCGCCTCTTTGCCGGATTCATCTTCCATCTTTTCATTCAAACGAGGCAGAATCGCCGCAGCCGCTTTCAACAGAATCTTGTCATTGGCGGTCTTCAAGGATTCCATAAAGCGCAGAATCTTGCGCTGTTCTTCCTGCGTCAGAGTGTACTCACGACCGGAAAGAGTTTTGCCGGAAGCCAGATAGGAGCTGTTTTTCAAGGCCTCAATCTGACGGTCCAGCCACCGGATATTGATCTGTCCGTTTTCATCGCGCAAAAGACCATTTAACAACGCCGCATACCCGCCTGCATTTTGCAGAGAAATCTGACGTTCAGCCTTGAAGGTCTGATCCATACCAAATCGGGCATAGATCACCTGACCATTCTTAACCCCGGACAAAGAGGCAAAAGACGCCGCCGGAGCACCGTTTTTTGTACTATCAAACAGGGTCTGCGCCACAAAGGTCAGATCAATGTTAGCCTTGGACCATTTTACTGTATCCTTAAGAACCGCATCCAGATTGCCGATAGCGTCCGGCTGGTCACCCGGCAGCAGACGTCCGATGATAGAGGCAAACAGAACATTCACCAAGCCATCGCGTTCATCAGTGGCATCCAGATATTTTCTTTGCAGAGGATTATTACCCGCATCGAAACGTTCACAGCCATAAATCTGCAAACCTTGAGAGTTCGCCACTGCAATATCGTCATCCGTGCAGTAACGGGAGATTTTTTCGTTCAGGGCAGAATCACCTTCAGAATAAGCCCAGTCCATCGCCATCTTATCATAAGACAAAGCCGCGTATCTCAAATGAGCTGACATCAACACATCATCAATACCACTGACATAGTCCATGATACTGGTGGAGGTTTCCAATCCCTGATGCGCCAGATCTTTCAGATAGGTCTTGGCAGATTCATAGATTTCAGAAGTGGATACTTTCGCTGATGAAGAACCGGCGAAATTATGACGAAGACCCAACGCATGGCCCAGTTCATGAGCCACCGTGGAACGAACACTGTCCTGCGCCAGACGCAGACGCTGGGAATCACTGGCTTCACGAGCCAGCTTATTTAGAGCCAACAAGGACTGGGACAAATCACAGGCCACCGCACCCGCTGCCACCACTGGAATATCCCCGTTCAATTTTACCAAATCTGCAGAGCCCACGCGGGTGAACACAGAAGGCATAAAGACCTGCGCACGCAACAGTTCTCCGGTTAACGGGTCCGATTGGCCGATAGCATAAGCTGCTCCGGAATCCAGCCAAGGAATCCAGCGCACCATGATCGTGCGATCTTTCGGTGCCGCATGAGCCGGAACTTTGGTTTCAACCTGAACCACATCACGGCCGAACACCTTGTTCCAGTACATGGCCCCTTCAATCACAGACTGTTCATAATCGGCAGGAACCGCATCAGAGATACGCACCACGATCGGGCCTTTTTCCGCAGACAAGTCCCACTTGGTGATCAGGTTGGTCATCTCTTTGCTGTAGCCGGCTTTAGCCACCTTCGTCACAAAGAAGCCCACACGGCGGGAGCTGTCGTATTCTTTCTTTTTAAAGTTATCTCCCAGATCATAAGCGCGGATCTGGATGTTCATGTTGATGGTCTCTTCACGGGCTTCCCCATTCAGGCTCTTGTCCGACCCCACACGCATCACATCACTGCGCACCTTGGAAAGCTGGTTCAGTTCGATATTCTTTTCGTCAAACTGAATGCCCGTCACAAATGAATCAATCACAGGCAAAGAGCTTAAAGAGCTTTCCGTCAAATCCACATTCCCGCGTGGAGCATCGACATCATAGGAACGCTGAAGGACAAAAGTTTTCAGACCTTGACCCCAATCGAAGGTCACAGAAGTGTCGTCCTCGGCAATCACATCAAAGCTTTGCAGCAGGTTGACGGTGCGGATTTCCTCATAAATGCTGTTGTAGTTTTCGCCGATCAGCGCAATTTTTTTGCCGGATTTTTCAAAGCTGACCACCAAAGGTTTCAGGTCATACCACTGAGGCGTGGAACCGGAAGTGATACCGGAGGCGATCAACAGAAAGATCTTACCCAAAGCGTCTTTTTGGATTTTGATGCAGGAGGCTTTTTCACAAAGGTCTTCCACAGTCGGCTGACTGAAAGACTGCATCACGTTCGTGGGAGCCTGCTTTTCACGGATGATTTCTTTTTCCGTTTTCGTACAGGCAGTCATCGTCAAAGTTGAAATCAAGGCGCTAACAACCAGGAAGTGCTTATTAAATGTCATGAAGGACCCTCCCACGGACATACAATTTGAGTGCTTTTATGCCAAACTATTGCCAAGATCAAAAGGCATCTGAAAAAAAGATAATTTGCAATGTTCATAACTTAGACAACGAGGACCCGACATGAGTGCCACCGCCGAGAAGAATTTTCTGGGACATCCGCGAGGACTTTTTACACTGTTTTTCACTGAAATGTGGGAAAGATTCTCATACTACGGGATGCGCGTTCTTCTCGTGCTCTATATGACTCAATACCTTTTCATTCAGGCTCAAGAAGGCAAAACTGTTTGGGGGTATGAAACAATCAAGTCCATCCAAGAGTACTTCTTTGGCACGCTTTCCCATCAAGCCATGTCCTCGCAGATCTACGGGCTCTATACGGGCTTTGTCTATTTTACACCCTTTTTCGGGGGAATTATTGCCGATCGTTTCATCGGTCAGCGCCGTTCGGTGTATGTCGGGGGCTTTTTGATGGCCATTGGGCACTTCCTGATGGCGGTGGAAAGCATGTTCTTCCCGGCCTTGCTGTTTCTGATTGTGGGAAATGGCTTTTTTAAACCCAATATCTCCACTCAGGTCGGCGGCCTTTATGCGCAGGGCGATGCCCGTCGTGACGGGGCTTATACGATCTTCTACATGGGGATCAATCTGGGCGCGATTCTGTCACCTCTGATCTGCGGAACCCTGGGGCAAAAGGTCGGCTGGCATTGGGGCTTTGGAGCGGCAGGCGTGGGAATGCTTTTGTCCATGGTGATCTATCACTTTGGAGGAAAACATCTGCCGGAAACAGAACACAAGAAAACCGTTCGCGAAGTGGAGGCCACCGCACACAAACCCCTGACCAAGGAGGAATGGACCCGCACCTGGGCTTTGACCTTCCTGTGCATGGTTACCATTTTCTTCTGGGGGGTGTACGAACAACAAGGAAACACTTTGCAACTGTGGTCTGATCAGAACACCGACTGGGTGTTCTTCGGCTGGGAAATCCCTTCCACTTGGTATCAGTCCTTCAACCCCATTGTGATCGTTCTGTTTGCGCCTTTACTGGATCGCGTCTGGGCATGGCAGGCTCGCCATAAAAATGCGCCTTCCACAGTGACCAAGATGGCCTTGGGGTGTGCTATCGGTGCACTGGCTCTGGGTGTGATGTACATTGCCGCGCAAGTTGTCGGTACAGGACAAGGATCTGTGCTGTGGCTGTTCGGCTCCACGTTCCTGCTGACAATGGCCGAGCTCTATATTTCTCCGATCGGGTTGTCTTTGGTGACCAAGGTTTCTCCGGCCAAGATCGTGTCGATGATGATGGGTGTGTGGTTCCTAGCGGCCTTTTTTGGGAACTACGTCGCAGGCTATATCGGCATGTATTATGAGGTGATCGGGAAAGATAACTTCTTCCTGCTACTGGCGGGCTTAAGTCTGATCCCGGCGATCTTGTTCTTTGTCTGCCACAAGTTCCTGACCCAAGCTCTGGGTAAGGAAATCTAATAAATGTATTTCCACAAAGCAGCTTGAAGTCCCCTGTCTCCGTCCGACAATGGAACTGGAGGACTTCAGGAGGTTTTATGGAATATAAAGTCATCTGTCCCTATTGCCGGGAGAAGTTCTGGATGACCATCTATCGTGAGGATGGTGAAGATCAGGAATTTGTTTACGACTGCGAAGTCTGCTGTCACCCGATCGCACTGCATGCTCAATGGGATGAATCCCAGTTTCGTTTTAAACTCAACATCGGCCGCGGCGATGGCTATGATGAAATGCCCATATAAAAAAACCGGACTCCACTACTGGAGCCCGGTCTTATAAAGATCTTTATTTAGCAAAAATCTATTTATAGAACTTGCTGTTGGCTTTTGCCATGTTCGTCAGCGGAGTCGCTGGCTTCAGACGAGCCGCCTTACGACTGGAAGCATACATCGCCAACTGATCAGCCACGTATTGAGTTCCCACGCTGTCCGTGTACTTCATCAAACCACCACGGAATGGCGGGAAGCCTGTTCCCATGATCATCGCCAGATCCACTTCGTGCGGAGTTTCCACAATGCGATCTTCAATCAACGCCAAAGAGCATTCATTAACCATCGCAAAGACACCGCGCTCGATGCATTCTTTAGAGTCATAAGGATTGCTTGGCTGCCCCAAGCCCAACGCCGCATAAACAGTCTGATCAACCGCGCCACGCTTACCGTCTTCAGAGTAAGTATAGAAACCTTTTCCATTCTTACGACCCAGGCGGCCGGAGTTCCCCAGGGCTTCCATACAAGCCGCCAGTTCAATGCGTTCGCCGAAGGCTTTTTTGAAGATTTTTAGAACCTTCAAACACACATCCAAACCAACTTCATCCATCAATTCAAACGGACCCATCGGCATACCGAATTCTTTGACGTAAACCTTGTCCACGAATTCGATGCTCATACCTTCTTGAAGCAGGAACGCCGCCTCACCCATGTAAGGCAAAAGCAGACGGTTCACCAGGAAGCCCGGACCGTCTTTTACAACCACCGGCATTTTACCCATTTTTTTGGACAGCTCGTAAATTGTCGCAATGGTTTCGTCAGAAGTTTTTTCACCCCGGATGACTTCGATCAAAGGCATTTTGTTCACCGGATTGAAAAAGTGCATCCCTGCGAAATACTCAGGACGCGGATGGCCTTTGGCCATCTCTGTCACAGACAGGGAACTGGTGTTGGTTGCAATGATCGCATCAGGGCGCATTTGCCCCGCGCACTCACCGATGACTTTCTGCTTGATACCCATGTCTTCCACGATGGCTTCCACCACCACATCCAAACTCTTGAATCCGGAATAATCCGTTGTCACAGACACCATGTCCATTTTTTGCTGGAACTGATATTTGTCGATGGATTTTCTTTTCACCAGTTTCATCCAAAGATCACTGGCGTGCTTAAGACCCTTACCCAAAGCATCGGTGTTCAAGTCCTTCATACGAACCTGAATGCCTTTATCAGCCGCCACGTAAGCGATACCACCACCCATGGTGCCAGCACCCAAAACGCCCAGGCCTTTCACATCACGAGGCTTCACATCCACGCCCGGCACACCGTTTTGTTTTTTCACCATCTCGGTCAAATAGAAAACGTGAATCAGATTTTTGGAAATATCGGTCACACCCAACTTGCAGAAGCCTTCACGCTCAATGCGCAAAGCCGCTTCGCGATCAGACATGCCATAAGTTTTTTGAATCACTTCCAAAGCCTGAAGTGGCGCCGGGTAATGACCTTTGGTCGCCTTCAGAACGCCCTCGCGAGCTTTCTTAAAGACAATACCGCGACCCAAAGCACTTTCAAGAATGCCATTCACAGCCCCTTTAGGCTGGAATTTCTTACGACGTTTTTTACCACCATCCGCAATAATTTCTTTCGCCCATTTCAAAGAGAAAGACTCCAGCAGATTCGGATGAACCATTTTGTCAACCAAACCCATTTTCAGAGCCTTTTTGGCATTCACAGATTTACCAGCCAGAATAATATCCAAAGCCGCCTGCAAACCAATCACACGAGGCAAACGAACACAGCCACCAAAGCCCGGCAAAATCCCCAATTGAATTTCCGGAAGCCCAATCTTCGTGGAAGAATCTTCAGAGGCAATACGATAGTCACAAGCCAAAATGAACTCACACCCACCACCCATACAAGCGCCATTCACAGCCGCAATCGTAGGCATCGGCAGATCTTCCACCATACTGATAACTTCCTGCCCGCCTTTAACGGCAGCCTCAAATTCCTCAGTCTTGGTCATACTCTTAATTTCTTCAATATCCGCACCGGCAATAAATATTTTTGCCTTATTGGATTTAAAAATAACCGCCTTATAAGAGGACTTCTTCAACTCCTCAATAACTTCCTTAAGGCGCATCATCACCGGGGTGGAGAACTTATTAACCTTCTCCCCCACCAGATCAAACTCAACTACAGCAACCTCACCCTGAGGAACAATTTTAATACTTTCCTGAATAGACATTCTGAAAACTCCTAAGTTGCAAAATCAAAAACATTCTTAATTCTTTAACACACCAACCACACAGTCCTTGCGAACCTGATTCAAAGAACCTCTCCCGAAGCCCTGGCGACAGAGCCCAGCTCTGGGCTCGAAGCAAGTTCCACAGCAGCTCATCCCAAAGGGAGGCGTCCGCGAGGACTGTCCGAAGCTGCGAGCGCAGAGCTGGGCTCTGTCGTCAGGGCTTCGGCCCCGAGAGTTTCTTAATTAACCCTCGTTCTCCAGGATCATGGTTCCACCTTGACCCCCACCAATACACAAAGTAGCAAGACCAAACTGAGTGTTTCGACGCTTCATCTCTTTAGCCAAAGTAAGAACAATACGAGTTCCGGTGGCGCCCACAGGATGCCCCAAAGCAATCGCCCCGCCGTTGACATTCAGAATCTCATCACGGATTTCCCCGATTTTGGAAGACAATCCCAGTTTTTCCTGAGCAAATTTGTCAGAATCAAATGCCTTTTGGCAGGAAAGAACCTGAGCCGCGAAAGCTTCGTTCAGCTCTACCAGGCCGATGTCTTTCATGGTCAAACCCGCACGCTTCAATGCCACTGGTGAAGAATACACCGGGCCCAGACCCATGCGTTCCGGTTCCAGACCAGCAAAGCCATAAGAACGGATGGTTGCCAGTGGTTTGTAACCCAAAGCCTCGGCCTTTTCACGGGACATCATAAGCACTATCGCCGCGCCGTCTGTGATCGGGCAGGAATTTCCGGCTGTGATAGAACCCGTCGCTTTATCAAAGAACGGTTTTAATTTTGCCAAAGCTTCAATCGTCTGACTTTCCCGCGGACCCACGTCATCAGAAACCACTTCCTTGTATTCCGGAGCCAGATACACCGGAGCGATCTCTTCACGCATGCGGCCTTCTTTCATGGCTTTGGAAGCCAGCAAGTGAGAACGCAGAGCAAACTTATCTTGAGTCTCTCTGGACAGGCCCCATTCTTTTGCCAGAATCTCTGCGGTCTGCCCCATGTTGATGCCGACAAAAGGGTCTGTCAGACCCGCCATCACGGAAATCACCGGGAAGTATTCATCCTTCATGTTTCCGGAAAGCAAAGCTTTGATCTGTTTCATGTCAGCTTTGAACAAAGTCCACAGCAGTGGCAGGGCTTGTTTCGGACCTTTTGCCGCAAAAAGTTTTTCAAAAATTTCCTGGAACTTTTTCGGAGGCAGAGTTGGCATCTGGGACATGTTCTCGGTCCCACCGGCGATGATCACATCCATGGTTCCGGATTTGATTTTCTCATAACCGTTGGAAATGGATTCCATGGCCGAGGCACAATTACGGTGCACAGTATAAGCGGAAGTTTTCAAAGGAATACCGGCATTCAATGCCACCACGCGAGAGATATTCACGGCATCAGGCGGATTTCCGGTGTTACCGATGATCACTTCATCGACAAGATTCACATCCAGATTTGCCTGGGCGATGACTTGTTTCAAAGCAACTTTACCCAGCTCTGCCGGATGAACTTTCTTAAGCTTTGTTCCTGCCTTTGCGAAAGGCGTACGCAGACCCTCTACAAGAACAACATCACGTGGTGATTTCATGAACTGACTCCTTAGTTGTATAAACCATTAAAATGATATGTCTTTTCGGCAGTTCCACCAAATAGTAAAAGCACCCCATCTGGGTCGGAGTTCAAAGCGCTTCTTCTGGAGCTGTTGGTCTAGGAACAGGAAAGGTGCGCCAATGCGGGCTTTTCGGTCAGAACTAGAAATTCTGCTCTAAAAGCGAGCACTTTTCATTCTGAAAGATTTTTTTACGAACAAGGCTCGCCGCGCCAATCCGCCCATTCATTGACCCACCTAGCACCCCTCGGTAGAGTAAAGGCACTTGTAACTGGACTCCCCCTAACCCATTGAAATGGGTCGTAAAATCCTTCTCTGCGGGAGTCTGGCAACTGCCCTTAAAAGGGGCAAAAATAAAGGAGCATCCTTGGAAACGAAAAACGATACTAAAACCGGGACGACGAACTTCGATCAAGAAGCTTTGGTTTACCATCAAATGGGAAAGCCGGGGAAAATTGAAGTCATCTCTTCAAAGCCCTGCGCGACGGAAAAAGATCTTTCCTTAGCATATTCTCCGGGGGTGGCAGCGCCATGTAAAGCCATCGCCAAAGATCCTTCCAAAGTTTACGACTACACAGCCAAGGGAAATCTGGTGGCCGTGATCTCTAACGGGACAGCCGTTTTGGGCCTGGGAAATATCGGTCCTGCTGCCGGCAAACCCGTGATGGAAGGTAAAGGCATTTTGTTCAAGCAGTTTGCGGGCATTGATGTTTTCGATATCGAAGTGGCGACAAATGACGTGGACACTTTCTGCAATGCCGTTCGCGTTTTAGAACCCACTTTCGGTGGTATCAATCTGGAGGACATTAAAGCTCCCGAATGTTTTGAAATCGAAGAGCGTCTGAAAAAAGAAATGAACATCCCGGTTTTCCACGATGACCAGCACGGAACTGCGATTGTTTCCGGGGCCGCGCTGTTGAATGCTTGCGCGATCACCAACCGCAAAATGGAAGAAATCCGCATCGTCGTGAACGGCGCAGGAGCTTCTGCAAATTCCTGCGCGCGTATCTTTATCGCTCTGGGTGCACGTCGCGAAAACATCATTATGTGTGATTCTCAAGGCGTTATCTACAAAGGCCGCACGGTGGGCATGAATAAATACAAAGAATTCTTCGCCTCTAATACAGAGGCGCGCACGCTTTCTGAAGCCTTGCGAGGCGCGGATGTGTTTGTCGGTCTTTCTGTGGCTGGAGCACTGACTCCGGAAATGCTTAAAGACATGGCTAAAGATCCTGTCATCTTCGCCATGGCCAACCCGGAACCGGAAATCACGCCGGACAAGGCGCGTGCCGCTCGTCCGGATGCAATTATCGCCACAGGCCGTTCAGACTATCCAAATCAGGTGAACAACGTTCTGGGCTTCCCATCCATTTTCCGTGGAGCTTTGGATACACGCTCCACCCAAATCAATGAAGAAATGAAACTTGCGGCGGTTCATGCTTTGGCAAAACTGGCACGCGAAGATGTGCCGGACAAAGTTTCTGCCACTTACGGTGGTAAGAGCTTTAAATTCGGCCGTGACTATCTGATCCCAAAACCATTTGATACGCGCGTGCTTTTGCGCGTGGCTCCGGAGGTGGCGAAGGCCGCAATGAAGTCCGGCGTGGCGACTCGCGCAATCGAAGACTGGGATTCTTATCTGGAAACTTTGGAGGCTTTGCAGGGCCCGTCTAAAGTGTTCATCCGCTCTGCTATCAATCGTGTGCACCAGAATGCAGATGCCAATGGCGGTGAACTGCCGCGCATTGTTTTCCCGGAAGGCACCAGCACCAAGGTTTTGAAGGCTTTGGCGACTTTGGTTGAAGAAAGAATCTGCCAGCCGATTCTTTTGGGTTACCCGGACCGCGTGAAAGAAAAAATCAACGCGCTGGATATTCCTCTACTGAAAGATGTCACCATCATTCACCCGTCTTCTTATCCGAAGTATTATTCTTACGTTGAAAAGCTTTACGCCTACAGACAACGTAAAGGGGTGAACCTAAGAGAAGCCGAACGCTTGATGGCAGAGCCAAATCACTTTGCCGCCATGATGGTGCGCATGGGTGATGCTGACGGTATGGTGAGTGGGGCCTCCATCAACTATGCCGATGCAGTTCGTCCAATTCTGCAATCCATTGGAACTTTCAAAGATGGAGTTCCTGCCGGACTGAATTTTGTTCTTCTTGAAGATAAATTCCTGGTTTTGGCGGATACGACCGTCAACTTCAACCCCACAGCAGAACAATGCGCGCAGATCGCTTTGCAGGCCGCGGGCATCGTAGAATACTTCGGTATTCAGCCACGCGTGGCAATGCTAAGTTATTCCAACTTCAGCGGCGCCGATGGCACTCCGAAGAAAATGAAACGTGCGGCAGAGCTGGTGCGCGAAATCCGCCCGGAACTGATGGTCGAAGGTGACATGCAGGCCGACACGGCTGTGAACCCTGAAATCATGGAACGCCTGTTCCCATTCTCGGACTTGAAAGGTGGCGCCAACATTCTGGTCTTCCCGAATCTGGAATCCGCCAATATCACTTACAAACTGATCCAACAAATCGGCAAAGTCGAAGTGATCGGCCCATTCCTGACAGGCATTCGCAGATCCGCAAACGTTCTGCAAAGAACCACAACTGTGGATGGCATCGTGAACTCTGTGGTGTTCACCGCGCTGGAAGCACAGTTCATCAAGGAAGTTCTAAAAAACCGTGCAAAGAAATAGTCCGTCCAGCTCTGTGACAGAGCTGGCAAGGATTTTTCTGAAGCTGGGGGCCACCTCTTTTGGCGGCCCCGCAGCCCATATTTCGATGATGGAGGAAGAGTGTGTCCACCATCGCCAATGGATCAGCCGGGATGATTTTTTAAAACTTCTGGCTTTGGCTAATTTAATTCCCGGCCCCAATTCCACCGAACTTGCAATTCATATTGGTTATCGCCGCGCTGGCTGGAAAGGTTTCTGGATTGCCGGAGCCTGCTTTATCCTGCCCGCATTTCTGATTGTTCTGACCCTGGCTTATTTCTACAGTCTTTATGCAAAGCTCCCTGAAACTGAAACTTTTTTATCGGGTGTGAAAGCCGTTATTCTGGCGATCATTCTTCAGGCCTTGGGGCGATTTATTTTAAGTCTTTTTGATAAGAAAACCTATCGGGAGCTTTTCCAGCAACAAGGCTCCCTATCCCCTGTTCATATTTTTATGGGAACCGCCGTGGGCATCACGGTGGGGCTGCACCAACGAGGCATTTCAGAAATTCCACTGCTGTTTGTGGGGGGCGCACTGGCGTGGGTGGTTCTGCATCCTGAAAAGCGCCTGTGGAATCTGGGGCCGCTTTTTTGGGTGTTCTTTAAAATCGGTTCTGTTCTTTTTGGCAGTGGCTATGTTTTACTAAGCTTTCTACAAACCGAGTTGTTGGAAAAACGCGGTTGGATCACCCAAACACAATTACTGGATGCCGTCGCGGTCGGACAGTTCACACCGGGGCCGGTTTTCACCACCGCCACTTTCGTGGGCTATCTGGTGCACGGGCCTTTGGGAGCTACAGTTGCCACATTGGGAATTTTTCTGCCCGCATTTGTATTTGTGGCTTTAAGTATCGTTCTGCATCGCCGACTGGAAAACTCTGAATCCCTGCAACACTTTCTAAAAGGTGTCGTGGCGGTATCGGTGGGGCTTTTGATTTCCGTCTTCATAACGCTTGCGATGGGTTCCCTGACCGGGGCCTTAAGCTGGACCTTATTCCTGCTAAGCTTACGGCTGCTGGCCCGCCGCATCCCCAGTGCAATTCTGATTCTCGGTGGTGGAATCGTTTCTTTGTTAGGACAAAATTTAACTTTGTGAGCTTCTGCGACCGTGCTAAAATTAAGACCAAGGGAGGGTTTTCCTGATTGAATAATCAAGCCCATGTCAAAGACCAGGATAGAGCAATCGTCATTGGTGTCGGTCTGAAGACCGAGCCCCTTACTGAAATCAAAGAAAATCTGCTGGAACTTGAAGAGCTGGTTTCTGCCGCAGGCGGAGAAATCGTTGGTTCTATTATTCAGGTTCTGCCACAGTGGAATCCGGCAACACTGATCGGGACCGGCAAGGTCGAGGAAGTGGCTGAGATGGTTCGCGACAGCGGCGCTACAATTGTGGTGATGGACCACCAGCTTTCCGGAGTTCAGCAACGAAACTTGCAGCAAATCGTCAAAGCCCGCGTGATCGACCGCAATCAATTGATTTTGGATATCTTTGCCCAGCGTGCGCAGACCTTTGAAGGAAAACTTCAAGTGGAACTTGCACAACTGCTGGATCAAATGCCTCGCAATGTCGGCGCGTGGCTGGATTCCCTGTCCCGTCAAGGGGGCGGTATCGGAACCCGGGGGCCTGGGGAAACCGCGCTGGAAAATGACCGTCGTCGCATCCGTGAACGCGTGGCCCTTATTAAGAAGAAACTTGAAAGTGTTCGCCAAAACCGTGCACAACACAGACAATCCCGTCGTCGTCACGAAATTCCGTCTTTCGCTTTGATCGGATATACCAACTCTGGAAAAAGCTCCATTCTGAATCGTCTGACCGGGGCGCAAGTGATGACCAAGAATCAGGTCTTCGCCACCCTGGACCCGACAACTCGCAAAATCTTTTTGCCAGATGGTCCACCGGCTGTTGTCACTGACACCGTGGGATTCATCCGCAAACTGCCAACTCAATTGATTGAAGCCTTTAAAGCAACACTTGAAGAATCCTCCGAAGCCGACGTTTTACTGCATGTGGTGGATCTGTCTTCACCCAATATGGAACGCCAAATTGAAGTTGTTGAGGAACTGATCAAGGAATTCAACTGGCAGGATAAAAAAATCATCCATGTCTTTAACAAAAGTGATATCGCACCTTTGGAAAGACAATTTAGAGTCAAAGCCTATCCACGCGTGTTCGTCAGCGCTTTGACCGGACAAGGCATGGAGCAGTTGAAAAAGCTGATGGCTCAGACCGTCAGCGAGATGCAACAGGATGTTCAACTTTACTTCCCAAGATCTGAAGAATACAAAATCTTCGACCTGGGGCGCGAAGCCCAGATTCTGCGCAAAGAAACCGCGACGGAAGGGACTGTATGCTACACTCAACTGACGCCGTCCCTGCTGAATCGCTGGAAAGAATATCTGGTCAAATAACTGCCCGAAATTTAAGGATCACTTAATGAAAAATCCCAAGACAAAGGTCTTGGGATTTTTCATTTTTAACTCAGTTTTTCCACAATCTCACCGATAAGCCGCAGGTGAGACACTTTACTTCCCAACTCATTACGATGGCTTTTGTTCTTGCTGCGACAGCGCCCGCATGGGCCGACGGCCCTCAATGCGTGAATGATAAATCGGGAAAGAAAGGCGCCTCGAATCTGGATATCAATCGCAGCCTGATTCAGGCCACCGATCCCCTGACTCAAGCCTTTGCCTATTCCAACTTTGAAGCCTCGCAAAAAGCGGGTTATGTCGTGGCCTGCGAGCTGCAAGACCGCTTTAAGACTTTGCAAAAAGCCAGCAAGGACATCGTCAAGGTGGCCAAAACCCAAAGTCCGGTAAAAGCCATCCGCCGCGAATGCATTGAGGCCTCTTTACAGCGCGAGGTTGGCAATCAGGGCTATAGCTGCTTAAAAGACAAACCCGTGAAATTTGAAAATGCCGGAAAATCCGCTCCGTGCTTGAATTCCTCCACCGTGGACTTTATCCAGTATTCACTGAATCAAGCCCTGTCCTGCATGTCTTCAGGACGTGCCCCGATTGATCCGCGCTTTATCCTGAAAAAAATCAACAACGAGACCGCATTCAATTTCTACGTCGCCTACAACGGTGGCGTGGGCATGGGCCAGTTGACCTCCAATCCAGTGAAAGAAATTGCCGGATGGAAAGAGGACGGCCAATTTATCGAGGGCAATGGACGACATGTTCTGGAAACCCTGATGAAAAGCACCAACCCCGCCTGCAAGCCCTTCAAGGAAATCATGAAGGATGATCTGGTGAATCCTCCGCCGCGCCCGGGTTCTGCGAGAAATTATTGCACCTGGGTCAGCCCCGGAAAAGGTGTTGCACGCAATCTGATTTATTCCTTGGGATATTATGCTCATATCCGCGATCAAATCGTTAAACCGGCCCTTGCAGCCCGTTCCGGTAAGCTTGCTGCAAATCAGGATGTTTTGAATTATCTGACTCTGGTAGCCTATGGTCCACAAGGTCCGGCTGAAGCCAAATCCCTGATCCGTCGCCTGCGTCTTTCCAATAACACCCCTCCCGGAGAAGCCGTTTCCAAGATCATCCAAAACAACGCCTACGTCCGTCAGACCGAAGCGAAAATGAATGAACTGTTGGATGAATACAAGCCCGGCGCTCCTCACACTCCCGCGGATAAAAAGGGGGATTCATGTCTTATGTAATCCTGACTCTATTGCTGATCCAGGCTCAGGCTGCCCCTTTGAAATCGGTCGAGGATTTTTTTAAGGAATCCCAGACGGCATTTGAAAAAGCCTCGAAGGAAACCACTTTTGCAAAAAAAGTCCCGGCCCTTCAAGAGCTGGAAAAATCATTTGAATTCACTTTGAATCAGTACGAAAAGGCCCACCCGACGGAAGGCAATGATCAGGAACAAAACGTGGCCCGTCTGTTTTATACGATGGAACCAGCTTTTGAGCTGGCCAAGATGAAAGACAAATCCAAGAAAGACTGCGCCCGCAAAAAGCAGGATGTCCTGACCGGCGACAACCAGAACGAAGACTCACCTGCCAATCGAAAAGTGAAGGAAGCCCTTCGCTGGATCGAACTTCTTTGTAAATAGAACTACTTACTCTTGTTCTGCAGACGGATCTCGCGGCGTTTTTTCGCCTGCTCATAGCGGCGCTTGTCATCATCTGTTTCAAGCACCAAGCCCGGAACTTCCGTGGGTTTTCCCATAGAGCCCAAAGCTACAAAAGTCAGATATGCCGAAGCCGTATGGAAAGTTTCGCCTGTTTTTGGATTTTCAGCATCCACGCGAACCCCCACTTCCATGGAAGTGCGTGAAGTGTAGTTCACACTTGCTTTGAGGTTTACCACCCAGCCCTTATAAACCGGTGCCACGAAGTCCAGACGGTCAATGCTGGCCGTGACAGTTTCCTTGTTACAATGCCGTTGAGAACAGATGGCGGCGCAGATATCGATCCAGGACATGATCGTTCCGCCGAAGACACTTCCCAAGGAATTCGTATGGGAAGGCAGAACCAGTTGAGTCATTACCACTTGAGAAGATGAGACGGGTTTTGAAGCAGCCAAGTTGCAGCCCCTTTCTAAAAAAACAAAGCGCAGGTCTGTGTTCCCACATCCTGCGCCTTAGAACCAATCTAATCAATAAAGATTAGATGCCGCCCATACCAATATCGGAATTACCGCCACGGTTCAAACCGCTACCTGGTAGAGTTGTAGTACCTGCAACTGTCGCAGATCCAGCTGGGATCGTTTGAGTTGCGTTGTTATTGAATGCAGTCGCAGCAGCTGCACTTTGGTTGTTGTTTTCAGCGCGAATTTCGCTTTCAACAAAACCAAGGTGAGGCAAGCACCATACGATCAACTGTGCACGAGACTTCACATTCATTTTTTTGTAGATGTTTGTGAGGTGAAATTTAACTGTTTTCTCAGTTACAAAAAGCTGGTTCGCAACTTCCTTGTTGGACAAGCCTTTAGACACAAGTTCAGCAACTTCTGCCTCTCTATTTGAAAGACCTTTTTGAATCAGGACATCTCTGAGCATCCTTGCTCCCTCCCGCTAATTGTTTTTAGTTTTTAAATCCGTCTAAACCTTCAACGCCACCCAGGACTCATGTCCAAAAGCAGCCTCGACCACCTGTAATAAAGTCTGACAACAAAAACTGAAATTCGCAATAGCTTTGGACTCTAGTTTTAAAAAACTAGACCGATAAGCATGAGGATTTTACACAGTTTACAACCTTCAGGAGATATTATGTTTCCCACAAATACAAAGTTTTTGGTCGTTGATGACTTCGCAACTATGCGAAAAATCATTAAAAAAGTGCTAAATGAGCTGGGCTACACCAATGTTGAGGAGGCTGACGATGGTAAAACCGCCCTGCCGTTGATCCAGGCCGCTCATGATGCAGGACAGCCTTACGGTTTCATCATTTCGGACTGGAATATGCCCGGAATGCAGGGAATTGACCTTTTGAAGGCCTGCAAAGCAGATCCCCGCACTAAGTCTGTTCCCTTCATGCTGGTGACGGCAGAGTCCGAACAAAAACACATTCTGGAGGCCGCAAAAGCCGGCGTTTCCGACTACGTGGTGAAGCCTTTCAACTCGGCGACTTTGAAAGCCAAGATGGAGCGCGTTTGGGCGAAACACAACCCTTCAACTCAGGCAAAAGCTTCCTAAGCCTTTGCCCAGGAGTAATCAATGTCTGCTGCACCAAAAGTAGAGGCCCTAAATCCCCTTTTCGACAAACGCCTGATCAACGCCTTCGTTGATGGCGTTATTAAAACCCTGAAAACCATGGCTCAAACAGACGCCACACCGGGTAAGCCCTTTATCGAGCCTCAGTTTGTGCTTAAAGGGGAAATCGCCGGCATGGTCGGAATGGTCGCACCCCCTTTGAAAGGCACTTTGCTGATTTCCTATGGCAAAGACAGCATCTTCCACATTCTGGAAAACATGCTGGGCGAAAAATACACCTCCATCAACGGGGATGTTTCCGATGCTGTGGGT
Organism: Bdellovibrio bacteriovorus; assembly: GCF_025558485.1. Taxonomy (GTDB): domain Bacteria; phylum Bdellovibrionota; class Bdellovibrionia; order Bdellovibrionales; family Bdellovibrionaceae; genus Bdellovibrio; species Bdellovibrio bacteriovorus_G. Next base: position 2,330,404 of record NZ_CP102930.1, read on the forward strand.
GAAATGACCAACATGATCTATGGCTCTGCAAAAACAACCTTGAATCAATTGGGTTATAACTTTGAAATGGCCATCCCCACTGTCATCTCCGGTGAGTTTAAAATCACCCACGCTGACAAAGGTGCCACTCTGGTGATCCCTTTCAACCTGACTAACGGCTCCACTTTCTATGTGGAAATCTCGGTACAACAATGACTTCAGCTTCAGGCAAGACGGTTGATGTTCTTATCGGGAGTCCGCGCGACTCCTTCTGGGAAACCATCACCGTTGTCCTGAAGGGTTACTATCCGTACCGCCTGAAACACTTCCGCTCTATTGATGAATCCCTGGATTATGGCAATTCGGAAGGCTTCAGCCCGATTTTGGCGCTGGTTGACGGTCAGGATGGCACCAATCTGACCAGCGAATGGATTCAATCCACAAAAATGAATTTCCCCGACTGCCCGGTGATTGTACTGCACTCGTCCCTGGCTCCGCTGGATTTTGAGGTTCTCAAAAAAAACGGCGCCGACCAGATCATGCACATCAATTTCGACCGCGAATTCATTTCTGACATGGTGCTAAAACTTGCGCCCATCAATATGGAAGGCGATCAGATCCCCATCACCGCGTTGATGCCCGTGGATCTGCGTGACATGGATGCCGACACCCAAATCAACTTTGATGTCTATGTCCACCTGCCCGCCAATCATCGTTCTGTACTGATGCGCAAAGCCGGTGACATCGTCGATCAAAAGCATCTGGACAAATTTAAAACCCTGCGCCAGCAGATGTATATCAAGAAAACCCAGATGGGACAGTTCTTTGAATACGCCCGCACCGTGATGAGCATGCGCAACATGCCCTTCCCGATTTCCATGACTGAAAAGTTTCACCGTTCCAAACAGGTGATTTATCAGATCATGGCGCAGTTCTTAAGCGGCTCTGCCACGGACTATTCTGAAGGGAAAGAAATCCTGGATAAATGCAAATCCATCGTCGCTGACTTTGAGCTGACGAAGGACCTTTCCACGGATGAACTGTTTGATGAAATCTCCCGCTTTGCGGGCAACAACCGCACTCTTTATCACGACTGCATTTGTCTGTCGGCCTATGCCGCCTACTTTGCCCAACTGCTGGGATGGTCTGTGGAAAAGCGCGAAGCCGCTGCGATCGCAGGCCTTCTGCATAATATCGGCCTAGCACAGCTGCCAGCCAGCGTGGGCTGCAAATCCGTGACAGAATACAGCAACGAAGAACAGTCTGAATACCACCTGTATCCAGAGCGTTCAGTGAATATGGTCAAAGCCAAAAAAGTTCCGCTGCCTTTGGAAATCGCCGAAGCCATCGGACAACACCGCGAAACCGGAAACGGCAAAGGCTTCCCGAAAAAGCTTCAGGGAGGCGACATCTCCGAACTGGGCAAACTACTGGGCTTTGCCTATCGCTTCCACGAAATGACCGCCTTGCAGGAAAATCAAAAAGCTAGAACCGCCAGTCAGGCCATCGCGGATCTTCGTGATGAGGCCTTAAGTGGCAATGGCGAGGTGGATTTGCTGCTCACCACATCTCTTTTCAAAAAGTGGAAACCCGCAGCGGCCTAAGTTGCCGCAAGACACACTTTCCTGCCTTGCCCGGCATCCTGAATCTTTCTACAGTCAGTCCATGTGGACCTTGAGCTTTCCGTGGTGGGAATACATTCTACGGTCTTTAATAATTTACGCGGCAGTTTTTGTGCTTCTGCGCTTCTTTGGACACAAGTAGATTGCTGAAATGGGACCTTTTGATCTGGTCCTGTTGCTGATCTTAAGTGAATCCGTCAGTTCCGCCATCACCGGCGGAGACAACTCGGTCCCCGCAGCCTTGATTGCGGTGGCCACCTTTATAACTCTGAATCGCACAGTGGATCTGGTCATATTTCGTTCCCGAAAAATGGAACAGCTTTTGGATGGGAGCGCAAAAACCCTGATTAAGGACGGCAAAATCAACGAGGAACTTTGCCGGAAGGAGTTCATCACTCAGGAAGAGCTGCTGTCCTCTTTAAGACAAAACGGTGTCGAAAATCCTGAAGAGGTCAAAAAGGCCGTGCTGGAAACCAATGGGAAAATCAGTGTTCTGAAGTAGTCACTCGAAACTGACGTCCACATAGTCCTGCAAATCAAAGACTTCGCGTAAATCCGCCTGACGTTCCTGCCAGTCGATGGATTTTAAAATCATCCTGGCCGATACCATGCCTTCATAGACATACAACAGAACCACCAAAGTCCCCAGAATCCAGCGGATCTGGGCCTTTTTCGGACGAGGAGTCCCCTGCACCACCCGGGTTTCCGCAATCCAGTCACAAAGATGAGTGCGGTCATAACGAAAGAAGGCCACGGCATAAATCGCCACAGAGAAAAAGAAACTTAAGCGTCCCGCCAACGGGCGCAACAAACACTGAGACCAATGCAGCTTTTCAGAATAATTCGTGGCCGGAACCACCTTTAAACCCATCAGCCATTTTCCCGGTGTCGCCTGCATCAAAACCAAAAACACAACTTCAAACACCGCCGGAATCAGATAAAGCACCAACAACTGAGTCAGATTAACCACGACCTCGTCGTCAGTGAAAAACAGTCGTAAAAAGATCCCCGCAAAAGGCAGATAAAATGGCAGGACCACCAGCTGATCCATGCTGTAGGCAAAAAGTCTTCTCCAGGTGCTGGGAACATATGCTTCTGTCATCACGATTCTTTCTTCAAATACGTCTGTAACCACTGCAAAGCCTCATCCCGGCTGTGCAGACTTCGTTCAAGCTGCAATTCATAGGCTTGTTCCAGACAATTCCCTATGGCCTTGCCAGTCAGCGTCCCCTTAACATCCTCGCCTGTTAAAAAAGGCCTCGGCAATTCGCACTGCCAGGAGTTCCATTGAGTAAACAGCTCCTGAATCTGCAGTTTTTCGGAATCTTCCTCCAGTAAAATCCGCAGGGCAAAAGCCACCCCGTCACGGGCCATCTTTTGCAGTTTTTTTCCCATATTCAGCTCTAAAAGGGCGCGGGCATCCTGCCACACAGCCCAGGAGTCCTCGATACATCTTCGTTCGCGACTGGAAAGCTTTAACAGATCCAGCGCCTTTTCCATTTCCACGGAATCCGCCTGCCGCACAAACAGCGCCAAAGCCTGCCAGAACTGCGAAGCCAGATTGTTCTGCTGCCAGGAATTATCCCGCAGCCGGAAGGGAAATAGTTCTTTCATCAGCCCAGCATCTGCCATCGCCTGCAAGCCGCGCAAGACCGCCGAGGTCTTAAGCAGCTTGTTCATCTCATCGCGAATGCGTTCGCCACTGACCTTGCTCACCAGCGAGGCCATCCGGGTCATGGCCTGAAAACTTTTTTCTTCGATAACAAAATTCAACTGGGCGGAAAAACGAGCCGCCCGCAACAGGCGCAAATGATCTTCCAAAAAACGGCGTTCAGCATCACCCACCGTACGTAAAATGCCTGCCTGCAAATCCGCCTGTCCACCGACATAATCCAGAACTTCCTCTGTCGCCAGATCATACATCAGGGCATTGACGGTAAAGTCCCGTCTTTGTGCATCCTCCTCTGGAGTTGAGAAAATCACCGATTCCGGGCGTCGCCCGTCCAGATAAGCCCCATCATTGCGGAAAGTGGCCACTTCAATATCAGCGCCGTCCACCAGAACACGCATCACCCCGAAGCTTTTACCGACATTAACGGTTTTTTTAAACAAAGACTCAATCTGATCCGGGTTCGCATCTGTCGCCACATCCAGGTCATTGGCCTGAAGGCCCAAAAGCGCATCCCGCACACAGCCCCCGGCCAAAAAGGCCTTGTAGCCATGAGCTTGCAGAGTGTGGTAGATTGATTCCACTGCCGACCAATGAGGGTGAGAATGAATAAGCTTTTGCACTGAGTTCACCCTGACAGTGTAGAAAAAGACCGGCCCGAAAGAAAGAGTTTGTTCTTGTGACGCCACAGGAGATGAAAAATCTGATTGATGGAACTTTGACCGAATTGGGGGTTTCCCATTTCGGTATCACGCCATTGAACAAACCCCTTAGTTTTGAATTCTACAAAGAATGGCTGCAGGAAGGTCTTCACGGCGACATGACCTATCTGGCGGAACACGCCCCGATCAAAGAAAATCCGCAAAGCAAGTGGCCCCGGGCACAAAGCGCTTTGGTGTTTGCCATGAGCTACTTCCCCCATCCCCAGAAAAAATCCGAATTCCCGCTAAAGCAGGCCCGGGTCAGTCTTTATGCCCAAGGCATGGATTATCATTTCTGGTTCAAGGATCGCATGAAGGAATTGTGCACCCAGCTTCAAGCCCAATTCCCGGAGGAGGAATTTTTAGCATTCACCGACAGCAGCCCGGTGCTGGAACGGGATCTGGCAAAACGCGCCGGCCTTGGCTGGGTTGGAAAGAACACCTGTCTGATTCATCCCAAAAAAGGCAGCTTGTTTTTTATTGGTGAAATCTACACCTCTTTGAAGATCGACACGGAAATGGAGCCTCTGCCGGATTTCTGCGGCACCTGCACGCGCTGTCTGGATATCTGTCCCACCGGAGCCCTGATTGAACCACGAAAAATGGATGCCCGAAAATGCATCTCTTATCTGACCATCGAATCCCGCCAGGTCCCTTCCGAGGACCTGCGTGAAGCCATCGGTGACTGGTTTTTTGGATGTGACCTGTGCCAGACCGTGTGTCCGTGGAATCAAAAAGTATTCAAAGGTCAGTTGTCGATAGAAAAATCCCTGTCGCTTTCAGGGACCGAAGAACAGCTTTTGGTGGAGGATCTGCGCTATATCCTGAGTGCTTCCGGCAAAAAAATCAGCCGGGATTTTCTGGGGACTCCATTGGCCCGCGCGGGATCTTTTGGCTTAAAACGCAATGCCTTGCTGGTTTGTGCCAATCGTAAGTTGCAGGAACTCCGCCCTGAGGTGGAGGCCCTGCTAGGACATGAAAAACTGGGCGAGCTGGCCCAGTGGACTTTGCAAAAAATTTCAAATTAAAGACCCAGTTTTTTCAACAAATCATCAATTTCCGACTGATTCATTTTAGCTGGAGCGGCACCGGTCCCCACACTGATACTGACGGATTCACTGAACTGACTGGACACCCAGCGCAGACGCTCGATAAAGGCCTGGGGAATCGTTTCACGCAACATCCGTCCCTCCTGATGAATGCGCCCCAACAGTGTTTCCAGCGTTTCAGTCGCATCCAGCAAAAGAGCCACACAGATATCAAAGAACTGTTCATTGCCTTTGATTTGTGACGCCTTGTAACCCACCGCTTTGCAGATCGCCGCATAGTCCGCAATCATGTGCAAGGCGTGATCCGGGGGGGCCATCAAGGCCAGACTCTTGGCTCCGCCCATAATACGATCGACATTGTTGCCGTAATCGGCCAGTTTCTGCACCTGCGAAAAGTCACCTTCAATACTTTCGAGAAGCTCAATAAGCTCTTCAATCAAGGACTTTGACTCGGACACAAAATCTTCTACAATTTCTTTATCAATCGCCATTCCATTAACGATAACAATCGAAGGATACCCAGGCAATGGATTATGTTTCTATTCGTGTGAGCACCCTGCGCGGTGATCAAAAAATCGACTTCAATGCCTATGTGAAGATCAACGACAAGATGATTCTCTACCTTCGTCGCGGCGACAGCTTCGAAGGTGAGCGACTGCAACGTCTTAAGGACAAAAAGTTACGCAAAATGTACATCCTGACGGATGAAGAAAACAACTATCGCACCTATCTGCAACGGAATATCGAAACCGCCTATGACGGCACCGGCAGCAAAGACATACAAACCCGTGCGGAAATCATTCAGGGGTCACAACAAAGCAACGCCGAAGAGGTCTTTGAAAATCCCGAAAACGTGGCGACCTACAATGACGCCAAAGATGCCGCCGGCAAGTACGTCAACTTCCTACTGACCAACGCACAGGCCATGTCAGCGGTGATGAATATTGAAAACACGGACAAAACCATCTCCCATCACGGTGTGACTGTGGCAACCCTGTCCATTGCGCTGGCACAAAAATTAGGAATCAATGACCCCAAGAAAACCCAGCTTCTGACTTTGGGGGCCTTGCTGCATGACTACGGCCACCACAACTCGCCCTTGAATCTGAATCAGCCTTTGGCGCAAATGTCGGCAGCCGATGTAGCTCTGTGGAAGAAACATCCCGAAGACGGCGCCCAGAAAGTGCAGGATAAAAAGCACTTTGATCAAACCGTGATCAATATCATCGGCCAGCACGAGGAAACCATCAACGGCTCCGGCCCCAAGGGGTTGCGCGAAAAAGACATGGACCCGTTGGCTGTTCTGGTGTCGTCAGCCAATGCGATGGATCGTCTGATCACCTTTGAAGGTGTGCCGAAAAATGAAGCGGCAAAAAAACTGATGATCGATCACGTCGGGAAACATCCTCTGAATCATTTGCAGCTTCTGAATGATATCCTGAAAGGATTGTGATTTTTCCCAGAAAAAGGTTTCCATCATGGCGTAACAGGAGTAAGGGTTAAACATGACTTTTGCATCCGTGCGCCAGAACTGGCAAAATATCATCGACCGCTTTGAATATCAGGACACTTTGCGCCTGATCCCTTTTCTGGTGGCCAGTCTTGTTGCGGCACTCACCTCTTTGCTTTATTCTCAGATTTTTTTCTGGGGCGAGGAAATGGCTCTCAACGTGGTGGAACAACTGCATTGGAGCCTTTCTCTGCTTTCAACCATCACCATGGTGTATCTCAGCTGGTTTTTGCCTTATCGCTTCGCCAAACAGGCTGGCGGCAGCGGCATTCCCCAGATGCTTATTGCCAACGAACTTGATCCCAGCTCGGACAAACCCCTGATTCGCTCTTTGATTGGCATTCGCACGATCACAATGAAAATCCTGGCCTCCATCGCCTGCGTTCTGGGCGGAGGCGCCGTTGGACAGGAAGGACCCACACTGCAAATCGCCTCCGGGTTGTTCTATCGCATCGGGGAAAAATCCACGAAATGGATTCAGCAGATTTCCATGCGTTCCTTCATTCTGGCCGGGGGTGCTTCAGGACTGGCGGCAGCCTTTAACACCCCGCTGGGCGGGATTGCCTATGCATTGGAAGAACTCAGCAAGGACTATTTCAACAACTTCAAAACCTACGTCATCTGGTCAGTCATCACCACAGGTCTTCTGGTTCAGACCTTTCAGGGAAGCTATCTCTATCTGGGCTTTCCCAGCATCGAATCCATCAGCTGGGAAACCTATCTTTGGGTCGTGCTGACCTCGGCGGTGACTGGCATTGCCGGGGCAAGTTTTGGCTCCGTTCTTTTCTCCATCCACCAACGTCGAAAGGAAATAACCTCTTTCACACGCCTAAGCCTGCTAAATGTAGCTTGTGGGGTCTTATTCTGGGCAAGTGTTTACTTTATCAGTCACCACGCCATCGGCGGCGGAAAATCCCTGATTTTAGATCTTCTTTTCAGGGACGGATCTGCTGAATCCCTGGATGTTCTGGTGCGTATTGCGGGGCCGTTGTTAATGGCACTGGCCGGAGCGGCCGGCGGGTTGTTTGCCCCGTCGCTTGCTGTCGGAGCCGTGATGGGATCATTCATGGCCCAAATCCTCTGGCCTCATAACCATCACCTGCTGATTCTGACATGCATGATTTCTTTTCTGTCCGGCTTCATGCAGACGCCCTTTACAGCGTTTATTCTGATCTTTGAAATGACGGATCGTCACTCCGCCCTTTTCCCAATGATGCTAAGTGCGGCGATTGCAGTGAGCGCTTCACGAATGTTCCATAAAAGATCCTTCTATGATCTGGTCAAAGAGGATTTCCTGCATCAGAACAAAAAATAAGGGCCACAAGAGGCCCTTATAAAAATCTTTTTTTTTGCAAAATTCAAACTAGAACACAAAACCGACTGTCAGCATCGGAAACAGTTCGTCCTGCTTTAGCTTTTCCATGGTGGGTGCGGTGTCATTCTTCTTGTATTCAATCGAACGATAAGTCAGCTCCACCCCAACAACCAGAGCACCGGTGATATTGGTCAGATAACCAAAGTCCCCCTGAATGCCAGTGCCTTCTTTGTTGTCACCCAGCTCTGCACTGACCAGATAGTGCCCCTTCACGTAAAAACCGCTGGAACCAACATAACCAATCGATGCTCCCATCGCATTTCCGTCAGAACTGCTATTGCCCGCTTCAGAATTTCTCAGGGTGTAGATGCCCCCCAGATACAAACCGTTACCACTTAGATATCCCAGCTTGATGTCATAGATACTGACTTTGGATTCACTTTTAGTGCCCGGCGTGACCTCCACAGTGGTGTTGTACATAAAGGCATTGGCCGTCAACATCACACCATTGGCGGTTGCCGCCAAAGAAGTCCCTGCATAGAGGCTTGTCATCATAACAGCAACGAGGGCAAAGATTTTCTTACTCATTCAGACTCCTTGTTTGAAATTAAGGAACGTCTTTGAGTATATCGTCTGCCACGAGTGATAAAAACTTTTTTTCCAATTCTTCGGCTGAGGGCGAGGGTGTGGCTTTTAAGCCCAGCGCCGCCATTTCAAGAAGCTGCTTTTTTGAATACTTCCTGTCTTCCTGTAATAAGTCGATGAATAGCGCCTCTGTCAGGTCCAGTGGCCTTTCCCCCACAGTGGCCGTGCGCGAGTTATAGACAAAAGCATACATACCTTTGTCTCGCTTCAGGACGGGGTTTTCCCTGGTCAAAGTCACGATTTGCAGACTGGGGTTCAATGACAGGACATCAGGTTCAGAGGCACTTTCACCATCGAAAGGCTGAATCTCAATCCACGCCTGTACCCATTCCCAGTGCGCTAATTCCAGAATATCCGCCTGTCCCGGAAATTTTTGACGAAGAAAGCCCACGAAGTAACGCCAGTGATCCTGCAAAAGCCAACTGCTCCATTCCATGTTCTGCAGATACTCGTTGCGCAGACGATCGGCTGCGACTCCTAAAGATTCCCGCGTTTTCGGAAACAACAATTCAAAAAGTCGCCACTGTTCCGCCTGAAATTCGATGGCCTGCCCGGCTTCCACTTTGAAAGGACGAAGCCATTCCAGAGTGCGCAACAGTTCAGCGTCGTAGATCGCGCGCACCTGATCGGGAATCTGTGGTTCGTGAGTTTGCACCACCAGCTTTTTGGTCTTTTTCAAAGTCTCCAGTTGATGGCGGCGCAAGGCCCCCACGCCGACAATTTCCACGTCGCGCAGAACGACGACTTCCGCGGACGGCAGGTCCCCGTTCCACGGGAAAAACAAGTGACAGTTTTGGTTCTCATTGGTCATTTATTTCAATCCTAGAAGCACACATGGCCGACGGGCAAGAAATGTCGAGTTTTACTCGGGAGTTTCGCCAGAAATGCTGCATATTTCGGCAGTTGACTCGCTCGGTCAAATAAATGGAGTAGGAATACTATTGACCGGGATTTGCTCCCATGAAAAAAGGTGGGGCATGAGAATTCTGCTTTTCGTCCTCATTCTGATTTCAGGATCTGCTGCCTTATCAGCGCGCCCTCTTTCGGGCACGATTGAACGCGATATTACCGGCACCTACCTGAGAGCCGATTCTGCCTGTGTTCGTTTTTTAATTGAAGCCAAATCTCAAGATGCTGAATTCAACATCCGCCGTCTTTCCACGGGTGATTCTGTGACTGCTGCGGGAGTTTTGGATACAGACAGCTGTGTCGCTTACATTGAAAGCGTGGACTATGTTGGTCTGAAGAAAATGCTGGGTTACTGGCACAGCTCCGACGGTCTGCTGACTGTTCGTGACTTCAACTCGTTGAGCTTCTATCCGATCAGTATCAAGGATTTCCAAAAAGGTCAGGATTACACTATTGTTGATCCGATCACTTATCGTTACAGCGTGACACCTTCCACCGGTAAAGACTGGGTGGTCTTCCTGTCTGACGCGACGTCCACGACCTTTGCCACTATCCGCTTCAATAAATCCCGTGCTACAATGAAAATCTATGATTCCGAAACGGGTAACGTGACTCGGACTCTTCACCTAAATAAGTGGGGCGACCTGAAATAATGAGCTGGCTACATTCCATCGACAAACATCTTCTTTTCACCAAAAACGACAAAGAAGATCCACGTCTTGGAGAATGCGTCCAGCTCCTTGCCAAAGGCGACCTAAGCAAACTTCCTGAATACAATTTCGACTTTGCGATCATCGGTTTTCCCGATGATGAGGGCATCGGCCTGAACGGCGGCCGCGTGGGTGCACAGGTTGCACCTCGTGAAATCCGCACTTACTTGTATAAAATGACCCCGCACCTGCAAAGCACCCGTCTGCCGCAAATTCTGGATTTGGGTGATCTGATCGACAAAGAAAAACCTTTGGCCGAACGACATGAACGTGCGCGTGAAACCACGCGCGCACTGGCACAGTCAGGCAAGCGCTGGATCTCCTTGGGGGGCGGCCATGACTACGGCTACTGCGATGGTGCAGGCTTTCTGGATGTCTTTAAGGACGAGGCCGTTCTGATCAATTTTGATGCTCATATGGACGTGCGCCCGACAGACAAGGGATTTAATTCTGGCACCCCTTTCCATCGTGTGCTTTCTGAATTTCAAGGCCACGTGGATTTTGCGGAAGTCGGCATCCAGAACCAATGCAACAGCAAAGCTCACATTCAATGGGCGAAAAATCACGGCGCGGAAGTTTTCACTCTGGACGATGTGAACGAACGCGGCTTGCAGGATGTCTTGCAGTCTTATCTTAAAGGCAAAGAGAAAAAGAAAATCTTCCTGAGCATCGACATCGATGCCTTCACTTCCAGCGAAGCCCCGGGATGCAGTCAGTCCTGGACCACCGGCCTTTTCACCAAAGAGTTTTTGCAAAGCTATCTGTGGATGATTGAAAATTTCGACGTGCGCGGCATCGGCATTTACGAAGTCTCCCCGCCACTGGATCAGGACAACCGCACCAGCAAGCTGGCGGCGTTGCTGGCTCATAATTTTATTTTTGCAAATCTAAAGAAGAGCTAGCGCATGAAACGCGGTTTTGGCAGTGACAACCACGCAGGCATTCATCCTCGCATTCTGGAGTCATTGCTGACGGCGAATACCGAACACGCCCCAGCCTATGGCACAGACGAATGGACCGAAGCAGCCTTGGGGGAATTTAAAAAACAATTCGGCACTGAGGCACAGGTGTTCTTTGTCTTTAACGGCACCGCTGCCAACGTCACCGCCTTGCGAGCTCTGGCAAAGCCCCATCAATCCGTATTCTGTTCTGATGTGGCCCATATCCATGTGGATGAATGTGGGGCCCCGGAATATATGGCGGGCTGCAAACTGCTTCCACTGCCTTCCGTGAATGGAAAGCTTCAGGTGGAAACTCTGGAAAAAGCCTTCATCCGCCGCGGGGATCAGCATTATTCCCAAACTCAAGTGCTTAGCCTGACACAGCCAACGGAACTGGGCACGACATATTCTGTGCAGGAACTGAAAGATCTGATTCAGTGGGCAAAGGCGCGCAAGTTGTATGTTCACATTGACGGTGCCCGCCTGGCCAACGCCGCTTATTTCCTGAAAAAAAGTTTCAAGGAAATCACCACGGACCTGGGCGTGGACATTGTTTCTTTTGGCGGCACCAAAAACGGTCTGATGATGGGCGAAGCAGTTGTGATTCTGAACAAGGATCTGGCCACGGATTTTAAATACATCCGCAAACAATCAGCACAATTACCTTCAAAAACCCGCTTTATCGCCTGTCAGTTCGAGGCGTATTTTAAGAACAATCTGTGGCAGGACATCGCCGGCCATTCCTACGATATGGCTTTATATCTTTACGAATCCTGCAAGAACATTCCCGGCGTCAGCGTGCGGGAAGTTCCACAGAGCAATGCCGTTTTCGCAACCGTTCCCAGTCACTGGGTGAAAAAGTTGCGTGAACATTATTTTTTCTATGTCTGGGACGAAAACACTTTTGAATGCCGCTGGATGACCTCATGGGACACCCGAAAGCAGGACATCGACGGTTTTGTTCAAATACTTAAGGAGCTTTCACAATGAAATACCCACCGGTGCATTATCATTCCTATCTTGGGCTGGACCCTTTGTTGGATGCCCAACATCCGAAAAGTGTTGAATACGGAAAACCGGCTCATGACGAATTGCTTTTCATTATTGTTCACCAGACTTACGAGTTGTGGTTCAAACAGATCCTCTTTGAATTGAATTCGGTTCTTTCCACCTTCCAAAAACCCGTGGTGGCGGAAGTGGAAATGGGCATGGCCAGTGCGCGCTTAGAGCGTATTGTCAGCATCCTGAAACTGATCATCGGTCAGATTGATGTGCTTGAAACCATGACACCGCTGGATTTCCTGGATTTCCGTGACATGCTTTATCCGGCTTCCGGCTTCCAAAGTTACCAGTGGCGTTTGATCGAAACAAAATTGGGTCTGCGCATGGGGGATCGTCTGGCTTACAACCAGTCCCCGTTCTATAAGTCTTTAAGTGAATCCCAGCAGGCCGAGATGATGGAAATTTTAAAACAGCCCTCTTTGCATGACTGCGTGGAAAAATGGCTGGAAAGAACTCCATTCCTGCAAGGTGAAAACTTCAACTTCTGGGAATCCTACAAAGAAGCCGTGAACAAAATGTTCCAGGACGACATCAACACGGTAAATAGAAACCCGCAGCTAAGCGATGAAATCAAAAAGAAAACCGTCGAGGGTCTGGAACAAACTTTGAAAAGCTTCGATGCTCTGTTTGACGAAAAGGCGTTTGAAAAGCTGCGCGCCGAAGGCCAGTTCCGCCTAAGTCACAAGGCCATGCACGCGGCTTTATTGATTCAACTGCACCGCGATCAGCCGATTCTGCAAACTCCGTTCAGAATCATTCGCGCCCTTTTAGACATCGACGAAACCATGACCACATGGCGCTATCGCCACGCCTTGATGGCGATGCGCATGTTAGGCCAGAAGATCGGCACCGGAGGTTCCAGCGGTCACAAGTACCTGGCTGATGCCACCGGCAAGCATAAGATTTTTGGCGACTTCTTCAACCTGACAACCTTCCTGATCCCAAGATCACAGGTCCCACCTCTGCCAAAATCCATCGCCGACCGCATGAGCTTCCATTATTAGGTAAAAGGTGCCTGCCGGACACCTTTTACTGGCGCTCCGCCACCTCCCTGACTAAGGAATCCCGCAACTCTGCGACGGAAGCTTTTTTGCGTGCGGGTTCTCCCCGCCTTTGCACGCTGACATGGCCTTCCTGCACTTCCCTATCTCCGATGACCACGACGTAACAGGCCTTCCCCTGCCAGGCTTCGGCCAGTTTTCGTTGCAGCGATTCCACGCGTTCATCGACCCGCACCCGCAAGAAAGCATTATGTAACATCTTTCGGGCCTCTTCCGCAGCGGCGACATGGCGATCTGCCAAAGGCACAATCACCACCTGTTCCGGAGCCAGCCACAAAGGAAGCGCGCCCTGATACAGTTCCACCAACAGGGCCACCATGCGTTCGTGCGAACCCAGTGGTGCCCGATGCAAAATCACGGGGCGTTCTTTTTCACCGGCTTCGTTGATGAAAGATAAATCAAAGCGCTCTGCACTGATAAAGTCCAACTGCACAGTGGAAGCACTTTCCTCTTTTCCATTCACCGATTCAATTTGAATATCAATCTTCGGACCATAAAAGGCGGCCTCTCCGGCTTCCTCTTCAAACGGCAGATTATTTTCCACCAGCACTTCGTGCAGAACACTTTCGGCCCAGTCCCACTTTTCAGGCATCGCCACATACTTACCACCCACAGGCAGGGCCCCCTGATGCAGATATCCCATGTGCCCGCCCCGCTTTTCAATATGCAGCTTGAATGACCTCACCACCGCACAAAGCATCCATGAACGACCAATTAGTAATTTTTAGAGATGCCATAAGTTTTTAGGCACCCCGACCTTGCCAAATCCCGCCCGGATGATTTATTCTTTATCGCTTTTGCAAACAACAATGTCGTTGGGGTCTGTCGATTTTGCGTGGAGGAAAACACGCCTCTTTTAAGAAGCATGATTATTCATTCTTCTCTGCGTTCGCAAAAAATCGGGGCTAAAATACTTGAAAGCTTTGCAAAGTATTTGAATGAAAATAATATCGGCCCCACCTACTGCATTCCTTACGATCACCTAGAGTCCTTCTATGGTCTGATTCAATTCAAAGTCATTCGCGAAGAAGACAGTCCCCTTTTCCTGCAAGATAGAATCAAACAATATCGCAGCAACTCTTCAGACCGTTTTATGATTATGAAGCGGGATTAGCTGCCAGATTCCAACACAGAGGGTCGCTCCCGGGCCTGCTTTATAGGTAGAGGCACCAGGATCTAGGGCAATGTATGCACCAATTTCTGCAAAACTTTCGGTGGGCCCACCCAAGACAGAGTAAAAACCTTACTCTCTATTTCAACCAAACTTTTTTTTCCACCGAAATATTCTCCCGATAAGATTCCAGACAACTTTCAGGAGTCACAATATCCACTTTGATAGGCAAGCTGGACTCTTCAAATAAGCTTCTTAAGTCGGCCTCTTCAGAGCGAGTGAGTGCTGGAGTCGCTTCAATCCAGAGATCTAGATCCGAATACTGGCGATATCCGCCTCGAACTCGAGAGCCAAAGACTGAAACTGTGAACTCCACTTTAGACTTAAGAAAGTTTCGGAGGATGATTTCAATGAGTTCGATTTGAGAGTCCGAAAGACCTAAGGGTTTAGTCACGACTTTTCTCGAATAAAACTTTATAAAGACCTTGCGCTAAAGGAAGGAACTTCTTGGCCAACTCATAGCTGTGCAAAGCTAATTTCAAACCATATTCATGGCTGGTTTCATTGCGTGCTTTTTGGAACTCCAACCAATCTTCAACATTCTGGATCCACCCCAAGCGACCCAGTTCCCGAAAGACAACTTTAGGCGTTTCGGCATGAACTTCATTTTCTTTGAGAATTCGCTGTGCTGCTTTCCACATAATTTCATAGCAGTACTCAAAGCGTTGAATAGTCCCATCACGTTCAAGATCCGTAGGCTGACTGATCAGAAGAGCTTGTTCTAAATTTTTTAGTGCATCCTGGGAAGGCTGGAGTGATGTTTTCATAGAACTCCCTTGAACTGAAAGTGGTGCCCCGGGCCGGAATTGAACCGGCACGCCCGTTTAAACGAAGCCCAGGATTTTAAGTCCTGTGCGTCTACCAGTTTCGCCACCGGGGCACGCGAACAGTAACTCAAACATTTTCGCCAACAAACGTCAATATTTGCCTCAACGCTTTTCTTAATGGGCTCAAATTGCTTAAAACTCAAGCAGAATTCCGCTATCTCACCTTGATGAAGAAAATCAAAAGGGTCAAAGTGATCATCACCTGAACCAGCGTGAAGCGCACCAAAACTTGCGTGTTGGACCAGCCCCGATTGTGGCGCATGTGATCATGAAGAGGAAAACGAACACTTTTCAGGAAGGCCACTTTAAAGAAGCGCATGATGGCCACCTTCACAAGCCCCGTCCCGCCATTGACCATCAAAACAGCCGACACAATCAAAATGCAAAATGGATTGCCGGATTTGATCACAAAGACCCCCAGCAGGAAGCCCAAAGCTCGCGAGCCCGCATCCCCCATCAACAGCACCGACGGATTTGCGTTATACCAAAGATACCCCAAAAGACAGCCGACCATTGCAAAGGACATCATTCCCCAGACAGAACCATCCGCGTAATGAGGCAGAAGCAGGTAATGCGCAATGTCCTTATGACCTAACACGAAATACAGCAAGGCCCCTAAACTGGTGAAAGCAAAGGCCACCAGGGTTCCGGAAAGACCATCAACGCCGTCGGTACAATTCGTGGAATTGATGGTGGCCCACAGAAGAATTGTCGCCAAAGGTACAAACAGCCACAAAGGGACCAAAAACATCTGAGAGGTAAATGGCAGCCAAATTTCAACATCCTTTAAGCCACTTAACAGGAAGGCCGTCAGGACCGCCAGAACCATATCAATCAGACCTTTTTTATATTCCCCCCACGAGGTCACCGACTTGTCATCCAGCCAGCCCGACATCATGGCAGCAAAGGTCAAAAGTAAAATACCTAGCACTTCAATGGACCAAGGCAAAAACAAAAGTTCAATCGCCACAAACAGGCAGATAAAGATCACCCCGGCCCCGGTCGGCTTCCCCGCCGCGACCGCCGCCTGAACAGCATGGTTACGACCGCGATCGCGAGGTAATCTGTGCATCAGCTTTGGCAGCAGAAAGAAGCTCAAGACAAAGCAGGAAAGAAAATTAAGTCCGCTTAAAACCAGATGCGACGTCAAAAGACGAAATGGACCGTAATACTGCGAAAGAAATTCCCCTAACCAATAGATCATCGAGCTGACTCCTGCAATGCGTCCATTTCATTATGCAGATATGAAATACTGAACACAAGTGGCAATCATCAGACAAGAAACTCCTTTGCACAGGAAACGACTTCGCATAGCCTTAAGAAATGTTAAAATCCGTCACGCCCCCTATGAAATATCTCAACGGAAAAACTGTGTTCCTTTTTGATGGAGTGGGGGCACTGCTCAGCCTTCTTTTGACTGGCTTCATACTTCCACACTTTTCAGAACTGCTGGGAGTTCCCAGACATATTCTTTATTGTCTGGCTCTCTTCCCGCTTCTTTATTCTATTTTTTCCTTAAGCTGTTTTTTTCTGGCAACACGGACCAAGCTCTGGATGCTGAAAAGTATTATCGCTGCAAACACAGGTTATTGCCTGATCTCGGCCTTGCTGATTTTTACTTATCCTGAACTCACCCTCTGGGGTCGGATCGTGCTGGCGGCCGAAATTTTAGTGGTCCTAGGGGTCATCGCGATCGAAATAAAAATCCTGAGGGACGTTGAACTCACCTTGCAACAAGACCTTCCTTAAGGTCCTTATTCTCATTTTGATTCACCCGCCCCAGGCTGGAGCGGAATCACCTGGAACGTTCCCTTTCTTGCTATAAAGATCACCCCAGCACGCCGATAGATAAAATATGAAAATCTATTATGGAACGTTGCGGCCCAAGGTCATTTTTCATCTATGGATAGAGGCAACTCTTCTGTTGTCTGCGCTCGTCACTGGCGGTTGCAGTATGAATGTTTCTTTGTCATCCAGAAATATTAACGCCCCTTCCATCGTGGGCGACACTCTGATCAACACCACGGTTCCGAACCAATATTCACTTTCCGGCAGTTGTGATGCCGACTACCCGGTAACTATTCAACTTCCTGATGGCAGCCAGCAAACTGAAAAATGTATCAAGGGTCAGTATGCCGTGATTATCGACACTTCCACATGGCCCGATGGAATATTGGAACTGGAGGTTCGACAAGCCGACGGCAACGGAGTCATTCACAAAACCACCCAGACCATCCACAAAGACACCACAGCCCCCTCTGTAACGGTCACCACCAACATTCCCGCGCCATATCTGAATGCCACGGCCGCTCCAACGGTAGCGATTGCCGGGACATGCAGTGAAGAAGACCTTCCTGTCGCTCTTTTCCTCAACGCCACCCCGCTGATGACTTTGACCTGCCAGTCCGGGGCTTACTCTGCGGTTTTGGATCTGACTTCAGCCGCCGAAGGGCCACTGAATCTGACGGCAAAACAAAGCGATGCTGCTCACAATGAAACCATGGTGGCGTTTGCCTCCACAACAAAAGATACCATCGCCCCCTCAGGAAGTATCACTTTCTCTGGCATGACACCCAGTCCTTCCGCTTCCACCAGCGACCGAACCGTCGGCTTTATCCTTCCCGCAGACTCTTCTCACTTTAAAGTTTTCGCGGTAAAAGATGAACTATGCATCACGCGTCTGGCGGATCTTATCGCCTCAACAGAACTCAGCACAGGGGATTCTTATACTTTAAATATCCCTTCGGACGGCGTTTATCAAATCTGTGCCCTTGCCCGGGACCTGGCAGGAAATTATCAAACTGTTCCAACATCCTCCAGCTTGCTGACCATCGACACGGCCTCACACTTAAGCTTAAGCACCCCCACGGTCAGCCGTTACCAAAACGGCTACACACTTCTGGGAAGCTGCGATGCGGGTGACACCCTTGTCATCAGTGGGGACGACAGCGGTCTTCCTTATTCCATGACCTGTCCGCTGGATGGCAACTTCAGTAAAACTGTTGTCTTCAGTGGTGCTGACGGAAACAAAACATTTACAGTGAGCTCAGAAGATGCTCTGGGAAATACAAACTCAGCTTCTCAATCCGTGATTAAGGACACCAGCATTGTCGCCCCAACAATCACAGCCAAACATCTTCTGGACTCTCATCCCGATGCCAGCTTTACACTTTCGGATTGCAACGACGCCACCTACGTCTATATCACTGAAAGCGGAACCATACCAACCTTAGCCACCGCAGGATGGCAAGCCTGCTCTGTCGTCACCGACAACTACATCTGGGATTTGACGGCGGGAGCCGATGGTCTGCGCACGGTGAAGTTCTTCTTCCGCGATGAAGCGGGCAACATCAGCCCATCCACAAGCATTAATCTAAACTATGACTCTCAAGCTCCGGTAATTCAGATCACAAATGTCCCTGACCCACTGCCATCAGGAATAGCCTATGCCTTTTCCTGGAAAATCACCGAAGCCGCGATCAATTCGTCCAACGTCGTCACTGTGAAATGGTACAACGGCAGCACTTGGTCCACCATCGCCACGCCCACTGTCGGTCAAAATGGACCTCTAAGTGAATACCTGATGTCAGTCGGTTATTCCCCAAGCACTGTTGGCGCGGGACAAAAAATTTCCGTCGCCGTAACCGACAACAGCGGCCTGACCACAACCGCTGAATCAAACACTTTCACAATCGTTAATGACGTCGCCCCGCCCACTATCACCTCACCCCTGTTTAAGATCAATGGCAGCACCACGCCTGCAGCAACCATCAAAAGTGTTCTGGATATTTCCTTTGCCACTCAGGATGCCGACACGGCCACAACCCATTTCTGTCTGAAGACAACCAATTCAGCTCCTGTAAATAGCGCAGACTCCTGCTGGATTTCTCTGGAGGATATTGGCGTTGCTCCGTCGAACAATGTTGTCGTGAGCGACTATAAGTACGTCCTTCTGCCACCGGTAAGCGGCACCTATAACATCCATCTGTGGGTGATGGACCGAAAACAAAATATCTCCGTGCAAACCGCTTCGCCCGTGGTCGGGAAAGATTATGTTGCGATCACCTACAGTCCAAATCCCATCCCTGAGGTTTCTTATGTTCTGGCCGCGAATACCAGCGCCCCCTTCTCGCCCCCGCTTAGTTCCCAAACCATCGTCAATCAAGGCAGCGAAGTCTTTATTTATTGGAACGCCACCGATAATAACACCGTGACTTCCATTGACCTGCAAGCCAGCACCGATGGAATCAACTACACAAACATCGCCACAGGACTAAACAATGGCGTGAATGGCAGTTGTGCTTTGTCGGCGGATTTCACCGGATGCGCGCGTTGGACCAACACCTATACTTCAGGCACATCCTTCTTTATTAAAGTCCTTGCCAAAGACAACGACGGTCAGATCGGCGTGGGGCTCAGCACCCCGTTCAATTCCTCTCAGTTCCGCATCATTGCCGGCAATATTAACTCCGGCGACGGCGGCGATGCCCGCGGTGCTTTATTCTCGCCACCTTACTATTCCAATGCCATGAGCTACGGCATGGCCGTCATGTCTGATGGAAAGATACTGGTCAACGACAATCGCGGTCTGGTTCTGGTTGATCCCCAGGCCGGACAGACAGAAGTGCTTTTGACCCTGACTAACTCCGGCACTTATTCAGGTGACGGTGGACCGGTCCGTCTGGCCAAGGCCATTAAAATTTTAAAAGTTGCCGTGGACTTCAACGACAACATCTGGATATACGATCACCAAAAAATCCGTCGGATCAACACCCATGTCACACCATGGATTATTGAATCCATCATCGGAGGCACCAACGACAACGTCCTGGGCACCCTTAATAACGACATCATTTTGGACCCGCGTGATCTGAAAATCGATACAGTCTATAACACCGACTCAGGGCGACCGCTGGTCCCCGCACCGAACGGAGATCTTTATTTTTCCGCTGACGACGAAGGAGCTTCTTTACTTGTTTACCGCGGCAGCCTCAGCAGTCCCCGCCTGGAAAGAATCCAAACCACAGGCACAGGAACCTGGCAAAGCTACAACGGTATCACTGGTGTCTGGTCCGATGTTTCTTTATCGACTGCAAATCGCCCTTTGCTGGGCTATATGCCCCAATGGAACATCAACCGTATTACCACGCACTTGAATCTTAGCTGGGCCGAACACGTGGTGGGAAACACCAACATCCGCTTTTCAAAAATCAATCTGGATGGATCACTTATTTCCCCTTATTATACTCAGCCTTACACGAACACCACCAACACCCCAAGAATCCTGCCCTCTCTGGATGGCGAAACATATATTTACAATAAAACCAGCTACTCAAACTTCACACTTGATGTAAAAAAGCTGAATAAGGCCGACGGCACCTGGACCCGCGTTCTGGGTGGCGACGCCGTGGGCATCAGCCCGGATGGTTCTTCAGCAATCAATTCACCTGTTCGTATGGAGGCCGCCTTTGTCACACGCACAGGTGATATTTACTTTATCGAAGCCGGAAAAATCCGCGTCGTAAAAAATGGCAACGGCAAGATCTACACCTTGTATGGAATCTCCAAAGATCAGGGTGATGGCGGGCCTTCGCTGAAGTCGCGCTTTGGCTCCATTCAGGACATCGCCCATGGCCCGGCCAACAATGTCATCATTCAGGACATTGATGCGATGAAAATACGCGAAGTGTCTGTCGGTGCCAATGCCAACTCCATGGTGCACTTGGGTGGCAATGGCACTGTGACCGAAGCCACTGACGGAGCCTCTGCCCTGACCTCCGGACTCAAGATGGGGATTCAGAACAACAACCAGCAGATGCTGATCACCGACCCCGAAACCGGGGATGTCTTCCGCAACTGCTTTGGCCTGACCATCTGTCGCCTGAATCACAGTTCAAAGACCTGGACTTATCTGATGAGCACAACAGCGGGAACAACGTGGATGACCACCACAACTCCGGCCAACTATTCAACTTTAAGCATTGGTTACAACCCCATGATCATGCAGTTTGCAAAGGACAGCGGCAACAACAAGCTCCTGATGATCGGTGCACAAACCTGGAATGGGGCTCAGTACAGTTCTGCTGCGAAGGTTGTCAATATTGCCACAACTCTGGCCACCAATATTTACGGTGGCGGTCAGCAGTCCCCGAACGCACATCCCAACCTGTGTCCTGAAGGCACGCTTTCTGAAAGCTGTGTGGCGCATCGCTACCCCACGTTCTATATGCAGGCCACATCTCAGTACCTGCCTGCAGAAAACTCCTGGCTGGTGCCAATCTTCGATGTCGGCTATTGGCCCGGAGGCGTGGATGCCCCTGCGGGATCTTACATTCGTAAGATCAAGATCGGTGCAGGAATCGAGGACGTCACCACCCTGCCCGGTGAAATCATGACAAGCTTCCTGAAGCTCAATAACAGAATCTATTTCTGTAACAATCTGGGGCGTTTCAAATACCAGGAACTGACCGGAGCTTATCCCATTTATGAAGTGCAACTGCCACCGGGCATCTTCTGCACCGGTCGCTCGATGCTTTACAAAGCCTCGGATTCCACATTGCCAGAACGAATCGTCTTCCCGATCAGTGGCAACGGCGCCATGGGTGTAATGGAATACGAGCTTTAACATTTACGGATAAAAAAAGCCCACGACCTATTCGGCTGTGGGCTTTCATTTTTCAATTGCTATTTCTGCTTATTGATTTTCTTTCACTTGAGCTGTCGCCTGCTGTGCACCGACTTTGTTCAGCTCTTCATAACCCGGCATAGTGGAAAGATCCGGCACCACCACGATCGCAATGCGACGATTGGCCGCTTTACCTTCCGCAGAGTCATTGCTTTGAACCGGATGAGTGTCCGCGAAGCTTGCCGCACTGACGCGTGTTGCAGGCATCCCCGCATCAATCATCGCACGAGTCACATTCAGGGCGCGCGCCGAAGCCAGTTCCCAATTGGACGGGAATGCCGCTGTTGCGATTGGCAGATTGTCTGTATGACCTTCCACCTGATAAGTCTTACCCGTGATCGCCTGCAGTTGTGTTGTCACTTCCTTCACCGCTTCAAGACCTGCTGCTGACAGCTTGGCAGAACCAGATGGGAACAATACGTCAGAACCCAAGCTCACAACCATTTTGCCATCAACAATTTTTACAGATAAAGCCCCAGCATCAGTCAGCTTTTTAAAGCGGGCTGTCAGGTCTTCAAACTCACGCAGGCGTTTTCTTTGTTCGGCCTGACGCTGGCGCATTTCTTCCATGGCCTGCTTCATTTCATCCAAAGAGCTTTTCAACTGACCACGATCCTTGGTCACAGAGATCAGCTTTTCCTCAAGCTGGGATTTTTCCTTGGAAAGTGCGCTCAACGCCTCTTTTTCCTTTTGAATCTCTTCGTTCTTTTTGTCCACTTCCGCACGGTGTTTGGAAGACGACACACAACCGCTGAACAGAGCCACAACAACCAGCCCCAGAATCACATTTCTCATTCAAAAACCTCCCTTAGGTGTGAGTTAAAGGGATATTCTGAAAGTGAAAAGGGGCAGACTCAAGAAAGTCTGCCCCCAACAAGGATTCCTTGCGTAAAGTCCAGCGCACTTTCTGGACTAACCGGCTTTCCTGTCTGATTCCGGGGACTCTACACCCGCTTTCCCCGGGGGATTCTTTTCCAGATACTTCAGTCCGCGCAGTGCCGAAATAAAAGTGCACGTGAAGATAACCGAAATAAAAAGGCCTCCGACATTGGTGTGCGGTAAAGTCAGCAGGCGATCCACCAAATAAAGACCCAATGCCAGCCACACCGCCGTTTTGGATTTTTCATAGATAAAATATGCCAGTGGTCCATAGGTGAAAACATTGTACCAGGAATCCTTGGCTGCCGGAATTTGCAGGACACCGTACTTATATGCAAGGCTCAGCAAAAAACCCATCACCGCCACAAAAGCACAAATACCCGCAGCTCCTTTGATGGCTTTTTCCGCATCCCCTGGGGATTCAATTTTCGGCCAAAACAGATTCCATGATTTCGTGGGTTTATCTTCAGACACGCGCCCCCCTACATTGGTCTTTTCGGCAGATTGTAAATAATTTTTAGATTACAAATCCGCGACGTCTGCTTTTGACACAGAAAAAACTTCATTTCAGGGGCTTTAATTCTCTCCATTGGACGGATTTTTTGCCTCTCTTTCGCGCCGATGTTAAGACTCTGCAAAGCTAAGGGGAAAATACATGCGGCTTTATCTATCGGCATTTTTGATAATTTGGAGCCTGACCTCCAAAGCCGCAGAAACACTTCCGTGGTGGGCGGCCAGCGCTGAAGAGGTCCTGCAAGCCCCATGCAAAACCCAGCGTCCCCCGACTGCAGAGTTTATGGAACAAGCCCTGACGAAACTTCCGGGCAGCTCTCAATCCAGGGTTCTTCACGGTATTTCCTTTAAAAATGAAAATAGTTCCCTGCTGCAACTTTTTGCAGATCTGCACACCTACGATTTAAGTCTGCGCGGAAAACCCGAGCTGCGCTTTACCACGTCCTGCACCCGGGTTCTTTGCGCCATGAAAGAGCTCTATGGCAACAGCGAAGGTGTGCAGCTTTTGTTTCTGCTAAAGCAGTTTGGCTTTAACGGATCTCATCTGCGCACCACCAAAGCGTCTGCATGGTCTGCCAGCGAACTTAATGAAATCCTGCAAGCCCTGCAGGATTATCCCCTGCATCTGTATCCGGTGGTTTATAACAAACGCCTGATCCATTTCACCCGCGGCCAGCGCTACAGTTTTGGCGAAAATATCATCGCCAATGCCAGCATGGAAATTTTCGATGCCTGGAACGAACTGCCCTTTGGTGAACGTCAACAGACCCTCCTGCACGAACTGGGACACACCCTGGCTTATCGCCAAAGACTGGACACCTCCGCAGAATGGCTGGCCATTGGCGGCTGGAAGGAAGTGCAAAAAAATTTCGAGGGACATAACTACAGGGATTATGTTCTGGAAAAACCTGAAAAAGCGGTTTCCGAATACGGTATGCTCAATCCGTCGGAAGACTTTGCTGAATCCGTGGTCGCCTATCGCTTTAATGGTCGCAGGCTTCTTGCCCAGCAAAAAGAAAAGTATTTCTTCTTAAAAGCCAAGATCTTTGCCAATCAGGAATTTTTGTCAGAAGATCAATGCAAAGCCACCATGCAACTCCCGTAGGAGCCCCCAATGAAAGACAGCATCGAACTATCCGTGAAACTCAGAGCCAGCGCCGGCTGGATCTGGAACGCCCTGACTGACCAAAGCGAACTGGAAAACTGGTGGAGCGAAGATGTCGTGCTGGAACCCAAAGTGGGTGGCTCGTTCAAAGAGCCCTGGGAAGACGACACGGGAAAACGCCAGTTGGCTTCCGGCAAAGTGCTTGCGCTTAAGAAAGAACAATTCATTGTCTTTACCTGGAAAGAAAAGACGTGGCCCAAAGAAGCTGTCACAGAGTGTTCCCTGAAAATTGAAGATACAGGGAAGGAAAGAATCCTCACTTTGACCCACACAGGCTGGGAAACGCTGCCAGAGCCTCTTAAAAAGGCCGCCATGAAGGATTTCAAGCTGGGTTGGAGCTATCACCTGAAAGAGCTGAAATCCTATCTGGACGACTGAGGTCATTGAAAGACTTTCCAAACACAATCTTGACTGGCAAATGCCCGCGCCGATCGGTATATCAGGCGCAGAACCTTAACAAGGATTTTGAAATGAAGACTTTGGTGTTTGCCCTTACAGCCCTTTTGTCCTCCACAAGCTTTGCCGGTCGTTCCTGCACTGGTAAAATCGAAGACCATTTCCGCGCACAAGGATATCAAACCCGTCAGGCAGAGTTCCAAAAGACTTTGGAAAACGGCGACAAAGTTTACTACGTTCGCACCAACTACCATGGTGGCGATGCCGCCCATGAAGTTCTGGTGGATTCCCGCTGCAATATTCTTGAGGTTCGCGAACTTTGGTCAGAGTAAGTTTTCCTGAGCCAGGGGTAACATCCACCCCTGCTTCATATCGGCGCAGAAGGTCTCAAAACTTCGCGGCTCCCGACCTAAAAACTGCGCCAGCCCCGACGTCACAGGGGCCACAGCCCCACTGCGGGTGGCCCGATGCAGACTCATCAACGCCTGCACCATCCATTCATTTTCTTCGTTTTTTTTAAGCAATTTCAATCCGGCTTCGTCTGTCACCGGCACATAGGCCAAACGCCTTTGCGAATAATGTGCAATCAATGAAACAGCCTCGGCATTGGACAGGGCTCTTTCCCCGGTCAGTTCCAAGGTTTTCTTATTATACAGCCATGGATCACCCAGAATTTTAGCCGCCACTTCCGCCACGTCGCGCGCGTCCACAAAGCTGGTACGCCCCTCCCCTTGAGGTAAATATAAAATCCCCTGCATCAGAGCCTCATGATGTATTTTTAAAAAGCATTGCATGTAGATATTGGGGCGCAAAATGCAGTAGCGCAGACCACTCTCCTGCAGCATTTCATCGGCGTCCCCTTGAATGCGCTGGAATAAGTATGGCGACACTGGCGAAGCCCCCAAACCCGACACCTTCAGGACAAACTGCACCCCTGAAGCCCGAGCCGCAGCAATCACGTTTTCGGCCTGCTTTAACATGTCTTCACACAGCGGTTGGATAAAGGCCAAGACATCCACATTGCGCAGGGCCTGCTCTAAAAGATAACGATTCTCAAAGGGCAGCTGCATTCCCCGCACTCCGGCGGGCAATCGTTCCAAAGACCGACTGACCGCCACAGCATCAATGCCCTGACGAGTCAGGATCTTTAGTAATTCGCTTCCCATGGTTCCGGTGGCCCCCGTGACCATTATTCGCAGTTCCATAAGCGCCTCCATCTCTATTATGCCAAGTCCCAGCGCCAAACAGATCTGTTTCTTGGCAAGAGTCCGCTTGACTCCCCAGCCCTTTAAGGCTCTAAATACTTAAGTGAATTTTTTTGCCGAGAACCTGAAGGTCTTTAAAAAAGTTTTCTTGCCCCTGTTCGCCCTGGTCGTCCTGTCGAACAACATAGATCAATACCTAAATCTGAAGATGGAAAATGCCCTGCGCGACCCTCTGGGTGTGCAAAGTAATGTCATATATTATGGCTTCTTTTCGATCCTCAGCAGCATCTTCTTCCCGGTGCTCTTAATCAGTGTCGCTCTTTTCGCTTTTGCCAATCTGGAAAGCCTGCAAAAAAGCCTTCAGGACTTCTGGGCCCGCTATTTAAACCAAATGTATATTGAAACCTTAAGGTCCTGGGGAAAGACGCTGTTGTGGTCGTTACTTTTGATTCTGCCGGGAGTCTGGAAATATATCGAGTACACCATGGTGCCTCTTGTGGTGACTTCGTCCAAGGACTACGATGACGGTCGCGTGGACGCGCTGAAGGGGTCTGCTCAAGTGGTGCGTCGTCATTGGTTTAAAGTCCTGGCGATTTTGATCGTGTTCCATCTGTTGATTCCGGGTGTGCTGACAACATTGTTTGATGCTTATCGCCTGATTTGGAAAACTCCGATGCAAAGCCTGGCCTTGTCGGCTTTGGACACCTATCTGCTTTTGTTCTCAACTCAGATCCTGTTTAATATTTTTAGAAGTGAGGTAAAGCGACATGACGCTCATGTTTAACTGGAAAGACATCAAAAACAGAGGCAAGGGACTTACTTTCGACGACGTGCTGATCATCCCGGCCCGCTCTGACGTGCGTTCTCGCCGCGATCCCCATCTGACTTCCAAAATCACCAAAAACTTCTCTATCGAAACCCCTATTGTCAGCGCCAACATGGACATGGTCACCGAATACGACATGGCCTTTGCCATGAACCAGTTGGGTGGCTTGGGAATTCTTCACCGCTTCCTGTCCATCGAAGAACAAGCCGAGCAAGCCCGCCGTCTGAAAGAAAACGGTGTAAAGATTATTTCTGGCAGCGTCGGCGTGGGCGAAGAATTCAAAACCCGCTCCAAAGCCCTGGTGGATGCCGGAGTGAACATTATCACTATCGACATCGCGCATGGCCACTCTGTGCAGATGATGGAAACCATGAAATGGTTGAAAGACCAATACCCACAGGTCGATCTGATTGCAGGGAACATGGCAACACCCGATGCCGCTCGTGATCTGATCGAAGCCGGTGCTGATGCCATCAAGGTGGGTATCGGTCCGGGCTCCATGTGCACCACTCGTATTATCACTGGCTGTGGCGTTCCACAGTTGACTGCGATTGCTCTGTGCGCGGAAATCGGTGAATCCTATGGCGTTCCCGTCATTGCCGACGGTGGCATTCGCACTTCCGGTGATATGGTCAAGGCCTTTGCGGCCGGCGCCAGCACTGTGATGTTGGGTAGCATGCTTTCCGGCACGATTGAAACTCCGGGTGAAATCAAAAATGGCAAAAAGCAATACCGTGGCATGGCATCCCGCTCCGCTCAGGATTCCTGGCGCGGAGGCGTTCCAGAGGGCATGGCTCCCGAGGGTGAATCCACTCAGGTCAGTGTTAAGGGACACGTTAAAGATGTCATTCTGGAAGTCACTGGCGGCATCCGCAGCGGCATGAGCTACATCAACGCGACCAGCATTGCTGAAATTAAAGACAAAGCCCTCTTTATGGAAATGTCTTCCAATGGTATTTCTGAATCTCGCGCACATGGAGTGAAAAACTAAGACGATGGCGGATCAGGATTCTCGACCTATAGGTGTCTTTGACTCAGGGATTGGCGGACTGACAGTTCTGAAGGAACTGGCGTTGCAATTCCCGCAAGAGAGCTTTCTCTATGTCGGAGACACGGCTCGCCTGCCCTATGGTTCCAAATCCCCCCAAACGATTCGCAAGTACTCTGAACAGATCATTCAGTTTTTAGAAAAACAAAATGTGAAGGCCATCGTGATTGCGTGTAACACGGCCTCCAGTCAGGTCTCTGAAAAAGAGATCGATGGCATTCCCATTTACAATGTGATCGAACCCGGTTCGCAACGGGCGCTGGAACTTTCCGGTGGAAAACGCATCGGCGTTCTGGCCACACGTGCCACCGTCAACAGCCAGGCCTATACCCATAAAATTCACGCCATCGACCCATCAGCCCAAGTCTTTGATCAGGCCTGCCCGCTGTTTGTTCCGTTGGCGGAAGAAGGCTGGGATTCTGATCCGGTGACAAACCTGATTGTCTTCCGTTACCTAAGCCCTTTGCTGCAACAACATATCGACACTTTAATTTTGGGCTGCACTCACTATCCTATTTTGAAAAACTCCATCGCACGAGTCACAGGAAGTTCAATTGAACTGGTCGATTCCGGAGAAGCCATTGCCCGCTGGCTGTCACGCGATATGCAAAGTGGACGGTTGGGGAAAAATCAAAGCGGTGAATCCCGCAAAATCAACATCATGACCACGGATTCGTCTGCACACTTCACTGAAATGGCACAAAGAATTCTGAAACCCGCCAAAGCCGACGCGTTCTCTGTTGTGGATGTTTAATTTCTAAATACAAACTTCCAGCGGAAGTTCCTGAAGATTGTAGATGCTGGCCATCGAATACCCGTACGCCCCGGAATCCATGATCGCCAGGAAATCACCTTCTTGCACAGTCGTCAAAGATCGCTCTTTGGCAAAAAAGTCCGAGGACTCACAAATCGGTCCGACAACATCAACCACCGCCGCCGCAGGGCCCTTCTTCAGCGGCTCAATACGATGACTGGCCTCATACAAGGACGGACGTATCAAATGGTTCATTCCCGCATCGACAATCACAAAAGTCTTCGCCGATGTTTCCTTGATGTACTGAACTTGAGTGATCAAAGCCCCGCAATGAGCCACCAGCCAACGCCCGGGTTCTGACTGCAACTCACAGTTCAAATCGGCCAGGGTCCTCAGTGTGATCTCGGCATACTGACGCAACAGAGACTCCTCCAATTCCAGATCCGCACGATCATAGAAAATTCCAAGCCCACCGCCAAAATCGAATTTTTTCAGATCCGGAAACTCTTTCTTAAGTTGCAGAAAAACTTTTTTCAGACGCTGCAGGGCTTCCTCATATCCCGAGAACTCCAGCATCTGTGACCCCAGATGTAAGCTCACACCGACCAAAGAAATCGAGTCAGTAAAGCTTTTCAGGCAATCCACCAATGCTGGCACCAACGACAGTTCCATTCCGAACTTATTGTCCTTCAAGCCCGTCGCAATATAGGGGTGTGTTTTAATATCCACATCCGGATTCAGACGCAAAGCCACCGCGGCCTTCTTTCCCATTTCGCGCGCGATCTTTCCGATGCGCTCCAACTCCGGCAGGCTTTCCACATTGATCTGATAAATACCCAGCTTCAAGGCTTCACTGATTTCAAACTTGGTTTTTCCAACACCACTATAAACAATATCCTGAGGCTGAAAACCACATTCCAAAGCCCGTTTGATTTCCCCTAAAGAAACCACATCCGCCCCAGCCCCCAGGGATTTGAGTTTTTGCAGAACACCCGGATTTGAATTGGCTTTCATGGCATAGAAAAGGCGAACCCCTTTCAAAGCCGCAGCCATGGCATTGAATCTTTGCGCGATAAAATCCAGATCATAAACATAGATCGGACGCATATAGTTTGCCACAAGGGGCAAAAGCGGCTTTTTTAACGGGCCAAGACACAATTCATTATTGATGTATTCCACAAAAACCTCGTGCTAAGATGATGGCCCAAGAAGGATACTTTGTCATGAAAACTTCCATTTTTACTTACACTTCCAAAGGTCTTCCGGTCCCGGCTTATCACTTTGACAATGGCGGCCCTGAAGTGCTGATTCTGGGCGGTGTCCATGGCGACGAAGTTGAAGGCGTCATCGCAGCACAAGAGCTTTTGAAGCACTTTATGCAAGCCTTCCCTTACAAACTGAATCTGACTCTGGTCCCGCAGTTTAATCTTGAAGGCGTCATCTTCAAAACCCGTGGCAATGGCAATGGTGTGGATCTGAATCGCAACCTGCCCACGAAAGACTGGTCTCCGGAAGTCAAAACGCCGCGCTATCATCCGGGGCCTTTTGCCGGAAGTGAAAAAGAAAATCACGGCCTGATGACTTATCTGGATCAGAAAAAACCGATCTATGTTCTTTCCCTGCATTCCTGGCATCCGGTCTTGAACGTAAATGGCGATTGCCGCAAGGTCGCAGAAGTGCTGGCGCAAATGACAGGTTATAAGATTGACGACGATATTGGTTACCCGACTCCGGGCTGTCTGGGAACGTATTCCGGTCTGGAAAGAAACTGCCCGACGCTGACTTACGAAATCGAACGCGGCCTGTCCGCGGAAAAGATCATCGAGATTCACGTCCCGGCGATCCTGGAATCCCTAAAAGTATTGGAATAGTTTTTAAATAGAAAGAGAGACCCCATGCAACAAGAAGTCATCCAGATTTTTGCTGATGTTCAAGGCGGAAAAAGCATTGATCAACTGAGCACTCAGGAATTGAAAGCTGTTTTTGAAACTATCGAAGGCCTGGATGCCGGTCGCCTGCGCGTCTGCCAAAAACAGGACGGTCAATGGATCACCAATGAATGGATCAAAAAAGCCATCCTGCTTTATTTCCGCATTCAAAAAATGGATGCGATGTCTGCGGGGGATCTGGCCTTCTATGATAAAATTCCCACCAAACAGTGGAGCGAAGAGGACGGCGTTCGCGTGGTTCCTCCAGCCGTAGCCCGCAAAGGTTGCTTCATCGAAAAAGGCGCGATCCTGATGCCTTCTTACGTGAACATCGGTGCGTATGTGGGTTCCGGTACGATGGTGGACACTTGGGCCACAGTGGGTTCCTGCGCACAGATCGGCAAAAACGTGCATCTTTCCGGAGGCGTGGGTATCGGCGGCGTTCTGGAACCTATCCAGGCTTCTCCGGTCATTGTTGAAGACAATGCCTTTATTGGCAGCCGTTGTATCGTGGTTGAAGGTGCTGTGATTGAAGAAGGCGCTGTCCTGGGCGCGGGCGTGACGATCACTGCCAGCACCAAGATCATTGATGTGACAGGCTCAGCTCCAGTGGAATACAAAGGCCGCGTTCCTGCAAATTCAGTTGTGATCCCGGGAACTCAGATGAAAGAATTTGCAGCTGGTAACTATGGCGTGCCATGCGCTTTGATCATCGGTAAACGCAAAGCCAGCACAGATCTTAAAACATCTTTGACAGACGCTCTTCGTGACCATCAGGTCAGCGTTTAGTTTTTAAAAATTATCTCATTCGCAAAGCATCGGACGGCTGCACTTCGGCAGCCGTTCTTGCTGGAATATAAGATCCCCACCACGCAATCAGCGCACTGACCGCCAGAACCCCAAGCACCAGCCAGAAATCCACCAGCGCCGGAATGGAAGAATCATAGTAAATATCCGAAGGCAAAAACTTGATCGGATTGTACTGGATATACAAACTGATGCCCGTTCCTAAAATAGTTCCGGTCACCACACCGATCGACGCCAGGAAAAACCCGATCTGGGTAAACGTCATCACCGTCTGACGAGCCGAAAAACCAATAGCGCGCAAAATTGCAATATCCCGTTTTTTCTGTGACAACAGCAGAGCCAGCACGCTCATGATGGAACTGGCTGCGATCATTCCTGCCAGCCCGAGGAAAATTCCAATGGTCAGCTTTTCCAGCTTCAGGGCATAAAGCAAAGCTGAATTGCGATCCATCCACGTTTCCACACTGACGCCTTCAAACTTCGCCAGATCATCGCGAACAGACAAAACATCTTTTTCGTTGTGTAACCAGACCTCTATACCGCTCTTGCGCATCCCCTCACCAACCAGGGCATTTAACGCCTCACCCCTTTGATAATAGATGTACTGGCTATCCAGGTCCGGCAGACTGGTGGTGACAATACGTTTAATGCGCACCCGTTCAAACTTAGGTGTTTCTCCCGGAGGCAACAACAAACCCGACGGAGACACCACTGTCAGGAAATCCCCTTCAAAAACCCCCAGTGATTGCGCCAGATCCACGCCAACCACAACTTCACCCTGCCCAGGCACATCCTGTGGGTCCCAGAAATAAGCTGGAGAGCTGCGATCCCCGCTCTTGCGATCTGACTTTTGCAGTTGTTCAATAAAGTGCTCAAGACTTTCGCGAGTCACACCCCGCGCAATTCCACCACGGAACTGCCCATCCTGACTGCGGATAATGACATCCATGGATTCATAAACATAAGCGCGATTTTCAGGGTTTTCCTTCAGGCGCTGAAAGACCGGATGACTTTCAAGCCCTTGTGATGTTCCCACACCCGCAACTTGAACATACAAATGCGGTTCCAGCCCCAAGATGCGCTGACGAATGCTACCATTCATACCGTTCATCACAAACAGCACCACCAAAAAGGCCGTCACACTGATAGAAATTCCCACCATCGAAAGCCACGCAATACGGCGCACCAGCGCCCCGGCTCGTTTGGAAAAAATAAAATGACGGAATAGATGCCCAACCAGCATCCTAGAATCATAAGGCGGCTGGGAAGCCGCACACAAGCATGTTAGTGAGTTTTTTCTGTGGTTTTAAACATGGCGGCAAGCTTTTCTCCGACATAACTCTGTACAATCCGATCGTATTCACCGCTTTCGCGCATTTTCCCCAGTTCCAGTTCAAAAGCACTGCGCATTTTCTGATCCCCAAAGGCCACAGATGTGGATTTTGGGTCCGGGAAAATCGAAAAAGTCTCTACATCTCGCAGAACATCAGCATCGGATGCCTGAGTCATGCGAAACCAGCCAAAAATATAGCGATCCATAATCAGCACATCAATCTTATCTTCCCAGAAGGCCCGGAACTGCTCGTCCTGTTTGGAAAACTCTTTATAGTTCCGCACAGGCTCCCCGGAAATACGCGGAGAGTACTGGCGATGAAAATCCCGCCCCAGACTGTCCCCGGCATTCACCCAGGCTCCGACTCTCAAGCCGTTCATGTCCTTGACAGATTTTAATTGGATTTTTTTCGACTTCAAAACCACCGCGACATTTTCAAATTTCACCAGAGGCTTGCTGTAAAAGCGCGCACCATCGCTTGAAAACGGCGCTCCGATCACCACATCAAAATTTTTCCCGTGTTTGGCTTCCGCCTCGATACGATAAGGTGACAGGGCTTCGGCTTTAAGCTTGTACCCCAAACGGGTCAACACTTCGCGAGTCAGATCAATCTCGATCCCGCGCAGCTGTCCTTTTTCCGTGAAAACATAGGGTGGACGCCCCCGAGTAAAGGCCACAGACACCATCTTGCCGCTTTCAGCCCAGACAGATGAACCACAACACAGCAATGCGACGATCTGAAACAACAGACGCATAGTGATTTTTCCCCTTGCCCTTACGAGCATAAGTCTTATCGTGCCGTCCAGAGTATTGCTAAAGAGTAATTAAATTATTTTGATGAGTTGTAATGCGTCCCGGAGTGGGACGCTTCTTACTTCTGACTGGCAGGAACTCGTTCCTGTTCTTCTTCTTTAACTTCTTTCACACTGCTTCGCATGAAGAAGCTTTTTTGCATGGCTTTCAGCACCACCACTGTCTCATTCAGAGCCTGCACCAGACGCACACTGGCCCCGGGAAGTTCACCTTCAACCTCTTTCACCGCAGGTCCCAAAGCGCGGGTCATCACTGCCAGATTCTGAGTCATCACAGCAAGATCCTTGGCCATGGCAGGGTTGGCTTCATTCAACTCCGGCAGAATTTTATTAATCTCACGCGTGGTCACGGCAAGATTTCCCACCAGCTTCTGAACTCCATCATCATGCGTGGCCTGCTTGGAAAGCTTGATCACTTCCATGGACATGGTGTTCAGATTCTTCACCAGAGGGTCCATACGGTCGATCACCCGCACCAAACTTTCGGCCCGGCTTTTGTCGGCAAATGCATCGACCAGAACCTGCACGCTCTCTAAAATTCCACCCAGTTTACTTAAGTACGAATTCAGATGTTTACCACTCATCAGCGTCATCAGATCCACCGTCTCCAGGGACTTAATGGCGCTGAGATCAGGGATCACATCATATTCCTCACCACCCACGGTCAGCTCCAGAACACGCTCCCCGATAATAAACGGACGAATCAACTGCACAGTGCTGTTTTCGCGCACACGGTTTTGGAATTTCCCCAGAACATAGAAGCTGACCCGAATACGGTTGTCGCTTTCCAGCTCCACAGTTTCCACTTCCCCGGCCCGCAAGCCCGCCATCTGCACCAAAGTTCCCTGATGGATACCATCGGCGTTTTCAAAAGTTGTTGTGTAGCGCACCTTGGGCTCAAACCACCCCTGCTTGATCGCCGCACTGACCCCTGTCAGGATCACCCCACAGATAGCCAGCATCACGAACAAGCCCGCCACTCTTTCAAACTTGTTGAATTTTACTTTCATAGGTGAACAACTCTTTTCTCAGGGTCCACTGCCTGGAAGTACAATTGGCCTTCATCCAGGTGAATGATCTGATAGTTGAAAAGATTCATAAACTTTTCATCGTAAGAGCTGATGAAAACATGTTTCAGCCAGCCTTCCTTGCGCAAGCGATGAATATGATCTGCAAAAATATAAACACTGTCCTGCCCCAGCCCCACGCTCGGATCATCCAGCAACAACACTTCCGGCTGCATCACCACGGCACGCATCAGACATGTCAGTTTGCGAATACGGCCCGGCACATGCGCCGGCCTTTCCTGGGCAAATTTCTCGATGCCAAATTCCTTGATCATCGCCTCCACGCGAGCTTTCGACTCTTCTGGCGTTAAAACCTTATGATATAAAAGTGGCAGCATTAAATTATCATACAAAGTGCGATTGTTAATCAGTCCGCCGTAATCAAAGGAATAACCGATCTTCAAACGATATGGCAAAAACTCCTCAAAGGACATGTCCACGACATTTTCACCGTTAATCAGATACTTCCCGGATTGCGGGATCTGTAAGCCCGCCAGAATCTGCAACAAAGAACTTTTGCCGGCACCTTCTTCAGCCTTCACCCATAGAATTTCATTCATGGGAAAATCGAATTCCACATTCTGTACAATAGGCTCCTGCCCTTCATGAGTAAAAGACACGCCTTCAAATTTAAGACTTTCGATTTTCATCAGACCACCCCTAAACTGCGAAGTTGATTTAGATAAAACAAAGCTGTAACAATCAGATTAAAGACAACCACAAAGATGATGCTATTCACCACCGCCTGGGTCGTCACTTGCGGCACCTCGTGTGGACTGCGCTTCACGGACAGGCCCTGATAGCAGCACACCACAAAGATAATCATTCCGCTGAATCCATTCTTTAAAAGGAAAATAAGCACGTCCTCTTTGGCAAAAGCCCGCATCAAGGAATCCGTGTAAAATGCCAGCGGCAGATCCTGAATAAAACGCGTCACCAGGAAGCCGCCGATCAGGGCGATGAAGTTGAAATAAAACGCCAGCCCCAGAACGCTGATAATCCCGCCCAAAACCCGCGGGAAAACGATAAAACTCAGCGGGTTGATCCCCATGCTTTCCAACGCTTCAATTTCGCGATTGGCGCGCATGTTCCCGACTTCCGAAGCCACGGCTGTTCCTGAACGCGCGATCACCACCAGTGCCACCAACAGCGGCCCGGCTTCCCGCACGATCATCACGATCAGGAAGTTCCCGATCATCTGGGTTCCCCCCAGCATGGAAAGATTAGAGACAGATTGTAAAAGAATGATCGCCCCGGTTCCCAAAGCCAGAACCGAAATCAGCGGCAAAGCCTGCCAGCCTGTGAAATAGATTTGTGCCGAAATAACGCCGACGATCTGACGGAACCCCTGAGTGCGGTCCATGATCGTGGCACGAAGAGAAAGATAGACCATCAGGAGAACACGCGCCGTGTACTCCACATTTTTTGTTACCGATCTTCCTAGCGAGTCTATATGCGCCAGTAAAGAAGTCATGATCCACCCTCGATTTCTAGGGTCTTTATCGGATCAAAACAAGAAAAGGATCTTAAGTCGAAGGTCTGGTTTTAGTAAGCCCAGAGAGAGTAAAAGAAGGATTTCAGGGCCTCAAACCCCGACTCCCAGACAGAGGATTCAAAACGTCCGCCGATAATGGCGTGCTTTTCGATATAAATGTTTTCCGGGAAAGTGGCCCGGAACGTCCGATAAGAGCGATACATATGCAAACGGGATGTCACCAGTAAAATATCCCGGCACTTCAAGGCCTCCACAATCGGAAGACTCTGCTGTGCATTTCCGTAGGTGGTTTCAGAACGACGGTCCAGCACCACATCGTTTTCACTTAAGCTGCCGTAAAAAGGCCACACCGGCATGATCTCGCGCAAACGCGCATTGGAATACACGCCGGAAATAACCAGCTTCTTGACGTTCTGATTGGCCAGAAGGTCAAACCCCTCCCGCACCCGTCCTGCGCCACCGGTTAAAACGACAGCACAGTCAGCGGTTGGGGTCTTGATCCATGACTGAATTTTCTCGCCCTGCACTTTGTGATACTCATCCACAAAGCGATAAAGCACCACTCCACTTAGCAGAAGCAGTGCCCAGAAAGAGCGGGATTTCAGCAGGGACTTAGCGATGCGCAATGACTTCGATCTCCACGTTTACACCTTTAGGCAAACCCGCCACAGCCACAGTCGAACGTGCTGGAGGAGCTTCCGTGAACGCCTTGGCATAGGTCTCGTTCACCACGGCAAAGTCTGACATGCTGGTCAGGAAGATCGTGGTTTTCACGATATTACCGTACTTCATGCCTGCTGCTGCCAGAACCGCCTCGATGTTTTTCAAAACCATCTCAGTTTGAGTTTTAACGTCACCAGTGAAAACTTCATTGGTTTTCGGGTCGATGGAAATCTGACCGGAACAGAACAGGAAATCACCCATTTGAACCGCTTGCGAATACGGACCAACTGCTTTAGGTGCATTGTCTGTGTGAATAACTTTTTTCATAAGTGTTTCTCCTTAAAGAGCTTTTTAGAAATAGAAAATAATACCGGCACTGAACGGGCTGTCAGCAATGGTTCTGAAACGAACGTTGTCCATGGAAACAACACCCACACCACCTTCAAAAGTGAACGCCAGGGAATCCAGACCTGTGAAGAAGAACTCACCACCGAACAAAGCATTCAGTTCAAAGCCGGATTCTTTATTGCCAGCGATTTCTTCATTCAAAACGCCCACAGAACCGCCCATATAGAAGTTCATATTGTCTTCTTTGAAAACCACGCGGCGAATACCCGCATTGAACGCGAACTTGGAATAATCTTTCTGAGTATCAACACCCAAACCACCCGCCAAAGCCATGTCCGGCGCGAAGTAATAAGTCGCTGCCAGTTGTGGCAGATTCAAGGCGGAATGACTTTTCACCCCCACACCCAAACGGTTGGTCAACTCTTTCGCCTGACCTTGAACGGTGAATCCTACTGTCATCAAGCACAAGGCCAACGCCATCTTTTTAAGCACTTTTCTCTCCTCTGTTTTTGGGATTTTTTAGCCCTTTTATTAAAGGCAAAACCTGCAACCGGGGCAAAGGATTTTACTTCTTACAAAGGGTGTCAATTCCTTGCGCCACTTTGTCTTTCGTGGGAAATGGAGGGCATGAAACTCTTGTGCTGCGTTCTGATGTCTTTCTTTGCTTTTTCTGAAGCCCGTGCTGTCGTCTATGGAGACCACTGGGTGGCATTAAGTCCGGAAGAAAAAGAAATGCTGGAAATCGGCCTCGAAGAATCCCCACTTCCCAGCTACTGCCCCCGCCTGACAGAGTTCGCCGCCAAAGCCCGCTGGGATCGTCCGGCCCTTGATGCCGAAGCGGACCTGATTCTGGTTGATAAGAAGCGCCGCCTGATCCATCTGATGCGTCAGGAGCAGATCCTTGCCACTTACACTATGGCATTGGGTGGCAATCCGATGGGTCACAAAAAGAAAGAAGGCGACGAAAAGACTCCGGAAGGTCGCTATATCTTTGAGGTTAAAAATCTAAAAAGTGAGTATCACTTAAGCCTGGGCATTAACTACCCCAACCGCAAAGACAAAGCCGAAGCCCATAAAAATGGCATCAAAGATCCCGGTGACAGCATTATGATCCACGGCCTTCCAAATAACTGGGTCAAACGCAAACTGATCCGTCATCCTCGTGATTGGACCAAAGGATGCATGGCTGTCACCAACTCTGAGATTGAAGAAATTTTTGCCCGAATGCCCTTGGGTGGATTGATCGAAATCTGCCCTTAAGCAGAAGGTCAGACCCTTAAAGCCGGCAAGCTCTCTTCCTGACTCCAGCTAAATGAGAGACTCTGCAATGGCCGCTAAAAAATCGGCGGAAAAGACATCCGCCTTTTGATTTTCCTTCTCCCAAAGTTTTTCCTTTAAGAAACGGAACCCCACCCCGGTTTCCTGCATCGTGGTCAGAACGGCCTGATCGATTTTTTCAGCAAACATCAAAATCTGAGCTTCCACCGGCAGCTTATCGGCAGGGACCTGGTTGGGAAACCCTTTGCCGTCAGCCTGCTCATGGGTGCAGACCATCACGGTTTTAATTTCTTCACTGACCGGCACCCCTTTGGCCAGACAGCGATTCAGGGATAGTACAGGGTGATAGCCAAAAGCCTGCGGCAGATCCGAGCTGTCCCCCAGCGTTCCACCCTCGCCCAACAAGTAGGCGCGACTGAGTTTTTCCTCGACATCAAACAACCCCACATCCGTCAGCAAACCCGCCATCAGGACTACAACGGGGTTCCCCTGCCCACTGCGTTTGGAAATCAAGGCTGCATACACAGCAATCCACGGTGCCCGCCACAAACAATAGAAGTCCCCGGTTAATGACTCGCGGAAAAGATCCCAAAGCTCCTCTGCACTTTCAAAAACTTTCAACAGTTCCTCGCCCGCCTTCTGCAGGGATTCATAGGCCTGCGCAAAACTTTCCTGCGAGGATGATTTAAAATCAAAAAGTAAAATTTCATTCAGACTCAAGGACGCCTGATAAAGCACCAGAAACTGCGCCCGTGCCCGCATTCTCATGCCTTTGCCGGAAGTGTCATAGTAGTTGGCAACGTACTGGGCATATTTATCGCTGTCTTTTTGCAGGATATAAACGCCACCGGCTGCGGAAACACGCTGATAACGATCATCAGACAGGACAGATTTGGAATGTGTCACCGCCACATAACGTTGATTCAAAGACAACCGAATGAACACCGGAAAGCTTACGGACGTCATAGGGAAAAGATCACTGATTTTTATATCGAAATACTGCGCCCGACAGCGATGCAGACAAAGGTATTCAAACTTCAGCGTCTGAAAAAACTCCGCCTGCGAAAGCGGCGTCACGCGATTATTGACTGTGCCCGCCAGATTTTCACGCGAAGAAGACGGCGCCATCACCGTCACCAGACGGGAACGCGGAAGTGCGTGCAAAACCTGATCGACCCGCGCCGCAAAATCCTGCAAGGACTCACTGTCCTGCTGATCAAGCAGCACCAACTGCGCACGCATCAGCTCAGAAGGGACACCTTTTTCCAACTCAGAGAACGCCAGATGCTGAAATGTCAGGAAGTAACGGGACACGATGTTTTTGGCGCGATTCAAAATCCTTTCATTCCCGGAAAGGATCAGAAGCTCCAGCTTTTGTCTGAACATGGGAGGTGGCATTTTGGTATCTAACATCGCGTATTTAGAAGCTTAATGTACTGAAGTTCCGCCTGCCAACAAAACTTTTACGGGTTGACAATTCCCCCCCCTCCAACCAATCCTATCTGGACTATATCGAGAAAGGATCATCCATGAAGCACCTTATCGCAGGACTTGCCACCCTTCTTTTGTCCGTACACGCCTCCGCAGCTCTTCTGACTCCTGAGGGCAGCGGTGAAAAAATTGAAAAAGTCACTCTGTCCAATACCGCCACAGCTCAAGTGGCCGATGAATCCGTAAAACTGACTTCCGTGGGCGCAGGTTTGCGCGCAAAAAAAGTTGTCTTCGTTAACGTGAAAGTTTACGTCGGCCAGCTTTTCGTCAGCAATACTGAAAGCTTCAAAAAATCAGACGCGGAAGCTCTGGGCTCCCTGAAAGATCAGCAAGCCGTGGCCATCCAACTGCACTTCCTGCGTGACGTGGATGCGGACAATGTTCAGAAGTCCTTCAAAGAGGCCTTGAAGGCCAATAACATCAGTCTGGAAGATGCCGCAGTAAAACAGTTCCTGGATTCCGTTTCTCAGGGGGGCGAAGCCAAAGACGGCAAAGCGCTGACGATTCTGGGGGCAAAACTGAAAGATGGCTCTGAGTCCATTTTCTATGAAACCACAGCCGGCAACGTTTCCGAAATCAAAGGCCCGGCAGGCTTTATCGAAAAAGTCTTCGCTATTTGGCTGGGTAAACCATCTGATGATGGTGTTGCGAACCTGAAAAAATCCATTCTGAAAAAGTAGTCCCCAATGAAAGTATTTCTTTTTGCAGCGTCTCTTCGCCAGGGGTCCTACAACAAAAAATTGATTCGCATCGCCGCAGAACATGTGCGCGGCCTGCCGTTTTGCGAAGTGGACCTGTGTGAGTTCAATGATTTCCCGATGCCGATGTATGATGGGGATCTGGAATCCTCTAAGGGCATTCCGGAAGGCGTGCAAAAGCTGGCTCAGAAAATTCAGATGGCCGATGCCATTATTATCTCCAGCCCTGAATACAATGGCAGTATCCCCGGAACGCTTAAGAACGCTCTGGATTGGGTTTCCCGTATCAAGCCACTTCCAGTGGCAAAGAAACAGTTTCTTTTGATCGGAGCCTCGCCAGGAGCTTTAGGTGGCATTCGCGGTAACATTCACGCCCGCACACCTTTTCATATTCTTGGGACATATCTTTATCCGGAATACTTCGGCCTTGCGAAGGCGGACACTGCCTTTGACGACAAAGAACAGCTACTGGACCCCAAGCAGGATGAACGCCTGAAAGGCCTTCTGACAGAGTTTCTGCATTATGCTTCACGCAAGGAAACACCGTTTGAAACTCTAAGTGAATTTGTGGAAGAAAAAATCCAAACTCCGAAAAAATAGTCAAAGGAGAGGCTTGCACCTCTCCTTTGCATTTGATCCTTTTACAGCCAGCGATTTGCTTTGTTCGATTATCCGTAACGGATTAACCAGCATTGCGAGGTTGATCTGAATGAGCTGTTGAAACAGCGGCAGGAATGGCTGGAATATTCGCTTCCACTTTAGCCACTTGCTCTTCTGTTTTTTTGCCATCCCCCAGATTCAGCATAACAACCCCCAGAATAATCAGGGATGTTGCCAATACTTTCTGAAGTGGCAGAGGCTCATTGAAAATAACCAAGCCCAGGAACGCCATAAGCGCCGTTCCCACGCCCGCCCAGATGGCATAGACGTTACTTACTGGAAGATACTTCAAGGCTACAGTGAGGCTTATAAAGCAGATTCCATGACATGCTACTGTGAGCACGGATGGGAGCACCTTTGTAAACCCCTCTGAGTACTTCATCGTGATCGTTCCAAAAACCTCAAAGATAATTGCTGCTGCAAGATACACGTATGCC
The DNA here is from genome assembly GCF_025558485.1 of Bdellovibrio bacteriovorus. Lineage (GTDB taxonomy): Bacteria > Bdellovibrionota > Bdellovibrionia > Bdellovibrionales > Bdellovibrionaceae > Bdellovibrio > Bdellovibrio bacteriovorus_G. The sequence continues at coordinate 2,372,063 of NZ_CP102930.1, forward strand.
ATAAGACACCCTGTCGCATCTCGACCCTTTCTTTTGTCTATTCAATTTTGTTTCCCCGTGCTCGGGTGAATCCCCGAGAGATCTTTTTTTGAATCAGTCGACAAAAAAGACTTAAAAAGCGAACAGGAGAAAGCTCCTGTATTTGATATAACTAGGATACCACAGCCCTTTCAAAAAAGCTCTCACGACTCGACCTCAATGAGATTACTCAGTATATTCCAATGCTTAAGCCTGAGACACGGCGAATATTTTTAGTCAAAATTTTGTTTGATCACACGTAATCGTGTTTATAGATATTCTATTTTTGAAACAAAAAAGGACCTTCCTAGGTCCCTACAGTCTGTCTCCGATTGATTTGAAAAAACAAAGAAAGATCCAAACCAGAGCTTCAACAAGTATGCTGGAGACGGTTTTCATAAACTTCAGACAACAATAACAAGTAGGATTTTGTCGATCAGCCAACTTGCCCGGCGGCAATCATTTCACCGCAAGGCCTCTGCAAATCAGTGTGGGCCCTCCTGTTGAGAGTGCACTGGCAGGAGGTACCTTTTACCTCAGATAGATAAGAGATTTTCATCAGAACGCTGAAAACAAAAAAACCCGACTTACTTTCATAAGTCGGGTTCGAGTAAAAAAGAGCTGGCGTCGTGCTAAACTATTTCGATAACTCCATCAGTTACTCGTACTCGTAGCCCAACTCCTATACCGTCAGTAACTCCTACACAATCGGCACCGTGAATGGAGGATTTGCCCTGGTCATTTCTAACGGACCATTTTCTTGCACCCATGTACAAGCTCATGCTGTCTGTCACCGCACCTGGGATGTCTTTCAGGGACTGACCCGGAGTGTACCAGCGTGGATAGAAGCCTTTACCATCCTGATAGAACTTCACCCATTCGGAGATACGAGAGTGACCCACCCACGTTTTGTAGGCATTCGGATCATTCTTGTCACCTTCCTCAGGACGACCGACAACGGTGTCTGTTTCCATAACCATCTTATGCGCGCAACCCGGAGAAGTCGTGCAACGCTCATAGATACGGGTTTTTTCTGTCGCGATATTCTGAATCACGAAATAACGTGACGTCGGCAAAGTGATCTGTTTGTCACTTAGATAGTCCTTGGACACGTAGAACTCCGCAGCCACATAAGCAGAAACAGTGGAAGAACTGATGATCTTCACCTGCACCAGTGGAGACGCTTCATTTAATACGTCATAGATTTCAACAACATCATTGCGGTTCAACTTGCCAACCACGTTATTCGCCGTGGTCGAGTTACTGGATCTGACATTCAGCGTGTCAGCAGAAATGTAGTACTGTTTTCCCACGATCAACTGACCTTTGCTCACCACTTGTGCGGCAGGGACCTGTGCCCCGGCAAAGCTGCCAGTCAATACACTCATAAGTACGGCCGTCGCGGCCCCAACTAAAGAAGCTTTCATGTCATCTCCATTCGTTTGCACCAGCCAGTAAAGCAAGAAGCATGTTACAGAGATGGCATCTTCAGAATGAATATAACCGGGGACTATCTACCCCCCTATGAAAGAAATACCTGACGAAGCTCAATGAAGGCACTTTTGGTTTCCGCAAAGAGCTGTCCAATCTTTTGACACTTCTTATGGGAGACCTAGAAATGACTGCCGTTTTCGTAATAGGCTTCTTTGGCCAGAACCTGGAAAACAACCACCACATCCTCATAAGATCCCAGCTGCTTCAGCTGACGGGTGATAATTCCCGCACATTCATTCTGAATCTCTTGAGAACGGGCAAACCAAAGAACCTCTATAAAAGGATATGATTCGGTCGTCGTTCCGGCACTAAAAAAATGGGTGGCCACCAGCTCAAAGGTAAAATTGTCCGGGGATGTGTTCATGGCAGGCGCCAGCTCAGCAGGCAGGGTTTGGCTTAACTTTTGGACTTGCTCTTTGTTAACGGCGCGAAATCTTACATGTGGCATTCGACAACTATAGGGTAATTCACCCTACTTTGGATATATCCAATTCCATTTATCTCGACAAAATCCCCCTGTTCTTCCTCCAAAAAATTGACCCCTGAAGCACAAGGTCAATACTGGAGGCGTTCAATAAAAAAGGAGAAGACTTATGAAAACGATCATTCTTACAGCTTTGCTTAGTGTCGGCCTGACGGCACAGGCCAATCAAGACTCAGCAACAACGAGTGCATTGGAATTCTCCAAAGAGGAAGCACAAGTGGCTCCCCGTGGAGTTCTGCCTTTCCTGGGACTGGGTGGTGGTTATACAGGTTATGACACCAACGGCGCCGCAGAAGGGACCCCATCCACACTCAAATTATTAGGTTCATGGTATTTAGAAAGCCCCTGGGTTATGGACCTGGGTTATGGCGTGAACAACCAGCAGTTTTCTCAAGCCAGTGGCAGTCAGGAGACCGCCATCACTGACGGAGCTTTGGAATTTGCAGCCCGCTATAGATTCGACAGCCGTTGGCAACTCGGTGTGGTTGCCAATCAGCTCTATAATCAAGGTGAAAACTATCTGGCGGATCAGGCCGATGCTCACTTCGTGGGCCTGCAACTGCTCCGAGAGTTTAACATGACGCCAAGCTGGCTGGCTCGTCTGGGTCTGCGTGCGCAGTCCCTGACCAACAATACCGATGGTCTGGTGAACATGTATCTTATCGATCTGCAAATCGGCTGGAACCCTGGCGCGTATAAAACATCCGTGCGTTCAACAGCAGCCACAGAACCAACACAACCGGAAGAGCCTATGTATCAACCCGCAGCAGAGCCTGCCCGCCCTGTCGCAATTATGGAAGCCCCGGAATCCGCACTTAGAGATGTCAATATGAACATGATCGCTGGCGCTGGCAGTGCCATTCAGTTCCGCTCTTCGCAATATGCGATCTCTGGAGCTGATCAGCGCAAACTGTCCCAGGTGGCCAAAGTACTGAACGAGAATCCGGATCTGGTTGAAAAAGTTGAGGTTCACGGTTTTGCCGATGCTTCCGGCTCTGAAGAGACCAATCAAAGAATCTCTCAAGCCCGTGCGGACTCTGTTAAATCCATTATTGAAAGAAATGGTTTCACCAATGTTGAAGCCGTTGGTAAAGGTGCGACAGATTCCACAGGCATCAAAGCCCAGGATCGCAGAGCAGAATTGATTTTCATTGGTGTGAGAGACGAAGATGCTCTAAGAAGAGCGCTTTCAGAAATCCGCTAATTAAAAAGAAAAAATACAATCCACTAAATGACGCGATTCCGGCTGGATTCGCGTCATTTTACTTTTCTGCAAACATCATGATCATTTCCTGATCAAAGTCCGAATCCACTTCTTTGGCAAAATCCTGCCATTCCTGATACAGATAATCCTCTTCCCCTGAAATCTCTGGCACCGTCACTGGACGCGGATTGCCGATCATCACCACCAAAGCCAATGAAGCTGTCAAGAGCGGCACCAGAACCAGCCAGGCCCCTCGGCGTTTGCGTTTTTTATCTTCTATCTTACGCCAAATTGCGGACTCTTCCCCCAAAGGACTAGGCGGAACCGGAGCGGCATTATCTTTCAGAAAATTCTTAAAATCGTCGCTCATAATTTGACTCCTTTCCTTACCAAAAGATCATTCATTCTTTGTCGGGCTGTGTTCAGCCGGGATTTCACAGTTCCCTCTGGAATTTCCAGAGCCAAAGAAATATCCTTAAGAGACTGTTCTTCCAGATAAAATAAAATCACCACCACGCGCAACTCCGCCTCCAAAGATCGCAACACCAGTTCCACCAGCTCACGATTGGATACATCCTGTTCCAGACGCTCTTCCAGCTCCTCGGGTGGCAAGCCCACTGTGCCTTTGTTCCTGCGCAGATAATCCACAGCACAGTTGTAGGCGATTCGATACAGCCAGGTGGACGCTTCACTATCCCCGCGGAACCGATGACGGTTTTCCCAGGCCTTCAGAAAAGATTCCTGAGTCAGATCATTCAAAGCCACTTCTCCGGCCAAACGGAAAAGAAGACCCCGCACTTTCGCGGCGTGGGTCTTGTAGAACTCTGAAAACTGATCTGCCTCGTGAAAACTCACAAAAATCCTAGTCCTCTTTTTCAGCTTTGCCGAAAAGCTTGGCCTTTTGTTCATCCGTCAGGATATCCCGTGCTGTCAGCAAAGATTCCAAACGACTTTTGGACAACTGATTCTTTTTATCCAGCATCAGCTGATAGGCCTTGGTCACATCCTCTTTCGTCGCACTGGTGCGCAAAGACTCTTTGAAGGCCTTGCGAGCCGTCTTCATCTCCTCGCGCAGTTTTTCCGACTCCACGCGATTGGTTTCCCGGATGGTCTTAAGCTTTTCCTTTTGCTCCACCGTCAAACCCAAATCCTTCATGTTTTTGGGACTGAAGTGTTTTTCCAGCGGTGAAATCTCATCGCCTTTGTGATGACCTCCACGCCCTTCGCCACGGGCCCATACTGTTCCCGCACTCAAGGTCATGGCCATTACGACCGCTATAACGAGGTTTTGCATCATGTCTTTCCTCCTCTTTAAATCTTTAGACGAAGGGACTTCTGAAAAGGTTCATGAAATCCAGTGACGTTTATTTTGAGATAGGCTTGTTTATAGCAGCTTTAAGGACCAATCGAATGCCTTTTTCCATCTGGTCCAGTTCCATAGCAGGGGTCCCCGTGGCTTTTCCCACTGTTTGTTCTGGCAGATAAGGCACATGAATAAAGCAAGCCTGAGTCGCAAGCCCCTGCTGGTGAATCGCAGCAGAGACCTGAAAATAGATATGATTACAGACGTATCCACCGGCACTGAGTGAAATCTCTGCCGGGATCTGCTGATCCTCCAAAAGCTTCTGCCACTGTGGCAACGGCAGGGCCGTGAAATAGGCGCTTTCTGACTGGGATGCAATCGGTCCTCGCTGCGGAGTAAATCCATCCTCGTCCGGTTTTTCGGTTTCAATCCAATTCAAGGCCACTTGTTCCAGCGAGATTCGTTTTCTGCCACCAGCCTGCCCAAGCATCAGAACCACATCATACCGACCCTGTTTCAGTTGCTGTAAAAGCAAGGCCCCTGCCTGTTGAAAAGAAACCGGCAACAACAAGGTGTCGATCTGATCTTGAAGCGACAAATCCCTCTTGATGTTTTCAAGAAGGATCTGACTGGGATTAAGGCTTTCCCCCAAAAATGGCAGAAAGCCGGTGATAAGAACTTTTTTGTGTTTCATTATTCGAAATGACTTCTCCATGTCATATAGAAGTCATTACTGTATGTACCATTCAAAGGATGACCCTTGATACGGAATTCCACTTTCGTGTTAAATTCACGGGTCAAAGCCTGCGCTTCCGCATCGGTGCGTGGCACACGTGCCCCCAGCTGTTTCAACTCTGTCACCGGAATCCAATATTCACGTGTACTGACACAAGAAGCGCTTCCGGACCACGGTCCTTTATCCGCACACTCGTTGCCACCATTCCAGTTGAACATGCGGAAGACCACTTTTGCCTGATTGGAGTTAGAGAAGAAATGCCAGCTCTGGCCAATGTGCTCGTACTGAGAGCTTAATTTTTTAAAGCCCCAGGTCCACGGCAACTGTTGTTTGGTATCGTAGCTGTCAACGAATTCCGGACTGTGAGTCAGAACGAAAGTGCGCAGTACGGCCGCAGAAGCCTGTGCACCATAGGCCGAAGAGAAGCCACAGTGATTTCCATATTTAAGATTCAATACACCGACCTGAGATGATTTTTCATAGAGATCATCATGCTCCATCACCTCCGCATTGATGCCATTGTTCACAACCATATCGTCCTTGGAAGCCCAGACCATCAAAGGTGTTTTAACCTCGTCCTTCCAGTTCCAGAAGTTATTGCTTTTCATGAATGCAGAAGGTGTGCTGGCGATCCCACGACGTTGCAGGGATGTGGAAGCCAGAGTGGCAATATAGTCCGGCATATCCTTGCGGTTGGATGGAATTTTACCGGCAGTGATCAGATCAGGAACATCCGTAATATAATTACGAGCTTCGGTGAAATGCTCCTTGGTCATTTTTGCAAATACACGCCCCACAATTTGCGATCCATAAAGATGATCCAAGGTCGGACGTAAACTGATCACCGGGCAAATTGCTGTCACAGAATTATAGACTTTGTTCCCACTTGGCAGCAGATACTTGTCATTGTACGCAGCCCCCAGCACGGCAGCGTTACCACCCAGGCTGATGCCCATGAAGTGCAGACTGGAAATGCGGTCTTTGTGCTCCCATTTTTGCAGCATCCACTTACCCACTTCGATTGCTTCAAAGCCTTCGGACCAGCCGCCCAAAGTCACACGCTTGTTCAAATAGATGTAGTCCATGCCCGTTTGATTCGCCAACAACAGAACGTTGAATGGAGACTGGTCAAACAGGTGCATTAGATAACTTTTCATGGATGCTGTTTGTGCGGCGGAACAGAAGACACCACACTTCACAATCACCAATGGACGCGGGCGCGTGTCCTGTTTCAAAGCCAGAATCCCCGGCACCCGGGTTCCATCTGACAATTTCACAGTGAACTCTTTCACCTGAGGATGGGACAGGAATGGATATTGATATTTGGAAAACTTCAACAGTCCCAGCATTCCCGTCCAGGATTTCTGAGTCAGTTCCCCAGAACATTTTTTAAAGTAAGCTCGTGCCACATTATAATATTGAGCTGTCGTCAACTTGCGTCCCACCACACTGTCTTCAAAACGGCGCGGGTCACAGGCCGGAGAAATTTCCTTCGTGCTTAAGCCATCCGGAACTTCTTCAAAGATACCTTTGGCAGCAGGAACATCCTGACCGGATTCCTTTGCCAGCTCTTGATAAAACTGGGTTTCAAGATCGGTTGTCGGAACTTGCGCCTGAGCGACAGAACCCGCAACCATTGAAAAGACCGCTATCGTACCGATAAACACGCTGCAAAACTGCGTTGCCATTTTTCTACCTCACGTACTTCGAAAGGCTTATCGGGGGCGGGTTTCGGGTGGTTTAGAGAAAACTCATTTTGTCTAAAGTCTCGACATTTTCGTGAAGAATTCAGGCCCAACGGCGGAAACTGAAAGAACACCCAAAGTCGTTCCATCCTGAAACGAAAAAAACCGCTCACGATGGAGCGGTTTTCATGATTTGGAAATTAAGTGGCACTTTAAATGCCCTAAGCGATCTTTTTGATCTGCGAAAGCTTGTCCTTCAAAACAGAGTTTTCATGCTTCAAGGCATTCACTTCTGCCGCCAGCTGATTTACTTTGCGCTTAAGGAATTCATTTTCCTGCTGGGCCGCCGGATCAGAGTCCCCCACAATATTGGGTTTCGTATCCGATTTGGCCGCGGTCTCTGACAGATCAAATGTCGGCGTGGAAAAAGCATTCACACTTAAAAGCTCTTCGATATTTTCGGGAATATGAAGTTCCGGGTCCACCTTTTCCAAACGGATAATACCCTGGGAAACAAAACCACGAACCTCTGAAAGCATTTTGGAAATACACGTCGATTTTTCCGCCGGGGTCGGTGCCGACTCCGCCATCATATCAGTGATCTTTCTTTTGGAAATCGGCGGCAGGCAGCTTAACAGGCTATCCACCTGTTCCTGAGGATTGCCATGCAGGGCATTTGCCAATGTCAAAGGCTGCACCCGCGAGAAGATCTCCACCAAATACTGACCATCCCAGCTATAAACGCGTGTGATCGTCAGGATGCGCTTACGAAGCGCCTCCTCCCATGCCGGGCTTTCTCCGCCAATCAACCCAAGGAACTGCTCTCGCTTTGTCGCCGGAGAGGTCTCAAGAAGTTGCAAAAGTTGATAAAAGCCACCCTTTTTCTTGTATCTGTCTAACATGCCCATAGCTAGTATATCGGAAACGTAATACAGGACTAAAGGACCCGGATCGCCAAAACGGCCTATCAATAAACTTTAATCTGGCGAATAAAGTGGAACGTCTCATTTAGAAATATCATTGCCTCAAAATGAAAACGGCAAAGCTGTTTTGCAGCTTTGCCCTGGTGTTTTTTAAAATTCATTTCAAGCTATTGAAGAGCATCGCACTTGTACGACAGATTCACACTCGTGCCCGGGGACAGGTACTGATTGAAGCGCAAAGTTTTTCCATCCATATAGTAACCCACCGGAGTTCCGGAAACCGTTACAATCAAATCACTTGGATTGGAACAATTCAGCATGATGTCCTTGATGCGATCTGTGATCTTGGAACGAATCTGACCCAGCTGAGACGTATAATCAGAGGAGCAAATATCCGCAGATGCTCCCCAACCCGCAGACGCGAAGGTCAGGTAAACATTACCGATACTTCCTGTAACCAATCCTGTTGTCGGGCCGTATCCATCCAGCGCCTGACTGTTTTGATGATTCAAGCAGGTTGCATCCTTAACAACGATAGAGTGCACACTCAGGGAGTTGAACTTGTCAGCACCCAGACTGTTTTTAACGTTCGTAATCAGATAGTTCGGCTGATCCATTTGATCCAGAACATAGCCGTTATCACCATAAAGACCGCTTCTTACGTCCTCGTCAGAAAGGAAGATCACCGCCAAGTGGGCATCGTTGCGGATAAAGCTGGAAGGATTGTTCTTCACAACCAGATTTGCCGCATAAACGCCACGCTCGTCACCGGAAGGGCAGTTCTGGGAATACTTCGTTGAATACTCCGCAGAGTTGATGGAGTTCACATCCCCGCCACGGTCACGAATCCACTTAGCAATAAATTTTTCACACGCCAAAGTCTCCGGGCGCTGAATTGTATTATCGAACAAAGACAGACGATCTGTGTGAGCCGGAGTGATATAAGGAGTTCCCTCTTTATAATAGATAAGATTTCCACCGCGGGAGCCGCTGACATCTGTGGTTGTCATCGCAATACGGTAATCAATCTTCTGTGCATCCAGATCCGCAATAAAGTTTCTAAATCTTGGGGCCAGGCGTGCCTGCTCAAAAGACATCGAAGCAGAGTTGTCGTTGACGATCAGAATATCGACCTTTCCACGACCTGCTGTTTGCGTGTAATTAAAGGAGTACTTGCCGTTCTCCACCACGCACCCGGAGTCTTTACATTTGCTGTCATCCAAAGAGAACTTCACCGGGGAACATCCCACGTAAAGTCCTACAAAGAAGGAAATGGCAGCCATCTTAGTGAGTGTTTTCATAGACACACCTCTCTCACCCCTTTACTTCCAATCTCGGTGCCAAGACCGGGTGTTTTTTACAAGTTGCTGAAATTACAGGAATTTTTATGTTTCAATTTAAGACCCTTGCCCGGCCTCATCTGTCGATCTCTTAGACAAGGGCCCCCGAAGGACACTTTTTCGGCTGCAATTTCAAGGAGTTAGTTTTTTAGGGACCCTAGGCTGAAGGAGCGATTTTCGTCCGTCCGGGGTAAAGGCTTTGTCGCACTCGACGTTCTTTCACATAATAGATGGGGCAGTTGTATTGTCCCGCCACTACTTAAGCCCCTTTTGTCGTGGCCCACACTATATTGGAGTCAGTCATCATGGTTGCAAAGCTTCTTGGAACTCTCATTATTCTGGCCGCCCTTACGATTGGTTATACAATTCTGAAGGACGATCTGGATCTTCCGAAAAAGTCCGGAAAAAAATCTTCAGAGACCTGCGTGCAACTGACTCCGGCACAGCAACTGGCAAAAATGATCAATGATGACTTCCAAACTCTGGAAGCCGAAGGACAACTGCCTGCGGAGTGGAAAGACATTGCCACCGTGGAAATTCGGATGAACTCCACCCTCGCCCGCACGCTTCTGGGTAAGGAGCGCCCGAACATTCAACGAGTCAAACAAGGCGCCAACTATCTGGAGCTTGAAATTGTGGATCTTCCCGATGATGAAAATCCCGGTGTGATCATTCAGGCCAGCTTGTTTAATATCAAATCCAGAAACAAAATCTTTGAAATCGGTCGCACTTATACAATGAATGATCTTAACAGAGTCACAACCGAGAAAACGCCGGAAGCACCAGTGAAAAAAGATGGCACGACATCTGGCACCACCACACCAACTCCTGCTGCTAAGGAAACAACAGCGCCACCTGCCGTAAATACTCCGCCACCAGCAGATAAATAGTTTTTCAGCCCGTGCGTACGATAACTGCGATAACAAGGAAGAGTCTTTCACCGTGGCTCTTCAGACAAAATCACCAAGGAGAACTTTTTATGACGAAAAAGCCCCTCTTTTTTCTACCCGCTTTGATGTTGATTTCAGCTTGTGCTTCTCAGCCCAGTAAAACAGAGTCCACCACGCCACAAGAAGAAGCCGCTGTAACGAGAGGCTTCGATGCGGTTTTGTCTCAATACAGCTATCCATTCCCGGTTCGCTACTACAACTTCAAGTCCCAAGGGCAAGAGCTGAAGATGGCTTACATGGACATCAAGCCCGAGAAAGTATCCAAAGGCGTTATTGTTCTTCTGCACGGCAAGAACTTTCCGGGCGCTTACTTTGAACAAGTCATTAATTCTTTGAAAGCGGAAGGCTTCCGTATCATTGTCCCGGATCAAATCGGTTTCGGAAAATCCACGAAGCCCAGCTACTATCAATACAGTTTCCATGCTCTGGGGCAGAACACTCAGAATCTTTTAAAATATCTGGAAATCGACAAATACAAACTGCTGGGTCATTCGATGGGCGGTATGGTCGCAACGCGAATGGCGTTGATGTTCCCGGGTTCCATCACGCAGCTTTTCCTGGTGAATCCGATTGGTCTTGAGGACTGGAAGACGATGACGTCTTATCGTCCTGTTGAAGAAAACTACCGTGCGGAACTGGGCAGCTCTGCCGAAAAAATCAAACAGTACCAGTTGGACAGCTATTATGACGGCAAATGGAAAAGTGATTATGACAAGTGGTTGGAGATTCCCACAGGCTGGATTCAAGGTCCTGACTATCCGGTGATTGCCTGGAACTCGGCCTTAACCTCTGACATGATTTTCACGCAGCCGGTTGTTTATGAATTTAAAAATGTAAAAGCGCCAACTGTTCTGATTATCGGCCAACGCGATAGAACGGCCATTGGTAAAGCCTGGGCGCCAGAGAATATGAAAAAGAAAATGGGAAATTACCCATCATTAGGGAAACAAACTGCCCATCTGATTCCACACGCAAAACTGGAAGAACTTAAAGGCCTGGGACACATGCCTTTTATCGAAGACTATGATGCTTTCTGGAGCGTTCTAAAAAAACATGTGATTACAAAATAGAGTCGGGAGAGGGTTTTCCCCGCATTTTAGGCATAAAAAAACCCGACTTACTTTCATAAGTCGGGTTCGAGTAAAAAAGAGCTGGCGTCGTGCTACTCTCCCACATGGTCGCCCATGCAATACCATCGCCGCAAGAGGACTTAACTTCTGAGTTCGGAATGGGATCAGGTGTGGCCCCTCTGCTATAAACACCAGCAAAGCGTTTATTAAGTCAAAGTGGTTAGCTTCTTACACTAACCGTTGTTCTTTGTAACTTACTTCCAACACAAATGGAGAAGTTACTTATTTTAGTTACAATCGAATGATTGATTTAGCTGATTTTTAGCGATTAATGGTTAGTCCCATAATCACTCTCTTACTTATTCAGAGAGCTAGTCTCTCGTTCCTATAAAAGGAAGTCTTTGAAACGAAATCTTCGTCAAACCAATGGCTTGAGAAGAAAAAATTAAAAAAGCCTCACGACCTATTAGTACTGATCAGCTCAATGTGTTACCACACTTACACCTTCAGCCTATCAACCTCGTAGTCTCCAAGGAGTCTTTAGGGGGCCGAAGCCCCAGTGAGATCTAATCTCGTAGTTTGCTTCCCGCTTAGATGCTTTCAGCGGTTATCAATTCCGAACATAGCTACTCTGCATTGCCGCTGGCGCGACAACAGAAACACCAGAGGTTCGTCCATCCCGGTCCTCTCGTACTAAGGACAGGTCTACTCAAATCTCATACGCCCACAGAAGATAAGGACCAAACTGTCTCACGACGTTCTGAACCCAGCTCGCGTACCACTTTAATTAGCGAACAGCTAAACCCTTGGGACCTGCTCCAGCCCCAGGATGTGATGAGCCGACATCGAGGTGCCAAACTCCATCGTCGATATGGACTCTTGGATGGAATAAGCCTGTTATCCCCGGAGTACCTTTTATCCGTTGAGCGATGGCCCTTCCACGCGGGACCACCGGATCACTTTGGCCTGCTTTCGCACCTGCTCGACTTGTAGGTCTCGCAGTCAAGCCCCCTTATGCCAATGCACTCGACGCCTGGTTTCCAATCAGGCTGAGGGGACCATCGCGCGCCTCCGTTACTTTTTGGGAGGCGACCGCCCCAGTCAAACTGCCCACCAGACAGTGTCCCTCTGCTCGTAAAGAGCAGCAGGTTAGATTTCAAAGGTGCCAAGGGTGGTATTTCAAGGTTGACTCCACAATGGCTAGCGCCACTGCTTCAAAGTCTCCCACCTATCCTACACATGCCAACTCTAAAATCACTGCCAAGCTACAGTAAAGGTTCACGGGGTCTTTCCGTCTTTCTGCGGGTACTCGGCATTTTCACCGAGAATTCAATTTCGCGAGGCATTTGGTCGAGACACCGGAGAAGTCGTTACGCCATTCGTGCAGGTCGGAACTTACCCGACAAGGAATTTCGCTACCTTAGGACCGTTATAGTTACGGCCGCCGTTTACTGGGGCTTCGATTCTCAGCTTCGCTTGCGCTAACTAATCCTCTTAACCTTCCAGCACCGGGCAGGCGTCAGTATGTATACTTCGTCTTGTGACTTTGCACATACCTGTGTTTTTGATAAACAGTCGCTACTCCCATTTCTCTGCGACCCGAAAAAGCTTGGGGAGTAAATCCTTACACTCTCGCGGGCACACCTTTTCCCGAAGTTACGGTGTTAAGTTGCCGAGTTCCTTGACCAAAATTCACCCCATCGCCTTAGGATATTCACCCCACTCACCTGAGTCGGTTTACGGTACGAGCTAACAAAACTAAATTTACGAAACTTTTCTTGGATGCATGGCTTTTCACACTTCCGGGACAAGTCCCTCGCATTCACACCTCAGAGTTACGACCAGCGGATTTGCCTACTGATCCTCCTACATGCTTACACCTCAATCCAATAAGAGGCTGTGATATCCTACACCGTCATTCCTTAAACACATTTTGCTAGGTAACGGAATATTAACCGTTTTGCCATCGACTACGCCATTTGGCCTCGTCTTAGGGCTCGACTAACCCTGGGAAGATTATCTTTACCCAGGAATCCTTGAGTTTTCGGCGCCCGGGTTTTTCACCCGAGTTCAACGCTACTTATGTCAGCATGATCACTTCTAGTTCGTCCAACTGTCCTACCGGTCAATCTTCATCCTACACTAGAACGCTCCCCTACCACTAAAATATAAAATATCTTAATCCAAAGCTTCGGTAACACGCTTAGCCCCGTTGTATCTTCCGCGCAGAGTCACTAGACTAGTGAGCTATTACGCTTTCTTTAAAGGATTGCTGCTTCTAAGCCAACCTCCTAGTTGTCAAAGTAACTCCACAACGTTCTCCACTGAGCGTGCATTTAGGGACCTTAGCTGTTGGTCTGGGCTCTTTCCCTCTCGACTCATGACCTTATCACCCTGAGTCTGCCTGCCAGGGAACATATCTATGGCATTCGGAGTTTATTTGGGTTTGGTAATCCGGTAAAGACCCCTAGCCCATTCAGTGCTCTACCTCCATGATATTTTTTACCTGACGCTATACCTAAATATATTTCGGGGAGAACCAGCTATCACCCAGTTTGATTGGCCTTTCACCCCTAATCACAGATCATCAAAAGAGTTTTCAACCTCAACTTGTTCGGTCCTCCACGAGGTGTTACCCTCGCTTCAACCTGTCCATGATTAGATCACCGGGTTTCGGGTCTATGCCTGCATACTAAATCGCCCTATTCAGACTCGCTTTCGCTACGGCTCCACCTGCAACGGCTTAACCTCGCATGCAAACATAACTCGCTGACTCATTATGCAAAAGGTACGCTATCGCCCACTTAAGGGGCTCTAACTGCTTGTAGACTTACGGTTTCAGGTTCTATTTCACTCCCCTCTCGGGGTTCTTTTCACCTTTCCCTCACGGTACTTGTTCACTATCGGTCACTAAGGAATATTTAGCCTTATGAGGTGGTCCTCACAGATTCCCACAGGATTTCACGTGTCCTGTGGTACTCGGGATGCCGCTAGGGCCTTCGAAGTTTTCGAGTACGGGGCTATCACCCTATCTTGCCAGACTTTCCAGACTGTTACTCTAACTTCTCCGGTCCCACATCGCGGTCCCACGACCCCTCCTTCAAATTAATGAAGAAGGTTTAGGCTGTTCCCCGTTCGCTCGCCACTACTGGGGGAATCTCGGAATTGATTTCTCTTCCTGAGGGTACTGAGATGTTTCACTTCCCCTCGTTCGCTTCAAACACCTATGTATTCAGTGAGTGATACCATAAATGGTAGGTTTCCCTATTCGGAAATCTCCGGATCAAAGTGTGTGTGCCACTCCCCGAAGCTTATCGCAGCTTACCACGTCCTTCATCGCTTCTTAGTGCCAAAGGCATCCACCGTAAGCCCTTTGTAGCTTAAAAAAATGGAACTAACCTCGCTAAAAATCAACTAAATCAATCTATTCAATTGTCAAAGAACAAAAACTTGTTCATGTAAAACTCTAACGTTTCACCATTCATCCACTTGGAAGAACTTGGTGGGCCGGGGAAGACTCGAACTTCCGACCCCACGCTTATCAAGCGTGTGCTCTAACCAACTGAGCTACCGGCCCGTTAGGCTTCACTCTTTCAAAACTAAACAGCTAGATAGATTTTTGGGACTCACTTACTCGGGAAGAGTAAGTTGACCTAAGATTGGGTCATTTTGACTTACTAAGAACAAGTCTTAGTGAAGATTGACCGGATAATCCTTAGAAAGGAGGTGATCCAGCCGCAGGTTCCCCTACGGCTACCTTGTTACGACTTCACCCCAATCATCGACCATACCTTGGGCGCCTGCCTCCTTACGGTTAGCGCAGCGACTTCTGGTACAGCCGACTTTCATGGTGTGACGGGCGGTGTGTACAAGGCCCGGGAACGTATTCACCGCGGCATTCTGATCCGCGATTACTAGCGATTCCAACTTCATGATCTCGAGTTGCAGAGATCAATCTGAACTTAGATAGCTTTTAAGCGATTTGCTCTACCTCGCGGCTTAGCTTCGCTCTGTGACTACCATTGTAGCACGTGTGTAGCCCTAGGCATAAGGGCCATGAGGACTTGACGTCATCCCCACCTTCCTCCGGTTTAACACCGGCAGTCCATCTAGAGTGCCCAACTGAATGCTGGCAACTAAATGCAGGGGTTGCGCTCGTTGCGGGACTTAACCCAACATCTCACGACACGAGCTGACGACAGCCATGCAGCACCTGTGTACCGACTCTTGCGAGCGACGACGTTTCCGCCAATCTTCCAGTACATGTCAAGCCTAGGTAAGGTTCTTCGCGTTGCATCGAATTAAACCACATGCTCCACCGCTTGTGCGGGCCCCCGTCAATTTCTTTGAGTTTTAATCTTGCGACCGTACTCCCCAGGCGGGATACTTAACGCGTTAGCTTCGTCACTGAAGGGGTCAATACCTCCAACAACAAGTATCCATCGTTTACGGCGTGGACTACCAGGGTATCTAATCCTGTTTGATCCCCACGCTTTCGGATCTCAGTGTCAGTGTTCGGCCAGTTACCCGCCTTCGCCTCCGGTATTCCTGTTGATATCTACGTATTTCACCACTACACCAACAATTCTAGTAACCTCTCCGACACTCAAGCTTCGCAGTATCAAATGCACTTCCAGGGTTGAGCCCTGGGCTTTCACATCTGACTTACAAAGCCACCTACATCCGCTTTACGCCCAATAATTCCGAACAACGCTAGGATCCCTCGTCTTACCGCGGCTGCTGGCACGAAGTTAGCCGATCCTTTCTTACAGGGTACATTCATTGTGTTATTCCCCTGCGACAGAGCTTTACGACCCGAAGGCCTTCATCACTCACGCGGCGTCGCTGCATCAGAGTTTCCTCCATTGTGCAATATTCCCTACTGCTGCCTCCCGTAGGAGTCTGGACCGTGTCTCAGTTCCAGTGTGACTGATCATCCTCTCAGACCAGTTAAAGATCGTCGCCTTGGTGAGCCATTACCTCACCAACTAGCTAATCTTACGCGGACTCATCTTGGAACGAAAAACCTTTGACCCCTAGAGCCGCAGCTCCTGTGGTCTTATGCGGTATTAGCTAATCTTTCGACTAGTTATCCCCCACTCCAAGGCAGATTATCCACGCGTTACTCACCCGTGCGCCACTAGTACTCACCCGAAAGCTTTCCCCGTTCGACTTGCATGTATTAGGCACGCCGCCAGCGTTTGTTCTGAGCCAGAATCAAACTCTCCAGTTTAAATTCTGTTTAGAAGCAAACAGCTAGCTTTTACGCTATTGTTTGTTCGAATATTTTTTGAAATTGTGAATGCTAATTACTCAGCATTCAAAGAGCCCAAAAATCTATTTTATCTAGCTATTCAGTTTTCAAAGAGCGAATTTTTTAAATTCAATCACTTCGCTATCGAAGCGCGAGGAACCAATCTTATCGATTTCTTGTTTCTCGTCAACTATCTTTTTTATTTTTTCTTCATCGAGACAAACGTCCTAAAGAAGAAAAGAATCTCGTTACAGCGGAACTCATATAAAGAGTTCTTATAAGAGGAGAAATTTGGTGGAGGCAACAGGGATCGAACCTGCGACCTTCTGAATGCAAATCAGATGCTCTCCCAGCTGAGCTATGCCCCCAAACGAAGTGGAGCTGTTTTCTCGTAAGGGCCGAAAAAGGTCAATAGCTTTTTTTCGAAAATTTAATAACCCACCAGAAGTTGCTCAATAAATAACCGAGGCAGGGGCCTCGGTTATGACAAAAAACATTATTAAGTTATTGAAAATACAGAATTTTAAGCGCTTGCTTTGAATTTTGACGCCAGAAGTCTATTTAACCAGGCTCTTTCAAAACTAAGGTCGAATCCAACCTTTTCCCCACCGGATACGATGGCGGTATAGACCTTTTTAAGGATTTCCACCTCATGATCCAGACCATTATCGGCGCCCATGGACTCTTCAATAGCCTCATACACACTTAAAAGATCCGGTGTTGTGACCACTTTCGGAATGCGGGACATATCCAGACCAAGCGTCTCCAGCGGCTTGAAGCCCACAAGAGTTTCAGTCAGAAGAACCTTGGTTCCGTTCTTAAAATTCACCTGAATAAATGGTTTTCCTTCGGAGTCTGCACGGTGAAGAACCTCACTGACTTCCTGAGTGTTGAAGGAAAACACTTTGCCATCGAGGTCCTGGCGGATTTGCACTTTGCCAGTCTCGTGAATCTTCGCTCTAAGACCCTTAGAGGAATCGACAAAATTCAGGATGTTATCTAGCTCAGCGTGTGTCGACTTTGTTTTTGAACTGCTCAAATTACCCTCCCCTATAACTAGGGTCCTTCCTACAATAGAGGTATCGTCAATCCATACGAGGACTTAACGAGAAAACAAAAAAAGTTGAGAATCCGGCCTCTTATCCTGTCGCATTTCAGATATTTTTTCGTGATACTGTTTCAAGGCGAGATTCGTCGGCACCGTGACTTGTAATGCCTGTGCCGATTTGAGATAACGAGGCCCGAAAGAGGCATATACTATGATCATCACACGTTGGCAGGCACCCATTGTTCCGAACAAGCAGCAGGTAAATCTGATCCTGGAATCCGAAGGCATGGAGCCCTACGAACAAGTTCTGGAGCCACACAAAAAAGTGGCTGACCATCGCAAACCCTTCGCGGAAGTGCGAGTCATCATCAGCGGCGAAATGATTTTCAATGTTGCCGGTAATCAGTTTGTTCTGCGTCCGGGAGACCGCGTGGAAATTCCGGGCAACACACGTTTTTCTTACGTTGCCCAAGGAACTGAACCCTGCGTAAGTGTCTGCGCTCAAAGAGCCATCTAAAGATCACAATCTTGCAAATACCAATCCGGAATATACTTGCCGAAATTATCATAGCTACTTAGCACGCTCTCGACTTCGGCAAGCATCACCTGCACCTGCTCTGCTCCAAACTGAATTGCCCACGGCACTGACGACAGTTGATTGCTGGCTATATACAGCGCCAACAGCCTGAAAAAATCCTCTGGCACATCGTTACTAAAATAGCCGTTAACTCTACCTGTCGCAAAATGCGGACTTAGTCGCGCGCACCAGGTGATGCGATTGAACTCTTCCCAAGGATCACCGTGATCCAGCCTGTTAAAATCAATAATCCCCAGTTCCTGCTGATTATGAATAAGCATATTACCGACATGATAATCGCCGTGATGAAAACCGATCGGCCGCCCCGCAAGCAACCGGCGATTGTTCTCGATATAAGAAATAATCTTATCCTGCCCGGCCCACTTTACAGGACACTCCCTGGACAGTTGAATATTTCGATTCAATTTTCTATTAAAATAGAGCTCCCAGTTCAGCTCCTGATACTTGCTGGCTATGGGAATGGAGTGAATGGCCTTTAAGATCTTCCCCGACTGACACCCCATCTTATATTGCCCGTCTGCAGACATCTCACGAAGGATGTCTGCAGCACTTTGCCCCGGAACCCAGGACAATAAAGTATAGCAATAGTCTTCACCGCGATACTGACACATCCCAAACTCCAATGGAGTGCTTAGCGGAAGCCCCAGTCCCCGGAGCGGCAATGAGGCCTTAAACTGTTCTTCCTTCTTGGTCGCCAGATCTTTTGCAGTCAGTCTCAGCAAATAGCTTTCCTGATCCAGGACCAGTTGAAACTT
Organism: Bdellovibrio bacteriovorus; assembly: GCF_025558485.1. Classification (GTDB taxonomy): domain Bacteria; phylum Bdellovibrionota; class Bdellovibrionia; order Bdellovibrionales; family Bdellovibrionaceae; genus Bdellovibrio; species Bdellovibrio bacteriovorus_G. The sequence goes on from NZ_CP102930.1 coordinate 2,390,925, forward strand.
CAAATCACCCGACCAACCTTCGGAGATAGGAATAATGTCTTTGCACTTTCTAATGATGCTTAAGTCGCGAAACTCTGAAAGATCACCCATACAGCCAGCTTAGAACAAACGCCGGACCGGAACAACACGAGGCTATTCTTTGAGGTCTTTTTTCAGCTTCATCCAGTTCAGATATTCTTTGATGTTCTTCTCAAAACCGCGCGCCGTGGGTTCATACAGAGACGGCTTTTCCTCGATCTCATCCGGCAGATAGCTTTGCTCCACCCATCCGGTTGGATAGTTATGGGGATACTTATAATCACGGCCGTATCCCAGATCCTTTGCCAGTGCAGTCTTGGCAGAACGCAAATGCAGCGGGACTGGCAGAGTGCGGGTCTTTTCAACCAATTCGCGCGCCTTGTGCAAAGCCATATAAGAAGCGTTGGATTTCGGGCAGGATGCCAGATAAGTTGTCACTTGTGACAGAGTAATAGCCCCTTCCGGCAGACCAATGGCTTCCACCGCCTGTAAGCCGGCAATAGCCACAGAAATAGCCCGTGGGTCCGCGTTGCCGATATCTTCACTGGCCAGAACAATCAAACGACGGGCAATAAAGATCGGGTCTTCCCCGCCATCCAGCATACGCGCCAGATAGTACATAGCCGCATCCGGATCACTGCCACGAACACTCTTAATGAAGGCTGAAATCGTATCGTAGTGCATTTCAGAGTTCTTGTCGTAACCCAACGGATTCTGCTGAAGCAGTTCACGCATATCGTTCACATCAAGAAGTTCCGCCTGATCCTCGTCCTTGGTGAACGTATAAAGAATTTCCAGACTGTTAATCAGGCGACGGGCATCGCCGTCAGAGTACTCAATCAGATTCTGTCTTGCGGCCGCAGTCAGGATTTGATCCAGTGACTTGGTATAGTGGCCTTCCGCACGTGTGATAATTTTATTTAAGTCCTCGTCAGACAGACGTTCAAAGATCACCACACGACAACGGCTTAAAAGGGCGCGATTTAATTCATAAGAAGGATTTTCTGTGGTGGCTCCGACCAGCACCAAATCGCCCTTTTCCACAAACGGCAACAACACATCCTGCTGGGCCTTATTAAAGCGATGTATTTCATCGACAAACAGAATGGTCTTTTGCTGGAACTGGATGCGACTTTGCCGGATTCACTGTCCCGCACACGCAAGGGACGTGATTCCCCAGAAGACCCATTTCAGGGCGAGTGTATCTTTCAATCACGAGTTCTGTTCCTTTCGCTTCTTTTCCTTTTGTTCCTTGAGCAGTTTTTCTTTCCACCAGCTCACGATACGGCCTTGGATGGCCTCATGATTGTCAAAGTAAGATCCCCAATGGTAGTTCGGCCAAACTTCAGGTCCATCCAAATGCAGGTTCCCATAAGAACTGCGACCACGCCGCGCCTTCTGCTTTTCGCCAAAAACCGGGAAGCGTGAAGCACCCAACTGGGCATAAGTGTAATAGTATTCTTGCGGGAAACTCAGGATCTGGGGATCCGTCAAAGACATTCGCTCTTTAAGATGATTCTTCATGCGCTCACTGCGTACAGTCAGATAGTCTTTATTGAATCTTTGCACGGTGGGGATCCGCATCCAAACATCGAACTGTTCTGGCAGCGTTGTTCTTTGCAGCACCATCATGTTTTCGTGAGTCCACGGCGAATCAACATCATCTATCATCACCGTATGCAAAGGCAGGCGATCCCGTGTCTATGAAAACCTTGGCCTGATTTCTCAGTCCATGGCCTCTCCGATTCGCCTGCGCATTCTGCAATCGCTGGCCAACAGCCCCAGCACAGTGGAAACCTTAAGCGTGAAGTCCGGGGAATCCATCGCCAACACCTCTCAACATCTTCAGAAGATGCTGCGCGCGGGCCTGCTTAAGTGCGAAAAAAACGGCGTGTCCCGCATCTACAGTCTGGCGAATGAAAAAGTGCTGGAAATGTGGCTGGCCTTGCAGAATCTGGCTTTCCAACTAAATCCGCAGATTCAACAGGACGAGAAAGCTCTTTGCCCGGACGAGCTTTGCACTTCGCTTTCCTTGGCAGAGGTCTTAAAGCTGGTAAAGTCCGGCAAAGCCGTGCTGGTGGATGCTCGCGAACTGGATGATGCTGACGGCTCTCCCATTAACGGGGCTCTTCATATTCCTCCGGCGGATTTAAAAAAGAATTCCGCCCCCATCGCGAAAAGTAAGACAGTCTTTGTTTTCTGTCGCGGTCGTTATTGCACGCTGGCCAATCCCCTGGTGGAAAAACTGAGAGGCAAAGGATTCAAGGCCTTTCGCCTGCGCGAAATGGCCTATGAAATTCAAAAACAAGCAGAGGAGATTCAATGGAACTAAGTCTGATAGGTGTTTTCGGAGCGGGTCTGTTAACGTTCTTTTCCCCTTGCGTGCTGCCAATGGTTCCTATCATTGCCGCGAACTATTTAATGGCTGGGAATGCTTCGCGCTTTGCCAGATTGCAGTCCACGGGTTTGTTTGCTCTGGGCTTTATGACGACCTTTACACTGATGGGACTAAGCCTTCCATTTGTTTCTGACTTCTTAGGGGAAGCCAAAGGTCCTCTTTTGATCGTGTCGGCGATTGTGATCTTCCTGTACGGTCTGAAGATGTCCGGCATGGCCTTTCAAAATAGCGATGGTTCCCGCCTGCTGTCATGGCTGGGACGGTCGGCTTATTTGCCTAATGTACAAAAGTATCTGCCCAAGTCCCTGCATGGATTTCTTTTCGGAGCCACCTTTGGACTGGCGTGGACTCCTTGCGTAGGACCTATTCTGGGCGGTGTTCTAAGTTACGTCGCCACGAAAGATCGTTCTTTAGGTGAAAGCGTGGCTTTGATGACCAGCTTTGCCTTGGGAATCGTTGTCCCATTCCTGGCCCTGGCAATCGGTGGAGATCTGGTTCAGGGCCGCCTGAACAGACTGCGCCCTTACTTGCCCCGAATTGAGCGCGCCACAGGGTACGGCCTGATTTTGGTGGCTTTTGTTATCCTGACTCAGTCCAATCTGCCTTCCCTTGTTTCCGAAGACGGAACGCATGAGCAAATCACCTTTGTCACCCCCAACGGACCGACAAATCTGGAGTCTGTGGCTCCGAATGCGGCAAAGCTGCTGTTCTTCCATACGGAGACCTGCCCTGTCTGCCATCAGATGGAAGCTTATCTTCCGCAGGTTGAAAAGGAGTGCAATTCCAGCTCATTCCAAATTGTGCGTGTGAATGTCAGCCTGCCGGAAAATCAGGCCATTGCCAGCAAATTCAATATTCGTGCGGTCCCAACCATGAGTTTGATTTCCCCTGCTGGAGATGAGATCGCACATACGGTGGGATATCAAAGCGAAATCAGCCTCAGAAAGGCTATTGATGCTCTTCCGAATACGAGCTGCCAGAACACAGCCTTAAACAAAGCGCCAGCACCAGTGGAAAATATTCCCGAAGGACAAAGCTGTGATCCCCACAAATCATCTGGCAATGGACTGACCTGCTAAAATAAAAAAGGGTGCTGCATACAGCACCCTTTTTCTTTAGATCTCAGATTCATCGTGACCGAAAATCTTATGGTATTTCCGCATAAACCAATTTTGGAAACGATCTACATAAAGATGCAGCGCCGGAATCACATACAGGGTCAGTAACGTCGAACTGATGGTTCCCCCGATGACAACGATCCCTAAACTTGTGCGGGATTTAGAAGCCTCATTCAGACCAATCGCCGCCGGCACCATCCCGGCAATCAAGGCCAAGCTAGTCATGATAATAGGTCGCAAGCGGGTTTCACCGGCTTTCAAAAGGGCATCCACAGGCTTTACACCGTGCTTTTGCTGTTCAATGGTTGAATCGATCAAAAGAATCGAGTTCTTTGTGGCTAGCCCCATCAGCATCACGCAACCGATCATCGAGAACAGATCGAAACTGGAACGAGTCACAAACAAAGAGATAAACGCCCCGCATGCCGCCAACGGGATCACCGACATAATCGTAAATGGCGTGATAAATGAACCATACAAACTGGCAAGAACCAGAAAGATGAACATCACTCCCAGCCCCAATGACACCAAAATGTTGGTCATCAGTTCTGCAAAACGTTCAGCCTCCCCAACAAAACTGAAAGAAACACCCGGAGGCGGTTTCAATTCTGTCTTGGATAAAGCTGTAATTTCTGCCATCACACCGCCCAGGCCCTTGCCGCCCGGAGTGATATCGGCGGACAGCTGAATATAGCGATTGCGATTTTCACGCAAAATCACTGACGGCCCCTGAGCCTCTTTCAAAGTGGAAACATTGGCCAACGGCACCATGCGCTGACTGAGATTTGGCACCTTTAATGAGGGGAACTGTTCGCGCAGATCACGCTGATCCGCCTGCAAACGCACACGCACATCATAGTTAACCCCATTTTCTCGATAAATAGCCGGAGTCTGACCTTCGATCAGAGTACGAAGCTCCATCCCGATACCTGTCAAAGACACCCCGGAAGCTTGCGCATTGCCACGCTGAAGCTGCACTTGGAATTCAGGCTTCCCTGAACGATAGCTGGTGTCTGGTTGTTGCAGACCCGGTTCAGTTTTTAATTTCGCCAGAACTTTTTCCGAATACTGAATCAGGTCATTCATATTTTGCCCGACGATATTCAAGTTGAACTGACGGCTGTTCTGCTGACCGGGATTGTCGGTCACGATGATGTTGTATTTCTCCAAACCTTTATAGGCTTCACGCAAAGCCTGTTTGGTCTGGGTCGTATTCAGGCTGCGTTTTTTGGACGGAACCAGACGGATATACAAACTGCCCTTGTGACTTTCCCCGTTACCGGAGCCAATGAAGGTCAGAATATCCTCGATCTCGGAAAACTTTTTTGTACGGATTTCGATCTCTTTGGCCACTTCATCCGTCCCATCCAGACTGGCGCCCGGGGGAAGTTCAAACTGCACGAAGAATTCACCGTTATCCTGCGCAGGCAGGAAAGTAAATGGAACCCGGGTGGCAATAAAGAGTGAAAAAATGAAGATACCGATAGACCCCAGAATCGTTTTCATCGGATGCGCCAACGCCCACGTCAAGGTCCGAACATACCACTGTTCAAGACGTGTCTGAAAGCGGTCAAAGGCCTTCAACGCCGACTGGTTCCAACGGCCGAAACGCGAAGTCGGTGGCTTATGGGAATGTTCGCCTGCCACATAAGCCGATAAAGCCGGAGCCACAAACAGACCGTCAAACAAACTCACGATCATGGCAAAACAAATGGTCAGACCAAACTGCTTGAAGAACTGCCCTACAATCCCCTGCAAATTTCCAATTGGCCCAAACACCGCCAGAATTGTCAGAGTTGTCGCCACAACCGCCATGGTCACTTCGTTGGTTCCCACGACAGCGGCTTTTTTCGGAGACATTCCGATTTCTAATTTACGGAAGATATTTTCTCGCACGACGATGGCGTCATCCACTAAAAGCCCCACAACCAAGCTCATTGCCAGAAGGCTCATAATATTGATGGAAAAACCAAAGATCCCCATCACGATACAGGCCCCCAACAGGGAGTTCGGAAGGGCAAAGCCGGTAATCAAAGTGGACTTCATACTGCCCAGGAAGAAATAAACGACGATAACCGTCAGAATCACACCAAATATAATAGACTCGTACACGTCGTAAACGTTGGCGCGAATCTTTTTACTGGTGTCCTGAACGATCTTCATTTGCGCTTCAACCCCCTGGGTTTTGAAGTCTGCATTGATCTTTTCCACTTTTTTGGCGATATCGTCGGCGACCTTGACCGAGTTCGCCCCGGATTGACGGTAGATACTAAAATTAATCGCTTTCTTGCCATTAAGACGGCTGCGCGACTTTTCATCCTGCAACGTATCCTGAATTTTAGCCACCGTGCCAATGGTGATCGGATGATACACATCAGCCAAACGCAGCACTGTGGAGCCGATTTCATCCACAGACTGATATTGCCCCAAAGTGCGGAATGAAAACTGGGTTTCGCCCACATCAATCTTGCCGGCAGGGATATTACGACCACCGCTGCGCAAAGCCTCTGCAATACTGGAGGCAGAGACATCTGTTCCGTTCAGACGATCGCGGTTCAGGCTGACATGAATTTCACGCTTACGTCCGCCAAGAATTTCTACCTGACCAACCTGATAGACCTGTTCAAACTGCGGTGAAATGGTTTCTTTGGCCAGGTCGTAGAGCTTCCCGTCTTCCATATCCGCCTGCAGGGAAATATACATGATCGGCGCATCAGAAGGGCCTACTTTACGAATGACCGGCTCGTCCACATCGTCAGGCAGTTCCCGCATGGAATTCTGCACTTTGGCGCGGACTTCCTGCTCTGCAAAATTCAGATTGGTTTTCAAAGAAAACTCGATACTAAGAATACTGACGCCTTCCATATTCTGGGAGGACACCTTCTGCACACCTGAAATGGTGGAAACCTGATCTTCAAGAATCTTGGTGATTTCGGTTTCGATTTCCTGAGGACCGGCCCCGGCGTAAGAGGTTACCACCACCACGGTCGGCAGTGTGACATCCGGATACAAATCAATCGGAAGATTCTTTAAAGAAATGCCTCCCAAAGTAAGCATAAGAATAACCAGGGACATGATAAATACGGGCTGACGAACGGATAATAATGCTGGTGACATAGGCGCGGAAAACTAGCAGCAAGAAACTGTCCGGACAACAAATGAGATATTCGCGGCCCGAAGGATGCGGCACGGAAGTCAAGTTATGCCAGACCCATTTTTAATGGTTTCGTTGCAGTGGAAGGATATCAGCAACAAGAAGAACGCTGTCCGGGTCTTTTAATCTTTATACCAATCAAATTTCTGGTTATCCCCTCTTTACAAAATTTAGGAGGATTTATGCGTATTCTATTGTCTCTTGCTATCTTTATGACGGCATTCGCGAGCCAGGCTCAATCCGTTAAGTTGGATGCTCCGGAAGTGGCAAAAGTTCACTGTGCAGCCCGCGGGACTGCATATGATGTATTGTGGCTGAATGTAAACCTGGTCATCAAAAAAGCGAACACAACTCGAGTTATCCTTTCCTTGGTTGATGCTGACTGCATCAATGGCAAACCTGTTCCGTCGCCTTCCAATAATTTCTTTACTCCGAGCCTGCAGGATATGAATGGTGAAAATGCTATCGTGTCCCAGCCGACTATTGCGCGTGTAAATCGTTACACTCATCAAGTGGTTCTGGAGTTCTACACGGACCAACTGGCACACCGCGAACGTCAGTTCCTGCTAAGCCTGCCTGTTCACAACGGATCTTACACCGTGTATGTGATCACATCTGAAGACGGTACAGCTCAAGTTCAGCCGAATTAGTCTTTAAGAACAAATGATAAGAGTTAGGAATCAGACGACCTGTTACATCCAGCTCTACAGCCCCGCTCACCGATTGAGTCCTGCCATTTTCACTGTACGCCCATGAATCCAAAAGAGTTCCCGCCTGCAATTGACCATTCGGCCAAAAAGATACAGCACCATGAACATTGGCAACTCGCACCTTTTGCCCTTGCAGGATGACTTCCATGGAGCCCACCAAAGGGATCGCGGCAACAGATCCGTCTTCATAGAATGAAATCCGCGACACCGGAGCCAAAGATCTTTCGCCTTTCAGCTCCAATTTCTGTCCAAAGAGTTCCACGGTAATTCCGACCAAAGAGTCCATAGAAATGTGCTCCAGTCGGCCACTTTCAAAAAAACCAATCCATTTGTTTCTGAAACCAATGTTTTTCCAGGCCCCGGCAATTCCTAAAGCTCCCCGAAGAGCACCACTGTCATGGTAAGTCGCGTGTTTTATATTTACCGGGACACCCATGTAATCCGTTTCGCTAAAGCCCACCTGCCTAACCAGCTCCATCAGTTGCTGACTGGAATAGGAGGCAACTGCCACCGAGCTGAGAATTTGATTGAAGTAGCGCACCCGCGGAGATGAAGACTGGTCATTTTCAATGCCCTCACGATAAATCAGTTCGTGAAGAATCAGACCGGCCTTGTCCTGTTCAGAAAGACGATTCCAAAGGCGCAAATCAACAAGATAGCGCTTATCCCCCGGCATGATCAAATCCTGAGGGCGCTGAATCGCGATCTGGCGGATCTCGCAGTCCGTGGGAATAATCACCGCGCCGGAGTCGCGAATCGGCAAAAACTTTCCTTCAGAGAACCACTGTGTTTCCGCATCGAACGTCGCAAACCAGTTTTTATATTTATCCGCCCGGCTGGGATTGATGACTTCCAAACGCGAAAGCACAAACAGAACTTTTTCGTGATAGGAGACACCGGACCCCAGATTCACCGGAATGTGCCGTTGCTGCTGGCCTTCATAGTAATCCAAAAGCTGCACCTGAGATCCTGAGGCACATTCAAGTACATTTCCACCATTCCCCACCCAGTCACCACCAGCGAAAGTCAAAGAAGAGGACAGAATGATACTTAAAACAGTTAACATCTCGGGCTCCTATTCGTTCTTGTTCAAAATGGGGAAGCACTGCAAGGCCACGCGATAAAGCTCTCCGCCCTTGGATTGTTCGTCGAGTTCAAAAACGTCATCGCGGAATTTCAACACCAGCTTTTTTAGCTTTTTAAACCGCTTTTCATCCAAAGCAACAGTGACAAATGAATAATCTCTTTCTTGCACCGGAATCACCGGCAGTCGTTCCCGGGCCATGTCCAGCGTGTTTAAATGGGCCCGTTGCATGGACTTGGAGGAAATATCATGGGACGAGTAGAGATTCCGATGCTGTCGCTGCCAGGGGGCTCCGGAAGGACGCTCAATCATACTGAGCTCTTCGAGAGTTTGCAGACAGGTTTCCACGCGATCTTTCGCGATCCCTGTTTTCTGTGCAACCCAGGCCGTTGTGCTTTTAAAGTCAGGCAGACGAAACACTGCGAGAATTACAAAGTATTCCCATTCATCAAAAAGAATCCCGTACTTGCTGGCGTCCAGCTTGTAGGCCGATTCCGCAGGTGGTTTGTTCACACCAAGACTTAGCAGGAACTGCTCTTGTTCGGAGGGTGGCAGTTCCAGCTTTAACATCACGTTGGCGGCATCCTGAAGAGGAACCATTCTCTTTCCTTTCATAATGGCGGAAAGAGTGCCCGGGTTCATGGACAAGAACTTTGCGTAAGCGCGCAAAGAATAGCGTCTGTTCTTGGTCTTTTTGACCTCAAAAAGCTCGGTCAGCTTTTTTGCAAAATATGGAAGCTCCTGAGTTTCTGTCATAATCAGAAGCGCAGAATTATAGAGCCCCGAAAGCATGATCAAGGAAAATCATGCCTTTATTGGACCTGAGCGGCACATTTTAGAGATTTTGCAGCGTCAAATCCCTCAGGATTGCAAAGCTATAATTCACGCTTAGCAAAGATGTCCCCGCAAAGGTCTTCAAAAATTTTGGAACAGGCCGCCTTTACGATCTTTTTTGATGGACTATCACCGGCTCCGTCAGGAACATAAAAGATCTAAGGAGAAAGTAAGATGGCATTTTTCAACAAAATTCTGATTTTCATTTCTGCTTTAGCGGCCGTGGGCTGCGTGACGACTCCAGCAAATCAGGATTCCACTTTTGGTTTTTTAAACAACAAAAAAGAACTTAATTTAGGAGCACAAACCGTTCTGGGGCATGCCATTGGAATTGCCAATCTTCAAAGTGTTCAAGCCTCTTTGGGGACCGCCTATGTCTTTCAAGAAGGGCCTGCTGGCAATCTGACCCGTGGAGTCTGCTATCGGGGCGCAGATAAAACTATTCTGGCATTTGAATCCGGTGCGGCTGGTGGCCCCGAAGGCATCCTGACAAGCATTCGCCTGATCCGAGGTGGTACACCCTACAAATACAGCCGCCATTGTTCACCTTCCAAAGAGGTTCTGCGCACGACCGCCTTTGCCGATAAAACCAGCCTGATGATGAGCCGGGGCAGTCTCCGTCATAGGTGGCTTTTGCTTGAGTAAACGTAAAAAGTCCATAGCCGTTCATTTTGCTGTCTTTCCAAAAGCCCTCGTACTTGTCGCCGTTCTGATAAGTGAAACCCTGAATCTTTGGCTTTTTGAATATCCTCGTCTGCACTGTAGGCGGATAACGCGATCGCCGGAATATGTTTTCCCGGGTGGAATTTTTTCTCCCATTTGCGCAGACTCTTTAGCATCTCGTAGCCATCCATTTCGGGCATTCCTATATCGGAAATTAAAAGGTCATAATCCCCGACCTTCAGCATCTCCAGTGCTTTTTTCGGAAGAGAACATTCTGTCACCGCCGCACTCTGCTTTTCCAAAAGACGTTTTAGCAATGCCAGAGTGTCTTCGGAATCATCCAATAAAAAGATACTCAACCCGTCCAGTGAGACATCACGAGCCGCCATGTTTTCGTAGAAATCAGAAGGTCGTTTAGAAGAAGGAAATGCAGACGAGACGCTAGAGACCGCGCTGTTCACCGGAAGACGCACATGAAAAACGGTTCCCTGACCGACCCCGGGACTTTCGATGGACACCGTTCCGCCGTGAAGCTCTGCTATGTGTTTGACAATGGAAAGCCCCAATCCCAAGCCCATTCTGCGGCGATTGATTCCCGAATCCGCCTGCCAGAATTTTTCAAAGCCGTCGATCTCGATATGATTTAAGCCAATCTCCACCGGAATCTCACGACCGTCTTTGCACAGTGCTGTCAGTTCCCGTCCGGCGCCCATTTGACGTTTGCTTGGATGCTGCATAAAGCTTTTGCGATAGCCCGGGTGATTTTGCCGATAACGACCGGGAACGAGTTGTTCCAGTAAAATCCCGTCAATCTCTCCGGGGGAATATCCGAACATCCTTTCCAGTTCAGCGTTACACAGAACCACCAGTCCATCACTGTTCACCATCAGAATTCCCGCGGGCACGGATTCGATAATGGTCTTAAACTGATTGCCCTGACCAAGAGAAGGCAAAAAGCCATGGTTGCCGCTTGATTCCTACAAAAGATCCATAAATCGACTCCTATATGACAATTTGATTATGTTTATTTATTGAGCATTCAGGCAAATTGTAAGATTACAGTCGTCTGGACGACTGTAGAACGGATAGAGGCGATCTCTCGAAGGAGATTGAAACCACTTGATTTGAATTTTCAGCTATTTATGATTTTTGGAGGACCTTATTCAATTTCCTAGGAAAGAAAATTGGGGTGAGTAACGGGGCTTGAACCCGCGACACTCGGAATCACAATCCGATGCTCTACCAACTGAGCTATACCCACCACAAAGGAAGATCTTTTATAGGGCCTTGCCGAACAAAGTGCAAGCAAGAAAATGACCCCGTAATAAGGATTTTAAAAAGTACTAATAATCACAAGGACCTACGACAACCTGCGCCTTACAGATGCTGCCACCTTTTTCGGCATCCAGAACCGTTTCCTCGGCCCACTCCCCGTTGGCATTACAGCGATGACGCACACAAGAAACACCCGAAGCCGCCACTAAACAGGCCTTTTTCTCTTTCTTCGGGTTGCTTAAACAAGTCCATGAGCACTCGTTAAAACGCCCGGAAGGGCGCTGGCAAATCGCCCCTTCTTTTGCCGCCAAAGCCTTGGCCTTTGCCAAACGATCTTTTTCAAGCTTCTCTTTTTTCAGGCGTAACTTTTCTGCCTCGCTGGCTTTGGATAATTCTTTGAGGTCCAACGAGGTCACCGCTGTCAATCGACCGCGCGGGATCTTTTTCCCTTTTAGCAAAATATCGTAGGTAATCTCGCCGCCTTCCAAAACACCCTGAAAACTAACCTGCTGTCCACTTTGCACCTTGGCGCTGTCTTCGCCGTTTAAGGCCGAAAACTCCATCGAGCCTTCAAACATCTTCACCCCGGCCACGGCCTTGGACGGATCAATACTCAAAACATAATCACCCGGCGGAGCAATGAACTCAAAAAGGTCCGAACGCAAAGCAATGTTGTAAGCCGCCTTGTCCTGCAGCTTTTGTTGCCAGTGCAACTGCCCGGTCTTCAGAATCACCACTGGAGCCTCACCACTTTCCCAGGAAATCACCGGGATGGCCAGCTCGCCTGCACCCAACAACGTGATCGCTCGCTTTTCATCAAGTTGTACTTTAACTTCCCCATCCAATGAGGTTTCAAGAAGAGCTTTTTCACGCAACACGACAGGTCTTCGCAAAGACAGGCGCTTGCCATCTTTCCCCGTCAACCACGCCACCCCACGCACTTCCCTGACCGCTGGGTACTTTGGCGCCACAGCCTCGGCTTTCAAAGCAAAGACCATGAAAATCAAAATATAAGAAAGAACTTTAACTGTTGGAATTTTTCTGAACACGTTCGGCCTCCCACATCTTGGCGAACTTCAGGAAGAGGGAATAAGACGCCCCCACCGCGATAATAAAACCCGGGAGCCCATCCATAAATCCGCGTTTCACGATATACGTTTCAATGAATTTGGAAAAAGGCTTCGTGAAGAACTTAAAGTAGGAAAACTTCTTTCCCGACGCCATCAGCTGTTTCGCCCCCAAGGTGGAATACCGATCATTGGTCACCACTTGGTCGCTAAGACTGTCGAACACCCAGTGATGCAAGTCGTGCTTCACTTTGAGCTTTCTTTTAACTTCGACCTTTTCATGAACATCAGCCGCATTCCACTGGGACTCGGCTTTGTTAAACAAACGGAGCTGATAATCCGGATACCACCCGCCATGAGTGATCCATCGCCCCAAATGGTAGGACTTGCGGGGGAACAAATATCCTGCTTCGCGATCCAAAGAGGCAAATGCCTGACAAAGTTCTTCCGCCAACTCTGGGCTGAGCGCTTCGTCGGCGTCCAAAGACAAAATCCACCCGTTTTTCGCCTGAGCCGCTGCAAAAGCCTTCTGAGGACCAAAACCTTTCCATTTTTCCTGAAACACGCGGGCGCCGCATTTTTGAGCAATCTCAACGGTGCGATCCGTCGAAAAACTGTCCACCACCACAACATCGTCTGCAAAAGGGGCCGAGCGAATGCAGCGCTCAATGTGCGCCTCTTCGTTCAAAGTAATGATCACGAGAGAAATCGGCAATTTTGTCACCTAATCAGAGTCTCTTTGGATCAAAGTCTTGTCAAACGATTCGCGACTCGCTACGATTTTTTGAATCGAAAGGTTTTTATCCATGAAATTTGCTAAATACTTCGTTTTTGCTCTGTTTTTATCTTCGCAAGCGCATGCGTACTTAAGCATCGCTGAATCCGGGGAAGTTCTGGCTCCGGGCAAGTACCAACTGGGCGCGGAACCCCAAATCCTGACAAACAAGGGCGGCGGAGCAAACTTCAACGTCTTTCTGGATACCTCCATCAACGAATCCACCAGCGCACGCATCAGCATGGGTGCCGGAGCTGTGGACTTTAATGCTTTTGCCAGCGTGAAGTGGATTCCAATTCCCGACGTGGACAACCAACCTGCGATGGGCTTGCGCTTTGGCGCGGGACTGGCTCGCGACGAGGACGAAAATCTGCTGCAACTACAACTGGCTCCGATGGTTTCCAAGCGCGTGGACACGGACTACGGCCTGACGGTGCCTTATGTGGCAATCCCGTTTACATTCCTGAACACCAAAGAGGAAAATATCGTCGCCAGCAATATCGCCATCGGGACAGAGTTCCACTATGTTGACTGGAACGAAGTGAATCTGGGCGCAGAGCTGGGAGTGGATCTGAACAAGTCCTACTCTTACATTTCCCTGTTCATCAGCTTCCCATTTGAAAGCCACAAAGGATTCGGTAAGTAAATATGTTGTCATGGTTCTTTAAGGACGATACCGGTACCGCTGCCGATCTTTACGTAGATTTGGGAACGGCCAACACATTGATCGCAGCGCGCGGAAAAGGGATCATTCTGAATGAACCCTCTTTGATTGCCTATCAGCAAACAAGTCCGGGCAAAAAACGTGTGATCGCCGTGGGCAGTGACGCCAAGGAAAAGCTGGCTAACAATCCCGGAAACATCTTCGCGCAAAAACCCATTCGCGACGGAGTGATTGCGGACTTTGAAACTTCTGAAGTCATGCTAAAACATTTCCTAAGCCAACCCGGTGTTAAAAATGTCTTTTCCCGCCCGCGCGTCGTCGTGTCTCTGCCTTATGGTGTGACTGAGGTGGAAAAAAGAGCCGTTATTGATTCCTGTAAAGCGGCAGGCGCCAAAGAAGTTTTCCTGATTGATGAACCCATGGCGGCTGCGATCGGATCTGGATTGAACGTAAAATCCGCCGAAGGTAACATGATCATCGATATCGGCGGAGGCACCACGGAAGTTGCCGTGATTGCTTTGGCTGATATTGTGTATTGCGAAGCTGTTCGCGTGGGTGGTCACCGTCTGGACGATGCGATCATTGATTACTTCAAGAAATACAAAAAATTGAATATCTCCGACACTACAGCGGAATACCTAAAAATCACCATCGGCACAGCGGTTCCTAAAAAAGACATCCGCAGCGTCACGATTTCCGGTCGCGATGCTGACACAGGCATGAATCGCTCTATGGAGGTCAGTTCAGAAGACGTCGGTCTTGCGATGAATGGCTGCATTCAGGAAGTCATCAATGCAATTCACAAAGCTCTGGAGCACACTCCTCCGGAACTGGTGTCCGATATTATCGAAAGAGGCATCACGCTGGCTGGTGGCGGCGCTTTGATTCGCGATTTTGATCTGCGCATTCAAAACGAAGTCCGCCTGCAAGTGCGCGTAGCGGAAAGTCCGCTGACCGCGATTGCCAAAGGTGGCGAAGCAGTCCTGAGCGATCCAGAACTGCTGGATAAAATTCAACTGGAAGTTTAATAATTCACAGGGGTCGTTTTCGGCCCCTTTTTCATATCCTCGCGCAGAAGCTGCAACAGACGGAAGGCCACTGGACCCTGCTGCCCCACCCCGATCGTTTGCCCTTCATACTCCACCACTGGCAGAACATCCAAGGTGGTTCCGATCATCATCACCTCAGATGCAGATGCAATGTCCTGTTCTGTCAGATCGCGCTCCTGAATGGATTTCAACAGGCCTTCCCCCAGAAGACTTTCTGCCAGTTCAAAGGTTCGCATCATGGTGGTGCCTTTTAAAATCTGGCGCAACTTGGGACGGATCAGATTTTTATCCTGATCAATCAGAACAATATTTTCTGTGCTGCCTTCAGTTACAAACCCCTGCCCGTCAATCCCGATGGTGAAATCAATTTTTCGATCGACACTTTCTTTTTTCATCAACACATTTGGCAGATAATTGCAGGTTTTGATTCTGGCCAGCCACGGATCTTTCGGGGCAATTTGGCTGCGCCCGATTTTAACACCCTTCAGATATTTTTCGTCTGTAAAGGGTGTGAAAGAGGTCACAATCAAATACATCTGCGAACTGATGGAATCATAGGGATTCGTCGTAAAGTACCCCGGCCCACGGGAAATATACAGGCGCAAAACCGCAAAGCGTGCGCCGGAAACTTTTGTGGTCTCCAAAATAATATTTCTCATATCCGCCAGGGAATGTGGCAGCGGCAGCCCTATCTGACCGGCCGAGGACTCCAACCGCTCCAGGTGTTCCTGCATCAGGAATACCTGACCATCGACGACCTTGATCGCTTCAAAAACCCCGTCCCCGCGATGGACCAGATGATCATCCACCGGCACCATCATCAACCCCGGATCTTTGATAATGCCACCAAGCCACGAGCTGTACATCGCAAGATACGTCCCCTGAGCGGCGTATTGGCGCTGTAAAAGCTGTTTTTGAACTTCACTAGGGGAAAGAATCGGCAATGTCATAAGGCCCTCGCTTCAACGATGATTTTTCCATTCTAGATACTTGGCGGAAGCGAAGGTAGTTTTTTTGTTTTTAATTTGACCTAACTCAATGGAGGTCCTGACAATAAGATCTACGGAGGCTTCCATGCAAAAATATCTTTTCACATCACTCTTGCTTTTAAACCTGACGGCCTGCGCCTCGTTCACCCGTGACCGCACCCCGAATCAGGAAACCAAAGTTTATCTCAAAGATGCTCAAGGCAATGTGAAGGAAGCTCCGGCGCAGGCCACCAGTACAGGCGGCGCAAAAGAGATGACTCCGGTGCAAGTTGGCGATGATGCTGAAGCACAAGCGCATGCCGCCGAAGTTAAAGAGGCCGTGGCTGCTGCTGCCCAACATATCCAGGATACACATGGTAAATTGCCGCGCGAGGCAGGCCCGGTTCCGGCAGAAAAATCCCTGGGCTGGTTGAAAAATGGTAATACAAGATTTGTTCGCGGCACACTCCGCAATGATGGTGCTTCCGCCAAGGACCGCCGTCGTGTTGCCACTTTGCAGCGTCCCCATGCCGCAATCTACACTTGCAGTGATTCCAGAGTATCGCCAGAGATCATTTTCGATCAAAAACTGGGCGAAATTTACGTCGTTCGCACGGGTGAGCTGATTCTGGACAAAAATGTTCAGGAAAGTCTGGAATACTCTGTCGGCACACTGGGCACCAATCTGGTGGTACTGCTGGGTTCTGACTCTTGCGGTGACCTGACAGCTGCCGAAGGACTGGGCAATGATCTGCTAGAACGCTCTGCAATCCTGCGTGACGCTGTGGCCTCTGGTGAGGTAAAGATTGTCAAGGCTGTCTATAGCCTTGAAGCCGGAAATGTGGAGTTTCGATAAATGACCGACAAACGTAAGATTCTGATCACCTGTGCTCTTCCCTACGCAAACGGATACATCCACCTGGGTCACCTTGTGGAATATCTTCAGGCCGATTTCTGGGCCCGTTTTCAGAACATGAGAGGCCATGAGTGCGTGTTCATCTGCGCAGATGACACCCACGGAACTCCCATCATGGTTAAGGCCCGCGAGATGAAAATCACTCCGGAAGCCCTGATCGCACAAAGCTATAAAGAGCACACTCAGGATTTTGCGGACTTCCAGGTGCAGTTTGCGCACTTCGGTTCCACCAACTCGGAGGAAAATCGTCTTCTTTGTGAATACTTCTACAAAAAAATGCAGGAAGGCAATCACACTCGCACGCAGTTGATTCAACAGCTTTACTGCAATCACGACAAGATGTTCCTGCCGGACCGTTTCGTTAAAGGAACGTGCCCTAAGTGCGGCGCCAAAGAGCAGTATGGTGATTCCTGTGACGTGTGCGGCTCGACTTATTCCCCGAGCGATATGAAGGAAGTGCATTGCTCAATGTGCGGCAATGCCCCCGTATTGAAGGATTCAGAAAGTATCTTCTTCAAACTGAATGACTTTAAGGCTTATCTTGAAGAGTGGATTCCCAAGCACTGCTCTGGCGAGATTTCCAAGAAAATGCTGGAATGGTTCAATGAGGATCTGAAGGATCTGGATATTTCCCGTGACGAGCCTTATTTCGGCTTTGCCATCCCGGGAACAAACAACAAGAAATTCTTCTATGTCTGGGTGGATGCTCCAATGGGATACATGTCCACGACAGAACAATGGGCCAAAGCTCAAGGAAAAACACTGAAGGATATCTGGCAGGACCCAAGCCGTGAGATTTATCATTTCATCGGTAAGGACATTGCCCGCTTCCACACGATCTTCTGGCCGGCATTCCTGAAGGCGGCGGAATTCCGTTCTCCGAACCAGGTTTTTGTTCATGGTCACTTGATGGTCAATGGCGAAAAAATGTCCAAGTCCAAAGGGACCTTCATCGCTGCCAGAACTTATCTGAACCATTTGAACCCGGAATATCTGCGCTATTACTATTCCACAAAGTTAAACAGCTCTGTGGATGATATTGACTTGAATCTGGAGGACTTCACCGGACGTGTGAATTCCGAGCTTGTGGGTAAAATCACAAACCTGGGTTCCCGTGGCGGTCAAATGCTGAAAAAGAAAATGGATGGCGTGATGAGCGAGCCGGATGCTGAAGGCAAGAAGCTGATCGCACACGCACAAAAAACAGCGGAAGCCATCGCCGCCCACTATGAGGCCCGTGATTTCGCCAAAGCCCTGACTGAAATTCGTGGCCTGGCGGATGATGCCAATAAGTACTTCGATGAAAAAGCGCCGTGGAAGACCCTTGACACGGATCCCGCGGGAACCAAGCAAGTCATCACAACGACCTTGAATATGTTCCGCTTACTGGCGATTTATTTAAAACCTGTACTGCCTTACTACAGTGACAAGGTGGCAAAGCTTTTGAATGAATCCTCTTACCAGTGGTCGGACCTGAACAAAGTTCTGACCAACTGCCCGATCAATGACTACGAACATCTCGCAACCCGTATTGAAGCGGACAAGGTGAAGGCGATGATCGAAGAAGGCAAGAAGATCAATGAAGAACTTCAGGCCGCAAAAAAGGCCGCGTCCACCGCGACGCCGAAAGCAGCAGCAGCACCGGCGGCTGCGACAGTGGAAGTTCGTCCTGCGGAAATTGAATTTGCTGATTTTGACAAAGTGGACTTGCGCATTGGTCAGGTGATTGAGGCTGAAGAAATCAAAGAAGCCGACAAACTGCTTAGACTTAAAGTGGATATCGGCGAAGGTCAGATTCGTCAGATCATTTCCGGCATCAAGGCCGCTTACAAACCAGAACAAATGGTGGGTCGCAAGGTTTTGGTTTGCGTAAACCTAAAACCCCGCAAGATGAAGTTTGGCATGTCCGAAGGCATGATCCTGGCAGCAGGCACCGGTGGCAGCGACTTGTTTGTTCTGTCAGCAGATGACGGCGCACAGGTTGGCCAGAGAGTGAAATAATGAGCCTTTCAGCTCAAGACAAGAAATCCCTCGAAGAAATTCATCAGCTTTTTCTAAAGCTGGAAAAATCCTCGGGGGATTTTTCTTTTGAGGCTTCTGCATTGAAGGAGCTTAAAGCCAAGATCCTGGCCCTTTCGGCTTCGGGAAATCCTGATGTTTCTCGCCTTTCCCCTTTGGAAAAACATCTGACCGATTCTATGACTCTGAAACATTTTGTCAGTTATTCCATCCCGTTTGAAAGGTTGCTGCACAAAAACCTTCAGGACGACGAATTTCTGGTTATTGAAAACGATAAGGACGCCACGCCTCAGGAAAAACTTCCCTTGGTATTTGTACTGGACAATATCCGTTCAGCATTCAATGTCGGCTCGATCTTCCGCACGGCGGAATGCCTGGGTGCCAGCAAGATATACCTATGCGGGTACACGCCGTTACCAACCCAGTGGAAGGTAGAAAAAACCGCCATGGGAACGCAAGAATATCTGGAATGGGAAGAAGCACCAAAGCTGCTTGAATGCCTGGAGGAACTGAAAGACGAGGGCTATCGCATCGTCGCCCTGGAAACCGCAGCCAGCGCCACGGATCTTTATGAGGCGTTTGATATGGAACCCACAGCCTTTGTTTTAGGTAACGAGCGTTTTGGTCTTGATCCAGAGGTTTTAAAAGTCATTGATGAGGTTCGCATCATCCCTTTGCGGGGACGCAAAAACTCTTTGAACGTCGGCGTCACTGCGGCTGTCGCAGGATTTGAATGGTTAAGACAATGGCGTCAAAAATAGAGTTTACTGCCATTGGCACCTTTCACAGCCCCCAAGTGCACCCCTACGAAGCCGGCAGACAGCCTGATGAATTTCATTCCGCAGGCTATATCGAGCTCAATTGTGGCCATAATTTTGAGCAAGCCCTGACCGGCCTTGAAGGCTGCGAGCGTATTTGGGTGGTGTTTTTATTTCATCACAATGACCACTGGAATCCGATGGTGCTGCCTCCGCGGGGCAGTCAGAAAAAACTGGGCGTCTTTGCCACCAGATCCCCTTACCGTCCCAACCCGGTGGGTATTAGCTGTGTAAAAATCAAACACATTGATAAGCTGAAAATCTTTGTTGAAGGCGCAGACCTTCTGGATGGCAGCCCTATTCTGGATATCAAACCCTATGTGGCTTATGCGGATTCATTCCCCGGCATTGAACCCGATTGGCTGAAGAACGCTGAAAAGTTCGTGATTGATTTTTCTTTGGAAGCCCAACAAGAAATCCAATGGCTGGAACTTCAGGGGCTGCAACAATTACGCAGTTTCCTGTTGCATCAACTGGAGTTTGAACCAGACAACTCACGAAAAAAACGCGTAAAACCTGAAGGCCAGGGCTTTGTGATCGCCTATCGCACGTGGCGCGCCTATTTTGAAATTCAAGAACAACACATCAGTGTGATGAAAATCTTTTCCGGCTATTCAGAACACGATCTGGCGGTTTCTGAAGACACTTATCAGGATAAGAATCTGCACCGGGAATTTAAGAAGCTTTTTCCGTAGAATCCATAGCGGGTTTGGCCTCTCCGCCTTGCCAGACCTGGGTTCTTGCATAACGATAAAGAGGATAAAAGCCAAACCCCCGGGCAACACTGCCCAGAACAAACACGGCATAATAGCTGGTAACATTTTCCCCGAACACCCACAGCACTTTACCACCGATGTATGTTCCCAGAATGATCGCCAGCGAATTCAATAGATTATATACTGTCAGAATCGGAACTTTTTCCTCTTGCTTCAGGTCTTTAAAGAAAATCAAAGACAGGCCCACTTCCACAAAGGCCCACGCCATGCCACTGATCAGTTGCAGGAAGAAAATAAAATAAGGTTCTGCACTAAAGGCCCACAATGCCGGTAGCGGAACAATCGCCCCGGCCCCAAAAATCAGCAAATTAAATCCCGAAGCCTGCTGGCGGAAGCGGTCTATCAACGTCAGCGTCAGAATCTTTCCGACAAATAAAACCCCGATCGCTGTCATGTAAGCACCATAGTCCATTTTCACCTGCGCCAGCATATAAGGCGTCACGAAGGGTGAAGATACAAAGACGGCGGCCTGAAAAGGGGCAAGATAAAAGAAGAACTGTCGTTTACTGGTGTTCGCCCAGAACACTTTCCACGAAGCACGGAAACCAATCTTGGGCTCTTTATTCCAGTTGGGATCAAAATACTGTGACGACAAAATGAAAGATGAAAGCAAACGGCAGGAAAATGCAAAAACAAAGAGCATGGTAAAGACAGAGGAAAACGGTCCCAGCTCCACTTTGTTGTGAAGAGCAACTCCCCCGCCAATT
This sequence comes from Bdellovibrio bacteriovorus, assembly GCF_025558485.1. Lineage (GTDB taxonomy): Bacteria > Bdellovibrionota > Bdellovibrionia > Bdellovibrionales > Bdellovibrionaceae > Bdellovibrio > Bdellovibrio bacteriovorus_G. The sequence continues at coordinate 2,411,938 of NZ_CP102930.1, forward strand.
AAGCCCAATAAAATACCGATCTGGGAAACTCGTGCACGTTTGGCAAAATAACGACTGCCCTCTTCCACCTGCACCAGTCGCCCCATCCAGTAGTTCCAGGCCGGTCCCGCCGCAAACCCCGAACCCCAGTACAGGGATAAAATCAAAAACAGCATCCAAAAATTCGGCGCCTTCGTGGCAGAGAAATATATCAACGGCAGGAATGTTAACGCCTGCAATGTCGCCGAAGCCACAACCCAATTTTTATGTGAACGAATGCGCTGAAGCCCGCGCGGCGTGATCAGCTGTAAGAACGCACCACTGACAATCGGAAGCGTGGATAAAATCCCCGCGAAGATTTCCCCCATGCCGATGGATAAAGAATAAGCTGGCAAGTACGTCTCGCCAGCTCCAATCATCAGTGAACATAAGAAGGCATCAAAAAGACTGAGCCTTAAACTTCTTTCGCGCATGGGTGAATCTAGTGACCCTTTCTCATTTTTCTACCGCTTGCCATTTCAGCTTTGCAGCTTTCAGAAAGTTTATCTTTATTGTCATGCATGCACTTGATGATGCGGCCTTTGCCACCTTGAACATCGCCGCAAACTTTTTCGACATCATCATGACAGGCCTCTTTCACCGCCTTCATGTGTGATTTCATTTTTGCGTGATGCGCTTTGCACTCAGCAGAAAGTTTATCCTTGTTATCACGCATGCATTTCATCATGCGCCCGGCACCCGGTTCGACATTACCACACAAAGTTTCACGATCTTTTGCACAGGCATTGGAAGTGGCTTCTTCTGCATGTGACATCATTCCAAAACAAAGCATCACGGTAACAACAATCCATTTTCCCATTATGTACCCCCATTACCTTGATGGTAACAGCAGCAGGAATCCGGAAACAAAGAGCTTGAGGTCCTATGGTCCTTTCTGTTGAGGCTGGACCAAAGTAAGATCAGACAAAGTGAATCGCCCCCATGGCCAGCGTTGCAAAGAAGCTCGCAACAATCAGACACCACAAGTAGCTAAAAAGGATAAAAACGCCGTCTTTTTCCATATGGCCGATAGCACACAGAATGATACCTATTGCCGGAACCGTGTTGGAAAAGGGTATGGGAAGAGGCAATGACAACAACACCGCATTGCCAATAAAAACCACCAGATTGATAAAACGAAATGCCCAGAAATCATGAAGTAGGGTCAGACGTTCTTTCACCACCCGGGAAACATAGGTCCAGATCTTTTCCGCCACTTCGGACACTTTGATCACCACGTCGGCAGAGATCTTGAGATTTTCAAACCGCTTGGGCAACCACGGGGCTCTTTGACGAAACAGAAAGATCGCCACCAGAGAGATTAAAATCCCCAGAGGAGTTGAAAGTCCAGGGATGGGAATGGGCTGCATAAACGGCAGACACAAGAAAAGCACCAGAACGGCATGCCCCTCTTCGCCCAGCAAGACGAAGACTCTTCGCAAAGTGAGGTCCCCTTTAGAGGCCTCCTCCTGCAAAAGATCCATGGCTGAAATAAATCGACTTTTCAAACTTGCCATCCCTCACCTAAGCTCTTATCACTAGGTTTTCATTTCTTACCGAAAAGGACCCACATGGACTGGAAGATTTTTGCGAGCACCTTTATCACGATATTCTTGGCTGAAATGGGAGACAAGACCCAATTTGCCGCGTTGGCCGCCTCTTCGCAAACCAAGTCCACTATGACAGTAATGGTCGCCGTTGTCTTGGCCTTGGGTCTTGCTGGTGCGCTGGGAGTCATCTTCGGAAAGTTTCTGGGAACAATGCTAAGCCCCCAAATCATGAAATATGTCTCTGGGAGTTTATTTATTTTGGTTGGAATCTGGGTTTTGGCAGCAAAAGCCTAGTAACCGCAATACTGGGCTCGGTCTGTGTCGAGCCCGCTAAATGACTTTGTAATTCTAAAGCGTGCTGTTTTTCCCACCAGTTCTGGTGAGTTCACATTATGTCTGAAATTCACTTCAAGATATTTTCTGCCGTCTTCTTCAACGATTTGCCCTGTACCCAGTCCCGACAAACTGATCGCACCCGTCGCGGAATCCAGCGACACTTTTGAATGCAACCTTTTATCAAACGTCACACCCTCCATATCAAACTCGCGATAGCGCACATCAAAGCTTAAATCCTGATGCAGATACAGTTCCTGCTGCGCCATCAAGACGGCAGAAGGATCTGTCCAAAGCTTGATGCCAGCGGCCTGCAAGCGAATGAACTCCAAATCGCCTTGAGCGCAGTTGCCTGTCGTCTGATAGAACATGTCGTGGGGAATTGTTTTAAGCTCTTCTGCCGGGCCCAGATAAGTGCCGATGCCCCCGCAGGATGAAAGTGCAAAAACCAAAAAGCTTCCGGAAAGTACAGTGGTGATTTTGTGCATACTTTGTTTATAAAATTCTTAAGGCTCGTCTGTCACACTCTTGAAACAAGAATAGTCCCAAGTCCTGTGGACAAAAAAGAAAAACCCCACAGGTGTGCTGTGGGGTTTGTTTTCTATTCAGAGATAAGTCCAGCTGCGCTTCCTCGGCAGAGCCGGAGTCCAGCTGCGCTTCCTCGGCAGAGCCGGAGTCCAGCTTACGGCGCCTGATGGCGCCTTCAGCCTCCTCGGCCGGGGCCGATCTTACCCACCGATAGTAGCGATCAGCTGAGCGATCAACAAAGATACGACGGACATAACTTTGATAAGGATCGCAACGCCTGGACCGGAAGTGTCTTTGAACGGGTCGCCGACAGTGTCACCAACAACCGCTGCTTTGTGAGCATCGGAACCTTTTGGATGACCTGGAAGGCCGCCTTTTTCGATGAACTTCTTAGCGTTATCCCATGCACCACCCGCGTTCGCCATGAACAGGGACATAGTTGCGCCCACTGCCAAACCACCAGCAAGAAGACCTGCCAAAGCCTGAGGCCCCAACAAGAAACCAACTGCCACTGGAGCAAGGATCGCGATCATACCTGGCAGGATCATTTCGAACAATGCCGCTTGAGTGGCAATGTCCACGATCTTAGCTGGTTGTGGTTCCGCTTTACCTTCACGAAGACCTGGGATTTCTTTGAATTGACGAGCGATCTCTTGAACGATTTTCTGAGCCGCTTTACCAACCGCAGTCATTGTTGTCGCACCCACCAGGAATGGCAGGATAGAGCCCAACAAGATACCGATCAATACGCCGGAAGAAGTCAGATCCAAGGACATTTTAGCAAGACCCGCATTCTCACGAACGTGGTTTACTTCCATGTTGAACGCAGAGAATAGCGCCACAACTGTCAGGATCGCAGAACCGATCGCGAAACCTTTACCGATAGCTGCAGTTGTATTACCAACAGCATCCAATTCGTCAGTGATCGCACGAACTTCTTTGCCCAAACCGGACATTTCAGAAATACCACCCGCGTTGTCAGCGATTGGACCGTAAGCATCCACAGTCATTACAACTGCAGTACCTGCCAACATACCCACTGCCGCCATTGCGATACCGTACAGACCCAAAGCCTGATCAGCCACGTAAGCTGCGATAACAACGATCAACATCGGGATCGCTGTGGATTCCATACCCACTGCCAAACCACGGATCACACCAGTACCCGCACCAGTCAAAGCTGCCTCAGCAACCAAACGGATTGGACGAGCCGCTGTGTAGTACTCTGTGATCAAACCGATCAAAGCACCACCGAACGCACCCGCAGCCAAAGCCACAGTCACGCCCTGATTGATACCGAACATCGGAAGGATGATGTACGCAGCCGCAGTCAAAAGAATTGGAGGGAAGATCAAAGCATTACGCAATACAGTTGCAGGCTTGCCGTTTTTAAACGCGCGCGCTGCAAAGATTACGATGATAGAGATCACCAGACCCAAAGTGGACAACAAGATTGGCAAAGCAACACCGGCAATACGCACAGCTTCTGCATCGGCACCTGTCATCAAAGCAGACAAACCTTCTGCCGGGATTGTCAAAGCAATCGCCATAGCAGAAACGATCGCAGCAACCATGGACTCATAGATGTCTGCGCCCATGCCCGCAACGTCACCGACGTTATCACCAACGTTGTCGGCAATCACGCCAGGATTACGAGGGTCGTCTTCAGGGATGTTTTCTACAACTTTACCAGCGATGTCGGCACCCACGTCCGCCGCTTTAGTGTAGATACCACCACCGATACGCGCAAATAGAGCGATACACCTGTCACTTTCTTTGAAAGTGGCTTCCATTTTAGGTTTTCCACACCCCATTTCCAGATCAAAAGACCAACCGAAGCAAACATACAATGCACCAAGACCGATCAAACCCAGACCCGCAACGGAAAGACCCATTACAGCGCCGCCATCCAAAGCAACCAGCAAAGCCGCCGCTTTAGAACCGCCAGCTGCGGCTTGAGAGGTACGAACGTTGGCATAAGTTGCCGCCTTCATACCGAAGAAGCCCGCAAGCAAAGACAGGAAAGCACCCAGGATGAAAGATCCTGCAGCGATTCCGCCCAAGGCGAACCAAAGAGCCAAGCCTACGACGATTGCGTAGACGAAAAGGACCTTGTACTCACGCACAAGGAACGCCATAGAACCTTCGCGCACGTAAGCCGCGATACGATTCATTGTCTCATTGCCCGCTGGTTGTGCCTTCACGCGAAGGTACAGAGCCAAAGCAACGATCAAACCAACGACCCCTGCAATCGCAGGAGAGATCAGTAAAGATTCACTAAACATGTTGCACTCCGTTTATGATTTCTCGTTTTAATTACGAAGGCTTAGAGTTACCTGAACTCATTACACCGAGTCAATCTAGGAGGGGCCCGTACTAAATGAATTCGCACCGCATCAGAGATTCTTTGCTCAACCATTAAGCAAACCCGAAAGGTACGCCGTACCTTTTAGTAATGCATTGCACTCCAAAAAGGTACGGCGTACCTTCATGGCAGATGAATGAACTGAGTGACGAGGAACTATTAATTAAACTTTCCGAGGGCGAACGCAAGGCCCTGGATATCCTCTATTTAAGACACTCCGGTCGCGTGCTGAATTATGCCTTAAAGCGCCGTCTGCCGCAGGAACGCGCCGAGGATCTGCTTCAGATCGTCTTCCTGCAGATTTATCGCAAAAAACACCTTTATGATCCCAAGCACTCGGCCCTGGCCTGGCTCTATGTCATCACGCGAAGTGAGCTAAAAGACTATAGAAATCGCGAAATTAAAGATTTCCTCGAATGGGAGGAATCCCTGTCACAAACCGCCGCCCCGACTCCTAATATAGATGACAGTCAAGAGGCCGCGGCCCTTTTAAAGGGCCTCAAGCCCCGGGAACAGGAAGTCATGAAACTCCGCTATCTGGACGAAATGGAGTATGATGAGATCGCGGCCTTGCTGAAGGAATCTGAAAGCAATGTTCGCCAGATTGTTTCACGCAGTCTGAAATTCCTGCGAGGACATAAAGTGAAAGGAGCATCAAAATGACAGATCTAAAAAAAGACTTCCAGTCATTTGCGGAAGATAGCTCCCCGGCCGGGTCCTCTTTTGTTTTAAATAAAATCAATTCCACTTTAACGGAAGAACTGCCTTCTGCATGGAAAGTGGCCACGAAATTAGGCGCCGCCCATGCCGTGGGGACAGCCCTGACCCTGGCATCCTGTTCACAGTTTGGTGTGACTCTGTTCAACACCGGACACGATCTGATGCATTCCTTTATGAATATCAGCGAGACCTTCTGTCATTCTCTGTGTGGAGCCTACTATCTGGCAGCGACCTTCCTGCTGGCGCGAATGATTCTAAATCGCGAAGAGTGGCTGGTGCTTTTGAAAAACCGCACGCTAAGCATTGCCAGTGTGGCGCTTGTTTCTTTGGGTGTTTTTTCCGCTGTCAGCCACGAGGTCACCTGGGAAAGTGCACTGCTGTGGTTCTTCGGAGCTGCGCTGGGGGCGGAACTGATGACGGTCCGTAAGCAGGCCTTGAAACGATTGTTTCTCAGTATTTAATTCCCGTCTTGTCTCACACTGAGACAGTTGTCTTAAGAACCTGAAATTTCATGCAGCTTACAGTAAAAAAGCCGATAAGAACAGCATGAGCAAAAGAACGTCATGGGTGCTCTGTTTGATCCTGTCCGCCTGTGCCTTTTGGAGCCAGTCAGGAAAGGCCGCACCTGCTAATCTTACTTATCAAGGGCGAATTCTTAAAACCGACGGAACTCCGTTGGAGCATGGCAATACCAGTTTTCTTTTTGAAATCACCAGCCCCAACGGCAACTGTGTGATCTATCGCGAACAGCGTGATGGAGTGAACATGGTAAACTCCAAAGGCATCTTCGATGTTCCCATCGGATCTGGCACGAAACTATTTCCCTCTGATCCCCTGTTCACCTTGCTGGATGCTTTTAACAACTCTATCGACCACAACTGCTATGGCGGCGCGCTCTATCCCGCAGGAACAGGTGACGGCCGTCTGCTGAAAGTTCAGTTCCACGATGGCTCTGGCTGGAAAGTGATTTCACCTGCCAACGAAATTCGTTCAGTTCCCTATGCTGCCTATGCCCTGTCCGCTGAAAAACTCGGATCGAAAGTGGCCAGTGACTTTCTGCTGAAAGCAGGCCTGCCGACCTGTGATGCCAATGAGTTTCTGATCTGGACAGGAAGTGCCTTTGACTGCGCTCCGGTCAGTGGCGCCTCAGGCGGAACCGTGACCCAAGTCATCTCCAACAGCACCCCATATCTGACTGTCACTAATGGAACCTCAACACCAGCATTCACATTAAACGTTGGCACAACAGCGGGTAGTGTTGCGGCAGGCAATGATGCCCGCTTCAGTGACTCCCGCGCACCGACAGGAGCAGCCTCCGGGGATTTGGGCGGTACGTATCCTGCTCCCACTGTCACAAAGATTCAAGGGGCGGCTGTTTCTGCTTCCGCACCGACCTCGGGACAGATATTGATTTACAACTCCTCTCAGTACACCCCCACATCACTTAGCGGCGATGTCACTATTTCAGAAGCCGGAGTTGTGACCTTGAAAAACACCGGCACTGCGGGCACCCACGTGAAAGTCACAACCGATGCTCAAGGCCGGGTTCTTTCCGGGTCAACTCTGCTTGCCGCGGATATTCCGTCTTTGGATTGGGGCAAGATCACTTCAGGAAAACCCACAACACTTTCCGGATATGGAATCACCGATGCTATTCTCAACACCGGTGATACGCCCAGCGTGCAAAGCGGCACTATCGCTGCCCGTCCATCCGCAGGCGTCAATGGCCGATTATATGTGGGTACAGATGACAATTCTCTTTATCGGGATACAGGCAGTGCTTGGGTGAAAATCGGTGATGGCGCGGGTGCAAATGGCGTTACAGCAGTAACGGCTTCATCCCCATTATCAGCTTCGGCAGGAACAACACCGAACATCACGATTGCCCAGGCTAATGCCACAACAAACGGATATTTAAGCTTCACTGACTGGAATAATTTTAACGCAAAACTAAGCACAGCTTCCACGTTTGCTGGCGATATCAGTGGCATATCCAGCACAATTAGCGTGGATCGCATTAAAGGCAAGACCGTTTCTCCTGTCGCCTACACGGCAGGGCAGACATTGCGCTACGATGGTGGTAACTGGGTCAATGCTTTGCTGGGATTTGCGGATATCTCGGGCGCGGTCGCGACCTCACAACTTCCAGTGGTTCCGGTCAGCAAGGGCGGTACAGGTTTGACGTCAGGAACTTCTGGCGGACTGGTTTACTTTGACTCCGCCTCCACCATGGCTTCAACCGCAGCTGGAACCGCCCATCAGGTTCTAAGAGTTCCCGGAGCAGGTGGGGCACCATCATTCGGCGCCATGGATCTTGCACAATCGGCCGCAGTCACCGGCACGTTGAGTGTCAGCAACGGTGGAACAGGAACAAGTCTTTTGACCGCTAACCGTCTTCTAGCCAGCAACGGCTCCGGTTCTGCTATAACAGACTTTACTTGTGGAATGAACCAACTGGTCACCTTTGACGGCAATGGCATCATGGGCTGTACTAACTTTTCCTCTTCGGGCCTCTTCGCCCACGGTGGAAATAGCTTTGGAACCCCGGCCATTTTGGGAACAAATGATGCACAACCTTTGAACTTTGAAACTGCGAACACAACCAGAATGACCCTCACCAGTACTGGAACCCTCGGTATTGGCACCAATGCTCCAACTGCACAACTGGAAGTTCGCACAACGACCGCCTCAGCCAGTAAAAACATTCTTATGTACAACACGGATGCTTCAGGTGGAGCTTATCTCAGCGCCAAAGCCGGTTCGAACAACATTAGTATAGGAACCTGGGGAGCTTCTGCCGGAGGATCCTCCACTTATATCGAATCCAACTCGACCAATCCTTTAAAAATTGTCACATACTCTAATACCGCAATCACCTTTTCAACAAACACCAGCGGTGGTGGCAACCCCGAGCGCATGCGCATTGATAATGTCGGCAATGTCGGTATCGGAACGCTGGCCCCATCTTCGCCTTTGCATGTCAGCAGCACAGCGGCATCCCCGCCTGCCGTGCTAAGTCGCATGTCTCTGTCCCCCGCGCTTACAGCCAATACCGCTACCAATCTTCACGCAAGCTGGAATACTATCTTACCCGGCTCCTCTTATGACTTTACCGGCGGACTTTACGGCGCTGTGAACCGTATTGAGGACTCCGCCGCGCAGACCGGGAACATCAACTCTGCTATTGGCTCGGTCAACGATGTTCATCATAAATCTGTCTCGACTATTAATGCAGCCACAGGCCTTCAAGGTATCATTCAAAACACTTCTACTGGAGCTATCACAACAGCCAAGGCCGCAAGCTTCACCGTCAGCAATACAGGTGGCGGGACCATCGATACCGGATATGGTGTTTATATAGGAGCTGTGGCCGGAACCGCTAAATATGGCCTGTATCAGGACGATGTGAACTCCACAAACGTCTTCACCGGAAAGCTGGGCGTTGGCACCAGTGCTCCAAATACGACCTTGCACGTCGAGGGCAATGCTTTTGTAAAAGACAAACTGTACGTGTATGACACTTCCGCTTGGGGTTCAACCACGCCAGCAATTGCACTGGCCATTGGGGATAATGACACTGGACTTGAATGGGTTTCCGATGGAGTTCTGCAAATTTGGACTAATGCGGTGCCACGCATTCACCTTGCGCTCAATGGTAACATTGGTATCGGCACAACAACCCCCGGATACAAGCTCGACGTCAACGGCACTTTGCGCGCCTTTGGTATCACGGATTCTTCGGATGTCCGCTTAAAACGGGATATCGCCTCTTTAGATCCGGCAACAGAGTTGGATAAAATTCTTCAAGTTCAAGGCGTCAGTTATAACTGGAAGAATCCAGAGCATGGGCGCCGCCCTCAACTGGGATTCATCGCTCAGGAACTAGAAAAGATTTATCCCGAGTTGAGGGAACCCGTTTTCAGCCAGCTCAATCGCCGGTTGCATGATTGTTTTTAAAGGCAAGGAGCCGAACTCACGATGGTGTGATGGACCCGCCCTTTCAGGACATCAAAGCCCCGAACGAATACATGATCCAGCTTAAGAATACGACCGTCATCTTCAAGATCGAGATGTTCCAATCCCAGATCGCGAAAAATGCTTTTCATAATCATATAGCGCTTGAAATTCCAGGTATTAAAATCCCCGGCCAGAACGATAGGTCCATCAAACTGAGAAATGCGCGAGGCGATTTCATACAAGGATGCTGTGAAAGCATTCAGAGTCACAAAATTCAAAACATGCGTGCAAACGAAAAGAGCAGTCTTATCACCGAATTTGTATTCACTAAATAGAGTCAACTTCGGCGTCAGCCAGAAAAGTTCCCGGGTTTTTGCACGAATAAAATCCACCGATGTCGGGGTCAGCCTTGAACCGATCGCCACACCCGTGCTGGAAAGATCCTTCTTGTAGTGAAAACTCTGCGCCAGATGCCATTCGTAGGCCGAAAAATCATTCCGCCAGATCTGGGGCATTTTCTGATCCAGCAATGCCTCCTGCAGGAAGATAAAATCCTTATTCTGCCCCAGTCGCTTAAAGTCATTTTCAAACAAGGCTGCGCGCTGCCCCTTATAGACGTTCCAGACAAAGATATTCAATTCCGAAGGGGGCGCTGGAAGCGTGGCTCCCTCGCCTATCTTTAACAGAACTTTTTCTTTCGCCGGAACTACAAAGGGCACCATTTCTTTACTTCACCTTGCTTAAATACGATTCATCCACTGTCGCTACTTGTAAGTTTTGAGCCTCTTGGCGTTCTTGTTCGGCCAGCAAGGTCGATAGATAGCGCTCACTATAACTTGGAATAATAACGACAATATTCTTTCCGCGATTTTCTTCCTTAGCGGCCTGACGAAGCCCGGCAGCGATGGCGGCCCCGGAGGAAATCCCCACAGGAATACCTTCTGCCTTGATCACTTCGCGGGCGGTTTTAATGGATTCTTCAGAGGACACTTGCTCCACCCCATCAACCACACTGCGATCCATGACACTGGGAATGAACCCTGCGCCCAAACCCTGAATTTTGTGAGGACCGGGCTTGCCACCGGAAAGCACGGCGCTTTCCACAGGTTCTACCGCAATCATTTTCACGCTGGCTTTTTTGGATTTTAAGAATGATCCAACCCCAGTGATCGTGCCGGATGTTCCCACCCCGCTGATGACCATATCCACCTTGCCGTCGGTGTCATTCCAGATTTCCATACCGGTGGTTTCTTTATGAATGGCCGGATTGGCCGGATTATCAAACTGTCCTGCCGTCCATGTGTTCGGAGTTTTTTCAATAAGCTCCATGGCCTTTGCGATGGCCCCCTTCATACCCAGAGGCCCCGGGGTCAGAATGATTTTTGCCCCCAGTAAAAGCAACAACGTGCGACGCTCTTGCGACATGGTTTCAGGCATGATCAAAGTGATCTGGTAACCTTTTGCTGCCGCCACAAAAGCCAGCGCGATACCCGTGTTACCACTGGTGGGTTCGATAATAGTCATTCCGGGTTTTAGTTTTCCACTGCGCTCAGCATCCTCGATCATGGCAAGACCAATACGGTCTTTCACAGAGCCCAGGGGATTAAAAAATTCGAGTTTCAACAAGAGCTTCCCGGGCAAACCCTTCCCGATTCTTTGCATTTCAATCAAGGGGGTTTGACCAACGGTTTTTGTGATATCAGAATATATTTTCATATGTTGCCTGTCTTGAGTGGAGAGATTACGACCTATCTTTTAATGATACTCCCATCGGTCGGGCTGACAAAGTTGAAGTTTATAAAAGTTTGTTTTCATTTCGTTAATACGGGGGGCTTATATGGCAACTGAACCTTTTTCCAGCTCTGTAACCAGCTATTGTTTCCGTTTGAGACCCGGGCAAGACCTTAAAAAAGAGCTTATCTATTATTGTCAGTTGCATCACTTACATGCGGCCTGTGTGGTCAGTTGCGTCGGAAGCCTGAACAAAGCCCACCTTCGTCTGTCCAATGGCAAAGATGTCGTGGAATTTCAGGGGCCTTTTGAAATTGTGTCTTTAAGCGGAACCGTTAACAGCACCGGTGCCCATCTGCATATCTCTGTCAGTGACTTTGAAGGCAAAGTCGTTGGCGGCCACCTGATGGACGGGTCTGAGATTTACACCACTGCGGAAATCATGCTGCTGGAAAATCCGCAACTGACATTCCAGCGGGAAAACGATGGGCATACGGGGTATAAAGAGTTGGTGGTTCTGAAAAGAATTTAGCGGCCCAAAGTCCCGCCTTGGGACGGTTTTCGCTTTAATATTGCCATTGTATATACAATACTGAACTCCTTCATATGAAAACCGAATCAGGGCGCCCTCAGGATCTCGTTGATATCGAAAACATAAAGGCAAAACTGCGTGAAAAAAAGTAAGGTCTCGGCAAAGAAAAATAAATCAGAGCAAATCTCCCCTGAATCTGCCCTCAGATTTCTTGAAGATATGCGAGTCATGTCTTCACAAATTGACGAGCCCACTGTGGCAATCAGCCTAAGAGTTCCCGAAAATATCCTGAGAAGCCTGAAGCTAAAAGCGAAGGCTGATGGAAAGAAATATCAATCACTGATGATCGAATATCTGCGCAAAGGCCTCTTAGAAAAATAGCGCATTTTGTTGAAGTTTTTTACAGTTCTCCTCACCTTGAAACATTTCGGTGTTTTCATTGGAGTTCTTTTCTGACTTCGGGATAATAGACCCCAGCGGAGGACTTCATGAAGAAGTACATGACAGCATCGATGCTTGCTCTATCACTGATGATGACCAACAACGCTTTTGCCGACAGCGCACTAGGTGTGGTGCTGGGCGACCCGACGGGCTTTTCAGGACGAACAAGCCTTGACGGGCAACACTCGCTGGAAGGTGCCTTAGCCTATTCCACCGGGCATCATTCCGGACTGCATGTGCATGGAACTTATCTGTGGGACCGGGCACGCGTATTTTCGGTCGAGCGCAGCGGTCCGATTGAAATGTACTACGGCCTGGGTGTACGTTTGATTTCCATCAACAGCGGAAAGCACGATGGCGATATCGCGATTGGCCCACGCGCCCCGTTGGGGTTGGTTTACAATATCAACAATCCCAATCTGGAGTTCTTTGGTGAGCTGTCACTGGCTTTGGATCTTGCGCCCGACACAGATGTTGATTTGGACGCAGGCATTGGGGTTCGAATTAGATTCTAACGGAACACCCATTAACCCAGAGCGGCAGAAAATTCCATAAACAGGTTCTTTTTATTTGCGACTTGATTCGGGGGCCAATAGATTGCTCGGATGCAATACAATCATCCGATAGTTATTCAAGGTGGCATGGGGATCGCGGTTTCTGACTGGCGTTTGGCAAAAACAGTTTCTCAAACAGGCCAATTGGGTGTTGTTTCCGGAACTGCGATCAACTCTGTGCTGGTTCGCCGTCTGCAAGATGGCGATCTTGATGGCAGTTGCCGTCGCGCCTTAAAGGCCTTCCCGTCCCAGGCGATTGCACAAAAAATCCTGGATACTTACTATGTTGAAGGCGGAAAAGCGCCTCAGCAGCCTTACAAACGTCCTCCGATGTTTTCTATCGAATCCCCGAAAGCGTTGTTGCAACTGACTGTCGCGGCCTGCTTCGTTGAGGTTTGGTTGGCTCGTGAAGGTCACAATGGTGTTGTCGGCCTGAATCTTCTGGAAAAAGTCGTTCTGCCAAACTTGGCGTGCCTTTATGGCGGCCTGCTGGCGGGAGTGGATTACGTCATCATGGGTGCCGGAATTCCGCGTGAAATTCCAGGAGCTCTGGATCTGCTAAGTGAAAATCAAAAAGCCACTCTAAAAGTTCCTGTAGCCGGTGCTGCGGAAGAAGTGGTGACGTCTTTTGATCCTCAGGAAGTCATGGAGGATACGGCGTTGGCTCCACTGAAACGTCCGTTCTTCTTCCCTATTGTTTCTTCCGCGATTTTGGCTGCAAACTTGAAGAAAAAATCCACGGGCCGCGTGGATGGTTTTATTGTCGAAGGTCCTTTGGCTGGCGGGCACAATGCTCCCCCACGTGGTCCGATGAAACTAAACGACAAGGGCGAGCCGATCTATGGCGAGCGCGATGAAGTTTGCCTGAAGGAAATGGCGGCTTTAGAGCTTCCGTTCTGGATGGCGGGTTACTATGCGACTCCGGAAAAGTTGCAGGAAGTTCGTGCGATGGGGGCTCATGGAGTTCAGGTCGGAACCTTGTTTGCGTTTTCAAATGAGTCTGGCGTAAAACAGGAGCTTAAAGAAAAAGCCCTGCACACAATTATGACTGAAAATGCACCTGAAGGCGGCTGGATCTTTACTGATCCTCGTTCATCGCCGACAGGTTTTCCGTTCAAAGCTGCGCGCATTCCCGGGACGATTTCTGAAGAGACCATCTATGCCAGCCGCAAACGCATTTGTGACCTGGGGTACCTGCGCCACGCTTATCAGAAAGAAGACGGCGGCATTGGCCAGCGTTGTCCGGCAGAACCTGTGAATGATTACGTTAAAAAAGGTGGCTTGGCTGAAGATACGGTCGGTCGCAAATGTCTGTGCAATGCCCTGATGGCGGATGTGGGCATGGGGCAAATCCAAGCTGGTGGTCAGGAAGAGATTTCCTTGCTGACGGCGGGAGATGACTTGAACAATGTGACGCGTATGTTGAAGGATGGGAAAAAGTCCTATAGTGCGCGGGATGTTGTTGGGTATTTGTTGGGGCTTGAGGAGCGTGCTGAGATCTCAAGAGAGACAACGACACATCCCTAATAGATCAGAGTACAAGGGCCTGCGCGAGGCCCTTTGTTAACTTACGCTTCTCTTGCGATTTTTTCTTCAATGGCCTGATTTATATAATCTTCGTTCCCACTCGTAAGCGGTTTTGCAGATCAGCTCAAGATCTAATAAAGATCTTTGCCACACTAAAGCGTTTTATAAAGATTCACGCGACTGTGAATTTCAGCCCGCAGATCTTTCTGAATATACTTAAATCTGTCATCGCCAGAAATCTCGGCCCATAAAACTTCGACCTGCTGCTGCACTAACGATGCCATAGAAGCCATCACTTTCAGGAAGATATCCTTCCTTTTTTCGAATCCAAGATCTTCTGCCAGCATTTCGAAATTCTTTTTCTTCATTTTGGAAGGATTACGCTGCCCACCAATTGAAAAGGCAAAATCAGACGACATGTTTTTATAAATACTTGTACTAAGAAGATCATACATCGGAGCCAGACGAGTTTCGCCATCGACATACAAAAATGACAGGTTCTTAGAATGAGAATCGTTATTTCCAATTAAAAGATTAAAGGCCAACCAACTTAGAGCCGCCTCCAGATCATTGATTTTGTTGTCGGAAACCTTTTCGATTGTCTTATAGTTTTGAGCAAAGCCAGGACCGCCGTCTTCCTCGTACTTTTCTGCCGACGGATAACCTTGGGCCTGACACATATCATACTGGTGCAATCTTTCCACCCGTCCGTTCACTATGGCTCGGTCATAGCGTTCGACTAAAAATAGCAGGTGTTCTTTGCCAACCAACTTAACAGTTGGAACCTCTAACTTACACAGTTGTGCCAAGCGCATACAAAGGTATTCATTTTGTACCGAGTTTAAAACGCCAGATATTCTTGCGGGGGGCTTCAAAATATGGGTCGTCGGTCTGGCATCAATAGAAAGAAATACCTCGTCATCTTGTACGATGACAGGAATCTTATCTTGAGCCCCTGCCAATGAAAATCTTCCTTTGTGCTTAACAAGGCTATGCACATACAAACTGTCTTTGTTTGCGATGACTTGATCAATTTCATCAAAAGATATCTTTTCCAGATCGCCGCCTGCTGTATGATCTGGAGGGCCCTGTAACGGAGTTATCTCAAGAGCGCCGGCACAATCAAGGCCATAACTTTCCAAAATCTGGTACGGATCTTCGAAGCTTTTTTTGAGAATCTGTTCAAATATTTTGAGTGTCTCCCCTTCAGGAAGAAGGTTATCAAAATACGACTTTGTAATGCGGTTATTGAATTGCTCTTCTTGCAAAGGCAGTGCTGGAGACAGCGCAAATCTTTCTTTACTCCCCAACCAGGCCGCAGAATATGTAAATCCTAAAGTATCATCTTCTTTTTTTTCCAGAACTCCGACAGGCAGCTTTTTATAAAAGACATTCAAGGGCTTCTTCATTTTCTTTTTACCTTGATGTAGATCTCGATATTGCACAGCTTCAGTATTTTAAGAAGTGTAGAAAGCTTGATATCTGATTTTTGATTCTCGAAATTCAAAACAGCATAACGGGAAAGGTCCGCGTATTGCCCTAGCTTTTCACTTGAAATTCCCTGGTCCTTTCGAACCTTTCGAACTTCTTCTGCGAGCTGAGATGCACTTGTAATACGTGTATATTCCACCTGACCTCCAAAAAGTTGCCTACAATAAACATTTTAGAGATTTTGGCGGTGAAGTCCATTAAAAGTTGCCTAGAGACAACTTTTTGAGGCGAAAGGCAGGACTTTGGGAGGAAAGTTGATTGGGGGCAACCTGCCTACGCTTCTCTTGCTCTGCGAATACTTTGACCATGCGGTGCTTTTCCGGCCCCATTCTTAAATTCAAAGTTCCGGATAAAATAATTTCAGGAGTCTTTCCCTCTTTTGCGCAAAACTCTAAATAATCATCTACACCCGAAGTGGCTTAACCCGCATGATGAAAAACTGTTTCCATGATTGGCTCGTGAGCAAACTTGCCGAAAATTCCATCAAGTGTATCAAAGCTAATATTATGGTCGGCCCTTTCCAAGCTTTTGTATGTGCTTTCAGAAATGCCCAGAGCTGATGAAAAATCCTTCTGTGTTTTTCCTTCGCGCTCGCGAATAAAGTATAAACAAATTGCCAGCTTTTGTTTGCTGTTTAGATTCAGGCTGGTCAAAATATACTTAAGATTGCTAGCCGCATTTTCGATTTCATAACCAACAACTGTGCTCTTATCCGCCTTCGCGACAAATTTAAAAACCTCGGGATGCTCAGTACGAGTTTGTGTATTAGGAACATTCATCTCAAAGTACATATACATAAGATCATTCTCAGCTAGGTATTTAAGATTCATTTTTTACCTCCTTTGAAAACAGCTCTTTTCCTGTTTTCATAAAGTCCGTCTCATATGCAGTTATAATTTTACCCACCCCTGAGTCCTTAACTGCAACTACGACGCAAAAGAAAATATTTTCAACATCGTTGCCCTTGATCTCAATAGAATAAAAAAGACAGGCATTATTGGAGCTCTTGCTCTGAACAACTCTCGAGGGAGCACTTAAAGTTTCCTTTACTCGCTGTATAGTTACCTCTGGATGCCCCAAAATCGCATGTTCTAAATCCTCGCCCCAGATCTCAACCTTTAGGCCTCCGATTGAATCAACAACTTCTAATAGCCCGCTCTTGCTCATACTAAGACCTGAAAATCATAATACATTAATACCCCCAAATGGGCAATATATTAACCTAAGTTACTATATCATCCTTTTTCTATTTACCTACGAACCTTTAATGGGTTTTTATGTGTAAATTTTATGTAAATCAATATTTAAAATGCTAAATCAAACTAAAGTTTATTTGCAATAAACCGATAAGCATAACGTCTTTTAAAAAGGGAGTTTACGCATGCTGTTTGATATTACAAATGGGTGCCACCTCGTAGTCCCCGAAGATCTAAAGAATATGAAACACTATCAGGCCTTTATCCAAAAGGCGCACCCCAGTACCGTGACAGCCGTATTTCGAAAAATAAACTCTTTTCTGGATTCGCAACAACCCTCTACCAATAGTCAGTTAATATGGGTTCGGCTTGCAAAAATGATGGGACGGAAAAGTGCAAGCCCGCACAAGGATATCGTTTACGTTGAGGAGGCAGTCGAAAATGCAGTTGGCGACGGAAAAAATTTTTTACTACTTTGCGGCCTACTATTTATGATCACAATAGCTGAAAGAGAGGAAAAGCACTGGCTTTGTCATAAAGTCGAAACAGATGATATTGATCCAGAAAGTGGAAAATTCATTGCTTGGCGTGGCTACTGGATCAATACAGATTTTGACGCTCCCAAATAGACAATCAGAAATGAACGAAATTGAGATTTGCCGGAGGAACTGAGCATGGCAAAAAAGAAACCAAAAAATAAAAAATCAAATACAGGAAAGATCATTGGTGGCGTTAGCGGAGCCGCTACGGGCGCCTTTATAGGAAAAACATTGGGGTTGCAGCACTTGGCACAGCTGTCGGCCTTCCTGTTGTCGCAGGCGTGGCAATTCTAGGCCTTGCAGGTATTGGGTTGGGGTCTTTCTTCGATGAATGATCGAGGGTAACGTAGAGACAAAGCAGGCCACACCTTATCTTTTCTCCCACTCGTAAGCGGTTTTGCAGATCAGCTCAAGATTGTCGCGCTTTGGGGTCCAGTTAAAGGCTTTGCGCACTTTTGAAGAATCAGCCACCAAGGTGGCTGCATCCCCTGCTCTTCGGGGTTGTTCCTGGACTTTGAAGTCAACACCGCTGACTTTTTTGACGGTGTCGATCACTTCTCTGACTGAGAATCCATGGCCATAACCACAGTTAAAGACTTCGGACTTACCGCCTTCATTCAGGTATTGCAACGCCAGCACATGCAGATCCGCAAGGTCTTCGACGTGGATGTAGTCGCGAACACCAGTACCGTCCGGAGTAGGATAGTCGGTGCCGAAGATGCCCACGGAAGCTCGCTTGCCGCAGGCAGCTTCACTGGCAACCTTAATCAAATGCGTGGCATTTTTAGTTCTTTGGCCGTTGTGACCGTTTTCTGCGGCGCCGGCGACGTTGAAGTAACGCAGGCAGACGGAGCGGATACCGTGTGGAGCTTCGCAGTCGCGGAGGATTTGTTCGCTCATTAGTTTCGAGGAGCCGTAGGGATTCAGTGGCGCTGTTGGGGATTTTTCGGTGATAAGACCGTCTGCAGTCGCATCGCCATAGACCGCTGCTGTTGAAGAAAACACGATCTTTTTGACGTTATTTACTGCACAAGCCTGCAAAAGAGAAAGAACGCCCATGGTGTTATTTTCGTAGTATTCCATCGGCTTTTCGATGGATTCTGGGACGATCAGCTTGGCCGCAAAATGAACAACGGCTTCGATGGAGTATTTTTTGATGACCTCGCCCAAGGCAGAACTATTGCGGACATCTCCTTGAACAAACTCAACACCAGCCGGAATCGCTTCGCGGAAACCTGTGGTTATGTTGTCCAGGATAATAACTTGGTGCCCGGCTTTTAAAAGAGCCTGCGCTGTGTGTGAACCGATGTATCCGGCGCCGCCGGTAACTAGGATTTTCATAGAAAGACCGTATCATTCATCTCTAACTCTATAAAGCATCACAGATGACCAAGCGCTTCAAAACTTAGCCTCCTCGTGAAGATACCTACAAAATAATGCCCAAATCTCTCTTCAAAAAAGAGTCACACCTCAAGGGCAAGAAAAGATACATCTGTATAAGTAAGGTAGCTATAAAATCCAACCACTACCGCCTTGATGCGCCAGTTCTTCTTCGCCAATAAAGCAAAAGGATGATTGTCTTTCAAAAAAAGACTCAGTAATCTCTCACCTTTAACAGAACTATGAGTTATTTATGAATTACTTAGTTGTTGATTTGGACGAGTCTCTAATAAAAACAGACTTGCTCTATGAACAGGCATTTTCTTTCTTAAAAAAGAACCCTTTTAATATCTTCAGGATGCTTTTGTGGCTCTTCACGGGAGGCCGACTAGGGTTGAAAAACAACATGGCAGCAGTCATTCATCCGACCGTTGAGAATCTACCTTATAGAAAAGAAGTACTGGCTTACATAGACGAACAAAAAAGACAGCACCACACTATAGTTCTGGCAAGCGCTTCGCCACAGGTATGGGTCCAACGTGTTGCAAACCACCTAGGGATATTTGACCATGCCATCGGGTCCAAAGATTTCAATTTAAAAGGCCTATCAAAGTATCATCACGTAAAAGACACAATAGGAACTGGCCATTTTAAATACGTTGGAGACTCTAAATCTGACCTAGAAATCTGGAGTAACTGTGGATCAGCGATCACAGTCAATGCAACTCCAAAGGTCATTAAGAAACTTCGAGATCAATCCATACTCATAAAAGAAATATCAGACAAGCTGCCAAAGTCCAAGCTTCTTCTCCAGCAAATGAGAGTTCACCAATGGGCAAAAAATACACTTCTCTTTCTTCCGTTATTTGCTGCACATCAACTTAATCTCACTTCATTTCTAAATGTCACAATTGGCTTTTTCTCTTTTGGATTTGCGGCATCAGCCGTTTATATACTTAATGATCTTATTGACATTGATGCTGACCGGAACCATCACTCCAAGAAGAATCGTCCACTAGCTTCAGGCTCAATTAGCATAAAAGATGCCCTACTCACCCTTGGTGGAGCATCTATTCTATCGCTCATCTTTGCATTACACGTCGGCATATCTTTTCTAGGTGTCATCTTTGCCTATTGGTGTCTAAATTTTCTATACTCATTTTATCTAAAAAAAGAAGTCATTCTGGACATTATTTTACTATCTGGAATGTATACCGTACGCCTATTTGCCGGAGCCGCCGCAACAGGTATTTTACTTTCCCACTGGCTTTTGTCGTTCTCGACGCTATTCTTTTTTAGCCTAGCATGCGTTAAGAGATTCACCGAGCTAATTAGAAGTAAAAACAAACCCAGCATTGATGGCCGAGGATACCGCAACATCGATCAAACGGCTGTGCTTAATTTGGGGATAGGCACTGGCCTACTTTCTATACTCGTCTTTCTTTTGTATTTACGTAGCCCAGATGTGGGACAACTTTACACAAATCAAGACAGACTTTGGCTACTGACTCCAGTACTTCTATACTGGCTCGGTAGACTCTGGCTTTTAACTTGTCGGGACGAAGTCCATGATGATCCCGTTGTATTCGCAATTAAGGATAAAATTTCGTGGATTTGTTTAGCCTTTATTGCATTCACAATTGCAATAGCAATGTAACAGTATCATGAAAGAAGATATTCTGAATAAAAACGAAATTACGGAACGAGACTCGTACCTAGATATAGCAAGAGGCATCTGCTCGATCTCAATAATTTTTATCCACACTGTCTTTTGGAGCGGAGAGGGGTACACTCCAAAAATACTACAAGGTATTGCATTACTCATTGATGTTCCTCTGTTCTTCTTTATCGCTGGATGCACAAGATCCCTGACAAAGGGAGATCTAGTAATATCTGCCATACTGAGATTCATCTTATCTTTTTCAACAACTGCATTATTATACAGCTTATTTACTTTCAAACTTGATGTCGGCAATCTCTCAAACGCACTAACGTTAAACTATCCCGACTACGAAAAAATCCCTCTCATGAAGGGGTCATTCTGGTTCGTACCCACATATTGCGTCGTTTCTATATTTGCAGCTATACTTCTCCGCCTATCAAGAGTGGTTACATATACCCTTTTTGCCCTGTGTGCGCTTTACTATATCGCCACATTCACCAACACTACATCCATCTCAACTATGCAAGTTTTAGGCGCCAATGCCAATTTTGTTTTATTCTACTTAACAATCTATATGTGTGGATACTTATTCCACGCACAAAGATTCCCTATAGATAAAATGCGAAAGATTGGAGCGATTATTATTGGCCTATCGCTAAGCTGCTTCGCAGCCCTTTCGTTTATCGACCCAAGTATTAAGATTTCTAACTTACAAATTTTTAAATTTCCCCTTACGCTTCCCTATGGAGTCGCATCAACCCTTTCCATTGGGCTATGTATACTGGCCTGGAATCCAAATTTAAAATATTTACGAATACAACATATTGGAAAAAACGCCCTATTTTATTATATCGCGCAGGCCATCGGTGGCTCTTTCCTACTATCCCTCAATCCTCTTATCCAACTTCCTTGGGCCGCTAAATTACCAATAATGTTCACAATAAATGTCATTGTTACTGTCATATTTGCAGAAATTCTTCGTGTTATAGTGCTACAAATAGAGAAGCTGATCCTATTACCAAAAACAACCTCTCGAAAATTAAGATCATAAAAAAAGTGGAAAGAAATGCAACTTAGCGTACTTACAGAGACCTCAGAAATAGCACCACAGTCCTCGATAGAAAAAATCTACGCAGAAACAAGTTTCTTTTTTCTTTTAGTTTTGACTCTCCCGGCTCTATCTGCATCCACAGGTTCTATTTTAGAGTTCTTTTTTAAGATACAGCCCCTACCTAATATATTTCCAGCAAGCATTATTGCATCAGTCGGCTTAACAGTTTTTGCATTCAAAACCCCGTGGTATAGAATCTGTGTATACTTATCATTTTTGATAGCCTTCCTTTTGGTATCGTACTTAAATTTTGATTTATCATGGGATGGATTAGCCTACCATCAAAGAGCTATCCAACATATGGTCGAAAACAAGAATTTGCTCTTAAGCAGCAGCGGCTCAATTTGGGCAGATTACTATCCAAAAGCCACATGGTATTTTGCAGCTGAAGTATATCGCTCTCTTGGCGACATCCAACCAGGAAAAATCTATCACTGGCTGGCTGCCTTGTTTATTTTTTCATATAGCTTACGCTTCTCTTCAAAGATTACTCATTACAAATGGGCCCAGTATTTCTTCGCTAGCATCATCGCATTTAATCCAATATCCATTTCTCAAATGGAAACATTCTATCTGGACAGTACACTGGGTGTTTTTACTTTCGCGATCATTTTTTCTGTTACTCTGATAATCAAAGAAGACAATCGTTTTGATTGGCTTATACTTATCATATCGTCAACTATCGCTATCAATTTAAAATTTAGCGGCTTTGCGCCACCTTTTTTAGGCTTTTCATTCCTGACGGCATACACATTACTTAAGCGCAACTTCACTCTATTTAACAAATGTCTCCTAGCTGGACTTATTGCTCTTTTTATTGCCTTAGGAACGTTAGGCTTTGATCCTTACATCAAGAATCTCTTACATGGTAAGCATCTTTTGCATCCTCTTTATGGCCAAGGTAAAGTTGATATTATGGCCCTCAATTCACCACCCGGCTTTACTACAAGAAATCGTTTTACAAACCTAGGGGTATCAATACTCTCGAAGTCAGAGAACATTTCAGAACTTTCCGGAAAAACCCCACAACTCAAAGTACCCGGCACGGTTTTCCGAAGCGAGCTTTTAGGGTTTGAAATACCAGACGTCAGGCTTGCTGGCTGGGGGGTTCTATTTTCACTGGCATTGATATCAAGTTTCTTTGCGGTGAACTATCGAACGTTAGGGATAGTCCTAAGCACACCACTTATACTGATTGTACTTCTGACAGTTGTACATCCCGAGTCTTGGTGGGCTAGATACTCCCCTCAACTGATAGCACTCCCAACTCTCCTCGCCCTCTACAGCAGTACCATTTATGCACCATCTCGGCGCCGAAAATATCTTGGAATATTTATATTTCTAGTACTAATCCTAAATAGCTTACTGGTAATTCCCAACAAGTATCATGCCACTTCCGTTGGCAACGACTTCATAAAAAATTCTCTTGTTGGATATAAGGGAAATCATGAGGTTTACGAGCTCAGAGGTTTCATTGCAACACCTCTACTTAAAAGGTTTAACATCTCTCCACACCTAGTTAGCAAAGAAGAGCTGGAAAAGGACATTGGTTCCTTTAAAAAGGTTCAAGACTTCTTCTATATAAAATAGCTACTAATATTTGCAGTGATAAAATCTATCACTGCCCATCCAAAAGACTCTAAACAAAAGCCCTTGACTCATATGATTCCGCAACGACATTATGCTACATAACACACTCTCGCCCCCAACCTGAACCGTTGAGAAAATTTAAATGAACTTTCGCCTTCCCCGTTGCAACAGGAAAAAACACACCAAAGTCTTTTCAGAAGTACTGTTTTACAAATTTTTCTTCCTTGCAGCGAATTTAAAACTTATACAAAAGGGATTTGCGACTGGTCATTTTGGATATAACAGCAACACATACTTCCCCTCTCTTTTTTCCGTTTTGAACCCATTCTATTTGAATTTATTGCTAATTATCTTCGTAATTGCACCAAATCGAATCTTGAATGCATTTGCGGCAATTCTTGCTTGGGTACTGATGGCTCACCCAAATACTCTTGGCGTTCAACATTTTGTAACCGTATTCTGGACGAGCCTCTGGCTGGCACAGCACGATAGAAGTAAACAATCACTCTGGATAGGAAAGTTCATCTGCTCCATGATATTTCTCTGCGCATCCCTAGGAAAGGCGACTGAAGGATGGTGGAGTGGAGACTATATTAAAAATCTGATGTGGACCCATACTCATCTCTATAAGCTTCTGGGCCCATCATTGTTCTCAAAACTTGCGATAGTTGGCGAGGCATCCCTAGGAATAACTTTTTTAATTCCAGGGATCTTTGGACCGATACTTAGCTTGCTCCTTATTTCGGGGATGTTTATTGCAATGTCCCTGGAGGTGCTTGATGCTCTTGGCCCAATTTGTGGCATGCTTTTGTCAATATTAGCCTATGAGATCTCCAGTAAAACAGATGCCCTCTCAGTATTCAACGAGGGCATTTCAAAAAGAACGGCACAAATAATAACTGCATGGACAACAAATATCCGTATATCCGACTATTATTACTCAACAGAAAATCTCAAAATGAACAAGGGTCTTTCCGTCAAAAACGAAAATGGAAAGCACTTCCATGGACTCGATGCTTACCTAGAGCTAATTCGTAGAGTACCTATCTTACTTCCACTATATCCCTTATTAAAAATAAAGATAATATACAGAATTGGAGAAAAGTTTTTTTCAATCTAACTACGAGGATAAAATGCATTTTTTTAGAATTAGTATCGTAGCGTTTCTAATTACTTTGTTTCTTTCAATTTTTACTAAGCCGGAGATAGTCCTTATCGATAGATTTTTACTGAATATGCCATGGTATAAATTTGCCATCTTACAGCTGATTCCATCCATGTACACCACGGAGATAAGTATAGTTGCGAATACAACAATTGACCATAAACGCCTCCGGAAGATCATCGTCCCCCACCATCCTGCGCGAGTTTTAACTGAAGGCAAAAGTCTGCCTGAGCACTTTTGCGGAGAGGTAGCAATTGAGGTCAGATATAATCACCATCACCGCTCCAGACGCTTCCATCTATGCCAAAAAGCTTGGTCAAAAATATACTGACAAAGAAGAAAATAGAAAAGTACGGCTATAAGACTCTATTGAATAAGATCAAAATATGAAATTGGTCGCCCAAACAAACTATCTATCACGACTCATACAAAGCCGACACTAACTCAGCAACGCCCTAGAGATGTGTTCTTCTATAGCTCTACGGAAATTCAAAGCTCCCCCCACTGCGGCTTCTAGAATCGCCGGATCACCGACGACTGATAAAGCTGGATTTCCCTTAGCAAAGATGGGATTAAAAACAGGAGAAATAACTACTCCCCTTACAACAGCTATTCGCTCAAGTAAGTCATTTAAAACAATACCCTCTCCACTACAGACATTCACCACCCCATCAATCTGAGAGTTTAAGGCCAAACTTACTATATATTCGATAACTTGGTCATAAACTAAAAAATCCCGCTTTATATCTATGTGACCAACTTGAATGGCGGCACCCGCACCTTCAATCTTTTTTATCTGCTCTATCCATTGATTAAACAGATTCTTTTCGGATGGACCACCAATAATATTAAAAACTCTAGGACAGACACACGAAAATCCATAAATTCGTGCGGATGATATAGCTATTTCTGTTTGACAGA
This sequence comes from Bdellovibrio bacteriovorus, assembly GCF_025558485.1. Lineage (GTDB taxonomy): Bacteria > Bdellovibrionota > Bdellovibrionia > Bdellovibrionales > Bdellovibrionaceae > Bdellovibrio > Bdellovibrio bacteriovorus_G. The sequence continues at coordinate 2,437,250 of NZ_CP102930.1, forward strand.
GTTTACTCAAACCATAATGCGATAGCGGCTTGCATATATAACTTTCGGCTACCAGCCTCTCTCCAGGATCACCAATTTCAGCTGCAGATGATATATTAACTAGGCGGGGCCTCAAACCAATCGGCATTCGACCAATTGCTGCAGCTACCTCTGCAATCATCCGGGTATTCTCGGTATATTGATATAGTGGATCCAAGTCCGAAAGAACCGCGGCGCAATGAAAGAAAAATCTAGGTTTTACTTTCATTAAAATCTCGTACAGATCACTGCTATCAGATTTTCTTAAGCTTACCCCTAAGACAGAGTAACCTCTTTCTCTCAGAGCAGAAAGAACTCCAGATCCAATTACTCCAGATGCCCCACTAACTACTGCACTATTGCTATTCATGAGGTAAAAAAAGCCTACGGTTTGTCTCAAAATCCTCGCATGCCTGAGAGTAGTCCTCAATACGCCCTATATCCAACCATTGACAGCTCTCTTCATAAGCATATACAGACTTCCCACTATCGCGAATATTTATAAGCAAGTCAGGAATATTCAAAAACTCCCTCACCTTAATATAGTCAAAAACATCGCACGAGAAAATATTAATACCCATTGAAACGTTATACTTAAGAGTAGGCTTCTCCTTGTACTCCATCAATATGCCATCGGCACCTACTTCAAGAACTCCAAAGTCAATATTAACGGAACGTTGATTAACACATACGGTTGCAATTGCATTACTTTCCATATGTCTACTTATCGCTCTAGAGTAATCTAAGGTTGTAAGAACATCTCCATTCATAGATATAAAACTATCGTACTTTAAGAGGCGCTCTTTCAATAGGCCGATTGGGCCAGCCGTGCCCAATGGCTGCTCTTCAAATGAGTACTCAATATTCACTCCAAGACGGCTGCCATCTCCTAAAAAGGCTTGGATGAGATGAGCCATATGACCGATACAAATATAGAAATCTTTAACACCATAATGTTTTAGTTGGTAAATAATTACTTCAATAATTGGCAAATCACCAATTGGCATAAGTGGCTTAGGAACATAAGTGGTATAAGGTTTCAATCTTGTCCCCTTGCCACCAGCCATAAGAACAGCACATACGCGACCGCTATTAAACTTCATATTTCCCAACATTAAACTGATTTCCATTTCTTGTGATAAAATCGACCGTAGACGCTAGGCCCTCATCAAGAGAAACTCTAGGCTTCCATGATGTTGCTTGTTGCAGTTTTTCTGAAGTCGCCAAAAGTTTAAATACTTCACTTTTTTCCGGTCTCACCCTAGACGTGTCGATTTGAAAATCTTTATGTAGGCAATTTGCCTTATTCCATCGACGATGAGGCACTTCATCAGCACTTCGCACAGTAACAAGGGCATCAAGCTGGGCACATAAAACTCACAAGCGGCCACCCACATGCTGCCATCGGCTTTGTCGCCCGGATAACCTGTAATTGTGCCGTTTGCTTTATATCCACCAAGCACCGACGTGTGCGACTGAAACCCTTGCAAATCCCAGCCGATTTTCAACCAGCCTGTCTTAAGGCCGATGGGTTGCTTCAATACCAAAACGGCCAGATCCTGACGATCATCACCGGCAATATAGCTGTTTGGTGCATGAATACGCTCAACTTCGACAGAGCCAAATGGATCAGCGCTTAGATTACGTGCCGGAGTGAAAGTTTTCACATCCATCCATGTCTGAGTGCTCTGATCAAAAACACAGTGAGCCGCCGTCAATACAAGTCGTGGAGAAATCAGCGTTCCCGTACAGAGGTTTTCAACCTGACCAATCATGCGAAAAGCCTGGGTCGTGGTGTCCGTCACCGGCATACGACTTAACTCGCCTACGACAGACGCTTGCGACCAAGAACTACAGAATAGCAATAAAGACAGAACTGTGTTTTTCATGCACTATGTGCGTGCAAAATATGATTCAGGCTCTATTCAAAATGACGAGCTCGCTCTGTCTAGTTTTTGGACGATTTCCCTTATGTCTTCAAATAAAGAGCCCACCCTCGGCACCCCTGTTTATGGGTACTGCCCCCCTCTCTACATTGACATCCTTAAGGTTGTACGGCAAATTACCGTACAAAGCCCCGGTATAGGATATCCACACATGAGTACTAAAAGTCTTCCAAAACTGCTCGAAAAGGAACTCGGCCCTATTTCTTTTGGAGGATTCTTGCGTTCAGCCCGAACCTTAAAAGAGCTTTCCCAGACAGACATGGCCAAGCTTCTGGATCTTTCAAAGAGCACTCTTTGCGATATAGAAAAAGGCCGCCAAAACGTAAGCATTGAACTGGCTGCGAAAATCGCAAAAAAATGTGGCCTGTCGGAAGTCCTTGCTGTCGAATGTGCAATTCATGACTCCCTGAAGCGTGCAGGCCTTAAAATGGAGATAAAAGTCCGAAAACCCTCTTAAAAAAGGTGCGCCATACCCATTTTTCTGCGCGCCGCTTCCGCAAAAGTGTAGAGGGGTCCCCGTAGGCCCCTTCTGCAGTAGCTTTCGGACTGACTCTTTCGTATAATTTGATATGCCTATGAATATCGCAAACCTTGAGGCCGTACTACAAAGCTTTCTTCGGAACACACCTGAGGTGACTGTTCTAGGTTATTTTGGCTCGTACGCAAAGGGCACGGCAAAGACAACTAGTGATATTGATATTTGCATTGCCGAGGAGCGCCCACTTAGCACGGAAAAAAAGATTCAGTATATTAATGAGCTTACTTTGCTGCTAAAAAAGGAGATTGATCTTGTCGATCTTCATGCCGTAAACGGCGTCATCTTGAAAGAGGCTCTACACACATCAAAATGGGTTCGAAAAGAGCCCACATCTTATGCACAGATTCTAAAACGGATGCTTTTTGACCAAGCTGACTTTCAGCCCTATTATCAGCGTATGCTTAAAGCCAAAAGAGATCGGTTCCTCAAATCATGACCATCGAAGTCCTCCATCAAAAAATTGAGTCTTTAAGAAATTGTATCGAGCGCATTGAAAGCAAAAAACCCTTCAATGCAGAGCAGCTCCGCCAAGACTTTGATCTTCAGGACATTATTTCAATCAATCTTGAAAGAGCCGTCCAGGTATGCGTGGACCTGGCCTCCCACATTCTTGCAGCAAGTGGAGGACGAACTCCTGCTACAATGGCTGAATCATTCCTCCTTCTTGCCGAGGAAAAAAGAATATCTCAGAACATCGCCCACGCCCTTGTTAAGTCCGTGGGTTTACGTAATCTTTTAGTCCATGAGTACTCGAAGATTGATTGGGATATCGTATCCAGCGTCGCCAATGACCACCTAGACACCTTCAGAGAGTTTGCCAAAGAAATCCTATCCCCTTAATCATACCGTACCTTTTTGCAACGCAGCGCTTCGGCAAAAGTAAGCAGGTACCTTTTGGGCATTTATGGTACGAACTAGGAATGCGCTTTCTTTTGTCATCTTTTGGTTTTCTTTTTCGCATTACTTTGTTGGGCATGCTCTTGCGTGCCTTTGTCGCTTTCTATCTGAACATCTGGCAGTTCACCGAGCTTTCTAAAATCCCGGACACCTTTGGGGCCTTTCTGTATGGCTGGCATTTCGATCTGGCCATCGGCTCTGTCGTGTACCTGCTTCTATACTGGCTAATTCTGCTGTTTAAGCTTTCGCCGAAAGCCACCAAACGATGGACTTTCCTTTTCCTGTGGAGCTATATCGTCTTTATCGTGACCGACAGCCTTTACGCCCGCGAAACCGGACGCCATCTGTCTTACGAAGTCTATTCTTTGTTCACCGTGGAAGGTTCAATGTTGAATCTTTTTGCCCGCTACTGGCTGGCTGTACTGGTGTCATTGCTTTCAACTTCCTTCCTGAATCTGTGGCTGGCACCAACCTACAAATCTGAAAGTGGCATTATCGGCCGCCTTTTTGCCATGCTGATGGTGGCCGTCATTGCCGTGGTGGGCTTCCGCGGATTTGAAGGCATTCCTCAGGATGTTTCCTGGGCCTATCGCGCAGGCGGCGGTCCGCAGGGAGCGGTGGTTGCTTTAAACGGGGCCTATGGAATTGTCTGGGCCGCACTGGGTGGAAAGAAAAGCAGCAAGGAAGTCATCCAGTCCGGGAACGGCATCAACACCGAGCAAGTTTATAAAAATTGGCGCGACAAACGCGGCATCAAAGAGCCCACTGGAAAATTCGATGGCAACGTGGTGATCGTTTTCCTTGAAAGCTGGTGGGGCACGGATGTCGACAAAGTTGACGCCGATGGCATCGAGGTGTTGCCGTTCTTTAACAAGCTTCGCCGGGAATCTTTAAGTACAGAACTTTTTTTAGCCGGGGGCCATCGCACCACAGAGGGACTCTTTGCATCTCTATGCAGTCTTCCGAATCCTTTGGGGAAAAGCATTATGTTTTCAGAGATCGAGAGCAAGGACTTCACCTGCCTGCCTCGCCTGCTGACAGAAAAAGGTTACAGTTCTGCTTTCTTCCAAGGGTCCGATCAGTTTACCAGCGGAACGGCTTTGCTGGTCTTGAAAAGTGGTTTCCAGGCTTCCTATGGAAAGCGTGAAATTCCCAACGTCGAGTCTTTGGAGCAAAATGCCTGGGGTGTGTTCGATGAAAGTCTTTACGACTTCGTCGATAGTAAAATGAACGAACTTTCCGAGCCACTGTTGATTGGTGTGAACACCAACTCCACCCACGACGACCGCCTGCCGGCAAAAGCAGATCGCAAGCGTTACAAGACCCCGCACTATTGGGCGGATCATGAACTACAGGGCTTTTATGAAAAGCTGCTGAAACGAAAATGGAAAAAAGACTGGGTTCTTGTTCTGGTCGCTGATCACACCACTTATGGTGGCGCCAGCATTTTTGAACACTATGCCATTCCGTTTTTGATTAAATATCATTCGGTGGAAAAAAAAGGATCTTCTCCGATCGAACATAAATTACTCCCCGGAGCTTACTCCCAACCTGATGTCGCTGCGACCTTGGCAGATTTGACGGGCACCAAAGCTCCAGAATTTATCGGTCGTTCTTTGCTGCGCCCTCAGGACTTCAGCGCCGGAGCCAGTATTTTCCATCTTGGCCAGTCCGCGTGGTTTGAGGGCGACTGGAGTGTTGTCTTTAACATCCGCATCCCCGGTGAAAAGAAATGCTTTAACTGGAAAAACGACATGAGCTTCGCCCATCCCCAACCTTGCCCGCCTCAGGGCGACAAGATGTACGAAGAGGGCTTAAGCTATATTAAGGAATCACAGGAAGAGCTGTTCCGGTAAAAACAGCTCTTTACTTCAACCCCAACAGGAAATCGAAGTCCTCTTTACTCAAGGCTCCGCTGGCACCGGCCAGTTCGGTTGTCGCTTCAGCTTCTGAGAACAGACTTTGGAACTTGCGGTTTTTGCGCTCTTTTAGAAGTTCCATTTTTTCTTCCAAAGATTCGTGCATGATGTAACGGAAAACCTGCACCGCTTTTCGCTGCCCCAGACGGTGGGCACGGTCCGTGGCTTGATTTTCCACAGAAGGATTCCACCATGGCTCCAGATGGAAGACATAGCTGGCCTTGGTCAGATTCAGCCCCACACCACCCGTTTTTAGCGTCATCACAAGAACGGCACCACCCGGCGTTTCATTAAAGTCTTTCAGAATCTTCTGACGCTGCTTGGTCGGAATCGCTCCGTGCAGAACAAAGACCGGAATCCCCACGGCCCGCAGAATCTTTTCGGTTCTTTCCAGCGTTTGCAGGAATTGCGTAAAGACCAGTGCGCTTTCGCCGGATTCGATAATTTCCTGCAAGGAATCCAATAGAGCTTCCAGTTTCGGTGGGGTTCTATCGTACTTCACTTCCGGCAAAGCCCCCGGATCAGAACAGGCCTGACGAAGGCGCAACAAAGCCGTCAACATTTGCAGTTGAGACTGATTTTCCCCGACCTCTTTGATGGAGCTTTGAATGCGCTCGTTGTAAGCAATCGCAATGTCGCGATAAATTTTCTTCTGCTTTTCTTCAAAGGCAATGCTGACTTTGGTTTCCTGTTTTTCAGGAAGCTGATTCAGAATTTCTTTTTTGGACCTGCGCAAAATCAAAGGCTTTGTCTTTAACTTTAGATCTTCAACATCTTCCAGCAGCACCACTTCCGTGTTCACAAACTGGCGACGGAAGTCGTCGTACTTGCCAAGACTTCCCGGAACCACCAAATCCAGCAGTGAATAGAATTCACCGTAATGGTTTTCCAGCGGAGTCCCCGTCAAACACAGCTTAAAACGTGCATTCAACATACGAGCCGAGCTGGTGCGCTTGGCGGAAATGTTTTTTAGATTCTGAGCCTCGTCAAAGATCAGGACATTCCAATTGTACTGACTCAGGAACTCGCCGTTTTCCATCAAAAGACCATATGTGGTCACGATCGCCAAAGGCTCTTTCGCCTCCAGACGTTTTCCAACGCGCTCATGATCTTTGCTGGTGAAAATTTCAAACGGCAGACTTGGCGTGAACTTCGCCACTTCGCTTTCCCAATTGTAAACCAGACTGGAAGGCACCACAATCAACACCTGTCCCAGCTGGTTCTGAGTTCTTAGGTATTCCAGGAAACACAACGCTTGCAGGGTTTTCCCCAGACCCATGTCATCAGCAAGCAACGCCCCCATACGCAATGTATAAAGATCCAACAACCACTGGAAGCCTTCATGCTGATAAGTTTTCAGATCCGCCTTGACGGTATCAGGAACTTTCACAAGGTCCGTGCGGGACCCCAAACCATCGTAGAAGTTACAAATCTTTTTCCATTCTTCGTCACCGCGGAATTTATAACCGGATGCACGCAATGCCAAAAGCTCCAGCGCCTGATGCTTCGGAAGTTGATAGTATTTATCCGTCCACGGCTTCTTGCTGGATTCGCGTTTACCTTTTTGCAGCTTATTCCAAAAACCTTCCAGACGGCGCAAAGAAGGAATCTCTGTACGCGGAACCAGATAGAATCTGCCGTCGTATTCAATGACTCCTCCGCCACCCAGACTTTTCAGTTGTTTGGAATCAATCTCCTGCCCCTGCAGGAAGAAACGTGGATTCAGTTCAAACCAATTCAGCATGCCTTCATCAAGCTTGCTGACAATCTGGAAATCGACGACAAATTCGTCTTTTGCCAATTCCTCCAAACGCTGACCACGCACATACAGACGAATTCCGTGATCCATCAAGGGCTGCAACAACCCCAAGGACTGCGTTGGCGTGACATCTTCTTTCCCCCAGCTTGGCATAAAGAAATGACCTTTTTCCAACATCGGATCTTCTTCAATCTTGCCATTCCAGATCTTGGTTAAAATCCCGGTACGAGCCCGTTTAAAGGCCGACCCTTGAGTGGAAAGAGCCATATATTTTAAAATCTCGTAAACAACACGGAACTCTCGCTCAACAGAGCCCGAGAACAGATATTCACCTTTTGGACTATAGACGGCCTCGCGCTCTGATAACATCTTCAGGATTTTTGCCACATAGTCTTCAAAAACACTCAACGTGCCCTTGGAACACAGTTCATCCAACGGCTGGGTCTTGTTTAAACTGACCCCATCCCCCGTCACGATCAGAGAATGAATCTTAGGGGATACGACCTTGAATAAATTCTGAGGACTGCATGTCGTCCCGTCAGTCAGTTGCTTATCAAAATACAAGCTCAACGTTTCAAGCGTCAGATACTGTAAAGTTCCCAGATGTTTCAACAGCTTCAGATCCCATTCGCGTTTCTTGAAACTTGTAGAGGCCAAAGTTTTAATTTCACTTTGCAGCAGAAAACCCAAGCCCTCGTGCATCGTGCGCAAAATCATCACCACTGGCGTGCTAAAACCCGTTTGTGAAACATTCTGGGCTTCGGACAGGCTAAAGACCTTTTCCACCGTAAATCCGGAGTCATCCTGATGATGTAAATTTAAAATACTGCCAATAGCGCCTACATCATGACTGCCACCTTCAACTTTGACTGGCAAAGCACGGCTGCGCAGGAATTTCATGAACGACGCTGTCTCGGTTTTTCCTTCAACATTTAAATGAGAAAAATGCAGCGGTTTTTCTGTGCCCAGTTTCCGGGAATAAAACTGCTCAATGGCCTCGAACTCTTTTCTCCATCCGAACGCCACCAAATGTCCCAGACCGAAATCAATCGCAAAGTTATCAAAGAAGGCGTAGCGTTCCTGCGTTTTTTTCGCGCGCAAAACCGCAGAGGTGCGAACATCCTCTTCACCACTGAATTCCACCTGCCACTGGAAGGAATGTTCCGCCTCGACAGAGATATTGCGAATCTGCAAAGCCTTCCCCAGATCCTTCAGGTCCTGCACAAAGAACTTCAAATCGCCCTTGTTCACGCGACGAATGATACGATTCAGCAGTTCCTGCATCACAGCTTCGATATCAAGCAAATCGCGACTGAAGAATCTGTGCGGATCACTTGGCAACAATGGCCAAAGCACTTCAAAACTTTCCTTACGTGCAGGCGCCGGCAACAGATCACGGGGTACAATCGCACGATAAGCGTGACGCAGAATATCCTTACTGCTGACGGAAACCCCATCGCTGAAATTATAGCGAAGAATTCCCGCAAGCTGCTGCTGATTCTTGCTATCCGCCCAGTAAACAGTTTCTTTCTGCGGGTTTCCTCTAAAGGCCTGCGGCAGTCCCCACACGGCCCCGGTGGAACCGTCTTCACTGTCGGCAACATGGGCCAACTCAAAGGGCATGGACGCTTCCGGTAGGAAGTCTTCCAACGGCAGGGCCTCATCCAAAGACAGAGGCTCCGTGCACAGGGACAGGGACTCAAGCTTAAGATCTGCGGGAAGCCCCTTGGTGTCGCCTTCCCCACGCTGGGCTTTCTTTTCTTCCGTCAGATCCCAGAAGTCTTCACAAAAGTTACTAACCTGGAAACTGTGATTGCGCAGGAATCCGCGGTCCACCGACAAGGCCCACCAGATCAGAATCAACGCCGCCCATTCATGCTGACAAATATCATCCGCATCCTTGCGACTTTCCGCACATTGAGCACAATGGAAAGTCAGCTCACCGCCTTCACCATCTTCAGTGACGCTGACGTAGGATTTTTTTAAAGAACTTTCTTCGGCAAAAACGAACTGAATCTCCAGCCCACCGTCATCGGCTTTTTGAATTCGATGACTGTCCAGCGCCAGAGCTTTAAGAATTTTAAACGCTTTTTCAGCAATGGGCATTTGCTCCAGGGTCGCAAGATCCTTGGGGCTGACTAAATGAGAAATTTTTTGCAGTGTTAATCCGAAAAAGGCCATCCCTACAACTTAGCAGAAGTCGCAGAAGAATAAAATTCTTTATACCACTGAATGGTTTCTTTTAGAGTGTTTTGCAGATTTCGCTGTGGTTCCCAGCCCAGATCCCGCTTTGCCATATGCGAATTTAGCTCACCGTGACGGGAGATGTTGGATTTTATTTCCTGATTCAAAGAAAGTTGTGCCTTTGCACCCCATTCGTCTGCTAAAATACGCGCCACTTCGCCAACGGCGTGCATTTCCTCAGGACCAAAATTATAGCTTGCCGCAAGTTTTGGACCTTTTTCGATCAACCCTTGCGCCAGTGCCAAAAGTCCCTCGACCTGATCTTGAACGGCGATCCACGGGCGCAAAGATTGGGGATTCCTCAAGGCAAAAACTTCTCCACCGATGAAGGCTCTTACAGCCTGTGGAATCAAAGCCTGTTCTGTGAAATCTCCGCCGCCGACGGCAGAACCCATCCGAGCTGTGGCAATGGCTATTTTATGCTTGTTATATTTTTCCGGCGCAAAGAACGTCTGCCGATAAGAAAGCGCAATCAATTCTGCGCAAAGCTTGGCGGTCGGTAAAACTGCGGAAGCGGCCACACTGTCTTCTTCGGTGTAAGCGTCTTGAGAGGGCTTTCGCGCATATACCTTGTCAGAACTGACCACCACGACAGCGCGCACAGAAGCCGTTTCACGCATAAGCTCCATCAGCGTCGCAGTGCCAAGTGCCGACTTACTGAATGTTTCCAACGCTCGGGCCTGCGCTTCCTGCAAAAGCCCCGATTCGCCCAAGTGAATAACAGCATCAGCCTGGGCAAATGACAACGCCTCACGGACAGCCACCTCATCGCGCAAATCTCCGAAAGTCATAGAGATCTTCTGCCCCAGATTTTCCAGATCAAAAAGATTCGTTGCCGTTGCCGGAGCTTCACCGAAGCCGAACACTTGAGCATTTTGAGCCAACAAAGTCTTCACCACCCACGCCCCCAAAAAGCCGGTCGGCTGAGTGACAAAAACGCGTTTATTGCTCCAGTAATTTTTGGTGGTGGTCATAAGGTAGTTTTAGCGGCTATTGCGCCATCAATCACTCTCTTTTTGGCCGAATTTCAGACTCCAACTTCTGACAGTCCTCTCTTAAAAGCTATTTAATGCGCCTAAAACTTGCACAGACCGCCAAAAAGAGGAAACTATGGACAAAAAATCAAATATAGGTAATAATAAACCAATATGAAAGCCCACCTGCTTTTTTATCATAAAGCTTGGGTACAGGGCCGTTTTGTGATCGAAATGACTATCCACGATGTGGGCCGATCCAAAACATATCCTGATGGAGTTAAGTACGGTTTAATTTGTAAGGACATAGAAAGCGGGCACTTTGTTTTATTCGACAATCACCATCCGAAGGGTCCGCATTACCACATAGGAAAACAAGAGTTTCCCTATGTCTTTATAAACGAAAATCAACTCATCGAGGATTTTAAACTAAGAGCCCTGGATGAACTGGGAGTTAAGCTATGAAAACACTTGTAGTCTCGATTAAAAGTCCTGAAGAAGCTTTGAATGATTTCAAATCTGCTTTAAGTGCAGCTCGCAAACAAAAACGCAAACAGGATCACTTTGAAATCTCGTTTGACAATAAAAAAGATTTTGATCGATTCGCTAAGAATATTGCATTGTTATCGACTATCATCATTCACAAACCCAAATCAGTCTATGAGCTGGCAAAGATTGCCAAAATGGATGTCTCAAATCTCAATAAAATTATTCTTTTTCTGGAAGAAGTGGGTGCAATTAAAATCCGCGAATCCACTCAAAACGGTCGAAAGATCAAAACACCTCTCGTCGAATATAAGCAGATTCAAATTGATTTAAGCGCCGCCTAGAAGGTTTTGTTCAACGCCTTGATTGCGGTGATCCGGGTGAACCCAGTGAGCCAGAACTTTCCCCTCGTAACTCCAGAAGAAGATCCGGGTGAACCCAGTGAGCCAGAACTTTCCCCTCGTAACTCCAGAAGAAGCCAATGGGATCCGTTTCGTAAATAGCAACCCTCAATTGCCCCTTGCCTTCGGTGGCTTTCATTTTAAGCAGGGTCTGCGCCAAAGATTCCGGGTTGATTTTCCCCGAGGACGCCGCAGGCGTGCAATACTCTTCGTAGAAACGAGCTAACAAAGACAGCTCGACAAGATTGAACATGCTCTCACGAATAAAGTATTTATCTGTTTGCAATGACGTCATCCCAATAGCCTAGCGACTCCCCTGGCTCATATCCAATTATTTCGTCTAAATAACGCAATCCGTCTATCTGCGCTTTTTTCCCCAGGACAGGTCTGGCTTCAAACGCTTTTCCATACAATCTCGAAGATAGAAGTTAATAAGCGTCTGGTAAGGAATTTCGGTCGAACCTGACAGCTCTTGAAAGTATTCAATCACTTCATCATCAAGCCGAATCGTCGTCCGAGTTTTCAATTTCTTCAGATATGGATTCTTCTGTGCTTTTGAAAAGTCATACTCTTTTTTCATACATATCACCTTGAAAAGTATTGATTCATCTCGGTTCGGGTTGCATTGCGAGCAGACACAATCCTGACAACCTCCTCAGCCTCCCAATAAAGATGAACAACAATTAGAATATTTCCCTTGGAGCTTCTTCCCAGAATTATAAACCGCTCTTCGCCAACGGAATGCATATCATCACGAATCAGCAACGCATTCTCATCGTAAAAAACAGAGCTGGCTTCTTCGAACGAGACTCCATGCTTCTTTCGATTAGAATCTGCCTTAGCGGCACTCCACACAAATTCTATCCTCATTATAAAACAGACCTTTCCTTTTGTACATATCCTATATGCACAACCATAAATATCTGTTTTAACTGCAATTTACATAGAACCACGGGATAAGCCGAGGCAGGCATCCCCTGGCGAAAGAGTTCGATTTTCGGATAAGAACAGAAGACTAACCTCCACAAAGAAGACGGAGAGTCCCCTTTTATTCGGTGGCGGCTATGAATTTGGGTTTGGATCTTGGGCGAGTGGGGTCTTCCATGAAACGGGCCAGGATTTCGGCAAGCATCAGACTGACGTGGTCGGAGTTTTCAATCTCTGGGATGTCGGCGATGTAGAAGCGGTTTTTCGAACGCACGATGTAAGGCACCAGTTCTCGCGTGCGGGAATTTCTGGATTCAGCCAATGTCACGAACTTGGAAACATCCGCAGGCAACAGCTCCACCTGTTCAAAGGCGCGCTTGCTACGGCTTTTTTTGAAGGTTCCCCCTTCATAGACAATTTCGTCAAAAGATCCACGCGCATCAGGGCGGGCCGAGCGCAGAAAGCGCAGTCCCAAGTCCTGCTCCAAACGCGGGCCCATTTGCCAGATATTGTAGCCAAACCACGCAACGCTCCCCCTGGCATTCATAAAGTCTTCAACGAACACCCGGGGAACGCGATGGTCAAAATGAGTTCCAATATAAATATTCTTTCCGCAAAGCCCCACCATACCCCGCTGATAGAGGTCAATGGATGCCTTGCGAATCTGCACCCCTTCATACGGCGACAACAGCCTTTGCAAAGCGATCGCAAAACCGCGACCTGACTGTACCTGCCCGTCACCTTCCGGATCAAAAAAGATCTGCAGACAAGAGCCTTGTTGCTTCGGGATCAGTTCTTTAAAGGCCATCGCCCCAAGGACTCCCACCGCCGCAAAAGCGAAGAGAAAAATTCTGCCTCGGCTTAACATGATTCACCTGCTTTGAAAGGGATAACCCACGCTAGCCAAGGTTTCCGGAAAACTCGAGTTAAGATCCTGTAAGTAAATTTTCGACAGATAGTTCGACCCCCGCAGCGAAATCGCATTGTGAACTGACAAAGACCTCGCTATGCTAATTTTCTATGAACAAGTTTTTGGCTTCTGTCCTGATTTTCAGCGCACCTATCTTTGCCAATGCCTTTGAACTGGCTCAAGGCCTGACGCCTCCGGGGCAGCAACGCACGATCTTTAGTTATATGGGAACTTTTCTTGATAAAGCCGAATTCCCGCAAGAACGCGCCAACATGAGATACCAGTCCCTCAGCGCCTCTGTCCCCGTTTACAAGACAGACAGCGAAGCCGTCAGCCTTTCCCTGTCCGGGACTCAGTTGACAGTGGCCCCTTCTCAAAACGGCCACTCAGAACTTTACGACATTCAGTTCGGCATGGGCTATACGCAGATGCTGAGTGAAAAGCGCATGTGGTCCGTGATAATGAATTATGGTTCTGCAAGTGATAAGCCTTTTTACGACCCGACTGTTTCCACACTGGGATTAACGGCCTTCTACTCTTATCCTAGCGATGAAAAAAGCAGTTGGCTTCTGCTGGCAAACTATTCCAACAACCGACCGATCCTGAACAACATTCCCCTGCCGGGCTTTGCATGGTTCTACTATCCGTCCAAGGAATTCCGTCTGGTCCTGGGGGCCCCCTTTGCCTCTATGAACTGGCAGTTTGCCGACAAATGGGGTGTTAACTTCTTCACGCTGGTTCCGTGGATTGTAAAAGGATCTGTGTACTACAAAGTGAACGAGTATGCGCAAGCCTACGCGGGGTTGGATTTTTCCCAAGTCACTTATCTGCCTTATGGTCGCAACAACCGTGCCGACAGATTGTTTTACGATGAAAAGAAATTCTTTGTCGGCTTCAAATCACCACTATCAAAAACAACATTCGCAGACTTGGAGCTGGGCCACTCTTTCGACCGTCGCTTCTTCCAGGCTGAAAACTACGAAATCAACCCGAAAAACCCCGTCGATATCGGCAACGCCTACTACGCCAAACTAAGCCTAAGATACGTCATCTTCTAAAAAAACAACGCAACGCTTCTGCAAAAGTAAGCAGGTACCTTTTAGCCGAAGCGGCCGGTGATGTAGTTTTCGGTTCTCTGATCCTTTGGATTGGTGAAGATTTGGTCACTTGCACCAAATTCAATCAGATCGCCCAGATACATGAAGGCGGTGAAATCGGAAACGCGAGCGGCTTGGTGCAAGCTGTGGGTGACAATCGCAATCGTCACGTCCTTACGCAGTTCCTGAATCAGTTCTTCAATGTGACGAGTGGAGATCGGGTCCAAGGCTGAGGTTGGTTCGTCCAGAAGCAGGATTTCCGGTTCTGTCGCCAAAGCACGTGCAATGCACAGACGCTGCTGTTGACCGCCCGAAAGAGCCGTGGCGGAGGAATGCAAACGATCTTTGACTTCGTTCCACAGACTGGCCTGTTGCAGGGATTTTTCGACTTGTTCTTCGATGAAGCTTTTCTTTTTGACCCCGCGAACAGTCAAGCCGTAAGCGACGTTGTCGTAAATACTTTTCGGGAACGGATTTGGTTTTTGAAAAACCATTCCGATACGCATGCGCACTTCCATCGGGTCAATTTCTTTACCCAGGATGTTTCTTTGATCCGGATACAGCAGAATTTCGCCGTGGTATTGCGCATTGGCGTATAAATCATGCATGCGATTAAAACAACGAAGCAGCGTGGTTTTTCCACAACCGGAAGGACCGATCAACGCCGTCACTCGGTTTTCATAGATCGGCAACGTGATGCCATTAAGCACCTTTTTATCGCCATAGGAAAAAATCAAATTCTTAACTTCAGCACGCAAATTCAACTGCTGCATAAATTACCACTTCATCTTTTTACGGAAACGGGAACGCAGATAGATCGCCCCCCCGTTCATAATCAAAGTCATCAAAAGCAATACCACCCCGGTCGCTGCGGCATTCACATGGAACTCGGGCTGAGGTCGCGACAACCAGTTAAACATCTGAATCGGCATCACCGTGAATGGGTCCATAAGCCACTTAAAGTTCAAGTACGGGAACTGCCCGTCAACCGGCGGTGTCGGCAGGAAAGCAATAAAGGTCAGAGCTCCGATAGTGATTAGCGGTGCGGTTTCCCCGATAGCGCGCGACAGGGAAATAATCACGCCCGTCAAAATACCACCGGAAGAATAAGGCAGAATATGATAGCGCACCGTCTGCCACTTGCTGGCACCCATGGCATAACTGGCTTCACGAATGGTGTTGGGAATGGCACGAATCGCTTCACGGGTTGTGACAATAATAATCGGCAGCACCAGCAGCCCCAGAGTTAAACCCGCTGTCAGAATGCTTTGCCCAAGTTTTAATTTATAAACGAACAACCCCAGCGCCATCAGACCGTAAGTGATCGAAGGAATCCCCGCCAGATTGATGATGTTCAATTCAATGAGCTGTGAAATCCAGTTCTTTTTGGAGTATTCCTCAAGGTAAACCCCGGCAGCCACCCCCAATGGAATGGCACAGAACGCCGTCGTGATCATGATGCAGAATGATCCCACCCACGCTGACAAGATCCCCGCTTTTTCAGCAAAACGTGATGGGAAATTCACAAAGAACTCAGCGTTGATGCGCGGAACACCGGTAATCGCCAAATCAACAATCAAGGCCAACAAGGTTACCAAAGCAAACAGCAAGGCCAACAGCCCCATCAATGCAAATACAAAGTCCCACATCTGGCGGCGCTTGATATTGGCTAAAAGATCCTGATGAGCTTCCACTATTCTTTCTCCTGGAACTTTTTGCGCAGCCACAGGCCGACGATGTTAAAGCAAAGAGTCAGCACCAAAAGACTTAACCCCGCCACGTAGATGGACTGATAGCCAATCGATCCATGCGGCAGGTCCCCCAGACTGACCTGGACAATGAAGGCTGTGATCGTCGCGGCAGGCTCTGTGGGGTTGATCGTCAGATTCGGCTGCATACCAGCGGCAATAGCCACCACCATGGTTTCCCCCAACGCCCGGGAGATCCCCAAAACATACGCAGATGTGATTCCCGAAAAGGCCGCTGGAATAACCACGCGGAATGCTGTCTGCATACGGGAAGCCCCGACTGCAAACGAAGCCTCGCGCAGATGATTCGGCACAGAGCGCATGGCATCTTCACTAAGACTGCTGACATAAGGCACGATCATCACCCCGATAACAATCCCGGCACTCAGCACGTTAAAGCCACTTAAGGAAGGAATGATTTTTTGCAACAGCGGTGTCACAAAGAGCAAGGCAAAATAGCCGTACACGACGGTGGGAACCGCTGCCAGCAGCTCCAGCATGGGCTTTAAAAACTCTCTCCAACTGGGGCGCACGTATTCACTTAGGAAAGCCGCTGCCACGGTCCCCAGAGGAATCGCCACTGACAATGCAATCACCGTGGAAAGCAAAGTTCCACTTAGCAAAGGCAGAATTCCATAATGGGCATTTTCAAAAAGAGGAGTCCATTGGGTGTCCGTCAGGAACTCTTTGAACGTCACATGTTCAAAGAACGGAATGCTTTCCACAACCAGAATACCCACGATACCGATTGTCACCAAAACCGAGGACGCCGCCGCCAGAAACAGCACCGTTTCAATGGCCCGTTCCCTTAAACGACGCATCCGCCGAACCGGATGGTCAGCGGATGTAAATTCAGAAAGTTTTCTAAGTTGGCTTTTACTCACGTGCTTTAAACTACAACGAACCTTCGCGCTTCATCAACTCTTCAATTTTAAGACCAATTTCAGAGTGACCGCCAAAGACTGTGCCGACTTTGTTCTTTTTCACGTGCTCTTTCACGGCATCATAAGCCTTGGCTGGAAGTGGAACATATTTAACCTGAGGCACGATCTCAAAAGACTTGCTGAGGTAGAAATTCACAAAGTCCTTTACTTCCGCTTTCGCCATGGACTTTTCACTGACATAGATAAAGATCGGACGGGACAATGGGAAGTAGGTACCGTTTTCAACGGTTTCACGCCCTGGAAGCACTGCTTCGTTTTTCTTAGGAGCCTTATCGCCCCCCACAATCGCTACGACTTTCAGCTTAGCGCGGTTTTCTTCATAGTAAGCCAATGGAACATAGCCAAGCGCATAAAGATCGTTGGAAACACCTGTTACCAGAGTGTTGTCATCTTCGCTGGCAGTATAGTCACCACGAGAAGACTTCGACTTCCCAACGATAGCTTCGGTGAAGTAGTCAAATGTCCCAGAGTCAGAACCCGCACCGTAAAGTTTCAGGTTTTCTTTAGGCCACGCAGGATTGACATCGCTCCACTTGCCCACCTTGCCTTGCGCTGCGGGCTCCCACATTTTTTTCAATTCTGCCACGGTCATGGACTTGATCCAGGTATTTTTAGGATTCACCACAACAGCCGTGGCATCGTAAGCAATCGGAAGCTCCAGGAATTTGATCCCGGCTTTGCGGCAGGCTTCCAGCTCGG
Organism: Bdellovibrio bacteriovorus; assembly: GCF_025558485.1. GTDB lineage: Bacteria > Bdellovibrionota > Bdellovibrionia > Bdellovibrionales > Bdellovibrionaceae > Bdellovibrio > Bdellovibrio bacteriovorus_G. The sequence goes on from NZ_CP102930.1 coordinate 2,454,757, forward strand.
ATGTTTGGATCGGACGGGATGCATCCTGAACATCGATTTCACCACGGCAGAATTTTTTAAAGCCACCGCCAGTCCCGGAGATCCCCACAGTCACACGCACTTTCCCACGCTGAGCTGTTTGGAATTCTTCCGCCATCGCCTCTGTGATCGGGAACACTGTTGAAGAACCGTCGATCTTGATAACAGGAACCTGCGCCTGAGCCACTGACAAAGATACAGACACGCCGACAATCAAAGACAAAGCCGCAACCAAGTTGGTAAGCATAAAAATCTCCTATGGATTTATAGGCTAAAGTCTAGCACCAGCATTCTTGGGTGTAATGTTAAGGTTTTATTATGATTTTGGCCGTTTTTAGCCGTTTCGCGTTACAAGAATCTTGAATTAGACTAAAAGCCATTTATGAAAATAGCCGACCTTTTGAACGATAAAAACACCCTTCTTGAGAAGATCAATCAAACGATCCCCAACAGCGTTTATATATTCGACCTTAACGAGGTCAATATGGTGTGGTTCAACGATCGGGTGAAGGATCTTTACGGCTACACTCTGGCGGAAATTCGTGCCCAAGGGACCGAATACTACGCCCGGTCCATGCACCCCGATGACGTTCCCGTGCTTAATGCGGCCATTGAAAGATCCCGGGAGCTTAAGGAAGGCGAAGTCATTTCCATCGAATACCGCTTCAAGGACAGCAAGGGCCAGTATCACTGGATCAACGATCGCATCACCCCGTTTTCCCGTGACGAACACGGCAAAGTGAACAGCATTCTGGGTATTGCCACCGACGTCAATGATCGCAAAAGCTACGAAGAAACCCTGAAGAAAACCATCGAAAAAATGAATCTGTCCCTGTCTGCCGCCAATATGGGAACGTGGGAATGGGACATTGAACAAAACCGCCTGCAATGGGACAGCAAGATGTACTCCATGCACGATGTCCCGCAAGAACCCGGCATTGATCCGATGACCGAGGTGTGGAAGCGCGCCCTGCGTGAGGACATGGAAAACGTGAACCGCAAGGTCAACGAAGCCGTCACCAACCACCAGGATTTTTACGTCACCTATCGCGTGGCTTATCAAAACAAAGAAGTTCATCATATCAAGTGCTACGGAAAGTTCATGACCCCTTCAGGAACCCCGCGCATGTACGGGGTTGCCTGGGACTCCACCGAGGAAATTCAAACCGAAATGCAAATGGCCGAAGCCAAAGCCAAGATGATTTCCTCCACCAAAATGGCAGCTCTGGGTGAAATGTCCGGTGGGATCGCCCATGAAATCAACAATCCCCTGACAGTTATTCAGGCCCGCGCCTTCCAGCTGCAACAAATGGTCGATGCCGGAAAAACCGACCCGGTAAAAATCAAACAGGCCGCCGAAAGTATCAGTCGCACCGCTGACAAAATCGCCCGCATCATCAAGTCACTGCGTTCGTTTGCCCGTGAAGGAACTTACGATCCATTTGAAGTTGTTCCGGTCAAACAGGTTATCGAAGAGACGCTGGAGTTCTGTCGCACGCGTTTCTACAATCACGGCGTGGAAATTGAAGTCGGCCCCATTGATCCGGATCTGGAAGTGGAATGCCGACTGATTCAAATCGAGCAGGTTCTGCTGAATCTTTTGAATAATTCCTTCGATGCCATCGCCGATCTTAAAGACAAGTGGATTCGTATCAACGTCGCCGAACAAGAGGACAGTATTGAGATTTTCGTCACAGATTCCGGCGGCGGCATTCCTGCCACCATTGCCGATCAGATCATGCTGCCATTTTTCACAACCAAAGAGGTTGGCAAGGGCACGGGTCTGGGTTTAAGTATTTCCGCGGGAATTATAAAAAGTCACAAAGGCGATCTGCGTCTGCACAGCGAAGCCCCGAACACGACATTTGTGATTAAACTGCCACGCTGGCAGGAAGAGACCGCGCTGGATTACTGACAGCGGGAACACACACCAAAAAAATCCAGGCGATGCGCCACCTGTTTGTATCCCATCGCCTCGACCATCTTGATATGCTGATCCAGATCACAGATATGCAAAGCCTCAACCCGCTGACACAAACGACAAATCACATGGTGGTGGTGATGGCCGGATTCCAAAGTCAGTTCAAAACGTGCCACCCCGTCACCGAATTCCAAACGGGACACCAGACTGGCCTCTTCAAATTTTTTCAGAATACGGTAGATCGTCACCAGATCCATACCATCGGATTTGTCGTCGATTTTTTTGAAGATCTCGTCGGCAGAAATCGGCTCTGGATGATGAAGCAGGATCTTCAGCAACTGACTGCGCTGCTGAGTCAACTTCATCCCCGCCTTGCGAACACGCTCGTTTAGCGAGTCGATATCAATGTTCTTTCTTTCATGGCCGCACTTCGTCATAAGCCAAGGAAATACACCACTTTGCCCCCAAAATCCACTGATTTAGCGGCGGCGGGCCTGTAGAGCATTTAAACCGTAATAGGTGTAACTGAGGGCCGAAATAATCGGCACAAAGAAGAAGGCCAGCGGAATATATGAGAGGAGTCCTAATAAAAGTCCCATGCCGTAAAGTCCGGCGGACTCTTCTTTTTCAATACGCTGACGCTCGTCTTTGTCGGCATAGTCCTGAAGGACATCATACAAAAACACCTTCTTGTTCAGCCACGCCGTCAACAACAGCGGCACCAACACCTGACATCCTGGCACAAACCACAGGGGCAACGTCACGACAAAGCCAATCACAAAACCCACAGTGGCCTTCAGTGTATTCCATAGACTGCCCACGACCGAACCACCCCGGCGCTTTTCCAAATTCTTATATTCCCCATCGCCGACCCACTTAAGCACCACCGGCATCACAAAAATGGAGACAATTAAAACACTCAGCACATAAGCCAGTGGTATAAAAATCAAAATTAAAAACAGCACCGCCATCCAGAATGCCAGCTCGGTAAATCCTGTGGCACTTTGAATCCATTGATAGCCCCAGACATGCGAAATAAGCTGTGCCAGCCCCGTGGTCCACGTGGACCAGAAAATCACAAATAAAATCATCAGCCCCAGTACAGTCAGCACGGGCGGTCCCAGAATCAGCAAAAACATGCGAATTTTTAACAGGGCTTCAAAAGACTGACGAAGGGCGCGAAAAATGTTGTTCATATTCAGATTTTTTCCCTTTCCGTCGTGTGTGGCAAGTGCTTCAATAGAGCCACTATGCAGAAAATCATTCATCTCTTCCGACATGGGCTGACTGACTGGAATCATCAGCGCCGTTTGCAGGGACACACCGACATTCCTTTGAACAATGAAGGCCGCAATCAGGCCCTGGCCTTGCAGGATTTTTTTAACAGAAACCCCGTGGATTTTTTTATCAGCAGTGACCTGACCCGGGCCCGACAGACCGCCGAGATTGCCAACACACAGCTGTCGCATCCTCTTTTGATTTCACCGCACTTTCGCGAGGTCTATCTGGGCGAAATCGAAGGCTGGACGCGCGAAGAGGTCGCTGAAAAATTTGGCACACCGGTTTGGGAAAACTGGCTGGCCGTTCAGGATCACAATGCGGATTTCCGTTTTCCAGAGGCTGAATCCTCGAAGGAAGCTATCAAACGCTTTGCTGCCGGACTGAAAGATCTGTGCCAGCAAAAGGATTTTAAAGCCGTGGGTCTTTGCACGCACGGTTTGATCATGCGCCGGTTCCTGCATTCCCTGCGACCGGATCTAACCGAAGCCCTGCCCACGCCAAACTGTGTGGTTTACACAGTGACCTGGAACCCGGCTTCAGGTGATTTTATTTTTTAGTGCAGATCATAGCGGGTCAGATCCAGATATCCAAAGTTCACCGGATCTGACTGCTTCATATAACGACCCAGATCATCGTACACACGCCAGAACTTATCATTGCTTCGGCGCACCCCATAGCGACGCACCAGCCCCTGATAATCTTTTTCATTTTTGATATTTCGAGCCTGCAAAACAAACGCCGGAAGTTCGTTTTCCTTCACTTCAAAAATCATATTCGGGTAAGAACCCCAGAATCCTTCGCGAATCGTCAGCGTGTCATCAGCCGGGTCCATACGCAGGGACTCGCCCAGAATCCACGAAATATTTTCGTGCTCTTTATTTCGGATCAGTGAATACACCTGCTGTTTTTCACCGGCACCATTGATCTTCAACAATGCCAGATCCGGAAAATTCCGGGCGAACGGTGTTTTCTTCTGCGCCTTCACCGAAGCCATTTTTCGTAGTTCTTTTTCAGTGCCTTCCACTTTCCACAGCGGCTTCATGCTGTCGGGCACCTGTAAAACCTTCCAGTTTACAAAATCCAAAGAGCCACGCACTTTTTCATTCATATGGAAGAACAGGGCTTTTTCCACGAATTGTTTTTTTGTGTGATTTTCGTTATTGAATTTAACCCCGGTCGGTTCCGCAGAACCCACGGTCGGAAAAATATATGCCATCTTCACCTGCGCCAGCAAACCGCGATACCAGGCCCGGCGATAAGACAGACGTTCTTCCGCAGGCAGGAAGGCCAGGAATAATGCGGATGCCCTCCAGAAAACTCCATTTTTTGAAATAACCCTGGCCTTGCGGAGGCCGTTGGCCTCCTTGTCGCTGAACTCGGGCAGCAGGTGGTGGAACTGGTAGACGAAGCCCAGGCTGCGGTTGCGCACCTGGCCTTTAATAAAGGTGCTGACGTGGTACTGGGAATCATCCAGCAGGAACTGATACCGGGCTTTCACCGGAATATCCTTAAAGGCCACAAAGGGGTTTTCCGCTACACCCGGCTCATAGCCTGGCAGCTCGGACACTGTCCATTTTTCCTTCAGGAAAAGCTCTTTGTACCGAGCCATTTTTTTTGCATTCAGTTCATAAGGAATATGGGTTTTCAGCACCACACTGCCCGGGAACTTGCGCAGACAATACCAGAATTTAGTCACCCCCGGAGCGTCGTTCGGACGACGGGTGGCAATTTCCTCGGTTCCTTTGGAACAGCGGGTGCGTGAACGAATCAAACGGAAGAACTCATCGTTTTTTTCCGGGAAATAAAGATGAGCCAGGAACAGATGCTCATAGATGTACCGACTGACCAGACGCTGGCGGCTATTTTCCTCGTTGAAAAATGCCTCCCATTCCGCAATTTGTTTACGCAACGGCAGTGATGGTTTTTCCTGCTGTTCCAGACTGGCCTTGTCCGGTCCCGGGGTTCCTTTTTCCACCCACGATTTCAGGGCTTTGAGTTCTTCATGATTCAGGGCTGGAAAACCATACGGCATTCCCAGTTCCGGTGTATTTTTGGCGACGCTCGCAAAGTCCGTCATGGTCTGAGCACAGACCTGGGATTCTGAAACCTGTTTTTTCACGGCCTTTCCCGGTGCTGAGTTTCGCAGCTGAATCATCTGGAAGAACAGATTTTGTTCCGGGTCCTTGTTGGTACTGACATCGTAAAAACCACGCTCACGCCACTGACTGCCATGGGCATCAATCCAAATACGTGAGGGGGCAACGCTTTTCAGACGAGTTCCGTCATAAACATTGAGCTTATTGGCCCCGCGCTGGAAGCCTTCATAGTTTTGCAGGTTCAATTGGCAGGGAGCATTAAAACAGCTATGGCAAGCCAGGCAGCGATTGTCAAAAATCGGTTGGATTTGTCGACTGTAAAAGTCTTCTGTCAGCACAGCGGCGGATTCAGCTGTCGCACCGAGTGACACCACTGAAATAAAACAAAAGACAATGACGTTAATAAATTGCATATTTCCAGACTCCCTGTGTATTCTGCAACTATAAAGCCCTTTTCGGGCTAAAGGAAAGCTAAAGTAGAGGTCGTTTATGCAAAAAATCCCATTCCAAGTCGTGCAAAATTCCATCGATAAAATCTGCAGCATCACGGAAGAAAGTGACCTTGAAAAAGCGTCTGAGCATTTGTTTGAAGTTCAGCCGGATCTTGGTGGCTTCTTTATGGAGTTCATCGAAGACATGAGCGAAGGCGCTCAGGATTTGGGCTTTATGATGGCTTTGATTCTGAACCGTTCCTTTGAAGACCAGTACCAGTCCCTGCGTGCAATGACTGAAGATGAAGTTGTGCAAAGATTTGAAAAGAATGAAGCAGAGTTTGAAAAATATCTGCAAATCAATGACGACATGATCGCAGACCTTCAGGAAAAAGCGGCCGCTGGCGGTCAACCTGAAATTCTGAACTACATCATTGAAGAACTGTTCATGTCCCCGGAACTGGAGCCATCTTTGGATGCTAACGAACAGGTTCACTTGTTCATTATCTGCAAGTTCTTTGTGGATTGCCTGAATGATCTGGCAACAGAAACCACGCCGGAAATGATCCGCCACTAAAAATGAAGGCGTCTCGATGAGACGCCTTTTTTATTTTCAGAACCGGGCGGAAACCTGCGAGTTCTTTACTGGCACCGTCATGCCCATCATGCCCCGGCAATGCTCAGCGCACTTCAGACAGATATCGGCACATTTGGCGACAATATGATCTTCAGGAAACTTTCCGCATTCTGTCGCGCATTTCGTGCAGACCTCATAGCACAACTCGGCCCCCTGACTGGCAAACTCGACCTCCGCCATCTCCATGCGGGCATGCAGGTCACAGGTGTCAGCACAAAGCTGTAACAGCAATGCCAGATCCGTTTGGGCAAACTTGATCCCCTGTTCCTGCACGTGATTTAAGGTCTCCAGACAACATCGGTACGTGGTAAAGCAAAAGTTAATGCTTTTGGCGGTATCACTGTCCTGCAATGGATTCATTCTCATGGAAGCCCCCTATGACCGTGGTGATTTTTTCTGAGAAGGCACATTCTGTGATTCACGATTTTCCGATTCTATTTCGTGATGATCCGCAGAATGGTCCATCTGTTTATTGCGACTGCGCTGGTGCTGGGCTTTTAAAGCCCCGTCAAAGCGCTTGCTTGTTTGACTGAAACCTTTGTTTTTATGATGACCAGACATTGCCAGCCTCCTTTGTTCAAAAGCTCACGACCAGAATAGCAAACCTTCCCCCGCCCCGCTCAAGGCAAGTGGAAAATCCCGTCATGATCTGACAAAAATCAAAGTGCCGAAGACGCCCTCTGTAGTCTGACACAGGCGCCTCATATAGAATTTTCCGGACAAATTCTGACATGTCCCTCTTTACTCCGGACATGGAATATATTGTCCCGGATTCTTCCACCTTCCGGCTTATTTCATTGAAACTTTTCCTGCGGCAGAACATTCAAGGTCCATCAACCAAACAAAAAGGAGAAATCAAAATGAAAAATGTATTTGCTGTTATCGGCCTTCTGATCGCGTCTTCTGTTTCTTTTGCTTACACTGCTGACACTTCCTGGGAAGTTCTTATGCAGGACAAAACCCTAAAAATCGATGCACCTGTCGTTTTCATGGGTCACGCTGTTGACTATACTTTCGTATGTGTGGATGGAAACATGCTAAGAACAAAAAAAGCTGTGGCACAAAAAGAAACCATCTTCATCGGCAAAAACCGTTCTAAAGAAGTAATCACTGGTTACAAATACCTTTACACTCCGATCAACTACACCCGCACTGTTTCTGAGTGCACTTATATCGGTAAGAACCGCGAAGTTTGCAAAGACAAGATCGTATCCGGAACTTACCCAACAACTGTGAACGTGAAGATTTCCAAACTTGTCAGCCCTCGTAATGACACTTATAAATTCCTGTTCAACAAATCTTTGACCGTTCCTTCCTGCCACTAATTGCAAAAATCACCCGGGGCTTGAAACCTGAGCCCCGGGTTTTCCGCATCCACGGCCTGAAAACTTGCCAACCCCCTGTGGTCGTCATACCCCGTCTGAAAGCCCAAACAAAGGTATGCCATGCTAGATCAGCCTTCCTCCATTCAAGATCAGGTCAGTCAGGATATCGGATTGTTTCTTCGTCGCCACAAAGACCCGCGCAAGGGTTTGGCTTTACTAGCAGGCAAATCTCAAATTCACACCAAAACCTTAAGACGTCTGATTGAAAAAGAGCATAACCCCGGATACCAAACTTTGTATAAGCTTTACTCCTGCCTGATTGGCACTCCGGATTTCGATCAGATCCTTCTGGCCGCTCCGGCTGTTGTGCGGGAAAAGTTAAAACGCACCGATCCGCAGGTGAAGTCCTCGCCGCTATTTAAATACACAGTCAGTACCGAACAGGAAATGCTGAAAGACCCCTGCTTTTCCGAACTGTATGTGCTGGCGGAAACCCGGCCTTTTGATCTTGGATTTGTGCGCGGGCGCTTTGGTGAATACGGCATCGAGATTCTGCACAAGATGCTGCAAATGAATGTCCTGCGACTTCTGGATAACGGCCGCTATGGCCTGGGATCACATCGCTCCACCTTTTCCGCAGCAACGATCAAGACTGTTGGCCTGCGACTGGCAGAAAGATACAGCAAGCCCGCACGCACCGATGAAAACTACGCAAACTATATGAATTTGTTTTTTGAATCCGTTTCCGAAAGCACCTATAGAAAGTGGCTTGAAATTGACACACAGGCCTTTAAAGCCAAGATCCAGATTCTGGAAAACCCCGCATCCCGGGGAAAAATTCCCGCTTTTATGTTCAATGTTACCGACACTCTTCAGGAGTCTTGAAAATGAAGCTGTTTTTGTATGGCGTATTCCTTTTAATTCTTACCTCTTCCAACCATTGTGTGGCTCGCGGAGGTGGCAGCGCTGGCGGCACCGGGGACTCGCCGCCTCGTAATGGCAGCAGCAAATAACTGACGGCCCCCGCCCAAGAAGGCCGCTCTCCAGCGGCACCGTCAATTTTCTAGACATCAAAGCCCTCTTGAAAACGACGTCAAGGCGCTTTACCCTGGCACATTTCTTCCTATAAGGATCTTCAGTCCCCACTGACCGGTAACTCTGGAGATTCAATGACTTTGCGCCCTTTTATCTTAAGCCTGCTGACATTTACAACCCTGTCTGCCACAGCTCAAGAGTCACCCTGCCCCCTGCCTTCTGAGGGGCCCGTTCAGAATCTGATCTTTGTCGCTAAACCCACAGAGGAAAACTGCCGTCTAGCCCAGGATCTGGTGGACACTCTGGATCAGGTCCGTCGCACTTTTCTGATGGCTCCGCCGGTCACGCTGGTGATCGGAGAACAAGCTGGAAATGCCAGCTTCGATAACGGTCACATCATCCGCATTCCTCAACATCTGGTCTTTTCTGATGCTCAAGGCGGCACTTATCAGGCCAATACTGAACAACTAAAAACTGTGGTGGTTCACGAATACGGTCACGCAATTTTAAAAGAGATCTGGGCCCAGGACTTTAACGAGGAGTTTGGAGAACTCTTTACCGGACTGGAGGAAATTTCCACCATTGCAGAAACCAATCTGGAATTAAAGATTTCCTCTCGCGCTGTTCGTCAGATGTCGGCGCAACTGGCCAATTCAGACGCTTACAGTTTGTATTTCAAAACTCTACCCGCTTATTCAGAGCTTTATGCGGATGCACTGGCGGTGATATTCTTTGACGACCCTGCGGTGATGTACAAGGCTCTTTATTACCCTCAGATCCCGGCCAACAAAGAGGTCTATATCGAGCCTCGCAACTTCGCCCATGAACATTCCGCCGAACAGCTGCATGCCCATCCCGATGAACACACCAAGCTGTCCTTGGTGCGGTCCTTTATTGGAAAGAACATGCCTGCCAATCCGGAACAAAAAAGACATCTTATGAAGCGTCTGGAGCGGGCCATGACACTGGCGATTCGTGATGAGCTTTCTACGACCTCCACACCATCTCTGGAAGAGGCCAATACCCGTTTACTGCATTATTTCTTAGAACAAAATCCCTGATCCCCGGACAGTCTCCTCATTGTCCATCTTGTGAACTCAAAGTGTCCACTGTAAACAAATTCGAGAATTTGCAACATTGTCAATGCACCGTTTTGTGTCTGCCAATAGTCATGATTTCGACGGAATTTGCGTGATTTTTCATGTCACTTTACAATTACAACTTTGTATTTAGACCGTTCCGGAAGCTCCTTTGTAGCGTTGCCGAGTGCTGACAAGCATTTGCAAGTCGCTCAACAAACAACAACCCTACAAAGGAGTTCTTATGAAAAAAATCCTGTTCTCTCTGGCAACACTTTTGGTTTCCACAAGTGCTTATGCTGTTCATGCCAACAGTTCCTGGTCACAAATTTTTGCTGATCGTGATGCTGTCGTGACTCACGGATACACTTTGCCAGGAATCAGGCTGGACAACGCCTGTATGACCGACACGGAGGTTCATGCAATCGAGGCTACCCGAGAGTGTGCCGAACTCGTGCCAAGAACCGTGCGTGGCCCCGGCGGAGATGGACCGGGTGACATCACCGAGTGGGTTTGTGCACGCTACGAAACAAAAATTGTTTCCGTGCCTCGTACCTATGAACAGCCTGTTTGTCTGGAGCTAAGAGGCCGCGGCGATGAATCCCACGAATGTGTGGAGTTCGGCACTCGCGAAGTGACAGTTCCACAAACCATCGACACACAAGTGTTCCTGACTCGTGGCGAGTCTGATCAGAGCTTCTGGAAGCGCTTCACCTTCCCGACCTGCCCTGAAGTTCAACCAAATTAAAGAAATAAAAAAGCCCTGATCTTTTGGATCAGGGCTTTTGTTTTTTAAATCTATTTGAAAAGCTGGCGAAGTTTGCGGATGTCCAGAATCAGATCTTCCACCGTTTCGTTGATGCCCTCAAGCTTATGATACACTTGAGTCATGTCCTTTTCCTTCTTCACGTGAGCCTTTAACTCTTTCATCGCATTTCTTGCCCCTTCAATCGAAAAACGATCGCGGTGCAAAAGCTTACGAATCAACAGCGCATTTTCCACGTCTTTACGAGTGTACATGCGCTGGTTGTTAGAGGCCTTCTTCGGACGAAGAACTTCAAACTCTGTTTCCCAGTAGCGCAAAACGTATTGTTTGATGCCCAGGATCTCAGCCACGTCGCCGATTTTGAAACCCATTTTATCCGGGATGGAGTTGATTTCCTCCAGCAGCTTTTCATCGCAAAGCATGGCTGGAATGGAAATCGGCGCTGACGCTGTCAAAGGAACGGATTCTTTTTCCGCTTCTTCAACAAAGTCTATGTGATGATCCCCAAGAGAAAGCTCAGAGCTTTCCATCTCGAGGTCCGAAGGATTACTCATGGTCGTCGTAGTCATCATCATCGTCCTCATCTTTTAAGTGAGCGTACTCTTCACCGTTCAGCATCGCCTTCAAAACTTGAGACGGACGGAAGGTAAGAACACGGCGTGCAGAGATCTTGATTTGCTCCCCTGTTTGAGGGTTGCGCCCAATACGCTCGTTTTTGCCGCGAACAACGAAATTACCAAAACCAGAAATCTTAACTTTTTCACCCTCTTGCAGAACAGTCTTCAAGGTATTGAAAACCAACTCCACAAGCTCAGAAGCTTCTTTCTTAGAGAAACCAATCTTCTGATACACGTTCTCGACGATATCGGCCTTAGTCACAGTTGATTTACCTAAGTTTTGGCCTGCCATAGTGTCCTTCACTCCATCGCTATTCCGCTAAAACCAAGGCCTTAACGGATTCTTTCCTAAAATCGTAACAACTAACTGAAAACAATCAAGAATTTATCTCACAGAAAGATCAAAATTCTTTTTTAAGCTCTCTAGAACCTTGTTTGTAACCTCTGTGATCTGCGCTTCTTGCAGTGTGGCATTTTTATCTTGTAGCCACAAACGGATCGCCACGGATTTCTTCCCGGCTTCCATTTTGTCGCCCTCATACAAGTCAAAGACGTCCACATTCAGCAACAAACCACCCGCCGCTTTGCGGATATCCTTCATCACGTCGCCGACCTTCAGGGTCTTTGGCATCACGAAGGCAAAGTCACGTTCTACCACCGGGAACTTGGAAATGCTCTGAATACGATACGGACGAGGCTGACCTTTGTACAATTGATCCAAATCCAGTTCGGCCAAAGCCCCCGGCACACGGATCTTGTTATCATCCAAAAGAATCGGATGAAGTGTTCCGATAAAACCGACCTTCTTACCTTCCACCAACAACTGAGCAAACTGCCCTTGATGCAGGAATTCAGGGACATCAGACTTATTAGCCGGGGTCACCCAAGTGTAAGAAGAAATATTCAAAGATTTCAAAAGAACTTCAACTGCTGCTTTAAGTTCGTACACAACCGGATAGTCCAAAGACTTATTCCAAAGGTTGCTTGCACGCCCCCAAATAGCCATACCCAAACGGGAGCCTTCAACGAAGCTGCCGTCTTCCTTCACATGGAAGGCACTGCCGATCTCGAACAAACGACCATTCATGTTGCCAGAGTGGAAGTTATTGTTGAGGTTTTTAAACAGACCGTAACTTAGTACAGATCTCATCACGTCCAATTCCTCGTTTAACGGATTCAAAAGACGGATTTCTTTTTCGTTCACAGACAGACCCGCAGCTTTCAAGCACTCCAGGTTCCCCATAAAGACTTTTTGTGCTTTAGAACCAACAAAAGCAAAGTTCACCGCCTGCTGGAAACCTTCCGCACGCAGCAACTCGCTGGTTGTACGATTCAGCATAAAGGCTTTGTCATGGAAAGACGGAGCCGTTGCGAACTTCGGCAAGGATTCCGGAATATGCTCATACCCGTTCAGACGCGCATATTCCTCAACCAGATCCATGTCTTGTTCGATATCAAAACGGAACGTCGGCGGAAGAACTGTGAACACATCACCCTTTTTGTCCACCTGACAGCCCAGACGTTTCATGAAATCTACAAACTTAAATTCTTCCGCTTCATAACCCAAACGGTCTGTCACCGTTTGCAACGTGATCGTCACAGGATCTTTTTTCACCGGATTTGGATAGAAGTCATGATTGTCACCATAAACTTCCCCACCCGCCACTTCAGCAATCAAAGCTGCTGCACGGTTCAAACCACGCAAAGTCCCATCCGGATCCACCCCGCGAGAGAATCTGTAAGAAGAATCCGTATCAATCCCATGAGAGCGGGATGTTTTACGTGCACTCATTGGCAGGAAATAAGCTGCCTCTAAGAATACGTCCGTGGTCGCGTCAGAAACGCCGGAGTTTTTACCACCAACAACGCCCGCCAAACACACCGGATGACTGGCATCACGGATGGTCAGTTCGTCGCCGGTCAATGTGATTTCAGTGCCGTCCAAAGTGACAAATTTTTCACCCTTGGTGGCACGATCCACGATCACTTTTTTACCACCGATGAAAGCCGCATCAAACGCATGCAGAGGCTGCCCCAGTTCCATCATCACATAGTTCGTCACATCGACGATGTTATTGATGGAGTTCATGCCCACACTTTCAAGGCGTTGTTTCAACCACGCAGGACTTGGTCCAACTTTGACACCTTTAATGGATCGCCCCGTATAGCGCGGACACAGATCAAAGGCTTTTACATCCAAGGCAATTTCAGACTTCGTGGATTTGCCAGAAGCCGCCACATCCGCTTTCGGAGCTTTCAGCTCTTTACCAAACAACGTGGACACCTCACGCGCTAAACCGAAGTGCGACAAACAGTCCGCGCGGTTGGCAGTCACTTTCAATTCAAAAGTCACATCATCATAACCGCCATACTCCGCATAGGATTTACCCACCGGCGCATCTGCAGGAAGAATCGCGATACCGTCAGATTCCGTCGCCAGCCCCAGCTCTTTCAAAGAGCACAGCATCCCCGCGGAATCCACACCACGAACAGCAGATTTTTTAATCGCAAAATTACCCGGCAGCACAGCGCCCGGCAAAGCCACGATCACACGATCACCGGCTTTGTGGTTCTGCGCCCCGCACACAATCTGATGAACAACGCCCTCGCCCGTGGAAACACGGCACAAGGACAGCTTGTCAGCATTCGGATGTTTGTCTTTTTCTAAAATGTGACCAATCACCACGTGATTAAAGTCTTTGGCGCGGTTGGTGATTTCTTCAACCTCAAGTCCACCGCGAGTCAACGCTTCCGCCAGAACTTCTGGCTTTTGGAAGAATTCGGTCACATCAACATAATCTTGGAGCCATTTTAAACTGATCTTCATTTTACAAACTGCCTTAAGAATCTAACGTCATTTTCAGGGAACAAACGGATGTCTTCGATGCCGTACTTGATGATGGCCATACGCTCAACACCAAAGCCGAACGCGAAGCCCTGCCATTTAGGATATTCAATTTTTGCTGCCTGGAACACTTTCGGATTCACCAGACCGCAACCGCCGATTTCAATCCAGCCACTTTGTTTGCACAAAGAGCAGCCTTTGCCCTTACAAATCGGGCAGGAGCAATCCACTTCCGCAGAAGGCTCTGTGAATGGGAAATAGCTGGGGCGGAAACGCGTCTTCAAACCCGGACCGAAGAATTCACGCACGAAGAAACTGATCGTGCCTTTCAGATCGGCCATGGAGATTTTTTCATCCACACACAAAGCTTCGATCTGGTGGAAGTTTGGCAGATGCGAAATATCACTGTCGCAACGGAAGACGGGTCCGGTTCCGATCACACGCAAAGGCAGTTCTTCAGACTCCAAAGAGTGAATTTGAATCGGCGACGTGTGTGTTCTTAACACATGCGTTTTATCAACGAAGAACGTGTCCGCCATATCGCGCGCCGGGTGATCTGCCGGAATGTTCAGAGCTTCAAAGTTATAATAATCTTTCTCGATCATCGGCCCTGTGCGCACGCTGTAGCCCAGGCGAGACATCACCGTGAAGATCTCCTCCACCACGATATTCACCGGATGTGCGCTGCCTTTGGGCTGAGTGAAAGCCGGCAATGTCATATCGATTTCTTCGGCCACCATCTTGGCAGAGATTTCTTTACGCTTCAGACCGTCTTCGGCTTCAGTGTAAGCCGTTTCAAGAAGCTGCTTCACTTCATTTACTTTTTTACCAAAAAGAGGTTTTTCCTCTTTAGGCAAAGTGGCCATTTCTTTCATGATCTCAGTCAGGGACCCGCTTTTACCCAGGTACTGAACTTTCAGATCATAGAGGTCTTTGGAGCTGGAAGCCGCTTTAAAGGCCGCCAGAGCTGTATCTTTGATGGAATCAAGTTTGGTCGTCGACATAGGCTTTCAATATCGCCCCAGAGGCCCCTATTTTCAAGGATTTAGCTTTTACACACGGCGCAGAAAAAGCTTGAGGTTTAGGGCCTTTAGACCTATCTTCCCCCACCTACTATGGCCCATAAGAATAAGACCAACTACAGCCCTTATAAAGCCCGTCAAGAAGCCCGCAAGGCCGTTGGCTCTGCTAATTCTGCCACTTCCGCAGGCACAGGCAACATGGGCCGCCACAAAAAACCGGAAACCATCTACGATATTCACGAGGCGAACGACCGCCTGGCCGATGTTTTCCGCAATCACGGCTTCGATCTGGTCAGCCACGCACAACGACAGCAACTGGCGCAATTCTACCGCCTTTTGATGCTGAATCAGGAAAAGGAAAACTTCACCCGCCTGCTGAAGCTACGTGATATTGCCATTAAGCATTTTATCGACAGCATTATCATCACCAAATATACAGACCTGCAGTTCCCTTTGCTGGACGTGGGCACCGGCCCGGGCTTTCCGGGCATTCCGCTGAAGATCATGTACCCCGATCAACAAATCCTTCTGGGTGAAGGCGTACAACGTCGCGTGGAATTCTTAAAGCACGTGCGCAGCGAAATGAATCTGCAAAATCTGGACATTTTAGGCCGCAATATCAACCGCCATTGCGTGTACCCGGTTCGCGGCGCCATCACTCGCGCGGTTGAAGACATTGGCAACACTCTGGGTAACGTCATGAGCTGCCTGCAAGTCGGCGGCCGAGTTTACTTCATGAAAGGTCCCGGCGTTGATCCAGAAATCAAAGCCGCCAAGGACCAGTGGGCTCAATACTACAAACTGGTTCAGGATGTGGCTTACTCTCTTCCAAACACACCGCATGAACGACGTCTGGTGGTTTATGAGAAAATCAAAGACATGCCTTTGCCTGAAGAAGACGAAGGCGAAGAACTTTTGATGGACGAACTGTCCGGCGATGAAAAAAGACGGTGGGCTAAATACTAATGACCATCGCCACACTCAACCCTTCTCTTCAGATTGCGCGCCTGCAGCACCGTCAAGGTGATCTGCATGAGGCTCGCCATGCCTGCGAAGAAGCAATGGTGGTGGCTAAAAATCAAAAAAACAACTCTGACTGGATCGAGGCCGCCCGCCTGTTCTTCCAATGCTGCCATGAGCTTGAAACACTGGATGAAGTTAAAAGTGTTATGGAGCAGGTCATGGCCTTCCATCACAGCACTCAGCTTCCCAATGAACAGTCCCGGGCGGAAAATCTGATCGGCGCCTGGCTCTTAGCCAACAACAAAGTGCAGGAGTCTGAGATGTATATCCACTCCAGCATCGCCAAGGCCACACAAACTCATGATCTGGAAACCCTGGCCCGCGCCCTGTTCACTTTGGCCTTAGGAAAGGCCTTTAATTCTGAAACTTACGGCCAATGCCTGCAACAACTGGACAAGCTCGACATTATTCTGACAGAGCTAAGCAGTCCCGAAATACAGTTAAGCACAAATCAACTGCGCGGTTTTATCTATAGCCAAACCAGAAGTTTTGACCGTGCTCTGGAGCTTCTGTGGGACAGCTATGAAAAAGCCAAGGCCCATGGATTTATACTTTTAATTTCCAGTATTCTGGCACAGATGGCACGCGTGCACCGCGATCAGGGGCATACCGAGCAACATCGTATCTATGCAGAGCTGGCCTTGCGCGGAATCAGTCAGGAAAGGGCTCCGCGTATCTATCGCTTGATTTCCAGCCTGTGCCCCGAGGGCATTAAGACGCAAGAAACAAAGTTTGACTTCGTCATCGATGAAGCCGCGCGTGTGGTACGTGAGAAACAAAAAGGCGCCATTGATTTCAAGAATCAACACATCCTGTATGACCTGGCTTTGCTATTTATAAAAAATGCGGGACAGCGCTATTCCAAAGAAGATCTTGTCGAAACCATCTGGCATCAACCGTATGATCCGGAATTGCACGACAATTTAATTTACGTCTCGATCAAGCGCCTGCGCACTCTGCTGGAGCCCGATCTGGAAAGTCCACGCTATATCCTGCGTGACCGCAAAGGATATTACTTTAATCCCCAATCGCACATTCAGTTTAAAAATGTGGAGGAAATGACAACATGAAACACCTCATACTCTTAATCCTGACAGTTTTCAGTCTTTCTGCCGCGGCTCGTGGCCCCGGAGACGGCCCGATTGTGCCATGGCCAACCAGTGTTTCTTTGCAGAGCCTCACCTGCGAAGATCTGCAGGGCGAATGGGTGGCTTTCAGTCACAATACCATCTGGTTTGTGAATCTTGAGATGCGTCCGGATGCTCTTTCCACGATTCGCTTGTCCTCCAATGCACTGTTCACTCACAAGGCGACGGGCTGGCTGGAACCGGGAGATCGTCTGTTCTATGGAAAGCTAGCCATGGACGACAATCATATCTATGACGTCATTGTCTTCCGCGACAGAGATGGCACCAAGGTTCGCGTGATCCAGGGCAAAAACAAGTTCTTTGACCTTAAACTCTACAACCGCAAGTAGGACCGGAATTCATGATCGAAATCAGCTCTAAAACCAACGATCACTTCCGTCGCTGGGCCGATCTTTCCTCGGCCCGCGGAATCAAAAAGCATCAGGAATTTATCCTGATGGGTGAAAAACTTATTCACGAGTTTCTGGATAATCCCTCCTTCCGTGTGAAGGCTGAAATCGTCAATGAGGATCTGAAATCCCTGACGATGACGGCAACCTCTTTAAAAGGTCAGCGCATTCCGGTCTTTAAACTTCCCAAAGCGCTTTTCAATGAAATTGATGTGGTCGGCACTCACTTCAACCTGCTGGTGCTGGAACCAAAAGAAATCGCACCGCTGAAAGAAGGCGGAAAGCCCGAAGGTCTGGAAGTGATTTCCCCCTTGGGAGACCCTTCCAATTTGGGTGCTTTGGCCCGTTCAGCCCTGGCCTTTGGCGCCAGCAAAATGATTCTGACCGAAGAATCCTGCAACCCTTATCACCCCAAGGCGATCAAGGCCTCTGCGGGGGCTTTATTGAAATTGCCACTATATAAAATCGGCAAATTCACAGACTTTGTCGCAGCCAATGAGCAAATCTATGCGTTGGACATGAAAGGCGAAAATGTCGCGGGCTTTAAGTGGCCAAAAAATCTACGCCTGGCAATCGGCGAAGAAGGTCCGGGCTTTAGCGGCCTTAAAGGTTTACAGCGCCTGTCGGTTGCCACGCAAAGTGTGGAGTCCCTGAACGCCACTGTCGCAGCCAGTATTGCCCTATACAGCTATTCCTGCTCACACCCCTAAAAGGTACGCCGTACCTATTTGGAGTGCGGCGCATTGCAAAAAGGTACGGCGTACCTTTAGCAGGGAATTAGGTTTAGGGTTTGAGGGGCTGGGGTTTCCCAAAGGGAAAGGACGTAGCCTCCACCGCCGGAACCGGTGGGCTTTACGGCCAAAGCCCCTTGATCTTTAAGCCATTGGATGTGTTTTTCGGGCTCGCCTTCATTCAGGTTCCATTTCTCGAAGCAGCCTGCGGCCAGGTCGATGGCTTTGGCCAAGGCAGGCAAACCTTGAGCGGCATCCATTTTCAACGCCGCTTCGGCCGCACTAACGGCTTCGCGCATTTGTGTGTCGATGGATTCTCCGAAAGCGGGATCTTTCAGCAGCAGGTCTTTGACCTTGTTCACAGCATCGACCGTCACACCACGCTTGCCAGAATATGAAATATACCAATGTGGACGCCAGGCCATGACCAGCGGAGTTCTTGCACCGTCACGCACAAAGCGCAGACCTTCGCCCGACAATGCCACGGCAATATCAACGCCGCTGGATTCACCGTGGAAAAGGTTTTCCAAAGTCCGGGCGAACTCATAAAAGTCAGCTTCATCGACATAACCCAAGAACCCCAGCCAACGGGTCAAAGCCACGCACAAGGCCGCCGAGGCCCCCATGCCCGCCCCGACCGGGATTGAAGATTCCAACAGCAAAGTGCCTTTTAAATCAGAGCGCGAGATTTTTTTCAGCTCGCAGGCTTTTTCCAAAACGCCCCAGATCAGAAGTTGTAATTCCTTGCCATGGTCGCCGACCAGACGAAGCTCCAACGGGTTTTCACCTTTGGAATAGCTAAGATCCAGATTGCGGGACTGAATCGGAACGACCAGTGCCGGAGAGCCTCGCAACACCGAATGCTCCCCGACTAAAATGCACTTACCATAGGACTTGCAGGTGAAATCAATGGACATTGTCTTTCACACCTTCAAAAGCCAAAACTTTGAAGTCCTTTTTGAAATGTTCGCGGTATTGTTCAAACTGTTTTTTCTGATCGTTACGGAAAAGCAGATGCACGTTCGCCCCGGCATCCATCGTCACCAGCGGGCCATCCTGCCACTTGTTCCAAAGATTTTGACAGTCTTCCAGAACTTTTTTTGACCCGTCAGTCATGTAACTAAACGACGGCGTGCTGGTTTCAAACAGACGGTGCATGTCGATAAATTCATCCCACACAATCTGACGCGCCAAATGCCAGTCGTTAAAGCGCATGGCATTGGAAAGATCCTTCAAGCGCATTTCAGCTCTTTCCGGACGACCTTCAAATCTTGGACTGGTGGTTACCAGCTTGTGAGCCTCGGAACTGGACACTTCTTTTTTGGAATCTTCCACGATCACCACCATGTGGTGCAGATCTTTAAACTCCAACCCCATGGGCTCTGCATATTCATGCTGCCACAACGCCCACGGCGTAAACAAAGAACGACAGGACGAGCCTGACCCCTGACGGGACAACTCGGAAAGATATTTTTTGTCTGCACCCCACGGCTGCGGGTTGATTTGCTGGAACATTTCTGCCGCCGCCAAAGTCAAAGCCGCAAAACTGGACGCCGAACTTGCCAGCCCACAGTCAGAAGGGAAATTGTTGGCTGATTCAATCAGAAAGCTTTTTTTTACGCCCCATTTATCTTTTAGGTTTTGCAGGTGCCTGATAAAGCGCTGCTGACCTTTTTCAGACAATTCGATCTTTTGCAGATCTTCGCGCACAAAAGGCTTCCACTGATCAGCACCACCTTCGATTTCAGTCAGGCGCACAAAGGTGCGCAGGTTTTCCAAAGTGTAGGACAAAGAACCATTCGTCGGTTTATTGCCAGAGCCTTCGATCTTACCCATGTATTTGATCAAAGCGATATTAGACGGAGCAGAGACAGTCACTTGTTTCATAAGCTTCCCCGATTTTTCAGTCCTTGAGAGATTTTATCTGAGGACGAAAGCAGGGACAGCCCCTTGCTTTCACAATAGTTTTTAAATTCTTGAGCAGTACCATGTGCGGTGATCACTAAAACCACATCCGCCCCCAAGGCACCACATCCTTTTGCCGCCTGCACCCCCGGCAGCTGACGGATTTCTGACAGCAACCGCAAGGTTGGATCACAGGTGAAGCCCAGTTGCTGCAACTCCTGCGCATAGGACTTGATCCCTTCGACAAACAACGAACTTTGCTGCTTGTCGAAGGCTTCTCGAATTAACGCAAACGCGGATTCCAACCCATGCGTCGGAAAAACCGGCAATGTACGCAGGTGTTCATGCGTGGCCAGTTTATTACCCGTATGAACCAGATGGAATTCCAGATCTGCAAACGGCCAACTTTTTACCGAAATCAATCCCTGACGCTTTTCAAAGAACGTCAACGATCCCTTGAGCTGTCCGATCAGATCCGCACCACTGGGACGCTGACCCTGCCCATTCCAGGCCACATCATAGTATGCCTCTAAGAGATGCTTAAAATCCAAGTATCTTTCCATGTCCTGCTGGTGCAACTCTTTGTGAAGCCACAGAGCGTACACAGAAAGGAACTGTGCCGTGGAAGCCCCAAAGCCCCCTTTACCGGCATAAGCATCTCGGAATTGAATGTCGAAGTTTTTGAAATAATCGCGGTGCTTTCCCATAAAAGCCCCCGCCGGGGATTCCGGATGAATCCCCTCGGTCTTTCCCGAACCTTTGGAAACTTCCGTTTCAAAACAAGGCTGGGACAAAAATACGAGCGTCGGCCCTCCTGCGAGAGCCAGGTATTCACCAGCTAGAAATGTTTTTCCGGGAACCGAGAAGACCAAAGACAAGGCCTTCCCCTAAGAATGATGTTGAGTCGTTGTCGCCTGAGCCTTCTGAGCCGCGCGAAGTTCCTTCAGAACGTCGATGGCATTGCTCAGGGAAATGCGCTTGCGAATCGCCAGAATTTCTTCCAATTTTTTTTGCACCATCGGAATTTCTTTTTCTTCCGCGCCAGCACCCAAAGCCAGATTCTTGGTATGAAGCTTCATGTGGCCTTCGATGATTCCGACAGTCGTCAAAGCCTTCAAAGCCCCCAGGTTTTGCACCAAGCCCACAGCCGCAATAATACGGGAAAGTTCATTGGCGGACTTCGTATCCAGCATTTTCATGGAAAGCATGGCGGTCGGATGCAAAGTAGTCACACCACCCACGGTTCCCACAACCAAAGGCGCTTCAAAGACGCCCACCAGGCTTTTGCCTTCACGGTACCAGCGAGTGATCGACCGGTACTGACCATCACGGCAGGCATAGGCATGAATCCCCGCCTCCACCGCGCGCCAGTCGTTTCCTGTCGCGATCAAGATAGGATCAATCCCGTTCAGCACACCCTTGTTGTTGGTCGCAGCACGATAGGGATCTTGTTGCGCAAACAAAGAGGCTTCTTCAATTTTTTCAGCCAGTTCCGGTTCGATATCATTGATACGAACCACGGCGCGAGTGACTTTGGAATCCACCAGATTGGAAAGGATGCACATCGTGACCTTTTCACCGGTGAATTGTTCAATCGGCTCTTTCAGGAATTCACAGACCTGATTGATGATGTTGGCACCCATGGCATCGCAAGGGTCCATCAGAATATGGATCACGGCCATGTCGCTGCCGTCACCGCGAGGCACGCGACGCACTTGCAGATCGCGCACACCACCGCCACGACGAACCAGGCCGAAGGCCACTTCACGGTTGGCCGCTTCAATCAAATAGTTTTTCTGGGAAAGAATTTGTTTTTCAAAATCAACAAAGCTGCGAATCTTAGCAAGTTGAATCTGACCGATGATTTCGTTCCCCACAACTTCTGTGGTGATGGAACCGGATTCACGAATCCATTTCGCAGTTTTAGAACAGGCTGCCACGATGGAAGTTTCCTCCACCGCCATGGGCACGACGAAGTCTTTGCCGTCCACGCGCATATTGGTCACAACACCCAGCGGAAGCTGGAAATAGCCGATCACGTTTTCGATAAATTTTTCGCCCAAAGACGTGTCTTTCAAACCGCCCTTGGCCAGATACTCGGCTTCTGCTTCGTTCAATGCACCGACTTCTTTAAGTGCTTTCAGACGCTCTTCGCGGGAAAGTTTTGAAAAGCCTTTAAAGATATCCTGAAGTTGTTTTGTCATTGAATCACCTTCTTGCTTTGGAGGTCTTTCAGATTGCGGGAGCCCGTGCAGAACATCGTTACTTTCAACTCTGTTTCCAAACGGGTTAGCAGATTTTCAAGAGCCTCATCGCCTTGAAGGGCCGCTTCCAAAAAAGGTTTTGCAACCCCGACCTGGGAAGCACCCAACGCCATTAATTTACCAATTTCCAAACCATTTCTCACGCCGCCCGATGCCCAGAGCTGATACTCTACCCGGGCCTCTTTCGCGTTGAGCAGACTTTGTGTCGTGCTGATCCCCCAGTTCGCAAAAGTTTGCGCCACCTGGTACAGCATTTCAGATTCTTCGGAACGATAGCCTTCCACGCGGCCCCAGTGAGTCCCACCCTTGCCGCTGACATCCACGGCAAAAATGCCCGTATTTTCCAGACGTTTCAATGTCGCAACGGAAAAACCACAACCGGTTTCTTTCACAATCACCGGCACACCTGCCAGTTTCACCAGATTTTCAATGGCCTGCAAACCCGTGCGGAACTCGGTGGTGCCTTCGGGTTGCAGAACCTCCTGCAAAGGATTCAGGTGAACGAACAATGCCACCGCCTCTGTGGAATCAATAAGTCGGCGGATTTTATCAATCGGAGATCTGATCAGTTGAGCGATTCCAATATTTCCCAAGAGTCGGGCTTTCGGCGCCTGTTTGCGCACTTTAGCCCATTCTTCGGCCGCATTGGAATCTTCCAGCTCGCGACGTTGTGATCCCACACCCATCAAAATCTGGCGACGGTCACTGAGGCGCGCCAAAGCCTCGTTGATCTCACGGCCCTTTTCATGGCCGGCAGTCATAGAGGAAATAAAAATCGGTGAAGAAAGTGGGATGACATCCCCGGAAAAAATAAAAGAGGTCGAAATATCGACCTCTTTATAATTCAGATCCGGCAGAGCTTCATGAATTAAAGTGATCGAGTCCAATCCATTTTGTCCCGCGGTCTGAGACCTTGGGTCCAGCGCGATCCTGATATGATCGCGCTTTCTTTGTTCAAACTGGCTGTTGGACTCGTCCATTCATTTACCTGCCTCGGTTAGCTTCTTCGGAAGAACCGAAGGGCCGATCAGTTACGCCAAAGCGTGTTTGCAAAGCGCAGTGAATGCTGCTGCGTCGTTGATTGCAAGGTCAGCCAAGATTTTACGGTCAACTTGGATGCCAGCTTTAATCAAACCACCGATCAAACGAGAGTATGTAGTCCCGTTCAAACGAGCCGCTGCATTGATACGTTGATTCCACAAAGTGCGGAAGTTACGTTTGTTAACTTTACGGTCGCGGTAAGCGAACGCCATACCACGGTCATTTTTTTCTACCGCGTGGATGTAAGCGCGGGAACCAGCGCTGTAGTAACCTTTTGCTCTTTTAAGAACTTTTTTGTGACGAGCACGATTTGTTTTACCAGATTTTACACGAGCCATTTTAAACCTCATTACGCCACGGACTTAGCCGGGCACAGAAAAGACAATAATTCTTTAATAAATTTAGATTAGGGAGGACTCTTAACCATTGCCTTAGCCAGTGATAATTACGGACTCACCGTTTTAGGTCGAAAGAGCTGGGAAATCAAGCTTTTTGAGGACTTAGAGGGAATCCCGCTAAAACATGAATAATAATCCTTTTTGGCAGAATCTTGAGGACGTTGCGGCAGCTTAATATTGCCCTCAAAATGGCTATTCCTCATAAATTCCAAGCGGAAAGCCCAGTGTTTCCACGAATTTCCAGAACATTTTACAGGTTTTTGACCATTTAGCATTGCGCTCAAAAAACCGAATAAGAACCTATGATTGGAACGTTACTTAATACCACTAAGCTGTCCAGCTGGGGGTTCAGATCCCTCCTGCTATTCCTTCCGCTGATTCTGGCGGGATGTACATTGGAATTGCAACTGGCCGGTGAACACGCCATCCCCACAACTTTGAAATGGAATGGCGACAGTTTAACTCAGCAAGGTGTCCTGAAAGCCGAATGGAACCGTCCTTCCAAAGCCGACATCAAAGAACAGCAAATCCTTTATTTCCGCGGCGATTCCTGCGAAACCCCGATCCTGCCCGTGGCCCATGTCGGCCCGTCCGAATCATCTCATCTGCCGACCTTCACTCCTGAAGACGGTGTTGAATACACGTTCAAGGTTTTCATTCTTCTATCTAACGGAAGCATGAGTTCATCATCCTGTTCCAACCCTATCACCTATCTGGGTGCCTTTTCTGTCGAAAGTCTGTCGCAATCCCTGATCAATGAAAACAACGTTGCCAGCGCCCCTTTCCAGGGAACTTGTCTTTTAGGCTCTGTGATCGAGTTTTCCGCAGGCGCTGTCACAAATTTAAAAACTTTCACCTGCACTGACCGCCAGTGGAGCGAGACTTTGGATCTAAGTCCGCTTCCCACTCTTTTCAGCGGGGATCTGATTGCACTGGTGACCGCTCCGAGTGGGACTCCGAAAGAATACCGTCTGGCTATCACCAAGGACGTGATGCCTCCGACCATCACACTGGACAGTTTGCCTGTGATCACGTCCTTAAATCAGACAGCTTATATTATCAGCGGCACTTGTTCAGAAGCCAGTCGTGCGGTGAGCTTGGTGACCGGCGGAACCCTTCAGGACACCGTCCCCTGCACTGGTGGCACCTACACAAAAACTCTGGATCTGACGGCTTTGTCAGGAGCCTCTGTCACAGTGACAGCAACTCATACAGACCCTGTGGGGAACACACGAACTGCCTCGGCCACTGTGAGCCGTGATGTCACTGGCCCTGTGGTTTCGTCTTTGGCTTTGAACAATGGCGCGGCGGTGACCAACTCTTTGTCGGCCACTGTGAACAGTGCTGTCAGTGACGTCACAGAAATGCTTCTGACCTCGAATGCCACTTGCACGGGAGGATCTTGGGTTGCTTACAATACTTCAGCTTCCTGGACTTTAACCAGTGCCAATGCAACAAACACGGTCTATGCAAAATTCAGAGATGCCAATGGCAATGAAACTGCGTGCTTAAACGATGATATTTTGCACGACAATATCGCTCCGACACTGGCATTTACTGCGCCGACTGCCGGCGCTTTGGTGCATTCAGGAAATGTCACGGCCTTCACGGTCAGTGGCACTTGCTCCGAAGACACCCGCTCCATCACACTTTCAGGACCGGCTTCTTTCACTGGAACCACTCTCTGTAACGGCAGCAGTTTTTCTGCTATTTTAGACCTCAGTGTGCTGCCCCAGGGAACATTCCAGCTGACCGCCACCTTAAATGATGCTGCGGGGAATTCTCAGGCGGCGAACTCCCCGACTTACCTGAAAGACACGGACGGTCCCACAGGGGCCCTTAGCATCAATGCCGGGGCCGCGACAACCAATGATCTGGATGTGACTCTGGGCCTTACGGGCACCGATGCGGATGAAATGTATATTTCAAATACAGCAGGATGTTCTACGGGCGGCACATGGGAAAGCTTTGCCGCCAGCAAAACCTGGACACTGCCTACGGCGGACACCTTAAACACCGTCTATGTTAAGTACAGAGACAGTGCGGGAAATACATCTCCTTGCTATAGTGACGACATCACTCACATCAGCACCATTCCTTCCCTGTCACTGGCATCACCAGTGGATGGAAGCTATGTCAATCTTGCCAATGTTTCGGCCTTTGTGCTTTCCGGAGCTTGTTCAGAAGAAGGACGTCCCGTAAGTATTTCTGTGACCGGGCAAAGTGCAACGTCAGCCACTTGCGCCAGCGGGGCTTGGACGAAAACTTTGGATCTCAGTGCCTCACCTCAAGGCAATCTGACTTTCACGCTGAACCACACTCGCGCCAATGGGGCGGCTGCTTCGGAAGTGAACAAGGTCTTTGCCAAAGACACCGTGGTCCCCACCGTGGATAGTTTTGTCATCAATAATAACGATGTCTATACCAACAGTTTGAGTGCGACCCTTTCCAGCTCCACCACTGACGGTGTTCAGATGTACGCCACTAATACGGCATTATGCTTAAGTGGCGGCGCGTGGGAAACTTTTGCGACCAGCAAGTCCTGGACGCTTCCTACAGCGAACAACACTAACACCATCTATTTCAAAGTTCGCGATGTTGCGGGCAATGAATCGGATTGTGCGTTTGATTCGATCATTCATGACTCTGTGACGCCCACCGTGTCTTTGACTTCTCCGGTGGCGGGAACATTTATTAATTCCATCAATCAGGTGGCCTTTGCCCTGTCAGGCGCTTGTTCTGAAAATGGTCAGGCGGTGAATCTGTCTGTCACCGACCAGCCAGGTGTCACTGGCAGCGCCACCTGTACGGGAAACACCTGGTCCACGACTCTTGACGTAAGTTCCCTTGCAAACACCTCCGGCACTCCTTACACGGTTGTGGCATCACACAGCCGTGTCAGTGGTAACAACATCACTGCCAGTTCGACTTATCCTAAGGATGCGCAAGCTCCGGCGGCGGCCACCTTATCCGGGGCGCCGACGGGAACCAATCTGGTGAATAATTTGAATGTCACCGTGGGTGGCACGGACATCAGTCATTACCGCTATTTTATTGTACCCCCGGGAGGAAGCGAAGTCTGCACCAACAGCGCTGCCTACACGGGCAGTGACCTTGCTGTTGCCACGAAAATCACTGACGCTCTTTCCGCACAGGGATCTTACAAACTGTGTGTCTTTGGTCGCGATGCGGCTGGGAACTGGGCCACGTCGGCCACTGAAGCCACTTGGGTACGTGACACACAAGGTCCGGTGATTCTGAATGTAGATGCCATCACTGCTGATGGCATCTACGGTCCGGGCCAGACCATTCAGGTCCGTGTGAACTTTGATGAAAACGTGACGGTCGTAGGAACTCCCCGCCTGACTTTGGAAACCGGCAGCGCGGATCGTGAGGCGATGTATGCCAGCGGTTCTGGCACGACGTCTCTGGTCTTTACCTATCAAGTACAGGCCAACGATCAAAATCCGGATTTGGATTACACCAGCACTTCGGCTTTGGCACTTAGCGGGGCCACCCTTCGTGATGCCTTGAACAACAATGCCACATTAACGCTGCCAGCACCGGGTTCTGCGAATTCTTTGGCCGGCACCAAAGATATCAATATCGACGCCTACTCAAGTCCGCTAGCCAAGGCCATTTTAGGCAATGTCCCTATGGGCGCAGACTCCAATGACAGCCTGAACATCGCCGTCACCGGCCTTGATGTGGTGGCCTACAAATACAAAGTGGGACTTTACGATACGACGGATTGTTCCAGCGCCGCAGACTATTCCGGCGAAATCGCCGCAGCCACGCCGATCACCAACGATATTAGTGCTCACCCAAGATATTCGATCTTCAAAATCTGCGTCCTTGGCAAAGACAGTTCCGGAAACTGGCAAAAGACCTTCACGGCCACGCAGGCGCAGTGGCACTACTCTGAAAACATCCCGACCTATAATCTTTGCGACACAGTGAAATCATCCACGGCCCCCAAAGGCCGTCTGTATGACTCTGGAGGACCTACCGCAGACTATAACAACAATGAAACCATTGCGAACTGCTACTTCTCCATCACGACGGGCGCCGCCATTTCGGCCTTGATATCCTATGATACGGAAAACAATACGAACTACGACTTCTTACGACTGCGCGAAACCGGAGCTGCGGGAGCCATTCTTCTCGGGCCTGTTGCAGGCACAGTTTACAACACTCCTGTAGCTTCAACTTCAGGCACCCTGTATGCCGAGTTTAAAAGTGACACTTCTGTAGTGAAATCCGGAATCATCCTTTCATGGGGCGGCATTCCCAACTTATCCCCGACGCTGGCTTTTGCCTCAACTCTAAATACCACGCCCAATACTGTTTACACAAAAACAGCCACAGCTTTGGGCCTGAGCACGGCAACAGTGTTCTCAGTTTCGGGTTATGATGCGGAAATCCGCAATATCACTGCCGGAACTGGTTTTGGATCTTCAGTTTTGGTAGCGCCGGGGGATAGCGTTGAAGTTCGCATGACCTCTCCTAACGCCAACGACCAGTATCGTCTGGCGCACATCCGGGCTGGTGATGTCAGTTACTACTGGACAGTGGCCACGCCATTGACACCGACGGCGGTTTCCCATGTGACCTCGAGCAACGCCAATGGCACCTATAAGCCCGGCGATGTCATTGATATTCAGGTGGTCTTTACAAAACCTGTGACCGTGGTAAGTCCGACCCCGTCCCTGTCCTTAAATTCGGGTTCTGGTATTCTGGCCACTTATCTTAGCGGCAGTGGTTCGACCGAACTAACGTTCCGTTATACAGTGACCTATGAAAACACTGCCGCCGATCTGGATTATTCCACAACCTCCGTCACAAATGGGACCTCCATCAAAGATGTCCTGAACAACAATGCCACAACAACGCTGCCAGCAGTGGGTTCCGCAAATTCATTGGCGGGCCGAAAAGATATTATTATTGAGGGCTATCCTGCGGTGATTGCCTATGCCACAAATGTTCCGGCTTCCAATTCAGCCGCGACCTCTTTGGATGTCACCGTCGGCGGAACGAACGTGGTGGCTTACAAATACAAACTGGGTACTGCGGCAACGACAGACTGTCTGGCTGCCACTTCATACAGTGCAGAAACGGACATCAGCGCCAATATCACGGCGGATCTCACCACCCTCCCTGACGACGAGCGCCTGAAGCTTTGTCTTTTGGGTAAACACACCAATGGCACCTGGCAGCCCCTGTGGCATCCAAGTGAATATCAATGGGATCGCTACAACGTTCAAAATCATAATACTTTGTGCGTAAACTCTGCCACCACCGCCACAGCCGGATTCCTGTATGACTCGGGCGGACCAAGTGGCATGTATAACAACAACGAAACATGTCAGTTTGAAATCAACACGGGCGCACCGATCACGCTGTCCTTCCTGACCTTCAACACCGAGGCTGCTTGGGATAAGGTGACTGTCTATGATGGCACGACAGCAGGAACCGTTCTGCTGAACAATGTGTCCGGGACCGCAATTCCCGCAAGTCAAACGGCCAACTCCGGCAAGATGACGTTCCGATTCACCTCTGACGGCAGTGCCATTCGCGACGGCTGGATCGCCTACTGGGGCAACGTGGGCCCATTAATGTCATCAGCCCCTATATTCACGAAAGTTCACAATGCAACATTGAATACGCGCTATACTACTGCCAATGTCACGCTGGGTACCATCAGCCAGGCTTCCATTGCCACCATCACCGGCCATGATGCGCTCATTCGCAATGTGACCACGGGCAGCTACTGGGGCACTTCTGTGCCCGTCAGTTCCGGCAACGTCATCCAACTTCGCATGACGTCCCCAAGTGCCAATGCTCAAACTCATACCGCCAGTGTCACCATTGGTAATGTCGTCGGCACTTGGGAAATCAGCACCCCATATCCGGCACCAACGCCAACGCTGAACGGATACCCGGTGGGTGTTTCTCTGACGACCACTCTGAATGTCACAGTTTCCGGTTTCCGCGTAAGCCAATACAAAAAAGCCATCATCACATCCGGCACCTGTGCGACAGCATCCTATTCCGGAGCCGTGGCTGCGAGCACCGTGATCACCGACAATATTTCCGCCTTGCCAAATGGGCCAGTCACCTTGTGCGTTCTGGGTGGCGATCAGGTGAATCTGTTCCAGAGTCCGGCAGATGCCGTTTCTGTAACATGGTCCAAGGACAGCATTTCCACTTTGAATATCACCAGCACCCTGATGAACCGGGTTCAGGAAGGTGTTGGAGATCAGACGATCACCGTCAGCCTAAGTCCTGCGAAATTCTACGACGTGACTGCCTACTATAAAATCACAGGTGATGCCGTAAATCCGGATCATCACAATCTGACATCGGGCTTTATCACCATTCCGGCCAATACCACCACAGCCAATATCACCGTCAACTTCCCGGATAACAATCTGACAGACGGTGAAAAACTGATGAATCTGCACTTCACCCATACCGACGCTCCGGCCGCCGTACTGGGTATTAACTATCAAACCCAGTACTTCATCGCCGATGACGAAATGAACCTGAAGGCCTCGGCTCTGTCCATCAGCCGCGGACACCAGTGTGCGATCATGGAAGACACCTCCCTGCGCTGCTGGGGTGGTAATATGAGCCGCCAAGTGACTGGCGCCAACACCGACTTCCAGGACATTGCCGTCCCAGTCACAATCGCAGGTGTTGCGGGCTTCCGCAGTGTCGCCACGGGTGAGGCTCATACTTGCGCTGTCTCCTTGGACAACAGACTCTTCTGCTGGGGAAACACTGACGACGGTCAAGTCGGCGGTGGTTCCAGTTCGGGAACTCAGAGTTCTCCGCTGCATATTGATACTGGTACGACTTATCTGTCGGTTGTATCCGGAGATCTGCACACCTGCGCCCTGACCACTGACAACAAAATCAAATGCTGGGGCCGCAACGATTACGGACAACTGGGTCTGGGGGACACCACCGAAAGAACTTCCCCGACGGACACCGACAATGCTTCTTCTTACAAATATCTGACAGCTGGTTCGCGTTCGACCTGTGCAATCCGCATGGATGATAAGCTGTTCTGCTGGGGATATAATGCAAACTACCAACTGGGCGATGGTTCTGCGACAGCTAAAAATCTGCCTGCTGCCATCGATGCAACGGAATCTTATAAAATGGTGGCAGTGGGTTCTAAGCATGGTTGTGCCATCACATTAACTGACAACATGAAATGCTGGGGCACGAACAACTACGGTCAGGTTGGAGACAACAGCCTAACCACCCGCTCCCAACCGGTGGCCGTTTATGGGGGCGGACTTTATAAATTTATCTCCGTCAATGACGACAGCACGAATTCCACAGCTCGTGGCTTTACTTGCGCCATTACCACGGCCGATGTGCTGCAATGCTGGGGTGCCAATATGATGATGCAGGTGGCGGACCCGTCCCTGTCAGCACGGAATCAGCCAACCGTTGTGGATGCCGGAACGACTTACAGCGATGTTCGCACCTCTGCAGCCCGAGCTTGCGGTATTACTCAAACCGGTGCCCTGAAATGCTGGGGGAACCTGAATGGCGATATAGCGCCTTATAACGGATATGCCTATGGCTCCGGAAATTTCTATCATATGTTCTCGCCAAAAATGGTTCCGGTTCTGGATACAACCTTCACCAAGCTGTCTGTATTCGGCGCGGATGCCATCGGGGATTCATCCTCGGGGACCTGTGGTCTTTCCTCTAATAAACTTTTCTGCTGGGGCAGTATGTCCACCGCCTACGGCCCCTTCGGGGATGGCACAGAGGCCACATCTGTGCGTCGTTCGGCTCCGGTGATGATTGATCCAACCACGAATTACAGTTATCTGTCGCCAAAACGTCACTTTGATGTCTGCGCCGTCACCAGCACCGGCCAAATGAAATGCTGGGGAACCAACACAGTCGGAGAACTGGGCGAAGCTGCCGCCGTCGGACAGACGGTCTCTTCTCCGAAATTGGCAGACAGCACCGCCTCTTATAGCAAGGTTATTTCCTACGAAAATGCCACTTGCGGAATCACCACCACAGGCGTTTTGAAATGTTCCGGCTACAATGCTTTTGGACGACTGGGACTGGGGGACACCACGAACCGCACGACTTTCACAGTTGTGGATGACGGTGTTTCCTACAGTGACATTGACATCGGCGCAGGCCATATGTGCGGAATCACCACAACAGGTGTTTTAAAATGCTGGGGATCAAACAGCGCCGGACAAATTGCAAAAAATTCCGGCACCAGCTCTTATTATCTGCCGGATGTGGTGGATTCCGGTGTTGCCTATGTCAAGATTGCCGTGGGACCGTATCATTCCTGCGGCATCACCGCCGCGAACAAACTGAAGTGCTGGGGACAGAACTTCAACGGCCTGCTGGGAGACGGAACCACCATGAACAGATATACTCCGACTCCGACCGATGCCACAGCTGATTACTCTGACATCTCAGCAGCACCAACGCACACTTGCGGTGTTTCAGCAGGACAAATCAAATGCTGGGGGAACTCGACAGCATCAGGACTGGGAACACCCCACTTTGTGGGAAGTAACTCTGTGAATCACCTGCCCACTGTCGTGGACAGTGGAACAACGACCTATACCGCCGTTTATGCCGCGAACTATGCGACTTGCGGAAAAACCTCCGGCGGAGAAGTTCGCTGCGTGGGCCGCGCGCACGGAAATAATTTCGGGTTCGTGGACGCCGGAAGTTTCAAAACCTTCCCGGGCACCGCCAACGGTATCTATCACCCGACGTTCATTCACAAATGGCAAGGATATTGACCTTCCTTTTAAACGTGGCAGAATTTCAGTCATGATAACAACCGAAGTTCTGCCAAACTACCGCGCTTACGAAACCCCTCAGTTCAAAATTGAAACTTTGCGAATTGAAAGCGACGCTCTTAAAGCCAATCCGCTGCAAGATCCTTCCGTGCGCTTTAATCCCCTGCTGCTCCCGCAAGGTCCCGGCCCCTGGCCGGTGGTGGTGGTTTTAAGCGGCTTTACTGGAAATGCGCCCTTTAACTTTAATGGCAAATTCAACGAAAAAAACCCCGTTCAGGTTATCAACGAAGCCGCCGCCCGTGGCGAAGCCCCACAGGCCCTTTACGTTTTCGTTGATGCACTGACCACTTGGGGTGGTTCGCAGTTTATAAACTCAACTGCCGTGGGAAATTACGAAGATTATATTATGACGGAACTGGTCCCGGCCGTGAAGTCACACTTTCCAGTGTCTGATAAGGCGTCACACTGGTGCGTGACCGGTGGGTCCAGCGGCGGTTACGGTGCCCTTCATCTGGGATCAAAATACCCTGAAGTGTTTGGTGTGATTGCCGCGATCGCACCGGATTCTTTCTTTGAAGCAAGTCTGCTATCTGAGTTTTATCAAACGGCCCCTCTGTGGGAAAAGTATCAGTCCGGCCTGAAAGCTCTGGAAGAACTGCGCAACGGCAGACTTACTAAAATGCGCAACTGGCACACACTCTTAAACGCTTTCGGAATGGCCGCTTGTTATGCGCCGAAGGGCGATCACGGCGACTTTCACTTCCCCTTGGAAAAGGACGGCACCCGCAACGAGACTGTGTGGGCAATGATCCTGGAAAAAGATCCTCTGCACTTTTTGCCAAAGCGCCTGAATGCTTTAAAAAACACGGCGATCTATCTGGATGTCGGCAACAAAGATAACTTCCATTTACAGTACGGCTGTCGCCAGATTTCCGGGATGTTTAAAAAGAATGGGATCAATCACGACTATGTGGAATTTGACGGCAACCACTTCGACATCGGTGAAAGGCGCATTGAAGCGTGGCGCTGGTTGTCCACCCAATGGAGAACGTAATCAAACTTCCAGAATCAAAGTCACCGGGCCGTCATTCAGCAGACTGACTTTCATGTCGGCCCCGAATACTCCGCCGTATGTTTTGACTCCCTGGGATTCACTGAATGCCAAAGCCTTTTCGTAAAGCTCTTTGGCGCGATCCGGAAACTCCGCCCCGATGAAGCTTGGACGGTTCCCCTTTGAGGCATCCCCCAATAAAGTAAACTGCGACACGAGCAAATGCTCTCCACCGACGTCTTTTAACGACAGATTCATCTTGCCTGCTTCGTCCGGGAAAATTCGCAGTGCCAGGATTTTTTGCATCAGCTTTTGCAGCTGTTCTTCGCTGTCACCCTTGGCAACCCCCAGCAAAGTCAGAAAACCTTTGTCGATACTGGAGACGGTTTTTCCGTCAACCACGACCGAGGCATTTTGAACCCGTTGCACGACTGCTTTCATTTGCGACCTCCTAAAACAACAAAACCCACATTTTCATGTGGGTTTTGCATTTGTCGACGGTGGTTTTTATTCCTCGTCGTCGCCTTCAACTTCTTCAAGCTCAGCAAGTTCTTTAGTGTCCTGCTTGGACTTGTTCGGGTGAAGCTTCTGGTATTCCTTGATCTTAAGTGGGTCTGGCCCCAGCATCAAGAACATGTTCTTACCTTCCATTTTCGGCTGAGCTTCAACCAAAGCCAGATCATCAACGAAAGCGATACATTTCTTCATCACTTCCATACCCAGCTCCTGGTGGGCCATCTCACGACCCATGAAACGCAAAGACACTTTCACTTTGTCGCCTTCCAACAGGAAACGGCGGGCGTGATTCATCTTGGTTTCAAAGTCATGCTGATCCGTGCGCGGACGCATTTGGATCTCTTTGATGGTCACAACGGTTTGCTTTTTACGAGCCGCAGTGGCCTGCTTCTTTTTCTCGTACTTCCACTTGCCGTAGTCCATGATTTTACAAGTCGGTGGAGTCGCTGTTGGAGCAATCTCAAGAAGATCGAGGCCTCTATCTTCAGCAATACGTAACGCCTCAGGAACGGTCATCACGCCCAACATGTTACCTTCATCGTCGATAACACGAATTTGTTGCGCGCGAATCTCGCGGTTGACTCTCAAAGAGTCTTTAGAGTCTTTTTTATTACGGTCAAAACGACCGCCTCTAAAATTACCTTCAAACTTGCTAATGGTAAACCTCCGGGGTTTAGTTAAGTACCAGTGTCACTTCAGCGTGACAGCTAGTTTGTCGTTGCAGACTTCGCAAGAGAGCTCTGCAAACTTCTTGTTTTAATATCAGTCGTAATCAAATTCATCACCTGTTCCACAGTCAGACCTTTGTGTTCTGAACCGTCGCGCAGACGCAATGAAACCGTTCTGGATTCAGCCTCTTTATCTCCCACGATAATCATGTATGGGATTTTTTGCAGCTGAGCCTCACGGATTTTATAATTCAACTTCTCGTTACGGCGGTCAAACTCAACGCGAACGCCGTGCCCTTTCAAAGAGTTTTGTAACTCTTCACAGAACGTATTCACCCGATCCGTCACATTCAGGATCGCCACCTGCACGGGCATCATCCACGGTGGCAAATGACCTGCGGTGTGTTCCAGATAAACGCCGATAAAGCGTTCCAAAGAACCCAGGATCGCACGGTGAAGCATCACTGGACGGTGTTCCTTGTTGTCCTCGCCCGTGTATTTCAGATCAAACGCCTGCGGAAGATTCGGATCCACTTGAAGTGTACCCAACTGCCAAGGACGATTCAATGCATCCACGAACATGATATCCAACTTTGGTCCATAGAAGGCCCCGTCGCCGGGATTCAGTTCAAATGGCAAATTCAGGGAATTCAGCGCTTCGGCCAAAGCCCCCTCTGCCATATCCCAGTACTCTTCACTGCCCATACGGTTGTCTGGACGTGTGGAAAGGAAGATCTTGTAGTTGCTCATGCCCAGTTTGTCGTAAACACGATTCAGCAGGTTCATGAACTTGGCGATTTCTTCCTGCAACTGGTCCATACGGCAGAAGATGTGCGCGTCGTCCTGACAGAACGTACGAACACGGGTCAAACCGTGCATGGCACCGGATTTTTCATAACGGTGCAAACGACCAAAGTCCGCCATTTTGATTGGCAGATCACGGTAAGAGTACTTCTCAGAGTTATAAAGCAAACAGTGAGAAGGACAGTTCATTGGTTTGGACGCAAAATCACGCTCATCCACCTTGGTGAAGAACATGTTTTCTTTGTAGTTCTGATAGTGACCGGAAGTATGGAACAGGTTCACATCAAAAATTTGCGGCGTGATTACTTCCTGATAGCCCGTCTCGAAATACAGCTCACGCAGATAAGTCTGCAAAGAGTTGTAAACGGTCGCGCCCTTGCCAGTGAAGAACGGAGAACCCGGAGCCAGTTCATTGAAATAGAACATGCCCAGTTCTTTACCCAGTTTACGGTGATCGCGTTTCTTCGCTTCTTCGATGTTGTGAAGATACGTTTCCAGGTCCTTCTTATCGTTAAAGGCTGTCGCGTACACGCGCTGAAGCTGGGCGTTTTTCTCATCCCCTCTCCAATAGGCACCCGCCACGCTCAAAAGCTTGAACGCCTTGATTTGGCCGGTGGACTGGATGTGAGGACCACGGCACAGGTCAAACCAGCTGGTGCCGTTGAAATAGATACCCACAGTGGTCTCGCCCTTTTTAGCCAGGTCTTCGATCAACTCGACCTTAAAGCGCTCGTTCATACCCTTGAAGGTGTCGATTGCTTTTTGAATCGGCCAGTCTTCGCGATGAATTGGCAGATCCTTGGAAACGATCTCGGACATTTTCTTTTCGATTTTTTCGAAGTGCTCTTCAGTGAAGGCAAACGGAGAATCAAAGTCGTAATAGAAACCATTGTCGATCACCGGACCGATGGTCACTTTCACTTCAGGCCAGATGTCCTGAATTGCCTGGGCCATGATGTGTGCGCAGGAATGGCGAACAACCTCAACGGATTCAGGGGATTTTGTCGTGACCAGCGCCACCTTGGTTTGATCTTTCAAAACGGTGCGAAGATCGGAAATTTCAGTAGATCCGTTGATTTTCGCACCTAGGGTTTCCTTGGCCAAGCGAGGGCCAATGGACGACGCCACTTCCAGCGCTGTCGGTTCATGGTCAAAAACCTTCGTAGAGTTATCCGGCAGAATGATTGTAATTTGTGACATTAGCGTGTGTGCACTCTGGTTAGAAAATGTGATGAATAATTGCGCATTTGCATCACATTAGTAGTAATCCCCCCGACGGGCAGGGTCAACCCTAAATCAGAGCTGTTAAACACTAGGAAACGGCCAGGAACTGGACCCCGATGACCCGCTTACCCTCCGGCGATTGCGTCACCCAACGGACCTGCGATTCCACAGACACCCAGGTGCCATGCTGGTTCTTGTACATTAAACTGATGAAGTCTTTACGCTGAACTGGCTCATCTCCCAAGGTGATCTGAGCCCCGCCGGAAGAAAAGTCCACCATCACACCTTCACGCAGGAACTGAACCCATGCTCCGGTCGGTGAATTTTCGGCCATCACGGATTTCTTTAGCATCACCTGCGACAGAACCGCCATCCGCTCTTGCTTACGGCTGCGAACACTCTTCCCGCTTAGGCGCTGCGTTATAAGTTCTTCAATGCGTTCCCTTTCAGATTCGCGCAGCACCAGAATTTGCGGATGATTCAACACCACCTGATGGACTGAGTTTTCAATACTTTGAGCGATAAAGATAAAGGACGCTTTAACTTTTGCATGTCCCCAGCTAAGGAAGGCCTGAACGGCACGAAGACTCAAGTAATCAGAGCGGACAATCACGTAGATTTCTCCTTGTTGAGACTTAAGAACTTCCTTTAACTCAGAAGCACTTTGAGAACGATACCAACGCACGCCTCGCAATTTCTGCAAGTACAGGGGCAGAATCTGACTCGAACTGAGATAAATAAGATCCTTAAGAGGTTCATTTCGCATAAAGGACTTCATTGCAAAACGGAAGCCCACGGATCAGCCCCGTCTATATTTGAGAACACCGTATAGCTCGTGGACAGGCGTATAGAATGCTTTAAACAACATTGTTAAATTACTGATTTACCTAAGTAAAAATACAAATCACTATTTCCAAAGAAAGTTCACAAGTCATTCGCTAATAATAAGGAGAAAACATGAAAACTATTTTCGTAGCTCTGGTAGCCGTGTTTGCCATGGCCTCGCTGGCTCATGCTGAAGAGCCCACTTTGTCTGAAAAAGCCTCCGCCGAAATGCACAAAGCAAAAGAGGCTACCAAAGAAGCTGCTGCCGATGCCAAAGTTGAAGCTAAAAAAGCCGGACGCAAAGCCAAGCGCATGGCGAAAAAAGGAGTTCATCGCGCTGAAGAGGCTGTCTGCATGGAAGGCGACATGAAGTGCGCCGCCAAAAAAGCTGGCAATCGCATCGAAGAGGGCAAAGATGCCACCGTTGATGCGGCAAAAGACGTCAAAGATGAAGTGAGCAAATAAGACGATTTCCAGAGCCCGGTCTTCCGGGCTCTTTTTTAGGGCTTAACGACACTGCAGAGCGATCTGGCGAAGCTCTGAAAACTCGTCGCAATCAAAACGCGACAGACGCGAACAGACATAGTCGATACAAGACACATCCACCAGCCCCCGGCAAATATTGGCCACCTCAAACACCTCTAACTTTTCATCGCAAGAAAATCGGGACATACGACTGCAAATACTGGTCACACAAGGACCACTAACATTGCGACAGGCCCGGGTGACCTCATACATGTCGTCTTTATCATCGCATTCAAACCGACTGAGCTGCTTGCAAACAGCCTCGACACAACGGCCGGGAAAACCTCCCCCACCCCCACTGTCCGGCGGACAATTCGGAGGTCGATTCGGTGGAGGATTGCCGGGGTTGCTGGGATTGTCAGGGGGATAATCTTCAGGAGGCAAGGGCCGCGGAGGACTCCCCAAGATGGAAGCCCACAACTCTGGAACCGCATAGTATTGATCCACAAGCTGTTGGGTTTTGGTTGCCTCGGAAGAAGGAACCGCTAAGGAATCCACGGTCGTCAAGAGCAACAAGATCACAAGCACAGAGAGCAAGTTTCTCATACGTCCTCCACACATCCCCAAGAATGTGCCAATAAGGAGGAGAAACAACAAAAGTCGAAAAAACCAGACAAAATACACTCAAAATCAAAGCCACTTAACAAGCCTAACGCACCATAGACGTAAAAAAACACCAGGCACCTTTTAGGCAAAAAAAAGGGAGCCAGTAAAGGGCTCCCTTTTTTGCGAGGATGTGTCCGAAGGATTTGAGGTTCAAAGCCCCCGACTCCCCCACCGGACGTTGCAATTAGTAAGCAACGTGGTGATTCAAAGCTTCGTGCATTCTTGGGTCTTTTACAGGAACCAAAGAGTGCTTGGACCAGAAGGACATGATTGTCAGAAGGAAGGCGCCCGCAAAACCAGCGAATACGCCGATTTCCCAGAATCCGAAGACCACATGGCCGTCGAAGAAGTTCGGATAAACCATCCAGTAGATGTCCACATATTGCATAATCAATACCAGAGCAGAGATCGCCAGCACGTTCGTGTCGTTTCTCTTAGCACTGCGAGGCAACAAAGCCAGGAATGGAACGCCAAAGAGAACATTCCCCAGTGAACCGGAAAAAATCTTTGTGCTTTCAGATCAAAGGATTGCAAGCGGAAATTTCAAAAAAACGTCCGCTTGCCCTCAACTCAGCCTATTTTTCGCTGATCAATTCCACGTTCGGCTTGTTGCCGCGAGGACCACAGCTGGTCAAAGCCATCACGGCCAAACCTGCAGCTGCCAGCATAGAAATATTCACAAGACTTCTCATTTCTAGTACTCCGTCTTCTTCACTTCAGTTGCGCCAAGCTCTTTGAACATTTGTTCAATTTTCGCTTCGTCGTAACCAGTATCGTTGTGCGGGATAAAGATCGCGAATTTGTGGCAGCTTAGATCCGGGTCAATAACCGGCGGGTCCAAACGAGGGATACCGCAAGCGTAGAACAAAGCGCCCACAGACGACAACGCCGACAACAGGATCGTCAATTCAAACATGATAGGTACAAACGCAGGCAAACTGAAGAACGGTTTACCACCAACGTTCACGGCCCAGTCCACCGCCGATGTCCACCAAGTCAATCCAAGACCGGCAGCCAAACCAACAACGGCCATAACGAATGCCACATATGGAATCCACGAGCGCTTGATGCCCGCAGCTTCTTCCATACCGTGGATAGGATAAGCGGAGATCGCTTCAAATTTCTGGTAACCGGATTCGCGCACTTTGCGAACCGCTTTCAGAATTTGAGCTTCTTCCAGCCAGATACCAGCAATACCTTTAGTATATTTAGCCATTAGTGGTGCCCTCCTTTATCGTCGTAGCCTACATGCAATACGGGCTTCACTTCTGCGATAGAAACCGCAGGGAACAATCTTAGATACAACAAGAACAATGTCAGGAACATACCGAAGGAACCAACCAGGACCCCGGTGTCGAACCATGACCAAGCGTACATTCCCCATGAAGATGGCAGGAAATCTCTGTGCAAAGAAGTCACAGTGATCACGAAACGCTCGAACCACATACCCACGTTCACCAGCAAAGAGATCACGAACATCACAGGGATGGAACGACGGAATCTGCGGAACCAGAACAACTGAGGGAAGATAACGTTACAAGACACCATGATCCAGTAAGACCAGCCGTAAGGACCGAATGCACGGTTAATAAAGACAAAGCGCTCGTATTGGTTGCCAGAGTACCAAGCGATGAAGAACTCAGACGCGTAAGCGTAACCAACCAGCATACCTGTGGTCATGATGATCTTATTCATCACTTCCATATGATCCAAAGTGACGTAGTTCTTGAATTCAGGGAATCCGATACGAACCAAAGTCATCAGAGTCACAACCATCGCAAAACCAGAGAAGATCGCACCGGCAACGAAGTATGGAGGGAAGATCGTGGTATGCCAACCAGGCAAGTTAGAAACCGCGAAGTCGAAGGATACGATCGTGTGAACGGACAGAACCAGCGGAGTGGAAAGACCTGCCAGAAGCAAGTACACCATCTCGTAGTGGCTCCAGTTTTTCGCAGTTCCTCTCCAACCCAAAGACAACGCACCGTAAACGGTACGGCGAAGTTTGTTTTTCGCACGGTCTTTGATAGTTGCAAAGTCAGGAACCAAACCGATGTACCAGAACACCATGGAAACTGTCGCGTAAGTGGATACCGCGAAAACGTCCCAAAGAAGCGGAGAACGGAAGTTCACCCACAATGGACCACGTTGATTCGGGTACGGGAACAACCAGTAATCCAACCAAGGACGCCCCGTGTGCAACAGCGGGAACAGACCGGCGGTCATAACCGCGAAGACGGTCATCGCCTCTGCGGTACGGGCTACGGAAGTTCTCCATTTTTGACGGAACAGGAACAGAACTGCGGAAATCAGAGTACCGGCGTGACCGATACCGATCCAGAATACGAACGTAACGATCATCGTACCCCAGAACACCGGGCTGTTCACCCCTAGAAGACCGATACCCACACCGACTACAGAAGCCAGGATACCGATATAGAACAGAAGCAACGTCTTCGCACCCAGGAACATTCCCACCCAACCTTTGGATGGGAAGCGTTCCACCGGAGCGCAGATGTCGTCAGTAACATCTTTCAAAGTTTTATTGCCAAGGACCAATGGGTTACGCTTCATCATGAGTGCTCACCTTGTTTTGCAGTACCGTGACCTTTTTGATCACCAGTTGATTCTTTATCATTGTTGCGGATCTTGGAAAGGTAGCGAACGGAAGGCTTCGCATGCCATTCTTCAAGAAGTGCATAACCACGTTCTTCAGTTTTGAAGATTTTGGCCACCGCACTGTTTGGATCATTCAAGTCACCGAACACAATACCACCTGCAGGACATGCAGTTTGGCAGGCAACTTTAACATCCCCGTCTTTCAACTGACGTTTTTCATTACGAGCAACAGTTTTAGCATCCTGAATTCTTTGAACGCAGAATGTACATTTTTCCATCACCCCGCGAGTACGAACGCCCACAGATGGGTTCAAAGCCATGTGCAACGGCTTTTCGATCAACTTCGCATAGTTGAACCAATTGAAACGACGAACTTTGTAAGGGCAGTTATTCGCGCAGTAACGAGTACCCACGCAACGGTTGTAAACCATGTCATTGAGACCTTCATCAGAGTGAACAGTCGCAAGAACCGGACAAACCGTTTCGCATGGAGCATTGTCACAGTGTTGGCACATAACCGGCTGGAACACAGCTTCTGCATCAGCAGGGTTGCCGATGTAGTAACGGTCAATACGCAACCAGTGCATTTCACGGCCTTCGATAACGTAACGTTTTCCCACCACCGGGATGTTGTTCTCGGATTGACATGCAATCACGCAGGAAGAACAGCCTGTGCAAGTGTGCAGGTCGACCGCCATGCCCCATTTGTGACCACTGTATTCGTGACCGGACCAGATGGACCATACGTGAGGGTGCGGGATGCCTGTGGATTTCTTTTTGTTGTAATCAGCCAGTGTCGCTTCAACCGCGATTGTACGACCTTCCATTGTGTGGTGACCCTGCGTGATCGCAAGCTCATACTTCTTGGAAGTTTTCTTGAAGGTCGCTGTCAGACCGGAAGCAACAACTTTACCGTCTTTAGCAGACATAACAGCGAAGGCGTTTTTACCGATGCCGTTACCAACTTTACCCGCGCGTGTACGACCGAAGCCAACTGCTACAGCCAGAACATCGTCATGCAGACCTGGTTGGATCAAAACCGGAAGCTCCAAAGTTTTGTCCCCGACAGTCAGTTCCACAACAGTTGCCTGTTTCAAACCGTGTTTCTCGGCTGTCGCCAAAGAAACCATTACGTAGTTATCCCAAACAGCTTTTGTTACCGGATCTGGAAGTTCATGCAACCAGGAAACGTTCGCGAGCGATCCA
Organism: Bdellovibrio bacteriovorus; assembly: GCF_025558485.1. Taxonomy (GTDB): domain Bacteria; phylum Bdellovibrionota; class Bdellovibrionia; order Bdellovibrionales; family Bdellovibrionaceae; genus Bdellovibrio; species Bdellovibrio bacteriovorus_G. The sequence continues at coordinate 2,497,577 of NZ_CP102930.1, forward strand.
TCACCGTGCTGAGAAGTCGCATAAAGCGCCAGCTCAAAGCCTTCTTTAGTCGCTGCCGGTTTAATGGATGTAAATGCATCCAGCTTGAAGGAACGAGCGGAAGAACCATTGTTCAAATCACCCGTGAAACCTTTTTGCAGAACAGACTGCCAGAAGTCCTCGAAGCCCTGACCTTTGCCGTACTTAGGATGGATGTCAGACTTCCAGAACACGCGCAGATAGTCATAGAATGTTTCGTAGTCACGAAGACGAGCCGGACCTTGATTTGCAAGGTAAGCCCAGGTCATCAAAGACAATTGGAAGGAACGAGTGTCATACATTGGGCGGATTGCCGGTTGGCAGATGCTGTAAACGCCTGCTGCCAATTCCATATCGCTCCAGGATTCCAACGCGTGGTTATCCGGAGTGATGTAGTCTGCAAACACACCTGTTTCGTCAATACGGTCACCAGTATAGATAACCATTTCAACTTTTTTAACTGCATCTGCAAAGCCCATTTCAACAGGCAATACAAAGCCCGGATTCACGCGGTGGATGATCAAAGTTTTAACTTTGCCACCTTTCATGTCCGCAATCAGGCTTGCAAGATCAGAGTAAGAAGCTTTGTGAGCCGGGTTTCCACCTTTGTGATCAACAGTCTTGCCGTCGTTACCCAGGATGGAGTTCAGGAAGTTCACAGCCACTTGAAGTTCTTTGGATTTTTCAGTCAGCGCAGTGATACCACCCGCCACAACCAAAGAGGAACCTTGGTTGGCCCAAAGGTCCGCAGCCACTTTCGCGGCACTATCCAACTTTTTGACACTTCCGGAGCGCTTTTCTTCACTTTGAGGTGTGTTGCTTTTTCTGAGCACATCCAAAAACAAATTGTCGGAAACCCGCTGATTGTGGGAAAGGATTGCCTTCGATTTTAATAGGACGACCTTCGCGTGTTTTAATCAAAACACCCAAAGCGTCAGATCCATCGAAATAAGCGGAAGAATAATAGTTCGCAATACCCAAAGTCACTTCTTCAGGTTGCTTGTTGTAAGGAACGATTTTTTGCACCGGACGACGGATACAACCCGCAGAGGCCATTGCAATGGAAGCGCCCATAAGTTTCAGGAACTCACGACGTGCCCAGCCGCCTTCGTCATCCGCCTCACGCAATGGAGAGGACTGGAATTCTGTGGTGGCAATCTTGTTGAACTCTGGATCGTTGCTCCACTGTTCAAGACTGTTCCAGTATTTTGTATCGCGCTCCACTTTCGGGCGAAGCGCTTTTTTCATTTCTAGATCGTGATCATGATCATGATGATGTTCAGACATTGTACCAAACCCTTAGTAGTGACAAGTTGAGCAGTTAAGAGGAGCCTTGTTCTCTGGCTGACGGTGACAGTTCACACACCAACCCATGGACAAGTCAGAGAACTGTTGAACTTTCGCCATGGTCTCGATCGGACCGTGACACGTCTGACAGTTCACACCTTTTGCAATGTGCGCATTGTGATTAAAGTGAACGAAGTCAGGAAGCATGTGAACGCGTGTCCATTCGATGGAGTCCCCGTTGTCATAGGCTTCACGAAGCTTTTGAATCGCAGGTTTGTCAGTTGCAACCTGCAAGTGACAGTTCATGCACGTTGAAAGTGCAGGAATGTTTGCGTGTTTCGTTCTCTCAATCTGGTTATGGCAGTACTGACACTGAATTTTGTGTGTACCGGCATGCAGGGAGTGATCGAAAGGAATCGGCTGTTCTGGAGCGTATCCTTTATTATATCCCCAACCCGGCTGGAATTTGCAGCCTGTGAGAAGTGTTGTAACCATGAGCGCGCCAATAAACGCCATTGCGCCCGCCGCTGTTCTTTTGAATACCCGATGCATAATCATCCTTCGCTAACTCATTACGATGTGGGCCAAAGACAAACGAATGCTGTCCTAATTTTAGTTTGCTCCTATTTAATGGTGTAAAAGTCCAGTTGTCCATATTCTTTTTGCAAACAAAATGAAAAAGAAGGAGACTCCGGCGCCCTTCGCCCAAAAAATGTGCACGCCAATTTCAGACTACTTCGTCACCTTCTTCCCTTTTCCTTGTCTAACTACACCTACATAAATCACTAACAAGATGTGTGCTGCCACGAAAGCAGACACATACTCCACGCCCCCAGCACCAAAGCCGTAAGAATGAAGCCCCGCGCCAAGCACAAAGTTCACTCCATACCAAGCCATGATCACCAAAGAGAAAGTGATAATTGCTGTCACTACCATTCCGAAGTGCTTCAACATCCCCGCATAGCGCGCGTGAAGAACCGCGAGATAACCCAAAAGCGCGATCAAAGCCCAAGTTTCCTTCGGGTCCCAGCCCCAGAAACGGCCCCATGAGTAATCCGCCCAGATACCGCCAAGAATAATTCCCGGCGCCAGGAACGCGACACCGATTTGCATCGCACGATAAATACTCATAGTGATCGCTTTGATCTGCGGCTGGAATTTTTCCTCGCCACGCAGATAGTAAATCAAACCAATATCCCCCAAGCCGAACGCCAGGAAGAAAGCAGCGTAACTGATAGTGATAGTCATCACGTGAATGGTCAGCCAGTAGTTGCTGCGCAAAACCGGCTCCAAAGGTTGCAGGGTCGGATCTAAAACTGCCGGAGCAAAATCCGCAATCACCAGACCAAAAGCCCCCACCAAAGTCCCCGCCATCAGAATCAGACGATACTTATAGATAAACTCCAGCACGGCCGCAAACAGCACGGTCCCCCAGGACACCCAAATCACTGTTTCATACATATTGGAAACAGGCGCGCGATCCATGATGTACATGCGCAGACCGAAGCCGTAGGTGTTCAAAGCAAAACCAATGGCAATCAGAACCCAGGCCACCTTCATCAGCGACTCTTTGCTTAATGTCCATACCAACAACAAAACCGTGAAAGCCAGGAAATAGAAAATATACGCCCAACGGAATGGGTGGAAATCATTGTAGTGAACTTCCGCGGCAATTTTGCCACCCACTGTGTACAAAGATGGATTTTCCGCTTTGGCCACCTCTTCAAACTTCACCACAGCTTCATCCAAAGCCTTGCCGGAAGCACTCAGATCACCTTCAGAGGCAATCGCCCCCAAGTGAGTCACAAAGGCCTTGGTTACATCCAGGAATTTTTCCTGCAACGGTTCCGGCAAATCCGCCACCGCGATCCACGCATCGCCCTCTTTGGGCGGAGCCACTTTCATCATGCGGCCTGCCGCAATTTCCTGGAAGATGAAGAATTGATTTTCCAAACGCTGCAAAGCCTGGAAGTAAGGGTCCAGCTTTTCCTTGGTTTCACGCTTGGCCTGAAGCTCCTGACGAAGCAGAGTGAAGCGATCTCCGGCAAACAATTCCGCCCCGGTGAAGTAGCGCTGGTCATTTGGCAGATTCAACGCCTTCAAGACCTGATGGTTGCGCACTTCAAAGATTTTTTTTCCTTCCCAAGCCTGCGGCGACAGCATCCAGGTCAAAACGATTTCGGTGGCATTGCGGCCTTCAAATTTCGTTTTACCATAAATGATCTCCAACATTTCCTTCATCCAGGTCAAAACGATTTCGGTGGCATTGCGGCCTTCAAATTTCGTTTTACCATAAATGATCTCCAACATTTCCTTGGAGAAACTGTCATAGGGCTTGATACGGCCGCCATCCTGAACCGGCATGGACTTTAATGCGTCCCCCGGCTTGGCAACCGCCGCGAAGCTCACCAACAACGATGCGATAACGAGCAATATTTTTTTCATTCGTTCTTCCCTGCCCCTTTGCTACGAGCGAGTTTGAAATCCAGATGCTTAAACCACATTAACAAAACAATTCCCAATGACAGCACCAGAGACCCCAGATACTTCAGGAAACGGCCCGGATCATGATTCACTGAAAAGATGGAAGCCACCGGACGGCCTTCCTCTTCCTGGAAACTGGCCTGATAAACTGTCAGACCTTTGTATTTCAAAGGTTCATTCATCGAGATCAGATGTTCACCCAGGTCCGGAACCTCGACAACACTTTCGTAGGCTGCAGCTCTCATCGTGCCCTGATAGCGGGCCACATTGAAGCTTTTCAATTTCAACGGGAAGTTGATGTCGATACGACGATTGCCATAGGTCAAAAGATAGACCGCATTATTCGTGAACAACTTCACCATATCATTCAACAGCACCCAGTGTTCTTTGCCGTCAAAGATGATCTTCACTGCCGAAGTCGTCAGCGGTGTCGGACGTTCCATGTCCTTCAAATCCCAGTCTTCAATCGCAGCAGGCAGGAAACGCAGAACACGGAACTGCAAAGCCATTTTAAAGCCCGGATCAAAGACATCGCCTTCTTTCACAAAACCCTTTTTCAAAGGTTTTGCAGAATCCTTTTGGAAAACCACATAACGAAGCCCGTCTTTTTCCGGAGTCAGAAACACTTCATTGGCACCACGAGGCTTTTCCGGCGCTGGCCCCAGGAAAATCTGGGCCGGGCCGAAGTTATGACTGGCCAGTGCATTTGGTTTTTTCTGCACGATCCATTCAATCACATTCACGTTGTCATTCTGCAACTGGAAGCGCAGACCCGCACCCGCTTTACCCGCCTCCCCTTCAATAACCTTGCGTGAAGGAACGACATATTTTTTATAATCCACAACTTTGATCTCGCCCTCATAGGCCGGAATGACAAAGGGCTTTTCGACAGTCGGAGGATGGCGGAAGAAGTCCACTTCCTGTTCCATCGTTTTGGAATAGCGGTCCCCATCGAAAGAGGTGTAAACCACCATGTCTGTTTCTGCTGTCTGGACGAAATTGTTGCTTTCACCAATACCAACACGCATGGAACCATCCAGGCCCCACTGCCATGTCATCCAGGAACCGGCCAGCAGAATAATAATTCCGATGTGTGCCAGCACGAAAGCGACATGACGTTTTTTCCAAGGCAGACGATCCACCATCACCGCAGTCAGATTGATCACCAACAGCCCCAGCACGCTGTACATGTACCAAGTGTCGTAAACTAATTTTTTTGCGGCGTAAGCATCGTATTTGGCTTCAACAAAAGTTCCAACCGCCGTGATGGCGGCCATGGACACGATAATAAAAACGGCCAGTTTCAAGGAAGCCAAGGGCTTGTTGATTCTTTTTAAAAGAGACTTTTGAGACATAGCGTGTCTTATTCCAAACCTTATTGAGAGCCAGTTGATATTTTCCGTTAGCTATCAATAATTTAGATCGGCTTTTAAGACCACGCTTTTTGGCTTTTCGACGCCCTACATTATGTGCAGCAAATTGTTGCGGACATAACTCACAGCTGCGAGCAGTTTTTCCTGCACCTTGCGAGCTTCGTCGGGCTTGAGTTTTTTAGTCTTTTCATCCATGTACAAAGAGCGATTCAGCTCCACCTGCAGTGTATGCTGTTCGCGCTTTGGATCACCATACTGCTCTGTGACACGGCCACCAAAGTACGGCCAGTTGTAGCCAACTTTAAAACCTGCTGTCGCATAGGCCGCAATCACCAGATCCTTGAAGCGCGGGTCACAGCTTTTTCCTTTACTGTCGCTGACAACGATATCGGCTCTCAATTCACCCGGATCGCGATGTTCACTGGTACCAACAGAGGGCATACTGTGGGCATCGATGTGATAAGTCTTCGTAAATCCTTGCGCGTGGAGATCTGAATAAAGCTTACGAACTCCGGCATGGAAGGGTTCATACACCAGCTTTACCAGTTCATCGTGGATCTGCTGGGGCATTGGACCCGGCATCAGTTGATGCTTGTAAGTCGTGATGACCCAGTGGAATCCGCGGTTGTGCATCCCCGCCGGGTTGGCGTTACCGATCACCGAACTTGCGTCCACGTCTTCTGGCACACGGTTTAAATCCGCTGCATAACGATGCCATTCGGTTTTCACGAAGGGAATTTTCAGTTTGTGCAAAGTGGGTTCATACAAAAAGTCCACATAACGATCGACGTCGCACATCAGAACTTCTTCCGGCAAAGTGTTCAGCCACGGAGCCTGCTCCGGAACTTTTTCACCAGAATGGGGGATCGTCACAATCAAGGGTACTTCATTCGCCATAAACACTCTCACTTCTTGACCTGATAGACCTTAAACGTGACACTAAAAGCATAAAGGGTCAAATCTATGACGAATGCTCCCAAGGCAAAAATTTATACGCGCACCGGCGACAAAGGAAACACCCGCTTGGTGGATGGCTCCTGCGTCGAAAAATTCAATCCGCGCGTGGAGGCCTATGGGACCGTGGATGAATTAAACAGCTATTTGGGTGTGGTGCGTTCTCATCTGGAACCCCACCCTGCCATGTCAACACTCAATGCCTCTTTGGAGAAAATCCAAAACGAGCTGTTCAACATTGGCAGTCTGCTGGCGACTGAAAAAGATGAGGTCTTCAAACTTTTACCGGCAATCACCGACGAACAGATCCGTTATCTGGAAACACAAATTGATGAACTGACCGTCGAACTTCCCGAACTGCGCAACTTCATTCTGCCCGCAGGTCACCCGGCGGCGGCGCACCTGCATGTGGCGCGCACACTGTGCCGTCGCAGTGAACGTCGTTCTGCGGAAATTGCCGTGCATGACGAACGCTACAGTCAGACTTTACAGTACCTCAATCGCCTGAGTGATTATCTTTTCGTGGCGGCTCGCTGGGCCAACCAGAAAAATGGCGTGACTGACGTTCTTTGGAAGAAGACCTAGATGAAGCTTGAGATTGCCAAACCCGAGGACTCTAAAGCACTGGTTGAGTTCTATAAAAGTTTTCCGCTAAAAGGCCTGGTTGAAATCAAGATTGATCGCGATGGCGATTTCTTTGCCCCTTATGAGGTGCAGGCCGAACAATATCTGACTTACCAGTTAAAAGATGACGAAGGAAAGATCGAGGGCATGGCCAGCTTCGTGGTTCGCGATGTCTTGCTTGGTGGAAATATCACCAAAGTGGCTTTCGGTCGTGATCTGCGGATTTCTTCAAACCGCCGTGCGGTTTTGGAATGGTCACAGCACTTTTTGCCCGTCATGAACGAAGTGTCGCAAACTTTGGGCAGCAAATATCTGTTTTCGGTGATGAGCATGGCTGATGTCCAGGCCTTGAATGCCTTTGTCCGTCCTCGCACCTTAAAGCGTCCTCTTCCCAACTATCACCTGTTCCGCCGCTTTAACATGGTGTCGGTGCATGGACGGCTGCCGTGGGCGAAAAATCCGCTGCCTCACTTGCGCATGCGCCGGGGCAGTCTGGCGAATGTGGATGCATTGATTTACTACATCACCCAGAAATCCCGCCAGCGGGATCTGGCAACCGCGTGGGATGTGCCCAGCTTCTTTGACAAACTGGAACGCTGGAAGGGCCTGAAGCTGGAAGATTTCATCATCGCCTTTGACAAGAATGAAAACATTGTCGGCTGCGTGGCTCCGTGGACTGCCGGAGGCATGCAGGAATTTATTCCGATGCAGTATTCCCTGCGCGCGCACAACTTCCGTCAGTTCCTGAAGTTCGGCAAAATGCTGGGCTGGACACGCACTTTGACGAAGCCTTATTCCCGTCTGAAAATTGAAGCCGGGTTTAATTTCAAATATTTGAACTTCCTGTTTGCCGATAACGGTGACATTTTTGAAAGCCTTCTGTGGAAGGCCTTTGATGATGCCAAGGAAAATGAGTTCCTGCTTTACACGCAAACTCGTTCTGAGTTTATCTATCGCCGTCCCCGCAACTGGATTTCTGCCAAGATGCCTTTCGGAGTTTATCTGCTGCTGCCACCCGACGGCGAAGTGCCGGCCTTCCTGCACCCGAACAATGAAAACCCCGTGGAGATTGAACCGTTCTTTGCTTTGTAATTAATGAAGCAGATAAATGACCATAAAAAACATGCCGATCCCTGCTGATCCCAGCAGGCCCCAGTATTTGGCGGTTTTTAGCTCCATAAAAAACCAGAAAATCAAAAGGGCTTTCAAAAGTGCCAGCAATAAAAGCGCTGGAAATGAGGACGTAAAAGCCGTCATTGCCACCAAAGCCACCAGTATCAGTAAAATCAGGAAGTTCATTCAAGGTCTCCAGAAAAACAGCGGAAAGATCATCACCCAAATCACGTCACACAGATGCCAGAACAGCACGCCCGAGGCAAAAAAGCGGGAGCTTTCCTCGGACTCTTTTTCATTCTTCAAATAGGCAAACAGAATATAAAGTAAAATTCCCACCGCCACCAGAACATGGGCAAAGTGAAAGGTCATAATGCCCCAGTAAAAAAGCCAGAAATCATCCCTGGCAAAATCAAATCCCTGCGTACTGAGCGCTCCTAGATCCTGCCACTTGTGGTGTAAAAACAAAAAGCCCGCGCCAATGGCGGCAACCAGTCCTGCAACCGCCCTTTTTGAGCGCTTCTTTTCAGAGTATTTGATAAATTCCGCGGCGAAATATCCACCCGCCAAAAGAAACAGGGTTGCAGTGATACCTGATTGCAGATTCAGATGTTTTGCCGAGCTGAGAAAAAGATCTTTTTCCCTGACCCGGAAAAGTGCGCATGCGACGATCAGGCCTGCGAAGACCAGAAATTCATTTAGTAAAATCAGCCACATCAAAAATGTGCCGGGAAGCTTTTGCAGAGATAATTTACTTTCGATCATGCCCGACAAATTATCCGAAAGTTCCCGGGCAAACCTTGATCCGGATCATTTTCAGGATTTTTAGCCGGGGCTCTCAGTATTTAGCTGTGGCTAAGAGCAACATCCAACCACTGGAACACCTCTTCAGATTTTTTTGATCAGGAGGTTGTTATGGATTTATCTCAAGTTTCCAATCATGAATTATTAAATCGCGTCGAGAAGCTGTCGCGCACGGAACGTAAGATCACTTATTTGATTCTGTGGCATATTGTAGAAGTGGAAACGCGAGCTTTGCTGAAAAAGGTCGGCCATCAATGCGAGTACATTCACAGAACCACGGGGCGCTGTCAAAGCAGGCAGTCTGGCCGACCTCTACCGCCGCTTTTGGGCACTTGGACACCTGTGGGGGGCTTAAAACCACCGTATTTCTTGCCGTCCCGGCCTTGGAATTGCTGAATAAAAGCACATGGGATTGATGTATAAAAAATATCTCAATTTGAGACAGTTCTGCCGACTTCTTTTTACCGGAGTCCTGGGCCTTTCTTTAACCGCCACCGCCGCGGACAAGACCCCCAATCTGGGGAACAATAACATCACCTCTGCCGATAAAATTGCACTGACCCTGATTAGCAAGCTACCTAATTCCGGGGTTAAAGCCGGACTGCAACGCTACTATTCCATTCTGTCTTTGAAATCATACACGGATGACGCCGAAGTCGCGGTTTCCAACACCGGGCTGGCTTTGTTCTTTGAACAACATTTCAATCAAAACAAATGTTTTTCTGAAAATGCCTATAAGTTCTATCGCGATCTGCGCCTGAACACGCGTCAACAACAGGCTGCGTTTACAGACAGCAGCCGTCACCGCCGCCCCAGCCTGGGGGATGTGGCCGGAAGAAATCGCACTGATTTGAAGCCGGGCTGGCTGTATGAAAAAGCCCTGCAGTATTCCAACGGAAATCCCAATGCCGCCATCAGTTTGATTGGCATGTGCGGGCACGATGACAAAAACCAGGGGCATTTCGCCAATCAGGATGTCGAAATCCAATTGCAAAAGAAAACCAGTTTTTTACATTATTGCAGGCACTTTTTGTGTCGGCGTTTCATTTGTCTTTTTAATATTACCCCCTACTATGCCTATTGTTTTGGCATTGGCATGTATTGCATGTTTTTCTATTGGTGAAATGTTAGCGCTGCCATTTATAAACAATTTTGTTTATACCCGAAGTAATGATTATAACCGCGGACAATACGCTGGTGGATATACTTTAAGTTGGTCTATTCGCAAACCGTTTGCCCTTCACAGTATGCCGATTTCTATGTGGCGGGCGGTCTTTCCAAAACCTCTGACATTGCCGACGACTTGAAAAAGAAAATTTTAAGCATTCAATATCCCGGTAAAAAAGCCGTGCAAATTGCCGCTAAGAATTATCACGTGATGGGTGCTGCCTTTATGACCTGTCAGATGATTGAAGCCGGACTGAATCCCCTGTTGGCTATTCAGGTGGAATCCATGGCGGCCAACCTGTATCGTGGTATTCGCCTGTGTCAAAGCATTGAAATTCCCGGCAATCTTTTCTGGGATTTACAGCGTCATCGCGAAGTCGCGTTCCGTCCCTTTGGAAAAACGTTTGAAGAAATCGTTTTGGAAAAAGCCATGGATCGCGCCCGCAATAAAAAGTGCTCTGTCAAAGACACTCGCACCGATGCTCTTTGTCGCCTGCTGAAAGTGGTTGGGGCACCTGCTGACATCAGCCGACCGCAAATGGAAAAACGCACACAGGATCTGCTGACAAACTATATGGATGAAATGATTGCCAGTGGGCTTTATGCCTCATGGCACATCAGTGGTGAAGTGGCTGGCATCAGTCTGCCCTGTTCACAGGCCCAACTGTGGGGTCCACATCCATTCCTGCAATGGTTGATTTCAAACACCGAAGTTCATGTGAATATCTGCGGAAACGGTTTGACGATGGACGCTTGTCGTAAAGCCGTCAAAAAAATCCGTTCCTGGGAAGTGGACTTTGACTGGACAGTTTCGCAGCATGTGGCCGGAGCCCGTTTTGCCGCGAAAGTCTGCAAACAATACCCCGAAGGCAGATCTTCCTTCGAGGCCTTCTGTAACAAATAAATTTACGCGGATTTCTTAAGACCCGTCAGAGTCTCAAGATTGACGATCGTTGTTGTCAGGCCTTCTGTGGAATGATCCAGACTGCCAGCCGCCTCTGAAATCGTTTCGGAGGAGGACGCATTGCTTTGTGTCGCCTGATCCAATTGATTCATCGCCTGGGAAATCTGTGACACACCGGTGCTTTGTTCCTGACTGGCAGTGGCGATCTCATTATTCAAATTTGCCACCCTATTCACGGAATCCACGATCTTTTTCAGAACTTCATGACTGGATTCAGCCACCATCTGACCTTTTTCAACCTGCCCCACGCTTTCGGTGATCAAAGTTGAAATCTCTTTTGCCGAAGTGGCACTGCGCAACGCCAGCGCACGCACAGCCTCCGCAACAACCGCGAAACCTTTCCCCTGTTCTCCGGCACGAGCCGCTTCCACGGCCGCATTCAATGCCAGCAAATTCGTCTGGAAAGCGATGTCATCAATCACGTTCACGATCTCTTCAATTTTCTTGGAAGACTTGGCTATTTCGCCCATGGATTGAGTCAGGGATTCAATCTCACGCGCACCCTCTTCCGCTGTGGTCTTTGACACCTGCGAAACATCCGATGCGATTTTCGCGTTGTCCGCATTAAGTTTAATCATGCTGGTCAGCTCTTCCAGGGAAGCCACTGTTTCCTCCAGCGAAGCCGCCGATTCCGTTGAAGCGGCTGACAAGGCCGAGCTGGAACCGGAAAGATCTGTCACCAAACGACGGATCTGGGCATAAGCTCTGGCCAAAGCTTCCGTCTGCAAACGAATGCCCTCTTTCAAAGAGAACGAAGACATAAACATCGTCACAGAAAGAGCAATAATCATCACCGCAACACTGCCCAGAGCCAGTTTTGCATACCACAAAGCCTGCCCCACCGCCCCGCGCACACGGGCCTCCAGCACTTTTTCAAACTGGTCAATGGGTTCGCCGATGGTCGCCACGAACTTATGATAGCTTTCATCGTGCATCAACTGGCGTGCCCAGTTCATGTCCGGATCTTTCTGCACTGTGAATTTACCAGAGGCATCAGCGAAAAGACCCTTCACCGCATTCATCGCCGCAGTTTCTGTTTTCACCAGCTCGTTAGAGCGCTTTTCCGCCTCTGCCAGCAAAGCAAATTCTTCCGGGGTAAAGCCAGCTTCCTGCATCAAAGCTTTAGTGGAAACCTTGCGACCATCGGGTCTGGCGGCTTCTCCACTGCGCACAGCCACGATCTGATTGTAGGCTTCTTCATACTTCTTTTCACCCGTCACAACATAGGTGCGTGCATTGCGAGTCAAACCGGCGGAATCATCGCGCATCTTTTGCGCCAGCTGCATGGACACGAATTTTGATTCATGCGCAGTATTCAGGGTGCTTTGATAGTAAAATGCGGTCCCGATACAGACATAGAGAGCCAGCACCAAACCGATTGACAGGAAATTGAATAAACGAACCTTGGCAAAAACACTCATAACAATCCTTTAACTAAGTTGTGAGGACTATTCGGTGAATTTCTATGAGTTCCTAAGCAGTTTATTACTGTTTATTTAGATAAGTGCAGAATCCGCGACCACAGTCTCGGAAACTTGTGGCCAGAACCAATCCAATTGAGGGTCTGAGGCAATAACGTCTTTAATCAGGACTTTGATGTCACTTCGGGTTGAGATTTCCCGACGCAGCCAAAGTTCAATTTCGTCATAACCCGGACCAATGATGGTGATTTCGATATGACTGAAGAAATGCAACAGGTGCAGATCCTTGGTGGCGACCGGCTTACCTTCTGTTTTGCCACGGATGAAGTTCAAAACTTCATTTTTGATTTCTGTGAAATTGCGGTGATTGATACGGCGAAGAATCAAATCAGCACGATGATCCCGGTTGATCCAGCGTTGGTGTAGCCCTCTTTGTACAAGATTGATCAGGTAGTTTCGCAATACAGAAGGGACCAGACGAAATTCTTCGTCCGGCAACGACATCACCTGCATCAAATCTACGTATCGCGCCTGTTCCTGGCCTCGACGTAGAGAGGTGAGTACTTCTGGAATACGCAAAACAGATTCGCGAATACCCAGAAGATCAATTCCTGCTCCATCCGTGAAGTAGAGAATTCTCATATCACTATCATGACCTATCTTTACGAAATTTGTGCAGAATTTTATTCAGAATTCGCAAGACCCAGACCAGAGTCCAGCATGTATTTTTTAGTGCAGTCACCTCGCCTTTTTGATAGGCTAAACAGAGGCCCAAGGACTAGGTGCTGACAGCGGTAACGCTGGTTAAAGACAAAGGATTGTACAACCGTGACTTCACGCAACTCGAAGAATCAAAGACCACCACTTGAAAAGTGGTATCCCTATATTCTCTTTGCATTTATTGGTTACTGCGTGGCCGATTTGGGTATTCTTGCCTATCGCGATAAAATGTTGCCTCAATCAGCCCCCCCGTCTCATCCCAAATCCTCTCAATTCGATGCCGGTGTCAGTCGTGGGGCTTACAATTCCATTACCAGCCGTAATATGTTTGCCTCCAACGGCGTGATTCCAGATGCCCTGGTGGATAAATCCAAAGGCGCAGAAGCACAAAAAGAGGCAGATCCGGTTCCATCCCAGTTGCCCCTGACCCTGATCGGAACCTTGGTGCATTCCAATCCCGACAAATCCCTGGCGGCGATTGAAGTTCGTGGCAAACAGGGCGTGGTTTCCTACAATCCCGGTAAAGAAATCGAAGGCATGGCCTCCATCATGAAAGTGGAGCGCCAAAAAGTGATCTTCCGCAATCTGAACTCCAACCGTCTTGAATATATAGAAATGAAAAAAGACGGTAAAGTGGCCTTCGGCGCCGGTCGCCCCTCTTCCGGTGGCGGCGACAAAGAAGTTCAAAAGGTGGGCGATAATAATTTCGTGATCAAGCGTGCGGACCTTTTGAAATACACTAACGATCTTTCCAGCATTTTGATGCAAGCCCGCGCCGTTCCCAACCGCGAACCCGGCACTGGAAACATCAACGGCTTCCGCATTCTGGATATGCAACCTGGCAGTATTTACGAACAACTGGGCATCCAAAGAATGGACGTCATTAAGTCTGTCGATGGCACTCCCGTCGATAGCCCTGCCAAAGCCATGGAACTTTACAACACATTGAAGAACTCACCTAAAGTGACCCTTCAAGTTGAAAGAAACGGTAAAACCGAAACCATGACTTATAATATTCAGTAACTCGGCGGACGCCGGCAGAGATCGGCTCCAGCCGACAGAGCTGAAGCGCTGGCAAGCGCGAAAGCTAAAGTAACTTTGACTTAAAAGGATTTTAAGACAACTCCTCAGGAGGAGAAGGCAAAATGAAAAAAACCGTCAGCATAGGAATTGCTTCATTGATGACAGCCCAATTGGTGGGCCCTGCAGCAAATGCTCAGTTTGAGGACTTCCCTCCTCCACCGCCGCCACCGGATTTCGGTGACATGGGAGGCAGTGAGCCAGCTCCGCCTCCTGATTTTGGTGGCAGCAACTCCGGCCCGTCCGGCTTTGCACCTCGTGGTGGTTCCGACAGTAATTCTGGCGGCACGGCGAATATTTTGAATAAAACAGAAAAAGACAAGCTGGCGAAAGCCCCTATTGAGGACATCAACAGCAAAAATTTCCCGGAAACGATTGAATCCTTCGACTTCCCGAATGTGGAAATCACGGATCTGATCAAAGCCATTGGTGAATTAACGGGTAAGAACTTTATCATTGATCCGGGCGTGCGTGGTAAAATCACGATCACAGCTCCGACAAAAATCACTGTGGCTGAAGCTTACAAAGCCTTCCTGTCAGCATTGGCCATCAATGGTTTCACGGTTGTTCCTTCCGGCAGCTTCCTGAAAGTAAAATCCGCAAGAAACGCCCAGCGTGACAATATCGAAACTTATTCTGGTGCTTACTATCCCAACGCCGATCAGATGATCACCCGTATCATTCACTTGAAGCACATTTCTGCATCTCAAGTGAATCGTGATCTGCGTATTTTACCATCCAAAGATGGTGAGATGAACATTTACGAACCAACAAACTCCATCATCATTTCGGACTATGGTTCCAACATTGACCGCGTGATGAAAATCATCAGTCAGTTGGACGTTCCGGGATTTGAAGAACAACTTGAAGTTATTCCTATTAAGTACGCTAAAGCCAAGGATCTTGCCGACCTGGTGGATAAAATCGTCAATAAAGGAAATAAAACCCAAGGGTCTGCGCCGGGCACATTCACAGCGGGCGTTCCGCGCTTCTCCCGTTCTGCGGGAGCAACGTCCCAACAGGGTGCAAGCTTCTTTATGGCTATTCCGGATGACCGTACAAACTCCATCATCGTGGTGGGGAATAAATCCGGTATTGTGCGTATCAAAAAATTGATTTCTCAGTTGGACTTCAAAATCCGCGCCGAAGAATCCGGTGGTGTTTACGTTTATAACGTTAAGTACGGTGACGCCGAAAAAATCGCGCAAACCCTGCAAGGTGTGGCGAAAGATGCCGCTCCAAAACCATCCACCGGCGGCAGCCTGCTGTCCCCGATCGGCGCCAGCGGTCAAATGCAGGCTCAGCAGGAAATCTTCGGTGGCGATGTTAAGATCACCGCTGACAAGACAACCAACAGTCTGGTTGTCACCGCCAGCAAGCAGGACTATGACGTAGTTCTAAGCATTCTGTCCAAACTGGATGCCCCTCGTGATCAGGTCTTTGTGGAAGCGATCATCATGGAAATGTCTGTGAATGACGGTAATTCATGGGGTATTGGTTACTATCAATACGGCGACAGCGGTTACGGTAAAGTGGGCTTCAATGGACTATCCAACATCAATGACTTCCTGTCTCCGACAGGAGGCTCTGGTGCGGTGATCGGCTTTGGTCAGGGTAAAACCGTGGAAGTCACCGATCCGGTTTCTAAACAGACTTTGAAGATCCCAAGTCTTTTGGGCTTTATCAACTTCCTGAAAACGGCGAAAAAAGCCAATATTCTTTCCACACCTCAGTTGATGACTTTGGACAATCAAGAGGGTGAATTGGAAGTCGGTGATAAAGTCGTCGTCGGTGAAAACGTGCAAAACGTCGGCACCAGCGGCACCACAGTCAGAACACCTCAGTTTGAAGACGCGACTATCAAATTGGCCATCAAGCCATTTATCAGCCCGGCTTCCAACCAGATCCGCATGGAAATCAAACAACAAGTGGCACAGCTTTCAACGGCTTCCACACCGAAAGCCTTCCAGGATTCGACTCAGCCTTTGGCGAAGCGGTCCTTGAAGACTGTGATCAATGTGAATAACGGCGACACGGTGGTTCTGGGCGGTTTGATGAAAGAACAGGACCAAGAGTCAGTTACGAAGGTGCCTTTGCTGGGTGATATTCCAATCATCGGTTGGTTGTTCAAATCCCGCACTATCGTGAAGGACAAAACCAACATGGTGGTCTTCCTGACGCCGAAGATCGTGCGCAACACAGTGGAAGCCAATGCCATTGTTTCCAAAAAACTGGATGAGCGCGTGGAATTCGTAAAAGCGCAAGGCGGCGTGGACCCTTACCAATGCCCCCTATTAGAGAAGTTGGCTCATCAAAGCATTAGAGATTGAAAATGAAACGATATTTAATTGACCCAGAATTTGATAAGTACGGAAGTGCACCTATTTTGTGCGACTTTCATTCTTTAGGATTTAATCTCTTTAAACAATCCATAGAGAATGGTCAGCCCTATCTTGATGGCCTCTGTGGATGTTTCAACGATTCTAGCCAAATCAACCTCTTTGACTCAGGACCAGATTCGTTCGGTCCTGAACAACCCTTCGGTGGTCAGACCTGTCACCGTCGGGGAGGCTTTGGCAGCGAAGGAATTTTCCACGGCGGATGAAGTGGTCTCGGACCTGTGCAAGGAGCTGGGGCTGGATTTTATCCGCGACATCCCTGTCAGCGAAATTTCAGTGGATCTTATCCGTGATCTTCCCATCAATTACGCCAAACAACACAATGTCCTTCCCTACAAGGAGGACTCTGATTTGCTGGTGGTTCTAACCAGCAATCCGGTGAACCTGAAAGCTCTGGACGACATGAAAGTGTTGTTCGGAAAACGCGTGCGCCCCCTGATCACGACGTCCATGCGTGTTCAGGATGCCATCAATAAAGTTTATGAAAAAAGCACGGCCAATCTGTCCGGCTTGGACGAGATCGCCGAAGAAGATTATGATTTGGACGATCCTATCGTGGATTTGCTGGAGGCAGGCGAAGACGATGCCCCGGTGATCAAGATGGTGAACAGTCTGCTTTTCCGTGCTGTAAAAGAAAAAGCGTCTGATATCCATATCGAACCTTATGAAAAAGACATGGCCGTGCGTTTCCGTACGGACGGTATTTTGTTCGACGTGTTCAAACCACCTAAGAAACTGCAAAATGCGATCACTTCCCGTATCAAAGTTATGGCCAATCTGAACATCGCCGAAAAGCGTTTGCCTCAGGATGGTCGTATTCCGTTGAAAGTCGGCGGTAAAGACATCGATATCCGTCTGTCCTGCGTTCCAACGACCTTTGGCGAACGTCTGGTCATGCGTATTCAGGACAGATCTTCCGTCGTGCGTGAACTGGCAGCTCTGGGCTTTTCTCAAGACAACCTGTCCCGCCTGGAAGAGGACCTGCTGACCCGCTCTTACGGGATCTTTCTGGTTACGGGTCCGACGGGCTCTGGTAAGTCCACGACCCTTTACGGTGCTTTGTCCAAGTTGAATCAGCCGGACGTGAACATCCTGACAGTTGAAGATCCGGTGGAGCAACGTATCCACGGGATTGGTCAGGTGCAGGTGAACTCGAAAATCGGTCTGACTTTCGCCGCCGGATTGCGCTCGTTCCTGCGTCAGGACCCCGACATCATCATGGTCGGTGAGATTCGTGACTTGGAAACAGCCGAACTTGCGATCCAGGCCTCTTTGACGGGTCACTTGGTTCTTTCCACGCTGCACACGAATGACTCTGCCGGTGCCTTCCCACGTCTGATTGACTTCGGGGTGGAACCATTCCTGATTGCGACCTCTATCACAGGTGTTATTGCCCAACGCTTGGTGCGCGTTCTTTGCCCGCACTGTAAAGCTCCGCATGAAGCCACGGATTTTGAAATCCAGCTTCTAGGTATCACCCGCGAAGAAGCCAACAAAGCCAACATCTGCAAAGCCATGGGTTGCAACCATTGTTCGCAGAAAGGCTATTCCGGTCGTACCAATATCGGAGAACTGCTGGTCGTGACAGATGACATCCGTTCATTGATCATGCAGCGTAAAGACGGTAATACAATTAAAAGACAAGCAGTTGCCAATGGAATGAAGACCTTCCGTGACCACGGCATTCAAAAAGTCCTTGCCGGAATCACCACAATCGAAGAACTGACTTCCAATACGCAATTGGATATTTAGGGCGGCGGCAGCCGCGGAGAGCCGCGGGGGCTTCGCCCCTGCGCTGAACCAGCTCCGGCCCAAAAGAAAAAGGCGGCTCGCCGCCACAATTGAAGTGTAAATTAACTAAGGTAACCACGAATGCCTATTTTTGAGTATAAAGGTCTGTCGAAAGACGGAAGAAATGTCAAAGGAACCATCGACGCTGAAAATCAGCGTGCGGCCCGCACCAAACTCAAAAAAGACAATATCTTTGTCATCGACATCAAAGATAAAAAGAAAATCGATCCGAAAAAGAAATCCGGTCCACGCACCACAAAAGCTGTCGGCGTTAAAGACCTGTCCCTGATGACCCGTCAGCTGGCAACCCTGATTAAAGCCAATATTCCTTTGGTTGATGCCCTGACCGCGGTGTCTGAGCAGGTGGAAAACCCAACGCTTTCAGAAGCACTAGCGGACTGTAAAAACATGGTTAATGAAGGTTCGACCCTGCACAAAGCCATGTTGAAATACCCGAACGTCTTCACCACGATCTATGTGTCGATGGTGGAAGCCGGGGAAATGTCAGGAAGTCTGGATGTCATCCTGATGCGTCTGGCAGAGTTCACCGAAGCTCAGGCCGATCTGCGCGCCAAAGTCAGCAGCGCCATGACCTACCCGATCATCATGCTGGTGGTAACCTTTGGTTTGATGGGCTTCCTCTTTATCTTCCTGATCCCAAAAATGGTGACCGTCTTTGAATCTGCACCGCAATTACAGCTTCCTTGGTACACGGTGGCTTTGATTGATGCGTCCCAGATTGCCGTGAATTATTGGTATCTGATTATCGGCAGCATAATGATTATTTACCTGCTGTTCCGAAACTGGAAGAACACCCCGGCTGGAAAAAATCAGTGGGATGCAATCTCTCTAAAACTTCCCTTGGTGGGCCCGACAGTTCGTATGGTGGCTGTGTCCCGCTTCACCCGCACTCTGGCAACCCTGCTGAACGGTGGTGTGCCGATGCTGGCGGCACTGGATATCGTTCGTAACGTTGTTGATAATCACGTTCTGGCATTAGCCATTGATGAGGCCCGCAGCAATATCTCCGAAGGGGAATCCATTGCCGGTCCTTTGAAAAAATCCGGACAATTTCCTCCGATTGTCATTCACATGGTGAACATCGGGGAAAAAACCGGGGAACTGGAAAACATGCTAAGTCAGGTCTCTGACGCCTATGACTTTCAGGTCAAAACCAAACTGGAAGGTCTGACCAGCATCATGGGCCCGGTTGTTATCGTCATCATGGGGGCGGCGATCGGTATGATCGTGATGGCCGTGATGGTGCCAATGTTTGAAATGGCCAACGTGGCGGGGTAGGCCCCGCCTGTTCAACATTGAAATACAGCTGGGTCCAGTTTGGAACCTCAAGTAACCTCTCAACTCCAATCCCTAAGCCCTCAGTCTGGGGACAAATATCGTTATCAAACCGAAACACGCCATCAGGGATTATTATGTGACATAGGTCGAGCAGCCGCTCTGCACTTTGCTTTACCTTAGGCCAAGGCTCTGCTAGGATTAGCATCTGTAAAAAGGAGTAAGTATGTCTCTTCTCAAAAATCGCAAGGGTATGACTCTGATTGAAATCATGATCGTCCTTGCCATCATCGGTGGTATCGCAGCTCTTCTTCTCCCAAACATCACGGGACAATTGGATAAATCCAAAGCCAAAGAAGCCAAGATCCAGCTCACTCAAATCGTGAACGCGCTTTCCATGTACTACACTGATTGCGGCAAATATCCTCAATCTTTGGAAGGTCTGACAAAGCAAGATCCAAATTGCTCTAACTGGGGTCCACAACCTTACTACACTAAAAAACTTCAAGATCCATTCGGTCATGATCTGGTTTACGAACTGGATGGTGGCGAGTACTCTTTGAAATCTTTGGGTAAAGACGGCCGCGAAGGCGGTTCCGGTTTCGACAAAGACATCACACTTGAGGATTTGAACTAATCCCGATGTCTTCTCAAAGGGGCTTCACTCTTATCGAGATCATGATTGTGCTGGCCATTATGGCCGCCTTGATCACAGTGGGAGCCCCTCGCCTTTTAAAGAACAACGAAGGCAACATCAAAGCGGTCGCCCGCAATTTTATCGTTCTTAGCAAAGAACTTCGCAACAAAGCCCGTCTAACCAACTCCACATATCGTCTGGCAATCAGTATGGAAGCTGATGAACCCAAATACTGGATTGAGCGCGCCAATGGCCCGCAAGCCGTGGACCCAGAAGCCTATGAAAAAGAAAAAGCGACCGGCGATGATGCCCCACCTCCTCTGTTTCAGATGGATAAGTCCCTTTTGAAAAAGGAAAAAGAGCTTCCCGGTGGCCTGCGCTTTGGCTCTGTGGAAACTGTGAATATGAAGTCCCCTATGACTTCAGGAGTCGCCTACATCCATTTCTTCCCCGAAGGCTTTGTGGAGGCCTCTGCTGTGCAGATCACAAATGGAAATAATTTAACTTGGACTCTTGTTTTTAATCCTTTAACGGGTCAAGCTGATATCATAGAGAAAGCTTCTTCGTTAAAGGACATCCAACGGTGAAAAAAAACGGATTCACATTGATTGAAACCGTCATTGCGATGGTGATTCTGTCTTCAGGGATTATGCTTCTGGCAAACTCCTGGAGCGGCAGTTTCATGCGCGTGCGCAAGACCCAGCTTTCCACCGAAGTTACCGCTTTACTTGAACGCAAAATGACCGAAATCGAACTGGAATATGCCGGAAAACCTCTGGACTCCATTCCGGAAGAAACCGAAGACGACTTCGGCTCTGAATACTCTCAATACTCGTGGAAAATGACCTCCAAAGAATTTGAGGTGCCTGATATCTCCGCCACTTTGACAGCCCAGGCTGGTGGTGCGGATGAAATGGCTTTAACCGTGATGAAAACCCTGACAGAACATTTGGGAAAATCCATCAAAGAGGTCAAAGTCACGGTGATCTACAAAGGCGCGAAAAAACCGATGGAATTTTCCGCGACTCAGTATTTTGTGGACTATGACAAGGAACTTCCACTTCCTTCGATGCCGGGGATGTGATGATGAAAAAATCCTCGGGCTTCACCATGATTGAACTGATGATCACGATCACGATTCTGGGCACCCTGACCCTGCTGACGGCACAGTCCATTCAACAGGCTGTGAAAGCCAAAGTAAAACTACAGGACCAGATCGACGATGTGTCCCGCATGCGCGATGCCTTGCGCCTGCTTGAACGCGACATCAATCTGGCCTATCACTATCGCGATCTGGAAAAAGAAATCGAGCAACTGGTCAAGAAAAAGCCCGCAAATCAAACCCAATCCGGCGGCGGCACCATCCCCGCAGGTGGTTCATTCCCCGGTGGCGATCCGGGGCCATTGACCAACGAAGCCCAAACCCAGCAACAGGAAGAACGCCGCGAGGTCCCCCGTCGTGATCCTGAAACTCACTGGGTTGGCACCGAAGACAGTTTGAATTTTGTGACCATGAACAATGCGCGCACTGTGCGCAACTCCCGTCAGGCGGATTTCATCGAAGTCGGCTACAGTCTGCGTGATTGCAAAAGCCTGACAGAGGGCGGAGGCTCCTCGAAATGCCTGTGGCGCAGAAGCTCCCCGTATGTTGATTTGGATGTCACCAAAGGTGGCGACGAAGTGGCGTTACTGGAGCACGTGACCGAGTTCAAGTTGCGCTACATGGGTAAGGGCAAACAGGACTGGGCCTCTTCGTGGCGAACAGATGCCCAGGGCGACGCTGCCAGCAAAGGAAAATTCCCGCAAGCCGTTGAAATTTCCGTGACGGTGGACAAAAAAATCGCCGGGAAAAGTAAAAAATATTCCATGCAACTGATCGTTCCCATTCATTTCCCGAATAATCCTGAGGAGGGTGCAAATGCTCAAGGCAATCAAAGCTCTTGGCCAAGAACTCAACCGCCCGCTCAATAATCGCCGCGGCATCGCCCTGATGATTGCAATTGCCTGTATCATGCTGATTATGTGGATTGCCATGGAGGTTTCGTATGATTCCAACGTGGAATACATTGTAAATTCCCAGGGCTTAAACCGCATCAAGGCGTACTACGCCGCAAAGTCCGGCATGCAGTTAAGTCTTCTGCGCATCAAAATTTATCAACAAGCCCAAAGCAAACTGGGCGACAAATTGGGTGATACAAAAATGCTGGATCAAATCTGGCAGTTCCCGTTTGCGTGGCCGCTCCCCATCCCGGATGAACTGAGCGCCATCGACAAGGACAACTTCAAAAAAGCCGTCAAAGATTCTTCAATGGATGCCGGTTATTTTGTCACTATCGAGGATGAAGGTTCTAAAATCGATTTGAACGATCTGGCCTCCCCGTCAAAATCCCTGCGGGAAGTGACAAAGCAGCAACTTCTGAATATTTTTGAACAGAAGAAAAAAGAAGATGAAGCTTTTGAAAGAGAATATTCCGGCACCCGCTTTGATGAATTGATCAACAGCATTGCCGACTGGATGAGCGCCAAATCCACATCCCTGAACGGTGGCGACAAAAGATCCAACTACGCCGAGCTAAATCAGGAATCTCAAAGCGATTACTACCCACCCAATCGCGGTTTCCGCACAATTGCAGAACTGCACATGGTTCCGGGAATGAACGACGTCTTCTTTGACCTGCTGGCCCCAAGGGTCACCATCTACGGCATGAAGGGCATCAACCCGAATCTGGCCAGCGCCGAAGTGTTAAAATCCCTGGACCCGGCGATGACCACGGAAGTGGTGAAAGAAATCATGAAACGCAGGGACAATGCCGACGAAGGTGGCCCGTTTAAATGCAACCAAACCGGCGGCAGCGACGATTTTTGGAACTTCGTGGAAAGCAAAGGCGTCCGCCCGGAAGGCAAAGTCGAAGAAATTCCCCTGATCTGTGATAGCGTGATCAATTTCAAAATCCGCAGCACCGGAGAATTCGCCGGTGCCTCCCGCGAGATCACCGCCATCGTGATGAACCTGCAAAAAACCGCCGACAAGGTAAAGTCCTACGTCAAAAAAGAACAGACCCAGGGCCAACAACAGCAGCAACAACAAAGCGGTCAACAAGGCCAGCAGGGCCAACAACAATCCCAATCCGCGCAAACCCAAAAAGGCCCCCCAAGAATAGTCTATTGGAACGAAAGATAACAAAAAGGGCTGGACCAAAAACCAGCTCTACACCGCCAAGCCATGGATGGCGTGCCGACAACTTAGGGCTATACACCAAGGCGATCCTCGCATAGACTTAGACCAAAGCCAGTTCATGGAGGAATTGCTTTGAAATCTCTCGGCATAGACATCGGTTCCAGCAGTATTAAAATTGTGGAAGTGCAGTCCACTTCCAAAGGATTTCAAGTCACTCAGTGCATGGAGCATCCGTTAGGAATTGCTCCAGGACACGATCAGGAACTTGAGATTCTGGAATATCTGCGCGACTTTGCCAGCCTTTATGATCCGGCTCAGACTCGTTTTGTTTTTGCTTTGCCACAAAATCGTGTGGCGGTTCGTCACAAATTCTTCCCGTTCAATGATCGTCTGAAAATCGCCAAAAGTTTGGCTTTTGAACTGGAAGAGGATCTGCCTTTTTCCGCAGACAACGCCATCTTTGATGCAAAGATCATCCGCACCGTGGGTTCGGGGGCTGAGATTCTGGCGTGTGCGGCTCCGAAAATTCACGTTCAGAACATGATTCAACGGGCGCAGGATTCCAATATGGACCCGTTCCTGATTTCAGCTGAAGGCACAGCTTATTCCAACGTTTTTGAAAAATGGAATGAAGCTCCGCCAGCGGTGGCCGCTCCGGCCATTGCCATGGATGATGAGGCCAAGCCGGCACGACAGGTGACTTTGGCTTTGCACATCGGACACAGCCGCACTTTGGTGTGTGCCTTTGAAGGCAGCTCGCTGATTCAGGTCGGCTCCATCCTTTGGGGTGGCAAAAATATCGCAGAAGCCATTGCGCAAAAGTATGAAATTCCGTTTATCGAGGCCATCAAGGAATTGCAGACCAAGGCGTTTATTCTGACCAACAAACAGGGTGCGACTTTCGATCAGGTCACCTTCTCTGATACCATTGCCAAATGTGTTCGTGAAATGGCGCGTGATCTGCAACTGGCTATTCTGGAACTGAAGAGTGAATTTAACGCCCAGATCAACAGCATCAGTATGACTGGTGGCGTTTCGCAGATTCAGAATCTGGGGCCTTTCCTGACACAAGTTCTGGAAGTTCCGGTGAACCGCGTGTCCGCTTTGGATCAAACCCCGAACATCAACTTTGAACGTTCCGTGGCTAACGGTGCGAAGATGGGCGTGGCTTTGGGGCTGGCATTGGAAGGCTTCAAAAAACCGCGCAACCCTCCGCTGAACTTCCTGCGTGGCGATTTCGCCAAGGAAAATCATCAGTTCAAAATGTTCTGGGAAAAATGGGGCTCCACAATCAAGGTTGCAACTGCGGCTTTGGTGGTTTTGTTTGTCTATACCACTTTGCGCGAAAGTTTTTCCTTAAGTCTGGCGGATCGCACTCAGGAAGTGTTGAAATCCCAGGCCAAGACAGTGGCGGGTCTTAAGGGCCGCGCAGCCTCTGAAAACGGCATTCGCAAGTACATTCGCGACAACAAAAAACGCGCGGCTGATCTGAAGACTCTGGCCAGTGTTGCCAACATGAACTCGGCCCTGGACATTACCAAAAAGATCAATGATGCCGTTCCTCCGAAATCCACAATCACTCTGGATATTCAGCAGCTTTCTGTGCAGGACCAGCAGGTGATTTTGCAAGGCTATGTGAATTCACCAAAAGAAATGAGCCTGCTACAACAGGCACTGACCAATGTTTCCACAGATGGTCAGGTGAAACAGGGACAAAGCCGCTTGAATCCGATGCCGGGTCGCACGGCGTTTTCATTCAGTTTCAACGTGGATCGCAATATTGAGAAGGTGGCCCGATGAGCAGCTTTGACGATTTGAAAGAAAGATTTATCGCTGACTCTCGCGCCACTTGGGAACGTATTCAGGAAAGCACCGCTTACAATCAAATGCGTGACCGCTATGAAAACATGACCCCGCCCATGCAGAAATTGACTGTGGTGGGTGGCGCGGCTTTGCTGACGTTGCTTGTTCTGTCCATTCCCTATGGTAAATACACACAGTCCAACGAATATGTGGGTGAATTTGAAAGCAAACGCATGACCATTCGCGAGCTTTTGAAGGTCAGCCGTGAATCTTCGGACGTTCCGCAGATTCCCCAGGCCCCTTCCATGGATATGATTCGCAATAACGTGGACAACCAGATCAAAGCCGCCAATCTTTTGCCGGAACAAGTTCAGGGAACAGAGATTCAGGAAAACACCTCCAACCTGGTTCCTAAAAATCTGACGGAAGGTTTGTTGCAGGTCAGTCTGGTGAAATTGAATCTGCGTCAGGTTCTGGATCTGGGTCATCAGTTCCAGAGCATCAACTCCAGCGTGAAATTAAAAGACCTGATCATGACGGCCAATCGCGAAGACAGCCGTTACTTTGATGTGGTTTACAAGCTGGTGGCACTGGCCGTTCCGGCACCCCCTGCTCCAGAACCCGCGGAGCCTCCTCGTGGTCGTAAAAACCGCAACAGCGGGGATGAATAAGCATGGAACAACTTCGTCAGCTTTTGAAATTGATCGGACAAAGCAAAGGCAAAATTGCCGTGATGGTGTTTTCCACACTGGTGTTTGTTTTTCTGCTGTTCCCGTTTGATGACCTAAGTGATCTGATTTCCTCGCAAGTGTCCCGCCTGAGCAACAACTCGGTGTATGTACAGTTTGAAAAACTGAAAATGAGCTTGTTCCCGCAGCCCGGCGTACAGATGGATCAGGTTTATATCGAGTCCTTAAGAACTCCGGCAATTTCCGCGCAGGAACTGGTCATCACGCCATCGGTGCGTGGTTTGATTCAGCAAAAGCCCTATGGGCATGTTTCTGCCAAGGGATTATTAAAAGGCGACGTGGATGTTCAGGTCGGTAAAGGTTCCAAAACTGAAAACGGAGCCGAACGCCACAAGATCGAAGTCAGCGCGAAGAAAATTTCCCTGCACGATTTGCGCGAAATGGCCAATCTGCCAGTTCTGCTGAAAGGTCAGTTGAATCTGGAATCCACAGTGCTGGCGGATCTGAGTTTTCAGGAACAGCCCGATATTGAAATGAATCTTTCCATCAATCAGTTCGAGCTTCCCCCTTCCAACGTCAACACCCCGATGGGGCCTTTGACTTTGCCGGATTTGAAACTGAGCACAGTGGAATTAAAAGGCCGTTTGGCCGCCGGTCAGTTCGTGATTGAAACCGGCACCATTGGCAAACCCGGAGATGAGCTGTACGGTACGATCAAAGGTAAGATCGGTCTGACAATCGTGAACCGTGGAAACTCATTTGGACATCAAATCGGGGCCTATAATATCGAAGTGGATCTGCGCACCAAACGCAGCTTCCAAGAGCGTGCAGCCCTGTTCCTGACGTTTATTGACGGCTATAAAACACAGACGTCCGATGGTTCTCAGTACAAGTTTAAGGTCTCTGCCAGCAATCCCATGATGCCGCCGAGTATTGGGGCTGTGCGTTAGTCCGAATTTAAGACGCCCCATTCAGCCCCGCCTTGGTTAACTTGATGCGGGGCTCTGCCTAATAATTGCTCACCCCTCTTCACAATAAAATCCGAGTATGAAGTCCTTATTGACTTCACTCTTAAACTGACCAAAAACGAATGGGTCAATTATTGGAGGGAATATGTCTGGAGTAAATAAAGTTATCCTTGTTGGTCGTTTGGGTGCTGATCCTGAAGTGAAAGCTATCGGCAGCGGCAGCACTGTTGCGCGTTTGAATCTGGCAACAAGTGAAACATGGGTTAAAGACGGTCAAAGACAAGAGCGCACTGAATGGCACCGCATCACAGTTTGGGGCAAGCTTGCTGAGATCTGTGGCAAACACCTTTCCAAAGGTCGCCAAGTGTACGTGGAAGGCAAACTGCAAACTCGTCAATGGGAAGACCAACAAGGTCAAAAGCGCTACACGACTGAAATCGTGGCCAGCACTGTTCAATTCCTGGGTGGCGCGACAGGTGAAAAATCCTCCAGCAACTCCATGGGTGGCAACGACGATTTCAACTTCCAAGATTTCGGTCCGGAGCCAAGCTTCAACAGCAACGACGAAATCCCGTTTTAGATAAGCCGAAAGCCCTGAAGAAATTCGGGGCTTTTTTTTTGCCTTTTAAATGCCCTATAATAAAAGGGTTATGAAGGCTTTTGTACTTTCCACCCTTGCTGTATTTCTTCTTGGCGGTTGCACGGTTTACCGCTCGGATGGCCGTAAGCAATTTGAATCCGAAGCTCCGGGTAAAGTTGCGGGTGCCTCTTTCCAGCTCATTAATTGCAAAAAAGAAGGCAAACTGGAAACCTGGTTCCACGAGGAATTCCCCGCCCACACCTACGAACTGGTTCTTTCCGAACCGGATCTGGAAATCTGGCGCACTCAGCGCGGCTCTGCCATCGAAGTCAAAGCCCTGCAAAAAAGCGACAAGACCACGCAATCCTGCATTTATCAGTTCGCCAATGAAACTGTCTGGACACTTTACAAAGATCAATTCATCCGAGAGCTTGAAAACAACCTGATGACACTTGAATAGAAAGAGGCCCCGTGATTTTCAGAGCCCGCCTTTTTACCATCTGCCTGCTTCTTAGTTTTTCTTCTGCGTCCTTTGCCGCCACCGTATCCGCCGTCAAAGGACAACGTGTTCTGATCAACCTGGATGGTGATACCGCCGAAGTGGGCGATGAATTTTATCTGATCAATCCGGACACACATAAACGCATCGCCATCATTCGTATTAAACAAATTAAACCGGGAAAAGCCCTGGGTGATGTTCTGCGCGGAAAGGCCGTCAGCGGTTCTACCCTGCAAGCCAAAGCCCCGTCTTCAATGAGTGCCGATGTCACCTCCCCTTCTGAATCCAGCAGCAGTGTCAGCAACAGTTCGGGCTTCCTGCGTGTCCTGAAAGACTCCTGGGGTGTGACCGGAGGTTACCTGATGTCCACGATGGATGCGGATATCACCTATCGTGATCCTGGTTTTGGCACTGTTTTAAAAACCTCCGCCAGCATGGCCGGAAGTGGTTTTGGCGTGGGTGGCTTTTATGATTATGCTCTGAACTCCAGTCTGGTGGGCCGTGGCGCTGCTGGCATTGAACAGTTCAATGTCACGGGTTCCGCATCGTCGGCTGGCTGTCAGAGCAGTACAAACTGTGATGCCAAGATCAACTACCTGTCTTTGTATGGGCTCTTGAAATGGTATCCTTTGCAGGACAAGTACCGCGTCTGGGTGGGCGGTGGCATGGGCTATCTGCTGGCGCTTTCCAAAAGCAGCAGCGCTTTGAATGAATCACAAATTTCCACCAATCAGGTTTTCACTGTCGGTGGCGGCGTGGATGTACAGATGAGCCGCAAAAACTATGTCCCCATCAGCATCGAATACAATATGTTCCCGCCTTCAGACACCGTCAAAGCCAGCATGATTTCCATCAAAGCCGGCTGGGCCTGGAATCTTTAGGAAGCCAAATCACAAAACGTGTCTTCGGCGAACTGTCGTCCAGATAGAACTTCCCGTCGTGGGCCTGAATAATCCCCTGAGAAATACTCAACCCCAGCCCCACACCCTTGCCGACTTCTTTGGTCGTAAAGAATGGCTCCATGATTTTTTCCTTTAAGAAAGGTGGCACTCCCGCCCCGGAATCAGTCACGGAAATTTCCACGCCGTTCTTACGGGCCGCAGCCTCAATCACCACACGACGCTCAGAACATCCCGCCACGGCATCTGCCGCATTGTTAAGAAGATTCAAGAGCACCTGGGAAATCTGATATGGACGAACAAAAACCTCCAGATGAGGCTCCAAACGAGTCACCAGCTCAATGCCCTCGCTTTTGAATTTATCCGCACAGAAGGCCAGCGTGTCCTCCACGATGGCCTCCACCACCACCTGCTCTTTACCACCCTGATCAGATTCCCGTGCATAAGAGCGCAGGCCTTTGACAATTTTGGCAATGCGATTGGTGGTCGATTCGGCCACTTCCAGACGCTTCTGCACTTCCATGTCCGAAGCCAGTCCGCGCGTGCTTAAAAGTCTGCGCAAAACACTTAAGTGACCGTTGATGATGGTCAGCGGATTGTTGATTTCGTGAGCGATCCCCGCCGCCATCTCCCCTAACGAGGCCAGACGCGAAGACGTGATGATTTTGGTTTCCTGCTCTTTTAGCTGCCGTTCTTTCAGACGTTTTTGCGTCACGTCCTCAACCACCGCCAGATAGCCTGTTGTATGGCCTTTTTCATCGACGACTTTTCCAACGGACAGCGTGCCTTCAAAACGACGACCGTCACGTCCCACAAACACCCAGTCCGAAGCGGTGTTGTAACCCAGGGTAAACATGGCTTCAATCAGGTCCACTAATCCCGGCAAAGGCCGGCCCATTTCCTTTTCCATTTTCATGCGGAACAAAGTCATGTCCTGATGATCATGGAACAAGGCGAGCACCGCTTTCCCGGCCAGTTCTTCGGATTTCCATCCGGTCAAAGATTCCGCAGAACTGTTCATTTCACGGATAATGCCGTTTTCATCCAACGAAACCATCATCAGGGGTGTCGCATCCATCGCTGCGGACTTCCAGTCCGCCACGGCCCGGGCTCTTTTTCCCAGTTCAGTGGCGCGGTTATAAAAGCTTAACGCCAACCCCAGCAAAACTGTAATGCTGACCCCGAAAACCAAAACCATTTGCGGCAGTGCCGAAGTGTTCTGACGAATCACCCCGCTTGTCGGAGTAAAGGAAATGACCCAGTTCACACCCAAATTACTGTAACGAACCTGCGATGCCCAATCCCGGGAAAAAACCGGGTCCCATTCATAACTGCGATAGACCTCTTTACCGTCCTGAAGAATCGACACATGATAACCTTCAGTGCGCGCGAAGCGGTCAATGAAGGTCTTAAGATCCATCGCTGCCGTAACCACACCCAGGAACTTCTGATTGCTCATCACAGGCACCAGAATTCCAAATCCCCGTCCGCCGGATTTCATTTCAAAGACCCGGGACACACGCGGCTGCCCGCTGACACGGACTTCTTCCAATGCCTGCGAAATTTCCTCAGAACGCCCCATCGTGTTGTTCAAAATGGTTTTACTGAAATCATCCAGCGGATAAAGCCAGCGCATGGTCAGCTTCGGGTCCGCCCACATCAGGCGACGAATGCCCTTGAACTCCTCGTAATAAAACTTGGCATCCAGTCGCCACATGTTTTCATTGTCATAAGCTCCGGCGGCCATACGACGGGCCATGTGCCCCAAAGCTTTTTCCAGTGGTATAAAAGATCCGTCCAACTTGATTTTAAAACCCTCGGCCCGGACCGCCGTGACACTGCGGTTCCTTTCGATGTCCTTAAACAGCAACAGCTGCCAGATGATCACAGACAACAGGACACCGATCTGCACCACATAAATTGGCACGGTGGCCGTTCGTCCGTCTTCTTCACCACGGACATTGATGCGCACTTTCCAAATCTGGGCGGTCGCCAGAAATATAAAACACAGGGCGGAATGAATCGCCATGCGCGAAAAATTACCCCAGCCGTATTCAGAGCTAAAGTTCAGGAAATATCCCAGAAAACCCAGAAGACCAAACCCAAACACCAAAGAACTCATGGTGACTTTCGCCATGCGCTTGGCGTAAGTGCTGCCAATGGAAAGATCCGACAGACTTAAAAGCAAAAAGCACACAGCCGTGCTGATCGCCATGCGCCCAGGGGCGCTGACCCCCATGGAATAAAAGGCCGGGACAAAAAGCTGATCAATCCCGAAATCAAAACCCGTCAGATACTCCAGCAACGTCAAAGCAGACAACAATCCGACAAAGACACTAAGATACTTGGCCAGCCTGTGAAACTTCCCCTGCTGAATCAGAAATGACAGGCTGATCAGGAAAAAACTGATGGCGGTGTTCACCACCATCGGGGCAAAGTCCTCGCGCACCTGAACCGCAGAAGCGCTTTGAATCACCCAGCCCAACAGCACCACGCAGGCCACTGTCAAAACTGACAGCGCCAGCACGTAATGCAAATTTCGTTTTAATTTAGTGAATAACACGGGTGACTCCAATGATCCCCTTGATCTTCTGAATCTCGAATATCGCCTGATTCAGCTGACTGGAGTCACGGACACTGACCTCAAAATTACAAACCGCTTTTTTATCCTTGGTGGTGCGAATCTGCGCGGACTGGATATTGATCCCCTGTTGCGCAAACGCCTCGGACATCAGCTTCAACAACCCCGGCACGTCCTGAGAAACGATCTTCAGGCGCACGATGCGCTCCTGACCTTCCCCGGCCTGCTTCACATTCCAGGTCACATCCACTTTGCGTAATTGATCAAATTCAAAAGCCTTGCGACAGTCACTACGGTGAATGGAAATACCACGTCCCCGACTGATAAATCCGACAATCGGGTCCCCCGGAATCGGATGGCAGCATTTCGCATAGTGCACCAGCACGTCGTCCATTCCATCCACACTGATCAGGGAATTGGTCTTGCGCGTTTTCTGAGTCGCCGCGCGCATGACCTTTTCCATAAAGCTGGAATCTTCGGTCTTGGCAGCTTCCTTGGCGATATTTTCCGGGGAAAGTCTTTCCACCAAAATACGCGTTTCCAGCTTTCCGTAACCGACCGTGACATACAATTCATCCAGATCCGCCAAACCGTGATCTTTCAAGTACGACTCAAAGACCGGGCCTTTCAGATACTTCACCGCAGCCATGCCAAACTTGCGGAACTCTTTTTCGACAAGCTCCTTGCCCAGCATGATTGCACGACGGCGCTGTTCTTCTTTTACGAAGGCGCGGATTTTGGATTTGGCTTTATTGGTAACAACAAACTTCAGCCAGTCTTTCGATGGCACCTGCGTTTTGGAGGTCACAACCTCCACCGTATCCCCGTTTTGCAGCTGGTATTTCAGCGGCACCATGCGCCCGTTCACGCGGGCTCCGACAATGCGGTTCCCCAGTTCCGTGTGCACAGCAAAGGCAAAGTCCACCGGTGTGGCCCCTTCCGGGAACTCACGCACATCACCTGTGGGCGTAAAGACATAAATTTCAGTTTCAAACAAATCGGTTTTAACGGTATCCAGGAATTCATCCGGATTGCGCACATTTTGATGCCAGCTCACCAGATCACGCAGCCAGTTCGCCTGCTGCAAATCACCGTCATCCACCATCTTGCCGCGTTCTTTATATTTCCAGTGTGCGGCGATCCCTTTTTCCGCCACCAGATGCATTTCCTGTGTACGGATCTGAATTTCGATTCGCTCCCCACCCGGGCCCATCACCGTGGTGTGCAAAGACTGATAGTTATTGGTCTTTGGCATGGCGATGAAATCCTTAAATCGCCCCGGGATCGGTTTCCATAACGAGTGCACCAGTCCCAGCGCCGCATAACATTCCGCCACGGAATCCACCAGCACACGGAACGCCAGTACGTCATAAACCTGATCGTAGTCGATGTTACGTGATTGCATTTTACGATAGATGGACCACAAGTGCTTTGAACGTCCATACACTTCAAAGCGGAAGCCCGCCTTGGTCAGCTCTTTACCGATCAGCTGCTTAACCTCTTCGATGTAGCGATTCTGTTCGGATTCAGACTTTTTGATTTGTTGAACCAGCTCGTAATACATGTCCGGGCGGTAGTACCGGAAGCAAAGATCTTCCAGTTCAATCTTCAGCGCACTGATACCCATGCGCCCCGCCAGCGGACAGTAAATTTCCAAAGTCTCAAGAGCAATGCGCTCCTGCTTTTCAAACGGCATGAAGTTCAGCGTTCGCATGTTGTGCAAACGGTCCGCGAGTTTCACTAAAACCACGCGCACATCTTTACCCATGGCCACGATCATCTTGCGAATGTTTTCGCCCTGCTTTTCGTGACTGTTTTTGAATTTCATCTGGCCGATCTTGGTCACGCCATCCACCAGATGCGCAATCACATCCCCGAATTCACGACGGATGTCCTCCAAAGTGGCTGCGGTGTCTTCAACAGTGTCATGCAAAAGACCTGTGGCAATTGTATCCAAATCCAAATGGAAATCCGCAAGAATGGCCGCGACAGAAAGAGGATGAGAAATGTATGGCTCTCCGCTGCGGCGAATTTGACCTTCGTGCATTTTCTCTGAAAACGAATATGCTTTTTCAATAACTTTCAGATCCGCATTCGGATAGTAAGCACGAATGCGAATCAGGAGATCTTCGACTGTTTTGACCGGCTTATTGGATAAGCCATCCTCTTTCAGGAGACTAAACATATAAGTTAGCCTACCTGAAATAAATTACTAATTTTACTGGTTTTTTGCCGACTCGCCCAAAGTGGAGACCGGTTCATCTTTAGGGACCCTTAAAACGCAAAAAAGGGAGGCTTTTGACCTCCCTTTTCATCTTCCCCCGAGGGGAAATCGCATTTTGTCAGGGACTACTTGTTCAAGTCCTTTTCGATCTGACGAATTGCTTCTGTGGCTTCCAAACTTTCCTGGTAACCCACGTTGCCCATTGCCACTTCACGCAAAGAGCTGACGATGTATTTGTTGCTACGAGTGGAAACTGTTGCTTCCGCTCCTTTAAGAAGTTGCTTCGCTCTCTTAGCCACCATTAGGACAAGAGCAAATCTGTTAGGAACTTTTTCCAAGCAATCTTCAACGGTTACACGAGCCATTACGCCTCCGAAAAAATATATCTGGCTAAATTACTGCTAAGTTAGCAATTTTTCAACGATTTTTTTGAATTCCGCGTAGGATTGCTCAAACACGTCGTTTACGATCTGATAATCGAACTTAGAGGCCTCTTGGATCTCTTTTTCCGCATTGGCCATACGAACCTCGATGTCCGCTGGCACCTTCCCGTCCCTTTTCTCGATTCTGCGGCGCAGCTCGTCAATGGATGGTGGGTGGATAAAGATGGTCTTGGCGTCCTCAAACTTGGATTTAAAGGTCACAACCCCTTGGATATCAATATCCATAATCGCGGTTTTATCCTGCTTCCAAGCCGATTCCAAAGACTCAAAAGAAGTGCCGTAAAAGTTGGTATGAACCTTCGCCCACTCAACAAAGAAGCCCTGTTTGATTTTGGCTTCAAAATCCTCGTGAGTGATGAAGTTATAGGGTTGTCCCTCGGACTCCCCTTTGCGCATGGAGCGCGTTGTGAAAGTAATAATATCCACCAAACGGGCATCTTCCCGAGTGATCCTTTCAACAAAGCTGCTTTTTCCTGCGCCACTTGGAGCGGCGACGATAATCATGCGCGTTTTCATAATTACTGTACGTTTTGTACCTGTTCTCTAAGTCTTTCAATAAGGGTTTTAGCTTCTACCACAGCCGATGTGATCTTGGCTACCTGAGACTTTGACCCGATCGTATTCACTTCGCGCAGCAGCTCCTGGGTGTAGAAATCAAGTTTCTTCCCTTCGGCCTGTTGCGCCCCCACCAACTGACGGTAGTTTTTGATATGTTCCGCCAGACGGGTCAGTTCCTCATTGATGTCAGCCTTTTCCAGCTGAATCACGATTTCCTGGGACAAACGAGTGCTGTCGATTTCATTGCCTTTAAGTCGGGCGCGGATTTTTTGTTCGTAGCGATCCTGAAGTTGTGCATTGGCTTCCCCGCGCAACTCACTGATAACCTTGATCTGTTTTTCCAAAGACAGAAGAAGTTTTTGAAGATCCTTCTGCAGGAACTTGCCTTCACGCGAGCGTTCCTTGTCACAATTGGAACACGCCTGGGTAAAAGCTTTCTTCAGAATCTTATCTTCACCGCTGAACAGTTCATAGCTGTCCTCGATTTTGATAATTTCCGGCAGACGCGCCAAAGCTTCAAGATGAACATTCATGGGAACGCCCAACTCTTTGGACAGATGTTTGTAAGCCGCCATATATTTTTTGGCCAGCGCATCGTTCACGGTCATCTGCGCCTTGGTCGCCACATTTTTCACACGGCGGGATACGAAAATATCCACGGTCCCGCGCAACAAAGTCGCGCCCAGAACCTTCTTCAACTCCCCTTCATAGGGAACAAATTCTCTTGGCAAATGAAATCGCGGCTCCAAAAAACGACCGTTCACGGAACGGATGCTCACTTCCACAGTGACGTCTTTGGTCTGAACTCTTGCGGTGCCGTACCCAGTCATACTTTTCATAATTACCTCTATTCTCGACTTGCCCCTGAATCAGGGTCAAGGTTTGAGAAATTTCTCGACCACGGCTCTTGCCTCTGCAAAACCCGAACTTCCATCAAACCACTGAATCTCGCTGTCTCGTTGAAACCAGGTTCTCTGCCTTTTGGCGAGCTGATGTGTGTTTTTCACGATCTCTTCAAAGAGCTGTTCTTGATTCAGTGTTCCTTTTAAAAAATCCAATGTCTCTTTGTAACCCACACTGCTCATCGGGGCCCACGCAGCAAGACCTTCATCGAGAAGCCCCTGCACCTCGGCCACCAGTCCGGCCTGCATCATATTCTGCACTCGCACCCGGATGCGCTCCCGCAAAACCTCGCGGTCCCACTGCGGGCCGATCTTCAACAACGGATACGGAAACGGCGCACGCTGAACTTCAAATTCCCGTTGAATCTGGGTGACACTTTTTCCCTGACTGCGAATCAGCTCCACCGCTCGCCCGATCCGATACCGGTCCGAAAGATGAATCTTGGCACCGTATTCAGGGTCCGCCGCTGTCATTTCCGCATGCAGGCGTACAGCACCCTCTTCTGTTTGCAGTTCCTCTGCAACCTGACTTTGGATTTCCGCAGGCACTGGAATTACCGGGTACATGCCTTTTTCGATGGCCATAAAATAAAAACCTGTGCCGCCCACGACAAACACCGGTTTTTCTTCAGGAATATTTTTTAAGGCCTCGTAAAAATCACGGCAGTAATTTCCCGCAGTCATTTCCTCTGGTGCGGAAACGTAATCCAGCAGATAATGCGGCACCAAAGCCTGCTCTGCTTTCGAGGGCTTGGCCGATCCGATATCCAATTTTTTATAAACCTGAACCGAATCACAGTTCACAATCACGCCATCAAATTCCCGGGCAAGATTCAACGCCCACTCCGACTTTCCAGTCGCGGTTGCGCCCACTACAAAGATCACGTGCCTCTGTGCCATCTAAACAATTCGTCCGAAATCTTTTTCCAGTTTATAGAACGGATATTCCACGCTGACCGGACGTCCATGCGGGCAGAAACTGGAAAGCGGGAACATATCCATATCACGCAAAAGATTTCTCATCTGATCATGGCTCAGGGACTGCCCGGCTCGCACCACAGAATGGCAGGCCATCGTCGCGCAAATATCACCCACCGTGCGTTCCAAAGAATAACTGCCGCCCTGATCGACGATCTCGGTTGCCATTTTATCCAGAACGGCACTGAGGCTGGATTCCTTGATCATCAACGGAGCCGCCTTCACGCCGACCGTTCCCGGCCCCAGCGCTTCAATATGCACGCCCAGTCGTTCGATCTCTTTCCCCATCGCCAACAGCGCCTCCACTTTTTCCGGAGACATGTCAATTGCCAGTGGGAACAGGAAGTCCTGAATATCAATCTTGCCGCCCTTCCAGGCGGTCATCAGCTTTTCAAACACCACTCGTTCATGGGCCGCGTGCTGATCGACAAAAACAATTTTTTCCCGGGACTGGGTCACAATGTAAGTCAAATTTGCCTGGCCCAAAACCTCCAGCGAGGACCAATAGCCCATCGGGGCTTCCGTCGCAGAGCTCGAAGTCATCGCCGGAGCAAAGCTTTCACGATCACTGGCCGCTTCCGCCAGGGCCTGATACGTCGTCTGCGGTTGCTGCACTGAAGACGGAGAAACGGACTTGGGGAAGTTGAATTCTTTTTTCTGGAACTGAGTCACATCCAAAGACTTATCCTGAAAGCTCAGATTTTGCTGAGGCATGGACGCCATCACCGCATGCCCGGCAACAGGTGCCGTCGCCGGAATCGTACTTTCCGTGTTGCGCACAATCCAGGGCGCTTGTTCCAAAGTGCTGCGCAAAGCACCTGCCACCGCACGGAAGGCCAGTGAAGGCTCCTGGAATTTCACCTGAGATTTGGTCGGGTGAATATTCACATCCACACAATCCGGATCTGTTTCCACCCACACGGCCGCAATCGGATATTCCCCGTGCATCAGCAGATTTCGGTAAGCTTCGTTCACCGCGGCTTGCAGACTGCGATCCTGAATCCAGCGATTCTGCGCAAACAGCCAGATATTTTTAGAGGTCTTCGCCACATTGTGAGGATCAGCAAACACCGCATAGGCGCGCACATTTTCACGCACGGCCTCACCTTCAAAGAGCGGTTTGATTTCAAGAATTTGTTCCACCCGGTCCTTGCGATTTTTGCAAGCAGGCCAGAAGGAAACCAGTTTGCCGTTTTCCTGAATGCGGAATTCCACATCGAAATGGGACAGAGCCATCGCCTTCAAAGTTGTTTTGATTGCGGTGTTTTCCGCCGAATCTGATTTCAGGAATTTCAAACGTGCCGGCGTGTTGTCAAAAAGGTTTTCAATCAGGATCGTCGTGCCCTGCGAACCGCCGACTTTATCAAGATCTTTTTTTCGTCCGTATTCACTGATCAACTGATGGGCCTGTTCGTCCCCTTCACGGCGCGAAGTCAGCGTCAACTTGCTGACCGCGGCGATACTGGCCAGAGCCTCCCCACGGAATCCAAAAGTGCGCAGGCTCCAAAGGTCATCGGTTTTTGAAATTTTACTGGTGGCGAATCGTTCCAGAGCTTTGGGCAGATCTTCCGGTGACATGCCTTTGCCGTTATCAATAACTTTGACAATACGGCCTCCGTCGAAAAACTCCACGTGCACGCGGGTCGCACCGGCGTCTATGCTGTTTTCAACAAGTTCCTTGACCAAATGAGCCGGACGCTCCACCACCTCGCCTGCGGCGATTTGGTCCACTACTTCAGGAGATAAAATCTGAATCGACATAGGGGGAATTTGCATGAGCTCCCCCCTCAAGTCAAAGGTCCATCAAAAGGTACCTGCTTACTTTTTCCGAAGCTGCGCGTCAGAAATCGTGGGAAAAACTCAGGCCGAACGCGAGGTACTTAGTGCGCTCCCAGTAGTATTTTGCGTCGCCGCGCAAGGACCAGCTTCCCATGCGAACAGCCGCCCCAAGGTCAAAGACAGCTCCCAAGGTCATGTCGTCGGCGGAATAACTTACCGTCGAGCCGCTGCTGGGAACATCCAGATTGAAGTGCGAATATTTAAACATCGGCCCAAACCCATAGAAGAAAAGCATATTTTTCCCCTGAGGCATCACCGTCTGCAAAAGGAAGTCGGCAATAAAAATAAATCCGTCGGCCGAACGTTTGGTGTAATCCTGATAGTAAGACGGGGCCCCGAAGAAAAATAAAAGATTGGCGTCGGTGTAAATTTCGCCCGTGAACATGGTGTTAAAACCGTGAATCTTTGCTCCATAGAAAAGCAGTCCGTCTGTGCGCTCTTTGCCCAGGGTGTCTTCCATGTAGTTTGTATATTGCAAAACAGGCCCGCGATAACGAGTTGCAAAGAAAGGCTTCTTGCGCTTTTCTTCCTGCTCGGGTTTCGTTTTTTCAGGAATGGCCACCTTGATAACCCCGGGCTTCACATCGGTGTCTGCAATCCACCCGGTGTATCCCGGCTTCAGACGGATCTTGTAAAACGGACCTTTTTTCTTGGTGGAAACACTGTAAACACCACCCAACTTCAAAGTGGAAATAACTGGCGCATCGAAATCCGCATCCTGATAAACCATCGCGCCTTCAATAACGACGGTCGCCTGCTGTGCCTGAGCCCACACGCTCAACGGCAACAGCCACACCAGCAGCAGAGCAGCCAAAGCCCTATTTAAAACGCATGAGCCAAACACGATAGAACGCCTCTAGTACGATCTTCAGGGACATTTTACTTTGTCCAACACGACGGTCTTCAAAAACAATCGGAGACTCGGCCCCTTTGAAGCCCTTTTTCAAAGCCTTGTACTTCAGTTCAATCTGGAAGCTATAGCCATTGGATTCCACAGAGGACAAATCAATTCCATGCAGAACCTCCTTCTTCCACGCATTGAAGCCGCCCGTCCAGTCATTCAGCGGGAAACCCAAAATCATGCGTGAATAAATTCCGCCCCCGCGGGAGATGATTTTGCGGATGATGCCCCAATTCACGGTGCGGCCACCCGGCACATAACGTGAACCCACAGCAAAATCATTGGCCTGCATCGTCTTTAACAAAGGCCCCAGGTCCTCCGGTCGGTGGGAAAAATCCGCATCCATCTCAACGATGCCTTCAAAGCCATGATCCATGGCCCAGCGAAAACCCGCAATATAAGCTTTCCCCAACCCCTGCTTGCCCGGACGGGAAAGCAAATGAAGCTGCGGCATGCTTTTTTGCATTTCACGTACAATAGCACCCGTCCCATCCGGAGAGTTGTCATCAACAACCAGGATTTCCACGCCCAGACTCCGGGCAAAGATGGCAGGCACGAGCGCCTGAATGTTTTCTTTTTCATTGTACGTAGGAATGACAACCAGATTTTTCATGGCTCTAAGCTGTCATAAAGAGCCCCGACTTGCAATCTTTTGCTCAAATGGATCTGGAGACCAGGCGGCCTTTGCCCTTTTCCTGAAGAGCCTTCGCTTTATCTGCGGGAATTGCGGGCAAATTCAATGGCTTTGCGAGCAAATATTTCGGATCCTGGCGACGTTGATCCAACTGCTCTTTCACTTTGTTTGCAGCTTGTTCCGGATGCTTCAGATACAGAACCGGATCAAACCCGCAAGAGCGGCAAACCACTGACAGTCTCCAGCGAATTTTAACGAACACTTCCGAGATTGCCAGACAGATGACGAAGACAATCAAGACACGCGGGTCATACTGCTGCCAAAGCGCGAACATCAGCACCAGCGAAGCCAGCGCACTGCCCACCACATTCATAAAAGAGATGTTTTTGCGACGATAAATTCGGCGCGGACTTTTGCAAAAGGCACAATAGCAGTTATGACGGGTGTGAAAGAACGACAACATATATCTAGTGTGCCAAAAACAAGGTCCAGAACGAAAGATCAATTTTTGAAAAATGACAAAGCCTTGCTAGAATAGGAGTATGCAAATCATTAAAACAATCCAGTTCGCTTTGATCGCTTGTGCTCTGTTTTCCGCTCCCACCTTGGTCCAGGCCGCTTCCAACGGTTCTGACTATGAAGAGGTCAGCTATGACGATCTTCTGAACGAATTGAGCGCCAAAAAGAACACCATCGCCCGCAAGTCTGAAAGTTCTTTTGACGATGTTCGCCTGCATGCAGGGATTGGTTATGCCAATTCTTTCACGAACATTTCCACTCACAATCAAAACTTCAACCGCCACGCCAACGGCATTCAGTTGTCGCTGGGTATGGATCTGTTTTCCCCGAACTGGTATTCCGAAGGTGTGTTTAAAAACTACGGCGTCACCTCTTCCGGCAACGAGGAAATGACCCTGCGTGAACTGGATTTGAAAATCGGTTACACCAACCGCCTGGAAAGCATCTGGTCTTATTCCATCAGCTCCGGCCTTTCCAACCGCTTCCTGCGTTTTTCAGACTCTTCCAAGGGTATCCATGTGGATGAAACCACCCCTTCCTTGATTGTTTCCACGGGCTTCAGTGCTCAGGTTCACAAGCATCTTTCCATCGGTGCGGAACTAAGTGCCCACACCGCCATGGTGAACAGCACATCTGACAAGAACTCTTTTGACTTCGCGTTCCGCCTAAACACTTCTTTGTAATTCAGAAACTTGCCCGCATGCCCAAGACCTGTTAACTCTAGGCATGCGTTTTTTTTGGTCTCTGCTGTTTTTCTCTACATTTTTTGCGCTCACCTCGCAGGCTGAAACAACCCGTCTGTGCGGCATCCGTATTGAAGGTTCTGAAAAAATTGAATTCAGTGACACCGAACACGACTGGCTTTGCGGTTCAGCAAAAAGCCCGGCCTGGCAGAATATGCCAAATTCCCAACGCATTCTTTTTCTGAAAGGCTTTCTGCAAAGCCGGGGTTATCATCAATCCACATTCACCACCACAGCCGACAGCCTGAACGTGGAGCTGGGGCCCCTTTCCACCTTGCAGTCGCTGGAAGTTCACAATGCCCCGGCACAGTGGAACTGGCGCAAGCGTCGCTATGTCAAGAACCGCCCTTTTACACCGGCGACTTTGGACGAAATCACCAACTGGGCCCGCCGCCGTTTGCAGGAACACGGCCATCCCTGCCCCCGTGTCGATGCGCAGGCCTTGGTACTGGAGGAAAAATTTGATCTTACCGTGCAGCCCGGCCCAGCCTATCACTTTGGAGCCATCATCACTGTCGGCGAAGAGGATTTAAACCCCGCGATTCTGGATCGTTTCTCGGCCTTTTTCCCCGGTGCTCCTTTTGACATCCGCCTGCTGGAAATCACCTCCAACCGTGTATTGCAGGAAGACCTTTACCTTAGCACCTACTACGACATCACCTGCACCGCTAAAGGCGAGGTGGAAATCGTTCGTCGTATGATCCCGGCCAAACCCCGTCTTTTGACTTTCGGGCTGGGATTTGATTCTGAAGGCGGCGCACTGTTTCGCTCGACACTAAAACAAGCCCGTCTGAATGAAACGGCAGACAATCTGGAAGCCTCTTTGTTTACCTCCTTGCTGGAGCAAACTCTGACCGGGAAACATCGTCATTATTTTTCCTCGGATCTGACCTCCCGCCTGCATTTGCTTACAAGCGCTGTGATCAAACGTGAATCAGAAAGCTCTTATGAGGCCATGACCTATCAACTGGGAACAAGTCTGGCCTTTGGCTGGGAAGCTTTACCATATTCTGGCATGGCGCAATTGGGGCCGTTGTTAGAGCGCACCGATGTTATGCGTGGGCCGGAGCCCTATCAAATTGATGCCCTTCGTATCGCCGGAGAAATCAATCTAACCAGTCACCTGTACGAATATTTCCTGACCAATCCGCAAGATGGCTGGAGTGTGACTTTGAATGCATCCTCGCAGGTGCAAGGAGCCCTTTCCAAAGACAACATCCATCGCGTGACCTTGCGCCATCAGGTGATCTGGAATCTGAATGAATGGGATCCACCATTTTTGATTTTAGGCTGGCGAGGCTGGGCCGGAACCTTCCTGCTGCCTGATGGCCTTCATGACAGTCCGGACATTCCGGTCACTCAGCGCTTCTTTCTGGGGGGAGACGCCGACCTGCGTGGCTTTGCCCGTAAACAACTGCCGTCTTCTGACAACGGTTTTTTAACGGTGCTGTATCAGGGGTTGGAACTGCGGGCCAGTGACATTCTTCCTTACAACTTGCAACCGCTGATCTTTGTGGATGCGGCGAAGGCCGGTATTTTGGCTGCGGAACTGGACTCAGCGATTTACTATTCTCCGGGTGTGGGTTTGCGCTGGGGCTCTCCGATTGGAACCATTCGCGGCACCGTGGGACGCGGCTTTGTCGTGGATCGCGACCCCAGCAGTATTGATCCCGGCTATCAATTCTTTATCAGCTTCGGGAAGGAGTTCTAAGGATGAAAATCTTCAAGAACACTCTGCTGATTGCAAGTGCAGTTCTATCTTTCCTTGTCGCTGTCATGGTGGCAGCAGTGGTGATTATTTGGTTCTATCCTTCTTTGATCATCACTGAAAACAATATCAAAAAAGCTCTGACCTACGCCCCCGCGCAGCTTTATGTTCAGTGGGAAAAACTGGATGTGACTTTTGAAAACCTGCGCTGGAATGAAAAGCGTGTGCTGTTAAACTCCGCCGATCTTTGTGTGGAATACAAGCCCCAGCTTTCCACCTGCGTTCCCACGGTCAAAATTGATGTGTCCTTTGCCGTACAGGGATTTAAACCCGTTTTGACCAATCTGGGTGAGCTCAGCCTGCACATCAGCCATCTGGATTTGCAACTGCCGAAAAAAACCGAACCGACAGAACCTACTTCTTTGTTACCAGATTTGCGCCTGCCTTCTTTTGCCAGCTTGTTCCCACGTGCTTTGGACCTAAAAAAACTGGGACAGTTGAATATCACACTGGATCAGTTCCGCCTGCTTTCGCCGGAAAAGCCCCCGCTGCAAGCCACAGCCCGTCTGCAACGAAACAACTCCGCCCCCGGCGAACAGGTGGATTTTTCCATAACTGCCCAGGCCTCTCAGGAAAATTCTTTCACAGCCACGCTGATGGCCCAAGGAATTTTGAATCCGCAATCACTCACTGTGCAGGGACGGACTTCCGTGACCACAAGTTCGTTTAAGATCCAGACTCCATTGGATCTGGCATGGGCTGAAGTTTTAACCTTAAAAGCCCGCCCTGAATTTCAGGTGAAAATTGAAAAGCTGACGGAAAAATTCCGCCCGCAAGTGGCCTTAACGTGGTCTCAATCCAGACTGGAGCTTCGCGCTGGTCCGGCCAGTTCCAAAAAAATATGGCTGGGAGGCGAGCTGCGTCTTTCTGACTGTTACATTGTCAGCGCTCTGCATGTGGAAAAAGGTTTTCCCTCTGAAGCCCGACTGAACTGCGTTCTGGCCGCCAAGCCCCGCAAGAAAATTCAAAACCTGCACACCGTCGAAACTCGTTTAAGTGCCGACGTGCGACTGCGCACTCAAGGGGCCGGTGATGCCGAAGTTCTGACGGTGTCAGGCTCTGCCGGACTGGAAGGGGAAACCGCCTTCCTGACCGGCACCCTGTCCGCCCAAGGGGAGGCAGAAATCGCAGACCTTTCCTCTGAAGCGAAACTGGCAAAAGCCGTGTTTGATCTTACCGCCAATCTGAAAATTCCAGACTTTACGGTGTGGAAAGATCTATTTGAAAAAACACCCTATGCCATTCCCGCCCCCTTACATGTCCTGAAAGGTGAAGTGCTCTTGCAGGCTGAAGCTCATCTGCCGGATTTAAAATCCCCGCTGTCGGCCACGGCGCA
The DNA here is from genome assembly GCF_025558485.1 of Bdellovibrio bacteriovorus. Taxonomy (GTDB): domain Bacteria; phylum Bdellovibrionota; class Bdellovibrionia; order Bdellovibrionales; family Bdellovibrionaceae; genus Bdellovibrio; species Bdellovibrio bacteriovorus_G. The sequence goes on from NZ_CP102930.1 coordinate 2,541,751, forward strand.
GCTTCAAACCAGGCTGGCCTCAAAGACACAAAAACTATGGACGCAAACTGAAGTCACAGTGAAAACCTCAGGCCCCATGCCCAAGCCCGTCGGCATGCACGTCACTGTACAAAGCACCTTGGAAGACATTCGCTTAGAGGCTCCACCGCTGCGTCTGGAACCCCCACCACAGGCCCTGCCCGATAAACGTTTCGTTCTTAAGGCCGAGCCCACGATCCAACAACTTCCGGCAGCGAAGGCAAGTTCAGCCTTGAAGGACAAGCTTCCTTTCGCCCTGACTTGGACCGTGGGTGTAAAAACCGCACAGCCAATTCAAATTTTGTCGTCGTTGTTGCCGCAAAACATTCCGGTCGCCATGGATCTGCACATCGAGGACAGCGGCCTGATGAAGGGCACCGTGGCCGTGCAGAGTTTCCCGTTTGAAATATTCCGTAAGAAGGCTGTGGTTAAGAACGTGGACCTGATTTTCCATGCGAACTCCCACGTACCGGAACTATCCGGTCAGATCAACTATGCCAATCCGGAAGTGGACATTCGTATTTTACTTCTGGGCAGTCTGGAAAAACCACGCATTGAGTTTGAAAGCGACCCTCCTTTGAATCGTCAGCAAATCGTGTCAGTGCTTTTGTTTAACAAATCACTGGATGAATTGAACGAAGAGGAAGTCAACTCCACCGCCAGCATGAGCCGGGCCATGTCGGACGGGGCTTTCGGATTGTTCTCGCTGCTGTTCCTGTCATCCACGCCCATTCAGTCGGTCAGCTACAATCCGGTGACAAAGTCCTATACCGCGCGCGTTCGCCTGGATGACAGTACGACACTTAGCATGGGATCAGATTTTTCAGAAGAAAGACAATTCACGGTCCGTCGCCGCCTTGGCGGTCCATGGTCCATCCGCACCGAACTGCGCCAGACTGACGAGCGACCGGATGTGGTGTTGACGTTGCTGGAGTGGCTGAAGCGCTTCTAATTTCCCCTTCTTGCTTTTTGCAAAGGGATCTCAATATAATAACGCGTGGATATTCTTCTTTTGGCGATGGCGACAACTGTGTTTCTTCTGGGATTGGCTTTGATCAGCAATCGCGCCCGCCGTCGGCAGGATATTGCCTTTGAACTTAAACCCAATTGTCTGCTGACTCGCTGGCCTTTGCTGTTTGTCACCGGCCCTCGTTCTATTTTTTATTTCAGCAGCTATTGGAATCTATACACGGCCTTTCTGGCCGAACATGGTTATGAGGTCTTCACCCTGCATCTGCCGTGGAATAAAACAAACCTGCGCAAAGAACGCTTTGAACATTTCCTAAAGCAGCAAGAAGATCTGGGCCGTCATTTTCACCTGGTAGTGGATGCTCCGACATGGCTGGAGTTTCAGGATCTTTTGCGTCAGCGCCGCTCTGCCAGTGTGATCAGCATCACCGAGATCACTGATCCCGAACAAAGCAGCCCTCAGGGCTTACAGGCCTTCCCCATTCCGACTGCGGACATTGAAATGCCGGTCTTTACGAAAGGCAGTGTTTTCTTAAATATCAGCTATCATCTGCACAAGCAGTTTGTGCGCCGGAAGAACTTAAACAGTTTAAGCTCTTTGGGGGCTTTACCGGAATCCGCCTTAAACAATTCATTATTGTTGTTGGAAAGAGCTCAAACTTTAGCGGAGATGGATCTGCGCGATTCCTAAATACACCTTGCCAGATTTAATGCGTGGTGGTGAGATATTCCTATGAGCGACTACAGAGACGTCACCCCGAACAAGCAACAGCCCTCTTTTGAAATGACCAAAGAGGTCGTCCGCTACATCATCAATTACCTTCGTCATCCCATCGAAAAAATCAAAACCCTGCCGGACTGGAACTGGCCTTTGCTTTTGATGACGTTGGTGGCCTTGTCGATTATTTCCGGAGTGCTGACAGGCCTTGTACCACCGAACTTTTACCGCATTATGGGCGGGATCATTGTTTCCCCTATCGTGGGAATCGTGACGACTTTCATTGGCTCTTTGTTTATTTATTATTACTTCCAGGTTTTTGAAAAGCGTACGTGCTCCTTGCGCAAGATCTTCACCCTGCTGCTTTTTGCCAACATTCCATTTTTTATCTTCCAAGTGGGTTCTGAATTGATTCCCCCAATCACATTGGTGGGGTTTGCCTTCACAGCTTTATTGATGGCCGTGGGTTTGACAGAAAACTTCCAGATGGAAAAGCGCCGGTCTTTAAGACTGGTCACAATACTGTTCGCGATTGTGTTTATCATCTGGCTTTGGAACCGCATCGACATCAGTCGTCTGGAGCGACTGGGCTAAAGAAAAAGGGACAGACTGAACCTGTCCCCTTTTTTATTATTTCAAGAACATCGCTTTGGCGAGTTTTTCCTGCTCCTGAGACGTGTATCCCAAAGAAGAAATCTTGGCCAGCTCATCAGCCACCCGATGCTGAAGCTGAATCATACGGGACATGGCCTCGGTGTACTGCAGGTGCCCTGTCGCCACCTCTTCGGCTTCAGGCAGCGCTATATTCAAAGCGTCACCTTTTGCCAACACCAGATTCAACCTGCCCTTTTCATCTTTTACAATCGCCTCTTTCGGCACCATTAGCACCTGCGCCAGTACTGCCGGGTCATTCAACCATTGCTGATAGATTTCCTGACGCTTTCTTGAAGCTTCCACTGTATTCGGAATCACACCGGTTCTTTGCACCAGAACATAGGTCAAAAGATTTCGCATCATCAGACTGTTTTCACGCACAAAACAGAATTTTTCGTGATCTTTACCGCACTGACTTTTTTCCTTCACTAGTTCCGCCCAATGCAGGCTTAAGTTCGGCAACAGCGGTTCCCCGGCCAGCAAAGCCTCCTGAGCAACTGCCATCTGCACTCGTTCAAAAGCATTGCTCAATAACTGCCGCGTGCGTTCTCGGGTCTGCTCTGTGACTGCTGCGGACAGCACATCCTGCAAAGATGAGTTCCAGTCTTCATAATCCACGGTCAAATAAGGGTGCAGAACCAGCAAGGCGGTCACATACTTTTCAAGTTTGTTAGTTGCTGTCAGATTTTGCAGCTCCATCAGATTGCTGATTTTCCCCGGCTGATCCACATAACGGGATTTCTTAGAGACCAGGGCGGATACGTTTAGCACCGGCAGATGCAGTCCCAGCTTTTTCCAGCGCGCCTCTTTATCCACTGTCACTTCCTGCAGATAACTAAACGCCGGGGCGTAATATCTTTTAACAATCTGACCGCCGTCTTTTGCCTCTTCGCCGGAAGTTTTTTCATCCGTCCAGGCCGCGCGGCTGAATTTACGGAAATCCCGGGTCATAAAGACCGTGCTCATTTCCTGCTGACAGGTCTTGAAGTTTTCCGAAGAACCGTTATTGATAAATTGCATCAGCTCTTTGCGCGACGTCGTCACATCACGGATAATCCCCTGAACCAAATCCATATTTGAGATGCTCAAAGAACTTTTCGCAGAGGCCCGGTAAGATGGAGCCTTGCTCAGTGCAAACGTCGTCATGGCCTCACAGGAACGGAATGATTTTTCATCAATCTCCGTCAGGGCGCTACGGTTGTTCAGCACCTCTTCGCGCGTGTCCATGATAAGCATCATTTGCTCTCTATGATATTCCTCCATCATCAGTGCCAAATCCTTGATCATCACCATCATCTTCTTTTGGTTTTCCAGAATTTCTTTCTGCATGGCTTTGATTTCAGCCAGACTTTGTTTGATTGCTGCCAGTTCCGCCATAATAGCCGGGTCCGGTCCGCCGCCACCCAAGCCACCAAAAGCCGCCAGTGCCATCGTCGCAGGACCGCCCGAGAAAGCGCCTAAGGCCCCGACAAAACCACCCGCACTAAAGGCTTTGGAAATTGCACTGACCGCCTGAATGCCCTGATTGATCTTCATGGCAGTATCGATGGCCTTGGTTACCCCCGGGTCCAACTTAATACCCAGAACGTCTGTCACCTGCATGGTGGTCTTCAGGATATTATCCAGGGACTTGGACGCATTTTCGGCACTGTTCACAAATTTTTGCACGTCCGAATCCAGCTCTCTCTTACGCTGAAAGAATCCGGTCTTTTCCAGCTCTGACGCAACCTCCGGGGAAGGGATCGTCGCAGCACGACCGTTGAGCAGATCATCCATCATCTCACGCGCCTGCATTTTTCCGGAATCCGACAACGACAGTTCAATACTGTCTGTCAGATTTTTGATTTTACCATAGATATTTTTGACAGATCCGCCCATCACAACAGCATCGTCTTTCAATGACTGGCTGTATTTCCCCAAAGCTTCGGCCAAAGCGACCACTTTTTTGGCTTTTTCCGCCACATCGCGAATCTGTTGAACATTCGCCAACAATACCTTCACTGTCGCTGACTCCGTCAAAACCGAAGCCATGGCCCCCGCCACCGCCGTGTAAAGAGCCAGACGCGCCTGATCGTCTTCACTAAATCCATATTGGTAGAACAGATAATCGGCCTGCTTTAGGTAAGTCACAATCTGCTCAATTTGTGCGGAACGATCACCAATGGCTTTGGTTTTATCGATCTTATCCAAGACCTCGGGGTGGTTTCTTTTGATTTTCACCACAACATCCACCGCGATATCGCGGCTGTCTTTCTTAATTTGTTCATTGAACGTTTGCAGCAGGTTGCGCAGGGCCACCGACTGAACCAATCCCGCCATTTTACCTTCCAACTGATGATGAAAGGCATTACTGCGTTGAACCTCGTCCAGATTCAGATTCAAGGTATTCAGCAAAAGATCGGTGTCGGCCAAAGCACCAGAATCCCCGACGATAATGCTTTTCTTGGCCATGTCCCATCTTTGACTGATCTCCTCAGGGAAGGCCAAAGCCTTTCCCTGTTCCAACTGGGCTCTTAGTAATCCCAACACTTCCGGATTTTGTTCCTGCAACAAAGAGCGCAAAGCTTCGGCCAAAGGCAAATTGGCATTTTCAGAATAGATCAGCTTTTGAAACTGTTCCCAGCCAGAATATTGATTCAGATTCTGCTTCTTCGGTCCGGCCGTATGCGCCCCCTTTTCTGTGGGAGCACAAGCCGACATAAACAGGGCCAATGCGGTTGAATAGACGACAAGTTGCTTTTTCATTTCAAGACTCCTTACAGAATTGAATGACCGTCAACTGTGATTGAACTGCGCTCTTCCACACCGCGAGGACCGGAAGATCCCATATCACCTTTTTCACCGAGCGCACCCTGAGGACCTTTTGAAGCCGTTCTGCAATCTCCGCGAGTCGATCCCGGATCACCACCTTCGCCGCCCTTACCGCCTTCGCTGCCAGCTCCACCAAGGCCACCCAAGCCCGCTTCCGCGGACAGGCTTGCAGTAAAGTACGGGCCTTTGGCGATGACAATGTCTGCTGCACCGGAATGCCCACCAATCATGCCCATGCCACCACGAAGACCTTTAGGCCCCTGCGCCCCGGCACCACCATTGGTCGGCTGTCTGGTGCAGATGATTTCACAAAAAGTGGCCCCACGTCTTAGCTCTGGTGCCATCAAAAACACACCACCACCGGGTTCACACATTCTGCGGGACGTGGCATCCACACCACGAGCCCCTTTTGCTCCAATCCCGGTCTGAGCTGCCGCTGGCAAACCTTCCCCGCCAGCCGTGCCACGCATGTGCAGTTTTAAATCTCCCATCGCATAGCCAGCCTTCAAGGAAAGATAGCCGCCGTTTTTACCCACCTGCCCCGGGGCCGGAATTTTTTCTGCCTCTTCAGCAGAGAAAGTTTCAATCGTGGCTGTGTCTTCCGCATACAGACGACCAGCTTCCAGATAAACCTCCTGACCTTCTGTGCGCAAGACATTGTCTTTTTCGATAAAGATGATTCCAAACTTATAAGCGCCAGAGGAAATTCCCAACGACTGCAAGGTTGTCACTTTGCTTTCAGAGGACACCAGCAAATCCGGCAACAGAGTATAAGTGCTTTCGGCAATCAGCTTTTCTTTGGAATAGATTCTGTAAGTGACTGTTTTTTGAGCGTGATCGTTTTTCCAAAGATCCAGACGATCCGAAATCACATACTGACCGGACACATACTTGGCGTCGATTTTGGAAATGGATTCATAGGCCGGATTCACTGCCAATGAGGAAAACGAACGTTTGATTTCAAGTTGGTTGACGTAAAGACTTTCCGGAATCGAAAGCTTCGTTTCATAGATATTCAGGTTGTTTTTAAATTCAGAATAATTGGAACGGTCTTCGCGAAGATCCGCGACTTTTTTTACTTCGATCACCACGCCTTCAGCCAGAACACGGCGCGGGTTGACCTCCTGAGCCTCGCTCCCACCAGTTGTCGGAGTCGGAGAAGTGTTTCCACCGGAACCCTGGCACGCCAGAAGGTGTCCGGACAAAATCGCAAGCATAAATAATTTGAAAGTGTTTTTTGCTGACATAATATCTCCTTTTGTCAGCATCCTCCCAAAGCAAGGGGTATTCCGGACCCCAGATCCGATATATGTCTTTTAAGGCCATTCCCCGGATGTTTTTGTGGATTTTTGAGGAATGGATTCCTAATTCTAGGAATTTTTAAGCGCGGCCCGTGGAGCCAAAACCACCTGCCCCACGCTCTGTGGAACTCAGTTCATCCACGACCTCGAACTGGGCCTGAATCACCGGCGCCAGCACCAACTGGGCACAACGTTCCTGATCGTTGATAACAACAGGCTCGTTCCCCAGATTGATCACGATGATTTTTACTTCACCACGATAATCAGCATCAATCGTGCCCGGAGTGTTTAGAACTGTCAGACCACTTTTCGCAGCCCAACCGCTGCGCGGACGGGATTGGATTTCATAACCCAGTGGAATTTCAAAGCTCAATCCTGTCGGGATCATGGCTCTTTCGCCCGGATTCAAAGTCACCGCCCCGGCAAGCTGCGCGCGAACATCAAACCCGCTGGCCCCCAAAGATTGATAAGCTGGAAGTTCACCACGGAAGTTTTCAAGTTTTTTGATTTTTACAGGCAACTTTTGCATTTCAATCCTCGCTCTTAAAATTACAGTTTCAGATCATTCCACCAGGACTCCAGTGACTTCACTTCAGGTCCCAACAGAACACCGGATGCTTTATCCAAATCCAGTTCATGGCGGATATAGTGATTCACGGAATCCACCGTCACGGCTTTGATTTCTTCAATCACGGATTCCACGGCACGGTATTTACCGAACACCATTTCATTCACCGCCAAAGAGGTCATACGGTTTTCAATATCATCAGATCCCAGCAGAATGCTGCCGATGATCTGGGTTTTACACATTTCAACGTCAGCCTTGGTCACACCCTGCTTGCGGATTTTCGCAAACTCTTTGGAGATCAAATCCCCCACCTTACGGGCGTTCTTGGCTTCCGTTCCGGCATAGATTGTCAGCATGCCGGAATCAATGTTCGTGTTCAGGCTGGAGTGAATGGAATACACCAAGCCTCTTTTTTCACGAACACTTTGATACAGCTTCGAGGTCATACCGCCACCCAAAAGAGTGTTGGTCACCACCGCTTCAAAACGGTGTTTGTCCTGGAAACTGGCTGTCGGGAACCCCAACAGCATATGCACCTGTTCGGCCTGCTTTTCAACGACATGACGTCGGCTAAGCCAACGCGGGACACGACGGGTGTTTTTAAGTTCACTTTTCTTTTTAGATCCCAGGCGTTTTTGAATACCGGCCATCAGGTCTTCATGGTCGATACAACCTGAAGCACTGATAATGATGTTTTTGCCAGTATAGTTACGACGGTAATAATCCATCACCTGAGTCTGCTTCATGCGCGCCACAGACACGGGCGTCCCCAGAATAGGACGTCCCAGAGGATGCTTGCCATAGACCTGTTCATAGAACACGTCATAGATCATGTCTTCGTGGCTGTCCTCGGACATGGCGATTTCCTGCAAAATCACACCTTTTTCAAGGTCGAATTCCTTTTGCACCAGCTTCATGTTGGAAACCAAGTCCGCCAGAACATCCAGCGCCTTTTCCCAATGGTCCTTCAGGACCAAAGCGTGATAGCAGGTGTACTCGCGTGTGGTGTAAGCATTCAGCTCACCACCCAAAGCTTCCAAAGATTTTGCAATTTGATAGGCGGAACGAGTCTTGGTTCCTTTAAAAACCAAGTGTTCAAGCAAGTGGGAAATGCCGGCAACCTCAGGAGTTTCATCCCGCGTCCCCGTCAAAACCCAAATACCCATAGAAACGGCACGGGACCCTGGGTGAAGTTCGCTCACCACCCGGATCCCGTTAGAAAGTTCAGATTTTTTGAACTTAGTGTCTGTCACAATTACTGAAGCAAAGCCTTGCGGGAAAGCTTGATACGACCTGCGCGGTCCACTTCAAGAACTTTAACGTCGATGATTTCACCTTCTTTAAGTACGTCAGTGACTGCGCGTACACGTTCGTTGGCGATTTCAGAGATGTGCAAAAGACCTTGAGTGTTTGGCAGGATCTCAACGAAAGCACCGAATTCAGCGATCTTCACGATGCGGCCTTTGTAGGTCTTGCCCACTTCGGCTTCAGCGATGATGTCGTTGATCATGGCGATAGCTTTTTTCGTTGCTTCTGGATCAGCGGACGCGATGTTGATCGTACCATCATCCTGGATTTCGATCTTAACACCTGTAGCTTCAGTGATACCACGGATCACTTTACCACCAGAACCGATCACTTCACGGATCTTGTCTGGTTTGATTTTGATAGTTTCGATACGCGGTGCAAATTCAGAAATCTGACCACGAGGAACTTTCATCACTTTTTCCATTTCGTTTAGAATGTGAGCGCGGCCCTCTTTAGCTTGCGCCAAAGCCTGCTCCATCACTTCAAACGATACAGAGTCAATTTTGATGTCCATTTGCAAAGCCGTGATACCCGTTGGGGAACCCGCCACTTTGAAGTCCATGTCACCCAAGTGATCTTCATCACCAAGGATATCAGTAAGAACTGCCACGCGGTCGCCTTCTTTAATCAGACCCATTGCCACACCGGCAACGTTGGCTTTCAAAGGAACACCGGCGTCAAGCAACGCCATAATACCGGAACAAACTGTACCCATGGAAGAAGAACCGTTGGATTCCAAAACTTCGGACACGATACGGATTGTGTAAGGGAACTTTTCAAACTCAGGAAGAACCGCTTTGATCGCGCGTTCAGCCAGGTTACCGTGACCGATCTCACGACGGCTGGTACCAGTCATACGACCCACTTCACCCACAGAGTATGGAGGGAAGTTGTAGTGAAGCATGAACTTGCGTTTCTGAAGACCCAACAATGAATCAACCATTTGTTCGTCATCAGCCGTACCCAAAGTCACAGTGCCCAGAACCTGAGTTTCACCACGAGTGAACAAACCGGAACCGTGAGCGCGAGGCAGGATACCCACTTCGTTCGCGATCGGACGTACAGTTTTCACGTCACGGCCGTCAATACGAACAGCGCGATCCAGAATCATGGAACGAGCTTCCTGGTATTTTAGATCTTCAACGATGGAATTCAGTTCTTTTTTACGCTGCTTCAAAACGTCTTTGTCAGTGATGTCTGCCAAAAGAGCCTTTTCAGCTTCAGCCGCCGCTTCGTTGGCAGCTGCATAACGGTCTTGTTTTTCCTTGATGGAAAGAGCCGCTGCAATTTTAGGTCTCAACAGGCCTTCAGCTTTACCTTTGAAGTCTGCATCAATAGCCGGAGCTGTGAAAGCGCGCTTCGCAACGGAGCCCGCTTTTTCACGCAATTCATCCTGTGCATTCAACAGCGGGATGATGGACTGGTGACCGAACTTCAAAGCTGCCAACGCGTCTGCTTCAGAGATGAATTTTGTCTCACCTTCCACCATCAACAAACCATTGCGAGTTCCCGCAACGATCATGTCCATGTCAGATTTTTCCATCTGCTGTGGGGTTGGGTTGGCGATGAACTGACCATCCACGCGAGCCACTTGAACCGCAGCTGTTGGACCGTTGAACGGAATGTCAGAAGCATGCAAGGCCGCAGAGGCACCAAGGCTTGCCAGAATTTCCAATGGGAATGCGCCATCCGCAGACAATACCGGGATTATGAAAATTGATCCGGCAGATGGATTGCTGAAAGTCTTCTTAAAACGCACCGGAACAACCTCGGGCGATGGTGGGTCGGTTTACGATGCCACCGCGAAGACGCCTTTAAAAATTAATCTGGATTATCAAAATCGCCTTTTGGTCTGGGACTATGATCGCATTCGTCGTATTGACCTTTCTGAAAATCCACCGAAGATTCAAACTATCATCGGGGGTGGCAACGATTCTGCAAGCCAGACTTATGCTTCGCCTTTGAATCTGAAATTTACCGATATCGGTTCTTCCTTCAACTTCGGAAATGCCACGTTCTCTCCGCTCCCGAATGGGGACTTTATCTTTAAAAGCGAAAAGTATCCGGAAAATGGCTCCAACTCCACCCGTCTGCGTATCTTTCATGACAGTACGAACTCTATTTCTTCCGTCACTTTCCAAGGACCTGCGGTTCCCGGACATCCGGAAATTGACGTGAAGAACTGCACGCTGCTCAGTGCGGCTCCGGTGGTGGATTCCAGCGGAACCTTGAGCAAGTATCTGGTGTCCTTCTTTACTTCGCCGCCATCGTCAGATGCCGACTGTACTTACAATAACGGTTGGAACTACTTCCAGGCCTACTTTGACTTGAACGGAGACTTCGTCAGCAATGTCAATGCTCTGGGGCACGGTGCGATCATTCTGGGTAAAGACTTTAAAAATTACTTCGTCCGTCGCGAAGCCGGAGTCGTGTATCAGTTAGACCCTAACACCAATAGCTGGAGTGCCATCGCCGGAAAAGGAAAAGGCATCTGCGAAGACAGTCTGGATGTGCTCAACGCCGAGTGCCGCCTGATCGTGGAAGACGCCTTCATCAACGCCAACGGCAAGATGTACCTGTTTGACAATAACACCATCCGCGCTTTACGCGACGACAACACTCTGCTGACGTTAGCCGGACAGAACCTGTCTTTCGGAGACAATCTTGACGCCATCAATGCCCGCTTTACCAACATCACTTCTGTGGACACCTGGAATGATGGTGGCGTTCTTAAAACCACCGCTTTGGATATCGGGGCCGCGCGCATCCGCGAATTCCCTGTGGCTGGCGGAGCCATCACCACCATTGCCGGAAATGGCAATGCCCTGCAACCGAACACCGGCCTGGATGCCCACACCACCAGCATGAGTCCCCGCAGCAGTCAGTTTATCCTGAATAAGAGCAACGGAAATCTCTATTATATTTTCAATGACAAGGACATCGGTCTGTTGAATCGCTCTACCAATCGCTGGAGCCGTGTCGTCGGTGGCGGCACCGCTGACTATTATAACTCGGACAACACGGTGGGAACATCCATCGAATTCAACACCACCGTCACCCCGCTGGCTTTTGAAAACAACAAGCTGATGCTGGTCAGCAACTGGTCGAATGTCGCCATTGGAGGGACTCACCGATCCATGTTGAAGATCTATGATTCAACGGACTCTTACCGCCAAAGCCATTTCATGGGCACCGACAGCAACACCAATCCCGCCTACTGTGCCACGGGAACCGCTGTTGCAAGTTGCACCTTCAGTGCGGCTGATTCCAGCCTGCGCACTTTCTATGACAGTCTTGACGGATTCTGGCTTCATGCCCGTCGAGGCACAAAAAATATCTATCAACTGCCTCCGGGCGGAAATGTTGCCTCCTTCACCAACGTCACCCAGAATATGCGGGCGATGACTTACTATCGCCGCCCGAATAATTCTCAGGTGATTTTCTATTGTGGCTCGGACGGCAAGCTTTATAAGAAAGAGCTTTCTTCCGGCGTCGAAAGCGAGATTTCACTGGCTGGCGTGCCGGGAATGACCTGTGATGGGTTCGGCCTTAGCTATGTCCCTTCCCGTGATAGTTTGGTATTTATCTATAAAAAGAACGACCTCAGTGGTGTCGCCGAAATTCTGGCCCCTTAATCATCCTTTCGCGTAACAAAACGCACTGTATTGAGCGCCATTTCTCTTGCTCTAAGCCCCCTAAAGCACTACAAAATCTGCCTATTCTGGTGGCAAAATTCCCGGCACGGTTCTTGGAATATTGTCCGACTGGTAAGAAATTAACTCGATTTCGGTGTCGCTTTGACACCCAAAACGAAAAAGGCGGACAATGAGAGCATCAAAAAAACCTACACAGCTAAAATATTTTTCATCCCTGCTAATTTCAGCTTTGTTGTTCACTGCGTGCAGTCCATCTGCCCAGGCGCCCAAAGGCGAGATTTTTAATTCCGATTTCCTGGAAGGCCTGTACAGCACACGCCCCACTGTTGAAGAACCTTATATCTTTATCGTCAAGCTTTCCAATCCCGCCTTGCTTGAAACGGCACAAAAAAAAGATGGCAAGGTCATCATCGACAAAAAACTTTTGAAAGCCATCGAAGCCGAGCAGGAACAAACCATTGCCGAGCTTCAAAAGATTTCCTCTGAAATCCGTGTTTTGATTCGCTATAAACGCGTTCTAAACGGCATGGCTTTGTGGGCTCCGGCAGCCGTTTTTGAAAAAATTAAAGCTCTTCCGAATATCACCATGTCTGAACAGTCCGGATCTTTCTCTCGTCCTCAGGAAGATGAAGAGATTAATGAAAAAGGCATGGTCGGAAACAACACCTCGGTGAAGTTCATTGGCAGCGAAGCTGCTTATGCACAGAATATCCGAGGTCAGGGAATGAAAGTCGGCGTCATCGACACTGGTGTGGACTACACTCATAAAATGTTCGGCGGTGCAGGAACCAAGGAAGCCTACACGGCCGTGGACCCTTCCCAACCTCACGCGTCCTTCCCCAATAAAAAAGTTGTTGGCGGGATTGATCTGGTTGGTTCGGCCTATAACTCCGGGTCTCCGGATTACATGAAACGCATCCCAGTTCCTGATGCCAATCCGTTGGATGAAGCAACCCACGGGACTCACGTTGCAGGAACCGTGGCTGGTTTGGGTGATGGGGTAAACACTTATGATGGTGTTGCTCCGGAGGCGGATATCTATGCTATTAAGGTTTTTGGTGCCAAAGGATCCACCAGTGACGAAGTGGTTATCGCAGCCTTGGAATATTCAGCGGACCCTCAAGGGGATCTGAGCTTTGCCAACCAACTTGATGTGGTGAATCTGTCCCTGGGCAGCGGTTACGGAAATCCCCACATCATGTACAATCATGCAATCAAAAATCTGGTGCGTGGCGGAACGATTGTTGTGGCTTCCGGAGGAAACTCCGGGGATCAGTCTTATATTGTGGGTGCGCCGGGCGTGTCTGATGATGCGATCTCTGTGGCTTCCAGTATCGACAATATGAACCAGAACGTTCTGTTCCCTGCCGTGGAATTCACAGCCGCTTCAGGCTCTATTCTGGGTGAGGCCATTGAAGGGGCTGTTTCAAAACCACTGGAAGAAGTTGCGCAAGCCAAGGCAGAGGTGGTCTTTGTCGGCGTGGCTGATAAAGATTTTGACGCTGAAACAGCAGCGAAGATCAAAGGCAAGATTGCCCTGATTGACCGTGGTGTGGTGGCCTTTGCTGATAAAATCAAACGCGGTCAGGATGCCGGAGCTTTGGCTGTGATCGTCGCGAACAATGCCCCGGGTGATGCGATTGTCATGGGCGGTGAAGGCAAATTCACTGTTCCTGCGGTGATGATCACTCTGGATGTAGCAAACAAAATCAAAGACGCTTTAAAAGCCGGGGTTGTTGTTGCGGACCTGAAGAGTTCTGCAAAAATTGAAAAAGCCTGGTTGGTGGACACGATCTCTCCGTTTTCCTCTCGCGGTCCCCGTTCTGAAGATGGTTTGATCAAACCTGAAATTTCAGCTCCGGGAACAAATATTATTTCCGCAGCCCGCGGCGCTGGTGACAAAGGGGTCACCATGTCCGGAACATCCATGGCCGGTCCGCATATTGCCGGCGTGATGGCGCTTTTGAAGCAAAAACATTCCGCATTGAATCCTTATGAACTGAAATCTGTTCTTCTGGCGCATGGTAAAGTTATCAACGACGCCGACAAGAAAACATACTCTATCAGCCGTCAGGGCGCTGGCCGTGTGCAGGTGGCGGAATCTTTGAATGCCAAAATCGTGACGATCCCGGCGACTTTGTCCCTGGGCTTGACAGACATTGAACAGCAAAAAACACTGGCTCAGGAAATCACGATCAAAAACATCAGTTCTGAATCCGTGACGGTGACACCTCAGTGGTCAGGGCACAAGGCTTTGCAGATCAGCGCGCCTTCCGTAACTCTGGCTGCCGGTGAAAGTAAAAAAGTTCTAATCAAGGCAAAAATCACCGGCTCCCTGATGGCTTCTGCCAACGACGAACTGGATGGTTACCTGAATCTAGTTGCGGATAAAGAAGTTCTGGCTCACCTGCCGGCTTTGGCAGTGGCTCGTCAGATTTCCAAAATTGAAGCGACCTCGTTGGTGGTTCACTCCACTTCTGCAAGCGACAGCGCCGGCAGTCTGACAGAGCTTCAATTAAAAAACTCCAGCATCAATGCCGGGGAAGCTTATCTGTTCAACCTTATTGGTTCTGACAGCCGTAAAAAAGAAAACAAACCCGACCTGGCTCACAACCGCAATTGCGACATGCAATCCGCCGGTTACCGTGTGATTGAAAAAGACGGTGGCCGTGTTCTTCAAGTGGCTGTCAAATTATTCGAAGGCATGACTACATGGCACCGCTGCGAAGTGAACGTGCAAATTGATGCTGACGGTGATGGCAAGGCCGATCAGGAACTGTCCGGTATGCCGGCATCAGACCTGCCGGGCCTGACCGAGGAAACCTTCGTCAGTCTGCTGCTGGATGGAAATCAAGCCCGCGAAATGCGCAAGCAATATGAAGCACAATACGCGACAGACCCGGAAAAAGCCAAAGAGGACTACACAGACGCGGTTCTGGATCTGCGTCCGATGGGAGTTTTCGACAACTCCACGCTGGCGATCATTGAAGCGGATATTTCCCTGCTTGCTTATGCCGCAACGGGAGAACTGAATATCAAGATCTCCACCACTCACAATGACAATGGCGCAGTGGAGTACGATGACTATCTAAGTGCGCATGAAAACAAATGGGAAAAGATCTCTGCCAATCCAATGGCACAGGCCTACACCAACCTACCGGAAGTTCTGGAGCTGGCCGGAGATTCCGCAAGTGAAGTGTCTTTGATCAAGGGCTACGGTGCCGGAGATTTAATTCTGTACACACCACAGAACAAATCCGTTCGCGATATCGTCATCGAGGATGCACAGTCTCAGATCGTCCCGGCCACTTACAAGGCTGACTAAAATTACCTTTTTCTGTCGGTATTGCTGAAGACATCGGCAATACCGACAGGTTCCCTACCGTCTTCAAACACGCCCCTGACAATTTCCTGACAACCTCATCGGCTTATCTTCGTTATATTGCGCAGGCATTCTAACAAGGAGAACCCCATGAAAGCACTTTTGATGGCGCTGACAGCGTCTTTCGCTATGGCCTCAATCACGCACGCCCAGGACTGTGTGTCTGCGGATGGCCTGATCATCCCTGATGGCCTGACCGTGAAGCTTTACTACAGCGCAAATCCCACCAAATCTCTGGGACCTGCTTACACCTGTGATTCTGTCGCACGCGTAAGAACTTGTGTTGCTGGCGTCCTGTCTGCCAAAGAAATCCAGTGCAGCGAATATGACTCTGGCGGTTGTGTGGATTGGTGGATGGATCGTCTGCCGGACACGGACTTCGCCACTGTTCAGTGCCATAACTAAAAAACAAAAAGCGCAGAAAGACTCTTCTGCGCTTTTTTATTCCAGCATTTTCTTTAATGCCTGTTTTTCCTCTGGCCCGGCGATCAGCCATTCCGGCGGCACATGTTCGGTCACATAGGCCCACGAGGCCTGACACATCTTCTTTGCCAAAGGCTTGCCGTGCAGATCCCTCAACAGATTCAGATGTCTTAGCAGAATGGTTTTAGTGGGCTTATAGAAGCCGTCCTTGTCTTTGCCTGCGTTGGAAATTTCCTCGGACGATTCCGCCTGCTCTATTAACTTTTGAAAGTATGCTTCCAAACTCATGCCCTGATTGCACCATAGTCGAGGAGTTCTTGCACTGCTCTCACTTTTTCTTCGTCTTTGGTCCTAATTTTTATGTTGCATCCTAAATTTTAACACCCGTCTTAAGGCTTCAAGTAATGTGAAAGTACATCTTGATCTTACAGCGGCGACATTTTTTTGAACGAAACAAAGTTTAGCCGGCACCGTTCTACCGTTTCTACCGCAGGGGCCTACAACACACAGCTATGTGGAGGTCCATTGACGAACTCAAAACATCTCACCAAAACGGTGTCCGTGGCAGCAATCACGATTGCCTTCCTTCTGGCCGCTGCGTGCTCCCCGACAACTTCTTCCATCAAAGATCTGGCCAGCACCATCGACGATGGGAATAACAGTGCCGAAACTCCGGGAAACACGGAAACACCAGAACCCACAGAACCAGAAACTCCCGCAGGACCGTCGGTCCCCTCTGTTCCTGAAACCCCCGGCGCCTATAAAATAGAGGCACTGTCCTGGGAAAGCTCCACCAAACCCGAACGCCGCCAATGGAGTGAATATCTGCATAAGATCATCCTGGAGGACTGGAATACACTGTTAGGTGGCGCAGATGACATGGACCGCTTCTGTCCCCGCTACAACAGTCTGGACAACAATCAGCGTGCAAATGTCTGGGCGGCCCTTTTCTCTGCGATGGCAAAGTATGAAAGTGCTTATGACCCGACCTCTCGCATGCATGAAACCACCATGGGCACGGACCCTGTGACCGGAAACCCCGTTTATTCCGAAGGCCTGTTGCAGTTGTCTTATCAGGATGTACAGTGGGCACGCTGGTGTGAATTTGACTGGAGCAAAGATAAAAACCTTTCTTCCAAAGATCCACGGAAAACCATTCTGGACCCGTATAAGAATCTTTACTGCGGCGTTGGTATTATGGCCCGTCAGATCAAAAACAAAGGCGCTATTACGGTCAGTTCCGGAGCTTACTGGGCTGTCGTGAAAAGCGGTGGCAAATACCAGAAAATCACACCTATTTCTGACATGGTGAAAAGTCTGTCCTTCTGCAAATAAGTTCCCTCGTGGCGAGGTGGTCTCTGCTTTCCCTCGGGGATTGCCTCGCCACATATTTGTTTTCTAAAACAATTCCTTTCAAAATCTTGGCTTCAATCACCTTCGCACGGATTCTTTAAGCATCATAGCGCAGGAGGATCTATGTCGGAGCAACACCGTACCCTGGAAGAAACCGGAAAAATCATTTACCACGAGTGGGAGCTGGACGAGATGCAAAGAGCCTCCCGTCGGCATCAGCGCGAAACCGTGCCATACCCCTCGCAAATGAACAGTGCCCGGGACAACTTCGAGGATTCCGTGATCCACGTGACTTCTCCCGCCCCAACAGAAAGGAATTCCCATGCTTAGAGCCGCCATCATATTTTTCGTCATTGCGATCGTTGCCTATCTTCTGGGCGCAGGTGGAATTGCCGGACTGTCCGTTGAAATCGGCCGTCTGCTGCTTTTCGTCTTCCTGGCCCTGGCGATCATCAGCTTTATTATCAATCTCTTAAGTGGAAAAAAGGGACCGCGGTAGCGGCCCCTTTCTGAAGGAGGAATCCATGCAACGCAAAGCTTCGGCCCGCTGGCAGGGCAATCTTCAGTATGGCAAAGGCACACTCAATACTGAAAGTGGCGCCTTAAAAGATATTCCGTATTCTTTTGCAACCCGTTTTGAGAGCGCTCCGGGCACCAATCCCGAAGAGCTGATTGCGGCAGCTCATTCCGGTTGTTATGCCATGGCCCTGTCCGGAGCCCTGGCGAAAAAAGGTTTCAATGCCGACACTCTGGATGTGTCCGCCACCGTTACCATCGAAAAAAACGGTGATGGTTTCACCATCAACAGTTCCAGGCTGAAGCTGCGTGCGCAGGTTCCCGGCATCGACAAAAAACTTTTTGAATCCATTGCTCAGGATGCAAAAGTGAACTGTCCGGTCTCAAAACTTTTAAAAGCCGATATCACCCTGGATATCGACTTTCATGAAACCATGTCCCCGTCCCAACACGCTCATTAACAATCTGCTTCATCATACCCCGCTAGGATGGCGGGGCATGGTGATCTTCTGAACGCAGGACCTCATGAAGCTTGCGGTCGTCAAAACGACTGAAGGCATCTTCCACCATCAGGCTTTCCATATCCCGTCCCACGGTCAATACAGCAGCGACTCTTTGATCCTCATAAAAGGCAACTGCAAAATCCCGGCTGTCCAGATCCCCCATTACATCCATTCTGTCAAAGCGGTCCGAATAGCCGACATACCCCAAAGTCAGATCGTAGTGCTTGGTCCAGAAGAACGGCACATCCTGAAACTTCACCCGATCACCCATCATGTTCAAGGCCGCCGTCTGCCCCTGACGTTCTGCCACTTCCCAGTGTTCCACCCGGATGGTGCGTTCGCTGCGTGGATCCGGCCAGCGGGCGATATCACCTGCGGCATAAATTCCGGGCACACTGGTTTCAAGATATTCATTCACCAGCACGCCATTTTCCACCCAGCATCCGGCCTGTTCAGCTAAAGAGGTATTTGGGCGAATCCCGGTGCCGACGATCACAAAATCACAATCCACGCTTTCCCCACTGTCCAGCAGGACACTGCGCTCGCGAATTTCCTTCACCCCATGGCCCAGATGAAAGTGAACACCGTGTTCTTCATGCAGCTTCTTTAAAACACTGCCGACGTGGACTCCAACCACCCGCAAAAGCGGCATTTCCTCCGGAGCCACAACATGCACCTCGAGGTTGCGCTGACGAAGGGCGGCCGCAGCTTCCAGCCCAATAAACCCGGCACCAACGACAACCACCTTCTGAGCCCAGGTTGTCCGGCCGATAATACGCCGACAGTCCTGCAGGGTTCTGAGATAATACACCTGAGGCTTTTCGACGCCGGGGATTTTCGGTTTGATCGGTTCCCCTCCGGTCGCTAACAGCAGACGGTCATAGCGCAGGGTTTTTCCATTGGATAAAAAGACACTGCGGCGATGAGAATCTATTTTTTCCACCTTGGCCGCGAGCTCGAAATGGATCTTGTTCTGCTGATAGAATTCTTCTGCCTCCAGTGACACCCATTCTTCCGGGGCGTTTCCGGCCAGATAGTCCTTGGACAGATTGGGCCGGTCGTAAGGCAGATTCTTATCTTCCGTGACAACAGAAAGAGAACCGATAAACCCGTGCTTGCGCAACATGATCGCCGCAGCAGTTCCAGCCGCCCCCGCACCTACAATAACGTATCGTTGGGATTCGCTCCATTCCCGTGGACGAAGACTTGAAGCCTTTTTATTGGTGACATATATCTTTCCCGCACGCATTTCCACATTCCAGGCCGTGATCGGATTAAGGGCCGGAGCCTTCAGCGCATCCCCGGTGCGCAGATCAAAACAGGCATGGTGCCAGGGACAGTGAACGGTTTCCCCGACAATCAGACCTTCATGCAAAGGGCCGCCATAATGGGAACATGTCGCTGCGACGGCGAAGTATTCGTCTTCATGCTGCACCAGCAGGACAGGCTCATCCCCCACATAACCCAACAGTTTTTGTCCTTCGGAAATCTGTCCAGCATCAATACCTTTGGAAAAATCAGGTCCACTTAGATTGGCAGAACGTCCCATGATTGACTCCTTATTCAGGGCTTTATCATAGGAATCTTTCTGTCAGGACAGAATATTCAGTCGGCCACAACTGCTAAAAAGCATCTTCCAACGAAAAAAAAGAAATTCTCAAGATGAGTCAATCTGTCATCTGTGCAAGGTTTCACTTTTTTGTTTCAACCTGAGACCTGCAGAACAGATTCAGCCCCAAGTCCCCTTAAGACCGGGGCCTTCTGCTCCGATAAAATAGTGTTGTATCCTTCCCAGGAGGCTTACTTGAAACAGTGGGTAAAGAAGCTCGTTGAGCAATTTGACATGGACTGGGGTTCTGCAGGTGACGTTGAAAAGGGCAAAAGCGTCCCGAGCCTCTCTGAAGAGCGAGCCACCTTGCTCTTCATCTTGGATGTTTTCAATAAACATCTTTTTGAAATTCAAAACCACTCTGTGCGCAAGGTGCGCAACAAGCTGGACGGCTTTGCCAAAGAACTGGTGAATCCCAACGGTCAGGACACCGAGCGTGTTCTGTTTGAAATCCGTCAGTTTATTTCCAGCTACCGCATTGACGAATACAGTTATGTGCAAAACACTTTTGATGATTTCAAACGCATCATCTGGGATTTCGCCGATCACCTCAGCGAAGAGATTCAGGAACAGAATGCCGCCTCGGGCGACGTCAATCAAAGTCTGGAACAGCTGCGCGAAGCGGTAGAATCCAATTCGATTGAAGAGCTGCGCATGAAATCGCGCGAGTTCATTAACTTCTATCTGAAACACCAAAGCGCTCACAATGACCGCAGATCCAAGCGCATGGAGACTATCAAAAAGAGCCTGACCACGGTTAAAAAGCAGCTTATGGAGGCCAACACCACCATGCGCAAGGACCATTTGACCGGGGCTCACAATCGTCGCAGCTATGACGAACAAGTGCGTCGCTATCTGCAACTGCATGAAATCGACAAAGATCCCATGACGTTGATTATTATGGATATCGACTTCTTTAAAAAGATCAACGACACCTACGGGCATGACATCGGGGACTTTGTCCTGAAGGAATGTGTGCGCCTGATTCAGGAAAGCTTCTCGCGCGAGGAGGACTTCATTGCCCGTTTGGGGGGTGAGGAGTTTGCAGTGATTCTGCCGGGCTGTAACAGCGAAGCGGCCACTCGCATGGCGGAAGAAGCCATGAACCGCATCCGTAAAGAGGTCTTCGTTCACGAGAACTATGAAATCCGCTTCACTATCTCCATGGGTATTGCGGAGGTTTTGCCGGGGGAAAAAGCCGATTCACTCTATAAAAGAGCTGATGAGGCCCTGTACGAGTCCAAACAAACGGGTCGTAACAAGTACACCGTCGCCAAAGAGTCCCAGATCAAACGTGTTGCTTAAGGGCTGTCTAACTTTCAGACAGTCGTCCACATACTATTAGTGACCAGAAAAGCCTGAACAAACGTTCGGGCTTTTTTTATGTTCAGAGATTTCTAAACACTCGCAGTACATTTCCAGCTCAGAAGAAAATCATCCATGTCTGATGCTGGCCCTGCCCTTGCTTTAGTGCTTCTGCATGAAGGCAATTCTGTTTTTCGTAACTACATTTTTGGGGATGTCGATGAACTCTTTCTCTCAAGAAAGTCTTGATCGCGATATTGTGGTGGCAATCATTGATACGGGTGTGGATGTGAGTCATCCGCTTATCAAGGACAACCTGTGGAGCAATCCACGGGAAAAGAACAATCAAAAAGATAACGATGGCAATGGATTTGCCGGGGATCTCCACGGATGGAACTTTGTTTCCAACAATCATGACCTGTCAGACCATCATGGTCATGGCACTCATGTGGCCGGGATTATTCAGCAACAGGCCGGATCTTCCCGCGTGAAGTTTATGATTCTTAAGTATTATGACCCGTCCATTTCGGCGAGCGACAACCTTTTGAATACTGTAAAGGCCATTCGCTATGCCACCCGCATGAAAGCGGATATTATTAACTATTCCGGCGGTGGCGACGAAAGAAGCCCCATGGAAGAGGCTGCGATTCGCGAAGCCCAGGATCAGGGCATTCTGTTTGTCGCTGCCGCCGGCAATGAAGGGCGTAATACCGATGTGGTTGGCTATTATCCCGCAGGTTATAAGCTGACCAATATCATCTCAGTGGCGGCAATGGATTCACAAAAACGCCTTCTGGCCAGCAGTAACTTTGGCACACGCTCGGTGGATATTGCGGCGCCGGGAAAGAATATCTTTTCCGCTCTTCCTGATGGCAAGTACGGCTATATGAGCGGAACTTCGCAGGCAACGGCCTGGGTCAGTGGTCTGGCGGCAGCTTTGATGCTGCGCCATCCTTGGGAAACCCTGACACCACAGGATATTAAAAAAGTTCTGGTCAGCAAGGGGATCAAGGACCGTCTGTTAAGTAAGAAAATCCGTTCACAGACTCGCATTTCCAGTCTGCAGGCCGGTCTGAATCTGGAGTAAAGCTCAAACGGAGGTGTCTTGCCCTTCTGTTAAAGATCACATAGACTAAAAAGATGAATACTTCTCTACGCACGTTCCTCACCTCGGCTTTTCTGATCCTGACCCTGACGGCCTGCTCGCAAAGCCTGCAAGCTTCTGACACAAGCCTGGCATCATCATCAGCTCCCCCTTCCTGCCAGCACGATGACAAAACCTTTCGCTGTGTGGAAGTGCTGAAAAACTATGATGGCGACACCTTGACGGTGAATATTCCGGATGTGCCCGCTTTGATCGGAAAGAAAATCAGTGTGCGGGTTCTGGGGATCGACACCCCGGAAGTGCGCACCAAAAACAAATGTGAAAAAGAGGCCGGACGCATAGCGCGCAATCTGGTGGCCAGCACTTTGAAAAACGCCAAAAGCGTGGAACTGCACAATGTCCAGCGTGATAAGTACTTCCGCATTCTGGCTGACGTGATGGTCGATGGCCGTTCGTTGTCAGAAATTCTGATAAAGAACAATCTGGCCTATGCCTACGATGGTGGAACAAAAAAACATCCTGACTGGTGCAAAGCCCTGCGCCAGCCGGCCAACAATTAGATTTCTGCTTCTTTGCAGAACACGGGAATCCCTGTTGCCAGTGCCACCATCGGCTTTGAAAATAAACCCATGGCAAGCAATGAATACCTTTATTCCTGGTGCGAAAATATTCTGGGCAAACTACCCAAGGTGGACACGCAGGATTTCAGTCCTTCCTCTGAACCCGCCGCCGTTCAATTCCGTGTGGACCAGCTTCCCGCCCTGCTTCGGCAACTGAATGCTCAGGGTATTCGTGTGGAAGATCAGGTGGTGGAAAATGACTTTGGATCTTTTGCATGGCTGTATGATCCTGAAGGTCACCGGATTGAACTGTGGGAGCCCGCCCCCTATCAAAACACGCTGATCAATCTGCCCGAGGCAGAATAAACTGCCACCGTGAACATTTCGCATGTATAGATTTTTGACAGTTTAAAATCCCCACGTCTTCAGCTATCTTCGCCGCATCGCTTGTGCCAGCCACAAGTCAGTATGGTTTCGGGGGAATTTTAATGAAGATATTGATCACACGGGTGATTTTGACACTGGTTCTGCTTTGCAGTTTTTTGCTGGAGCAGGCCTTGGCCAAACAAGTGGATTTGCGTCACTTGCAAACTCCGGTCAAAAACCAAAAAAATCGCGACACCTGTGCTTACTTTGCCGTGAACGCGTTGGTGGAATCCACTCTCAAGACCCAATTCGGTCAGGAATTTGATATCTCCGAAGAATATGAAATCTTCCGCCACAAGGTTCTGTCCCCGTGGCGTCCTGAAGTTGAATTTGGCAACACCTATGATCTGCTGACTCAGTTTTCCAACGGCATGAGCTTTTATCAAGAGCATCAACTGCCTTATCAGGTCAGCAGCCCGGACTTCACTCAGCCGCTGTCTGCCGAACAGGATGAGTTCTATAATCTGGGCAAAAAGAACATTGCCCGCGTGGACTATCGCAGTCTGCGCACGAAGATTCTGACTCAGATGTGGGTGCGTCGTCCATGGTCCGCACTTTTCATGCAGGAACTGGATCAGAACCGTCCGGTGGTTGTGACTTTGAAGGTCGCTATTCCTCATATCAATGATAAGAAGGGCACCTTTACGTATTCACCGGAAATCGACGAACAATGTAATTCCGGCAAAATCTCCTGCGGTGGTCATGCCGTGCTGATCGTCGGTTATGATGACGAGAAAAAAGTCTTCCTGTTTAAAAACTCCTGGGGTGAGGACTGGGGTCTGGGCGGCTATGGCTTTGTCACCTTCGATCATGTCGATGGTTATTCCGACCAGCCATTAACAGCGTTTTTTGACAAACTGACCGGTCCCATGGTGAGAGTCACAGAACCCTAAGATAGGATTGGTTCATGGCTTTTGAGGAAAAAAAGTGGTTTCATCTGTTCAGCAACAAGGCTCGTGTGCTTTATCCCAGCACCGATCCCGCGCATGACTATCTTCATATCATGCGTGTAGTGAACACCGCCAAACAACTGACAGAATCCGAAGGCGCCAACTGGGAAATCGTCATGCCCGCCGCCTTTTTTCATGACTACGTCAACGTTCCCAAGAGTGATCCCCGTCGCCCTTATGCCTCGCAACTTTCCGCCGAGGCCGCAGTGGAATATCTGAAATCCGTAAACTACCCCGAAGACCATTTCGAGGAAATCCGTCACGCCATCGAAGCCCACAGCTTCAGTGCCGGCATCAAGCCCACTACTCGTGAAGCTAAAATTGTACAGGATGCCGATCGTCTGGACAGTCTGGGAGCCATTGGTATTGCCCGCTGCTTTGCCATCTCCACCCAAATGACCCGCCCCTTTTACGCTGAAGAAGACCCCTGGGCGGAAAGCCGGGCTTTGGATGACAAAAGCTATGGCATTGATCACTTTTTCCAAAAGCTATTCAAACTGGTGGATCACCTGAACACATCAGCGGCAAAAAAAGAAGGCGAGCATCGCATCGCCTTCATCAAAACCTATCTTGAACAAATCAAAAGGGAAATTTAGGATTTTTCCCCGCGCTGAATTTCACCAATCATCGGAGCTGGAGTGCCCTCAATGATTCCTGCATTGGATACAAACTCTTTCATCACCTGAGCAAGCACAGCAGTTTTTTCGGGATTCATTTTTTGAAGAGCATCGAGCATCTCTTCCTGAATTGTACGAGGGATTTCGTTGAGCTTCTCCAGACCGGAGGAAGTGAGAGAGACCACCACTTTACGGGAGTCTTCTTTGGATATCATGCGGGATACAAGTCCTTGTTCTTCCAACTTCTTAACCACGACTGACACGGAACTTTGATGTGTCGTGGTCCTCAGCGCGAGGTCGTTGATGGACAAACCCGGCTCCTTCTTCAGTTTTTTCATAACGAATATCTGCGCCGCACTCAGGCCCAGCTCTTTTTCAAATTGGCTGGATGACACACGCAGGGCTTTGAAGATATGGCGGATATAGTCCATGACCTCACCCACCTCAGAACGATACTCAGAAACCGAATCCATACTCATGCGTTTATTAAGAACTATTCACAGACTTCGTGCAAACTCTTTTTACATGAGCTGCCATACATGACATTTTGCAAAGGTTTTAAGAATCAAAGTGCTTCGATCTCAATCACGTCCGGAAGCCCTAGAGCTGAGGCTCCATTTGCACGCGAGAAATCAATTCTGTAAGAGCGAAGAGCAATCTGGTTCGCGTCCAGTTCCACATTGGAGCCATAAAGCTTATCACCGACAATCGGAAAACCATGACGACTAAGATCAAAGCGCAACTGATGCGAACGTCCAGTGACAGGATTCAAGTCCCAAACCTGCTGAGATCCGCGCTGGCCTTGGTATTTGGCCAACGTCAGACAATCCTTCCCTTGAGGGCTTTCATACGCACGACGCTTGCCTCGCAAGACACGACTGCGCCATTCAAAAGTGTTCCCCAACTCTAGGTTCAGTGTCACTCGTGGATTGGCAACATTGGCGGGAATATGAGCGTAGCTTTGCCCTGTGGTCAGTGCACGATAAGTCTTGCTGACCTCTTTGTGTTCAAACCACGCATTGCCTTTGCGATGGGCCTCTGCAGTTTTGGCATAAACGATCAGGCCGGACACTTCAAAATCCAGACGATTCACAGGGTAAATCTGCACACCCAGAGATTTTTGCAAAGCCGTCCCCAGACACTGACGTTCATCGTCCTCTTCAAAACGACTGGGTGTGGAAAGAACTCCATGAGGCTTGTCACAGATAACAAAATGAGAATTTTCAAATACGATGCGAATCATCGCTTACTAAGGCCTACTAAAAAGATCTCTTTGGAAATCTTACGGGTGGAGTCCGGCTTCACGGCCTCCACTTTGGCAAAAGTCTTTTTCATTTCATCACGAAGCTTGCCAAAGTCATCGCTGTGAAAAAGTTTGCAGACAA
The DNA here is from genome assembly GCF_025558485.1 of Bdellovibrio bacteriovorus. GTDB lineage: Bacteria > Bdellovibrionota > Bdellovibrionia > Bdellovibrionales > Bdellovibrionaceae > Bdellovibrio > Bdellovibrio bacteriovorus_G. Next base: position 2,567,888 of record NZ_CP102930.1, read on the forward strand.
AATGACCGTCTTTTTTCAAAAAGCGACGGGCCACATCCAGCGCCAGTTCACACAGCTCCATGGAACGCGCCTGATCTGTCATACGAATGCCCGTGGTCTTTGGAGCCATGTCCGACATCACAATATCAAATGGAGGTTCAAAACCGTGTTCTTTAAAAATTTCTTCCAGATTCAAATCACGCAAATCAGCTTGAATGAAAACCGCGTTTTTCAACTTCACGGTGACCGGGCTTAAATCCACACCCAGCACCCGGCCTTTTTCGCCAGACACTTTGGAAGCATACTGTGACCAGGACCCCGGAGAAGCTCCCAAATCCAGCACCACCTGCCCCGGCTTGAACATTTTGAATTTCTTGTCGATCTCTTCCAACTTGAAGACGGAACGAGCCGCAAAGTTTTCCTGTTTGGCTTTTCTAAAGTAGTGATCGCGAGGATTGTAAGTCATATCGGAGGGTTATGTCGCTATCCCCGCGCAAAGTCCACCATTATCAGAATTCTCGGTAAAAAGGTAAGCTCAAGCCCCTTACAGGCGCTCTGGTTCCTTCACCATCGCCAACAGGCCACCACCAATCACAAACAGCACCAGAAGCCCCACCATACCCAGACGTGAGCTTCCTGTTAATAAAGCCCCGCCTGCGACCACCAAAGGGCCTAAAATAGAGGCAAACCGACCCACCAGATTGAACAAACCAAAGTATTCACCACTGGTTTCTTTCGGAATCATACGACCGAACATGGAACGACTGAGCGACTGCACCCCGCCCTGAACCATTCCAATCACCACAGCCAGCAAATAAAAATGCCATGCAGCTGACATCTGCGTCGCCGCAATCACCGTAATACCATAGACAATGATACAAACCAGAATGGGCTTTTTCGTACCCCAGCGTCCGGTCATGGTTCCAAACAAATACGCACAGGGGAATCCGATAAACTGAGTGATCAACAAAGCCGCAATAAGATCCTTGGATTCAAAGCCGATGGAAATTCCATAGTCCACCGCCATCGTCATGACCGTGTAAACACCGTCGATATAAAGCCAATAAGCAGCCATGAACAAAAATAAATTTCGCTCGCGCAGAAGTTCTTTCAACGTTTTCTTAAGCGTCTGCAAACTGCTTCGAGTCAGCTTCCAGACATTGTGGGATGAACGCCCCCCTTGTGGTTCGGGGATATTTTTAAACAACGGCAAAGAAAACGCCAGCCACCACACCGACACCATCATAAACGACAACTTCGTTGCCGCCGTCGCATCAGGAATACCAAAGCTTTGCGGCTGCAACGCCATCAGAACATTTAACAGCAACAACAGGCCGCCCCCCAGATACCCCAGCGAGTAGCCCAGACTGGAGGCATAGTCCATGTAACGTGGTGGCGCCACATAAGGCAGCAAAGAATCGTAAAACACACTGCTGGCATTAAAGGCAAACAAAGCCAAAGCATAAGCCCACAGAGCGCTGACCCAATCCCCACTGGGAATAAAACCCATCCAGGCACAGGAAATCACACCCATGATAGTAAAGAGCATACAGAAAAGCTTTTTATAGCCTTTCATGTCGGCGATAACCCCCAAGGTCGGACTCATCAAGGCCACCGCCAGACTGGAGGCAGAAATCGTCACACCCAAACGTGCCGTGGTGACTATCGGGTCCGCCCCCACACTCCAATACTGTTTAAGGAACACCGGGAAGAAGGCCGCCATGACGGTCGTTGAATAGGCACTGTTGGCCCAGTCATAAAACGCCCAGCTAAGAATTTTCTTTCTTTGTGTTTTCTCCATGAGTCCTCCGGCCAGACTCAAAGAAAACACGGAACGCGGAAGAACGGAAGAAGAAAATCAGCGCCAGCAAAGTCATAACAAACATCAAACTGGACAAAGCATTCAACTTCGGACTGACCCCCAGCTTCATCGCTGTGTAAAGCTTCACCGGCAGTGTGTCCTTGCCGACCCCGTTTACAAAATAAGTAATCAGAAAATCATCAAAGGACAAAAGAAAGCTCAGGATAAAGCCACCCAAAATAGACGGCAAAAGCAACGGCAACACCACCGTGCGATAGCTTTGCCATTCGCTGGCACCCAGATCACGTGCAGCATCTTCGTAAGACCGGTCCAGGGTGGCCAGGCGCGCGCCCACAGTCATCATCACATAGGAAATACTGAAGCTGACATGGGCAATCACCACCGTCAAAAGACCCAGTTCAAATTTCAAAACGAAGAACAGCGATAACAGCGATAGGGCGAAAACAATTTCCGGGAAAATCAACGACACCACCGACAGACCTTCCACAGCCCATTTCCACATTCCGGCGGAACGGTATAAACCCACCACCGCCGCTGTTCCGATCAAAGTTGAAAACACGCTGGCAGCGAACCCCACCTTTAAACTGTTCACCAGTGCATCCATCAGGGCCTGATCCAAGATCACTTCCGCAAACCAGCGCAGCGTCCAGCTCCATGCCGTCGGTTTTTTTTCAATCAACGCACCCACAATCATCACCACAATCGGTGTGTGCAACAAAAGCAATGTCAGCCACAAAACCACTGTTGCAGTTCGAGGCGCTGCGGGACGACGGCGTTCTGCATTACTTGTCATGACGAGCCTCCCGCAAACGGAACAAAGCCGCCATCGCCAAAAGCAGCACCATCATCAGTACAGACAGCGCCGCCCCAAAAGGCCAATCCCGGGATTTCAAAAACTGTTCGGTGATCAGGTTTCCATACAGCATGTTCTTCGCCCCGCCCAGAAGGTCGGGAATCACGTATTCCCCCAAAGAGGGAATAAACACCAGCAAAGCCCCCGCCCACAACGCGGTTTTCAGATTCGGCAGGATCACAGAGAAAAGAATTTTCCACAGCCCCGCCCCCAAATCCTGAGCCGCTTCAACCAGGGAAAAATCAAACTTTTCAAACGCCCCATACAAAGGCAGCACCATAAACGGCAGATAGGTCGTCACCATCCCATACAGCACCAGTACTTTATTCTGAGTCAGCGCATAGGGATCAAAGGGAATCCCCAACAATTCAAGCCCCGCCTGCAAGGGCCCCTCGGCACCGACAAACATACGAATGGCATAAATACGAATCACCAGATTGGTCAAAAAAGGCAGAACTATCGCCATCAAATAAACCTGACGAAGCTTTGGGGAAGCCGTGGCCATCGCCCAGGAAATCAGAACCCCCAACACCAGGCAGACCACCGTGGTCACCAACGCCAGTTGAAAGCTTTCAAGAAAGATCCCCAGATAGGTCGGGGAAAAAGCCCGGGAATAATTTTGCAACGTCCATGACCATTCGATCCCTCCGTATGTGCCCCGGGTGGCAAAGCTGACAATAACAACAATCAGCAACGGCAGCAGAATAAAGACCGTAAACCACAAAGCCGCAGGCAAAAGAAAAAAATCGCGCAGCTTCACTTCGCGCGCTCTCCAAAAACCATGGCCTTACGAACATAGGCCTCAATGCTCATTCCCAGACGAATTTGGTCCGACGGCACATTGATTTTACCCTTGATCAAACTGCCATCCCCCAAACGGATGGTGGCCAGGTCCTCGCTGACCTCCACCAGTTCCCCACGCAACATACTGGTGGATTCCACGAACTGGGCAGCAAAGATGGTTTCCGGGCTTTCATAGATTTCACGAGGCGAGCTGACTTGTTCCAGAACTCCCCGGCTCATGATGCCAATGCGGTCAGAAAGAGCCAAAGCCTCTTCCTGATCGTGAGTGACACAAATGAACGTCAGTCCCAGCTTTTGCTGTAAAGCGCGAAGTTCTTTTTGCATGTGTTCGCGCATTTTGTGATCCAAAGCCGACAGCGGTTCATCCAAAAGAAGAACCCGGGGTTCATTCACCAAGGCACGAGCCACGGCCACGCGTTGGCTTTGCCCTCCGGACAAAGTATCAGGCTTGCGATCACGGAACTCCCCCATATCAACCAAAGCCAGAACCTCTGCAACCTTGGCTTCGATCGCATCTTTCGACAATCCCCGCAGGCGCAGTCCATAGGCGATATTTTCCCCGACACTCATGTGCGGAAACAAGGCATAGCGCTGAAAAACCATATTGAAAGGACGCTTTTGAGCTGGAAGCTGATCCACACGCTGACCGTCCAGCAGAATCTGTCCGCCAGTGGCCGACTCCAGACCGGCAATAATTCTTAAGAGTGTTGTCTTTCCACATCCACTGGGTCCCAGAAGGGAAAAGAACTCCCCTTCGCCGATGGAAAGATTAATTCCCTTCAACGCCGTTTGACTGGAAAAACTTTTGCCGATATTCAGAAGTTCCAACATGCTTTTAACAATATGAAGGAATTAAAAAAATGTCGAGAATATTGATGGCCGGACTGGTTCTTTGTGGGCTTCTTGCGGGATGTACAAAAAAATCAGCGGAAACCAGCGACGCCAAGGAAGTGAATCTGTCCATCTGGGGCAACTATCTTTCCCCGGAACTTCAGGCTCAGTTTGAAAAAGAAACCGGCATCAAAATCAACATTTCCAACTATTCCTCGAATGAAGAACTGCTGGCCAAGATGCAAATGGGTTCTTCCGGCATTGATGTCGCCGTGCCTTCGGATTACATGGTCGAAGTCATGTCCAAGATGAACCTGCTGGAACCGTTGAAATCCGAACAGATTCCTAACAAAACTCTGATTGCCGATAAGTTCCTGAAACAGAACTTCGATCCGGAAAATAAGTTCTCTTTACCGTACATCTGGACGACGGCAGGCATCGCGGTGAACCGTGATCTTTACAAAGGGCCGATCAAAAGCTGGAAGGATCTTCTGGATAATTCACAACTAAAAGGCAAGTTCGCCCTGCTCGATGACGTTCGCGAAACTCTGGGGGCGGCTTTGAAAATGCACGGGTTCAGCGTCAACAGCACCCACCCTGAAGAAATTAACAAAGCCAAACAAAGTCTTCTGAAGGCCAAGAAATCCCTGAAAATGTTTGCCTCTGACACGATCGACATTCTGAACAACAAAGAGGTCGCCGCAGCACAGACGTATTCCTCTGACGCCCTTCAGGCGGCAGAAAAGTCTCCGGGTAAGATTGAATATATTCTGCCAGAGGAAGGTGGCACCTTTGCCATCGACAATCTGGTGATTGTGAAAGGCGCAAAACATTCAGAAGCGGCTCACAAGCTGATTAACTTCCTGCTTAGCGAACAAGCGGAAATCAATCGCGTAAAAACCATTTTGGGGGGACCGGTACTAAAGAACACCCGAGCCGCTTTGCCGAAAGAACTGCAAAACAACAAAGCCCTTTTCCCGGATGAAGAAACCCTGAAAAAGCTGGAACGCATTCAGGATCAAGGCGATAAGAACAAACTCTTTGAAGACGCCTGGACTGAGGTTAAAACTCACTAACTTATTTTTGAGCGGATTCACTGACCAGAGAGTCCGCTCGTTCCTGCACCTCGGCCTCACGATCCAAAGCGCGCGAGTCCTCTGTGCGCAGTTCCGAGTACAGACAAGCCACCCCAATCACCGTCAACACCAGACCACCACCGATATACATGATGATACTGCGTCGATCCTGATTGAAAAGGAAGTAGCACAGGCCCACCAGGATAAGTATCGGCCCCAGAACAGCCATCGAGGCAAGCACCTGCCTCAGCGCAAATGCACCCATTTCTGAATTCATAACCACCACCTACGTTCTATATTCGGTTATTTCGTAGAACTTTTCGGCAGGACTTTCGGGAAGCTTGATGAAGCCCGGTGATAATTCTGCCCTGGGATGGAGGATTTAATGTAGATGAATCATTCTGGCATAAACGGCAGAACCCAATCCCATTTCGAGACAAGGTTCAGGGATTCAGTCCCGCTGCGCGTTCACTAGCCGCGAAGCTCCTGCTGTTTCTTGTGGTGATAGTATTCGTAGTCACCTTCGTAGATACGCAGTTGATTTTTATCAACCTCGAACACACGAGTGGTCACGGCACGCAGGAAGTGACGATCGTGGCTTACGATCATAACTGTTCCCGGGAAGTCCTTGATGGCTTCCAAAAGCAACTCACGGGATTTGATATCCAGGTGATTCGTCGGTTCATCCAGAATCAGGAAGTTCACCGGTTGCGCCAGAATACACGCCAGCACAACACGGGATTTTTCACCCCCGGAAAGGATGGAAATCTTTTTTTCCGCCTCTTCGCCAGAGAACTTAAAGGCCCCCAAAAGACTTCGCACAGTTCCCAGGCCCGCATTCGGCATGCGCGAATGAACTTCATCAACGATAGTCATCTTCGGGTCCAAAACATCCAAAGAGTTTTGAGAGAAATACCCCACATTGATGGAAGCCCCCAGCGCCACCTTCCCGTCTGTCGGGTCAGCATGACCGGCCACAATCTTCAACAAAGTGGATTTACCGGCACCGTTGACTCCGACCACCGCAATACGGTCCATGCGCTTCACCAAAGCGTTCGCTCCGGAGAAAACCATTTTTTCCTTGCCGTCATCACGCTTCCAAACTTTGGAAAGTCCCTCAAACTTGACAACCTCGTCCCCACCACGCGGTGGCACCGGCCATTCAAATTTGATTTCAGCTTCCTCTTCAGGAATTTCGATACGATCAATTTTTTCAAGCTTCTTCACTCGGGACTGAACTTGCGCGGCGTGGGAAGCACGGGCGGCAAAGCGCGCAATGAATTCTTCCTCTTTCGCCAGCATGTCCTCTTGACGTTTGGCCGCTGCGATCAATTGTTCCTTGCGGATGTCGCGTTCTTTTTCATAGAAGTCATAGTTACCGCCGTAAACCGTGATAGTTTTATTGGCGATCTCGACAATTTTTCCAACCAGACGATTCATGAAATCACGATCGTGGCTTGTCATCAGAATCGCGCCCTTGAAGTTCACCAGCCACTCTTCCAGCCAGACGATGGATTCCACGTCCAGGTGATTCGTCGGCTCGTCCATCAGTAAGACTTCAGGATTCAGCGCCAGAATTTTGGCCAGCGCGATACGCATCTTCCAACCGCCGGAAAAACTTTCTGTCGGACGATGATAGTCATCCGGCCCAATACCAAGACCAGTCAAAATTTCTGCGGCACGGGATTCCAGGTCATAACCGCCCAGACGTTCAAATTCCGCCTGCATCTCGCCGTACACTTCCAGAATCTTCATCATTTCATCAGGGTCCAAATCCGGGTCTGCCAGTTTGACTTCGCATTCCTGCATACGGGTTTGCATATCACCGATGTTACCCACCGCCGATTTCACTTCTTCAATAGCGGACTTCCCTTTCATCTCTTCGATGTTCTGGGAAAAGTAACCAATCACCGTGCGATCGGACTTGGAAATCATCCCGCCGTCAATGCCCTCTTCGCCCATGATAATGCGGAAAATGGTGGTTTTACCGGCACCATTGGGGCCGACCAGACCGATTTTTTCTCCGGCATTGATCTGAAAAGATCCGTTGCGATAGAGAACTTTGTTACCTTGCTGTTTGGTGATGTTCGATAAGTGAATCATAGGCTCTTCGTATAACTTCTTTTAAGCACGGTGGCTGCAAAAATTTTGAGAAAATATGCCTGTCTTTTGGGCACAACAAAGAGTGTACACAAAAAAGGTCAAATTCGCGATTTTTCTCTCTTAAAACTGCAAAGGATATCAAGCACTTCGACGAACATAGAGCCCCCTCACATGGTCCTGCCCTTGCTTTGTTAGCCCTGCGGGGGTTCCACATGATCGCAACAAAGAATCACAATGCAGTTAAAAACAATACGTTCGCAGCCATGCTGATTTCACTCGTTGTTCTGTTCACAGGTTGTTCAAAATCCAGCCAATTTCCCAGCGTTGTCCCGGACGACAACAACAGCAGCGGGGTTGTTGATCCCGGCACGGATGATGGCAATACCGACACTGGCGGCACAACGCCAGAGCCAACACCGACTCCGACGCCAGATCCAGAGCCAGGCTATAAAATGCAGGCCTTGGCCTGGGAAAGCAGCAAATATCCGGAACGAACCAAATGGTCTGAATATCTGCAAGAGATCATCTTAAACGATTGGAGCAGTCTTTTGCCGGGCGCTGATGACATCACGACCTTCTGCCCGCGCTACAACTCTTTGGACAACAACCAACGTGCCAATGCCTGGGCTCAACTTTTCGTGGCAATAGCCAAATATGAGAGCGCCTACAGTCCCGTTTCCCGCATGCAGGAAACCACCATGGGCACAGATCCTGTGACTGGCAAAGCGGTTTATTCCGAGGGATTGCTTCAGTTATCCTATCAGGACGTTCAATGGGCACGCTACTGTAAGTTCGACTGGCAGAAGGATAAAAACCTTGCCTCCACCGATCCGAAGAAAACCATCTTGGACCCATACATCAACCTGCACTGCGGAGTCGGCATCATGGCTGGCCAAATCAAAAGTAAAGGTCGCATTGTCGTCAGTTCCGGGGTCTATTGGGCCGTCATCAAATCCGGCGGAAAGTACCAACAAATCAATAACATCGCCGCTATCGTCAAGACCCTTCCGTTGTGCAAATAGTTCATTATTCTGGGAAATATTAAAAATATATAAAGCTTTTCGCGCCAAGATCGACTATCTTGGCGCATCTTTTTGAAGTGGGCTTGGATCTGCCGCAAGTAGTGCGGTATCAATGCACATATGGTGTTTTTTATTTGAGACCACTTCCTATTACCTGAAAGGTCTCTAATGACTCCACTGACAACCGTAGATAATTTTGAAAACTTTGGACTGAGTGCACCCGTGATGGCTGCGATGGCAGACATGGGTTTCACCACTCCAACCCCAATCCAGCGTCAGGCTTTGCCGATTCTGCTGGCTGGTGCCAATGACTTTATCGGTCTGGCCTCCACTGGTACCGGTAAAACCGCTGCCTTCGGTATTCCGCTGATCGAAAACATCGACAGCACAACCAAAGACACTCAGGCGTTGGTTCTTAGCCCCACTCGTGAACTGGCTCTGCAAGTGGCAGAACAGCTGACTTTGCTGGGTAAGAAAAAAGGCGTCCGCGTAGTGACTATCTACGGTGGCGCTTCTTACCGCACACAAATCGACGGCATCAAACGCGGTGCTCACATCGTCGTGGCAACTCCAGGTCGTCTGGTGGACTTCCTTGAACAGAAAATGATCAAGCTTCAAAGCGTGAAAACTGTTGTTCTGGATGAAGCCGATGAAATGCTTTCCATGGGCTTCAAAGAGGCTTTGGAAACCATCCTTTCCGCAACTCAGCCGGAAGATTCTGACTCTGTTCGTGCGGCTTGCCGTACGTGGTTGTTCTCTGCAACCATGTCCACAGAAGTTCGTCGTTTGACTTCCACTTACCTTGAAAACCCTGAAACTGTATCCGTGAACAAAGTCGGCGGCACTGCTGACACCATTGATCAGGTTTACTACACAGTTAAAAATTCCTATAAGACCGAAGTGATTGCACGCCTGTTGCAAACAGCTCCGGAATTCTATGGCATCATTTTCTGTCAGACGAAAATGGAAGTGGCAGAGCTTGCTGACATTCTGACTCAACGTGGTTTCCCGGCAGATTCCCTGCACGGTGATAAATCCCAGCAGGAACGTGAAGCGACTTTGAAAAAATTCAAACAACGTCATGTCAAAGTCATCGTGGCGACTGACGTTGCGGCACGCGGTCTGGACATCAAAGACCTGACTCACGTTATCAATCACTCTTTGCCTTGGGATTCTGAATCTTATGTTCACCGTATCGGTCGTACCGGCCGTAATGGTCAAAAAGGAACTGCGATCACTTTGGTAAATCCAGAGCAATTGACCTTGCTTCGCCGTGTGATGCAAAACACGAAAGCGGTTCTGACCAAAGGTGTTGTGCCTTCTGCTGATGAAGTGGCGGGTCTGAAAATCAAAGACGTGATGGATAAAGTCAGCACCATGGACCCTGAATCCGTGCCATTGCAACTGGCAATGGACCTGATCCAGGATTTGATCCAGGCGGAAGACATCGACATGAAAGCTCTTTCCAAAGAAGAACTTCTGGCGCGCTTTATCGCTGCTTACTTCCCGAACGTCTTCGTGAAAAAAGATTTGATGCTGGATTACATGGGCGACCGCGTTCCTCGCGAGCTTTTGCCTCGTGATCCAAAAGACAACCGCTTCACACGCAGCCGCGACAACGACGGTGATCGTGATGATTACCGTGCGCGCCGTCCATTCGGCGGAGGCCGTCGTGACTCCGGGGCTTCCCGTGGCTTCCGCTCCAACTCTGGAGGCGGCGCCAGCGCAAGCTTCCGTGGTGGCAATGCAGCCCCTCGTACAGAGTCCGCTCCGGCAGAACGCAGCGAACGCCCGGCGGTACGCACAGAGCGCGCCGAACGCAGTGAGCGTTCAGAGCGTCCATTCCGTGCGGAACGCAGCGAGCGCAGTGAACGTGGTGGTGGTTTTGCTCCTGAGCGTCGTGAGCACAGTGGCATCAAACGCCATCGCGCTCCGAAGCGTCAGTACCGCGACTAAGACGCCCGTCTCACTCTGAGACAGCGCAGTTTCGGCATTACAGTGTACTGGAAATGAACATGAGGAGACTCCAAGAGTCTCCTCATTTCGTTTTGAGACTTCGGCATCATACTTGCTTTGCAGTAATGTCGGAGACTTTAAGCTATGAAACGATTGATATTTACATTTGCATTCTCACTGGTTGCCGTAAACGCCGCAGCCAAAGTATCAACGACCGGAGGCACCCTGTACCAACGCGATGGTGCCGCAGCTCCCTGCACTTCAGCCAGCTGTTTAAGTGGCACTTCATCCTCCAGCACTGTCGATCAGTTGCGCCAGCTGCGAAGCTCTGTTGGAGGAGACCAGTCCCCGCTTGATCTGTTTGAATACAACAAAGGTCGCAAGCAGGAAGCCAACTGCTCTAACTTCGTAACTGAAAATGGTCTGGGAAAATGGGGCAAGTCCATTTCCCGCAATCTGAACGCCAATGATTATTCCTATCTGTTTGAAGGTACAGATGACCTGCGTTTGATTTGCCCGTCTTACAGTTCTTTGAAAAACTCTGAAAAGAAGATCATCTGGATTTCCATCATTAATGTCATGTCCATCGGTGAGTCCACCTGCGGAACAGATCCACGCATGAACAGAGCCCAGGGCCCGAACGGACGTCTGGCCGGCGTGATCCAACTGCACAGTGGAAAAGAGCATAAATACTCTCCGGGCTGCAATAAAGGTGATTCCAAAACACCAGAAACCACGTTCAGCTGCACCTTGCACATGATGGATGATCAGCTTCGCCGTGAAGGTAAACTATTCAGCCGAAAATCCTACTGGGATGTTCTGCGCCCTCAGGGTGTGGGGCAAAAATTCAAGGAAATCAAAAAAGTTATCGGACAGCTTTCCATCTGCAAATAATAAAAAAGGCGCCGGGATCGACGCCTTTTGTTTTTCCTAAATCGTGTGACGGCTATTTTTTCCCGCCGTGGATCATATCAGAAACCAGGCCCTGGTCATGACGAAGCTCTGCGATCACGACCCCGATAAGATGCCCGACCACGAACACCACGAAGAACCACATGGACAGCTCGTGGATTTCCTTGATCGGATTTATCACGGCCTTGTCCAGCCCCAGATTTTCCTTGAAATACATCACGACCCCGGAAACCACCATAAAGACAGTCACCAAATAAAACAGTGCATAGCCTGTGCGCACCAACGTGTAGTGAATCGCATTGGCTTTTTCCGCCGCCGGAACCCTGGAAAGATTCCACGTCGCCTTCACTGCATGAGTCGCCGGGCAGGATTTTACAGAAAAAATCCCCACCAGAATCCGGATCACCAGTAACGCCCCCAGAGTGAAGCCCAAAACATAATGCCAGTCCCACATCGGAGTGCGGATACTGACAGCAATGTCCTTGGCCAGTTCAGGGGTGATGGCCCCGCCTGCCGCCTGAATTTTTTGTTCAATAAGAGCGGCATTTCCACGCCAGCTCAGAAAGGTTTTGCGCAGAAACGCAGTGCCCAGCAAACCCAGAATGGCCAAAGCATTCAGCCAGTGCCACAGACGCAAACCCGCAGGTTGATATTTTTTAAAGCTATATGAATTCATCCGGTCACGATATCACGTCAGGCCACGCGGCTGAAAGACAAAAGTGCGGACTTCAGGTCGTCGGCAACCTCCAACCCCCGGACGACGCCCATACGGACCAGTCGTTCCCGCAAAGCCCCCGGCAAAGCGCACAAGCGGACTTCGGCCTTCTTAAGACGAATATCCCTTTGGACCTGGGCCAGCCACGGAATCGCATCAGTGCTGATCGACCCGACATCCTGAAAGTAAAGAACCACACAACGCACTTCGGACTTTGCCAGCAACTCCTGCCGACAGGCTTCCAAGGCCGACAAAACCGGCGTGCTGATTTCCCCTGAAAAGGAAACCACCAGCATGTTATTGCGCTGATTAAAGCTATATTGAAACGACTTCTGATCTTCCAACGTACAACTCCTAGAAATCGAATTCCTGATTGGCTCCCATTCTATCACAGCCTGTCAGAGATCAAACTTTTAGGTGAGGGACTGCTCAACTTGAGTCATCCCGCAGCCAGGGACCCGAGGCCTCTTCTGAAAAGCGTTTTAATTCGATTCCACCGGAGTTTTCACTCTATTTTGGGGTCCGTATAACACTCCGTTTGACAAGGCGGCGGCGCCCCAATAAATCTTTCGGTGTTCATTTTCTGGGGGATTTCATGAAAGTTCTAACGGCGCTATTGCTTGCCTTCTTCGTGTCTGCATCCGGTGCTTTTGCCGCACCTAAAGTTCAACAGGGACCTGTGACTATCAACGCAGAATCTTTGCGTCGCATGTATCTTGAGCGCAACGTCGGAATCGCGATTTCTCTGAACGAAGTTTATCAAGCCAAGGAAAAAGTGAACGTGGCCCGTGGCAACCTGCTGCCTTCCGTTAATCTGGGCGCGGTGATCTCCAGTGGACCCAGCTTTGCTTTGACTTCCGTTTCCTTCCTGCTGCCTTTCCTGATGCCAAGCAACTGGCTGGATCTGAAAGAAAGTGCGCACTTGTTGCGTGCTCAGGGGAATTCTTACTACATCGCCCAGTTGAATGGTTTTTCTTCGGCGTATTCCATCTACATGACCATCCTGGGTGACATGGAACTTCGCGATGCTTTGCAAGTTCAGTACGAAAATATGAAAGGCATCGAAGAGCAGCTTCGCCTTCCGGCAGAACTGGGTATCATCCGCAAGGAAGACTACCTGCAAGCTCAGGCGCAGACGCAAATGGCTTTGGTTCAGGTTTCTCAAGTTGACGAACTGATCCGCCGTGAAAAAGCAGCCGTGCGTGAGCTTCTGGGACTGCCATTGACTTCAGAAATCGTGTTCCAGGCATCCACAGTGACCGCCTCCCCGGCTGAAACCTGGTCACCGCAGGACATGCTGAATCAGATCTTTGAAAAGTCCCCGGAAAACAAGCAAATGAACTCCATGATTTTGGCAGCGCAAGTGGCCAAATGGAGCAAGGCCTTCAGCTTCCTGGGAGGCAGTTCTTTGGGCGCGACTCGTTCCAATGGTTCTTTCGGGGATCTTCAGCAAACGGGTTCTGTGAACTTCGGTTTTGCTTACTTCCCGTCTTTGAAAATCAGCAATCTGAATATCGAACAATTGCGCTTGCGTAAAAAAGAGCTTCAGTTTGAACAAGCCAATCTGGTGGAAGTGACTTTGGGTGCCTTGATTGAATCCCAAAGACAGTACGACGCCTCTGTTCAGGCTCACGCCAATATGGTGAAAGTTTATGAAGCCGAAGTTCTGCGTTTCAACGTGGGCATGACAGATCTGATGCACGTCCTGGATGCAGCCAACAAGCTGACTAATTCCATCATGACGAAAGTAAAAGCCCAGACGGCGCTGAACACTTTGCGTGTCAGCCTGCACCGTCTGATGATTTCTGATCAGTTCGCAAAAGTGGATAATTGCGAAATCGAACGCCGCAGCTCCGGTGGTATCAAAGGCCGTTTGGGCCGCATCTTCAATCCGGACAAAGACCAGGTGACTCTGGATCAGGTCTGCGGCAACTAAGCCCGCAGAGACTTAGCGAACGCCCCCACCGGGGCGTTCCTGACCTTCACGACCGCCACCAGGCCCCGGGCCAAACTTAGACGGTGGCTCAAATCCTTTTTCCTTTAAACATGCATCCATTTTAGCACGGGTTTCTTCATCAGGAGCCTGAGGGCGCTGACCGGGTTCGGGCTTTTCAATTCCCAGCTCTTCATTGCAGGCGCGGAAAGCTTCTCGCATCGCCTCGTGGGATTTTTGCTGCTGGGCTGAGGCTTGCGCCCCAAAAAATGTAAGGGACAACAACACGGACAGGGCAAATACAGTTTTGTGGACTTGTTTTAGAGTCATGACGACCTCCTGTTTCCCGTTCAGGTTAGAAGGGAAATATGGAGGTATGGTGGAAAAGTCCCGATTCAGGACGGGACTTTGAAACTATGGATGAATAATGAAGACCTTAGTGTGCTTCGCAAAGAATACCGGGCTCTTTGGATGTGCCAACTAAATTATAATAAGCTCGTACATCCAGATCGTTGATGAACAGATCCCCTGTATAACGACCGGCAAAGCTGCCATTTTTCAAAACCGGGCTTAAACGCAGGTGAACCATCCCGGCAGCTCCGCCACGCATGCTGACGTCAGCGGTATTAGCTTCAGGGCGCATCACAAGGTCCGGGCGCGTGTACAGCTGACGTGTGACCAGATCTTTAAAGGTCAGCTCCGCCCCCAGATCATAACGACCGACAAAAGGTTTTAGCGGATCAATATTATATTTGAAGGTGACTTCGATCACCGCATCCTTGCGCATTTCCTCGTAACCGGGAACACAGACAAGTTTTTGCACGGCAGAAGCCTGAACAGACAAGAATAAAAGGGAGGACAAAATCAGTGTTTTCATGAGGGGACTTCTACCCGAAGCCCCTCCCACTTTGCAAGAATCCCCTGCGGGACTCTTAATTGGCTTTCAACAATACCTACTTCAGGGAATGCAGGGCCACACGATTGCCCTCGCAGTCCTCAAAGGTGGCAATAAAGCCCCATTCACCAATACTTTTTTTGGGGGACAGGGTCTTTCCGCCTTTGGTTTCAATTTTCTGAAGCGTGTCCTCGATACTGGGAACGCTCAGATAAACCAGACTGCCACTATGTGAAGGTTTGTAGCCATCCCCCTGTACCAGTGCACCGGTGGCCCCTTCGTCTTTTTCTGTCCAGGGAAAAGACGCCATCTTGGTCGGCCCCATTTCCATGGTTTTCATGGTGACACCGAAAGACTGTTCGTAGAATTTCATCGCACGCCCAATATCGCTGACCGGAATTTCAAACCACCCGCAGATATTCATAGGAACTCCTTTGTTGGAGCTCCCAGTATAAAAAGCATTTTCTCCGGTGCCTTTAAAAAATAATGCCCATGTGAAAAACACATGGGCACAGAGGATTTGGAGGAAACGAAATGTTCTTTTTTGAATTCAATCAGAGACACTGAAAAGCAATCTCTATTTTCATCTTCCAAGAAACATATGGCTCGTTAGTTCTCCTTTTTTAGCGAGGGATCAAACATTTGATCCGTTCACGTTCCTCTTTGTCCTTGCGAGCTTCTGTTATTGCTAACTTCATTCATCGCAAGTTCATGCTTTCATAATACTCTTCCTGCTCCGGATAAAAACCCCAAACCCGCAACCTTGCTGTCTCTTAAGCCCGCACAGGACTTTGTCATCGAACCTGAGTTTGTTCACTGAACTTTGGACAGGAATATTCCGAGTGTATTCGGATTCCGCATGGCATTTGGTCCTAAAAATTATGTTCCCGTAACTATTTTTCCGTCAGTTAACACATGTCAGCTAGCATCCTTCCAAGAACTGAACACTTCATCACGGAGGATGAATGAACCTGATCACCAAATTTTCCCTTGTTGGCGCGACTTTCCTGACTCTGGCAGCCTGCTCTGGCGAAGACTACAGCGCTGCCGAAAAACTTCCTGACGACACCGAAACCGAACAGAGACTTCCCAATACTGAAAAAACTGACTCTGCTGCGGATATCGACAACACTGAAACTGAAGACACCACGACGGTAGGGACTGAGGCGAATACAACTGACACCGCCAGCATCCTGAAAAAATACGATCACCTTGATCCCAAGCGCCTGATAAATACGACGGCACTGGCAGAAGCGGTGGTGTACTTTGAAAAAAATCAGTCCCGCTTTAAAAACACGAAATACATTTCCCTGATTGATTTCGGCAAACGTTCCACCCAGGCCCGCTTCTTTATCGTTAATATGGCCTCTGGTGAGGTTTGGGCCATCCATACCGCCCACGGAAAAGGCTCGGACTCAAACCACGATGGTTATGCTGAAAAATTCAGTAACAAGTCCGGCTCCAACGCCAGTTCCCTGGGCTACTATCGTGCCGCGGAAACTTATTCCGGCAAGCATGGTTTATCTTTAAAACTGGATGGACTTTCCAGCACGAATTCCAACGCCCGCGCCCGCGCTGTGGTTATTCATGGCGCCAGTTACGTGCGTGAATCCAGCGTGATTCAGGGCCGCAGCTGGGGCTGTCCCGCCGTGGCCAACAATCTGCGCGATAAAGTGATCGGCCTGCTGAAAGGCGGAAGCCTGATTTACGCCTTTGCAAAATAAATTATTTAATCACCGGCTTCGTTTCCGGTGGTGACTTAATCTCGCCGCAGGCGATGCGATCTCCCGCATTGCCTGCGGGTTGTGTGCGATAATCATCTTTTTTAGCGTGAATCACCAGCGATGTTCCCTCGGCAGACACGATTGAATTTTTCCCGGCCCGGATCGTTATCATCGGATTCACAATATCAATCTGAGCCGTTCCATCCTCTTTAACCGTCAGATTTTCCATGTCTCCGGCATGAGGGCCACCCTTGCTTTTAAAGCCATGCACCTTTCTGTCCGGTGCAAAATGAGATCCTGCGGATTTAAAATCCGGTGGGGTGCACAGTCCTTTTTCATGAATGTGAAAAGCCTTGGGACCGGGAGGAAGATTGTTTAACTCCATCTGAACCCGCACACCATTAGGCACCTCTGAAAGCGTGGCATTCCCCACCTGCTCCCCCTTGGCATTGCGAATAATAATGGCAATAGGGTCCACCTGAGCTGAAACAGAATGAATTCCCACCAAAAGCAGCACAAGACCTTTACTTAAGAACTTAAACATAGGTCCTCCGTTATTATCCTTTGACGGTAAAATAGTTTTACAATTTATCCAAAATAGATCGCTTTGTAATTTACCAGAATTGACCTACCCTATTTGAAGATTTGAGGTGACGACTATGAAGTGGATTTTTGCAGCCTTGGTATGCCTTCTTGCAGGATGCAGCAGCTCTCCCAAAAAAGAAATTTCTCCCACTGTGCCAGCGACAGCCACGACAGAACCAGAAGCCCCGGCCAAAATTGATTATGTCGCCCTTCAGACCTTTCTGGGGCTGGACCGCGGTTCAGAGGAACTTGGTTATAGTGAAAGAGTTTTCAACACCTGCGAGGCCGGATACGGATATTCCCGCAATCAGGATTGTCACAAAGAGGTCTTTGTAGTTCTGCACTTCCGACTGCTCTGCCGGGATACAGAGGGAACCGTGTCCACGATCCTGACAGATGCTGATGTGAATCCCATTGCCGGGAAAACAGTAAAGTGGAATTTAAAGGGAATGAGTGGCGCAGTGGTGACTGATGGTCTGGGGTACGGCCAGATCCGCACCGTTTCACGCATTTCTCAACGCCGGGAACGGCTGCGCTTGTCGGTGGGACCTGAATTTCTGTATATGCGGGCCAATGAAATCACCAAGGTTATTACACCCCGCCCGTGGTGCGTGGCTTACTGACAAGCCACCTCTTCAATCGCCACAGTCAGATTCTTGGCAAAGGCGCGGGCTTTGCCTTCACCCATGATGGTCGCAGAAAGATTTCCGCGCAGTATTTCCGAACCTCCGCAGGCCGTTTCAACAATCACATCCTGCTGTCCCAGATATTGGGTCAGCTTTTCTGCTGTCGCGGTGGCTTGCGCTTCCAGGCCTTGCTTTGTTCCCTGAGACCCGGCCTTAAAGATTTCAAGTTCGGCGCGCACCTTGGTATTCTGAGGATAAGCACGCAGACTTAATAACTGTCGGCTGTCTTTCACGATGATTTTTTTCCCGCGCTCAGCCTGCAAGGTCAGTGCGAAAGTACATGTACCTCGGGCGATGCGGCTGTTTTCTTCTTTCTTCACATAAAGACCCGAGGGGATCACGACACGACCTTCCCCTGCGGCTTGCAGATCATAACGACCGGGAGTCAACTCGCACGCATTTCCTGCAGTTTCAACAAAACCAATTTGTGCGGCCTTGGACTGATAGGAAATCAAAAGGAAAAAAGCTGCCAGAAGTGTGCGTCGAATCATAATCCCCCCAAGAAATCTCTGGGGCCTCATTGCCACCAGAAAACTCTGTTACGGAAACTATTTCAAAGAAGATGCCAATATATTTTGGCTCTGAGGACAGATTGAGATGTGACATGGGGAAATAAAAAAAGGGCAGGTTTTATCAACCTGCCCTTTGGAATTTAAGATGAAAATCTCAAATTAACCGCGGTTACCACCGCGACCGCCACCGAAGCCACCACGGCCACCGCCGCCGCCGCCACGACCGCCACCGAAGCCACCACG
Source organism: Bdellovibrio bacteriovorus (assembly GCF_025558485.1). Taxonomy (GTDB): domain Bacteria; phylum Bdellovibrionota; class Bdellovibrionia; order Bdellovibrionales; family Bdellovibrionaceae; genus Bdellovibrio; species Bdellovibrio bacteriovorus_G. The sequence continues at coordinate 2,586,539 of NZ_CP102930.1, forward strand.
GTTCTCACGAGGAGCCATTGGTTTAGCTTCAGATACGTTCATCGCACGACCCATCAACTCAACGCCGTTCAATTTAGCGATTGCAGTTGCAGCTTCGTCATCAGTTGACATTTCAACGAATGCGAAACCTTTAGAACGACCAGTTTCACGATCGATCACGATGCGTGCAGATTCAACGTTACCGAATTCAGCGAAAGTATCAGCCAAAGACTGATCATCAAGTGAATAAGACAGATTTCCAACGTAGATTTTTTTACCCATATAAACCTCCTAAGATTTGCTTTTGGGAAGCTCTTAAGAGGTCCTGGGCCCTATGCCCGAAAACTCTCCAGAGACTAAATTCTTCTAGATAGATTTTCTAGCGAACTTCCGGGCAAAAGTGAAACAATTAAAATAGGTTTTGTGCAAATGAGCAGATTTTGGAGAAATTCCGGTCCGACCCGAAGTACAGGCTAGAACGCTAAAAATTCAATAAATATTCATAAAATCAAATACTTATACAGAAAAACCCACAAAACAGGCAGTTCCAAGGGAGCCAAGGTGTGCCCCCGCCGCCAGGTCTAGGACGGCCCGGTAAGGCGCAATCCATCGTCCGAGATTGTCACCAGACGCTGCTTGTACAGCCCGCCCAAGGCCATTTTATACTTCTTTTTACTGACCCCAAAGAGGTCATAGATCACTTCGGCATCGGTCTTGTCATTGATCGGCAGGAAACCGCCGCGCTCTTTTAGAACCTGCAAAATCTTTTCTGCAATACCGGCAGCAGCTTTGTATCCGGTCTGCTGCTGCAAAGTCAGATCAATCTTGCCATCGTCACGCACATTCTTGATGTACCCTTGCAGCTTCTGTCCATAATCCAAACGCTGGAAAACTTCATTCCCAAACAACATCCCCCAATGGCGGTTGTTGATGATCGTTTTATATCCCAGATCTGTTTTCGCAGCGATGAACAGGTCCACAACCTGACCGGGCTCATAGGTGCCGGGCTCTTTGTCTATGAAGCGCTCCAGACGCATGGATGCAGAAATACGATCACTCTTATCCAGATACAAATACACGACAGCATACTGCCCCATTTTCAAGTCCCGCGTCTGTTCGCTGAAAGGCAGAAACAGATCCTTCGTCAGCCCCCAGTCCAGGAAGGCCCCGACTCGCTCCAAAGATTTAACACGCAAGTTGGCAAAGGTTCCGACCATGGCAAAAGGCATCTCGGTCGTCGCCATCAGACGATCTTCAGAGTCGTAACAGACGAAAACTTCCAGCTCGTCACCCAGCTCGCATTTTTCCGGCACGTATCGGCGAGGCAAAAGAATTTCGCCATCGCTGTCTCCATCAAGGAAAACCCCGAACTCTGCACGTTTAATGACTTTAAGCTTATTGATCTGACCAATTTGAACCATAGTGACGCCAGTGATGCCACAAAAGCCCCCTTTCGGGAATCTATTTCTTACCGGCTCATTTTATTGGCCCCTCATTGCAAATTCTGCTAAGGAATAACTTCAATTTTTCATCGAGGTTTCTGTGTCTGAAAATCACTTTTCATCCCTGCCGCTTTCTTCAGAACTGTTGACAGTACTTCAGGAACTGGGCTTTGCAGAGATGACACCCATTCAGCAGCAGAGCATGCCGCTGCTGTTGGCTGGCAAGGACATCATTGGTCAGGCAAAAACCGGCAGCGGCAAGACCGCCGCCTTTGCACTGCCCATCTTAAACAAAATAAAAATTGAAGAGGCTTATTTACAAGCCCTGATTCTGTGCCCCACCCGTGAACTGGCAGCACAGGTCGTGGGTGAAATCCGCAAACTGGGCCGCCGCATGCCCGGCTTGCAAGTTCTGTCTTTGACCGGGGGGCAGTCCGGTCGCGAACAGGTGCAGTCTTTGGAAAACGGAGTGCAGATTGCCGTGGGAACTCCGGGGCGCGTGGCGGATTTTGTGACTCGCAGTCGTGTGGATCTTTCCGGTGTAAAAACAGTGGTGCTCGATGAAGCCGACAAAATGCTGGATATGGGTTTCGCCGATGAAATCAAAACCGTCATGCGGGACCTTCCAGGGTCACGTCAGACGGTCTTTTTCTCTGCCACCTTCCCTGAATCCATCGAACATCTTAGTCGTAAATACCAGCGCCATGTCACCCAAGTGACCATCGAGGAAGAGAATGACACCAACGCCATCGAGCAGATTGTCTATGACAGCGAAGATGACGACAAAACCAACACCCTGATGCGCGTGCTGCAACAGCATCCTTCAGATTCAACCATTGTCTTCTGCAATACAAAACTTGCTGTGGACAGTATTGCCGAACTGCTAACCAGCCAGGGCGTTCCGGCCGGAGCCCTGCACGGAGACATGGAACAACGCGAGCGTGACCGTGTGATGGCTTTGTTCCGCAACAAGTCTCATCGTATTTTAGTGGCCACCGACGTCGCAGCCCGTGGTCTGGACATTGATCATCTGGAACTGGTGGTGAATTTTGATCTGCCGCTAAGCCCTGAAATCTATGTTCATCGCATCGGGCGCACAGGTCGGGCCGGCAAAAGCGGAATCGCCGTCACACTGGCCCACCCCCGAGACACTTTGAAGCTGACTGCCTTCAGTGATTTGACGGGAGTTAAGCTCCAGCGCCCGTCACTGGGATTCAAAAACCAATATGGCTTGAACAAAAATCTGCGCGAAGCTCCGATGAAGACCATTTCCATTTCGGGCGGTCGCAAGGACAAACTTCGCCCGGGGGATATTCTGGGGGCTTTGACTGGTGACGCCGGACTGTCCGGTGCGGATGTCGGCAAGATTGAAATTCAGGATCGTATTTCCTATGTGGCTGTTGCCAACAAAGTCGCCGACACAGCTTTACAAAAACTGCGCGATGGGCGTATCAAAGGACAAAAGTTTCAAGTCAAGTTCGCCAAATAATCTATTGGCTGACAAAGATCGCAAGATTTCCCTGATCAAATTCCCGGCCGGGAGGCCAGCCTTCCTGATCGGCGACTTCTTGCAGCCACAAGCGGGCATTGCCTTTGGTGACCACCACAATGCGACGATGCCGGGACACCTCGACCAGTTGATTTAAAACATGCAAATAGGTTTCTTTACTGAAGGGATCATACAGATAATAAACCTCGGCCTCGGGAATTTTAAAATCCTTTTCTGCCAGATCCTGAGTATAAAAATGGACATTTTTTTCCAGCCCGAACTTAGCCGTTGAAACATTGGAAATATCCACGCGATGCTTGACGTATTCGTAGCCGATAAAATCAATATCCGGGCGCAGGAAGCCGATCACCAGCCCCACCCGTCCATAACCTGATCCCAGGTCAATAAACCGACACCCTTCCGAAGGTTTGATTTCCCGTAAAGCTGTCAGCAATGTTGAATAAGAGGATTGTACGCCCAGCCCTGCGCCTTCATACAGTCTTTCATTGATCTTTAAATCCGTCTTCATGCCAATGTCGGCGGAATAGTCCAATCCGAAAATCTGATCCAGCCCATCAAAGGTACGATACAGGGAAAACGCCAGGGACCGAGCCCGGATGTTTCCGCCTTGAACCAGAACATGCTCGTGCTGAAACACCTGCACCATCAGCTGCAAAGCCTTGCGCATAAAACGTCGCTGTTCGTCCACGGGCATCTGGCGAATATGTGCGATAAAATATCGTTCCTGCTCTTCGGCACGCTTTACCAGTGATTTAAATTGTTTGGCTGTAAATGCAGCCAGAAGTTCCTGAAGATATTGAAGCGAAAGAAGATTTGAGGAAAAGATGCCGTGAAGAAAGTTTTGATATTGTTCAGAGAAGTCGGTCTGTTTGGCTAAAAGCCACTGTTCATCCTGCATAAACCTGATGGCTGATTCCAAAAAAGTCAGGTCCACATAAAAGGCTGCTTTTTCCTCGGCGGTCAGGGTGCGAAAGGGCAGCTCCTCGCCGTTCGGGGGGATCTTTAAAAATGAAAACAGCAACTCTTGATTCGGCGTCATATATAAAGCTTAGCATGACTTCCCGGAAAGAAATGGAATTCTTAAAAATAACGCCAAGTTTTGCCCTTGCCAGAAAAGATTTGACTCAGATGGGGGCCATGGCCCATAACGCTCCCGAAACGCTAGGGGTGTTGGGACTTTGCAGTCCCGGCTGAGATTAACCCTTTGAACCTGATAGAGATAATGCTCGCGCAGGGAAGCTGAAAACAGAAACATGCGATTTCTGTTTTCGCCTTCCCTGCCCCAAGGGAATGGACATGAAAAAATCACTTTTACTTTTTGCCGCTTTTTTAATCCCAATGACCGTTGTGGCTGATGAACTGGGCACAGTGACAGTGCAAGATCAAGACAGCAGCTCTTTGGATGCCCTGGGATTTGATGTCCCCTTCCGTGACCTTCCCCTGTCCACGCGGATCATTTCAACCAAAGCTCTGCAAGACCAGGGCGTGCATCGCCTTTCTGATGTCACCTTACTGGATGCTTCTGTGACGGACAGCTACAATGCTTCCGGTTATTGGGACTATCTTTCCATTCGTGGTTTTACTCTGGATAACCGCTACAATTTTCTGCGTGAAGGGCTGCCGATAAATGCACAGACCTCCATTCCTCTGGACAACAAAGATCGTATCGAAGTGCTTAAAGGACTAAGTGGAATTCAAGCCGGATCTGCGTCCCCGGGCGGCATGGTCAACTTCGTGGTAAAACGCCCGACCGACAAGCCGCTTTTAGTGTTCAATACAGAAATCAGCTCTGAAGGAAACTGGCTGCTGGGGGCTGACACTGGGGGCCGGGTCAGCGGAGCCGAACAGTTTGGCTATCGTCTGAACGTCGCCCACGAAAATCTTCGTCCGCCGATTGATAGTTCCAGCGGCCATAGGTCTGTTATCAGTCTTGCCCATGACTGGCGAGCCCCGGAAAATTCCCTGCTGGAATCTGATATTGAATGGTCCCGCAAATCCCAGCCCACGCAAGCGGCCTTCAGTCTTTTGGGAAACACACTGCCTTCCGTTCAAAATCCCCGTGTGAATCTGAATAACCAATCCTGGTCCGAACCTGTGGTATTTGCAGCTCTGACCGCGACCCTGCGCTGGACACAGAAATTAAATCCTTATCTGATATGGACCACCACGGCGGGAATTCAGAATTTAAAAACCGATGACCGCCTGGCCTACCCCTATGGCTGTTCGGCTGAAAATAATTATGATCGCTATTGTTCTGATGGCAGTTTTGATATGTATGATTTCCGCAGCGATAACGAGCGTCGCAACACCCAATCAGTCAAAACCGCCTTGCAGTTGCAAACGCAAACAGGACAGATACTGCATCAATTAAATGCCGGCTATATTGGCGCAAAAATGCAGGAAGACTATCAACGACAGGCCTATAACTTTGTCGGCACCGGCAACATCAATGGCCGTGTGCAATTGCCGGGGAACGGAACACTCAACGATGAAAACACCGATCGTGATTCTGCCGTTTCCGAGTTCTTTTTCCATGATGCGGCTTCTTTTGGTGCGTGGAAAGGCTGGCTGGGCGTGCGGGTGACTGATATCGAACGCAGCAGTGTTCGCACTGATGGTTCCCGCGCCACCAGCTTCCGGGAAAATTTTGTTCTGCCCTGGGTGGCTTTGTCTTATCAAATCTCTGAAGATTTATTGACCTATATCAGCTATGGCGAAGGGGTTGAAACTTACGTCACTCCCAATCGCAGCGGGTATTCCTCCCCCGGACAGTTTGTGCCGGATGTGATCAGCAGACAGTTTGAACTGGGCTTGCGCCAAAGCAGCGAAACATGGAGCTGGGGACTGGCAGCCTTCCACATCAGTCGCCCCGTTGTCGAAGATGCACGCCCCGATTTCCAAATTGATGGCAAAGCTGTGCATCAGGGACTTGAACTGGATTTAGAAAAAAAATGGTCGCAAACAGAGCTCACCGTTTCAGGAATGTGGCTACAGGCTGCACGGACGGACAGCGCGCTAAATCCCACGATCAACGGCAAACGTCCGGTAAATCTTCCGGAACACACGGTGCGCCTTCGCGGAGTCTATTATCTTTCCTCCGTGCCGGGTTTAAGCCTTGATGCACGAGCATCTTATGAAGGTGAACGCGCCGTGGTTGTGGATAATTCCATCATGCTTGATGCCTGGACACGCTGGGATGTGGGGGGCACTTATCGTTTCGGTCCGATGGATAAAGGCACAGAGCTTCGACTGGCCGTGGAAAATGTGCTGAATCAAAAATACTGGAAAGAATCACCCACACAGTACGGCCATATTTATCTGTATCCGGGAATGGAGCGATTGCTGACCTTGTCAGCACAGACAAATTTCTAGTTTAGCTCAGGCACAGCTATAAACTTCGGCGCCTCTGCCTGCATCAGTTGAGCCTGATCAAGAATCATTTCTTTGTGATAAGAGACACTGGTGTATTCACCGAAACTGCGGCAGTCCAGGGCCGCTTCATGGGAACCGCGGGTGATGGCCGCAAGAACCAGCCCTGTGGAACTTTCTAAAAATGCAGGACCACCGGAATCCCCACGGCAAGCCCCCAGCCCCGCTCGATGATCAGCCACCAGAATAGAGCCTTCCACTTTCACCACAGGCACACGTACTTTATTCAAACCTGTCGCCGCCTGCACCTCACCAATTTCATTCACAATGCCATAGCCGGCCAACAGGAGCGAAGTCTGCGCTGGCAGCTTGGTGTCCGGATCTAAAATACCCACAGGCTGGGCTTCGTCCGGCAGTGCGCCAGTTAACTTCAGCAGACCCACATCGTTCAGGCTTGTGACATAGCGACCCCAGGCATCTTTGACTCGGGTGTATTGTTTGTGAAAGGTGGCCTCGCTGACAGCCACGAAACCGGGATCTGCAAAAGTCGCTGGCAACTTTACCCCGAAATAAACCGTCAACGGCAACTGATCAAAATTCACCACACAGTGAGCAGCGGTTAAAACCAGATTGGAAGAAATCAAAACACCGCTGCACACCGACACCGGCACACCGGCAATATTGGCAATCAAAGAGACTGTGGATTGGGTGACAGCATCGCCCGGACCGGACTCCTCCCCACCAACAATGGCCTGGGGAAAGGCTGCCAGCGAAGATTCGTTTTTAGAGGAGCACGCCGCCAGCAACAGGCACAAGAATGTCAGTATGAGTTTGCCGGACTTCAAAAGGGCTCCTCCCGAAAGAAATATTCCGGGAAGAATACCGCAAGATCCGCCAGCCCCCTACGGATAGTTCACTGTCAAAAAAATGGACAGTAGAAACTTCAAGAGGACAGTCTTAGACCTTCTTTAACGCCTCGGACAGATCCCCAATAATGTCCACCACATTTTCAAGGCCGATGCTCAGGCGGATCGCTCGCGGGTCAATACCACTGTGATCACGCTTGTCATCGGGAATTGCGGAATGGGTCATAAAGCCCGGAACCTCGATCAGAGTTTTCGTCAGTCCCAAACTCACCGCCAAAGTGATGGCATAGGAATTTGTCGCAATATCATCGACAAATTTCTGACACTTTTTCATGTCACCTTTCAGCTTGAAGGAAATCATCGTGCCCGGAGCAAACTTACCTTCCGGGGATTTCAGGTACTTTTTGGCCAGCTTGTGCTGTTGGTGACTTTTTAACCCCGGATACGTGACGCTTTCAACTTTCGGATGGCTTTCCAGGAACTTTGCCACGGCAATGGCTGAGTCCTGCTGTTGTTCAAAGCGAATGGCCTGCGTGGAAATCCCGTAAACCAGAATATGCCAGGCCGAATACGGATGAATGATCGCACCAAAATCCTTACGGGCCACACGCAACATGCTTTCATGGGATTTCGGGGCAATCACTGCGCCACCCATTTCAGTGCCAAAGCCCGAAATATTTTTCGTCAAACTTTGAATAACGAAATCAACGCCCCACTCTATCGGGCGCAATGCCCACGGCGTTGCAAAAGTATTGTCCACGACGGTGTAGATACGCTCTTCTTTGGAACGTTTTTTATTAGCCGTCTTGACCAGAGCCGTGATTTTTTCCAGATCAGCGATTTCCAGAATCGGATTTGACACGGTTTCAAAGTACACCACTCGTGTGGTCGGATCAGCCAGCTCGGCTTCCAGATCCTTCAGATCATTGACATCCATCATGGCATGGCGGATTCCCAAACGAGGCAACCAGTTCGTCAGCAAGCTGTAAGTGCATCCGTACAAAGTTTTATGAGCGACAACTTTCTGACCACTGGTCAGCAACGACATCAACGTGGAAGCAATGGCCCCCATCCCGCTGCCAAAGGTGACAGCGCATTCGCCCTTTTCCAAAAGGGCCAGTTGGTCTTCCAGCATTTTAGTTGTGGGTTCTTCCAAACGGTCGTAAATCCAGATCGGCTTTTCTTTATCAGACGGAGCCCCGAAAGTGCTAAAGCCCTCAGCTCCCCTTTGCAACGATTCCAGACGGAACGTCGTGGAAGCCGTCATCGGCGGAATCAGATGGTGAGAAAACTCCCAGGATTTGGACAGGAACTCGCCATGAATAGCTTGCGTGCGTGGTGACTTGGCTTTGGCGACTCTCTTCTTCGTCATAAAAAACTCCATTTTTATGACTGCAACTAGAGCACATGTTCTAATTGGAAGGAAGCTCTAATTCCAGTGCAGAGCCGTAAAGGGAACGTCTGTCCCCAGATAGTCCACGCCTATTTCCTTCATCTTCCCAAAGACTTCGACATCATTTGCATTCCAAGCCGTCACGCTCAGTCCCGCCGCATGGCATTCTTTGACAAGCTGCGAATCAATCCAATTCACACTTAAGGACAATCCATTCGCCTTGGCCGCTTGCACAATCTCCACCGGGTTGGTCGGCAGTCCAAACAACAAACAGGTGGTTTTAATCTGCGGATTTTTATTTTTAAAATCCAACAGCCAGCGATGATTAAAAGAAATCACCGTGATGTTTTCAGTCGTTCCGAACTGGCGTAAAAGATCGCCCAACTGAGCGTAGTTCCCAAAGGACTTAAGTTCAATTTGCAGCTCCATGGAGCTGGTGGAAAATAACTTCAAGACCTCTTCCAAACGTGGCAAGGGGTCCCCTTCTTTGGTACGCACTTCAGAAAGCTCTGTCCAGGTTTTAAAGGCCACTTTGCCTTCTGACGTGGTCGTGCGATTTAAGGTGTCGTCATGATGAACCACCCACATCCCATCCAGAGTTTCGTGAATATCAAACTCGACTGCTTTAACCCCGGACTGCAAGGCAAATTCAAAGGAACGTAGCGTATTTTCCGGCGCACGATCCCGTGCCCCGCGATGGCCCATCATTTTCATGGAGCTATTGAAGCAAAGGTGTCCTCTTTACGCCACATTTTTCTCGCTTTCACACTGCAAAACGCCTAATCTACGCGCCTATGGAACTCCCCTTCCGCCTGCTTTATCAGGACGAACATTTTTTTGCGATCGACAAACCTGCGGGCTTTTTCGTTCATCCTCCGGAACTGTCCCCCTATCCCGTCCCGAAGGAAAAGATCTGTCTTTATCATCTGCGCCGAACGATGAAAAAAGATGTCATTCCTGTGCACCGTCTGGATGCTCCGACCAGTGGTGTTTTGCTTTTTGCAATGTCCCGGGACAAAGCCCGCGAACTGAATCGCCTTTTTGCAGAACGCCAGATGCACAAAACTTATCAGGCCGTTGTGCGTGGGTACGTTGAACCGGAAGGACTGATTGATCTGCCTTTGGAGGCTGACGAAGGGCGTATCACTGTTGAAGCTCAAACCCAGTACAAGACACTGGCACAAATTGAGCTTCCTTATCCCGTCGGCAAAAAGTATCCGACCTCGCGCTATTCATTGGTGCAAGTCCATCCCATTACGGGCCGCTGGCATCAAATCCGCCGGCATTTTGACCGCATTGCGCATCCACTTTTGGGTGACATTGAACACGGGGACTCCCATCACAATCGTTTCTTCCGCGACACCCTGCAAATTCAGGGACTTTGTCTGAAGGCCACAGCCATTGAGTTGCAACATCCATGGAGCGGGGAAAAAATTTCCATTCAGGCCCCGCCTTGTGAAAAATGGGAACGAATTCATCACCTCTTCCAACATGGATCGGATGCAATTTGAATTCATAGGGACAAAATTGTACTATCGCATTAAATGGCAAAGACGGATCTAAAGACTCATTCTCCGAACAAAACCAATCAGGAATCTTTGGACCTTGCTATCCGCAAAGTCGATCTGGTTTACCAGCAAAACGTCACTGGTATTGTGGCGATTCTTGCCAATGCTTCGGTTTACGTTTACATCGCCTGGGACAATATTGCTCATGCCTATCTAATTGGCTGGACTGTGGTTTTACTTTCCTCCGCCACTGTCCGTCTGGTCTTTTTACGCCGCTGGAATAAAATCAAAACCTCTTTGACATACATTCATCAGACTCGTTTCTGGCTTTATGCCATGTATGTTCTGCTGGGCATTTCCGGTCTGTGCTGGGGAACCATTGGCTGGCTGGCACCTTATGGCGACACCGCTCAACAGATTATCACCGCCCTGCTGGTGTGCTCGATGTCTGCCGGGGCGATGATCACCTATGTATCCTCGCGCATTGCCATGGCTTGTGTGGTGATTCCTGCGATGGCGTTCTGGGGACTGGGTTATTTATTTTCCGATCTGCCCTATCACATTCCCGTCGGCGGGCTGATTTCGGTTTATTGCTTTTTAATGGTGGTCATCGGAAAAAACCTGCACATCGCCCTGATTCAATTGCTGACTCTGGATTCAAAACTGCAAAAAAATGAAGAACATCTGCGCATGTCAATGGCCTCTTCAGATGCCCTAAGCTGGGACTGGGATATTCCCAATGACACTGTTCACTGCGAAGGAAACTCGGCCCTGTTCCCCGAGGGCACCAGCCAGCTAAAAACCATCCTTGAAGAATCCTTAAGCACCACCACGGATCTGGATTCTGAAGCCCTGATCAAAGACGCCAATGATCAGGACCGTCACATTGCCCTGCGCGGAAAATTCTATCGCAATTCAGAAAACGAACCTTATCGTGCCACCGGAATCGCCTGGGATATCACCACAAAACGCAACGAAGAAAATCTGCGCCGGGACCGCGATCTGCACGAAGCCGCCAACAACGCCAAATCCATTTTGCTGGCTAATGCCAGCCATGAAATACGCACACCTTTGGCCGCGATTGTGGGGTTTGCAGAAACTCTGCTGCGCAACAATTCGCTGGATGAACAAAGTCGCCGGGACGTGCAGTCGATTTATCGTCAGGGTAACTTTATGGCGTCTTTGGTGAATGACCTGCTGGATCTTTCCAAAATCGAAACCAAGCGTTTATATATCCAAAAAGCCCCGATGAATCCCATGCACGAACTGGAAGACTCCCTGTCTGTTATCCGCTCTGCACTGGAAGAGGAAAAGCATCATCTGGAAATTTCCTATGACACGCAAATTCCCGAAACCATTCTATCGGATTCCGTGCGTTTTCGTCAGGTGCTGATCAATCTGCTTTCCAATGCCGTGAAGTTCACCCGCGAGGGCACTATCACCGTGCGTGTGGCCTTTTCCACCAATATTGAAATGGAAGGCACCCTGTCCATCACAGTGTCTGACACCGGCATGGGCATGGACGAGGCCACCCAAAGAAATCTGTTCCAACCCTTCGTGCGCGGAGAAAGCGCGGAAGTGCAACGGCTTCAGGGTTCAGGTTTGGGGCTGGCTCTTTCAGAACGTCTTGCCAAAATGATGGGCGGAGAACTGCGCCTGCTGCACTCAGCCCCGGGACAAGGCAGTACGTTTGAATTTTCTTTGAAGCTGGGGAAGATTCAGAATCTAAAGCTGATATCTCCGGGACCGACAAAAATGCAAATGCAAGAGCGAATTAAACTTGCCAGGGAAACAGGCTTTTTAAAGGACCGCCATGTTCTGGTGGTCGATGATTCCGAAGACCTGCGTGCCCTGATGACTCGTTATCTGAAACGCCAGGATGCAGTGGTGGAAACAGCCGAGAATGGACAAGAGGCCGTCAGCAAGGCCTTGGCTCGCCCCTACGATGTGATCCTGATGGATATTAAGATGCCAGTGATGGATGGATACAAAGCGACTTCGCAGCTGCGTGAACAAGGATACCGTCAGCCTATTGTGGCACTGACCGCGCAAGCCAGTGTCGAGGGGCAGACTCGCTGTCTGGCCAATGGCTTTGACGGCTATCTAAGCAAGCCCGTGGACATGAACCTGCTGAATGAGATTCTGACCCGCGTGCGCAATTAGGAAATCGTCAAAAACTTCGACAAAAAAACAGATTCCCACTTCTGGAAAAACTTCGTGCTAAACTTAGGTCTATGATCAAAGAGCTTTGGCAGAACTTTCCAAGATTGATTGAAGAAAAAATCAACGCCCTGCTGGACGAAGCCGAACCCAGTCAGGCCAAAGCCTTTCAGTTGTACAAAACCTGCCAGCAGGAAAACTTATGGTCCGAAAGCTTTGAGAAATTTTCCGAACATCTGGATCATTTCTTTGCCCTTCCCAAACATGATCGCCGCAAAAGTGAACTGGATCGTTTGCTGGACCGTCCGATGCACAGCTCGGTCTTTGCCGGTTTCCATTTAAATTTCCGCACGGCCAGTGTCAGTTCACGTTCTGTCGCCGGGTTGGCCAACTGGGCTCACAACCTGATGCGCGTGGGATATAAAACAGACAGCGCGGTGATTTCAATGGATGTGCTGACAAAAACTTTGCACTACATCACGCATCCGCCCTTCTTTGAAAAGGCCGAGAATATCGAGTTCGAGGACTTCTGTGCCGCCTGGAAGAAAACGGTGTTTGGATTGTTCGGCAAAAAATATGATGCCGAGCTGGATAAAATCGTCAGCGAACTGCGCTGGTTGCAAACACAAATTAAAAATGAAGAAAAGGCCCTGCAAAAAAGCGGCTTTGTTCCCACAATCTATCTGACCCAGACTGAAATCGACTGGACCGAGGCGGTTCTGCGTGCCGTTTCAGACAATACGGACATCCCGAAGTATCCCCTGTCCAAGGGGCCCCAGAAGCAACGCTTGGTTGATCTGGTCCGCACGATCAGTCTTTACAAGATCGTGCAAACCACAAAGCTTCCGGAATTTATAGAGCATCGGGATAAAATTCGGGCCACGATTATCGACCGCTGTGAAAAGCTGCTGAATGAATGCGCACGATAAAAAAAGGACCCTTCCGGGTCCTTTTTCACACAACTATTTCGGCGACAGTTTGTAGATCGCATCACCAATGATTTTATTATCCGGCGAAGCCAGGACGCAGGCAAAAGCCAGCTCTCCCTTTTCATTGAAATCAATGTCCCCTGCAAAGCCCGGGAAATCCTTCTGCAACAGAATGTATCCAAAGCCCTTGTCAGTCATGATGCTGTCACCTTCGCCCAACAGGCGCTTCACTGCAAATTCATTGGCGACATAAAGACCACGCAGGCCCTTGGAATTTTTAGCTCTGAAAGCGACCATGCCCGAGGAATTCAGGCGCGGCGTGAACAGCTCCAGCTCGGAAATATCATCCAGCCCCTCGGTGACCAAAGATTGTAGTTCGCCGTCTTTATACAAAACCAAAGATTTGCGCTTGTCCGGAAGATGCCCCACAAAAACAACCATGCCGTTTTGGGACAAAGCCAACGTGTTGCCAAAACCGATGTAGTTGGAGTTGGGGTCACCTTTGCGATCCTGAGCAATAAGGGTTTTTTGGTATTCCCCGTTGTTTTTTCTTTGCAACAGCAGAATCTGATCTGACTGGGCATCACTGATTTCACCGCGTTCGCCCAGACGCACTTTAAAGGCCCACTGTTTTTTATCGTTCACTGCCGGACGGAACAGATAAGCCGCCGGAGTTTCAAAACGTCTTTCCCCTTCACGGGCAATAGTGACGTAGGAATCCTTGTATTCGACAAAACTGCGATCAAAATCTTTTGCGAAATTACGGAAGATCACCGTCCCGTCATTCAGAGTCTGTGCATAGCCTGCATAAGCAATCTTGTTTTCCGGACCGGACACTTTCATTTCGGTGTTTTTAGTGTGGCTGTCGTAAGCCAAAATACCCAGACTTTCAAAATCATTGAACGGACTGAAGGTCACTTGTCCACGATCGTTCACTGTCGGATCGGTGACGTAGTGATCGTCGGGAGCGATATAAATCACTTCTCCCGGGGTGTTGTGGGGCTTAAACCAGATGGCCTGGTTGGGCATACCATCCACCGCCATCAGCTTGATGGCCACATCACCGTGGTTATTAATCGCAGGCGATGTGTTACTAAGATATGTCAAAGGTGGAAGATTGTAAGTGTCCATAAAGTGAACACGCACCAAAAGCTCTGGCGCGGCATATTCAGGCAAAGTTCCTGCGAATGCTGGCATCGCCAATGCCACCAACAGCGATGAAAATACGAGTTTTTTCATAGTGTCCCCTTCTGATGGCAAAAAGCATATTCAAGAACCGCGGGTCTGTCCTGAATTCTTTTGCTATTTCACGCCGCGTCCAAGGACTTTACAGTGATCTTCCATAATCTGCTGAAAGAGCATGGGGATTGTACAATTTCATCTCAGGGGGACAGTGTTTTCGATGTTGATTCGAACACTTACCGGGCTTTGTCCAGCGCCTAAACGCTGTCTAATCTTTGGCGAGCCCTGCGGTGGATAAAATGCAGACGAGCCACGGCACGGCTTTGCAATACCCAAATCCATATTCCGAAGGGGCGACCGTATGCGTACCAGATATGTGATTCTGATTATTTTAGTTTTAGTGATTGCCACGATTCTGACCCAACCAAAGCTGAGCATTACGCCGCCTCCAGCAACGCCAGCCAGTCCTGATCCGGCGACCGCCCGGGATCATTCATCCCCTCGTGAAGGGGACGAGAAAGCCAATGGCTTTGGCACTTCATAAAATCCTGAATTGAGACAAATAAAAAAAGGGGCTGCCAGGAGCCCCTTTTCACAGGATGACGGAATCAAAAAAATTAGTTGGAACTGACGCGAGCCAAAGCCTTCTTTTGCTTTTCCTTGGCTTCGCTAAGACGCTGACGTTTCTTTTCCAAAGCTTCTTCCATCAGCTTTTTCTTTTCCATCAACACATCAGCTTTGTGGTTGTTCTTTTCAGCCTGCGCCAGGGCAGATTTGGTCATATCATCCAAACGACGGGCTTCTTTACGGGCAGAGGCTTCAAACTTATCAAGACTTGCCTGAGCCGACTTCAAGGAGCGGGCACTGGATTGTTCTGCCGCTTTCGCCGCCTTGTGCTTTTGTTGCAAGTCCTTTAATTCCACCTGCAAATTAGCCAAATCCGCATTTGTCTGCTTCAAAGACTGCAAAGTTTTACGGCGTTGTTCTACAGAGTTTTCATAATTATTACGAGTGTTGTCCAGTTTCGCCGCCACGGCTTCGGCCTTCGTGCGAACGCGGGTTTCTTCCTGCTCGTTCTTTTTGATTTCTTTATTCAAGACTTCGATCTTGCCGGTAAGAACACCTGTTTCTTTGGCATTTTTGGCCTGCTCATTTTGCAGACGCTGAATTTCACGACTGGTGCGCGCCGCCGTTTCTTTGTTCTTGCGAGTAGTGGCCTTTAGATCGGTACGGGCTGTTTGCAGCTCTTCTTTGCTTTGATTGAATCCGCCTTTGGCTTCATCCAGATTGGCTTCAATGCTTTCCACTTCGGCCTGAGAATCATAAAGAGCATCCAGGTCTGAAGCGGCATGAGCCGTCATCGGTGCCATCGCACCTGCGAAAGAAAGAAGTACGAAGTATGAAATAAGCTTATCTGTCCACTTTTTATACATATTCCTGTCCCTTGTTGAATGTAACAAGGGCATAGGTCCACGAATTGTGCCCGGGCTCAGATACGAACAGATAAGAGCTGAGCCCATTTCTTAAAGACCTGCCATGAAATAAAGACAGGGCCTGGCCTCAATTGGCATTACTTCGGCACGCAGTCGGTCAGACTTTCGGCGTCGCCATCGGTGATCAGGATGTCATCCTCGATGCGTACCCCCCCAAAGGTCTTCCACTTTTCCGCCTCGGACCAGTTGATATGATCTTTGTAGTTTTCACGGATCGCCTGATCTTCGATAAAGGCACGGGCGAAATAGCACCCCGGCTCTACAGTGATCAGATAGTCTTTTTCCAAGGCTAGATCCACACGCAAGCGAGATCCATAGTATCTTTTTGGATTTGTATTTTCCGGATTTCCGGTGTCACGCACCTTTAAGCCCACCAAATGCCCCACACCGTGAGGATAGAACACAGAAATCGCCCCGGACTCCAAAACTGCATCCACCGAGCTTTTCCACAGGCCCCATTGTTTCAGGCCTTCTGCAATCACGCGTGCGGATTTCATATGCACGTCGCGCCACTCTGTGCCCGGACGGCACATTTTCACGGCTTCTTTGTGCGCCTGATGAACCAGATCATAGACTTCCTGTTGTTGGGACGTGAACTTTTCATCCACGGTGAACATACGCGTGATATCGACGCAGTAGTCCTCTACGTCAGCCCCTGCATCGACCAGAATTAATTCGCCTGATGTCACTTTTTTGGCAGTGGGAACTGCATGCAGAATCGCCGCATTTTCACCGCTGCCGACGATTGAACCATAAGGCATTTTGTCAGCACCAGCCATCAACACCGCATTTTCATAATGAAGTTGCAATTCGCGTTCTGAGACTCCCGGGCGGATGGCCTTTTTTAAAGCCGTATAACCGGCATTAGCCATTTCAGCAATCTGGCGAATCAGACGAACCTCTTCCGGCCCCTTGCGACGGCGCACTTGATCCAGACGAATGGCAAGCTCCCGGGTGATTTCGTCTGTGGCCGTGCCCGTTGTGATTTGCCCCAAATGAAGAATGCGCTTGTAAGTGCCACCGGAAATCTTTTTTTTCAAATCTTCCAGGGAATGTTCGCACACGAAGTTCCCTTCGGCACCTTCCCAGACGATGTCCACGGGGCTTAAAGGTCTTTGGTATTCAATCCAGCCTTCTGTCAAAGAGTAGGCCATTACGCCCTCTGCACGACGGTGCCCTGACAACCAGAAGTACGACGGATGCGGCAGGAAATCATAGGTTTGATCCAGCCCACCGGGTTTCTGGACGGATTCACCACTGTGAACCAAAATTAAATCCGCAGACCCCAGAAGATCTTTCCAGGCAGTGGCCACTTTGGCTTGACGGTTTTTATAGACTTCATCTGTGAACAGCATAAATACCTCTTTATCCTGCTCTGAAGTCTATTCTCAATTTTTAAAGGGTCAACCCCCACGCGCCGGGCCGGGGATGCTATTTAAGCAACAGAATGCGATTATTGGCGTAATCGGCGAAAAGATACATGGTGCATCCCCTAAGGAAACACGACAGAGTCAGAAGTATGAGCGAACGTTCACGAAACTTCATGGATCACTCATCGGCTTCCACCCCGGCCTTGTTAAGGAGTTAATAATTTTATCCGCGTCATATTCTCATTCTGAAACAAAAAAGGTGCTCACTCAGAGCACCTTTCTTTCCAGACTATCACTTACGCCCCTTTAGCCTCACCAACTGCCAGCTGTGGAGTCAGAGTCAGGCGCAAGACCGCCGGATTATTACCGGGAACCATTTCCAGATCCTCGGACAGGATTTGGAACCCCAAAGCCTGCACTTTTTTAAGAACCACATCCACTGGCGGAACCCACTTGTGGGCAGTCCAGAATTTGCTTTCATGTTCGTTCACGCCCGGAATATCACATTCTGGGGTTTGTCTCCACAGGATGTGATTTTCATCCATGCGCACAGATTCAAATCCCTCTTCCGGAACATAGGTTTTACTTTGCACTTTCACGGTGATCACAAGTTTTCCAGCCATATTCAGGATATTGCGCAAACTAATCAGATACTGCATCTGATCCATTTCATTGATCATGGTGTTCAGGCAGTCCCCGTCGTGGATCAAATCGAATTTTTGATCCAAAGCTTCGGCTTGAAAGGCCCCGCCCATTCCGAATGAGATATTCAGATCCTGTTGCAAGGCAATTCTTTGCAGAATGGAAATGGAGTTTCTGTACATATCATAAGCAGCCACGTTAAAGCCCATCTCTGCCAGAGCCATGGCACCCACGCCACGTCCAGAGTGCAGATCCAAAGCACTCAGACCGAAAGTCTGCGGATAGAATTCCTGCACTACAGCTTGCAGATGCAAGGCTGTGTCGCGATCGCAAAGACCATTCAAGGCCAAGATGTTAGAGAATGTTTCTTCAGCTTTGTTAACGAATGTTTGATATTGTGCTTTCATAACGAACTCCTTACGTTACGCCGTCCCTGGCGGTTGCAGATTCAACGTCGTTGTTGATCTGATGCCAGACACTAAAGCACTGTTGGTGCCACTGATTTTTTCTGTAGAAATCGCTTCATTTCGAGTTGAGGCACTCGTTGCCGGGATTCCGGCAGGGAGTCCTGCCGGGTTTTCGGAAAGCTGCCGAGAGCCCGGCAGCCCGTGGTTTACTTCTTAAGACCCTGCAAACGACGGCGAATATCACCCAAGGTGCTGCGCGGAACGCCCAGATATTTGGCTGCCGCAGATTCAGAGCCTTTTTTCTTTAAGGCAAACTCAATCAGCTTCAGTTCAAATTCAGAAACGACATGACTGTACCGGCCCTCCAGGGCCTTTTCATCTATTTCTGCGACAGATGTGCTTTTGATGATCTCTTCATAAACCGGAGCAGACTGTACCAGATGCGGCGTCAAGTCTGATGGTTTGATTTCACTGCCATCCACCAGCACACAGGCCACTTCAATCGCGGATTTCAATTCACGAATATTTCCCGGCCATGAATAAGTCAGCAGCAAATTTTCAGCTTCCGGGCTTAGATGTTTGTCGCGATAGTTACCGTTTCTAAGGAATTCTTGCGCCAGATCCAGAATGTCCTCTTTACGTTCACGCAGTGGTGGCAGTGTGACAGTGAAGTTTTTAATTCTAAAGAACAGGTCTTCTCTGAATTTCTTTTCCTTGATCAGCTCTTCCAGATTTTCGTTGGTGGCCGCAATGGTTCTGCAATTTACTTTTCTGCCCACGTCCTGACCGACCGGATAGATGTCGCCACTGCTTAATACACGCAGAAGCTTTACTTGAAGATCCATGCTTAAAGTCGCAAGCTCATCCAGGAATATGTCGCCTCCGTCAGCACTTTCAAACTTTCCAGCGCGGGTTTCCGTGGCACCGGTGAAAGCACCTTTTTTATGACCGAACAGTTCGGATTCCGCCAAGTGGCCCGGGATCGCCCCGCAGTTTACGGCAATAAATGGACGAGAGTTGTCGTTTTCCAGGCTCCATAGATACTGGGCCATGATTTCTTTACCCGAACCACTTTCCCCGCGAATCAGAACTGACTGACCTGATCCACGGATCTTTTTGGCCGTTTCCAGAACCGCTTTGAATGCCGGGGATTTCGTATAAAGATTGATGTGCTTCACCAAACGCGAACCCGCTTGATGTTTCAAAGTCTGATTACGACGCAAAAGACGATGCAGAACCGGCGCCTTACGCAACACCTGAGTCAAAGTTTTGGCATCAAAAGGCTTTAGCAGATAGTCCACTGCCCCGGCTTTCATGCAGGCTTCGACCAAATGAGCCTCATCATGCCCTGTCATCGCCACAACAACCGTGGTAGGATAATTTTTGGAAATTTCCTGAATCAACTGCAACCCCTGACGGTCGGAGGATTCATCCAAAGACAGATCCGTAAAAACCAGATCGACCAGTTCACGATCCAGAACCTCCAGAGCCTCTTCCATGGAATCCGCCAAAAGAACCTTGTGGGGCTCCGGAATCTGAGACTGCATTGTTTTACGCACCAGTGTTTCGTCATCAACAATAAGAATACGCATTATGAATTCCTTATCTTTAATTCAAACGGAGAAACCAAAAGCTTGGGAATCAGACGCGCCTTGTTCTGGCGAACCTGATCTTGAATCCACTTTTCATCAAAATCTGTCGTACACAGAATAGCCCTTTGCTCCAAGGCCATTTCACGAATTACATCCAGACCTTTTTTGCTGTCCCCCAGATTCTGGTCAATCACCAGAATGGCCTCTTCAGACCATGGGTTCTGCTGTCTGTACATTTCAAACTTTTTGACCGAGTCAAAGAACACAGCCCCACTCAGCCCCAAAGCCTGGGACTTTTCCTGCCAGGTTTTCAGAATATTCAGATCATCATCCACAAAGGCAATGGTCTGCCCCTGCGCCAGCTCCAGCGAAGTACACAGCCAGGCTGGGGGTTTCTCACGGGGAATTTCGACAATAAAGCTTGTTCCCTGACCGGGAATACTCTGAACCGTCAAAGAACCACCACACCATTCCACGGCGGCTTTAGCTTGAAACAAGCCCAACCCAGTTCCGGTTTTTTTGCCAGAGGTAAAACTGCGTTCAAAAATGCGCTCGATGATCTCGGTAGGAATCCCCTGACCGTTATCCTTAATTTCCAGTGTCCATTTTTTTGGCGCCTCGGTCAGAAGTAAAGACACCTCGGTCGCTCCGGCCTCAAAGGCATTATTGATCATATTTGAAAATGCCGTTTGCAGTTCAATGACCTGCACAACACTCCACAGATGCGGAGTCATGGAAATTCCCTGATAAGAAATTTTTTGACTATCCAGCTTGCGCACGCGGTGTTCGTTATAAACACTTAAAATCAAAGGCTCCATCAAGGTCAACTTGGGGGCTTCTGTCGCAGGTTCTTCATCAGCTTTGACAGTTGATGCCGACAGCTTTTGCACAATTCCCGCCACTCTGGCGATGGCACTTTTCAGAATCGCCAATGGTTCCTGCTGAGAGGTTTCAATCTGTGCCAGTGCCATGTTCATGCTCATCAAAGGGCTGCGAATGTCGTGCGCCACCTGCGCCGCCACTTGCGTGCGTGCCTTGTCCCGCTCACTTTCGATCAAACGCGCCTGATGCGACTGCAAGGTTGCCAGCATGTTGTTCAGATTCTGACCCAAGTCATTGAGTTCATCCTGAGAATTGGCAGTCACATCCACACGATGGGAATAGTCTTGAGTTACCGAGATCTGATTCAGCAACCCTCGAATGGCTTCCACCTTGCGAAGCAGGGTTTTTGTCAGTATCGCCGACAGCCAGCCGGAAAGAACAATCAGCACCGCCGCCAGAATCAGCAACGTGATTTGCATTTTGTGCAGCTCTGCATTCAGGGCTCTGGCGGACACTGTGGTCAACAGGCGATAATGTCTTAGGTTGTCGTTTTTGACCGAAGTCATCACAACCATTTTATCGTCAAACCAGTGAACGCCCTCTTTCCACTTCAGGCCTTCGCTCAAATCCCAGGCTCTGACGAAACCCGGTTTTTGAATATGCCCCAAAGACTCACCCTTGATACCTACAAGCTCGATGGAAAGATTGTCCTCGTCATGTTCTGCCATTTCGCGCAGAAGCTGGGTCACGTCATCAAAGTAAATCACCACTTCGATCAGATTCCTTTTGTCCAGACTGGGCATGATCGTATGCTGACCGACCTGCCCGTCCTCCCCGCGCACCAAGGCACTTTGATAAACGGACTCAAAAGACTGATTGGGAAAATCAACAGACAACGATCCCGGCTTTCCCGCCGATGTCATTAAGACCTGACTGCCGGTACGGTCGTATAAAGTGATACGACTCACGCCAAGGTTCCTTGTCATGTCGTGAATTTTAAGAAGCGTCAGTTGTCCTTGGGCGTGTTGAATCTGCAAAAACTGACCAGCATTGGACGCAATACGTGCCTGAGACTCTTCGACCCGCGACAAAGCCTTGGCCAGCAAGTTCATGTGGTCAACGTAAGAGTCCTCAAATTCGCTGATTCGGAAATTCGATAAGGTGCTATTTAAAATCAGACAGATGATGATGGCTGCCCCGGCTCCGGTTCCAAAAAGAGCCACAAAGATTTTCCGCGAGAACTTCATCTGAGAAAAGCTGATCATCCGTTCATGGTATTGACGACCATTTACGATGTCACTGGAGAAATCAGCCTTGTCGTTGAGATTCCGGGGACCGCCGCTCTGCGCCTTAGAAGACAACGACTGTCAGTTTGTCTCCCTTGGCAAGTTTCAGGCTGAATTTGATTTTACCATCAGCCACATCGTACTGATCGGCCCGGACCTTTTCAAGCTCTGTACCGCTCTTACGCTTTAACAGCACGTCGCGAACCTTCATACCCTCTGGAATCTCCAAAGGAAACTCCTGGCTGATATACGAAACAGACGAAGCGATTTTATCAAAGGCCTTTTTATAACCGTCGTCGTCCTGACACAAGGAATAGGTCTGCACAACACCAGGACTGGAGCTTTGCAGGCGTTCAAAGGTTTCCACATAAGACTGCCCGGTCTTCAGCTCGCAGCTTTGACCGTGGGTATTGCCCACCACCGCCATAAAGTAGTTTCCTTGCAGAGCCGTCTTGGAAATATCGCTAAGGAAGTTCGCGGCAACATCGGTCCCACCCTCCAGCAAATACCCCGAGCGTACAATCCCACGGCGCACCCCTGTTGGACCCGTCATTTTGCAGGCCTGAGTCACCGCAGTCCCTGGGTAAATGGAAGCAAGATAAGCCATAATATTCGCATGCCCACGATAGGCCTGAGAACAATAATCAGTCAGACCTTCGCTTTCCTCGACATAGTATGTGGAAGCGACTTCGGTGTATTTGCACTCAGTCAGCTGAACCTCGTTAAAATGGAAATTCACCCCGTTATAAGAGGCCGTCTTGCCAACCAGTGCAGCCATACTGTCCTGAACACGCTTTAAGTCCTCGCCCTGACAGTTCTGTCCTGCAAGGCCCACTTCACTTTGTCCTTTTGCCAGATAATTGTAACCGTAGAAAGTGCGCGTTTCGACGTTCGTGCTGACTCCGTCACGATAACCCACCCCAGTGAACGTAAATGGGATGCTGACTCTTTTATAAACGACAGACATTGTGCGGTCATAGTTATAAACCAGATCGTTCATACAGTGACGACCTTGATAATTGTCTTCGTCCGTCAGAACGAAGAAGACCACCTTTTCGTTTGTCGCTGGTTTCTGATATTTGTTTGTCGCCCACTGAACAATCGAACACAGAGCGGACTCATTATCACTTCCCGCCGTTCCCATATTCAGCACGGATTGTTTGATACTATTCACGCGAGACTGACGAACAGACGCCGAATCGCGGGGGTCCAGCACGATAGACTGCGGACTTCCACCATAAATCGTTTTAGTAATGGCTTGAGTGTCATTGGCAGCCAGCTCTGAAATGTCGTTCACATAAACTTCACTGCCTGTCTTCAGACTTCCATAAATCAAAGTGCCAGAGGCGTTAAGATAACTGGAGGTGGACATAAGCTGCACAGTCACCTTTTTCGTGGCCAAAGAGGCCAGCAGGCCGTCGATGCGAGCCACCAGTTCTTCCTGTGATTGCTTCATTGTTTGAGAGTTATCGACCACCAGAACCAACTGTGTCGATGGGTATTCCACAGATTCTTCCGTTTGGAATTCAGACACTTTGGCATTTTCGGGAAGTTCACCGTCAATTCGATAGGCCGTTTCAGAGTCCATATCAAAACGCAAACTTTGCGGTGCACAGTTCTGAAAAGAAAGAACCAATATGGACGCCCCGGCCAAAGCCGCCAACCTATTCTTTTTCACACATCCCCCCGGATATCTGACTATTATTCTACTCATTGTGAAATATCAGGGGAGACCTTGTCTCAAAAAAGTACAGAGGTCCTAAGACAAAGCGTCTCGAACTTCTGTGCGAACGCTTAGCGGGAACGGGACTTTATCATACTGAGAAAAAGAATCGTCACATCGAAGGTGTTCGGCGAAGCAAAGGTGTATCCCGCGGCCCCGCCACTCCACGCATGCCCCATGCCCGGCACACGAATATAAGAAACCATCGCACCCCCGGAAGCCTTCCAACGAATGAAATCTTCAGAATCTGCGACCTTCGTGAAAGAGGAATTCAGCTGACCGTCATCCGAATGATCCAAAAAATAAAGTCCCTGCTGCAAAGACTTCTGGGCATGACTGCTGGTGGATATCTTGTCCTTTTCACCGCGCACGATGATGATTTCCTGCAATTTCCTGTGGGAAATGTCGCGACTGCATTTTAGGGCCTTTTCGCCCAGGTCATTTTCGCCCTGTCTGTAACGGCTTAAAATTCTGTAGGGGGCGCCGGAATGAATTAGGGCGGCTTTAAAAATATCCGGATAACAATAGGCAAAGTGAGCCGCCAGCACACCTCCGGCGGAAAAGCCACCCACATAGATTTGCTCCGGGTCCACCAGACCTTTTTTTACGAGTTCTTGAATATGGTCTGTGATTTCCTTCAGCTTCCCCTGATTGCGCTTTTGATTGGCAGGCAGGAACCAGTTCCAGCAGGTCAATGGATTCTTAAGAACAGACTGCTCGGGAGTATAGATGATCGCATCCAGCCCCATCCACTGCTGTTTTTCCGCAAGGCCCGTCAGGTCCATGAATTCCTGCGCCGACTGCGTGCAGCCGTGCAACCACAAAATCAAAGGGCGTGGTGCAACTGATTGACTGAAAGCCGGAACAGTCCAGCCCACAGCCACCAGCAATAAAAGAAGTTTTGCCAAACAAGTCATTAGTTATTGGGACGGATATCAATATTAGGAGTGTTGGGTTTACCGTAGCTATAAATCGGAGTGATTAAGCCCGGATACTGCTGCAACAGCGCATTTGGATTTAAGACACTAACAACCGCAAGAATATTTCCAACAGAAGGATTTTTCTGCAAGTTGGAGTTCACGACAGCGGAAATAAAGGTCTGAATGATCGCGCGTCTTTGCGCATCGGCCAGAACCTGCTTTTCATAGAAATGATTGTTGATCATCATTTGATTTACGATCTGCAGGTTATTGTGCAACATCACATCAGAAAACTCCACCGCGTTAATACGACGAAGAAGATACTGAATGTGCGCTTCAGCGACCTGTTCCAACTGCAACTGCAAAAGACGCTGATTGATTTTTTTAGTCAACAAGGCCACAGACTGATCATTGTTTGCCAGAAGTTCCAAAATGATAGTGGCCTGGGCCACACTGAAAGTCGGATAAACGATCTGTCCTGTGGTGGCTTCACCCATTTCAGCATCAGTCATTTTCACCAGCTTAGCGGAGGCGGTGAAAGACACTCCCAGACTGCATAACACGACAACGACAATCTTTTTCATAATAGGCTCCTTGGTAAAATTGGATAAGGAGTTCTATTAAAGATTCTCTCGGGTTACAAGACCCCACGCGGGAAAACGATAAAATGTCCAAGACTGTCCAAAGACTTTGCTGTTCCCGAAAAACGCAGAAACATGGGCCTCACACAGCTTCGTTGTGAGGCCCCACTCCCCAGTTTACTTGTTTGCAACCTTAAGCTGGGGACAGTCGTGATTCTGGATTTCCTCGATGGACCCCCGGCTGCCCGTGGTACGATCCACCCGACTTGCCAACAGAACCAGACTTAAAGGCTCCGCTTTATTTTTTACAGCCACCAAGGCCAGGCCGAACTCACCCATGTGCTCTTTGGCGCCGGGAACTTCCTCTGCCAGCAACTTGAAAGCATTTTTGTTTTCCAAGTCCTGTACGGAAATCTTTTTGGCGAAGTATTCGTGTCCCAAAACTCCACCGGGCACCACAGCCCATCCGGCATGAAACAGCATCAGATCTTTGGCGATTTGCGCTTGTACTTCCGGTTTGGGACAGGATACGTGAATATGCAGTTGATTCTGACTGCGCCCGTACTGAGAATTAACGGCCAAAGATACCGCCTCCGGAGCGATGGCGGACCCATGCTTTCTTTCCATATAGCTGCGCGCCTTCCAGGCCAGATCAAAGTAATTGGTGACATCGGAATTTAGCAGCTCGGCACTTTCAATGCCGGTAATTTTAGCGGTGGGCATAAGAAGGTATTGCAGCTCTCCCACCCGGTCTTTAAAAACAACATAGCCATGGGGCTCGCCCTTGGCCAGATTCACTTCGATACAGGGATTTTTCGCCTGATCCCCTGATTTTGCCAGAGGCAGGCATTTTTCACTGATAATATTCCAAAGGGCATCTGAACGCAGAGGTGCTTTCAATGAAGCGCAACCCACAACAACTAAAAACACCGGCACAGCTAAAAAGAATCTTTTTGTCATGCCTCTTATTCTGCGTCTTACAAACGGGCCTTGGCAACAACTTCCACAGCACACTGATAACGGTATTGAGAAGCAGGCTCTGCGGCGGCATTGGCTTTACATTCGTGTCTTAGCTCTTTAGGCCCCATGATAAAGTATCTGCGACGTTCATAAGCTCTGTGACTGGTCACTGTTCCGCGAGAAGTGATCTGACAGCTTACTCCGTATTTTTCAGAACAATCCGACAAGGCATCACGCTCGGCCTCATGGATAGCTGAACTGCGACATGCCTCCTCTGTCGTTTTGTTTTCATTATAGTCGCCAAAACCTGATACAGAGGAAATGTAAGTCGGATATTGCACAATTCTTTGGGCCACGATTTCGCAGCGGTAGAATTCACGCGCGTCACTGTCACAGCGACTTAGCACGGCACTGCTAATACGGCTGGCGCGATAGCGGGCTTGTTCCACACAGTCATTTTGGTCGATCCCCACGGCGACAACCTTTTCTGTGGCTTCAGCCTGTCCTGCGCGAATGCGACGACGCTCGACTTCCTCAAGAAGTTGTTTTTCAGATTGCGACGGTTCTGCGGCCTTCACCAGAATGGAATGACTACACAGAGACAAAAAGATCAAACTTGTTAACAATTGGATTTTCATAAATTCCCCCCGGGGCTTTCCTTTAGCAAGGCTGATACCAACCGAGGTGGGAGCATTATGCCACCTTATAGAACTTGCAGGGTCAGGGGCGTTTGCATATCATTAGGTCTTCTTTAAGCAACGACAACAAGGAGATTCCCAGATGAAATACAACTTCCGCCCTGGCCCCCGCAATCTTATCACTGACGTCGAAAACATCCGCGTCGGCCAAGCAGAAGACACCCAAGTATGGAGTGGCGTTTCCGTACTTCTCTTTGATGCTTCGGCTGTGGCAGCAGTCGATGTTCGCGGTGGAGCTCCCGGAACTCGTGACACTGATGCCCTGAATCCCAGCTGTCTGGTGGATAGAATTGACGCCATTGTTCTTAGTGGGGGCTCGGTCTTCGGCCTGGGCGCCTCCTCTGCAGTGACAGATGTGCTGGCGTCCCGTGGTATCGGCTTCCCTATTGGCCCGGCCCGCGCCCCGATTGTTCCCAGTGCGGTTCTTTTTGATCTGCTGAATGGAGGCAACAAAAGCTGGAATGATAAATCCCCTTACGCAGAACTGGGTCGTAAAGCTCTGGATGCAGCGTCTTTGGATTTTAAACTAGGCTGTGCCGGTGCAGGTTACGGGGCCAAAGCCGGTCCATTGAAGGGCGGCTTGGGAAGTGCCTCTTCTATTTCCGGAGACGGACTGCAAGTTGGTGCCATTGTGGCTGTGAACTGCGTCGGCAGTCCGATTATGCCGGGCCAGTCCTCATTCTGGGCATGGCCCTTTGAGCAGGCCAACGAAATGGGAGGTCAGCCAGTGCCAACATCCTCTATTGATTTTAATTCTGCCGCAGAGGCCTGGACGGGATCTCCGCTGGACAGTCTGGCGGGGGAAAACACCACCATCGGAGTTGTGGCCACCAATGCGCGCCTGACAAAATCGGAAGCCCAGCGTGTGGCGATCATGGCTCAGGACGGTTACGCCCGTTCGATCCGTCCGGTGCATACCCCGTTTGACGGAGACACCGTATTTGCTGCCTCCACCGGCATGTGGGGTCAGGATATTAAAGAGCGCGCAGATCTGGTGAATCGTATCGGCTTGGTTGCTGCCGACTGCCTGGCGCGTGCGGTGGCTCGCGGAGTTTATGAGGCCACAGCTTTGGGGAACTTCCCATCTTATCGTGATGTTCATGGCAAAAATCTTCGCGGTAAGTAGGATATTTATGACTCTGCGCTTTTTGATCATCTTCTTAAGCTTGTTTTTCACTTTTGGCTGTGCCAGTACAACCACTCTTCCAACTGGTTGTACTGGAAAAAATGTTCCACCAGATGCTTACAGTCTTTGGCAAAAGCCACCTGAAGAAGTCCATTCTGCAAGGGCGCAGGAAGATGCTCCGATGATAAAGGCAGCAACCCGTTTCTCTGTCTATCTTCAGCAGAAGGACCAGGACTCAAGTGGCTTTGTCCAATTCACAGTTTCTAAGGATGGAGACTACTATATCCTTTCCGACTTTTACCCACGCATGAATGTTCTGGACCTTGCTGACAAAAATGTTTCCCTGACAGCCGACGCCTGGGGACCGGTTCGGGGGTGCAGCACCATGAACAAATCCCTGCGCTTTAAACTGAAAGCCAATAGCAACTATGCTTTGGAAATCATCAGTCGCGACAGCCGCAAGGTGAATATCCTGATCTTGCCCTTGTAAGGCAACACTCGACCCCGCCTTAGATTCTTAACAAGAACAAAAATGAAGATGTGGAGGCTTATCTGGATCATGGTTTCATATAGTACGGAGTGAAGCCATGACACGAATGATGATACAGATCACAATTCTTCTGCTGGGATCATTAAGCAACGCCGCTGTCTGGACGGATGTCAACCAGTGGTCTGAAGAGTGGGAAAACCGCTACTCTGCCTGGGTTAAAAGCGAATGGAATAAGAACTTCTTTTCCCGCACGCAGCTTCCCAACGGGCAATCCAATCCTTACTATGGTCTTCGTGTGGATTGCGCCGATGCCGTTTATTCAATGCGAATTATCTTTGCCTACGAACATCGTCTTCCCTTTGCCATGAAAGATCCCACATATTCATCGTCACGGATTTCCAATAAAATGAGCCGTTGGGATCGCTTGCGGGAAATTGATCGCGTTCGCGGTTTTTTGCTTTATATCCATGAAACCGGCAGTACACGCTCGCTGCCTTCTGACACCTATCCGGTGGCTATTGGTCGAAAAACCATGCGCTCTGGAGGCGTGCTGACAACAACTCCCGTCAATCACCATTCATGGACAATCAAAGAAATTCTGCCCATCGGTGTTCCTTATCTGGTTTACAATTCTGTTGTCGGGTCACATTCCGGTTTTGGAATGCAGGAACGAAAGTCCTGGCCCAATCCAAACTGGGTGTTTGAAGGCGACTACAGTTCTTCCAGCGGGGCGGGATTCCGCTATTGGCGGCCTATTGCCAGCCTTGGTAAACCCATTTGGGAAGTCCCCGGCTACAGCACAGAACAATTCCGTATTCCACTGCAAAGCTGGGCCAAGACCCTGCAATCTCGTCTGAAGTTGCGCGACGAAGAGGACGGTCAAATGATCACGCGGCTGATCGACAACGTCTGTGTCGGATTTAAAGACCGTGTATCTTACGTTAACGATGCGCTTTCCTATAAACGTCAGTATCCAGGCTGCATGTCCTATGAAGCCTTTGATATTTATTCCTCCCCCAGTCGGGACGAACGGATCTTTGATGATCTGATGTTGTTACGGCGCTCTTACAGGGAAGTGCTTCAACGCAATGACGGCCGTGATTTAAGTGCTGATCAGAAGGCCCGGCTGCGCAAGATTTTCCCATACATCAGTCAAAGCGCTGCCAGTGAAGCCCGACAAATGCCTGTACAGAATGTCACGGAAGACTCTGTTTGTGTGGTGACCTACTCTTCCAGCCGCAGCATGGACATGGCCGAATTCAAGCGCCGTCTGTTTGCAGGATGGATTTCCAACAACCCCAATGAACGAGCGGAATACCGCTGGGGCCTTCTGCGCGGCCCTTCAGATCATGCCCGCGCCTGTCCTTCGTGGGGCGGATGGAGTCCTAGGTTGTAAAAAACCTGTTCTTTTTTGATCCGGATCAACGCCGAAGGACCGCTCTTTCCGTAATCTAAGATCGTCCCCCCTGTTGGAGATCTTATGGAAAAGGAAAACACCGCAAACCCCGTCAACTTCCCCCAATTCTTTGTGGGAGCCGACTGCCTAAGCTGCGGAGCCTGCTGGAAAGAGGCCCCCAGCAATTTCCGAAGCCATGACATTGAAGCCTCAGCCTACGTGTACCGCCAGCCGCAGTCAGAGAAGGAACTTCAGGAATGCAAAGCCGCACAGGCGATCTGTCCTGTTGCGATCATTGGCTGCATAAATAGCCTTAGTTAAACATAAAGAAAATAGAACGCCAGCGGAATGACTAACCCCGCAATCACCAAAACCCAGCCGCGGCGGCCGAAGCCGTTGGCGCCTTTGACCATAAACAGTCCCGAGAGGCTTAGATAAATCAGCAGTATGGCAAATACATCGGCGACATAGGTCCATACGCGTTTGGCTTTATTTAGATGCAGATAGTTTGCGAAAAACAGGCCCGGTCTTTTCTCGGTGGTTTCCACATAGGCCTGTTGTTTGGTTTCGTTCCACACGACGCGGGAACCTTCATAGAAGAAAATAATCTCTTCCTGAGTATCCCGCACCCGGCTGCGGAAAGAAGTGGTGATCCCAAGTTTTTGCGACAAGGCCTTTTCAAACTCGTCAGACTCTGGATTCGTTGGCAGATCACTTACCGCCTGCTCGGACCTGGTGATAACATAGCTCGGATTCCAGGAATCAATATGATTCACGGCGATTCCAGAGATCGCATAAATTAGAATCAAACCAACACAGAAATAGCCGATATCCCGGTGAAAAGACCTGTTCAGGACGAACAACTTTTTTCGCCAATCAACGCCGTTTTCACCGGATCGCTGCATGTTTCTTAGTTCCCCTGGATCACAGCGCCAGTGGCTTGAACCTGATAAACCACCATGGCTTCTTTTACAGAGGCTGGATCAAAGGGCTTTTTGTTCTCTTCAGCGATGTGCTGCAAATAATTTTTGGTCTGTTCCAATGACAGATTGATCTTTTTAAACTCCCCTTTGGCTGCCGCTTTTTTGCCACGGGATTCAAGAGGGAAAACGATCTCTCCGTCATTGACCTTGATTCTGACTTTTTCGTTTTGATAGTCACTGGTCAACTGCATCCAGCAGCCGCGTTTTTCGCAGACATCCACGATCACTCCGGAAACTGTCACTTCTTTACCGACGTAGGATTCGGGATTTTTCATGATTTTGGACATCGGCACCGCATCGGCAAACTTGGCCCCTGCCCCGAAATTTTTATCCGCAAAAGCACTCATGGAGAAAACAGTTACAAGAACAAAGATCATCTTTTTCATTTTAATCTCCTAAAAATTAGAATACCGCTGCCAGCGACAGACTGTAGTTTCGTCCCAGTTCAAATGTCCCGCTGGGGCTGTTATGAACCGAATACTTGCGGTCAAACAAATTGCTGACTCCAAGCCCGACATCCAAGCGGCCCAGTTCACGAACTCGTGGTGACCAACGCATATTCAAACCATACACATCGTAAGATGGCGTACCATACCCCG
Source organism: Bdellovibrio bacteriovorus (assembly GCF_025558485.1). Taxonomy (GTDB): domain Bacteria; phylum Bdellovibrionota; class Bdellovibrionia; order Bdellovibrionales; family Bdellovibrionaceae; genus Bdellovibrio; species Bdellovibrio bacteriovorus_G. The sequence goes on from NZ_CP102930.1 coordinate 2,617,965, forward strand.
CCAACAAATATCTTTCAGAAAGATTTCTTTGCGCGCTTACAAACTGAGCGTCTGCGCCGACTTCCAGATTCAAAGAACGGAACTCATAACCTGCTGCAACTCCAAACTTGTCCGCCGGAGCCGATACCAGCGGTTCGCTCAGCGTGGTGGCCGTGTACATGTCCGGGCAGTCTTTGCAATCCATGCGAATCATGGAATACATGGTTTCAAACTCCCAATTGCCCCAATCCATCTGAGCCTGTGCTTCCACCCCACGACGCAGAACAGTCGAAAGATTACGGTATCTATAATCCCGGTGCGTGGCAGTTGCCGGCCCCGCCGGAATACGTTTGCCATTTTCAAGCCGGTACATTTCCGGCATCCACTCAATATAGTCACCAATGGTTTCGTCGAAGTAAGTCACCTTCAAACGACGTGGCTCGACAGAGTCCGGGGTTTTGAACAAGACCGAAACCTCTTTGGAAAGCGCACGCTCTTCATTCAAAGCCGGATTCGGGGTGCTGGTGCATTCCTTCGACGGACGATGACAGCGCCACGGCTTTCCCGTGCCGTAATACATCTCACGAACATTCGGTGCACGATTGGAAACTCCATATTTACCAGAAATCTTCACCCAATCTGCCGGAGCATAGGAAACACCCACCATACTGGACAGCGTATCATCATCACGGCTGGGGCTGTTTAAGCTCAGCTTATTGGATTCGCGGTGATAACTGCTGTAGCGGACCCCGGCCATCAGCACCACCTTATCCTCTGCGATACTAAGACTGTTTTCTGAAAACACGCTGCCATCATATCCCTGAGACTCCCCAAAGTACGGACTGTTCGTGCCGTCATCTTCAGAAATCCGGCTTCCCACACCTTCAATTCCGTTTTTTGACTGAAGCATCAATGTCGGTGACAACGGGAACACGGAAACTCCGGCCAGCTTCAGCCCGCCGTTTTCCAAGCGGTCTTCCACCCGGCCCACCGTGGACTGCGTCCCCCGGAAAGCCGTGTGCGTGTTTTTAATGGATTCCGTCTTATTGAAATAGGAAAGGAATTCGTACTTGAAGTTAGAACTAAGACTTTGCTCGTGGTTAACCACCGCTTCAAAAGTGGTGCTGCGATAGTCCGAATTGGATTCTTCGTAACCCGCAAGGTAAGCAGCATCATTGCTTTGCGTATCGGAATACTCGGCTTTAATGTCCGTCTTTGCAGTGCCCGTTTGATGAACGTATTTCCCAAGATAGGTGCTGCGCTTGGATTCCCCACTTTCAGTCTGACGACTGTCGTCGGATTCATTCGGAGAACCTGATTCCACGCGACTGCTGTTTCTTAAAGTCACCCCTGCCAAAACCGAGGATGTTTTATTGATACGGGCTGCGGTATGAACCGAGCGCGCCGTACCTTCCGTGGCAGAATCACCTGCCACTTTGACTTTTGTGGAAACATTTTCTTTCCCAATAAGTATGTCTTCCGGTGTGATAGTTCTGTACTGAATCGTTCCACCAATGGCGCCGTTGATGGAGCTCACCGAGTCAGCTCCATTTTGAACAGTGATGTCTGAAAGCATTTCGGTCTCAACAGCCACGCCAGAGGCCATGCCATCCTGGGTGGATTCTGCGCGCTGGGCCCCATCGACTTTCTGGATAACCCGAAAACCATCAAGGCCCCGGATCGAGATCTTTTTATTTTGCAGTTCGCCGCCGCCAATAACACTGACGCCGGGGACTTTTTGCAGAATTTCACTGACATCCCGTGGATTGCCTTTAAGAAGGTCTGCTCGGGGAATGACTGTTTCTGAATTGATGGATTCGTAAGCGCGGTTCTTGCCGTCTTCCTTTTCATCAGTTACCTGAATGGCATCCAATAGATAGGATTTTTCTTCAACACTGCTCACCCCTTGTGCATTTGCAAAGGATTGCAGTAAAAGCGAAACCAACATCAGCGATAAAGACTTTGAATTCACAGTCCCCCCTGTCGAATCTCAAGATCACCAAGGGGTATCAATCAGCAGACTTTTTTGTCCAATAAATGCCGGATTCAGAAGACAGATGAAAATCAAATGTGGGCTCAAGCGAACGACTGTTCGCTCTGAAAGACGCCCACCTCACCCCTGCGCCGCAACAAAGGAATGTAACCGACAGAATGCGACCCCTAATGGCGGCGGTCGCTTAGGTATTTTTCAAGCTTATCAAAGGACTCGGACCAGCCCTGGATACAATCCTTTTGAAACTCATTGGGAATTCCTTCTTGAGAAAGCTTGAAGCGACTTGTGTTGTTGTCCAAAGCTTCAAATTCAAAGGTGATATATGCCATCTCGGGCCACTGTCCCGGCATCTTGGCTTCTTCAGGGGAAATGGCATTTCCATCCGTGTCCGCAAACTGATCAGTCATCACGATGCGCTGATTTGTCACGATCTCTTCAAAGTGCCCGGTCATTCCACCGGAGCCTTGTTCGTAACCTTTCATATTGATGAAGTATCGGCCCCCTTCACGGAACTCCAGATCAACTTGATCTGTATAAATTCCTTCCGGCCACCACCACTTCTTTAAACTTTCTGAAGTTGCGAATGCGGCAAAAAGCTGATCGACGGGGACATTAAACTTGCGATCCATCTCCAACAGCTTTGCTGTCGGTGTGGATTGCTTGTGAACTGAAGATTGAGTGCCTTTGGCTTGTGAGGTCTGCATAAAAAACTCCTTCGCTAAAAGTCGCCTTCAGGCTATGCCAGGTTATTCTCGAAAGATACGATTATTCAGATTCTTCTTCGTCATAAAACCCCCTATTGGCCTAGGTTTCCGGCGATCTCATTATGATCAAAGACGAGTCCTTGTGACGAAGATCATTAATTTCATTTTAAATTTGTAAAGTTCTTTACAATGCAATCTGACAAGGAGAATCGATGCGCCCATCCTTCAAGACCCCTGCAAGTATCGCCGTTCTGCTCGCCCTGACCGCTTGTGGAAGCTTACCCACGAAAGAATCCCCGCTAACGAAATCCCCTGAACACAATATCTTTCTTCCCGCTTCCGTGGCGGATTCCGTCAGTGTTCGTACAGATGCTGACTACAATTTTATTTTGGGTGAAGTCTATAGCCGGGAAGGAAATGCGGCCCGTGCCATCGAGTCCTTCGAAAAGGTTCTAACTGCGGATCAGACATCCTCTACCATTCATATGCGCCTGTCGGCAGAATACTTAAAAACCGACAAGATGCCGAAAGCCATCTTCCATGCTGAACAAGCCGTGGCCACAGACCCCAAGAACATCGAAGCACATCTATTTTTAGGTGGATTGTATTCCGCCGAAAAGCTCTACGACAAGGCCATTGCGCAGTACAATGTGGTTCTGCGCCTGCAACCCACAAATGATGAAGCCCCTGTGTACATTGGTTCTTTGTATGCTGATAAAAAAGACTTTAAAAAGGCCGAACACTATTTCCAGTCACTTTTAAAGAACCCGAACTATGACAGCCCCCATGTGGCACACTACTACCTTGGCCTGATCCGCCTGGATCAAAAAGGGTCTGTGCACCAAGTCGCCGCGGAAAAGGCCTTTAAAAAATCTTTGCAGATCAAGCCTGATTTTGAGGATGCTGCCGTATCATTGGCAAACTTTTACTTGCAGAATAACGAGCGTGCCAAAGCTCTTTCATTCTGTCTTGAATTTCAAAAGCAAAGCCGTTTCAACCACAGCGTGGCTGACATCATTGCCCAAATTTATATTGAAAATGGAGAATCCGATAAAGCTTATGAGCAGCTGGAACTCATTGCCGGAAACTCTGAAGGGTCTGGTGACACTCAGCTAAAGATGGCGCTTCTTTTGATTGAACAAAAAAGATTCCATCAGGCGGCAGCCAAACTAAAGGACATCGTGACCAAGTCTCCGAACGCGGATACGGCTCGCTATTATCTTGCCGCCGTTTATGAAGAAACCGGCGAGGCGGAAAATGCCATTCGCGAATACATGCAGGTTCCGTCGTCAAGTGCCCACTTCAGTGAGGCCATTGTGCATGCCGCCCATTTACTGAAAGGTCAGGGAAAACTCAATCAAGCTTTGGATATCACAGCCAAAGGGTTTAAAGCAAAAGCCGACAAGCCTCAGGTTTATACAATGTACGCCTCTTTGCTGGATGCAAAGTCAGATTATCTGGGGGCTGCCCGCGTTCTGGAAGAGGGGCTGACAAAGTTCTCTCACAATGTGGGTCTTCTTTTCCAGCATGCCTTGATGCAAGATCGACTGGGAAAAAAGGATGTGATGATCGCGCAGATGAAAAAGGTACTGGAAATAGAGCCTAACCACGTGCAAAGCATGAGCTATCTGGCCTTCACATTGGCCGAACTGAACCAGCATCTGCCTGAAGCTGAACGACTGGCCCGTCGCGCTCTGGAGTTGGAGCCGACGGATGGCTATGTCTTGGATACACTGGGCTGGGTTCTTTTCAAACAGAAAAAGTTTTCTGAATCAATCCAGATTCTGGAAAAAGCCTACGGCTATCAATCCTCTGCCAGTATCATCGCTGAGCATTTAGCAGATGCGTATTCGATGCAGGCCATGAACAAGGAAGCCAAGGCGATGTACGACAAGGCCGCGGTTCTGACAACAGATATGACCCGCACCCGAGAGATCAAAAGCAAAATCCTGAAGTTGAGCGCCAACTAAGCAAAGCCGCGGCACCAACATCATGCTGGTGCCACAAGTCTTACCCACGATGGTCTTGTGGGTCGCTCTGCCGAGTTCCCGGCAGAGCGCCAGTCCCCCGACAGGGGGCCTTGCCGGAATTTCGGCAGCCCCGTATTCAGATATAATAAAAACACATTTGATGCCCCCTAAAGCCCGGCATGGTCGATGCTTTATTTGAAGGTATAACAAACGCCATTTATGGGGGATTCTATGAAATCAGTATTTTTGAATATCAAAGCAGCCTTAATGACGGTCATCCTATGTCTTCCACTGTTCAGTCAGGCTGGTATGACACTTAAAAATCAGACGGGCTATCCAGCGAATTACACTGTCATGAAAGGACGTCTGGTCATCGCCCGCATACCTTCAATTGCACCCGACTCTCAAGTATTCATTCCCACAGATGATACCTTTCAAGTGACAGCTGTAACCATTATCGACGGCAACACTTACACTTCGGCCCCTCTGGATGTTTCCGGTCCTACCCAATTCCTTGCCCAGGTGATACAGGTTCCGTCTCAGGGTGCTTACGAATTTAATGTGATAGCACTTCCGTCCTCCAGCCCAAATGTCTTGCAGTTCCAAAAGACGACGATGTCATCCGTAACGTTCATCATTAGCAGAAATGGCAGGCCGCTACAGAACATTGTAGTGAACAACTCTTTCGACATCCAAGAATTGGCCATAGAAGATGATTTTTACATCCAAGCCGTGATCGCAGGTTTCACCACGGACCTTTACACAACAAAAAATCCGAACGCGACTGTTACTGCGACAGAAGATCGTTCGGCTTTTGATGGCTATTTTGTTCTGGATATTCAGTAGGACTAGTATTCTTCGTCGGGCTCACCGTTATAGCGACACTTGGCATCTGTGTGAATCTGCTTCTTGCCGCTAAGACGGTTTTCAGTGGTGATGGTTTTATTGTCATGATCCACAGTCACAACATACTTGTCATTGGCGTAGTCCTTTACCTGACCATTCTGCCAGCGTGGTGACAGGAAGCCTTCATCGTTGGAGACCGTCAGAAGAATGGCGATATCCGCTTCGATCATCAGAACATCCTCTGTCTTGCTCTTAACAGCATCAAAGCCTTTGCAAGTGATTGTTCCATCCGCCAGGGCAGATGACGCAAAAACTGACATCAAAGAAAACAAGATCCACTTTTTCATAAGGCCTCCAATTTTTTATACCACCACCTGCTGCTGCAAGGGGCCTGCCCGCACCAGATGGCTTATAATCATTTTAAAGCACTTAAAGCTGTTAGCTCCCTAATGGGGTGACAAACTAGGGCAGATTACTTTTTCTTTCTCTCTTCCTTTTTCGGGAACAGCGACAGATAGCGACCATAGCCTTTGGCTTCCATTTCCTCTAACGGAATAAACTTCAGGGCTGCAGAGTTCACACAGAACCTCTTGCCCCCTTTATCCTTCGGACCGTCGTCAAATAAATGTCCCAAATGGGAATTGGCTTTTTTCGAGCGCAGCTCTGTGCGTTCAACTGACAGCTCATGATCCGGTCGAGTGACTATTACGCTGTCATCAATGGGTTTGGTAAAGCTGGGCCACCCCGTTCCGGAGTCGTATTTATCTGTCGAGCTGAAAAGCGGCTCTCCACTGACGATATCAACATAAATGCCATCTCTTTTATTGTTCCAGTAGGCATTATCAAAAGGTCTTTCCGTGGCAGCCTGCTGGGTGCATTGGTACTGTAACGGTGTGAGTGTTTTCTTCAACTCCGCATCGGAGGGTTTTACATATTCATTTTCCTTGGCGGAAAGAATACTGACAAAGAACAGACTTAAGATAAAAATCCCAACCTTCATAGTGACCCCCAAAACGGCATAATTTCTGAAATTTTAAGCCTGTGGCAGGGATAAATCCAAGATAAAGATTTGTAACAAAAAAGCCCCGTTCCCGGGGCTTTTCCTAGATCTTTAGATGTAGGAACCTAGTTCCTTGCTCATAAATCTTTTGCGCATCTTAATCGTGCTTTGAGTTTCCAATCGTCCCAGTTTGCGAACGATCAAATCTGCCTTGGAAGCTTTTTTTGTCAAAACTTCTGTTGAAGCAAAAAGCTCAACACCGTTTTCCAGAGTTTCATAAAGCTCAAACACGTCACAAGCATTCAGATACTCTGTGCGCACCGCTTGATTTTCAAAGTTAGTATATGTGTATTGACTGTATTCCTTGGCATCTTTTTCCGCCGCTTTTACCGCAGCATTGGCATTTGCAGCCTGAAACAGAACCACGCGCTCTTCAAGCAGCTCTGCAAAAGCCTGTTTGCCCTTGGCACTGGATTTACCTACGGCACGAGTGATATAAAGCGTTTTAACGGCGAACCATTTTTTGTTTTTCATTGTCTTTTCCCCAATCACAAATCCGACTATACTGATCCGACCATCAAAACGTCAACAGCCAAGGCCCTGATGATTAAACACCGCTAAAAACTCACGTTCTGCCCACGCCCCTGTAAGGTTGCGGCAAGTTTTTTCCGGTACAAATCCAGCATACTGTCCCCGACATCCTCGCCTTCAACGATTCGCAAAGCCAGCGCGATGGCTTCAAGCGTGGAAAGCCCCTCGCTAAAGTGCTCTTTGCGTAAATGGTAGCGGGCCGTATTGGCAGCGCCGATTTTCACACGCGGCAGATGACTAAGTTCCGGGTGCCGGGTATTGAGCTTACTGGCCTGACGCCAGTTTCCATCTGTCACAATCAGTTGAATCGGCTTTTGCGGCTTAATATCTTCCAAGTTCACAGCATCGTCTGAAGGAAACAGCACATAGCTTTCATATTCTGGTACCAACAAAGAGCTTAGATCCAGACGCTCGGTGGATTGCCCTCGCACATACATGGCTGAATTAACCAGCGCATGAAGTGCCAGCCGCCCCGTGTTTGTAGTTCGCTTAAGTTCTTTGGCATGAATGATCAGAATGATCCGGGTTTTCAGGTCATGCTTCGGGATCGAATCACAAATGCAACGCTGACGATGCAAAAAACACGTCGGACAAGGGTCTATCGTTTTCCGTTTGCGCAAAGCGGGCCTGGCAGTCATAGACATCCAGGCCTACTGAACGATCAGCTCAAGACTGACCTTGGCTCTGGAATCTTCTGCAGAAGGCGGAAAGCGCATGGACTTGATTTTAGTAAGGACGCAGTCTTCAAAATCCGCATCCTTAAAGGTCATATCGCGAATACGCGGACTTCTGACATAGCCTTCGTCATTCTGAATCCACACCAGCGTGGCGGTTCCCTTAAGCCCTGGGGAGCGTCGAACCGCGTCTTGAACGCAGGCCTGAAAAAGTCCTTGATTTTGATCGAGTGCCCGAGAAGTTGCCTTTTCTGTCGCGGCAAGGTTTTCTTCCCTTGTCGGAACACTTGTACAGGAGGCAATAAATAACATGAACAATGCAATCAGAACTTTTGTTTTCAATGAAGACTCCTTGAATTGGTCCTATCCTAGCAGGATGCCCGCGGCGTGTCTTTAAGTTCTAACAAAATTTTATCACCATTCCTGAAACAATCCCCCTAAAACACCATGGGCTGCTGTAAAAGCAAGACCCGCTTATTTAGCCTCAGTGTATAGGACGTAATAAATACCCGCCAAGGTGATCAGCACCGGCAACACAAAAGTCAGTCCAAGGACCCATAGAGTTTTAACACGTACTTCTTTTTCTGCCTTCTGAGAGTCGTTGTCCGTATTCATGCCTGTCCCTTTTTCAAAAGAAAATGCCGCTATTAACTTTGAACAGACAGGAACATTTGTAAAGGAAAATCCTGAGTATTCTGGGCGGGCTTGGTCGCGATCTTCGTATTTGCTCTTTTATTATTCCCGAAACGAAGATTTAAAACAAATAGGTATAAAGACAACCAAGGATATTCAAATGCGGAAGAACTGAAAAAGAGAAATTCGGTTTCGTAAACATCTTGTTTTTTTGGCGGTAGCCAGACAGGAGCCGGAAGGCTCCCGTCAGTTCTCTGCTATTTGGATACAGAACAGTCCTTCATGGGAGGAGCGCCCAAAATTTGCGTCAGGTCCTGTCCTTGCTTGAATCTGATCTTCAGGATGTAAACGGAGTTGAAAGCCGCATTGAAGATTTCCTGGGCCTTTCCGACACTGTCCTGCGCCGACAGGATGGCTCGGTCCGAAAGCACATGATTCGCGGAAAACTCATTCACGGATTGATATCTTCTTACCCGTCCCACTTCGGATTCCAGAATATTGTTTGCGAGGACCATCTCTTCATTTTGTCCGTAGTTTGCATTTTGGAATTCACCATTTTGATCCAGACGGAACATCTCTATATTTTCAATGTCCTTTGAATACATCAAGTCAACATCCAGCCCAACACGCACATCACTGAGAATCTGCATTCGCGAATTTCTCACTGGTAAATACCCACACTGTGTGTTCAGTGCTACGGCCCCAACAGCCCTTGACGGGACCTGAACAGAGAATGGTGCCACAGCAGGAAGGTTGTCACAGTTGTAGCGTTCCAGACATTCTTCCGCGCGGAATCGGACCTCGTTGATCTTTGCTTCCAGGGCGGCAAGTTTGGGCTCAAAATACCCGACATAAAGTGCTCTGCTGGCCCTTGCTTGCATGCTTTTGATTTCCGTCAGCAGCTCCTCGTGCTCAAAAAGCCAGTCTGCCAGGATCTTTAACTGCTGCCACTTTTTCTGCTTTGGATGGATATTTTCCGCCCCCTCGAATATATCCAGTGGTTTCACGACATAAGCAAACACCGGGGAGTTCTCGATAGTAAAGCTGCTGAAGTATCTTTCGGCTGCATTTTTAATACTTTGCAAATCATCCACCGCAATTTCGTTGGCAAAGACACCCAGCGCATCCGCACCCTGCCCGCCGACAGAAACCACCTTCACCTCAACCGAACCAATCTTATCCAACTTGCGGATAAATTCTTTATATTGAACATTAAGATCCGCACCGAAATTCAACTTGGGAACTTTCAACTTATTCTTCAAATCCAGAATTTTTTCCTTAATGTCCTCCGTGCGGGAATTCTTCACATGAATCAGCACTATCACCTTGGAACGGTGAATTTCTTCGGAAACAAAATGAGTCCCGCATCTTCTTAAAACTTCCTGCCACTTGCCATCATTCAGCAGGGTCTGGTACTCGGGCTTCAGGGATTCTTCCGTCAGGCCTTTGCGCCCGTAGGAAAATTCCGCGGTCAGCGCAAAGTTCAAACTGTTCTTATTTTCCAAAAACTTATGAATCACACGATAAGAATTCTGACTGTCGATGTTCACGGCCTTGATTGTCCCCGCCGCATTCAGCTGAATATCGAAATTCATTTTTCTTTCCAGCTCATTGGAAGTTTCAATCATACTAAGATCGAACGAAGTCGAAACCGGCGTGTTCCCATCCAGCCATTCGCGATCTGTGCTTTTAACGCAATTTGCGCGGGCTTTGTCCGGGTGATCCATATCTACACCAGCCCCCAGCCTTAAGGAGCTATTTTCGCTGTAGCTGATGGTCTGCGCGAACGTCGGCACTGATAGTAGCAATATCGATAGAATAATTTTTTTCATAACTTTACCCGCCTGTTAAGGAAGTTTCATTCTGAATATTTTTAGATTCTTTTCAGTTCCCAGTTCTGGCAGCCTGTCGAAGTAGTCGTCTGGTACCGATTTCACAAATTTGAACTTTGGATCAAGAATTTTGACTCCAGCCAATCCATCTTGTCCCAAGCGTCCCTGAGGACCCGCCAGTCCCGGTTTACCGTCAAGGCCTCTTTTCCCATGACGGCCATTATCGCCTTCACAAGGAGGAATCTCGCAACGAGTGGTCACCAATGCAGCTCCGGAAGAACCGCCCTTGCCACCATCACCGCCTGTACCACCGATACCACCTTCGCCTCCCATGCCGGGCTGGCCTCCAGGGCCTCCACGGTTATCGAATTCATCCCCGGTCAGCTCCAGCGTGTTGAAGACTTCCGCAACGTACAATGCGATCTTGCCGCCGTTGCCGCCACGTCCTCCGTCACCACCGGCTCCTCCATTCCCCCCATTTCCGCCGTGTCCGCCATCACCTCCGTCCCCGCCATCTCCGGAACGATTCCAAATCGCGTACTTCTGATGACCACCACGACCGCCTTCACCTCCGACGCCGCCGTTACCACCCTGCTGTCCGCGTCCGCCTTTACCACCAGTGCCACCCTCGCCACCAACAGCGCGGATGCGAAAGCCTACTGTGCCTTCGATTCTGTTGATTTTTAGCACGATATCCGAAGCATGGCCTCCCGCTGCGCCCGGGGCTCCGTTATTTCCGTCACGCCCATCCATACCGTTGTAACCGTGTTGACCACGTCCTCCGTCATCAGGAGAGTCTGTCAGGCTTCCCGCCCTGCCATTGGCACCTCGTGCCCCAGCCGAGCCATTATTGGCCAGCTCCAGCACCGCAGAGGCAAATTCACCTTGCTGTCCTTTTAATCCTCGGATGCTTTCAACATTCATGAAGCCCGTGATAGAGTCGGCAACGATCTGCAGATTTGATTGAGTCAGAATTCTTCCCCCGTTTCTGAATTCAATGTTTTTGCAGATCAAATCAACATTCAGAGGTGCTTTATGAAGGTCTTCATTCTTGCGCGTGAATTCCACATCCCCGTTAATCACGAGGGTTTCATCCTGACTGCAAAGAAATTTTTGGTCTTCAAGCAAAACACGTGTTCTTTCTGAAGGGTCCCCCAATATCCGGGCTGAAGCGGGATCCGCAAAAGTCACGAACGCGGCCAAAGGAATCAATTTTTTAAAAAAATTTTTCATGATCATTTTCCTTATTAAAATTGAAAGCTCTCAATTGAGATATCGTTTGAAATATAAATCTCGGCCCGGGTCACAAGTCCTTCGCGGCCTTCCACACCGGGGCGACCTTCTTGGCCGTCCTTGCCATCCAGACCTTGCTTGCCCGCACTTCCGGCAAGACCCGAGTTGCCGCCATGACTGAAGACGGAACCGTCTCCCCCATTACCACCTTCGCCAGCAAGGCCACCACGACCACCTTTGCCCGCAAGCCCTTGGGCTCCACCCGGCCCGCCTTTCCCGCCAGCGACCAGCACATTGATGTTGTCATTCACTTTCACCATATCCAGAAATCTTGGCTTCACTACAATGACCACCAGACCGCCGTCGCCGCCTTTGCCACCGTCGCCGCCAAAGCCACCATGACCTCCGTTGCCTCCCGCACCGCCGTCACCACCGCGCCCACCGCGACTGGCTTTGCGATCCCACTTGGCTCCGCCACCGCGTCCGCCTTTGCCGCCGCTGCCGCCTTGCCCGCCATCCTGCGCGTTAAGACCTTTAAGTCCCGCTAAGCCGGCCCCACCGGCAGCAACAATTTCCACCCCGCTGCACAAGTCCACATTTTCAAGCTGCATGAAAAGCTTATGAGCATTAAGTCCCGCAACGCCCTGAGCACCGTTGTCTCCATTGCGACCATTCGCCCCGGCGCCTCCAGCAGATCCCGCTCCTCCGTCAGAGCTGGGTGTGGATTTGGGAATTCCCCATTTTATTTTTCCCCCGGCATCACGACCATTGCCTCCGGCACCGCCGTGACCTCCATTGGCTGCGGCAACACTTGCACAGGACATCAGACTGCACTTTTTGAATGGCTCTGCCTGATCAGGGTTGTTTTTCAGCTCGCTTAAAGAAACAAGCTGATGGTTGCGATCTATTTCCGCTGACAAATTCAGCGCCGCCACATCCATTAATTGAACGCGTGAGGACTTCATCACCTCTGACACAACCAGCCGCGCATTTTGAGCGTAGAAAATCATGGCATTATTTCGGACGGTCATTTTGCCAATCCGATATTGAGATTGATTTTCGGGAAGGATCAGAAGCGTGTCTTCTTTAATCAGAAGGTCTTCACCCTGAAGACGTGCCCACAGAGGCTTTGCCGCCTGGGCTCGCTCTTGAAGGGATTGCAGTTGTTCAGCCAAAGCCTCGGCTGTCCATTTCGGCTGGTACCGGTCATTCAGACATAACGGTCCGGCGTAGGCTTGCGTCTGAGCCAGAACCAAGAACACGAAGATCAACTTGGAAAACTTCATAACAACTCCTCATACGATGCATTTCGCATAAGAAGCTTTTTACAGAACTCGAAAGAATTTCGCGAAGTCCGGTTGGTTAAAACGGCCGGGTTTCAGTTTACTTTTGGTAAAGTCAGTATTCGTACCAGTCTATATTAAGGCAGTAGCCGACCTCGGGGCCCCCGTCGCGCGATAAGTTGATGATTTCCTTGATGTTTGCACGCAGATAGTCCCGGATCTTCTCGGCCCCTTCGGCAGACAACGACATGGGACTTGTATAGTGAACATGGGGGTCTTTGTAAAAATCCATTTTCGAAATGGCTCTCTGGCGCCAATTTTGATGGTGCCTTAAAATCATCGGATGAGTTGAATCAAGATGCGTAAAGCCTTGCTTATAGTAAAGCTGACCGTTCTTTCTTTCACACAAACCCACTTCAATCAAAAACTGAATGGCCGTGTCCACTTTTTCCAAGGGCACACCCAACTTTTCGGCAATGGTTTTCAATTCTTTTCCCGCAGGGGTCGGTAACAGATTTCTGACACCAGTATAAAGCCAGGAGGAATAATAAGTGGCCTTATCAACATCGCTTAGCACAACATCTTTCGGAACACGGGCACTGATAGACTTGGCCTCTGACTGTAGAACTTGGATCTTGCTTTTAAGACGCGACTGTAATTTGACGGAGCCCGCTCGTCCCAGTTCGATCATCAGCATAAAGACATCGGTTTCTTTGTCACCGAAACCGAAGAAAGCCGCAGCCTCCAACCCCTGTTCTGAAGAAAGATTTTTTTCACCTTTCAGGATTTGGGAAAACAACGAGGTACTGATTCGCATGGCTTCAACCAGCCGTCCCCGGTACTTCTTATCAGTGCGTTCTTGTGATTGAAGAACGTCCTTAAGGAAAAGCCTGTAGTCATCGTAGTTGTAGATATCCAGCATGCCCCCAGTTTACTAACGGTAAACAAAGCCCGACCTGTTTTTCGGTTTTTACGCAAAAAATTAAGACCTTGTTCCTGTCTCATATTGAGATTTCGGGACCAATGGCGGGGCACGGCACTTGCTCTTCAAAGTGGCAGGAGCCGAATATGACCATGCAAGCATCGCGAAACAGATTCTTATTGAGCCTTATGCCCTGGCTTCTTTGCGGCTTCATGACGTTTATCGTCGCCTGTCAACCCAGTGAGCACACCAGCACCGGCCCTACCGAAACCAGTGGAGGTGGCGGAAACACCGGGGATGGCGGTGGCGGCACTGGCTTTAACTCGAAAATGTACGAACAATACATCACCAAACTTGAAACCCTCGACATCTGGAAAACAGAGATCAACAAGGTTCTGGAAAGAACCTCTTCCTTCAACCCATCTCTGTTGAATGTACTACAAAAGAAAACCTGGATTTTCGTTCCTCAGAAGCTGAATCGCATTGATGCTGAAAAGATGGGGATGGAATTCAGAACGAAGGATTATGAACAGTATGCCTTTCAGACCGAGGGCGAAGTCTGGATCGACAGTGCTGCATTCAACAACCTGTCGCCAGAAACTCAAGCCTATCTGATTATTCATGAGACGGTCATGGACCTTTATGTTCTGTCTAAAGTTCGTAACATCGGCGATAAAAATCCGGAAGATTTTGCGCCTCTCAAAAATGCCTACTGCCTGCGTATGAAGGATCTTTTCCCGGAGTCCCCATTCTGTGCCGACACAACCTCCGCCAAACCGAAATCCCTGTACTCGGTTTTGACAGCGTCGGACTATCCCAAAATCCGCGAGGCAACCCACCTGCTGATGGACTCCGCTTCAGAAAAAACTTCGGACGAAATTTTAGTGCATCTTCTTGGCCTTGGCTTCGATGAAAGAGTCGTGGGCTCCGCGCTGCGAATGGGACCGGCTGAAGACAATGGAGCTAAAGACTTAAAAAATCTGATTGGCTGGGTCAAATATCAAGCCATCAACGAAAGTTGTATCATCAAAGATCCGGCAACCAATCAGGAGCAGAATCGAAAATGTTCGCTGAGCTTAAGTGCCGACAAGAAGGCCATTGTCATCAACAATGGCGAATCTTCGTTTCATTTTCTACTTCCTCAGGACGAACATCCGTTTACTGTTCACAGCCAACACTTGGTCACTAAAGAATCCACGGTCAAATTTTCCTATTGGGCTCGAGAACCTGAAGACGAAAATGGTTGGATCGCAGTCCCTTCCTTTGAAATTCTGATCTCTTACGCAGGAAATGGGCAACCAGCCTCGGTACGACTTGAAACCACAAGCAGCCTGCCCGCGGAGAAAATCTGGATCTTCTCGAAGATATTCTCTATACCTCCGGGGATGGGTTTTGAGTTTTGAGTTGCGTTGGCAGATAATAACTAAGACCGAATTTCAGGCATAAAAAAACTGAAGACTCAGCTTCGGTGATTTTGGCCATTTTTCGGAAAAAATGGCGGGCCGTATGGGACGATTTTAGAACTCATCTGAGGGATACAAGGAACTAACGCAATAGCAATAAAACATTAGAAAAACATAGAATTTAAAGCAGATACGCCCCTACCCTCCCCCGAATGACATATCCATTTTCGCGAAATCTAGGGTAACTTTAAGGATTCACACTCCCGACTCATTTTATTTTCTGGATCGCCGCGTTTTAGAAATAATTAAGCGCACTTTATCTCGATCTTCACTTGCCATTCTTCGTTCTTTAAGTTGATTCATTATCTGACGACGCTGACGCTCATCGTAATAACCAATCATACCTAGATACCGCTCTGCTCTTTTTGTTTTCCCAGCAACCGTCGCCCTGTAAAAAGAAAACTCGTCAGCTGCTTTATGCAAGTATGGATGAAACACGATAAACGGCAGTGATTGATACTTCAGAGTAACAGGTATCACCGAATTATCATCAAATGTCTTCTTTCTTCCCTTTGAGATATTGCATGCAGCACAGCTTAAAATCAAATTTTTGTGACAATATGTAAATCTCCCTAAACCAGCCTTGTTTGCTTTGATCACGAAGTGATCAATATGGAACACACCGGGCGAGGTTCCATACCAATGGCAATAAGTACAATATGGCCCAAAGCTGGAAATTAGCTTTTCTTTGACGAGTTTCCTGAACTCCTCTAAATCATCTTTGTCTTGAGCGGAAAGGTTAGCCCTGAGAGTCTCGTTGTCCCATATATTATTAACATCCTGATTATTCAACAGTTTATACGCTCTACTCAAAGCGCCCCGAAATTTTGCAGGCGTTCTAAAGTTACAATTAAGAGATATCACCAATGACCTCTTTTGCGTCATCAATTAAATCTTGTAATGGATCCAAGGGAGCGAGCTCGAACTGCTCAAAGCGATTGACTAACTTCATCAACCTTTCCTTCCGATTTGGAGACTCAGGATCAGCAATTAGCTCTATGGCCTGAGCGACCTGTCTCTCAAATTCAGAGTTAGAGACATTTTGAATTCCAAAAATATCCAATAGCAGTTTCTCCACCGACCAACCGCCTAATTCATATTTGATCTCATCCACAGCCAAACTACCGTTTACGTACTTTAATGAAATAACTTTTGATTCTTTAGAACTTGCACCTGAAACAACATGAGGTGAGTGGGTCGCTATAACAAAGTGGCAATCTCGAAATTTCGCCGAAATCTTCTTCAAGAAATTGATATAATCCACCTGCCAATTTGGGTGCAAACTGATTTCAGGCTCATCGATTAAAACAACAGATCCTTCGTGCGCGAACATTTTCAAATTCCTTTTGAAATCGTCCGCCCGCAGATCGTCTGGGCCGTCCTTGATGGCGTCATCAATACGGACTTTGCCAAAGTTCCAGAGATCATCGTTTTTCAGGCCGAAACCTCGGATGTCGCCTGGATTCCCCGCGAAGGAAACATCGACCGCTTCTATGTGCGAATGGATACCAAGGACTTTTCCATGGACGACGCGATCGCAAAAATCAATCGCGCCATGGCTCCGCATAAATTGACTTTTGACGAAATCATTTGGTTTTCCCAATTTTCAGTCAAAGAATCCGTCGCCGAAAGATTCATCGCACAAGATCGCATCTTTCTGGCCGGGGATGCCTGCCACATCCACTCCGTCAACGGAGGCCAGGGACTGAACACCGGTCTTGCTGATGCATTCAACCTGATGTGGAAGATGAACATGGTGATCAATAACGGCGCCGACAAAAAGCTTTTAAAAAGCTATGAATCAGAACGCCTGCCTGTGGCTCAAAGCGTGATTGCGACCTCGGGTGAACTTGTGCGTTCAACCAAGTATTCCGACAACAATACGCACGCGCAAGACTATGTCAAAATTGTACAAAAGCGTGCCGGCAACATCACCGGAATGGGAATTCGTTATGGCCAAGAGGGCTTGGCAGGTTCGCGCTTGTTTGACCAAGAGGTTTATGATGGTCCTAGGTCGCTTCGTCTTTACTCTCTTTTGGACTATTCAAAGTTTACGCTGCTGATCTTTGGTAACGCCGCCTCGGTGCAGGTTCCGGAATTTGTGAATGTTATAAAAATATCCCAAGATCAGGAGGCAGCAAAATACTGGAACAAAAATTCCTGCTATTCCAATCAGGCTGTTTTGGTCCGACCTGACTCCTACATCGAAGCCACAGCTTCACTGGAAAATATCACTTCGCTTCTGGAAAAAATAAAGGAGCATCACCCATGAAAAGGCCCATCGTTATTGTCGACCCCCGGTCTTCCGGAACAGAGCTGGCCCCGGCATTCAAAGCCCGCGGCATCCCGGCCATCGCCATCACGTTCCCTTCGACTAAGTCTGACCATCGCGGCTTCGGCACCGAAGTACAAAATTCAGATTTTGCCGAAGTGATTCCCAACCAACCGGACCTGGCAGAGGTTCTTAGAAAATACAATCCTCTGGCCATCATCCCCGGGGCCGATGCTGGCGTTCCACTGGCAGATTCTTTATCAGCCGCCTTAACCCCTGACCTTGCCAATGATCCCAAAAGGACCTTACACCGGACACACAAGGCCCACATGCAAGAGGCACTGGCGGAAGCGGGAGTTCCCTATTTAAAAACCCTGAACACTGATTCTGAAAGTGCGGTGACCGCCTGGCTGCATGAAAACGATCTGGTGGATACGCCCCTCATTGTCAAACCACCGATTTCGGCTGGCAGTGACAAGGTCTTTCACATTCCCGCTGGCGCAGACTGGAAAAAAGCCTTCCATCATATCTTAAGCGAGCCGTCTTTTCTGACTGGAAAAATCAGTGAAACCGTGGTCGTACAGGAACAAGCCCTGGGCACCGAGTTCGCGGTGGGTACGGTCAGCGCAAATGGCCAGCACTATCCGGTGCACTTGATCAGATACACCAAAGCCTCTACAGAAGACCGCAAAACGGTTTACGATCATGTCGAGTTTCTGGATTTCAACCAGGAGGCCTACGGCGAGCTGTTTGAATACACCAAACAAGTATTGGATGCTCTGGGAATTCGTTGGGGGGCGGCGCATACGGAAGTCATGCTGACAGCAAAAGGTCCCCGCCTGATTGAGACCGGCGCCAGAATGTTAGGAGGTCCCACGGTCGGTTTTGCCCGAGAAGCCACTGGCAGCAGTCAGGCCGACAAGCTGGTTGAAATCTATGCTGATGGGGATGTTGCCAATAAAGACTTTGTGTTCAAGAAAACGGTGATGCCGTTTTTTCTAAGATCGCCTGCGGCGGGAACCATTGCAAACTCCGAAGCCCTTGAAGACGTCCATATGCTTCCCACCCTGCTAAAACCCTTCATCTGGTTTAAGAACGGCGACATTGTCCCCCACACGGTCGACTACCTTACCAGTATCGGGATTATTGCTTTAAGTGGAGATCGCGACAAGGTGTTCTCAGATTACGAAAGAATCCGGGTGATAGAAGCAAAACTGGTAGTTCAAAATCACAAATAAAAAAAGGAAGTCCATCGACTTCCTTTTTTACTATTTCTAAGTTGATGGAATTCTTAAAACCACTTCGCGTCCGTGGACACGACGTAATAGATAAACCCCAGAGTGATCAATACTGGTAAAATAAAGGTCAATCCCAAGACCCAGAGGGTTTTCTTGCGTATTGCCTGCTCAGCTTTTTCTGAATTTTGCTCTGTGTTCATCTGGGGTCCTTGTCCTTTCGGAAAAATCTCGTAACAAGCCCCAACATCGACCCGGGAAGAAAGTTTGTAAAGAAGATTCGCTCGAACCATAGAAACATTATGTTGCACCCCTGGCTGAAAGAATCAAAGCGAGGCGAGCCTTCATGTACTTTTCAAGGCCGGGCTCATCAAGGCCGTTGGTGACGAATGGTGGGCAACTCAAAAAAATCTAAAGTTTGAAGATCAACAGCTTCTCGAAAATTACAAATGCTCTTGAAAGCCTGCCTCGCCCTTTTCATTTGTTGAGGTTCATTGTGAAGTCGAATAAAATGAACGTTGCAAATGAAACAGATCTTTCTATTGTTTTTTTTCATTCTGACGCAGTCACATACAGTGCTAGCGGAAGACAAGACTGAAATTCGAGCGGCAATTCCCGAAGGACTTGCTCCTCCTTTAGTATTTGGAAATAAAGGAAAGCACGAAGGCCTTATCGTCGATTATGTCAACGCCTTGGCCGAGGCCATGGAACGCAAAGCAAGTTTTAGGACGGTGACCCATTACCGACTTAATAGATTATTGCTCCAGGGCAAATTAGATATCCTCTGCTATACAAGCACCGTGTGGGATGATGCCGTTGGCAAGCATGATTTCTCTAAAACACTTTTTATTAAAAGAGAAATTATATTAGGCCCCTCACCCATGCCAAAAAAAATAAGTGACTTAGAGGGTAAAACCATCGGAACGATACTTCAGTATGTCTACCCGTCATTGGATCCTTATTTTGAGTCCGGTAAAATCAAACGTGAAGACAATACTTCTGAAGAGGGCAATCTAAAGAAGCTTGCTAGTGGCCGTATCCAATACGTCGTTACAGACCAAATATTTATCGATTACTTCCGTCTGAATCACCCCAACATCACTAAGAACAGAGAAGAGTTTTTCCTGCGCGATTACCCTATAGTCTGCTCTGTCAGTCGAAAAGGTCGCGTAAAAAAAGCAGCTTTGGATAAAGCCATCGACGAAATCAAAACTTCGGGCAAATTGAAGTCCATATTTCAAAAATACGGAAGTTCCTACATCGACTGAGCTGTTTAATTTAACAAGGTCAGTTTAATCACGGCAAATTTTAGGCATAAAAAAACCGAAGACTCAGCTTCGGTGATTTTGGCCATTTTTCGGAAAAAATGGCGGGGTGGACGGGACTCGAACCCGCGGCCTTCCGCGTGACAGGCGGACGTTATAACCAACTTAACTACCACCCCAGTGGCGTTTTGGAGAATCTTTTATAGCCAAGCTATCCGAGCAATACAACAAGATTTTTTAAAAATCTTGTAACCTGCCGCTTAATGCCCTCTTTTTAAGCAAAAACCCTTCTCCACCTCCCCAGATTCACCTATTCAAGCTCCTAAAGTGGGTATAGTCTCTGACCCATTAAGGAGTCCCCGATGAAAATGCTCTTAGCCGCCGCAACCCTAATGCTTTCCCAAACCGCTTTGGCTGAAACAATCACTTACAATGTGGAAGGCATGCACTGCGGTTCCTGTGCTCGCGCGATCAAGGCGCAGGTGTGCAATATGGAAGGACTGGAAAAGTGTGACGTCACTGTGGGCAAAGTCGTGATCTCTCCGAAATCGGGAGTGAGTATTTCTCAGGATCAAATTCAGGCGGCGATTTCCAAGGCCGGTGAATACAAGATCACCAACTCCTCAAAAAGCAAATAAAGACATCGCCTTGTTATGCCCCCTAAGCAGGGGGGTATGAACAAAAAAAATTGACTGATCTTAAGCCTCTAGGGCCATGACCCCGCGCCCGTTTTTTGCCATAATGGGGACATGCTTACGAACACATCCGCACCCATAAAAGGGCGCCTTCTGATTATTGACGACGAATCCGAACTTCTGGAGGTTTTGTCGTCCCTGCTTGAAGACAGCGCCTCTGAAATCCACCGCGCCAACAATGGCATCGAAGGCATTGACCTGTTGAAGTCTCATCAATTCGATGCGGTTTTATCTGACGAAAAGATGCCCAAGAAATCCGGTCTGGATGTCCTAAAGTGGATGCGTGAAAACGGCCAGAATATCCCGTTCATTATTCACACCGGCTACGGCCAAAAAGACATGGTGATTGAAGCTCAGCGTTTGGGCGTTTATGCCTTCATCGACAAGCCCTGGGATGAAAACTCCCTGATCTCCACGGTCGAACGCGCCCTGAAAGCTGGTATGGAGCAACAGAAGGCCTAAAGGCCTTGTCTCCCCCAGCCCCTATCCCCCATAATGAGAGCAGCCGAGCCATCAAGAATCTAGTGGCTCTAGAATAGGATACTCTCATGAATAAGCTCTTTTGGATCGACATGGAGATGACCGGTCTTGATGTCGAGAAGGAAGTGATCATCGAAGTGGCGGCGATCGTCACGGACCTGAACTTCAAAGAATTGGAAACATTTGAAGCGGTTGTTAAGCAACCGCAAAAATATCTGGATAACATGGATGCCTGGAATACCGAGCACCATAAGAAATCCGGCCTGACTGCCAAGGTACCCAACGGCATGGACCCGGATCAGGTGGAAGCCAAACTGATGGACATGGTGAAAAAGCATTTCCCAGATCAGGCTGAACGCCCGGTGCTGGCTGGAAATTCCATCATGCAGGATCGTTTGTTCATCAACAAGTACATGCCGGAACTGGCCGCTCGCCTGCACTATCGCATGGTGGATGTGTCTTCGTGGAAAGTGATCATCAATAACAAGTTCAAATATGTTTATCACAAGTCCAACAAGCACCGCGCCCTGGAAGACATCCGTGAAAGCATCCAGGAACTGCGCCACTACTGCGATAACCTGAACTTCAAATAAAGAACTCTGCCGCCAATGCCTCAGAAAAAATCCACCGAAAACGAATCTGCATTCAAAAATTGGATTAACGAGGCGCTGGTGCGCCGAATGGCTGCGCATATTCAGCAGCATTATCCAAGCTTTGATTCCAAGGCCTTTATCAAGGTCAGCCATGAACTGCCACAGCTTGAGATGAAGCCGCGCATGCGCCTGATCTGTGACTTCTTAAAAGCTCATCTGCCAGCGGATTACCCCAAGGCACTAAAGCTTCTTTTAAAAGCTACCATGAAACCCAAATCCGGCGTCGAGCCTTTAAAAGGTTTTGATCTGTGGGCTTTCACGGAATTTGTGCAACGTTATGGTCTTGAGCACTTTGACGAATCCATGAATGCCCTGCACACGCTGACACAGAAATTCACGGCTGAATTTGCTGTACGCCCGTTTATTATCCACGATCAGGAAAAAACGCTGCAACAGTTGATGTTGTGGACTCAAGACCCCAGTGAACATGTGCGCCGCTGGGTTTCTGAAGGCACCCGTCCCCGCCTGCCTTGGGGCGAGCTTTTGCGCAGTTTTATCAAAGATCCCAGTCCTGCACTGGCGCTGTTGGAAGAACTGAAATTTGACGAATCCCTGTATGTGCGAAAATCCGTGGCCAATCATTTAAACGATATCACCAAGGATCATCCCGAACTGGTGATTAAGACTTTAAAGCGCTGGTTGAAGAACTGCCCGAAAGAACACAAAACCAAAATCGACTGGATCACCCGCCATGCCCTGCGTACGCAAGTCAAAGCCGGCAATCCAAAGGCCTTGCAGCTTTTGGGTTATCACACAGATGCCGACGTCAAATTACATGACCTGACTTTGGCGCCTAAAACGGTAATGACTGGAGAACATCTAAAACTAAGCTTCAGCCTTTCCAGCGCGAAGAATGCCACAGTGGTTGTTGATTACGCCATTCACTACAAAAAATCCAACGGCAGCCATTCTGCCAAAGTCTTTAAGCTTTCCAATAAGGACTTAAAGGCAAAAGAGCGAATGGATTTCACAAAGAAACATTCCTTCCGCCCTGTCACAACGCGAGTCCTTTATCCGGGAGCCCACATTGTCGAAATTTTCGTAAATGGCAAAAGCTTGGGGAAAGCTTCTTTCATTCTAAAATAGATGCACCGTTGTCAGAAAAACCGGAAGGGCCCCAGAGGGGGGGGGCCGACAGGCCCTTTGTTCTAAAGAGCCTTTTTCATTTCCTCCAGGGATTTTAGAAGTCCTTTATAGCGATCCGTTTTGATTTCTGGATCAGCCAAAGCGACTTCAATGGTCTTTTTAGCTTCGTCCTTGTGCTTTAGTTCCTTGTGAATTTCGGCCAAAGTTTTCAGATTGTACAAACGCATATCAGCGCCTAACTCCACCGCTTTTTCTGCTTGAGGCAAGGCTTTTTCAAAAGACTTCTGGCGGATGTAGTAACTGGCAAGCTTCATGTAAGGCACATAGCTGTTGGAATCTTCCTTAAGAAGCTTCAATAACCAGGATTCTTCCTCTGCTGGCATTTCTGCTGTTCGGAAGTAGTAAAGCACCGCCATCACTTCACCGGGACGCTTTTCTGAAAGCTTCATGGTTGCCATTTCTTTTTTCAGCTCGTCTTTTGCCAGCGCGAATTCTTCCTTGTTATTCAAAAGATCTGCGGCTGTCATCCACATCGACAAAACTTCAGCTCTTTCCGCCGGAGCCATGGCGCTAACATCCCAAGCCGCCACCCATTTGACGGTTTCAGATTTTGAGGCCGCCAGTTTTTTCAGGAAGTCCAGGTTCGCAGTCAGTTTTTCTTTCAGTTCCGCAGGCAGTTCTTTTTTATTCTTTTGCAGATAACTGCCCCAGTCATTTGCAGCCGTCACAGCCGTGAAGGTCTTGGGTCTGGTCTCGGACCACTTTTTAAGAACAGCAATGTACTCGGTTTCTTTCTTCTCGGATTCGGCCTTATCAGACCACAGCCCCATTTCCGACATGGCATAGCGATCCGAGTCTGTGCCCGCAGCTACATACCACTTCACTGCCTTTTCATAATCCAGTGCATTTCTGGCCTGATCCGCCAACCCCAACATCGCGCCCTTGTCACCAGCTGTCGCCAGTTTTTCAAGCTCCTCATTGGACTTTTGATTCTTTTTTACGGACTGGATTCTTTTGGCAAATTCATCCGCCGGAACAAAATCCAATGAACGGTAAAGCTCGGAACCGTCCGGTTTTAACACCAGCACCGTCGGGATGGCTTTGATACCGTATTTTTTTCCGAAGTCTTTGTTCGCAGACATATCCGCATTCAATGCAACCAGCACGTAGTCCTTGGCAACTGTTTGAAACTTTTTAGTTCCGAATACCTCTGTTTCCAAACGTACACAGGCTGGGCACCAAGGGGCCCCGTAATCCACCAATAGATTTTTTCTGGATTTTAACGCCAAAGCTTTGGCAGCCTCCAGATCATTCACAATAAAACCGTGATGATTCTTTTCAACCTTGGCAGAAGTTTTCATCACCGCAGGGGCCACTGATTTTTCTGCACTTTTCGCAGAAGCCTCTGTCGCTGACTTTAACTTTCCAGATTCAACCACGAAAGACATCTTATGTTCTTCACAGACAGTTTTCTTGTCATCACAAACATAAAACCCCAGTTCAAATGCCTCACGTTCTTTTGCCGGAAGAGCAAAAACAAGCTGCTGTTCCTCTTTGACCAGAGGGGCAATTTCCGCCCCCTTCATAGTGAAGCTGGCAGGAGCCTCTTTATTGAAATGAAAACCTTTTTGAACTGTTCCCAGAATCTTTCCCCCGGAAACAGCAAAGGACACCTTGCCATCAGAAAGACGCGCCCAGGAAGAAAGGGAAAATAACAATGTGAAAACCAGCACAAGACTTTTCATAAATTCTCCTTACCCAGAAAAACCTATCATGTCTTATGCTGGTGACAATCCTAAAATCCTTCAGTTGTGCCGACTTTACCCCAGTCGTCCATGGAATCCGCTGCCGCCTCGGGCACCTTTTTAGAAACCTTGGTCGCCGTCTCTTTACGCGGGGCCTTCGCCATAGACACCACTTTCGCGGACACCGCTGGAGTTCCAGACAGGCCAGGTTCCTGACGACGCGTGCCCTTGATCGTGTAAGTCAACAAATCCACAACACGATCCAACTGCTGGGCTTGAGCCGACAGCTCCTGCGCTGCCGCAGCAGCTTCTTCAGAAGTCGCTGCGTTCACTTGCGTCACCTGATCCAGTTGGTTCATCGCCTTGCTAATCTGAGTCACACCATTGGATTGTTCTTCACTGGCATTGGCAATTTCTGAATTAAGTCCCGACACTTTCTGTGCCGATTGCACAATTTCACCCAACACCTGTCCACTGCGCTTGGCCTGCTCGGCACCATGCCCGATTTTTTCAACACTGCCCTTGATCAGCTCGGTAATATCCTTCGCCGCAGAGGAACTGCGTTGTGCCAAATTACGCACGGCTTCGGCCACAACTGCAAAACCTTTTCCCTGTTCTCCGGCCCGGGCGGCTTCCACGGCGGCATTCAAAGCCAGCAAATTCGTCTGGAAGGCAATATCATCAATAACGTTGATGATCTCCTCGATCTTCTTGGAATCCTGAGAGATCACCACCATCGAATCCATCAGTGCGTGAATTTCCTTATCCCCACGCTGCGCCACCTCACTGGTTTGTCCCGACAGACGGGCCGCTTCGCGAGCATTGTCAGAGTTGATTTTGATCATGGAGGTTAGCTCTTCCAGCGTCGCCACCGTTTCTTCCAAAGAAGCTGCCTGTTCCGACGAAGCTTCTGCAAGCTGTTCCGATGACACAGAAATCTGCTGGGATGCAGTTGTTACCTGCGAAGAATTTTCAGTCAAATTGCC
Source organism: Bdellovibrio bacteriovorus (assembly GCF_025558485.1). GTDB lineage: Bacteria > Bdellovibrionota > Bdellovibrionia > Bdellovibrionales > Bdellovibrionaceae > Bdellovibrio > Bdellovibrio bacteriovorus_G. The sequence goes on from NZ_CP102930.1 coordinate 2,643,505, forward strand.
AATAACATTATCAATGCCCTTACCCAGTGCACGCAACACCACCACAGCACAGGCAATACCAAACAACAAGGCGCCCAGTACGGTTCCCCACAGCATGTTGCGGGCGTCGCGATAGGCCGCTTCCGCAGCCTCTTGTTCGATCTTCATATTATTTTGATTGTTCGCCACCATCGCATCGACAACAGCGGTCCCACGCACACGAACATCACGGCCCTTGCTTAAAATCAGGGTCATGGCCTCATCATGCCGTCCGTCATCGAGCAAGGAAACAACCTGTTCATTCATCTCACGCCAATCATTGTAAGCATCTTCAAATTCAGCAATAGCCTTCAAACCTTTTTCATCAGCGATGGCTTTGCGGGATTGTAAAATGTCTGCCATTTCCAGATGACGTTCTTTCAGAAACTTACGACTGTTTTCGCGTCCCTGTCCTGGAGGATTCAGAATAAAATTTCGTTCATTAATTACTTGAGTCAAAAACAGTTCTTTCATCGAATGATCTTTATCAATTCGCGGAACGGTCGTCCCAGTAAGGTGTTCAAGGGATCTATTCAGACTGGCCAGTTCTTTGGCTCCTATCATGGCAATCACAGCCGCACTGACCACTAAAACACCAACAATAGCAGACACTTTAAAATTCAGACTACGTACGTTCATATGTCTCTCCACCACACTTCGTGTTGAGAGAAAAATATCGGGCGAAGCACAGCAAAACCTTATGCACAAACCTGTCAAAAGATTTTGTTTGCTATGATTGAGACAACTAATTTGAGCAACACTACAAATCCCTTCACGTCCGTAACCAAAGGTCCCCATACATTACCAATTACAATCAAAACAAAATCCAAAAAGAAAATTTATTCAGATTATTTTGACCTCAACTACACATCCCCCAACTTTCCTATGCGCAAAAAATAATACACAAGAAGCACAAGCTCCAGCTAAGGGAAATGGGGGCCTTGCCGCGGTAAAATCGAGTTCCGCAGCGCCCGAAAGACCTGCAACAGCAATCAGAAGAGTAAATAGAATAAAAAAAGGGAGCCAAGATGGCTCCCTTCGCGCGAGGACTGTCTGAGCGTTTTACCGCTGCAAGGCCCCCATTTCCCTTAGCGGGTGATTAGTAGCGATAGTGTTCTGGTTTGAATGGCCCCTGCGGGCTCATGTGCAAGTATTTAGCCTGCTTGCCAGTCAGCTTAGTCAATTTCACACCCAGTTTATCCAAGTGCAATGCCGCCACTTTTTCGTCCAAGTGTTTCGGCAAACGATAAACTGCGATCTCTTGGTACTTGTCGCGGTTGTTGAACAGTTCCATTTGTGCCAACACCTGATTGGTGAAGGAATTGGACATAACGAAGCTTGGGTGACCTGTCGCACAGCCCAGGTTCACCAAACGACCTTTAGCAAGCACGATCACTTGTTTGCCATTTTTCAAAGTGTGGATGTCCACTTGTGGTTTTACTTCGCGAACTTTGGAGTTCTTGTTCAACCAAGCCATGTCGATTTCGATATCGAAGTGACCAATGTTGCACACGATTGCGTTGTTTTTCATTTTAGTGAAATGCTTGTCAGTGATGATATCGCAGCAGCCGGTTGCTGTTACGAAGATGTCACCCAACGCCGCGGCTTCATCCATAGTTGTCACTTCAAAACCTTCCATCGCCGCCTGAAGCGCACAGATAGGATCGATTTCAGTCACAAGAACACGGGCACCCAGACCACGCAAAGAGTGCGCAGAACCTTTACCCACATCGCCGTAACCTGCAACAACGCAGATCTTACCGGCAACCATCACGTCTGTGGCACGCTTGATACCGTCTGCCAGGGATTCGCGGCAGCCGTACAAGTTATCGAATTTGGATTTCGTCACAGAATCATTGATGTTGATCGCTGGAACTTTCAGTTTTCCTTGTTTTACAAGAACTTCAAGGTTGTGAACGCCTGTAGTTGTTTCTTCAGAGATGCCGATGATCTTCTTCATTTCTTTGGCGAAACGAGGTTCGTGCATCATGTTCGTCAAATCACCACCGTCATCCAGAATCATGTTGTAGCCGTCTTTACCCCAGCCAACAATCGTCTGTTCGATACACCAGTTGAATTCCTCTTCTGTCAGACCTTTCCATGCAAATACCGGAATGCCTGCCGCCGCGATAGCCGCCGCTGCGTGATCCTGAGTGGAGAAGATGTTGCAAGAAGACCAGCGGATTTCCGCACCCAGCTCAACAAGCGTTTCGATAAGAACCGCTGTTTGGATTGTCATATGAAGGCAGCCCGCAATGCGCGCACCTTTCAATGGTTGTTGTTTTTTGTACTCTTTACGAAGAGCCATCAAGCCTGGCATTTCAGTTTCAGCAATCTTGATTTCTTCACGACCCCATTTTGCAAGCTTTGCGAAAACCTCCGGGTTTTCCATCGCTTCTTTGCTGACTCTGTAGTCAACAACAGGAGTTTTTGTGGCAGCAGGAGCTTTCATTTTCGCATTTTTCTTCATAGCGGTTTTTCCGTTCGTCGTAGTCAATGACATTGATTAAGATCCTTATTAATTGGTTTATAACTTAAAAATAAAATCAAAGTTGCTTCAGCTTATGTGCCTTCGGCACGCCAGCTCTGCCGGTCAAAGCCGGCTTATGGCAAAGTCAAAATTTCGTACCCAGTATCTGTCACAAGAACCGTATGTTCAAACTGTGCTGACAATAGACCATCTGCGGTATTGTAGTATTTGATACTGGAACCGGGAATGTCGAATTCGATGATTTCGTCCGTCCCCTGATTCACCATCGGTTCAACAGTGATGCAGTGGAATGGCACCAGACGCTCTCCCTTGCCCTTTTTGCCGTAGGATGGAACGAAGGGTTCTTCATGGAACTTGCGGCCTACACCATGACCACCGATTTCTTTTACGGCCACATACCCTTTGCGAGTCACCAACTTGTTTGTTTCAAAACCGATGTCGCCAGTATAACCATTGGGACGAATGGCTTCGATACCCACGTCACGAGCCAGGCGCGCGGCTTCAACCAGGTCTTTGGCGTCTTCTGACACATTTCCGATCATGTACATCTTGGACGTGTCCCCAAAGAATCCGTCAATCCAGGCCGTCACATCCACGTTGATGATATCGCCGTCTTTCAAAATCGTTTTGTCATCAGGAACCCCGTGACAAACCACTTCGTTGATCGAAGTGCAGGTGTACTTCGGATAGCCGTGATACCCCAAACATGCTGATTTAGCACCTTTGGTGGCCATAAAATCGAAGCAAAGCTGGTCGATCTCGTTCGTGGTCATCCCAATTTTAATATACTTGTCGAGGTAGGTCAGAGTGTCGGCTGCAATACGGCAGGCAACAGTCATCTTTTTGATTTCTTCCAAAGAAAGCGGCTTAATTCCCATAGGGGATGGTATAGCACAAGCCCCCCACCCTTGAACAGGCCAATCTCCGAGGGGGTCCCATAGGGGTGCACTCTGTATTTTCGTCGTGAAAAAACGAAAAAACCCAGGATTTGACCCCTGGGTTTTTAGTGTTCAACTCAATTTGAGTCTAAGACCTATTTAAGGTGCTTAGAAACCAATTTAGTCATGTCGAACATAGAAACTTGAGTTTTGCCGCCGAAAACTTCTTTCAATTTAGCGTCAGCATTGATGTTTCTTTTGTTCTTGGAATCTTGAAGGTTGTTCTTCTTGATGTAAGCCCAAAGTTTTTTAACAACTTCAGTGCGTGGAAGTGGAGAAGCACCAACAACTGCTGCCAAAGCTGCAGATGGAGTCAACGCCTTCATGAAAGCTGCGTTTGGTTTACGAGCAGTTTTAGCTTTTTTAGGAGCTGCTGCTTTTTTTGGAGCTGCTTTTTTAGTAGCTTTTGGAGCCGCTTTTTTTGCTGCTTTAGGAGCTGCTTTTTTTGCTGCAGCTTTTTTAGGAGCAGCTTTCTTAGTAGTAGCTTTTTTAGCTTTTGCTTTTGCCATTCGAAATTCCTCCGTTAGGTTTTTAGTCTTGTTTTATCTCGAATGAACTTAGTGTGTATCTAAGTCGAGTCGTTTGTCCAAAGGAAAATGCAGGGAAAATCATTTTTTTTGCGCTAGGAGAGCGGGAAACACCCGATTTCACCCCCTTTTCCCCTCGGGAAATGGCGTTTTCCCCTAGGAAAAGCCCCCCTCCCCCTCTGAAAAAGTCCGTTTTTCACTGGGAAAACACCTTCTGGACTGAGCTCTTTACCTTACATACCGATAAGAAAGGCATGAGTTTTCAGGCAAGCTTTAAGCAAATTCTCAGAGAGAAAATGGGTTCCGAAACCTTCGTGAACGCCTCCGAAGAAAGCCTGCTGCGCGCCGATCCTTCCCACATGGCTTACCTGATGGGGCAAATAGGCAGGCACGAATTCAACTCTCCACGCGGCCACTACCCTCGTCCGGCAGCGCGTCCTCAACGCAAAGCCCACAGTTTTTCCCCCTCCCAGAAAGAGGCTTTTGATTTTCTTAAAACCTGGATCATGGATCTGTCCGAAGGCTTCACTGCCAGCGAATTGAAAAAAGCTTTCCGTCAGGCCGCGATGATTCTGCACCCGGATCACGGCGGGAACACCCAACAGTTTGTGACTCTGAAAGAGCACTACAACTGTCTTCGCCCCCTTGTTTCACTGTGAAACAATAAACAAGATTACATTGTTGAAATATCCTTTGGCCTTTAGTTTCTACGCCGATATTCCATAATGGAAGCAACCAGGAAGCAGCAGCATGAGGGATCTCAGTTTTACATCCGAAGACGCCTACAAGAAGAGACTGACTTATTTTAAAGTCATCTACTTCCTTGGGCTGGCTGTCACCCTGGTCTATTTGCTGAAATTCAACTATCAATACGGTGTGGATGAATACAACCCCATCCTGATCCCGATCTGGATCACCCTGCTGTTGGTCCCCCCTCTTAGTCTGAAGTTCATTAAGAACTACCTGGTCTCTGCCTCTATATTATGCGTTATGGCCGTGGTGATTGTGTCGTACTTCCTCTATATATCTGGCGGAGTCGATGCCCCGGGGATCTTCTGGCTGACAGCCATCCCTTTGATTTGCGGCATTCTGGTCGGCGTCCCGGGGGCGGTTCTGGGCTACGGCGTGGTGGTCCTGATTCTGCTGTTCTTCTGGTACGCCCGGGTCTTTGCTTTTACTTTGATTATTATCTTCCCACATCTGCCGGGCTCAAGCTCTCCGGCTGACGCGTTTATGCGGTCGATATCACAGTTAATGGACTGCGCCTTAGCCAGGTCATCATTGATCCCCAAAGACAAACCGTCTACAAAGTTCAGCGCGAAAACATGTCGATTGAACTTCCCGCGGTGTATCTGGATCGCGAGCCGCCTTTATGGGGCCCATCACCCATATTCTTCATTAGTTCGCTCCGCCCTCTAGCTCGCGAGCCACTTCTTTTTTAACGAAGGCTTCCATCTGGTCGCCGACTTTAACGTCGTTGTAGTTCTCGATACCGATACCGCACTCATAGCCGGAAGCCACTTCTTTGGCGTCGTCTTTGAAGCGTTTAAGGGAGGCAATTTTGCCTTCGTAAACAATTTTATTTTCACGCAGCAAACGGATGCTCGCGTTACGCTGAACTTTACCATCGATAACGAAGCAACCTGCAATCGTACCAACTTTAGGAACAGTGAACACGTTACGCACTTCTGCACGACCCAGGACTTCTTCGACGATGTCCGGAGACAACAGACCGCCCATGGCCGCTTTCATCTGGTCGATCAGTTCGTATACGATAGAGTACGTACGAACATCCACGCCCATTTGTTTTGCTTTCGCCTGCGCGCCCAGATCCGGACGAACGTTGAAGCCCAGAACGATACCTTTTGCCGTGTTGGCTAGAACGATATCCCCCTCGTTGATACCACCCACTGCAGAGTGGATGACACGAGCTTTAACTTCCGGAGTGGAAAGCTTCGCAAGCATGCCGTTGATCGCTTCCAAAGAACCATGCACATCGGCTTTCAACACGATCGCAAGTTCTTTCACGTCACCAGCTTTCACTTTCGCAAACACTTCATCCAGGGACAGCTTAGCTGCCGGAGTCGCTGCTGCTTTTTCAGCCTGTTCTTTTCTCAATTCAGAAACCTTGGTAGCCGTGACTTCGTCTTTCACGATGTCGAACTTGTCACCGGCAGCAGGAACCGCCTCAAGACCCAGCACCTCTACAGGGATACCAGGACCCGCAGATTGAACGCGCTCACCACGGTCATTGGTCAAAGAACGAACGCGGCCTTTCATGGTACCAGCAACGATGTACTGACCCACTTCAACCGTACCGTCTTTCACCAGCAAAGTTGCCACAGGGCCTTTGCCTTTTTCCATTTTCGCTTCGATCACCAGACCGGTACCGGAACGTTTTGGGTTTGCTTTAAGCTCTGCCACTTCGGCAACCAGTTTGATTTGTTCCAGCAACTCAGTGATACCCGTTCTCTTCAATGCGGAAACTTCGCAGAAGATCGTGGAACCACCCCACTCCTCAGGAACGATTTCAAGCTCAGTCAACTGTTGCTTGATACGCTCTGGGTTGGCGCCTGGTTTATCAATTTTATTCACTGCCACGATGATAGGTACGCCCGCTGCTTTGGCGTGGTTAATCGCCTCTTGAGTCTGAGGCATCATACCGTCGTCCGCTGCCACCACGATGATCGCGATGTCAGTGGCATTGGCACCACGGGCACGCATTGCCGTGAAGGCTTCGTGGCCCGGAGTATCCAGGAATGTGATCAGGCTGCCGTCTTCGATTTTCACGCTGTACGCACCAATGTGCTGCGTGATACCGCCGGCCTCACCTTTAGCCACGTCCGCATTGCGAATCGCATCCAAAAGGGATGTTTTACCGTGATCGACGTGACCCATAACAGTCACTACTGGAGGACGAGTCACTGGAGCTGCATCCAGATCACCGAATGCCGTTTGTTCAGCAACTTCGTCCGCCGTTTTAAATACGTTTTGTGCTTCCCAACCGAACTCAGGCACGATCAATGCGATCGTGTCGAAATCCAGATCCATGTTCATGTTGGCCATCACACCCTGTTTCATCAGCTCACGAACCAATTGAGGAGCCTTCAGCCCCATTTCCATGGCAAGGTCGCTCAATTTCATTGTGTTATTCACCTTCACAACACGTTTGTGCGCGGAAGGAGTCGTGATCTGAGTCTTCATGGCGTCACGATCCAACAGACCTTTTTTCTTTTTCGGCTGGAAAACCATTTCGCGCTTACGGAATTCAACAGCGTTGAAGACTGTAACCACTTCCTCTTTTTCACCACCACGACCACCAGCTGCCGCCGGGCCTGCCGCTGGAGCAGGAGGACCAAATGAACGCTTACGTTTGTCGAAATCGCGACCGCGATCGCCGCCCTGATCCACAATAGGTTCAGGTGGCTGGTTCGCCGCTACAAATCCAGTGCGGATATTGCGAGTTGGCGCCCCGCCTGCAGGACGGTTGAAACCGCCCGGGCGTTGACCGGTGAAGGAGGCGCTGGCACCACGCTGTTCACCACCAGCTCCGCCACGCGGCTGGAATCCGCCGGTGCGTTCACCCTGAGGGCGCTGTGGAGCTTGTGACTGAACGCGGGAAAGATCCATGCGTCCGATAATATTTCTTTTAGGTGCAGATGCCGGAGTTGCAGAACTGGAAACACCGCTGGTGCCCACAACAACCTCTTTCTTACGAGCTTGTGGAGCTGCAACAGGTTCCGCTGCCACTGGAGCCGGAGCTGGCGTTTCTTTCGCCACCACTGGTTCCGTTTTTTCAACTGCGGCCGGAGCTTCCTCTTTAACAGGGGCTTTCGTCTCTACAGCTTCAGCAACCGCTTCCGGTGCTGCTTCAATTTCTTCAGCTTCCACTTTCGCGGCTGGCTTCTTCACCACGACACGTGTGGTTTTCGGAGCTGCCTCTTCTGTTTCCGCCTCAGGTTTCGCCACCACTTTTGCTTTTGGAGCTTCAGCAGGGACTTCATCTTTCTTTCTGCGAATCACAGGGGTTTTTACGGCTGCGGCAGAGGCATCTGCTTCTGCAGGGGCCGCTGCTGCTTTTTTCGGTGCCGCTTTGCGAGCAGCTGTCTTTTTGGGTTTCGGCTCATCGGCGGATTTTTCGCCACCGCTGAGTTTAATTTTAATTTGCTCAAGAACTTCGGGTTCTAGCTCCGCCATGTGACTTTTCACAGGCAAATGCCACTCGCGGATTTTATCCATGAGGGCCAGCGGGGTCATCCCGATCTCTTTTGCAAATTCAAAAACCTTTGGATTACTCACTCAGTCTCCCTGTAGTTGTTCTCTATCCAAAAAAATTATTCTTCTTCCGCTTCCTGCTGATCGAGTTTTTTCAACTCTTGCTTCAACAGAAGGTCGGCCTGCTCTTTTGCAGACACATTGGATTGCTTGTCCTTAGCAACAGAAGGCGCTGTCGGAACAGGAATGCCTTCGGATTCATACTTCGCAACCAAACCTTTGGCTTCGCCGGAAAGCTTTTCAGCCTTCTCTGGATCGTCGTAGCCAGGAATTGTCATCAACTCTTCCACCGGCGCAGCTGCAACCGCCTGGAAGGATCCGAAGCCGGACTGGAAGATGTTTTGTGCCATCGTTTCGCTCATACCCGGGATCAGCATCAAGTTGAAGATGGATTCCGCAGTACGGGAAGCCGCCGAAGAGTCAGAAATGATATCCAGTTTCCAAGTCGTCAGTTTCGCCGCCAAACGCACGTTTTGACCACGTTTACCGATCGCCAAAGACAACTGGGAATCCGGAACAACAATTTCCATTTCACGGTTGGCATCGTCAAGGAACACGCGGGAAATTTCCGCAGGTGCCAAAGCGTTGCACGCAAAACGAGTGATGTCCTCGTCCCAAGGAACGATGTCGATTTTCTCGCCACGAAGTTCCTGAACGATATTCTGAACACGGGAACCCTTCATACCCACGCAAGCCCCTACCGGGTCCACGGAGTTGTCTTTGGAACGAACCGCGATTTTCGCGCGCTGTCCTGGTTCACGAGCGGCAGCCATGATCTCTACAACACCGTCGTAGATCTCTGGAACCTCCATTTCGAAAAGTTTCATCAAATAACGTTCATCAGCGCGGGACATGATGATCTGAGGACCACGTGTCGTCTGACGAACTTCAGAAAGGTAACCCTGAATGCGGTCGCCTGGCTTGTATTGTTCGCCCGGGATCTGTTCACGAGGCGGGATGTAAGCCTCAGTGCGACCCAAATCGACAACGATCGCGCCTTTTTCAACACGACGTGCGATACCGGAAGCGATTTCACCCTTACGTTCTTCAAATTCGTTGAAGATGATATTGCGTTCAGCATCACGCACTTTCTGCATGATGATCTGCTTTGCCGTCTGAGCGGCAATACGACCCAAATCAGAAGCTTCCATTTTGATACCGATAGAGTCATCAAGCTGTACATTTGGATCCAGCTTTTGAGCTTCGTCCAGAGGAATTTCAACTTCTTCATCAATATACTTTTCGCGAGGAACAACCTCTTTGAACTCAAAAAGTTCAACTTCGCCAGTGTCTTCGTTGTAAGCTGCTTCGATTTCACGGTAAGTACCGTACTTCTTGCGTGCAGCAACCAACATACCCTGAGTGATTGCGTCGATAACAACTTGCTTATCGATACCTTTGTCTTTTCCGACTTGATCAATCACCTTGGAAAGATCTGAAAACACATTTTCAGCCATGATTTTCCTCTCTCGTTACTTTTTCTGACCTTTAGTAAATTCAAAAACCAATTTTGCCCTGTCGATCATTGCGTATGGAATCTTGATTTCCACATCCTTCACAACGAAACGAACACCCTGATCGTCAGCGGATGTCAAAACCTCTTCAACAGTTTTGGCATTCTTCCACTTCTTATCCTCAACACCCATTGTTTCCAGCGGTTTCAAAGTCTTGATATAGACCTTTTTCCCAACCACTTTCTGGAAGTGCCAAGGCTGCTTCAGGTGACGATCCAAGCCTGGAGTGGAAACCTCCAGACTGTACTCCCCACCGGGGATCAGCTCTTCATCTGCATCCAGAACTTCGCTTAAGCCTCTGGAAACATTGGTGCAATCGTCAATGCTGATGGCACCTTCTTCATTCTTATCAATAAACAAACGCAGCGTTCTGCCCTTGCCCATGCCAACGAATTCAACGTCGTAAAGCAAACAACCTTGCGCGGTTGCCACGTCGCTGGCGATCTTTTCTATCTTTGTCATCCAAGCAGGAGGTTGTGACATTTCTCTCAATCCTAAATACAGTTACGCCCTATCAAGACAACAATCCTGCCTATGAGGGCATACAAATATGCCTTAACAAGCCCCTAAGAACCTGTTTCAGCTACCTCGTCGTACGTGTTGGGTTCGACTTTGTGGGAACTGCCCGGGCGGGGCCGGTACAAAAAAAAATGGGCCTGCTGGGCCCATTGAACGGATCTAAATTAGCAATAAAATCGAGAGAGTGCAAGGGTTTATCTCGACCTCGGCCTTGCGGGTCGGCGGGGCTCACGAAACTGAGTACAAAATAGCGGTCGCTCCGTCCTTATAATACCGAGGTCGTCTCCGAACCTCTTTAAATCCGAGCTTTTCATAAAGTTTTTGCGCCGAAACGTTTTCCTCATGCACTTCAAGCCAGATCGCCCGCCCCTGACCCTTTGCGGCAATCATATGCTCCAGAAGCTTTTCCATGTACCCACGCCGGCGATATTGGGGATGCGTGGCCACCAAAGAAATCTCCCAGACATCGGGAACTTCTCGATAAAGGATGAAACCCGTCAAAGTCTCACCTTCGAAAACTCCCAGAGCCTCGGCGGTGGCCAGCTCGGCCCCCAAAAGATCGTTGGGCCAGTAAAACTGCGGCAAAAGCCCCTGCTCCTGATGGATGGCCTCCACCAATGCCCGCATCGCCGGTTTGTGAGATCCCTTAAGAACTTCGACGTGCATACTTATTCCGCCACAAAGTTGCGCACTTTGTATTTGCGCTTGATAACCTCAAACCAGGAACGGATGCGTTCTTCCAGCTGCTGTTGAGCCAGAAAGGTTTTGATATTTTCCTTAAAGCCCTCAAACGGAGAGCTGCCAAACTTGGCGCGATTGTTTTCATAGTAAACTTGCGCCTCCTGATCCGTGATAATGCCGGTCATGGAGTTGGTTTTAAATTTCAGGAAACTTTTCGCTGCCAGCTTACGGATGGTGAACTTCTTGACCTCTGCCGCCGTGGGTTCGATCTGTGCCCAATAGGCTTTTCCGGCAACGGCACGGTCGATCTTATTTAAAGCGTCCTGCACTTCACTGTCAGGCACGGCCGCCACATTGAAGTTTTCCGCCTCCAGCGCCACAACCAGTTCCAACAGCACCTGGGTCACTGCCGAAGCAAACTCCGCCTGCCCCGGACGCAACTCAGGAATCGCCACTTTGGCTTTTTCCGCAGTCAGGACATGCCCAATGGCCATGGAGATCTGAACCTCGCGACTGGTCACCACATAATCCGACACCTGCCCAACCGTCTCTGTCACCAGAGTCGCCGCCGAAGCCGAAGTCGCCACAAACATAAGCAATAAAACCAAGAAGCGCATAAAAAGACTATGCCCAAGGAAAAACCCGAAGTCCAGCCCTCAAGGTGAGGACTTCGACAGATGAGTTTTATCAAGGCGCAAGGAGGAAGGCGTGCTATCAGCACCTCGACGACGCAGCAACGCAGAGAAAACTCATCTGCCGAAGTCCGCGAAAAAAACAACCCCTGCTGTTGAGGCAGGGGTTGAAACCACTGAGGAATTAATAACTAACTTAACTCTATTAGATTAGAAATTTACGCGTCCGACAATAGACATTACGTAATACTGCAGTTTTTCGATTGGGTTACTGTACTGAGGTCCAGACATGAACGTGTTTTTCGCGTTCACACGGCTGGAAAGATTCCACATGTAACGGAAATCCAAGCCCAAAGAATACTTCGGATTGAACTCCAGATCCGCACCGATCACAGTACCCACGTCAATCGCGTGAGAGTTTGCAGTCGTGTCGTTCTTGTAGCCATAGATGTTGTCGTTAGACCAAGAGAACGATCTGTAAGAGTAAGACACCAAACCACCGATAACCGGTCTGATGATACCGTTAAACAACTGAACCTTCGCAGCCAACTGACCGGAATACTGATTCACGTCGATATTGTCCGGAATCCAGTAACCACCTGTGTTGTTGTATGGGTAGTTATTGTAACCACCAGTGTAGTATCCCTGACCTTCAACTGAATAGTTGGAATACAGGAATGTACCTTCGATCACGAAGTTGTCGTATTTGTTACCGAAAGCCACACCCAAAGCGTAGTTTCCTTTAACATTGCTGACATCTGGATAGTCACCCACACCCAAAACACCGGCAACATACTTCGTTTCGATCGGAGCAATGGCAGCTTCTTCTTCCACTTTCATGGCAGCAGCCAGCTCTTCACGGATGATGTCGCGAGTGTTTTCTTTAGGTTCTTCAACTTGTTGAACCTGAACAGGCTGGGCCACAACCGGCTGAACAACTTGTTGTTGCACCTGTTGAACCTGCTGCTGTTCGTTCATTTGGTTGAACTTATCACCGAACAATACAGAAGCTCTTTTCTTTTCATCTTCCATACGGGAAGTTTCCAGCTTCTCTACGATTCTTTGTTCAGTTTGCATTTCTGCATCCTGACGAGCACGACGGATTTGTTCCGCACGGGACTCTGTCAGCGGAGACGCCTCTATAATAGTGGTTGGTTGCTTTTGCACCTGTTGTTGCTGCAACTGCGCATTGGAAGTCGGTGTCGCCTGATTCAAAATATAGATAGGCTGGCCACTGACTGGCGCTGTGTTGGCAATACCCGCCTGAGCCGCAGGGGCTTGTTGGCTTGAATACATTTGATCAAGCTCAGCATCAACATCGCTTTCAATACTCTGAGCCAGAGCAAATGTCGGCGCGATGCTCAAAGCCGCAAGTATATAGAAATACTTTTTCATAGGGTCTCCTCGTAGTTCTGGTTATATAAAAACCTTTTAGTCACTGGTCGCATAGAGCAAGCCTGATGCCAACCCGGCCAAATTTCGGCCATCCCGCCTAAGTCCTTGATATCCCCGCGTTCTTTGTCACCCCCCTGAAAAGCCTGCATTCCGCCTGTGACAGGATTTGTGACAACTTCCAGTACGCTTTCTGAAATTCTTGCAAACCAGGATCATAATGCCCCTGACTGTGGATGAATTTGGTAAAACTTCGCCTTATATATAAGGAGATCTCTCTGATGTACCCGTTGTTACGCTCATCTGCTGCTGTTCTTTCTCTTTGTTTTCTGGCTGCGTGCAGCTCTTCTGATTCCGGTGAAAATCTGACTGCGAATGTGGAACCTTCCAACTGTGAAATTACGGGCCATTCCTATGGAATCGTGGGTGGCCAGGTTTTGGGCTCCGGAAATGAGCTGAGTTCTTCCACCGTTTTGATTGTTACCGTGAAAGAAAACAAGGAATACAGCATTTGCACGGGCACCCTGATTGCCAGAGACAAAGTCCTTACCGCAGCTCACTGTTCTCCGCCCGATACCAAAGCCATAGCGATCGCCTTTACTAATAACGTGGGTTGCATGAGCGAGGCTCCCAAAAGAACACTTCGTCTGGTGGTTGATAAAGCCGTGAACGAAGACTATCCGCACACCAATTCTATTTATAATGCTTCCAATGACCTGGCGATCCTGAAGTTCGCAGGCAATATTCCGGAAGGCTATAAAATCCGCAGCCTGCCTTCTGCCACTTTCAGCCCGGCACCGACAGACACCTTGGTTATGAGTGGCTATGGAACGACATCTGAAAAGGCCGGCGACTCTGGCACCCTGCGCTTCGCCAAGTCCTCAGCATCCAACATTCTGGGCAACAGCTTCTTCCTGGCACGCTCCAACCGCACTGTGAGTGTGGATAAAACCATCATCGTTGAACAACCTCGCACGGGCGTTTGCAGTGGCGATTCCGGCGGAGCGCTTTATGCAAAAACAAAAGACGGCCTGACTCTGATCGGAATCACTTCCATGGGCGTGGACCATAGGGCGCTGAAGGATAGCGACGTCCGCATTTGTCACGGTGTCGCCATCTATGTGGACGTGCGAGAAAATCTGAACTGGATTCGTGAGCAATCCGATAAATTGGATCGTAACAATTTGTGAGCGTTAGCGAACTTCTCTTTAGGTCTTCAACCTAAAGAGAAGTTAAAATATCTGGCAAAAAAAAGATGACCTATAACTTAGCCATTATTTAAGTAAATCTTCAAAAATCTGATTTAGAGAGAATGATATCTTTCCAGTCCCTTTAATAATTTCCAGCTCTGCTTTTATATCTATCTTATCTACCGAAGAAAACCATTCAGGGCTTGGTACTAAACTATCATTCAAATCATTAGGTTCAAATTTATCCAACCCATCTCCATATTTCCTCATATTAATCTGCATAATCTTATTTCCTGCATCCGATAATAGGTAAAAGAAAAGTAGATCAAGATATTTTGAATAGTCAGCCTTTAGATTAAAACCGTGATAGCAAGTGAGACATACTGCCTCTGTTGTATTACGAATAACTTTATATCCATTTCTTGAAAACACACCAAACAAAAGCCCTGATGGTTTTCTTTTTTCTAGCTTATACCAGGGTGACCGCATTTTAGTGAGGTAGCGCAAATGGATGCCATCTTTTTCTCCCTGCGCAATATATCTTTTTATATCGTCAGAACTAGAATTTGATTCCAAATTTACAAGATAGATTTCGGAATCAAGACTAATCAATTTGTTCAAGTCGGACTGATCAAAAATTGCCCCTTTTATTTGATTGCTTTTAGTGATGCAAGGTACGAGAGATGATTTAGGCATATTGTTTTGCCTTACCTTACTCTCGCTAAAAGAGAAGTAACTATTAGCGCCAGTTGCTATTCCTCTGCTAAAATTCCCATAACTTTTAAGAGGAACAAGATGTTCAAATTTAAGATTAATCTCTTCTTTAGAAAAATATTTCGCCCACTTGTCTCTCGCTTGAATAAGCTTTCTAGAAACGGTTCTAATTGGAATTATTTTTTCAAAATGCCCTAACTCATCCAGGCTTTTCACGGCAAAAAATGAAATGTCTTTGTTTGGATTCTTTTTCTTATGAAAAAGAATAATCCCTACAGAGGTGACTACTTCTGAAAAGGCCTCTTTCTCACAATCGACTTGAATAAATGCCTCAATCTCACCACTTCTTAGAAGGTAATCCTTAACTGCCTCCCCGTAACCTGCGTTCATAAATTCAAATGGCATAATATACGCAAGCCTTCCGCCTTCTTTCAATTCTGAAACAGACTTTAGCAAAAATGCAGATGCTGTATTTGTATAACCTGATACTTTTATGCCCAAATTTTTTTGAATATTTGCAAGAATCTCGTCCTTCTCGGTGAAGTTTTGAAACTTCATATATGGAGGATTACAAATGACAGCATCTATTTCTCCCAGACCCCAATCTTGCAAATAGTCACTATTTTTAAGTGAGATATAATCTGCTGAAAAATGTGCTTTAGCGAAGCTATAAATATGATTATCAACTTCGTAAGCCATAAGAGATTTAAAATCTTTGAATCCTTCAAGCTGCTCCACAAAAATACCGAGACCGAAAGCCGGATCAAGAAAATTTTGATGCTTGTTAGCTAATAGCCACCTTGCCATGAATTTGGCTATTACTAATGGCGTGAAAAATTGACCAAATTTTTTTCGGTGAGAAATGTCAGTTTGAGATGAGTATGATAAAAATAGATTATTCTCCACCAATCACCTCACTTAAGAATAGATTGTTATCCAGATATCCTTTTCCACCAGAAAAGGTGACATAAAACAACAACCGCCCTCTGCTTAATTCTTTCAATTCTGATTGATGACTGGGCATATCAACACGGCCTAAAATTTCCTTACCCACGCGAGCATTAATTTTAATTGTAGTTTTGCCCTGATTTTTAATATCCGACTCGACAGAAAAAATTTTACCTTCGTTTTCAGGATTAGATGCTATTTCAAGAATAGATTTAAATGGAATAATGTACGCTTTATCGAAAAATACCTGAAGGTAAAAATGCTTTACGCCATACTTCTGTATCCAACGATTTACTAAGGCAAGATCTTCTAACTTCGGAGTAATGCTAAGGTAATCGCGCTTATGAAGAATCTTGATATTTTCTTTGAGATCTTTAAGTTTTTGAGAAAGACTCTTCAACTCTGCGCTAGATGACCATGAGCTTAAACGAAAATCTAACTCAGAAAACGTTTCAGCAGTTGCCGTTGATAAGAGACTATGTATAGCTCCGTTTTTAATCTTTAAAAGAGCAGACAAATCGCTATTCAAAATCTCATTTTTAATTCTTAAGCAGTTTGCCACAGCATTTCGTGCACGATCAGACATATAGGTATCATATTTGTTAGCAAGGAAACTACTCGAGCGCACCTCTAGAGCTGCTACAGCCTGGCTGACTACTTCGTCAGAATTGATATCAAATGTTTTGGAGTCATATAGCTTTCTCGAAAAAATCAAAATATCCGGCTTTTTTCCGATAGAATTTAGCTCGGCAAGATATTCCTCATAAAATCTCTTAAAACCATCATCTCCAGCACTTAAAGAGTCAGACCGCCCATATTTAACGGCAACATATTCTAGTTCGTTGTCATTAATCGCATTAAAGACAACTTCCTCTGCCCAGTCCCCCTGCTCTTTATTGGTTAAAAACTCTGAACTTGCCATTGACGGGGGTCTGCCTTCTAAAACAATGTTCAAATCAATAGGAAATGGTGAGCCATTTAAGAGCTCTAAAATTTGCTGCTTGTAGGTCATTTTTCTCCCATCCCTTTGCAAAAAAATCGTATTTTATCAGGTGACAAAAGTCCATCCTTTAGGATGCTTTGAATTTATGGAAATAGAAAAGCCGACCAATTCAAATAGACTCACGAAACACGTCAGCAAAATAGAAGGGTAGGCTCAAAGGCGGACCTTCCTATTCCAACTTTCAAAAACCATTTCTTAAGAGTGCTAACCCATTGTTTTTTGAAGAATTTTTAAACCTATATTTGTTGTCTAAAGAGAATCAAGAGCCGAAATAAAAAAAGCGACCCAAAAGGTCGCTTTTGTTTTTGCACCAACCTTCGAGAAAGAGAAAGTTGGTGCGGGTGGAGGGACTTGAACCCCCATGCTTTCGCGGGAGATTTTGAGTCTCCTGTGTCTACCATTTCACCACACCCGCATGAGGAGTCTTTTGTAATGAGTTTGCCGGAAAGACTCAAGAGATTTCTTTAAAAAAATAAAGAAAGTCCTAAAAAGATTCCTCTTTGAAGAGGTTTGCTTATTTTTTCAGCTACTTGGGCACTCCCACCCCCTCTTTTGAACCTCGACATCTCCCCTTTACAAACTTACGTAGCTCTATTCCCGAAAGACTTTCATTCACATACCGTGGACATATATTCATGGACGCTCTGGGGCTTCAGGTGTAAACCCCACGATCTATGGCGCATTCTAAAAGTTCTTTTCAGTCGTTTTCCCGTCTTTTCGCTTATACTAAAAAACACCGTCGCGACTTCTACCTGGGCAGCTTGTTTTCGTTTCTAAACAAGGCCTTTGATATTGCCCCTGAAATTCTAATCGGTATCGCCATTGATGTGGTTGCCAATCAGGAAAAATCCTTCCTGGCTCGTTTTGGATTTGAATCCCCATGGCACCAACTGCTGCTGTTGTCTGTGCTGACGTTGCTAATCTGGATATTTGAGTCCCTGTTTGAATACCTGTTGCTTTTGAAATGGCGCGGACTTGCCCAGTCGCTGCAACACGAATTCCGCACTGAGGCCTACGAACACCTGCAAAAGCTGGATATGTCCTTTTTTGAAGATCGCAGCACCGGCGGACTGGTTTCCATTTTAAACGATGACATCAATCAGCTGGAACGCTTCCTGAATGTCGGCATGAACAGCTTGATTCAGGTGTTTACCGCCGTTCTTCTTATCGGTGCGGTCTTCTTTGCGATGGCTCCAAATATCGCGGTGTTTGCGATTCTGCCGATTCCAATCATTTTGTGGGGCGCATTCTATTTCCAAAAACGGGCAGCGCCGTTGTATTTGGATGTACGTGAAAAAGCCGGAAACATCGGTTCCCGTCTGGCAAATAATATCGCGGGTATGGCTACAATCCGCAGCTTTACTTCAGAACTGATTGAGGCCCGCAAGGTCGCCCGTGACAGCTCCAGTTATCTGGAGGCCAATAAAGAGGCCATCAAGGTTTCTTCCGCCTTCAACCCGCTGATTCGCATGGCGGTTCTGATGGGCTTTATTGCCACGTTTATTATGGGCGGACAGATGGCTTTGAAAGGCGAACTGAATGTCGGTTTCTATGGCGTTCTGGTTTTCCTGACTCAACGCCTGTTGTGGCCGTTGACGGGACTTGCTGACACCGTGGACTTGTTTGAACGTGCCATGGCTTCTGCGGACCGCGTTCTGGATCTGATTAAAACTCCGATCAATCTGGAGCTTCCTAAAGAGAAAAAGAAATTCGATCATTCCCAAGGAATCGAGTTCAAGAATTTGTCCTTTGCCTATAGCAATGGCCTGCCGATTTTAAAAAACGTCAATATCACCGTGCCCGCGGGAAAAACCGTGGCCATCGTGGGGCCCACGGGTTCTGGTAAAAGTACGATCACCAAATTACTTTTGGGGTTCTACAAAGCTTCCGGCGGGAATATCCTTTGTGGCGGTCAGGCCGTTCAGGACTGTGATCCACAGGATTTACGCAGCCATATTGGCCTGGTAAGTCAGGATGTGTTTTTGTTTCAAGGGACTATTTTCGAGAATATCGCCTATGGAAACCCACAAGCCACGCGTGAACAGGTTGTCGAAGCTGCGCGCAAGGCCCATGCGTTGGAATTTATCGACAAACTTCCGCAAGGCCTGGACACTTTGATCGGTGAGCGTGGTCAGAAATTGTCCGGCGGACAACGTCAGCGTTTGTCCATCGCGCGAGTGATTCTGAAAAATCCGCCGGTTCTGATTTTGGATGAAGCGACCTCGGCCGTGGACAATGAAACCGAAGCGGTGATTCAGGCGTCTTTGGCGGAAGCAACCAAAGGGCGCACGACTATCGTGATTGCTCACCGTCTGTCCACAGTGACTCAAGCAGACAACATCTATGTGGTGGCTCAAGGGGCTGTGGCTGAAAGCGGAACACATCAACAGCTTTTGCAGGAACGAAAGCTTTACTTCCAGTTGTGGAATGCACCTCTTTAGGTGCATCCACGGATTAAATGCGGGCCTCCTCTTCCGGCCAGATTCGTTCTTTCAGCTCAAAATCTGTCGCGGTCTGAGCCAAATCCTTCGGAATCTCCTTCACAATACATTCACGCAGCTCCCGGGAAAAATTGCGACGGACTTTTCCCAGAAATTGTGGCGCCGCAATCAACACCAGTTCTTCAAAGACGTTCTGCTGACGTCCTTCTTCCAAACGCTCTGCCACTTTTTTGGCGAACATTTCAGACACCCGGTCCGTCGGAGACTGCTTTTTCACAAGTCGCCCGCCATGAATACTGGAACTGGCGACAAATCCCGGGCGATCGGCGTCGATCTCTCCGGATTTCAGGCGCCCCCTCGGGTTTTCCAGTTTTTCAATAAAATGCACTTCGCCATTGTTGCCCCGGCGGTCACTGGCAAAAATCTTCGCTTCACATCGGTTGACCACAACAATCCAAGTTTTCATGACATTTCCTCTCTGTGAAGAGTTCTGCTTTTACTATAGCGAGAGTCCCCACCTTGCAACAACATGACCCCTTACACTGGACTGTCACAAGACACTTTGAACTGCACTGAAAAACGACCGAAGATATAATTCTGACCTCCCACCCCATCCTCGGAGACTCTCATGTTGGAAAAACTGACCCACGATGATTTGCTAAAGCTCACCTCTGTTTCTGAAGGACCGTGCATTTCCATTTACATTCCCGGTATGCCTGAGAAAACACTGCAACTGGAATACGAAACTCTGGTTCGCAGAGCCGCTCACCTATTGTCCTTGGATCGTCGTAACGGAGAAAAGGAGCGCGTTTTAGCTCCGCTTTACAACTTCAACCCTGCGGAACATTTACAACGTTCTGACTTCGGCATGGCTATTTTTGTGAATAGACACTGGGCTGGCTATTACCTGGCCGGACACCCCCTGCCGTCAAAAGTCGTGGTGGCGGAAACCTTCCATCTGCGTCCCTTACTACAGGATCTGCAAGGCGAAAGCAGCTGCCACATTCTAACCCTGTCACCCAGTGAGGCTGTGCTATTAAATTGCAATGGCGGCACCGGAAACGAGATTCATACATTCTTGTTTCATCAGGGCCAGCACAGCAACAGCATCCACTGGAAGCATCTGGATGAAAGCGAAACATCGCAGATTCCCCATCTAAAAAGTCATCTGCGGGGGCGGGGCACCGAAGACAATCAGTGTAAAAAGAAGGGCTTTAAACTGTTCCTGCGCTGGATTGAGGCAAAGATCGGAAAAGAGCACGGTTATAAAGAAATTCCGCTTTTGGTTTTCACCAGTGAGAATATGTTTCATGCCTACAAGGAAATCAGCCACCACCCCAATCCGGTTCTGATCAAACGCGAACCGTCGCGAAATGGCTATCGCACCGAAGGCTTGATCCATCAGGCGCAGCTTTATCTGCAAAAAGAAAATTCACAGCAGAAAAATGTTTCTGCTCTGGAATTGGAAGGCATGAATCGGCAGAAAAAAGTCATTGATGATCTGGTGAAAATCAGCCGTGCCGCCATGGCCGGCAAAGTGCGCACTTTGTTTTTACAAAATAACAGCGAAGTATGGGGCGAAATCAACCGCCGCAGCGGAAATATCACCTTCCACGAAAAACAGATGAATGCCAAAGATGATGACGTGCTGGACGATATCGCCTGTCAGGTGATTCGTCATGGCGGTGAAGTCGTGGTTCTGGGCCAGGCTGACATGCCCAGCCGATCCCCTGCCGCCGCTATTTTAAATTCTTAAAGATCAGCCCTTGCCCCAAAGAGGCCTGGGCTGTTTCAACCTTTTCCACTTTCAGCGCCTGCATATATCCCAATACCAAAGCCAGATTGGAAATATCGGAAATCCGGTAGTCACTGTTGATTTCCGCATCATTCAACCAGACCCGTTTTTTCAGGACATCGCTAAGTTCAGCCTGTGTAAACTCTGAAGCATCCTTGTTCACCTGTCGTTGAACGGACAGGGAAATCACACCGCCCACCCCCACCCAGCGCGCTGTGGGAGCCATCTTTTTGAAAAATTCCGGTACGTTCAAATAAGCGTGATTTTTTGCCAGTTGCAAAGAGGCTTCTCTTTGCCGTCCAATCGGATTGGGCGAGGAATGATCTTTCGGATCTTTGAACTGCAACACCTGCAGGATCTTGTTTTTGAAAGTCACAGAGGCCAGATCGCCTTCATAGATATGCACTTTCCCTTTATCGCGGGAATACATCTGCATCGAGCCGCCACCGATATCCCAGACAATTAAATTGCGAGTGTCAGAAATATTTTTCTGCGCCAAAGCCGACCAGTATCCCAGCTCCGCCTCTTGTTCCTGTGAAATCACCTCGACGGGAACTTGCAGGTCCCGGGCCAGCCTCTGCGCCACAGCCCGGCCATTCTTCGCCACACGGAAAACAGAGGTTGCCACCGCCGTGATGCGCTTCACATCATAAGTGCGCACCTTTCCCAACAGGGCCTGAATGCGTGGTGTGGCCTCCTGAACTGTTTTTTCCGGTAAAGTTCCGTCCGGGGATTTTTCCAAAGCTTCATTAAAGGCCAGTGGCAAACGTTCCTCGAAGATAACTTTCACAATTTTCTTTTCACACGTATCCACCGTTGCAACATAGGCTTTGGTCGTCCCTGATCCAAGGTCCAACGCTGCACGATTTTCCACACATGGCTTGGCCCAGACTGTTACAGATGAAAGTGAAATCAAGACAAAGATCTTTTTCATGCCGTCATGCTAACGGAAGACCTGGTTCGGGGCAAGTTTCCTGTCAATGAGGGGCTAATTGCCTCTGAAAGTCCATGAACCCATCGTTGTTTTCAGAAGAAGCTGGCACCAATGATGCTTCTGAAGATGCTATGGGTACTAAAACGATCTATCCATGACAAAGGAGAATACACATGGAAACTACAACAGGTGAAATCAGAAAAAAAATGGGCGATATCAAAGAAAATGTGGCGCACAGTCTTGAGAAAAGCGCCTGGAGTGACCGCTATCATGCCGTCGAATCCAAAGTCAAAGAGGGCGTGGATGCCTCAGAAGAGTTTGTAAAGGCCCACCCTTTTTACACCGTCCTTGGTGCCGCAGCTGTTGGTTTTGTGGCCGGAGCTCTGATCAACCGCAAACATTAATGCTTCAAATATTTTCGATTGCAAAGGCTGAGCATGCCTAACGGCCATCCCAGTGCCCTGCCTTTGCAATCGTTCACCGAATCGCACATCAGGAGAATGCTATGAAATGGCTCAGCTTGATTCTTCCCTTCTTCCTTGGTTTTGGGCACAAGCCCAACAAACCTAGAAAAAGCTTAAAGGAAACTGCACTGGAAATTTATGATGCTATCACCATCCGCAGTCGCGCGGCGGTCTTCCTGAGTATGGCAGGTCTGTGCGCCATCGCCTTTATCTGCGGCGGCTTTTTTATGTTTTTGCTGGAGGCAACCCGACAGTATGATCGCGCCGGGATGATTTTCTGGAACTCCACTTTAATTACAAGCTCCGTGCTGGTGCTACTGGCTGTGGGCGGTTTAAGCTACGTTTACTTTATGGCCTGGCCGGGAGTTCGCGCGGCAAGAAACCGTCAGGAAGTGCGCGAGGAAGAGGAACGCCATCAGCACGAACACCCCGTGGGATCTTTGGAACAAGCCCTGGCCGCACTGGTCATGGACTTTGTCAAAGAACGTGAAAGCAAACGCGAACATCGTGCACACACGCCCCCGTCAGCCGCCCCGGAGCCTGCGCACAGCTATACCTCACGACCTGATCCGGAAACCGCCAGCGAAACGCCGACCAGTTATCACTGAAGCGAGCTGTGAAGTTTGCGGTACAGGGTTTTACGATCTATTCCCAAATCACGGGAGCTCTTTTCCCGGGCTCCCCGATTCGTTTTTAAGACGAAGGAAATATAGGCTTGATTCAGCTCTTCCAAAGAAAGAAAACGCCCTTGCACCTGAAAGAGTCTTTCAAAAATCGGCTCCAGATTTTCGTCTTTTTCGTGAATATCCTCCTGAAAAATCTTAAGTGATATCTCTGGCCCCGGGCTTAGGACCACGGCACGCTCAATGCTGTTTTCCAGTTCACGCACATTGCCGCTCCAGGGACGTGACACGAGAAATTCGTCCACATCCCTACCCCATTTTTTTTCCGGCATCTGATAGCGTTGCAGAAATTTATCCAGAAAGTGATGGGCCAGTGGCAAGATATCGTCGGCCCGTTCACGCAGCGGCGGCATCTTGATGGACACCACCTTCAGACGGAAATAAAGATCCTCGCGAAAACGCCGTTCAACGACATTTTCCTCCAGATCATTATGCGTGGCCGAAACAATACGCAGGTTCAGGGGACGATAATGATTTTCCCCGACTCTTTTGACCTTCTTTTCCTGCAACACCCGCAAAAGTTTTGCCTGTAGATGCAAATCCAGATCCCCGATTTCATCCAAAAACAGGGTCCCGCCATCAGCTTCTTCAAACAGCCCCTGTCGGGCGCTGTGAGCCCCGGTAAAAGCTCCGCGTGCATAGCCGAACAACTCGGACTCCAAAAGAGGCTCCGGAATGGCTGAACAATTGATGGGCACAAAGGTTTTTTTCTGACGGGCGCTCAGATCATGAATTAAACGAGCGATGACTTCCTTGCCCGTGCCACTTTCACCGGTGATCAGCACATTGGCTGAACTGGCCGCCACACGACGGGCCATATCCAGCACCTCCAAAAAACGCGGGCTTTTTCCAATAATCGGGCTGAAAGTGCTCACAGGGAACCTCGCACTTCGCGTTGAGGTTCATGCCATTCACACCAGTTTTGTTCCGGTACAATACGACCTTCCTCGATAAAGTCCAAAACCTCCACCATGGCTTTTCCGACTCCGGCGGCAGAGGCGGGATTTTGTCCTGTCACCAGACGGCCACTTTTCACAACGTGTCCGGCAAATTTGGGCGACGACGTGTGATGTGCACCCCGTTCCTGCAAACGGGTCTGCAACAGAAACGGCACCGCCTTTTCCATACCGACAGTTTCTTCCTCGTCGTTGGTGAAACAGGAAATTTCATGGCCTTTGACCAGATAGCTTCCATCAGAAAGCCGCACATTCACCAAAGCCGCGGGGCCATGGCAAACTGCCCCGACCACTCCGTTATTTTCATAAACTTCCTGTGTCAGCTTTTGCAGTTGCAGGTTTTCCGGAAAATCAAACATGGTGCCATGCCCGCCAGCGAAGTAGATAGCACAATAGTCCCTGGCATTCACCTGCCACGGCAGCAGAGTGTTTTCAATTTTACTTAAAAACTCTTCGTCATTCATCCAAGTGGCGTTCAACGGGTCATCCATCTTCACGCCATCCAAAGGCACCTTGCCCCCGCGCGGACTGATGGAATCCACTTCGTAACCCGCACGGATAAATTCATCATAGGGATGAGTGATCTCCGCAAGATAGGCACCCGTGCGATGACCGGTGTCCCCCAGCTGTTCTGTACTGGTCAGAACAAAAAGAACTTTATGGCTCTTCATGGCAGTTCTCCTTCACTGGCTCTATCCTCGCCGAGGCGCCAGCGGAACTCCAGAATCCCCCGCACTGACTGCAAATCAACAACAGATCAGACTGGACGAAAAACCCTTTTTCTTACTCTGAGAAAAACTTCTGTAGATCCGCAGTACTGACAAGGCCGGCTAAAACTTTTCCGTCATCGCGCACCAGAGTTGGCACGGCTCCGGTTCCCAGTTGCTCCCACTCGGTACGCCACATTTGCGCCAGAACCCGATCCACCTCGCTGACCGCAAGATTATTCAGTCCCAGTTGATGTCCCAGCTTTGCCAGCAGGGCTTCATCGGAAATGTCTTCACCATTCACCCACATCTCGCGTGCAATCGTGTGACGATACACAAGCCCCAGCATGGCATCCAAACGGGCGGCAGCAATGGAATACTCGATGGCCCGGCGTGTGTTGGGTTTCCCTACTGGGAAAGCAATATCCACTTCCGGCGCAAGCTCTTTGACATGCACCACTTCACGTTCCAGCGCCCGGCTAAGGGAATAGGTGGCGATCTGTCGTGGTTCTGGCAGGTCCGGATCATGTTGCACGCCTTTCCAATCCACGGATGAAGACAAATGCAAAGCGACCAGTCTTTCTTCCAGGGCATAACAAAAGGGGCAGTTGAAATCACTGAACAGAACCGCTCGATGTTTCATGAAAAACCTCCTGCCTAAGTCTAGATGAGTCACCGGACAGGTCAAGTCTCCAATAACAAGCGCATGTATGTTGTGGACATGAAAACTGGCCTGGTCACACGCTATCTGACAGCCCATGGCAAGGGGTCTGACCCTTCTCACACCGGGTATGCGAAAAAGTTTTCCAATGTGGAGGGCTCAAATATGTCCTCTATCGGGATGTACGTGACCGGTGCTGAATACAGTGGTAAGCATGGGCGCTCGATGCGTTTGATCGGCTTGGAAAAAACCAATGATCAAGCCATGAACCGGGCCATTGTGGTGCACGGGGCCTGGTATGTGGACCCCCAATACGGGTCAACCGTAAGAAAGAGACTTCGTGGAACTATTGTACAAAGACGAATACTTTATTGCCGTTAATAAACCCAGCGGCTTTCACGTACATCCCCACGAAAACCCTGAACATCGTGTTTCCCGGGATAAAATCTGTCTGTACCATGCCCGTCGTATGATGAAACAACACGTGTACCCGGTTCACCGCCTGGATGCCGGAACCAGTGGTGTGCTGCTTTTTGCCCTGTCCTCCCCGGCGGCCAGCCAGCTTTGCAAACTCTTTACGGAACGTGCGACCCATAAAACCTATCAGGCAGTGGTCCGCGGTTACGTCAAGGAAGATGGTGACATTCAGATTCCTCTGGAGCTGGATTCCACCGGAGACCTTGTGGATGCACATTCCAGCTTTAAAAGACTTTCCACCATCGAATTTCCCGTAGCTGTGGGGAAAAAGTTCCCGACAGCCCGTTATTCCTGGGTGGAGGTCACTCCTCATACCGGGCGTTATCATCAGATCCGCCGCCATTTTAATCGCATTTCACATCCTCTCTTAGGGGATGCCGTGCATGGCGATTCCCATCACAATCGCTTTTTCCGAAATGAACTGGGTATTGAGGGGCTTTGCCTGAAAGCCCTGCGTTTGGAGTTCACCCACCCCTGGAGTGGCGAAAAAGTCTCTATTGAGGCCCCACCATGCGAGAAATGGAAGAAAATTCAATTTCTCTTTGATCCTGAACAGCCCCTTTCCGCCAAACTGAAATCCCTTTGACCTCCTTGGAGGACGGGCGTAGAAACAGACCCCGTTTCCGAGGTAAATATGACTCGAGCGCAGGCTCTTAACAAACTGATGGTCGTCATCGGTCTTCTTTTCATTCTTCTTGTGTCCATGCAGTCCCATGGCCAGACTCTTCATCACAAAATGAACGTGGAGCTTTCCCCTGGTCTGAAAATGATCAAAGCGCAGGACACGCTGACGTTTCCCAAGGATTCTCCGCGCAAGCTGAGCTTTCTTTTGCACAAGGATTTACAAATTTCAGTCACCAGTGCCGATGACAGCCTTGCCCTGTTACATCCTGCCACCGCCGCAGAGCCTTATGCCGAGTATGGCTTAACCCTTGGCAACAGTGACAACAAAGTTTCTGTCAGCTATTTCGGCGTCATCTTTGATCCGGTGGTGAACGACAACAGCAACGGTTTGATTTCTCCGGAAGGAGCGACTCTTTTTGGCAGCACTTACTGGTATCCATTTATTCTGGATACGCAAAAAAGTTTCGATATCACCGTGCAAACCCCCGCAGACTGGATGTCCCTGATTCAGGGCCAGATCACCAGCACGGCCTCCCAGGGAAGCAGCCGCACCACACGCTTTGTGGAGATTTACCCGCAAGAGGAAATCTATCTGGTGGCCGGTCCGTTTAAGAGCTATCAAATCGACACCGCTTCCGGCAAAAAAATCCAGGTACTGCTTCGTAAGGACGAGCCCGCCTTAGCGCAAAGCTTTCTGGCATTGGTGCCGGACTACCTGCAACACTACAGTCAGCTGATCGGACCTTATCCTTATTCCACCTTTAGCGTGGTGGAAAATTTCTGGGAAACCGGTTACGGCATGCCCGGTTTCACCCTGCTGGGGCCGACGGTTTTGCGTCTGCCGTTTATTTTAAACTCTTCCCTGCCGCACGAAGTTCTGCACAACTGGTGGGGCAACAGTGTTTATGTGGACTATGAAAAAGGCAACTGGTGTGAGGGCCTTACAACCTATATGGCTGATTACTGGCAACAGGAAAAAGTCGGGACCGAGCGCGGCTATCGCCTTAATACCTTGATAAACTACGCCGACTTCGTCGCCCACCAGCCGGAAAAAGACTTTCCGGTTCGTCAGTTCCGTGGCCGCCACAATTCCAGTTCGCAGGCCGTGGGTTACGGTAAAACGATGATGTTGTTCCAAATGCTGGAATTCCGTCTGGGCAAGGAAACCTTTATCAAGGCGTTGCAGGACTTCTATACGCAGAACCTGTTCAAGAAAGCCTCGTTTCAGGACATTCAAAAAAGTTTTGAAAAAGTCACCAATCAGAATCTTGAATCCTTCTTTGTACAATGGCTGGATCGCACCGGAGCTCCGAAATTGGAGCTGTCTGACGTCAAGCTTATGAAATGGTTTGATGGCGCCACCACGGCAACCTACATGCTAAGCCAGACTCAGGATGTCGCCTATGACCTGAATATTCCGGTTGTTTGGACTTTGGAATCCGGTGCTGAAATCCGTCAGGTCGCGCGTTTAAGCGAAAGAAGCCAGATCTATTCCTTCACATCCCCGTCCCGCCCGGTGAAAATATCTATTGATCCGGACTTCAGAGTCTTCCGTCATCTTTACAGCGAAGAACGTCCGGCCACACTATCGTCCGTTCTGGGCAGCAGTGAACTTCATTATTACTTTGACCATGCCGATACCGACGCCCGTAAGTTTGCCGACACCTGGGCCGGAAAAACCGAAGGAAAAGACATCTATCATGATCTAAAACAGGACATTGCTCTTCCTGAAAAAGGTGCGATGGTTTTTGTCGGGGATCAGGCGGCCTTTGCAAACTTCATGAAGCAGGAACTGGCTGAACAAAAATTTGCCCTGACTGACAAAACTCTGACCGTGGATGGGCAGTCATTTAATCTGAATGAAATCAGTTCTGTCTTTGTCATTCGTCTGAAGCAACGCCCGGAACAAACCGTGGTGTGGGTGCGCTGGAGCCCGGACAATAACCCGGCTGAATGGGCCGGTCGGCTGACTCACTATGGAACTTTTGGGGTTCTGGTTTTCAAAGGCCGTCCGGTGGTTCTAAAAAGCACCTGGCCGGTTAAAGTATCTCCCCTGCAGAAACCTCTTTAAGCAGTTCTTCCATCGCTTTGACTTCGGCCTCCAACGGGCCGAAGCGCTTCTTAAGCTCCCGGCGAATTCGCATGGTCAGTGCTTCATAACCGCGACGAGAGGAAAATCGCCAGGCCGGATGCTTGCGGTAAGAACGCAGATTTTTTTTCAGCGTCTCCAGCTCTTCCGCAAAGATCAGCGAGCTTTCGTAGATTTCATCCAAAGTCAGATGACTTAGATTTCCTAATTCTGCCATGCAGATCAGTTCCAGACGTTTTAGTCCCTGAGCATCACGGGCTTTGTAGGTAACCTGTACCTTCTGCCACATTTTTAAAGACCACTCCTGAAAACCACTTGATGCTTCATTTTGCATATCAGGATGAAGCAGGCGCGCCAGTTTTCGGTAGGTGGAACGCAGAAGAAGTTCCTGTTCGACCAGCTTGTACGACGGCCGTTCCTGATCGTGGGCATTGCCGATCATTTGCTGCAAAAAATCTTTCAGATGTGAGGGCATGGGTTTAAGCAGCTTTTGTTGATAGCCGGGGCTGCTGTTTTTCCAGATACGCGACAACAACCGCCAATCACCACACTTCATGGCAATTTGAAAAGATTCTTTAAAAAGTTCGTATCCGGCCGTTGGATCACCAAAATGCCGCACCATAGCCTCGTCAGGAACATCGTTCAGATAGTGATACATCGAACGCGCCTGACGGTTCATGACACTCAGTCCTCCGTCCCCTTTGCCCAGTAATTCATCCGCCGGGAACAGATATTCTGTTACAAAATGTCCTTCCAGCCTTGCACGGGTTGCGGTGGATTCTTTGGTCGCGGTGTGGACGCTGTATTTCAGTCGCTGCTGACGCAAATTTTCAATCACGAACTTCCAATCCGCATCTCCGGATTGATACTGATGTTCTTCTTCTTTGAGCAAAACATAGGCACGCGCCAGACTGACATTGGCGGTTTCCGCGACGTGTTTAAGGTGAAGATGGAAGGTTGAAAGAGTGCGATAGCGCCGTTCCAGTTGCTCGCCGGCCACACGCTCTTTGCGGAAGGTCAAATTGTACCAGTCCTCATAAAGAAGCTGATCCCAGCGTAAAAAATCAGCATGGTCTTTTTCAAGCTTGCGAATTTTCTTCAGCAGACTGGCTGTTGCCGAAAACATTTCTGTGCGGATTTTTAAATCATCTGTCACTGAAAGACAGCGCGACGCACATGAACCCGCAGGTTCACCATCAAAGTTGAAATCATCAAGATGCATAAGGTGAAATGCCATATCACGACTGAAATAACCCCGCCATTAAAATCACCTGGTCGCTGAATCATTCAGCACAAGACGGATTTGAAGTAGCCTCAGACTTGAATGGGAATCGCTATTTAGCCAGATAGTCGTGAAGATGGCTGGTGATTATGCCGTCCATTTTCAGTTCTCGGGCCAGATCAAATTCCTCTTTTTTGCCCAGCGTCCACACTGCCAGAATTTTTTCCGGATATTGCTTGCGTAGGGCCTGAATATCTTCAACGGACGTTGGCTTCATATTAAAGGCGATGCCATCGTTATCCAGATACTTGGCCGGATCTTTCAAAGCCGCACTGCCATTGTGAACAATCTTTAAAAACTTCATCGCCCCCAGAACTCGATAGCGAACATCTGCGTTTTCAAGTCCCTTAGACCAGCGCCACAATCTATCATGCGCTGTCAGGTCATTGACATAGATAATGATATTGGAAAAGCAATTGTAAGTGCCACCAGGATCATGTCCTTTTGCGCACTCCCCTTGCGGGTCCAAACGCAAAAGTTCTTCTGCCAGATCTGCCATCTCATGTTCCTTGATAACAGGCTTCACATCCAGCACCAGCCCGGTCTTTGTCTCGCGCAACAGATTCAAAGTTTCTGCTAAGGTCAGGATCTGCCCCTTTTCTGCGGGAAGATCCCGGTACAGACACTCTGAACGCAAGTAAGAAAAATCCGCCTTGGCAATCGCCACGTCCCCTGGGGCACAGTGAACGCTTCGGCCTGTATTGTCGTCATGATGAATGACGAACACCCCATCCGAGCTGCGTCGCACATCCATTTCGACATAATCCGCCCCAGCGCGCGCGCCACTTAAAAAAGCCTCGGCACTGTTTTCAGGAAACAGTTGTTCATCCCCGCGATGAGCCACCACAAAAGGCTCCTTTGCACTCAGCGAGCTGAAGTCCCCACTTTGGGACATTTCCCACGAATGCCAATATCCTGCGACCGCGAAAAGAGTGAAAAGCCCCATGGCTGCGATTTTTTTTGTCATACAAAACTTATCGCCGAAACCGGACACAAACTAAAGAAAAAAGCCCCTTTCTTCAAGGGGCTTTCAAAGGATTCGACAACATCAGGGACAGGAACTATTTACCAGCGGACTCGGACTTTTCAGATTTTTCTTTTTTACCGTGTTTCTTATGAACTTTTTCTTTCTTAACCATGGTCACTTCCGTTTTCTGTGCGGAAACTTCCTTGTTGGCAGCTACCGGAGCCTCATTTTTATCAGCCTTACTGCGGCAAGATTCTCAATTTAAGACACTTTATCTGTGGTTCAGGTCTTCCGTCTGCATTCAGCTAACCCCTTAAAATTCCGATAGGTTTCAAATGAAAAAGACTACGACCAACCCAGTGAACGTGGCATTTTTGGGCCTGACTCTTTCTTTGATTTCCTGTCAAACAACACCGCATCGCGAACCCAGTTCGGTGAATGTGCCTAGCGAGCTCAAGCCGGTGATTGAAAATCTTTATCGTGACAAATTTCAGGCGGAAATCACCAAAGAACAATTGAATATCATCAAGCGCAAGCGTGGCACTGGAAACACCCCTCGTAAAAACGAACAGTTCCCACCACCGACTCCCGCCTATGAAAAAGAGTTCAAATCTTTGACGGCACAATATGAAAAAGGTCAGAAAAAGCAGCAGGTCGAATTGCAACAGGCCGAGGCTTTGCTGTCGTCTGTGCGCAGTGATACTCCGGTTTCCATTCTGGTCAGAGACAATACTCCATGGCGACAGCAGAATCAGGAAGTGGAGCTGAACAATCCCAAGGATTTCCTGCTGCAACAAGGCCGCCCCACGCACGTCTTTAACTTTGACCGTGTTCGCAGCACCGCCTTTGAAATACGCATCAAAAGCCGTCTGCTGAGCTACGACGATCCCTTTGAAGAAAGAAAAGACGATTACTTTGAAGCCTCTGTCACCTGTGATGCCCCGTTTGCGATCAAACGCACTTTCTCGGATAAAAAATACGGCGCTCGACAAACGGCCACTTTCCGTCTGTATGACAATAAATACAATGGCGACAACCTGCGCCTGATCCCAAGTTCTTATGTGAAGGAATGCGAATTCAAAGCTGGCGAACCCGGTGCCGCCCCGACTTACGGAGCCCGTTTCGTCGAGCCTGCCAATCCCTATCTGGATTTACACAGTCTGGTCGAAGGCTGTCTGTTGCCTCGCACAGACAATCTGACTGGAATCGAAAAGTTCTTCCTGACTGATAAATTTGATTCCATGACCTGCCCCGAGGCCGTTCCCGCTGTGATCAATTTGCCGGAAGCTGCGGATTCCCTTAAATCCAAGGCGGAAGTTCTTTTGGGGCAGCCCCTGCCACGCAACTTCATGGATCTGCATGACCCGATGGCACCTCTGGATTTTTCAAAAGCTCCATTTTTTGACAGCATCTATGTATCCTATCTGGTTTTCCGCGCAGACTACTATGGCACCTTTATGGCTCGCCTGCTGGAGTTCCATGCACAACGAGGAACCAAGATTAAAATCATGGTGGCCGGAGTCATCACTTTGGATAAAGACGTCAAAATGCTGCACGGTCTTGTTGCACGCAATCCCAACATTCAACTGCAAGAGCTGAAGTATCAGGTTCCGGCAGGAGGCTCTTTAGGGGACCGCTTCGATCGCCTGCACCGATCCATGCACGTCAAATTACTTTTAACGATGTCAAAATCCCAGCCTCAAAACAATGTGGCCTTTATCGGCGGTCGCAACATCCATGACGGTTTCATCTTCAAGGCGCCTTACGACTATCCGAATCCGGACATGGTCAACTACGTCAAAGGGGATGAAAGCTTCGTTCACTGGCGGGATTTTGAGTTTAAAATTCACTCAAAGGATTTCACTGAAAAAGTGGCCGCGCACTTCCTGACCATCTGGGACCGCGACGTCAAAACCATGCAATTCCGCAGTATCAATATCAATCTGCCTTTGGCAACACAAGCCTCACCGGCTTACTTTAACAATCGCGAGCCTCTGATTCGTCACTATGTTTCCGTTCCTTATAAAGACGAACAGCGCTTGATTGATTTGTATGTGGAAATGCTGAATAGCGCGAAAAAGAAGATCCTGATTTCTACTCCGTACTTCCGCCCACCGAAGCCGATCTTTGAGGCTTTGGAACGTGCTGCCGCCCGTGGTGTGGATGTGACGGTCATCACGCGTCTGGATCTTAAAGGTGACACGGTGGACTGGATTTTGAGTGAATCCAACAAGCCCACAGTAAACAAGCTTTATCAAAAGATCACCCTTTACGAATACACGGAACCCAGGGTTATTCTGCATTCCAAAATCGTGCTGATCGACGACGTGTTTTCATTCCTGGGTTCGGTCAACTGGAATAAACGTAGCTTCTTCCACGACATGGAAAATGGCACCATGATTTATGGCGCAGCTTATAATAGTGAAATGACCGGGATCTACAACCAATACAAGCGTGATTCCCGTCTGATTGATGAACGCCTGAAACGGAACTATTTCAAGGCTTTGATTGTCGGAATTTTTGACACTGAATTCTAATTCGGGAATTTTTTATTAAATCCCGAACATGACCTAATTGAAATTTGGGGGCTATTGCCCCCTTCTGCTAAAACTAAAGGCCTTTGATCAAACAGGAGGCCTTTCGTGTTCAAACTGATCCTTCCCCTTATGTTATTGGGTGCGACTTCCGCACAAGCATCTTTCGTTGCAGTGACTGAATGTAATTCTGAATCCCGCACACACACCCTGAAACTGGTTCAATCCGGCGAAGATGTGCTGGCCATGATGGACAACAAAAAAGAACTCAATGGTGGCGATTTCGGCGGGCGCAACCCCGGTCAGAAAAAGTACAAAGTCACCGCTAAAATTCTAAGCACTTACCGCATCCAGGGTATCAGCCTGCCGGAACTTCGCGAAAGCGGCCATGCCACAGATCTTGTTGCCAGTATTATGTTTTCCCGCCCGGAATTTGATGGTGAGTATGATATGGTTTATGCCTATGCCAGCGAGCTGACCCACGGCCTTGAGTGCAAATAGCCTTAACTGCTAAAGACGGCGAGAAATAAAAAACCCACAACCGTTCAGGATTGTGGGTTTTTTATTTTTTAGTACCGGAAAACTCTTAGTGAGTTGTATCCAGCATCTTGATCACTTCTTCAATGTGCTCTGTTTCCATACGCACCATGGAACGGATCAATTCTTCCAAAGCCACATCATCATGGCAGTGTTTTAGGACCGATTTATACTTTTCCAACGCAGCTTCCTCGAACTCAAGGCTTTCTTTCAGAATATCCAATACCTTGTGAGTTTTTGTTTCAGGAACCGCAGAAACACGCAGTGTGGGATGCCCACCCAGTGCTGTCACCTTTTCCCCGATGATAGAGGCATGCTGATAACCCTCGTTAGCCTGATCATGGAACCATTTAACGATAGGAATACGGTTAGGACCTTTCACCATCAAAGCATAGTGAAGATAACGAACCACACCGGAGATCTCCATCTCGATGATTTCATTCAATAGATCAACAACGACTTTATTTTTATCTGTCATAAGACCTCCCTATTATTTCACTAGGAATGATTACAGAAAGCCGAGACCAACGCAACAAATGAAAACATATTGAGAATAACAAAACTTGAGAATCGTTTTCGATAAACCCGCCCTTAAAAAACAAACGACCTTTTAAAACGGAAAAACCGTTCAAAAAGGTCGCAGCGCAAGGCGGAGATGAGATCTCGCAGCGCAGGCGTGCTCAAAGCACGTCGAAGCGAGAAACCCCACCGACAACGCAGTCGATGGGGCTTTTTTCAACGGTTTTATTACGTCGCCCGGAACGGGCGCTTACTCATCATCTAGTTCGTCGTCACCCACGACACCAAGATTATATTTTTCTATGCGATAACGCATGGATCGGAAAGAGATGTGAAGCAACTTTGCAGCTCTCTTCTTCACGCCGCCCGCAGAGTGGATCGCTTTGATCAAAAGCTCTTTTTCGATCTGACCCATCACCTTGTCCAAATCCACTCCATCGTCACCGATTTCAATTTCATTGGAGGATGCCATCTTGCGGCCGGATGATGTGTTTACCATCGGCGGCAAAGACTCTGGCAGGATCGTCGCGCCGCCTTCCAAAGCCACCGTGCGCTCGATCATATTTTCAAGCTCACGCACGTTCCCTGGATAGTCGTACTTTTTAAGAATCTCCATCGCTTCCGCGCTGATCGCCCCAATGTTTTTATTCAGACGCTCGTTGTACTTCTTCAGGAAGTGATTTGCGAGCAAAGGAATATCGTCACGGCGGTCACGCAGGCCCGGAGTTTTGATATTAATAACATTCAAACGATAGAACAAATCCTGACGGAAGCCACCCTTTTGGACCATGTCCTCAAGATTACGATTGGTTGCCGCGATGATGCGAACATCCACTTTCATGTCTTCCGTGGCACCCACACGACGGATCACACGTTCCTGAATCGCACGAAGAAGCTTTACCTGGATCGTCAAAGGCAATTCACCGACCTCATCCAGGAACAGAGTTCCGCCGTCAGCCACTTCAAACAGACCCGCTTTGTCAGCCACAGCACCCGTGAAAGAGCCTTTTTTATGACCGAACATTTCCGATTCCATCAGATTTTCCGGGATCGCACCACAGTTCACGGTAACGAACGGACGGTCTTTCAATGGACCGTTGTAGTGAATCGCCTTGGCAACCACCTCTTTACCCGTACCGGACTCCCCCGTGATCAATACGTTGGTTGGAGTTTGCGCCACACGTTTTACCATGTCGTAAATCGCGTGCATTGCCGGGGAATTCCCCACCATGTTCTGGAAGGAGTACTCTTTCACCAATTCCTTTTTCAGGGATCGGTTTTCCACTTCCAAATTGCGGGAACGAAGAGCGTTCTGAATGTTCATGCGAACTTCATCAATTTTAAATGGCTTGGTCAGATAGTCATAGGCACCCATCTTCATGGCTTCAACCGCAGTTTCGGTTGTACCGAACGCCGTGATCAGCATGAAGACTGTGTCAGGATAGGATTCTTTGACGTGCTTTAAAAGCTCAATCCCCGTTACATGAGGCATCTGCAAGTCAGAGATGATCATATCGAATGTTTTTTTGGTCAGAAGGTCTTTAGCTTTTTGGCCGTCTTCAGCCAAAGTGATCTCATAGCCTTCTTTTTTCAGCATGATCTCTAAAAACTCGCGGATTGATTCTTCGTCATCGACAACAAGAATTCTCGACTTCATGTTATGTGCTCCCACGTCCTTGTGTTAAAAACTATTCTCTCAGTTCGCTCTGGGGAAAGTCAAAATAAACTCAGTACCTACGCCCACTTCACTCTCGACAAAGACCTGCGCCCCATGTCCTTCGAGAATCTTATGTGTCACAGCTAGACCAAGGCCCGTGCCCTTTGGCTTCGTTGTATGAAATGGTTCAAACATTTTCTTTTTCGTGGCTTCGCTCATTCCGCTTCCGGTGTCACGAATGCGCACGCGCACTTCCTTGTCCGTAACCAGAGCTTTCACAGCAATCTGCGGATTCTGCGCCTCATTCATGGCCTGATAGGAATTGATGATGATATTCAGGAACGCCTGTTTCAGCTTGTCACGACGACCCAGAATCTTCAGGCCTTCACTGTATTCCCGCACCTGCTCGATATCAGCACGCACCTGCGCATTGAGCTTCATCGAATCCAGAATCTCTGTTAACAATGCTGACAGATCCACCGGGTCTGTCGGCGGCACTTCCGGACGGGCGTAATCCAAAAATTCGGTGATTAGATTGTTCAGGCGATCAATTTCACGCAAAACGATCTTCATCAGCCTGCGATCGTCGTCATTATTCACAGTCTGAGTCAAAAGTTCGATACTGCCACTAATGCCAGCCAATGGATTGCGGATCTCATGAGCAATCCCCGCAGCCAGCCCCCCCACGGCCGCCAACTTTTCATTCTGGCGGGCGGCATATTCCAACTGGCGAATCTTGGTCAGGTCATCGAATAAACCGATGGACAAATGCGCCTGCAATTCCGGGCTGTAGATCTTCGACAACGTCATACCCAAAATTTTGGCATTGCTGTCGTTGGGAGCCGTGTATTTCACATCCCCTTTGAACAAACCTTCAGTTCTTCTGGTTTCTGGAAACAGACTGTACCAATTCTGAGTGGAAAGATCCGCAAATCCAAGAATCTCTGCTGCGGAAGAATTGGCTTTGACCACTTCACCAGCATCCGTGAACGAGACCATTCCGGTCGGAATATTTTCCACCAGAACCTCGTTCAGCTCCTGCGCCGAACGCAGGCTGGCTCCGGTTTCCGTCAGTTCCTTACCGACGGACTGCAACTGTTCACTTAAGTATCCGGAAAGGCCGGCCACAGAGAAGAAGGCAATATTATTCAAAGCCAGCAGGAAGAAGAAGTTCAAGGCCTTCATTTCCGGAGAGAACAAAGCAGCAATCGTAAAGAAGATACTGGTGAACAGAGCCAGCGTCACAGCCCCCACGCCACGACACGCAATCCCCGCCAGCAGAATGTTGACCAAATGCATGAACAGGAACAAGGACTGATTGATCCCGGAATAGAAAATCAAAAGGGAAATCAAAAGGGCATCCACAACGAAGCCCACAAACAGCCAGCTTGGATTCTTCAGCAGGCGGTTCCATTCAGCAAACCACATAATGTGCATGCCAAAGGCGATACTTAAGATTCCGTAAAACGGCCCCAGAACCTGCCAGTTGACGAAGGCTTCCTGAAACACACTGGAGATAACACTGATCAGCAGAATCAACGCAAAAAGGCTGACGCGTGCAAATTCCACCGTCAGCCCCTGGTTTTTACTGTTCTGCAAAGCAAAACTTAAACGCATCTATTGAACCACATCCGCCATGTTGAAGATCGGAAGATACATCGCCACAACCAGAACCGCGATGATACCACCCAGAACCACCATCAAAAGAGGCTCAAGCAGCGACGTCATGGCTTTAACAGCTGTTTCAACTTCATCTTCATAGAAGTCCGCAATCTTACCCAGCATAATATCCATGGTACCGGACTGCTCCCCGATAGAGATCATCTGAACCACCATGTCCGGGAAGGCTTTTTCTTTTGCCAACGGAGAGGCAAAAGTGCGTCCCGCTGTCACCGATTCCTTACAGCGCAACAAAGATTGTTCAATCACCGCATTACCCGCAGTCTTTGCGGAAATCTCGATCGCTTCGATAAGCCCCACACCTGACGCCAACAATGTGGACAGTGTTCGGGTCAAACGCGCGATCGCGGATTTTTGCACCACCTCACCAAAAACAGGAGCTTTCATAATAAAGCGGTCAAAGGTGTCTTTCCCCGCATCGGTCTTCAGCCACTGCATCAAAGCCATAGGGCCAAGCACCGCAACGCCCACATAGATATACCAGTTGTTGATCATGGAGTTACTCAGGGAAACCACCAGCATGGTCAGCATTGGCGGCTCTTTCCCGGAGGACGAGAAGAATTCCATGAATTTGGGAATAATGAAGACCAAGATACCCGCGATCACGATCATCGCCACGATGATGATGACAATCGGATAAACCAAAGCCCCTTTGACCTGTGCTTTGATCTTTTCAGATTTTTCCATGTAGCTGGCAAGACGCTGCAAGATACCGTCAAGAATACCGGCTTCTTCCCCTGCCTGAATCATGTTCACATACAATTTATCAAATACGTTCGGCACCTGCGCCATGGCTTCAGCCAAACGACGACCGCCTTCAATGGACGTCTTAACCTGAGCGGAGGCTTCCTTCAACAAACCCGGGCGCAGACCTTCCGAAAGAATCTTTAAAGAATCCACCACCGGAATACCGGCATTGATCAGAGTCGCGAACTGACGAGTGAAAATTTGCAAGTCCTTGCCTTTGACAGAAGGTGCAAAAATACTGGCACTTTTTCCGGCAGAAGCACGGGCGGCACCGTAGGCCACCACACGCACCGGTAACAACTGCTGTGCTCTAAGGCGAATGATGGCTTCCTGTTGAGAACCCGCCTCGATTTCGCCCTGAACCATTTGGCCGGTTGCATTCTTCGCTTGGTACTGAAACTTTGCCATCTTAGATACCTACCTTCTTCAGAAGCTGATCCAGGTTGTCAGGTTGACGGGACACTTCAAATGCTGTTTTCAGGTCCACACGTCGTCGAATCAAATGTTGTAATAAAGACTGATTCAAAGTCAGAATTCCGGAATTTTCCGGAGCTTGAAGCAGCAGATTTTCCAGCGCTTTAAAATCCTGCTCTTCAATCAGGGCGCGAACTTGCGGCTTCATCAGCAGAACTTCATGGGCAAAAATCTTTTCACCACTAAGTCCTGCGACCGGGTACTGTCCCGATGCCATCGTCAGCACTTCAGCCAGTCTCGGAGCCCCATGCTCTGCATAACGTTCGCCTAACGTTGAAAGCACACGACGAAGGGCATTGGTGACAGACGGCGCTTTCATGGAATAAATCACAAAGATCCCCTGTTCTGCCAAAGTCATGGCCTCCAGGAAGGATTCTTCATCCGCGAAACCGTCGAACACCACCATGTCCACACCGGACATCAGACATTCCTTTTCTTCCGGACGGGCAAATTCACCATTGTGATAGATGTAGCAGGATTTGGCCTCTTTCACTTGCGGGAAAGCTTTGCGTGAATACACCACACCCAGGAAGGATTTTTCCTCGGACAGCTTTTGTAAAATACGATGCAAAGCCCAGACTTGTCCGGCTTCTCCGGGACCAGATAGCAAAACCAACCCCTTCATGCGCAAACAGGCATCAAGTAAGGAAGGCGGAAGCTGAATTTCCTGTTTCCCGCCATCCAGATCCATATCCAGAACAGCCTTCATAGTGCTGTCATGCTGGAAGAACGAAAAACCGATGCGCAGACTGTCCAAAGCCGCTTCCCCCTGCACCACACCTGTTGTTTCCAGCACCGCTTTTTGTTGCGTGCTTAACAGACTTTGCTGCAAAAGATTCCATTCCGTCATCAAGGCCGGGGATGAACGCAAGCTGGTCCATCCCGACGGAACGCGAATGCGCGGTTCACTGCCGACAAGGAACAAAAACTCTTCCGCCTTCTTGGCTTTGGCCTGCAAAAGTAGCTCGGTCAAACTCATTAGGTGTCCTTCACTGATGCGTTGAGCACTTCTTCAATAGTTGTTACGCCACGTTTTAGTTTTAACAGCGCACTTCGACGCAGAGTTCTCATCCCCTGGTCCCGCGCCAGATAACGAAGCTGTCCGGTGGAGGCGCCTTTTAAAATGGCCTCTTTCATTTTTTCTGTCATGGCCAGAAGCTCATAAATCGCCAGACGTCCCTTGATGCCGGTGTTGTTGCAATTGGCGCAACCCTTGCCACGCATCAGTTTATAGTCACCGATTTCCGCCTGCGGAACACCCAGATTGATCAGAGTCTGTGCGGGAACTTCCACTGGAGCCTTGCAAGACTCGCACACCTTACCCACCAGACGCTGGGCCACGATCAAGTTCACAGTGGAGGTGATGATATAAGGAGCCACCCCCATTTCAGTCAGACGAATCACCGTTCCCGGCGCATCGTTGGTATGCAGGGTACTAACCACCAAGTGACCTGTGGAGGCCGCTTTAAAGGCGATCTCTGCCGTTTCCAGGTCACGAATCTCCCCGACCATCACGATGTCAGGGTCCTGACGCAGGAAGGATTTCAAGGCACTGGAGAAATTCAAATCAATATCCGGATTCATCTGAACCTGATTAATTCCTTCCAGATTGAACTCGACCGGATCTTCCGCTGTGGAAATATTCACGTCAGGCTGATTTAGCTCGGCCAGCGCCGAATAAATCGTCGTGGTTTTACCAGAACCCGTGGGTCCTGTGATCAATACCATCCCCTGAGGCAGATTGATGGTGGCCTTGAAAAGCTTCAGATCGTCCTCTTCAAAGCCAAGCTTGGTCATGTCCAGCTGAAGATTTGATTTATCCAAAAGACGCAGAACAACTTTTTCACCCCAAAGAGTTGGCAGAACGCTGACACGGAAATCCATCTCTTTGGCTTTGGTTCTAACTTTCAAACGTCCATCCTGAGGACGGCGTTTTTCGGCGATATCCAGTTTGGACATAATCTTAATACGCGAGGCAATTGCCGCCGCCGTCCCTGCCGGAGGAGCCGTTGCCTCCACCAGATTACCGTCAATACGGAAACGGACACGGTATTTTTTTTCGTAAGGTTCAAAGTGAATATCAGACACTTTTTTTCTGATGGCATCCGCCAGAATCGAATTCACAAATTTGATAATCGGCGCATCTTCCTGGCCGCTGTCCTGATCGATGATTTCCGCCTGAGGTCCAACCCCCAGAATAAAATCATCATCTTCCACCGCGCTCATGGTATTCAGGGACTTCATGTTGATGCTGCCACCGTAGTACTTCTCAATACCGGCAACAATGGCGCTTTCCGTTCCCACCACGGCCTGAATGCGGCAGCGGGTGATAAAGCGTAAATCCTCTTTGACTATAATATTACTGGGGTCCGCGAAGGCCACAACCAGAGTGTTCCCCGCTTTTTGCAATGGAATCAGTGTGTTCTTCTCGCACAGATCCTTGGGGATCATCGAAATAACAGACGGATCAATCTCAAACGTGTTAACCTCAACTCCCGGAACTGCAAAATGTTTTTCAACAGCGCGCAGAATCTGGTTATCTTTAAGGTAACCCAACTGGATGATGGAATTGGTCAATCGTTGGCCGGTTTTCTTTTGCTCTTCCATTGCAGCTTGCAATTGGTCAGGCTTTAGCAAACCCTGCTTAACTAAAATTTCCCCGATTTTGAGTGAAGACATTAGGACTCCCCTGGACTAAATTTACTCCAGGGTGCCATTTTTTGTAACTAGACGGAGGAAGAGTTTTGTTTCAAAAACCTGGTCCAGCTTTCACGAATCTCTTCCATACTTAGGTCATGGTCTGGCTTTAGACGCTGCAACCACAGCAAAGTCAAAGCTTCCGCCACCAAAACCGGATGCAAAACGCGAAGATCTGCCTTTTCCGCCTCTTCCAACAAAAGATTCTGCAAAGGCAACAGGTTCAGATCCAGTGCGTAGCCTTTTCCATTCATATAATTGAAATAAGAAAGATCCGTCAGCAAAGCCTGCTGCGTGGAAAGATCAACTGTGTTCACCACAATCCCCGCGCTGACCGCCTGCATGGTCAGTTCATCGGTTGGCAGGGCATGAAAACGAATTCCCAGATGGGAACGCTGCAAAGCCTGCTGATGTTCATCCAGACCCTCACGCTCTCCGACCAGATAAATATCCCCGACACCCATCAGCGCCAGCACTGAGGCCACCACACGAGCCTCTTCATTATGCCCGATCACAAAAGCGGGGGCGCGAATGTCCAGATCCCGTGCCTGCGACACCAGAACCTGTCGCAAAGCCTCAAACAACAACACGCGCGGATACAGGGAACCGTCCTCTAAAAAGAAAGAATCCAGAACTTCCACCGAACGCACCTGAGTGGTTAAAACCTTTATAGTCGGCAAGATCACAGAGGACAGCTTCGGTTCGACCTTAACTGCAGAAGCACCTTTCAGAACGTCCTCTGAAAACTCCGCAAAGATCGCAAATTCCCAACCCCAGCCCTTTTCCCCAGACAGCTGCTGAAGGAACTGAACCAACTGACCGTGAGTGCCAGAGGTGTGAACCTCATGTATTTTGAGGGTGCTCATCAAAGTACTTTCTGGCTTCCGCCATATCGCGATGAATCTGATTTTTCAGTTCTTCAATACCCGAAAACTTTTGTTCATCCCGCAGGAAGTGCATCAGATAGACTTCCACCTCCACGCCGTACAACTGCGCATCGAAATCAAACAGATGGGTTTCGATCTTAACCGGACCTTTGCCATTTTCCTGGAAGGTCGGATTCACCCCAATATTTGTGATCGACGGATGCATATGCGCTCCGATACGGGTCAAGGTGCAATACACCCCCTGACGAGGCACAAATTCAACATCC
Organism: Bdellovibrio bacteriovorus; assembly: GCF_025558485.1. Taxonomy (GTDB): domain Bacteria; phylum Bdellovibrionota; class Bdellovibrionia; order Bdellovibrionales; family Bdellovibrionaceae; genus Bdellovibrio; species Bdellovibrio bacteriovorus_G. Next base: position 2,686,425 of record NZ_CP102930.1, read on the forward strand.
GGATGAATGTTGGCCGTGGGCACACCAATCGTGCGCCCGCGCTGGAAGCCTTTTTCCACATGCCCCCGCACGTAGTATGTGCGCGCCAAAAGCTCATTGGCCTTTTCCACTTCCCCGGCTTTCAGATGTTCCCGAATGCGTGTGGAAGACACCACTTTGCCTGCGTATTGGAAAGGAGGAATAATGATCAGACGAACACCTTTTTCCGCGCAGTATTTTTCCAAAAATGGAATGTTGCCGGCGCGATCCGCCCCAAAGTTGAAATCATGCCCCACCACCAGAGTCTTGGGGTGAAGTTGAGCCATAACATACTGATCCAAAAATTCCTGAGGACTGACCTTGGCAAAGTCCCTGGTGAATTCCTCGATAATCACATTTTCAATGCCACGCTTTTCAAACTGTTCCTGCTGGTCTTTCAAATCGAACAGGCGATAAGTCGCCCTTTCAGGATGAAGAACCTTCACAGGATGCGGGTGAAAAGTATAGACCACCGAAGGCACGCCAAAATACTGAGCCTCGCGGACGACGTTTTCGATAAGCTGCTGATGGCCCAGATGGACCCCGTCGAAATTCCCTATAGTGACGACAGAGGCCGCCAGGGGTGAATTCAGATGTTTGGCACCTTGATAAACATGCATATTTTTCAATAATAGTTCTTTTAATCTCCTCTTAAAACTTGAATTTTTTAATAAATTTGCTATGTTGCGACGCGTGCAAAAGGACCTAATTCAGCATCTCAAATTCCGATTCGAAGTCCTGCTTCGTTTCTTCTCCCGTCGCCGGGGTTTTTGGCTGCGTTGTATTTTGTGCTGGCTGATTGGCTGTCTGGCCCTGTCCAATGACGAAATCACGTCCTACGACCAACGCTTTCAGCTGCGTGGTGATCAAAAAACTTCCTCACAAATTGTTCTGATCACGATTCGTCAATCTGACTTTTCCATGATCTACGATGCCCGCACCAACTTCCTGGACAACATGAGCGAAGTGACCGACATCACCGACAGCTTCTTCTGGAACAAGCCCTTGTGGTCAGAACTTCTTCTGCGCATCCTTCGCCAGAATCCCAAGTCCGTCGGTGTAACTCTTTATTTTGGCGATAACGTCGGCACCGTGCGTATGACTCCGGAAGAACAACGCCTGTTCCTGGACCCGCGTGTGGTGTGGGCTTCCACCACCAATTCTTTAGAACGAATTCTGCTGCCAGTGTTCACCAACCGGGAACTTTCCAATCTGGGCTCCAACGAACTTCGCCGTGACGAGGACGGCGTCGTCCGCCGTGTCTTCCCACAAAGAGCCGAGATGCCCCATCTGGTGGAAAAGATCACGGGCAAGAAATTCCCGACCCAACTGGCCGGGCTTCCTATCAACTATCGTGGTTCCAGCCGGGTTTTCAAACAGTACTCTTTAAGCGAAATCATTTACGATGAGCTTCCAGCCAATGCCTTTACCGACAAGATCATTCTGATCGGTGCGGAAACATCCGCGGCACCGGTGTATATGACCCCGATGGGAACTTTATCCCGCACCGAGATTCTGGCGCACATCACCGACACCGTTCTGGGCAACAAATGGATTCAGCGTCTGCCGTTCATCTGGTATGCCGCCGGGTTCTTTATCCTGATGCTGCTGGCAGTGTTTGTGATCACGACTTATCCGCAGTCCGTGGCGCTTTTCTGTATTTTGTGGATCGGGACCTTGCTGGCGGCTTTGTCGGCGTGGGTGTTTGACAGCTTCTATTTCTGGTCCCCGGCCTTTTCGCCGTTCATCCTGCTGGGGGCAAGCTGGATTATCTTTATCGGTTATCAGGCAACAAAGATCGAACGCCAAAACTTCCGCCTGCAACAGGAACAGGAATATCTGGCCGAGCTGGAACAGCTTAAGAACAACTTTGTCAGTTTGATTTCCCATGATCTGAAAACCCCGATCGCCAAAATTCAGGCGATTGTCGATCGTCTTTTGACCCAGCATTCCCAGGAGGAAGAGCTGGGGCAGGATTTAAAATCCCTGCGCCTGTTCAGTGACGAACTGAATCGCTATATCCAGTCCATCCTGAAAGTTTTGCGTGTCGAGTCCCGTGATTTTAAGATCAACAAGGAAGTGGCCGACATCAACGAGATCATAGAAGAGGCCCTGCAACACCTGCGACCTCTGGCGCGTGAACGTGGCATCGAAATCCACACGGCTCTGGAACCGATGTTCTCTGCCGAATTTGATACGACGTTGCTAAAAGAAGTTGTTATCAATCTGATTGAAAATGCGATCAAATATACACCTCGCGGCGGTCAGATCGAAGTTGTTTCCCATGAGTCTGAAGAAGACATCCACGTTCTGGTGAAAGACACCGGAGAGGGAATCAAACCCGAAGACATGGAAAAAGTCTGGGGCAAATTCACCCGCGGAAGCGATCAGGACCTACGCACCAAAGGAACGGGGCTGGGTCTTTATTTGGTTAAATATTTTATTGAACTCCACGGTGGCAAAGTGACAATGGAAAGTAAAGTGGGCCAAGGCACCACGGTTTCCTTCACCCTGCCATTAGATGCTGAAGAAGATGAGGTGCTGCTATGATGACAAAACTCCACACCCTGATTGTTGACGACGAGGCGGAACTGCGCCGCTCGGTGATTTCCATCCTGAAATCCACCATGCCTGAAATCGAGTTCACCGTGGAAGAAGCCTCCACCGGCCGCGAGGCTCTGGATAAGGTCAAAGAACAGCAATGGGACCTGGTTCTGATGGACGTGAAGATGCCGGAAATGAACGGTCTGGAAGCTTTAACAGCCATCAAAGAGCACGACCCGCGCACGTTTGTGGTTTTGATGACGGCTCATTCCAATTTGAATGATGCGGTTATTGCCATCAAAGAAGGCGCTTACGACTACGTGGAAAAACCGGTTCAGCCGCAACGCCTGACGGAAATCGTGCGCAAGTGTCTGGAGGCCCGTGATTTGATTTCCAGCCTTGCCATGTCCAACCCGGTTTTTGATGACGACATCGAAAGTGAGATCGTGGGTGGTTCTTCCAAAATGAAAGAGGTCTTCAACCTGATCTATCGCCTGTGTAAAGTGGACACCACTGTTTTAGTGCGTGGTGAAAACGGAACCGGGAAAGAACTGGTGGCCCGTGCGATTCACTTCAACTCCCCTCGCAAATCCGGGGCTTTTGTTGCGATCAACTGCGGTGCGATCCCTGAAAATCTGATGGAAAGTGAATTGTTCGGCCACGAAAAAGGCGCCTTCACTGGAGCTGTGGAAAGAAAAATCGGAAAATTCCAGCTGGCGAACAACGGAACTTTATTCCTGGATGAAATCGGTGAACTTCGCCCGGACATGCAGGTTAAACTTTTGCGTGTGCTGCAAGAACGCAAGTTCACCCCTGTCGGCAGCAACCGCGAAGTGAAAACCACGACTCGTATTATTGCAGCCACCAATCGCAATCTGGAAAAAATGATGGAAGAGGGCGAATTCCGCGAAGACTTGTTCTATCGTCTGAATGTCATGCCAATCTTCCTGCCGCCTTTGCGTGAACGTGCCGATGATATTGAAGCCCTGGCCGGGAACTTCATTAAAAAATTCTCAAAACAACATGGTCGCCAAATCACCGGTATCACCGCAGAAGCTTTGGATATGCTGAAGTCCTATCGTTGGCCGGGCAATATCCGCGAGCTGGAAAACATCATTGAAAGATCTTTCATTGTTGAAAACAGCCATCAGATCACTGTTGATTCCCTACCGGATTCCATCAAGCTGGCACCGAAAGAGGGCGCGGATAAAACAGCCAGTGTGGGCTATTCCGGTCCTTTGGATTTCGATGCGTTCAAAGAGGGCATGGAAAAAGAGTTCATCGTCAGCGCGCTGAAGGCCAATAATGGCCGTATCAATCAGACGGTGGCTCAGGCCAACATTCCGAAGAACACTCTGCTGCGTAAAATCCGCAAGTATGGCATCAATGTGAAAGATTATACTAGCGAAGAATAAATCCGGCTGTGCGAAGGACTTCCTCTGCCGGGATATCCTTCATGCACACATGGGTTTTAATCGGACACACTTTGTGGCCGTGCTTTCCGCACGGTCTGCAACGAAGATCATTCTTCTGCACAACGTAGCTTTCTGCAGACCACGGACGATAACCGAACTCCAGAATCGTCGGACCAAACACGGCAATCAAAGGTGTTTCACAGACGGCCGCCAAATGTGTGGATGCACTGTCATTCCCAATCAACAAGGCCGCGCGCGCGATTAACTGCGCTGATTCAATGATCTTGGTTTTTCCGGCCAGTGACACTGATCCAGGAATCTGATCCGCCACTCGTTCTGCCAGGGTTTCCTCTCCCGGCCCGCCCATCACATAGACTTTATAACCCTGCTGCTGCAACGCCTTACCGACACCGACAAAGCCTTCCTCTGTCCAGCGCTTGGTGGCCCAAACACTGCCCGGAAAAATCAAAATGGCTTTGCCATCATCAAAGCCCTGCAACTGGAACTTGTTCTTGAGCTGTTCAAAGAGCTCGTGATGCTTCAGCACCTGCTGGCGCTGAGACATGGACGCCCAGTCCGGCGGGGCCGACAGATGCCCTTGCTCTGACGGCAAGTAGGGTTTGGCGGCTTGAACGTAGCTTTGCAGATTTTTTTTCAGTTCCGAATCAAAAGGTGTCAGAAGGCTTAGCTGTCTCATCGCGTCCGGCAGACGCACATCGCGCACGATTCTGTCGCCGAAGACAAAAAAGTTCCAGGCATTTTTATAGGAAATTTTATGTTGCGCTTTGATTTGTGCACAGAACAAAACCGTGCGCATGGATTCGTGCGGAGAAATCAGATGATCGATTTTTTCGGATTTAAGCTGACCCAGAATACGGCTGTAGGTGTCTTTTTTGCCTTTTTCGATTTCATAGATCTGATCGACAATGCCCGCTTTAAGAAAGAAATCACCCAAGCCCTTGCGACACACCAATCCCAGTTTATGCTCAGGCCAAAGCGCCCGGCACTTTTTAAGGAGCGGGATCGACAGCAGTAAGTCGCCCAGAAAGGCGGTTTGCACAACAAGATTTAAGGGCATTAAGAACTTCCTCTAAAGAGACCTGATCGTAGCACATAATCGACTTTTCACAAGTCCTCTTCCAGCATGGACTGCATGGGCTTTGGCTGAGCAGCTTAAATCCTCTGTCATAGATGTCGATCTCTTGTGCGCAGGTGGGACCAAACCAGGCTATGACTTGTTTCTTCTGGGAAATGGCCATGTGCATACCCAGGCTGTCCCCTGTCACCACCACATCACAGGCGGCCACACTGACCAAACCGTCACGCAAGCCCGATTCTGTGGCCGAAGAAATCACCGGCAGTCCCTGAGCAATTCTCCGGTTGCGCTCTGTATCCTCCGGACCACCCAGCAGTACAATTGCCGCCATCGGCAGTTCTTTTAAGATTTTTGCAATCACCATACGGTGATATTCCACCGTCCATTTTTTTGCGGCAATCACATGACTGCAACCGGTGTTCAAGCCGATGATAATTTCTTTTCCCTGCTGTTTGAGCCACTCAGAACGACGATGATCCGCGATTTGCGTTTCCGCAGCACTTAAAGGAAGCCAGTATTCGTCCCGACGATAAGGCCCCAGCTCCAAAGCTTCGATCATCAATTGCGTTTCTGGTTTTTGATTTATGAAGAACTTTTTTTGATCGTCAAGACCCAGCTCCCACAGTTCCGTGGCGGCTTCTGTCGCCGGAACAATGGCCCCATTACGGCCCTGAACTTTGAATCCAAAGAGCTGATCCACCGTGGTTCGCTTCACCACACCGCAGGCTTTCAGGGATTTATCAATAACAAAACCCACTTCAAATTCCAGTGTCGAAAGCTGTAACAGATCCGCCTCGCTAGTGGTCAGCACTCGATCAATAGCGGGATGATTTTTTAAAAGATGATGAGCCGGAGCATCCGTCACCCATGTGATCATGGACGAGGGATATTTGCGCTTCATCGCCCGCAACAAACTGGTGCTGCGGACCACCGCCCCCAAGGCGCCTAAATGAACAACTAAAATAGATAGGGCCGGGATGTCTTTAAAGCTGCATCCGCTATCGCAAGAACTGCTTTTGGAACATGGTTTATAACCTGAGAAATATCGACAATCCACAATGGCCATAGTCTGATTCTATGTCAGGTAAAAGCCACGCACAGGTCCAGCACTGCATTTAAGACCTTTGTATTGTCTTGCTTTGAATGTCAGAATCATTTTATGAGATTTGAAAAAGAACAGGTCCAGCTTCAGCCCCTTCAACTTCAACCCGCTTCTGACGGCGGCTTGATGACGGTTCTTTCTTCACGAAAAAGCTTTCGCCTAAGCTCTTTGCAGTACTCTTATTTGGATGTTTTAAAAAACGGAACCTCTGTGGAAGGTTTGGTGCAGTTCTTTCTGGGGCAGGGATGGCTGGTGAATTTTCGGGAGCTCTCGACCCTGCTGGAGTTTTTAGTTCACGAAGGCATTCTGCTGAATCCTGTAATCCGGGATTACTTCAGCAAGGCCGCAGCCCAGGCCAGTGCGGCGGGTTCCCAACTAGGCCCCCAGATGTCGGGAGGTTTTTCCCTGTCTGCACAGAACCTTCCCTTTTTCCGGTCACTGGATGCGGAGCTGGCGCAGTTTCTTTTGCAAAAGGCAGAACGCTTTCAGGTTCCAGCCAACATCAAAGTGATCCAATCAGGAAAGAGTGACCGCGATCTGTTTATTCTGCTTAAAGGACAAGCCGGAATCTATCGCGTGATGGATGCACAACACCGCCAACTGGTGGCCGCCCTGGAAGCCGGTGCCCTGTTTGGCGAAAGTGGTTTTTTATTAAATCAACCCCGCACCGCAGATGTCATCACCCTGGCCCCCAGCGAAATCCTGCGCGTGCGCCATCTTCCTGAATTTGATCAGCTGATAAAAACGGAAAAAGCACAAAGCCTGCAACACCGCTTTTGGATCTTACAGGCCCTGCAGTCCTCGAATGTGTTTAAAAAGCTTCCGGGTGACTGTCTGGACAGTTTGATTTTCTCGGGCCGACTGGTGAAGGCCCCTGCTCATCAAAGGCTGTTTAACGAAGGTCAGACGGCAAATACCTGCTACATCGTTGTTCAAGGCAGTGTCGTGATCAGTCAGCAAGGAAGAAACATCAATGTGATGGGCCAAGGCGCCTGCTTCGGTGAAATTTCACTGCTGATGAGCGGTGGCCAAAGAACCGCCAGCGCCACAACCCAGCAGGAAACAGTTCTGCTGGAAATCCAGCAAAAAGATTTCTATCGGGTTCTTTCACAGAATCTGTTTTTGGCAAAAGAAATAGAAACCCTCGCCGCCCAACGCCTGCAAGCCGACCAACAACGCTAGATTTTCTCTTGTTTTCTGGTGTTTTGCGGTCCATGCCCGAAACAGTTTTCCTTTTCTTGTGCCGCTTGGACTCACGATAAACACTTCGCAGTCCGATAGTAAGGTATGTTTTTACTGGGGCGCCTCATCTCGATCTTCTTATTTTCTATTTCCCTACTTGGCGCCACCGGCTGTACGCTAGATGCACGTCTTTCTCGTTCTGAGACACTCGACGGTCTGCCCTCTCAAATCAGCTATGAACAAAAGTCTCTTTATCTGATTTCCGGCGACGGCCAAGAAATTTCTTACTGGACCAATCACCCCCCATTTCAGGCGGATACCACCACAATACCCGTGCGCCTTTCTGAAGTCCAAGTCCACAGTAAATGGTGCGCAATTATTGCCAATGGCGATCTTTATTGCTGGGGAAGCAATACCAATGGTCAATTGGGGAACGGTTCAACGGCTTATTCGGAACCTCCTGTCAAAATATCTTCAAATAAAAAGTTCACGCAAGTCATAGCAGGGCTTGTTCATGTCTGCGCAGTTGACGACCAAAAAGATGTTTATTGTTGGGGTGGCAATAGCGCCACCGGAGGAGTCAACTCTCAGCTGACTCCGTTTAAAGTTCCTCTTACTAAACCTACCGAGGCTACTGCCGTGTCAGATACAGACTCCTGTGCCTTAGCAACAGACAAGAGTATTTCCTGCTGGGGAGCTCGCTATGGAGTCAATCCGATTGCTATTGTTACTAGCGAAGTATTTATCTCCATCCATGGAAACTACGACAGTTCCTTCTGCGGCCTCACTGCCGACGGAGAAGCCTTTTGCTGGGGGCGCAACACCTATGGTCAACTGGGTACGGGGAATACCACAGCCCAAGCATCCCCCACCGCTGTCCAAGGAGGTCATCTTTTTGCGGCTCTGGCTTCCTACAACTTTGGAATGTGCGGTCTGACTTTCGATAATGATCTTTATTGCTGGGGCCAGTCGGAATCCGGCGCAAGGACGACCCCCACTCTGCTTAAAAGTCCGTTCGGAGCTGACAATCTAAACCCCAACACTAACGGAGGCTCAAGTGAAGTCTGTGGACTGACCGCCTCTCAACAAAAAATCTGCGTAGAGGCTTTTACAGGAGAATCAAAAACCGAGGACCTTCAAACTGCACTTATCGAGTACAACACGGGGTGCGGGATTACTGACGATCATATGCTTCTGTGTGCAGACTATCTGAATTCTTCCGGATCGGGGGTGAGCTATATTACAAATCCATTCGCCTATTCATTTATTACAGAAGAAAATTTCGAAAAAATATACTCATCCCAAACAGAGAATACCTGCGCAAAAAAGAAAGATGACAACCGCCTTTATTGCTGGGGTTACAACTACGATGACATATTTGAAACCGGAAATGCACAACACTATAGAAAGCCCGTTCTTGCTGCCGCAGGAAAAGAGTTTAAGAATGTTTCGATCGGGGACGACTTTGTCTGCGGCATTGATTTAAATGATGACGCTTACTGCTCTGGATCCCGGTGGCGCTCAGAAAAGGCAAAAACCCAATAGGTTGTGGCACTGGTTCTGGAACAGGCTCCGGAGATAAGAGTTCCAATTTTGATTTTGGATTCGATTCTTAAGATGTATCTGCGATCATCATCCGACAGCCAGATGAAGTTATCACCGATAGGTTTGAATTTTCCCTTAAGGGTGATATTCGGCTGAATCACGATGGCTTTCATCGGCCCCAACTTTGTATCCAATACTTCACGGCGCAGAGCCTTCCCCGAAAATACCAGATTTTCTTTGTCATTGCCGACACGGAATGAATACTCTTTGCCGGTTTCCCATTGGAAGTTTCTCATATAGAAAATCGCACTATAAACATTTTGCGTGTAAGGCAGAATATCCCAGGTTTCTTTTTTCTCGTTCTCGCCGTCTTCTTTTGTGACTTTCTTTTCCCAGAAGGTGGCGAGACCCTTGTCGGTGTCAAAGAGCATTTTGGCTTCTCGCAACTGACCGGATTCTTTCACGTGCAATTGGAAAACACGCGGGACCAGGTCCTCAAAGTCCACAAAGGTTTCAACGCGATCTTCAACACTGTAGAAGGTTGAAAACAAAGAACTGGTTTTGATTTCCACAGCAAAGGTATAGGCCTTGCGGTTGTTTACCATCGCAAATGGTTCCACCTTCATACGCAGTTCCCCGGCAGAAACTTTAAAGTAATGCACGTCATGCACCACTTCCTCCCCTTCGCGGAAAGGGTCCACCACCGGACGGCGGCCGTTGAAACCAACAGAATCTTCCAGTTCCGGTTGTCTGACGGCCGCTTCAGAAGTGCTGGATTTGTCAGTTTTCTTTGCAGGTGTTTTGGCAGATTTCTTCGCCGGGGTCTTTTTTCCCGGCGTCTTTTTAACGGCTTTTGGCGTTGGCGCAGCGGTTGCCTTGACGGGCTCGGACTTCTCTGGCGCTGGTACCGGTGCTGGCGTTTCCGCAGGCGCGGCCTCTGTGGTTTCCGGCACGGGCTGTTTTACAATCTTCACGGCTTCTTCAAATTCTTCATTCTTTTTTAGCTGATCGGCCTTGTCGTACTTCAAGAACGAAGTGGAACAAGCTGAAAACAACAAAGCTGAAGTCAAAGCACCAAGAAGCAGTTTCAAGTTCACCGGAAGTCCTTCCAACGTCGATGCACCCACATCCATTGTTCCGGGTGCTTTCTTACAATCTGTTCAATCTTGTCACTGAAGGCTTGAGTCAGATTCAAGGTCGTCTGATCCTTATCATCAGTCACACTTTGGGCTGTGTCTATGGCTGGTTCGACAACGACATGAAGTTTCTTGTCTTCCCCCTCGTAGGTATAGATAGGCAGCACCGGTGCCTTGGTTTTCTGCACAAACAAAGCTAGACCATAGGCCGTGCCGGTTTTCCTGCCAAAGAAGGTGGTTTCAATCCCATAAGGACGGCCCATAAACTGATCCAGAACAAACACCAAAGCTTCGTTTCGCTTAAGCGCTTTAAGAATCTCAAAAGCGTTGTTCGGCGCATGAGCATCTATGTACTTCACGCCTTTGGCACCCCGAACGGAAAACCACAAGTCATCAAACCATTGAGTCTTAAATCTTTTGGTGATAATGCTGACGTCCTGCCCGTTCATCACGATGGCATTGGAAGCCAGATCGCCATTTCCCAAATGCAAAGTCAGAAAGAACATGCCCTTGCCACTGGTCCGGGCTTTTTCAATATTTTCCCAGCCATGAAAAACCACGTTCTTCTGAATCCATTCCGAAGTGACCGAGGGAATAAAAAAGAATTCGGCAAAGTTGTAGCCCAGCTGATAAACCGATTCACGACCGATTTTTTTCTTTTCACCCGCCGTTTTTTCCGGAAAGGCAATGTCGAGATTATCCAGAACAATCTTTTTACGGAAGCCGAAAACATCGAACCACAGGAATCCCACCCAAGAACCGGACTTACGCAGCCACTGGCGCGGGATCAGGGAACTGAAAAAGACCATCACACTAACGAAGAACTTGATTAATAATTTCATGAAGACGTCCCTTCCTGCCCGCTTCGGCCACCTCCAAAGAGGCGCTCCACAGCAAAGAAGCATCATTGAACAACTGGCGCAACTTCACCGCGTCTTTTTCCGTGGTGATCAGATAGTCGGCCTGGGATTTTTTAAACTGGCTTTCGATGTCTTTTACATCGTCAGCAGAATACTGATGGTGATCACGGAAATGACGGCTGTGCGGGGAAACCTTACCCAGTTCCCCCATCATTTTTTCAAACACATCCGGTCTGGCAATCGCAGAAACCAGAAACAGACTTTTCCCCTGAAGATCATCCTGCGAAAGGATCTGTTGCGTTTTCAGATTACGGCATTTTTGAATTTCATAGCCGAAATATAAAATCTCTTTGTCTTTCGGCAGGCGCGCTTCCAGCTGTTTCAATTGTTCTTCCGGAGCCAAATTGCATTTGGAAAGAATTAAAACATCCGCTCGCCCGATTCCCTGCCAGGATTCGCGAGCACGGCCCTCTGGCAGAACTTCGTAGTTGGCCAGACTTTCTGTAGCATCCAAAATCACGATATTCAGATCCCGCGCCAAACGGCGGTGCTGAAAACCATCATCCACGATCAACAAATCGTAGCTGCCATGCTCGACCGCATAACGGGCCGTTCGCCACTTGCTGGGGCCGACATAAACCGCCACCCCAGGATTGGATTGCGCCAGAAGAACCGGTTCATCCCCAAAGTAACGGGCGGCAAAAGGATGTCCCACATCCACCAAACAAGGTGAAGAGGCATCCGCACGATAAGACCGGCTGATCACCGCCACTTTTTTCCCTTGAGCGACCAGCGCCTTCAGACAAAAATCCGTGATCGGTGTTTTTCCGGTCCCACCCACTGTCAGATTTCCGATACTCACCACCGGCACCGGAGCTTTGTAAACTCCGAACACACCTTTGTCGTAGAGGTTGTTCTTAACCCCCACGACCTGATCGTACAGAAAAGAAAGCGGACGCAGGTAAAATTTCATTATGTGAAATACTCATCAAGGGCCTTGACCACACGTTGAGTGGCCCCCTTGTCGCCAAGATATTGACGAAGCTGTCCCAAATCCGACACCACTTGATCGTGGTACTTTTTATCCAGAATATAACGTTCCAACAAAGCCGCCAAATGTTGCGGATTCACTTCGGACTGGAATCTTTCAGGCACAGCCTCTTTGTTCAGAATCAAATTCACCAGACCAAAATACTTGGTCCCACGCACAAAGAGCTTGGCAAACACACCCGTCAGCCATTTCATCTTGTACATGATGACCATCGGCTTTTTTAGCAAGCCCACCTGCAAAGTGGCCGTTCCGGAAGCCACCAGCATCATATCCACCAGATGAATCATACGGAATGGTTCATCCTTCAACAGCATGTACGGCAGACGGAAGTCTTCCAGTAGGTCCTGCATATATTCTTTGGTGAAAGTCGGTGCCGTTAAAATCAAAATTTTCAGGTTCGGGAACTTTTTCGCCAGAATACGGGCTGTATCCAATTGAATCTGGAAGTGCTGTTTCACCTCCAGACGACGGCTGCCCGGCATCAGACCCAGAACAATCTCGTCATCGCGAATGCCACATTGATTGCGATGAGTCTTCAAGTAGTCCGCATCATCCATCAGGCGTTCATCCAGCTCATCCAAAAGAGGATGGCCGACGAATTCACACGGGACCCCGTGTTCTTCATAGAAGGGAACTTCAAACGGGAACAGAACGAAAACTTTTTTACAGTATTTTTTAATCGTCTTCACACGACCTTTGCGCCATGCCCAGACTTGCGGGGAAATGTAATAAACCACCGGGATACCCAACGCGTGCAGCTTTTTTGCCAGCATCAGGTTGAATTCCGGATAGTCCATGACGATCGCCACTTTCGGGCGGCGTTTTTCGGCTTCTGCCACCAGACTGTCAAAAACACCTTTCAGGTGACTATAGGCACTGATGATTTCCGCGGCACCAACGACAGCCATCTCCTCGGACTTGCCCAAACGCTCAAATCCGATATCCTCCATATCCTGACTGCCCACTCCGAACGCATGAACTTTACGTCCCTGCTTCTTCCAGGCTTCCAGAATTCTTTGAGCATACGTTACGCTGGAGGCTTCCGCCGCCACCATCAGAACCTGATCCATTATCCCTCAATCATTTTTTGAATGTCTTCGATGGCTTTCAATGCTTTCAAACCATCAAGACCGGTCACGACCGGAGTTTTGTTATTCAAAACACAGTCAATAAAAGCATCTGTTTCTCTTTGCAGAGCATCGGCTTTTTCCACACTCCACTTGCTGACAGCGATGAACTCGTCACCACCTGCCCCCGGAACCACTTTTTCGATTTCCAAAACGCCGGTCTGAGCAAACAACGTGCAATCGTCCTGCAACACACGAATGGATCTTTGTGCCACCGGGGAAACCCGGCTGACATTGATCACCGCATGCACACCATTTTTCATTTTAAAGGACGCGGACGCCGTATCCAGATGCTTGGAAATAAGCTTGGTGCCCGAAGCCACCATGGATTCGATTTCCGAACCCGTCAGCCAGAACAACAAATCCATATCATGGATCATCAGGTCATGCAGAACACTGACATCCGAACCACGTTTGTTGTAAGGAGCCATGCGGTTTAATTCGATGAATTTCGGATTTTTCAGATGCTTTTGCAGATCATTGACGGCCGGGTTGAATCTTTCGATATGACCTACTGCCACTTTCAGATTATTTTTCGCAGCCAATGCCAAAAGCTCTTCAGCCTGAGCCAGCGTCGCCGTGATCGGCTTTTCAACGTTCACATGAACGCCGTTTTCCAGAAACATTTTTGCCAGTTCAAAGTGGCTCATGGTGCTGGCAGCAATCGTCACCAGATCCACTTCACCAATAAGATCCTGCGGCTTGTGGAAGCTTTTAACCCCCAACTGCGCGGCAATTTTGTCAGCTTGAGCCGGGAAATGATCACACACCCCGACCAGCTCCACATTGGGATTGTTTTTGTATTTCTGCGCATGGAAGTTGCCAAGATAACCAACCCCGACAACGGCCGCACGAAGCTTTTTATTACTCATCGTCCTGCCATCCTTTAGGGCTTCTGTCCACCGCGATACCGCGTTTGGAGCTTCTGATGAAGTTGATGAAGTATTCAATGTTCGGGCTCATTGTGCATTCTTGCAGGATACGTTCGATACCCTCTTCCACAGTGTGAGACCCCATGATGATGATACGAATCGCCTTGTGAACGTTCGCCACTTCCTCGCGCGTGTAACCTTTACGGCTAAGACCAATCTTGTTGGTTGCACGGATCGTCGCATAAGTTCCCTGAGCACGGCAGAACGGCAGAATATCCTTGTTCACAATGGAAGAACCCGCAACGAATGCGCCCTTACCCACTTTGGTGAACTGATTGAATGCGCATACTCCGCCGATGGTCACACCGTCTTCAATTTCACAGTGACCGCCCAAGTGCGAGTTGTTGGCGATCACCACATTGTTTCCAACTTTACAGTCGTGCCCAATGTGCGTGTAGGCCATGAAGTAGCCGTTATTGCCGATTTCAGTTTTTCCGTCGCCTTTGCTGGTCGCCAGATTGGCAGTGGAAAATTCACGGAAGGTGTTGTTGTTGCCAATAATCAATTTGGTTGGTTCACCTTTGTAGGAAAGATCCTGAGGAGCCCCCCCGATAACAGCACCTGGACAGAAATGATTGTTTTCGCCGATTTCAATGATCCCGTGACGTGAACCCAGAGTCACATGACCTTCAACGAACGTGCCTTTTCCAATAAAACCTTTACCCTGGATCAAACAGTAAGGACCGATCTCAACATCATCTGCGATTTGGACGTCAGGAGAAATAACACTGCTTGGATGAATTTTATAATTTGCCATGAACTTTATTCCTATCAAAAAAGGGCCTTTGCAGGCCCTTTTCGTTTTCTTATCAACTACTTTTCTTTTTCAAAGGCCTTAATCACATCTTCAGTCATATCTGCATCTGGAGTTGCGTAAAGAACCATTTGAGAGTTTTCGATCACCAAAGTGTAGCCTTTGTCTTTAGCCAGCTTGGTGATGACTTTTTTCATTTTTTCCAGAATCGGAGCCGTCAATTCGCGCTCTTTCTTTTGGATTTCCAGCTGGCTTTTGCCAACCACATCACGATACTTCAGCATTTCTTCCTGAAACTCAGCTTGTTTTTTACCAAGAGCTTCTTCGGAAAGAACAGACTTTTTCTTTTCAAGGTCTTCACCCATCTTTTTCAAGTCAGCTTCTTTTTTCTCAAGCTCTTTTTTCTTTTTGTTGAACTCAGTTTCAAGTTCAGTTTTTGCTTTCTTACCAGCAGAAGTGGACTGAATAGCTTTTTGCATATCAACGAATCCAACTTTTGTCTCTGCTTGCGCCAAAGATGCCGTCAATAGCATGCTTAGCACGATCAACATTTTTTTCATTCCCAAATCCTCCTTAAAGGTTTTCTAAAATTTGTTAAGTCCAGCTTATGCGCCTGAAGGCGCCTCAGCATCCTGCGCCGGAGCGCGAGTCCAGTCTGCGCGTCTGCCGACGCTCCGACATCCTCGGCGGAGCCGCCTAGAACGACGGGCCGATGGAGAATTCGAAGACGGTCGCGTCGTGATAGATTGAGTTGCGGTTCAGTGGGAAGCCCCATTCGAAGCGCAAGACCCCGATTGGAGAGTACCAACGGATACCGAAACCAACGTCAGCGAAGAATTTATCATCTGTAAGAAGATCATCCGCCGCACCGACATCGAAGAATCCAGCTCCCATGATGCCAGCTTCCTTCACCAAAGGGAACTGTAATTCCGTCTGGTACATCGCCTGCTGAACACCACCATAGAAACGCATGGATTCAGCTTTGGCCTTTTCAGGTCCCAAAGTCGGCAGAAGCTCATCATAGATCATCTTGGACTGTTTCATTTTTCCCACACGGTAGGAACGGTAACCACGCAATGAGTACGGGCCTCCCAGCAAATACAATTCACTGAAGGGCACTTCCTGGCCTTCCAAAGAGTCGATGCGGGCATATTGGATGTTATTTCGCCACACCACATCCCAGAACAAATTCTTGTAGTAACGGAAGTTCGCCGTTCCGCGAGTGTATTTCAGATCTCCACCCAGACCGGCGTATTCGTAAGAACCGCTCGTATAAATACCCTTGCTTGGCATCTGGCGGTCATTACGCGTGTCATACTCGATACTGGCAGTCAAAGAACTGGTAACGCCGGAAGCGGTCTTCAACGGGAACAAATCCGGATCGGTGATCAGCTTGCCGTTTTCGTATTTTTCCTCAAGCTCAGTATCGTCGTATTTGTACTTCAGGAAACCGCGCGTGTATTCGGCAATAGGATGACCCAAACGGATCGCGCCCCCACGGTGATTTTCGTCATAGTCCACACGACCGGAGTTCGCACTCTGATAAATGTCCGCACCCAAGGACCACAAAGTGTCGCGGAAGTATGGCTCGGTGAAGGACAAACTGTAGTAACTGCCCGTGTTGCTCAAGTTCAGAGACGCGCCCAGATTCTGACCTTTACCCAGGAAGTTGGCCTGATTCACAGACCCCTGCAATGTGAACCCCTGAGACGTACCGTAACCGGCCCCCACCTGGATCTGTCCGGTGTTACGCTCTTTCACGGCGATATCAACATTCATCACTTCTGTACGCTCAGGATCAATGGAGGTCTTGAAGTTCACCTCCTCAAAGAAGCCCAGACGCTGGATGTTCTCCAAAGACTGACGACGGCGGGTTTCGTTGTACAACTCGCCCTCGTGCACTTTCAGCTCCCGACGAATCACTTTATCGCGAGTTTTGGTGTTGCCAACCATATTGATCTTACCGAAGTAAACTTTGTTGCCTTTGTCGAATTCAAAGACCAGATCCACACGACGTTCTTTGTCGTTGAAGCGCGTACGCGGAATCACGTTGGCATAAGCGTAACCAAGATCTCCGTACTTCGCCGTCAGCTCACTGATGTCTTTTTGCAATACATCGTAAGCAAATACACCGTTGTCATCGATACTGATCACTTCACGCAGTTCAGATTTTGGAAACAGCAGGTCGCCCGCAAAATCCACGTCGCCGACATTGTATTGCTCACCTTCCTCGATACGGATGGTGATGTAGATGTTTTTCTTATCCGGAGTCACAGTGACCTGAGGTCGGTCCACCTTGGCCTGAACATAACCCTGATTCCAGTAAAGGAAGCGCAGAATCTGCACGTCACGTTCAAACATTTCCTGCTTGTATTGGCCGGAACCACTTAAGCCCGAGAAGAAGCCACCTTCAGAGGTTAGCATTTTGGATTTCAGAGCGCTGTCACCCAGATGTTTATTACCCAGGAAAGTGATCTTTTTCACTTTCACTTTGTCATTTTCACGAACCTTGAAAACCAAACGAACCGTTTCGTCCTTGGTCACTTCCTGGACTTCGTAATCCACTTTTGCCAGGAAGAAACCCTTGTCCTCGTATAGCTTTTGGATTTTCTCCACGGCCTCTTTGACTTTGGCCATATTCAAAAGCTGATACGCCTTGATACCGGAAGCATCCGCCATGTCTTCAGCTTTGACTTCGCTGTTGCCTTCGTAAGCGATTTCCACGATGGAAGGCTTTTCCAAAACCTTGTAAGTCAAAGTGACTTCTTTACCGGTCACTTGACGGCTGACTTCGATGTCGTTGAAGAAGCCTAGATTGAACAAAGAAAGAACATCCGCACGAATATGATCGGCAGAATATTGCTCGCCCACTTTGGTGGTGATTTTGGCAAGGATAGCGTCTTTTTCAATCTTGCGGTTGCCGGATACTTCAATTGTTTTAATAATCAGCCCGGAAGAAACCTCAGCCGCTGCTGTTTGCACAGGAGCCTTCGACTTCGTGGTTTTCTTTTTCGCCGGTGCCGCCACAACGGTGGAAGTTAAGAATGTGATTAACAGTGCACAAAGAAGCTTACTCAAAGTTCCCATTCCCCATCATCGGGCCCCGCCCGGATTTTTAAAAATCTATAAGATTTCTAAGTACTTACAATTTCGATGAAGAATCGTAACTTAAGACCAAGGTCCTGTCAAAGCCGCAAAGCACAACCCCCACAAAAAAGACCAGAACACCTGAGGACAGAGAAGGCTTCAGCCGCAAGGCGGAGGGGTCCCGCCGAAGCGGAGGCGTGCTCATGCACGTCGGAGCGAAGGTGGTCCCCCGACAACGCAGTCGGATGGGGCCTTATCGGCCCTCAGGCTCAGGATTGCCATTGGCCGTCTTTCATTCGATAAACCTTCGGAAATCGCGTCGCAAACGTCAGATCATGGGTCACAATCACCAGCGCGAGCTTCATTTCTTCCTTCAGGCGGAAAAACAGCTCCTGAATCTTGCCGCTGGTATGGGAATCCAAATTCCCGGTGGGCTCATCGGCGAACAGAATCTTCGGATGCCGCACCAAGGCACGAGCAATGGCCACACGCTGCAATTCCCCGCCAGAAAGCTGATTGGGGTGATGATCGCGGCGATCTGCAAGACCCATAAAATCCAAAAGTTGCAGTGCTTTTTCGCGCGCAGCTTTAATGGACTCCCCGCCCACCCGACACGGAATCATGACATTTTCGACGGCCGTGAATTCGGTCAAAAGATGGTGAGACTGAAAAACGAAACCCATCTCTGCGTTGCGGAAACGGGACAGCTCTTCGTCGTTCATCGCCAGCAGGTCACGGCCTTCGCAGTAAAGCTCACCCTTGTTGGGACGATCCAAAGTTCCCATGATTTGCAGCAATGTGCTTTTCCCGGCCCCCGAGGCCCCCAGAATGGCAAAGGCTTCCCCTTGGCGGATGTCCAAACTGACGCCCCTAAGAATTTCCAACTCTCCCACACCCTGAGCATAGGATTTGTGAATATCAATGGCGCGCAGAAGAATATTCTCATCACTCACTTCGCAGGCCCTCCACCGGGTCCAGCTTCGCACCACGGCGAGCCGGAGCTATCGTTGCGATCAAACAAACAAGCAGTGTCGCAACACAAATTGCGATGCTATCGACAAAACGAATTTGCAGTTTAATATTTTCCAGACGATACACTTCGCCGGAAATCAGGTTCAGACTGCTTTGCAGCCATTCAAACAAATAGGCAATGCCAATCCCCACCAGGAACCCCAGCACCAGTCCCACCGTGCCCATGAAAAGCCCCTGGAAAATAAAAATCTTCTGGATGTCTTTGCGTGAAAGACCGACTGTTTTTAAAATCGCAATATCCTTGTAACGACGAAGCACATTCATGGACAAAGTTGCTGACACATTGAAAGCCGCCACAATCGTGATCACCAGAACCACAAAGAAAATTCCCGGACGTTCCACATTGATGGCTTCAAAAAGATTTTCATTGGAATCCCGCCAGTCGCGCACCCAGTACGGAGACCCCAGTGTGGCACTTAAATTAAACGCCGCCTCACGCGCATGATCCACATCCTCCAGACGCAGAATCAAACCCGAATAACGATCGCCAATATCCGCCAGGGTTTGCGTGGCCTTCAGATCCGCCAGAATAAACCGTTCGTTCCAGTCGTGTTTTCCCAGATCCAAAATTCCCTGAATCTTAAAAGCCCCCACCCGGCGCTGGAATTTGGACGGATCCACTGAATCTGCCACCGGAACAACAACGCGGAAGGTGTCGCCGACTTTCAAATCCATTTTCTGCGCCAGATTTTTACCCAATAGCGCCAAAGGAATGTCACTGGGCTCGGAAAGATTATCAGAACCGCTTAAGGTGCGACGTTTGAAATTCAGAACCTGATTGACCCGGTCTGTATCCACACCCTGAATCAAAACCCCGGAAATCTGACCCTTGTGAGCCAGCACCGCCTCGATAAACACAAATCGCGTGGAACTAACCAAAGTGGGTTCCGCTTTGCGAATGCGCTCTTCCAGTTCTTTCCAGTCATCGGGAAAACGCGAACGTTTCACAACCTGCACGTGGCCGGAAACTTCGGCCATGGCGGTTTTCAGGGTGTTTTCAAAACCGCTCATCACCGCCATGGATGCGACCAAGGCTGCCACTCCCAGCACCAGACCCAACAAGGCCAACGGCGCCGATCCACCAAACAATGTCTGGCGGGAAAAAAGCAATCTTGCGGCAATCCACGGAAGTGATGACTTCACGAAGGCTGACCTTCTGCCTGAAGCGTGGATTTCAGATATTCCATGATAAAACCATCCAAATCCCCGTCCATCACGTCATCCACCTGATTGGTTTCATAATCTGTGCGATGGTCTTTCACCATCTGATACGGATGCATGACGTAAGAGCGAATCTGCGAACCCCATTCATTGGCTTTTTTCTGGGAGTTCATCGCGTCTTTTTCGGCGTTGCGCTTTTCAATTTCCATTTCATAAAGACGGGCCTTCAACATTTTCAGCGCTTTTTCACGGTTCTGAATTTGCGAACGTTCCACCTGACAGGTCACGATCACACCCGTCGGAATGTGCGTCATACGAACCGCAGAATCTGTTCTGTTGACGTGCTGACCACCGGCCCCGCTGGCACGGAAGGTATCGACTTTTAAATCCTCCGGACGCACCTCGATATTGATGTCGTCATCGACCTCTGCCCAAGCAAAGACTGACGCAAAAGAAGTGTGGCGGCGGGCATTGGAATCAAACGGGGAAATACGCACCAGACGATGCACTCCGGATTCCGCCTTCAAGTATCCATAAGCATAAGGGCCTTCGATCAATAGCGTGCAAGACTTGATCCCCGCACCCTCGCCCTCGGTCATTTCAATCACCTGCACTTTGAAATCATGCTTATCCGCATAGCGCGTGTACATACGCAGCAACATCGACGCCCAGTCGCAGGACTCTGTTCCACCCGCGCCGGAGTTGATAGATAGGTAGGAACTGTTGCTGTCCAGCTCTCCATTCAGAACCCGCTTCAGTTCCAAATCCTGGCCCAGTTTTTCCAGTGCCAGAACTTCTGTTTTAGCTTCACCAAAGCTGCCTTCATCGTGAGCTTCTTCGGCCATTTCCAAAAGGACTTTGGCGTCACTGAGACGACTGGCAAAGGTGTCGAATTCTCCTACGGCTCTTTCCAGCAGCGTTTTTTCTTTATTGAGCTTTTGCATTTCGGCCGGTTTTTCCCACAGTGCGGGGTTTTCGGCCTGAATGGAGATTTCTTCCAGACGCTTTTTCTTGCGATCTAAGTCAAAGATACCCCCGAAGCTCCTTGGAAAAGGCTTCGAGAGACACAATTTTACTTTTAATTTCAGAGGCTTCAGTAACGATAGACATAGGCCCAGTGTAATCACCAAGCCCCGGCTGTCAAAAGAAAAACGCCTTCGAGAGAAGGGAGGGGATATCTCTCGAAGGCGGAAGTCAGGGACGACACAAATGCCTAATACAAACGCAGTGCCAACCCCTCAAACTTCGACCATTCGCAATATACTCCTGTCCAACCCCACTCTAACGGGACCCTCGCCCCATTTGACCAAGGTTTCAACAAAAGCACTGCCGCAAAAGGACCTTTTCCGTCCTTCCGAGGCGCTTTCCAAATTCAGATCAATTTAAAAGGAAAAAGAGCCCCTATCGGGCAGAGATTTTTTTCAAAAGGACTTCAAAGGCCGCATCCTGAATGCCAAACATTTCACGTGCATCCTTTTCATTGGTTTCATGGTCGTAACCCAATAAATGAAGGACTCCATGCAACAGCATATAACCCAGTTCCTGCTGATAAGTCAGACCGTGTTCGGCGGCCTGACGCTTT
The DNA here is from genome assembly GCF_025558485.1 of Bdellovibrio bacteriovorus. GTDB lineage: Bacteria > Bdellovibrionota > Bdellovibrionia > Bdellovibrionales > Bdellovibrionaceae > Bdellovibrio > Bdellovibrio bacteriovorus_G. Next base: position 2,708,049 of record NZ_CP102930.1, read on the forward strand.
AGCACCTCAGGGCACAGCACCAGTTCCCCCAGTGACGAAGAGTCCATCGAATCAAAACTTAAAACATCCGTGGCGTAATCCTTACCACGGAATTCTTTATTGATTTTCTGTGCTGGTTTTTTATCCAAGAACACCAGGGTCAATTCGCGATGTGCCTGATCTGAACTGATAACTTTACGTCTCTTTAGCTCCGCGGTCAGCAGTTCCATCCAGTTTTGAATGAACTTTCTTGGAGCCGCGTGTTTGGACTCATTAACAATCAAAACTTCCATGAACTAACCTTGAGATGGCGTGGTTTGGGTCACATCACCCAGCCCGCCCCCGGCACTGCGCGGGTAATCAATACGCTGGTGATAAATCCCCAGAAGAATGCGGATGAATGCCGCTTCAACTTTGGAAATATCCTTCAGTGTCAGATTACACTCATCAAGCTGCCCGTCAGAGAACTTTCTTTGGGTGATATTTTTAACAATATTTTGCAAGCGTGTCGGTGTGGGTTCGTCCAAAGAGCGAGCTGCGGCTTCAATACTGTCCGCCAGCATACAAAGGGCCGCTTCACGGAACTGTGGTTTCGGCCCCGGATAACGGAAGTCCTGATCACTAATCTCAGGATCGTCTTCCTTTTTCAAATCCAAAGCCTTGTTATAGAAGTATGAAATCAAAGTGGTTCCGTGATGCTGCAAAACCCCGTCGATGATCGGCTTACCCAGTTTGTAGGCCATCCCCATCTCCACACCGTCTTTGACGTGGGCGATCAGCAGGGTTTTGCTCATAAACGGCGAAATATGATCGTGCGGATTCTGTCCCGGCTTTTGATTTTCGATGAAGTAATTGGCGTGCTCCATCTTGCCAATATCGTGATAGTAGCACATCACCTTACCCAGCAGCGGATTGGCTCCAATTTCCTCGGCGGCGGCTTCCACCATCGAACCCACCATCATCGAGTGATGGTAAGTGCCCGGAGCTTTGACGATCATTTCCTTCAACAACGGATGATTCAGGTTGCTTAGTTCCAGCAGCTTAACATCCGTAGTGTAGCTAAAGACCGATTCCAGCAACGGCACAAACATCATGGCCACCAATGCCGAGAAGATACCGCCGATAAAACCCGCCGGGATGGAAAGTAGAATTTCTTTCACACCGCCCTCTTGATCGAATTTGGTCATAGTCAGGATAAAGGCGATCATGGCTGCATTGACCAGCCCCGTGCGCACACCTGCAAAATAAACGTCGTTACGGGTTTTACAGTTGTAAACCCCACGAGCCGCGGCAATACCGCCGACCAAACTGACAAACATAAAGCTGTAGTTGTAGTCCACCATGATACCCAGACACACAGACAGGAAGGCCGTGAACAGCCAAACAATCTCGCCGTATGTGATCAGCAAGCCTACCAGCATTGGCCCCGCCGCCACCGGAGCGGCGAACAGGAAGATCGATGGAGGCAGAAAGTGGCCCAGCTTCGAGGCAAAAGCTGCGTCCGTGATAAATAGATAAATCTTGGTGAAGAAGATGATCCCGAAAGCGATCAACATCATCACCGAAACGTCTTTAAATTCGATTTTTACTTTATTGATCGTGAAACGTTTCAGGTAAGAGAAGAACACCAGAATCGCCACCGACAGCATCAGCGCCATGGACAAAGACATAATGTCTTTGCGTTTATCCGCTCTGATATTTTCAATCTGCTTGATCACTGCCATCTGGAAGGGCTGCACCACAGAGCCTTGCGCAATGATGTTCTGATTCTTTTTAATGGTGATGGTCACAGGAATCACCGCATCGCGGGCGGACTGGCGGCGGCTGGCCGTTTCCTGTTTGTTCAGAGTCATGTTTGGCACAACCAGGGATCTTGCGAAGTACAGAATATTGGCCTGATCACTTTCTGAGAACCGATTCAGATCCTTTTTCAGATCCAATTCAAAGTTTTCCGGCGACTGCAGATCCAGAATCTCTTCACGCGGGATGGAAAACTCCTTCCCCAGATTGTTCTTGTGCACCACCCGCCCCAAAACGGCTGACTGGCTGGCCGGAATAAAACGATCCGGAGCCTCTGCCACCTTGCGGTCATACCAATTTTCCAGATTGCGGATGACGATGGCCTCAATACGCGGACTGAACTTCAGATCCACCAGCCATTCAAACATGAAGTCTGAAACCCCCACACCCAGCTCTTTTTCAAACTGCTTTTTGTACTGGAAGAAGTCCTTCACTGCCACACGGTACTGTGATGGCACTGCCGACCATTTGGTTTCGCGATAGTAGGCGCGCATGGTGCGGAACGAATGAATCAGGTTGACAGAGACACGCTCAAACACGCTGGTGTCATAGTCATAGACTATAGGCACGGAGTATTCGGCCTTCAGGCGTTTTTCCTCAGTCGTGACCTCGTCGGTCATTTCAAAGCCCATCGGCGAAACTACATCGAATTTCGCCACATCGCCGACCGTAAAGTTATAAGGGATATCAAACTGATAGAAGATCGTGTAGGAAAGCAGAACGCAGTACAGGAAGATCAAAGCAGCCCGGCGAATGAAGAATTTTTCTTCCATCAACTGCACGATGCGGCCGAAGAAAGTTTTCTCCAATCCGATGGAATCCACCCAGTCCAAAAACTTAAGACTGTGATCCTCATAGTTCACACGCGTGGCTGGGCTTTCGCCCTTTTTTTGATTCTTACCTCGTTGCATATCTAGTTTTTCTACGTTACCCCATAATGCGAAAATTGTCGAAATCACTATGCATTTGTGCTAGCAATAAAGAGATTCCATCAGAAAGTCGAGGGGTCCCCATGCCACAAGCACCATCCAACTTACGTCATATTGAGTCCTTAGTCGAGATCGTAGCTCACTTGCGTGGCCCCGAAGGGTGTCCCTGGGACAAAGAACAAACTCACGAAACATTGACTCAATACGCAATCGAAGAGACCCACGAACTCGTCGAAGCCCTTGAGGACCCTCGCCCCGGCACCGACAAAGACCACAAAATCAAAGAAGAACTCGGAGATGTCCTCTTCCAAGTGGTTCTCCACTCTCAACTTGCCGCCGAACGTGGAGCTTTTACTCTGGAAGATGTGATCGCAGAAATATCGCAAAAACTTGTCCGCCGCCACCCGCATGTGTTCTCGGACACCAAGGTTGCCGACACTCAGGAGGTCATTCGTAACTGGGAGGAAATCAAAAAACAGGAGAAAGCCTCGTCTGCCGCACCTGCGCCCTACTCCCTGAATGTCCCACCCTTGCCCGCCCTGCAAAGAGCCTACAAAATCGGCAAACGCACTGAAAAGCTGCAATTCGACTGGAGCTCCGTCGATGAAGTGATGACCAAAGTGGATGAAGAATACAACGAGTTGCACGAAGCTTTGGATGAAGGCTCTGACGCCGAAATCGAACACGAACTGGGTGATGCATTGTTTTCACTGGCTCAACTAGGCCGCCATCTGGAAATGGAGCCCGAGCAAGTCCTTCGCAAAGCCAATCTACGTTTTGAAGAACGCTTCAACAAAATGGTCGAACTCACTAACCTCGACAACAAAGACTTCGGCACCCTCGCCCTCGATGAAAAAGAAGCTTACTGGCAAAAAGCCAAAGCTCTTCTGAAAAAGAGGTAATCTCTCCGGCCTTCGGAAGCCAGGCCACTCCACAGGCCCCTTTTCTAGGCTGGGGGCCTTTGTACTTTCTTTGCTTCTGGCTTGCTCCAACACCAAGGAGCATCCATGGCCAAAAGATATTACCGCCAAAGTTATCACGATTTCGACGGAACCTCTCACGGAGGTGAGCTGTCTCGCGGAAAACGAAAATCACAAAGACCGCTCTGTACCAACGCCCCCATTCATCTGGTTTTAAAGAGTAACAAAGCTTTCGGGCGAAGGTCCCTGTTGCATCCGGCTAACAGGAAAATGTTGCTTAAATATACGCGGCGTTTTGTTTTCAGGTTTCATGTTCGCCTTTATAGCTTCGCCAATGTGGGAAATCATATCCACATCCTGATCCGTGTTCCGGATCGCAAAGCTTATGTCAGTTTTATCAGCGCGCTGACCGGCACTATTTCAAAGATGATTTTCAAAACGGCGGGTATGTGGGACCTGCTGCCTTTTACTCGTGTGGCCACTTGGGGGCGAGGGTTCCAGATAGTGAGGAAGTATGTGGATAGGAATGCGGAGCAAGGGTTGATGGTGGTGGAAACGATCATGAAGCGCGATCCGCGATGGCGACATGCGGGGTTGACTGGAGTGCTGTGGTCGTGGAATTGATGCCCTCTGGGGCGAGGGTCCCGAAAAGGAAAAGAAAAGGGGGGTGATGGCGGTGGATAGAAGTTTGGCAGTTCCGAGGATCTTCTAATTTCGACGCGTAGTTAGGACCTTAAGTGGGGCTGAAAGCTTCGCAAAGTGTTGAGAGGTTCGACACAAGAATTTTTTTTTGAAAATGATTGATTATATAACTTCCTGTTCTTTCAAACACTTAGGCTGTCTCATACTGAGACCACTTAAAAATTAAAAAACAAAATCATGCAGTTATCCTAAATTTCAGTTTTGCCATGTTTTAAACGAAACTGAATCCATCAAGTAGCGTGGTGGGGCTCAGGAGGGCATAACCGTATGAGAAAAACAGTGGCAAGCAAAGCAGCAATGATGGCTTCAGCTGTGGCACTAATCGCAGGATGCAGTAAGGGCTCTGGTTCTTACTCTCTGTTGGATGACGGCGCTGACTACAAACAGCAGGCTGTCTTCATTCCAAAACAAATCGACATCCTTTGGGTTATCGACAACTCCGGCTCCATGGAAACATCTCAGACCAACCTGACTCAGAACTTCGCTTCTTTCATCAGCCGCTTCCAGACTTACAACTATGACTTCCACATGGCAGTAACAACGACAGAGGCCTGGAGAAAGCAATTTGATTCCAATTCAACTCTTGCCCGCATCAAGGATGGCGCAGGCTCCAATCATTCCGGCGTGTTTGTGATGAACGATCAGACGCAGAATCTTTCTGACGTCTTCGCCATCAATGCCAAACAGGGCATCAACGGCAACGGTGACGAGCGTGCGCTTTCCAGCATCAAGGAAACATTGCTGGATGCGCACAACAACACCCTGGGCTTCCGTCGTCCCGAGGCGTTTTTGGCGGTGATCATCGTGACTGACGAAGAGGACTTCTCATCTTCCTCCGCTCAGTTCAGTGAAAATTACGCCAATCCAAATCTGCACACTGTGCAAAGCTATGTGGACTTCATGGATGACTATGTTGGCAGCCGTAACTACTCTGTGAACACCATCGCGATTCTGGATGATGCCTGCAAAACATCCCTGAACAACACCTTCACAGAACGCAAAATCGCCAACCGCCTTATTGAAATGGCCAACCTGACTGGCGGTGTGAAAGCGTCCCTGTGTTCCAACTTCGGTCAATCCCTGGAGCTCATCTCTGATTCCATCATCCAGCTTTCCAGCGTCTTTAAACTGAGTCGTGAACCACAGGAAGACACGATCGTCATCACAGTTAACGGAGTTACTGTGGAACAAGATTCTGTCAACGGATGGACTTACGACGCATCCAACCTGACCATCACCTTCCACGGAAGTGCGGTGCCGGCAGCGGATGCTAACATCAAAATCGACTTCTATCCTAAGTCGATCAAACTGTAAAAGGATGTTGTATGGGTGGGGTACAGACAGCAACTAATCAGCAGCAGTGGTATATTCTGCGCGGGGAAATGAAATACGGTCCCTATGAGTATAAATCACTGATCACCATGATCCAGAATGGCGAGCTCTATGACTACAACTATGTCTGGGCAGCGCATTTGGAAAACTGGACACTGCTTGGCGACCTTCAGGAGTTTTCCAAAGACCGCCTGTGCAGATTGATCGAAACCAAAGACCATTTGGCTGGTTCCTTCAAGGATCGCAAATGTCCCCGCGTGGACCTTGTGATCCCGGTCTATGCTCACAATGATCACAACTTTTTTGACGGCCACACTTTAAGTGTGAGTGAAAACGGGGCGCTGGTTCTTTTGAACGATCCCCTGCTTCTACCCGGTCAAAAGATATTACTCAACTTTAGAACTTCTGAGGAAAATCCTCAGACATTCAACGCGCTTTGTGAGGTTATTCGCAAGAATTACTCAAAGCAAAGACTCAACGTAAAATCCGGTTTGCATTACGCTGTTCGTTTCCTCTCGGTGCAAGAAATCGGTATGACTCAATTAACAAAATGGACACGCGGTGGCGTTTCCAAGGAGGAAACAAATGGCATTCTTAAACTTCATGAATGATTCCGGCTTCGTCGGTTGGTGCATCCTGCTCGTGGGGATCGGTTCATTGGTACTGGTGGCAGAGCGTGCCAAAGCGCTTTACAAAGACTACGGCATGAACGTCGATGAGTTCATGGGTAAAGTTCAAAATCTGGTTTTGGCAAAAAAACTGGATGAGGCACTGCTGCTTTGCGCTCAGCTTGAAAAGAAGCCACTTGCATCTGCTTTCAAAACCATTTTGGAAAAAGCGGACCGCGATGACGACACGATCTTCCAGGCTCACGATATCGCCCTGAGTGAAAACGTGCCTTTGTACACCAAACGCCTGCACTACCTTTCCATGCTTGCCAACGTGGCAACATTGTTGGGTCTGTTGGGTACGATCCACGGTCTGATCCTGTCGTTCCAAGCGGTTGCGACAGCCGATCCAGCCCAGAAACAAGCCTTGCTGGCACATGGTATCTCCGTATCCATGTACACCACAGCTTTGGGTCTGGCCGTGGCGATTCCAGCGATGGTGTTCTTCTCCTTCCTGACTGCCCGTCAGAATCAGTTGATCGAAGAGATCTCTGAGAAGACATCCAAGCTGACAGAGCTTTTGACCAGCGCTCATATCCCTAACCTGACTCGCCAGAATGTGTTCCCGGATCACATGGCGGCTCCGACAGTGACTCCTCCGTCTCCAGGTCAAAAGGTCTCCTAACGGAGGCCTTTCCCGAAGTGGTGGACCTTATTTAACTAAGGATGGGATAAAACATGAGACGCGCACGCAAGATTAAAGTAGATCATAACAGTGAGTTCGAGCTGGACTTGGCTCCCCTGCTGGCCGTGATGGTGAAGCTGGTACCGGTGCTTTTGGTTTCCTCTGCCTTCGTACAGATGATGGTGATAGAAACTGAACTGCCTCAAGTTGTCAACGAAGCCATTCAACGTCAGGAAGATCAAAAGACCCCAACGAACGTGGCCCTTGAAGTGGACCCGCAGTCCATCCGCATCGTGATTACAGAGAAAGGCCAGGAGAAAGTGGAAACCATCGCAATGAAGGATGGTGCCTATGATCTTCAAGGTCTGCACAGCAAACTTGTCGATATCAAGAAGGCCCACCCTGAGGTTTTCAAACTTGAACTGAACCCGGACGGCAAAGTTCCTTACGATATCATCGTAAAAATCATGGATGAAGCCCGTCAGGCCCGCGATGCCAAAATCAAGTTTCCCGTCTTCGACACCAAACAGGGTAAGAATGTGGAAACAAACTATATGTTCCCAGAGATCGTCTTTGCGAACACCATGGAGGGCTAACATATGTCACGTCGTCGCAGATATGAACCTCAGGTTAAGAAAAACTCCACCTTCGGGCTGAACATCACCTCCATGACGGACATGTTTACCATCATGCTGGTCTTCCTGTTGCAAAGCTATTCAACATCCGATGTGCAGATAAATCCCGAAAAAGACATCCGCCTTCCGTCATCGGCATCCATGACCAATGCAACGGAAGCCATTAAATTGTCTTTAAGTGGTAACGCCCTGAAAATGGATGAAACCAAAATCGCAGACGTCAAAAACGCCGATTTCCTGCCTCAGGATTTAGAGGATAAAGACACCAACTTTATCAAACCCCTGTTCCAGGAGCTCGATAAGATTGCCAAGTCTGAGGACCTTAAGGACAAAGCTCACGTGAAAGAAGGAAGAATTCTTCTTCAGGCGGACAAGGACCTTCCTTACGCCACTCTGAGAAAAGTCATGTACACGGCATCCATGGCAGGCTTTCCTCAGTTGAAACTTGTTACCATGGTCGGAGAATAAGTTTATGATTCGCACAATAGTTCTGCTTCTAGCATTTCATCTGTTTTCAATGTACTGCTTCGCCGCCGATAAAAATGCCAAGGGACTTCTTCCGGAAGTTCGCATGGATAACAGCAGCGAAAGCGACAACGAAAAAAAGGCTTTCAGCAGCGAGATCATGATCACTCGTTCTGAAAACAGAGCTATTGAATCCCTGCAAACCATCATCAAAAAGAATAAAGGCGCACCTAACGAAGCCGATTTGTGGTACCGTTTGGCGGAGCTTTACATGCGTCGCTCCAAATCCGGCCGTTTCTTTGACCTTCATCAGAACACACCTCTGATGAAGCTTTCGCCGTTCCCGGTTCCCAATGAGCGTGGTTCTGAAGCCATCAAACGCGCCATCAAGATCTATACTAAAATTGAAATGGACTTCCCGAAGTTCAAGCAGATGGATGCGGTGTTTTTCAATAACGCCTTCGCCAATCAGCAGATTGGCCAGTTTAAAGTTTCCGAACTTTTATATAATAAACTTCTGACTCAGTTCCCAAAATCCCCACTGATTGCCGACGGTACACTGGCCGTGGGTGAATTGCTTTACGATCAGGGCAAATTTGAACAGGCCCTGGAACACTTCCTGCGCGTGGAAAAATTCCCGAACAGCCGTGTTTATTCTTACGGCATGTATAAAGCTGCCTGGGCTTACTACAACATGCGCGACAGTGAAAACGGCATCAAAAAGCTGGTTCAGGTTGTGAAAAGCAACCCTGCTTTGGCCGATGGTGAAGTCCCAACCAATCGTCACAACCTACGCCGGGAAGCTCTGCGTGATTTGACGATCTTCATTGGTGACTCCTACCCTGCCAACAAACTTTATTCTTTCTTTGAAGATATCGCTACGGAAGATGAGCTGGGCCAGTCCATGATCGACCTGGCAAAATTGTACGAATCTCACAGCCGCCAGAAAGAAATGAACATCTTCCTGGAAGAGTACATCGACAAACGCTCTTCCGGTCCGGATGTAGTGCGCTCTCACCTGTTCCTGGTAGAGGCCAACGAAACTTTGAAAAAACGTGATAAAGTCATCGACCACCTTCAATATGCCAGCGACCTATGTAAAAAGGATTCTGCATGGAGAGGTCTGCAAAAAGTGGAGGTTGTGGAAGCATCCTGTGTGGAAGGTTTCCGTCACACCAGTCTGGACATGGCTAAGAAATGGTGGGAAATCTGGCTGAAGAACAAACAAAATGTGGCGTTCTCTGACCTGACCCAACGCCTGTTCAAATTGATTCTGGAAAACGACGATCCGGCCAAGCCGGACCTGAAAACCCGTTTTGCTTACGCCGAACTGCTGTTCCAGCTGGAAAAGTTTGATGAAGCCAGTACGCAGTACAAAATGGTGGGCGACAAATCCACAGAGGAACCTCTGCGCCACGACGCCAACTATGCGGCTCTTTATTCCAAAGAAAAAAGCATCGACAAGAAAAAAGATCCACTTAAGGAAGCTGAGCGCAAAGAGCTGGCTGCCAACTATCTGGCAAAACATGCCAATGGAAAATTTGCAACTTTGGTTAAATTCAAAATGGGTCACATCGCCTATGAAGAATCCAACTATCCAGAGGCAGAAAAGTGGCTGACTCCGCTTGCTTCCTTAAAAGGCAGCGAAAACGCCGATATTAAGCGCAAGTCCGAAGACCTGATTCTGGATATGTTGAACATCCGCAAGGACTATGCTGGGATCAAGGCTTTCTCCAAGAAAGTCATGACTTCAAGTGCTGATGAAAGCCGTAAGAAGAACATGAACAAAATCATGGAAGAGGCTCACTTCACAGAGATTCAGGAATTTGCAAAAACAGGTGATAAAAATCAGGCTTCAGAAAAGCTGATCTCTTTTGCGAAAGAACACGAAGGCTCCAAACTTTCCCAGGACGCTTTGTGGCAGGCTTTGAGCCTGCAGTACACCGAAGGCAAGGTCTTTGATGCCGCGGAACTTTCCATGAAGTTTGTGCAGAAGTATCCGGACGACAAACGCAATCTGGATGCCCTGAAAGAAGCGGCAAAAGCCTATGCTGATATCGGTCAGATTTCAAAATCAGCCGAAACGCTGGTGAAGGTGGCAGATCTGGATAAAAAAGGCCGCAATGCCCACCTTGAGCTGGCCGCCGACATTTATATTCTGGAAAAGAAAAACAAGGAAGCCCGCGCCGCTTACAATGGTATTCTTGCCGGAGCCGATCACAAAACTCTGGAAAGAATCTACAGCAAGCTGATGGATTCCTATAAAAACGAACCACGTTCTGGCGAACTTGAAAAGTTGCAAAATCAGATTCTGGCAAAAGGTATCGAACCATTCACGACGCAGATCATGATTGATCGCGCGAAGGCCCTGCTGGAATCCGGTAAGAGCACCGCCGCATTCGATCTGGCGATGAAAGCCAATGGTCGCGACGTGGCCGCGGAAATCCGTGCGGAAGCCCGCTTGATTCAGGCCCGCATTCTGGAAAAAGAACTGGTCGGCCAAAGTGTGAAAGCCCGCGAAGACAAATTCGCGATGGTGCTGGCAATGAAAACAGAAAAGCTGGACAAGGCGCACACGGCCTACTACACCACCCTGAAGATGTCCAAAGACCCATTCCAGCAGTTGGAGGCCATGCGTGGTATTGACCGCTGTTACGGGAACTTCATCGACAGTCTGACGACGATGCCTTTGCCTGCCACTTTAAGCCCTCAGGATCAGGAGGCGTTGCGCGCAGAGATCGCCAAACTGACTTCTCCGATTCAGGACAAGAAGAATGAAAATGAAGCTAAACTGAAAGTGCTGGCCGCCTCCAAAGGTCAGACAGCTTCCAGCGAAAGAAGTTTTGCCTCCATCCGCGTGGATCAGACCGTGCCGCCACAAGTGCAGTACCCTGCTCCGGAAAAGATGGCGGCCTTCCTTCCGACAGGCACGGACATGACCATCGGCAAGGTGTCTCGTTTTGAGACCCGCACGCCGAAAGCGTGCAACAAAAGCGCGATCATGACAGGACAGCTGGCAAATGTGAACGCCACCGAAGTTGCAGGAAATTGTTATTATTCTAGACAGTACGAAATGGTGGAAAAGCTGGGTCTGGAGCTTGCGAAAAACAAAGACACGCGCGCCTTGGGTCTGTTCTATGCCAGCGTTGGTTCCGAAGCCCGCGGCTTCCACGACAAAGCTCTGTGGATGGTGGAAGCGGCCTTGAAAGCACAACCGGAAGCATCGCCTTACGTCTATCAAAAAGCCCGTCTGCTTTACAAGGAAGGCGGCATGAATTCCGCGATGCCGTTTTTCGATAAAGTTTTAGACATGCAAATGGCTTCGACAGAAATGAAAACTTTCGCAGCAGTGAAGGCTTTCTCAGAGGGAGATTTTACGAAAGCTATTGAAAATTTCTCTGCAATGCCGAAAGAACAGTTGTACAATTTGAATGTCGGAACCGTAATGAGTGAAGCGTATGCTCAGAAGGGTGAAGTCGAGAAAGCGCTGAGTGTGGTCAAAGACCTTCTTGGCAGCAAGAAAGACAACGTCGATTTCCTTCTGCAACAGGCGCACTTGTTCGAGACCTACAAAGGCAGTCCAACGCTTGCGCTGGACTCCTACGAAAAAGCTTTTAAAGCCAGTCAGCAATTGGAAATGCGCGACTGGTTGGGTAAGAAGATACAGTATTTGAAAAATCAAAACAAAGTCGGTCAGCACGTTATCTCGGGAGACTTGTAGTATGGAGGGTACAAGTGAAAACTATCATCACAGCGATGGTCGCTTTCATTCTTCTGGGAGCATCGACTGGCTTTGCCAAACAAAGAACAGTCCGTAAAGTCCAGGAAGTCAATTTCGGTGACATGAACCTTAAGGGAACGATTCGTAACCCTGACGGCGCCTATCTTGTGCAAAAAAGAGGTATCAAGTTTATGCCTCTTTACGATGTGCAAAAAGATATGGATGGCCGCATCCGCGAATCAGCTCTCTACTTGAACAACTAAGTTTCATGAGGTGTCACATGCTCACGTTGATTGTACGTCAATCCCTGAAAAATGGGACGGCGAAAACCTGGAAGTTAAGATCCAATAATAAAACTCACACCTTCGGGTCCTCCCGTCTGGCCGATGTTATTTCCATCGCTCCGGATTCCAAGGGTATTCAGGGTATGTTTGAGTTCCGTGATGGTGCTTGGTGGTATGTCGATCTGGACATGAACTCCAGCGCGTCCAACAAGAACTCCCCGGCTCTGCGCCTGGATGAGGAAAAATCCCTCACCCTTGGTGACTGCACCCTGAACTTCACTCCGGTGGCAAAAGAAACAGATTTGTATCTGCGTCTGGAACAAGCCGGTCGCGAACAGCGTGAAGCTGGAAAGCAGTTCCAACTTTACATCGTGAAGCAACATGATCAGGTTCTTGAAACCAAGATCCTGCCAATGAATAAAAAGTTCAAGCCGTTATCGGCCCTGACTCCGACCACTGTGACCTGCGTGCCTTCTCAGGAATGGCACAAACAGATGATCGGTGATCTGGAAGTCAAACAAAGAACCGTGTCTTTGGAGGACGCGGCTCGCATGGCCCGTCTGAGCACGGATCAACTGGTCGATGAAGATTCCAAAAAAGGTGTCTTCATCGTTCTGGGCGCGGCTTTGTTGCTGGTGACTGTCGGCATCTTCTCTCCGAAAACTCAGGAACTTGAAGTTGTGGCAACGCCGCCAAAAACCGCTCAGAAGATCATTGTAAAAACCGAAGTTAAACCTAAACGTAAAAAAGCCGAAGTCGCCCCTGCTCCACAAAAAGTGGTGGTGAAGGAAACTCCGGCGGCGGCCATGCCTACAAGTGGTGGCAGCAAAGTTTCCAAAATGATGAAGTCCATCACAGGTGGCCGTATTTCCCAGTTGATCGGAAAAGTTTCCGCTCAGGCTGCGAAAAGTGGCAATGTGGTTATCGCCACTGGGGTGAAAGCAGGCTCGGGCTCTTCCGGTCGTGCTCTGGCTGCCGTGGGCAACATGGAACGCTCCGGTCGTGACTGGGGTCGTGAAGGCTCCGGTTCCGGTGGTGGTGTTTCCACTGTCGGTCGTGGCGGTGGCGGCAGTGCCTCTGGCATGGGCGGTCTGGCTGCCGGCGGAACAGGTTCCGGCGGTGTGGGTCTGATCGAGGAGGAAGGTGAAATTACCGGCGGTTTGGATCGTGAGATCATCGCTCAGTACATCAAATCCCAATTGGGTCAGATTCTTTATTGCTATGAAAGACAACTAAGTGCCAAGCCGGATCTGTTCGGTAAGGTCGCAGTTAAATTCACCATTGGGCCATCAGGTAAAGTGGAACAACAACTGATTGGTGACACAACACTTAAAAACGCAACCGTTGAGGGATGTATATTGAACAGGGTTGCCGCGTGGAAGTTTCCAGCTCCACAGGGGGGAACACGCGTGCTTGTGACATATCCATTCTTATTCAAGAGTACAAACTAAGGCGGGGGTAATTTATCATGTTGAAGAAGACAATTCTAATGTTCATCTTGACGGCATCGCAGGCATTCGCACAACAAGCGGCCGACAGCAAAGCTGATCAACGCGGTAGCGACAAGCTGGACATCAAAAAACTGGAGCAGAAATACTGGGCAGCCAAAGACGATGACTTTAGCGTCGTGCAAAATCGCCGCTACGTCAAAGCCGAGCGCTTCTATCTGACGGGAGCCGCTGGTATTCCGTTCAACGATCCTTACAGCACAGGAACTATCGCCAGCGGAAGTCTGGGGTATTTCTTCAATGAGCGCTGGGGTCTGGAGGCAAGCTACAATTCCGCCAGCATGAAGGATAACGATGCCGTGGGTCAGTTCGTTGATACTTACGGTGTTATCCCCGATCACAACATCTTCAAGTCATCCTATTTCCTTTCCGGAATCTGGGTGCCTTTCTATGCAAAGATGAGCGTCGTGGACAAGGCCATCATCTACTTCGACATGGGGATTTCCGTCGGAGCAGGTACATTGGACTATGAAATTACACAGAAGGAAGGAAATGTCAGCAAGAACACTTTTGCCTATAAACTGGGTGTGTTCCAGCAGATCTTCTTCTCTGAGCACTTTGCGATCCGTGCGGACCTTGTAAACACCTGGTCCACTCAGGATAAAATGAAATTCTATGCTCCGGGTACGACACCAATTCCAGGCGGTCCAGCCGTTACCGGCCAGCGCGATCTGGGATCAGAAACAATCAACGATACATCACTGATGATTGGTATCACGTACTGGCACTAATTTTCTCCAGGGTGGGGGGATTTATGAGTAAGTCAATTAGCATTCTATTAGCACTTTCCTTTCTGGGCAGCTCGGCGTTCGCTGAGCCGGCCCTTAAAGTCAAAAAAAGCGCCCGTTCCGCGGACGCCAGCCTGAAAGTTAAATCCAGTCTGGTTCCGACCTTCGACGTTTATCAAAAACGCGTGGTTAAGGGAAAAACGGAAGTCTTTAAAGTTAAAAACATTCCTTTGCTTAACGTCGGTGAAGAGCGTGAAGTGGAAGCTGCGGATTTAAGTCCGCTCCGTCTCCCCGCCTCTCGCGAGGTTGCAGTCAAAGAAATCAACCGCCGCGAATCGCCTGCGGTTATCAACTTTGTTCTGAAGCCTTACACTGATGTGGTGGCGCCAGCCAAGAGCCTGACCAGCGCCGATGCCTTCAACAAGATTCCGGATGTAAAAATTCTGAATCCTGTCATGGACCCGGTGATTCAGGAGCCTTTGGTGCAACTGACCAAGCTTGAGGATTTGCAGCCGAACGATTACAAACTTTTGCAGGCGTTGATCTTCCTGGAAATCCAAAAGAACTATGAACTGGCAATGGGTCTGTTCTCGGAACTGATCGAGGACCCGGAACATCGCATTGAGGCTTTGTACCACTACGCGATGACAGCAAAAGGCCTGGGGCTTAATTCTGAGTTCCGCCAATACATGATTCAGGTGGCTCAGGAAACCAAAGCCAAAGCATGGCAGCAAAAAGCCACCGAAGCGCTGGTTCAGCACATCAACGTCCTGGAAACGTCTGACATTTCCTTGATTGACCCTTTGGTGATCAAGTACGAAATGGACATTACCAAGAACGACGATTACCAAATCGCCCGGGCAAAATATTATTCCGACAAAGGTCAACTGGGCCTGATGGAGGACGCACTGATCTTTATCGGTGAAAAGTCCCCGCGCTACCCGGAGGCTTTGCTGCTGAACGCGCTGTTCAACTATCGTCAGGGTAAAGTGGAAGAAGCCACGATTTATCTGGAAAAACTGATGGCAGCCACTGAAACCGATAAAACATCTCAACTGCGTTCTGTGGGTGCGCTGACTCTGGCGCGCATGCAATTCCAAAAAAGTCAGTACAAAGAGGCTTTCCAGTCTTATCTGAAAGTCGATAAGTCCAACCCGCTGTGGTTGCAAGCCATGGTGGAAAGCGCCTGGACTCAGATTTTGGGTGAAGACTATGAGGGGGCCGCAGGGAACATGTTCTCTCTGCATACGGACTTCTTTAAAAATGCATTCTCTCCGGAATCTTATGTGGTTCGCACGGTGGGTTACCTGAATCTGTGCCAATACGGTGACGGTGTGCAGGTGCTTAATGAAATGAAGAAGAAATACTCCCCGTGGAAAAAGAAGCTTGAGGACTACAAGACTTCCCACAAGGACTCTTCCGCGTACTATGAAACAGTGAAAAGCTGGATCAAGAACTCGGACCTGAAAGAGGTTGACGGTCTGCCACGTTCCTTCATCGTGGAACTGGCCCGCCACCCGGCTTACATGACTGTGCAAAAGCAGATTAATGCCTATGAGGACGAGATCGTAAAATTCAACCGCATCGCCTTGACGCTGATCAAAAAAGAGCGCGAGCTGATTGCCAAACAAAACGAAGCCAACAAAGAACTGGCGGACGCAAAGAAATCCCTGAAAGGCCAAAGCCCTTCAGAAAGTGATGTGGCAAGAATCCAGAAGGCGGAACAAAAACTTCTGAGCTACCGCATCCAGTATCACATCGCGAAGAAAGCCCGCACGTCGATTAAAAATCTGCGTGCCACAGGTCTGGCTCGTATTGAAAAGGAAAAAACCGTTCTGCGTGCCCAGGCATCCCAGGCTTTGCAGGGTCGCTTCGGCGAAATGCTGGCGGGTTTGGACAAGGTTCTGGATCAGAACGATGTTCTTCAGTACGAACTTTATTCCGGCGCGGGTGAACACATCCGCTATCAGATGGCCGGTGGTGAGATCAATGAAAAGGACCGTCCTGAACTGAAGGTTCAAAAGGAAAAGAGTCTGAACTGGAAATTTAAAGGTGAAATCTGGGAGGACGAAGTGGGTCACTACCGCTCTTCCCTGAAAAATGTGTGTGCTCAAGATGGCAATGTAGCCGGTTTGTCTGAACAATAGGAAAGGATTTTCAAGATGAAATTCACAAAAGCAATGACGACTTTGACAATTATGATGGGCCTGGCAACAACATCTTTGGCACAAAATTCCGCCAAAGACGGTTTGGATAAAATCAAAGGCAATTTGAACAACTCCAAAGCCAATCTTCAGGAGTATGAAAAGAACCTGAAGACTGTGGATTCCAACCTGACAGAGGTGGGTAAAGCCAAGTCCCAGGTGGAAAGCCAGCAGAAGCAGGTTTTACAGCAGGCTGAAGAAAACAATCAGGCCATGGGCCGTGTAAGTGGTCAGGAAAAAGAAATTCAGGGCCTGATCGCCGACGAACAAGGCAAAATGAATCAGGAAAACGCGAAGATTCAGGAGCTGGAAGCCATGATTGCCAAGATCAGGGAAAACCAGAAAAAGCGCGAGCTGAACATCAGCGATTATCAACTGCAACTGAATCAGCTCAGCGAAGAGAAAAAAATCTGGAGCAGTCGCCAAAACACTTTGAAAGAGCAGAACGATCAGGTGAACCAGAAACTGCGCAGCCTTGCCAGCGAGGAAAACGAATGGAAGGCCAAACAGCGCGGCTATCAGGGCGAAGTCAAACGCTGGGGCAAAGAGGTTGAAAGACAGCAGAAGATCAGCGACAGCTACAACTCTTTGGCAGAAGTGAAGTAAAGAACTGACACGAAATATTGATTCCACCCAGGGACTTCTTCCTCACGGAAGGGTCCCATTTTCTTTTCCAGACCTACATCCCTAAACATTGCATAGGGGCATATAAATCTAGACTCCACCCTGCGGGTACGTACTCCGAAATATCCTCTGTAATTTAGTAAGCAACCTAACCATCAATTATAGAGGCCACAAATGAATCACACGGGGATCGGTTCCTGGTTCACAGGAATCAAAGGTAAACTGTTAGTCGCAGCGGTATTACCAGTTATTGGATTTGGTATTGTTTTCGCCATCTCCCATTCAGGAATGAATGAGTTTGAAGATTATCTTGAAAATGCCCACAGCAACATCATCCCCAACCTGCAAGCCTTGGCAGAACAACGCCAGGCCCGCAATGCCTATGGCTATCAACTTTTTGCGGCAATGAACATGAAGACCCCGGAAAAACGTGAAGAACGCCTGAAAATTGCCCGTGAAGCTGTCGCGCAATATACAAAGGCATTTGATGACTATGCAGCCATCCCGTTCACCCCGGAAATGGAAAAGACTTTTGAACCGGCCAAGGCTGTGCGCGATGAATACCTAAAACTTCTTAACGCCAACATTGAGCTGGTCAGCCAGGGCACCCCTGAGGCCTTTGAAAAGGCCCAGGCCCAAATGGACGGCCGTCTGTGGGAAATCGGAACCATCATGCACAAAATGAGTTCTGCCTCCATGACCTATTACAATGAGGCCGCAGCTACTGACGCAAAGGACGGCAAATCAGCCTCCACCCGTATCAGTACTTTGACGATGCTGGTGACTTTGGTTTCCACTTTCGCCATTCTGGGCATCCTGCTGTGGATTGCCGCACGAATTTCCTCTTCTGTCAGCTCTATCGCTTCCCGTCTGTCCCAGGCCGGTGGTCAGGTGGCCGCCGCGGTTGAACAGTTAAACGAAGCCGGCAATGCCCTGTCCCAGTCTTCAACGGAAGCTGCAGCTTCTTTGGAAGAGACTGTGGCCGCCCTGGAAGAAATGAGTTCCATGGTGCAGATGAATTCCGACAACGCCAAACAGGCGGCAGCGTTGTCAGCATCCTCCCGTGACTCTGCCGAACAGGGCGAAAAAGAAATTCAATCCCTGATCCAATCCATGACTGAAATTTCCCAGTCCTCCAAAAAAATCGAGGAAATTATTTCTGTGATTGACGATATTGCCTTCCAGACCAATTTGCTGGCTCTGAATGCTGCGGTGGAAGCGGCACGTGCTGGTGAACAAGGAAAGGGGTTTGCTGTCGTGGCCGAAGCCGTTCGTGCGTTGGCACAAAGAAGCGCAGCTTCCGCAAAGGACATTTCCTCTTTGATTAAGGATTCCGTTTCCCAGATCGACACCGGCAGCGACATCGCAGACAAAAGCGGTGCCGTTCTGACGAACATTGTGAATTCGATCAAAAAAGTATCTGATCTGAACAATGAAATCGCAGCGGCAAGTTCTGAACAAACCACAGGTATCCAGCAGATCAGCAAAGCCATGAACCAACTGGATCAGGCCGCACAAAGCAACGCTGCTTCAGCGGAGGAAATCGCCGCCACCAGTGGTGAAATCAACAGTCTGGCCGCGACCAATCAAAGCCTGACGGTGGAATTGAATGCGGTGATCCTGGGCTCTGCCACAAGCACACTTGCTCCAGAGGCAACGACCAGCAGAAAAATCAAGCCCGCCCCGAAAGCGACCGCGAAAGCTCCGGCAAAGAGCAATGTCATTCCGATGAAGACTGCCGCCCCTGCTCCGACACCGACGGCTAAAAAATCCTCTTCTCAGGACGTGATTCCGTTTGATGAAGACGACCGGGCCAAGGTCGGGACCACTGACGGTTTCTAGTTTTTAAAACTCAATAGTTACTTAATATTTAACAAGCCCCTCGACCTTCGAGGGGCTTTTACTTTGAAACATTAACTGTATTCACATTTCTACTTCTGGACTTTGACGACATATTAAAGATTCCGAATAAAATTCTGTCAAAAAAATATAACACCCGTTCGGGTTGAAGGAACTCTTTATGACATTTCTATCCAGTTGGTTTCGAGGAATCAAAGGACGCCTGCTTATAGCCGCTATTCTGCCACTGATCGGTTTCACTGTTTTGGGCAGCCTGTCCATCAATGGCCTTAGCAAAGTGGTGAACCTGCTGCACTTGGCGAACTCTCAAGTCATCCCCACTTTTGAAATCGTGGGTGAAATGCGCCAGGCCCGTAATAAATACTTCTACGGCGTCTGGGCTGCCATCAATCATCCGGATGAACCGGAAAAAATGAACAGCTATCTGAAGACCGCAGAAGACGGGATGAAAGAACTGCGCGATGCCCAGTTGATCTACGATCCTATTCCTCGCACCCCTGATGAAGACAAGGTCTATCAGGAAGTAAGACCGCACTTTGCCCAGTATTACAAACTAATGGAAGACACCATCACACTGATCCGCAGTGGCGATACTCATAAAATCAAACAAGCCGAAGAACTCGATCCTGCTGGTGGACTATACTAATCACTTGATCCACGAGGGCATGGCTCGTAATGAGGCTATCATCAAGGCCTGCCGCACGCGTTTGCGTCCTATTCTGATGACGTCACTGGCGTTGATTTCCGGTATGATCCCGATTGCCATTGGACTGAATGAGGCCTCGGCGATGAGAACTTCCATGGGGGTTGCCATCATCGGTGGTTTGATTAGTTCGACATTGCTGACGCTTTTGATCGTGCCAGCAGCCTTTGGTTTTGTAGAGGATTTCAAGGCCTGGTTCCGTGCGAAGCTGGCCCGAATTACGGGGTATCAGCCGTAAAGTCCGCGGAAGCTGCGGATTTGTTCAAGCTTCTGTTCAAAGGGGGCCCAGTCGTCGTTTTCGGCGATGGGCTTCCACAGAGATTCCAATTCATCAATAATCAAGGAACACGCTTTGCCTGTGTGCAGGTAAGGATGTTGTTTTTTTTCAGTCTCGGCGGCTTCAAAATACGACAATGTTTCCTTCAGCTTTTTGAAGGACTCTTTTTGATAAAGCTCTTTCTGGGGTGAGCGCTCCAGACGCTCGGGGATCGCACCGGAATGCAGATCATACAGAGTTTGTTCAAACAATCCTTTTTCCTGATCCAGGAACTGGAACAGATGTGCCACCAGTTCTGAATTCAGATCATAGATTGCAGCGCCCTCTTCCAGAGGATTGCGCAGATTCAAGCGCAGCAAAAGCCGGCGTTGTGTTTCAAAGTTAAAGGCATCGCCGTAGTCGTCTAGCACCTCGGCCACCGGCAGATCGGGGAAGGCGACCTGAAGAGCATTTCCGAGTTGATGCAAATTCCATAAGACCGCCGAAGGTTGGCGCCCATAACAATACAGCCCGGTTTGGTCAAAGTAAGCCGCCGTAAACGCCGGGTCATAGGTCGGCAGGAAACGGTAAGGGCCATAGTCAAAACTTTCGCCTGTTATGTTCATGTTATCAGTATTAAGAACTCCATGAACAAAGCCCGCCATCATCCACGCAGCCACGGTTTTTGCCATGGCATAGGAGACCTCACGCAGGAAGGCGGCGGCCAGTTCTGTTTCAGTTAACGGAGTCAGGGCCGGATAGAAATGCTTCACAGAATAATTCAGTAACTTTTTGATGTTTTCCGGCTGATTCAAAAATGCCAGACGCTGGAAAGTTCCAAAGCGAATATGACTGTGGCCAAGACGAACCAAAACGGCAGCACGGGTTGGGGAGGGTTCGTCATGTCTTTGCAGTTGTTCGCCGGTTTCAAACACCGAAAAGGTTTTGCTGGTGTTCACACCATAAGATTCCAAAAGTTCTGTTGCCAGAATTTCCCTGAAGGCGCCTTTTAAAGTAAGTCGTCCGTCGCCACCTCGGGAATACGGAGTGCGCCCACTGCCTTTGGTGCCCAGATCCAAAAGTCGGGAGCCTGCCTGAAGTTGTGCAAAAAGAAATCCGCGTCCATCCCCCAGATCCGGGTTGTAGCTGCGGAATTGATGACCGTGGTAGCGTAATGCCAGTGGGGCCTTGATGTTCTGAGGCAGGCTTTCAAACTTCCAGAAATGAGCCTGCCACTGTTCCGGCGTCAGAGCGCCCAACCCCACGGATGCGGCGGCGCTTTGATTGCGATAACGCAAAATTGCCTGCGGGAATTGGGCAGGTGGCACTTCATCGTAAAAATCAGGGCCAAGCTCATAAATTGGAGGTACAAAGGATGTCATGCCCCCTTATCTTCTTTTCCCGGTGCAAACGCAAGGGGGTCTATTCTAGTTGACAGTGACTTGCATTTAGGGGAAAACAAGCTCACCAAAGGCGGTCTTCGTGGACGAACAGATTTTAACTCAAAACCCGGCTCACCAACATTCCTGCTGCGAAGTGGATCACACTCAACACGAAGAGTTCGCGGAAAAAACTGAAAACTGGGATCGCGTCGGCATTTTCCTTTCGTCTTTGTGTGCGATTCACTGTCTGGCGACACCGCTGTTGGTTCTGTTGCTGCCGGTTCTTGGTGAATTCTTTCATTCTGAATGGGTGCATCTGACCATGGCAGTGGTGATCTTGCCTGTCGGGCTTTTTGCCTTTTGGTCAGGGTATAAGCATCACAAACAAACGCGTGTCTTTACGCTTGGGGTGGTGGGGCTTTTCATGGTGGCGCTGGCTTCCGTTCTGCCGCACGAGTGGGTGGAGGTTATGGAGCATGATGTGGTCACTATCATCGGCAGTATTCTGTTGATCACAGCCCATGTTCTGAATCGTCGTGCCTGCCTATGTCATAAGCATGAGTCAGCTCGCCCAAAGTAATATATCGAACAACAGTCAATGCAGCTTTTTGTGGCAGGAAACGCATCATTCTGCTGCGATTTTAACATGTTAGCGTAAATTATTATGCGCCATCGCATGCTTTTTCGTGTTTTCCAATTGAAAACCAAGTGAAAAGTAGTAGTGTTTAGTTGAAAACTAAATGATGGAGGCATCTATGATCGAAACTAAAATGAACCGTCGCGGTTTCTTTACTACTCTTGCAAAGATCACAGGCGTTGCTGTGGTTGCTCCAGCGGCTTTGTCTGCTGTTTTCTCTTCCACGGCTGAAGCTCAGAAAAAGCGTGGTGGCAGTGCTCCTGCAGCGGGTGGCGCAGCTGCTGGCGGTATGCCGATGGTTGATCCAAACGACTCTGTGGCAAAAGCAGTAAAATACGTCGAGGACTTTAAGAAATCCGCGGATTCCAAAGGTAACGACTGTATGGGTTGCGGCTTCTACGCTAAAAAAGAAGTTCGTGGTGGTAAAGAAGTTGGTACTTGCACAATCTTCGCAGGCAAATTGGTTTATGGCCAGGCATGGTGTGCTTCCTGGAATAAAAAAGCCTAAGCTTTTTAAGTTCTAAGAAAATAAAAAACCCTGATAAGCATTCTTATCAGGGTTTTTTATTTTAAATCATTTTATCTGACTACTTGGGATTGTCGCGCAAAGCACGGCGCAGGATTTTTCCGACATTGGTTTTCGGAAGCTCGGTACGGAATTCCACCAGGCGAGGCACCTTATAATTGGTCAGACTCTTACGGGCATGAGCAATCACGTCCTCTGCAGTCAGGTTCTGGTCTTTCTTTACCACAACGGCTTTGACGATTTCTCCAGAGTGTTCATCAGGAACACCAATAGCCGCCACTTCCAGAACACCCGGGTGAGAGGCAATCGCTTCTTCCACTTCGTTGGGATAAACATTGAATCCGGAAACCAGGATCATGTCTTTTTTGCGATCCACAATCTTGAAGAAACCATCAGCATCCGCCACAGCCACGTCGCCAGTCTTTAACCAGCCGTCATTCAGCACCTGTGCAGTTTCATCGGGGCGGTTCCAGTAACCAGCCATCACCTGAGGCCCACGGCATACAAGCTCGCCCGGTTCGCCCAATGCGACTTCCTTGCCGTCATCGTCGATCAACATGATGTCCGTGCTTGGGAATGGCAAACCAATGCTGCCCACGCGGTCTGTGCCGTCGATAGGGTTGCAGCACACCACCGGAGAAGCCTCGGTCAGACCGTAACCTTCCACGATCACGGATTTCGTCAGCTCCATCCATTTTTCTGCCACGGGCTTTTGTAGTGTCATGGCACCGGCCACGCTGACTTTTACGCGGCTGAAATCAATGGTTGTGAATTCCGGATTGTTCATCAAGGCGTTGAACAAAGTGTTCACACCGGCCATGACTGTAAACGGCGTCTTTTTAAGTTCTTTGATGAATCCTGGGATGTCGCGCGGATTGGTGATCAGAACGTTTTCGCTTCCATAGCGCAAAAGCCCCAGACAGTTCAAAGTCAGTGCGAAGATGTGATACATCGGTAGGGCTGCGATAGCGACTTCTTCACCCTCACGCAGCTTCGGTGTCATCCAGTCGCAGATCTGCAACATGTTGGCGACCACGTTTTTGTGAGTCAGCATGGCGCCCTTGGCAACACCGGTGGTCCCACCTGTGTATTGCAGGAAAGCGATATCTTCCAAAGTGGTTGGGATTTTGGAAGATGGCTTCATCGCACCCAGTTCCATCGCCTGACGGAAAGAGTAGGCTTGTGGAATATGGTAAGACGGCACCATTTTTTTGATATAGCGAACAACAGAGTTCACCAGAATTCTTTTCGGTGTCGGGAACATGTCTGCGATTTCTGTGACCACGACACTTTCAATTTCAGTGTCTTTGATGATTTCCTGCAGAAGGTGGGCGTAGTTGGCCAGAATCACAATGGCCTTGGCACCAGAGTCCTTGAACTGGTGACGCATTTCTTTGGCGGTGTAAAGCGGATTGGTGTTCACGATGGTCAGGCCCGAGCGCAAAGCTGCAAAAGCGACGACCGGGAATTGCAGAAGATTGGGCATCTGAATGGCGATGCGGTCGCCTTTTTTCAGCTTCAGTTCGTTTTGCAGGAAAGAGGAGAATTGTTCCACCTTTTTGTCCAGATCTGAGAAGGTGAGAGTGACTCCCATGCTGGTGAAGGCTTTTTTGGAATTGAACTTGCGGATGGCCTCTTCATAAACATCCACCAAGGAGTTGTAACGTGTCAGATCCACCTCGTGGGCAACGCCTTTTGGGTAGTTCTTGAGCCAAATTCTTTCCATGGAGACCTCCTGCTAAAGTTGCATCAATTTGATTCTCTGAAAGTTTAGAGTAAAGATTCGAATGAGGTAAAGTAAATTCTTGTTTTCACAGGGCCTATTTGCAAAACTGATGATATGAAACTTTGCCGCCTCATCATCTTGGGAATTGCTGCGCTTCCTCTGGTTTCCTGTTTCGGAAAGAAAGAGGAGGAGCCTGTGCCTGCGCCACAAAAAATGGTCAAAGTGCTTACTCCGAAGGCAGATGAAGTGGCAAATAAAGATAAAAGTCTGGAATGGATGGTGCGCTATCTTGCTGAAGCGGACGGAATTCATCGCGAAGCATGGTGGGTTTTGACCGCAGCACGTCCTCCGATTGGAAAATCACCTTTTGGAAAAGCTCAGAGAGCTTTGTTGGCTTCCCAAAATATCAAGCTGACGAACAAGTCTTTGTTCCGGTGTGATCGCTATCTGGTGAAGCGCGATGTGCTGGGGCTGGTGGGGTATCCGCAAAAGGGCGAAATTTTTGAAAAATGCAGCGAGAAAACCGAGGCCAAACGTCTTGCCAGTTTTGATGTTCCCAAAGAAGGCGAACTGAACATCGTTTTTTATCCCGACAATCTTCAGGAGGTTCTGGGGCTGGGTGCCGGGATTTTGAATAAGCAGATTCAGTGTTCACTGCGTGGTAAAGAAAAACTGGAAAGTCTGAATTGCAAAGACTGGGCGCAGGATCGCAGCAAAGAACAAATGATTCGTCTGGATGTGTACGACTATCAAAAGTCTGGAAAGAATTTAATCAAGCTGCGCGGAAAAGTGTATGAAAACCTTACGGACATTCGCAAGATCGAAGCCGATGTGCCGATGGAAGGAAAAATCACGGTTTTGGAAACAGAGCTGTATGCGCCGGAAGCGCCACCGGTGGTGGTGACGCCGACGCCTTCTGTGGCGCCAGTGAAGCCGGGTATAGCAAGTCCGACCATGCCAACCATGCCGCCGCCACGGGACCTGCCTGATGGGGTTGATCCGGATGTGATGATGCAGCGAGGACAACAACAGGGACAAGGTGTCGAGTCTGTGCCAGTAGAACCTGGGGCCGATGGTTGGCCGGAGGGAGAAGCCCCACCACAAGATGAAGGAATGCCTCAAGAACATCAAGAGGGCGAAATGGACCCATCCATGATTGTTCCAGAGCCTATCCCGCAACCGATACCTCAGCAAATTGAACCAGTAGAAGGAGCCCCGCATGGCCGCTAAAGTTGAAATGGGTAAGAAAGTTCCGAATTTTAAAATTCCGTCTTCCAGCGGAGAAACACTGAGTCTGTCCGGTTTAAAGGGCAAGAAGGTTGTATTGTACTTCTATCCGAAAGACAGCACTCCGGGTTGCACCACCGAGGGGATTGAGTTCAACGAACTGCTGCCGCAATTTAAAAAACAGAATGCCGTGATCTTCGGTGTTTCCCGCGACAGTCTGAAATCACACGATAAGTTTATCTGCAAGTACGACTTTAAGTTTGAACTTTTGTCCGACGAGGAAGAGGAACTTTGCCAGTTGTTCGATGTGATCAAAGAAAAGAACATGTACGGTAAAAAAGTCATGGGTATTGAGCGCAGTACTTTTGTGATTGATGAAGACCAAAAGCTGGTCGGAGAGTTCCGTAAAATCAAAGCGCAAGGGCATGCCGCAGAAATACTGAAATTCGTGAAAGACCTTTAAAAAGTAAGGCCATATCAAAATATTAAAAAAGCTCTTCGTTTGTTGCGAAGAGCTTTTTGTTTTTTGATTCTTAAAGATTAGTGCTTTGTGCTGTCCGCGGCCTGTACCATCAGTTCTGCAATTTGTTGCGAGAACTTCACTGGATCAGGAAGGTTTGAACCCTCTGTCAGCAGCGCTTGCGCATACAGAATCTCGGCCCACTTGGTTTGCTGGTCCGGGGACGCTTTGAGCATTTTCTCAAAGACCGGGTGATTTGGATTGATTTCCATGATGCGTTTAATGCTTTGGCCCGCGTACTCTTTACCCATCTGAGACATCAGTTTTTGCATGTGTGCAGAAGGGTCAGAAGAGGACGCCACCAAACACGCCGGGGTGTTTGTCAGACGCTCGGACAGAACCACGTCTTTAACATTATTTTCCAAAGTCTTTTTCATGGAATCCAAAACCGGTTTCAAAGTGACTTCGGCCTGTTTCTTTTCCTCTTCTTTTTTTTGTTTTTCTTCAGCAGTGTCCAGATCCAGACCTTCACGCATGATGGACTGCAACTTTTTGCCTTTGAATTCGTTCATGGCATCGACAACCCATTCATCCACTGGATCGACCAGCAGCAGAACCTCAAAGCCTTTTTCTTTCAGCTTTTCAAGGTAAGGACTGTTGCTGACCTGAGACAGGGAATCACCCGTGATATAATAAATGTCCTTTTGGTTTTCCTTCATGCGCGCAACGTATTCATCCAGTGTTGTCATCTTGTCAGAAGATGTGGAATGGAACAACAGCAGATCCTGAAGCTTTTCTTTGTTGGCGGCATCAGAAGGGATACCTTCTTTCAAGGTCGCGCCAAACTCTGTCCAGAAGTCTTCATAGGCACTGCGTTCTTTGGTTAAAAGATCCTTCAAGGTGGCCAAGGCCTTGTTTGTGACATTCTTGCGAATCTGCGTCACTTGGCGATCCTGCTGCAAAAGCTCGCGGGACACGTTCAGGGATAGGTCACTGCTGTCCACCAGACCTTTTACGAAACGCAGGTAAGGCGGCAGAAGGTCCTTGCAATCAGCCATGATGAACACGCGTTTGATGTAAAGGCTTAAGCCGTATTCCATGTCGCGCATGTTGTAGTTCCATGGTTTTTTGCCCGGAACATAAAGCAAGGCATTGAATTCCATTGTGCCTTCGGCTTTGTAGTGAACGGTGCGCAGAGGCTCGTTCCAGTCCTGGGTCAGATGCTGATAGAACTCTTTGTATTCCTCTTTGGAAACTTCGGAAGGGGATTTCAACCAGATGGCTTTTTGCGAGTTCAACGTCTCGTCTTCTTTTTCACCCTGCATCTTTATTGGATGGGCGATAAAGTCAGAATACTTTTTCACCAGGGATTTCAGAACCCACTTGTCAGTGAAGTTTTGTATTTCGTCCTCTTCCTTGAAGGCTTTCATGTGCAATGTGATGGTGGTGCCTGTGCCTTCAGGGCGTGGAACATTGTCCAGCGTATAGGTACCGTCCCCGTGGGATTCCCAGACGGTGCCGTCATTAGAACCCGCTTTTTGGGTGTGCAGGGTCACGCGGTCTGCGACCATGAAAGCAGAATAGAAACCCACACCGAACTGACCGATCAGTTCCGGCTTGGTTTTCATCTCGGCATTCATTTGCATAAAGGCTTTGGCTCCAGAGCGGGCAATTGTGCCGATAAATTCGGTCACTTCCTCTTGAGTCATGCCGATGCCGTTATCAATGATTTTCAAAGTTTTCGTTTCGCTGTTCGGTTCCAGACGAATTTGCGGCTGCCAGCTGTCCGGAAGCAGGGACGGATGGGTCAAAGAATTGAATTTCAGTTTGTCGATCGCGTCTGAAGCGTTGGACAGAAGTTCGCGCAAGAAAATTTCTTTGTGGGAGTACAAAGAGTGGATGACGATATCCAGAAGTTGTTTGATTTCAGCGTTAAAATTTTGGACCTGCTTGGCCATGAAAACTCCTTCGATAGGCTTATACAACGCTTTAAGTTTGTATCTGAAAAGGGTTTTGGCAAGGTCGGGGTGGTCAAAAACTTATGGAATCCCTAAAAATTTCGAATTGGTAGGTTATGGATGCTTTGTGTTAGTCTGATTTCATGAATTTTAGCCACTCGGCCAACCTTATTCTAGCTCTGACCATCACCACCCCATAGGGGTCATAGTTCTTTTTTGCGACCCTTGCGGGGACGCGTTTTCAAATCAAAGCCATTTCTTTCATTTTTATGTCTGCCCAAAATCACGGCAGAGGAGTTTTATTATGTCTTCCCTTAAAAACGGACAGGCCGGGGTGAGCCATGTCCAAAAAGATCATCGAGAGCTAAACCGTGACCTTCATTACTATCACATTGATGAAAACATCGGCGCGGGATTGCCCTTGTGGCTGCCTGCGGGGGTGATCATTCGCGACGAACTGGAAAAGCTTATGCGGGAACTGGAGTTTCTGGCGGGCTACGAGCGTGTTGTCAGTCCCCATATAGCCAAAGAGGATCTGTATCGGCAATCCGGTCCTCTGCCGTATTACGAAGATTCGATGTATCCGGCGATGGATTTGGAAAGTGTCCGCTATCGTCTGCGCCCGATGTGCTGTCCTCATCATCAC
The DNA here is from genome assembly GCF_025558485.1 of Bdellovibrio bacteriovorus. GTDB lineage: Bacteria > Bdellovibrionota > Bdellovibrionia > Bdellovibrionales > Bdellovibrionaceae > Bdellovibrio > Bdellovibrio bacteriovorus_G. The sequence continues at coordinate 2,736,554 of NZ_CP102930.1, forward strand.
AAAATATTTTCGGCCAAACTGCGCAGCTATCGTGACTTGCCTTTGCGTCTGGCTGAATACGGTCAGGTGTATCGCTATGAAGGTTCCGGAGCCCTGTCAGGTTTGATGCGCGTGCGGGGGCTTTGCCAGAATGATGCTCACTTGTATGTGCGTGAATCCGGGGTGAAGGACGAGATTCTGAAGGTCCTGCAAATGTATCAAAGAGCTTATGAAATTTTGGGTATCAAAAAATACCGCCTGCGCTTGTCCAAGTGGGATCGCAGTGGTGGTAAGTATGTGGCGATGCCTGAAAAGTGGGAATGGGCATGCGAGAAAGAAATTTGTTTTAAAAATCTGATCCGCAGTGGCGATACTCATAAAATCAAACAAGCCGAAGAAATCGTTGATGGCGAACTGGTGGTTCTGGGTAATCACGTGCGCAAGTGGAATACCGCTGTGACAGAAATCTATTCTGCCATGGCTAAAGCCGGTAACAAAGAAGCCGATGCCACGGAAGCCTATGTCACTAACTTGTTGTATATCGTTTCTGCGACCACGGCCCTGTTCGTGTTTGCCGCTTTGATCTGGATTGCTGTGCGCATCACCACCACCGTGGGATCTATTGCAGAGCGCCTGACAACAGCTGGCAGCCAAGTGGCTTCTTCCGTGGAACAACTGAATGAAGCCGGTAACAGTCTTTCCCAATCATCTACCGAAGCTGCCGCGTCCCTGGAGGAAACTGTCGCTGCGCTGGAGGAAATGACCTCCATGGTGCAAATGAATTCGGACAACGCCAAGCAAGCCGCCACCCTGTCGGCGTCTTCGCGCGAATCCGCAGAACAGGGTGAAAAGGAGATTCACAGCCTGATCACTTCCATGACTCAGATTTCTGAATCCTCGAAAAAAATCGAAGAGATCATTCATGTTATTGACGATATCGCCTTCCAAACCAACTTGCTGGCACTTAATGCTGCTGTTGAAGCTGCCCGCGCGGGCGAACAAGGTAAAGGCTTTGCCGTGGTGGCAGAAGCGGTTCGCACTCTGGCACAAAGAAGTGCGGCCTCGGCAAAAGACATTTCCTCGTTGATCAAAGACTCTGTGGCACAGATTGAAGAAGGCAGTGCCACAGCGGATAAGAGCGGAACGGCTTTGGCAAACATTGTGAATTCCATCAAAAAAGTGGCGGATCTGAATAATGAAATCGCTGCCGCCAGTGCCGAACAAACAACCGGCATCCAACAAATCGGCAAAGCCATGAACCAGTTGGATCAGGCTTCCCAAAGTAACGCCGCTTCGGCTGAAGAAATTGCCGCTACCAGTGGTGAAATCAGTAATCTGGCCATAACAGCCCAGAATCTGACCGTGGAACTGAACGAGGCTGTGATTGGTAAAACAGAGATCACGGCCACATCACAGGATCACAGCGAAGTCACAAAAAAGAAAAAGCCCACTCCGGCCCCGGTTCACGCCAAAACCAAAAGTAATGTCGTGCCGTTAAAGAAAAAAGTGGTCGCGGAAAAAGTGGCTAAAAAAGAATCCCAGGACATCATCCCGTTTGACGAAGATGATCGTGCTAAAGTGGGGACGACCGACGGATTTTAGAAACTTCGGTGCAACCCAGTAAGCGGGCAATACCGAAGTAAACAGTCACCGCCAAAATAATGGCAACGAAAAGGGCTGGCATTTGCAGCCCTTTTCCTATTGTGCCCACAAGCAGGTCATACACTTGCGTTGATCCCACCAATCCGACCCCGGCCACAAAGAACTTTACACAGGTCTTTAGCATCCGTCGGCGCGCCATCCCCACACTGAACTTCGGCAAAAGAACAAACAACAGTGCCGCATTCACAAAGGCGGAAATCACGCCGGAATACATCAGTCCCGACAACTGCCAGCGCGCCATAAAATAAGGGGCCAGCAGGATATGAATTAACAATGCCGCCAAAGCCATGCACATCGGGGCCCAGGTGTTTTTCACTGCATAGTACAAGGGCATCAGCACCCGACTGCACGAGACCAGCAACAAACTGACGGCATAGATCTTTAAGACCCCGGCAGTGGCTTGAACATCTGCACTGGTGAATTTACCGCGCAGGAAAAGAACCTCGATGATAGGTTCTGCCAGAAAGAACAATCCCAAGGCTGCGGGCCACGCCAAGAACAGATTCATCAAAAAACTTTCCTCGGCAGTTTCGCGGAATTTTTCTTTCAAACCCTGGGCAGCGTATTCGCTGAGCGTCGGCAGCAACGCCGCCCCCAGACTGACGGAAATCAAAGACAGTGGCAGCTCCAGCAAGCGATCGGCCCAGTAGATATAGGAAATAGATCCTTCTTGCAGCGAGCTTGCAAAATACAGATTCACCAAAGTGGAAAACTGCAAAAGTCCCATGCCCAACAGACCCGGCAGCAACTTCCCCAGTACCTCTTTGACATCCTGACTGCCCCACTGCCAGCTGATGCGTGGCAAATAGTTGCGAGCCTTCAGGGCTGCCCACAACAAGGCCGCCTGCAAGAAACCTCCGACCAATACGCCCCACGCCAGCCCGTCCCCATGCACTGGGAACCATTCCGGCGGCATAAACGTAAACACCAACATAGAGACATTCAACAAGGCCGGAGCCGCCGCAGGTAAACCAAAGCTGCCAAAGGCATTCAGAATTCCCATGTAAAACGCGTAAGAGCAGACAAAGAAAACAAACCCAAACATGATCCGCCCCATGCGCAGGGTGAGTTCCCACTTTTCGGCAGACAAAATATAGTCATCGGCCAAAAGCAGACGGAACAAGGGCTCGATATAGATAATCCCCAGCAAAGTCAGCGCGCCCAGAACGATCAAAAGTAAGGAATAAATCGAATTGACCAGATTGCGGCCACGGACTCCGCTAGGGTCTTCGGTTTGAGCCTGCATAAAAACGGGAATAAAGCTCACAGACAGGGAGCCTTCCCCCAAAAGTCGGCGGAACAGGTTGGGAAGACGGAAGGCTGCGGTCCACGCATCGGTGACCGCCCGATCAAAGAGGGCCCCCAGCGCGATATCCCTAAAAAGCCCCAAGATGCGGCTCGTTAAGGTCCCAGACGCCATAGAAAAAGCCCTTTTAAGGACCTTTTTGCGATCTTCTTTTAATCCACTTGCTTCGTGAGACACCCTATGTTAATCCCTTTGGTTCGTCTATAAAAGTTACTGTGGAGGTTATCCCTTGGCAAATCATAAGTCTGCAGCAAAAAGAGCTCGTCAGTCTATCCGTAAAACTGCTGTTAACAACGCTCGTAAAAGCACTGTAAAAACAGCTGAGAAAAAACTTGTTAAAGCTATCGAAGCTAAAGATCTGAAAGCTCTTCCTGAATTGTTGAAGAACTTCTCTTCTCAAGTAATGAAAGCTGCTAAAACTGGCGTTCTTAAGAAAGAAACTGCATCCCGCAAGATCAGCCGTCTTTCTACACGCGCGTCTGCAACTAAGTAGTCCTTAGTTATTAAAAGATTCGTATTGAGTTCGCGCTGACACAAAGGCGCGAATTTGTCTTTTTGTGGAAAACGCAATTTGATTAAAGCTCAATCCGTGGGTGACTCTTGGGTCACCCTCTTTTTTTTGCGTTGATCGAACCGTTCCGCGCAGGAAAACGAAGTCCCCACCCGGCACTTGGAAGCTGACGACCAGTTCATGGCCCTCGGTCAGCACATAATCGGATACGATGGACATGCCCCCTTCACCGATTTCCCCCGAATCACAGACAAAGTACGTCCCATCGCACAGAATACCCACCTTGCGTTTCATCGCACGGCGCGGATACTGGCGGCGGAAATAGCCTTTATCTTCAAATGGAGAATTCGTGACAGCCTTGTTCATCAAGGCACTTATCGGCTTTTTTCAGGGACTTCTTAAGCAGACCAACTAGATGGCGGCGTATTGCGTGCCGCAGGTTTTAAGCACCAGATTTTCCAGCCAGATGTGACTGGACAATGGTGAGGATTTTAGCGCCTTGTCGGTGTCAGATAAAACCACCAGCGTCTGTTCCAACTTCTTGGCGGTCCAAAGTCGGGCTTGATCCAGATAGCTTTCCAGGAAGTACGGCGGCACCTGCGCAAAATGGGCAAGCTTCGCCCCGTGCAGACCTTCTTCCATCCCGCGCTTCAAGGTCAGCAGAATACGCACGTGACGGGCCACCAAAGACACGATCCCGATCTCGTTCTGCCCCTGATCCAGCAGGTGAACCAAAAGCTCCAAAGCCTTTACACGGTCGTTTTCACCAATAGCCTTGGTAAAATCAAAAACGTTTTCTTCCTTGGAACGGGACACGGCTTGGGCCACGTCCGCCATTTCAATACGACGTTCCCCGACGTATTCGCCGAGCTTCTTCAGCTCCCCTTCGATCTCTGTCAGATGATGACCCACCAGCTTATGCAAAAGCAAAATGGCGTCGTTACTGATCGTCAGACCCAAAGACTGTGCGATATAGTTGATCCAGGACGGAATTTGATTTTCGTAGGGCTTTTTAAACTCGACACAGTCGGCTTTATCCAAAAGCAGACGGATCTGCTTTTTACGCTTATCCACGCGCGACGCCAGAATCACAAACACAGTGCTATCGACCGGAGATTCAAACAAAGGCTCCAGCTCGGCCCATTCTTTGTCCGTCAGTTCTTGCGCTTCTTTTAAAATCACCAAACGACGGGCGGCCATCATCGGCAGAGTTTCAACCGCATCACGCACAGACACCACATCAGCATCACTGGCATAGAACAAGCTGTAGTTGAAATCGACAGCGCCTTCGGTCAAGACAGCGTATTTGAAACGTTCAACGGATTGATTCAGCAGATAGGGCTCTTCACCGAACAGAAAATACAAAGGCGCAGTCTGACCTTTTTCAAGATCACGATAGAATTTCTGCGCATCGATGAGTGCCACTGTTGTCTGTTCCTTTTGCTATACCGATTTAAAAATTCTCGGTGATACGATCATGGGCTTCAGCCATGATGTCGAACGCCATGAGGTCAATGTTTTGCCTCCGCGCAGAAAGATTGTAAAGAGGATTCACAGAGTTAACACCGGCCAGCGTTACTTGCGGAGCTGCGTAAGTTCTCTCTCCACTAAAGGACCCACTCCACAGTTCGGTTCCATCTGCCTGACGCACAACTTTAACAGTGACAGTCAGCAAAATGCGGTATTCTGAGGCAATAACGGTTCCATTGGGAAGATAAGGCGCCGAAGAGTCCCCGGCCACACGCTTTGCCCCCGGCAAATACTGAACATTGTCGATCTGCCCGATCACTGCCACTTCAGAAAGGGAATTGTCCACAATTCGGGCAATGCGGGAACGCTGAAACTCCTGAATCAGGGAATTGGTAAATGCCACCTCGATCCCTGTTTCTTGAGTTTTATTTTTAAAGATCGGCACCGAAATCTGCTTGTAGCCCCCCGGAATACTGCGCGTGCCCGAGCCTAAACGATAGGCACATCCCGAGAGAAACAGCGACAAAACCAGAGTGATGCGAAAAGCTTTAAATATTGCGTCCACGGGCCCAGTTGAGTATAAAATTAGCAAGGAATCAAGGAAGAAAAATGACAACTTTTCAAGACGATTACAGTTTGTTAGCTCCGGGGCCTGTGAATATTCATCCTGAGGTGCGCAAAGCTCTGGCGCTTCCCATGATTCACCACCGCACGCCGGAATTTGATAAGATCCTGAAAAAAGTTTTAGCCGACATCAAGGTTGTCTTTCAGACGGAACAGGATGTCTTTCTTCTGACCTCCACCGGCTCTGGCGGAATGGAAACTTTATTGGTGAACACGCTTTCCCCGGGCGATAAGGTCATTGCCATTGTTTCAGGCAAATTCGGTGAGCGCTGGGCCGATATGGCTCAATATTTTGGCGCCAAAGTCATCGTTCACAACGTGGCCTGGGGCGAGGCCGTCAAAGTTTCTGACGTCGAGGACCTGCTAAAACAAAATCCCGACACCCGCGCCGTTCTTTGCCAAGCCTGCGAAACCAGCACGGGTGTGGCCCATCCGATTGAAGCTCTGGCAACGTTGACAAAGAATTATCCTGACACTTTGTTGTTGGTGGACGCGATCACCGCCTTAGGAGCATATCCTTTACCGATGGATGCCTGGGGCATTGATGGCATTGTGGCGGGTTCACAAAAAGCCTTTATGCTGCCGACGGGAATGGCCTTTGTTTCCTTCTCGAAAAAAGCCTGGAGATTTATCCCCGACGCCAAGTGTCCCAGATATTACTTTGATATCCGCAAAGAGAAAAAAGCCAACGCGGGCGGAGAAACTTTCTTTTCTTCCAATGTCGCGATCATCCGTGCGCTGGATGTGGTGCTATCGCTGATTACCACGCAAGGCCTGGATAAACTTTTCCATGATATTCACCGTCGTGCGGAATTCACGCGCAACTTTGCGCAGAAGCTGGGTTTTGTTCTTTATGCCAAGTCCCCAAGTGATTCGGTCACGGCGTTGACTGTGCCACCACAAATGGATGGCCAGAAAATCCGTCTGCATTTGGAGGAAGTCCACAACATCACCATCATGGGTGGCCAGGATCAGGCCAAAGGTAAAATCATCCGTGTGGGTCATATGGGTTACATCCAGGACCATGAAATGGTGCGCCTGATTGAATGCCTGGGGCACACGTTGCGCCACTTTGATCCGGACTTTATGTCGTTGGAGCATATTTCCAACATCGCAACAGAAGCGCAGAACTGGTTGGAGCAAAATCCATGAAGAAAAAAATTCTGATCACGGATCGCTTTGCTCACGACAGCTATCTGTACTTGCAGCAGCACAGCCACTTTGAAGTGGTCCGCAGTGACAGTCCTCAACACCTGCCGCTTGAACACTTGGTCAGCGCCAACGCATTGATCATTCGCAGCCGCACAAAAATCAACGAAGAGCTTTTAAAAAAAGCACGACAGTTGCAACTGATCGTCACCTGCACCAGCGGGTTTGATCACATTGATCTGGAGGCCACCCAAAAATGGGGCGTCACTGTGATGCACACTCCGTCGGGAAATATCGAATCTGCCGCTCAACTGACCTGGGGCCTGGTGTTAAGCTGCGTGAATAACATTCCGCAAGCCAGCAAAATGGTCAAAGCCGGTGACTGGAACCGCGATCTGATCACAGGCATGGAACTAACCGGGCGTACCTATGGCATTGTCGGATTGGGCCGCATCGGTTCCCGCGTGGCCGAGCTGGCGCAAGCTTTTGGCATGAATGTGGTAGCCTATGATCCGTACCAGGAAGATGAAGTCTTTGAGCGCCTGCACATTCCCCGCTTAAGTTATGAAGAAGTTCTTAAGACTGCCGATGTTCTGAGCTTCCATGTGCCAAAAACACTGGAAACAGAGCATATGCTCAACCGCTCGCAGTTTGAGTACATCCACCGCGGTATTGTTCTGATCAATACTTCGCGCGGTTCTGTGATTAACGAAAACGATCTGTGCGAGGCTTTGGAAAAAGGCTGGCTGCGTTCTGTGGGGCTGGATGTTTTTGAAAAAGAACCCCTGCACAGAAACTCAAATTTGTTGAAATACCCGAACGTGGTTTTGACTCCGCACATTGGAGCCAATACAGAGGATGCGTTCTTTAAAGCGTCCCAGATCGCAGCTAATAAGCTTATGGCGTTTTTTGTGGACGGTTCGACCTCTGACACCCTCCCCCCAAGAACACCATGGTATGGAGCGGCTCCGTTTAAAGGCGAATAAACTTGCCTGAATCCCCCTGTTTGAGAGACATTTTTAGGGTCTGTTTTAAGGGGTACGTTATATGTCAGGCGTGGTAGTTGTCGGAGCTCAATGGGGCGATGAAGGTAAAGGTAAACTGATCGATGTGTTCGCAGAAAAAGCGGACATGGTTGTACGCTATCAAGGTGGCGCTAACGCGGGCCACACACTGGTGGTTAACGGTCAAAAAACGGTTCTGCACTTGGTTCCCAGTGGAATCCTGCGCCCGGAAACAACCTGCGTGATCGCCTCTGGTGTGGTAATTGATGTTTTCTCTATTCGCGATGAAATCAGAAAACTAAAAGACACGGGCTTTCTGCAAAATCCAAAACAACTTTTGATCTCTGACACCGCGACGTTGATTCTTCCGTATCACAAAGCGCTGGATGCCGCTCGCGAGGCCGCATTGAGTGATGGTAAGATCGGCACCACTGGCAAAGGTATCGGCCCGGCTTATGAGGACCGCGCTTCCCGCCGCGCTATTCTGTTTGGCGATCTTTTCGACAAAGAGAATCTGAAAAAGAAACTGGAACTGGCACTGACTGAAAAGAACTTCATGCTGGAGAATTATTATAAAGGCTCCACTTTCAAGTCGGAAGATTTGATGAAGGATCTTTTCGCCGTGGCTGAAGATCTAGCTCCGTACCGCACGAAGGACACCTCGCTGTTCATTAGCAAAAACTTGAAATCCGGAAAACGCGTTTTGTTTGAAGGCGCGCAAGGCACAATGCTGGATATTCTGCATGGAACGTATCCGTTTGTGACAAGCTCTTCCACCCTGGCATCGAATGCATGTGCAAGTGCGGGTATTGGCCCGGCGAGCGTGCAAAAAGTGATCGGTGTGTTTAAGGCCTACACCACGCGTGTGGGTAGTGGTCCGTTCCCAACAGAGCTGACCGATGAAGTTGGCAAGAAATTGCAAATGGATGGTCATGAATTTGGATCAACCACAGGCCGTGCACGTCGTTGTGGCTGGTTGGATCTGGTGGCGTTGAAATACGCGATCCGCGTGAATGGCATTACGAACCTGGCGATGATGAAGTTGGACGTGTTGACGGGCCATGATCGTATCGGTGTCTGCACAGCGTACAAATTAAATGGTGAAGTGATCACAGATCTTCCAACCTCCCCTTACGAGTTGGAAAAAGTAGAGCCTGTGATCGAATGGATTCCGGGTTGGACACAGGATTTATCGAAAGTAAAAACACTCTCGGATCTTCCGCGTCCAACAACGAACTACATTGACTACTTGGGTTCACAGTTGGGCACTCCGATTGATGTTATTTCTGTCGGACCGGGCCGTGAGCAGACACTTTGGGTCAAACCTTTGTTCAATAATTAAGCAGAGTTAGCAGTTTTTACGGGGCCTTTGCTTAAGCTTCAAGCAAAGGCCTTTTTTTTATCAAAAAATCGCAAAAATTTTTAAAAAACTGCAAGAAAGTGTATTGACTTTGGACCCCTCTTACTACAAATTAGCACTTCCTCAACGGACAGTGGTTCGCTAGCTCAGCTGGTAGAGCACTTCACTTTTAATGAAGGGGTCGATGGTTCGAATCCATCGCGAGCCACCATTTTCTTGTTGCGGTTCCTTGCGTTCCCATCGTCTAGGGGCCTAGGACACCTCCCTTTCACGGAGGATACAGGGGTTCAAATCCCCTTGGGAACGCCAATTTGTGAAAATAACAAAGCCCGATCGCAAGATCGGGCTTTTTTATTTTCATTTACTGTCTTCAACGGATCTGAACTTAGAAGGTCGGCGCAAAACAAAATCCAACAAAGCTCGCGGTACGCGGCGTGCGCCGACAACAGGGGTTGTTTCGGGCTCCTGCCCTCAACCCCTTCGGGGCTTACGCGTAAAAATAGCATCCTGCTATTTTTAGCATCGCCCTAGCAGGATGCTAGCGCGAGGGTGCGCAAAGCGCAGGGCAACGCCCCGAGGAGCGTGATGCGACGAGCCCCAATCACGCAAACCGAGAGCTAAAAAATGCGAGCTTCGAGCAAAGCGAGAAGCAAGCCAGCTCCGCTAAAGCCCCTTCAATAAGTCCTCAAGATCAATTTCCAACCCCTCGGCAATTCAACGAGTACTAAGTCCATCTTTTGAAGAAAAGATAATAAAACAAATTACACTTTATAGAAACCACACAAACATCTAACATCGCCAACAAGAATAAGAGGCGATTATATGGAAAATCCATTTTCGAAAATTACCAATGCAGCCAATCAGGGCTTGAAAGCTCGATATGGCGACCCTTTCGTTGCGACCTACACACTTTCATTTTTGGCATGGAACTATCAGATTATTCTCTACCTTTTGTCGGACTACGAAGCGACTAATAAACATAGCCTGATCAAACATTCCCTTACGGTTGAGTCCTTCGTTGCACCAGCGTTCCTTACCATATTTGTCCTTTTGATATTGCCAAAGGCACTCTTAAAGGCTCATGAGCTTTATGAAAACAATAGAACAGACCTCAAAAATATTCAGTTTAAAGCAGAGGAAAAACTTAAACCCACCGCCGACCAAATTGCCTACTTATGGAATCAACAAACAGAGTTGAACAACAAAGTAATATCTCTACAAAATACAATCACAGCAAAGGATCAAGAAATTGGTGGCCTAAAGTCAAAGCTCAACGATATCACCTCTCTGCGTAAGGAGCAGGAAAAAACCATCAAATTGCTAACATCAGAGCAAGCAAATAAACATAATCAGTTATCTACCCTTCTTGCTGAAAATAGGTCTATGAAGGAAACTCTCGATCAAATACAAGCATCACAGCATGCAAGAAATCTTCAGAACATCGATCCCGAAATAGAAAATGCAATGGCGTTTCTCAAAAAGGCCGACCTAACAAAATCCTTTATGAGAATTGCTGAAGCTCTCACCATTGAGCCTAAGCCGATAAATAAGTATAAATCTGAACTGATTGTTAAGCTAAAAACACAAGGATTAATTCAAACAACATATTTGGGCACCCAACAGCATATCAAGTTAACAACCCTCGGAAATATAGTGCTAAAATATATGGTTGCGGAAAGTGCTGACTCTCCGGCGACGGAGGAGAATTAATGAAGCATAAAACCCTCTCCATCGTCCACCCCAACGGCTCCCGCATCGCACGCGGTGAAAAAACCATCGAAGTTCGCTCATGGCAGCCACCCAAGGATTTCAACGAAGACCTCCTCATCGTCGAAAATAAAAAATTCCTCTACAACGAAGGCGAAATCGATCCCGAAGGAACTCCTGTTGCCATCGTCAGAATCAAAAACGTCAGACCCTATGAAGAATCCGACATCCCCGCAGCTTGCGCATCCAGATGGGAACCGGGCTACTACTCATGGGAACTGGAAAACATACGTCCCCTAAACTGCTCTGTACAAGTTCCCGCCGCACGAGGAATTTACGAAACCGACTTGGATCTAGTATGACAAGAGCATCCTTTTAAATTGCTTTCCCAAAGGGATGCGTCTCAATATGAAGTACTCCCCCAACTGCTCCCACCCCGCTCCCATTGGGAGCTAAACCTCTCATTTTACTGAATTATCTTCTGTTAATTTTTCTCAACATTTCCATCAAAGAGCCGACAAGTAAAATAAGATGTCGAACGCTCGTACGTACCTAACAAACATCTGGTTCATTTTGATGCTGTCCCTTGCTGGCCAACTTCGATCACCGCTGACGATGAAATCGGATCATTCGGTCCGAAGGATTTTACATTCAAGTGTTTCAGATGCAAAAGCGCCTCTTCCATATCAGCAATGCGTTTGGCCTGACCGCGTGCCAGATAAGATGCCTCAAGGCCCCGGGTATCGTATTCGTTTTCTGCTTTGCTTTCTTCATTGGTGGCTGCATCAATAGTGGCTTTGACGGATTCTTTTAAAGCCGTGATGTCATTTTCCAATTGTGTGCGAATGGCTTCGACCAGTTTCTTTTTATCCACGTGTCACCTCAATGAATTGCAGTTTTCAGTATCTGCTTTCACTGAATAGGTGGCAACCGGAAACTAAAAAAGAGGAGGGCCTGACGGGGGATCAAGCCCTCTTAGGAGGGAGGAGGATCAATGGGAAGGTTCAGATTTGTTGTCTTCGGCGGCGGGCTTTAATCCCAAACGCTCGAAGAAACCCCCTTGAGATTGGATTTCGATTTTTTTAGCTTGGGCTACAGGTGTTTTTGGCAGGTAAATACTTAAGACACCATCTTCATGGTGTGCCTCAATTTTTCCGCCGTCCACACTGTTGGGGACAGTGAATCTGCGAGTGAAGGTGCCCATGACTTTCTCTTCGCGTTTTCTTTCTCCTGAAATGGTCAGAAGATTTCCATTCACTTCAATATTTACATTTTCTTTTTTAAATCCAGGTATATCCATGCTTAACAGATAATGATCCTGGGTTTCTGAAACTTCGCACGCCGGATTTAACGTCCGTTCGTAGGCTTCATAAGAAGCGGGCACCGCAAAATTTTCAAACAGGCGATCCATCTCGTCGAAAAGACTGGTCGTAGCTCGGCGAGTTGGCCAATAAGGTGTTAATAGTCTCATTAAAAACCTCCTTCGTTGGTTTCGTTCTCACATTCTAAAGCTGTGTGCGTATTTTTCTTTGTCAAGATGGCTATTTTATTTTGTTAATTACCAACTTGGGTTTGATGTGAATGTGATAGAATATAGTTTTTCAAAAGGTTGGGGGTTTTTGTGAAGGTGGCGATAGCAGGTGCCAGCGGATTTGTCGGCAAGGCCTTGATAAAGGAACTTCAAGGACAGCACGATGTGGTAGCTCTAAGTCGCTCTGTTAAGCCGGAATCGGCTTCCGGTATTGAATGGCGGTCTTGCGACTTGTTCAGTCTGCTGGATGCAGAAAAAGCACTGGAAGGCTGCGATGTAGCTGTGTATCTGGTGCACTCCATGCGCCCTTCTGCCCAACTGACACAAGGAAGCTTCGAGGATTTTGATCTTATCGTGGCCGATAACTTTATCCGGGCCGCAGAAAAATGCGGGGTCAAAAGAATCCTTTATCTTGGCGGGATGTATTCGGAAAACGCATCCACCCTGTCCCGGCATTTAAAAAGTCGCCATGAAGTCGAAGGCCTTTTTATTGCCAGTAAAATTCCTGCAACGATTTTGCGTGCAGCAATGATTCTGGGGCCGGAGGGGTCGTCTTTTCATATGATGGTCCGCCTGGTTCAGCGTCTTCCGGTCATGGTGTGTCCGCAGTGGAGCCGCACCATAAGTCAGCCCATTGCCTTAAAAGATGTTGTAAAGAGTCTGCATCACTGTATCGAGACGGCACAAACCGCTAATCACATTTACGATCTTGGCGGTCCTGATATTGTCAGTTATCTGGATATGATGAAGATGACGGCCCACATTCTAGGGAGAAAACGGATTTTTTTGCCGGTTCCTTTGCTCAGTCCCGAGCTTTCCACGTTATGGGTGTGTTTGGTGACGAAAGCACCACGGGCTTTGGTGCGTCCGTTGATCGAAGGGTTAAAAGTTCCTTTGATCGTGCGTCCTGGGCATGAACTTGCTGTGCCGGGATATAAATTCACTCCGCTCAAAGAAGCTTTGCAGATCGCCCTGAATCACTACCAGAAACATCAGGCTCCATTGGCGTTTCAGAAGAATCCAATAGGCTCTTATGAAGTGCGCTCGGTGCAGCGCCTGTTAATTCCCGAGGGAGTCACGGCGGCTCAGGTGGCCAGAGCTTACATGGATTTTTTGCCAACGATGCGTCCGGGCTTTATGAAGGTTGAAGTCAGTGGGCGTTGGGTGAGTTTTAGCTGGAGCTTTCCTTATCTGCGACTGCTGATTCTGGAATATTCGCCGGAACGCAGTTGGTCCCATCGGCAGCTTTTTTATGTTCGTGGCGGACTGCTGGCACAAAAGACTGTTCGGGGTCGTCTGGAGTTTCGCGAAATACTGGGCGGGAAGGCGGTTATTGCCGCCATCCACGAATTCAAACCCCGCATGCCGTGGTTTTTGTATCGATGGACGCAGGCATTATTTCATGTATGGGTTATGTACAAATTTGGTTTATACTTAAAGCGACCTCACGGGGCCCGTTAGTCACTACAGGAGGACAGCAATGGCACAGGCAACACATTCCACTTTCATCGGCTACGTTCTTTGGATCTTTGGATTCATGGGGGCTCACCGTTTCTATTTCGGAAAATCTGTTTCCGGCACCATCTGGTTTTTCACCTTCGGATTGTTGGGAGTGGGCTGGCTGATTGATCTATTCCTGATTCCGGGAATGGAGAGGGATGCCCAGAGAAACTATCGCAGTGGACGTGTGGATTATACCCTGGCCTGGATTTTTCTGACCTTTCTGGGGATGTTCGGAGTGCATCGCTTTTATATGGGGAAATGGATCTCAGGATTGATTTGGCTCTGCACTGGAGGGCTTTTCCTGATGGGTTATTTGTACGATTACTGGAGCCTTAATGAACAGGTTTCGCAGGTGAACAGTCAGGCGTCCTGATATAGACAGAACTTTCAGTAAAGCCCATGATGCCCCGACAGAAGACCACGCAATCAAAAGGGCATCAAAGGGAACACGGAAACGATTTTCTGATTTAAAGAACCACACCGTCAGAAATAGTGACAGCATCAGCAATGCCGAGGCCTGATTAAAGGCCTCTTTATCTTTGCGCAGAATTAACAGCCCCAGCAATGTCAGGGGCAACATTCCATAATAGAAGAAGTTTTCCCAAGGGTAGTAAAGCTTTTGTACATCTGTAGAAATGTGCGGCCACAGGGGATTTCCAAAAGCCAAATAATAGATATAACGAAGACTTGAAACCAAAACCATCGGATCTTGTTTCACGCAGTTAAATCCGGCGTTCCAGAAATACGTCTGATCAGTGAAAGGGCGATCCCATTTTTTATAGATTCTTTCATTGGTGAAACCAAACATCGGGGACATCCAGCGGGCGCCGGTGGAATCTTCATTGTCTTTGGAAGGACATTTACCTTCGACAAAATTCAACGCCCCTGCGGTGGGACCAAGCTGGGGTTTTCCATAGTGCTTCCAGGTCCAGGCCATGTGTGGTGCTACGACCAGTGTGCATCCCAGTCCCAGCAGGGTGACTTTGGCGATTCCTTTGGTGAAATGGTGCCGGTCCCGGTACAGCAGCCAAAGAGCAAAAAACGGGATAAAGAAAGCATGATTTCCTTTGAAGTAAAAGGCTGTTGCCATGAACAGCCCGATCAAAAAGAATCCGCGCAACTTCTGGTTCTTTAAAGTTCTTAGTATCAACCACAGAATCAAAGAGATAAAGAAAGCATAGGCATTTTCCGCCATATGAAACGTGGCAAATCCCGCCAGAGGAACATAAGCGGCGCTGATCAGAACACTTATTGCCCCGGCTAAGGAACCGAAACGTTCGCGCACCATAAGGTAAATCAAAACAACCGTGCCCCAGGAGAAAAACACTTGAGCCCAGTTGAAAAGTTCAAAATCGCCCAGTTCTCGCAGCCACAGACTCCAAAGGGTGAAGCCAATGGGTTGAAAGAGCTGGTCCAGTCTGAAATGACCGCGCAGGATTTCCTCTGAGCGCGAGAAATAAGCTCCCATATCAGAAAAAAGACTGAACTGCGGTGGGGCTTCGATGAACACCAGCCAAAAACGAAACAGAAATGCCAGAATCAGAAAACTTACGACAACAAGACGTTCTGCAAAATGATGTGCCGGCAGGCGTGCATACAGAATCAAAGCCAGGGAAAGAGTTAAAAGCATCAGGCCCGCTGCCACCGGTAGATCTGTCCAGTCCTTTTCCAGCAGAACACCGTAGCTATCGCCTCGGGTGCTGCCTGCGAAACGCCACTGTGTTTTTGTTGCGAGAAAAGGCGCGGTGTTTATCAGTAAAAGTCCTTCACGATTGTCGCAGACATTTTGTAAGCCCGAAGGCAGTTTCCAGTCGCCGTGATTGGTGTTCATTTCATGCACGCAGTTCATCGTGCGCATTTTCAGGCGGCTTAAAGGATAGATCATGGGGGCGGTGTCAAACTTCAGCCAGTACAGCCCTTCATTGTCGGTGTTGTAGTTCAGATAGTTGAACGAGGACAACGCCCGGGTGTTGACCGTCAGGTTGGGACGAATGATTTCAATGTTCCGGGGTCGGGGAGTCAGGGCAAAAAGCCAGGAAAAAGCCAGCGCCATGCCGACAAGGCCAACAATAAGGCAGAAAGAAGAGGAAATAGCGACGTGTCTTTTCATAAGCTTGAGAAGTTCTACTGAGAGATCTTGTTTTTCCTCAAGTTACGAAAGCTTCATGGACAGTTTATACGTCAGTGGGGTCTTTAGTGAACAAGTCGTAATAATGTGGCGCTATGATAGAATAGCAGCACCGCATACGGCAGTGTGGTGGTGACCAGAACACCCCATGGTTTGGGATTGTGCAAAACGTGCAGCCCGGTCACAACAAACAGGATTGGCGAAAGGAGAGCCAGCGTCAGAGGAACTCCTATGTGTAAAACCAGAAGGGCTCCGCCAAGAATTTCAAATATTTTTACTGTCGGCATGATAAAGCGCGTGTCAATGCAGGCCTGAACAAAGCGATCGATGGCGGGATCAGAGGATGGAACTTTCACCCAGTGAAAGAAGCCATTCAGCCCCCAGAAGAACATTTGCAGACCCAGAATCCATCGGCACGCAATTTCAATATAATCCATCATGAGTTTAAGTGTAGCGGAATGGTTTGGGCAGATCAATATGACACTTGATTCTTACCACTGGACTTCGCCAAAGCTCCTCCCCGGAACGTGGGGCTGTTAGCGTGTTTCAGAGCAGGGAGGTGTTTCCATGGATTTGGAACTGGCGAAAGTGGACAGGGAAATCATTAACAATGAAGTTTATGATCATCTGGCGGACCGGTGGTACGAGGCTCAGGATGATCCCATCGCTCTTCTGCGCAATCAACACAAGGTGGAGATGCCATGGATTCTGGATTCCATCCGCCGCAATATTGGCTATCACGCGGAAGTTCTGGACATGGGCTGTGGAGCCGGTTTTCTTGCCAATGATCTGGCAGAGGCAGGCCACAAGGTGACCGGGATAGATTTATCCACCTCCAGTTTGAAGGTCGCGGAATCACGCGATCACACGCATTCTGTGCACTATCATCAGGGCGACGTCTATCAGGTTCCTTATGAAAGTGAAAGCTTCGATGTGGTGGCTGCCATGGATTTGTTGGAACATGTTTCCGACCCGCAGAAGGTGATTGCGGAAGCATCCCGTGTGCTGCGTCCGGGGGGATTATTCTTTTTTAATACCTTTAACAAGAATCCGCTGGCATGGCTGGTGGTCATCAAAGGCATGGAATGGTTTGTGAAAAACACGCCTCCTGATTACCACGTCTATTCATTATTTATTGAACCGCACAAATTGAAGCTGTGGATGGAGGATTTCGGCCTTGAAAACCCGGATATTCGTGGAATTCGCCCTGTATTTTTACAGAAGCAGTTATGGCAACTTATGCGCTCGGGCGAGGTTCCAAAAGATTTCAAATTCACCTTTAGTAAGCTGCCTTTGATTGCCTATACAGGCTTTGCCAGAAAGGCGCGGGATCAATAACCGGTAATTCTGAATTAAAAAAATGAAACTTGAGGTGCTATAAACAAAAGAATATATGATGCATCTATGAATTTAACTCTGGGTCTGAAATATCTTGGTTTGCTGCTGCTGGGTTTGATGGCAGGAAGCTCTTTTGCTCTGGTTGTCGGGGTGGGGCCTACGCTTGAAAATCTGTCGATATTGGCATACCTGGAATTTCATCGAAACTGGCATCAGTCCTTTTCGATGATGAGCCCGGTGGTTTATGCGCTGGCGCTGTTGACCTTGTCAGCCAACATGTATTTATCGCGGCATCGCTGGAAGTCCATGGAATTTCTTTTGATGTTATTTGCAGTGATCTGTGTGTTGAATGAACTGTTGATGACCTACATGGGAAATCTGCCTTTAAATCAGTTGATCACAAGCTGGGACTTGTTGTCTCCGCCACCGGATTGGATGGACATCCGTTCGCAGTGGCTGTGGTTTATGTACATCCGCTGTGCTTTGTTGGTGGCGGGGTTTTCGCTGTTACTGGCTTCGATCTTTATGATGAAGCCTGTTCGGTCTTCGCAGCCAGATGCCTTTGCTGCCGCTTAGGCAGATTGCCTTTGCCATCACCACTGCCTTGATTGCCTGAAGGGCTGGAGGCTTCTCCGGCCTTGAGGAAGCGAGGCAATTCCTTTTTGCCCGTGGCCATATAGTCCTCACCTAAAAGTGTCTTGGCGTCCTGTTCGGGCCAGCCCTTATATTCGGTCAGATAGGTCAAAGCGGACTCAAATAAACTGAGCTGTGAAATGCCGTGGGACTGCGCATGTCGCTGCGACAGGAAGGTGTTGAAGTCATAGAATTCCCAGAAGAAGGACTGGTGTTCTTTTTCTCGGGAAGCTTTCTTAAGGCTTTCAACGAAACTTTTGAAGGTTCCGCTGTTGGCATAAAGATCCCAATATTTTGAAAAGCGATTCATGGTTTGCAACGTGGCAAAGTCCATGGATTTGGTCCGCAGAATCTGGAAAGGAGGATGTGCGGAATAAACCATTTCCCATTCCTTGTCGTGACGGGAAATCGGGGCTCCTTTCAATCGCTTCAGAATGCCCACTTGAATTTCATCCGGGCGTAGTTCAGCCAGAATATCAAAGCCTTTGGCAAAGCTGTGAATGTCTTCGCCGGGAAGTCCGGCAATCAGATCGGCATGAGTGTGCACGCCGGTTTCCGCCGCCAGAAAACGGAAGTTGTCTTTTACTTTTTCCAGATCATTACGGCGGCTGACCAGTCGGGCCACTTCGGGATTCCAGGTTTGGATGCCGATTTCAAACTGCAAGGAACCCGCCGGGAACTTTTTGATCAGCTCGCGAATTTCCGCTGGCAAACGGTCAGGAACCATTTCAAAGTGCAGGAACAGCCCCAGATGAATGCGCTCCAGGAAAAACTCTAGAATCTGGGTGCAGGTGGTGGGACTTAAATTGAACGTGCGATCAATAAACTTGAATTGACGTGCGCCCCGGTCCATCAGCTTTTGCATTTCTGCCAGAAATTGAGGAACGTCGAAATTACGAACGGATTTATCCAGCGAGGACAGGCAGTATTCGCAACGATACGGGCAGCCCCGGGAGACCTCCACGTATAAAACTCGGTTTTTAATATCTTCGTCACTATAGAATTCATAAGGGGATCTGATGGTTTTGATATCCGGCAGAATTCCGGCAATGATTTTTTGTTCCGGCAGAGAACTGCTGGCCAGATAGTTGCGGCAGAAGTCTCTAAACAGAAAATCAGCTTCACCTTTGATGACAAAATCTGCGGTCTGACAAAGCGGATTGGTTTCTGATTCGTGACTGACCTCGGGGCCTCCTAAGACCACCAAAGTTTCCGGACTGATGCGTTTAAGCAAGGACACCAGTTCCAAAGATTCTTGGGCATTCCAAATATATACGCCGATTCCGATGATCTTTGGTTTGTGACGCAGTAAGTTCTCGGCGATATCACGAGGGTCACGGGCGATGGTGAACTCCAGGATCTGGGCACGGGATTGCAGGTCTTCCAAATTGGCATAGAGGTAGCGCAAACCAAAGGAGCTGTGTTGGTAAGTGGAGTTCAGGGTAACCAATAAAATGTCTGTCGTCATAGGGACTTATCCTAATGCATGTTTAAAAAATAAGCGAATTGTCTTTGCCAACATGAGGACAAATTCGTTAGCATTAAGTTGCGGTAATGCTTTTCAAAGGATTGAAAATATGAAAACTGCCACGATGGCTCTGTTTATGTTCGTTGCAACGAGTGCAATGGCGCATGTTCCTGATATGGAAAACTTCGAGACAAAGCCGATTCTGGCGGACTTGAAGGATTTGCGCGCTCTTAATATCCCGGTTTTAGCTAAAGATGAACGCATTGAAGTGGGTTACGCGATTGTGACGCCTTTGATGCAGCAAAGAATTCAGGAACGTTCTCACCAAGTTGGAAAATGCGGTGGCTTCGAGGACCTGAGTTTGGATATGCATGTTCAAGGGGCTGGTTTTAACGGCATTTTGGACAGTCTGGCAAAGGTTCAGGAACAAAATGCTCTTTATGATCGTGCTCCGTTTGCCCCGTTGGCATTGGAAAGAAATACAGCGATTGAGTCGGCTTTGACTGAAGTCAGTGAGGATAATCTGCGCTCTTATGTGACTTGGTTGTCTTCCTTCCCAAGCCGTAGCAACCGTGATGCAGAACCTAATCGTCACGTTGACGAAATGAAGACACGTTTGGAAGCCATGCTGGCTGAATCCAAAATTCCGTACGAGATTTCCCAGATCAGCCATACGTCCACAAAACAAAGATCGCTGAAGGTGCGTTTGGTCGGCAGTGAGCGTCCGAATGAAATCGTGGTTTTGGGCGGTCACTTGGATTCCATCAACCAAAGCTGGGGTGGTGGAAAAACCGCGCCGGGTGCGGATGACAATGCTTCAGGTTCTGCAAATCTGATCGAAGCTTTGCGCATTCTGATGAGCAAAGCCCAGCCGAAACGCACAATTGAAATTTTCTGGTACGCAGGTGAGGAATCCGGTCTTTTGGGTTCAGCGGAAATTGCAAAACAATACAAGGCTGAAAAGAAAGATGTGGTGGCCGTTCTTCAGTTGGACATGACCTTGTTCCCGGGTTCGGGTGAATTGGTTATTGGCAGCATGACGGATTTCACAAGCTCGTGGCTGCGTGACTATCTGAAAGCGGCCAATGAAACCTACATCCATGCCCGTATCGTGGACGATAAATGCGGTTATGGTTGCAGCGATCATG
The DNA here is from genome assembly GCF_025558485.1 of Bdellovibrio bacteriovorus. GTDB lineage: Bacteria > Bdellovibrionota > Bdellovibrionia > Bdellovibrionales > Bdellovibrionaceae > Bdellovibrio > Bdellovibrio bacteriovorus_G. Next base: position 2,757,075 of record NZ_CP102930.1, read on the forward strand.
CGTCCTGGAACCGTCAGGGTTATCCGGCCTTGATGCCATTTGAGGCGACGTTCAGCAAAAGTAACAAAAATATCCATTCCACTCGTGATGTGATCACTCCGGAATCCAACTTTAAACATTCTGCTGCATACACAAAAATTGCAGTGGTGATGGGAATGGATCTGGCAAATTCGGACGCTCGTCAGCCTTACTAAGAGCACAATTCAAATAAAAAAACAAAAAAGCCCGCAGTAAAAAGCGGGCTTTTTTATTAGAACTTTTCCAGTCGTTTGATGGTCTTTTTCAGATCCATCAAAGTGTCATCTTCCTTCTGGTCTTTGCGGGCCAGCAGATACAGGGTGTGTTTCCAATATCCGGTCTTGGGACCGATCAGAGTGATCTTGCCGGATTGAACTTCATCCAGCACATAGGGCACCGGCAGAAAGCCCACGCCAGCCCCGTCGATCACAGCTCGTCCCACCACGGACATGATGTCACTTTCAAAGATCACTTTCTTGCGTGCGTGAATTTCCTGAAAGAACAGATCTGTTTCATGGCGCAGCTTCATTTTGTAAGAGGGAATGATCAGTCCCCACGGGACGGCATTAAGAAATTCCAAAGCGGATGTGTGGCGGGAAATGCGAATCTTCAGGTCTTTTAGATTTTTTGTGGACACCATCAGATTCACCGGCATTTCCGCAGCGGCAATTTCTTTCACATCATCGGCGTAGATGGGCTTGTTCGTCAGCAGCAGGTCAATCTCCTGACTGCGCAGCTGATTGACCAGGGTTTCTGACGGGGCGGAGCTGACGAAGAAATGCTTTTCGATGCCACGCTTTTGTTCGCGAATCAAAGGTGCCAGCAGGTCGGCAATAAAGGGACGCTCCACCTGATCGCTGACCCCGATGCGGAAACGTTGGCTTTGTTTTTCAGAGGGGCTTTTCAGTGATTCAGCAAAGTCCGCAGCCACATCAAACATCTTTTTGCAATAGGCGAAAGTGCGTTCTCCCTCTGGGGTCAGATGCAGATTGCGACCGCGCTTTTCAAAAAGTTTTTGATCCAGAGAACTTTCCAAAACTTTTATCTGCGAACTAAGAGACGGCTGACTGATATGCAGATATTTTGCGGCATTACTGACCCCACCCAGGCGGGCGGTTACATAAAAGTAATACAAATGGTTGTAGTTAAACATGGGTGAAAACCTCCGAATAACATGGTTTTTTTGGAGCCTTTTTGGAACTGGCCTCTTGATGCATTACTGTAAGTGGCGAGTTCCTCTGGGGATTCTCTTCCTAGACCAGCTAAATATATAACTTTAACCTAATAATGTCTTCTAAATTATATATTTAACGAAATTGTCGATTTCTACGATAATGAAACCAAGACAAGGAGGTAGATATGCAAACAGACATCTACTACAGAGACATCACTAAGACTGAAAATCTCGAAGCTTACCTAATGGAGACAGTGGAAAACGCTGTCGGGGATTTCTTCAAGTATGACAGTGGTGCTCACCTCACCGTGCGTGTTGAGACAGATCGACATCGCTCGCAGACTCGCAAACCGAGTTATCTCTGTGAGGTCATCCTGAAGCCGTCACGCTCCAAAGGTGTGATTAAAATCGTCAAAACTGACGAGAACTTCAAGCGATGTGTAGCGAAGACAGTAGCCGCTTTGAAAGTGGTGCTGAGCAAACGATCCTCACGTAAATCCCAGCATCGTCGAAATGATCCGATGTTGGGTTATCAGCCACCGACCCTTGAAGGGGTGGCGTGATTTGAACGAAAACCCGAGAACAAGCAAGGAGCAGCATAATGAATACGCATCTTCTTAAAAACCAGATTGACAGTGAGCTCGGTCGCAAAATCCGTGACCGAATCAAATGGGATAAAAGAGTGAGCGCAGCTGATCTTGACGTTGTTGTCCGGGGCAACCTGGTCATTGTAAGTGGATTCGTGGATACTTCTTACAAAAAGAATGCGGCCTTGGAAGTCATCTCAGACACCGAAGGGGTCTGGGCTGTTGAAGACCGCATTGTCGTGCCCACGGATTACTATAGATCAGACGAAGAGATACTTCGCATTCTTGAAACACAAATGGCAGACATGATCAAGATCGGCGGTGAACACGTCGAAGTCGAGGTCGTGGATGGTGTTGTCAGACTTCAAGGGGAGGTATTTCGACCTCGTTTGAAAGCCCTGGCTGTTGCCGCGGCCTGGGAACTGTCCGGTGTTCTGGATGTCCTGAATTTCATTGAAATTAAGGACCCGCCACGCAGAGTTCCCATCTCGGTTGATTTTGCTTATGAAGTGCTGTTCCCCTTAAGTAAGGGGACAGTGATCCTGGAAGACAACCTAAAGGAGGTGTCTTGATGAAAGTTGTCACAAATTAAGGTGCGGTCCTTTTCCCATCCCTCCATGTGCAGGCGTCTGATCCCAGGCGCCTGTCTTATTTTTGTTCTTGGATTGTGTCTTTCAGACAGGTCATAATACTTCAGCCTTTTCGGTATGGAGTGATTCCCGATGAAAAAGATTTTGATTTTAAATGGCAGCCCTTCCGGTGATACAGGCAACTGTGCGTTTTGGATTAAAGGCATGAAGAAGTTTTTTCCGAAGGGTGTTTCCCTGGATGTGGTGACGCTGGCAAAGTCCGGGTACAGTTCATCATTAAAGAAAAGAATTTCTGATGCGGATGCCATGGTTTTTGTGACCGGAACCTACTGGGATTCCTGGGGCAGTCCTTTGCAGAAGTTCTTGGAGCAGGCGACGGAACTGGAGGGCACATCATCTGTGATGGGAAAACCTGCCGCAGTCTTCGTGCTGATGCACTCGGTGGGGGGCAAGGGGATTTTGTCGCGTTTGCAAGGTGTGCTTTCCACGATGGGATTCCTGATTCCTCCGATGTGCGGGATGGTCTATTCGCTGGTGTCTGATATCGCTTTGCAAAGCCCCAGTTCTCACGCCAAGGACTTCTGGCAAAAAGAGGACGCCGAACTGATTGTGGAAAATCTGCTGAAGGCCACTGATTTGAATGTGCAATGGGCTTTATGGCCGGTGGACAAGAAAGACCCTCGTCGAAAATGGCTTCGTTCTTAGGGGAAACTGTCTAAACATTTGTCATAGTGAAAAAAGTACTGGTGTTGAAGGACTGTGGAGCCTCGAGCTGGAAACAGGCCCGCTTTCAGGCCGATTTTTTTGGCATCTTATTTGTAATGCTCGCGAGCATGCGCGCGTTTATTTTGGCTTTCATTTTTCTATCAGGACTTCAGGCCTTTGCAGGCTTTGACGACGTCGTTCCTCAGAAGCGCGTGATCTTTAATCCCGTAGTCAGCACGTCGGCTCGTACACTGGCGCAGTGGCAGTTTGGCTTTCAAAGAACCAGCGGGGCGAATATCAATTCACATATGCTGGCCAATGCCCTCAGTGTGGGAGTGCATGATCGGGTGGAGCTGGGCACGGTTCCTATCTTTTATGCGACCGTTCCGGGCAGCCGCAACTACACGGCAAAATTGAACTTCTATCGCGGTGAAAAATTCGACTGGGCTGCGGCCTTCACCGAAAACCGCTTTAAATCCGAAGTAAAACAGGACGGCAAGGTGATGGAAACGCCAGACTTGGTTCTGCGCTCTTTCCATGTCGGTTTCAACTATCGTCCGTCGGAACTCGAAGATATCACATTGTCACCATTCCTGAATAATGTCTGCGGGCATATTGATTCCAAGAACACGATGACTTTTGTGTACTCTTTGAAGTGTGAATCCGAATGGGGTCTGGATGTTCAGTACCAGATCAAGGATCGCGAATGGCTGACTGTTGCTTGGGGGCATCTGCGTGAAGCGGGGATTTCCCCTTACGAAGACATGAACACCGGCGCTGGTATAGCCTGGTCCCAGTTCCGCCCAAAAGAAATGTTCTCCCGCCCCTCTGTCGGTGTGTATTACACCCCCGACACGGGAAACACCCTCTTCCTGCTTTCCACAACCTTCTTCGAACTCTAAAAGGTACCTGCTTACTTTTGCAGAAGCGCTGCTCCAAAAAACAAAGGGACTGCTTATTCCAGCAGTCCCTTTGTGATTTCCAATTTTTGTTGCGATGCTTCTGCAAAAGTAAGCAGGTACCTTTTGCCGTTAAGTCATGGACTTGGTTAGGTCGCGGACTTTTTTGGAGGCGAAGTTTTCGGAAACGAAGTTCCAGTTTACCTGGCTCCAGAAAGTTTCAAGGTATTTTGCGCGAAGATTTCTGTAGTCCACGTAGTAAGCGTGTTCCCAAACGTCAGCAACCAGCAATGGAGTTGGACCGTTGTTTGTGAATGGAACTGCCGCATTGGAAGTGGAAACCAAAGAAAGTTTGCCGGAAGCATCCGCACACAACCAGATCCAGCCGGAACCGAATGTTTTTACGCCGCCATCAACGAACTTTGCTTTAAGCTCGTCCATGGAGCCGAAATCGCGAGTGATCGCTGCAGACAATTCCGCAGAAGGCTGGCCGCCTTGACCTGCAGGAGTCATACCAAACCAGAAGAAGGTGTGATTCCAGGCTTGAGCTGCGTTGTTGAACACGCCGCCAGAGGAAGTCAAAGTGATCTCTTCAAGGGATTTACCTTTCAAAGATGCATCTGTTTCCATGAATTTATTCAGATTGTCGATATAAGCTTTGTGGTGCTTATCGTAGTGGTAAGTCATTTGTTCTTCGTTGAACAAAGGAGCCAAACCTGTTTTCGCGTAGGGAAGTTGTGGAAGTTTGAACATTTAAGCCTCCTGTTTGTTTAGTTCTAGATGAAACTATAATGAAAACAGGAGGCGGTCTATATCAATTAGATAAACTAGGCGTTATCGCCAAGCATCGTTTTAACGAATGTAGGCAGGCAGAAGGCCGCCGCGTGAAGATCTTCATTGTAGTATTTCAGACCTTTGGCCAGAGAGAATTGGCGCGCATTGTCTTTGTTGAAGTCTTTCGCCGGATGATTTGTCCCTTTCACGCCCACCTGCAAGCTCCACATTCCAGAAGGATAAGTGGTCGCATGGAATAGCATGGTGTGAACACTCTTCTTGCCGAAGATACCTTTCAAGCACTGATTCAATTCAACGAAAGTGCCTTCGTGGAACATCGGGGATTCACCCTGAGTGATTACCAAGCCGCCTTCTTTCAATGCGTTTTTACAGTTGTTGTAGAATTCCGCAGTGAAAAGGCCTTGCGCCGGGCCAACGGGGTCAGAGCCATCCACGATAATCACATCGTATGAATTTGCTGCCGCATCTTTTACGAACTGAATGCCGTCACCGATAATAAGATTCAATTTCGGATTGTTGAATTCAGAAGCGATCTTTGGCAGATGTTCTTTGGAAGCGCGAACAACCGCTTCGTCGATTTCCACCATCGTGACTTTTTCAACCTGATCGTATTTGAACAATTCACGGATCGTGCCACCGTCACCGCCACCGATAACCAAAATGTTTTTCGCGTTACCGTGAGCTTGCATCACCGGGTGAGTGATCATCTCGTGATAATGGAATTCATCACGCTCTGTGCACATCACCATGTTGTTGATCGCCAGGAATTTACCGTGAGAATAGGAATCCAAAACCCGCACGCGCTGGAACGGATTCGTTTCATCAAACAAAACTTCGCCAGTGTAGCGCAAAGAAAGCGCCTGGTTTTCGTCCTTGTCTGTGAACCACACATTACGGTCGATCTGATAACCTTTGGAAAGATCGAAGGAAGGTTTTTCGCGCATGATCTTCGGTTTGAAATCGGATTTTTGGATCACATGCAAAGAACCACGGTTCATTTCTAAAGCAGAGTAATTGGCCTGGAAAGCTTTTTTCAGGTGTTCAAAGGAAACCCAAGGGTCCACGGAATCACCGCAAGTGAACAGATCCACAGCGGCATAACGGTATTCCGGCCAGGTGTGAATCGCCAAGTGACTTTCTTGGATCACAACAACACCGCTTACACCCCACGGGGAGAAGTGGTGGAACGTGGAGTTGATAACTGTCGCGCCTGCGATTTGTGCCGCTTCAACCATGCTTCTTTCGATGATGGAAACGTCGTTCAAAACCTCAGCGTTGCATCCACTGAATTCAACCAAAATATGACGACCAAGTGCTTTCAATTCCCATTCCTCCGACGGCTGTTGAAAATACCCCCATCGACTGCGTTGTCGGGTCTTTTCTTTCTCTCCGACGTGCTTGGAGCACGCCTCCGTTTCAGAAAAGCCCCTCCGCCTTGCGCTGGTGGCATTTTGAACAGCCTTAAATATCTGTGATCTTCTTAGAGATCTTGTGGTTTTAGAAGTTGTCTTAAAGCGGGGGTTCTAGGGCTTTTTGGTGGCTGGGGCAAGGTATTTTTGTCCCCAAAATGGAAAAGGGCCCTAGGGGCCCTTATTTGGTTCTGATCTCGAAGCAGTTGTGAATTTTTTTATCATGGAAATCCTGCGGGATGCTTTCTGTGGTGATTTCTTTCACTCTGTATTTGGACAGAATGCTGTCGGAAATCTTAAACTTCCTCTTGTTGTTCGAGAAATACAGAACTCCCTCGGGGGCCAGCATTTTCATGCAGCTATCGACCAGGAAATCCTGATCGCGTTCGACCTCGAAAGTGTCCTCCATTTTCTTGGAGTTCGAGAATGTCGGCGGGTCCAGAAAAATCATGTCAAAACTGTTCGAATTTTTTTGCGAGCGCAGCCAATCCAGCACATCGGCATTGACGAAACTGTGGCTACCAAGCTCAATTTCATTTAGCTGGAAGTTGTCCTGAGCCCAGCGCAGATAGGTTTGCGACATATCCACGCTGGTCGTGCGCGCCCCACCCAGAGCGGCAAACACGCTGACGGACCCTGTATAGCAGAATAGATTCAGGAAACGCTGATCTTTTGCGGTCTTAAAGACCTTTTGGCGCATGGGCCGGTGATCTAAAAACAACCCCGTATCCAGATAGTCGTACAAATTTACTTTCAACAAAGCCTGCGATTCACGCACAACGAAGGTGTCTTCTTTGGCGTCGAGCTTTTCGTATTGTTTCAGGCCTTCCTGACGTTCACGCTTTTTGATGACGACCTTGGAATCATCACATTTAAACAAAGCCTTTAACGCCTCCCGTACATGGGGCAGATGATTCTTATCCTTGTCGCGCAAGTCACTTTTGTCGTAGATCAGGAAGTGATCTTTGTAGATATCAACAATGTAGGGATATTCGGGAATATCACGATCATACAGGCGGAAAGCCTCGATTTGATGGCGTTCGGCCCAGCTTTTCAGTTTTTTGAAGTTCTTTTCCAAGCGGTTTTTGATCATGTCCATAGGGGCTTTTTAGACAATTTAGACGGGATATGGTACCAATTCCTGGATGTTGGCAGAAAAAAGGGCAGAACATATAGCATTTTTACTTGCTCAAGACGGAACAGACGTCGCTTTCGTAGAGCACGAAGGGGTTCTTTATTATGCCCGTTGTTCCCAAGGGAAAAAACACCTGCCATCCTCTGCCGTGGTGAAGCTGCTACAGGGCCTTTTTGAACAATTCGTCGATCACAGTTTCTTTATCCTGCGCCAAAGAATCCACACCACCGCAGAATTGACTGAAATGTGCCGGGGTATGGTGAAGGTGACAGCTAAAAGAGTGACGGCTTCAGTGATTCCCCGGGATCACCAGCTTCCCGGACCTGAAAAGATCTTTGAAGTGGCCGCTGGGGCCGACATTTTGCCGATCAGCCAGCACTTGAGCGCAGAAAATCAAAGGCCCCTGTCCGAGGTGCGCCAGTGGGTTGCAGAACTAAAGCCAAACTCAGAACTGGCTTTTCTGCAAGCTGTGGCGAAACTGGCCCGGAAAGTCCCACGGGGAAAGGTTTTGCACGACCATGACCGTGATATCGCGGCTGTTCTGGTTGATAAAAACGGAGACGTTTTAAGTTACGGATTAAATTCCAATTCCAAGAATAAAACCCTGCATGCGGAAGTGAATCTGTTGCAGCGTTTTTACCGTGAACAGCAGCGGGGAATCCCGGCCGGGGCGGTGTTATATTCAACTCATAAGCCCTGCAAAATGTGCGCGGGGATGATCTATCAGAGTGCGGAAGATCCCCATGCTCTGAAGGTTTACTATTCCGTGCAGGAAAACGGCGGATTGTCCCGTCAGACTGTGCTGGATCGTCTGAATTTGAATGAGCAGCGCTCTTCTGGCAAGCCCTAGTAAAGAGCTTCTGGAGCGCTGAAGAAAGAATGAATGGCTTTTAGCATGGTGTCCTTGCGCACGGGCTTGGACAGATGCAAATCACATCCTGCTGACAGGCTCTTGCGAACGTCCTCTTGGAAGGCATTGGCGGTGCAGGCAAAAATTCGCGCCGGGGTTCTGCCCAGATCTTTTTCCAGCGTGCGAATGCACTGAGTGGCTTCATAGCCGTCCATTCCCGGCATCTGCACATCCATAAAGATGATGTCAAAGTGCTCGTTTTTAACCATTTCCACGGCCTCAGATCCGCTGCTGGCATAGCTGACAGCATGAATGGTTTTTTGCAGGTAAATCCCAAAAAGATTGCGGTTGTCGTCCACGTCATCCACCACCAGAATACGCAAACGGCTGTGGGAAATATTGTGTCTGATATCGGTCAATTGATAACGACCCTGCCAAGGATTGTGCATGGAGGTTTTCCTTTCCGTGGTGGTGGGAACGGAAATTGTGAAATAGAACGCACTTCCGACGTTCAGTTCACTTTCAAACCAAATATTTCCGTTCATCAGTTGTACGATGTTTTTGGTGATGGAAAGCCCCAGGCCTGTGCCACCGTACTTGCGCGTTGTTGTGGAATCCGCCTGTGTGAAGGGCTGGAAGATGTCTTTGAACTTCTGTTTGGAAATACCAATCCCGGTGTCAGAAACACAGAATAGCAGATTGCCGGAATGAGAGGTGCGGTTCACGGCGACTCGCAAGGCAATGCTGCCGACCTGGGTGAATTTGATGGCGTTATTTAAAAGGTTCATTAAAATCTGACGCAGACGATCCGCATCCCCGACGAAGTATTCCTCCACATCGGGTTCAATTTCTATTTTCAGTTGCAGACCTTTTTCCTTGGCCCGGAACCCCAGAACCGCGACCAGATCATCCAGCATCCCCTGAAGCCTGAACGGCAAGGGACGCAGCTCAATTTCCCCGGCTTCGACTTTTGATAAATCCAGAATGTCGTTGATGATCGTCATAAGCTGATGGTTGGCGCGCTGAAGGATTTCCACGAAAGACGACTGCTGATCATCCAGCATGGTTTCAGCCAGAGTGTCCGTGATACCAATAATGGAATTTAATGGCGTGCGGATTTCATGGCTCATGTTCGCCAGAAAAACAGACTTGGCGTGAGTGGCTGCACGGGCCTTGGTGGCCGCACCGATCAGCTCCCGATTTTTCTTTTCCAGATTGTCCGACAGGCTTTTCTTTTCGGTGATATCGACCGCCATTTTGACGATCTTAATGACGGCCCCTTCTGCATTTCTTACGGGTGTGTAAGATCCCTGAATCCAGATGACCTCTTGATGTTTGCTCAGGCGTTTGAATTCCCCGGCTTGGGCATGTCCTTCAGCAAGTTGATTCCACATTTCTTGATATTCAAGTTCATGTTGGTGAAACTCCGGCAGGAACAAAGAATGATGTTTTCCATGAAGTTCAGCCAGCTCGTATCCGAGCAGATTCAGGAAATTGGAGTTGGCCCAGAGAATATTTCCCTGGATGTCGAACTCTATCACTGCGTTTGAATTGAGAAGCGCCTCATACACCGAATGAGTCATGACATAAGTGTATCTACACTCTTACAAAGATATAAAATTACAAAACGGGCTGGGGATTAAAACTTTGTAATTGCGCGTATCAACTGTTGAAGCGCAAAAAAAAGAGCCCTTGGATAAGGGCTCTTGGTGCGTGCAATCAAATTTTCGCAACAACTTACTTTGCAGCGGGAGTTTCGAACATAGACATTGCAAAGAAACTTTTGCGGAATGTGCTCCAGTTGTGTGATTTAACAGCTGCGACTCTCCAGAAATAGTGCTTACCAGCTTCCAGGCCAGTCACTTCAAAAGAGTTGTTCTTTACGGAGTACTCGTTTGCCACCAACCATTTGAAGTTAGGGTCTGTTGCCACTTGCACGTGGTATTCATCAGCGCCAGTAACTGCTTTCCAAGTCAGAGTGGTTTTATCTGCTTTGATCGCCTGATAGTAGCCTGGGCTTTCCAGTTCTGGTTTTGCCGGAACTTCGTTCTTTGCAGGGTCTGCTTTTGGTTGAGGGAACAAAGCGTTCATTTTTTCGGTCAAACCACCATGACCACCGCCGTGACCGCCACCACCATGAGCCTCTTCAGCCAAAGAAGCAGAAGCAAGAGTCAAAGTCATAGCGAACGCAAATAGAGATACCAAGATCTTCATGATTTAATCCTTTTGTAAACGATGCTTAGAAAGTAAAATAAAACCGGGATTAAGAAAACCTTCTTGCACGAAATGCTGGATAGTGTTAGAAATCCCCACGGTTTTGCGGATGATTGCTCTAATAAGACTCTAAATTCCTGAAATTAGAGAGGAAAGTCCGGACTCCCTCTAAATTCCTGAAATTAGAGAGGAAAGTCCGGACTCCATATGGCAGCGCAAGGGGTAACGCCCCTCGGTAGTAATACTAGGAACAGTGGAACAGAGAGAATGTCCAGGGCATTGAGCCAGACACCGGGAACGGGAGGGTCTGGGGAGCCGCTGGAGTGAAAACAGCCAAACTCTGCGCGGAGCAAGATCAAATAGGGTGACATTAGTAGGGCGGCCAGCCCGTAGTCACCGGGTAAGATCGCTTGAGGGTGTCAGTAATGCCACTCCCAGAGGAATGATCATCCACGATTATCGGGGCAAATTATGGGACCTGGTGATTGGGACAGAATCCGGCTTATAGCAAAACCGAGATCCCGCCTTCTTATTTTTCCTTTGGTGCCGTAGCACTGAAGGCAGTTCGTTTCATTCTTGAGCGTGGCTCACAACTGGGTCTCCAGATAGTTCAGTTTTCCCTGTATTTGGGTCGAAATAACCTGAAGTGGTTATGCGTTTTCCTGCCTGGGTCTCCGATAAAGCATACAGTGCTTCTCGGAGGTTTGCGTGCGATTGGTTTCGTTTTGGTTTGCACCTGTAGCTTTATCATTACTTTTAACGACGGCTTGTTCGTTGGACGCTTCTTTGTTGAGCGATCTGACGTCCACTATCGGGAACAACGACGGTGGAAACGGTGGCGGTGATGGCGGCGGTGGACACATTGGTTCCGAGACAGATCCTTTGCAGTTTACGACCAATAAAGTGGAGTTCGGTCATGTGACCGTGGGAACCACGAACTCCCGAACCGTGACCGTTAAAAATTATGGATCCAAAGCCGTTGAAGGTTTGCGTAGCTGGCGACTGAATTTCCCATTCCGCTTTGTCGGGGATGTTTTCCCGGGAACGGGAGGAACTTGTTCGGAAGCCCTGGCAAGTCAGGCTTCTTGCACTGTCGTTTTATCATTTGCAGCCAGCGCGCCTGCAAGTTTTCAGGATGATTTTGAAGTTCGTTATGAATATGAGGGGGCGGATCAGTCCAAGTCTGTGCAGATGGTTGCCTCGGCGGATTCTGGCATCACAGCTCTTGAAGTCAAAGCGGGAACGCGTTCTTTTTGTGCGCGTCTTTCCAATCAAAGTTTGAAGTGTTGGGGTAATGGAGGACAAGGTCGTCAATTGGGCGATGGTGTGAGTTATTCCATGAGTGAGGGTGTCACTCTTCCTGTTACGCCTCTGCAAATGGATGCTGGAGTTTTAAGTTTTGATATGACCGGTAGCTACAGCTGTGCAGTGAAAACGGGCGGTGAGGTTTGGTGTTGGGGTTACAACGTTCCGGGAGCTTGGGGAGTTTTGAATTCTCCGGTGCTGCTTATTGGTTCAGACGCAGTTCAGGTTTCAGTCGGCAGTGCCACGGCAGGATGTGCGGTGATGAGCACGGGGCAGATTCGTTGCTGGGGTTTTAATGACAATGGCATTGTTGGAAACAATCAGACAACAGGAGTTGTAACAAGCCCGACACTGGTGATGGGCTTTATGGGAACGGCTGTTGATGTGGCGGTGGGCAGTGCGTCTGCCTGTGCGCTCACTTCGACGGGAGAGGTGTACTGCTGGGGTTCGAACGCGGACAATGGAATCCTTCGTCCGGTAAATAATGACAAGTATCCTACGGCGGCTCAGGTGGCCGGAATGCCAACGGGTATTGTTAATATCGAAACCGCATCCCACTCGAATCAGTATTGTGTGTTGTCTGAGGCGGACCCGACGTCTGCTCGTGAAGTGCATTGTTGGGGAAGAGATTATGGGACAACTCCGGTGAAAATCACGGGATTGTCAGGGCGAGTGTCGCATCTTGATCATCATATTAATTCTTCAGAGTGGTGCGTGGCAGCCGAAGATGAGTCCACTTTGTACTGTTGGAACAGTGGTGAAACTGCGGCCGGGGTGGAAAACTTTGGCTTGCCTAAGATCAGCATGGTTGAAAAAGGTATCTTTATTAACACGCAATGTGCTGTTTCTGAGGGACGTGTGTATTGCTGGGGAGCCAACTTAGATGGAGCATTGGGAATTGGTGGCGCAGCAACGCAGTACTCGGATCTTGTGCCTCAGACGGTTCCGGGTTTAAGCAGCGTGACTGAGATGGCCATGAACAATGAGGGCCTGGCAGTGGAATCTTCCGGCGCTTTGTGGTGTTGGGGGTTTAATCAGTCTGGTGCCTGCGGAACCGGCGACATCAAGGGTGTGGCTTTGCCTCGCAAAATATTCCACAACGGTGTCACTTCGGTGGCCACTAATGGCTATAACTCCTGCATCGCTCGCAATGGCAAAGGTTATTGTGCGGGTGACAACTTCGGTTCGTCCTATGTTCCCGTGGGAAGCTTTACCAATTTAAGCCGGGTGACAGGCGAATATCACTATTGCGGTATTGACGATGGTGCGGCTTATTGCTGGGGCTGGTTTGACAGCCAGGCTCTGGGAGTTGCGAGTTGTATTGGCGATTGCAATACGGAACCTCAGGCTGTGACAAATATGAACTCGGGAGTAACCAGTGTGGCCGTGGGTTATGGATTCTCCTGCGCTGTCAAAAGCGGGCAAGTCTATTGCTGGGGAAACAATGATGACGGTCGTTTGGGAAGTGCGGGAGGAAACACCTCCACACCTCGTTTGATTGACAGTGCCTTTTCTGACTTCGTGGGCGTATGAGATTTGAGTAGACCTGTCCTTAGTACGAGAGGACCGGGATGGACGAAATCAACCGCAGGTTCGGTTCATAAAATTCAAAATGAAACAGTCGTATCCAGCGCCATCCACCAGGTATTCCTTTTGGTATCACGAATCTGGTTCCAAAAACGGAAGAGACCTTCAAATCCTTGGAAAAGCGTAACACGTACTATGAATCCAAGATTGACCACAGTAAGGTGATTGTTGTGGATGCGGAATCGGATGCTCCGCAGGCGTATTTTGGTTCCAAAAACTGGTCTGATCACAGTGGTGGCTACTACTATGACAATGCCCTTTACATCAAAGGCCCGGCGGCCGCACTGGTGCAGGCGGCGTACTATGATGATGTGGATGCGGCTTTGACGACAGATGTAAATGAAAGAAAATGGTTCTATTACAAGGAACAGGGCTATTCCAATGAAGCTTACCTGAAGAATCGTGAACAAATTCTGTCCTGGTTTAAGCTAAAACGCATGAGCTTCCCGGCAGTGGGTGATCAGTCCGTGCGTCTGGCCGAGGCCAATGTGGATGCAAAGATCAAAGACACCCGCAATCTGCTGGTGGATATGATTTCCAAAGCGGAAAGCCACATTTACATGGAACATCTGTTTATCTATGACAAATACATCAACGATGCGTTGATGAAGCGTAAGGCACAGATTCCGGCTTTGAAAATCCATATCCTTGCTGATCACAACGGAAACTTTGCGATGGGTGGGTTGCCGAATACGCTGTTCCTGGATCAAATGATGCGTCATGGAGTGGAGGTGAAGGCCCGTCGCACCCTGGGTATCGAAGCTCGTTTCCCGAATGGTAAAACACAAGGGTATCATCAGGAAAATCACCGTAAGATCATGTCTGTTGATGGTAAGGTGATGCTGGTGGGGTCTTCTAATCTGAATCCGGACACCTTGCAGGGAAGCTTCCGGGAATTCGGGGCACAACTGTTTGATCAGAAGGTGATTGGCGGCTTTGAAAGTGAATTTGTTGCGGCTTGGAATGATGACAAGCAGGTGGGACCGTTCTATGAAACGGACCGTCTGCAATTGCAGCTTTCCGGCAAGACGCTGTCACCGGAAGTGAGTAAAATTATCAATGATCTGGGTGCGACATTGCTCAGAGCCAAAGATGACCTGGAAAAAAGATAAGATGTCCCGCGAAAAGCCGAAGCAGAACTTCGGCTTTTTGGTTTTTTGGGGTATGCTTCAGCCATGGAAAAAATGGCTTGGAATATCGAATCAGAATACCCGTCTTATAACTCCGTTGAATTTCAGAATGAATTTGATCTGACGAAATCTCAGGTCGATCAGATTGAAAAAGACGTCAAAGCTTTGCGTGAACCTTGGGATGCGCAAGTGGAATCCATTCAGAAAATTCTGGTGAATGCGGATCAGACACAGGTGTTGCTGGCGAACATGAGCACCTACCTGATGTGCCATCTTTCGGTGGACAGCTCCCTGAATGAAGCGCAGGCAAAAAGATCTGAAGTCAACGATCTGATGTCGCGTATGTATCAGTCTCTGGTGCCGGTGAATAGCTTTGTAAAATCTTGTTCCGAAGAAATTTTGCAAAAGATTCTGGCTCATCCGGAGCTGGCAGCCAGTGATTTCCTTTGGGCGGAAAAAAGAAGTTTGAAACCTTTCATGCTTTCTGATGGTGAAGAGACCCTGCTTCAGGCCATATCCACACCGGGTCTGCATGCATGGGGAGAACTCTATGGAAAACTGAGCGGTTCCATGCGTTGTGAGCTGAAGTATGCGGATCGCACCGAAACAGTGGGGCTAGCACAGGCAGCGGCTTTGACTCGCAGCCAGGATGAAGGCACCCGCCGCGTGGCGTGGACCTCTATTCAGGAGGCCTGGACAGTTCATAAGGAATCCGCAGCAGCAATTTTGAATGCTTTGGCGGGCTGGCGCCATGAAGAAAATAAGAAGCGCTCTCACGCAGTGACGGCGCACTATTTGGATCAGTCTTTGTTCCACAGCCGTATCACTCGTGAGACTCTGGAGGCCATGCTTTCAGCCTGCCATGACAATGTGGAACTGTCCCGCAAGGCGCCCTTGGCGATGGCAAAACTGATGGGCAAGAAAGTTTTGGACCCGTGGGATCTTTTGGCGCAAAGCCCGATTTCCGCCTCTAAAAAAGAACGCAGTTACGAAGATGGCCTGACGATGATTAAGGAAGCTTTTGCGCAGGCGGATGGTTCGATGTCGGATTTCGTCGGCATGATGGCGGATAAGAACTGGATCGAGGCGCGTATTCTGCCGAACAAGCGCAACGGTGCTTACTGCACAGGTTTCCAGAAACGCCGTGAACCGCGTGTGTTTATGACTTACATGGGCTCAAACAGTGACATCTCCACTTTGGCGCACGAATTGGGCCATGCGTATCATTCCTGGGTGATGCGCGATATGCCTCGTGCGCAGACACGGTATCCGATGACTTTGGCTGAAACAGCCAGCATCTTCTCTGAGACTTTGTTGCACGATGTGCTTTTGGAAAAAGCGCAGACGCGAGAGGAAAAGATTGAATTTGCCTGGGGTGAAATTGAAGGGGCGGCAAGCTTCCTTTTGAATATCCCGGCGCGATTTGATTTTGAGAAAAGTTTCTATGACAAGCGGGCAAAGCGCACGCTAAGTTCTGACGAGCTGACCCAACTGACAGATGAAGCCTGGACGAAGTGGTACGGACCAACTTTAAGTGCCAATGATAAAATGTTCTGGGCGACGAAACTGCATTTTGCGATGTCAGGTATTAGCTTCTATAACTATCCTTATACCTTTGGTTATCTGTTCAGTATGAGTGTCTATGCCCGCCGTCAGGAACTGGGTAAGGACTTTATGAAGACTTATATTAATATTCTGCGCGACACAGGACGTATGAGTGCGGAAGACTTGGTACAGAAACATCTGGGTGAAGATATCCGTCGTCCCGAGTTCTGGAAGAAATCAATTTCAGTTATTAACAGGAAAATCACCGATTTTGAAAAGCTCGCCCTGGGATAGGGCGAGCCCGGTGCGAGATCCGGCTTAGTGAGTGCTGGATCTCATCGCCTGGACTTTTTGGCCTGCCGGACGACTGTGGCAGGTTTGGCTCCATTTTGTGATGTTTGGATAGTTTGACAGATCAAACTGCAAAGCATGCAAAATGCCGATAACAGAAGCGACATTGATATCAGCCACGGTAAAGCGATTTCCAACCAGATAATTTTTTCCGGTCAGTCCCTTTTCCAGAACTTGCAGATAACGAGGCAGGACATTCTGGGCGTCAGCAATGATATTGGGATTTCTATGTTCTGCCGGAACGAACATGGCTTGAATCAACCAGTCCACAGCTGGTTTTTGCAGGTCCACCAAAGACCAGAAGCTCCATTGCAGTATTTGCCCTTCTTCTTCCGCATTTTGTGCGGCCATCGGGCTGTTGTGTTTTTTCGCCAGATAGTTGGTGATCGCCATGGATTCCCACAGCACATATTCACCATCCACGATTGCAGGCACTTTTCCGTTAGGATTGATCTTTAGATATTCCTCGGACTTGTGCTGCTTTTCGCGCATGTTCAATGGAACTTGTTCATAGGGAAGTCCTAATTCTTCCATCATCCAGTAACAGCGACCAGCACTTGAAAGTGGAGATCCGTAAATTTTAATCATATCGAAAGCCTTTCTTTAGGAACTTGCACTGGAATAAAAGCGCAGGGCAAATTTCCAGAACTTGTTTGTTAAATAAATCAAAATACCCGACAGCGCCACAACCCATGCAAACAGGGCCAGATCCGGTGGTTCCAGCAGGGCGCGGGCAGGAACGCTGGCAATCACCCCAACAGGCAGGGCGGTCAGCAGCATCCATTTAAACCAAGGAACGTAAATGGAATCCGGGCGCATCCCCAGACGATAAATCTGATACCAGATAAACTGCAAGTTTTCTGACCGGGCAAATATCACAGCCGTGGAGGCCATAAAGAATCGCATCGCGTACAGAGCCACAAGTCCGCACGGAATCAGGACAATCAACCACAATAGACGCAGCCATTCAAAGTTTGAAAGCTGGACAATGCTGTAAATGAACCAACTGCTGGCGATCAAAAGATTTCCAATCATTGCCGTAGAGGCCTTTTGCAGCGAAATCATAAATTGCGAGTTGATAGGTTTTGCCAAAAGCAGATCCAGGTCACCCTTGCGGACTTTTTCTGAAAACTGATCCAGATTCTCTGACAGAATGATCATGTAAAGTCCATCGACCACAAACACGACGCCCAGAAAGACGCGCATTTGTTCCAGATTCCAGTCCCCGATCTTGGGTGTGTGGCGGAACAGGACTTCAAAAGTCATAATCTGAGCCAGATACCAGAAAATATCCGTGGCAATGCGAGTGACAAAGTTCACACGGTATTCAAGATCTGCGATGAAGCTGGTACGGAAAAGAGCGCCGTACAAAGAAAGATACTTTTTCAGCGTCTTCATGTTAAGCCCCTGTTCCGGTATAAACATTGACACCTTTGCGCCACAACCAGACACCCAGCATATTCACAACAACGATTCCCATGGTGACAGAGGCAAAAGCCTGCCAGATCGAAGCCACCTCCAGTCGCCCTGTCAGATAGCCGACAGGCACATAAACACCGGCACTAAATGGCAGAGCAACCATGATGGATTTCAAAGGCTCTGGCATCAGATCCAGCGGGAACAGCTCACCTGTCATCAGCCACAAAGCCAGATTTTTGGCTCCGGTGATGGCGTAAACCTTGTTCAGATAAAAGGCCCCGGCGGCGATCACAAAGCTGATCGAATGCACCAGCACCAGATAATAGAATTCCAGTGCAAAAGCCAATGGCAGACGTTCAAATTTGGTCGGCAGATCGAAAACCAGAATCGCGGCAAAAGGAATCAGCATGGACACCCCTGTAGTGACCAGCTTGTAGCCCATCAACTGCGAGAAATAGTATTCATAGAAGGTCATCGGGCGGACCAGCAGACTATTGACTGAGCCGGAGTCAATCTCCTGAATCATACGATACTCGTACATCCAGCTTGTGCAAATGCGCGCAAAGAAGGCGGCCCACAAAGCATAGGCCAGATAATACTCTCGCCCGAATCCGGCGATTTCTGTCGCCCCGGCGCCTTTGAATACGGCAAACCACAGTAGCATCTCAATACCCGTGGTCAGCGAGGGCTGAACAACGGCATCGACAAAATAATTCAGACGATATTCAAGATTGGACTGGATCGCGAGCTTAGCGAACGCGAGATTCCGTTTCCAAAAAGCGGCGAATGACATCTTCAAAATCGACCTCTTCATTTTCAGCCAGTTCAGTGTTTGATTTAGCGACGAATTCCGGGACGGTGCCCTGATAGACGATGTTGCCTTTGCTGATTAAAAGTAATTTGTCAGCAAGTTTGGCGATGTCGTCCATATAGTGGCTGGTCAGGATCACGGTGGGTTCTTTTTCTTTCACATACTGATCCAGAAACTCACGAATGGTTTCCTGAGCCACAATGTCCAAGCCGATGGTCGGCTCATCCAGAAACAGAACTTTAGGTTCATGTAAAAGAGCGCCGATGATTTCCATCTTCATGCGCTCTCCCAAACTTAAGCGACGCAGTTGCGTGTGCAGCACGTGCGTGCATTGAAGCATTTCCGCCAGATGGTCCACGCGCTTGCGGGCTTGTTGGGGATCCAGATCATAGATACGCGCCAGCAAGGAATAAGAGTCCGCCGGGGAAATATCCCACCAGAGCTGATTTTTCTGCCCCAGCAGAATGCTGATCTGGCGAAGGAATTCGTTTTTTCTTTCCCAGGGTCTGTATCCCAGAACGCGTGCATCACCGCTGGTCGGAGTGACCAGGCCGGAAAGCATTTTCAGTAAGGTGGTTTTGCCTGCGCCGTTGGCTCCGACAAGCCCGACAATCTGGCCGGACTCGATTTGCAGGGTGGTTTTATCCAGCGCCACCTTAGAGATGTGCTTGCGGTTGACGAAGCCCTTTAGGGAGTTGATAAATCCTTCGGGCTTTTGATAGGTCTGATAGACCCGGGAAAGTTCTGTAGTTTCAATTACTATCGCCATGGGGGCGACTATAGCTTAGAACTTATTCGTTGATAAAAGAAAACTCTGCGTAACGTTCCTCATCACTGAAGTAGGTCTGATAGTCAGCGGAAACATAGCTGCCTTCGATAATACGGCCTTCTTTACAACCCTTTAAAGACTCGCGTTTGCCGTTGAAGCTGCAATCGCCAACATACCAGGCTTTTTCGGAGTACTTAATTTTGTAACCGATCAGGCGGGAGTTTTTATAGAACGCCAGAACCTCGTCCAAACGAGTGCGGCCCGCAGCGTGGTAGTCACCTTCCAAAATAGTGTCGCCCCAAACTTGCGCCTGATCCACGGCGACAGCTTTCAAAGCCGCGCGAGTGTCTTCGGACAATTTGTTCAATCTTTGTTTTTGGCTGTACACTACTTGGTTGGAATAGCCGGATTTACAAGGTGTGACCTGGCAGGCATGTTCGTAGTGAGCGGCTTCTTCGTAGAACTTGTCGCCGTTCGGCCCCATCTGATCTGCCAAAGCCGCAGAGGAAACCATAAGCCCCAAAAGCGCTGTGAATGCAGTTTTCAAAGACATTTATACCTCCCCTGATGAGGAAGAATATGCGCTGAAACCGAGAGAATTTTTAATACATAGAAAAGAACTTATTATACAGAAAATGAATCATCACCGAACAGGGGATTTAGCACCTCTGTTCGGTGGAATTGGCGGGAACTATTTCAGTCGGAAAACCGCGGAAAGTGGCTTGTGATCAGAGCTGTCGATGTCGTTGTGGAGCTTGGTGGAAACCGGTTCCAAGCCACGGACGTAGATGTGATCCAGCTTGAACCTGCGGTTATCATTGGCAAATGCCAGTTTATGCATTTGCAGGCGGCCTAAAATTTCGTTCAGGTAGGTTAGGCGGTTCTTGTTCCAGGAATTAAAGTCCCCGGCAAAGATCAGCGGGCCCTGATGCTTTTTCAGGAACTGGGCGACTTGTTCGATCTGTTCGCGGTTCAGGCGGTCGGTTACAAAGTTCAGACCGTGGATATTGGCCACCCACAGGGTTTCGGTGCTATTGGCTAGCGCGTATTCGCTGACCAGCACCATTTTTGGGGTTTTGATCACCGGCTCACGGCCCGGGCTGCGCAGGAAGTGAACCATCATCGGACCTGCGTAAGAACCGCTGACCACGCCGGTTTGATCGCCGTCTTTTTCAATGAAACTGGTGACGAAATCCCAGCAGAAGTTTTTCTGGCGTTCCAGAACCTTCGGCATATAGGAATCAATCATGCCCTCCTGAATCAGAACAATATCGGATTTCGGGACGAAGAATTCAAAGTCCCGGGCCCAGGAATCGCGGGCTTCGGCTTTTTTGATATTCCAGACAAAAAGATTGAAGTTCGCAGGCAGGAATTCCTGGTGGCAGGTTCCAAACTGCGTGTGGACATCTTTGTCATCCGGGATCTCATTTTTTTCTTCAGTGGAAAAGGCAACGGAAGAGACGAACAGAGACAGAACGAGGATCAATCCCTTGATCATAGTGGCTCCTTAAGGAAGCCTCTCGTCAGTGAGAGGCTTTGCATTCTTTTTAAAGTTTTTTCTCCAGAACAGTGAACTGCAACCCTTCCACTTTCGGAATGCCAAAGCGTTCGTCACCGTACGGGAAAGGTTTGGTTTCTTTAGTGTCCTTGAAACCGTGCTTTGCGTACCAGGCGATCAGCTCTGTGCGGATTGAAATCACTGTCATGAAAATGTTATTACAATCCCAGAATTCTGCAAGGGCTTCTGCTTCGCTCAGGAGCATCTTGCCGAGGCCTTTTGATTGCAACTCGGGGGCCACAGTCAGCATGCCCAGATACATTTTTGCACCTTGCTTTTCGACGTGAACACAACCAAGCAGATCTCCGGTGTCATCATCTTCAGCGACCAAAATCACGGACTCTTCTTTGTCGATCAGCGCTTGAATGCCTTGAGCATCAACACGCTGACCATCCAATAAGTCAGCCTCCGTCGTCCACCCCACCTTGGAACTATCCCCACGGTAAGCGGAATTAACCAACTCCACCAAATCCTCAACATGACTGTCATCAGCCTGCGTAAACTCAATATGCATAACCACTCCAAAAGGTACCTGCTTACTTTTTCCGAAGCATCGCATCTAACGTTGCGCTTCGGAAAAAGTAAGCAGGTACCTTTTAGGTTTTTTTTGTGTAGATGAAAAGTTCTTTGCCTTGGCGGCGGGGGATTGATTTTTGCCAGCGGCCCCAGAAAATTGGGTGGTAGGAGTTGCGCAGACGTTGGCGCAGTTCCCACTCGGTTCCTCCGTATGGCGGACCCTTGCGTTTTTCAAAGGCGAAGAAGACGCCCATCAAATGGCCGCCTGGCGCCAGAACGCGGTTCCAGATTTTGACCAGTTCTTTGCGGCGCTCAGGATTGATCGCGCAATAGCAGGTGTGTTCAAAGACAACGTCGAAGGACTGATCGAAGTCTGCGGGCAGCTTGAAAAGGTCGGCTTCCACAAAAGTCAAATTAGGCATGTGACCGTACAACTTGCGTGCACGCTCCAGTGCCAACGGGGAAATATCCACCGCCGTCACAAAGTGGCCAGCGGCTGCAAACAAGGCGGCATCGTGGCCTTCACCGCAACCCAAAACCAGCACACGAGAACGGGCGATCTTCAGTCGGGGAAGCATGTCTTTCAGGGCTTCTGCAGGCTCACCCAGATTCCAGCCGGGGTTGGCTTCCTGTTCGTAGATCTGACTCCAGTAAGTTTCTTTTTCCACGGCTTTGTCGGCAGGCCAGTACATTGGGATGTCGTAGGTCTTGCCATTAAACTCGATAAAGTCGTCACCGAATCCTTCCAGCAGGTTAAAGAAACTGGCTTGGGCTTTGCGAGACATGACGAACGGGACTTTGTTGGCAGAGTAGCCGTGAAAACGATCCCACTCGTCCAAAGACAGGGATTCCAGTTCAAAGGAATAATGCACACCGAACGGAAGTTGGATTTCCCAGGTGTGGTCACTTTTTAATTCAACTTGCAGAGCTACATAAGGTTCGTCGAAGGCTTCAACGATGACAGGAGTTCCGCCGAAGGTGGACAGCAGTGTGCCACCTTCATGAACCTTCAGATTTTGCAGGATTTCCTGCCCAGCCAGAGGGTCCTGAATGCGAACTTCGCGGCTCAGGGGATGACCCTCTTCATCAATCTGAAGGAACTGAGTTGGGATAGGCATTATTTCGCCGGAGTTGCAGTCGGTGCAGGTGTCGCAGCCGGAGTCGCCTCTGCTGGAGTTTCCTCGCCCGGAGTAATAGTGGAGCCTTCAGTGAAAACAATGATATCATTTGTGGTTTTCACAGATTGAAGAACCCATTTGTCCACGTTTTCCTGATCGGAAACATCACGGTAAAGAACAGCTTCGCCCTCGATGATTTGTTCCATGGCTTCGCCATCTTCAGCAATGTCTGTGAATTTGTAGGCAAAAACCGCACGCACCTTGTTGTCGCTCAAAGTTTCGGTCCATAAACGAGTGATCGCCAGGTCTTTGGCTTGAGGTCTTTTGGTCGTCAGGGTCTGAGTGATAAGGTCTGCTAGTTTAGTCTGAATGCCGGAGTGCGTCTCGAATCCTACAGCCTGGGAAGTGTGAATCACATTCCACGTCCAAACAAGGGCAGCAATGAAAATAACCAGGCTTACAATTTTCTTCATCTCAGGGGTCCTCTCTCGGTTTACTCAGTGTGATAAAACTGACATCCTTATCCGACCATGATATTCCGTTTTTTTCAACACTCGTACAGAGAGGGTATCTCATGAACCAACAATGGCTGACAATCTTAATGTCGAAGGGGATTGAGCTGGAGCAAAACCTGCGTCAGCAGTTACAAAATGCCAAGGACGGACTGAAGTCCCAATTGGAAGATCGAGGCATTCGTTTGAGTGCCGCAGACCTGGCAGCACTTTTGGAAGAGGTGTCACCTAAAGCCTCGCATGCTGCCTTGAGTTATGCGCTTGATATTGTTCGCCCTTTTTCTGCCGGGATGGGTTTGAGAATCTCTCGGCTGTCAGACACGCAAGTGGAGATGGCAGTTCCGGCGCGCACTCGCAATTTGAATGAAGTTAAAACCTTGCACGAAGGGGCTTTGACGACAGCGGCGATTGAGGCGGCGAAACTTCTGTGGGCTCGTCATGCGCCGATGGGGACTTTTGATATTCATATCTCCCGTTTGGAATCTGAGTTTTTCAAAGTTACCAGTGATGAATGCCGTATCCGTATGGAGCTGCCTGAAACCACGCGCGAAGTGGTGCTGGCGGAAATTCGCGATCGTCGTGAATCCAAAGCCGATGCAGAGCTGAAGGTCTTTGATAGCAACGATCAGGCTGTGGCAGAGTTCCGTTTGCAAATGAGTTTTAAACACACACCGGCCCTCAGTGCTGGCGTGGAAGAATAAGCACAAGGTTCTATGGAAATTTTAGAGACACAAATTGATTCCAGTTCCCCTGATTTCAAACTCAACCGCGAGGCGATGCTTGGTTTCGTCAACGAGTGGCGTGAGCGTGTGAACCTGGTGAAACAAGGTGGTGGCGAGGATGCCACGAAGAAACACAAATCCCGTGGCAAGATGACAGCACGCGAACGTATCGAAGCGCTGGTCGATGGCGGTACTGCTTTCCTGGAGTTCTCGACTTTGGCGGCCTGGGACATGTACGAAGGCCAGGCGCCGGGTGCTGGCGTGGTGACGGGGATCGGTGTGATCCACGGAACAGAATGTGTGATCGTGGCCAACGATGCGACGGTGAAGGGTGGGACTTACTTCCCGATGACCGTGAAGAAGCATCTTCGTGCGCAGGAAATTGCTTTTGAAAACGGTCTGCCATGTATTTACCTGGTTGATTCCGGGGGCGCCTTCCTGCCCATGCAGGCGGATGTATTCCCGGATCGCGATCACTTTGGCAGAATTTTTTATAATCAAGCACGCATGTCAGCAGCCAACATCCCGCAAATTGCGGTGGTGATGGGATCTTGTACGGCGGGTGGTGCTTACGTTCCGGCGATGAGTGATGAAACAGTCATCGTTAAAGAAAACGGAACGATTTTCCTGGGCGGACCTCCGCTGGTGAAAGCCGCAACGGGAGAAGTTGTGGACGCTCAAGAGCTGGGTGGCGCACAAGTTCACTGTGAAACATCCGGTGTGACAGATCACTTCGCGGAAGACGATGAACATGCGATTGAGATCACACGTTCCATCGTGGCGCACTTGAATCACAAGCGCGCTGTGCAGTTGAAAACTCTTCCGGTGGAAGAGCCTTTGTTTGATCAAAAAGAACTTTACGGAATTATCCCGAAAGACAGCCGTGTGCCGTTTGATGTGCGCGAGGTGATTGCGCGTATCGTGGATGGCTCCAGATTCCATGAATTCAAGCCCTTGTACGGAAAAACTTTGGTGACGGGCTTTGCCCATATCTGGGGTATGCCTGTGGGTATTATCGCCAACAACGGGGTGCTATTCAGTGAAAGCTCCCTGAAGGCGGCTCATTTCATTGAGCTGTGCGAACAGCGCGAAGTGCCTTTGATCTTCCTGCAAAATATCACGGGTTTCATGGTCGGTAAGAAATACGAAAACGAAGGGATCGCCAAGCACGGAGCCAAAATGGTGATGGCGGTTTCCAATGCACATGTGCCTAAGTTCACAGTGGTGATCGGTGGGTCTTACGGTGCCGGAAATTACGGGATGTGCGGTCGTGCGTTCCAGCCTCGTCAGTTGTGGATGTGGCCGAATGCCAAGATCAGCGTGATGGGTGGCGAACAGGCGGCGAACGTGCTTCTGACTGTGAAAATGGATCAGATGGCGGCGAAAAAGCAAACGATGTCTGTTGAAGAACAGGCTGAATTCAAACGCCCGACTTTGGAAAAATACGAAAAAGAAAGTGCTTGTTATTATTCCTCCGCACGCTTGTGGGACGACGGGATCATTGATCCGGCCGACACCCGTCGGGTTCTGGCGCTGGGGATTTCTGCAAGTCTTAACAAGTCCTGGGGTGAAAAGTCCCAAGGCGTCTTCAGGATGTAATTATGTCTTTTGTTGTTGTCACAGAAATGAATCAGGTGGCCTACGTAAAGCTTCATAGGCCTGAAGTTCGGAACTCTTTCAACCCCGAGATGATTGCGGAGCTGACTCAGATCTTTACGGATTTGGAGGTTCGCAAGGATCTGCGTGCAGTGGTTCTGCAAGGCGAAGGCAAAGTCTTCTGTGCCGGGGCGGACTTGAACTGGATGAAAGAGATGGTGAATTTTTCTTTCGACCAGAACCGTGAGGATTCTTTGAAACTTTACGGCATGTTTGAAGCCATCGCCCAGTGCAGTCTGCCGGTGATTGGTATGATTCACGGTGCGGCCTTTGGCGGCGCTTTGGGGCTTGTCGCGGTTTGTGATGAGGTGATTGCTGAAGACAATACGCAGTTCTGCTTTAGTGAGGTGAAGCTGGGGATTGCCCCCGCGGTGATCAGTGCTTTTGTTAATAAAAAAGCTGTGGCCGGAAAGGTTCGTCCTTTGATGCTTTCCGGGGTGGTGTTTAACGCTCATGTGGCTCACCAGGCCGGTCTTGTGACTGAAGTGGTGGTGGCGGGTGAAGGTCATACTGTTTTGCAGAAAGTTTTGCATAACTATATGCAGTGCGGACCGGAAGCTGTTCGTGAGACCAAAAAACTTTTAAATGATCTGGACACTTTAAGCTGGGCTGATCAGCGCAGTCGTACGACGACTGTGATCGCTGAACGTCGCGCAAGCCCCGAGGGGCAGGAGGGATTGAAATCCTTCCTTGAAAAACGCGAACCTGCATGGAGACTTTCCTAATGAAAAAATTCACTCGTATTGCCATTGCCAACCGTGGTGAAGTGGCTGTTCGTATTATCAAGGCCTGCGAAGAAATGGGGATTGAAACCGTTCTTTTGCACTCTGAAGCCGACATCAATTCCCGTGCTTACAGAATGGCGACAAAGACCATCTGCATTGGTCCGGCACCCACTGCCGAAAGTTATCTGAATATCGAAGCCAACATTAATGGAGCTTTGGCTGGCGGCGCACAGGCGATTCATCCGGGTTTTGGTTTCCTGTCTGAAAACGCGGATTTTGCAGAGGCCGTTGGTAAGGCTGGTTTGACCTTTATCGGTCCGTCGCCAGAAGCGATTCGTTCTTTGGGTGACAAGGTTCATTGCAAGGAACTGGCAAAGCAGGCGGGTCTTCCGCTGGTGCCGGGATATCAGGGCGAAAACCAGGACGTGGCTCATTTGATCGTCCAAGCTGAAAAGATCGGCTATCCGGTGATCGTAAAAGCCGCCGCTGGTGGTGGTGGCCGTGGGATGAAGCTTTTGAAGTCCTCTGCCGAGGCACACGAACTGATTGAATCCGCACAGCGCGAGGCGCAGTCGGCTTTTGGTTCGCCGAAAGTGTTTTTGGAAAAATATCTGGATCGTGCCAAACACATCGAATTCCAGGTCTTTGGCGATAGCACGGGAAATGTTCAGCATTTCTTTGACCGTGAATGTTCGGTTCAGCGCCGTCACCAAAAGATCATCGAAGAAGCCACGTCCCCATCTTTGACGGATGAATTGCGCCGTCGCATGGGCGAAGCTGCATGTGCGATTGCCACCTTGGGTAAATACAAAGGGGCGGGAACTGTTGAGTTCCTTTTGCAGGACGGGGAATTTTATCTTCTGGAAGTGAACACCCGTTTGCAGGTTGAACACCCGGTGACAGAAGAAGTTCTGGGTGTGGATCTGGTTAAAATGCAGATCCTGACAGCGCAAGGGGATTACGTTCACGATGCAAAACAGATTCGAGTTCCTCGTGGTCATTCTATCGAATGTCGTATCTATGCTGAAAACCCATACCTGGGGGGCGTCCCGTCCACAGGTCTTCTGGGCCATGTGCAGTGGCCGGAGGGCCCGGGCCGTCGTTATGAATACGGTTTTGATGCGAACGACACGATCACACCTTTCTATGATCCGATGATCGCAAAAGTGATTGTCTGGGACGAAAACCGTTCGCGTGCAATTCAAAAAATGATCCGCGTGTTGAAGGATTCTGTGGTGTTTGGTGTTCATACGAACATTCCGTATTTGATCGAAATTCTTTCACACAAAGAATTTGTCATGGGCACAATGACGACCCGATTTATTGAAACTTATTTCAGTGAATCCTTGAAAGAGCCGGCATTGACAGACATCGAAAAAACAGTGGCTGCCGGGGCCCTTTTGCAGTTGCGTGGCGGGGTGAATGCTGTTGCCACAACATCCTCATCCCCTTGGGCATCTTACTGGAGAGGTATCTAATGGAAGTGAAAGTGCGTATCGACGGCGTTGATCACAAGGCGCAAGCCCAACTGATTCAGGGCACTTTGTGGGTTCACTATAATGGCCGGGTTTTCACTCAAGAGACCTCCACCGGACGAAAGTCCCGTAAAAAAGGTGGTGCGGGAGGATCCTCGGATCAGGTGATGGCACCTATGCCGGGGAAAGTGACCAAGCTTCTTGTGGCCGTGGGCGCGGCCATTGAGCCAGGGCAGCCGGTTCTGGTGATGGAAGCCATGAAAATGGAGTACACTTTAAAGGCAGAGATTGCCGGCACCATCGACAGCATCAACTGTGCTGTGGGTGAACAGGTGGCTTTGGGTAAAGCTCTTGTGAAAATTAAACCAGTATCCGATAAGTAAGCTCTATGAAAAAGTCAGTTGTTATTGTGGAAATGGGATTAAGAGATGGTTTGCAGAACGAAAAAACTGTTCTGGATGCCGATACTCGGGCGGAATTCGCAAGACGATTGATTGTGGCGGGAACAAAGCGTGTTGAAATCGGCGCGTTTGTTTCCCCGACCTGGGTTCCGCAGATGGCGGGGACAGCGGAAGTTGTGCAAAAGGCCTTTGCGCTGGTGAAGTCCGGGGCAGTTCCCAAGAAAACAGAATTCTCTGTTTTGGTTCCCAACGAGCGTGGCATGATGGATGCCATCGCCAGTGGAGTGAAAGAAGTCGCCATCTTCGCGGCTTGTTCAGAATCTTTCTCTTTAAAAAATATCAACTGTTCGATTGATGAAAGCTTCAAACGTTTTGAGCCGGTGATGGCTTTGGCGAAAAAGCACAAAATCAAAGTTCGCGGTTATCTGTCCACATGCTTTGGCTGTCCGTTTGAGGGCAAGGTTTCTGAGGCCAAAGTGGTAAAGCTTGCGCAACGTATGCACAAGCTGGGCGTTTATGAGCTTTCCATTGGCGACACCATTGGTGTGGCTGATGTGGGGCAGGTGGAATCACTTTTCCGCAAGTTGAAAAAAGTCGTCCCGGCGAAAAAACTGGCAGGTCATTTCCATGACACTCGCGGGCAGGCTTTGGCGAATATTCTTGCCGCGTTCAAGGTGGGCATCACAGTTTTTGACACCAGTCTGGGCGGTTTGGGCGGATGCCCCTATGCTCCGGGCGCCACGGGTAATGTGGCGACAGAAGATGTCGTGTACATGTTCCATGGTATGGGCGTGAAGACGGGTTTGAATCTGGATAAGCTGATAGAGATCAATCCGTGGATGGCCGAAAAAATTCAGCATCCGCTTCCTTCGAAGGTGGGGAAAGTTGGCAAGTTAAAGCCGCTGGGAAAAGTTCAAGCCAAGGTTTAAAACCCTGGCTTTTTTCTTAGTAGCCCACTCCGAAAGACAGAGTGTGCTGGAATTCATTCTTGGACATGTCAGAGTAGTCCTTAAACACCATGGTCGTTCCGGCATTCAAAGAAAACACCCCCAAACGAATACCCAGATTGATACCTGCATAGGGATCATACTTCAGATCTTTATCCTTGGTGGTGACCACGCCACCGGAAGTTGTTTCCTCTTTTCCCTGGGTGGCCTGGGCGCCTAAGCGACCGGTTGAAAAGAAGTAATTGTTAAAGCGATAAGTGGAACGAATGCCCAGTTTGTATTTGTCGTCCTGATGATAGATTTTTTCCGGCGCAGTGGAATAGGTTTCAGTGTCCGAGGCGCGTGTGTATTCTGCTTCGGCAGAAAGAATATCCTGTCCCGCTGTCAGGCGCAGACCGTACATGGTGCGGGTGGCAAGATGGCCTTTAGGATAAGAGCGATAAACTGTCTCATAGCCGTATAGAGGCTCTACGGAATATCCTGACCCCTTTGCCAGCGTGAAAGAACGGGCTGTGGCTATGCTGGATGCCAACAGAATTGTCAGAGAGATAAAGATTGAGCTGCGCATAGAAACTCCTATTGTATCCTTATCGGACAACGTATTCCCGGAGTTGACAGCCCAAGGTCTAGAAGAACAGTTTCAGATTTAGCAGTGCCGAGCTGATCATCCCCTTGCTGGTTTCTTTGGAGGAAGCCGTACTGACATTGAGTTCCGTGCCAGCGGATCTGCCGATGTATTCAATGGCAAAATTATCTGTAAAGAACCAACCCAGCCCCAGAAGTGCGCCGATGCCATTTTTGACCTCTAAAGACTGGGCCCCCATGGCGGTGGTGAACTTGGTTATTCCATAGGTTATTGCAATAGGAATATAGAAGGATTCCCAGCGATAGTGAGCCCCCACGTACAGGAAATGCGTTTGATATTTGGAGGCATCTGAAGAAACCGGAACAGAGGTTCCGTTGATAGTGGCTTTGCTGACAGAACGTTCGGCGCCATAGTGGAATCCGGAGATCACACCCCAGGCGTGTGGGCTGGTATCCCAGAGATTAATACCGAGTTCGACAGCGCTTTGGTATTCCAGATCATAATTTGCAGAATAAGGCATTCCGCCGCTGACACCTGTTCCGGAAAGCTTAACCAGATAGTTTGGGCTGTACCCAATTTGCAGTCCCACGCGCCAGTCAGCCATCACAGGTGAAGCGCATGCCATCGCCAGCAGAATAAAAGCAATAAATCTCACCATCGTCCTCCTTGGGAAAGAATAAGGACGTCGGGGGATTTTTGTAAACTATAAACTATTTATCTATTCCAAGGTATTGAGCTTTGCGGGTGTGCCCCCGCACGGCATCAGTTGAATGGAGAGCTGATAAACGGCGCTTTTATCGCCTTTGCCTTTGAACCTTTTTGCGAAGCCTTTTTTCATTTTGTCGATATACTCAATGGCTTCCGGCACCAGGCTTGGATCAAACACGGTGAACATCATGCTGAAATCAGAAGTGTCCTTGGCTTTGTTGCTTTCCAGAACTTGCACAGCGTTTTTTAATGCTTCCGTTTTACTGGTGTGAATACTTTCTGCCAGACGGGAGCGATCTGTGAAATAGAACTGAGCGGTGTTGCGCAGGCGTTCCTGATGTTCCTGAACGATGCCTAACCTTTTCAGGCGATCCACAGCTTCCTGAGCTTCGGTGAAAGAGATTCCAAAGTAATCTGCAATGCTTTGCACGCTTCCATCATAGTGAGCTGAATCAAAGAAGGTGACCATGGCCAGATGGTACCACTTTTTAAAGAACATTAGTTCATCTTCAGGAATACGCTGAGAAAGGATTTCCTGCGGTAGGGTCTTTGTGGCCGGGTAGAAGTCCTTGAACGCCTCAAGACAATCCCAGGCTTTGGCATCCTGAGGGGCAATCTCTGTAAGAACTTTTTTTACGGTGGATTTATTCATAACCCTTTTGCCGTGCAGCGCCTGGGACAGGGTGGACGCGCTGACGCCGACCTTCTTGGCGAAGGATCTTAACGAAAATTGCGGATTGCGGGTTTGAATATCGGCCAGATGGCTTTTAATCAGAGATAGGACGTACTGGTTGGCTTCCAAAAGTTCCATATAGCAACAACTTTAAGGTGGGAAAAGGGATCTTTGAAGTCTTTAGTGGCGAGCCACAGGAAAACTGGACAGGGCGCGGTGTTTCCCTCGAAACGGGGGAGTAAAAATTTTGGATTTTTCTTGCCCGATCTGCCCTGATTTGGTGTAGAAGAAGCCAATCAAAATTTCGGAGGGTTTATGTTTAAAGTTTCTGCGAGTTTATTCCTGTCTCTTGTTTTGTCTGCAGGTTGGGCTTTTGCTGACGCAGTTGAAACACGCAAAGTTTTCGATGGCATGTCTGTACACTGCCAAGCCAATCAAGATTTGAACAATAAAGGTTTCTTCCTTGATGGTGTTCAGGCTCAGGATCTTGGCGACGGCATGACTCGTATTTTCATGAGCCCTAACTTTGTGAAATGCACGAATCAAGGTTGGCAGAGCATTTCTTCCGAACAATTCCTGAACTACACGGTGGTTGGTTTGGATGACAAAGTTTATTCTGTTCAAGGGACTGCTCCGGAAGTTCTGCTGGTGGATACCAACTGGCAAACATATCGTTTGATGCCACTGGATAAGAACGTGGCTATTGACGTACGTTCTGTGGATTTCATGACCTCACAACAACAGGAGCAACTGAAGCGCGATGGCCGTTTGGTTCTGCAACTGGATGTGTCTTTAAGAAGTCATGTTATGTATTCCACTGAGGGTGGAGAATCCACCAGCATGGGTTATCGTACAACAGGTGCATTCCGTTTGTATCTGCATCTGGAAATGGGACAGGATGGTTTGACAGTCACTTCTGTTGAAGCCCGTTAAGTTCTGAATTTTTTCTTGAATGAAAAGGCACCCATCGGGTGCCTTTTTTATTTGTCTCTTCGGGCAGAGACCTGACCGGCGATTTCAGTTGGCAGAACCAGCTCTGGATAAAGCTTCGAGTACCAGTACTGATTTCTTAAAATCCCGGCGACATATTCACGGGTTTCATCAAACGGAATCAGATCCACAAATAAAAGGGGATTATCCACCGGATAGCGTTTCATCCACTTTCTGACATTTCCAGAACCGGCATTGTAGGACGCCAGTGCCTTCATGTGATCATTCTTATACTCTTTCACCAAGGCAGCAAAATAACGTGCCCCCAGTTGGATGTTTGTGGCCGGGTCCAAAAGCTCTTTATCTGAAACCGGACGACGGCGCAGATCGCTTGCTGTGCCTGGCATTAACTGCATCAGTCCTGCAGCCCCCACGGGGCTCTTGGTATTGGGATTGAAAGAACTTTCCTGTCTCATCAGGGAAATCAGCAGGAATGGGTCCTGATCGCGGTGATGTTTCATCACCAGATCTGAAAATGCCAGCGGGTAATAATAAGAAAGATTCTTCAGGGTTTTATATTCTGGATGTCTTTGGAACAGACGACTTAGCACCATGAAGCGCTGATGATTCATGTCTTCAAACTTCGCCAGAAGGGTTGCCACATAAAGCTGAAACCCTGGTTCAGCATCTGCCAGCTCTGCATAGTCGATAAATTCCAGTGTTCTTTTCGCCAGCACATCCTTTTGTTGTTCAAGGAAGTGTTCAACCAGTTGAATGGCGCCATTTAAATCTTCAAAAGAACTTCGTGTTTGTATGCGTTGATCGCGAAGCTCGGAAACCTTCTGATAAGGTCCGTCCTCCATCGTCGCATAGTCGGTCAGAATATGATAGCTCAGCGGGAAATTGGTAAAGTGGTCTTCCATTGCGCCTTCAGAAACATCATTCCCCTGTTCGCGCTCACTGTGATTGATCCAGAACTGAGCGCGCGAAGTCAGCGAGACATCCTTGGAAACATCAGAAAGTTTTCTTAGGAAACGGGTCGCGGCTTCCGGTTGATTTTGCCAGACTTCCAGCAATCCTCCACGATACAGGCCAAGCTCGCTGATTTCCTGATCGGAACCGCAGTCCATCGCTCGGGAATAAAGTGCGCGGGTTTCATTCAGGACTTTCTGGTTTGGAAGCTTTTCCTCCAGCTTGAAGGCCAGAGCGGCAATCACATGGGGTGACACGCAGACAGATTTTTTGGTGATTTGTTCGGAAAGCTGCTGGCGTTCTTTCGGGCTAAGGCGCGCGATGGCTCTGATGCCTTCTGTGGCGCTGGTGTTGGTGATTTTATTCCATTTTTTCTGGCGAACCAGCTTTGAAATATCCGCGGCCTTCAGGCGCAGGTCTTTATTCTTCGCAGAAGCACTTTTGTCTTTATAGAAGCTCTTGCACAGCACTTCATTGCGTTCGATATGGCAGCCTTTATAGCGGGCAGCAAAGAAATTATGCTTTTCACTGAGTTGAATAAACAACTCGGCGGCCTCTTTATGCTCCAGAGAAACCGGGGAAGGGCTGGCCTGTACATTTTGTAGCATGTGACCAAAACCGGCATCGAAATAGCAGCCCGCCACCGCCCCGATCAGGGCAAGGAAGCTTGAAATCACTAATAAAGTTGAGAACCGGTTTTTTTTCATATCTCTTGCCAAGGGGTAATTGCACTAAGCGTACCCTTTGAGGCCTAAGCAAAAGAAAATGAACGTTTGTTTAAGTGTGGAGGAAATGTCTCAGTATGAGACTCAGCTTACGAGCCCTGACAGGACTTCACTTTGGATGGTGTGAAATTATAGATCATGGTGCCGCCATCCTTCAGGACGCCTTTTTTCAGCTGATCCAGATACGGGGGCGCAGCACCCAGTGTGGTTCTGCCACGAGATCTGGTGTCCAGAGTTCCAGCAACTCCCAGACAGCCTTGTGTCGGTGTATAAGGGTCCCAGCCATGCAGCAAAACGCCGCGACTGTGAATGTCCTGATTTTCAGGTTCCAGCCCCACAAGCTCGATGCCATCGCGGATGTTGCCACCCCGCGGAGGATTGTAGGCCTTTGTCATGATGGCTCCATTGGGAGTTTTCAAGGATCCTTTGCCGTTACCGAAGCCGCCTTCACCACGGGAAACCCATAGAGGATTTTTATCCAGTACTGAAGCCACAGAGCCGTCGGCATTCAGAATCCACATCTTTCCCATGACGCCACCGTTGGAGAAGTCGTTGAAGATAAAGACGTCGTTTTTAACTTTGTCTTTGTTCTTCTTTAAAGCCTCCAACGCTTGCTTCAGACCGCAGTTTAAAGTCTTGTCGTTTTGCAGAGCTGTGGGGAAGTTTTTCTCATCACAGTTTTCTGCATTTTTTGGATTGAGCATTTTATTTGTTTTCTCAATCTTTTCAGTCATGGCATCGGCCATGGCGACGGACTCGTTGACCTCGACTCCTTTGCTGACAGGAGGCGTGGACTTTTGCGAGCCAAGACCGAACAGCCCCAGGAACCATTCAATCAGATTGAAGCTGCCGGTCTTGTAAGCGGGAACGTCCGTGTTCAGGGTGCAATTGGTGGTTGAGCCTGAACCGGAACAGGTTGCGGATTCGGTGGTAAGGTCTGCCTGTTGAACCACTAAACTTGAATTTTTCGCCAGAGCCTGAAGATCGGCGCTGTCCGAGGAATCATCGGTGCCTTTGATTTCAGTGACCTGATAAAGGCTGTTGTTTTCCACTTTCTTCAAAAAACCACTGCCACCTTCGTATTGAGGGCTGACGTAGCGGGTATTTTCATTCACGGGCTTCAATGTGACGGAAGAATTTTTTGGAAGAGCGCCAATAGGCATAACGGCTTCTGTATCAGAAGCGGCACCACAAACCGAGTGGAGAGAGAATACCAATGCCCCAAGTAAAATGGATCTCATTGATTCAATGTAAATGAAAAACACTCTGATAAGTAAGACCAGTTTGTGTCAATTGACGTTTTGGTCCTGTTCCGGGAAGTTCGCAAGGGATGTGGGAACCCCTTGCGCTGTTCTTAGGTCTAGAACCAGAACTCTGCACCGACAGAGGCGTTGAAGCCGTCTGCAAGGTAACTGTAGGTCTCTTGATAACGATTGTTGGTCAAATTATTCAGGCGTGTGAACACCGTGCGATCCGGAGTCCACGCGTAGGAGTAAGCCGCGTTGGTGATCACATAACCCGGATTTACAGTAGGTGCAGATTGGAAGCCCGTGTCCGTGCGAGTGCCAGCACCGATAAATTCGATGGAGCCTGTGTGTTTGTCCAGAGCGTGAAGGTACTTCAAACTTCCGTTCACCAATGGACGACGCAACAGCCAACGATCGTTGTCCACGTCGCGAGGTTCCTGATAGCCATAGGTGGCAATCAAGGTTCCATTTTCAACCGGGCGTAGAGTGTAAGTCACGTCCACACCACGAGTTTTGGATTTGGAAACGTTATTGTATTTCATTGTCGGGAAGGTGCCTGTGATCTGCAACAAGTCGGTGAACTCTGCATAGAACAAGGTCACAGACAGATTCTGTTGTTCGGAGATAGCCCATTCCTGCATCAGGCTGTACTGGATGGCCTTTTCTGTTTTCAAATCCGGATTTCCATAAGATGAGAAGAGCTGGAACAAAGATGGAATCTTATATCCGGAAGCGACTTCCAATTTGGTTTTTTCAAACAGAGTCAAACCCAGTTGATAAGTGGAAACCGGATCCTGGTCGTCCCAGTTTTCCAGACGGCCTCCGACGGCCAAAGAAAAGCCCGGTGTCCAAGTATAGTCAGTTTTTAGGAACAGACCTCTTTGTTCGCTGAACTTGTTGACGGTTTCGGTCCCTTTGTTTCTGTAAACGAAGTCTTCATAGATATAGCTTAAGCCCCCGTTGACGGACAGCTGTTCACTTTTGTGTGGAGTGAAGTCCACGCGCGCTGTTTTCAGGTTGGCGCCATAGCGTTGTTCTGTGCCGGTGGGATTATTCACGTCCGGCGGAGTCGTTGCAGGCCAGTCGTATTTGCGCAAGCTGTTCTGCATGCTCAAGGCCAGGCGTGGTTCCCACGCAATGTCATTAAACTTCAGATGAGTGGATGCGGCAGACTGACGGGTGTAGGTTTCAAAACCTTCCGTATCATAAATTCTGTTGGAGGCGCGGTCTGAGCCCGGGGAATTATTCAGATCCTGAAGGAAGCTGCCTTTCACGTGGCCTTCAACAGATCCTTTCCATGCGTAAGCGGCATCCCCGTTCCAGTTATTTTGCGC
Source organism: Bdellovibrio bacteriovorus (assembly GCF_025558485.1). Lineage (GTDB taxonomy): Bacteria > Bdellovibrionota > Bdellovibrionia > Bdellovibrionales > Bdellovibrionaceae > Bdellovibrio > Bdellovibrio bacteriovorus_G. Next base: position 2,793,173 of record NZ_CP102930.1, read on the forward strand.
ATAGCTTTTGTCAGAATCCTCGACGGGTGATCTGGAGTCTTTCCATGAACCATGCCCGCGCATCAGGAAGGCATGGGTTTCATCCAGCGCTTCTGTGTGGACGGCAGTCACATCACGGAAGTTTTGAGTTCCGGCCTGAACCTGCAGGCCGGTTTTGGTTTTAAATTCCTGGGGAATGGTGTCGATCTTGATCACGCCACTTAGAGCCTGTCCTCCGTAAAGAACTGTTTGGCCGCCTTTGATGATTTCAATACGACGAACGGATTTAATATCCAGAGAGTTCAGATTGAAGGTCCTCTGGATGGTGGAGGCGTCATAAAAAGGCACACCATCAACGATGATCATCACATGGCTGGAATCCCCGCCGCGGATAAAAATGGAGTTGGGTTGGAAAGCCGTACTGACAACAGTGACGTTGGCCTGACTGGACAGCAAGCTGGTGATATTTGGCGCACGGGATTCTTTAATGGTCTTTTCGTCGATAATGACTTTGTCGGAGGTGTTAAAAACAACATCCTCAACCACGGTTTCAAAACTGGGAATGGATTCCTGGGCAGAGGCCACAGCCGTCATAAGCAGGCTGGCAAGAAGAACAGAGTATTTCACGTTGTATCCTTTAGACGTACAGACTTAATTGACTTCCAACTTAAATCTATAGGTGTAACGGATCTTAACGGCAACTGATTCCTTGCCTTTGAAAGCTGGTTGAAATTCAAAGCTCTTTAGTGCTGCCACGGCGGATTCATTCAAACCATGGCCGGGACCGCTGATCACCGTGACTTGTCGCACTTGGCCTTCGCGGTCTATCAGGATTTCAAGCAGAACCGGGCCATCGATCCCGGCTTTTTTTGCCTCGGCGGGATACTGCGCTTTTACTTCGTGTTTTACTTTGGGAAGGTGGGTGATTTCGCTCCAGCCCACAACCGGGGTGGAATCATCACCGAAGTTTTCTGATCCAGCAGCGGCAGAATCTGCTGTGGAAGTTTGTTCTGTCTGGCTGTCGGCAGATGGGGCCGATGCTGAAGGTGCCGCGGGGGCTTGCGCAGAAATGATTTTTGTTGGCGGACTTTTGCTTGCAGGTGCAAGAGCCGCTGCTGGACTGACAACGGTCAGATCCACCACTTCGCCAATCTCAGTCTGAGAAGAAGGTGTAGAAAGACTTAAGGTCCCCAGGGCCAGCAAGTGCAAAACAAATGATAAAAAGAGGCAGAAAATCAATATCTTCAAGCACTATGAACTTCTCATAAATCTTTCTTAAGTCAATATTCGGGGCTTTGGTTCGGGGGCTTGTGACTTCAACAAACTTGTAGTAGTCTATGAAAGTCGGGCGCTAAACCCGACGTCTATGAGAAATTAATCCGTCGTTTTACTCCTTTTCTAAGAACATTCTTAGGCCCATTCAGGGCTACGGACGGATATTTTAATATGCAAAATCAATTATTTCAGGTGACTGCAAAGTCCCTGAGCTACGAGCTTCCTCGTGGGGAAATGCTTTTTTCAGATATTTCATTTACGTGGAATTTCCGTCGCTGTGCTTTGGTCGGCCCCAATGGGGTGGGTAAAAGCACGCTGGCAAAAATTATCGCCGGTATTTTAAGGCCTGCCAGTGGGGATCTGCTGGTGGACCACAAGGTTCTGTATCTGGCGCAATTACAGGACCGCCCATCAGGCACGGTGGCAGAGTATCTGATGGCTTTGTGGGAAAGTCCGCTGGCGGATTCCGCTTTGTGGGGGCCATTGCTGCAGGATGTGCCGTTGGAGCGACCTGTGACAGAGCTCAGTGGCGGCGAATGGACACGTGTGCGGATTGCTGAAACGTTATCTCAAGGTGCGGGGCTTCTGATTTTGGATGAACCAACAAACAATCTGGATCGTGAAGCACGGGTGTTGATTCGCGATTTTGTCCGTCGGTATTCCGGCGCCTTGTTGGTGATCAGCCATGACCGCGAGCTGTTGGAGGAAGTGGACGGAATTTGGGAGCTTTCCAGCCAGGGGTTGCAAAGTTATGGTGGACCCTATTCGGAATATGAAGAACAAAAATCCGCAGAGCGTGAGCTGCTGGCGGACAGAATAGACCGCGTCCGCCGCGAAAAAAAGAAGGTGGAAAGAGAACATCAGGAAAAGCTTCGCACGCAGGAAAAGCGCATGCGCGTTGGACAGGCGCTGGCGGATAAAGGTGGATTGCCGCGCATTATCGTCGGAGGCCTGAAGCGACGGGCTCAGGAAACTCACGGAAAGATTCAGGCGCGTGAGGAAAAGCGTGTGGAAAAATCCAAAGAGGAACTGGGGGGTCTGATTCAGAGTCAAAAATCTGAAACCCGTCTGGGGCTGGACTTGACGGCATCGGCCGTTCCAGAGGGAAAACTGATTTTCGAGTTACAGGATTTCAATCTGCGCTATGAAAATCAAAATTTCCTTTGGTCGGAACCTTTGACTGTGACGATGCGTGGGCCTCAGCGCTGGGCTTTGTCTGGGCGAAATGGTGCTGGTAAGAGCTCCCTGATAAAAGCTTTGTTGGGACAGATGCCCGTGTGCTTCAGCGAAGGGACTTGTCGGTTGGGCGAAGTGCAGGTGCGTTTATTAGATCAGCAGTATTCACTGTTAAATCCTGAATTGTCTGTGCTGGAAAATATTCTGGAACAAGGACAGCGTGATCCGGTTCAGGTGCGCAACCAACTGGCGCGTTTTCAGTTTATGCGCGAGATGGTGCACCGGCAGGTACGTGATCTTAGCGGTGGCGAAAAATTGAAAGCGGCCTTGGCGAAGATCTTTCTGTCAGACCCGGCAGCACAGTTTCTGATTCTGGACGAGCCCACAAACAATCTGGATCTGGACAGTTTGCAGGTTTTGGAAACCGCTTTGTTGGATTATCGGGGAGCCCTTTTGGTGGTCTCGCATGATGAAAGATTTCTACAGGCGGTGGAGGTCAGTTCACGTATAGAATTGAACGGTAGGAATGTCAGTCGTTGATCTAAAGCGGAGGCCCAGCCTTTGCAATCTGTACGGATTGCTATGCTTGCTCGTTGGTTGACCACCCTTAGTTTCCTGTGTTTTGGCCTACTTAGCCTTTTTGTCGTGCAGATGACAAGAAGGCCGCTCTGTATTGAATCCAAGGTTGTCGAAAGAATCGACAGACTGGGAGTGAAGGGCACGGACACAGTCTATCGCTGTGCCGTGAACAAGGAAACTCCGTTTAGTACATACTTTAGCGAACAAAGCCGGGATCTGACCTATCGAATTCAGAAAACTGAACGTCTGTTGGAAAGCATCGAGTCCTTTGAAAGAAAAGTGCAGCTGACCATTATGGAGGACCGTCCTTATCTGTTTAAGGTTCGCGGTCATCATATCTTTATTGGTGAAAAGCTTTTGGCTGCTCCGGGGCATTTGGAAAAAGCACTGGCAAAAGTCTGGTATCGAGAGCGCAACGACGGCTTCTTTGCCCAGCAGGCTTTGATGGAAGAGGTCTTTACCGACTTCCTGGTCTATTTGGATTTGGGGGATCTGGATATTGGAGATCCAAACACTCATCTGAAGACAGCTTTGCGCAAAGTAAAGTGGCCCTATGTGTTGAAGTCCGTTCCTGCCTATTGCGATTCTTCATGGAAGCAGTCCGAACACTTTGGTTTGTGTCAGGATAAAGAGGAAGCCACCGAGATTTTGGCTGATCAAGTGGTGGAGATGAGTCTGCGCCCGTTATTGGTGACCAGTTGGGTGAATGCTTACCGTGGTCTTTCCATGAAAGAACGCTTTGACTTCTATCGCATGATTCCAACCTTGTTGCGTTCGGAGCATTCTGAGCCCCTGCCGATTGTGGGTGGTGCTTTCGTGGGTGAAAGAACCACGACCTTGCTGAAGGCGGCCGAAGCCATTAAAAATGTGAACATGTTTGTTTCCAAGACGAAAGCGATCAAGGATTCGGAAAGTCATCGTGTCTTTGTTGCCAACTTCACCAATGAATTGCACAGCAATGGTTTTCAGGATGCTTTTGCCGAGGCCTCATTTGATATTCTTTTTATCGCACATGGTGATCTGACGGAAAAATCGGCGGTCTTAAAACATTTTATGAAGATCGCCAAAGCTCAGCCAAAAGTTCAAATTGCCCTGCGCGATGATGAAAATCTTTGGATGCTTCCGTCCAAATATCCGATTCCGGTAAAATCCTTTGGTGAAATCAGATCCACGCGCACTATTGTTGAAAAGTGCGGTGGTTATAACTTCAGCTATGTGATGGATTATGCCGACGAAACTGAAAAGCTGCTGGTTGTGGATCACTGCGATCTGGATAAAGAAATTCATTACAGCCGCTATCTGAAAGAAGGCGCAGAAGGTTTTGGTGCGGAAAACAAAGGAACAGCTTTTGTTCAGTTCCATCTGCCATCATTGCTAATGAAAAAGACCGAGCTGGAACAGGTTTCCAACGTTTTTGAATTCATTCAAAAACGCGATGTGGAAAGCACATCCTTTAAAAGCCTTGGCTGGCGTGAGGTTCATTGGAGCGAGCAGGCCAACGCCTATCAACCGAAGGCCTACGTTGACGCGATTGAATGGTTCCGTGTTCCAAACTAGGGATGTTCCAGACTGGGAAGTTCTTCACGATAACTGTTAATTTCCTGATTTAATTTATCGCGACTGGATTCCAGATTTCTAAGATCGCCCTCCAGATTGGACACTTCCGAACGTTTCATGGACAGATCTGTGTCCACGGACTGAATTTGGGCACTGAAATGTGTCACCAGATAAGGTTGTTTCGCACTTACAGCGGCATTCTTTTGAGATTCCAGATTGTTTTTCTGGGATTCCAGCATGTGCAAAGATCCCTTGGCAAAAGATAAAGAATTTCTTTTGGCTGCAATGTCCATATCAATGCTGCGAACCTGTTTGTCTTTGCTGTCGATCAAAGACTGCACATACTTGCGGCGGCCTTTGCGATATTCTGGCAGGAAACCGGATTCAAGATCTTTCGGGCAGACATTCTGATAGCGCTTTCCGGAAGTCCCGGCCGTAAAACCGTTGGATTTGGCGCAATAGTCACGGATGCCTTTTTGATGCTCGGAAATCAACACGTTGATTTGTGGCCCCTCACAAAGATCACGGGAAAACAGATCACCACCTTTTCCCAGTATATAAGTGTTGGTACCGACGCAGTATTTTTCCACACCGCTTTTAAAGCCACGGTCCAATTGGGATTCCTGAATGTCTGCTTCGACCTTGCGGCATTCGTTTAAAGTGGTGTCCGCATTCAGCCATTGACCGCGCATGGCCACTTTTTGTCCGTGTTCAAACCAGTTGATCTCTTCGCAGCTTTTTTTCTTAAAGTAGCTGGCACAGCCTGCTAGTTGCAGCATCAAAACAACAAAAATGATTTTGGAAACTGGTTTCAAAACAAACTCCTTAATTAACCGATCAAGCCCTTCAGCTCGACTTCAAAATTCTGCTGATCTTCCATGGCCTGCAACATTGTTGATTCCAGATCGTCAATGGCGCCGCTGATCTCGTGCAGTTCTTTCGACAGACCTGCAGCTTTATCTCCGGCTGCCGTCATCAAAGTTTCATTTAAAGAATCTCTTTTTTTGGTCAGATCGGCAATCTTCTTGTCGCAGTCCTCAATCAGCTTCTGGGCCCTCTTGATCTGCGTTTCGATGCGTTTACGCTCTTCTTTGTAGTTGAATTTCGGACTTTCTGTCTCTTTTGCGGAAATAACCCTTTGAGACGGGTTAAAAGCCTCTTCCTGACGCTCGGCCAGGAAGCCTTTCTGCAAGCTCCAAACATATTCGTCGTAAGTGCCGGGATATAAAGTCAGTTTACCGTTATTTACTTCCAGAATCTTGTTGGCCACACGTCCAATAAAGCCGCGGTCGTGACTGACTGTGATGATGGTGCCTTCATATCTTTCAAGTGCCGTGGTCAAAGCCTCCACAGTGTCAAAATCCAGATGATTCGTTGGTTCATCCAGCAACAGCAGCGGGGATTTTTGCAAAAGAATCTGTCCTAAGGCCACGCGGGATTTTTCTCCACCGGAAAGAACTTTGACTTTCTTGTGAACATTATCACCAGAGAACAATAAACTTCCGGCGATGTTCAGAACATCCTGCTGCGTGACTTCCTTATGTGCGGCAGAGGCCATGGCCTCCAACACAGAATGTTCCGGATTCAAAGCCTCAGGCGTGTGCTGGGCAAAGTACGAAAAGCTGACCTGATGCCCCCATTTGATAGAGCCATTGACCAAGGGGATTTGTTCCCCCAGTGACTTCAACAAGGTGGACTTGCCGGCGCCATTGAGTCCAACAATACCTAAGTGATTTCCACGCTCTAGGCGGACAGAGACATCCTTCAAGATTACTTTTTCACCGTAACCGCAATCGACGTGTTCCACTTCCAGAATCATCTTTCCTGTCGGCACGGCCGGAGGAATATGGATGTGGGAGTGGGTTGGGGCCGCCTTCATTTCGATGACTTCCATTTTTTCCAGAGCTTTTAGTCGGCTTTGTGCCTGACGGGCTTTGGTGGCCTTGGCGCCAAAGCGGGTGACAAAGTCCATGATGGATTTACGTTTGGCCTGCTGGCTGAGGATTTGTTTCTGCAAAATCTCATTCAGCATTTGTTTTTGTTCAAAGTAGTCATCCAGACTGCCCGGGAATTTCACAATATCGCCGGATTCCACTTCCAAAATATGGTCCGTCACACGGCGAAGGAATTCGCGGTCGTGCGAGATTAACAAAAATGCGCCCTTAAATTCCTGAAGAAAATTTTCCAGAACCAGCAGGGTTTCCAGATCCAAAAAGTTCGTCGGTTCATCCAGCAACAACAGATTGGGTTCCTGTCCGATCAGGAATAAAAGCTTCACGCGCATGCGATAGCCGCCACTAAGCTGTTTCAGGTGGGATTGAAAGTGCGCCTCGGTCAGTCCCAGTTTCAGGCCGAACTGCTTCAGTTCCCACAGGGGCTTAAGGCAGTTCTTTTCCAGATATTCTTCCACCTTTTGATCCACGTTCCAGTCGGATTCCTGCTCCAGATAGCCCAGACGCAGTTGTTGGGACTTGGTGACCAGTCCTTCATCAAGATGTTCCTGATCGACCAGAATTTTAAAAAGTGTGGACTTGCCGGCGCCGTTTGGACCAATCACGCCGACATGTTCACCCTCGTTGATGGCAAACGTGGCGTCGTCAAAAAGAACTTTGGAACCAAAGGCCTTGTGGCCGGATTGCAATTGTAAAAGCGTGATACCCATACTATTTGTTGTTCTTGCGGTCTTCTTTGCGTTTTTCGACAGCTTTGTTTTTGCCGTTGACGAAAACCACAGTGGGCTCGTGTTTCTTGCCTTCTTCAAGGCTCATTCCACAGTAAGAGCAGATGATCACCAGATCGCCTTTTTGCACATGGCGGGCGGCGGCTCCGTTCAGGCAGATTTCGCCTTTTTTGCCTTTGATCACGTAGGTTGAAAAGCGCGCACCGTTGTTGCAATTGTAGATATCCACGCGTTCGTTAATCAGTAAACCTGAAGCTTTGATCAGATCCGGACAGATACTCACAGAGCCTTCGTAGTTCAGATCAGCGCCAGTCACAGTAGCACGGTGGATTTTGGTTCTAAGCATTGAGATGTTCATAAGTATTCCTTAAGCGTTATGTTGAAGCGCGATCAGCATGCCCTTGAGCACAAGGTCAGGGACAATTTCATCAAAAACTTTTTCTTTTTCAAATAAATACGAGAAGCCGCCAGTACCGACGACCATCGGTTTTTCACCCTGGAAACATTCTTTGGTGATTCTTTCCGTCAGTTCCTTGATGGTCCCTAAGTGGCCATAGTACAGACCGGATTGAATGCTTTCGATCGTGGATCGGCCCAGTGCCTCGTGCATGGAAACAATTTCCACAGAAGGCAGCTTGGCGGTTTTGCTTTCCAGGGCCTCCATACAAAGGCGCAGACCGGCGACAATGGAACCACCCAGATAGTCCTTTTCCTTGGTGACGGCACAGAAGGTGGTGGCGGTGCCCAGATCCACCAGAATCAGATTTTTTCCAGGGTACAGATGAGTGGCTGCGATGGAGTTGGCAATGCGGTCTGCACCGACCTCCAGAGGGTTACGGTACTTAATCTTTAAACCGGTTTTAACCCCGGCTTGCAGGATGAACGGATTGATATTGAAATACTTCATGCAGGCACCGCGAAGAGAATAGATCACTTCGGGAACCACACTACAGATCGCGATCTGCTTGATTTTAGCCGGATCAAAGCCGTTTTCACGAATGGCTGTGCGCAGGAAGATGCCGGTTTCATCTGAAGAAGCTCCGCTTTTGGAGTTCTTGCGGAACGAAAGGACCATTTTGTCCTGTTCAAAAAGTCCGGCATAGATTTGGGTGTTACCCACATCAAGACACAAAATCATAAACTATCCTTTGGCATAAGAACACGAATCAGTTCGCTGGTCAGTTGATCCAGATTGTCGCAGGCGACATATCCCTGATGATTGTACAGGGTGAACTTGTGAGTGCGTTTAACAATATCAATTTCACTAAGGTCATTGTGAACCACAAAGTCCGCCTTGGAATTGGCAAAAAGCTTTTCCACAGCAGCCGTTCTTTGTTCGGGACTGGCATGACTGGTCAGTTTGAAGGCGATCACCTTCAGGTCCTTATTCAATGAATAATCCTTCAGGCGATCCACGATCTTGTGATTGCGCTTCAGATGGATCTGCATTGAGTCCGCGTCAGAGCTGACTTTTTTCACCTCAAACGGCTTGTACTGCTGTCCGTTGACCTCGATCGTGTCCACGGAATAATCACTGACAGCGGCGGCATGAATCACATGTGTGAAACTTTCAGTGGAAAGATAGTGCTTTATCTTTTCATCCAAAGTGGCGAAGCTGACAAAAAGGTCTCGGCGGCCAACGTGTTCAGATTTCGGCGAGCCGTGCGCCTGCAACAGCGTCACGTCAAAACCCATCTCTGTCATGTATTCAGCCAAAGCAATGCCAGTACGGCCAGAGCTGAGATTGCTGATCACGCGCACGGTGTCGATAGGTTCCTGAGTGCCTCCGGCTGTGACCAGAACTTTGACCTTGGAAAGAGCAGAGGACTTCGGTGCCGCAGAAGCTTTGGGTTCATCGGCTGCAGGCTTTTGATGAAGAGCTTCCAGTGTGAGCTTCAGAATCAAATCCGGCTCCAGCAGTTTTCCCCAGCCTTCTTCCCCGCAAGCAAGAATACCCGAAGCGGTGTCCAGAATTTGCAACCCCATCTCTTTTAAAGCCGTCAGGGACTTCTGTGTCACAGGGTGCAGGTACATGCTGGTGTTCATGGCCGGAGCAATCAGGAAAGGCTTTTTAAAGTCGTGAGCCAGAAACAGCGTTTGAATCAGATCATCGCCCACACCCTGAGCAGCCTTATTCAGAAAATTGGCTGTGGCCGGTGCGACCAGAATCAGATCTGCCCATCTCATCAGATGAATATGATCCATGACGTTGCCTGCGGCATACATGTCGCTAACGACAGGGCGTCCGGTCAGGCCTTCCAAAGTGGCATTGCCAACAAATTTCAAGGCTGACGGCGACGCCACCACCTGCACTTCACAGTTGTTTTGCACAAGACGTGAAATCACATGGCAGGCTTTGTAACAGGCGATAGAGCCCGTCATCATAAAAAGAACTTTAGATTTGGACATTGTCGATCAACCTCACATCCCCGAGTCTGGCGGCAACGAAGCGGCGGGTTCCCACATCCGTTACGTAATCGACGATAAAACCTTGAGCATTGAGTTTTTCAGCCGCCTCTTCAGCGGTCTTGCTTTCACTGATGGCCTTGTAAATTGCCGGGGCCTTCAGACGTTCCGCCGAAGTCAGGCGCACATTGCGGGAACTTTTTGCCAGGCCGTCCTCTTCACGAACGGTGGCAACCGGCACGATTTGCAGATCCATAAAGAAACTTTCCACCATACCCTGAATCAGAGTCATTTGCTGGAAGTCCTTTTCTCCAAAATAGGCATGCGTCGGGGCCACGATATTAAATAGTTTCATGACGACAGACAAAACCCCGTCGAAATGTCCCGGACGGTGCGCCCCATCGAGCAGATTGGAATAACTGTTTTCGGAAACTTTATAGCGATAGTTGTCCGGGTACATGTCATCGTAGCGGGGGCAGAAAATGGCATCGACGTTGTTGGCCTCTGCCATGGCCAGATCCTGTTCCCATGTTTTTGGATATTTATCCAGATCATTTGTATCGTTGAACTGAGTGGGGTTCACAAAGATGGACAGTACCACCACATCATTGTTCTTGCGGGCTTGCTTTAGCAGTTCCTCATGCCCGGAATGTAAAGCGCCCATCGTGGGCACAAAGCCCACAGAGCCTTTTTGCTGCTTTCGCCAGGCGTGAAACTCCTGCGGAGATCTAAGAACTACGGTCATGAGTAGCTCTCTTTCTCAGTTGGGAAGGAGCCATCAGTGACTTCCCTGTGGTACTGGTTAAAGGCATTCTTCATTGCATCGAATCCGTTAAAGAAGGTCTTTACAAATTTCGGTTTGAATCCCTGATTCATGCCCAGCATGTCTTGTAGTACAAGGACTTGTCCGTCACAGTCAGGTCCTGCGCCAATACCAATGGTGGGAATTTCAAGGGAAGCCGTGATGTCTTTCGCCAGCTTGGAAGGCACGCATTCCAGCACGACAGAGAAAGCCCCGGCATCCTGCAATTGCAAAGCATGTTCTTTGATGACTTTTTGAGCCTTTTCATCGCGACCCTGAACTTTAAATCCGCCCAGTTGATTTACGGATTGCGGAGTCAGTCCCAGATGAGCCATCACTGGCACGCCGGAATCGACAAGGTGACGAACCAGTTCGATATTGCCAGCGCCACCTTCAAGTTTGACCGCGTGCGCCCCGGCTTTCATGATTTTTTCAACGTAGTTCATATTCGCAGTCAGTCCCTTGCGATAGCTTAGGAAGGGCAGATCGCCAACAACGAACTTTTCTCCGGCGCCACGAACCACGGCTTCTGTATGCAGTGCCATCATATCCACCGAGGCATTCAGAGTTGTTTTGTGCCCGTGCATGACCATCGCCAAAGAGTCGCCGACCAGCAGACAGTCCACATCGCTTTCCGCCAGAATGCGCGCGAAAGAGTAGTCGTAACAGGTGATCATGGAGATCTTTTGTTTTTTAGTTTTCTTATCGTGGAAATCAAGGATGGTTTTCATATTGGCCTCACTTTCGCGGATACTCGGGCCAGAGTGTTTCTAGAAAGGCTTTGTAAATTGCCTGATAGGGATCGTTGTTCAAAGCATTCAGATTCTTTTCAACTGTCACAGCATCTTTTCTTGCCAGCGGGCCGGTGAAGGCCTCGTCAGGATTTGCCAAAGTATTTTCGATGACTTTTTCGACATAAGGTCTGGCGGCACTCACAGGTATTTTCATTTCGGCAAAGCCTTCGAGCATCTTGGCAATCAACAGCGTGGTGAAGTTTCCACCAAGAACACAGAGGGCGTGGTAGCGGGCTTTTTCAAAAGCAAAGACAGAGGAAAAAGAATTTGGCAGTCCGGGCAGGGCTTCTCTCAGCTCATCACATCCGGTCAGTGCGAAATGAATATGTTGATAGACTTTCAGATCATAAAGATCCGTTCCGAAAGTCATCAGTGGATGAGCAGCAATCATCCCGTTGAAGTAAAGGGCCCCTGAAAAATGCACCAGCACCTTGTCGTCGAAGTTTTTAAGGTGTTCGCTGTAAAAAACCTCTAAAGCGGAATCACTGATGGCCACCAGAATGTGGGTGGCGCCAGCGGCCTTGGCTTGAAATTCAGAAGCACTCTGGTTGCGGTCCCAGGTGGTGAAGTTTAAATTAAGAAGTTGGAAATAGTGTGCGAAATGTCGGGCGACACGGCCTGCACCAATAATAAGATAAGAATAAGATAACGTCGTAGTCGCATTCATATAGTTGGGTACCTGTCTTTTAAGGGATCAAGTCCTATGTAATAGTCGCAACCTAGCATAATTCTAACAGATATCAACCAAACAAAGCCTCGGAGCCCGAACCGGGCACTGACGTAAGTCTATGATTTTTGAAGGTTATTGGTTCATACATAAGATATTCTTCGAGTAAATACTTTAAATTAAAAGGCTTTTTGGTGATTTTGAGTATTTAATATATCTTATAATAGATGATTAAATATGTTTTTGATATTCTATAGTAGATCTATATATGTCTTTTTAATCTATTATAAGATATAATAAAAACCATGAGAACAAACAAAGCTCTGATCAAAACACAGCGACGAAGTTTGGATGAAAAGCTGAAGTCTTTTCGATCTGCACGCACAGTCATCAACCCCAAATCAGGGTGGGTGAAGGCTATTCGTGAATCTTTGGGAATGACCTCGCAACAGCTTGCAGAGCGTATGGGCATTCAACAGTCCGGGGTCAGTTTGCTGGAACAGCGTGAAGTTGAAAAAAAAGTCACGCTTGAGACTTTGCAACGAGCGGCTCATGCGATGGGGTGTGAACTGGTGTATGCGCTGGTTCCCAAAGACAGCCTTGAAAAATTAGTGGATGAGCAATCCAAAGTGGCGGCGGAAAAAATTCTGGGTAAGACACTGCATACGATGGAACTTGAACAGCAGCGCGCGGGCAAGGCGGAAACCGATCTGCACTTTATCGAGCTTGCGACAGAGCTGAAAAACAAACTCGACAACCGCCTGTGGAGGAAGAAACCATGAGTTTTCAACTTGAATACCCACCAGGGGCGACGCCGCTGAATCCGAATGAACTGGCGGGATTGGTGCCGACCTATATTTCGACGCAGAAGGAACTCAACGCGGTCGAGCAGGATAATATCTTACGGGGAGAGCAATGGGCCTTCAGTCGTAAAAGAAAGAATGTTCTGACAGAAAAATTCCTGCGCGAATTGCATCGCGAGATGTTTGGTCTGGTGTGGAAATGGGCGGGCACGTATCGTACCTCCAACAAGTCCATCGGTATTGAATGGTTTCAGATTCCTGCAGAGATCAATAAGCTTCTCAGTGATATTCAGTATCAGATCACGCATGAAACTTATCCTATGGATGAAATCGCCGCCCGCTTTCATCATCGCCTGGTTTGGATTCATCCGTTTCCAAACGGCAATGGTCGTTGGGCGCGGGTGATGGCGGATGTGTTGCTGTTTTCTTTGGGCCATGAACGTTTCACTTGGGGCAGCAATCTGAACATGGGAACTTTGGGGGAACATGGCGAGGCCCGAGCCCGCTATATTCGCAGTCTGCGTCTGGCAGACAGTCGGAACTATAAGGAACTTTTGGAGTTCGTTCGCTCTTAAAAGCTCTCCCGGAAAACTCCGGGGTTGCTGCGTTGCGCGGCGCTGGACTCGGCCTATGAAATGCAGGATGGTCGCTGGCATGAAGTACTTATACTGGGTCGGCGCTGTCGCTGTTATTGCATTGGGTGTGTTCTTTTCCATGAACTTTCAGATTCAGGAAAAATCTATTCCGAAAATCAAATTTTCTCAGGTCGATATTCCTGAAAAGCTGGGTAAGGGCGTTTATGAGCGTCTGCGCATGGAGATCAAAAATGCTCCAGTGGTCATGCTGGGTGTGACACCAAATCAGATTGAGGATCTTGAACTGTGGAGAGGTTTTATGGAAGCCAATCAGGAGCAGGGTTCCAAGTATGACGTGATTGTTGTGGACCCCCAGCTTCCGTTTGTGGAGCTTTTTGCCTCTAATATGCGTCTGGATGTCCAAAATGAAATGGATCGTTTTGTTGAAGGCATTAAAAATGCGCAAGCTCAGGGTTTGAGAGTTGCCGCTATCGTTCCTTATATTTATTCTTCGCAACTTGTGAAGAAGGGTCCGGCTCTTCGTTTGAAAGAAGAGCATGGCATCGACGTTACCAGTTTTTCAGTGATGAAATTCCCGGTGACGCGCGAACAGGAAGAAGGCTTCCTGCCGCTGTGTGAGCTGGATGCCGGTCGTGATTTGGCAGGCACTGGGCACTTGGGCTGTATGGTTCGCGAGATCGCGCGCAAGACCTATCGCAAAAAGTTTGAAGAAAATAAATACTCAGGAATGATGGAGCAATCCGGCGGCAAAGACTACATCATCCTGCTAAACCGCAACGCCAGCCCCCGCTAAAGGTGCCTGGTTGTTTTATCTGGCTAACGTGCGTTAGCGAAGGGAAATGATATGAAAGCTTTGTTGGTTATATTGGGATTCTTCGCTGGCATCTCGGCTGAGGCTCGCAGCGTGATGGAGCAGCCTTGGCAAACTGCCGATGGCAGCCAGATCGTTCGCTTTGTTGAGTTCAATGGTAAGTTGACCCTGAATACACGCAGTTACTATCCGAACGGCGCTCCGTCAGATTATTTCTTTGAATTTTACATGCCTGTGCGCGGGGATGTTCAGCCGGGAGAAACCTTGCAGGGGCGTTTGCGCAGCATTGATGGATACTATGGCTGCGTGTTCGACGAACCGGCGCAGGCCAAGCTGACTACGGAAGGCACGTTGAAACTTCATTATCCACTTTTGACTTTCCATCGTGAAACCCGTTCTGTGCGTGATGGCAGCGGAGGTTATCACTATCGTCGCACTATTGACTGGAATGGCTGGGGCTGGGTGGAAAGCGTGTACCGTTTCCCGGTGGAAAAATGGCGTGTGATTTCATCTGAGTGTGTGATTGTTCAAAGAAACTGGGTGACGAACGAATTGTTCCCGGCGGCCGAAATGCCGGTGCCACGTCCACAATAGGAGCATGCGTGAAAAAGATCGCTGTCATTACCGGTGCAAATCGAGGCTTGGGTCTGGCTTTAACGGAAGCTCTGGCTCAACGAGGTTATAAAGTTCTGATGGCGATGAGAAATCCTGATAAGGCTCAAAAGACCTTGAATGGTCTGATGATGAAGGGATTTGATGTGGTTCCTATGAAGCTGGATGTTTCTCAGGAAAAAAGCATCAACGACTTTGTTGAAACGATCAAGCGCGAGTACGGCTTTGTCGATGTACTGGTGAATAACGCCGGAATCCTGATCGACAGCGAAGATGGTGGCAATGCCTCTGTTTTCAAAACCAAAGCCGCCACTTTGCAGAAGTCTTTTGCGACGAACACAATGGGACCGTTCCTGCTGACGCAGAAGATCTTTCCGCTGATGAAGCAGGAAGGCTATGGACGCATTGTGAATGTTTCCAGCAGTATGGCACAGCTTTCAGAAAAACAGAATGCTTCGGCTGCTTATCGTATTTCCAAAACCGCCTTGAATATGGTGACGACTTTGTTTGCCTCTGAAGTGCAGGGTGAAGACATTTGTGTCAATTCCGTATCACCGGGCTGGGTGCGCACGGATATGGGCGGACCGAACGCCGATCGTTCTGTTGAGCAGGGAATCAAGGGGATTCTGTGGGCGGCAACTTTGCCGAAAGGAGGCCCGAATGGAGGGTTCTTCCGTGATGGCGAACCCCTTGGCTGGTGATCAATATTCGTATTCGCTGCCGAAGACCACGCCGACGGTGGAGCTTTCTATTGTCGTGTTTTCCCGGCCATAATAAAAGCCAATGGCTGAGCGCAGGGCGCGCGTTTTCCAGGAATATCCCACGGACGTGTTGAAATTCTGACCAAAGTAATCCACGTCAGCACCGAAGCGGTGAGACAAGCCACAAAGAAGCTGATGGCCGTCTGAAGCGCCATAGCGATAACCGAAACTTTGCGAGAAGGTGTAACTGTTCAGGCTCCCGGATTCCTCGACAAAAACAGAGTCGGTTAGAAACTCATGATGTCCCACTTTAAACCCGTGTCCAACCAGCAGTTTTCCCTCTTCATTCGTCACTGTGGATCGTGCTGAATCATCTTCAGTGACGGTGAAATCCCCGGGATTCGGGGAGCCATGGGTGAACACTTTGGCAGATCCCTTATTGTGGTTATATAAAGACCAGCCCCGCGAATTGAAGTTCACACCCAACGTGTAGTGATCAAACTGAAAATGAGTCGAAAGCCCCAAAGCCACATTTAGGTTTTTATATTCTGATTTTGTTCTGGAAACGACATAAATATCCTGAGAGGGGTAAGCACTTTCGTTGACGCCGAAGGTTTTGACCTCTGAATAGCGCGCCAAAAACTGAATGGCAAAGGGGATGGATTTAAACGCCATGGAATAGCCGGAGACCATGCGGTTGATGTTAGCTTCGGCATCAAAGGAATTCTCGCCTTGGTTTGATTGCCACGCAAACAGCCCTTGCAGAGTGTTAGCGACAAAGAATTCATGAATAAGGCTGTCTCCCACCACCAGGTTGCTCAGGTAAGAAGGCGCAAGACCCATTGAAGATGAAAACGTTGAACCGTCACTTTTGGAATTGATCGAACCAATGGAGTTTCCATTCAGGCTGAAGGCGTTGTCCTGTCGCTGCCTTAGCAGGCTGGGATTATAATAAGAGGCCGCTTTGGACCGGGTGGTGGCGACGCCCGTGTTGGCCATCATGCCTTCGTAAAGCCCGACAGGCAGACTTTGTGCAAAAGCCGCAGAAGAAATAAAACTTAAAGCAAGGAAGCAGGATAGTGCTTTCATTGCTATTGCTTCGTCAGGCGAACCTGACCGACCATGGCGTATTCGCCGAGTTTGACTTGTTCATAGACGTTGCCCACCCAGATCTGATTGTTTCCATTCAAGGGATAGATCTGAATGTAGGCCGCATCCGCGCGGATATTGACGATCAGGGCCTTGCTGCCGGGAACTGTGACATAGTCGCGCAGCGGACCGCTGGACGTCTGTGAACGACTGATAACTTTGCCAGTGTCTTTTCTGGTCAGAATAACCAGAGCGAAGGCGTCTTCTTTATTGGGATTTCGCAGTCGCACGTCCCAGGAAATAAGCCAGTCGGACTTATGCTTCTTGCGATCAAAGAATGTGATCTCGCCAGCATAAAGACCCAGAATAAATTCTGAATTTTTGGTGGAAACGGCAGTGCTTTCGCGCAAAGAAGAAAACAGATCCTTGATTTCCATTTTCTTCAGGTCCTCGAATGCCTGATGTTCATCGCGCACTTCAAGAAGAGCTTTTTCCATACCCTTCCATTCATTCCCGGCAGGGACAGTGGCCGGAGCCGCTGTGGGGGTGGGAGTCCCCTGTGACAGAGGTGGAGTGGCGGGAGCTGGCGGCGTTGTCGCGACAGAGGTCGCAGCGGCCGGGATGGCGCAAGAGGCATCCAACAGCGCGGGGCTGGTGGATTTGAAAGCCAGCTTGACGCCAAGATCAGCCAGAAAAACCGTGACGATTTTTCCCAGAATTTCATCAGCCTTTTGGTAGCGTTCTTCCAGAGACTTCAGATTTTGATATTCCTCAAAGTCCTTTTGAGTCAGTGTCACCAGATCGTCGCGAATTTGATTTTTGATTTCTTCGCTGTTTGAAGAGTGTGCGACAGAGCTTTGACCGGCCTTATAAGACCCCAGGGCCACGATGGCCAGCGTGATGACGGCAAGAATCCATTTTGTATTCATAACCAGATGGTAAGAGCACTCTGGAAAAAAGGAAATAAAAAAGGCCATCCTTTCGGGATGGCCTTGGAAGGCTTGTTTAGAAGATCTCGTGCGCCAGTGGACGGCGCGGAGCCCTGAAGTAAGTGCGCGGGGAAAGATCCAGCAGGTCGCTTAGTTTCTGCATGTAAACGCAGGCATAGCGATCCAGTTGGTAGGCGAAGTAACTTTCTTCGTTTCCGGCTCTCATCAACTGGCCCCAGTTGCCGTTGTACATGGCCTGTTGCTTTTTGATCAGCTGACTGATCTGCGCATCGATTTCCGAGATTGTTTTTTGCAAAGTTTCAATCTGCGGTTCGTTGGCAGGGACTTCCTTTTCAATCTTACGGGTCATGATGTCTGTCAGTTCGTCTTCCAGAGGCTCTTTCTTTTTCATCAGAGTCTCGATTTCCTGATTGATCGGTTCGGCCTTTCTGTTGTTTTCAACTTCAACATCCAGCTCTTCGATCACCATGGCGGTTCTCCAGTTACAGTCCTTCTTCAAGCGAAGGATGTCACCGTAGATATGATCCCCGACGTAAAGGATATCATCCCCGTCAAGGCCCAGGTCGGACGTGAACTTCTTGGCATTACCACCCTGATAAATCCCCGGAGTCAGCTTTCCTTCCATGTTGGTCATGGAACCATCCACCGGATTTACAATCAGATACTTCTGATTTTCATAGAAGAACTTTGGCTTGGAGGCGAAAGTGATCACAAATTCAAACAGGTCCGCCCAGGATTTATGTTCTTTCAGGAAGGGCTGAACCGCATAGTCCAAGAGCAGCTTGGTGTAATGGAAGTCAGAATTCGTCAAAACGAAGATCTTTTTCCCGTGACGGCGGAATTTTTCCAGAGTTGCCACGATGGACGGATCCTTGATGATGTAATGATCCAGATTCTGTTTCACCACGTCTTTCAGGGAACCATCACGGTGAGCTTCATCCAAAGCATCCAGAACGTCATCGGCGATCTGCGCATATTCAGGATACTTGTTGGCTGTGTCGTTGTCTTTTAGCTCTACAATTTGCGCGATCAGATTCGCCAAAGAAATAGAGAAAGACGTATCAACGGCCAGATAGTCCGAGTTGGACAGATCGATGTAAGTGGATTTGTAAAGCTTCTGATGGCTTTTGAAATCCAGCGGTTTCAAACCATGATAGCTGGCGCGAATTGCTGTGTAGCGATTCAGTTTCAGAAGATTTCCCATTTTACGGTCGATCACCAAGCCGCGGATTGCGAAGTTATAGTCGAAAACCAGCTTGCGTAAAGTTTCGGGATAACCGCGTTTGACCAGCTTGTCGATCATCGTGGTGTGGGACAGGCGCTCGAAGTTTTCGCTGTTGTAGCGAACCAGAGTGTGGTCCATGTCCACGCCGATGTAGCGGATCTTTTTCAAATTCAAAGTTCTGTTAACAAATACTTTTCCAGGCATATTTTCGTTTCTTATCTTTCAGTAGGGAGCTGGAGATCATTCCAAAGAAGCATGCCCCCTTGCATATTAAACACTTCTTCAAATCCGTTCATCTTGGCAAAGGCAGTGGCTTTAGCCGAGCGGCCTCCACTGCGGCAGATAAAGACCACGGTCTTATCCTTTGGCAGGGTGCCCAGTTGCTCAGGGAGAGTGTCCAAAACCATCAAAGAGGAACCTTCGACATGACCCAGTTCACCCACATATTCTTCAGGCTGGCGCACATCAATCATCACCACGTCGTTCTTCTTGTTCAGAAGTTCCGCGGGACCGATGTCGTAAACGCCTTCATAATGAGGGTTTTCAGTTTTTGATTCGAAATTGACATATTTCACTGTCATGATTTCCTCCGGCTCCAGAGCCAAGACTCTAACCATAACATTTGCCGCAAAAGACAGCAAGAACCAGTCAGGATTGGTGCGTAGCAGATTTAGGTCCTAAGGGGTTTTAGGACCCTGAAAGTCAATTGGAAGCAGATGGCAGGACAGGAGTGGCCGCGGAGACACAACGGAAGCCGAGATGGTACGCCGTATAGGACGCACTGTTGTCCAGGTCGGTGGAGAAAATCCCGGTTTGTGTGCCGTTGTAAAGACTGCCGCCTCGGGCGACAGCTCCGCCCGGACTGCTGATCCAGGCAAAGCCCAGTCCGCAGAAATCGTTGCTGTTAGGGTCTGCGCACGACAGATTTACCGGCGGGGCAAACAGCGTCGTGAAAGAATCTGCCAGCGGGATCAGTTCGGAAATATAAACATTGGAAGAGGCTGCGCCACCTGAATAGTCATCCTTGGTCCATTCCCAGGAGTTCCCGGCAAAGTCCCAGATCACTTTCCCAGTGGAAAGTTGATGAGTGCGCCGGTTTTCATGCCACAAAGCAGGGCTGCACACGGCATCCAGATTCGGCTCCAATCCGAAGCAGGGATGATCATCCCCACCAGCAGCCAGCAAGTCTCCGAAGTCATCATTGAAATGACCACGGTTCAATGCGCCTGAAGTCACTGCACCCGAACTCCAGTTGCTCGACACGGAAGCCAGATTCTGCGCCAGTTGATTCCACTGGGTATTGGAAATAAGATCATAGTCGGCTCCCAAGGCCTGACATGCGGCTGCAGCGTCATCGCGACTAATGCCGCCCCAAGGGCTGCCACCAGCCTGGGATGTGGCCACAGACCCAACATCCTTCATTTCATACTTAGCCACGCAGAATCCGGGAGGAGGCGATCCCGCCGGAGATGGAACATAGACATAATTTTCCGGACAGGAATAAAGAGTTTCTTCAATCACCGCGTCGCGGTCTGTGCTGCCGTCCTCTTTTTTAAGATCCAGAGTACAGGCGGATAGAAGAAGTGAGGCAAAGCAAAAAGAAAAGAGCGGGAGATTACGTTCAGTCATGAAAAACTCTTCGGAGTCCATTGAGGAATCGTAAAGAGTTATGCGATGGGAACTCAGGATATTCTGAGAGTTCTCAAAAGGATCGCTTCAAAACGAAACGATCCTGAGGGAATTCTTGATTTACCAAATTTGAATTCGTTCATTTGGAGGCAAAGTCATTTTATCGCCGGGCTTGCACTGGAAGGTTTCCGCAAATGCCGGTTGTTGTTTGACCTGTTCGTTGATACGGGCCGGACCGGAGGCGTGGGGATCTGTCTTGCGCAGCAGGGCTGCATTGTCCGGGCGAATCACCTCGCACCACAGGCGACCATAAGCCACGAAGAAGTCTTTTTTGTCCTTTTCAGAGCCTTTTCCATCCGGGAAAGCGGCATTGTAGGCAAAGGTCACACCCACCAGATCGGCGACGTTTTCGCCCAAAGTCAGTTTGCCGTCATGGCCAATTTGATTGAACTGATCAATCATTTTCTGACCGCGCAGATTGAATTCCATGATGTCTTTTGTGGTCATCCACTGGCGCAGGCGGCCTTCAGAATCGTATTTGGAACCGCTGTCATCAATACCATGCCCCAGTTCGTGGCCCACAACTGCACCGACAGCCCCCAGATTTTCAATCACAGAGCCGTCTTTGTCGTAGAACGGATACTGCAAAATCCCAATTGGCAGAACGAATTTGTTTTCGTTGGGACTGTAGTAAGCATTCACAGTCAATGGGCTCATTGCCCAGGAATCCAGATTTGCGGGTTCACGTAGTTCCTGCATGGACTTTTCCCAACGGGCCTGACGGCGCAAAGTACGGTTCTTCATGGCATCTGTCTTTGAATAGGTCTTCAATGGCAGGAAATCCCATTCGCGATCGTTGTGGGGCTTCACCAGTTGCAGGCGCGCAACTCGGATTTTTGCCAAGGCTTCTTTTCTGGCATCCTTGGACAGCCATTTGTTTTTTTCCAGTCCTTGCAGAATGCTGGCGCGAATGCGGCTGGCAACCTCGTTGACTTTGCTTTCGTCAAAATTCGGAAACACCTGATCAATCAAAGCGGCATCCAGCTCTTTGGAAAACATGCCACTGACAGCAGAGGTGCAGCGTTCCTGGCGAACCGGGCGGACTGCGGGACCGCCGAAGTATTTTTTCTCAAAATCAAAGAAGGCCTGGAACATTTTTGGATAGCCATCATCCATGGTGTCCGGCAAAGAACGGGTCAGCAGTAAATCCTTCCAGACCTGTAAAGGACGTTTCGGCAGTTCTGCGTTTAGGAACTCCAAAGCCTCAGGGACCGGGGCGCTGATAAGCAGATTTTCCGGGATATTTTTAAAAAGCAGATCCAGTTTCAGGTTCGGATATTTTTTTACCGTGTCCTTTTGGCTGGCAATACGCTTTTCGCTCCAGCGCTGGTGACGAACTGCCGTCACCGGATAGATTTTGACGAAATCTTTTTCCAAATTCACCAGAGCCTGAGCGCGTGCCGTGGCCTCATCTTTTTTGATTTTCGGTTCCACTGTTTGGAAGAACCGCACCAGAATATTTTCATAGTCCTTCATCAGAGCATCTTGTTCATAGTATTTATGATCGGGCAGGTCCATTAGGCTGGCCTGAATCATGGCGTCGTTCTTTTTCGGATCATCCAGATTATTGGATGCCCAGATACGCACCAGACCCTCTTTGCCCTGAGGCAGGTTGTTATGGGCGTATTCAACAAGATCTTCAGCGGTTTTGATTTTAGAGACTTCAGCAAGAACCGCTTTCACATTGGCTTTTTCTGCCTTGGCCTTGGCTGTGGAATTCATGCAGGCCATATAGTAATCGCGCGCCTGTTCGGTGCGGGCGTCCAGGTTCTTCTTTTTGGGAAGCTCTTTCATGAATTTCATTTGGGTTTCAAGCAGGCGTTCTCGGGAATCGCTGAAGGCAAACAGATGACGGCTGCGATCTTCGCGTAGCTTGAAAGAGCTTTCGGCTTTGGAGCAAACGTACTGATGGAAATCCTCGCAGGGGTTTACCTCCGTATTGATTGGGAATTCCCGTTTTGCCGGAATTGCAGAGCTGGGAGCCGGTGTTTTGGGTGCCGCAGTGGCCATCAGTGGCAGAGTCAACAAGGAGGGCAGCAGGAGCTTTATCATCAGTAACAATCCTTTGTTAATTTTTCGAGTTTCAATGGTACCCGGCAAATGGGGGCATTTGAAGCATTTGATCGACGGCGTTAAGAAGAACGGAGTTGGCAAGACATGAGGCCAGAGGTAAACCAGACTTATAAAGGGGGAAAGATGAAACGTTTTCTGATGTTGCTTATGGCAACGATGGCTTTGGCTGCGTGTAAAACTGTGCAGATTGAAAATGGCGAAGTTCCTGATGAATATCTGGCTCGTGCAAAAAAGCTGGAAGGTGTCTATCACGGATCTTTTGAAGGCCGCTCCGGTCAATTGACGCTCACCTTTGAAGGTAACAAACCTTTGCTTTTGTATAAAGATTCCCGTGGCAACAGCTTGCTGGCATCCCAGTGCCAGTCGTCCATCAATAACCTGAAATGGGCTTATGTGACCCGCAAGGGTGTGGTGGAAAGTGTCGGTTTCTATTTTGATCCCGGTGCCTGCATGATCGATGGTCGTGAGGTGCAATTGTCCTTCAGTAAGGATTACAGCACGATCCGTTTGTCACTGCTGGAGCGTCGCTATATGGAAAGACGCTGCCGTATTGAGGGCGGTGGACCCAACTTCCCGCCAAGAGAAGTTTGTGAATACTATCAAAACGACAGAAACCTTTACGGTAAGTTCTCTCGTTAATTCTCTGCATGGCAAGCCCCTCTGTTGATTTGTCACCTGAACAATCCGCCGCTCTGGATCTTTTACGCTCCGGAGAAAACGTCTTTCTGACCGGCGGGGCCGGCAGTGGAAAAAGTTTTCTGATTCGCCAGTTCATGCGCGAGCTTGATCCCAAGGAAATGCCGATTCTGGCCAGCACAGGTGCGGCGGCCGTACTTTTGGGGGGGCGCACTTTTCACAGTTTCTTTGGTCTGGGCATTATGGAAGGTGGCGCCGACGCCACTTATGAACGTGCTGCCAAAGACAAACGCCTGATGTCGCGTCTAAGAAAAGTTGAAGGCGTAATTATCGATGAAATTTCCATGATTCCCGGCCAAGCCCTGATGATTGCCGAGGCTTTGGCTCAGCGTGCGCGTGAATCAAAATTACCTTGGGGTGGGATGCGAATCATCACAGTGGGTGATTTTGCCCAGTTACCTCCGGTGACTCAAAGCGGGGCGCGGGACTGGTGTTTTCTGAACGGTGTTTGGGAAGCCAGTGGTTTTCAAGTGACAATCCTTTCCCACAATCAGCGGGTTTCCGACAATTTGTTTTTGGATGTGCTCAGTGATGTTCGTCACGGGCAGGTGACAGAACGTGTTCGCGATTTTTTAAATGAGCATGTGCAGATGCACGACGAGGACGATCCGGGGACGCGTCTGTTCCCCCGCAAAATCAATGCGGAAAAGTTCAACGAAAAGAAGCTGTACGAAATCGACGAGGAAGAAGTCGTTATCGAATCCGTGTACACCGGATCAGAACGGCACATTCAGATGCTGAAGAAAGCCTCTCCCATTGCGGAAAAGCTGATACTGAAAATCGGCTGTGAGGTGATGTTCCTGCAAAACGATCCGCAGCGCCGTTGGGTGAACGGAACACGCGGCACTGTCAGTGATATCACGTCTGACCAAATTACCGTGCGTAAAGAACGCGGACGTGAAGTGCAGGTTTCCAAGTCGTCTTTTGCCTTGCAGGATGCCGAAGGCATGGTCATGGCGCAGGTGGAACAGTTTCCTCTGACCCTGGCTTATGCCACCACCATTCATAAAAGTCAGGGTGCCACACTGGATGATCTGTGGTGCGACCTAAGCCAGTTGTGGGAACCGGGACAGGCTTATGTGGCGCTCAGCCGCCTGCGCAGTTCTGAAGGTCTGCATTTGATTGGCTGGAATCCACGTTCTATCATTGTCGATCCGAAGGTTTTGCAGTTCTATAAGCAGTTTGAAGGTTTGTAATGCGTTTGTTATTTGCTGTTCTTGTGACCGTGTTTTCCTCTGTATCCCATGCGATTTATTTTCCATTGCCGGCGGGGCACCGCGAGGCTTTTATGGGGAATGTGGGTGGCGCGATGGAGGCCTCACCGGGAAATGCCTTGTACAATCCTGCGGGTTTGGGGTTTCGTTCTACCAATAAATTATCCCTGTCCGTCAGCGGAACGGCCTTGACCAGCCATGAAATGAAAAGTGAAAAAAGTGACTTAAGTCCCAGTGATTATTCTGTGCGACCGCTGATGGCTGCGGGAATTTATCCGACATCGATGGGGACGGTGGCCGTGTTTGTGGCCAGCCCGATGATGTTAAGTCTGGGGGGCTTTGTGGACACTCAGGATGGTGTGTATAGCACATCCTCTTTGAGCAGTATGGACAGTCAGCTTTTGAAAGTCGGTGCGGCTTTTGGTTCTTCCCATGGTGACAGTTTTTCCTGGGGGATTTCTTCCGGGGTGCAGTTGGGAAATTCCAAGACTCATACTTACAGCAAGGTGCGCACGGGCGGAAATCTGTATGCTTCGGTGTTTGCAGAAACAGAATCTAAAATGAAAGGTGTCTTTGTTCTGCCGGGTGTGCAGGTGAAGCCCATGGCCAATTGGACGGTGGGTTTTTCGGCGCAGTTTATTCCTGTGATGCTTGAATCCAAGTCCGTAGAGTACACGGCTGTTCACTATGCAGCGACTCCGAACACGGTGAACGAGGAAACGGATTCTTTTACTCCTGTTAACGAGTCTCCGTATTATCTGCGTTTTGCCAACGGATTTAATCTGATGGCCGGGAATGATGTCTTTGTGGACGTGACTTATTCGTCCGAATCCTCAATGAACGATTCCGATGGCAAAGTGGAAACGGATGAGGCGTTCTTTATGTATTCCATCGGCTGGAGAAACAAGAGCTTTGAAAGCTGGCAACCGATGGCCGGATACAATTATTCAGCGCTGGAAAGTGCCACGAATCATTTAAGCTCTGCCGGGGTTGCTTTTGTACGTGGACGAAGTGAGCTGATTTTGGGTGGATACTACATGGCTTCGGTGCCGAAGGAAGCCAACTCCAGATTTGAATACTCCAGTTACGGGTTTATGTTTTCAAGCAATGTGGCTTATTAAAGAATCCACATCAGATCGCGCAACATTCCGATCACCAGTATAATCAGAAGAGTTTGTACAACCAGCGCCACATAGAACCAGGGCGATAGTTTTTTCTGCGGAGCTCTTTCCATGGTTTTCCTTATTGTTGATTAAATGTTCTGAGTGGCAACAGTCGATACGGGAAACCACGATATGTTTAGTATCGGTTGTTTTTTAAAATATGAACATCCCCCACATAGATGATCCTGTTACATTGATCATCTGTAATAAAAGACATCTAAATGATTGATATTCCTAAGTTTAATCATGCTTGAATAAGCGTGGGATTAGGGCTACTGTCAGCACCATATAAGTAACTATGGAGGACTCATGGCTCAAATCACAGAGCAAAATCCTGTTGGCCTTAACGGGGTTGATTTCATCGAATATTCCGGCCCTGATGCACATTTCTTTGAACAAGTTTTCAAGCGCTACGCTTTCAAGGAAGTAGGTCAGGTGCATGGCAAGAACATCAAACTTTTCCGTCAAGGTGATATCAATTTCATTTTGAACTGCGAACCTCAGACTTTCGCCACTGACTTTGCCAAACTTCATGGCCCGTGCGTTTGTGCGACAGGCTTCCGTGTGATTGATGCTGAACATGCTTTCAAAACGGCTGTGGCTCGCGGAGCACGTCCTTACGAAGGCAATGATCATCAAAAAGGGGCTACACCATTCCCGGCAATTTACGGGATCGGCGACTCTTTGATCTACTTCATGGATCAGAAAAATCACGACAAACTGTACAATGAAATCTTCCAGGTGAAGCCGGAAGACAAAGCTCCAGTCGGAGTGGGTTTCACAGTTGTGGATCACTTCACCAACAATGTGCCCAAGGGTGAAATGGACAAATGGCAAAGATTCTACGAAGACGTATTTGGCTTCTATGAGGCTAAATTCTTCGATATTCGTGGCTCCAAGACAGGTCTGCTTTCCCGCGCGATGAGATCCCCTTGCGGTAAATTCTCTGTACCTATCAATGAGCCGACAGAGGATAAATCCCAGATTCAGGAATATCTTGATGAATATAAAGGTTCTGGTATCCAGCACATCGCTTTGCTGACGAACGATATCAACTATTCTTTGGAATCATTGAAAAGCAGCGACATTCAGTTCCTGACGCCTCCGCCGCACGCTTACTATGAAATGATCCCAGAACGTGTGCCGGGTGTGTCTGAAGATATTTCCCGTCTGGAAAAGAATGCGATTCTTGTGGATGGTGACAAAGAAGGCCGTTATCTTCTGCAAATCTTCACCAAGAACACTTTTGGTCCGATCTTCTATGAACTGATTCAGCGTAAAGGCCATGATGGTTTTGGTGACGGAAACTTCCAGGCTTTGTTTGATGCAATTGAGCGCGATCAGCGTGAACGCGGTTACTTGACGTAGGTGATTTATGGATATGATTCGCTCCGTTCCTGTTCCGGCTCTGGGTACCAAGCTTTCGGCTGAAGAAGCCATGAGGCTGGCTATCAGTGAGGCGTACAAAGGAGCGACGCGGGTCAGTCCGAACCCTTTGGTGGGGGCTGTGATTCTGGATGCTCAGGGCGGATTTCTGTCGGCCGGGCATCACGAATTTTACGGCGGCCCTCATGCAGAAGTGAATGCGCTGAAGGACCTGAAACCTGAACAGCTTAAGGGGGCACACGCTTTTGTGACGCTGGAGCCTTGCGCGCATGAGGGAAAAACCCCGTCTTGTGCAAAAATGATGGCCAAGCTGCCATTAAAAAAAGTCACCTTCGGTTTGATCGATCCGAACCCTTTAGTGGCCGGGCAGGGGGCCGAGATTCTTCGTCAGGCAGGCATCCAGGCAGAGGTGTTTTCCTCTGCCGATCCGGTTCTGGAGGGTCGTTTGAAGCTGGCACTTGAAGAGGTTTGCGAAGCCTTTCTTTGGAACTTCCGTCAGAAAAAAGTTTTTGTGTCTTTAAAGATGGCCTCCAGTCTGGATGGTCAGGTGGCTTTAAAATCCGGTGAAAGTCAGTGGATTACCGGACCTGAATCCCGTGAATATGTGCATTATGTTCGCGGCTGCCACGATGCTGTTTTGGTGGGAAAGGGCACGATTGAATTCGACAACCCTTCCTTGAATATTCGCCATTCCACGATCAGCAAAAAAAATAAGGTGGTCGTCATCGATGCAGAGGCCGAGCTGCTTCCCAAATTTGCTCACTTGAAGCTGGCGGATGTGCATGATCCGGCGGATGTTTTCTGGTGTGTGGCTGAAGAACTTCAGGAAAAGGTCGAAGAGCTTCGTCAGTCTTTGGGAAAGGCACCGCAGATTGTTTATGTGAAAACCCGTGTCGGTGGGGACCTGGATTTACAGGATCTTTTGGCCAAACTTTATACTCAAGGTATTCGCTCTGTGATGGTTGAGGGTGGGGCTTTTACGGCCAGCTCCTTTATCAAAGAAGCCTTGGTAAATCGCATTTATATGTTTCAGGCGCCGATCATCATGGGATCTGGCGGTTCCCGCTCGTGGACAGAGACAATCCGTATCAACGCTATGCTGGATAAGATCCAGATTCACAATCCCCATTACCTGACTTTCGGTAACGATTTCATGATCACGGGAACCTTTTAAACCCTTCCGTACTTTTAATAGTGCAACCCCCACAAAGATGCTAAAACCAAAAGGTACCTGCTTACTTTTGCAGAAGCGCTGCGTTGGTAAGTGGGGAAGGTAATTTCGGGGGCTCTATGGAACAAACAGCACAGAAACTAGACTATCGTTGGGTTCGCTCTAACAAAGGGGCTTTAGCTGGCGTTTGTAAGGGTTTGGGCGATGCTTTGGGGATTGAAACTTGGATACTGCGCGTCATTTGGTTGATTGCGGTTCTTTGGTTTGGTTCTGGAATCTTGTTTTATTTGATCTTAGCGGTCTGTTTGCCCCGCGTCGATAGACTGGACCAAGCTCTAGATAGAAAGCTTCTTGGAGTCTGTGCTAGAATATCTAAACGATACCAGATTGAGGTGGGGATCGTAAGAACGGGATTTGTTCTGTTTTTGCTGGTCACATTTGGAGCCGCAATTCTGGGATACGGCCTTTGTTACTTCTTAATTCCCAAGGCCGATGAATCCGCAAGTCGCTCAAAGAGCGCAGGAGTATTTTAATTTATATGGGTGATGACAGTAGTAGGTCGATCGTAAAATCCCTTAAAAACGAATGGTCTTTGTTTCTGGAAGCTTTCCAGGGTGAGGACCATGAATCCGAAAAGAAATCACAAGATTCACAAGACGCTTTTGCTCACGGGCAGTTGGAGGTTCTGGACCTCGATCAGATTCGTGAAATGACCAAGGCGTTGGTGGAAGACCGTAAAAAACTCAATCAAAAGCTGGAATCCTTGTCCAAGGAAATCGACTTGAACTCTGCCAAACTGGAAAGTCTGCGTTTGGTGGGAGGGCAGGAAGATGAAACCATGAACCGCATCAGCGAGCTTCATGATCTGGGGCAAAGCATGGCGCAAGCTCTGCAAAAGCTTGATAAAAAACTGCGATCCATCCGTGAACAGGAAGATCGTTTGAACGAGGAGCTTCTGACATCCTAATGGGATGGTGGCTGCTTTTTCCTTTGATGGTGATGGCGGACTTTGCTTTTACGGGCAAGGTCCTTTCCCTGCAAAAAAATCCGCTGAAAAATAACTATCTGGTGACAATGGCGACAGTATCAATCCCTTTGGAAGTTGATAAGGGGGCCGACTATCGTTGTATGCAGAAAGCGCTAAAGTCTCAGGAAGTTGTTGAATTCACCTTTGATTCAAAGCTGATGAAGATCCGTTCGTGCAAGCACCCTTAGGCTATTGGCCTATTGATTGTTGTCGCGCTTTTGGAGCTCTTTCCATTCCCGCAGTTTACGAATGCTTTGCTGAAGAACGGTTTCTAAAATCACCAGTTCTTTCTTCGTCGGTGTGTTTTGCAAAAGCATACGGCGCAGAACTGTGAAGACATTGATCTTTCTTTGGCGGGTCAGATCAAAACCCATTTCTTCCAGCCAAATTTTCAAAGTTTGTTCGGGATTGATGCCCTCGATACCTTGAGGTGCTCTACGAATCTTACCGCCATCAAGCTTGGTGCGATCTCCGCCCCAGGCGCGTCTTAGGCCGAACATGCCCAGCAGTGTGGCTTGGGCCAGATTCAGGCTCCAGTTTTCGCCGAAGGTCGGAATGCAGGCGCAGAAGTTGGCGTGTTCCAGATCTTCTCCGGCAAGCCCCCAGTCCTCGGGACCAAAAATCAAATGCAATACATAGGGAACTTCGCTCTGCACCTGAAACTGCGGGGATTTTGAAGCGATATCCTGAAAGACCTCTTCCATGTCGCGCACCTGGCGGCCTTTGCCATCGCGGGCGGTGAAGGCCACTTTGATGCTTTCGGGTTCTTTAGCCAAAAAATCATCCCAAGAGCCGTACACTGTGCGGTTCTGTAAACCTGTTTGTCCGGTCGCGGCCGCCTGCTGAGCTTCATAGGTCAGTTCGCATTGGGGATCAATCAGGATCAACTTTTCAGCACCCATATTGCTCATGGCTCTGGACGTGGCGCCGACATTGCGCTCATAGATTGTGCGAACCAGAACAATGCGAACTTCAAAAGGACGTTTCATTAAAGGGCTCCCGCCAGTACCAGACCATCAGCGATCAAGCCGCTTGTTTTTTCGTCTTTAGATGCAAGCTGGGACAGATCTTTTTCAAGCTGGGTTTTCAGTGAAGACTGAGGAGCTCGTGACAATACCAGCTCCAGAGCTTCCAAATACAACAACCAATCCTGCGGAGCCACTGTTTTGTGTTCAGTCAGAAGCTTTTCCAAGGTGGACGACAAAGTCTCGCCCTGAAGTTTGTCTTCGCGAGCTTTTCTTAAAGCGGCATAAAGTGACTGACGTTTTAATTCGGTTTCAGAATATTTCGGAGCTGGTACGCGCTTGGCAACAAAGTCCGTGGTTTCGCCATAAGCTTCGCGGTCCGCCGGACCACCAAAGACAGACACCACACTGGAACCGACTGCCATATCAAACGTGCCCCATTCCGGAGCAAACAAAATGCGATCCTGCAATTTTACGGAAGCATTTTTCAGACTTAACAAAATTGTTTTTCCATCACGAACCAAGCGGGATTGAACTTCGCCTGTGACAACCACGCCGGAAGCATATTCCAAATGCACGGTTTTCCCCGGAGCGACGTTCAGGGACGCCCATTCCGCATCGGTGAAAGTGGACGGGCACTTGCCCGGCTGAGCTTTCAGGAAGCCAACAGGGGTCCCAAATCCATGAGCGTGATATGCTTTATCATGCCCTGACAATTCTTTATCCTGATAGGACAACTGCGACGGGCCTTGCAACCGCAAGTAGGCCGCAACACCCGTGGAATCGGTGATGGCTTCAATGATTTGCCCTGAAACCTGAATACCTGAATTAAACTCTGCTGTATTGACGGATTCAGCCTGGATGGCTTTATGCAGACCCTTAAGGCCGCCTACACGGAAGGCCATTTGGTCGGCCATTTCATCCAGAACCTGAACCAGATTTTTGAAATCTGTCGCCACAAACAACTGTGGCTGAGGCTCGGTAATATCATAGCTGGTCTTAATGCAATCCACAGTCAGAGGAATTTTTTGAACCTTGGCACTTAAGCACCACTTGGATTCACCCACACTGGAAAGCAGACCTGCACCAAAGATTTTTGGATTGTTCAATTCACCGATCAGCCCGTATTCCGCAGTCCACCAATTCATACGGGAAAGCTCAGAGGCTTCAGAAATATGGGAAATACTTTTTCCCACTTTGTCCAGATGCTCTTCCGCGGCTTTTACCTGTTCTGGTGTTGATGCCGGATTTTCCTTGATGTCAGACAGGTCGCGGATGGCTTCGTAAAGATCCAGATCCTCTTTGCTGATGATGGCTTTCTTGGCCACCTGTGCGTATCTGCGCAGGTAATCAGAAAACTCCGGATGAATTAGAATCGGCGCATGTCCTGCCGCCTCATGAACAATGTCCGGAGCGGGAGTGTACAGCAAATGATCCAAAGTGCGCATATCAGAGGCGATCGGCAGAACCCCCAGGGATTGCAGTTCCATAAAGGCTGCCGGTGGAATGAATCCACTGACGGGCAGGGCTTTCCAGCCAAAATCCTGCAACTTTTTACTGACGTCCTCAATACGCGGAATGCGTTCGATGTCGATTCCTGTTTTTGCAAGACCTTCCACATAGCATTCGTGAGCGTGCTTGGACAAGAAGGCTTTTAACTGGCGCAAAACATAGCGCCAGACGGCCTGATCAATGGCCGTGTATTTTTCGTAGTGTTGTTCTACGACGTATTTTCTTAAGTGTGGCGGTAGAAAGTCCGTCTCCATGAATTTACGCTCTCTTAAATGTCTTTGTCTTCTTTGGACAGATAGTTCTGAACATAATCGGCAACAGCTTTTTCCAAAGGCCATTTCGCCGGGCTCATGCCCGCTGCCAGCCACTTGTCGGTTTTTGCCTCGGTAAAGTACTGATACTGTCCGCGAATATTTTCCGGCATTTCCAGCCAGTTGATTTTCATATCTTTGCCCATGGCCTTAAACACACCACCAGCCAGATCCAGCCAGGTGCGTGGTTTGCCGAAGCCCATGTTGTAAACACCATTGGCAGGTTTTTTATCCATCAGCTCGGCCATCCAGCCGGTGACGTCTTTCACATACACGAAGTCGCGCATAAATTCGCCGTCTTTGTATTTTGGATCAGCGGATTTAAACAGTCCCAAAGCGCCTGTGTCTTTGATTTGATTGTAAGCTTTGAACGCCACGCTGGACATCGGGCCTTTATGGTATTCATTCGGGCCAAAGACATTGAAGAATTTTAAACCATACCAGTGCGGCGGAGTTTTCGTCTGCTTCACCGCCCAGCGGTCGAACAGAACTTTGGATTCGCCGTACAAGTTCAGCGGACGAAGTTGTTCTGGATCAGTGGTGTCGTCAAAGCCCAGTTCGCCAGCTCCGTAAGTCGCGGCACTGGAGGCGTAGATCATGGATTTGCCATGCTCTGCACACCATTCAAAGATTCTTTGGGTGTAGTGAGTGTTGTTTTCCCAAAGGAAGTTTTTGTTGGTTTCTGTAGTGGAAGAGCAAGCCCCCATATGAATGATCCATGTGACTTTCTTTTTGGCTTCATCAGTTTCAAGGAATGGCCATAGCTCATCCTTCAGCAGGAATTTAGAGATTTTTTGCTTGCGAAGCAGGTTGCGTTCGTCCAATCCCACAGAGTCCACGGCGATCACATCGGTGAACCCTTTTTGGTTGAGTTCCCACACCATCACACTGCCAATAAAACCATTTGCGCCTGTTACGATAATCATAGTGATTTTAAGGTATTACAGCCCCTGGGAAAGCTCAAGGCCGGGGGCGTTGTTTAGGCCCTTGGCGAACAGGAAAAAAGTTCCAAAATACAGCTCCGAAGTGCAACCAATTCGATCTGAGTGGGCATGACCGTTGCTTTAGGAAAACCGTCGGGTCGGAGGCTTTTAGTGCTCAGTTCACCAAGGTTCTTTACATTGTCACTTTCTGTATTGGTTCTGGGGGCCGGCCTTTATCTTTGGCGGGCTTCCGGTACTGCGACCTCGAAGGTCAAATCCACAGAAAACTACTGGGCTGAAACAGGCCTGGGTCCCGCAGCTCTTGAAGACCTTTTGCAGGATCAGACTTGCAGCAGTTCCCAGCGCTACTTCCTGGCTTGCGCCAATTCGATTCTGACGATTGCCAATCGCTACAATCTGAGCCTTGGGTTGAATGGACAGCTTGTTCCTTTCCATGAAGCTTTGTCTGCCGACACCAGTTCAGAAAAAAAGCAGTTGGAGCCTTGGCAGAAATTCTTTGCCGAAAACACGGATCAGGCTGTGAAAATCTCTTTCCTGAAAGTCTGGAAAGATTTGCAGGACAATCATATCCCTGAATCTCAGCACTCTATGATGGTTGGCTTGGGATTGAATGGTTTCATTTCTGTTTTCCGTGATCCTCACACTTACTTCATGCCGGTGTCTCAGTTTCAGGAAGTGATTTCCAGAGCCGACAGTCGCTCTGTCAGTCTGGGGATTTCACTGGGGACTGCTCACGGCAAGTATGTCATTCGTAAGCTGACGGAAGGCAGTCCGGCCAAGCAGGCAGGCCTGCAAAAGGGTGATGTTTTGCTGTCAGTGAATGGTCATGAGGTTCAGGGTCTTTTGCAGGCCCGTGTGTCGGAACTTTTAAAGGGCGAAGTTGGTGAAATTGCGAAAGTTCGTGTTTTGCGAGACGGGGAGGAGCTGACGTTCCGTATGCGCCGTCAGGAAATCACCATCGCCACGGTTTCCACTCGCGTGATCGACGGTATCAAGCCAATTGCGGTTGTTGGAATTAACAAATTTGCCCGTGGCGCGTGCGATAAAGTGAAAGAGTCCCTGGATATTTTGAAGAAGTCACATGTGCGTGGTTTGTTACTGGATCTGCGTGACAATCCGGGTGGCCAGATGGAAGAGGCTGCCTGTATTGCGAGCCTGTTCGTCGGGCCGGATGAAAAAATCTTTGAAGTTCGTTATCTGGACCCAAGTAAAAAGTCAGAGGACTACTATGGCGGCGAGGAAAAGCGTTTCGACCTGCCAATGGCGGTGTTGATCAACGCGGCATCTGCCAGTGCTTCGGAAATCGTTGCCGGAGCCTTGCGTGATTTGAACCGTGCGGTGCTGGTGGGTGAAAGAACTTTCGGAAAAGGCTCTTTCCAGGAAGGTGAATACTGGTCTCAGAACAAAAAGATCGCGTTGTTTGAAACCAAGGGTTTCTACTATCTTCCTTCCGGCAGATCACCGCAGATGAA
Organism: Bdellovibrio bacteriovorus; assembly: GCF_025558485.1. Lineage (GTDB taxonomy): Bacteria > Bdellovibrionota > Bdellovibrionia > Bdellovibrionales > Bdellovibrionaceae > Bdellovibrio > Bdellovibrio bacteriovorus_G. The sequence goes on from NZ_CP102930.1 coordinate 2,827,498, forward strand.
GGGGCTTGAACCCGATGTGACAGTGAATTTTGAAGAGATCTCTGTGGTGCGCGAGGCAGAGCAGTTCATTCATCCATTGCGTGCCCCGGAAAGACAGGTTCGTCTGGCCGGAAAAGCTTTTGCCACGGGTGAATGTCTGGAAATGGAAGATGGACTTTCTTCAGACGATAAACAGATGACAAAAGCACGTCAGGTTTTATTTTGTACTAAGGCAGTTGCTAGGGCAGGGCTATGATTTCGACGACACTATTTAAGCACAAGTTTATTCCCGCAAAAAAGAAGTCAGACTTTCTGATGATTGTTCTGCATGGTCGCGGTGACAGCATTCGTCCGTTCTTTTCTTTTGATGAAGAAATGAATCTGCCAGAGATGAATTATCTTTTACTGAATGCCCCAAGAAAGTTTTTGGATGGCTATACCTGGTATGGTGAACCGCCATTCCAGGGAAATGGTGTCCTGAAAATTCGCGAAAAGCTTTTTGATTTGCTGAACGATCTGGAAAATCAGGGCTGGGACAGTCGAAAGATCTTCCTGTTTGGATTTTCACAAGGATGTCTGATCAGCGCGGATGTGGGCTTGAATTATCCAAAGCAACTGGGCGGTATCGTTGGTATCAGTGGCTATTTCAACTTCTATCCACGCTGGCGTAATAATCTGTCTTTGGAAGCCAAACAGACCCCTTGGCTGTTTACTCATGGTCACCAGGACGACATCCTGCCTTTGGAAGAAACCAAGTATGGTGTCGATAAGCTGAAAGATGCCGGTTTGCGGGTCCAGTGGGTCGAGATGGAAAAAGATCACACGTTGAAAGACGAAGAGTATCCCATTATAAGACGCTGGGTTCGTGACCAATTATCTGATCTAAGAAAAAATTGAACCCTTATGACGGCCGTCATGTAGCCACCTATCCACCCCTCCGATGAGTTAGATGTTACAAATATTTAACACATCGGATAAGGGGTGAAAAATGTCTGAAACATTCTTTAAGTGGGATCAAAGCCGTCTGACAACACACGTGGATGCCATGGACAATGAACATAAAAAGCTCATTGAGATCATGAACAAGCTCTACGAACGCAATGAAAACAAGGCGACTAAAACAGAACTGGCATCCATCGTGCGCGAACTGGCCGGATGGACAGTGACTCACTTTGATCACGAGGAAAAGTTCTTCGATACATTGCCGTACTCGCAGGCGGCTGTTCATAAAAAAATCCACCGGGATTTGATCGAGCGTCTTAAGGGGCATCAGGCAGAGTTTGAAAAAACCGGCACCTTGACGCCCGCGTTCTTCCAATTCCTGAAAACCTGGCTGACCGCTCATATTATGGGGATCGACACCAAGTACGGCGAAATTGCCGCCAAGAAGTCCGCTTGAAAAAGCAATGCGCCCGTAAGGTTGCATTCTTATTTTAGAACCCGCCTTTTTCCAGCAGACTGACCAGGGAATTGACTGGTGGCTTGATGGGAAGTTCAAGGTGATAGATCAACCCGCCGCCTCCGGCCTGAGCAACGCTTTCCTGTTTGTCGTTAACAATTTTCCCCACTACGGCTTTCTGAATCCCGGTGGGGGAAATGACTTCAATTTCTTCGCCGGGACGCAATCTGTGACGTGCTTCAATTTTAATATATCCCGGCTGTTCGGATTCGCCCAGCACAATGCCCGCAAATTTCTGACTGTAGTTTCTGGAGGTTGAATGGCGATATTCCTGAGAATGATGACTTAGGTTTCCTGCCACAAAGCCTTTGTGATAGCCGCGATTGGCAATCTTATCCAGCTCCAGCAAAAGACTGCGATCGAATTCTTTTCCGGCCGTCATGTCGTCGATGGCTTTGCGATAGATACGTGAAGTCATGGCGGCGTAGTAAACGGATTTGGTGCGCCCTTCGACCTTGAAAGAACAGACGCCCGCGTCGCGTAGCTCGCGCAGGTGCTCAATCACGCACAGGTCCTTGGCATTCATGATATAGGTGCCGTTTTCATCTTCATCAATCTGATAGAACTGCCCTTTGTTGCGCAGATCCTCCAGGTAAAATTCCTCTTCCTTGCTGGCGTCGGCTTTATAGATATTGTAGCCGTAACGGCAGCTGTTGTCACAAACACCCTGATTGGCATCGCGATAGCTCATATAGTGCGACAGCAGGCAGCGGCCGGAATAGGCAATGCAGATAGAGCCGTGAACGAATGCCTCCAACTCGATATCGGGAACCCTTTCATGGATTTCCTTGATTTCCTCCAGACGCAATTCACGGCTTAGGATGATGCGTGTGGCGCCCTGCTGCTGCCAGAATTTTACACTTTGCCAGTTCATGCAGTTGGATTGAACGCTAAGGTGAATATTGACGTCGGGATCGACCTCTTTGGCAATCATCATCAGACCCGGATCGCTCATGATAAAGGCGTCTGGTTTCAGATCGACCCACTTTTTGAAATTTTCACGGAAGGATTTCAGCTTCAGATTGCGTGCGAAAATATTGGCTGTGACGTAGATCTGCTTTCCGTTGTCGCGCGCGAATTGGATTCCTTTTTCAAGGTCTTCAAATGTCATTTCATTTTCACGGGCTCTAAGGCTGAAAAGGGGAACCCCGACATAGACGGCGTCGGCACCAAAGTTATAAGCGTATTTTAGTTTTTCAAGAGAGCCCGCAGGCATCAGCAGTTCCGGATTCATTCCATCCCCTTTTTAAATCAGGGACGTTCTAATCCTTTCGTGATCTGAACTCAACGGAGGGGGCCAAAAATACAACCCTGGGGTTGAGGACCGGGCATTGCTGCCGGGTCCGTGGTTTTAGATGGACTCTTTGTTTTCTTCCACCAGACTTAAAAGCTTGGCATAAAGGTCCATTTTCACCGCTGGGGTGGCCAGTTGGTCCCGGTAGAAGCGACTGACCGGAATTTCCGGCATGCCGTTTTGTTCATAGACCAGCTTATCTACGATTTTTTGAATCTGTTCCATCGGAAGGCCCTTTTTCTTTTCAGAGATGATTTCTTCAACCATCTCAATCAAGGCATTTCCGGTGATGCGTTTGTCAGAGTTTAGTTTTTCAGCGCGATCGCAGATGCCTTTTAAAATATGTTCAGGCTTGTTGCGGCCGGAGGCTGTTTCCACCAGTTCACGGTAGATACTTTGGAAAGCTTCGATATGGCGGCGTTGCTTTTCGCCCATGCGGGCATCGCGGGACTTGGCAAAGCCGGACAGTACAGTCTTAAAGAAACTATTTTCTGTCATCCAGCGTTTTTCAAACGGCAGGGGGCTTTCCATCAGGAAGCGTGGATATTCCTTCATGATCGTGCGCATATTGTAAAGGGCCGGGTGATTCACGCCGTCTGCGACCTTTTCCGTGTTACCGCTGACTTTGGCTCTTTCAAAGAATGAAAACTCTTTGTCAAAGCGTTCAAATAGACCTTCTTTGGCCATAATATGATTGCGTTGAGTTTCGTTAAAGCCCATGCGGTACAGCAGACGCTCAGCCCGTTTTTGATCGAAGGCCTTGTTGAAGTTCAGCACCGCAGGATGCTGGGCGAATTCACGCAAAGGCTTCTTCTTTTTGGTTTTCAGATAATCCGCCATTTGTGCAAAGACCTGCACGATCAGACGGGCTTTTTGTTTTTGTTCGTTCAGGTTGGTCGAGAATCTTTCCACATCATCATAGCGGTATTTGTCATGACGAATGCCGAACTGACGAACACTGCCGTAGTCGATGATGCCGGCATCAGCCAGAACATTGTCACCGTCCCAGTCCAGCCATGCGAAAATATAATCCGTATCCAGAATTGCTGTGAATTCGCCGAAGGACTTGGAGATTTCATTCAGCATTTCATCATACTTGCCAGTGCCCTTGGCTTTAATATTCCAAACTTTATTGTCCACCTGACGATCGATCAGATAGTCGGTGGCCGCTTTCAGATTGTCCCAGCGTTCCTGCTTCAGATACAGGAACAAGTGAGCCGGACGAATCAGGTTCTGCGCGGCGCGAACGCCGATGCCGTAACCTTTGCCCAGATCAATCACACACAGCATGCGTTCTGTACCGATACCCTGCAAATGCATGACTTCAGCCAGAATGGAGGCTCCTAACAGTTCGTCAATTTCGGCCAGACCACAGCCATAGCCAAACTCTGTGCCACCGGTTTTTAGAGGCTTCTGGGCCTGAACAGCACCCGGGGCAAGGCAGGTTACGCCTGTTCCACGACTGGAAACATCCCAGGTGGTGCCGCGGTGGTAAACCGTTCCATTCCAGATGCCGCGCCCATCGCCGGAAGTTTTTCCCTGTTTGTTGCTGTGTTGCAGTTGCAGGTAGCGTGTGGCCATATATTTATGAGGACGGATGGTGGCCGGATCAATGCGACGGTGAGTCAGTTCGTCGTATTCGTTGATGATTTGCAAAGAAAAGGTTTCGATAAGTTTTTGCTGAAGGTCGTCACTCATTTGATGAGGATGATCGGGTGGAATCAATCCCATTTCTTTTGCGAGGATGAAGTTAAAGTAAGCGACATTGCCAGTGTTAAGTTCGCGAACCTTGTAGGAAACAAATCCGTCTTTAACAGCGTCCATCCACGGATGCACACCATTGAGTTGATCGAAAGACGAATAGAAGTTCGTCAGTTGCTGTAACTTTCGAGCGCCACTATGTTTCATCGTCATGTTGCTTCCACCATCCTTGTAGAAAAATGAGACACTCTTCATATCGGCACGACTGGCCTGCACTTTAATATTAAGCCCTAAAAAAGTTCTTCCGAATACTAGACTGGACATAATAAGGGGAAACAATGAAGACATCTGGCTTTTTACTTCTGGTGCTGATTTCGACGACGTCCTTCGCCTTTAAGGGCGCGGCCCCCGGCAAACTCTTGCTTCCGCAGTTCGCGACAGCCCCGGCCTGTGACAGCCGTCCTGAGTTTCTGACAGAGCTGCGCAGCGAGTTCGTGGGTTCCCTGAAACGCCTGCCAGAAACGGTTTTGGTGGCACGAGATGTGGAATACTATGTGGAAAGCACGGCTGGTGCGGGAAAGACGCGCTTGCATGGTTATCAGTCCTTCTTGAAGGCGTCAGACTCGGCGCAAATCCTTTGTGGCAATGCCTCTCAGGACCTTGGCCGTAGATTTTCCCTGCTGGCACCGACTTTAATCGACACTCATAAGAAGCACCGAGTGGGGCAAAGCCTTTGGCAGTTCCAGCTTTTGACAGAGGCACAGCGGTTTTCATTTTGGAATCTGAAAAGTGCAGCGATGCCACCGAATGAAAATCTGGAAGAGTGGCTTGAATCCAGCGGGGCTCAGTATAAGATCTATCAAAGATCCCACACCGAGTTTGAGCTGATGCTGGTGAAAAAAGAGGGCGAAACCTCGCAGTATCTGTCAGTTCGCTACGATGCCGTGCCATTCAGGCCTTAAGTCGATTACGTCCTTCGGCGGAAATAGCCGGGATATTCCAAAACCAGACAATCCTTGTCCACAGTGAGGTCCGCGCTAAAGTGGACCTCTTTTGTTTTTCCGTCGATGGATTCAAAACGATAGATGCTCTGCTCAGTACCCACTTTAAGCTCAGTGTAGCGTTGTGTGGCGGTTTTTGTTTTAAACTGAAGGGCATCCACCCAGGTGACTTCCATTTCGTAAACCTGAAGGAACTGAGAGCGCATCCATTGAATTGGCAGGGTGTTGGTGAATGGGGATGGGTAAATATCCACAAAAAGCGATTCGATCAGGTCTGACGTGCCCAGCTTCTTTGCCGGGTCTGTCAGGGAATGGACGTGATAGTTCTGCACGCTATAGGAATCATCCATGGTGATGCTGTACTTGATTCTTTGCAATTTTCCGCTGGAGTCAGGATAGACCAGCAGGGAGTCGGCGAAAATATTTTCACCCGATTTTTTCAACACCAAATGCTCAAAACCTGGTTCCCGAAGGGATTCCCAGACAACGTCCTGCAATTGCATCTTCACCTCAACAAGGATGATAGCATACTGGACTTGGATTACCGGGTCTAAATTTTCGCGGAAATGATCATGTTTTGGACAGCTCAGATTTTTGCTTCATGCTGAGATAACCTCTCCGATAAGTAAATCAGGAGTTAGGTAGTTTATGGGGTCCGCATCAATTCTAAGGACATTGCTTGCTCGTTATGGGGTCGAAATCGGCCTGCTGGGTTTGATTGCCCTGGGATACCTGACATTTCAGCGTCCGGAACTGTTGCAGATCAGTCAATATTCAGAGCGTCCGAAGACGGAGCTGACTGAAGTTCTGAGCAATGTGGAAAGCATTGTGGCACGTGCTGATTATTTCCAGAATGTTTTCTTGAAATCCCGCAACCCGCAGGACTTGCAAGAGTACAACCAAAGCATTTCATCGTTAAATGGGCAGCTGGCGCGTCTTTCATTGGCCACAAGGAAAGACCCTTCCGCACAACCGGAAGCTGTAAAGCTGGGGCACCTGATTCGTCAGCATATCGAAACGGCGAACAGTCAATTGATGAATCCCGGCCGAAAACCTGCGCAGGCTGAAGAGTCGTTGGATAAAACCAAGTATCAAATTCAGCATCAGTTGATCGAAATGAAAGCGGCGGCGGCTCCTTTGAATTTCAAACCCACAGCACAAGGTCTTCAGTTTTTGTGGGGATTGGGGGCGGCTGTATTCCTCATTCTGGTCAGCCGCGTGTTGCAAAGAAAAGAGCACCATCAGCAAACTCAGCATATCCAGAGTCTGGAAGGAAAATCCATCTTGCTGGATACTATTCTAAATAGCATGAGCGAGGCCCTGATTGTGGTGGATCAGAACGGCTGGTTCACGCATTACAATGCGGCGGCACAAAGGATCATCGGATCAAAGATCAAGGAAGTTTCCACGGATTCCAGTGTCGAAGCCCTGGGCTTTTACAGCCCTGAAGAAGGCCGTCTCTATACCCGTAAAGAACTGCCGTTGTATCGCGCTTTAAGCGGCGATCGGGTGGATGATCTGGAAATCTTCGTGCAGAATCAGGAGCATCCGGAAGGCATTTATATTTCCTTAAGCAGTCGTCCACTGAATGATATTGAGGGCGGTATTTCCGGGGCTTTGATTGTCTTTAAGGATGTCAGCCGTCGCAAGATGGTTGAGCAGGAATGGATCAAGGCGCGGGAAGCCGCAGTGGAGGCTTCACAGAAAAAGTCCGACTTCCTGGCGGCCATGAGCCACGAGATTCGCACACCGATGAATGGTGTGATCGGAATGACCACGCTTTTGCGAGATACCTATATGAATCCGGAACAGCAGGATTATGTGGGGAACATCAAGCGTTCGGCAGAATCCCTGTTGATGTTGATTAACGATCTTTTGGATCATTCTAAAATTGAAGCTGGTAAAATCCGTCTGGAACCACAGCCTTTGGATTTACAGTTCCTTGTTGAAGATGTGTTGGAGATGTTTAAGCCCACCACGGCGGAAAAGAACATCGGGTTGGAGTGTCGCTTCGATGGTAAGATGTCATGGCACTATAAAGGTGACGGGGGTCGCCTGCGTCAGATTCTGGTGAATCTGATCGGCAATGCGGTAAAGTTCACAGAAAAAGGTTTTGTGCGTATCGAGATTTCCAGTCGCGGTGACAGTGATGGAAAAACAGCCCTGTTGTTTGAAATCAAGGATACAGGGCAGGGATTGCAGGAACACGAAAAGAAGTCCCTGTTCCAAAAGTATTTCCAGGCAGGGGCCGGTATGAAGTTCGGTGGAACGGGCCTGGGCCTTTCTATTTGCAGGCAGCTTGTGGATTTGATGGGTGGAAATATCGGTGTGGAAAGTGTACCGGGTGTGGGCTCGAACTTCTGGTTCCAGGTGGAGCTGCCGATTTGCAGTGAAGACGAATTACCACAATCTTCGGAAATTCGTTTTGCAAAGATCTTCACGGGTCATGTTCTGGTGGCTGAAGACCAGGTGGTCAATCAGCGGGTGGCGGAATCCTATCTGCGCAAGCTGGGATTGACGGTGGATATCGCAGGCAACGGCGAGATCGCTTTACAGAAACTTCAGGCACGAAACTATGATCTGGTCTTTATGGACTGCCAGATGCCAGTGTTAAATGGCTATCAGGCCACGCGACAACTGCGTCTGCTGGAAAACACGAAAGCGCGCAAAACCCCGGTGATAGCGCTGACGGCCGAAGGCACCAGTGGTGAACGCAAGTCCTGCTTTGAAGCGGGGATGGATGATTTTTTGACGAAGCCTTTGGAGCTGCATAGACTGATCGAAGTTTTACACCGATGGATTAAACCTACGGAAAAAACCCTGGACTTGCGAGCTTTGCAGAACCTTAAAGACCTGGTGTCGCAGGATCGTGATCTGACGGAGGTGTTAATCGAGGATCTGGAGCAGTCCGGCCCGGTTTTGTTGCACGAGATTCGCGAAGGTATAACTCAGTCTGACCGTGATCGGGTTTCCGAGGCCGCACATGCATTGAAATCCAGTGCGGCGACCTTGGGGGCTAAAAATGTGGCGGAACTTTGTCAGAAGCTGGAAGACATCGAAGACTTTGGCGAGGCAGAGTTCCTGTTAAAGCAAGTCGAACGGAAGCTTTTTGAAAGCCTGTCTGAACTTAAACTGTACTCTGCCAGAACGAAGGCGGCGTGATATGGCAAAGATACTGATCGTGGATGACCAAAAAAGTGTCCTGCTGACTTTGGAAGCTTTGCTTCTGAAGGACAATCATCTTGTCACATCCTGCACCAATTCCATAGACGCTTTGGATCGCCTGACCAACGAACCATTTGATTTGATGATCACAGATGCCATCATGCCCGGAGGGGCCACTGGGTATGCTTTGATCCGCACTGTTCGTAATAATCCGCAAATTGCCAGGATGCCTGTGATCCTGCTGACAGGAAAACGCGAAAAGGCGGATGTTGAAAAGGGAATTGAATCCGGCGCCAATGACTATGTGGTAAAGCCCATCGACCCTGAACTGCTTTTGGCTAAGATTAAAAATCTGCTGGCAAAAAGCGAAAAGGACACGGCTCACTTTGTGGAAGCCCCGGTGTATGCCAAGGCCGAATGGGAAACCAAGACCGAGATCATGACTGTTTCAGAGCTGGGTATGATTATCAAATCCAACGTGCCAATGCCGCTGGGAATGGTGCTGCGTCTGTCCAGCAGTTTGTATGACGATATTGGCATCAGCAAGATGCCGTTACGAATTACAGCTTGCGAGGAAACCAAAACAGCAACGGAAACCTTCTTCCGCATTCAGGTTCACTTTGTTGGTTTGACGGAAAAAGAGCTGACCCCACTGCGATTGTGGATTCGATCAAAAAAACTATGATTCTTTAACGACAGTGGCAAACCCACCATAAGGTGTGCGCAAGTTTGTAACCTGTCCCTGATACAGGCGAGCCAGAACCAATTGCATACGTCCCTGATAAGCATAACAGCGCAGATCATACTTGAAGGCCTGAGGACCTTCCGGAGTTTCAAAGGTCTGTTCTGGTGCTGGAACAAATTCCTGCGCAATCATGTCATGCCCGATAATTTTATCAAAAGCACTGCGACTGATTGAAGATCCACGATAGGACTGCTTGGAGCCAAAGGCATTTTTGGGTTTAAAGAAGAACTTTTTGCGTTCCGCCCAGATTTCAGCCGATTTTGATTCGCAGACATCATAGGATTCAGGAACAGATGTGCGGATCAACTCCAGATCCGATCCTGACAGCCCTTGGGATTCCAAGAAGCCCGGGACACCCCAGTCAATCAAACGCTGCTTATCTGCCAGCATCAGGTATTCAAATGGATTTGGTGACAGGCAAACCTCGCGGTTCAGGAACTTTTCGCGTAAAACTGAACTGGAAGGCTCGGTCAGGAAGAAGTCCGTATAGCGATTGTAAATAAAGTCCGGAGAGAACTCTTTGAACAGATCGCGATAATCGACGATGCGGGAATCCCAGCCGTAGGATTTAAACAGCTCATTGTAAGCCAGGAACTCCACAAACAGGCGCTGATCAGAAGGGGCTTCATCAGTGATGGCCACTTTGAATGACACTTCTGTCGTTTTACCCTGCAAAGACATCTCTGTTTCGATCATCTTGCGGATTTCATCGCGGGAAAAATCCGCCACGGGCAGGGCATGCCCTTTCATCTGGTACATTTCATAGCCCAGAATCAGGAAGGCCGCATTGGTGTTCACCTCGATGAGCTTCAGGTTCTGATGCTCGTCCAGGTGAAAATCATAGCTCATCATGACGGACTTGTTGCCCGGGTCCTTAAGACCTTTTTCCGCAATGATATTTTCGTAGTGTTTCAGGTAAGAGGACTGTTCGCGCAAATTGAACAGCAGGGATACAATCTTTTCCGCCTTTTTGACCACGGCTTCCGGAAGTGTGACCGCAAAAGGGGAGATCAGGTTTTCGGAAACCAGATCTTCAAGAGGCTTGGTGGCAAGCCCCTTGTAGGAAGAACGAAGCTGTTGGATAAAATCAGCTTTCAGATTCATGGCTATTTCAACGGTGTGATGTGGTCATCACCAGCTTTCCAGCCAGCCTGACAAAGTTCACCGCTTTGGCAGCCCTGAAGAACGCGCAGAATCTCTTTCGCGTCACGACCCACGGATGTGTTGTGGATGCCCATGTACTGAATTTTTTGTTCTGGATCAATGATGAACGTGCCGCGAGTCGCGATACCACGGTCTTCAAACAAAACGCCATAATCGCGGGCGATACGTTTGGTCAGATCCGCCATCAACGGATAACCCAGATTGCCAAGATCATCACGCAACCAGCGTTTGTGAGAATGAACAGAATCCACGCTGCAACCGATCACGGTGGCACCAGCCTGCTGGAAGGAATTCAGATGCTCGCGGAACTGCGTCAGTTCTGTCGGGCAGACAAATGTGAAATCCAGAGGATAGAAGAACAGGACAACCCATTTTCCTTTGAAATCATTTAGGGAAATGTCGCGAACTTCGCCGCCATCAAAAACAGCCTGCGCTGTGAATTGTGGAGCGGGTTGATTAATCATTGGCATACAGATGTCTCCTTGCTATTAATTGATGCCTTTGGTGGGGCTTAAAAGGCAAGGAGAAACTGTGAAAATCATCTCTTGGAATGTGAATGGAATTAGGGCTTGCTACAAGAAGGGACTGATGGATTTTCTGAATACAGAAAAACCGGATATTTTCTGCGTTCAGGAAACAAAAGCTCACATTGATCAGGTTGAAACAGAGACGCGCACATTGCGCTGGGAGCATTCCTACTGGTCCTCGGCCCAACGCAAAGGTTACTCAGGTGTGGCCACATTCCTGCACACCCCACCGGCAAACGTGCAGTATCACTTCAATGATATTCCTGATTACGAGTCCGAAGGACGCATTGTCATGACCGATCACGGGATGTTTGATCTGTACAACATCTACTTCCCCAACGGGGGCTCGGGGGTGGAGCGCCACAACTTCAAACAGCAGTTTCTGAAAGATCTGAATGTGCATCTGAAGGAAAAACTTCAGTCGGGCCGTCAGGTCGTTGTTGTGGGTGATTACAATGTGGCTCATGAAAATATCGATGTCTTTGATCCGATCAAACTGTCGAAGGAAAGTGGTTTTCTGCCGGAAGAGCGCGTGTGGTTCGATCAGTTTTTGGAGTTGGGTTTCATCGACACCTTCCGTTATTTTAAACCCACCGAAGCAAAGCGTTATTCATGGTGGGATATGCGCACCTTCGGGCGTATCGCCAATCGTGGATGGCGTATTGACTATGTTTGTATTTCAAAAGGTCTTGAGAAATATCTGTCTTCAGCAGATATTCTCGAACAAGTTGAAGGCTCTGACCACTGCCCGGTTGTAGCCACATTTGCTTTTTAATCCGAAGGAGTCCCCATGCTGATGATTCCCTTTCCTTTTCTGATCGCCGAACTGGTGATTTTCTTTCTGGCGGTTCAGGAGTGGGGTTTTCTGAACACGCTGGGCTTGTATCTGCTGCCATGTCTGCTGGGCTTTTTAATTGTGGCAACTGTGGGTCGTCTGGCGATGATGAACATGCAAACTTCAATGATGCGCGGGCAGTTGCCAGCCAATAAAATTCTACATTCGGGTGCGATCTTTATTTCCGGTCTGCTGTTCTTGATTCCGTCCTTCTTTGCCCGGGTCGCTGCCATGGTATTGTTTCTGCCAGGTCTTCGTCATTTGGCGGTGTGGAGATTTAAGTTCTACATGGCAAAAAAAATGGCTCAGGGGTCAGCCCGTGTCTTTAACTTCGGCGGCCCTTTCGGTTTCGGCGCAGGGATGGGAACTGGGGGCGGTCCCGGCAATGCAGGCGGTTTCAGATATTATGAATTCCGCAACAACGGAGCAGGGTTTGAAGAAGTTCGCGAAGAACGTGAAATCAACGCCGAAGTTCTGGATGTCACCCCGCTGGAAATTTCTCACGACACCAAGCCAGAGAAAAAAGACTAACGGGAAACGACTTGACCACCTTTGGATTGGTTGGAAACCACCGGGCCGAAGTATTTGCGGAACATGGACTGTCCCAAGTGCGCGGATTTTACGGTCCAGAATTTCTTATTCACAGTGATTGCTGCCACTGCGATTTTACGTTCACCATCCAATGCGTAACCCACGAACCAGTCTGTGCGGCCGAGATGCTGCGCGAGGATCTGTCGAACATGGGACCTTGGCGACAGAGGCTGCAATCATGGCGCCCTGTACGGGGCTCATGCGGTTGGTTTTGTTGTAACCGGAAGCCACCTCGGCCATTTCAAAGCCTTTGCCTGGTGGTACATAAGCCACGCCCATTTCCACGGGGAAGTCCGCAGGAATTTCCTGATTGAACATAAAGCGATTGGCATATTCGTTCAGATCTTCGGGGTGCAGGTTTTCGATGCTCAAGCGGCCGAAGGCTGTGTTGATAGAGCGGGCGAAGGCGTCTTTCAAAGTGATCACATTGGTCCAACGGGTCACTTTATCAGAAAGAACATTTTTTTTGTAAAGAGTGTAAGCACCGCCGTTGTAGCGGATCTTGTGTTCTGGGCTAACGCCGGCCTTATCAACAGCGGCAGTGGCGGTTACAACCTTGAATACGGAAGCTGCCGGAAAGGTCGCCTGTAGATTCAGATTCGGAGCGTGGGCATCATCGCGTTGATAGCTGGACATGGCCAGAACCTCGCCTGTCATGGCATCGATCATGAAGATCGCACCGTAGTCGGGCTTGTAAGACTTCAAAAGACGGTCGGCTTCACGCTGAAGAGTTTCATCAATCGTATAGCTGATTTTTACGGAATGATCGTCACCGTTCCATGGGATTTTAAAAGACTCTGGCAGATCATTCGCGCGGATTTTTTCACCAAGGGCTTTGGCAAGCTGGGTGCGCTGTTCGAGTTGAGTTTGGATTTTCTGATGAGCTTGGGCTTCCTGGCTGTCGGCAGAGGACGTGAAACCCAGAAGAGAGTATAAGGCGATGGCGCCGGCTCCAGAAAAAACGAGCAGTTTTAGCAACTTAGATTTGTTTTTAGATGACATTGTTTTATGGTAGCATCAGTTTTTTAACGCTTTCAAGAGCATTCTCAGAAGAAGCCGCTGGAAATGCCATTCTGGTGCGCTTTTCGGGCCATTCTTGCGTGACTCTCGAGGGGACTTGGACTAAAGACTAATATACATGAAGACCAAAGAACGCATTCTCGTTACCTCCATTGAACTCTTCAATCGCAGCGGTGTTGTGGCTATCACGACCAATCACATCGCCAAGGCCATGGATATCAGCCCGGGCAACCTCTATTTTCACTATGACAATAAGGAAGAGATTCTAATAGAGCTATTTAAGAGAATGGCGAAAGATACTTACGATGTTTGGCGTCCCAGCCGCACCAAGAAGTACACTCCGTTGGCCTTCATCAGCGATAACTTCGAGCTGTACTGGCGCTATCGCTTCTTCCATCGTGAAATGTACGCCCTTCGCCGCAAGGATCAGCAGTTGGCGAAGATGTGGCGCAACCACATCCAGAAAATGATGAAGTTGATGGTCATCCTTTACCGCCAATGGGTGAAGGACGGCAAAATGATCAAGATCGCCGAGGTCTCTGAAATGCAGTACATCGCTGAATCCCTGTTGGCGATGGCGACGACCTTCCTGCAGTTCTTTGAGTCCGCTGAAAAACAGCCCGGCAAGCGCAGTATCGAGCGTGGTAAGCGCCACGTGGCCCGTCTGCTTTTGCCTTACACATCTGGCGAAACCAAGAACGAGTTTGAAAAATTTCTAAAGTCCTAGCCTAAAACGTCACCTGAGATCGAATATAAGTCGGTCTCAGCTGGCAGAGTCATTGCTTTAGGTCAGAGTCATCGACACGAAAGGCTCTGACATGAAAACGATTGCCTCCTTCTTTGCAGTTCTTCTTTTTGCCTCCAACTCTATGGCTGCAAGCCAGTGTGCTGAGTTGAAAGCTGAACTCAAGGCCATGCAGAAAGCGCAGCAGCAGATCATGGCAAGCTTGGTAAGCAATCACGAAACTTTCGCGTCTTCCATGGAAGAGTACTCAGTATCTGTGAAATCAGCACAAGGGGCGACCGTTAAGACTGTTTCTCAGGACATGGGGCAATCTGCGCAGGCTTTCCGCACGCGTGGTGTTCAGGGGAAAAAAATGGCTGCTCAGCTCAACGACGCCACGGGGGATTTGTTGGCGCGAGTGGCTTCCTGTCTTAAGTAGTTAAGACGTTATTCTATAAATACATCCTGTGGGATGTGCTTCTCGGGGGAGAGTACATCCTGAACTCGAAGGCGACCGAACTAAGTAGGTCGCCTTTTCTTTTTGGGGTGGGGCTTTCCAGTGCCGAAACACATACAACCTGCATCAGTTTGAGAAAATGACGGTCTTTTCCGGGCCCACTCTTTATTTTCCCTTAAGCCTAAGGCTAGAATATAACGCACCGCCACCTGTGAGGCTGGATGTAATCAAGCTTCAGGTTATAATTGTAAGAAGATGACCTGAGAATGAAACTCTGTGGTTGTCCGCTATGGCGCTTCCATGGCCGCAGTCAGGGAAACGTTAGGGTTTACAACGCTTTATTTAATTTTAAGTTAATGTAAGATTTTTTACTTGCAAATTTTACAGGTGTAGAACTTAATAGGTCAGTTCCAAATTGGCACTTAAGCTGGAAGGAACTCGAGGGGGGCAATATGGCTATCTCTGAAAAGCTTGTCAGCGAATGCAGACACAGACTTTTGCAAACGAAGCAAGATATCCTCAATAGAGTGAAAGAAGCTCGTTTGAACTTGGATCAGAATGAGGAAAAAGGCGGGGACGAAGGGGATCAAACCGTTCGTGTACTGGCGGAACAGGAATTCCTCAGCATGCATGAAAGAATGCGTGGGCAATTGATGGAAGTTGAAAGCGCTCTAGCTCGCATTGAGGGCGGAACTTTCGGTTACTGTGAAGAAACCGAAGAGCCTATCGAGCCAGAAAGACTTCTAGCGATCCCATGGACTCGCTTAAGCATCGAAGGTGCTGAAATCCGCGAATCCATGAACAAGCGCTACGCTCGCTAGTTCCTGCATTGGCAGCGATATATTAGATTTAGAATTTCTCGAGGGGAAAAGGGGATGGGCACGAGTGTGCAGCATCCCCTTTGTTTTTCCGCGATACCTGTAAAATTACCATAAGTTAACTCATTGCGTTGGTGGCGGGGTGGGGCTGTGCTATAAGCGCCTCATTCAAAAGTCATCAATAAGGAGTTAAACGATGAAAGTTCTTTCTATTGTGGCGGCATTGTTGGTCGCCTCTTCTGCTCAAGCCTGGAGTGATAAATACGTAGATGTTAAAAACGGTCGCACAGTGGCTGTTGAAGCTGTTGATGCTTCCAATCAGGATGGCATTGTTTCCCTGCGCGTGGTTGTTAAAAACCAAGCTTTGAATTTGATTGACCCAAAAGCGGCTGTAACTTCTGAACAGGATGGTTTCACTTGCGACGTTCAGCGTGTGATTCTTTTGAACAGCTCTTTTGATTCTGCAACCAAAACTTTCACACAAGATTATGAAGTAAAAGTGGCTTGGACTCCAGGCGCGGACTGGAGCTCTTGCACAGTTCAGGTGTTCCACCCGTCTTTGCAATCCAACAGCGTTGTTCTTTATGTTGAAGGTTCTGGATTGTCTCCGATTGAAGAGCGTCCCAGCGACTGGTACTAATTCATTCTTTTTATAGAAACTGAATTTAGAAAAACCGCCGATCAAAAGGCGGTTTTTTTATTTCGGATAGCGACTTAATGCCTTTTGCACCAACAGGCGAGCTTCCGGCACCACGTCTTTTTCAAACCACGGGTTTTTTCTTAACCACAGATTGTTACGTGGCGACGGGTGAGGCAGTGGAATAAAACGGGGATAAAACTCCTGCCAGTTCTGTACGATCTCGGTCAGCCCCGCATTGGCTGAGGGCAGGAAGTACTGAATCGCATAGTTCCCGATTAGCAAGTGCAGATCGATGTTGGGCAGGTGTTGAAGGATCTCCGTCATCCATTTCTTTGCGCATTCCGGTCGTGGCGGCAGATCGCCGGACTTTCCTTTTCCGGGATAACAAAAGCCCATCGGGACAATGGCGACCTTTTCGGGGTTGTAGAAATCCTCTTTTGAAATTCCCAGCCATTCGCGCAGGCGATCCCCGCTGGCATCATTCCAAGGGGTGTTGGAGTCATGTGCTTTAATTCCCGGGGCTTGCCCGGTGATAAGGATTCGTGCCTTCGGGGAAAAATTCAGAATCGGGCGGGGAGGCAATGGCAGATGAGCTTTGCACAGTTTGCAACTGCGAATTCTTTTAAGAAGTTCGTCGCTCATAGATTCATCCCTGCCATCAATTAGCAGCATACCCGAGATCAGTGTGTGGTAGCGAACCAGCCTGATGAATTTGCACTAAAGGCGAGGTTCAACTGATCGTCAGGCGAAAGCCAAAGGCCACTGACTGCTTTTTACGAGGATACTTGCAAATTGCTCCAGACCTTTTTGATCCTCGCGATCGAACCGATTTAAGATCGGTGCATCTATGTCCAAAACACCCAGCAGGCGGTCGTGGTGTATTAGTGGAATGACGATTTCAGAGCGCGAAGCACTGTCACACACGATGTGTCCGGGGAACTGATCGACGTCAGCAACAAGCTGGGCTTGCAAGGTCTTCGCCGCTGTCCCGCAAACACCTTTGCCAATTGCGATGCGTGTGCAGGCAGGAAGTCCCTGGAAGGAACTTAGCAGTAATTCGTTATTGTGAAGTAAGTAGAACCCTACCCAGTTGATATCGGGCAGATGTTGTTTCAACAGTGCTGCGAAATTCGCAAGATTCACGAACCATTCTTTTTCACAAAGCCCCTGCGCTTCAGAAAGAAGTTCTTTATAGAATTTCGCTTTGTCGGAATAGTTGATTGCGTTGGATTGATGCATGGCTCAACCCTATCAAAAAGGACATGAGAAAAAAAGAACTGCTTGGTAGCAGCTCTTTTAAATTGATTTACTGGCGTTCAATGCTGTCCAAGGTCGTTTTAATCTTGTCGCATTCCGTTTTTACGGCGGTGCTGTCGATAGTTGTTTCTTTGTATTTGATTTCAGCTTTACAAGAGACATTGCTGTGTTTGGTAAGGAACTTTTCGCAGGCATTATGAACCACGCGAAGCTGTGTGATGATTTCCGAATCTGGCCTGTGGGTGACGATTTTAGCATCCAATGCGGTCATCTCAAAAACGATGCTGTTGTACTTTGCTATATAGTCGCTGCTGCAATTGCCTGCGGCATCGACGCTGACATCTTGAGTGGGCGCAGTGTGAACATCGGCTCCGCTACCACCGGCACAAGCTGAAAGAGCCATCATCGCTGCCATTGCACCAAAAAGTTTGATTGTTGTTTTCATTATAAATCCCCTTAGCCTCGTCCCGAATCCAAGAATCCGGAACTTGTTTTAAGAAAATAGGCCGGAATTCTTGGTCCGGACCGCGTATATCCAATCTGGATTACTCGGAGGACCTAAAAAGCAAGGGGGGTGCCATGAGTAGTGGCGCAAGATCGAATATTAGAACTTACGAAGCAAACCCACGACGATGCCGCGGATGGAGACTTCGTCCGGGGAATACCACATGGATTTCATGGTGGAGTTGGAAGGGCGTAGTTCCACCATTTTATCTGCGACCCCAGTTTCCGGGCGGGGACGCAGATAAAAGCGTTTCACAGTGGCTTCATTATCTACAGTAGCCACAATGATGTCGCCGTTGTTGGCAGAATCTTGTTTCTGAATAAGAATGATGTCTTCATCAAAGATCCCGTCTTCAATCATGGAATCACCTTGCACCTTCAGTGCAAAGGATTTGGAAGGATTTCTGACCATGGAAGGGGGAACATCCACGAACTCGTCGTGTTTGATGGCTTCGATAGGCCATCTAATACCCCGGAGGTATTCCCCGGATGTGATTGTGAACAATATGGTCCACGTTGTTATGACGTTGGTGTTTTTAGCATGGCTGATCGGGGCCATCGAGCAATTCTGATAGAAAAGTATCACTACGGGATTGATTACCAGCATCGCCACGAAACTAAAACTGCCCTTGTTCATCATACAGCCTCCACACTGAGTCCTAATGGTCACACCCTTTCTTTTACGGACGAAAGCCTGCAAGACTTTAGTCAATTTGTAAGGATTCTCACCTTGATTCAAAAAAAGGCACTTTCTCATCTTGAGAGAATCAAAAGACCCGGAGATAATGGCTAAGTGGTGAAGAGGCCTATGAAAGCATTTATCTTGAGCGCAATTACGTTGATGTCATTGGGAGCAGCAGCAGCCGATGTTCCTAATCTTCAGCAGGAATGTATGAACGAGCTTAAAAAGTTTCCCGGTGCGTGGGATGACAAACTTCTGAAACAAGCTTGTGACAAAGTACAAATTGATTCCCAGTGCATAAGCGCCGAGGGGCGGCCGATCTATCACTATGAAAAACTGGCTTCAACTCCGGGAGCGAAAAAAGTTTTG
Source organism: Bdellovibrio bacteriovorus (assembly GCF_025558485.1). Taxonomy (GTDB): domain Bacteria; phylum Bdellovibrionota; class Bdellovibrionia; order Bdellovibrionales; family Bdellovibrionaceae; genus Bdellovibrio; species Bdellovibrio bacteriovorus_G. The sequence goes on from NZ_CP102930.1 coordinate 2,846,430, forward strand.
GTCTTCAGTTTGATTCACGGGGATGAAACCCCGGCAGGAACTGTGGGTCGCTACTGGATGGAACGCTTGGAAGGTATTGATCCACGCAACTCCTGGCGGGTGATTCCGGTGCTAAACCCTGATGGGGTGAAATACAAAACCCGCTTTAACGCCAACAAGATTGATATCAACCGCAACTTTCCCACAAAAGATTGGGATGCAGGGGCTTTGACGGCGTGGAGACGATCCACAAACTCCAACCCTCGCCGGTTCCCGGGCAATCAAGGTGGCAGTGAGCCTGAAACCAAATGTGCTTTGAAACATCTGGAAGATTTCCAGCCGGACTTTATCGTGTCTGTGCACACACCGCTGAAAGTTTTGGATTTCGACGGGCCGAAGGTGTCGCCACCACCGAAGTTTGATTATCTGCCTTGGAGATCTTTGGGGAACTATCCGGGAAGCCTTGGCCGTTATATGTGGGTGGAAAGACAAACTCCGGTATTGACGATGGAGCTTAAGGAAAATCTTCCGCCGAATCTGGCACCGTTTGAGCAGCTTCAGGACATTATTGGTTCTTTGGTGAAGCTGGAAACGGGCAAAAAAAAAGAGGAGACAGCAACCGTCTCCTCTCCAACTAACTTTTTACCTGTCGCACTTGAACACTAGAAGTCGTTGATGGAATCTTCCAGGCCAGGGAAATCGATGAATGGATTTCTATTTCCCTGCATTCTGTGAATTTCGTCGTTACGGTGCAATTCCTCTTCATCAATTGGATCTTCTTTGGACCATTTGCGAAGAGTGGCTTCCTGACGGGAATCAATAGCCAGGTCATAGCGAATTGAGAAGTAGAACAAGGCACGGGCCACGTTGCCACGGTGGTTTGCCGGTGGTTCAAAGACGTCACCGCTGCCTGAAGCCGCACGACCGAAGCGGGACACTTTGCATTTCAAAGTCTTTCTGTCCTGCGCAACTTCACCGAATGGATTGTTACCGCGAACAGAGTTCATTTCGTTATCTGTTGGGAACAGGTGATGCATATCGGCTTTTTGCATGTTCTTGTTGTGGCGGCCAGAGAAACGGCTTTGTGGCCAAGTATGCTCTGTATTTACGATATTGCCGTCAGGAATTGTGCCCGGGTGCGGAGCATGACCGCCGCGGAAGTCATCAGAAGTTCTGATTTTATCGCAATAGACATCTTTGATTGCGTAATCGCCATTGCCCTGATCAACCAGATAGAAGCTGCCAAGAAGGAAAGTGCGGGCACCGTCGTAGCCCAAAGAAACATGCTGATAACAGTTTTGTCCGTTACAGCCGTTAACGATCTTGTCATAGCTGCCATTTACACGAAGGTGGAAGCTGCGAAGAACAAATTGAATGCTCTGTTTAAGTTCGTCGTTGGAAATTCCAGTTCCCAGATCGCGGTGGAATTGTTCGCCATAATAAGGAACATCGTTAGACGCGGGAGCCGCTGCTGCGAACTGTCCGCAAAGTGCCGTAACAAGAACCAAAAGAGAAATCACTGTGGCCTTCACTAAAACCTCCATAGTCAGGCATTTGAGGTGCCTGGTAGAAACGCTGCGCCCTATTCGCAACATATACGGGGAAAAACACAGTGAAGTTATTTCCAAAAGATCTGCGCCTTGCAAGAAGTTAATGAAAACTAACCGTTTACAAACAATTTATTGCGGCGCAATGGTGACTTTAAACAGATAAATTATCGGAAATGGGGCCAAGAAGGCCCCATTTTGCATAAAGATTTAGCGGATTCTTTCACATTGAAGATTCAAATCCCAACGGGTTTCCCAATTATTCTGAAAAACCAAAGCAGCTTTACGGGACTGAACCACCAAGCGGGCTTTCATGGTGCGCTTATCCAACGCGAGGTCCGAACGAATATCCGGATCATGAGTCAGAGAAGATCCTTCCATGAATGACTGCATTTTCAAACTCTTTGCGTCTTCCCGTAGCTCCTGCCCGGCAAAAGCAAGACCTGTGTAGAAGGATTCAAAGAAGGTTTCGTTCATTCCGGCATCTTTGCTGAAGGAATTATTGTATTGGGAAAGGGGAACCCATTTGAGTTCGGCATGGGCATAGCGCTGACCATCCAGATAGGGAACATTTCCGATGCAGACCTCAAGGCTGTGCAATTCGCGGGATTGTAATTCTTCGGAGCTGATGGAACAGGCATAACCCTTATCCGATTTCCATCCGGAAGAAAGAAATTTTTCGCATTCATGTGCCCACGAAGTTGTGGGCAGCAGCGCCAAAGCGGTGACTAAAAGACGTTTCATTTAGATGACTCCAAAGAAAAACCCCGAAGCTGTGTCCGGGGTTTTTACTTTATTTTTGTTGTAGAATTTGCTGACAGACTTCGAAAGAGCCTTTCCAGTAACTGGAGCTGTTGCGCAGAGTTTTCACAGGTCCCAGATTTACTGAAACTGTGATGTCGTCAACAGAGCCAAGGCCGGAAGCGTTCACGAAGGATTCACACTGTTTGTTAATATCAAGCAGACTGTAACCGCGGAAAACGAAGCTTTTGTCTTCAATCGTTCCGATGTAAGCCAGTTCCGAGTTGTCGTAAGTGATACCGGATCTTCTGGCAACATCGACGATCTGATTGCAGACCTGAGTTTCACCTTTCCAGTAGCTGGAAGAGTTTCTTAGTTTTTGCACAGGTCCGAAGTCAATGCTGACATTGATGTCATCGACACTGGAATTGCCGATTTGATTTTTAACGAATTCAGTACATTGCGTGTAAAGACCCAGAAGGTTGGTCACCTCAAATGTGAAGCCTTTGTTTTCAATGTCGCCACGTACAAGGTAGCGTGCGCCGCCCGGTGGTGGCAGTGGGGGAGGTGCGGGATTACCCGGATACGGATTCGGACGGCCGCCGCGGGCGATCAGCGTTTCAATCGCGCTTAGTTGCTCCAGAACCTGTCGTTGTGTCTGGCTGTCCAGACGACTTGCGTTTTGACGAATCAACTCGTTGACGCGGGCACTGCGCTCATAAAGACGACCGCTCAAGTCCTGCTGAGCTAGGGCCGCTGTGCAACTGACCGATACCAACATTCCCAATACTAACTTTCGGATCATGTGTCCTCCTATGTAAGACGGAGGGGGAATTGCAGCTTGTATGCCAGTTAAAATGACCCCATCTCTGCCATATAAACAGCCTCTGGGGCTCGAGTGAAAAAAATACGGGACCGGATACCGGATAGGCATTATAGTAAAGCGGACATGAGGGGGGAGATTGGATAAATTTCTGATGTTGGAGTTTGAGAAAACCCAGCTCTTGCGGGCTGTGTTGGACAACGGTTTTTTGACATTGGATCTGGAAACCACCCTGTGCGTGGTCGATGAAACGGTGGATGTTTTAGAGCGGGCAGATAAGAGCGTTACCACGAAAATTGTGGTTTATCATCCTCGTCTGAATCGTGTGCCGTCCCCTTCTTATTTGGTTGAGGGCTCCCTGCAAATCGACAGCAAACCCAAAGGTTACTTCCCACTGAATCTGGATTTCACTGGGGACTTTCGTTTAACCTTCACCTTCGGTCCCGATGAATTTGAAACCGAGGGCGACCGTATTGTCATCACCACCGCAGATTCTGAACTGCCTTCCGGCTACCGCAAAATTCCACAGATGAAGTGGTGATTTTCCCCTGTCGGGTTTTCGGCAGGCTCCGGTAACCCGGCAGAGGTGGCTGTCGGGGAATCGGCGGCCGGATTCTCAGCTCAAATTAAATACATTCTGATGGCTTCAAAGAGGTGGCACGGGCGGTGCTTTATAGGTTGGCATAACGCTGATGCTGATGTCGGCCCAAAAAACACTCGAAGGAGTTTCAAATGAAAAAGCAACTTGTAACCTTGATGATGATCGTAGCCTCTGTTGTAGGTTCTCAAGCCCAGGCACAAACTGGCGTTGCAGATAATCTTGTGTCACCGAATGTTGGTCAGACGGGTGTGGCTGACAACCTGACTTCTCTTTTGACTGTGTTAAATGCGTTTGCAATCGGGGCGGATCAGTCTGTTTCTGAAGTGGCAATTCCTGCAGAGTTTATCGGTGATTGTTCTGCGGAGGAGCTATTCTCTGGTGTCTGTACGCAGGTTTTGCCTCAGGGGATGGCTTTACATTTCCAGATGAAGTCTATTTATGGAAGTCTTGTACAGATCTCTGCTGAGAACTGTGACGGAATTTCCGTGATAGATCCCAAAGGGCACGAGATTCAGATTTCCGGCGCTGCGGTCTTCGATCAAAGAGGCATGTACGACGTTTTAAACAGAGGTTTCAAGACTTGTGAAGTCCGAGTTAAGGTTATGAACAGATAAAATTTCCGACCGTTGAGCAGGATTTGAACGAACAAGAAGGCGTCCCGCAGGACGCCTTCTTGTTTTTAGTAAGCAAAGATCTTTTTGATTTCCTTGTCGATCTCAGGCGTGATTTCGACTTTCAGAGCGCCGAGGTTTTCTTGCAGTTGTTCGATGCTGGTGGCACCCAGAATCACGCTGCTGACACCGTTTTGGGCGGCGGTCCATGCCAGAGCCAGTTGGGTGCGACTGCATTCAAGCTGATCGGCGATCTTCTTTAGTTCCCAGACGCGCTGGCTGTTTTTTTCGGTATAGAAAGTGTCTTTCAGCCAGTCAATGCGCGACAGGCGGCCATCGGTGACGCCCTTGTCGTATTTTCCAGTCAGCATGCCCGATGCCAGCGGTGACCATGTTACTAAACCCATACCATGCTGCTGAGCTTTCGGTTGCACATTGGTTTCAAACTTATCGCGCACCAAAAGATTGTACTGAGGCTGCTCCACCTGTGGCTTGTAGTATCCGCCTTTTTCGCAAATATCCATGGCTTCCTGAATTTGTTCGGCGGTCCATTCACTGGTGCCCCAGTACAGAATTTTTCCGTGATGAATCAGATCATCCATGATGCGCACAGTTTCTTCCACCGGAGTTTCCGGGTCATAGCGATGACAGAAGTATATATCCAGATAATCAGTGCCGATGCGTTGCAGGGATTTGTTCACAGATTCCAGGATGTGTTTGCGGGAAAGACCTTTGTCGTTGATGTCTTCGCTCATCGGCCAGAAGACTTTGGATGAAATCACCAGTTCATGGCGAGGGAAGTCCTTCAGGGCTCCGCCCATGATGCGTTCGGATTCGCCTTTGGCGTAAATATCAGCGATGTCGAAGAAATTAATTCCGGCCTCAAAAGCCACACGCAAGATGCTGCGCACGGAAGTGAAGTCTTTGACGGTTCCACCAAACGTAGTCCAGCCGCCCAAAGAGTAGGCGCCGATTTTTAAACCGCAACGACCAACGCTGCGATAAGGCATATTGGGATTGAACATGAGGGCCTCCTTGCAGAAGCCCCATTATCTTAATGAAGAACCGGATGTTGCAAGTAATGATTGATTTCGATAATTCGGTCTTGTTGGCTGACCACAGAATCTTGAATCGCAATCAGTTTTTGCATCAAGTTGTGTTTAGCCATCCGAATTGCTTCAAAGATGTCCTCGTGAACACCTTCGGCCTCGGCCTTCGCACCGCTTTCGTTCAGAACGATCGCAATGCGGTACAGCTTCTTCAGTTCTTCCCTGGTAAATTCGCGTCCTTCTGTTTCATACTGGAGCGCTAATTTTCTTGGGTCCCGGGCTACGACAGCGACCACTGTTTGTGGAGTTACAAAGTGCTCGAACTCCGCGATCTGCTGGTAGATAAAAGACTTAACCTCAGGATTTTGTTCAATAAGCTCAATGGTGGGGTTGAGAAGGGTCGTCATAGGCGGCCTCCTTTTCCTCGTACTTCTAGTGTAACAATGGGGTCGAATTTTGTCTGGTCAAGAAGGTTGGCATCTAAAAAATAATTTGAAATCGAATAGGTTTGCATTAGAATCCCGAACCTGGACCATGGGCTTGTGCCAGATTGAGATAATGGAAAACACGAAATCCGAAATCAAATTAGACTCATCTTGGAAGCAGCATCTTCATATGGAGTTTGAAACAGACCGTATGAAGAAGCTGAAAAGTTTTTTGACCGCTGAATACAAGGCGGGGAAAACCATTTACCCGCGTGGTGATGAATATTTTGCGGCTTTGAACCTGACCCCTTTTGATAACGTGAAAGTGGTCATCGTTGGTCAGGACCCTTATCATGGTCCGGGGCAGGCTCATGGCCTGTGTTTCTCGGTGCGTGATGGGGTGCGCTTTCCACCGTCGCTTCAGAATATCTACAAAGAGCTGCACAGTGATCTGGGGCTGCCGATTCCTAAGAGCGGATCTTTGATAAAATGGGCGGAACAGGGTGTGCTTTTGCTGAATGCAGTTTTAACTGTTGAAGACGGCAAAGCGGCGGCCCATCAGGGTAAGGGCTGGGAAGAATTCACCGACAAGATCATCCATGTTCTGAATGATGAAAAAGAAAATCTGGTGTTCATTTTGTGGGGCTCTTACGCGCAAAAGAAGGCCTCGTTCGTGGATCGAAAAAAGCATCTGGTGCTGGAGGCTGTGCATCCGTCTCCATTGTCGGCACATCGTGGATTCTTCGGGACAAAACCGTTTTCCAGGGCCAATACCTATCTGAAATCCAAGGGGCTTGGCGAAATCGACTGGGATTTGACGAAGTCGTCCTAGTTTCCTTTTTTAAAACAGCAGCTCTCATCCTGGTACGCTGAGGAATTCCTTTGGAAGGACACCAAAGGAATTAAATGGATTTTTGCATGTAAAACAGTGCAAAAGCTCTAGCTATGCCCGCGCGTCTTGGTTAAGATTAAAGAAGAACTCTAAATCTAAAGGAGTGGATCATGAAGTGGCTTCTTGTGGTGGCAATGATGTCCCTGGGGTTGGTGGTCTCTCAAAAGGCGGAGGCCGGTCCGGCGATTCGCATTATTGCCAGCGTGGAAACTGTCAAAGTGGCTGACGTGGTTAGAAAACTGCGCAGCGATAAGGACGGTGTTAAGGTGATGTTTAGCAAGCATCAGGGGTCCTACTACCTTCCGAAAAGCAATCCGCATTATGCGGATCTTCTGAAAAAACTTGAGTCCAGTCTGAAAAGCCAGAAGGCCGTGGATGTCACTGCGGAGCAAGGTCAGCTCAATATTGTTGATGTAAAATAAGCCCGCGTTGTAAACTGGTCTCCATCTTAAGGAGACCTGTATGCGTAGTCTTGTTGTGGTTCTTGCACTTATCTCATTGTCTTCCCAATCCTTTGCCACTTCTGCTGAAGAAGTGAAGCAGAAAACAGCGGAGGCTGCCTCTGCGGCGGCCGAATATTCCAAAGAACAAAAAGAAGAATTCCAAAAAGACATGGAGACCAAGCTGAGTTCCATGAAAAAAGAAATCGCTGACATGAAAGCAGAAGCCTCCAAGAAAACCGGTGAAGCCAAAGCGGAAGTGAATGAACAGATCAAGGCTCTTGAAAAGAAACAAGAGGAAATGAAAAAGGATCTGGCGAAGATGAAGAAAAGCTCCGGTAAGGCCTGGGGCGAGATGAAAGCGGGCATGAGCAAAGCGTGGGATGCGATTTCTGATTCCTACGGCAAAGCCAAAGCTCACCTGTCTGAAGAGAAGTAATGAAAAAAAGTTCTTTGCTCTTTATCAAGGACCTGCCTCGTCTTTCGGATTTGGGAGATGAGCTTTTGCTGATTCACGATGACATTCTTCCAAAGAAATCAGCGGTGTTCCGCAAATGGATGAAGCAGTTTCCGCTGCGCTATTCTGTGAAGGCGGGAGAAACCTTAAAGTCTGTTGATCAATTCCCGGGACATATTTCCAAAATAGTTAAAATCTGCGAAGGCACCTCGGCTCGCCGTCTGACGCTGGTGGTGGCTGGCGGTGGCAGCGTGGGTGATTTCGGCGGCTTTGTTGCCAGTATCTTAAAGCGCGGTGTGCGCCTGGTTCATTTACCAAGCACGTGGTTGTCGGCAATTGATTCGGCTCACGGTGGGAAGACGGCCCTGAATGTGGGGGCGGCAAAAAATCAAATCGGAACATTTTATCCGGCGGACAAGATCATATTGTCACGTGCCCTTTTGTTGTCGCAGCCTGAAGCCCGGGCTTTTGAAGGTTTCGGGGAACTGCTGAAGATCGCTTTGATTTCCGGGGGATCTTTGTGGAAGGACCTTGCGCAGGAATTTGAGGTGCATGCGGATACTTTGTGGAAATATCTGGCGCGCTCTATCGAGGCAAAATACAGGGAAGTGGCCAAAGATCCTGAAGAAAAATCCGGACATCGCCATATTCTGAACCTGGGTCACACAGTGGGGCATGTGCTGGAGTCCTCGTACGAGCTTCCTCACGGGATTGCGATTAATTATGGGCTGGACTTTGCTTTGCGTTTTAGTTTGCATAAGAAAGTCATCACTCCAAAAGAGTATGAAAAGCTGATGTTGTCGCCAGTGATGGGCTATTTGCTGTCGCCGATTCGGGATGGATTGTTGCAAAGTAAAGAATCGATGTTGAAGGAGTTCCGCCGTCAGCTTTTAAGTGACAAGAAGAAAACCAGTTCTTCGGTGCTGCGTTTTGTATTTTTAAAGAAACCCGGACAGTGTGTGATTCGTGAAGTTCCGGTGGACGAAATTCTGATGGAGATCGTTCGTCAAAAAGAAGACGAGTTGTATGACTAAGTATCGTTTTCGCGGAGAGATTCCGGGGTCCAAATCCATTTTCAACCGGGCTTTAATTGTAAAAAGTTATTTTTCGGTTTTAGACCTGCAGGGTCACGCAGATTGCGATGATGTTCGCTTTATGCGTGAAGGCTTAAAGGAAATCCGCGAGCGCAGTCGTATTGATTGCGGCGAAGGTGGTACAACCTTCCGTTTTATGGCTTTGAGAACCTCCCGGGTTCGGGGCGTTCATACATTGGAAGCCACTGCGCGCTTGCTGCAAAGGCCTCAGCAGGGGTTGTTGGATTTGCTGGTGCAGTTGGGGGTTCAGACGCAGGTGAAGGGGCGTGAGCTTTTTATCGTGTCCGACGGCTGGAAGCGCCCGCGGTCCCCGATCAGGGTGAACACCACTGAATCCAGTCAGTATGCTTCGGCGTTGATTTTGAATTCCTGGCTTTTGGATTTTGATCTTGAGTTTGAACTGATTGGCGACAAGGTTTCCGAATCCTATTTTGAACTGACTGTGAAAATGCTGAAAGATTTGGGTATGCGCTTGCAAGTGCAGGGGAATAAATATGTGGTTCCGGCCGGTCAGCGTATCAGCAAGCTTGAGTACCGTGTGGAATCTGATCTTAGTTCCGCCTTTACGATGGCCTCAGCCGGTGCACTTGTGGGTGGAGCACAGTTGGATAACTTCCCAGTGAAAAGTTCGCAGCCCGATGCCGTATTCCTGGAAATATTTAAACGCATGAATATTGCGTGGGAATTTCAAGACGGAGCCTTGTGTGTTTCGCCGACGGCGGCGTTGCGTTCTGTTGACTGTGACTTGTTTCAGTCGCCGGATCTTTTTCCGGTGCTGGCGGTGCTTTGCAGTTGGGCCACAGGGATTTCAAAGTTATACAATGCTCCTCACTTGGCGGCCAAAGAATCCAATCGTATTGCCAAGGTGGCAGAGCTCTTGGAAAAGCTTGGCGTGACTCATGAAGTTCTGCCGGATGGCATGATTATTCATGGCAATCCTGCACAGACCTTAAAAAAAGGAATTGCTTTTAATCCTGATCAGGATCATCGCATGGTAATGGCGGCCACTTTGATGAAGTTAAAAGGCCATGACATCACTATTGAACATCCTGAGGCTATCAATAAGAGTTTCCCGGAATTCTGGGGCATGATAGGAATCAAACCATGATTACTGCCGTTGTTGGACATCGTGGAACTGGAAAGACCGAGCTGATGAAGCGCTTGCAGGTCTATTTGCGTGATGCTGCTGTTGATTTCGTGGATCTGGATGAATTGATCGAGGAAAAAATCGGCAAGACCATTCCAGAACTTTTCATGGAACACGGAGAGACCTATTTCCGTGAATTGGAACGCCAGTTGTTTTTGGAAACCCTGCAAAAGCCTCATACGGAAATGTATCTGGTGCTGGGGGCGGGTTTTGATCTGACGGTCATTCCTGACAGCGTTCGGGTTTTATGGGTGCGTCGCCAGACTGATTTGGATGGACGTATTTTCCTGAATCGTCCGCGTCTGAATCCTGAGATGTCGCCATTAGAGGAATATCAAAAACGAGCGGCTGCGCGCGAGGATAACTACCGTGCTCACGCCGACGAAGTGTATCTGATGCCAGAGGGTCTTTTTGAAAATCGCCATCATGCCATGGCTGTTGAAAAAGCTCTTTTGACTCATGATCTGCAGGATATTTCCGGCTGTCTGACTTTGACATCGGAATTGTTTAAATCCGAAAAACGCTGGAATCTGTTCAAAGACCGCTTTGCCAAGAAAGGTGTGTCTTTATTTGAGCTACGGGATGATCTTTTAAGTTTTGAGCAAATTCAAAAGGTTCTGACAGAAATGCCCGAGGAAAAATTTGTTTATTCCTTCCGCATCGCCCGTGAAAATCTGGAGGCAGAGACAGCTTTGCTGGAGCTTTTGCAAAAAGTCCCTTGGGTGGACTGGGCGATTGAACTGGGCAGTCCGGAAAGTTTGTTGGCCCTGGTGCCAGGCACCAAGGTGATTCTGTCTTTGCATGAAGAAAAGCTGAAGGACATGTGGCAGGTCTTTTCCAGACAGGTGGCGCATCTGAAATTTGCGCCGTTGGTGGAAAGCTATGGTGATCTTTTGGAAGGTCACCAGTGGCAGCAGCAGGATGCAGCCCGCCGCAGTTTCCTGCCCCGCTCTCGAACGGGGCGTTGGGAATGGTATCGCCGTTTCCAAAAAGGCAAACAGTTGCTGAACTTCTGGCGCGAAGGCGACGGGACTTCTGCGGATCAGCCTTCTTTGTGGGGCTGGGCCATGACGTCAGCGCAGTCGTCCTCGTTTGCGGCAGTGCTGGGGGACCCGGTTGCGCACAGCTATACTCCAATGGAACATTCAGACTTTTTCTATAAAAAGAACCTGCCGGTTTTTGCCATCGCCATTTCCCGCGAGGAATGGGGAAAGGCCTTCCCGGTTTTGGAAACCTTGGGTTTGTCTTATGCCGCGGTGACCTCTCCGCATAAGGAAAACGCGGCAAAAAGCTGTCAGCATCAAACCTTGTCAGCGGTAAATACTTTGTTCCTGAATCCGAAAACAAAACGCTGGGTGGGAACCTCCACAGACGATCAGGGCTTTATGGAACTGATCGAAGGGGTGGGGATGCTGGCCCCTTTGCAAAAAGAAATTTTTGTCTGGGGCGGTGGTGGTGTGCTGGAAATGGTGGAAAAGGCTTTGCCTCATGCCACCTATTTTTCTTCACGCAGCGGCCGGCCACGCGAAGGTTCCGAACTGTCAGAAGGTGTGACGCCTAAAATAGTGATTTGGGCAGCACCTCGTTCGCCGGAAACAATGTTGCCCCCGGCAAGCTGGAATCCGGCGATGGTTTTTGATTTGAATTACAAAGAAGACTCTATGGGGCGTGAATATGCCCAGCGCTGTGGTGCCAACTATCAGTCTGGTTTGGTGATGTTCACGGCGCAAGCCCAGGGGCAACGGGCATTTTGGCGAGAATTTAAGGAAAATTTATGAGTGCAAGTCAGTTCGGCTCCCGATTCGTGATTACAACTTTTGGTGAAAGTCATGGCACAGCTTTGGGTGTGGTGATTGATGGTTGCCCAGCCGGGGTTCAATTTGATGAAGCCCTGCTGCGCAAAGAGCTGGAACGTCGTCGTCCGGGGCATCATGGCTCAGGTCAGATCGTGTCCGGCCGCCAGGAAGGTGATCAAGCCGAAGTGTTAAGCGGTGTTTTTGAAGGGAAAACTTTAGGAACTCCTATGGCGATCATCGTGCGCAATCAGGATGCGCGGTCTCAGGATTATAGTGCCATCAAGACTTCGCCGCGTGCGGGGCATGCGGATGATATGTGGAAAAATAAATTTGGTCACAGTGATCATCGTGGGGGCGGGCGTTCTTCAGGGCGTGAAACTGTTTCCCGTGTTATGGCGGGTTCCGTCGCGCAGATGATGATGAAACACGTCAGCGGTCCGACCAAGGTGATTGGCTATGCCTCGCAGATTGGTCCGATGACATTGACGGCGGAAGAGCGCTCTGAGGTTCTGAATAAGGATATTGATTCTTTCCAAGGTCGTTTCCCATCTTCAAGAGACAGTGAAGTGGCAGAACTCTTAAAGAAGGCGCAGGAAAACGGCGATAGTCACGGTGGAATCGCCGAGATTCTGATTCAGAATCCACCGGCTTATTTGGGGCAGCCGGTATTTCATAAACTGAAATCTGATCTGGCGATGGCTTTTTTAAGTGTGGGTGCGACCAATGGTTTTGAATTGGGTTTGGGTTTTGAGGCTTCTGAAGTCAAAGGAACTGAGTTCCATAAAAACAGCGCTGGATCGCAATATGGCGGGATTCGTGGGGGAATTTCGACAGGGGAAAGTATTTTACTGAGAGTTTCCTTTAAGCCGACCAGCTCGATTTTGGATGTGGCTAAAAAGGGTCGTCATGATCCGTGCATCGTGACCCGTGCAATTCCTGTGCTGGAAGCGATGACATGGCTGGTGTTGGCAGATCACTATTTGTGGTCTAAAACAGATCGTATCTAATGAGGTGATTATGGTTTCTGATATTTTCAATCCTGAATGGTGGACAGAAGTTCCCGGTTTTAAGTTCCAAGATATTACTTATCACCGCGCCAAAGATCAGGGGACTGTGCGAATTGCCTTCAACCGTCCTGAAGTTCGCAATGCTTTCCGCCCACAAACAGTGGACGAGCTTTACACGGCTTTGGAACATGCCCGTATCACTGCGGATGTAGGGGTGGTTTTGATCACAGGAAACGGCCCTTCGCCAAAAGATGGTGGCTGGGCTTTTTGTTCCGGTGGGGATCAGCGCATTCGTGGCAAAGATGGTTACAAGTACGAAGAAAAAGAAGCGCAAGGCAAAATGGATCTGGCTCGTCTGGGCCGTTTGCACATTCTGGAAGTTCAGCGTTTGATTCGCTTCATGCCAAAAGTGGTTGTGGCTGTTGTTCCGGGGTGGGCTGTGGGTGGTGGGCACTCGTTGCATGTGGTGTGTGACATGACGATCGCCAGCCAAGAACATGCGATTTTCAAGCAGACAGATCCGGATGTGGCAAGTTTCGACAGCGGTTATGGTTCTGCTTATCTGGCGCGCATGGTGGGTCAGAAGCGTGCTCGTGAAATCTTCTTCCTGGGGCGTAACTACAGTGCTCAGGAAGCTTTCGATATGGGCATGGTGAATGCCGTGGTTCCACACAAGGATCTTGAAAAAGTTGCTTTGGAATGGGCCTATGAAATGAACTCGAAAAGTCCTACGGCGATGCGCATGTTGAAATATGGTTTCAATATGATTGATGACGGTTTGGTGGGGCAGCAGCTCTTTGCTGGTGAAGCCACTCGTTTGGCTTACGGCACGGAAGAAGCTGTCGAGGGCCGCAACTCCTTCGTGGAAAAACGTCCAAAGGATTTCACCAAGTTTCCTTGGCACTACTAAAAACCATGCTTGTTAAAGATTGAGTAAAGAAAAGGAGGACAGTGTGTCCTCCTTTTTTGTTCTCAGGTTATTGGTCCAGTGATGTCCGAGCGGACTGGTCCTTATTTGAGCATTTCTTGAGTACGATAATTTATATGATTTCTTGTAATCTGTGTTTGCACAAAAACACAAATGGCAAGGAGCCTAATAACATGAAATCTACATGGATGAAGATTCTATTCTCTACACTGGTACTTTCTCTCGCGGCATGTTCCGGTGGTGGCGGCGGCGGCGGTGGTAGCAGCAACAGCGGCGACGTGGCCAACGATTCTCCGACAATCACAAATCCTCCGACAGCGGCTAAAGGTACGTCCACTGATATGGCAAACCTTTTGACTGCTGTTGGTGCCGGCACATCAGAGGACATTGTTACAAGACTGTTCAGTGTTTTCGATACTGCCCCAGTTAAGAGCCATGGAAAAGTCAAAGTAATGGGTGGTGATCTTGAACCATGCATGTCTATGGAAGGTTCAGACATCACGGATGACGATGAGGATGGATTCCTGGCTTACTATCGCTTCAAATCTACAAACTGCGAGTTTGCAGGCGAAGATGATTATGAGAATTTGACTGAAACTTACAGTGACGATCTGATCATCCGAGATGCTGATGATAACAATGAGTACTCCAATGCGTCGTTGACGTTGAAAGGCACCAGCTCTTGGAAAAATGGTTCCAATGCGGAAGTGGCTTCCGGTTACACAGCGGCGTCCCTGGCTTATACGGGAGCAGCTGGTTTGTTGAAAATGAACTACAAAACAGGCGGTTATAATAATCATATCACTCCTGCTCAGCCACAAGGCTACATGGCGATGTGGTTGTCTGTGCAGTTCAGTCCAAGCCCGTTGGTTGCGATCAATGCAAATGTCACTGGTTTTGCTCAGTTCTATGTTCAGGATGTGGGTTTGGTGACTGTTTCTGTAAATTCTGACAGCGACTACACTTTGAATTCGGCTTCACGCTGCTTGGAAGGTGGCTCATTGGCATTTAAATATGCGGATGACACGGCCGTGGTGTCTCCAAGATCACAAAAAGTCTGCCTGGGTGCATTTAGTGCTTACTAAGATCTGGTCTTAGGTAACATCCAGTGTTCTAAAACATCTGCCTCTATTGCGCTCAGAGAGAGACAATAGAGGCATGAAACTCGTACTCTTCTTCGTATTGCTGGCGGTCTTGGGCTTGGCATTCTGGGGATGCCCTTCGAAGAAGTATATTCCCGATCCAACGCCTCCGCAGCCTCAGGTTATGCGCTATGATGAAGTGCTAAGACAAAGCGGTCAGGCACCGCATGTGGGACCAAGGCTGGATCAGCGCCGGATGCTGGCATAAAAAAAAGACTCCCTAAGGAGTCTTTTTTTGTTTTCCAAAATGTTGCAATCAAATTCACTGTCTTATTTTACAGTGCCCTTGTAGATGTAAGCAATTCCGCCAGTCAAAGAGATGTATTCCATTTCAGAATAAGCGCCGCTTTCCTTCATCAGATTCAGGAAGCCTTCTTTGCATGGGAATGCCGCAGAGGACTTTTGCAGATACTCGTAAGCTTCCTTTTGACCTGTCACCAAACCACCGATTTTCGGCAGGATGTTCTGGGAATAGAAGTTATAAAGCGCACCGAAAACAGGAATACTAACCTGACCAAATTCCAAAACCATGACTTTGCCGCCCGGACGAGTCACGCGTGCCATTTCTTTAAGTGCTTTCACCGGATCACCGACATTGCGAATACCGAAAGAGATACTGCAAATATCAAAGCTGTTGTCAGCATACTGAAGCTGGGTCACATCGGCTTGTTCAAACTTAATATCCAGGCCACGCTCTTGCGCTTTGCCCGGAGCCGGAATCATCATTTCGGCGCAGAAGTCAGTTCCGATAACAGAACCCGTACCCACAGTTTTTTTGAATTCAATGGCAAGGTCACCCGTGCCTGTCGCGCAATCCAAAACCTGCTGACCTGCTTTGGCACCGCTATATTTTACTAACTTTTTTCTCCACAAGTGGTGAACCCCCATGGAAAGGACATTGTTGCCCTTGTCATAGTTCGCTGCCACTTTTGAAAACATAGAGCGGATGATTTCTGGATTTGGAGAGTGCTTTTGATTAGTGTGCATGAGCGGTCACCTTGTGAAGAGGGCGGTCAATCGCAGTCAGGATTTTATCCAGTTTGCGCATCATCATCTGGAAGTCGTTCAAAGTTAAAGCCTGCATCCCATCGGAAAGAGCTTCCTCTGGACGAGGGTGAACTTCCACGATGATGCCGTCAGCACCCACCGCAGCAGCGGCGTAAGCCAGATCCGGAACCAAAGCGCGGATGCCCACGGCATGGGAAGGATCGACGATCACAGGAAGATTTGTATTTCGTTTCGCAAACGCTACGGCATTCAAATCCAAAGTGTTGCGAGTGGAAGTTTCAAAAGTGCGGATGCCGCGTTCGCACAGGATCACGTTCGGGTTGCCACCGTTGGTGACGTATTCGGCCGCTTTGATCCATTCTTCGATGTAGGCAGCAAGGCCGCGCTTCAAAAGAACCGGCTTTTTTTGACGACCCAGTTCTTTCAGAAGTTCGTAGTTCTGCATGCTGCGAGAACCCACTTGGAAACATTCAACAAGGTCGTAAATTTCTTCGATCTGTCTGACGTCGGTAACTTCAGACACCAGGCTCATGTTCAGTTCTTTGCAAACAGATTTCACGATGTCGAAAGATCCGGAGCCCAAACCCTGGAAGGCTTTGGAAGAGGTGCGCATTTTCCAGATACCACCACGAAGCAAGTGCGCGCCCGCGGCCTTAACTCCGGAAGCAGTTTCCAGAAATTGTGCATGACTCTCGATAGAGCATGGGCCAGCGATCACAGTGAATTGAGGGCCCCCAATGGAAAAACCGCCAACATTGACGATTTGGGTTGAGGGACTTGTTTGCATAGTTTGCGTTTCCATAATACGAACTTCTTCTCACCCTGGTTAACGTTTTAACAACTTGAAAGTCGTAAAAAGAGGGTCCTTTTGTGGAACGGCAGAATAGCATAACGCTTGAAGGCATTACAAACTTTTTGGAGGCAGGGGCCCTCTTGCGACATAGAAACCAATGGATTCTCATTGAAGGCCCATTCACGGCGGCTGAGAGCCCGAATAGTGTCGAAATTTCAGTGTTTTGCCCGGATTTCTATGATTTGACGAAGCCCTCCTTATGGAGCGGAAAGGCCGTCCACAAGCTGTCTTCAGAGGACTTGCGCCAAATTTGTGAGGCGTACTTGTCTAAAGAAGCCTCTATTGTGGAGCCCTTAGCGAAAACTTCCTGGGCAGAGCCACGCAAAGAAGACTTCGCAGAAGCCTTGCGTGTCATTCAAACCAGAATTCAGAAAAATGAAATTCAGAAAGCTGTTCCGGCTGTGTTCGCTCGTGCGGCGCAGTCCGTTGCTGCACATGACCGTGCTGTGATGATCTTGCAGCTGTTGCAGGCTCCGCCGACTTTGTATGTCTATGGATTCTGGCAGCAGGGGGAAGGTCTGCTGGGGGCGACGCCAGAAGTTCTTTTCGACTATTCGCAGGGAATTTTGCAGACGATGGCCTTGGCCGGAACGTGCCCAAAAAGTGAAAGCACCGAGCGGGAATCTCTTCTGAAAGATCCCAAGGAAATGCTTGAGCACCAGCTGGTGGTGGAGGATATTTCCAAACTTCTGGGGCAGTGGGGCAAAGTGGAGGCTCAAGGGCCTCACATTCTGGAGCTGCCGATTCTGTATCACCTAAAAACCGACATTCAGGTTCATTGTCAGACGCGTCCGGACTTTGTGGCGTTGGCGAAAAGTCTGCATCCAACTCCGGCGCTGGGCGTGGCTCCGCGTTCGCAAGGGTATCTGTGGATGCAAAGTCTGCCGGGGCAGGAAGGGCGGCGTTATTTCGGAGGTCCTTTTGCATTTATGAATGCTGAGGAGGCTCTGTGTCTTGTCGCGATTCGCAATTTGCAGTGGAGCAAAGACTCTGCGATGATTGGTTCCGGCTGTGGCGTTGTGGCAGCCAGCGAATTGGAAAGAGAATGGCGGGAGCTTTATCAAAAGCGCCTGTCAGTGAAAAAAGTATTGGGGCTTGAAGTATGACAAACATGGAACTGGCAGCAAAAGTCATTCAGGAACTGGTTCACACCGGGGTGAGAGAATTCATCCTGTGCGCCGGAGCCCGCAACAGTCCCATGGTTCATATTCTGGACGAATGTAAAAACCTAAAAGTGTATTCCTTCTTTGAAGAGCGTTCTGCGGGCTTTTTCGCCCTGGGGCGTATTGCCAGCACTCGCCGTCCGGTGGCGATTATCACCACGTCAGGAACTGCGGTGGCAGAACTTTTGCCGGCAGCGGTGGAGGGCACATATTCCTCTCTGCCATTGATTTTGGTAACGGCGGATCGCCCGAAGCATTATCGTGGCTCCGGTGCGCCGCAGACGATTGAGCAGGTTGGTATTTTCTCTTACTACAACGAAGTGGCTTTGGATTTGGACAGTGAAAATTCTCACTTGTCATTTAAGTCCCTGTCCTGGAAAAAACCAGTTCATGTGAATGTCAGTTTTGAAGAGCCTCTGATTGACGGCCCGGTGCCGGCAATTCATATCCCCAGTGTTTCTGAAAGAACCAAGC
The DNA here is from genome assembly GCF_025558485.1 of Bdellovibrio bacteriovorus. Lineage (GTDB taxonomy): Bacteria > Bdellovibrionota > Bdellovibrionia > Bdellovibrionales > Bdellovibrionaceae > Bdellovibrio > Bdellovibrio bacteriovorus_G. The sequence continues at coordinate 2,864,607 of NZ_CP102930.1, forward strand.
TGCCTGCCCAAATCCCACTGGGCACACTGAAGGAAATGGAAGACTTTATTAATTCTCACAAACCTTTGGTGATTGTGGGAATTCTGCCGGAAAAAGCTTACGGGACTGTGCTTGAGTTCCTGAAGCAGTACAAAGCTCCGGTTTACTGCGAAGGTATTTCCAGTTTGCGTGGCCATCCGGATATAAAAGATGTTGAAATCCGCTCTGGCGAAAAAATGATTCATCGTATTCTGGGAATGGGTGTTTGCGATTCCATTCTGCGTATTGGCGGGGTTCCCACTGCGCGCGTCTGGCGCGATCTGGAGGATAAGTACAAAGATCTTCCGGTGTTCTCTGTCAGTTTCAATCACTACACTGGTTTGAGCCGTCCGGTGCAACATTGTAATTCCCTGGATTTGCTCAGTCAGGTGGAGTTCAACTATCCTCACCATGAAAATGTGAAGATCAACATCGAGGATTCTGCGCGAGCTTCACAAATCCGTCAGTTGCTGGAAAAATATCCTGACTCTGAACAGGGCCAGATCTACGCACTTTCAAAACGCATGAAGGGTGCATCCGTTTATCTGGGGAATTCCCTGCCGATTCGGGAATGGGACTCCAGTTCTTCACATGATTTCCCTCCGGCACGCGTGGCGGCCAATCGTGGCGCCAACGGTATTGACGGGCAGATTTCCACCTTCCTGGGCTGGGCGCATCCAGAGCTTGAAAACTGGTGTCTTGTTGGAGATTTAACCGCGCTGTATGATTTATCGTCACTTTGGGCAACTTCTCAGTTGGACGTGAAAAAACTCCGCATTGTGGTCATCAACAATGGTGGAGGACAAATATTCCACCGCATGTTTAAGAAAGAGATTTTCATAAACAAGCACCAGATTTCGTTCGATTCATGGGCAAAGATGTGGAACTGGTCCTATCAAAAGTGGCATACTATTCCAGACGAGGCTGTGACGTTGGACTTTGCAGATCACCAGATCATTGAGCTCTGTCCGAACTGGGAGCACACCCAAGAATTCTGGAAGGAGTACGACTCGTTGTGGAAAGAGTGAATCTCTTCTTCCTTCATGGTTTTCTCGGAAGACCGACGGATTGGGCGCAAGTAAAGGCGCATCTTCCGCAAACTGAAGGATTGCGAATTTATACACCTGATTACTTTAAAGAACTTTCTTTGGGGCCAAGCAATTCATTTGAAAGCTGGGCCGAGAATTTCATTCGACTGGTGGAAACACATGGTTCCGCCGCGGATCGAAATATCGTGGTGGGATATTCATTAGGAGGCCGTCTGGCCCTGCATGCTCTGGAAAAAAAGCCTGCGTTGTTTTACAAGGTTGTGCTGATTTCCACCAATCCGGGTTTTAATGACGTTCACGAATCCTTTGATCCCATTTCTGAAGAGCGCCGTCAGCGCTGGATGAACGATTCTTACTGGGCCGAGGAATTTTTAAAAGCCCCGTGGGATATGGTTCTGCGCAACTGGAATGCGCAGCCGGTCTTTGGCGGTGGTGAGGCCGAACCTCTGCGCTCTGAAAAGGAATACTCCCGGGAAACCTTAAGTCTGGCTTTGACCCAGTGGTCACTGGCGCAGCAGAAAAACATGCGCAGTCTGCTGGCCCGGCAGTTGCAAAAGCTGATTTGGCTGGTCGGAGAACGGGACGAAAAGTTTGTGGAAATGTCCAGGCGTATTGAGGATGAAGTGGCGGGATTCCAGTTTGAAGTGATTCCGTCTTCATCCCATCGTGTCTTGTTCGACAGCCCCAAGGATCTGGGTGAGCGTATTCGTCAGTTAGTTCAAAAGCTTCTTTGATTCCGTGTCAATCCAGACACGGAAGCTTTTCACATTCATGTAAATGGACTTCTCTTTGCAGACATCCTTGTTTTGGATGTACTGGTTGCGCTCGTCCGCTTTCACTTCGTCAGGCACAGTCCAGGAAACCGCAGACGCCACGCCCACGACGTAGTCCTTGCCCTGATATCTCATCAGCGCCGGACCGCCAGAATCGCCGCTACAGATGCCTTTGCCGTTCTTTTGATCGATATAGAATTGAGTTTCATCCTGACTGAACTGATTGATGGTCAGATCGACATTGCGAAGCTGGCCCGAACCCTGTGTGTCCGTCGGAGTGCTGCGTTTGCCAGAAATACGTCCGTAGCCAGCGGCCGTGAAGACCTGCCCTTTCTTCAGCGGGAAAGAGGCATCGGCCAGCTCCACCGGGCGATAATTTAACGGAGCGGTTTCTTTCATGGAAATCAGGCCCAGATCGTTGCGGTCCTTGGAGCTGAGTTTTTTGTATTTGTCATGAGTGGCTGTTTTATAAGCTTTGCGAAGCACATAGTTGCCTGTCAGGGGATTGATACCGAAAGCCAACGACAGGTCCGAGGCTTTTTCCCCCACACAGTGAGCCGCCGTCAGAATCAGATTTCTTTTAATCAATGTGCCAGTGCAATAAGTCTTTGTCGGGTTGTCATAGATCAGTACGACATAGTTGGAAACGGTGTCGTTTTTGTTGGTATCTATGCCACCAACAATAGCGCTGTTTTCAGGGACAGGTGAAAAACCGTCCTGGGATTCAGAGCAGGCAGACAATACTAAAACGATCAAAGAGCCAACGTACAACTTCGCTTTCATAGTCCCTCAGTCCAAGTAGGGCTTTGAAATAACAAAAGGGCTGCTTTTTGAGTAGCAGCCCTTGGTGTTTGTGAAAAAATTAGATGCTTATTTTTGCAGAGCCTGATCGGGATTGACCAGAGACTTGGAAAGCTTGGTGGCCATGCGATTGATCCAGGTCTTGTAGTACAGGGTGCTGGTGAAAGCCGAGAACTGCGAGCAATCGTTGTTATCGTCCTTAACGCCACGGCTGGTAACGCCCATCAGGTACAGTTCGCCCTTGATTTCAACATAAGCCGGGCCGCCGGAATCACCGTGGCAGGCGCCAGTGCCCTTGGTTTGATCGATCAGGAATTCAGAGGTGCTATAGTTCAAATTACTGATTGTGACTTTGGTGGAACGCAAGCGGCCCACGCCATCCCCTGTGACACCGTCAGAGATGCCATAGCCCGCCACCGTGATTTCCATACCTGTTTTCAGGCTGCGTTTGTTTGGCAGGAAGGTTACGGGCTTGTAGCCAGCAGGAACTGTTCCCGTGAAGTGAATCATGGCGATGTCGCCCGTGTCGAAGTCTTCGCCTTGTCGATTTTCCCAGTAAGGGGACACTTCAACTTTATCCACTTGGCGGCGTTCGCTTAGTGCGGTGATTTCCGTGCCGAAGAAAACGTACATGTCTTCGGTGAAGTAGCCGATACAGTGAGCGGCTGTCAGAACGATGTTGTTTGGAAGCAGAGACCCTGTGCAGATTTCGCCTTCGAAAGCGTCGTAAACAGCGACGATGCTGTTTTGAATCTTGTCGGTGGCTTGCACTTCTGTGCCGCCGATGATTCCGTCTGCATTTGTTGTGATTACGCTGGAATTGTTCGCTTGAGGTGAGCAGGCAGAAAGTAGGCTTGTCATGATCCCCGAAATTAGCAACTTATTCAGCTTCACTAAAATCCCCCCGGATTACGACCTACAAAATTTGTAGTTCGTGGGCTGAATAAACCCCATTTTGGCACCACATGACAAGATGATAATGCTAATGAGAAACATAAGGGGGACTTATCCCCCTTAAGCCTGAAAGACTTACAGGTTTTTGAAGCTGTCGGTGGCTTCAATAAGAGCTGAACGCGTTCCCGGCTCAGCCGCCGCATGGCCCGAGTCAGGAATGATTGTAAATTTTGCTTCCGGCCAGGCCTTGTGAAGCTCCCACGCGGAGGTTGCCGGGCAGACCACATCGTAACGACCCTGGACGATAACGCCCGGGATGTGACGGATCTTATCGACATTTTCCAGAATCCAGTTGTTGGTTTTAAAGAACGCATTGTTTGTAAAGTAATGACACTCAATGCGCGCAAAACTCAAAGCGAATTCCGGATCGTCGAATTCATCCACAGCCTTAGGGTCCACGATCAGACGGGAAGTGGCTGCTTCCCATTTGCTCCAGGCTTTGGCTGCTTCCAGACGGACGTCAGCGCTTTCGTGAGTCAGGCGTTTGTAATACGCCGTAACCATATCGTGGCGTTCGTTCTGTGGAATCGGTTTCAGGTATTCGTCCCAGACATCCGGGAAGATGTTAGATGCGCCCTCTTGATAGAACCATTTGATTTCAGAAGGACGGCACAGGAAGATCCCGCGCAAAACCAACGCCTTTACGCGCTCTGTATGTGTGATCGCATAAGTCAAAGCCAGTGTGGAACCCCAGCTTCCACCGAAGACCACCCATTTGTCGATCTTCAGCATCTCGCGAATGGTTTCGATATCTTTCACCAGATCCCACGTGGAATTTTCACGCAGCTCCGCGCACGGAGTGGACTGTCCACTGCCACGCTGATCAAACAAAATAATTCGGTAGGCCTTTGGATCAAAGAAACGACGGTGATCCGGAGCCACGCCGCCACCCGGGCCGCCATGCAGGAAGACCACGGGTTTTCCCTGTGGATTTCCGCATTCTTCCCAGTAAAGAGTGTGAATATCAGAAACTTTCAGCATGCCTTTGTTATAAGGCTCGATTGCTGGGTAAAATTCGCGCATATAGACCTCGCTGTGAAAGACAGCAAAGCCTCTCGCAGTTTGAGTGTTAAGTCAAAATGCGCGGAGCCGAGAGATCAGTCCTGTTTTTTTAGTTTGTCCTTCAGAAGAAGAGGGCAAAGACCCGCACGGCAGCACAGGCGGGAAAATTCCTGGGGACTGTTGGTTTGGTTCAAGAGAGCTTGAAGAAGCTTCAGGGCATCTTTGGATCGTAGCTGAACTGCTGACACACGCACCTCCCACTTCTTAAGCATAAGGGGAGGTTTTGATAAGAATCCAGTAATTGAGAACAACTATCAATAGATGAGAAGGGGTTGAGAATCAACCCCGACCAGCCTGGGGCTTATTTGGCTATGCTGGTACCGATATCACGGGGATCGGCCACGCCGTGCAGTTTGTCGCCTTCTTTGGTTACGGCCATCACGTTGCAGGGGATCGGTTCCACGCGAACATCGTAACCCATGTTTTTAAGCTCTTTTAGAACCTCTGGTTTCGGTCCCGGAGGATCGATAAACAACACATCCGGCTGCCATTGCTGATGATAACGAACCATGGCTACGGAATCATAAAGCGGCAGTTTGAATTCCACGTAATTTAGAATTGTCTGAGCCACACAGCTGATAATGCGAGTTCCACCCGGAGCACCCACCGCCATAACAGGCTTGTTGTTTTCCAGCAGAATCGTTGGCGACATACTGCTTAGCGGAGTTTTGCGAGGAGCAATGGCATTGGGCTTGCCACCGATGGCTCCGAACAAATTGGAGGCTCCGACCTGTGCTGCGAAGTCATCCATTTCGTTGTTTAAGACAATCCCGGTTCCCGGAGCCACGATAGCTGCGCCCATCCAGCCATTGATGGTTTGAGTGGAGGCCACGGCATTTCCCTGATTGTCGATCAAGGACATGTGAGTGGTGTCAGTGGATTCATATTTTAGCGGATCGCCGCCATACACTTCTGAAGCCTTGCGGGCGCGGCTTTCCTCAAACTGGGAGCGGCGTTGTTTTAAATAATCCGCTGACAACAGACCTTCCACCGGGACATGACCGAAATCGGGATCACCCAGATAAACCGCTCTGTCAGCAAAGGCTGATTGCAGGGCCGAAGCGGCAAGGTGGATGGATTTGGTGGAAAGGGGACCAGCTTTAGCCAAAGAGTCTTCTTTCAAAAGATCCAGGAACTGAATCACATGCACTCCGCCGGAACTTGGTGGTGGCATGGAGATCACCTCAAACTTACCCACTTTGCCTTCAACAGGCTTTCTGAATTTAACTTCGTAAGTGTCGAAATCTTTTTGCGTCAGTAGGCCTTTTCTTTGTTTGGAAAGCTTCAGGATGGAGTTGGCGACAGATCCTTTGTAGAAACCATCTTTGCCTTTTGTCGCGATGATTTTCAGTGTCTTGGCCAGATCTTTTTGCACAAGCTTGGTTCCGATTGCAGGAACTTTTCCATCCTTGGTCAGGAAGATGGCTTTGGCCGCGGGATCTTTTGCCAGAACATTGGCGCGATCTGTAAGGGCGCGATGGAATTCCGGATAAATATCAAACCCGTTTTCAGCCAGCTCAATCGCCGGTTGCATGATTGTTTTTAAAGGCAAGGAGCCGAATCTTTTGTGAACTTCCAGAAGACCGGCAACCATTCCCGGAACCCCGACAGCCAGAATGCCATCTTGTGAAAGTTTGGAATCAGCTTTGCCATCTTTTCCAATGTACATGTCTTGAGTTGCCTTCAGTGGGGCTCTTTCGCGGAAGTCGATGGCGTAGGTGTCACCGGTTTTGGCTTCATGAAACATCATAAAGCCGCCGCCGCCAATACCTGTGGACTGTGGACGTTCAACGGAAACAGTGAATGAAGCGGCGACTGTGGCATCAATGATATTTCCGCCCAGTGTAAACATTTTCTCTGCCGCCAGGCTGGAGTACCGGCCTTGCGTGGAAATGGCGAACTGACTGCCGAAGGCTTCGGCGGATGCGTGGTCAGGACGCTCTTGCGCCGTGCGAATGACCGGGCTTTGAATTGATTGCGTGCTTTGACAGCCAAGGGTCAAAACCGAAAGGGATAGCACGAGTAGTCTTGTTGTTTTCATCAGGCTTTCCTCCAACCTGTTTTATGAGTCCATTCAATGTATTCTTTGTGTCTTTTTTCGGGGTCGGGCGGATGATAGTCGCCATCCATCGGCGTGATCACCAGGCTTTCCAAAGGCTCAAGCCCTATATCAGCCCTGCGGGTGTTAAGGTTTTCTTCGTCCTCAACGTCGGAAATTCGTAAAATACCATTTTCATCCCAGTCTGCATTGGTGCCGTAGATTTGTTTGCGGCCCTCGTAAAAACGAATGCGATCCACTAAAAATGCGACGTAGGATTTTGGAACTTGATTGGTCTTAACCAGCTCCAAAAGAACTTCCTCTTGGGCGCGCATAAATTCAGGCCAGCTGATCGCATGCAGAATGATTCTGAGTGCGGCCGTACAGGCCTCTTCACCGACAAGAGCGATGGTGGGGAAACCGTTTTTTTCAATCAGCTCTTTCAGTTTCTGGGCATTGCGCAGGTGCACCTTTTCCATTTGCGGATGGTAGCCGTGAAAAAGTTCGCCTGTGCTGGCCAAAACCTCGCGCACGGCTTCGTCCTCTCTCATCAGATGAAGAATTTCCTCTGCATATGTCATCCGAAGAACTCCGTCAGGATGCGGTTTTTTTCAAGCTCCGGGAAGAAGCTGGCATCAAAGGCGATCTGGTTGCAGCGATGAAATTCCTCTGCGGTGAACCCGTGAACGCGATGAAGAACTTCGTAATCGTCACTGAGGCAGGTGGCAAAAATACCCGGGTCGTCAGAATTGATGGTGACAAGAATTCCGGCCTTCATCAGCTGACGGATTGGATGGGCTTCGTAAGTCGGGAAGGATTGGGTCAGATAGTTGCTGATCGGGCAGATCTCCAATGGAATACGACGATCTTTCACGAACTCCAGAACTGTTGGGTTATTGACGATCTGAATGCCATGGCCGATGCGTTCGGCTCCTAATATCTCGATACTGTCGTGCACCCAGGATGCGGATTCAGGTTGGGGAGTTTCTCCGGAATGAACTGTGATATGTAGTCCCGCTTTTTTTGCTTTTTGGAAAAGGGGCGCAAAGGTCTTCGGATCAAAGCCCTCTTCGTTGTCAGCCAGATCCAGAGCCAAAAAGCTGTCTTTGTGGTCAATGGCGAAATCCACAACTTTTTCCGCAACCTCATAGGACTTGATTCTTTGAATAATGCAAATCAGGCCGATCAGCATCGGGAATTGTTTGCGGGCCTGCTCGATGCCCTTTAGAAGGGAGCGATGGATCTTTTCAAAGGTCAGGGATTTATGTCCATCTGCAATGAAGGTCGGTGCGTAACGCAGTTCCAAAAGGCGCACTCCGTCGTTGAAAGCGTCTTCACAGGCTTCATAAGCAATACGGGTCAGGATTTCTTCGCTGGCCAGAACTTTCTGTGCGTTCATAAATTTGTTCAGTACAGATCCCAGGTCTTTCATGGGGCCGGTAATCAAAAATTGATCTTTTTGTCCCTGCGATGTCGGCGCCAAGGGAATTCCCACCTGGGGGGCCAGTTCCAAGATGGTGCTCCAACGCACTGAGCAGTCCAAGTGACGATGGAGATCCACCTTCAGGATGTCGCGAATATTGTGGGAATAAAGCCTTTCCATTTGAAGTTCCTCGCTCTGGGCAGTAAAACTATATCCTATGACAGAACCTATTCAGATCAAAACAAAACTCGCAGGCAACCCTACTCAAGAACCTCAATTCAAAAGCTTTGTGACCAGCAAAGACGGACGTCAGATTCCCGTGGCCGATCCTAACGCGACTCGCGCCCTAGTTTCTTTGATGGATATGAACGCCGTCCTTGGGGGAGCTGCTTCTCACTACGGTGGTCCTGCGGCCTTGGCGGAACTGATGTCCGCATTGCACGGACATGTTTTTGATGTATCTAAGCGTGAAGGCAAGCAGTGGTATGACCTGTTCCATATCGTGAATGATGCCGGTCACTGTGAAAATGGTCTGTATGCGCTGAAGGCCAACTATCAAATGGCTGGTTTGACTTTGGACAGTCTTAAAAAATTCCGCTCTATCGAAAGTGGTCTGACGGGTCACGGAGAAGTGCACTGCTTCCCTGAAGGTGTGTTCATTTCCAACGGCCCTTTGGGATCTGCTTTCCCACAAACTCAAGGTGTGGCGATGGGTGAGGCCTTGTCTGGGCAAAACCGTGTGACTGTGACGACGATTTCTGACGGAGCTTGCATGGAAGGGGAGGCGAAAGAGGCCTTCGCCGCAATTCCGGGACTGGCAAAAATCGGTAAAATGGGTCCTTATGTTCTGATCATCAGTGATAACAACACGAAACTTTCCGGTCGTATTGATGCGGAATCTTTCTCTATGGCTCCGACCTTTGCCTCTTTGAAGGATTTGGGCTGGAACGTTATCAGTCTTCCTGAAGGCAATGATCTGCAAAAATGCTATGACACTTTGGTGACGGCTATCGAAACGGCGAAAGCCAATCCGAAGGCGCCGGTTGTTATCCATGCTAAAACCGTCAAAGGCATTGGCACCAAGAAAACAGCGGAATCCGCGTCCGGTGGTCACGGCTTCCCTTTGAAAAGTCCTTCTGAACTGCCTGCATTTTTGGGTGAGATCTATAATGGCGCCGCTTTGCCGGAAGTTTATAACACCTGGATTTCCGAACTTTTGAAATGGGAAGCAGATATCAAAGCCAATGCAGTGAAAGATTCCGGCGAAAAGATCCAGGTGGGAATTTCTTCCGCCATGGTTCGTGCGCGCAAGGCGGGTTTGCCGGTTCTAAGTGTGACTTCGGATCTTCCGGGTTCCACTGGGGTGGCAGGCTTCCGTAAAGAATTCCCTCAGGATTCTTTTGACGTGGGTATTGCGGAAAGTAATATGGTTTCCACAGCGGCAGGTCTATCCAAATTGGGTTATATCCCGGTGGTGGACACCTTTGCTCAGTTTGGTGTGACGAAAGGGGCATTGCCTTTGACGATGGGGGCTTTGTCTGAAGCGCCGATCATCGCGGTTTATTCTCACACAGGATTCCAGGATGCTGCGGACGGGGCTTCTCACCAGGCTTTGAGCTATGTGGCGATGACCTCTTCCATTCCGCATGTGGATGTTTATTCTTTGTCTTGCAGTGAAGAAGCCGATGCTTTGATGTACTCTGTGATAGAAAACTTTGCCAAAGCCCGCAAAGAAGGAAAAGTTCCCAATTCAGCGGTGTTCTTCCTGGGGCGTGAAAACTTCCCTAAGTCTTACGTTGCAGGGGCGACCTATGATTTGCGTAAAGCGCAGGTTCTGGCAGACACGACGGCAGGCAAAGCCAAGTCTGTGACGATTGCAACGACGGGTTCTTTGGTGCCTCAGGCTTTGCAGGCGGCGAAGGATCTGGAAGCTAAAGGTGTTGGCGCTGTCGTGGTGAATGCGGCTTGTGTGAACCATGTGGATATCGCAACCTTTAAATCCGCTTTAGAGAAAACTCACGGTCACTTGATCACCGTGGAAGATCATCAGTTGTTGGGCGGCTTTGGACAGTTGCTGTGTCATGCCCTGCTCACTGCGGATGTGACTTTCAAAGCAAAAAGCCTGGGTGTGCATGGTGAGTTCGGTCAGAGTGCTTACACGGCTTTGGACCTTTACCGCAAACACAAAGTGGATGCTTCTGCGATTGTTGAGACCGCAGGTGTGTTCTTTCAAAAAAGCGGTGCTTGGTAGTTCCAACCATCAGTTCAATAGTATTAAAAATGCAAAAGCGAGATGAGCTTCCTCATCTCGCTTTTATTTTTGTCGGATACTTCGTTAGGGTGCCGCTTATTTTACGGAAACTTCGCAGGCGAAAGTGCCTACTTCTGTTTGTTCGCCAAGACCCCACCAGTAAACTTTGGCAGTGTGATCCACCACGCTGATCACCAATTCAAATTCGTAAGAGCCTTCAACCCAGAAGTCATAACGAACTTCAGTGTCAGATGCAGAGCTGGATTCTCTGGCCAGTGCCGGACCGTTCATGTCCAAAGTGGAAACAGAGTAATCACCAACACTCAAAGACCAGTTCTTGGCGTCTTCGATCAGCAGCACGGTTGGATTTTTCAGGATATTGAAATCTTCGTTGATTTCCGGATTTTTGGAAAGCTTGGTTGCCTGGCAGTCAAATACTCTCTGGCCCGCGAAAGAAAGGCTGGAGAAAAGCATCGCAGTCACGAAAAATACTGTTTTCATTGTCTAAGTCCTTTGTTTGATGGGTCTTGCCTATCAAGTCTTGGACGAAAAGTCTGTTTATAATTCTGTTAGCGGAATAAAGTGTGAAGTTTTTTGCCGGTTCCACTGTGGCGTAAGCCAAGAGCCCCATCACGGGCGTGATCTAAGTCTTCGTATTTACTAAAAAAGAAAGCCTGCGTTTGAGGCGCAGGCTTTCATGGAATTTCCTGTATCAAACTGCGGATTATGCCGCTTTTGCTTCTTCAGAGTGGGAGAACTGAGCCATTTGACCCATTTGATCCTGAGAGAAAGCAGAAACGATATCCACCAGAATAACCACTTTGTTATCGACTTTACCCATGCCACGAACGAAGGACATTGCGTGTTCATTGCCCAGCACTGGGGATGGTTCGATTTGTGATTCCTGCAGATCCACAACCTCTTTGACAGAGTCCACGATCATACCCACCTGACCGATGGCTGTATCGATCACGATAATGCATGTGTCACGAGTGGTGTCCTGAGCCTGCATGCCGAATTTAATGCGAAGATTTACAACCGGAATGATTTTACCGCGCAGATTCATCACACCTTTTACATAGTCCGGTGTTCTTGGAACGGGTGTGATTTCGCCGAACTGATTGATTTCGCGCACTGTTTCGATAGCCACGCCGTACTGTTCAGCCATCAATTGGAAAGTCAGATACTGGCCTGGTTTTGCTTTCATGGATACATCGCTCATTTTAATAGCCTTTCAAAATCATAGAAAGAAACATTGGACCCTTCACTCTTCGCGAAAAAAAGCAGGCGACTTAAGAGGATTTCTCGGTGGTCTTTAAAAAATAATGTTCTGGGGTCCAGTTTGACTCAACTTGGGGCAATGGTCCTGTTGAACATGACAACTTTCTTACGGGGGTGGAACCAGTCTCATTCTGGACCAAGGAAGTAAATAGAAGACACGGGGAGGCTCCGATAAAGATGTGTGAATTTCTTACCTTATTTGGAGCGGCCATGAGCGGTGATAATGCTTTTTTTGAAGAACTACAGATGGATTTCCTGAACGAATCCGCTTTTATGCTGGAGCAGTACGAAGAGTACATGATGCGACTGGAAAATAGTGTCGATCCAGCCAAAGACCTGACTGATATTTTTCGTGTGGCTCACTCTGTAAAGGGTGGAGCTGCGGCAGTGGGGCTTGCCGATCTTTGTAAGTTCGCGCACGTGATGGAAGACCTTTTGGATCTGTTGCGTTCCCGTCCGGAACTTGTGAACTCTGCAGTGATTTCCTTGTTGTTGCAATCCGGTGACGAATTGAAAAATCGCATTGGTTCCTTGCAGCAGGGTCAGGACAACCCTTGGGACCCGTCCGCATTGACGACCGAGCTGATCACTTTGACCGAACAGCTTTCTGGAAAGGCCTCCAAGCATTCCCATGCTCCGGCTCCAGCTGCGGATGAACCGAAGATTGAAGCGCCCGATGATTTCTTCGCACAGACACCGGTTGCTGAAGCAGCAGCTTATGCGGCGGAAGATGATGTGACCAATCATGATCTTTTGGCAGAACTTTTGGCGCAATTGTCGCCGGAAGATCAGGCTGAATACTATGCTAAAGAAGAAGCGGAAAAACAGGCGAATCAGGCCGTGACCCCTGTGGCGGCAGAGCCCGTTATGGCGGAAGCAGAGCCGACGCCGGCCGCTGTGGTTGAAAAACCGGCTCCGGCTTTGAAAGTGGTTCCGGCAGCCCCGGCAACACCAGCTTCTGCGGCGACTGCCAGTGCGGGCAATGGTGGTGGTAACAATAAGGGCGGCAGGAATCTGAATAGCACTATTAAAGTGGACACCGGTCGTGTGGACTCCGTTTTGGATGCTGTCGGAGAACTGGTTGTTCTGAAGAATCAATTGGTGCATGACGAAACAGTTCGCAGTGGTGTGAATCTGCGTCTGGAGGCCATCGTGGATCAATTGGATAAGGCTGTGCGCGAGCTGTATGAGAAAACTCTAAGCATCCGCATGACGCCTCTGAAATCCATGTTTATTAAAATTCAACGTATCGTGCGTGATGTGTCTTTGACTTTGGATAAGCCAGTCGATCTGCAACTGATCGGTGAGGAAACCGAGGTGGAAAGAACGGTGTTTGAACTTTTGGGTGACCCTTTGGTTCACTTGGTTCGTAATTCAATGGATCACGGCGTGGAGAAAAAAGAACTGCGTCAGGAACGGGGAAAATCCGCCACTGCCAAAGTGGTGGTTTCCGCGAAACAATCCGGTGGTAACGTTATTATTGATATTTCTGATGACGGCGGTGGTATTAACCGCGACAGGGTGCTGGGTAAGGCCATTGAAAAAGGTTTTGTTCCGGCGGGTGTGGACCCGGCGTCCATTCCGGATGAACAGGTTTTCCAATACATCTTCTATCCGGGCTTTTCCACCGCGGACAAGATTTCAGACCTGTCCGGTCGTGGCGTTGGCTTGGACGTGGTGAAATCCAATCTGGATAAAATCAACGGTAAAATCAATATCTATTCCAAAGCAGGTCAGGGAACAACCTTCCGTCTGACGATTCCATTAAGCACGGCGATCACGGACGGCATCATCGTGGCTTTGGATGGCGCTCGTTATATTCTGCCGATTCATTCGATCCGCGAAATCGTGCGTGTGCTGCCGAAGGATTACACTCATGTATCCGGTGCCGGTAAGGTGGCCAGCATCCGTGGGCATCTGTTGCCTGTGATTGATGTGACGAAAACACTGGGTTCCATCAATTGGACTCTTAATAAAAAGGATGCACAGTTGGCACAACGTCGTGAGAACTCCTTAAGTGCACGCCGTGAAGAAACCATGCTGGTGATCATCGAATCCATGACAGGTCAGATGGCCTTCCCGGTGGATGATGTTCTGGGGCAGGCGCAGGTGGTGGTTAAACCTATCACAACGGGTCAGGACATTCCGGAGGTCGCAGGTGCGGCAATTCTGGGTGACGGCAAAACGGTTCTGATTCTGGAGCCAGGGGCGCTGGTCAGTAATATATCCAAAGGTCGGGAGATCGCAGCATGACGGCTGTTAAGAAGAACGAAATTGTAGGATCTCTTTATGACTTTGAAGAGATCAAGTTGTCCGACAAAATGTTCACGAGGTTCGCAGAGCGTATGTACAGTCTGGCGGGTGTGGATCTGCCGCTGACGCCGAAAAATCATGCGCTGATTCGCAATCGCATTGTGAAGCTTCTGCGACGTCATTCCCTGAAAAGTTATGAAGAGTATTGGACGATGCTGGAAAAGGGTGGTTCAGAACTGACATCTGAATTTATCTCGGCCCTGACGACCAACATGACGTCATTCTATCGCGAGGCCAATCATTTTGATTTTCTGAAAAGTGTCCTGCCGGATCTGGCAAAGAAATTCGGCACGGATTTGCGTTTGTGGTGTGCTGCTGCCAGTACAGGACAGGAGCCCTACACCATCGCGATGACGGCGTGTGAGGCAGCGGCGGACATGTCCCCGGCGACGAAGCCGCGCTTGCTGGCGACAGACATTGATTTGCAGGTTTTGAAAAAGGCCTCCACCGGAACTTATGAAGAGCGTGAAATGCAGGGATTGCCCCCGGCGCAGCGCACCCGCTACTTTGAAAAAATCAAAGCCAACGGGGATGAGTACTGGAGAGCCAAGGATCAGATTCACGACATGATCCGTTTTGCTCCGTTTAATTTGATGAATCCAAAGTACGAGTTTCAGCACAAGTTCCATGTGATCTTCTGCCGAAATGTTTTGATTTATTTTGATGAGCCGACCACGAAGAAGGTCATCGACAATCTGGTGGCATGTCTGGCGCCTGGTGGCTACCTGATTCTGGGACACTCGGAATCAGGCAACGTGAAACATCCGGGCTTGAAGCCGATGTCTCGCGCGGTTTATCAAAAAATTTAAAGAATAGAGGCCCTTATGGCTCAAAAAATTCGTGTTTTGATTGTGGATGATTCGGCGGTGATTCGTAAGTTGTTGGAGAAAATCTTTTCCACCTGCCCGGATATTGAAGTGGTGGGAACGGCTTCGGACCCTTACATCGCCCGTGACAAGCTGGTGGCTTTAAAGCCGGATGTGATGACTTTGGATGTGGAGATGCCGCGTATGGATGGCATCAGCTTTCTGGAAAAAGTCATGCAGCATTTCCCAACCCGAACGATTATCTTTTCCAGTTTGGCCAAGACCGGTTCTGAAACTTATCTTCGCGCTCTGGAGGCCGGAGCGATTGAGATCATGGAAAAACCTTCCATCGACGTCAGTCAAAGTCTGGAATCCCTGTCTCAGTCCATTATTGAAAAAGTTAAAGCCGTTTCCAAAGCCCGTATCAATCCGGTTAAGATGACAGTGCCAACAGGTGCTGCTGTCGTGAAGAAACCGACGACATCCCTGGCGCGTACCACGCACCAGTTGCTGGCGGTGGCTTCCTCTACCGGTGGAACAGAGGCTTTGAAAGTGTTTTTAAGTGGAATGCCAGCGGATATTCCGGGCACTTTGGTTGTGCAGCACATGCCACCGGGCTTTACAAAATCCTTTGCTGAAAATCTGAATAAACTGTTCCCGTTTGAAGTGAAAGAAGCTGAAGAGGGCGATCAGGTAGTTCCCGGCCGTGTGTTGATTGCTCCGGGTAACTATCACATGGAAATCACGCGCAGTGGTGCCTTTTACTATGTGAAGCTTCATCAGGGACCGGCTTTGCACAGTGTGCGTCCCGCCGCAGATTATCTGATGAAATCCGTGGCGAAATACGTCGGTAAAAATGCGATGGGTGTGGTTCTGACCGGTATGGGTAAGGATGGCGCCGAAGGTCTGCTGGAAATGAAAAATGCTGGTGCCTATACTGTGGCACAGAATGAAGAAACTTGCGTGGTCTATGGAATGCCAGCAGCAGCTGTGGCTTTGGGGGCTGCGGATAAGATCCTGCCGTTGGATCGCATTGCCGGGGATCTTCTGAATCACTTGCAAGCCCGTAACGCGGCCTAGATGGGCCGCTTAGGGGACGGAAAATTTCGTTTAATCTCTTGAGTCCAAGAGAGTCTTCAATAAAAATTATAAGGATTTTCAAGGAGTTCGAATGAATCTAATTCGGCAAGTGGGTCCTTTTTTCTGCGTTCTGACTTTTTTGGGATGCCAGACATTTTCGCACAACACACAGGAGTTAAAAATGAGTCACGACAATGATCCGTATATCTGGTTGGAAGAAGTGGAAGGCCCCAAAGCCCTCGAATTTGCCAAAACTGAAAACAAACGCACGCTGGAACATTTCCAAAGTTCCTCCACATTCAAAGACATTGAACAGGGGGTTCGTAAGGTGCATTTATGGATGCGCGTTTTATCGCCGCTGATAATAAGGAAAGTGTTCTTCTTTTGGTCGTTCCGTCCCATATCAAAACCTTCCATCGTTTTACGTGGATCTTTCAGGCAGACCACGCTGGGTGACACTGCCTTTATTATCTGCTTTTCAAATGGGAGCTTCAATAATTTGGTCTCAATTCAATTTGAAATGGCTTGAATTGAGACCCTTAGGGAACTTAGTGGTGGGTTTCCTCGTGTTTTACACGGGCAAAACCGCTGGAACGGGAGAATTTCTCGCGCTGCTCGTTCCAGAATAACATCTGCGCCGGAGACAAAGAGAAATCCATCATGGCCAGTTTCATCGCCAGAGGGAAGGCTTCGTTCATCACAAAGGCCGCCTGACGGCGTTCGCCCTTGCGATTGTACTGTTCAATGCGATGCAGACCCTGCATAACATGCAGGGCTTTAAAGAAGACAGCAGCTTCCTGTTTGAAGATGCCCATTTCCTCGCGCATGAAATACGCCAGTTTCGCATCGTTGGAAAGCTCATCGTGGTTCCACGGATCTTCGCCGTACTGAGCTTTCATAAAGCCCATCATAAAGGCGGCAAACAGTTCCATCGGATCACTCTTGTCGATGCCTGCAACGTTGATGCGAGCCATATGCAATTCAAAAGTTTCCATCTTCGCGGGATTCACAAACACAGATTGCAGGCCTGGTAGAATCTGTTCAAGAATGTGCAAATCAAACAGCTCCATGAACGCCAGATGTGGCTCTTTCAGGCGCATGAACTTCAGCCATTCCTCACGACGACGTGGCAGAACGGATTTTTTCAGTTCGCCACTGCATTCGGCAATCGCCGCACGCATGCTGGATTCGATGGAAAAATGAAGTTTGTGGGACAGGCGGATCGCGCGCAGGATACGAATAGGATCTTCAATCAGGCGTGCTTTCGGTTCACCGATCATGCGCAACACGCGATTTTCGATGTCCTGAATACCCCCACAGTAATCAATCAGTTTTTGTGCGCCTGGATCATAGAAAACGGCATTGCAGGTAAAGTCGCGGCGAACCGCATCTTCCTCGACAGTTCCAAAATAGTTGTCGCCTTCAACTGTGTCGTCGCCTTGTTCTGCCAGTTCTTCCTGAGTCACGTTACGACGGAAAGTCGCAACCTCGAACTGCTGATCGCCACGTTTTACAAGGACCAGCTTGAAGCGGCGGCCGATAACATAAGCGTTGGGAACTTTTTTGCGCACCTGATTGGGGTGGGCGCTGGTGGCGATATCAAAATCTTTTGGATGAATCCCTACAAGCAAATCTCGAACGCAACCGCCGACCAGGTAGGTCTCAAAACCGGCGTCTTGAAGGTTCCGAACAATTCTTAATGCGTAGGAGTCGATCCAGTCCTCGTGGAGCTGGGGTTTTTGTTGGGCAGTCATTGAGGCTGAATCTACATCCCTTCGCATCAAAATTCAAACGTGAATAACAAAAGACCGACAGGACAAGTCTTTGATCTTAAGTCCTTGAAATAATTGAGGGTCTTTTGAATAAATCAACATGACGGAGGCATGATGGAGGAGTATAAAAAGTTATGTCTTACCTCAATAATTTCTACCATCATCTGTACGGCCCTGAAGACGGGCGCAAGTGGGTTTTCGTTCACGGTCTGATGGGCTATGGGCAGAACTGGCGCAAGATCATTCAGGGACTCGAGACAACCGAGCGTTGTCTGGCGTACGATCAACGGGGGCATGGCCGCTCTTTCCAGCCGGCCGAAGGTTACAGTCCTGAGGACTATGCCGATGACCTCAAAATGATTGTGGACGAGTTGGGGTGGGATCAGTTCGTTCTGGTCGGGCATTCGATGGGAGGACGCAATGTTTTGAACTTTGCCTCTCGCTTCCCCGAGTGCGTGTCCAAGCTGGTGATTGAGGACATTGGACCAGAAGCCAACCCGCAGGCTCATGAGTATTACGAATATTTATTGAATTTGGTTCCGGCGCCGTTTGCCACCCGTGAAGAGGCCAAGCGCTATTTCTTTGAGGACTTTGTCAAAACCGCAAAGACCCGCGAGAACATCCAGGTGATGGCCAATTATTTCTATTCCAATATGACCGAGCAGCCCAATGGCACTGTCGATTGGCGTTTTTCTAAAAATGGCATTATTGATTCCGTTCGTTTGGGAAGAACGGATGAAAGATGGGACGAGGTGAAGTCCCTGAAAATGCCGACCCTGCTGGTAAGAGGAGCCAACTCGAAAGAGCTTTCGCAGGAAAACTACGACAAGATGCTGACTAGCAACCCTATGATTAAGGGCGTCGTAATCCCCGGAGCTGGACATTGGGTCCACTCAGATCAACCTCAGGCTTTTACAGAAGCCTTAAAAATGTTTGTGGGCGGCTTTTAAGCCCCTGCTTTGACTTTTAGCTTCCTGCTAAGTAGCTTGGAAGCTTCAGACCGGAGTAATGAAAGTTGTGAAATTCTCAGAATTGAATTTAGATTCCCTATTAGTATCTGCAATCCAAAAAATCGGCTACGATGATTGCACCCCGATCCAGGAACAGGCGATGCCTCCTGTTCTGGATGGCAAAGACGTTGCTGGTCTTGCTCAAACAGGCACTGGTAAAACAGCAGCCTTCCTGATTCCTTTGATGGAGCGTATTTTGCGCGCTCGCCCGGCACAGGGCGAAATCACTGAAGAACAAAAAGCCGCTATTGAAAAGCGTGCGTTCGCAGACTGGAAACCACAGAATTTTATTCTGATTCTGGTTCCAACGCGTGAATTGGCCGAACAGGTTCAGGACAACATCAACAAGCTAAGCACTGAATCCGGCCTTCGTGGTTTTGCGATTTACGGTGGAACAGGTTACGACAAACAAAAAGAGGCGCTTAAAAATGGCGTTGAGTTTATCGTGGCAACTCCAGGCCGCTTGATTGATCTGTACAAAGAACATCTGGTGGACCTAAAGCAGGTTCGTGCGATTGTCTTTGATGAAGCGGACCGTATGTTCGACATGGGCTTCAAAGATGACATGAAATACATCCTGCAACGTGTTCCGCGCGAACGTCAGTTGCTGGTGTTCAGTGCGACTTTGAACTTTGATGTTTTGAACACGGTTTACCAGTTTGGTTCCGAGCCGGTTGAAATCAACATCAGCCGCGATCAGGCCAAAGCAGAAAACGTGAAAGACCAGATCTTCCACGTGGGTAACGAGGAAAAGCCTCAGCACCTTTTGTCTTTGCTAAAAGTGCATAATCCAAAACAAGCCATCATTTTCACGAACTTTAAAATGAGCGTGGAAAGAATTGCCAAGTTCCTGACTGAAAACGGAATCCCGGCGATGGCGATTTCCAGTCTTCTGACGCAAGCGCAGCGCAATCGCGTGATTGAGCAGTTCAAGGCTGAAAATGACATGAACATCCTGGTTGCTACAGACGTCGCGGCTCGCGGTCTGGATATCAAGGGTGTGGACATGGTTGTGAACTTTGAGCTTCCCATGGATTCTGAATCCTACGTTCACCGTATCGGCCGTACCGGTCGTGCAGGCACCACGGGCCAGGCATTTTCTTTGGTGGGCGACAAGGACATCGAATCTTTGGCGCGTATTGAAGATTATCTGAAACACAAAGTTGAAGTCGGCTATCTGGAAAACGACCAGTTGGTGAAAGACTTCAAACCAATGTCCTCGCATTTTGAAGGTCACTATCCAAAATCATTGGATCGCGCCCGTGCTCCTCGTGAAGGGGGCCGTGGTGGTGAAAAACGTGGTGATCGTGGTCCTCGCCGTGAACGTGGCGATCGTGGTCCTCGTCAGGAACGTGGCCCACGTCCTGAGGGTCAGCAGAAATCTGCACAAGGTGCTCAACAGGGACAAGGCCCGCAAGGCCGTCAGGACAACCGTCCGAAAAGACAGCATGAAGGTGGACCGAAACGTCATGACGGCAAACGTGGCGATCAGAAACCAAGACATGACCAACAGGCTCGCAAGCCGCATGGTCAACAGCAACAACGTCAGGGAGCTTCTGCAAGAAAAAGAGTTCCAGTGGCGGCTCAGAAATCCATCGGCCAAAAGGTGGCTGGATTCTTCAAGCGTCTGTTCTCTTAATCCTGTTCGGGGATTTAAAAATAAAAAAGCCTGCTCCGAGTGGAAGCAGGCTTTTTTATTTTCATCTGTTTTAAATATTATTTTTTAATCTTTTTAGCCAGTAGAGCCGTAGTGTCTGCGTTGCTGGCTTCTTTTGCCGCATCCAAAGCACTTTGACCCTTGGAGTTTTTCAGTTTGAGGTTTGCACCATGTTTGATCAAAAACTGAATGTCTTCCGGGGTGCCATAACGAGCGACACTGAAGAGTGCTGTTTCGCCAAGTTTGTTGGTCTTGTTGATAAGTGCCTTGTTTTTACCCAGAATGATTTCAGCGGTTTTTTTATCATTGGCAGCGGCTCTCATGAACAAAGTGTCCTGTTCATCGCCGGCCACTGAAATATCTACGTTGGCACCTGCTGTGATCAACGCCTGAGCCACTTCATAGTTGTCGTTGGTAACGGCAAAAGCCAAAGCGGTTTCACCGCCGTTGTTTTTAAGTTCCAATTTCACTTTTTTGGAAAGAAGAAATTTAACGATATCCAGATTGCCACCCATGGACGCCATCATCAAAGGGGTCATGCCGGTGTTGTCCTGGGCATTGAGATCGATTTTGTTTTTAGCCAGCAAGGATTTTACTTTGGCAAGATCACCTTGTTCAGCAGCTTCATTCAGGGCTGCGGAAGCCTTGCCTGTTCCGGCAAAGGCTGTCCCGTGAAGAAGTCCTGCGAAGAAAAAGATCAGTGCGGCCAGGACCATGGATTTCTTGCTCATAAATCACCTTCTCTATTTTTTTACAGCCACAGCTGGTGCGGCGACAGCTACCAGGTAAGATTTCGCGTCAAATGGCAGAGGCAATTGCTCTGTGTAGCTGATCTTTTTTGCTCCACCGTTGGAGTTGATCAACTGAGCCACTTTGTTTTTGATCTGCTGACTTGCCACACCCCAGTCAGAACGGCTTTTATCCTGATCCGTGTGCATAAGAACTGCGAAGTAGATTTCACCGTTCTTGGTGGAAATGCTTCCCGCCAGAGTTTTAGCTTTGTTCACGCTGCCTGTTTTTGCAATTGTGGAAGCGGACATAACGCCACCGTAGTTTTTCACAGTGGAATCACGATCTTTACCGGCAACTGCCATCACATCACTCAGATCATAACCTTTAGAGGATAGATTTTTATCCAGACGGTAAAGAACCTTCACCATCATTTCGCAAGTGGCTTCATTGTAAACCGGCTTGGCCACGGAACCTTCGTTGTTGCCGGAACCGTTATAGAAAACGATGTCTTCATCGCTGGCCGCCAGAGTTGTTTTTACGTATTGTTCAAACTTTTCTGTGCCGCCCAGGTTCCAGAACATGGTGTCAGCAAGATAGTTATTGGACTGGTTGTTCATTCTTTTCAGAATGGAACGCAGAGGTGCGGATCTTAGAAGAACAGTTTTTGTTTGAACGTCTTTTTTGAAGGTGGCTTTCGGAACATAAGCGACGTTACGGATGCTCAGGCTTGGCAAAGCCTCCATTTTTACACCAATACGAGCCGCTTTATTTTTCAAAGTCTGATACATAAGAGGGTGAATGGCGGTGCCCAGAGCATTGATGATCGTGCTGCGAACAACAGAAGTTTGTTCTTCCACAGTTTCGTATTTAGGTGTGGTGCCGGCAATCAAAGGTTTTTCCTCGGCCTTCCAGGTCAGAAGGAAGTTTTCATCAAAGGTCAGCTTTTCAATTTTCTTGATCTTCATGCGGTTCAGTTCGGAAATCATGAAGTAGCTGAGGTTACGACCAAAGATCGGATCACGGCTGCCTTCAATATGAAGATCCACAGCGCCATTGGCAGTCGGGGTGATATGGAGTTTGGTTGTATAGCGATAGTCAGGCCCAAGACGATCGATAGCCCAAAGGGTGGTTACGACTTTTGAAATCGATGCCAGTGGGAATTTATCATCTTTGCTCTTGTCACCTTGAACCACGCCTTGAGTTGAGTTCGCGGCCATATGGCACATCGAATTCAAATAGACCTTGGCAGATGCCGCGGAGCTAATAAGGAGTGTACCAACAGAAACGTGCAGTATTTTTTTGGTTAGACCTGTAAACATCAACAACCTCTCCTTTGAGACACTCGGGCTATTTCACAATCCGTACCAACATGAGACCCTTGCTCAGCCACCTCAGGATCAAGCGGGATGTCCATCCCGTTGACGGAGGTGCCCCAATTTGTCGGCACCTTGGGGGCTATTTGGAACACCCGTGCAGGGCTCCTAAAGCCTGATGAAGGCTTTGCTCTGACTTATATATAGATAGAGCGTTTTGAACCTTTTCAGCATAAGCCCCCGCGTTCTGATTCACACGAATCAGGCTGATCAGCTTTTGCGCTTCCAGCGAGGCCGTTTTTTCCGGAGCAGTCAGAGTGACAGCAGGATAGGCCTGTTTGACATCGGCCATTTCCACAGAACTGAACTCGGGTAGTTGGGGGTCCGTTCCAATATAGACGAATGCGGTTTGCAGGGAGTCTTCGCCACAGACGGCATCCAGATCAGAGCGCCAGATGTATTCGGCCATCATAATGTTTTCTGCCTTCAGGGTCTTTTGCAGCAGCAGGCGGAAACGGGCGTTTTCCGGTTGCAGAATCATATTCAGGGTCATCTCGGAAATACGCATGGAATCAGGTATTCCGTAATCAGCATCGGCCGTCAGGTGATGTTCGTCATAGATAGCTTTGACCGTGTCGGCCTGAAGGTAAATCCCCCGGGCCAGATTGATGTAGAAGGTGGAGGGCTTGACCTTGAATTCGATCAGCATCTTTCCATAGCTTTCAGAAATACTGGGATCAATCGCCAAATACAGGCCTTCTCCGGCAAACAATCCCTTAGAGCCGGAGGCGGGTGTCCAGAACTTGGCCGTCGCATAAGAAATGCGGTCCTGCATGATCTTTCTTCTTCCCGCTGGAGAGTTCATCAAAGACTGCGTGGCGCTGTCCTCTTCGCGGTAAATATCGAAATAATGGTACAGGCGTTGTTCCTGTCCGAATTGCATCTTGGCGGCGCGCAGATCCCGGGCCAGCAGGGCTTCGGCAGAAGCCGCCAGAGCACTGGTGGCAAAGGTCAAACTGAGAACCGCGAAGGCCAGGGATTTTCCGATCTTAATCATAGTCAGGCTCACTCTCTTAATAAGGGCCTAAGATTGCAAATAGCAGACCGGGCCGGGGCTGGCGGGAGTTGTCTCGGAATGAGATAGTGATATAGTGCGATGATTATGATTTTAGCTCTGTTGATTCTACTTTCCTTTCAGCTTCTGGGTGAGGCCGTGGTGGCAGCCCTGAATCTTTTTATTCCGGGGCCGGTTTTGGGCATGGTGTTCTTTTTTGTCGCTTTGGTTTTAAAGCCGGCATTGAAAGACAAGGTGGAAACACTCAGCCGATCCATCACCGCGCATCTGGCTTTATTCTTTGTTCCCGCCGGAGTCGGGGTCATAGAGTACTTTGATCTGTTCGGGCGCTATGGCGTGGCCATGGTGGTGACTATTTTACTGAGCACTGTGATTACATTGGGAGTGACCGCGCTGATCTTCCATCAATTGATGAAGGTCAGCTCTAAAGGAGACCCGGTATGATCGAACTTGCCGCTCTGATCGTGACATTGGGATTTTATCTGGCTGCCCGTCGCTTGAGTTCCTGGGGGAAGGATCATCCGTTGTTGAGTCCTCCTGTTCTGACCATGCTGGCAGTTGTGGTGGTTTTGCTGATTTGTAAAATTCCCTACAAGGAATATTTTCAGTCAGTGCGTCCCATTCATTTTATGCTGGGACCGGCGACCGTTTCGTTGGCGCTGCCTTTGTATAATCAGTTGGAAAAGTTAAAAAAAGTTCTGGCTCCGCTGACCGTGGCCTTGGTGATTGGTTCAACAGTGGGGATTTTAAGCGCGGTGTTCTTTGGCGTTCTTTTTGGGCTTCCGCATGAGGTTTTGCTGGCTCTGACGCCGAAGTCGGTGACGACCCCAATTGCCATGGGTATTGCAGAAAAAATCGGAGGTGCGCCCTCTTTAGCCACGGTGTTTGTGATGATCACTGGAATTGCCGGAGCCATCATCGCGACAACTGTGATGAAGCTGGTGCGTGTGCAGGACCCGGTGGTCAAAGGTTTTGCCATGGGACTTGCGGCCCATGGTTTGGGGACGGTGCGAGCCTTTCAAATCGGAGAAATAGCTGGAGCTTTTGCCGGCCTTGCGATGGCGCTAAATGGTTTGATGACCGCCATTCTGGTGCCGCTGCTTTTGTCTTTTATTCCTTAAGGGGACTTTGCCGGCAGGTTTTGCACCAGTTTGGCAAAACCCTGAACCCAGTGCGGATTTTCATTCACACAAGGGACCAGATAATAGTTTTCCCCGCCAAATTCATGGAAGGTCTCTTGACCGCCGATACCGATTTCTTCCAAAGTCTCGATGCAATCTGCGACAAAAGAAGGGCAGATCACAGCGATATTCTTTTTACCTGTCTGCGCCAGAACTTCCAAAATGTGATCTGTGGCGGGCTTCAGCCATTCGGCACGCCCCAGACGGGATTGGAATGAAACACTCCAATGGCTGGGTAGCAGATTCAGGGATTCTGCGATCTTGGTGGCAGTGGCAAAACACTGCGCGCGATAGCAGTTCTTGGCACAGGCATTCTTCTGAAAACAACAGTCCTCTGTGACTAGACAGCCTTCGATCTTGCGAATATGGCTTTCCGGCAGTCCATGGAAAGAAAACAGATAGTGATCCACTTTCTTATCCTGCAAGGATTCCCGGGCGATCTCGATGGAAGGCTCAATGAAAGCAGGCTGATCGAAGAATGCGGGCAGCTTACGCAAAGGAATTTGAATGTTTTGGTCTTTCACCAGCTCATCAACCAGATTGAAGGAACTGCCATTGGTGGCTTCGGCATACTGCGGGAACATCGGGGCCACGATGATTTCATCAACCTTGGCATCGACTAGTTCCTGCAAAGCGGTTTCCACGGAAGGTTCGCTGTAGCGCAGACCGACTTTTACGACGTAGTCATCGCCCAGATATTTTTTTAGCTCATCAGAAAATCGGCGCGTGTAAACGGCAATCGGAGAGCCCTCATCCATCCAGACTTTTTTGTAGTTTTCAGCGGAAAAAGGCGCCCGGCGAGGCACGATAAGCAGATTCACCAAAGGCCAGCGCAACAAAAAAGGAAGATTGATCACTTCCTTATCCATTAAAAAGGCGGTGAGGTATTTCTTCACATCCGCGACCTCGTAAGAACGGGGACTTCCGATATTGATCAGTAAAAGACCTTTTTTACTCATGTTGACTCGCGATTTTTTCGGCAATGAGATCACTGCGTTCCAGAATTTTGCTTAGTCCGATCCCGCTCAGATAATTCCCGTGCAGGTGCAGATCTTTGGGAAGCTCCACCTCTTGAAGGTCGGCCAGGGATTCTTCCAGTTGCAGATTGTAATAGGGAAGGGCCTTCTTCCAACGGTTGATACGATAATCCAACAAGCTGTCTTTTTGCCCCAGAATACGGAAGCGTTCTTCGGCAATCAGTTTCAATAATTCCGTATCGCTCAGATCCAGAAGTTGTTCTTCCTTGGACCCGCCCAAAATCCACGTTTCATTGTAGGTTTTGTCACGGTCTTTAAAGATATAGGAATTCATCAGAACTCCCAGGGCTTTCAGATCAAATCCTCGTGGGATCAGACAGCCAAAACCTTTGAACTTGTCCTGAGCTTTGGCAAAGAACAAGGTCACACTCATCAAAGAGGACATTTGAATACGCGAAAGAACTTGAGCAATGCTGGGATAACGAACCCGGGTCAGTTCGGCAGCGGCTTTAGCAGAAGTGGCCACCACGACAGGGCCTTGCAGATCTTCCAGTTTTATTTGGGCATTCAGATGAATTTTTACGCCCAATTCATGAAGACGTTGTTCCAGATGATTCACCAGATCCTGCATTCCGCCGGGACCTGTCAGTAAGCCTTTGTATTTCCCTTTTTTTGTCTGGGAAAAAATCGGTCCCAGAATCAGGCTGGCACTAAGATTGGTGATCTCATTGCCATAGATTCCCTGCATGGCGGGCCCCAAAATAAAACGAGTCGGAATTTTTCCCAAATGACGCTCGCCCCAGGTTTGCAGGGTTTCTCCGGCTTGGGGTTTGAAGCCTTTTTTTCCCCGAAGCAGAATTTGTGGAACCACGCGGGCAATGGTCACAACCGTTTCCATGAAACTCAAAGGCCATGCTTTGGGTATGCCCCGAAACAGAAATCTTTTTTTGGATGAATCCAAGGGCAGGCTGGGAGTGATACCCAGTTCTTGAAACAATTGCTCAGCTTTTTCCGTGCGGATCAGGGCATTAGCTGCGCGTTCCGCAATGCCGTGTTCGGTTTGATCGGTGCCCAATAGGCCACCGACCCGGTTTCCGGTTTCATAGAGTTCAACTTGAAAGCCTTTTTGGGCAAGCCTCAGCGAAACTGTCAGTCCCGCAAAGCCCGCACCGATTACGTGCACTGTTCTCATATGGATTGAGAGAAAATTTTCGTCTGAGGTTGTTTGCTTTTCAAGCGTTCATCGAAAAAGACACAGGCGTTGCGCAGGAAGGGACGCCCCTCCTCTTTAACAACCAGTTTGTGATCTTTGACTTCCACCAGAGCATCTTTGATCATTTCCGCCAAGAACTCCTGGGATTTGCTTTCCTGTTCTGCATTGATGAATGACACCTCGAAGTTTGTCATCAGTTGCAGGATCTGTTCACGGCGGACCTTGTCTTCGTCAGTCAGAATGTGACCGCGCAAAGTTGGCAGACGCCCGTCGTTTAAAGCGGCTTCGTACAAAGGCAGAACCTTTTCATTTTGATGGAAGCTGTACGGAGTTTCAGAAATGGAAGAAACCCCCATGCCCAAAAGCACATCCGTGCGCTGATCGGTGTAACCCATAAAGTTACGGTGCAAACGCTTTTCGTTCATGGCGATGCACAGATTGTCTGTCGGAAGAGCAAAGTGATCCATGCCCACTTCCACATAACCGCCATCCAGCAAAATACCGCGGGCGATTTCGTACAGCTCGCGCTTTTCAGCGGATTTCGGCAGATCTTCATCTTTAAACAGACGTTGAGCAGGTTTGATCCACGGCACCAGCGCAAAGCTGTATAAAGCAATGCGGTCCGGTCTTAGAGCCACGGTCGCTTTTGCTGTTTCCGTGATGGATTCCGGAGTTTGTTTTGCCAGCCCATAAATCAAGTCAAAGTTCACAGAAGTGTAGCCCATGTCGCGGGCTTCCTGAGTCAGCTTCTGGGTGATTTCCAAAGGTTGAATACGATTCACCAGACGCTGAACTTCCGGGTTGAAGTCCTGAACACCCATGCTGACACGATTGAAGCCCAGCTCACGCAAAGCTTTCAATTGTTCAGCATTGGTTCTGCGAGGATCGACCTCGATGGAGCCTTCAAAGTCCTTCGCGTCGATTTTCACGCGGGACAGAATAGGCTTCAATAATTGAGTCAAAGCATCCGCAGACAGGAACGTCGGGGTTCCGCCACCCAAGTGGATGTGCTTCAATGGTTTTTCCAAAAGCTCTGGAACCTGATCCAGATACAGTTGCCATTCTTTTAGCACCATATCCACATACGGTGTTTCACGTTTGTGGTCTTTGGTGATGATGTTATTGCAACCACAGAAGGTGCAAAGGCTTTCGCAGAAGGGAATATGCAAATACAAGGACCAGCCGCCAGTGCCTTCTTTCAAAGTGGCGCGCAGATGCTGCACCCACTGATCCGTGGTGGGATTGGTTTCCCAGTAAGGAACTGTCGGGTAGGAGGTGTAACGGGGTGCTGGGACATCGTACTTGGCTAAAAGATCTTTCATCATGACAACACCTCACGAACAGTATCCACGAACATCTTCACATGTTTTTCCGGGGTTTTTGGCAGGACACCGTGGCCCAGGCCACACACCCAGCCCGCACGTTGTTCGATACTCATGTCTTTCATGGGTTTCAGGAAAGTTTGAACGGCCTTCTTGAAATCGCCTTCTTCCATAAATAACAAACTTTGATCGAAGTTGCCCTGAACGAAGCCTTTGTTCTGAATATTGAAACATTCCGGAATATAGCAACGATGATCAAAGCCCTGACCGGCCCAAGGAAGGGCGCGGAAAGCATCGTCAAAGAATACGGCCTGTGTGCCTTTGGAATAGTAACCAATCTTACCCGGATAATCCTGCGACAAGCGAGTCAGGACCGGCTGAATCCATTCTTTAAAGAACAAAGGCGACACTTCGCCCGCTGCGGTATCAAAGATCATCACCACTTCCACGCCGCCTTCCAGTTGCAGGCGGATATTTTCTTTCAAAAGCGGGTACATCTTTTCCAGGAACTGCGGGAACATCGGCGCCAGATGCTTGGAATTGATCAAAGAACCGGCGTGAGAACCTTCCACCGCATAAACGAACAAGGTCCAAGGACCGCCAACAAAGCCAATCAAACTTTTGTTGGAAGGCAGCACTGCGCGAGTCGCTTGCACAGCCTCTTTTTGGAAGTGCATGAACTTCACAGCTTCTTCCACGCCGCCCAGTTTATTCATAGTTGTCGGATTTAGTTGGAAGCCCAGTCGTGGGCCGTGGTCTGTGTATTCCAAGCCCATACCCAAAGCTTCCAACGGGAACAGGATGTCACTGAACAAAATGGAAACGTCGAAATCAAATTCTGCGACAGGACCACGGGCAACTTCCGCCGCCAATTCCGGCTTTTTGCAAAGCTCGTCAAAAGAATGATTAGCGCGCATGCCCTGATAGTGTTTGTGATAACGTCCGGCCTGACGCATGAACCAGATTGGTGGAACAGCCTGAGGAGTTCTCTTAAGAGCGTTTTGGAATAATGGATTCATGTTGCCTCCTCTGTGGACCACTGATAGCCAACCCCGCGAACGGAGCGAATGTGTTTTTCTCCGTCGTCGCCCAGAAGCTGGCGCAAGCGCACAATAATGTTGTCGATAGTTCGGTGACTGGGGTTTTTATCAACGCCCCAGATCTCATTCATAATTTCATCCCGGCTAAGCACGCGGGGTGACTTTTCAATCAAAAGTTGCAGGATCTTCAAATCAGTCACCGGCGGGTATTCGATCTGTCCGGTTTTTTTGGTGACTGACATCTGTGTGAAATTCACGGTGCAGGTGTCCAGTTGCAATTCACGCGTCGGTGCATGAGCATCCAGAACGTGTTTCACACGGATCAAAAGCTCTTTCAGATGGAAAGGCTTGGGAATGTATTCCTCTGCCCCCAGTTCAAAACCTTTTAAGCGGGATTCTGCATCCGCCTGAGCCGTCAAAAATAAAAATAACATCGGGGAGGTCTGACGGATCTTTGCCGCCAGTTCAAAGCCGCTGCCATCAGGAAGACCGACATCCAGAATAGCCAGATCAAAATCCTTGGCTTTGGAAAAAAGAGACCAAGCTTCCGAAAGATTCTTGGCCCATGCGACCTCATAGTCTCGTTTCAGGCGCTCGTTCAGGGTTTCACCCAAAGAAATGTCGTCTTCGACCAAAAGGATTTTTCTCATGGCAAAGTTCCTTCCAGCTCAATATGAGATGTGAAGCCTTCGTTTTCTTTGGATTCAAACCAGATATCGCCCCTCATCTTTTCCAAAAGGCGTTTGGTCAATAGCAACCCGATGCCGTTGCTGCGAACATCCTGAGACATCAGAATTTCTGAACCCAGTTTTTTTAAAATACCTTTAAAGCCCAGTCCGTTGTCCTGCAAGGTCAGCTCAATGCGGCCCTCGCCATGCGGACGGACTTTGATTTTTACTGTTGTGGCCTTTCCATGCAGAACCGAGTTTTGCAGCAAGTTGCGCAAAACACTTAGCAGTGCACGGCGGTCGCCGAGAATTTTGGCTTCACGCTCAAGCTCCACAGTAAGTTCAGAAAACTCACTGCGCAGACTGGAAAGCAGTTCACTTAAAGACACCTGTTCTTTCAAAAGAGTCCCGGCTTCCAGATTGGCCAGCAGCAGGGAATTTTCCAACTGCAAATCCAGACGCTGAATGTCCTGAATCAGACGCTTCATTACAGGGTGTGAGTTGGTGTTCAGATCCTCTTCCAACACCTCGGCCTGCAAGCGCAAACGCGCAATGGAGGTTTTGATATCATGACTGAAGGTCGAGAAGAAGAAGCGCAGACGCTGGTGGCGCTTTTGATCGCGATAGGTGAAGATCACCAGTGCGATACCGCCAAACAGAATCGCTGCCAGAAGGATAGAGCCCTCCCATGCAAACATGCGATGGGACACTTTCATTTGCTCAATGGAAGCGTTGTCCGGGCTAAGCTTCATCAGGAAGTAAACCCACCACCAACCCACAAGCGAGAACGTAAAGGCGAACCAGATGATCGCCAATGCCGTCTTGATATGAGGTTTGATGAAGGATTTGGTCATATTACTCTGCCGCCTCAATAATGATTTGCGCCGCTTGGTCCAGAAGTTCTTCAGAATGCGCCATGGACACAAAACCCACTTCATACGCATTCGGAGCCAGGTAAACACCGTTATTCAAAGACTTCAGGAACAAATTCTTGAATGTACCACCCTGATTTTGCGGGATCTGATCAATAGAGCGGATCGGCGCTGGCGTCTGGCCGTGAATCCAGAACAAAGAAGCCACTTGGCTGACTTCCAGATTCAAACCTTTTTTCGCAAAGCCGGCTTTCAAAGTTTGTGCAAACTTTGCAGTTCTTTTTTCAAGAACATTCCAGCCATCCAGACGCTGCATTTTTTTAAGCGTTGTCAGACCTGCGCGCATACCAATCGGATTCGCACTTAATGTTCCAGCCTGATAAACATCACCACTTGGAGCGACCATGTTCATCAATTCCGCTTTACCACCGTAGCAACCCACAGGGAATCCGCCGCCGATGATTTTACCGTAAGTCACCAGGTCAGGACGGATGCCGGTTTTTTCCACCATGCCACCCAAGCCCACACGGAAGCCCGAGATCACTTCGTCAAAGATCAACAAGCTGCCATTTTTCTCGCACAATTCAGCGACTTTGCGTAAAAACTCCGGACGTTGCACCAACAGTCCATAGTTTGCAGGAAGTGGTTCGATAATCACAGCCGCAATGTCTTTACCTTGAGCGGCAAATACTTCCGCCAATTTTGCTTCATCATCCAACGGCGCCACCACAGTGTGAGCGGCCACTTCTGCCGGGATACCTGCGCTGGAAGAGGCCGCTGTGCCAGCCAAGCCGCTACCAGCTTTTACCAGCAGGTTGTCCACGTGACCGTGGTAGCAACCTTCAAATTTCAAAATCTTATTGCGGCCTGTAGCTGCACGAGCCACACGCAGGGCGCTCATCACGGCTTCAGTGCCGGAGGAAACAAAGCGTAGCTTTTCCATGAATGGCAAAGTGCTGGTGATCCATTCGGCCAGTTCCAAAGAATAAACTTCCGCCGCCCCGAAGGTCCAGGCGGTGTCCACCATGCGGTGAACTTCCTCTTTCACCTCGGCATCCAGGTGGCCCAGAATCAATGGGCCAAAGCTTTGGCAGAAGTCGATGTATTTTTTATTTTCAACAGAAGTCAGGAAAGCACCTTCAGCTTGGGTGAAGAACACCGGCGCACGGTCCAAACCTTTGAAAGAGCGAACCGGAGAGTGAACGCCACCAGGAGCGACTTTCAGAGCGCGTTGGAATAATTCTTCCGATGTTACTTTGTGCATTGTTTTCTCCAGTCTTCCTGATCCAAGAACACATGCAAGTTCTTCGGATCATATGATTTTTTATTTTCCAAATAAGCGCGGATCACCTGATGGCTGTTGCCCGGCCCTGAAGCGTGGTGCTGGGACAGAATCTCGGGATTCTCCTCCGCAGCTTTCAGGAACTGACTGCCACTGCTCCAGAAGAAGAACTTCTTGCCTTGCAAAGAGTTTTTGTTCTGTTGCGCTTTCAATGTGTAAGTCGGAACCAGGGTCATGTTTGCTTGCGCAGAATCATAACCTTCTTCGTGGCTCAACTTGGCCCAGGTCAGTTTTTCACCCGCCAGAATATCCAAGCGGGCTTCTTCCTGTTCTCCCAGGCTTTCCGCACATCCGTGCACCCATATACCTTTTTGAGAAAGGTTTTTCCACGTTTTTAGACCGGCGGTCCAGACAAAATCCGACCATTTCAGGTCGGCAGGCCAAGCTTCGCTGCGAGCGACATAAAGGCCTTTGGTGCCAGTTGGAATCTGATAGGTTTTAAGGGCTTCGCGCTCGGCTGTGACGTCTGAAGACCACAGTTCGTCCGCAACAAATTGTGGCGCGGGGTTCTTTTGTTCCAGCTCTTTTTTGTCAAGAATCTGGCCGCCATCGGTCTGTCCTTTAAGGATCGTGATGCGACCATAGGGACGGGAAAGCACAGCGATGCCAATTTTCTGATGGCAACCGCCACCGAAACTGGAAAGCACATCACGTTCTTTCTGGGCACAGTGAAAAGTCTCTGGATCATGAATGGTGTTTAGAACTTCCAGCAGATCTGTGCGGGTTTTTAAAACCTCCACAGCCAAAGCGCCTTGAGCCGCCGCATTTGGATTCACGGATAAAGGCAGCACCACCCAGTTCAATTCCTGGAAGTATTGGCGCAATTGCTGTTGTCCTTCCATAAATTCGGGCAAAGAGGCGCTGAACAGGCGATCAAAAGCCGCTTTGGCAACGATCAGGCCGTCGGTTTCCGGGGATTCAATCAGCTTGCGCACGCGAGTCAGCATATTGCCGCGCACACTTTCAAATTTGACGTGCTCAAGACCGAATGGCAGATGTTCCTTGAAGAAACCCGTCAGATTGTGTTCACGGCGCGGAGAAGAGCTGAAAACATTCAAGGTCTTGCTGCTTTTGATTTTGTCAAAATGGGACTTTTTCACCAGCAGCAGATCACGCTGATCGGCGCGCGGTAAAGTCGCCGCAATCACGGTTTCAGATTTGTGTTCAGTCGGAAGGTCTTTCCAGGAATGCACCACCAAATCGGTTTCACCGCGCAGAAGTTCGCCGAAGAAGTCTTCGGTGAACACACCTTTTTCCGGAATTTTCCACAAAGGATCTGTCAGGTTTTTATCCCCCAGAGATTCGCGGAAACGATATTCGATTTCTATTTCAGGATTTTTTTCTTTAAGAGCGTCTCCGACCATGTAGGCCTGAAGACGGGCCAGATCACTTTTCCTTGCGGAAATTCTTAAGCGCATATGTCGTCCCAACCAAGTGGGCGAAGCTCTGTCCTTTGTGTGAAGGCCAATGCACGCTCTAACAGAGCGGCTTTAAGGGCCTCCAGTTTTGTTGTTGTGTCTTTCTTGGTTTCCTCGATCTCCGCAAAGAACTTGTGAAGACCCATGAAATCCACATGAGGGAATTGTGTTGCCACGATATTGGCAAGAGCATTGTCCTCGCCGCGCAGATCATAGACCGCTGTCGGACGGGTGTCTTGTTTGTTCATCAGCTCCACAATGCGCTCATCAGTAAGAGGTGCAGCAATCACCAAAGCTTCGCCGTGAATAAAAGCATCATTGTAAGTGGAAAGAGTCAGATTGTCGTATTTCTCGGCAAAGGCCTGCATTTTTGCAGGGTCACGGCAGATTACCTGAACGGACTTTTTCAATGCCAGCCACGGTAGGATTTCCTGAGCCAGATGCCCGGAACCGCAGATGGTCACAGAGTCCATATCCTTGGTGTAGCGACGCAAAAGACTGCCATAGCTTTGGGAGCCCAGGCCCACCAAATGCTGAGAGCGGGTCTTTTTCACTTCGGCCATGACAAAGTTCAACCATTTCTGGTGATCACCGAAGAGAGGGTCCTGAGCCTGTTTGCGGGATTCTACGAAGAGTTTGAACTGACCAAACACTTCCGTTTCACCAATGATCGGAGAATGAAGGCCGCACAGAATCTCCAGCAAAAGACTTAAAGCTGTTTCGCCACGAAGAATGGTGTCTTCCGGTTCAATAATATCCGTATAGTTGTTCAGCTCCATTTCGGTGCAGAACAAAATCTTGCGCAGGCAGGTCTTGAAGATTGCGGCGTCTTGAAGTGAGGCCGAAAAACCTTCTGCGAAGTTTCTATTGGATTTTCTGTGAACGAGAAGTATATCTTCCATGTGTAGGATAGGTTTATCACTAACCTTTCATTAAAGTGTCATCGAAATGTCATGGACCCTGCGGAAATGAAGCCTAAAAATTAGGCAATGACTCAATATAAGACCCCAGGGTGGAGGCCATATATGAAGCTCACTCAAAGACCGAGACGAAATCGTAATACTGAAGCCTTGCGCCAAATGGTGGCTGAAACCGATTTAAGGGTTTCCCAGCTTGTTTTGCCGCTCTTTCTAGTCGATGGAAAGGGTGAACAGCAAGAGATTAAAACAATGCCGGGTATTTTCCGACTGAGTCCCGACATGATTTTGAAAGAAGTATCCAAAGCAGTGGATCTTGGAGTTAAGACCTTTGATCTGTTCCCGGCTTTACCTGAAACACAGAAGGACAAGTACGGAACAGAATCTTTAAATCCGAACGGTTTGGTACCAACGACTCTCAAAATGATTCGCGACAAATTCCCGGATGTGACTCTGATCACAGACGTGGCTTTGGACCCGTATTCTTCCGATGGTCATGATGGTGTTGTGGAAAATGGCAAAATCCTGAATGACGAAACGGTGGAGCTGCTGGCGAAGATATCGGTGGTTCACGCGCGCGCCGGAGCGGACATCGTGTCCCCTTCCGATATGATGGACGGTCGCGTGGGAGCGATTCGTGAGGCTTTGGACAACGAAGGCTTTATCAACACCGGCATTCTTTCATATTCTGTGAAATATGCGTCCTGCTTCTATGGTCCGTTCCGTGATGCTTTGGATTCGGCACCGAAATTCGGGGATAAAAAAACTTACCAAATGGATTATCGCAACACCCGTGAAGCTCTTCGCGAGATTGATCTGGATGTCGCCGAAGGCGCTGACATGGTGATGGTGAAACCTGCTTTAAGCTATCTGGATGTGATTGCGAAAGTCAAAGCGCACACGCATCTGCCTGTGGCGGCTTACAATGTCAGCGGTGAATACAGCTTGATCAAGGCCGGCCACAAAGCTGGGATTATGGATGAAACCCGCGGCATGGTGGAAACACTTTATTCCATCCGCAGAGCAGGTGCGGACGTGATCTTCACATACTTTGCCCTGCCGATGGCCGAGTGGCTTAGAAAGAATCAGAACTAGAAATAAAAAAGGGAGTCTAAAAGACTCCCTTTTTTTTATTGGAAGGAATGACGGTAGTAGATCATGAAGATCGTGTCGATCTTACCGTTGTCGTAATTTTTATTGTTATAGTTCACATAGTTGATCAGGTTTCCATGGCTTTGTTCAATGCGGAAACCAATGCGCCAGTTGCCTTTTCCAGTCGAGAAATCAGCATAACCCGTGCCCTGATAACCATTTTGATGACCTTTGGATTCGTGACCCAATTCCGCCCGGTAAGTCAGCGTGCGCGGGCCTTTCTGACACCAAAGGACACCTCCGACATTCGCCGCGACGAAGCTGGCTCCATCAATGGTGCTGCCACGGGAACCCAGCTCCGAGAACGCGCGGGCACGGCAGGTATTACGTGCATTAACATATTCTTTCGCAATTCCCAGATACACACCAAGAATGAAGCCATCACGAGTTTTCTCGCCATCGCTGATGTTGTGTGGTGTTTTGGTCTGACCGGGTTTCATGTTGTTGACCAACTCATGGAACTTTTCCTGATGGGTGGCCCCGTGGAAGAAACCTCCACGTGAATCAGATTTCAACTGCTGCCATCCAGCTTCAGCTTTCCAGTAAAAAGTTTGTGAGCGGGCATTGTCGATGTTATCCAGAACAAACTTCAGGACCGTTTCATTGGTGAAGTACTGATCCATGTGACGGCCGCCATCTGCAAGCTGTCTTGTGGTGCCGTCCACGGGTTTGGTGAAAAGATCCGTGCTGTAATCAAATGTCAGATAATGTCCACTGGGCAGGAAACCACCGATAGAGATTTTTGCACCATGAGTGTAACCGTGATCATCGGTGTCAGCTCCCACCGCGACTGGATTTAGAACATTGTAATCATTGGTCACCGCCAGATAGACACTGATGCCACGCGGGCGATCAAAGTTTTCTCCAGGCAGGAATTGTCTGAACATGTGGGGAACGTCGCGGCCGTCTTCAAAATGAATGCGAATCACACCACCCAGTTGATCGGGCTTGGCCAGAACATGGGCATAGCGGGCTGAAGCACTGAACATGTCCGGCGCTTCCTCTTTATAGAAGTCTTGATAAACCCAGAAATCATCGGCCAGAGCCAGAGAGGAAAGGGACAGAGTCGTCGCGAGGACCAAGGAACTCCAGAGCTTCATAAGACCGCCTTGTGTTTGTTGAAGCTAGAGTTAAAGCACAA
Source organism: Bdellovibrio bacteriovorus (assembly GCF_025558485.1). Classification (GTDB taxonomy): domain Bacteria; phylum Bdellovibrionota; class Bdellovibrionia; order Bdellovibrionales; family Bdellovibrionaceae; genus Bdellovibrio; species Bdellovibrio bacteriovorus_G. The sequence continues at coordinate 2,901,258 of NZ_CP102930.1, forward strand.
CTCATGTTTTCACAAGACAGGCTCCCGAAGATTCACCTTTTTGCATGCCAAAACTCGCGGAACAATGCGGAACAACTGGGTTTTTTGAAAACTATTGCTTCTGAGTAGGGGGCGGAGCACTTGGCGTTGGGGCGGATTGAGAGGTCTTTTTGGTGTCCTCTTTCGCCCAGGCAAAGGACTTCATGATCTGATTGCAGCTTTTCAAGGACTCGCTGAAAGTGGCCTTATCATCCAGACAAGTCATCACAGCCACGCGGTCTTCATGTTTTAAAATCACCTGACGGATTTGTTTGTTCTTTGCGCGGGAAAGCATATCGACAACCAGAGCCGGGCTGCCATTTAATTCAAAGTTCTTGGCGGAAATCACCTCGAAACCATAGTTCGGGTAATCACGCATCCATTTGCGAGTGTAAAGATCCAAAGAGGCATTCTTCGCAATCTTGTCCGTGCGAATGCTTAAGACACCTTTGCCGTTGTCTTTGGCGGCAAAGCGAACGGTATCCAGAATACTTTGTTCAGAGCTGGCCTGCGGTACCCAGGAGGTGCCTTCAGTTTTTAGCGTGAATCCCTTGTGCAGGAAGTAGAGCCCCTTTTCCGGATTGGTCAAAGCTGAAGAGCTGGTCGCCGGATAAGGCGCCGCTAAAGCAGTGATTGGAGCTAGAATAAGGAAAACCCAGAGTTTCTTCACTCTTTGATGGTATCTTGAGCAGCGGGTTCCAAGCAAGGGCCTAAATCAGATGGCAAAGTCACAATGTAAATTTGTTTCTTATCCTGAAAATTACGCGTAAAGGCCAGACGCTCGGTGGACTCATCGGACACGGCCGGAGCCGCTAAAGAGTCATTTCCTTTGAATACAACCTGCGTGCAGTGCTTTTCGATGTTGTAAACTTCCAACTGGCTTTGCTTTTCCCCTTTGCGCACGATGCTGTAAAAAAGGCGCAGGGGAGGCCGTGGAGCGAAAAACAGATCGCGGTATTCGCCCTCGTTGGTTTTAAGGACCACCGGGATTTTTTCTTTCAGCTTGAAAAGCACCAGGCTGTCATCACCGGTTTTCAGATTCCTTTCCACCCAGGCTGCCTGCTTCATATCCGGAGTCAAAGAGGGAAAGCGCTTTTCCTTGTCCTTTTCTGCGGAGATCAAACTGACCGGCAGGTTTTTCATATCCAGACGGTAAATCCCGGTCAGTCCGCCACGGCGGGAGGTGAACAGGATAGCAGGCTTGTTGAGATGGGAGAGGAAGTTACTTTGTCCATCGTATCCGGGCTGTTGGGTCAGACGCAGAATCTGTGTGCCGTACAGATCGCTCATATACAAATCAGCCGGGGGGATTTCCCTGTCGAAATTTTTGTTCAGCAAAGGGCTTTCTTTGATTTCATCAGTGGTGGAGGAATAAAGAATCTCTGCCGGACTGATATAGATCGCATCAAAGGCATCACCGTCAGAAAAAGTGATTCGGCGTTCTTTGTTTTTACCCAGATCCATTTCATAGATCTGCGAGCCTTTGTGACTGTTGCGATTGCGGCTGCTGTAAAGCAGTTTGGTGCCATCACCGGAAAAACGCGGATGATTGTTGTCGCCCAGAAACGTGATTTGTTTGGAACCCTTGGCCAGCAGGTAATCCGGAGTCAGAACATCTTTGGTCACGCTAAGGTGGGAACAGCCCACAGAAAGAAAACAAAGAACCCCGATCGCCTGACTGAACCACAACTTCATATCTCTACCTTGTGTAACACTTTCTGGAGTAGCGAAGAAGGGTTCACCTTCTTCAGTTCTTTCAAATTCACCCACTGCAGATTCTTACCTGCCAGAGACTTCTTTTGAGTGATTTGAATAAAGATATCATGATGGGTAATGTTGTGTTTGGCATCATAGGCTTTGGGCTTGTTTTTTTCCATGCTGATTTCGCCGGGGAAAATCATCTGGCCCTTCAGAAAAGGAGCATAGTCATTTTGTACCAAAGCCACCTTATGGTCTTTGATCGCGACAAGAGGTTTCCAGACCCAGACCTCGGACTCTTTGCGTGGTTTTTTTAGTGGCAATTTGTCCACCAGATTTTTTTCGCGGGACACGCACGTCGCGGCCCAGGGACACAGCATGCAAGTGACTTTCTGAGGAGTGCAGACAGTGGCCCCAAGTTCCATCAAACCCTGATTCACCAGATCGGCCTGCCCCAGCAAAGACAACTGGTCTGAGATTTTTTGCAACTGATCGCGACCTTTGCCATTCCACCATTCCAGCTTCAGCCCGTAACGTCGGGACAGCACACGGATGACATTGCCATCCAAAACACCCACTTTTTCAGCAAAGGCAATGCTGGCAACAGCGCGCGAAGTATAGGGACCAAATCCGGGAAGCTCTAAAAGTTCGGCCGCAGTTTGCGGAAAACCATTTTCAGACAAAGCCTTGGCGGCTTTGTGCAGATTGCGGGCGCGGGAGTAATATCCCAATCCGGCCCAGGCTTCCAGAACTTCGTTTTCAGGGGCTTTTGCCAGATCATGAACGGTTGGAAAGGTTTTCAGAAATTTCTCAAAATAGGGAATGACGGCCACGACAGTGGTTTGTTGCAACATGACTTCTGAAAGCCAGATACGATAGGGGTTTTTATTTTCACGCCAAGGCAGGGGGCGCTGATTCTTTTTATACCATTGTACCAGTTGCTTGTGGTCATTCTTATAATCGTATTGGGCCGTCATGCGCGTAATCTAGTCGGCGGCCCACAGCAGAGTCAATGCTGGCCCTAAAACGGGGGAGCGTCATTGCCCAAGACCCGCTAGAGGAGTAGGATAGGCCTACTTACGAGTGAGGAGTTCACTATGGAATACAAACCTCTCAGCGGGCGCGAGTTCCCGCGTTTCTCTGCAATTAAAACTTTCTTCAGATTGCCTTATGTTTCTGTGGATGCTGACTATGAGGTCGGTATTTTTGGCATTCCTTACGATGGTGGGGTTTCTTACCGTCCGGGCGGGCGCTTTGCCCCGGCGAAGGTGCGTGATGTTTCCAGTTTGGGCCGTGGCTTCCACATGACCCGTATGGAAAACTTTTTTGAAAATCTGAAGGTGGCGGACATTGGTGACTGCCCGACAGTTCCCATTGATCAACATCAGACTTACGAACGCATTGAAAAGTTTGTCGGTGAAGTTTTAAGTCATAACAAACGCTTCCTGGCTGTGGGGGGGGATCATTCCACAACTCTTCCGGTCTTGCGGGCTTTGCGCAAAAAATATGGCAAACCATTGGCCTTTGTTCACTTCGATGCGCATCTGGATACATATCCGGCAGCCTGGGGGCAGGAGTATCATCACGGGGCTTTTGCCCGTCACGCCGTTGAAGAAGGCCTGGTTGATCCAAAGAAAATGACCCAGATTGGTATTCGTGGCCCGTTGGCTGGCGGGGATGATTTGAATTTTGTAAACAAGCACGGCATTCGGGTGATCACTGTTGATGAAATTCGCAATCAACCCTTGAATGATTTCCTGCGCACCTTGCCAACGTTTGATGAAACGCCGACTTATATCAGCTATGACATCGACAATCTGGACCCAAGCTGTGCGCCGGGAACAGGCACTCCGGTGCCGGGTGGACTGACAACCTACGAAGTGCAGCGTATTTTCCGCGCTTTGAAAATTCCCAATCTGGTGGGCGGGGATGTGGTGGAAATTTCACCTCCGTTTGATCATGCGGATATCACAGCTCTGGCGGGGATGGATGCGTTGTTTGAAATGCTGCACCTGTTTCCCAAAAAGTAAAACGGCATGAAGCAGACGTTGATTTTCTGGATACTCTTGCTGGGCTCGTTGGCGGTGGCACAAGAACCATCGTCGATGAAACCATTGGTGATGGGACTGCCATTTCAGGTGAAGCGGGTCCGGGCTATTATGGAGTATCAGGAATTTATCAACCGGGCTTTGGCTGATGCGGGGTATGGGGTGGTTATACAGAACACCCCCGCACAAAGACCTTATGAGCTCTTAACTCAGGGAAAGCTGGATGCAATCATCTACGACGACAAGTCGTTCACTGAGCAACGGGAACAGACGGTTTCTTTATCGTTTCCCTTGATTCGCACTCACGGGCGGATTTTCTATCTGGGAAAAAATCTGAAATTCAATGAGCACAAACTAAAAGCCTTTCGGGGTGGCATCTCGATCAACAACCACGCTTTGAGTCTGGAAGCCAATCAGCAGAAGCTGAAATACATTCACACAGTCAGCCCCTTGCAAAGTGTCGCGCAGTTGGTGGACGGAAAAATCGACTACTTTATTGCAATTGAAGAAGTGGGGCGAAGTGCGATTGAGGCTTATCCCGCAGCCAGAGGAAAAGTAAGCATGGGGCAGGTTTCCTTTATGACGGTCCCGCTGTATCTGACCTTCCATAAAAAGCTAAAGCCGGATCTGCCAAGGATTGAAGCGGCTTTCCGCAAGGCTCTGACCGGCGATTTAAGCAAGTATCCTTTGATCATGGAAAATCTGAACAAGAATCCTTAAAAAGAAAAAACCCGCTGTGCTTGCAGCGGGTTTTGTTTTTAAGTCGGTGTGATTTCGTTTGGAGGAGTCAGACCTTTCTTTTTGATCTTCTCCACCAGTGTGGTGCGGTTCAGTCTTAGTAAGGCCGCTGCCTGATTGCGATTCCAGCCGGTTTTTTCCAATGCTTTTAGAATCAGCGCATTTTCATAGGCATCAACGGCCGAATTGAAATCCATGCCCGCATCCGGGATTTCCAGGCCACCGACTTCTGCGGAAGAGGTCTTGCCGGATTTGTATTTCAAAGGCAGATCCGAAATATCCACCTGGCCCTGACCTTTAAGGATGGTCATGCGTTCTACCAGATTTTCCAATTCGCGGATATTTCCCGGCCAAGGGTAATTCACCAGACAGTCCAAAGCGTCTGAAGTGATACCAGTCAGGCCACGACCCTTGGTTTTATTGAAAATGTCCATGAAGTGATTCAATAACATTGGGATGTCTGTTTTGCGTTCGCGCAAAGCCGGAACAGTGATAGGAATCACATTCAGGCGATAGAACAAATCTTCACGGAACTTACCGTTTTCAACGGCTTCTTCCAGATTCAAATTTGTGGCGGCAATCACACGAACATTCACGGTCACGGTTTTTGTAGAGCCGACCGGCTCGAAGCTGCGTTCCTGCAAAGCACGCAAAAGCTTCACTTGCAAGGACGGCTCAAGATCGCCGATTTCATCCAGGAAGATCGTTCCACCATCAGCCATTTCAAAACGGCCCACGCGGTTGGCGATAGCCCCGGTGAAGGCGCCTTTCATGTGTCCGAACAGTTCACTTTCCAAAAGTTCAGATGGAATGGCGCCGCAGTTAATTGGCACGAAAGGACCTTGTGCGCGTGGGGAGTTATAATGAATCGCGCGGGCAATCAGCTCTTTTCCGGTTCCGGATTCCCCGGTGACCAGCACTGTGGAATCAGAATCAGCCACACGCTCGATCATGCGCAGAACATTTTGAATCTGGTCGCTGCTGCCGACGATCTGGTCGAATTTATATTTTTTGTTCAGCTCAGAACGAAGCTGCTGATTTTCCTGTTGCAGCTTTTTATGAGTCAGGGCTTTTTCGATCAGGCTCATCAGCTCTTCAAGATTGAAAGGCTTGGTCACGAAGTGGAAGGCCCCTTTTTGAGTCGCGCGAATGGCGGACTCAATCGTGGCGTGACCGGTAAGAATAATCACTTCCGTGGAAGGTGTCAGGGATTTTAGATAAGTCATGAACTCAATGCCGTCGCCATCCGGCAGATTCAAATCAACGATGGCCAGATCCACCGGGGTGTCGCCCTGGCAAAGAACTTTGGCTTCTTCGATTTTGTTGGCAGTGATGACATTCAGTCCTTTGCGATCCAGCACTCTGAACAGAGCCGTGCGGAGCGAGGATTCGTCATCTAATATAAGCACACGTTGATTACGCATGAACCTTCCTTCCATGGTGGGTTCAGCGGATAAAGTCCGCTTGAATTAGGATAGGGTGTTTTTGACGGTACTGTCAAAAAATCCGCGCCTGGTAAGGCTTTCAGGACCTCAAAACTGGACGGGGGAAGGAAATTTTTGCCATATACGGCTGGCCTAGAGCCGAGGAAAACTCGAGCTCGCCCTCGTGATCACGCAGGATTTGCGAAGCCACGGAAACACCTAAGCCCATAGGAAGACTTGGATTTTTATCAGTAGGACCATTGTCTTTGATTAAAATAACAGCAGAATCTGTTTCGACATTGATTTCAATGTCGAGAAAAGCTCGAAATCCTTTTTCCTGGCGGATTCTATCGGTCAGGCGGTCTATGGAATTTTGCAGAACATTCTTCAAGGCTTGGGCCAACAGATTTAAATGTCCTCTGACAATGACATCATCCACTGGGAAGTGCAGCTTTACTTCAATACCCTGGGACTTTGTTTGCAGCTCAACAATTTTAAGTGCGCGCAAACAGATTTCCTTCACACTGACTTCGCCTTCACGATCCGCATTTGGATCACGAGTGAAGCCCAAAAGATTTTGCACGATCTCTTTACAGCGTTGTACACCGGCTTCCATCTCCACCACATCGGGATATAGAGGATGCTGCGGGTCCATATCCATCTTGATCAATTGGGTGAAAGAAAGAATGCCACCCAGCGGATTGTTCAGTTCATGTGCGATGCTGGAGCCAATGGTTCCCAGTTCGGCCATCTTGGCGGATTCCAAAATCTGCCTTTCCATCTTTAGCTGCTGGGTGATGTCGTGATACAGGTTCACAAATACCGGAGGCTTTTCAGAATCCAGCAGCAGACTTTGTGAATACACCTCAAAGCTTCGCGGAGAAGAACTGCGCGACTGCACACGGAAATTACTGCCGCGCTGGCAGCCGGGGCAGGGTTCATCGCGATTGAATAAAACTTTATAACACTTGCGTGATGTTTCCTGATGCGGTTGTTCGGCCAGACGTTCTTCCAGGGCCTTGTTGGATTGAATGATGTCATAGTTCGTATCAATCAGCACGACCGGGTCGGACATCGAATTGAACGTGGCTTCCCATTGCTCTTTCAGGGATTCGGATTCCTTTAGTTTCTGAATGCGGTCCAGCGCCAGGGCCACGGCTTCAGCCACCCGATTCAGGAAATCACTTTCCTCGCGGGAAAAGGGGTGATCCGGGGCGCGCAGGAAAAAGATCGAACCGACTTTTTCGTGCTGGCGGAACAACGGCACCTGATACTGGGTGAAGCTTAACTGACTTTGCACTTGTTTGGCGAACAGCTCGTCCTGCGGATGGAAGAACAGGCGAATCCACGAGGTTTGCACCGTGGCGGCCAAAGAATCATTCAAGAGATGCTCGATTTCCACCACAGAGCTGGCTTCATGCACGGCCATCAGGGCGCGCTTAAAGCCTTCGATGCGGGAATTGGTCATGAACAGCTTGCGGCGGGCTTCAGTCAGGAACTTGGTTCTTTTTTGAACACGTTCCTCCAGCTCGATTTGCAGTCGTTTCAGTTGCGAAGTTTGCTCGCGGATTAAAAGGGCCAGATTTTCATCCTGTTTGCGCTGATTGGCTTCTTCCAAAGCGGCAAATAGATGCTGTTCCAGATCCGCGTCCTGAAAGCTTTCCATCACACGCAGGAAGGAATATTCTTCGTGTAGCACCGCCAGCTGATTGGCGGAAAAGTCCGCCGGAACCACGGCAATAAACTGAGTGGCCGGATGGGCGCGCTTGATTTCGTCATAGAACTCGCGAAATTTTTTTCCCAGAATCAAAGTGACTGACAGGGCCACCACGTCATAGGTGGAATCCTGAATCCAATGCCAGGCCTGGTTTAAGTCCGTGGCAATATGTGCACCCAGCTCCTGCAGGCGCGCATCCCAGGGGCCTATTAACAAAAAGCCTGCTTTTAAAGTCCGCATGTCGGGATTAAATCCTTGTGGTGAGACACCGTGAAATCCGGATGATCTTCAGGGCATTGCGGTTTTTCACCGACGTGTTCGCCATAGGCGAAATAGCAGGTGTCGGCGCCCACGCGTTTTCCATCGCGAATTTCACTGGAAAGCCGGTTGCCAATGCTTAGCAGATACTTGGGGTCATGTCCTTGCGTGCGCAGAATTTCGCGGAAGGCGCTGTCTTTTTTTTCGCCGATAAATCCGTTCAGAATATAGATGCCATCAAAGAACGGTGCGATATTCAGAGCCTTGATCTTTCTTTCCTGTGACGGAATTGAACCCATTGTCACCAGAAACAGTTTGTAGTTCTGTTTCAGAATTTTCAGGTTTTCCAAAGCTCCCGCCATCAAAGGCAGGGTTTCGGGCACTTGAGGATTGTAGAATTCCTCCAGGGCGTCGTGAACGGCCTTGCCCTGTTGATTTGTTCCGAAACGATTGACGATACGAGTGAAAATTTCGGTGTGGGAAAGTTCGGTGGCCAGCTCTGCCCGGGCCCGCATGCATTCATCCAAAGTACAGCGCAGTCCCGCTGCCAGCATGGCCTCGCACGCACGTTGAGACGCCAAAGGCACAAGCAGGCCCGAGGTGTCCAAAAGTGTGTCATCCAAGTCGAAAGCGAGGCTTTTGTATTTCATCAAGAATTCCGTCCTGTGATCAGCATCTCCAGGCCTGTTTTAAAGTGAGGCCACACCAGATTCAGATCAATGTGTTCCTGTTCCTCGATACAAACAACCGGCGTTTGTTTTTCCAGCCAGCCATACTGTCCCAAGCTGCCCGGAGTCGGGTAGCCGATGTCTTCGCGGGCTTCGTAGTCAGTGCCGGTTGCAAGAATCTCTGCCGCCATTTTGCCGGGATGACCCGTGTAAACAACGCAAGGCTCCCATGAGTGAAAGTGTACTATAAGCTGTGGCTTTTCGTCCTCAATGAGTTTTACCAAAGCCTGAACTTCCTTTTCACTCCCGGGCGAAGGGCCAGGATAGTATCGAGGGGCTTTGGCTTCAGAGCTCCAGTCGCGGCAGGGAAAATTGCGGTTCAGATCAACGCCGTTGGCATTGGTGCGCTGATTCTGTGAATACCCGTCGGGATTAATACAGGGGATCAGAATCCAAGGGCGGATTTCCAAGCTGCGGGTGGTTTCAGCCTGCTTCAGCCATTGCAGAAATTCTTCGGCCAGGCGGACACCTTCGGGTTCATCGCCGTGAACGCCGCCAATGAAGAGCAAAGGACGTTCGGAAAAACCACTGAGACTGTGTGTTTTTTTATACAGCTCAATCGGTGTTCCCCGAATTGTTGTTGCCCAAGAAGTTTGATGAAAAATTTCTGCTTGCATGAGACAATTAAGCCTGTTTTTTTCAGAGAAGAAAAGCTTTTAAAAGGAAGTTTAGAACATGTCTGCAAATGTATCTGAGAAGTTGACGGTTATCGCTCTTGCGGCAGGAAAAGGGACACGCATGAAATCCCCGCTGCCGAAAGTTCTTCACCCTGTGGCGGGCCGTCCAATGATCGAAAAAGTCATTCAAGCCTCCAAGCAGGCGGGCGCGGCGGAAGTTCGCGTGATTGTCGGGCACGGTCAGCAATTGGTCCGTCAAGTGGTGGAACCTATGGGTGTTGCCTGCTACGTTCAGGAAGAACAACTGGGCACAGCCCATGCAGTTCGCTGTGCAAAACCTGAAACCATCGAAGGCACCGTGGTGATCATGAATGGTGATCACCCGTTGATCGAAGCTTCTGACATCAAAGACTTTGTGCGCATCTTCCGTGATGAAAAATGTGATCTGGCGGTGGTGACGGCGACACTTAAAAATCCGGCAGAGTTTGGCCGTATTGTGCGTCACAAGGGCGATCTGGCAGCGATTGTCGAAGCCAAGGATGCGTCTGCGGAAACTTTGAAAATCCGCGAAATCAATACGGGCATTTACGTGGTCAAGGCCTCCATCCTAAGTGAGTACCTGCCAAAGATTCAGAACAACAATTCCAAAAAAGAATTCTACATCACGGATCTGATTTCCCTGTGCATTCAGGACAAGTGTCGTGTGCAGGCGATCCAGTCCACGCCGAAAGTGGCCGTGGGCGTGAACAATCAGGTGGAGCTGGCGAAAGCCACACGCCTGCTTTTTAAGCGCAAAGCCCTGCGTTTGATGGAAGAAGGTGTGCTGATGATTGATCCGCGCACGGTGTATGTGGAAGACAGCGTGGAAATCGGCGCCGGCACTGTGCTTTACCCGAATGTCTTTATCCGCGGTCGCAGCAGGATTGGATCTTTCACGGTGGTGGAATCCAATGCGTTTATCTCGGATTCTGAAATTGGCGACAGCGTGCAGGTGCGTGGTGGCAGCTATCTGGAAAACTCCAGATTGCACAACAAGGTTTCCGTCGGTCCTTACGCGCGTTTGCGCCCGGAAACAGAGATCTTTGAAGAAGCCCATGTGGGTAACTTCGTTGAAATGAAGAAAGTGAAATTCGGCAAAAAATCCAAGGCCGGTCATTTGACTTATTTGGGTGATGCCGAGATCGGTGAAGAAGTGAATGTGGGTTGCGGAACTATAACTTGCAACTACGCTGCGGATAAAAAGAAATATAAAACGAAGATCGGTAATCGCGTCTTCGTTGGCAGTGACACGCAGTTTGTGGCGCCGATTGAAGTGGGCGATGATGCGATCATCGGTTCCGGTTCCACGATCACGAAGAATGTGCCAGCCAATGCTTTGGCAGTGGCGCGTGGCAAACAGTTTGTAAAAGAAAATTATACTGCGAAGGCCCCCGTGGCTGAAGAAAAAGAGTAGGTGAGTTTATGTGTGGAATTGTCGGTTATTTGGGACCACAAAACCCTAAGGATGTGATTGTCAGCGGTCTGAAAAAACTTGAGTATCGCGGTTATGACAGTGCCGGGGTGGCCATCTTGGATCATGGTAAAACCAAACGCGTGCGTGCGCCGGGTAAACTCAAAGCCCTGGAAGACAAGCTGGCAACAGAGACCTTTGACGGTCACATTGGTATCGGACACACGCGCTGGGCAACACACGGGAAGCCTTCCGAGCGCAATGCCCATCCTCATCAGGTTCGTGGCATTAGTTTGGTTCATAACGGCATCATCGAAAACTATCTGGAAATCCGTGAAGAACTTCTGGCCGAAGGGGCGGAGATCACTTCGGATACGGATTCCGAGCTGGTGGCCCATTTGATTTCCAAAGAAGTGGAAATCACAAAGGACCTGTTCAAAGCCGTTCAGAACACGTTGGAAAAAATTCGCGGGGCCTTTTCGATTCTGGTGATGTGGGAACAGGAACCGGATCGTTTGGTGGCCTTTAAAGACGGTCCTCCATTGGTGGTGGGGCTTGCTGAAAAAGAGACCTTCGTTGCCAGCGACGTTCAGGCCTTGATCCATTACACGAAGAAATTTGTGTATCTGGAAGACCGTGAAGTGGCTTCCATCAAGGGCACGGATGTGCAGTTCTTTTCTGCCAACGGTTTCCCGATTCAGAAAAAAATCGTGGAATTGAACTGGAACCCTGAAATGGTGGAAAAGCAGGGTTACGCCCACTTCATGCTAAAAGAAATCTATGAACAGCCTCGTGCGGTGGCGGCGGCAATTGAACCGCATGTTAACCCGGAGACTTTCTCTGTGGCGTTGAAAAATATTGGTTTTGGCGGCCAGCCGGTTCAAAAACTGGAAGAGCTGGACAGCAAGGCCGATTGGACCAAAACGCAGGAAGTGTTCAAAGGCATTGAACGTGTGTTTATCATCGCCTGTGGAACCAGCAACTATGCGGGCATGATCGGAAAATATCTGATTGAACAATTGGCGAAGGTCCCTGTGGAAGTGGATATTGCCAGTGAATTCCGTTATCGCAATCCGGTGATTCCACCGAAAAGTCTGGTGATCACGGTTTCTCAAAGTGGTGAGACCGCAGACACTTTGGCGGCAATCCGCATGGCCAAAGAAATGGGCGCGACGACGTTGAGCATCTGCAATGTGAAGAACTCCACCATTGACCGCGAAGCGCACGGGCACTTGTACATGAACTCCGGTCCGGAAATCGGTGTGGCTTCCACCAAGGCCTTCACAAGCACGATGGCAGTCCTGAATACAGTGGCTATTGCCATGGCCCGCACTCGTGGGGTGATGAACGAGTCTGAAGAAAAAGAACTGGTAAAAGCTCTTCTGGCGGCCCCAAGTCAGATGGAAGGTGTGTTGGCTTATGACAAGTACTTCGAGGAAGCGGCTTCCAAGCTGAAGTTGTTCCGCGGATTCCTGTATATGGGCCGTGGCACGAGCTTCCCGATCGCCATGGAAGGGGCTTTGAAACTAAAAGAGCTGGCGTACATGCACGCGGAAGGTTATGCCGCTGGTGAAATGAAGCACGGTCCTTTGGCTTTGATTGATGAACGCATGGCGATTGTGATGGTGGCTCCGACAGATCATCTGTACGAAAAGACGATCAGCAATCTGGAAGAGGCCCGCGCCCGCGGCGGCAAGGTGATTTCCATCGGAACAGGTGACAACGAAAAGCTTCGTGGTATCAGTGAGTATTACCTGGCAATTCCAAAAGCCCACTGGACAGTGAATGCGATTCTGGCGGTGATTCCATTGCAGTTGATGTCTTACCATCTGGCGTGCAATCTGGGGTACGACGTAGATCAGCCGCGCAATCTGGCGAAATCCGTGACGGTGGAATAAAGTTTCCCAAAAAATGAAATTAACGAAAGCCAGTGAGGATTCTCACTGGCTTTTTGTTTTTTGCTCCATCATTTGTCGGTTGAAATACAGAGCCATCAAAATCAGAACGAACCCGGCGACAGTGACAATCATATGCAAGTACATGAACTGAATCCATTCATTGCGAATCGACATCCAGAACAGTGGTTCCGGATCTGAGGGATTCACCCGGTACAGAATTTCATTGAGCTTGTAATGCCCCCAATAGGACAGGATAATTTCATCCAGCGTGCAGAACAGGGCCCCGGCAATACAGATGGCTTCAAAGCTTTTCCAGTAACGAAAGCGCAAAAGCAGCCACAGCGAAGTGCTGATGATCATCAGAATATAAAGCATCTTGACCCGTGGTTCAAAGATGGGGACGGCCACTTGATAAAACTCAATATACTGGCGCAAACGCATCTCTCGCAGGGTGGGATTTACGACCGTCACAAAGAAGGTCACAAATCCTGCTAAAAGACCGGAAAAAAGGACGGCAATGAAAATAGTCACGTTCAACAGTCGAGTTGCCATTGGGACTATTTTATTTTCTGAAGATGAAATTTCAAATTTTAGATGGGCAAGAAAACTAAATGCCGACCGATTTGCAGAATCGCAGCTAGCTTGCGGAATTCATCAGATTGTAGAAGGACTTCACACGTTCTACAAAGTCCACAGTTTCATAACCGCGGGCTGGGCCGTATTCCAATTCTGCTGCATAGTCAGGGTCTGCCAGCAAAGGAAGTACCTCGCGCAGATGTCTCCAGGAATGGGGATTGCGCCCCATTTTCGCGGCCAGCTTCTGGGCATCACGCAAATGCGCAGAACCTACATTGTAAGCCGCCAAAGCCAACGCCAGACGGTCTTTTGGATTCAGATCAGCCGGAACGCGATCCATCAGATAGCGCAGATACTTGGCGCCACCCCAAATGCTTTGCACCGGATCGGTGCGATCTTCGATGCCGACATGCAGGGCTGTGTCTGTCGTCAGTTGCATCAGTCCGCGAACCCCGGTGTAGCTGCGCGCTTCCGCATTCCAATGAGATTCCTGATACGCAACAGATGCAATCAACTGCCAAGGCAGGTTGTGTTCACGAGCTGCTTCACGGAAGGTGTCTTTATACATAGGTAAAGTGGTGCGAACTTTTTTGAAGAACTGAGCGATGTCGCGTTTATCCAGCTGGGCCAGATAGGTTTTATAGCGATCCAAAGTGCGCATGATTTCATCTTCGCGGGAAGCCTGCTGATACCAGGACTGCATCAAGTGCAGCAAGGGGGCATTGTCCGGGGACAGCATCCAGCTTAAAGAATAAGGGGAGGTCAGTGTCGTCACTTTTTCGATGGAAGTGTGATAGCGGGAGTAGAAGTCGCCACTGAAGTTTTCGGCGATCACACAGTCTGATTTACGTTGAGCCAGATTGGCCATCAGATCCTGCGTTTTGGTGTTTTCCAGAATCTCCACACGCACTTGCGGGGAAAGCTGGTTCAGGCGCTGGGACAGTCCCAGATAGTTGTCCTTGTTCAGCAGCGAGATGCTTTTGCCGTTCAAGTCTTTGATATTTTGAATCTGAGCCTTCTTTTGGCAATACAGACTTAAATAAGTTTCTTCATAGGCCGGGCCGGTCAGGGCGCCGGTGGTATTGTGAGGAGTCCTCAAGCGGGCTGCTGCAATATCTCCTTCACCTTTGGAGAGAGCCCGCACCACCGAGTCTTCGTCCGGCAGAACCACGTACTTGAGTTTAAGCCTGTAGTGGCTGGCAAAGTTCTCAAGCAGATCATGGTCGATCCCGAAGGCGTCGCCACGTTTGGGCTTACTATATATAAGAGGACTTTGTGTGGTCAGGACAACGATCTCACCTTTGGATTGAACCTGAGTCAGGCTCTCCTGTTCGTCCCAGATCATGGCGTCGCAGCCATTCATGGCGACTGTTGTGAACCCAAGGCCTCCGATTAAAAGAGCCCGGGCGATTTTCTGTCGAAATCTTAAAATCGTTCCCATAGCGTGGGGCTTTGGTATCCTTTGGCGCGGTGCCAGTGCAAGCATTAAGCACCTCATTTCCGCCTTTAAATGCGAAAACTTTACGGATCTTGCACAAATTCGTCACTGAATTGTAAAAAAGTACAGGCTCCGACAGCGCTTACAGAAGGGCGTCACAAAGTCTGAATTCACTCATTTTTCTAACGCATGACCGTCAAAATTAGGCCAGATCGAGCGTTGACAGCTTTGTCAGATTCCATAATCGTGAATTTATGAGGGTCACTAAGGGGGGATTTGGTGTCTGAGTTTTCCTATGTTCACAGCCGTGGATGGATTGAAGTTGTTGTTGGTTCCATGTTCAGTGGGAAGACGGAAGAGCTGATTCGCCGTCTTCGTCGTGCGGAATTCGCCCGACTGCAAATTCAGGTGTTCAAACCTATTATAGATAAACGCTACAACGATATGGCCGTGACTTCTCATGATTTGACGACCATTGATTCCACGCCGATTCATGATGCCGAAGAAATCTGGTCTTTGTTAAAGCCGAACACCAAGGTGGTGGGGATTGATGAAGGTCAGTTCTTTTCTCAGAATCTGGTGCAGATTTGTCAGGATCTGGCGGACCGCGGATTGCGAGTAATCATTGCCGGGCTGGACACCGACTGGCAGGGAAAACCGTTTGAACCCATGCCGACCTTGATGGCGATTGCCGAAAGCGTGACCAAACAACATGCCGTCTGCGTGGTCTGCGGATCACCAGCCAGCCGCACGCAAAGAACGGCCGGTGGAGACGGTCAGGTTCTGGTCGGCACTCACGACGCTTACGAAGCCCGCTGCCGTCAACACTTCAAACCCGAAGTCGACGCACCAACAATGGACTGGAAACTAAAACGCGAAATGGAAATCTCCTAAAAGGTACGGACTTACTTTTGGTTAAGAACCGCGTTAATTAACGCTTCTGCACTACCAAAAGTAAGTCCGTACCTTTAGGGGGAACTACGGATTCCACTGCTCCATCGCGGTTCGGGCGATGTTGATTTGTTTTTCTTTGCGCAAGGTCTTGTCGCGCTCTTTTTCTGCCAAAGGTGGCAGCAATGCGAAATTGATATTGGTGGGTTGGAAATGCTCGGCACGAGTCGGGTCCGTGATGGCTTCCAACAGGGAGCCAAAGGCGCTTTCTCTTGGTGGAGGATTGAAGGGTTGGTCTTTCAGTTTCTGATTCAGGAAACGGGAAACCATCAAGCCTGTGCAAGTGGATTCAAAGTATCCTTCCACGCCCGTGATCTGACCTGCGAAGAACAACCAGGGATCATTCTTGCTGGAAAGATCTTTGTTCAGTCTTTTCGGAGAATTGATGAACAGGTTTCTGTGAATGCTTCCCAGCTTCAGGAACTCTGCATTTTCCAGGCCCGGAATCATGCGGAAGACACGCACCTGTTCGCCATAAGCCATGCGAGTCTGGAAGCCCACCATGTTGTAAGCCGTGCCCTCTTTGTTATCCTGACGAAGTTGCACCACGGCCCAAGGATAACGTCCTGTGCGCGGGTCATCCAAACCAATCGGCTTCATCGGACCAAAACGCAGGGTCTGAGGCCCGCGATCCACCATTACTTCAATCGGCATGCAGCCTTCAAAAAAGTCTGTGGTCTCAAAATCTTTTGGTTCAATCTTGCGGGCTTTTTGAATTTCCTCAATGAAGCGGTTGTATTCTTCCTTGTTCATCGGGCAGTTGTAGTAATCACCTGTACCCTTGTCGTAGCGATCGGCTTTCCAGGCGATTTCTGTGTTGATGGAATCGGCATCAATGATCGGTGCAATGGCATCAAAGAAATACAGGAACTCATCGCCGAAATGCTGGCGCATGCTTTCGGCCAAATCATCATGAGTCAGTGGACCGGTTGCGATAACGGCAGGGCGGGGAATGTCGTTCAGGGATTTCACCACATCGTTGCGAACTTCGATATTGGGGTGATTTTTCACCTTGTCAGTCATGATGGCGGAAAAGACCTCGCGGTCCATGCCCAAAGCCTGACCTGCGGGAACCTGGGCCTCAAAGGCAGCGCTCAGGATGTGCGAATTCAGTTTTTTTGCTTCCCATTTAAGTTGGCCCGGAGCGGAATGTTCACCCAAACTGCCGAAAGAATTAGAGCAGACAAGTTCCGCGAACTTGTGGGTTTTATGTGCCGGAGTCATGGTTTTATCACGCATCTCGTAAAGCACGACACTGTATCCCATGTCAGCAAGCTGTAGAGCGCATTCTGAGCCGGCCAGGCCTGCTCCAACGACTGTAATTTTTTGATTTTGAGTGAAATTTGTCATCTTTGTGATAGACCTTTTCTTACATGGATTCCAAAAAACCCAAAGGCAAATTATCTATAGGCTCGGAAGTACTACAGAGTCTTTTTGAAAATGGCAAGTCGCCATTGTCCGAGCAGTTTATGCGCTGGAAGCTGTGGGCAAAGTGGGACGAGGTCGTGGGGCCAACCATTGCGAAAAATGCCGAGCCTGTGGGCTTTCAAAGGGGCGTATTGTACGTTTGGGTGCGAAATTCCTCGTGGATGCAGCAAATGATCTTTATGAAAGATCCCATTCGCGACACCATCAATCAGAAGTTTCAGAATAATTTTGTAAAATATATCAAGTTCACTTTGGATCGTCGTGAAGTTCCGACGCAGGATCAGACGGACTTCAAAGAGATGATCTCCAAAATCGCGCCTGAAAATGATGATGATTAACGGGGTTCTACTTTAGGTTTTTAAGGGCTTCCAGCCATGGGGCCATCAGACGCTCCAACTGGGGACGGCTTTCTGTTGGCAGATAGGGTTTTAGATGCTGCAAAGCCAGCAGTGTTTGCACGCGTTCCGGGAAACTCAGTTTGCTGCCGTCGCTGTTGATGTAGAATTCCTCTTTAGGGTTGAATAGGGTGCGGTTCATCGCATAGTAAATTTCCTGCGCTGACCACAAGTAGGAATCAATGTTTGTCAGTTGATAAGCTTTGATAAGAGCCTGCATCGCATAGGCCTGCTGCACGATCAGGAAAGGCTTTTTTGCAACAGCCTTTCGATCAGTCAGACTCATTTGCGTGATCACCAGTTTGTTGTCCTGAACCAACTGATTGGAAATAAAGTTTGCCACGGCCAGCACCAGCAGCTTCATATCCTTGCGTCCTGTCAGCAGGACATCCAGCGGCGCTTCTCCATTGGCGTCTTTTGCCAGCAGAATGGACGACTTGGTTTTTTCCACATTTTCAGTGGCATCCAGGAATTCGGTCATAGCCAGCAGGAACTGGGCGATGTCTTTGGTTTTTACAAAGTTCAGACGTTCGCCCTTTTTGATATCCACGATTCCGGCCATGATGGCGGTTTCGGGGGTGTTGCCATAGCTATCCGCCCACAGCAGATTATTTTCTGTCGTTAACAGGAAAACCGGGGTCGCTTTTTTGGTCAAATCCTGAAGCAGAACGGCCGCGTCCCCCAGATTCAGAGCAAACAGCATGTCTTTCGGGAACAGGGGTTGTTTTAAATCATCGTGTTCTGCATCGGTCGTCAGGTCCTGAGCCTGAATGTGCCCCAGTTGTTCATCCATCACCGTTTTTTCCCAGTCACGTGTGATGCGCATCATACGACTAAGCCCGCGCACTTGTGCGGCAAAGCTGGCGGCAGAAAAATCCTTTTCATAAGTCATGGCTGGATCGGCATGATAAGGGTCCTGCAATGCGATGGAATCAGGAATACGGAAGGACAGATCCTGGTCCTTGGAATCATCGAAATTCATAATATCCAGCAGTTTCCCGCGATGATTCACTGGAGCCAGCAGAGCCGGAATCAGATTGTTGTCAATGTCACGGTAGCCACCGACAGCAACCAGTTTGTTCACTTGCGCCAGCATGTGAGAAAACGCCATGCTCCCCAAACTGGAATCCTTTAGCAAAAGCTGGGCGCTGGCAGACAGGCCCGCACCCAGCGCTTCACCTGAAACATTCAAAGAGGCCGGAACAGCCTGTAGGCTGAAGTCCTTCCCGGAAGCGATGTTCACGGTCACTCGGTTTGTTTCAAAGCCCGGTAACTGTCCCTGGGATTCTGGTAGAATTTTTTGCTGCCAAACTGTGAACAGATTGGAAACGTAATTGCCATAGCCGTCGCGAACACGTGCGATGGCTGCGGCTTTATCCACGATGGCAGTGTCAATATTGTCAGCAAATGTTTGCGGCATGGTTTTGACAAATTCAGATGCAAAAGCCTCAATCGAACTGATTACGTAGCCTCGCGTGGCCTCATTCATTTCTGTGCGCAACTTTTCAATGCCATAATTTTTGATCTTCGGCAGGATGAAGATTTTTTTTGCAATGCCATTGATCACGCCACCCAGACAGCCATCGGCTTGCAGACAGCTAAGTTCTTTTTCATCCTGTTTTTTCAGGAAGTCGTACAGGTCTTCATTCACGGGTTTAAAATACTGTGCGCGCTCTTCCGCGGTCAGGACGCGCCAGATGTCCACCAGTACAGCCAAGGCAGTTTGAGGACCGTTAATACCATCCAGGCCCCTGGCCAGCTGGCGACCTTGCTTCATGCTTTTTTGCAGTTCCGGGTCCAATTCAATTTCAAACTTTTTAACAGCTTCATCAATCAGTGCCAAAGCCTGCGTCAGTGTTTTTGTGGCCATCAGACGCTGAAGAAATTCACGGGCGTCAGCAAATAAAGGTTTTGTTGTATCAACCAAGCCGACTTTAAGTCCGTCTTCGATGGTCGGAGTCAGACCCATGCGGGGAACTTCCGCCAGAACCATATTGGAGAACATTTCAGCCCGGGTCAGCATGGCCCCCAAACCTGTGACTGGTGTCTGTGGCAGGCCGCCGCCGAGATTTAAGATGTGCGAACGGATCGTGGGACGGGAGGCATCGAGTTCAACCAGAACCTCGCTTAAGGTGGTGCGAACCTGTTCTTGTGTTTGCCCCGTGGCCAGTGCCGCAAACGGCGACTTCGCCAGTTCGATGGACAATGTGGATTCCGGTGTCTTATAGAAATTGCGAATCCATGCAAGTCCGGTGTTCTTTAGTTTTTCCAGTCCGGTTTTTTCGCCAAGCTCGATCAGGGCTTCGGCCTGTTCAAAATAGGTGGCTGAGCTGACCGTGTCCCGCCAGGTTAAAGCCGGGACGGCTTGTCCGAATTCACGCAGGCGCAGATTTAACTGGGCGTCTTTGGACTGTGGACCGAAGGATGTCTTGGGTTGTTCAAAGAGACGTTCTTCCACCTTCGGAGCACAGGCCGTCAGTGCAAGGGCGGATGACAGCAGAATGTTCAAAGACTTTTTCATACGCCCTCCTTTCTAGAAGAACAACATCAGGTTCATTTCCTGAGTGGTTTGACGTTCGATGTTCACACCCGCAAAGGTGTCGGAAACCTGGAAGGAAACCATCATTGGAATCACCGCTGTTTTTTTGAAATAGGATTTAACGGAGCTGTAGGTGATTTCGGCCTTGACCCTGTGGGCGGTTGAAGCTGAGTTCACGGCCAGAAGATCATAGCGCGTGCCGCGATCCCCGGTGTATTTGTCAGCCTCTTTGGTGGAATAATCGTAGCCGCCACCGATCATCCAGCTGTCCGTCATTTCATAGAACAGATTGCTGCCGACTGTGGCAATATTGCCAAGTGTGCGCGTGACGTCTTCTTTGGTGTTTGCGTCCGGCAAGGTATCGTCCTCGTTCAATGGCACACGGGCACTGACGATATCAGGGATATTCACCAGATAAGAAACGTATGGCACCATGGACAGGCGCCCGATCAGGTACTGGGAATAAGCCAGGGAATTGGTGATATTGGTGCGACCGAATACATTCAGAGAGGCCAGGTCGTCGGGATCGTATTGAGGTCCGGTTGGAAGATTCAGCTGCGTCTGATAAGTCAGGACTTTTTCATTCTTTTCATACAGCTTGTACATGCTGACCACCTGAATATCACCGACGAAGGTTTCATTGCGATTACCCAAAGCCTTGTAGCCTTTGCCGGCCAGAGTTTCATTTGTGGCTTTGCTTAAGTCCGTATTCAAAGCATCATCCAGTTCCGGATTCAATCCTGAAAACTGGCGACGGTAGTATTCGATATTGGAAAATTCCTGAGACAGGGAAATCTTGTTGGTGTACGACACAATAGGCACACCGACACCGACGGTCCACTTGCTGGTGATTCCACGGGCAAAAACCGGGGCATAGTATTGCACACGCGGTAACGTATCCACGCGCAGAACTCCCAGATTGAAAGAGTCTCCTAAAGCGTGACCACCGAAACGGTTTAAAGCATCAATCAGACGTTTTGCATCGGAGTTAAACTTAGCCAGTGTTTTTGCATCGAAGACTACAGATTTGTAATCTCCCAAATTCATCAGGCTGCCGGATTCAGTGTATTTTTGGCTGATACCATCGACAATGCCGAAACGGAAAGAAGGGCTGTTAATACCTTCTGGCAACGTGCTTGTGGACATCAAGGCCTGAGCGCAAATTGAGCTCAGCAGTCCGCAAAATGTTACAAGCAATGCCTTAAAGTTCACAGCATCATCCTCAAGAACGTTATATTGATAATGAAGGCGCTTTTATAACGCCTTTTGAAATTAAAGTAAAACTCTTGAAAAACTTGTGCCAGCGCTTTGGACTACTGCATGATAAATCGCGCGGACTCTGTCAAAATCCAGTCTAAATGGAACTGCACATTCATATACTGACCTTCAAGAATACAAAGATTCTTTTCTTCGCCCGGAGCCAGTTCCATCTTGTGCGTGGTCTTGGAAGCTACACCCACAACGGTGTTTACACCATTGATCATCGCCATAGCCGGTCCGCCGGAGTCGCCTTGGCAGAAGCCTTTGCCTTCAGATTGGTTGACCATAAAGTAAGGCAGGGTGGGGGCGTATTTGGAAACACGCAGCTCTACAGTGCGCAAAATACCGGAATTTCCTGGTTGTGACGGGCGGCCGTCAGTTCTTCCAAAGCCCGCTGCAACCACGGACGTCAACCCCATCAGAGCCTCTTTTTGCGGCAGATGAAGAATCTCGACGTCCGCTGGCAGGTCTGCTTCCAGATATGCCAGGGCCACGTCATAATTTTTATCGCCTTCAAGGTACTTGGGGTGCACTGCCACTTTCGCAGCCTTATAGGTGATGCTTTGGCCTTCACCATTTTTAATATCCACGCGATGAGAGGCATCTTCGCGCTGAATAATACAATGGGCTGCCGTCAGGATCAGACGGGTGCTGATGGCGCTTCCGGTACACTGGGAAACTTTGTAGTAGGTTGTGATGCTTTCAGCATCCTCTTTGGTGACGGGAGAATGGAAAACGCGAAAATTCAGGGCTTGTCTGGTGACGGGGTCCGCGTTGTCCACCTCACGACCGCCCACAATAGCATCATCCAGCAAAGGAGAGACTTCCCCATTTTGCAGGCTTTCTTGGCAGGCTGTCAGTAAAAGAAGTCCGAAAATAAGCAATTTTCTCATAAGGTGGCTTTCATGCAAAAAAGCAACACACCTCAAAGTGAAGAAAAGCGCTCCGGAAGTGTCAAAAAGTTGGATAGTGCCGCGAAATGATCAACACACCTCAAAGTGAAGAAAAGCGCTCCGGAAGTGTCAAAAAGTTGGATAGTGCCGCGAAATGATCAACAGCGGGCGGGGGCGGGTTTTAAAAAGCCCAATTCAGCTGGGCGGCAGCGCCAACGCCGTCGGTGTTCATCAGGCTGGAAACCTGCAAGGAAACCGGGGCTTTTTTGAAAGTTTCAGTCCATGAAAAGCGGACTTCTCTTTTTTCATCTTCGGCATTTTCTTCATCATGATAAATCAGTTCTGTGCCGAATCGCTTTTCTTCAAGCCCGTGCAGGGGGACTTCCATGCGGTGTTCTTTGGCTTGCACAGTGCCCGCCAGAACCAGAAGAAGAGTGACACCTATTGAAATTGCTTCGAGTGTTTTTGATCTTTCCATGAATCTGAGCGTAGAGATCCGCAGAGTGATTTTCCACTCACGTTCAGTGTGATTCCGGACCAAGTGGAGGAAGCTTGCAGAATTAAAATGAAGAAAGCCCCAGAAGCATTTCCTAGGGCCAGTTTCGGACTAGTCTTTGGTTTCTTTTTCAATCGAGGTTCGCAGTAGCGACTCGACGTGATTCTTGCGGTTTGATCCGCCCAGCATGGATTTCAGGCGATTGTGAATGGATGGATCGTTGATCAAAGCGCCAAGGCTTCCTTCGCCACGATCGATTTTGGATAAAATTGCATCCAGCTTGTCGATGGATTTCGCCAGCTTTTCGCCACCGCCGTGCGAGTTCAAGCCGGCCACGAATTTCTGACTGTCCTTGCTGGTTTGAGCCAGACTGCTGGAAACGGTGTCGAGATTGTTCATCACGCGCATCATGCGGTTATCAACATTCATGGCGTGGGTGATCTTATAGAGCTCATTGATAATATCAAAGATACGCGATGTTTCGTTGCCACGTTCAGCGATGATACCTAAAACATCGGTGGGCTTTGCCACGGCCAGGATGTCGCCCTCTTTCAGATTGTCCGCGCGGGGATCACCGGGAATGATAAAGACGAACTTGTCCCCTAAGGCGCCTTGAGTGCGGATTTCCACCTGCGATCCCTGACGAATGCGATCGATGTAGTCTTCGTTGATCTTCATTTTTACATCCAAAGAGTTTTTTTCCGGCAGGAAGGTGATGGTTTCGACATTTCCGACAGTCACACCGGAAAGGGACACCACACTGCCGACGGCCAAGCCTTGAACCTGGTCAAAGTGGGCATGAACCCGCACGTAAGAGGTAAAGATCGCTTTGTCGGCGCCGAGGAAAAAGATCGATGCTAAAATCAGGAAAATCCCGATGGTAAGGAAGATGCCGACTTTGACTTGGGTGCTGAAGTGAGATTCCATTAAGCACTTTCTCCGTTAATAAACTGACTCATGACACCAGCAGGTTCCTGCTTGAGCTTTTCGATGGTGTATTGTTCTCCGATTTTTCCATTCAGCAGCAGTGCCACTTTGTCACAGACGGCATACACTGTGGGCATGTCGTGCGTAACCAGAATGGAGGTCACACCCTTGGCTTTCAGGTTTAAAATGGATTCCTGAATGCGTTTGGTATTGTAGGGGTCAAGCCCTGCCGTGGGTTCATCGTAAAGAACCACTTCAGGGTGCATCATCATCGCACGGGCCAAACCCACGCGCTTTTGCATCCCGCCGGAAAGATTTCCGGGCAGCAGATGTTCGGATCCGGGCAGACCGAATTCCTGCAACTGATCATGAATCTGCTTGGCGATTTCCTGTTCAGAGAATTTGAAATGCTCTCTTAGCGGATACGCCAGATTTTCGTAAACAGACATGGAATCAAACAATGCTCCGCCTTGAAAGGCATAGGCCACTTTTTTGCGGATTTCGATAAGCTGGGCCTCGTCCATGGGTGTGATGTCTGTGCCGTTGATCAGAATCTGACCACTGTCAGGCTTTTCCAAGCCGACCAGACTGCGCAGCAGAACACTCTTACCGGTGCCGGAACCGCCAATCAGTCCCAGACATTCGCCCTTGCGGACGTAGAAGCTGACGCCCTGATGAACTTTTTTGTTGCCGAAGGATTTGTGAAAATCAACGACTTCAATAACGCCATTTCGTTCGTTACTCATATCATTTTCTCCACAATCCAGAAAAGTTTCGACAGGAAGAAGTCGCCCACGACAATCAAAATGGAAGAAACCACCACAGCTTTGGTGGTGGCAATACCGACTTCTTTTGTGCCAGCTTTTACATTCAAGCCGAAATAACAGGACGGAATGGCGATAAACAAGGCAAAGAAGAAGGTCTTGGCGAAGCCGGACAAATAGTCCTGAATAGAGGACGTCGTCATTACTTTAAGCAGATAAAAATTAGGGTCCAGATTCAGCTCTGTTGCCCCCACGATCAGTCCGCCCAGATTTCCCACCAGATTGGCAATGGAAACCAGAATAGGCAAAGTGATCAGACAGGCCAGCACACGGGGAATAACGATTTTCTTAATCGGCGAGGTGCCCAGGGCGCGAATCGCATCAATCTGCTGGGTCACAACCATACTGCCGATTTCGCTGGCAATACCTGCACCCACACGGGCTGCAAGCATCAAACTGGTGAAGACCGGCCCCATTTCACGCAAGATAGTGACGGCCAGAAGTTTCGGGACATAGAGCTTTCCACCGAATTTTTCCAAACCCAGTCCAAATTGCAGGGACATCACCATTCCGATGCTGACTGCTGTGATCACGATCAGGGGTAACGAGCGCATACCAATCTGGTAGATTTGTTCAGCAATAAGTTTAAAATAAATACGCCCTTGAAAGGTTTCACGGAAAACATCGCGGCTTAACAGGCCCACTCCACCGATAAAGTGAAGGACTTCCATCATAAAGACTGTAAAAGGAAGTGCGAGATTGTTCATTAAGGCGCCTTAAACTGAGCTTTAAACTGCTCAAAGTGATTTTGCTCAGCTGCGAACTGCTTTTGAACACCACCGTAGCTCAGGGTATAGTTGCAGTTATTTTTCTTAAAGACCACCAACGCCAGTTGAACAGCAATGCCATCCACGGTGCCTGTAGCGACAGTCTGGCGGGCTTCACGCCCATTGAACATGACAGAATCAGAAGTTTTCACATCCAGATTGGAAAGAGCCGCCAAGGATTCTGTTTCCATCTGCTGTAAGGAGGGATCGGCCCCGCCACAGTCAGAAACAAAAGAAATGGTATTGCCAGTAGCCCCACTCAACCAGGCCTTGTCAGAAGAGGCAGAATCAATAGCCTTAAACGGAGAGGACGGAGCCGAAAACTCCACACCCTTTGCAGGCACGGATTTTCGCCCCGGCAAATTCACCGACACACAACTAGCAAGCAGCACACTCAAGATGCAAACACCAAAGAAGTTTCTCATAGCACCCATCCATCGGAATAAATTGAGGAAAAATCCAGAGCTTGTCCGTCGAAACAGTGCCTCGGTCTAGGAGGAAAGGGGTGGGCGGTGCCTCATCCCCTTCGGACACATCCTCGCGGACGTGATCCCTGTCGGGATCTACTGCTGCGGAACTTGGGGCTGAGCCACCGCCCACCCCTTTCCTCCTAGACCAAGCTGGCTCGTCGTTTAAACACTAGATTTCCCCACTGCTTTTAGCACATCAACAAAACCTTCGATTCACTCCGCACCGAAAAAGCTCAAAGAACACGCCCCGCGTGCACCAGATCCCGCAAAACAACGTCGGCACACCAGGCTCTTGGCGGAGGGGCTTAGGGGAGTCCGACGCAAGTTCCGCAGCAGCAGCCCGAAGGGCGCGTCAGCGAGGATGAAAAGTCCATGATGGACTTTTCACGCGTAAGCCCGAAGGGGCATGGGCAGGAGCCCTTGCCACTGTCCGAAGCGGCGGCCTCCCCTAAGCCCCTCCGCCAAGGGCCGGGTCGTCCCCGCCGTCATTGTTTTGGCGGAGGTGTTGGAAATTCTATGAAACTTTTTGCCCAGCTTGAACTTATTTGCCATCAGGCCTTTGAAAGGGGTGGCACCGTATGTGCAACAGCAAAGCGAAGGGAAGAGAAGGGGTTCAAGGAGTGAACACTTTACGATTTGTGATGATGGCAGGATGCCTGTTCTTTGGTCTGGCTTCAGCAGAAGCTAACAAGGTTAATGGCGTGATCAATTTCCAAGGGGACACTGTTCACTTGGAACTGACGGGTCAGCAGAACTGGGACTATGATGTAAAGCGCTTGGATAAAAAAGGCCAGACTGTGGTTGAAATGACCGTGCCAGCTCTGGATGAATCTACTATTGGTTCTCTTTCCTCATTTAAAAGTGATTTCGTGACTGCTGTTGCCGTGGATCGCAAAGGTCCGGATGGCAAGAACGTGATTCAGTTCACTCTTTCTGGTGAAGACATTGATACTTTTGACTATCTGACAGATCAGCCGTCTCGTTTGATTATGGATTTCTATGTGAATCCGTCCGCGAAACCGGCTAAAACCGCCAAGAAAACTGTGGCGGAAAAAGAAAAACAACTTCCGACCCAGCTGCCGCCTAAGATCGTAAAACCAGTGGCAAAAGCCAAAACAGATAAGAATAGAAAGCCTGCCACGGCGGACACTTTGACGATTGCCCAGCAGGGTGGTGTGGCTGTTGCCCAAAATGACAGTGTGAAATCCGGAATCTTTGACGGGGGCGATCCAGAGTATGAGCGCTTCTCTATTAAGGATTATGAGATCAAAGAAGACGCTTTGATCCGGGCGAAAGATAACTATTATATCCCGTTCCCGATGCTGGAAACTCCGGTGAGCTATTGGGAAAAAATGAAGGTGACGCCGACGATCTATCAGATCACGCCAAAGTCCTCTGAGGAAAATAAACAGGCGCGTTTGCTTTTGACTCTGTTTGAAAAACAACGTTATGGCGTTTATTTGAAAACCCAGCAGTGGTTCAAGGACAAGTATCCACAATCTGAATACAACGAAGTGATCGACTTCATGACTGCCGATGTTCATCTGGCGATGTGGCAGGATGAAGGCCGAGTGAAGGACTACGATCAGGCAATTCAAAAATACAAGGAAGCTGTGGCGAAGTATCCACGCTCTCCACTGGCGGAAAGAACATCCCTGAAGCTGGGCTATCTGGCTTTTGAAAAAGGGGACTATTTAAATTCGCTGCGCTTCTTCCAGGAGCATATCGAAAACAAGAACTTCTCTGACAAGGAATCTTTGTCGAAGGACCTGGCTCGTTTGGGCATGGGTCTGGATTTTATGAAGTTGAATAAATGGGATGATGCGATTTCTCATTTCAATCAGGTGGAAAAAGACGCTTTCAACCGTGATTTGAAAGTGGAGGCGGCTTACCGTCGCGGTGATGTTTGGGTTCGTAGCAAAAACTATCCAAAAGCGATTGCGGAATACCAAAGTGCCCTGAAGAAATATCCGGAAGGTCAGGGGCTTTATCCGAATGCGTTCTTCAATCAGGCGGAATCTCTGTTTATGACGAACAAGTATCAGCAAAGTCTGGATACTTATCGTGAATTTGTAAAAAAATTCCCAAGCAGCAATCATTCTGCGTTTGCGATGACTCGTATGGGGGAACTGCTGGAAATCTTCGGGGCGGATAAGTCCCGTGTGATGGGTGCCTATCTGGAAACTTATTTCCGCTATGGCGAAACTCCGAACGCTGTGATCGCACGTCTGCGTCTTTTGAGCGGTCGTATGAAGGGCATGAAACCAAAAGAGGTCAATCATGCTGTTGAAGAGATCATGTCTTTGGCCAAAAAGATCGACCTTCCGAATATTGAACAGTTTGCGACTGTCATGGTGGCGGATGGTTACACCAACCGTGGTGAATACCAGAAGGCCGTGGACCTTTTGTCGAAGTACTATAAAGAGCATCCAACATCTGTGGATGTTCCATTGTTGACCAATCGTATTGTGTCCAACATCAACGATAAGCTGGAATCCGAAGTGACGGCTGGTAACTTTATCGCGGGTCTGAAAACTCACAGTCAATATGCTGACAACTGGCTTAAGAATTCCAAACGTCTGGACACGAAATACAATGTGGGCCGTGCGTTCGAAATGGCCGGTGTGCCAGTCGAAGCCGAGCGCTATTACAAGGATGTTCTAAATCGCACTTATGCGATTCGTGGAACACAGGAAGCCAAAGAAGTGCAGGTAAAAGAACAGGCACCTTCTGAAGACGAGCTGAATCTGCGTTTGGCGACAGTGTTTGCTCAGGAGCAAAAGTACAATCAGGCTTATGACTATCTGAAAAATATCAAGAATCCCGAAAAGATGGATGAAAACGCCCAGATTGAACGTGTGAATGTGGCAGTTCGTCTGTTGGAAAAACGTGGGGACAATGATTCTGCGGTTCGCTATCTGGGCGAATTGCTGCGCACATGGAAAGGCCAGCCGCAATTGGTGGCCGAGCCTTATCTGAAGCTGGCAGAACTGCAAATCAAGCAGAACAAGCCCGATGAAGCTTTGAAGTCCCTGGAAATGATTGATCAGTTTCAAAAAGATTCCGGCCGGATTTCCCCGGTGATTCACGCCAAGGCGCTGGAAACAATGGGGGATATCCATCTGGAACAGAAGCAAAGAAATCTGGCGACAGGTTCTTATGAAAAGCTTCTTGAAAAATACGAAGACAGCCGTCCTCTTTCCTCTATCCGCTACAAGTTGGGTCAGATCTACTTTAAAGAAGGTGAGATCCAAAAAGCAGCGGAAGTCTGGAACGAGTTCAAAGGTGACAAGAGCGGTTTCTGGAAGAAGCTGGCTCAAGAGCAACTTCAGAACTCGGACTGGAGAGACGGATACAAAAAATATATCAAAAGAATTCCAGCTATGTCTGAGAACGAGCAAGGCCAATAGGAGTTTGGATGTCGTACTTTGATTTTGATGCCCTACACATCGAAGATAGAAGAATGCACGAAGTGAAGCAGTTGAGCCTGCAATTGGCTGCGACACAGGCAAGTCTGCTGTTGGTGGGGGAAGCCGGTTCCGGTAAAACCAGTCTGGCTCGCTATATCTACACAAAAAGCCGTTCTTCCCGGCTGTATTGTCTGGACTGCAAAAATGCGGGCGGCTTTGACTTTGCCCGCGTTGATGGCGGCACTTTGCTGATCGAGGATCTGGATTGTGCTTCCGTGGCTTTGCAAAATGATCTGATGAAGCTGGTGGAAAGAACCGATGGTTCTCGCCCGCGTTTTATTTCCACAAGCCGTCGTGACGTTCGTTCTTTAGTGAAGCAGGAACAATTCCGCCAGGATCTGTTCTATAAGCTGGCGGTGGTTCATCTGGAACTTCCCCGTCTGGAAGATCGCAGCTTGGATTTCCAGAATATCGTGAGCTTTGTTCTGGAAGTTTCCCAGATCATGCACGGCAAGTCGGGCCTGCGTTTGACGGCTGAAGCTTATGAGCGCCTGAATGCCTGGAACTGGCCGGGCAATATACGCGAGCTTGAAAATGTTCTGGAAAGAGCTGTGGTTCTTGCAAAAGCTTCAGACATCGGCCCTGATTGTATTCAATTTGAGGCTGAATTCTCGGATATGGACCTGGATTTTGCTCCGGGCATGTCCCTTTCCGAGGTCGAAAAGCGTCTTATTTTGCAGACCTTGGAGCTGACAGCCCAGAACCGCACGCGTGCGGCGCAGATGCTGGGAATCAGTATTCGTACATTGAGAAACAAACTTAATGAATACAAGGAAGAAGGTGTTTTATGAGCGGTCTCTTCGATAAAACAACCAACGCCCTGGCGACCTCATTGCACATGAGGCAGCTTCGTCACAATGTGACGTCGTCGAATATCGCCAATGCGGAAACTCCGGGTTATCACGCCAAGAAGATGGACTTTGAAGGAGCTTTGCAAAGAGCTTTGGATTTGGATGGCGCCAACGGCTTGAGCACCAGCAATCCTGAACATTTCTCTGTCGGTGGTGTTTCTGTTTCCAAGACTCGTCCGGATATTTACGACGATCCGGAAGGGGCGGTGAACAACGACGGTAACACCGTGGATGTGGAAAAAGAAATGTCGGCCCTGTCTGAAAATGCGATTTTGTACAAAACTGCCTTGCAGCTTATCAACAAGAAGATGGCGGCGCTAAAATATGCAGCCACTGAAGGACGGTAATAGATGGCTGATTTTTTGACAGGCATGAGAATCAGCAGCAGCGGTATGGCAGCGCAAAGAATGCGCATGAACACTATTGCCAGCAATATCGCCAACATTAACACGACCCAGACGCCTGAAGGGGGGCCGTATCGCCGCAAGGACGTGGTTTTCGAGTCCATGCCCGATGCAAAGAACTTCGGCGAGATCATTTCCTCGACCGACCCCGCAGGAAGTTTTCAGAGGGTCCAGGTCACAGATGTGATCTCGGATCGCAAGGCTCCGTTGATGAAATATGAGCCGGACCATCCTGATGCAAATGCAGACGGATACGTGGCTTATCCGAATATCAACCTGATGGAAGAAATGACCAATATGATACAGGCGTCACGTTCTTACGAAGCCAACGTGACAGCGGTGCAGGCGTCCAAGGATATGGCCCTTTCCGCGCTGGAAATAGGCAGGTAATTCCTTCCTAGACCCCGGCAAAATTTAGGGACTTTTTTGTATTAGTTTATTACAATTTTTATAAGGAGAAGGTGAAGCCATGGAGGGTTTTACTGTATCAAATGCAAACAGGTTTCTCGATACTGGAATCGTTCGTGATTCCAAGTCACTAAGCATCGAGAACACCCCTTCAACAAGTTCGACATCCGATACGGGTAAGAGCTTCGCCGACACCCTGAAAGACGCCGTAGGCAGCGTGAATGAAATGCAGAAGGCTTCAGACAAAGCCATGCAGAATCTCGCGACTGGTAAAACGGACAACGTGGCTGATGTGATGATCGCCGCGGAAAAAGCAGACATCGCCCTGAAGGTGATGGTGCAAGTGCGCAACAAGATCATTGATGCGTACCAAGAAGTTATGAAGATGCAGGTTTAGTTTTCTTAGGCTGGAGGGGTTTCCTTGAATAAGATTTTTGGTGGATTGGTTGTCCAGTTTCGCGAGTTTTTCAAAAACCTGGGTCCGACCAAAAGACTTTCAGTAATTGCGGTTACTGTTATTGCGGCGGTGGCACTTTTCACGATGCTGTTTATGGCTTCCGGAAAAGATTATGTGCCTCTGTTCACTAACATTCCGACCGAACAGGTTTCCACTATCGTGGCAAAACTGAATGAAAAGAATGTGCCTTTCCAGCTGCGTGATGGCGGTAAAACAGTCGCTATTCCAAAAGAGCTTTTGCATTCCACGCAAATGACTTTGATGGCGGAAATCGGTTCTCCGAAAATGGGCTCCATCGGTCTTGAAATCTTCGACAAGCAGGATTTCGGGATGAACTCTTACGCACAAAAAATTAACTATCAAAGAGCCTTGCAGGGCGAGCTTATGCGCGCCATCAACACTTTGACGGCCGTAAAGCAGTCCAAGGTGATCCTGGCTTTGCCGAACAAAAAGACTTTCCTTGAAGAAGGCGGTCAGGCCTCGGCTTCCGTTGTGGTAGAGCTGCATCAGGGTAAAGAGCTGGCACCGGAACAGGTGCGCGGTATCCGTTACCTTGTAGCGAACTCTGTCGAAGGCATGGATGCTGACAAGGTCACAGTCCTGGACGAGCGTGGAAAGGTTCTGACTCGCGTGGCGGATGGTGCCACGGGTGGTTCCAATGAGCTTCTGGATCTGAAAGCCAAAATCGAAGGCGATCTGGAAGACCGTATTGAGGACATTCTTTCCAAGGTTGTGGGTCATGCCAAAGTGGTGGCCAAGGTTGATGCAACTTTAAATCACCGTGTGATTTCCTCTGTGGAAGAATCTGTGGACCCGGACAAAACAGCAATCCGTTCCCAGCAGTCTGAAGAGGAATCCCTGGATGGTTCCCGTACCAATCCTGCCGGCGTTCCGGGCTCCCGTTCCAATCTGCCGGGTGCGGAAGATCAGGGAACTGTTGGTTTCCGTCAGGACGTTAAAAAAGAAATCAAAACAACAAATTATGATGTTCCAAAAACCGTGCGTAATATCCGTGAATCCGCCGGGAATCTGGAGCGCGTGAGTGTCGCGGTTGTCGTGGATGGCGTGATGTCCACAACGACGAAGGCGGATGGCACGACTGAAACCACCTGGAAACCCCGTTCTGCGGAAGAGCTAAGAAAGTACGAGGATCTGGTTAAAAATGCGATCGGTTTCAACACCGCTCGTGGTGACAGTGTTAAAATCGAAAACATCCAGTTCCAGCCAGAGGATTTTTCCGAGGCTGAAAAGATCCTGACAACACTGGAAAGAAAAAAACTGATCCATGCGCTGTTCAAGTGGGCGTTGCTGGGCTTCAGCTTGGCATTGTTCTTCTTTATCGTGGTTCGTCCGTTCATGCAGTGGATTACCGACAGTTTCCAGGATTCTGTGGAGGAAATGCTTCCTCGCACAATTGAGGAACTGGAAGAGCTTCAGTCCGTGGATAGCACCCTTCCGGGCATGTCCACGGCCCTGCCGGTTCTTCAGGAATCCATTGATCCAGAGAAGGCCGAAAGTGAACTGTTGAAAGACCGTATCCTGTCGTCCATGAGTCGTGACGAGGAAAAAGCAGCCAATGCCTTTGGTATGTGGCTGGTTAGGAAGGATGGCTAATGAAGCTTCATAAGTCAGATAATATTGAGTATGAAAATCTCAAGGGCTTTGATAAGGCCGCTATCCTGATCAACTATTTGGGTAAAGACGCCGTGAAAGTGCTTTTACGCCGCATGGACGATTCTGACATCCGCAAGCTGATCAACCAAATGAGCAAGCTGCGTGTGGTGCCGGTTCACGTGACAAAACGTGTTCTGGAAGAATACTATGAAATGATTTCTGAGACGGAAGATTACATCTTCTCTGAAAATATCTCTGCCAAGGACACCATCGTGGATGCTCTGGGAGAGGAAAGAGCCCGTGGCATTCTAGGGGGCTTGAACATCACTTCCGGCGGTTCCCGTTCGCTGGAATCTTTGGAAATGGTGGATGCAAAATCTTTGGCAACCTTCCTTGTGAACGAACACCCGCAAACAGTGGCTGTGATTCTGGCACACTTGGAGCCGGAGAAAAAAGGTGAGGTTCTAAAACGTCTGCCAGAGGCCCTGCAAGCCGAAGTGGTTTTGCGTATGGCCAATCTTGAGCACGTGGATCCGGAATTGATCGCAGAAATCGACCGCGTTCTAAAAAATCAACTATCCAATAATACAACCGTCGAACAAGCCGCTTTGGGTGGTGTGCATCCGGTGGCGGAAATGCTCAACGTTATGGATAAGAACACAGAAACCGCGATCATGTCCCGTCTGGAGGAAAAAGATCCTCTGCTGGCGGAAGAGATCCGTAAACTGATGTTCGTCTTCGATGACATCGTGAAAATCGACGACCGTGGTATTCAGTCTCTTCTTAAGGAAGTGGCGAACGAAAAACTTCTGCTGGCACTGAAAACGTCCAGTGAGGAAATTCGCACGAAGATCTTCAAGAACATTTCTGCCCGTGCGGCCGAGATGCTGCGCGAGGATCTGTCGAACATGGGACCATCCCGTCTGTCCGACGTCGAATCGGCACAGCAGGAGATTGTCAACGTCGCTCGTCGTCTGGAAGCCGAAGGAAAGATCCTGATTGCAAGAGGTGGTTCAGAAGATGCAATGGTCTAATCGCACGTCTAAAGCGGTATTACCAAAGGAAATGGCAGAGAACACAGTTCTTGAGTTCGTTCCCATGCGTTTTGATTTGGGGACTCCCGAACAGGCTTTGAACTATCTGGCTGAAAAGAAAAAAGGCTCTGATTTCCGTATGAACGATGCCGTGCGAGTGCAAACAGGCATCGACGAGGTGGAAAAAGGCAGCGAAGAGGAAAAAGTCGAAGTCGCTGCTTTGGAAAAACTGAAAGAAATCCAGGAATCCGCATATCAGGAAGCCTACAGACTGGGACTGGAAGAAGGCCGCAAAGAGGCTTTTGAACAGACATCCTCCGAGATTGCCGAGCGCATGTCCACTCTGGACACACTGCTTTTGGCGATCAAGGATTTAAAAAAAGACATGACCTCTTTCAACGAAGCTCATTTGTTGAAATTGATGTTTGAGATGGCTGCACGTCTGGCGAAGATGGAGCTTCAGAATAACAATGAAGCCATGGTCGGAATTTTGCGCGATGCCGTGGGCTTGGCACAGGACGAGGAAGAAATCACCGTGCATGTGTCCCAGGCGCAGTTTGAGTTCCTGGAAACGCTGAAACAGGAAACGGGCCGCGAGTTTGAATTTATCAAAAAAATCAGTTTTGAACCCAATTCGGAAGTGGCGGACGGCGGCTGCATCGTTGAAACCAACTACGGTGAAGTGGATGCCCGCATTGAACAGCGCATAGCGCAGCTTTGGTCCGTGCTTTCTGAAAACATGCCTAAAGTTAAAAACAGGATTGCCGGATAATGAGTGAGCTTGAGCTGAATCTCGATAAGTATTCTGAAGTGATTCAGTCCATCCATTTGACGAAGGACAGCGGCAAGGTCACGGAAGTTAACGGGATGCTTATCAAGGGCTATCTGCCCGGCGCCAGTGTCGGCAGTATTGTGTCCATCAATCCCAGCGGCACCGAAAAATCATTTCTGGCCGAAGTGGTCGGTTTCAAAGATAAACACGTATTGATGATGGCCCTGAACGATATGAGAGGCGTGGCCTTGGGTTCCAAGATCGTTTTGGCCCGTCAGATCGCCACCGTGAGAGCTGGCGATGAGCTTTTAGGTCGTGTCGTGGACGGTTTGGGTCGTCCTTTGGATGACAAAGGCGAAGTCGAAAATTTCAAAGAAGTTCCTCTTTACAGTGAAGTCCGTAATCCTTTGGCTCGCCGGCCTATCCGCGAACCTATTGATCTGGGGATTCGGGCAATCAATGGTGCATTAACCGCAGGTCTAGGTCAGCGTGTCGCAATTATGGCGGGTTCTGGTGTGGGTAAATCCGTCCTTTTGGGGATGATGGCCCGTAACACCAATGCCGACGTCAATGTGATTGCAATGATCGGTGAACGTGGTCGTGAGGTGCGTGAATTTATTGAACATGATCTGGGGCCTGAAGGGATGAAAAGATCCGTGGTCGTTTGTGTGACCAGTGATCAAAGTCCTTTGCTGCGTATGCGGGGAGCTTACGTGGCAACCGCTTTGGCTGAATATTTTTCTTCGCAAGGCAAGAATGTTTTGCTGATGATGGATTCCGTCACCCGCTTTGCCATGGCTCAGCGTGAAATCGGTCTTAGTACCGGAGAGCCACCGTCTCAAAAAGGTTATACGCCAAGCGTGTTTGCGACCTTGCCGAAGTTGTTGGAGCGGGCTGGTTCCTTTGAAGGTGAAGGCAGTATCACTGGATTCTATACGACCCTGGTTGAAGGGGACGATATGAATGATCCTATTGGGGATTCTGTGCGCTCCATCGTGGACGGACATATTGTTCTAAGCCGGGCTTTGGCGCAGAAGGGTCATTTCCCTGCGATTGATGTCATGCAAAGTGCCAGCCGTGTGATGCGGGCGGTGTCTTCGCCAGAGCATGTGAAGCTGGCGCAAAAGCTGCGTGAAACCCTGGCGGTCTATAAGGACGCCGAAGATCTGATTAATATCGGGGCTTATAAACCGGGTTCCAATCCGAAGATTGATAAAGCTGTGAAAGTGATTGATGGTGTGAACGACTTCCTGAAGCAACGTGTGGAAGATCCAACCAACTTCACGCAGACGATCCGTCAGATGCAGCAAATTCTGATAAATGCTTAATGGTTCCAATGAGGTTCCCACATGAAGTTTAAATTCCCACTCCAGAAGGTGCTTGAGCACCGCAAGATTAAGGAAAATCTGGCGCAAAAGGATTTTCAGGAAGTGGTGACTTTGCTGAACGAGGAACAGGCACGTTTGGATGCCATGCTGGGACAGGTGCAAAGCGCACATTCCCAGGCCGGGAGCCTGTCTCAACAAGGTGGGGCCCAAGGTCCAGCTCTAAGCCAGATTCATGAGTTTCTGAAAGGCCAGGACATCCGCATCCAGCGGCAAAGGCAAAAAGTACAGGAAATCGAGAAATTGGTCGAGTCCAAGAGAGAAATTTTGCGACAAGCCGCTCTGGAATATAAAATTATGGAGAAGATGCGTGAAAACAAGTTCGAAGAATATCGGGCTGAGCGTCTTTCTAATGACCAGAAGGAAATGGATGAGCAGTCCATTCTGAGGTTCAAAGCTGTGAAGGAATCATAGTCGATGAAAAGCGGATACGATCAGTTCTTTAAGAATGCCCGTCAAGCGGCCGGCCAGCAACAAGGCGGCGTTAAGTTTCAAAAGAAACCTCAATCCACGAAACTTCATCTTGATCTGGCTTCTGAAGACGTTGAACAGCAAATCCGCCGTCGCATGAAAATGTCTGCTCCGAAAAAATCCAAAAAAGCTCCGGTGCCATGGAAAATGATTGTGTTTTCATTCGTCGGGTTGCTGGTGGCAATCTGGGGTTTCCAGAATTACGAAGAAGTTGAAAACATCGTCAAACGCGTTGAAGTTCAGATGACGGGTGAGGCAATTGCCCAGGCTCCTGTGCAGCCCGCAGCGCCGGCTCCGGGAGATGCCGGCCCGCAACTGGAAAAAACCGAAGCCCCTGCGGCTTTAAGCAGTGCGGAAATTGATCATCTGCAAAAACTGAATGAAAGAAAAAAAGAACTTGATGCGCGTGAAGAAGAACTGAACCGCATGGAGGCTGAACTTGGCACCCAAAAGGTGGAGTTGGAAAAACGCCTGAAGGATCTGGAGGAAATGCGCACCCGTATTTCCTCGATCCTGGAAGAGCGTGTGAAGGCCGACGCGGAAAAAGTCGATACTTTGGTACAGATGTACACCAATATGAAGCCCCCACAGGCGGCCAAAGTCTTTGAGACGATGGACGAGGATTTGGCCATTGAGATACTTGGCCGTATGAAAAAGAAGAATGCTGCTGATATTATGAATTTATTGAAGCCTGAAAAAGCTCAGATTCTGTCTGAGATGTTTGCGGGCTACAAGCGTCGTGCTCCTGCGAGCACGAAGTAGTAACAACGATTTTTTCCAGGGAAGGAGGAAGGTTTGTTACAGAGTATCGTACCCCCCATGGTGGGTGCGACCGAGCTGAAGTCACCACCCGGTAAAACGGTGGACAAGGACTTCAAAGGTTCCGGATCCGATTCTTCATTCGGAAAGGCTCTCGAAGAGAAAATAACTTCGAAAAGCCCGAAAGAAGAATCTCCGCAACGGGAAGTGAAGGCGAAGAATGAAAAGCCGGAGCAAGCCGAAGCGAAGAAGGGGAAAGAACCCGAGGTCAGCCAAAACGATGGGAAAATAGAAAAGAAGGGAACGGTTCGACAGCAAAAAATCAAAGAATTCATGGACTCCTTCGAGAGTGAATTCGAAATATCCCCCACGCGACTCGTGGAGGCGATGGCCCAGCTGGACGACACCCAACTAATACAATCCCCGGAAGACACGGCAGAGGCTGTGATTGCGCAATTGGGACTGCCAGAGGAAGACGCTGACAAAGCTCAGGCGATGTATGCCTCTTTGCTGATGCAGTTGCAAAAGAATCCGCCTCAGGCCAAGGCACCTGAATTTACCATTGGCACCGGCGTGACCCAGCAGGGCATGCAGATGCGCGTGGATCAGGCTCAGGCCAAGCAGGATATGCTGGGCGCCACAGTTGACCGTTTGAATCAGAAATTCTGGAAATCTCCTCAGCCACAGTCTGCGGCGATGTCGCATCTGGATGCGGGCACGATGCAGAATATGGATTTGGACGAAGCTTCCTTTACGCCGGAAGCCGGCCTTCCAATGACGGAAGAAATGGCTTTGCCGGAAATGGCTCAGGCACCGATGGCGAAGTTGCCGGAGCTTCCTCCTCATCTGCAAGGGCAGATGCAGGAAACAATGTCTCCGGCACTGCTGGCGGCATTGGCGGCAAGGAAAGCCGCAGAGGCTCAGGCTGCCCAGGGGGCGGGAGCGACAACGGCTGCTGCAACCTCGGAAGAGGGTGCGGAACTGATGGCTGAGTTCTCTCAGGCACTGAAAGCGCCGGAGGCTCCGAAAGTTCCCACATCCCAGGCTCTGAATCCTTTACAGGTGCAGGCGAAAATGCAGGATCTGCTGCGCAATGAATCGCAAGGTTCCATGATGCAGCAGCAATCGGGCAACTTTATGCAGCAGGGGACAGGGGCTGAAAAAGAGGCTGTCGCTGACAAAATGAATATCAAGTCCGCAGACTTTAAACATAGCTTGCAGGGGCTTGAAGGTCTTCACGGCGCTCCGATCAAGGGTGAAACTTTGACTGTGCCGACGAATACCGCTCCGGTTGCGGGCCTGGCTCCACAAGGGCAGGCGAATCCCGCTGAAAATGAAGCGGCGGTGAAGCAACTGATGAATCAGGCGCAGTACCTGATTAAGCGCGGCGGTGGTGAAATGAAGGTTCAGATGACCCCGGAGGGCATGGGAACCATTCATCTCAAAGTGATGCTTCAGGATGGCAAGGTGAACCTGCAAATGTCGGCGGATACTCAGGAGGCTAAAAAGACCATCGAGTCTAGTCTAGCTGAACTGAAAACCAGTCTTGCTGCTCACAAACTGTCCATGGAGAATGTAAAGGTGGACGTTGTGAACACGACTTCCGCGGATACGGCGACCCAAAACCAGACCAACATGAACGGCAATCAGCAAAGAGATCAAGCCCGTCAATTCTGGAACCAGTTTAATGATAACTTCGGTTCCCAGGGACGACGCGAATCTTTGACTGACATGCCTTCATTGAAAGGTTATGGCGGACGTCGCGATCCACTTCAACCGATCGAGACACGCACGACAGCGCCGGCTCGCAAAGTTGAAGGCAAAGGCAGTGGACTTAACCTGGTTGCATAAAGGAGTTATGCATGACAATGGTAAACGCGAAATTGGGAGTGAATGCATTCGGGGCGACTCAGACAAAACCTGAGACAGCAGGTCCTTCCAATTTGAGTGCGACAGACAGAGAAAAACTTGGCGGCGAAAACGTCGGTGAGGTTCTGAATAAGATTGTCGATGCCAACTGGACAGATCCATCCAAGAAAGTTCGTACAGCTGGTAATGCCAGCTTGGATAAGGATGCTTTCTTTAAGCTGATGCTGACACAGATGAAAAATCAGGACCCGACAAATCCATTGAAGAGCCATGAGATGGCGGCACAGTTGGCAAGCTTCTCCTCTCTGGAGCAGATGCAGAACATGAACAAGTCACTTGATGAAATGAAGAATGGACAGAAGCCTTCAGAAAACTTCCAGGCGTTGAATCTGATTGGCAAGGCTGTCGCAGGTGATTCCTCCAAAGTGGTGCGCGGTGTGAATGACAAAGAGCATGACTTCAAGTTCAATCTTCCAATGGACGCAAGTGAAGTGACGGTGAAAGTTCGTGACGCTGAAGGAAACATTGTGCGTACGTACAATCTGAAATCCCTGAAGCAGGGTGCGAACAAACTGACGTGGAATGGTGAGGACGAGAAGGCAATGAAAGCGGCTCCGGGTGAATATCAGTTCATCGCAGAGGCGAAGACTGCTGATGGGAAGAAGCTGGGAATCAAAACAGACTTCGATGGAATGATCACGGGTGTGAGCTATTCCAATGAAGGCCCTGTGCTGCATGTGGGAAATCAGGCGATTCGTTTCTCTGACGTGAAAAAGATCACAGACCCACGTCTTATGACCACTGACCAGAAAATAAATGATGTAACAAACCTAGACTTGAAGAAAGATGATGCTAAAGGACAAACTATGAAAGAGGGGAATGCAGAGTTACAAAACTCTTCCATGAATCCCGCTCCTGTAGCAAAATCTAACATCATGAACAATGTGGGTTTGTCCCGCGACATGATGGAAAAGATCGCTAAGGAGACGGCGAAGTAATGGTCGATTTAAAAAAGATACAAACTCTTGATCAACTCATCCCGCAGCAACCAGGGAAGGTGAAACAACCGGATCTGGCTGGGGGACCCTCCTTCAAGGAGACTCTGAATCAGGTTGGTGGCGTGCCGCCGCAAAATCTGGGACAGATGCAACCTCCGGGCTTGAATAAAGCCATTGAAGGAATCAAGTTCTCGAATCATGCGATTGAGCGCATGAGAACCCGGGGCATCAGTTACAGCCCTGAGGATCTCACGAGGATCTCAGAAGCGGTGACGAGAGCGGCGGCAAAAGGTTCGAAGGATTCATTGATTCTGATGGATAACTCGGCACTGATTGTCAGCGTGAAGAACAACACGATTGTGACGGTGATGGATAAGAATGCATTGAAAGAAAATGTGTTCACGAACATCGACTCAACAGTGGTGCTCTAGGCGCAAAATAGCTGAATGCCATCCCGACGTGATGGAATAGGCTGATCCCGCTGCGGCTCAGGATGAGCGGAAGTGGATGGTTTTAAAAACTAAATATTAGGGCTGGTCCTCGTAGAGGAGGCCCTCCAAAAACGGTGGATTTCGACTAAATCTGCCAACGACATGGAGGTCACATGGGTATTCTTTCTTCATTGTACACTGGTGTATCCGGTATGACAGCGCAAGGCGAGGCTTTGGGTGTTATCGGGGATAATATCGCCAATGCGAACACTATCGGTTTTAAAGCAAGCCGCGCGGAATTCCAGGACATCATTTCCAAAAACTTGAAAGGTATCCTTGGTGGTAACCAAATCGGCCGTGGTGTGAAGATCGGTGCCGTAAATCCAATTCTTTCCCAGGGTAACATCGACGCAACTGAAAAAGTGACTGACCTTGCCATCTCTGGTGACGGTTACTTCAAGGTTAAAGGTTCTGACGGTGAATCCTTCACTCGTGACGGTTCCTTCCACTTTGACCGTGAAGGTTACCTGGTAACTAATGACAATCAAAAAGTTCAGGGTTTCGCAACAGACGAAAAGGGCAACATCGTTAATAAAATGACGGATATCAAGTTCCCTCGCGCCCTGATTCCAGCGAAAGCGACAAAAGAATTGAAGTTCGACCTGAACTTGGACTCCCGTATGGAGCCAACCAAGAAGTTCGATATCAATGATCCATACTCCACGTCTCATTACTCCACTGGTGTTGAGATGTTTGACTCTCAGGGTAACAAACACCTTGTCAGCTTCTTCTTCAACAAAACCAATGACCGTGAATGGTCTTTCAAAGGTTTGGTTGACGGTAAAGAGATTTCTGGCGGCGAAGAAGGAAAAATGTCCCAGGTGGCGGAAGGTAAACTGACTTTCACAGTTGATGGTAAGCTGGAATCCCAGGAAACCACTTCCACGAACTTCAACTTCAAGGGTGGTGCCCTTCAGGATCAACAGGTTAAAATCAACTTCGGTGATGCTATCAAGGATGGCGGTAAAGGTTTGGATGGTACTAAACAGTACGGTAAAAACTCCGATCTGATCTCCTGGCATCAGGACGGTGCGGCTGCCGGTACAATCACAAGCTTGTCCTTCAATGACGAAGGAACATTGACTGCCGTGTATTCCAACGGTCAGGCTAATGACCTTGCGCAGATCGCTCTGGCGAAGTTTGAAAACCCTGAAGCTCTGTTCAAAGTCGGTAACAACCGTTTGAAAGAATCCAGAGACTCCGGAACTGCCTCTGTAGGTGCTCCGGGTGCAGCAGGTCGCGGTAAATTGTTCGCGAAATCTCTTGAAAGATCCACAGTGGATTTGGCAACAGAGTTCGTAAACATGATCCAAAACCAACGTGGTTTCCAGGCCAATGCCAAAACAATCACGACGACAGATGAACTTTTGAACGAGGTTATCCAGCTTAAACGTTAATTCTTGATAATCTGATCTAAACCATAGAAAGACCATGTCACAGGCTCCCTGACCAGGAGCCTGTTTTTTTATTTTGCAAGAAGGTTTCAAGGGTGGATTTGTTTCATCTCGGCAATTCTGATCTGCAGAGCGATTAAATCTCTGTAATAATAAGCATTTCAGGCTACAATATGAATATTCATCCTTTTGTTTAGAAACAAATCTGCTATAAATTGGCTTACAGATATAACATTAGGAACCCGAAACAAAGGTGACCCGAGATGAGATGCTTAGTAGTCGAAGACGATAACGAAATTGCAACGATAGTGAAGCAGGGCCTGGGGGAGCTTGAGGGCGAAGTCGAAGTTGAGTCCAATGGGCGTCGCGCTTACGAACGTGCTCTAACGAATCATTACGATATTATCGTATTGGACCTGATGCTGCCTGAGATGGATGGTTACACTTTCGCAAAATCCCTGCGTGAAAAAGAAGTGAACACTCCTATTCTGATCCTGAGTGCTTTGCGAGAGTTGGATGACCGCCTTAAAGGTTTGAGCATGGGTGGTGATGACTATCTGACAAAGCCTTTCGCCATGGCGGAACTTCAAATCCGTGTGAAGAATCTTTTGAAAAGATCCCAAAAAGCCTCTGAAGTGACCCAGTTGGTTTTCCAGGATCTTAAGTTGAACCGTTTGAATCGTGATGTGGTTCGTGCGGGCCGCAAACTCGACCTTCAGGAAAGAGAATTTGTTCTTCTTGACCTGTTCATGAGTAATCCAAATAAAATCATTGGTAAGCAGACAATTCTAAAAGAAGTCTGGAACTATGATTTTGACCCTCAAACCAATGTGGTGGACGTCCTTGTATGCCGACTCAGAAACAAGCTGGAAAAAGATTTCCCTACACGCCTTATCTATACGGTTAGAGGTGTAGGATATGTTCTCAAGTCGTCTTAAACCGACGTTATTTAGAATCAGCACCAAATTGACGCTTGCGTACTCTCTGGTGCTGATTCTTAGTTCCACAGTCATCTTTAGCTTTCTTTATTTTCAAATCAGCCATGGCCTGCAAGAGCAGGAACGTGTGCTTTTGACCTCCAAGCTCGAAGAATACCGCAATCGTATCGAAGTGCGCGGCTTGAGCGAGTTTAACGACTATTTTCTTTATATTCCCAATTATGACCGGGATGCGGCTTTGCTGGTGACCGTGTTTGCGCCCAAAGGTCAGGTAAGTTTCTTCCACGAGCCTTTTCCCAACTTTAAACTGGGTGAAGAGGCACTGAAGAAAGAGCTTAACACCCATCGGGGACAGAGCTTTGAATTCATCATGCAGGAATTGCACGGTGGGGATGCCGTCTATGTGGTGGGTACAACTTTAAAGGATGGCAGTCGTCTGATCGTTGGAAAAAGCCGCGAGGCTTTAAGTCAGCAGCTGCGCAATCTGCAAAAGATCTTCTGGTGGCTGCTGGGGCCTGTGGCTCTGATCGGCTTCCTGGGGGGACTGTTCCTTTCCAATCGGACTCTCAGTCCGGTGCGAGAACTGATCACGTCGATGAAAAAAATCGAGGGCGGTTCCCTGTCCACTCGTGTGCCCGTGGGAGGCAGTGACGACGAACTGGAGGAATTGAAAGTTCTATTTAATAAGATGCTTGATAAAATCGAAGGTCTGGTCAGCGGCTTGAAAGAGGCCTTTGACCATCTGGCTCATGATATTCGCACTCCGGTCACGCGTCTTCGTGGTCGTGCGGAACTGGCTTTGACCAGCGAAGGAGATGTGGAATCTTATCGCGAGGCTTTGCAAAGCTGTTATGAAAACTCGGACAAGATTTTGAATTTCCTTCAGGTCCTGACGGATATCACAGAAGCCGAGAATCGCAGTAAGCGTTTAAAGCTGGAAAAGAAATTTATCAGCGATCTGGTGAAAGAGATTATGAGTCTGTACGAGATGGCCTTTGAGGAAAAAGACATCAAGGTGATTCAAAAGCTCGACAGTCATGACTGGGCGATGGTGGATGCAAAACTTATCAGCCGTGTGGTCGCCAATCTTCTGGACAACGCCCACAAGTACACGCCATCCGGTGGCGAGGTCACTATTGAAACCATCAATCACACGGAAAACGTGATTATTCGTGTGACGGATTCAGGTC
The DNA here is from genome assembly GCF_025558485.1 of Bdellovibrio bacteriovorus. Lineage (GTDB taxonomy): Bacteria > Bdellovibrionota > Bdellovibrionia > Bdellovibrionales > Bdellovibrionaceae > Bdellovibrio > Bdellovibrio bacteriovorus_G. The sequence goes on from NZ_CP102930.1 coordinate 2,945,321, forward strand.
CGGGTATTTCCGCAGATGAACATGGAATGATCTGGCAGAAGCTTTACCGCAGTGATAAGAGTCGTTCTGAATACGGTATGGGCCTGGGCCTGACATTTGTGAAAGCGGTCGTTGAGGCCCATGATGGCAAGGTGTCCGTGCGCAGTCCCGTAAAAGACGGCCGCGGAACAGAGTTTGAAGTGCTGCTGCAAAAGATGTCTTAGTTTTTTTGTGTCCCATAAAGTGGGAACTTCGACGAAAGTCAGAGTTCCAGCAATGTCTAGAAAACCGGAAAGATCTGGCCCGCTTATTTCAAGTCGGACATAATAGAAGCACTTCTATGAAAAAACAGATTCTCATCGGATGCCTTCTTGTTATCACTGTTTTGTCTTTCTTCGTGGCAAAACAATTCCTGTTCAAAGCTGAGCTGAGTGATGAAAATTTGGGGCCGACGCTGGCGGAAGTGCGCAACGTAAAAAACGAACTTCGCTACAAGCATGTTTCCGGCTTTTTTTGGGCCGATGCCGCCCAATCACAAAAACTTTATAATGGTTCTGAAGTCTTTACCGGCAGCTCATCCGAAGCGCAGATTGAAATGCGCAATAAAGATGTGGTGGTGGTTCCGGAAAAAACTCTTTTGCGTATCACGGACAGTCCTGAAGGTGGCAGCCTTACTTTGAATTTGGAACAGGGACAGTTGCAATTGGAAGGCCGTGGGACTGGCAAGCCGTTAAATCTGCGTGTGGGTTCTTCCGACTTGACTCTAAATGCAGATGCACCCTTTGGTCTTTTTGTGAAAAAGGACGCGTCTGGCGAAGTGGCTCTGTCATTGTCCTCTGGACAGGTGACACTGGAAGGTGACGGAATAAAAAAGGCCTTAACTGCCGGTCAGGCGATCGAGCTGAAACCGCTGACTCCGGAGCCTGCCAAGACAGAACCTGTTGCTCCCGGGACAGGAGGGGGAACAACACCTCTGCAAGGAGCTGAAAAGAATGCCGGAGGTAGTGTGGCGCCGAAAGCCGCTGCACCCAAGCTCGAGTTGAGCGATGTGGAGCAGGACAAAATCGTTCTGCTGGAACCACCAAGCAGGAAAGTCATCTACGGGTCTCATCTGGAATTCTTTAAGTGGAAACAGATTCCGGATAAAAAAGTGACATTGGAATACAGCCGCACAGCAGACTTCTTGACCGAAAGCAGGCAGCAGGACGTGACGGGTATGAAGGAAGCGGTGCTGCCCAAGGATATGGGTACGGGCGAATACTATTGGCGTCTGGTGGTGCAGGACAAGGGTGTACCCCAGTTTTCAGAAACCCGCAGCTTCCGTTTGGAAAGCCTGAAGGGGAATAAGATCAGTGATCCGGTTCTGAATTTTAAAGAGCGTGGGAAGTGGCAGCTGAACGTTCCGGTGGAGGGTGCCAAAACCGGCGAAAAGTTCCATCTGCAGGTCGGTAGAAACAAGAGCTTTGAAGATCTTTTTGATGAGTACGAAGGTCCGGAACCTTTGCGCAGCTTTATTGACGCCGCCGGTGAATATCGGGTTCGTGTGCGTAAATCCTATGGCAGCAGTCTTTATTCGGACTGGTCTGATGAAAAGAAAATCTTTGTCCGTCCGCCATTGACGGCGCCGTTGCTTTCCAAGGCAGATGAAAAGCTGAACGATGCTGGGATGATCGAAATGGGGTTGTCCTGGACGCCGGTTCCGTATGCTCAGGACTATCTGGTGCAAATTGGTGAAGGTCCGAAGTTCACCAGGGTTTTGAAAAATGTTGTGGTGGATAAGTCCCCTTACGTTCTTAAACACAATGAAACAGTGCCAGGTTATATGCGTGTTGTGGCAAGATCTCCGGAAGGAGAATACTCTCCACCATCTGATGTCTATCAGGTGAAGGGTTTACTGCGTGGTCCGGCTATAGAGAAAAAGGAAGTGTTGCCGCCATTATTTGAAAAGCCCGGCAGCACACCGCAGTTCCATTTGCTGTGGACGCATCGTGAGGCTGCAAAGAAATATCGTGTGGAATTGAGTCGTGATCCGAAACTGGCCAACTCACAAACGATGGAAACCGAGAACGTGGAGTTCTTCCATAGTGTGAATGACGAGGGCTGGTATTATTTCCGGGTCTGGCCACTGGGTGACAACAGTAAGTATTTCTCTGTGCCGACATCGATTCTGGCCGTGTCTTATGGAAAGCCGGGGCCGCTGATTACACCCAAACTGCTGACACCGAAAAAGAATGAGGTTTTTTTGATTCCCCGTGGAGTTCCGGTGTCGATCAAGTTTTCCTGGACGGAGTCTCCGGAAAATGAATGGTATGCACTGGAAATGGCACAAAATCCAAATTTCACGGATGCCACACACATCAAGGTCGAAGCCCAGGAATATGTCTTGAAGAATCCGATTAAAAACGGACAGTGGTATTTCCGGGTGCGAGGAAGAAATCAATACCGGGCCTCTGCTTGGAGCGAAACAGGAGTGTTCTACTTTGGCGTCTCTAAGTAAGTATTTTGCGATGGCAATTATGGTTTTGGCGGGTGGTACTGCGATGGCGCAGACACAGGCCCGTAAAACTGTAAAGGCCGAGCAGATTATGATGAATAAGGCACTGGTGGAAGTGATTCCATTTTCATCACTGCAAAAACATATTCATCCTTTTCAGACAGACTGCCGCAATATCCTGCGTGAACCCAAGGCCGTGTGGGACCAGTTTGAAATTATTAAAATGCCAAATCAGGAAGTCATGCAGCTGAAGATTTCCGGTGAATTGCAGGAGGATCTGGACATCCGGTTCTGGAGCCGCCGTATCCTTTTGTATGATAAGGATAAAAAGCCCCTGGCGCCGGTTATCCTGCCGCTGGTGAATCTGCCATTGAAGGGTGAAAATGGCAGATTTCTAATATCTTTGAATGTGCCTCTGAATGCACAGATGATCGCTGTGCCCTTGGAATTGTTTGGGTCAGACCGTTTCCGTTACCTGATTCAGATCAAAAATATCAGTCAGGAAATGAAGATCACGGCCTTGCCGATTCTGGACAAGGTGGGTAAGGACTTCTGTTCACGCAATCTGATGTGGGCCGGAGTTGGATTGATGGGGGCCGCGCAGAAACAGGATACCAGCCCGGTTCTGACCACGCTGGATCAGCAGTCCTTTACTTTTGACACTCTTTCGTTTGAACGCCGTTGGAACTGGAAAGTGGACAGATCCATTCGTGTGAATGGTTACACCAGCAGTTTTTCCTTCAGTAATTTACTGGGAACGTCAGGAACTGAAAGAATTTATGATATCAAGGGCGATGTGACCTTCACCAAACGACACTGGACCTATCGTAATCCTCTTTTCAAAGTTCAATATGGCTATCTGGTCGGAGGGGATTTTGAAAGACGCCCTTATTCCTTTGTTAAAAGTGCCACTGAAGGCGGTATCGGCGTTGGCCAGCATGTCAGCGCCACGGCCGGTGGATATGCGGAACTCTTTTCGCATAATAATAAATGGTACACGGATGTTTCGTTAAGACTGCATCCTTTATATATGGGTATTGATCACACTTACAGTGGCGTCGGTGTTTCAGGATCTTTGGGTGTTGCCCGCCCTTTGGGGTATGAACGCTCTGTCGGAATTTACACTTACGGAAGCTTCTTTAAGGGAAAACACACGGGTTCCGATGACAAGGACAATTCGGATGTCTCTCTTTTTGAAACCCATCTTGAAGTTCGTTACGGCTGGTTATTTTAGAACATAGCTTGGCGTGTTCTGGAAGAAGGCATCATGGCCTTCGCCATAGGTGCTGGAACCCCAGCATTTTAGATCACCTAAACTAGTGACGGCACAGGCATGAACGCGATCTGTTGCCTGCGGTGCCATTCCCAAAGATAGTGACGTCGCCAGTCCATAAGAAAACGCATAGCTTGTCGTAGGGGCTGTGACGATTTGGAAGGCTGAGCTGACAAAACCACTGTTGTCCACGCCCCAGCATTTAACAGTTCCCTCTGTCATCGCTGCACAACCAGAGAAGGTTCCAAAGCTGATGGTGGAGGCTCCTGCCAATTCCGGCACGGCCGTCGGCGTCTGCACCGGAGTTCCGGCCGGGACCGAAGAAACCGGCATGATGGCGTTGGTGGTGCGAATGCCCCAGCATTTGGTTGTTCCGTCGTGAATGTAGCAAGCGCCTTCACCGCCGACAAAAACCTGAACGGCTTTTGTCGTCGTAATAGTGTCGATAAGCTGTGGGGTGTAGCTATAGCTGGTCGGTCCGATCGGAAGACCGTTGGCCAGAATGCCAGAGTTGTTCAATCCCCAGCAGTGAATGGTTTTGGTGGTGGTGTTGTTACGAACAGCACAACTGGTGCTGAGGCCGATGGCGACATTTTCGACTCCGGTGGCAAGACCGGTGACGTTCTGTGGATAGCTTAAGGCGGCTCCGGCATTGTGGCCTGATTCTCCGGCAGCGTTGTTGCCCCAGCACATCACACCTCCGGCAGTTGTGACTGCACAAGAATTATAGAAGCCCACAGTAATATCCTTGATCCCTGTGGGAAGTCCGGAGATGCCGCCGGGATAGGTGACAGGAATTTGATAAGGCACGATCACTCGTGCGGCTTCAGGTGTCCCTGCCGTGGCATTGTTGCCAAGTTGACCACTAAGATTATAGCCCCAGCAGTACACGGAACCGCTTTCGGTCAGCGCGCAATAGTGCTGATTTCGGCCCACTATTTTTTTAACGTTGGTTAGTCCCGCCAAGGTGTAATGCGGTCTGGAAATTGGATTTCGCGAATTGTTTCCAAGTTGGCCTTCGTCATTCTGTCCCCAGCAGGTGACAGTTTTATTTGCGCGAATCGCACACGTGGAATAAACACCAGTGGCCACTTGCAAATACTTGTCAAAGGTTTGCGCAGGATTAAAGGCAACGGTTCTCCATGCGTCACCGGCAATGCCATTTCCAAGTTCACCAAGTTTGTTCACGCCCCAGCACTTGATGCGGGAACTGACGGTGATCGCACAACTGACCAGTTCTGTAAGTTGGAAGTCCGTGACATTTTCATTGAAATTATCAAGCTTTAGCGGGATGTAACTTTCAAGATATTCATTCACGTTGCTTGTAGAAGGAAGACCGGCACCCCAGCAGTACAGGCTGTCATCTTCACCCAGGGCACAAGTACTGTCAGTACCTGCCTGAACTTTCACAGCTTTCACCGGCAGGGTGACTTTGTTGGCCGTAGTCCAGCCGACAGAGCCTGACGCAGCCCCACGGCGAGAGCGGTAATTACTGCCCCAGCAATAAACATCGCCACTTTCGGTCAGTCCGCATGCGTGGCGAACATCCGCCAGAATACTGCCGTTCACAGTAAGGGAAATAATATCATTAGGAATATCGGTGATACTGGTGGCCGTTGCAGATCCTGCCACATCGTTGATGGTTTTACCCCAGCACTTCACGGTGCGGGTTCCTGCGACGTCATCAATTGCGCAGGCCATGCGGTTGCCGGTGGCAACATCTATGGCTTTGGTCACAGAAGCATAAAGAGTCGGTGTTGCCACCGGTGCCGATACGGCCTGACCCGAGGTGGCTTCGTCGTTTTTACCCAAACATCGGACTTTGTCAGATGAATCAATGAAGCAGGTAAAGCCCATTCCGACAGAAACTTTTTTAACATTGCTATATCCGGCAATCTTAAGCGGAGAAGCGGATGGCGTCACCGCATTGTTGCCCAGTTGTTTATATGTATTGTCACCAAAGCAGTAAAGGTCACCCACTGTGTCGATGTAGCAGTTGTGATCGCTGTATCCGATTCCTAAAGTACGGACGTTGGCGGTACCAGCGACTTCCGTGGCATAGAAGACCTCGCCGCTTTGACCGTTGGAGTATCTTAGGCCGCCCCAGCAATCGAGTTTATTGTCTGTTCGCAGGGCACACATATGTCCCTTGGCGCCCGTCAGGCCCTTGTAGCCGGAAGCTGTCTGACCTGAAATTACCGGGTTGGCATTTAATAGTTCAATCGCAGCCTTGGAAGGAGAAGGGGCTGCATTGATAATATTCGCAATTTCAAGTTCAAACCGTTTGTTGCTGCCGGGGGTGGAATAAGTCGCGATGGAAAAATAGGTCTTGGCTGTCGTGGCTCCTGCGGGAATAACAACTTCCTGCGAAGTGATATCCGGATAAAGGAAGTCAAGACCCGCGATAGCCGTTCCAGAAACGGCTCTAAGATAGACAGTGGTGCTAAGCGAACTTGCACGGGACAACTGAATATCCGCTGAACCCATGGTTTGTTGAATATTATAAGATTCACCAACGACGGTAACCACTGGACCGACGATAAAGTTCGGTGATTGTTTTTCCAGACTGACGTTGCCGACATTGTCTGTGGCGCGAATCAGATAATAATAGGTGTCACTGTCAGCATCAGGCAAAGTCAGTCCATCGAAATAAAGAGCGTCTTTATCTTTAACCGCCCAGTCTTTAATGACGGTTGTGCCTGCTGTTTTGATCAGTTTGATTTCATACTTTGCCACACCGGAAAAAGTATCTGCTGTTACCGGAGGCAGCAGACGCGGAGACTGGGTTGTAAGCGAGCGGGTGTTGGTCAGACTCATGGAATCACTGATTGTCGGAGGGGATTTATCCAGTACAACTTTGGCGGTTACACAGTTGCTGCTGAAGCCGTCCTGAGTGCGGATTTTAACAGAGACAAAATGCTCACCCTCCACGTTCGGGACGGTGACAGTGCGTGAAGAGGAAAACGGTTCCCAGATACCGGAACAGATTGCACTGTTGGAAAAGGTCATTTCCGTTGATTCGCGAGAAGCTGTGATTTGCAGGGGAACGGAAGTCTGGCTGGTATAAGCCTTGTCGTCATTGAGTTTCAATGTCACGGTCGGAGTATTTTCACTGGAGAAAATTAACGACATGTCGTTCTTGGTGGTGCAAGAACTAAGGAGCCAAACTGTGCTGATTGCAAGAACGAGCCTGATCATGCTCTTCTTTTCGGTTTTTGAGAGCAATTATAAAGGCTTAGTCAGGTAAAATCCCGTAATGAGACACGCTCTAAGTTCCCGAGTGAAAGACTGGGGAACAGGGGCGGCCATAAGGTCCAGAAACTAGACGCCCAGATAGCTTTTGCGAACAACGTCGTTATTCAAAAGATTCTGTGCTGTGTCCTGCATAATCATGCGACCACATTCAAGAACATAAGCCCGATGCGAAATTTTCAGAGCCATACGCGCATTTTGCTCAACTAAAAGGATGGTCATGCCTTCCTGATTCAGTTTTTTTACAATATCGAAAATTTGCGCCACGATCAGCGGAGCCAGACCCAGGGACGGTTCATCCAGCAGCAGTAGCTGCGGTTTTGCCATCAAGGCCCGTGAAATCGCCAGCATCTGCTGCTCGCCTCCGGACAGAGTTCCGGCCATCTGAGCCAGACGTTCCTTCATGCGCGGGAAAAGCTCCAGACACATTTCAAGATCTTTTTTGATCCCGGCAGCGTCATTACGGGAATAAGCGCCCATTTCCAGATTTTCCAGAACGCTCATTTGGGGGAAAACACCGCGACCTTCCGGAGACTGGGCAATGCCCAAACCCACACGACGGAAGGTGGAAACTGTTTTTAGATTTTGATCTTTAAAATGCAATTGGCCATTGCAGGGCACGATGCCAGAGATCGCACGCAGAGTTGTGGTTTTTCCCGCACCATTGGCGCCAATCAGAGAGACCACCTCGCCTTGATTGACCTCGAAACTGACGCCTTTTAGAGCATGAATGGAGCCGTAAAAGACATCCAGATTTTCAACTTTTAAAAGTGGAGCACTCATTCCTTTTCCTCCACACCCAGATAGGCTTCTATCACTTTGGCGGAATTTTGCACTTTGGCCGGGGCGCCTTCCTCGATCTTTACACCATGATCCAGAACAATGATATTTTCACAAATCCCCATGACCAGCTTCATATCGTGTTCGATCAAAAGAACGGTCAGCTTGAATTCTTCGCGGATCTTGGCAATGGTTTCCATCAAATGATGGGTTTCGGAATGATTCATTCCGGCAGCCGGTTCATCCAGAAGAATGATTTTTGGGTCTGTTGCCAGTGCGCGAACGATTTCCAGTTTGCGCTGTTCACCGTAGGGCAAGGAGGTTGCAGGTTTGTGGGCTTTGTCTTCCAGATGGAAGATCTTGAGAAGATCAATGGCCTTTTCTTGCAGACGCTTTTCATCAGTTCGGAAGTTTTCTGTTTGCAGAAGCGTATCGAAAAGCCCGTACTTCACATGTTGGTGACCGGCAATCAGAACGTTGTCCAGCACAGTCAGGTTTTTAAACAGACGGATATTCTGGAAAGTACGGGTCACGCCACGATGGGAAATTTCATACGGGGCCAGGCCTTGCAGGCTTTGTTCTTCCAGCAGGACTTCTCCGGATGTGGGCTGATAGACTCCGGTCAGCATATTAAATACGGTGGTCTTGCCGGCGCCATTTGGACCGATCAATCCGGCCAGCTGACCTTTTTTAATTTGAAACTCCAGGGAATCAACAGCTTTTAAGCCGCCAAAACGCATGGTGATCTTTCGGGCCTCAAGCAGAACGTCTGACATATTTTCTCCAAACATCGCTGAGTTCCATATCGCCGAACAGTCCTTTCGGGCGCAGAATCATCATCAAAACCAAAGACAAAGAATAAATCACCATGCGCAAATCCACTCCCGTCAGTTCCTGTAGCGGGCGCAAAGCCTCTGGCAGCACAGTGATGATGATGGCTGCCACGATGGAACCGGTCATGGAACCCATGCCACCCAAAACAACCATAATGACGGCGTTCACGCTTTGCAGGAAGGTGAAAGAGGACGGGTTGATGAAGTTGGTAAAATGCGCAAACAGGGCTCCGGCAACACCGGCAAAGAAGCTGGACAGAACAAAGGCTTTTACCTTCATGCGGGTGGTGTTGATGCCCATGGCCTCTGCCGCGATTTCATCTTCACGCACACTAAGAAATCCACGACCGTGACTGGAATGCATCACGCGCCAAATGGTAAAGAAACAAATCACAATCCACAAAGAGGCAAAAGCAAAAGACCAAAGGAACGAACCAAAGCCCGGAATACCGGAAAGCCCGCGTGGTCCACCCACGAAATCCATATTCAGCAAGGCCACCCGGATGATTTCGCCAAAGCCCAAAGTCACGATGGCCAGATAGTCACCCTTAAGGCGCAAGGAAGGCAGTCCCACCAAAAAGCCTGCCACTGCCGCCACCAGACCCGCGCCCAGTGTGAAAACAAAATACTGAACCACCAACAGAGAAGACGGAGCAAAGCTCCAGCGGGTGGAGGCATAAGCGGAAAAGTAAGCCCCAATGGCCATAAAACCCGCATGTCCCAGGGAAAACTGCCCGGTATAGCCATTGACCAGATTTAGACTCATCGACAGCAGACAGTTCACACCGGCAAAAAGAAGAATCAGTTGGATGTAGGCATTCACGCTGAAATTCAGAGCCACACCCAGAAGACATAAACCCAACAGAGCCAAGGCCGGATTCTTGAATGCTTTCATCACACCTTCTCCACAGAGTATTTGCCCAGAAGGCCAGCGGGTTTAAAGATCAGGATCACAATCAGAATTCCAAAGGCTAGCGCGTCACGATAGGTGCTGGAAAGATAGGCCACAACCATTTCTTCAGAAAGCCCCATGATCATTGCGCCCAGAACAGCTCCGCCGACATTTCCAATACCACCTAATACAGCAGCAACAAAAGCTTTCAGGCCGATCATCATGCCCATCAGGGGATCAATCTTTGGATATTTCATGCCGACCAGAACACTGCCGACACCAGCCAAGGATGATCCCACGACAAAAGTGAAAGCGATGATGCGATCCGGATTTACGCCCATGAGGCTGGCCACCATGGGGTTGGCACTGACCGCACGCATGGCACGGCCGATTTTGGTTTTAAACAAAAGAAACTGCAATGCCAGCATGGCCAGCAGGCCGACCACAAGCACTGTGACGTCAAAAGAACGAACTTCAACATTGCCGATAGAGAAGATCACAAAATCTTTCATCACTTCGGGAAAGACTTTGGGATCAGCTCCGAAAACCACCTGACCGGAATATTCCAGGAACAGGCTGACACCGATAGCGGTGATAAGAACATTTAATTTAGGAGAGTTGCGTAAGGGACGGTAAGCCAGACGTTCGATCACCAGCCCCAGAAGACTGCAACAGATCATGGAAACAACAATCAGGGTCAGAAGGGTGCTAAGGCCCGGATCGTTTTCAATGCCGATCCAGCGGGCGAAGTAGTAGGCGGCAAAGGCGCCCACCATGTAAACATCAGAGTGGGCGAAGTTGATCATTTTCAGGATTCCATAGACCATCGTGTAACCCAGAGCGATCAAGGCGTAAATAGATCCAAGGCTTACTCCATTGATCAGATGCTGTACGAAATCTTGCATGTCTGTCCTTACGGGGTGATGGTGGTGATGAATTTACGGTTGTTGCCATCCACCTGAATCACAACCGCACTTTTCACGGCGTCGCGATTTTCATTCAAACTGATTTTCCCGGTCACGCCAGGGAAATCTTTTGTCTTGGCCAGTTCATCACGAATGGCTTTTCCTGACAAGTCAGGAGCTCGCTCAATTGCAGCAACCAGAATTTTTGCGGCATCATAACCCAATGCTGCCAGTGCATCCGGAGTTTCACTGTATTTCGCTTTGAATTTTTTGATGAACTCTGTCACCGCAGGGTCTGTGGATTCGGTTGTGTAGTGATTGGAGTAGTAATTGCCGTTGATGGCGTCTTTACCGATTTCGTAAAGCTTGTCAGAATCCCAGCCGTCTCCACCCATCAGTGGGACTTTCAGGCCCAGTTGGCGGGCTTGTTGTGCAATCAATCCCACTTCGGTGTAGTAGCCCGGAATGTAGATCGCATCCGGATTTTTAGAGCGGATTTGTGTCAGTTGCGCTTTGAAGTCAATGTCGCCGGCCTGATAGCTCAGATCCGCAACAATTTCACCACCGCGTTTTTTAAATTCAGCAGAAAACACGTCCGCCAGGCCCACACTGTAGTCATTTTTCACGTCACGCAAAATAGCGGCTTTTTTTACTTTTAGATTTTCACTGGCGAACTTTGCCATCACCAAGCCCTGGAAGGGATCAATGAAACAAACGCGGAAAACATAGTCACCGGCCTTGGTTACATCCGGATTTGTGGAAGCTGGGGAAACAAACGGAACCCCATGAGACTGCGCAATCGGGGCAGCGGCTTTGGAACGACCGCTGGCAACACCGCCCAGAATGGCCACAACGTTATTTTGTGTGATCAGGCGAGTGGTTGCGGAAGCAGCCTCTTCATTTTTACCCTGATCGTCCAAAGTCACCAAGCTGATCTTTTTGCCTTTGACTCCACCGGCGGCATTGATTTCATCCAAAGCCAGACGAACCCCTTTATTGGTGCTCAGTCCAAAAGTGGCATCACTGCCAGTCAGGGAATCGTATTCACCGATCACAATTTCATTTTCTTTTTTGGTGCAACCGCTTAGAAGCGGAAGAACTAAAAGCAATGCTACGAAAAGATTTTTCATGGGAACCTCGCTGTGGTTGCTTGAATGGAATATCCCATAGAATTCAAGCATCTACAGCAGAGGTCAAGATAAAACGTGAGGAAGTTTTAAGTCGCCAGAACACTCGCCAGAGAAATCAAATCCAGCTGATTCTTTTTCTCGTTTTTTGTGACGAGATCCAAAGGCACTTGAATAAGTCTTTCGCCTTCAGTTCCGATCATCACATCACAATAGCCTTTGAAAAGCGCATCTACTGCGGCTGCGCCCATACGGCTTGCAAGAATGCGATCCGCAGCGGTTGGAGATCCTCCACGCTGTTGGTGTCCCAGGATGCAGACCTTCGCGTCCATGCCGGATTTTTTACGAATGGCATCAGCCAAATCGTAAGCGCGCCCTGGTTTTTGCCCTTCGGCGGTGATAAGGATGCTGCTGGTTTTGCCGCGTGCTTTGGCATCGGCGATGCGATCAATGGCTTTTTCCACAGTGGTGTTTGCATCCGGGGTGAAGATTTCTTCAGCACCTCCTGCAAGACCGACGTGAGAAGCAATAAAGCCTGAATTTCTGCCCATCACTTCAACAATAAAAAGACGATCATGCGAAGCTGCCGTATCACGAATGCGGTCAATCGCCTCCAGTGCGGTGTTCACAGCAGTATCAAAGCCGATGGTTTTGTCACTGCCGAAGATATCGTTGTCAATCGTGCCGGGCACGCCAACCACTGGCACTTGATGTTCTTCCCACAAGGCATGAGCCCCGCGGAAAGAGCCGTCGCCGCCGATGCAGACCAAGGCGTCAATTCCCATGGCTTTGATATTTGCTGCTGCACGGGCACGCCCTTCAGGACGCATGAATTCCGTGGATCTTCCGGTTTTTAAAATTGTGCCGCCGCGCTGAATGATATTGGCCATGTCACGCAGTTGCAAAGGCTCGATTTTGTTTTCCATCATTCCAACGTAACCATTGTGAATGCCGTAAACTTCAAGTTTTTGAGAGATACCAACACGAACCACCGCACGAATCGCCGCATTCATTCCCGGAGCATCGCCACCGCTTGTATATACACCAATTTTTTGAATTTGCTTTTGAAATTGAGCCATGAAAAGAGGCTACCGGAGCTTTGAGATATAGACAAAATAAAAAAGGCGTCCTTGAGGGACGCCTTTACCAGGAAATCGAAAGTTCTGGTTAATTACTTAACCATAGCTTTGAATTCAGCACCTGCGCGGAACTTCGGAGCCCATGCAGCAGGGATTTTGATCGCTTTACCAGTTTGTGGGTTGCGACCAGTGCGAGCTTTACGTTTAGCTTTAGTGAAAGTACCGAAGCCAACAAGTTTAACATCGTCACCTTTTTTAACGGATTTTTTGATGTTTTCTACTGCGCAATCAAGGATTGCTTCAGCTTGAGCTTTAGAAACTTTTGTTTCAGTAGCGATTTTTTCGATAAGTTGAGCTTTGTTCATTTGAACTCCTCTTTTGGATACATTTGTGTATCCGATGTTGATAATAAAATCGTGATGATAACTCTTCGTCATCCAATGACAGCCTCATGAAAAGACAAAAAGGCAAATTCGTCAATAGCAAAATATGAAAAGGTCTCTGACTGCGGCTCTCAGTGCGGATTCTAGTGCTTGCCTTCGTCGGAATAGTCCTCTTCATCAAGGGAAGTTAAAGCATCACTTGAAGAATCTTTGACGGGGATTCTGTAGGATTCGCTGGCCCATTCGCCAAGATCAATCAATCTGCATCTTTCAGAGCAGAAAGGACGGAAAGGATTTTCGGTTGAGTACAAAGCCAAACGCCCGCACTGCGGGCATTTGACCTGTCGAGATTGAGATTCGGTCATAGTCGAAATTTATTCCAAGTCCTGCTTCTGAAGCAAGACGCGGAGTTTATTGGAAACGCTGCAAGGTGCCGGTTGCGAACACAACGTTTTGGCTTCCGTACTTGTAAGCCAGGTCATAGTTGATGCTTGTGTTAGCCAAAGTTCCTTTATGAGCCTGGATTTGAATCAAGTATCTGCCAGCCGGAGTGCCCCACGCACCTTGTGCACGGATCTCAAAGGCCTGACTTGGAACACCATCTCTGTCCGGAATCAGGTTGAATGTATTTTGGTTATTCAAATAAAGCGGGTTGTAAGCCGCGCCACCTGCGCTGATACCGAAATTCAAAGCATATTGGTACCAGTTAGGTGCAGGGTAAGCTGTCAAAGTCACAGCTGGAACCATGGAAGGCCCCATTGTGAAGCTCAGGTACAAATAACCAGTGGACCAGTTGGCACACTTGGAAAGACCTGCTTCGATACCCCAGATCATGCGATCACAGATTGCGAAAGCATCTTTAAGGAAGGCTTCGTAAGCGCCTCTGTTTTTAATTTTCAAGGAACCGTTCACCTGACGGCCACCCATCATAAAGGATGTGCTGCCATCGGCAAAGCCCACGGTTGTTGTGATAACATTGCCACCGCCAGTACCACCATTGGGTAGTATGCAGGCACTGCCATTCCAGATATATCCGGAATTACACACTTGGGGATTCACATAGTTGGAATCACCACCACTTTTTCCACACGCCACCACAAACAACGCTGTGGAGATCGCGATCATTGAAGCTAAAAGCTTTTTCATAATAAACCTCTCTCTCGATACTTCTCTTCACTAAGGATGCAATACAGGAGTCGTGCCACGGGCCGAAAGCGTCCGGATGCAATTAAACCCGCAACGAAGGTGGAATCAGTGTTTAAGCTTTACCGGCAAGGGCCAAATTGTGTCACTTTGTCGATTCTTAAATAAGAAATAACAATTTCTTTCGCAAAAGCAGGGGCTTGTGAGTGCGTCTCAAAATAAGACAGTGTCCTTCCGGCAAAGCAGTGACAAAACCTGTGAGTGCTCTTGCAATCATTAGCTATGGGGTTTCCTGTTGATCTGTGATAAAGTCCCGACCGCTATGAGTAAAAAGACGAAGCAATACATTCCCTATATTTTAGCCGTGATCCTGTTGGTGGGATTGGTTGTGATGGTGCAGACGCAAAAGCCGTTGCAGGGTAAAAGTTCGCACACGTCATTTGCTCAGGATGCCGGATACTTCTATCTTCCCCCGGGCAGTGCGAATGTTTCAGGTGTGACCGAAGAGCAGTATCGTCAATTGATCGTCGATTTTCAAAGCAAGTACATGATGCCGGTTTTTAAGACGACAGGAAAACCCCTGCTGATTTCTTATGATTGGGTGAATCCGTATTTTGCCGGTGGCTCGATGGACAAAGGCACTTACTTGCAGGTGATCCTGTGGGGTGGAACTGCGCGGGCTCCAGGGGCTTCCTTGGAAGTTCTAGCCGGTATTTTGTGTCATGAGATCGGTCACACTATGGGTGAAGAACCCCGCCAGACTTTTGCGGGGGCGGAGTGGTCTTCGTCAGAAGGGCAATCGGATTTCTTTACGGGCAGAACCTGTTTGCCGGAATTTCTCAGTGCCCATCCCGAACTTGCGACAAATATCAGCGAAGAAGCGTTGTCTGTGTGTGAAGGGAACCTGTTGTGCGCGCGCACCGCTCAAGTCGGCTTAGAGATGGTTCGCTTTTTCCAAAAGTATGATTCGCAGAAATCAGATGCAGTTTCATTGCTGACGCCCGCTCCGGCTGCCCAAGAACTTTTGCGCAATGTTTATCCATCCGTGCAATGTCGTTTGGATACTTATCTGGCAGGGGCTCGGTGTCAGTTAAACGGAACTTGTCGTCCGCCGGCCTGCTGGTTTCCGCACCAGCAGGAAGATTCCCAACACCACCAGCAAAACACTGATCCAGCTTGAAACCGAAAGTCCCAGCGAAGGCCCGCGGAAGTCATCGCGGAAAGATTCCATCAGCAATCGTCCCAGTCCGTGTAAAACCATCCACAGGAAAAAAATACTGCCGGGATTGTGCAGCCAGCGCGGACGAAGTGGTCGAGCAATGGATTCAGTTCCCAACAGAATAAACAGAACCCCCAGTTCCCACAGTGATGCGTAGGCCTGTGTCGGATGGCGACCGGCCACGGCCCAGGGAAGTTCACAGGTTCTTCCATAGCAGCACCCGGCAAACAGGCAGGCGATTCGTCCTAACATATAAGAAAACGACATTACCGGGGCAAAGAGATCCAGATAATCCTCCATCTGAACTTTTGCCAGAAAGAACATATAAAAGACACTGCACAATGTGGCCAGAATGGCTCCGCCATAAAAGACAAAGCCCCCATTCCAGAAATAAAGAATACGCAGATAGTCTTCCTGATAATATGGAAAGCTTTCATAGAAGACGTGGAATAGACGTCCTCCGATAAAACCACTGACCATAATGATAAGACTTAGGTCGAGAGCCACTTTGCGGGACAGCTCTCTTTGATCCGCACGGCGAGTAATCCACACCAGAGCCAGACAGATTGTCAGACTCAGAATGAGATAGTAGGTCGGTATGGATAGATTGGGTGATATTGAGATGGTGGGAAACAAGCTTCCTCCGCTATACCGACGATAGACTTAATTTTCTTTCATTACAGGAAATATTCAAGACGATTCTAGTCAAGGGCCCGTAACTAAATACATAATAGGTCCTATATGAGATTGCATCCGGCTGAAATTGCCAAAGAAATTCGGGATTTCTCTTTCTTCAAATCCTTTACGGATGATTTGCTTTTGCAAACGTCAGCTATGATTCATACCGAGTCATTTGCTGCCGGGACCGTGCTTTTGCAAGAGGGTGCAACAAACAGCTCCCTGTTCTTTTTGCGAACAGGCAAAGTTGAAGTTTCTCTGGCTTCCGAGGTGATTGCCACGCTGGATACGCCGGGCGAAGTCTTTGGCGAAATGAGTGTCATCACTAAAAATCCAACCTCGACCACAGTAAAGGCCTTAAGTGCCGTGGAATGTTTTGTCATTCGCACCGAGGACTTTGCGCATGTGCATCCGAAGGACAAGGATCGATTTCAGGCACTGCTTTTTCAGATCTATTGCAATGTTCTGACCCAGCGTCTGGTGAAAACCAACGAAAAAGCCCGTCTCTTTGAAATTCTGAATCGCGAGCTTCACGAGGCTCAGCAAAAAATCGAAAAAGTCGGCGGGCATGTCCTTCTGGTGGAGCCCGACAAAAAGCAACAGCTTCCAGTGCGTATGGCTCTGGGGGGCACGGGTGTTCAGCTGGATATCGCCAATGATTCTGAAGGTGCCCGGCAGCTTTTGGCAGAAAACAAATACGATTTGGTTCTGTGCGAAGAAGGCTGTGTTGAAATTCTAAAAGAAGTCCATGACCAGAACGCCGCGAATTATTCGGTACTTCTGACCAGCAAGGACGTGCAGGGGAACCTGCAGATCCTTCAGACCAATCGTCATGTGGATCACATTGTTTCGCGTGACGCTGAAGACCGCAACGCCACCATCCGTTATATTCTGACGGCTTTGGGTAAGCTGTTGAATAAGGATCTTTTCGGCATCGAAAAGTATCTGACCTGGGGAGTGGAAGTTCAGAACAAACTGGTTTCCTGTTCCAATCAGCGCGAAGGACTTCGTGAAGATCTTTATGGCTATTTCAAGAAAATGGGCGTGCGCACGACGGTTCTGGATCGTGTGAACACGGTTGTTGAAGAAATGCTGATGAATGCGATCTACGATGCTCCGGTGGATTCTCAGGGGAAGTCCATCTTTAATCATGTGTCACGCAAGGAAGAGGTGCAGCTGGATACCCATCAGCAGTCCCAGCTTCGTTATGCCAGTGATGGAGTGCTGTTGGCTGTCGCGGTCAAAGACCCCTTTGGATCTCTGACAAAAGATATTATTATCGACTATCTTTTAAGCTGCTATAACGGCCATGCTGGCAGTATGAACGCTGAAAAGGGCGGGGCCGGACGTGGTCTGCATCAGATTATCGAAAATGCGGATCTGACGGTATTCAATGTTAAAAAAGGTGTGCGCACGGAAGTGATCTGTCTGTTTAATATCGACGGACAAAAACGCGAAGCGCAACCTTCCTTCCATTATTTCTTCGTATAAAGCAGCAGTCCCATCAGCATCTGCCCCAGAAGAACACAAGGCACTGTGGGTAGATTTGTGGATTGCAGGGATACGACAAATCCAAAACCACTTCCCAGCAAAGCAATCAGCAGCATCTTAACCAGATAGCTTCTTAGATTTTGACTGCGGGATGCGGCAAAGCTGGTGGCAATAAACAGACTGCCCATTGTGTATAGATAGCCCATACTTTGAATGGCCATCGTGGTCAGCAGCAGGGTGCCCAGGTCAAAGAGGCGATTTTTCCAACTTTGATGGATGGCACTGTGGTTGGCCAACTGAAAAGATCGCAGGGACAGCTCCCGCCAGTTACTTAGCAGGAACAAGCCGAACAGCAAAGCACCTGCCAGACACCCGATAGCTCCGGCATCACTCATCACAGCCAGATCACCAAAGTAAGAAGCTGCGATATGACTTTCCAACGCCGGGGTCATATAGCTGACCAGATAAGTCAGAGCCAAAAAGAAGACAAACAAAGTCAGATAAATATGATTGCGGTCTGATTTGGCTTTAATAAGCAGATCCATCAGCAGCAGCGTGATCCAGCCCAAAGAAAGCCCGATCAGCAGGCTGATCCCGTGAAAATCCGTGCCCAGCAGAACATTAACAGCAAGACCCAGAACAATTCCCAGCGAGGTTCCCTGCCCCAGAACGAAGACCTGCGCACTTTTTTCCCGGGCCGTCCACTGCGAACCGATCAAAGCCAACACCGCAGCCATGATCACTGAAGAAGGCAGTGACCACTTGTAGATTTGTAAAAGAGGCAGCAATGAGGTCATCGGATCTCCAAAGAGCGAAGATTTTTCCATACTGAAAGCAGCGGGCGGTGAGACACCAGGATCAAGGAGCTTTGTGGATGCTCGTTCAGAAAGAAGCTTAAAGCCTCTTCCAGAATATGACCGGATTCCTGATCGACGTGATTAAAAGGTTCATCCAAAACCAACAGACGGGGTTTTTTAGCCAAAGCCGAGGTCAGAAGGACCTTCTGTCGCTCACCACCACTGGCTGTGTTCCATTTCTTATTCAGATCCAGATTCTTTAAAAGTCCATTACTGGCGGGTTCGCTGTTCAGAACATCCCGCAAAGTCAGGGGAAGATGAAAATGCAGATTTCCCAACTGGGGCAGATACTGCACGTCCTGCAAAGGCACTTCAAAATTGAAGTTTCCCGTGAAAGGTTTGTGCAATCCCAAAAGAGTTTTTAAGAACGAGCTTTTGCCAGAGCCATTTTCCCCTTTTAGAAGCAGGACTTCCCCTTCCCCCAGATCAAAGCTGATTTCGGGTGACAGAAAGTTTCCTTCGGGGCTGAGAACCCGGACTTTATTGACATGCAGTAAGGATTTCATTCAAAGGATTTCCCCAAAATTTTTTGCAGAGCCTCGATGGAATTGGCCTGTCCCTTATTTTGTACATAGGACGGGACGGTCACGACTTTGACTCCGGACAATTCCTGAAATCTTTCCAGAGTTTTGTGAGGTGCCGACGGACTGGCCAGCAGGATTTTTACATTTTGCTCCTTGGCCATCTTTGCTGCCACGGCCATGCGCGCTGCGGAAGGCGGCATGCCCGGCTTTTCTTCAAGGGACCCGGCAGACTCCAGCCCGTAGGAGCTGAAGAAGTAAGTAAACTCCTTGTGATATTCCATGACTTTCACTTTCGGCAGATTCTTTGCCACCTGGGCATGCAGATCGGTCATGGATTTTTTGAACGTATCATAATTCTTCTGAAAGACAGGGGCTTGTGATGGCGCCGCCACCGAAAGAACACGCACAACTTCCTGAGCACCTTCAGCCAGTTTTAGTGGATCAAGATTGAAGTGTGGATTGCCATGGGCATGAACATCACCCAAAGAGCGATCAATGATTCCTTTGGGAACATCCAAAGGGGTTACGCTTTTTCCAAGGAAACAGGAGCCCGGGCCCCCTTCCTGAACCGTGCTGTTGCCGGATTTGCCAAGCACTTTGGGCAGCCAGCCGATTTCAAGTTCCAGACCCATCGCACACACAATGTCGGCCCGATTGACCTTCAAGATATAGTCCGGACGAGCTTCCGCAAAGTGGGGGTCCTCGGAACCGCTTAACAGGCTTTGCACTTCCACCTGATCCTGACCGATCGCGCGCACCACTTCCGCGATGTCCGGTGTGGTGGTGACGACTTTGATTTTAGCTTCTGCTGCAAGGGCCAAACTGAAAAAAGCGCAGATAAGATATTTCATGGCATTGTCCTTAGAATGAATGGGCAGGATGGGCACCCAAAATAGCCACCCACTGGAATTCAAGCTTCTGATTGATGGTGTCCGATTCGCCCTGATAAGTCTGATTATCATAGGTGTACGCCACACGTAACAAAGAGAACTCACTGTTTTTAAATGTCAAAGTTGGAACAGCGGCATAATTCAGATTTTTTTGACGAGATCCATCACTGATGAAGGCCCGGCTGAACTCCGAGAAAAGATCCACGCGCATCCCCACAAAAAGTCTTTCGGATAAAGCAATCTGCGGAAAGACATAGGCGCCAAGCTCTTCTGTGGTTTCATAGCCCGGCCCGCTTTGATTGCGATACCACAGCTCCGATTGCACCAACAGCGTGGTGATTTTACCTTCAGATTTTTTATAGACGAAATCAAAACCATAGAGCTGGGTCTTAAGTTCCGTAGCATCTGTTCGTCCCAGATAATTGGCGCCCCATTGCAAAGCTCCGCTGTCGCCCCAGTCCACAAAGTTCACAGCATGCAGATAGTGAGTGGGTACTTGAGGCTTTTCCCCGGCATCATGGCTGTGACCATAGGTATAACCGTTGGTCACACCAACAGTGATGTCCCAGAAAGAATCTGTGGGAAGCAAAGTCGAAAATTCCGCACCTGTGTCGGCCACACCTTCTTCATCGAAAAACGCGGCTTGTACACGGGGGGCTGATACAAAAGCCCAGTCATGTTGATGGAACTGATTCAGACGTCCCACGCCCAGGAAAAATTTCCCGACCCGAAAGCGGGAATTCGGAATCACCTTGCTGGAACCCACATAGGCCTCATGCACCTCGGCGACAAATTCTCCCTCTTCATTGTGTGCAGCAAAATTTAAAGTGGCATCGAATGTCGGGTCCAAGGGGCCGAAAAAGATCAGCTCTGCAGAGCGGATATCCAGTTTGTTTTCTGCGGAATCTTCAAAATGCAAGGGCGCAACAAAATCCAGGGCTGCCGCAGACTGCATGTTTTGCAGAATCTGGGCATGGGCCTGGAAGGACAGTAGAGAGAACAAAATCAGTGTGAAAATTTTCATTCGTGAGCATCCTGTGGTGAAGAAAGTCGTGCGTTAGTCAGTTGGGCATTTATCAGTTCAAATCCCCAAGCTCGGCCGGAACCATTTCCGGGAGAACTGTCGTAGTTTAAATCCAGGCTGTCTTCGGCACTGTTATAAATGGTGTTCGTGTGATTCATGCTCGAAGACTTGGCGCCCACCCAGATCATGACATGGGCGGGATGTTCATTATTGTGAACGTCCATGGTGAAAGTCAGCTTCTGAGTAGCGTCGATGTCAGTAAAGAGTGAGCTCCAGTTCTGGATTTGTCCCTGCGCTTCGGCTTGGATCAGCAGGGCTCCGCCCTGACGTGCGAACTTGAATTTGAAGCCGCTTTGCAACTGTGAATTTGTAAATGTATGAAGTGTCAGGCTGCCGCCGTCTTGCAAATTGAAGCTGATCTCAAAGTTGGCTGCCGAAGCAACAGAGGAAAGTCCTTCTGTCATCAGCCCTTTGTTGTTGCCAAGATCATAGTAAGACGATTCCCCGACAGGAAGGGCCTTGCTGAGATTGTCTTTATCTGGATTGTAGCCGCCCCCACAGGCAGCAACCATAAGTGGGACTAGCAAGAAAATTATAAAACGTATCATGACTAATCCTGATAGCGGGGTTCATGAGGGCCCGGATTGCGGCTGCGATGGCAGTCAAAATGGTCGCCGTGCATGTGACACATAAAGTGTGACTTTACTTCTGCATTAGCAGACAGGTGGCTTAAACTCACCCAGATGTCCCCGTGGGTCTGCCACATTTTTACGCCGGTGATTTCAGGCAAAGGTGCAATTTTGCGGGAAAAAATATCGGCAGAATAAGACAGAGCGGCGATAAATTCATCAGCGCCCCACTGAATATTATTTTCGGCAGAATCGATAATCCCAAGATCCGCAGAATCGTGGCAGTGTGATTCAAATTCATCATCATGGGCGTGGAAGTGGCAGTCGTAACCTACAACGCGTGTTGTGGAGCTTTCATCCTGATAGGTCAGTTTAACAGCGCTCTCGTTTCCGCTGAAAAAAGTTTGAAACCCAATAAGCCCACCAATATTGCCAGATTCAAAAAGTTCCAAGGCGGCGACAGAGGCAGCCGTGACCGGGGACTTGCCAAGAAGATTCGCGTCGTGATTGTGATCGTGGGACCAACTGACTGACGGAAGGATAATTAAAAGGCTAAGGACGATTTTTTTCATAAGCACCTCGTTTGGATAATCTGCTTCTAGCACCGTCATTTTCTAAATGCAATAAATTTGCATTTAGAAAATGAGCTGAGAAATGATCGGGCTGTCGTTAGCAGTAAGTATTTGAAATAATTAGATATATTTTAATCTTGGGGCGCTTGGGAACAAGGGGCAGCGAATCGTTGCATTTCAGAGTCTGCGGTTGCGGACCCCGATGGGCTCGGCTACAAAAGGGCATGCCTGGATTGATTCGTTTTCGTTGGATTGCCATTGTTTGTTTGTTGCTTGGAACGATCCCGCTTTTGAAGTGGGGTTATTTGGACAAGCGCCATTTCCCATACATCATCGCTGTGTTGGTACTGCTGGGAATTTTAAATGTTCTTGGTCAGGGCATCTGGCCTAAGCAGGAAGAGTACGGGCAAAAGCATGTTCTGGTTCATCTATGGGTGGATCTGCTGGCGGCGGTGGGTTTGCTGTTTGTCAGTGGCTCTGCGAATAATCCGTTCGTCAGTATTTTGTGCATTCATTCTTTCCTTGGGGGGATGCTGTTACGAAAAAAAGCCTCCTATTTATTTGGAGCCTCGGTTTTATCCCTGCTTTTGATTTTGCAGTATGAAACTTATCTGGATGCGCAGAAAACGGTGGGGATGGATTTTTCAGAGCTGTCTTTGCGTTTTCTGTCCCAGTGGGTGCTGATCACTGCCTCGTGGTTCGTCAGTCACTATTTCTCGGCCTTGTTGGCGAAGAAAGAGCGTCGCATTCGTCTGTTGCAGGATCGTCAGCATCAGGCGGATCGTTTGAAATCCCTGGGCGCCCTGACTGCCGGGTTCTCGCATCAATTGGCAACGCCAATGAATTCTCTGAAGCTTCGTATGGAAAGAGGTTTGCGTAAACTCGATACAGATGTGGCTTCCGCGCGCGAAGAGCTGCAAAAAGCCCAAAGCTCTTTGGATGAATGTGTCAGTGTGTTTCAGCATATGGCTTCCGTATTCTCTCGTTCCTCGCAAAGTGAACTGCAAAATGTTGAGTTGCAAAATCTGGTGAAAGATCTGGTGGCTGTCTGGGAAAAAGAAAATTCATCCGTTAAGGTTGAAACCTATCTGACCACTGACAGTCTGCCATGCCGTTTGCAAACGCTGGCTTTTTCGCAAACTCTGTTTGATCTTTTGGATAATGCTTTGGAGGCGTCCGGTTCAGAGGCCACCTTGTATGTTCGTCTTTACCAGAAGGACACTTGGGCCGTGCTGGAAGTGGTCGATAAAGGATCGGGTATTTCCGAGGAAATACTGTCCCGCTTGGGAGAGCCTTTTGTCACCGGCAAAGAAGCCGGAAATGGAC
Source organism: Bdellovibrio bacteriovorus (assembly GCF_025558485.1). GTDB lineage: Bacteria > Bdellovibrionota > Bdellovibrionia > Bdellovibrionales > Bdellovibrionaceae > Bdellovibrio > Bdellovibrio bacteriovorus_G. The sequence continues at coordinate 2,968,671 of NZ_CP102930.1, forward strand.
TGGGCATTTATTCCGCACAGATGATGGCTCAGGCCTCGGGCGGAGATTTTCTGATTGCCAATAATACTTCTGGAAAAGGCGCAACGGCCCAAATCCGCCTGCCTTTGGAGGAAAGATAATATGGAACAACAACTGCAAACCACAAAAACCATTCTGCTGGTGGAAGATGACAGGGGACTTCGCGAAGTTCTGACAGAAGAGCTGCAAGAACGTGGCTTTCAGGTCAAGGCCTTTGCTGAAACACCGGATTGGTCTGAAGTGCCGCGACTGGATTGGGCCTTGCTGGATCTGCGCGTGGGCAGTGAAAACGGTTTGGATTTTTTAAAAGAACTGAAAAGTCGTTTTCCCACAGTGCGTGTCGTGATGATGAGTGGCTTTGGCAGCGTGGCTTCCGCAGTGAAAGCCATGCAACTGGGGGCACATAATTTTATCGCCAAGCCTGTGACCGTGGAAATGATTTTGCGGGCCTTTGCCGACCAGGGTGGCGACATGGAACTGCCGGAAGAGGAGATCTCTCTGGCCCGGATGGAGCGCGAATATATTGACTACGTTTTGCAAAGCTCAGAAGGCAACATCACCCAAGCTGCCAAAAAACTGGGCCTGCACCGCCAAAGCCTGCAAAGAAAACTCCGCAAAAACATCCCCCGCAAATAAAGCTTCCGCCAAGCGGACTCCTCAAAGCTCGTAATATGCCAAGGGGCCAACGTCATAGCTGGCCCCTTTTTGCTATCTCTTTTCGCCAATCATTATAGATGCTTATAATATATTTACAATGTATTTACATAGTAGCAGGAAAGTGATATTATGGATTTCGAATGGGATGACGATATTTACAGACCCCAGAGCGTTGGAAATTTTTGATCCGGACAGTCCCGCCTCTGAAGATAGGTGGATTCGACTAGGATACTCGAATCACAACCGTGTGCTGTTGGTGATTTATTGCGAGAGAGTTTCTCCGGGACGGATTAGAATTATATCGGCTCGAAAAGCGGCGAAGAGTGAACAGATGAAATACTATTTCCGAGGTGTGTATGAAGAATGAGTATGATTTTTCTAAAGCTAAAAAGGGCAAAGTGGTTAAGGAAACCAAAGTTCTGAAAACTATTCGTCTTGATCCGGAAATACTTGAGTGGTTGGAGATCGAGGCGGAAAAGCAGGGGATGGGTTACCAGACTTATCTGAATTGGTATCTGCGAAAAGCCATGTCGAAAGAGCAGACTTTTGAAGATCGTTTGTTGAAACTGGAGAAAGCCGTTTTTCCCAAGAAGTCTTAGAAATAAAAAAGGCGCCTATGTGGCGCCTTCTTCTTTTTCGGTATTATCTTTTTTCTTATTTTCCAGGAACATCAGCAGAAGCAGAAGTCCTACACCGCCGACGATAGCCATGTCAGCGATATTAAAGGCTGGCCAGCTCCAACGGTTGTAAAGATGGAAATCCAGGAAGTCGATCACGTAACGGAAGCGCACACGGTCGATGTAGTTCCCAATCGCACCACCAAAGATGCTGGACAAAGCGATGATCTGTTTGGTGTCTGTGTCCTTCACGCCACGCAGGATACCCAGAATGATCACCAAAGCGATTGGTGGCATGGACAGGAAGAAGATTTCCCGGAACGAAGGATGGCTTTCGGCAAGGAAGCCAAAGGCAGCACCAAAGTTTCTTACATAAGTTAGATTGAAGAAATTCGGGATCACGATGACAGACTCACCCAGGTGGAAATGCGTGTGGACGTACACCTTCACCAGTTGATCCAGGGCCACTAAGAAGCCGGAAATAAGCACAAGCCAGATATATTTGTTCTTCATATGGGGGGCAGTATAGCCCAACTCCCGCCGGATATTAAATGATTTCGTAGAGATATAAGCTTACTTCAGTAGGGCTTTAGAGCGGCTGTAGCCGACTTTGATTAACATACGAAGGGCTTCAAGGTCCGAGCTTAGGTTGAACTCGCCTTTGACTTCCTGAATCATGGCTTTGGAGCTACAATCCAGCAGATCCACAAGGTCCTGAGTATGGGATGTCGTGGTCAGGGTCTTTTCCGTGTATGAAACCTGAGTCTGTGTCGCAGGCAAAGATGTCGCCACTACGGGCTGCGCCACCGGCGTATGTGTTGGCACGACTGCCTGTTGAGCTGGTGCCATCATCGGTTGTGCCTGAACAGCAGCAGCGGCGGCCGCTGTCATGACAGGTCTGTCTAATTCACCCATCATGCCTGCCAGACTTTTCAGCTCATTTTTGAAATTCTGAATGGAAGGTCTTTCCAAAGAATGATCGCCATCGCGAGTGGCTTTTAGATACAAGCTGACCAGAATATCCGGAGTCGTTGCCATTTCCTTGATCGAGCTATTCTGCACCATAAGCCATTGATAGGCTTTGAGCATCGTCTCTTTCGTGTATGCCTGTGGTGGCAACGGATTCATGGTCATTAATTAAAAACTCCGCGGGTGAGGGAGCCCAAACTACAGAGTTCATAACTTTGAGTCAATGCAGACTCCGCACTATTTCCAAACATTATGTGCTCAAAAAATACGCATCTCTAGATAGGGGGCCTGTCTGCCTATTACAAAACTAGAGGCGACGCAGAAAGGCCCTATTTATGAAAAACTTTTTCTTGATTTCACTGTTTTCGTGTTCGACGGAACACTAGTGTGATGCGCCTTTTTTCCAGTATCCGGTGGCCTTGATCCACTCAGGATTCGCTCCACGAACTGTTTCCAGAAGTTCCTTGATTTCTTTGGAACACTGAAGCTCGGTGGCGATCCAGCTGAAATACTCTCCATGCGGGAAGTTTGAGCGCAGCAGAGTTTCTTTCAGCAGGGATGAATCCCCCGCAGGACGTGTTTCGCGCGAAACCCATTTCACGGTCACGTTGGCCTGGGATTCAAAATCACGCTTTTCAGATTCGTGACCAATTTCGATAAACACCAGTGCCGCAGTGTTGGCGGGAAGTTCTGCCAGACGGCGCGCAAAAGATGGAATCGCACATTCATCACCCACCATCAGATACCAGTCAAAATCATAAGGAACGACCAAAGACCCACGCGGTCCCCCGACGCCCAGATACTGCCCCACTTGTGCTTGGCGGGCCCATTCCGCAGCAGCGCCTTCTTCGTGCAGGAAAAACTCCAGATCCAGTTCTTTGGCGGCATTGTCGTAACGACGGGGAGTATAGTCGCGCATGATGGGTTTTGCTCCTTCGGGGAACACAGGGCCTTGTGGGCCGACTTCAGGAACAACAGGCATACTTTCGCCGGGCTTCGGGAAAAACACCTTTACGTGGTCATCGGGAGAAGCGCTGATGAAATCAGCCAGATCCTCGCCGGTTAAGGTGATGCGTCTCATGCGTGGGGAAAGGTCAGCAATGGCTTTGACCTGTAACAGGCGGAATTTCAAATTGTGACGAACTGATTGAGGCTGTCTGTAAGCGTTTTCCATATTGGAACCTCCATGTCTTATTGTCTAGGAGGAGGGACCAGGGCACGCAACCGCTTTTCGTTCATCTCAAATATACATCACTCGCGTTATCAACGAGTTTGCGATTTGAAATTTCGGTCTGCTAAGTGAGGGATGAGATGAAAAGCTGTTGAGAATCAGAGGGCCAAAAAAAGAACTGCCGGGTGGGACCCGGCAGTTTTGTGTTTGAACTTAGTTGGAATAATCTTTTGCGATGATTCCGTATTTTTCGATCTTACGCAGCAGCGTTTTCTTCGGAATATTCGCATGCAGGGCTGTTTGATTGATGCGACCACGGAAGGTCTTCAAAGCCTTGATGATAAACTCTTTTTCAAAAGCTTCCTTCTGCGCATTGAAATCCAGATTTTCGCCAGAGTAAGGAACGATGTCGCCATCTTCCATGTCGTCCGCATCCAGGCCCATGTCGCCGTCTTCGTCATCACCCAAAGTCGCATGAGCTTGAGCCACAGAACCAAGACCTGTTGCTGCCACCGTCTGTGCTGTTTCCTGAACAGGCGGGATGTCGATCAGATTCGTACCTGTCGCCATCAGCAACGCTTCCGGCAAAGACGCAATAGTGATGATGTTGGTCATTTCCAGAACGAAAGCGTGTTCGATCACGTTTTCAAGTTCACGGATATTTCCCGGCCAGGAGTGCTTTTTCAGAACCGTCATCGCATCCGGAGCAATGCCGTTGATGCGTTTACCATGAGCCTGATTGAACTTGCGGATAAAGATGTTCACCATGTGTTCCATGTCGTCTTTACGTTCAGCCAAAGCAGGCAGGAATATAGGTACAACGTTCAAACGATAGAACAGGTCTTCGCGGAATGATCCGGCTTTGATCATTTCCTCCAACGGACGATTGGTCGCTGCGATAATACGAACATTGGTGGGGAATTCGCGGTTGGAACCCACTGGCGTGAACAGCTTTTCCTGAAGAACACGCAGGATTTTAACCTGCATCAACTGAGGCATGTCACCAACTTCATCCAGGAACAGAGTACCGCCTTCAGCAAACTGGAATTTACCGATTTTGCGTTGATCTGCGCCAGTGAAAGAACCTTTTTCGTGACCGAACAATTCAGATTCGAACAGGTTTTCCGGAATGGCAGAACAGTTGATCGCCACGAATTTTTCATCTTTACGGGCAGAGTTAAAGTGAATGGCTTTCGCCACCAGCTCTTTACCTGTACCGGAAGCACCACGAATCAGAACAGGGGTGTCAACTTTAGCCAGACGATGGATAATGTTGAAGACCTTTTGCATTTGAGAAGTGTGACCGATGATTTTACGGCCTTCTTCAACCATTACAGGAGCAGAGGCAGCGATATTGGAAATCAGGGTGTGCGCATTTACGGCTTTGTCGATCAGGGCAATCAGATCATCGCCAGCAACAGGTTTTTGCAGATAGTTGAAGGCGCCGTCTTTAACCGCTTGGATGGCATCGTTCAGGGTCGCATGAGCCGTCATGATTAAAACGATAGTGCCCGGATCAAGTTCTTTGATTTGGCGAAGGGTTTCCAAACCGTTCATGCGAGGCATGTCCACGTCCAGAATGACAACGTCATACTTCTTATCACCGGCTTTGATTTTTTCCATGGCATTGACACCATCGAAAGCTTCATCAATTTCAAAGCGCTGCGTGACGGACAGTGCGGATTTTACCGAAAGTCTTAAGCCCTGATCGTCATCTACAACCAAAACCTTAAGCATGCGTACCCCCTTGTTCGATTGGTAGTTCTACCGTAAATGTGGAACCATTACCATGGGAAGATTCTACAAAAATGCTTCCCCGGTGCAGTTCCGTGAAATATTTCGCCAAGTACAGCCCCAGGCCAGAGCCTTTGATCGGCGAGGACTTCACGTTCTTAGAGCGGAAAAATTTCATAAAGATATTTTGTAACTCATCCTGAGGGATGCCGGGGCCCTGGTCGGCCACCTGAACGATGACCTTGGTGTCGGTCTCTTCACTGCTGACCATGATTTTCGTGTCTTCCGGGCTGTATTTAATGGCGTTTTCAACCAGGTTCGAGAACACCTGCTTCATCAGCTCCGGGTCCACGGGAACAGGGAACATGGGTTCCAGCTCAGACACGATCTGGATGCGTTTTACTTTGGCAAGGAATTCGTGCTTGCGGATAACCTCTTGAAGCAGGTTATTGATGTCCTTGCTTTGTAAATTCAACTGAACACCCTGACTTTCAATACGGCCATAGCTCAGGATCGCATTGATGAACTTTAAAAGGTCATCCGAGGAATGCTTGATCGTATCGACAGCCTCGCGCTGCTGGGTGCTCAGGGCGATATTGTCCGACAGGATCACATCCGTCATGCCCTGAATGCGCGCAATCGGGGTTTTCAAGTCATGGGACATCATCGAAATGAAGTTGGTTTTAAGCTCTTCCACCTGACTGAGCAGCTTGTTCTTCTGATAGTATTCCCAGCTACGTCGGTTTTCCACGATAAGACGGTAGGGGATGAAGAAGTAATAGCAAAGCAGGATGGTCAGCAGAGGGGCTGCCATAGGTAGCCACAACCCCAATGTCCAGAAGGCAAGGACTGACAGCAGGACGAATCCGGCGAGAGTAGCCCCCAGTACCAACAGACCCCGTGTCGGCTTCATTGTTAGAACGACCTGAGTCGTTAAAACCGAAGCTATCAGGATGAAAAGCCAATTGATGTATTTGGAAACCTTGATAGGACCGGAATTCTTAATCAACGTGTCGATGATATTGGCCTGCATTTCGATGCGGGTCATCGCCATGACATCACGACTGAAAGGAGTCGTGATGTATTCAGCCTCATTCAGGCCAAGATCTGTTCCAATAATAACTATTTTGTCTTTGAAGCGTGAAAGATCCACCTGTCCGTTGCGAATGGCTTCAAAAGATGTGGATGGATAAGACTTTGCCGCATGGAAGTCTATGTAGCCTTGATCAGTTCCATAGAAGTCAAAAAGACCTCTCAGGCTGGAAATGTCAGCAGCTTGCGGGGTTACCAGCGCCGCCAGGCGCACGGGTAGCATCGTTTGATCCTGATAAGTAAGAATCATACGTCTTGTGACGCCGTCTTTGGCAAAGTTCACTAAATCAGTTGTCTTAGGGGCGGGCACAATAGCCACTTTTTCCAAAGGATCCTGCAGGAAGAGCTGGTCTTCCTCACCTTTCATGGGGGTCGTACGACTTGCCACGTAGGTGTTCGGGGTGGAAATAATCGTTTCTTCCCAGACGTTTTTATCATCAACATTGCCGGGTGTTTCGTCGAAGTTAAAGTCGTATGCAATGGCTTTGGTTTGCTGAGCCGCCAGAGTTTTCAACAACGCCGTTTGTTCTTTTGCGGACGGGAACCCCTTATAAAGCTGAACTGTCTGAGGAGTGATATAGATCAGTTCAATATTGCCGGAAGTTGTATTGCCGATCTTGGTACGAACACGAAGATCGTAAAGATAAGATTCAAGATAATCTAAGTTTGTTTGAGCAATGAAAAAAGAAATCCCCACCGCAAAGAGCATTCGCAGCACAAGAGCTTTAAGGGAACTCTTTGCCGGAGTTCCTGATTTCTCTTCAAGGGAGGGAGGAAGAGCCATGATATCCTATCTTTTAACGAACCGGGATGCAGCCTTCGCCAGTACCATTTCCAGGCCCAGCTTTGGGATTTGTATTTGGCTTGGGCTTCTGAGGCTTGATTTTTTTGATATGAGTCTGTTGTTCCATATAGTCCTCTAGCAGGATGCCCTGCTTAATTTATAATATATAAAAGTAGTTCCAAGCAAGCTGCGGGTGCGGTAGCAGAACTGACCGTCCTTTTGATGCTTGCTGCCAGTGCCTTTTTTGTGAATGAACATACAGCCACCGCCGCACATAAAACGTGCCCAGCAGTTCTGGCAGTTGTTCTTTTCAATCAAAGGAGCACTTTCATTTTCCATGCGGGCGAAGTCCACGTTGGTGTTTTCGCCCACTTTCTCTTCTTTATTCCCAACTTCCCAAGGGCAAGTGAACAGGTTGTTCTTGGCATCCATGACCAGGAAGGATTTTCCAGAGCCACAGAAATTCTCGGTTTGTTGCTGGTTATCCAGGGCGTTGAAATACTGGTTGAAGAGAGTGATTTTGCGCAGCTCAGACTCGCCACCCAAGGCATAAGCTTTGGCAGCGATATCGTTCATTTGCTCAACATAAAGCTTATTGCTGGCATCGTCGTTCTCTTCAACAGAGTATGTGAATTCATAGCGGTCGGCATTCAGTGACTGGAAGAATTCATAGGCCTTGGCGATTTCCAGATTTTCGCGATTGAAAACCCCGTGCAATGTCAACGAGCCCAAATCACTTCTGCAGGTCTCCAGGAGCTTTAGACCTTCCACCACCAGTGAGGTGCTGCCGATTCCGTTCCTTGTTGGACGGGTTTTGTCGTTGATCTCTGCCGGACCATCCAGACTGACGGTGATATTGGCTTTCAGCTGTCTAAGAATGCTCAAGGTCTTTTCGTTGAAAAGGGTTCCATTTGTAACAATGGAAAAACGAGTCGTGATATCACGTCCTGCCGTCATGAGGCGAACGTAGTTGCCGATTTCCTGAATGCCTTCAGGATACAGTAGAGGCTCGCCGCCCAGGAATGTGATATTGAAGCTTCCACCTTCTGGAATGCGCTCCAGGAAAAGTTTAAGTTGAGGCAGAGTTTTTTCGACATTGATCTTTGTTTGAGCGGAACCGTAAGTACCGTCGCCGCCAGCTGCACAGTAAGTACATTTCAAATTACAAATTTGAGTAACATTAATCGTAAGACTGCGAATGCCGACAGACAGCTTTCCGGATTTTACGTCAGGACTATTTTCACTTTCCCAGTTGGTAAGGGCTTTAAATGCTCCGGCCAAAGAAGGTTCGGAGGCGGACATTTCATTCCAGGCATCGTCGGAAATTTCAGCGACCTCAAGGTTTCGGGCATGGAAAGCCAACGGAGCTCCTTGTCCCCATTTAAATGCCACAATGTCCTTGTATCGTCTTTGTTCCATAGTCACCCAGGTGATTGCAATAAGTGTTCCAGAATGAGACATGGGGCTGGTGTGCTTATATCAAGTAAAATCAAATACTTACATATTCGTTGGGTGGTGTATTTTGGGCTCCAGAAGCCTGAAGCGGGGGCAAAAGGAAACTATTTCAGAGCTGTCTAGATGATGTCCAAAAGTCTCAATTCATGGGGCTAAGGATCCGATAAGGCCCCTGTGATAAATAGAATATCGTTGAGCCAGCCTTTACGTACGATGGTAATCGGGGGAAGTTTATTGTTTTTCTCGGTGCTGGCGGCCTTTGCGTTGCTGGCGATCAAAATGGATTTCCTGGATAGTTTGAATCTGGATTTTAACGGTTTTCTCGCTGCCGAGAGCTATCCGTTGGGAGAAGAAGTCGCTGAAGTGATTCTTTCCTCCCATAAAGCTGGGCATAACGGTGATGAAGGGCTTGCGAGTGGCGATGTTATCCAAATTCTTAAGGACATAGCGAAGGAACAGCCGCGCACGATTATCCTGGCGCTTGGGACTCCGGAGTTACGTGGAAGTGACCAGGACCTGGCCCGCTTCGTTCGGGAAAGTGAGCAAATTCCAAATCTTTTCTACTATTCTCGTTGGGGAGAGCCTTCTCATAGAGCTTTGAATAATACCGAACCGTTCAGCAACTTCGGCCGGCAGGTTGGAAGTAAATATGCCATAGATACCAAGCTGGGGGGAAAAGATAATAAGAGCCGACGACTTGTACTTAGTATGAATGGCGTTGATTATGATGATGAATTGGTAGGTCTGGCAAAAGTTCTGAATTTGCCCCTGCCCCCTTTGGAACAAATGCCGGGGACTTTTAAGCTCTTCAACTCCATTCAGGTTTATATGCGACTCTATTCGGAACAGTCCGTTGCAAGTCTTGCCGTAGATCCTCCGCACTTTGAGAGTTTAAAAGGTAAAATAGTATTTGTGGGAACTCGGGACGCCCATTCGTCCTTGCTTGGCATTCATCCATTCAGCCGGTTTGATTTTTTCGCTGATCAGAATACAGATCATTATTTTTCAGAACCGTCTTATCTGGCGACGGTCTATGGCAATCTTAAAACGCTTTCCTATGTGAAATCTGCCGGAGCGACAACGAACCAATTATGGCTGGTGGGTATATTGTATGTGCAGCTTCTTTTGCTATGGTTTTTTTCTAAAAGACCAATCAGATATCTCGCATTTTCTTTTGGGGCTCTCGTTTTAACTTGGTCTTTTGGGCTCATGGTATTTACTTTTTTGGGTGTGCTGGTGGATTTTTCTCGAGCGGCACTGGGAACTATGGTTATTCAATATCTTGGCATACCCGTACTGTTTCTTCGCTTTCTGCGGAGGGCGGACCGGGCTAAGCTTGAACAGGATAGATTGAATGAACAGCAAAAAATAAAAAATAAATTTGTTTTGCAATCGGCCAGGGCTGACGCAAGTTTAAAAATAGCTGCGAAGATCTCTCATGACATCCGGAATCCTTTGATGGCCTTGCAGATGGCGACGAAGTTTATCAAAGGGCAGGTTTCAGAGGATCTGGAGTCTTTGTTGCGTGAATCAACTCTGCGCTTGCAGGGAATTGCAGACAGCACCCTGAATTCTTACAAAGAAGTTTCATCTGCTGAAAGAACAAATTTGGCGGAGTCTATTCAGGAACTTATAGTGACATTTCAGCATCTGTATCCTGCCTGTCTCTTTGAGACGGATATTGACGCAGACTTAAAGTGTCTTATGCCAAAATATTCTCTGCAGCGTTGTCTTTCAAATCTAATGACAAATGCGATTGAAGCTCCACCGGTTTTTGGAAGGATAAGACGGGTGATGCTTTCCGGAAAAGCCGATGCGGACAGTGTAACTATGGAAGTGAGAGACAATGGGCCTGGTATTTCCTCTGAAATACTGGGAAGGCTTTTCCAAGAGAGAGCGACGTATGGAAAGAGATCAGGAACAGGCCTTGGATTGTTTCAGGTTAAGGAAGAACTTGATATTTATGGGGGAGTCATCACTGTCAGCAGTTCCGAAGAAGGAGCTGTTTTTCGAATAGTTCTTCCACTGCGGTCGCGACGGGTACCATTTTTACTTTCAAAATATGTTCTTGTATTTGAAGAGGACGGCGATCTACGTCGTTATTTGGAAACACCAGAAACTTCGGACATCATCTTTACATACTGCCAGAGCTTAAAAGAAGCAGAGACACAGGCTGAAAGGATAAAAATGAATCCACATGACTGGACGGTACTTATTGACCTGTCTCTGAACTCAGACAATGAGACCGGTTTGGATCTCTTAGAGAAGATCGATAAAATAAAAGGTGTAAAGACAGTTCTTCTTACGTCGCTGAGTACCTTTCCGGAGATGAAAGCTTTATTGGATCAGTATAGAGTGAGTTGTTTTAGTAAAAGCCAGCTTCCATATCTGATTTTTTCTTTGAGAAAGTAGCTTTGATTCACACGCCTCGAAGTGAGAAATCCCCTCGGGGAAAGCAAAGATTTTTCCGGATTTTATAAATGATAATTTCGCTCCCATCTGAGGGAGCGAAAAAGACCTCTTTCGGCATCTCTTGCAGAGACAGGCAGGGCTTTGTTTCTTTAGAACTCACATGGAAAACCGATCGTGGATCTGGAAGGCCTTGGTGAAGGCTCTGTTCGACGGACGGTTTCGCAATTATCCGATCACGGGGGTGTGCCGACATCGCTGCCACCGCGAACCATGTCATGTTCAGCAGCGACGCTTATAATTCTCAGCTTCTTGAGATGTTTATTGATTCCTTCTAAAAAAAATCCCGGTCTGCAGAACAGCCGGGATTTTTATTTTTCATTCTGAAATTCAGATTACATCAACGGAGCGGGCTTTGTGGATGTGCGGTATTCACCAGCGTCGTCAGAGAACAAGCGCAGGTCAAAGCTGCGATTGTGGATGATGTTTTGGATATACATCAGGGAACGATACAGGCTTTCTTCCGCGAAAGTTCCGAAAGAGTATTGAATTGGTTGAGTGCCTTTGGCTGACAGAACCATTTCATAGCGCATCAGTTGATGCTGGGATGCCTCCGGTACCAGGGACATCAGGAAGCCCACGCCGCGCTCTCTCCAGATGCCGATTTCCTGCAGTTCTTCGAAGGCTTCAAAACGTTTTTCAACAGTTGTCAGCGGATTGATGATGATCTGCAAACGGCTTGCAATGCGGTTGATATCGCCTGTGAAGGCCGCCAGCCAGTTGCCAACAGCCCCTTTCGGTGGCAACAGAATACGGATCACCGGTGTGGAGCGAGGACGGCTTTTGCTTGCAATGTACGTTTTAAAGCGGGCTGCGAAAGCGTCTTTAGTCATGTAAGGAAGGTAATTCAAAGCATTCGGGTTGAAGAAAACTTCCTGCTTGAAGTAACCATTCACGATCTTGCCATTGGCAAAGGACCACAGGTGCCAAGGCACTTTGCTGTATTCCTTCTGGCCAATCGTTTCCAAAACGATCTTCTGAATTTCGCGGAAGTCGCGTGCAGAAACATCGCGCATCTTCATTTCGTTGCTGGAGGTCAGAGTGACGAAGCGCTGAGGTTCCCACTTGCTGCCTGCCGTGAACAGCAGATTGGAGGTGGCCAGGGTTTCTTCACCGAACAGACCAAACAGGATCTTGGACTTTTTGTATTTAGAAAAAGTATCCAGCAGGAAGTGTCTTTCCTGATCTTGCTTGTCGAAAGAAAGGACCTTGTTTTCACCATAAGCGCGACCGGCTTCAAATTTGAGCAGGCTCAGGCTGAATTTAGTTTTCGCATCTCTGTAAAGACCCTCTGAAGAGCCTTTGAACACACGGTCGATACGGCGCTGCTGCGCTGGCATTTGTGCATCTTCCATTGTGATGGCTTCAACACCCGTCAAATCCGCCAGAAGTTGATTCTGAAGATCCTGACGTGATGCCGTCGGATTCAGGATTTTAACATCTTTGAACATCACTTTGTTTTGCATCAGGTTGTCATAAGCCTGAACCGCTTGAGCGTTGTCCAGATCAAAGACGTAATCCAGCATGATCACGTCTTTTTTGCCAAGACCGGTGCTGGCTTTCAACGGAACGAAGTTCAACCATTTTTCAATACGGTTATCGATCAGATTGACACCCAGGATTTCCAGGTCTTCGACTTCAACACCGACATTGGCGCCAACACCCTCACCACGAACAGCGATCAGCTTGACGCGCATTTTGTTGTCGGCCATGCGGAACAGGTGAACCATGAAGTTTCCAGAAAGGTAAGCATGAGTCGAAGCCCCTGCCTCAAAGGAACCTTTCAGCGTGTCATACCCCAAAGACAAAACCAGACTCAGTTTTCCTTCAAAGGCCACAAAGTCACCCGGAACCAGGCGAGTGATCGCTTTTTCCGCCGTCAACGGCAGGTTTCTCATGGTGTAAGGCAGGCTTAGCAACGAATCCTTTTGGCTTTTGAACTGACGGGCAAAGATGATCTCTGTGCCTTTGTTGATACCAAAGCTGATCGGGCTGTCCATATCGTTGATCAGGTCACCGATATCGACGCCAAAGTCCATGATGTATTTATCAATACGGGTGTAGTAGCCATCAACATAGGACGGTTCGGATTCAATTTTGTAGCGAAGAGAGGTTGAAATCCCGTTGATGATGTCGGCATTGACCAGTGTCACGCTGCCGCTGATTTCCTGTTTGGCGACTTCTTTTTTGATCTTTTCCCAGGCATTGGCAGGTTTTAAAACCTCCCAGCCAGCGGAGGCAGGAACTGCGGTCAGAACAGAAACTCCCGCGGCCAAGATTACCGTCAGGAAACTTTTTTTGAGCATCATAAGCTCTCCTTTTACATCCATGAATCAACTGAAACGGCCGTTCGATAGAAAAACGGGTTACAGTTCGGCAAGAGAGATAATAAAGATTCCCATAAAACACAAAGCAAAAACTCTATGGCATAGGGGTTTTGTTCTATTTGTGCCCAGCACTAGAAAGAGATTGTCCCCGCGAGAGGGGGATGCTGTGATATTTACATGAAGATTACCTACATAATCCGGGAAAATAAGATTGAGGTTGAGGGGGAGGCTGGACGCAGTCTTTTGGATATTGCGTTGATCAACCACCTGAATCCACCGTACTCCTGTATGGAAGGTCACTGCGGAACCTGCGAAGCCGTGATCGAAGAGGGGTCAACGACTGAAGACCAAGAGGGAAGTCGAGTTGTTCGCACTTGTCAGGCCCAACCATCGTCTGAATGGGTGATCGTGAATTACGACAAAAGCCCGACCAAATAATATGTATTTGATTCGTGTTTCTAAACAGTTCATTCTGTTGTGTATATATGTCTCTCACGATTAAATTTTGGGGCGTAAGGGGTTCATTGCCTTCTGCTCCTCCACCGACGGATTGGACGTACCACATAGAAGGAGTTCTAAGAAACTTCTTCTCTGCGGGCTATCGTGATCCGTCCCAGATCTCCCGTTACATTCAAAGCCTGGAAACTCCGCACATCGGTGGCTATGGAGCTGCCACAACCTGTGTGGAAATCCAGAGCCCCAAAGGTCAGATCATTTTGGACGGTGGCAGTGGCATTCGTAATTTAAGTGAGCAGATCATGACCGGTACCACCGGACGTGCAAAAGGCCCTTTCCATATCTTTATGACCCATTTCCATTGGGATCATGTGATTGGGCTGCCGTTCTTTACTCCGCATTTTATTCCGGGCTGCGAAGTGCACTATTATGCCGTGCAACCGGAGCTGGAAAAGCTGATTCGTGGAATCTTCTGCCGTCCGTATTTCCCGGTGCCGTTTGAAGCCTTGAAGGCCAAGATTTTCTTCCATGTGATGGAGCCGCGCAAGCCCGTGCAACTGGACGATATGACTTTGACGCCATTTAAGCTGGATCATCCTGATCCGTGCTGGGGTCTGAAGGTGGAAGCCGGTGGAAAAGCCTATGCTCATTGTGTGGATACAGAAGGCACTCGCATCACCCGCGAAGAGCTGGGCGAGGATCTGCCGCTTTATCAGAATGTGAATTTGATGTATTTTGATGCTCAGTACACTCTTCCGGAGCTGGCTGAAAAGGCCAACTGGGGGCACAGTGCCGCGCAAGTGGGGCTGGATATCGCACTTCGTGAAGGAATTCAGAAGGTGCTGTTTGCCCATCATGATCCGGGGGCGCGTATTGAACATGTGCTGGAATTAAAACGCCAGACCAAGGAATACTATGAATCCCGTCAGCGTTTTGCCTCTGCCAACCGCGGCGTTCTGCCAGAGGTGGAGTGGGATTTCGCCCACGAAGGACTGGAAATCAAAATCTAAGCGGGAGCTTATCCCGCTTTGGCAATGCGCTCGAGCTGAGCGGTCTTTTCGTTCAGGTTTTCAATAAGATTCTTTTTCTGTTTGTCGGTGATGGTGGCCATCATTTGTATCACCAGTTTTTTTAACTGACCCTGATATTTCTGATAGGCGGACTGGTACTCGGGCAGATTAAGTGCGGCCGGGTCGTTGTAGTACTGCTTTAAAAAATCCCGGCGGGCCTCCGCCGACTTGTTCCCCTGAAGGTATAATGAAATGATATGGACTTTGTTGCGGGCCTTTAGTTCTCCGGGAAAGGGGGATTCCGCCAGATGCGCCTCGATCATTTTCTGCTGATCGTTGTTAAGGGACCCCAGAAACATCTTGAAGTATTCCAGATATTTTCCACGCATTTCTTTTTGGTATTGCACTGTCTTTTGAAACTTTTGAAGGTCCTCCCGGGTTTTCTTCTGGAAGGCTTTGGCGAAAAAGTCCAACTGTTGATTGTTGGTGTTGGAAATAAACACATTGGCGGTGTCAGAGAATCTGCCGTTGATATGCTCAATATCCTTCATGAACAGGTCAAAATAGAACTGCGTGCGTTCGGGATTCAGGTTTCCTTTTTGAACTTCGGACTGGATGCTGCGAAAGCGGGCGACCCATTGGGGAAGCAGATCTGATTTAAGTTCGTTCAGATCCTTCTTGATACCGTCTTTTAAAGAGGCACTTTGTTTTGAGGATATATCAAAATAGTCATCAACTTTTGAAGCGATATAAGTGTCAGCCCAGCGGAAAGCCAGTCCAAGTTGATTGCAACCGGTTAAACCCAGAAATCCAAGGCACAAAACAGCCAGCATTCTGTTCATGAAATGTTTTTGTTTGCGAGTTCTTCAGAGGCAGAGAATCAAGATGGGGGACCCGGTTTTTTTGTAAACTCCCTCCTTAGAGCTTATCAGAGGAAGGAGTTCGATCCGGTTGTAAAAAGAAAACTTCCGTTCAAAGGTCCGGAGCTTTGGCCTTGTCAAAAATGAGCTCCACTTGCGTAGGATCACCTTCTTTGTAGGCATTCAGGGATTCCAGCGTTTGCTGATCCAGCGTGATTTTTTCAGTATTTTCCGGCCAAGGGAAATCATCGGCCGGGAAGCGGGTGCCCATCTTTTTCATAAACTGAGTCCATACCGGGACAGCCCCGTTGGAGCCAGTCAGCTTGTGCGGCAGGTTGTTGTCGTACCCCACCCACACAACCGTGGTGATGTACGGGGTGAAACCTGCAAACCAGGCATCCTTGTTGTCACTGGTGGTTCCTGTTTTACCCGCAGCAGGATTAAAGAAACCATTAAGTGTGATAGAACGGGCCGTTCCTGATAAAACAGTCTGTTTCATCATGCTGACAAGGCTTGCCACTGCCACCGGATCAACCGTGGGTGTGAGGCGCGGGTCGTGAATAAATACTTCCTGCCCGTCAGCATTCAGGGCACGGCGAATAAAGGAAAGAGCCGGCTTTTGTCCCATTGCCGCCAGACTCATATAGCTTTGCAGGACTTCACGGGGATACATTTCAAAGGCCCCTAAAGTCATGGCTGGGAAAGATTTCAGTTCGGAAGTCACACCCATAGCGTGAGTCACATCAATGATATTTCCCAGTCCCACAGCCAATCCCAAAGAAGCTGTTGCTGCATTGAGAGAGTTTTTCAAAGCATAGAACATCGGAACGGAGCCGAAATATTTTTTGCCATAGTTGTCCGGTGACCATGCTTGACCTTCATATTTGTACGTGAACTTTTCATCGTTCAGCAGGGTGATGGGGGTGTAAGGCTGACCGGTTTCCGCGTTATTGTTCATCAAGGCGGTCAGATAGACGAACGGCTTCATGATGGAGCCGATCTGGCGATGTCCATCAATGGCACGATTAAACTGAGTCATGCGGAAGTTTCGTCCGCCGACCACTACGCTGACCAGCCCGGTTTTGTTGTTGCCGACCAGAACGCTGCCTTCCAGAACATTGCCCTTGGCTTTCAGTCCGGAAATGTGTTTGTTGGACTTTTCAAGATTTTCCAGATGATTGCGCAGGGAATCCTGTGCAACCTCCTGAGCTTCAAGATCCAACGCGGTGTAGATTCTAAGCCCGTCTGGATTCAGACCCTGACTGCTAAGTTGTTTACGGACAGCATCCAGATAGTACGGTGCTGTTTCAGAGGCAATACTGCGCGGAGCACTTGGCAAAGGCTGGCGGTCAGCTTCGTTGAACTGTTCATCGGAAATGTAATCAAAGCCTTTCATCTTATCCAAAACCAGATGACGACGGCGTTCCGCATTGACGGGTTTTTTGAATGGATTGTACAAACCCGGACTGTTGACGATGGCGGCCATCAGGGCACATTCGCTGATGTTCAGATCTGTCAGTTCTTTGCCGAAGTAATAGCGGGCGGCGGCTCCGTAGCCACGAACCTGGAAAGCTCCATTTTGTCCCAGATAAATGATGTTCAGATAGGTTTCCAGAATCTGGTCTTTGCTGAAACGTGATTCCAGCAAAATGGACATGATGAATTCCTGATATTTTCTTTTTAAGGTGCGCTCGCTGGTCAGGAAGTAGTTTTTTACCAACTGTTGGGTAATGGTACTGCCGCCCTGAGCTTTGCGGCCCGTGGTGATATTTTTTACCAAAGCCCGGAAGATGCCTTTGATGCTGACTCCGCCATGTTCCAGAAATTGGGCGTCTTCGATGGACATGATGGCATTGGAGCACATCGGGGGAACTTCACCCAGGCTGACTGTTCTCTGCATCAGCGGTTCGTTGCCGATATATTGGGCAAGAAGGGGGGCTTCGCTGAGCGCTTCGGTGACTTCAACGAACGGCGCACCCTTAAAGATGCGCGAAATCAGGCGGTCCTTCTGGATCACCAGAATCTGTAGAGAGCTGTCACTGTTTTGCGTCGCCGTATCCTGAGTGACCCAGCCAATGCAGGCCTCCTGATTGTCATCAAGCCCGACTTGCAGGCGGGCGGCACACTGGTCGCGAGTGGCAATGAAGTAATCCCCGGGAAGAATTCTTTGATCGAACTCGCGGCGGCGGTAGTTCTGGCGCAGAAGTTGTTTTTCAACGTCAGAAATCTGAATCAAACTTTGTGTCTGAAACGTGGGCGGAGCCGCATAGAATTCTGTCGGAACAATGAACTTCTTGGACTCCAGTTTGGAGACAAGTTCCTTCTCCAGAGCAAAGTAGGAATAGACGCCAATCCCAAGCCCGCAGATGATTACAAGCGTCAGAAGGATTGTAAAAGCCAATAAAATAGTCTTTAATCGTGATCGCAACATAGATAACAGCGTAGTACGAAACTCACTTGCTGAACAACCTTTGAAATGTTTTTCATTAAGTTGCCTTTGTGAAAGGATTGTTTGTGGCTAAGAAGAAATCTTCTGCAAAAAAAGCCAATGTAAAAAAGGCCGTTAAAAAGACGCCTTCCAAAAAAGCTCCAGTTAAAAAATCATCTGCAACCAAAAAAGCGGCACCCAAAAAGGCCGCAGCGAAGAAGTCTGTTGCCAAGAAGCCAGCGGCTAAAAAACCTGCAAAAAAAGCGGCTGTGAAGAAGGTTGCGACAAAGAAGGTGGCGCCGAAAAAAGCTGTCGTTAAAAAAGCTCCAGCCAAGAAGGCGGCCGTCAAGAAGACCCCGGCTCCAAAGGCTGTTGCTATGCCAACGGCTCATTTGATTAAAGACACGGCTCCGGCAAAAAAGCTGGATCTTAGTGATTTTGTGACTCCGTTGGATGATCGTTTGATTGTTCAGGTTTCCGGGGCCGAGAAAATGACAGCGGGTGGTTTGTACATCCCTGACTCCGTAGCGGACACTTCCGGCAATTTGCAGGGATATGTTGTTGCGGCGGGACGTGGTCATATCAGCAAAAAGGGCCATTTGCGTCCGATGGATGTTCAGGTGGGCGACAAAGTCGTGTTTTCTGAATATGCGGGCACTAAAATCAAAATTCAAAACGAAGACCTCATCATTCTGCGCGAAGGCGATGTGATGGGCGTGGTCTCTAAGTAAAGGAATGAAAATGTTGAACAAGAATCTTCTGAAAGCATTGGGTCTTTCTGTGGCACTTTTGTCCCCAGCGGCTCATGCGATGTCTTTGGACTGGAGCGGGGGCTACCGTTTTGAATGGACCGAGGTGGATCGTCCGTCTTTGGGGACTCCGACAGAAAGAAAAGCTTACGGCACCAACTATCTTTACCTGAGCCCGAAAGTTGTCGCGGCTGACGGTGTGAATGTTGTTTCCCGTTTTGATATTTTAAACAGCCAGGCTTATCCAAATTCTCAATTGGGTGACATCTGGGGTTTGAACACAGGTGCGCAAGGTAATACCAATAATCAAGGCTCCACAGATGTTAAAGTCAGCCAGTTGTATCTGACTGTGAATCAGGAATATGGTGCTTTGATTGTGGGTCGCGCGCCGTTTGATTTTGGTTTGGGTATGACTTACAGCTCTGGCAAGGGCATGTTTGATCACTGGTATGATACACGTGACATGGTTGCTTACAAAATCGTTGTGGGTGACTGGTTCTTTATGCCGTCTTTGGGTCGCAAGCAGTCCACGGGCTTCGGTCAGGGTGGTTCTGTAACGACTATGGGTTTCCAGCTTCAATATGAAAGCGAAGAAAACAAGTCTCTTCTTGGTATCTATCAGGAAACTACCAAGGGTGTGAAAGAGGCTGTGAATTATTCTGCGGCTCAGATCGCGGCCTATGGTGGAGATGGTGCTAACTCCAATACGAACATTCAAAGAACGAACTTTGTATTGGGTCGTGGATTTGATTCTTTCGACTTTAAGTTTGAAGCCGGCTTCCAATCTGGGGAAACAGGTGTGACAAATGGCACGAAAGACATTGGTTTGAACGGCTACGGTCTGGCGATGGAATTCAATGTTCCGGCTAAAGAATCCAAATGGGACTACAGAGTGCGTTTGGGTATGGCGACAGGGAATGATTCTTCCAATGACTTTGGTGGATATGCCTTCAACCGCAACTATGACGTGGCCATGCTTCTTTTCAACCACCGTTTGGGTGGTCAGGATTTCCTGAATACCAATGTGGTTAAAGATGGTACAAGAAGTATCGGTGATTCTGCCGATGATGAATCCATCAGCAACACGATCTACTTTGCTCCGTCCGTGAACTATGCTTGGTCCGAAAGAATCGATCTTCGTAACACGTTGGTGTATGCACAATTGATGCAAACCCAAAATTCTTCTGTTGATTCTTCAAAAGATCTGGGCCTAGAATGGGATATCGACGTGGTTTACAAACACAGTGATAGAATTCAGTGGGTGAATCAGGTCGGACTTCTGTTCCCGGGTGAAGCATGGAAAAATGGCACCGGTGCAGGAGGAGACCTGGATAACGGGTTTACATTTGGATTTGCATCTAAAGCCGCCATCAGCTTTTGAGGATAACGGGTTTACATTTGGATTTGCATCTAAAGCCGCCATCAGCTTTTGATTACAGCACGATTGCAACTTGTACGACAGCTTGATGACTACTTGAAACATCTTGTTTGGTGGTGAGCAGGGCCCGGGGGGCGAAAGTCCCCCGGGATTTTTTTTGCCTTAAAACAATCTAGACAACCTCCGGGATCTTTGTAAGATCAGAATTTCAGGAGGCTCTTCATGAAAAGTTTTGCTTTATCGGCGGTATTTCTAGTCGTTTCGGGGTTTGTCTCGTCCGCTCAGGCTTGGACCGAGGTTGCTTATGAAACTATCTTTGCCGATTATCCTGTGTATCAACAGATCGTTCTGCGCAAAAGCAAAGTCGAATATCAGGAAATCATGGTTCAAGTTATGAACCCGGGTGGGGCCCGCATTCAGCGAGCCGAGGTGATCACCGAAAACGGTTGGTCTCTGCCTGCCTGGCGTTTGGAAGGGGACTATCGCTTCGGAATGCAGCAATCCGATATGTTCCAAAAATCCAAAGTCCGCTATGTCAGAATGTACCTGTCCACTCTGCGTCCGCGTGAACCCGTTCGCCTGCGTGTGATGATGCGCTAAAAAGAAAAAAGGGCCCATCGTGGGCCCTTCGGAGGATCTTTTCAGTTATTCGTTCGTGGTGGTTATTACTGACGACCGCGAATCTGTTGTCTCATTTGCAAAGCTTCTGCTGTAGCATCGCGAGGTGCACCGAAAGACACGCCACCGCTTGTAGTCAGAGGGGCTGACAGTGTTGTCGCACCAGTTCTGGAAGAAACTGGATTCGTTGCAGTCGGAGCTGTTGTTGTCCCTTGTTGAGGAATCACACCAATCTGAGAGTTTTGTACCGGAGTTACGCCCGGGATTGTGCCGATATTCGCACCGCGACCTGGAGTCTGCAAGCGAGCGCTCAAATCAATGCCTGGCACAGTCACCTGAGCTGGCAAAGCTGTAGTTCCACCCAGAAGTCCCATCGCAGTCAGGATATTTTGAGACAGATATTCCTGATAGGATTTAACATTGGTCTGAGTCAGTTTGTCAGCATACCTACCGTCGCTAAGACCTTGGTTACTTGTATAGACCAAGCGATCCGCCAACAGTCGAGTTCCGACAAGGCGGGAGTCTGCTTCTTGAAGTAAAGCACCTTTTTGATTTACGTCTGTTGCCGTCTTGGCTTTGTTCGCAGTTTCCTGAGCCAGTGTCGCTTCATATTTTAGAACTTCAGCCTGAGCAATAAAGACCTTTTGACGGATGCTTTCAAATCCGGAAGGAATCTTAGCGATAAATGATTCCAGATTATTCAAGGTGTTATCCAGGCTGTCCTGTGCTTCCAGGATGGCTGCTCTATTATCTTCAGTGTTTGGAACCGTGTAGCCCAGTTGCTGTCTCAGGGACGCAATGTAAGCTGCCTGTCTGGCATCGGAAAGATTACGCAACAGAGCTGGCTGGACTTCCTTGCTGAAGAACTGATTGGCGTCAGCAGTGGTGATTTTCTTTTTCTCAGAAAGAAGATCTGGCAGGCGGTCAGAGTAACAGGATAGTTTTTCGGAATCAGTTTCGTTGGAACCGCAATCTCTGCGGATGCTAGCGAAATAGTCGATTTTCTTTTTTACGACAACTTCTTCCTTTTCCTCAACCGCATCCTCTTCTTCAACTTCCTCTTTCTTTACGACTTTCTTTTTCGTAGCCGCAGAGTCTTTGGCAAGTTGCTTCATCAGCTCCACATTTAAAGAGTCGATATCGGATTTGTTTTTAACACTCAAAGTAATGGTGTCGTATCCGCATTTGCCTTCGCAGATTTTACCTTCAGTTGTTTTCTTTGGAACCAGGGCAAGGACTTCCTCATCCCCATTATCAATGTATTTAACGGGCATGACACCATCAGCGGTGTAAACCTTGCTTTCCATTAGATCACCGCTTGTGGAAGCGAAGTCTGCAGAAGCAATCCCGTCAGAGTGAGAGTTTAAAGATACATTAACACCTAAAACAGCCAACAAGGCCGTTGTCAGAACCCATTTCTTTTGTGGGTATGTGAATTTCATAAGTCCTCCTGTGTGAAGGGAACATCCAGTCCCTTTTATCTACACAGATGTAAAGCGAAGGCCGGGCCAAAACCGGGTGTCTGTGCCAGAGGCCCTAAACGCGTGGAATATCTAAAGGTTCTCATGTTGAGAATGGCGCTTTGTCGGGCGGGGGCTGTAGAACTTGTGGTGTCCCACCCTGAGAATGATAAAAACCTGCGGATTTTCAGATAGTTAAACAAGCCACGGGGATGTGGGCAGAAAGACCTCAAAAGAGCCCCTTTCAGTCACTTTTTGCCATGGATAGGGGCCTTCTTCTTGCTAAATAGGACCATTTCCTTCATAAAACAGCCATGAAGTTTCATTTCCCACGAAGCCCACGCCCTGAATCCATAGCTGAATCCGATTGGAATAATTGGACTTGGCAGCTTCGTCATTCACTTAAAACACAGGACGACTTTGCGGCTCACTTCGATTTGAGCGAAGACGAAAAAGCCGCTTTTGTGGATGGGAAAGAACTCTTCAATGTTCGCACGACTCCTTACTATGCAAGTCTTGCCCGGCAGAGTCCGGACGGGCAGTCCTTGCGCCAGATTCTGATGCCACACCGCTTTGAAATCGAAGAGGGTGATCAGCAGATGCTGGACCCTTTGGGTGAGCGTGTGAATAAGGCGGCGCCACGTTTGATTCACCGCTATTCAGATCGCGTGCTTTTTCTGATCACTGATATTTGCAGCGTGTACTGTCGTTTCTGCACACGCAAACACTTCACCGGGCAAGAACAGGCCTTTATTCGCATTGAAGAATACGAACAGGCCTTGGCGTATATTCGTGCGCACACAGGTTTGCGCGAGGTGATTCTGTCCGGTGGTGATCCGCTGACAGTCAGTGACAAGCAACTGGATCGCGTTCTAACGGATCTGCGTGCGATTGAACATGTCGAAATTATTCGTATTGGTTCACGTATGCCGGTGGTGTGCCCGATGCGCATTACGGACGACCTGGTGCAGATTATAAAAAAGCATAAGCCTGTTTTCCTGATGTCCCACTTCAATCATCCGGCGGAATTGACCGCAGAGGCAGTTGAAGCTCTGGAAAGACTTGTGGATAACGGCATTCCCGTGATGAACCAGATGGTTTTGCTAAACGGAATTAACAATCATCCGGCACTGGTGCAGGCCCTGAACCGTCGTTTACTTTACTTGCGTGTGAAGCCTTATTACATGTTCCAGTGTGACCCATCACAAGGCACGGATCATTTGCGAACCTCTGTGGAAGATTCTTTGGAAATCCAAAAAGAGCTGTGGGGGCATTTGTCAGGTTTGGCAATGCCGAATCTGTCCTTGGATATCCCCAATGGCGGTGGCAAAACTTATCTTGTTCCGAACTTTGAAGTGGGGCAGGAAGGGCGCACTCGTCATTATGTCGGGTGGGATGGAGTCAAGGCCGAGTATATCAGCCCTGCTCCGGAAAAAATTCGCAAACCTGATGCTTCTTTGTACGAAGCAGAGTGGGCTCACTTAAAATCATGTAAAGCCTGATCCATTCCTGACATCAGGTCCTGGGCAAGAACACCAATATCAGCAAGATCCTTTACTGGCAGTCGATTGAAGATCACAGCCCAGGTGGTTCCATCTGAACGGCGATTCAAATAGGAAAGCGTGCTGGTTTCCAAAGCTCCGGCATGTGCAATGGATTTTCCGTCTTCAGTGGAAACCCAACCCAAAGAGGCCGTGGGATTTCCTGTTGCCGGATTGGCCGTTGTCATCACCTTGATGGTTTCAGGTTTTAGCAACTGAACTTTCCCAGCCCCCGGAGTGACGGCATCAGCAAATTTCACCAGATCTGTTGGTGTAGCCAGCCAGCCGCCATGGCCATCCATAGTGTGGAAGGCAAAGCCATTGTAAGCCTGTGGTCCTTTGGTTTTGTTGTCGAAAACAGAGATAGGCTGCGGATATCTTGGGTCATCGTAATAGCGAGCTTCCAATGGCAGGCGGTCTTTTAATGTATTGCCGGCAATTTTCATATCCACAATACCAATGGGGGCAAAGATTTTTTCCTGTACGTATTGTTCGTAAGGCATTTTACTTAACGATTCGATCACGCGGGCCAGAATATTATAGCCCAGATTCGAGTAGTGATATTCTTTGCCCGGATCGACGTCTAATTTCTTATACTGAAGCACATAGCGAATCACGGTATCACCGGAAGCAGGAACGGCGGTCTTCATCTTCTTCGCGATATGATAAACATCGTACTGTGGATCATAGGATTCAGAATTCCAGCCCCCTGTATGTTGAAGAAGGTCCCGCAAAGTGATTTTCAGAATACGGGCGTCCTTGATCTTTTTATATTGCGGCAGGTATCCATTTTTTCCAAAGACGGGTTTGTCCAAAGCTGTTTGCAGATCCCTGTCTGAATCTTCCAATAACTTAAAGACAGCCACTGCCGTGATGGGTTTACTTACACTGGCGATGCGGAAGACCGTGTTCGGAGCTGGTGCCATTTTCATTTCGACATCAGCGTATCCGTATCCTTTTTGCAGCACGATGTGTCCGTTGTGGGAAATGGCCAGGGAGGCCGCCGGAATATTGTGTCTTTCAATGTAACCTGCGATAAAGGCTCCGGCCTCATCGACGGTCTTGGTTTTGGTGGTTTTGGATGCACAAGATATCAAGGTCAGCGCAAGCGCAGACATTAGCATGAAAGATTTCATCAAAGACTCCTTCTCGGTATGAGACAGGTTGATGTATTTTTCCGGGAAAGAAAACAAATTTTCGTGGAATACTTGGCCCTTTGCAGAGGAGAGATATTGTTAACGACTGGTAAAATTCATTCAATAGTCTTGTGAAGTACTGTGCTGAACTCCCGAAAAGTTTTGTATGGAACAATCGAGGGATAAGAAATGGGAATGAGAGTAACAACCAACATTGCGGCACTCAATGCACAAAGAAACCTGGTGGGTGCGCAAAGGGTCGTTAACGATTCGATGGCGAAACTCGCTTCAGGAAGTCGTATTAACAAGGCTGCGGACGATGCTGCGGGTCTGGCGATTTCTGAAGGCCTAAAGGCGCAGATTCGTTCTGCGGCACAGGCTCAGCGTAATGCCAATGATGGTATTTCGATGATTCAAACGGCCGAAGGCGGTTTGAACGAAGTTGGCAACATCATCGTGCGTCTGCGCGAACTGGGCATTCAGGCGGCATCCGATACTGTGGGTGAAACCGAGCGTGGTATGCTGAACAAAGAGGTGCAGCAGTTGACCAGTGAAATGCAAAGAATTGCGAAGTCCACAACATGGGGAACAACCAAGCTTTTGGATGGCTCGGCACCGAATTTTGATTTTCAGGTGGGCATCGGCAACGATCCTTTTGCAGACCGAATTTCTTTTGAGGCGGGAAAACATGCCGCTACTTTGGATGCACTGGGGCTTGAAGGTTTGGATTATTCCACGAAAGAAGGAGCCCAAACAGCATTGCAAAGACTGGATGATGCGCAGACAAATGTCAGTGGCACCCGGGCTTATCTGGGAGCCTTGCAGAATCGTCTGACGTCAACGGTGGATAATCTGGGCGTGACTCAGGAAAACCTGTCTGCGGCCAACAGTCGAATTCGTGACACTGACGTGGCGGCGGTTTCCAGTGAGATGGTTAGAAATAATATTTTATTGCAGGCAGGCACTTCGGTTCTGTCGCAAGCAAATCAGGCAAATCAATTGGCGCTGAAGCTGATTGGCTAGTCGAAACTCCGTTAACGAAAAAGGGGATCTCGTTTGAGATCCCCTTTTTTATTTTCAAATCAGATTCTGACAATTAGAAATTGAAAGAATAAACCACAGACGTGAACGCCACGCTGGAGGCAGAGTCACTGTCGAACCAGTTCCATGCTTCAAGGCGCTCAAGACCCAAAGCACCCGCGCCGTTTGGAAGTTTCAACTGACCGCCGTAACGGAAGCTTGGACCCACAACGGTTTTATCATCCATACCGTCCATTTTGATCATGGAGATACCAAAACCCGGAGCCAGATAAGCCGTCGCATTTGTGGATTCAACAAGTCTTAGCATGGAGTGAGCACCGAAAGTCAGAACTTGTGGAACGCCTGCATCTTTCTTTTCAGTTTGCAGGAAGATGTAAGCACCCAAAGCACCCTGATCGTTGTCGAATTCCATTCTGCCACCGATGTTCAAAGCAGAGCTGGACATGCCCAGGTTGATGCTGGCAGTTTTTCCGGAATAAGAAGCAACATTTCTAGCCGCAAAAGATACGGAAGAGGAAAGAAGGCACAAAGCCACGATTAGTTTTTTCATTAAAGACTCCTTTAGTTTGTACGCCAAAGAAGTCTGTCAGGATTCAAGTTTTTGGCAACACAAAACGCGCTTAGACGCGCTCCAGTCGGGCGTATTTCACGACAAACTTCTTAACGGTATTGTCAGTGAACATGACGCTGACCTTGAAGTTTTCGCCAGTTCCCTCCGTCGCATAAATAGTGCCGACACCAAAGGTGGGATGTCTGACGCGCATACCTTTTGAAAACGGTGCGCTGCCAGAAGATCCATCACCGTCGTAATCCGGGAAGTCCTGCACATCATCATAGCTTTGGCTGCGAGCCTTGTTGCGCTCATAGCCTCCGCCGCCAGTATTACCCCATTTGCCAGCACCACCGCCAAAGTCTGAATCGTATGAACTTGAGCCATAACGGGAAACGAAGCGGGGAGCTTCCGCTGAAGTTTTAAAGTCGATCAGGTTCTGCGGGATTTCTTTGATAAATCTGGAAGGAGGATTGAATTGTTCCTGCCCCCATACACGGCGCATTTTTGCATAAGTCAGCCACAGTTTTTGGCGCGCGCGGGTCATGCCGACATAAGCCAGGCGGCGTTCTTCCTCGACGTCTTCTTCGCTGTCACTTTCAGCACTGCGAGCACTTGGGAATAAGTTTTCTTCCAACCCCACCACAAAGACATAGGGATATTCCAAACCTTTGGAAATATGCAAAGTCATCATCGTGACAGAGTTCTGTTCCTGATCCAAGGAATCCACATCATTCACCAGGGCCATCTCTTCAAGGAAGCTGGTCAGGGTGGATTCTTCTCCACGCTCTTTGGCAAATTGAGCAATGGCATTGTCCAATTCTTCCAAGTTCTCAATACGCGCCTGAGCTTCTGGGGATTCATCCTTCTTCAGGGCCGCCAGATATTCGGTGCGATCCAGAACGATGTGGTAGAAGTCCACCAGTTTGAAGTCTTTGGCATTCGTCTGAAGCTCAGTCATCAATTCCAGGAAGCGACGGATTTTTCCGGTTGTTCCCGCATTGAAGATACGTTCGTCACAGGCTTTGAAAGCGGCCTCGAACATGCTGATGTTTTTTTGAGCTGCGTATTCTTCAATTTTTTCGATAGTGGTTTTGCCGATACCGCGGGCCGGAACATTGATGATACGTTTCAAAGCAATATCGTCCGCCGGATTGATGGACAGCTTCATGTAAGAAAGCATGTCCTTGATCTCCATACGCTCATAGAAGCGCACACCACCGACCAGACGGTATGGAATGCCCATGGTACGAAGCTGTTCTTCCAACACGCGGGACTGGGCATTGGTGCGATAGAAGATCGCATAATCGTTATAAGACCCTTCGCCTTCGTTCATCATGGACTGAATGGTCTTGGCCACGAAGCGGCCTTCTTCGTATTCGTTTTTTTCCTCGCGCACGTGAATCAAATCACCCGCATCATTGGACGTGAAAAGAGTTTTGTCTTTGCGTTGCGAGTTGTTTTTAATAACCGCCGTGGCGCCATTCACGATATTTGCGGAAGAACGATAGTTTTCCTCCAGCTTCACCACCTTGGCGTCGCGGAAGTCTTTTTCAAAATCCAGAATGTTTTTAATATCCGCACCACGCCAACTGTAGATCGATTGATCCTCGTCACCGACCACACAAAGATTGCGGTGAGCAGACGCCAGCATTTGCACCAGCAGGTACTGAATGTGATTGGTGTCCTGATATTCATCCACCATGATGTAGCGGAACTTTTTCTGATACATCTGCAACACATCCGGATACATGCGGAAAAGGTCGTAGGTCTTTAACAGCAGATCATCGAAGTCCAGACTGTTGGCCTTCTTCATCTCGTTTTCATAGGCCTTGTAAACCTGCACGGTCTTTTGATCCATCAGGCGTTTGGAGGATTTCTCCAGTCCTTCCGGGGAAAGCCCCATCATCTTTGCGCTACTAATACGGCTTTGAAAACTCTTGGCCGGATACATCTTGTCGTTGATATCCAGAGCTGTCATGACCTTCTTGATCTGGCTCAGCTGATCGGAAGAATCATAGATTCCGAAGAAAGGTTTGTAGTCGAGCAAAGTGATATGCTGGCGTAAAACGCGCACGCAGAAACTGTGGAAAGTGCTGATCCAAAGCTGGGAATGAACAATGGCACCCATATCAGACAGAATCTTGTAAATACGGTGTTCCATCTCTTTGGCAGCCTTATTGGTGAAGGTCACGCAAAGGATCTCATCCGGGGCCGCGACCCCTTGGCCGATGATATTGGCCATACGATGGGTCAGCACCCGGGTTTTGCCAGAACCAGCACCGGCAAGAATAAGCAAAGGGCCTTCCAGAGTTTCAACGGCATCCTTCTGGGCGGGGTTCAGATTTTTTGTAACAAAATCAAGTACATCCATGGCGGCTTCCTTCACCTGCGTTCTGGGGGCTGTCAAACTTGTAGTGAGACTGACAAAGTTTGTCTATCTCTAAGTTTTTATTGAGGTTTTGGAGTTTTTTCACTATAACTATAACGCAATAGGTCAAGTGAGCGAGAGAACCCTCCCGTTTATAGAGCTTAGAGAGGACTTTGTGAAGCGCGTTTTTAGCCGGATCACCGCAACAATTTTAGCTGTAGGGACATTGAGTGCCTGCGCTCCTCAGTCAGAAACGGCCGAGGAAAAAGGGACAGTCCGGGTTCTGGCTCCGCAGTCGGACTCCAAGTCCGGTTATGCTCTGCAAACAGTGGATTTGCGTGGGATCACAGATCTGCAAACCGTTTCCGGAAAATTTGTCCGCTTCTTTATGAGTCCTCGCATTGTGAAGGGTAAACTTACAGGCCGCCCGGCGGTCAGTCGTTTTATCAAAAATCAAGAAGGCGAGTTTATTCCTGCCAACGAAATGACCCAGCAGCTTGTGGCAATCTATGCACACACGCAGCGTTTGGCCCAGTTGGATGATGAACTGGGGGCTGGTGGTATTAACACTTGGCCACGTGATGTGGGTGTCGGCGTTCGTGTTAAAGGTGGGCAGAATAATAATGCCTACTATGACGGTGACACGGATTCCATGCTGGTGGTGCCATACAATCAAGCCGGTCTTCCGATTGCAATCAACGGCGGTATTCTGGCGCACGAACACTTCCATTCTCTGTTCTACAAAGTTGTTATTAAAAACACGGCAGAATCCAAAGCCACCGCGCACACTCTGGAAGATTTCGTTGGAGCTCCGATTGTGGCTGAAAATCTGGCAGCACGGGGCCGTCTGAAGCCATCTGACATCGAAGGCGCCGATCTGGAAGAGGCGGATTTGCAAAAATACTATCGTCAGGCCATGCTTCGTGGTTTGAACGAAGGCCTGGCAGATTACTGGGGCTGGATGTACACCGGAAATCCTGACTTCATCGCCCAGTCGCTGCCGAAAGAAAAAATGAATCGCTCCATGAACGTGGACGGGATTTTTGCGACTTATGAACTGCCAAGTGCAGGCACAGTTAAAAACAGCATTCAGGTATTTTACAAAGCTGGCGACTCCAAAAAATTTGAAAGCTATGTGACAGGTTACGCTTATGTTATCGGCACGCAGTTTTCCCGCATGCTGAAAAGCTTTACGGAAGTTTCAGCCAAAGAACGTGGCTTGGAATCCCTGGTTGCTCGCAAAGAAGTGGCCAAAGTCATTCTGCGCACCCTAAGCACTCTGAAAACGGAACTGGTTGAAAGTGAAACTCCGTACTATCGCGCTGAAAAGTATGTCATGAGTTTTGCCAAAGAACTTTCGGAAATGAAACCGGCGGAATGTGAGTTTCTGGCTGGCGTGATCAATGTTTCCACCGATGAAGCCAACACACGCTATTCCTGCAAAAAGAACGCGGATGGATTGAGTCTTGAAGCCAACACAGTCAGTGCCCAGGAAGTCATGTAATGAAACTTCTTATCGCATTTTTAATTCTGACAGTATCGTGGGGCGCCGGGGCTCAGGAATCCCGTATGAAGATCAAAGCCGAAGACCCCGTGTCGTTGCTGGCCCTGTATCCGTTGACCTATGAAATGCGCTACGAGCGTGGCAATTCCCAGGATCTTGAAAGCCGTCAGCCGGTCAATTTCGGGCTGGGCTATCATCGCAGCCGTTACAGCGTGCTGTTTGAATACAGTCACTTTTCTGATGAAAGTGGCAATGGCACATCTTCCGTCGAACGCAAACATCAGGATCTGCTGATGTGGGGTCGTTACAACCTGGTGGCTGGGACGGATGAACACATGCGCGGCATTGTGTATCTGGGCGCGGGTGTGGGTGGTTATGAGGAAGAAGTGATTACGACCTTTATGGGTTCCTCCCGCAGTGACAAGACCGGAATGAAAGTGATGGGCGGAGCTGCTGCCGGGCTTGAGTTGTTCATGACCGGCCATTATGGCGGTGTTTCTGCGGCTTTGGAGGGGCGGGCTTTGATGGGCCCTGACTTCGATCCCAATCCTGTCTTTGGCGTTGCCCTGCGCCTGGGCTTAGTCCTGCCTTTATAAAATAAAAAAGCCCCGCTTGTGGCGAGGCTTCTTTAAGGAATTTTAAAAGCGGTACTAAAAACTATTCAGTGATTTTCTGAACAATTGCAGAGCCAACTTTGGCTTTCGTTACAAGCTCTGTACGATAAGCTTGAGCTTCTTTTTGTGTGGCGAATTGACCAACACTGACGCGGAACCAGGTTTTGCCTTTGATATTCGCCGGAACGTAGAAGGCGCTGTAGCCTTTGTTTTTAAGGTCAGAAGCCATTTTCTGCGCTTCACCTTCGTCAGCGTAAGAAGCCACTTGCACAGTGAATTTACCCACTGCGAACTGCGCTACGTCTTTTGGTAACGAGGACGGCAGACGGTCTTCTTTCGCAGCCACTTTTTTATCGACAGCTTCCAAAGATGCCGGGGACTTGCCAGCAGCCACAGTTTTAGCGGCTTCGGATGGTTCGTGATTCTGAGTCACCGGAGTTTTATCTGCTTTAATCGGCATTGGTTTGTGTGGATCTTTTGGTTCCACGTTTGTTTCAGTTTTGCTTTCAGCTACATCAGCATGATGGTCTTCAGTTGCAGGTGCTGTTGCTTCACCCGCTGCGATTGGAGTTGTTTCATCAGCAACAAATTCTTCAGCAAGCTTGGCGATTTCTTCATCAGTCATCGCGCCCACTTTGCCTTCAGTTGCAGGCTCCTGAGATGGCACAGATGCCACGTCACGTTCAGCTGTATGGGAAGTCTTTTGCGGCTCTAGAGCGGAAAGAGCGTGTTGGTTGTCACTATACTTTTTGCCGGCAAAAATACCGATAGAGAAAGACAACAAAGAGATAGAGAAAACTAATGTTAGTTTTACCACGACATCCATTTTAGAACCCATTTTTTCAATCCTCATAATTTTTAAACCCGCTTGAATGCTTAAGTTTCGGGCCCTTCCTTTGGCCCTTCAAACATGTTAGCGTTAATCCGCCAAACTGGTCAATCATCCAAGGGTCCGGCCCAAAGGGGAAAGCGTGGAAAACAGCGTAAAATCAAGGGATTGGAAGCAGGTCTTAGGTCAAGCTATCAAGGCTGTGAGCCTGGGGCGTGAAGTGCTTCTCAATTATTTCGGTAACTTAGAGCACGTGGAAGAAAAATTCCAAGCAGGTCTTGTAAGTGAAGCCGATAAAGAATCAGAAAGAGTCATTGCAGAGCATCTTAAGAAAAATTTTCCGGAAATAGAATTTTTAGGCGAGGAAACCTTTGCGGCATCTCACGGAACCGGGACCAACGTCGCGTGGAGCAAGGCCGGCCCAAACGGGCGCTGGATACTGGACCCACTGGATGGAACCACAAACTATGTTCACCGCTTTCCGATTTTCTGCATCAGTCTGGGGTTGGAAATTGACGGTCAGATTCAGTTGGCGGTGATTGATGTTCCGATCCTGAAAGAAACCTACACTGCGATTCGCGGGCAGGGAGCTTTCGTCAATGGACGTCCATTGAGCATCAGCAAAAATACAGAGCTTAAAAAAGGTCTGTTGGCGACAGGTTTTGTTTCTGAACACGAACACGTGATCTCGGAACAACTGCGTATTTTCGACGACATGGTTCGCAAGTGCCGTGGGGTTCGCCGCCCGGGGGCTGCGGCCTACGACCTTGCACAGGTGGCGCGTGGCGTGTTTGACGGCTATTGGGAACGCAACATCCAGCCTTGGGATGCGGCTGCGGGTATTCTGCTGGTGGAGGAAGCTGGTGGCGTTGTGCAAACTTATCGCGGTGACAAGTACACTCCGTACAAAAACTCAATTGTGGCGGGAAATGCGGCGATGGTGGCAGAGATGCAAAAAGTGCTGGTGCCTCGGTTAAGTGAAGGCACCAACTAAAAGGTCACGAACTAGTTCCGTTTGTTGCCAACGACCAAGCGGCCGTTTTGAGCCTCATCCAGCAGGGAAGAGTGGTAGTGAAAAATAACACTGCCACCTTTCAGATAAGGAATCAGCTTTTCCGCCATGGACAAGGACAAGGCCGGGCATCCCCAGCTTAAACCCAGGCGACCAAAAGGTTGCCCCGTTTTGGGGTTTTTCATATTGATAAAGTCCTCACCGACATACCAAGCGCCATGCACCACGATGTCACGGTTATAAGCCTGGTCATTGGATTTTTGCAGACCATACATGCGCAGGGTCTTACCGTAAGAACCTGAATAGATATCCCCTGTCAGATAGAAACCCAAAGAGGTCTGGCGCGAGTCTTTTGTGTTACTGAATTTGTAAGCGTAATTGCCTTCACCGCTGCCGATACCATGGGAAGTATAGTATTTCTGTACATCACCTGTGCGCATATTGATGAAATAGAAACGCCGCTGAGTCGATGGTGCTGAATAGTCCACGATCGCCACATACTGAGGATTATGCAGCGTCACTGTTTTGCTGCTGCGGCTGCGTTTATTTTCTTCACAAGGGCGGACACTGGCAGGATCTTTACCTTCACAGACATAAGTGTCCTGATTGAAGCTGCGGCCGCGATTTTCGTACATGAATTTATTCAGGCGGGAAAGCGCATCTGCAGGAACTCCGGCGCTGAGGATTTTCTTTGTGATGGTATTTCCGGAGGATTGGGCCTGGGCTGTCAGCCCCGCAGCGCAAATCAGTCCACCTAGCAACAGATTCATATATAACTTCATAGGGTCTCCTACTAAATAGAAACCCGTTATATTATGGCTGGCTCAGAATGGAAACTGTCAGGATTTTTG
The DNA here is from genome assembly GCF_025558485.1 of Bdellovibrio bacteriovorus. Lineage (GTDB taxonomy): Bacteria > Bdellovibrionota > Bdellovibrionia > Bdellovibrionales > Bdellovibrionaceae > Bdellovibrio > Bdellovibrio bacteriovorus_G. The sequence continues at coordinate 3,002,372 of NZ_CP102930.1, forward strand.
ACAGGAAGAAAACACAAAAAAGTGCCGCAGAAAGGCCTTCAAAAAGGTACGGACTTACTTTTGGTAGTGCGTATGCGTCTAACGCCTTTGCACAACCAAAAGTAAGTCCGTACCTAATGGTTTAGTGGCTGAGTTTGTTTTTGATGTCAGCCAGTTTATCGCCCACTTTGTCGCCCCATTTTTCCATGAAGCCTTTGACGGTGGCGTCGTCAATTCCGACCGTGCTCATAACCTGATGAACCCGTTTGTCGGCCTCTTCTCTGGAAATACCGGTTTTGGCGGAAACCAGAGACACCAGATCGTCAGGGTTCTTCAGGGCTTTTTTGATTTCTTCATCGGTCAAATTCAGACCGGCAAACTTCTGTTTCAGGGCACTGGAAAAGTCCCCGAATTTGTTTTCTATTGCTTGCTTGTCCATAGATGCTCCTTCCTCGACCACAGTCGGGATGTTCTAGTGTGACAGCTTATCTTTCAGGTTGTCGATTTTTTGGTTCACCTTGTCGCCGGCTCTTTCCGTGCCACTGGCGAATTTTCTATCCAGCCCTGACATGAAGTCATTCACCTGACGGGAGGCTTCCTCTTTGGTAAGGCCGATTTTTTGCTGAACCAATCCGCTCAGGGCCTCCAAATTGCCTTTTGTTTTTTGAATGTCATCGTCGGTGAGGGCACCCCATTTTTTACGGAGTTCGCCAGATATCTCTTTGATTTTTCCCTGGAAGATATCCTTGTTCATAAGTACCTCCTTGAATGGATTTAACTTACTTTAAGCAGGCGCCTGTTTGGCGAAATAGTCAAATTTCTGCGCCAAAACTTTGACTACTGTCATAGAATTACTACCCGGCAAACATTCACCACAGGGGCAAAAATTGCCTGAAATCAAATGTGTTGGACCGCAGTCTTACTGACAGGACTTGGGTCCTGTTGGCATCTCTGTTGCTTTCAATCTTGATAGGACCACTACGTGGTCATTCATCATGGAGGATGAAGTGGCTGAAGAAAAAGCGGCAGCATCGGAAGCAATGTCGGCTCCGAGCGGGGGATCTGGACAAAAGCCTATACTACTTATTGCCTTGGCGGTCATTAATATGCTCGTCGTTGCAGGCGTGGGCTTCATGCTCTATTCAAATCGTAAAAAAGAGGCGGCAGAGCCTAAAATCGAACATGTCATTAAAGGTGAGGCAGAAGCTCAACATAAAGAGGCTACTGAAGAAAAAGAAGTCATCGGCAAGGTGATCCCTCTTGAAACCTTTATCGTGAATCTGGCAGGCTCCAAGGGCCGTCAGGTGGCCAAGGTGAACATGGAACTGGAAGTGACCGGCACCCATGTCATGGAAGAGCTGGAAAAGCGTAAAGCCCAGATCCGCGATATCATTATTATTATCCTTTCCAGCAAGACCTATGCGGAAGTTTCCTCGCGTGAAGGTAAAGACAGTTTAAGAAGTGAAATCAAGGACACCATCAACTCTTTCCTGGTGCAGGGGAAGATTTCAAACGTGTTCTTCACAGAGTTTATCTATAACTAAGGCAGGACTATGAATCAGGTTCTTTCACAAAGTGAAGTGGATGCTCTGTTGGCGGCGGTCTCCGATGGGGATGTGGCCTCTTCAGAAACATCCAAGCCCGAAGCGCAGAATGTCGGCAAGGTGGACGAGCGCAAGATCGTATCTTACGACCTGACCAGTCAGGACCGTATTATTCGTGGCCGTCTTCCCCAGTTGGAAGTTATCTACGAAAAATTCATGCGGGCCTTCCGCGTGTCCCTGTCTTCGGCACTTCGCAAGATTGCATCTATCACTCTGACCTCCACAGAGTTCTTAAAATTCGGTGAGTTCATCAATACGCTGCCGATGCCAACTTGCATGAGTGTCCTGCGTTTCGGTAATCTGCGCGGTTCTGCTTTGTTTGTTATAGAGAGTAAGCTCGCTTACGCACTGGTGGACAGCTTCTTTGGTGGGGCGGATCGTCCTTATACAAAAATTGACGGAAAAGACTTCACCCCAATTGAGCTTTCCATTGTCCAAAAGGTGGTGGGGCTGGCGATCAATGACATGGAAATGGCCTGGGCCTCCATTGAAAAGATCGGCTGCTCTTTTGTGCGTACTGAGGTGAATCCGCAGTTCGTGGGGATTGTGCCTCCGACAGATGTGGTGATTGCCTCCACTTTTGACGTGGAGCTTGAAAACGCGACAGGCACAATTTCAATCGTGATTCCTTACGCGACGATCGAGCCGATCAAACAAAAATTGCAAACTGGCTTCCAGGTTGAAACAGATCAGACCGACAAAAAATTGTGGACGGCAATCATTCAGGAGCAGCTTTTGGAAACAGACATGGAAATCAAAGTGAACCTTGGGGAAACCGAGATCAAATTGCGTGATCTGATGAACCTGAAGGTGGGCGATGTGCTTCCGTTGGATCAGGATGCGTCAGGGGAATTCGACGTGGCCGTCGAAGGTGTTAGAAAGTTTAAAGGTTATTACGGAATACATCATGGAACCGTGGCTGTCCAAGTGACCAGACCGGTGGAAAAGTAGGGGGATGAATGAGCGACGATACATTGGACAATCTGGCAGATCAGCTGGTGGCCGAAGCCGCGGGAATGGCTGAGGCTGGCAGTAAAAAAGCCTCCAGCGAGATGCCGGCACACAAAGACAGAAATCTGAATTTGATTCTGGATATTCCATTGAAAGTATCCGTGGAACTGGGGCGCACCAAAATGCCGGTCAGTGAACTGCTGAACCTGACTCAAGGTTCCGTGATCGAACTGAGCAAATTGGCGGGTGAGCCAATGGAAGTTTACGTGAACGATAAATTGATTGCCCGCGGTGAAGCCGTGGTGGTGAATGAAAAGTTCGGTGTGCGTTTGACAGATATTATTTCCCCTGCTGAGCGTGTGGAACAGCTCAGATAAGAGGTATGAAAATGCGTTGGTTGCTATCTTTAGTCTTTGTTGTGTCAGTTTCAGCTCAGGCCGCAGAAACAGCGGGTGAGGCTTCTGCTGTGGAAACAGCAGTGGCAGCGACAGAATCCGAATCTCAGGAGCTTTCCGCCACAGTGACTGCGGAAGCCAAGGATCTGCCGAAGGCGGATAATCGCAAAGAGTCCGAAATTCTTCTGAATCTGGATAATAAAAAGACAGCTTCCAGCGAAGGCAGCGGAGTGTTTCGCATTCTGTTCACGTTGTCCTTGTTGGGTATCGTGGGTACGGGGGCTTACTTCTTCCTGAAAAAATACAGAGTTCCCCGTGCGATGAAACATCAGACACAGATCAAGGTTTTGCAACAGCATTATCTGGGGCCAAAGAAAAGTCTGGCGATCGTGCGTGTGGCAGGTGAATCCATCCTGATCGGGGTGACGGATCATAATATCTCCATGATCAAGTCCTTGTCCCTTTTGGATGATGAGGTTCCTGAAGAAGCCCCACAAAGTTTTGGTAAGGTGCTGGGTCAGTCCGCCAAGGATGCTGATTTTGACGAGTCCGAATCGGAAGAAGCGCCAGCGCCGCGCAAACGTGCTGCGAAAGACCTGGATCTGGATGAAGAGTTCGCGATCAGTGGGATCAAGGACATTGTTTCCAAACGCCTGAAAGGCATGAGGTCTCTTCAGTGATTAAGAATAAATGGACTCTTTGGAGTCTGCTTCTTTTGCCTTTGATCTTCTTCGCAAGTTCAAGTGCATTGGCTCAGGTGACTTTGCCAACAATGAATCTGGGGTTTAAAACCACAGACAACCCAAATGAAGTTGTGAATGCAGTTAAATTGATCATGGTTATGACGGTGCTGACTTTGGCACCGGCGATCCTGATCATGATGACAGGTTTCACCCGCATTATCATCGTGCTGTCTTTCCTAAGACAGGCGATGGGGGTTCAGCAGATGCCACCGAATCAGCTTCTGGTGGGGCTGGCTTTGTTTTTGACTTTCTTCGTGATGCAACCGGCGTTCAATGAAATGAACACCAACGGCATCCAGCCTTATATGGCCGGAAAAATTTCGCAGGAACAGGCGTTGGAAAACACTCTGGCTCCACTGCGCAAGTTTATGTTCCATCAAACCCGTGATTCAGATCTGGCGTTGTTCCTGAAGCTTTCCAAAGTGGACAAACCTAAAACCCGCGCGGATGTTCCGACGATGGTTTTGGTTCCGGCTTTTGTGGTTTCAGAACTTAAAACCGCGTTCCAGATCGGCTTTATCATCTTCCTGCCTTTCCTGGTGATCGACATTGTCGCAGCCAGCGTGTTGATGGCGATGGGTATGATGATGCTTCCGCCGGTGGTCATTTCGTTGCCGTTTAAAATTATGCTCTTTGTTCTTGTGGATGGATGGGGATTGCTCATTGGTTCCATGGTTAAGAGTTTCGGGTGAGGTGAAAAGTGACAGATGAATTGGTGATTCGACTGGGACAGGACGCGCTTCGTACCACAGCCATGCTGGCGGCGCCGCTTTTGATCAGCACATTGGTTGTGGGTCTGGCCGTGAGCGTGTTTCAGGCGCTGACTCAGATCAATGAGGCGACTTTGACGTTCATCCCGAAAATGATCGTGGTGGCGGCTGTGTTTATCCTGGCCGGCCCTTGGATGATGGACGTGATGAGTACTTATACTGTGAATTTGTTTGAGAATATTGCCGTGATGGTGAGGGAATAGAGTGCTGAACTGGAGTGCATTGACAGAGGCTCAAATTCTTCTTTTTGCGCTGGTTCTTCTGCGCATGATCGCCTATGTCGTGTCCTCTTCGTTCTTTGGTTCCCCATTAGTGAATGCGCCGATCAAGATTCTGCTGTCCTTGATTCTGGCGATGGTGCTCTTCCCGGTGGTCAAGGTGGGGAGCGTGGATTACTCGTTAATCTCCAGTGAAACCATCAGCTTGGCGGTTCGGGAATTGATTGTGGGATTGGCGCTGGGTTTTTTAACCCGACTGTTCTTCTTTGTGGTCAGTATGACAGGGGATCTGGTTTCCATGAGCGTGGGTTTGAGCGCGGCTCAGATTTACAATCCGATGATGGGTTCTCAAGGGGGCGTTGTCGAGCAATTCTATTCCGCTATGGCCACCCTGGTGTTTCTGGCGATCAACGGCCACCACATGCTTTTGACCGCAATCGCGCAAAGCTATGAACTGGTGCCGGTAAGTTCTTTGGCTTTAAATGTTGGACCGTTTGCGGAAATCGCCGTTTTTGGACAGGCGGTTTTGATAATGGCAATCAAGATGTGTGCCCCGGTTCTGGTGGCCATTTTGATCGTGAATCTGGCGATGGGTATTCTGGGCAGGGCCGTGCCCCAGATCAACGTCCTGGTCACAAGTATGCCAGTGACGATTATGATGGGAATGACAGTGGTTTTCATCTGTCTTCCTCTGTTGATTATGGAAATGAATGGAGTTGTTGAAATCACAGCTAGCAAACTGTTTGATGTGATGAAACACTTATAGGGTAAGGCTTTTAAGTTCTAGGAAGGAACGAGATGGCTGAGGATAACGGCGAAAAGTCCGAAGAAGCAACGGACGCGAGACGGGAAGAGTTTCGCAAAAAAGGGAACGTTGCACATACAAAGGAACTGGCGTCGGCAGTAATTTTACTGGCCGCGGCTGGTGGCGTGTATGCTTTGGGTCGCTTTTTCTTTCAGAACATCTTTGAGATCTTCCAGCATTCCTTCGGGGATGACATGGTGAAGATGGTGCGAGAAGGAAATTTTGCAGAAGCTTTCAAATACTGCGGGATCAAGGCCATGATTCTGATCGCGCCCGTTTTGCTGTTCACCGGTATCATTGGTGCGGCCTCCTCTATTGTGCAAATTGGCTTCCTGCAGGTCGAAGATGCGGTTTCCCCTAATTTTGAAAAATTGAATCCGGCTGAAGGCTTTAAACGTATCTTCAGCCTGCGTGCCGTTGTGGAAGCTTTGAAATCCATTTTAAAAATGGGCACAGTGGCTCTGATCCTTTATTTCCTTCTGCGCAGTGAAGTGAATCAGGTGCCGTACATGCTGACTTATTCCATCGAACAGATCATCGCGTACCTGGGCGTCGTGGTGGTGAAGCTGCTGGGTGGTGTCGGTGGTGTGATGCTGGTTATTGCCGGTGCGGACTACTTCTATCAGCGCTATGATCTTGAAAAGAAAATGATGATGACCAAGCAAGAGGTCAAGGAAGAGCACAAGCAACGTGAGGGTGATCCGATGATCAAATCCCGCATTCGCCGTATCCAGCGTGAAATGGCGAGCAAGAGGATGATGTCGGAAATCCCGAAAGCCGATGTGGTCATCACCAATCCCACGCATATCGCCGTGGTATTGAAGTATTCTGATAACCTGCCAGCTCCACAAATCGTGGCTATGGGGGCGGATCACATTGCAGAAAAAATCAAAGAGATCGCGCGCGAGAACAACGTGCCTATCGTGGAAAACAAACCACTGGCGCGCACGATCTTTAAGACCTTGAAAATTGGACAAGTTATTCCTCGGGAGCTTTTTGTCGCTGTGGCTGAAGTGCTTTCGTACGTTTACCGTTTGCGTAGGAAGAGAAGATAATAGATGGATCAATTGTTTCAGTTCTTAAAACGATTCGATAAGATCACGAAGAATACGGATCTTTTCATTGCCGTGGGCCTGCTGGCAGTCCTTGCGGTGATGATCATTCCTCTGCCTGCGGTGATGCTGGATTTGACACTGACGTTCTCTTTGGCAATCAGCATCCTGATCCTTTTGGTCAGTATCTATACTGACAGAGCCCTGGATTTCACATCCTTCCCGTCATTGCTTTTGATGACGACCTTGTTCCGTCTGGCCCTGAACGTGGCGACAACACGTTTGATCCTGACTCACGGACACGAAGGTGAACAGGCTGCGGGTCATGTGATCGCATCCTTTGCGAATTTCGTGGTCGGTGGAAATTATGTCATCGGTTTTGTGATGTTCCTGATCCTGATGGTCATCAACTTCATGGTTATCACCAAGGGTTCCGGGCGCGTGGCGGAAGTCGCAGCGCGCTTCACCTTGGATGCGATGCCTGGTAAGCAAATGTCCATCGATGCGGAGTTGAACTCCGGTCATATCACTGAAGCCGAGGCGCGCAAGCGTCGTAAGCAGGTTGAAGGTGAAGCGGACTTCTACGGTGCGATGGATGGTGCCTCCAAGTTCGTTCGCGGTGATGCCATTGCCGGTATCATCATCACGATGATCAATATTATCGGCGGCTTGGCCATTGGGGTGATTCAAAAAGGTCTGGATGTTGGCACGGCTGCCAAATACTACACGATGTTGACGATTGGTGACGGTTTGCTTTCCCAGATCCCGGCGTTGGTGATCTCTACCGCGGCCGGTATCATCGTGACTCGTACTTCCAATTCTGACAAAGACGTCGGTGAGGAAGTCACTGGTCAGTTGTTCGTAAAACCTCGCGCAGTCATGATTTCCGGTGGCGTTCTGATTCTGATGGGTTTGGTGCCGGGGCTTCCAACATTGCCATTCCTGTTTATGGGTGGGGCTTTGTGTGCAACTGCGTGGATTATCAAAAAGGCCCGCGCGGAACAGGCGGAAGTCGCGAAGAGGCAATCCGATGCGGCTTTGTCGGCGCCGAAAAAAGAAAATATCGAAACGATGCTTCCGCTGGACATGGTCGAGCTGGAAGTGGGCTATGGACTTATCAATATTGTTGAGTCCGACCAAAGTGGTGACTTGCTTGAACGCATCGTCAGTATCCGCAAACAGTTTGCGCTGGATCTGGGGATTTTGGTTCCAAGCATTCACATCCGCGACAACTTGCAGCTTTCGCCGGGCGAATACCGCCTGATGATCAAAGGCAATCGTGTGGGTGGTGGCACGCTTCGTCCGGAAGCATTGCTGGCGATGGACCCGGGCAATGTGGCGGAAAGAATCGAAGGTATTCCAACGAAAGAACCTGCATTTGGCTTGGATGCATTGTGGATTTCGCCTGCACGCAAAGAAGATGCTGAGCTGGCTGGATACACAGTGGTGGATCTGCCAACAGTTATGGCGACGCACTTGACAGAAATTATTCGCACTCATGCGCATGAACTGCTAGGCCGTCAGGAAGCGTCCTCGCTTATTGAGAACTTCAAGAAGTCCCATCCCAAGGTGGTCGAAGAGCTTATTCCGGACCTTCTGCCATTGGGATCTGTCGTGCGCGTCCTTCAGAACCTGTTGAAGGAACAAGTGTCCATTCGTGACCTTCTGACGATCTTTGAGACCTTGGCGGATGATGCTCCTCGCACGAAAGACATCGAAGTGCTGACAGAGCAGGTTCGCCGTGCTCTGGCTCGCGGTATTACTGCAAAGTACACCACCGACATGGGCAATATCCCGGTTATGACCCTGCATCCTCATATTGAGGAATTGATTGCGAACTCTTTGCTGCAAACAGAGCAAGGGGTGCAATTGGTGATGGACCCGAATACGGCACATCGTTTGATCAACGAAATTGCACGTACCGTGGAAAACCATCCGGAAGTGGCCAGTCAGCCGATTCTGCTGACCAGCCCGACCTCACGTCGTCATTTATATAAATTAACGTCCCGCTTTATCCCGCAACTGGTTGTGCTTTCGCACAATGAGTTGTCTTCGGATGCGGATGTGAACTCTGTTGCACTCGTGGAGATGAGCCATGCAGGTTAAGAAATTTGAAGCACGTACCATGAAAGAAGCTCTGGAGATGGTGAAGACCCAGTTGGGTCCTGATGCCATCATCCTTTCGGCGCGTGACAATAATAAAAGCTTCGGTCTGGTCGGAGAAGGCAGCGTGGAAATTACCGCCGCCGTTTCCGAGGAGACTCTGCAAAAGAAGAAATTTGCCGAATCCCGTCTGCGTGAGCAGGACCGGGTTAAATTCAATAATAGCTCCGCAAGACAGCAAAAAGAGCTGATCCAAAAGATGGTCACGAAGCACGTGCAAAAAGCAGCTCCGACCCAGCAGGCACAACCGATCACGCAAAGACGTTATATTGATATCGAAGACGAGCAGGAATTGAATCGTCAAAACCGCGTGTCTGAGGAGCGAGTGCGTTCCGCTGCACAAAGAGCTTTGAATGCCTTCCAGGAGCAGGATGAAATCTTCTCTCGCGGTGGGAATACGGCAAAGAAAGTGGCGGTACCAGCCAAAGTCGTACCGGCTCCTGAAAGCCCGGAAATTCAGGCTCTGAAGAGCGAAATTGCCAGCTTGAAACAAGTGATCAGTCAATTCCAGCAGATGCCACAGACCTTTACAGGCTCACATCCCGGGGCGGATTATGGCATCAATTACGATCTAAGCTTTGTCTATTCCAAGCTGACCGGTGCAGGAATGGCGCCGGAAATTGCGGCAGAAATTCTGACTCAGGCGCAGGAAACATTGCCGGCTTTGAAACTGAAGAACCGCTCTTTGGTTGAAGCCTGGGTGGCTCGCCATGTTTTGGATGCAACGAAAATTGCAGCCAATCCAAGCCAGGGTAAGATCCACTGTTTCGTGGGTCCGGCGGGCAGCGGTAAAACATCCGCGTTGATCAAGATGGCCAGCAACATGGTGGTGCGTGAAGGTAAAAAGATTGCCTTGTTCACGACCGACACTTTCAAAGTGGGTGCGGCTGATCAAATGAAAATTTATGCACAGATTCTGAATGTGCCGTTCTCTGTGATTCGCACGCAGCAGGATTGGACAAATCTGATGCGTTATCTGGCGAATGTTGATTGCGTACTGGTGGATTACACGGGTCTGAGCTTAAAGAGCAATGAAGAGATTCAAATGCTTAAGAGCCTTCTGCCACCTGCGGCTTTGAATCCGAACATTCACCTGACCCTTTCCACAAATGCCAAGGACGGCGACTGCACGGAACTGGGCCGTCGCTATTCTGTTCTGGGTTACAAAGACGTGATCTTCACATCTTTGGATGAATCCACCCAGCATGGAACGATTTACAACTTTATGAAACGCTTTGATGTGCCACTGCATTCCTTTGGCATTGGTCCGCGGGTTCCGGAAGACTTTGAGTTCGCGACCAAAGAGCGTTTGTTGGATCTGATTTTCCGTATCACGCAACTTAAACAACAGGATTCTGAAGCTGTATGAGTAAAATGAATTCTTTCAATATGCAGCGGACCCGTACAATCAGCATCACCTCCGGCAAAGGCGGGGTGGGCAAAACAACTCTGGTTGCGAATATGGCACTGACCCTGGCGCAAAAAGGCAAAAGAGTTCTGATTCTGGACGGGGATTTGGGCATGGCCAATGTGGATATTCTGTTCGGTGTTCGCCCGACAGGAAATCTGCACGACATTATCGCCGGTCGCAAGGAAATGCGCGATATTCTGATGGAAGTGTCCAAGGATGTCTTCCTGATTCCGGGTGGCAGTGGCATCGTGGAATTCAATCATCTGAATCATTTTGAAAGAAGAGCCATGGTCGAGGCGGTTAGCGCACTGCCATTGGGCTTTGATTATTTGCTGATCGATACTGCTCCGGGAATTGCCGAAAATGTATTATTCCTGAATTCAGCGGCGCAAACGGTGTCGGTGGTGATCACGCCGGACCCTGCAAGTTTCGCCGATGCTTATGCGCTGATCAAAGTTCTGCACAAGCAGTACAAGGTCAATCACTTCTCGATCATCTGCAATCAAGTGCGCGATGAACAGGAGGGGTTGGGCCTGTATCAGCGCTTCAATGATGTGGTTAATAAATTCCTCTACATAGGTCTGGATTATTGGGGCTCAGTTCCCAATGATGTGGTTCTGCGTAAGGCAAATCAAATGCAGCGTCTCATTGTGAGACATGAAATCGGTGCCGAATCATCCAAGGCGATCCGTCAAATCTGTTATCAGGTGGAACAGTCCTGCAAGCAGATTGAGAGCGCCGGTGGCATGCAGATGTTCTGGGACCAGGTTGTAGGAAGTGCTTAAGGTCTGACTCCACAGTTATGTGAGAATTGGACTTTTAGGGCACCGGCCTGTTTGATAACATAGACTTCAAGAGGGAAAAATATGGGGAAAAATGCGGCATTGTTGAAGAAATATAAGGAAGAGCCACGTAAGCTCGCTCCCACTCAGAAAGATGACCTTATAAGAGAATATGCGCCGTTGATTAAATTCATCGCTCAAAAAATTGCCGTAAGACTTCCCTCTAACATCGAACTGGATGATTTGATTTCCGCAGGCGTTATTGGCTTGATGGATGCCATTGAGAAATACGATTCCACCCGTGACAATAAATTTAAAACCTATGCGGAATTCCGTATTCGTGGTGCGATTCTGGATGAATTGCGTGCCCAGGACTGGGTGCCGCGTTCTATTCGTGACAAAGCAAAATTGCTGGATAAGACCATGGTTCAACTGGAAGCGGATCTGGGCCGCACCCCTTCTGATGAAGAAGTGGCAAAAGCCCTGAATGTCAGCATTGATGAATTCCATGATCTGGTAAATCAGGTTCGTCCGGTCAGCCTGCTTCCGATTGATCAGGCGACCAGCTTCAGTAACACCGACAAAAAATCCATCATGGATATTTTGGAAGGTTCCCGCACGAACAGTCCGTTTAATCAATTGAACGTAAAGAACATCAAAGAGGTTGTGGCTCAGGCGATTGAGGAATTGCCGGAAAGACAGCGTCTGGTTCTTTCTTTGTATTATTACGAAGACCTGAATTTGAAAGAGATCGGTCAGGTTCTGCGTGTGACAGAATCCCGCGTGTCCCAGTTGCATGCTCAAGCCGTGGCCCGTCTGCGGGCGAAGCTGGCAGCCACCATTGGCGCAGGCGAATTGGAAATCGCTTAATTAACACAGTTTGATTTTAAACAGAGGCCTCCTGAAGATGTATATCTCAGGAGGTTTTTTCGTTTCTGGCAGTTATGTCAAACAACTCATGGCAGGGTCTTTGCTTTAGGAAGAGAATATAAGCAACCAAGCTTATAATAATTAAGCCAAGGAGGACCCAATGGGCACAGAAAGAACTAACAGGCCACAACAACCAGACACATCCCGAGACAGATCCCAAAGAGAAGAAAGCAGCAGAAGTGAAAGATCTGACCGCTCTTCTTCATCTGAAAGGGGTTCAAAAGATTCTCAAAGACCTCAAGCAGATAGAAACGATAGAAGAAACACAAGCCGTTAATTGCGGCTAAGGTTATCTTCGATCAAGAAAGGATCTCTTCGCAGGAAGGGGTCTTTTTTTATGTGCACGTCTCAAAAAAATATAAGGGGCTTTGTGCCTCAGGCGCAGGGGCAGTTTGTCGCCACGTCTTCAGGTGAAATTTGTTTCATGGATGGAAATGCCTTTGCGGTCTATCGAGCACCGATTCAAACTTGAGTCTCTAGGAGGTGCTTATGAAAATCCTGCCATGTCTTTTCTTAGGTCTTCTCCTCGCTTCACCCGTTCAGGCACAAGAGGAGTCTTTTGAAGGTATCCATGAAGAAAACCACGAAATTATCCTGAGTGACGGGGTGCAAACTCAGGATCGGGATTATTACTATAATTTCGGTGGAGTTCGACTGTTCCGGGAAGCCCGCGCCAACTTCTATCTGCGCAATAACACAAACATCCCCATTTATATCAATGATCTTGATCTGGTTGGCAGCAGTGCTTTCAGCTTCCGGGACAATTGCCCGCGCATCCTGTTCCGGGGCCAGCAATGTCGTATTCGGGTCTTTTTCCAACCCCGCAATCTGGGACAACATCGTGCTGACTTGGAAATTGAGCTGACTCCGCAGGAAGACGTCGTCCTGCATTTACGAGGACGTGGAGTGCTCCGTTAATTAGTCCTCGGAGTCTTCTTCCATCTTGGCTTTGATTTTTTTCATCAGGCGGGCCTCCATCTGACGGACGGCCTCGCGGGTGATGCCGTGCTTTTCGCCGATCTCCTGTAAAGTCAGGGGATCGTCATTCAAAATACGTTCATCCAGAATGATCTTTTCCCGTTCAGAAAGTTCGGGACGGATTTCTTCGATCTTTTGTTTTAAAATTTCCAACTGCTCGTTGTGAGCCAATGCTTCATCCAAAGGCTGATCGGATTGATTGCGTTGCAGATCCCCGAGGCTGGTACCGGAATCTTCATCGACCGGGCGGTCCAGACTGACATCGCGACCGGACATTCTCATGGTCATGTCGCGGACTTCGTCTTCGGGAATCCCCAAACGGCTGCTGATCAAAGCGGCGTTGGGTTCAATACCCATGGCGTCCAGAGCGTCTTTTTCTTTTTGCAGCTGATAGAAAAGCTTGCGCTGATTCTGGGTTGTTCCGATGCGCACCATGGAATACTGACGCATTAGGAATTCCTGGATATAGCCGCGAATCCACCAGACCGCGTAAGTGATCAAGCGCGCGCCTTTGTAGGGATTGAATTCGCGAACCGCATGCATCAGGCCGACATTGCCTTCCTGAATCAGATCAATCATTTTGGACCCGAATTTGGAATATTCTGCCGCGATCTTCACCACGAAGCGCAGGTTGGCTTTCACCAGGGCCTGGGCCGCCTCGGGATCTTTGCTTTCAAAGTATTTTTTCGCCAAAGCCATTTCCTCTTCGCGGGTCAGGACTTTGTATCGGCGAATTTCGTTCAGGTACATGACCAAAGGGTCTGCCGAAGTCAGAGCTTTGGATGAATCCGTCACGGCCAGGGCTTTGCTGTCTTCCTCGGCTTCGGGAATATCTTCTTCCGGCGTGGGGACGGTGTAGGCTTTTTCAGCTTCTTCAGTAGGGCGAATATCGTCGGCTTGAACGTCCTCAACTAGTTCCGCAACGACAGGTTTGGATTCCACTGTCACTTTGGCGGATTTGCGCGCAGGGGCCTTGGCAGCCTTCTTTGGGGAGGCTGTTTTTTTCGCCGCTGCGGTTTTGCTGGAGGAAGAGGTTTTTGCCTTCGTTTTTGCCATTATGAATGCTTAGCCAAGATATTTAGCCAGTTTCCTTTGCAAGGTCTCGGTGACTTTACCTTTGAAGGGGGTCAGCATCAACGGGAGATCCACCGTGACAGAGACTTTGCTCCCTGCGCCAGTTGCTGCAACGGACATATCAGCTTTAAATTGGGACCCTTTGAGATTGGCGCATTTGCTTCCATCGTCGAAAGAACACTGAATCTTTGGGTCAAAGCGTCGAATATCCTGATCGTTCGAGAGGAATTCTTTAATTTTTTTGTAAGCCTCTTCGGCGGAATGGTTGCTTTGGTGGTCGATGGTAAACTTTGGCATTTCTTCTCCTCGGCTGTTGAAAACGGCCCATCCGACTGCGTTGCCTTGCAGCTGAGCCGCTTTGAGCAGCCGCCATAAGGATGGGTTGCAGTGATGAAATTATAAGGGGAAATTTACTGCAAATGAAGCAGAATGCCGGGGGTCGAGGCGGATGGACTTTCATTTTGTTATGGGTGCTATAAGAATATGGTTTTTGACTGGAATGGCACAATATGTAAATCTGGGCCCACGAACAAGGTAGATGTATGAAGTTTGTTAAAGAGCTAAAAAGAACACATTATTGCGGAAGTCTGAGCGTTTCTCAGGCAGGACAAAAAGTTGTATTGATGGGTTGGGTTGACGTTCGACGTGACCACGGAAGTTTGGTCTTCATCGACTTGCGCGACCGTGAAGGCATCGTTCAGGTGGTATTGGACCCAAATAAACCTGAAACAGCTTCTGCAAAAAATCTGCGCGGTGAATTTGTTCTGGCTGTCGAAGGTGTTGTGCGCGCTCGCCCGGACGGGATGAAAAATGCCAAAATCAAAACCGGGGAAGTTGAAGTTGAAGCTGTTCGTTGCGAGATTCTGAATGAATCCGCCGTTCCGCCATTCCAGGTCAGCGACACCAACGTTAACGAAATGCTGCGTTTGAAATATCGCTATCTTGATTTGCGCTCTCCGCGTCTGGCAGGTCACTTGATGACCCGTCACAAAGTGGCGCAGTTGGTTCGTCGTTTCCTTTCTGACAATGGTTTTCTTGAAGTGGAAACTCCGATTCTTTACAAGTCCACTCCGGAAGGCGCGCGTGACTATCTTGTTCCGTCCCGCGTGAATCCGGGGCATTTCTATGCGCTTCCCCAGTCTCCGCAGACTTTGAAGCAGCTTTTGATGATTTCCGGTTACGACAGATACTTCCAGATCGCCCGCTGCTTCCGCGACGAAGATTTGCGCGCGGACCGTCAACCCGAGTTTTCCCAGATCGATATGGAGATGTCTTACATCGATCAGGAAGACATCATGGAGATGAACGAAAAGATGTTGCGCATGATCTGGAAAGAGATCAAAGGCATGGATGTCGGCGCCATTCCCCGTATGACATATCAGGAAGCCATGGACAGATACGGTATCGACAAACCGGACACACGTTTCGGTGTGGAGATCAAGGATCTGAAATCTGTAGTGACAGGTTCTGGTTTCAAAGTCTTCGACGATGTTCTGGCTCGCGGTGGGATCGTTCGTGGTATCGCGGCTCCGAAAGGCGGCAGCTATTCCCGTGGTCAACTGGACAAGCTGACAGACATGGCAAAGCGCGCAGGCGCTAAGGGCCTTGTGTGGATCAAGTCTGAAGCGGATGGCACATTGTCGTCTTCGGTTTCCAAATTCTTCAGTCCTGAAAAGCTGGCAGAGATGTTCAAAACTTGCGGTGGCGAACCGGGGGACTGTGCTTTGATCGTAGCGGATGATTTCGATACGGCCTGTGCGGCTCTATCCACGTTGCGTCTGCACTTGGGTCGTGAGTTGAATCTGATCGACAACAGCAAGTACAAATTCCTGTGGGTTGTGGACTTCCCATTGCTTGAGTACTCTCCGGATGAAAAGCGTTGGGTGGCTCGTCACCATCCGTTCACATCCCCGAAGGATGAGTTCGCTCAGGATCTGATCAACAACAACGAAGCGGCTTACGGCAAAATGCTGGCAAAAGCGTATGACCTTGTTTGTAACGGTTACGAAATGGGCGGCGGAAGTATCCGTATTTATCGTAACGAAATCCAACAGGGCATGTTCCGTTTGTTGGGTATGAGCGAAGCGGAAACTCAGCATAAGTTCGGTTACTTCCTGGAAGCGCTGAAGTACGGCACGCCTCCGCACGGTGGTATCGCCTGGGGCATGGACCGTCTGGTTATGCTTTTGTGTGAAACCGATGCGATTCGTGAAGTGATCGCCTTCCCGAAAACAGCCAAAGCCACAGACTTGATGTCCGAGTGTCCAAGTGATGTCAGCCGTGAACAGCTGGCGGAAGTGGGAATTCGCTTAAGTCCGATGGCCGAAAAACATCTGGAAGATTCAAAGAAGAGCTAAAAAGAAAAACCCGCAGATCAAAGCGGGTTTTTTTATTCCTGAGGCTGAACAGTGATCGGGCCCACCGTGGTGCGGACTTGAATATGTCCGACATTCTGCGGTTCCACCTTTTCCGAGGCCGCCTGCTCCAGATTGTTGGAGATCGCCCCCTGTACAGATTGCAAATCCATCTCATACAGAGCGTCCTTGGGAAGATGCAAAGTCACGGCCCCTTCTTGAGATTCAATACTGATCTGATTCTTGTAGGATTCCGGCAGATAGATTTCCGCTTTCAACTGTGAATCAGTTGTTTTGCTAAGTTCCTGGCCATTGACGTTCATGTGAATCCAGTGACTGGCCAGTGGCTCCAGAAATGTGATTTGCAGGCGATTTTTTTCCGTTGTTTGCAGGATGTATTTCCCCTCTTCAAAACGAGGAACTTTCCCGGACAGGCGGACTTTGAGGGTGCTGCCTTTGTAGGTTCGCACTTCCATTTCCACACGGCGTGACGAAAGTTGCAGTTCATCCATGCCTTGCAGGAAAAATTCCTCATTTTCTTCGTGAGCTTCGCCTTGCAGAAAACGATCTGCCACAGAATTGAAAGCGTTAAAGACTGTGCCGGGGTTATTAAAGACATAACCCATCAGCAGCATCAAAGAGCCGGCAAGAATAAAGAAAAGGGCCACAGCAGCCATCAGAAGCTTCTTTAACATGCGAAGAAACTAACACATTGAAAAGGCATTGAAAACGTAATTGAATGAAAGGGTGAGCTGGGTTTTGAAAAGAAGGAGGAGCTTATGCAGCGTATATTGCCCGAAACTGATCTTGAAAGAAGGTTGATGTCGCTAGGGGCTCCTTTTATTGAAGAAAATCAAGTTCTTGATGAGCTGTTTCAGGTTTTGGGACATGATCTTGCAGAGGATCAGGAAATGTCCCCGGAAACGAAAGAGCAGGTTTTGGACGAGATCGGTGAGTACTTCTTCCGTTTGGATATGAACTACGGTCCCGAGATCAAAGCCGACTGCATTGGGATTCTTGAAGAGTTCTGGAGTGTGGTGGATCGCGAAAGCTGCCAAAGAACTTTGGAAAACATCCGCACCCAAGGTCATCGTACCAAGTTTAATGTTCTAAGAACCTCGCTGCCCGTGGACGGCAGTATTGATGCTGTGTCCATGGAAAAATTCCGCCAGATATTTAACTTTGATTTGGAAGACGGGCAGGACTTGCAGATGAGCGAGGCCGACTACAGCAAACTGGCTCTGTGGGTTCAGCGTACAAATAAATATCTAAAAGACTCCGGCATTCTGGCCTGGGATGCTTCTCGTTATATTCATCTGGTGCGTTTAAGTTTTGTGGCCGGTTATCTTTCTGATATTCAGGCATGGTCAGAGATCCTGAAGCTGGCTCCCATCGTGGAAGGCAAGTTTGAAAACTGGATGGATTTTTCCCAAAGCTTTTTAATCGGCCGCACTTTCTGGTCAGGGGCGGATGACCCTCGTGTGAAGAACATCTGTGAAAAGCTTCTGGGACATCCGGCAAGCCCTTGGCACTTTATTGCATGGACGTAGGTCCAGAAATTCTTTTGGCGTCTCAAGTTTAAACGTTCGATTCCGATACGTTTCCTGTGAAGTGAAGACCAGGATGGCCTTCAAGCACGCACACACGGAGGTGTGAAATGGAAAAAATCAGCGGAATCCTGCCGGCAACGGCCCGGACCAGAGCGATTGATACTTCGGCATCCCAGCCTGCGCGTCCCGGTGCTTTGGCATTAGGGCGTCCGATGGGGAAAAATTCTCTAGGGGATCGCATCACCTTAAGCAAACAGATGGAAGAACTGCGGGCGACCGGTCAGCTTCCGGAGCCGGAAGCCTCTCCCGTTTATAAGAATCCGGCGGAAGTGAAAAAGCTGAAAGTGATAGATGATTTGAATCAGAAATTCTTCAACAATCCAAAATCAGTGGCGCGCGAAGGTGATCAGACCAAGTCTGAAGAAGCCTTCACAAAGGCCACCGAAAACGAAGGTCTTTTCTTTGTTGAAAAAGACTTAAGGGCGGAACCGGCACCTCTGACCCCGCAATCGGACAACACAAAAGTGACTTAAAAAGAAACCCGGACGGCGCCCCTCGCTGTCCGGGTTTTTGCTTTTAAATTTCTTTCTCCAGCAGAAAACCATTTTCTTCCAAAGAACACAGGCGATAGAGACCTTTCAATTGACGCTGTCCTGTTGAGCTTCGTTCAGCCACCACAACATAGTCCAAAGACATCTGAATAAGTCTGCGAATCGCGGTCAGACTCCACTGGGGGGCTCCCATTTGGATCAGCATTTCCAGACGGATCAAAGCTTGGGACGCGTCCTGTGCATGAAGAGTTCCAAAGCTGCCACTGTGACCTGTCGCCAGCGCCATTAAAAAATCCTTGGCTTCGGGACCGCGCACTTCACCCATAACCAAGCGATCCGGTCGCAGACGCAGGGACCGGCGTACAAGCTGCCCCTGCTCCACGGAAGGCAGAACCCCCTGAGGATCTTCGCGGGTTAAAAGCTTCATGCTGGCCTTGTTGGGAAGTGAGATCTCAGATGTGTCTTCGATCACCACGACTCGTTCACAGTCCGGCAGCAAATTTAAAAATGCATTCAGCACCGAGGTTTTTCCCGAACCTGTCGGTCCGACCACCAGAAAATTCCGGCGCTCCAGAATCAGTTTACTGAAAGCCTTCAGTTGATCCGGAGTGCACCATTGATGGTCGGCCAAGCGTGCAAAAGTCCACGGGTTCTTCGGATGGCGGCGTAAAGTCAAATGGGGGTGAGTCTGCGTCAGTTCGGCCCCGACAAGGCTAAGGCGAAAATCGCCAAAACGGCCATCGGCACAGGGAAATTCGGTGGTGATGTGGGCATTGGCGGCATGACTGATGCGATCCAGAAAATTACGATAGCTCAGTTCCGAAAAGAAATGGTCAGGATGGTGATGCAGACGACCCTGTCGTTCAAACCATATGGCCGTTGGACCGTTGATCAGAACTTCCGTGATACTGTCGTCGGCCAACAAATCCTCCACAGGCCCCCAGGAGTGAAATTCTGAAAGCACACGCTGACGAATTTTTTCCGGTGCATTTTGCGTATGAGATTTTACAAGGTTTTCCACCCGCTCAGAGCGCAGCAGGTTGTCGTCGTCATTTCCCAGCAAAAACTCATTCAAAGGCAGGCGTTGAATATCCTCATAAATGCGCTGATAAATACTTCGTGCCTCCGCAGTCATAAGCGGCCTCCGCGGTAGGACTTCAAGTGCTGCGGACTTTCCGCTTGTTCGTCGCCCTCGTGTACGATGGACGGGCGGACAAATATGACCAATTCCGTGCGATTTTCCAAGAAATCATTACTGGAAAACAGGGCGCCCAGCACCGGCAACCGTGACAGAAACGGCAGGCCTTCATGCCCCTTGGCATCCTCGTTTTTTATTAAACCTGAAAGAGCAATTGTCTGGGGACGGGTCAGGTCAAAGTGACTGGAAACCCGGTTGGTCAGGATGCCCGGAATATCGCCCACGGCAGTGGCTTTGTCCATGGTGGAAACCTCGGTTTCTATCGACAGACTCATCCGGCCTGCAGCATCGGCCTTGGGTTTTACGCGCAGTAAAATCCCGTAGCGCTTCCAGACAATGTCCTGAATTTTATAGTTCATGATTTTGATGGGAAACTCACCACCGGCCAGAAATTCGGCCTCTTTGCCGCTGCGGCAAAGAATGTTGGGGCTTGCCAGAATTTTTCCCAGTCCTTGTTGTTCCATGGCGCGGAAGTTAAAGGGCAGTTCGTCCTGCGAAAATCCCCCTGTGGGCAGCAGTCGTGCTGAATAGGCTTCGGGCCATTGCAGTCCGTATTTCATGGCCAGATTCTTTCTGATTTCCGCCACGGTGATTTGCACTTTGATAGTGGGGGCGATATCCAGACTGCTTTCATCGTGCAGAACCTGCACTCCGTAGGAAGTCAAAAGCTTCGTGTATTTCTTAACGGCCAGATCGCTGGCGCTGACCCGGATTTCCAGTGAGGGGTCAAAGATTAATGTCTGCGGCGGCAGCTTGGCTTTCTGAAAGAGCTGTTCAAAGTATCCCTGAGCCTCCTGTTGCAGGGAGGCGCTCATGCGCGCGCGCATCTGATAGGACAGATTTCTTTTTTGCATGAATTCCGCCAGGCGCACCCAGTCTTGCAGGCGATACAACTGTCCCTGAATTAGTAAGTCCCCCTCGTTCAAGGAAGCTTTCAGGCCGATGTGATTTTTTAATTGCGCCAGCAACGCACTGAATGAGGCCTTCTTGGAAGGATGCAGAACTTGCACCGAATACAGCTCGGCTCCGATTTTGAAGGTGGTTTGACCTTCCTGACGTCCGCGAATTTGCAGACGGTGTCCCTGGCCTTCTGCGGTCAGGATATTTCTATCCTGAATCCAAATTCGGTCTGTGGATTTGACAGTCAACGTAACCTGTTCGCCCAGGCCCAGGGTCAGTTCCGTCTGTGACCACGCCAGGGAAGCATATAAAAATGTCAGTAAAAGAAGAGCTGTTTTCATCACGGGGCTTTACAGCAAACCCCGTGCAGGTGATCACTGCATCAGTTTTGGAAACGAAAGACGCCGTTCGGACAATCAGGCCAGCGGCAGTTCAAAGAAGACCATCACCCCTTGCGCAGTGTTTTTAAACTGCAATGTGGATTTGTGAGATTTCAGAATGGATTGGCAGATTGTCAGCCCCAGACCCGTGCCTGTGGAATGGTGCATGACATCTTCATCGATATAAAAAGGTTTCAGGATCTTGTCGGCGACAGAGGAGGGCAGTTGTGGCCCCAGATTGGAAACCACAAAGCGCAGGTGACTGCCGCTTTTCATGCTTTCAACATGGATTTCGCTGCCATCGGTTCCAAATTTTGCGGCATTGTGAATCAGGCGCAACATCACCTGTTTGATCAGGCGGACGTCGGCATTCACAGACAGCGGTTCAAGCTTGCTGACAAGCTTCTGCTGTTTTTTTGCAAGCAGGTCGGTGACTTCTTTGTTAAGTGATTCATCGAATTGCGTGAAGGCCACTTGCTGCATATCGATTTTAAGCTGGTTGGTTTCCGCGCGAACCACCAGTAGGACATCATCGACCAGGGTTTTCAGGCGGTCGGCACTTTTGGTGATTCGATTCACCATCAGTTTGTCTTCATCATTCAGTTTGGATTCCGCCAACAGGGAGGAAAAACTTAAGATGGAAGTCAGTGGGGTTTTTAATTCATGATTGATCAGAATCATGAAATTGGATTTCGCCACATCCAAACTTTTTAAGTCATCCAGTGCGCGCGCCAGTTCCTGATTTTTTTGTTTTAATTCCTGTCCCAGGGCGAAGCGATCAATCGCATGTTCCACGGTGTTGGAAAGATCTGTCGGGTCCCAGGGTTTTGTCAGATAGCGGAAGATCTGCCCCTTGTTCACGGCCATGATGACGGATTCAAGATCCGTGTATCCTGTCAGCAGGATACGAACTGTTTCAGGATGAGACTCCAGAGTTTTCTCCAAAAATTCCACCCCGGTCATCTCCGGCATTCTTTGATCCGTGATGATAAGTGCAACAGGACCTCGATGTTCGTCGAGAACAGCAAGAGCTTCCTTTCCCGAGGTGGCCTTTAGTACTGTGTACTTCTTCCTAAAGAGCCTCTCAAGCGCATCCACATTATCTATTTCATCATCTACACAAAGAATTGTGTGCTTAGTCATAGAAGCTAGTGTAGGATTGTGGAAAGATCTGTGCAAAGTATTTTGTACGGGTTTGTTGTCATGGATGACGATGCGGAAAAATTGCAGAAAACTATGCTGGCCATCAGTCTAGTTTCACAATCTTTCAATACTTTTGCTCAAGAATGAGTCAAGTTCAAGTCCACTCCTGACGATAATAGAGACGATAGAAGTTTTTTATCCTTTTCAGGAGATCGTGTATGAAGTTTTGGATGCGCATTGCAGCTCCCGTCACACTGGTGATGAGTATTGCAGGTGGTGCTCAAGCTCAAATGTGGGGTACGGGAATGTACGGAGGCATGCAAGCATGTCCTTATAACTATTCCGCGGGCGCCGGGTCCTCCAGCTATCTTGATGAAATCAAAGAAGCTCAGGCTGAAATCAGCGAGGCACAAAAACAGCTTCGCTCCAAACAGTCTGAACTCAAGAAGATCGACAGGGCAATTAAACGATCCAGCGATGCTGTGAACGGAGTTGTTTCTTCCGACTATACAGAGTTCATGTTTGAACACATCTCCAACAACGTGAACTGTAAAGAGTATAAAGGCCTGGGCGGCGGTGATGAGTTCATCGCGCAAGGGCAGGAAGGCGATGCTTCCATTCAGGCTCCGGCAACACGTGAAGTGTACGGATTCCAAATTCAGGAATGGGCACGTCTGTGTGACGCAAATAAAAACGGTTCCGTTTCCGGGGCTGTCTGCGAAAACCCACGTTATCGTCAAAGTGAAAAAGGCCGTCATACAACAGCAGACTGTAAAAAAGGTCTGACTGACGTTAGAAAAGGCTATGCGGATCGCAACAAAGTGACTCGTGAAATCGACGCTTTGAAAGCTTTGATCGAAAACAGAAAAGAAGACATCAAAATTGCCAAAGAAGACTATGCCGACGAACAACGTGAAAGACGTCGTGAGCAGCTGGAAGGTGGCGTTTGTATCGACTGTATCGCCAGCGGTTCCGGCTATCAGTATCAGAAGCCAGAAACAAACTGGGGTTCTGTTGTTGGTAACGTTGCTCTGGGGCTGGGTTCTATTTTCCTGGGTTACAAAACAAATCAAATGGTTGCTGACGCAAACTCCAACATCGGTTGGCCGACAGACCCGTGGGCTTCCATGGGCTATGGTTACGGTTTGGGTGCGATCGGTACTGGTGTTGGTCAAATGATCAACGGCGGTAGCGGTATCTACGGCTCTATCGGCGGTGGTATCGGTGCGGGTGCATTCGGTTGCGCGGGTAACAATGGTGGTGCTTACGGTATGATGGGTCCTTACGGAGGTATGAACGGCAATGGCATGTGGGGGAACCCTTATGCGATGGCTGGCCTTGGTATGGGCGGCATGGGCGGTGGTATCTTCATGCCTGGTATGGGTCCTTGGGGTATGGCCGGTCCTTGGGGCATGGGCGGACCTATGGGCGGTATGGGTGGCATGATGGGTGCTTACCCAGGCGCGATGATCGGTGGTTTCGGCGGCGGCATGATGGGAGCATATCCTGGCTCCATGATGGGTGCTTATCCGGGTTCAATGATGGGTGGCATGGCCGGAATGATGGGCGCATACCCAGGTGGAATGATGGGCATGGGCGCATTGGCTAGCGGAATTATCGGAGCATATCCTGGAGCAATGATGGGTGGATACCCTGGCTCTATGATGGGCGGTATGGCTGGAATGGGTGGCATGATGGGCGCTTATCCGGGTTCAATGATGGGCGGTATGGCCGGAATGGGCGGCATGATGGGCGCTTATCCGGGTTCAATGATGGGTGGCATGGCCGGAATGATGGGCGGCTATCCAGGCTCAATGATTGGTGGAATCGGCGGCGGCATGATGGGAGCATATCCTGGCTCCATGATCGGCAGTATGGCTGGTATGATGGGTGCTTACCCTGGCGCGATGGTCGGAATGGGCGGTCTTGCTGGTGGTATGATGGGCGCTTATCCGGGCGCAATGATGGGTGGTATGGCCGGCATGACTGGTGGCATGGCCGGCAGCTTGGGCATGATGCAAATGCAACAGCAAATGATGCAAATGCAGATGCAGCAATACCAACAGTACATCCAGCAACAGCAGTCTTACATGCAACAACAAATGCAAAGACAGCAGGTTGTGGCAGGATTGCAGCAGGAACTTTACGGTCTGTTGTATAGAATCCAGCAGGTTCAATACGGTGTGGGCGGCGTAGGCGGCTCTATCGGAATCGGCGGCGGCATCGGTGGTATCGGTGGCGGAATTGTGCCAACACCAATCGGTGGTGGTACAGGAACAAGCCCGATCCCAATGCCAATTGGAAATGGCACGGGGACAGGCACTGCGCCAATCCCTTCTGCACGATAATTTCAATAAAACAGTTAAATAAACGAAGGCCCTCTGCTAAAACAGAGGGCCTTATGCTTTTCAGAATTCCGCGTCTGTATGACAGTCACACTCACTTTCTGGCCACCGGCGAATTTGCCTCGGGTCTGCGTTTGGAGGAAATCAACTCCAGGCAGGCTTTGCAGAATATTGCCCGCACCAATCCCGGATACTACCGCCGTCATTGGCTGCTGGGGTTTGGCTGGGACGAGCGTAAATGGCCTGCGGATGAACAGCCTCATAAGAATCTTCTTGATGAAGTCTTTCCCGACATTCCGGTTTTCTTTGCACGTATGGATGGACACAGTTGCTGGTTGAACTCACTGGCATTGCAAGAAATGAATCTGACTTCAGAAACGGGCATCCTGACGGAAAAAGACCATCTGCGTGCATGGGACCAGCTTCCGGGGTTTACCAAGGAACAAGAACGCACTCACATTCTGCAAGCCTGCCGGACTTTTAATAAGGCCGGATTCACGCATGTGCGTGACATGAGCTGCACAGAATCCCTGTGGAACATGCTGTGCGAAGTGGCCGATGCCGGTGATTTGACATTGGCGATTGAGGAAAACTTCACCTCACATGACATGAATGATTTTGAAGCCATGCTAAATCTGGCGAAATATGCCCGTCAGAACGAGCGTCCTTTGCTTCGCGCTAAAGGTATCAAGGTGTTCTATGATGGATCACTGGGATCAGAGACAGCGTTGCTGTCCAAACCCTATAATGGAATCCGTGGAGGCAATCAGGGGCGGGTTTTGTGGGATATCGCAGATATTGAAAATATCATGAAGCAAACCTGGGCTGCGGGACTGGAATTTTCAGTTCATGCCATCGGGGATGAAGCGTCCCATCACATCGTGCAAACAGCGCGCAAAATTTCTGCTCAAGGTGCTGTTGGCCGTTTGAATATGGAACATGCGCAAGTACTGCGCCCGGAAACAATTCAGATGATGAAGCCCCTGCATGTGCGCTGTCATTTGCAACCCTGTCACTGGCTTAGCGACCGGGTATGGTTGCAGGACAAGCTGAAAGAACTTTATCCGTATGCATTCCCGTGGGAGGCCTTGCGAGCAGCGCAGATTCCGATTTCCTTTGGCTGTGACAGTCCTGTGGAACCATCGTCGTTCTGGCGCAATAAGATTGCATTGGATGAAAGCCCGAACTTCAGAATCCGCAAGTTTACGGGGGATTTGACGGTGGCTCATGCTCATCCGGATAAGAGCTTTGCAGATTCCTACACCATCATCGAAGATGGCGTTGTGAAGGAAATCAATTTCAACGGACGTCCGTTGTCACTGGAATGACGAAGCATCAATCACCAGCTTTTTGCCACGCATGACATAGATACCACCACCAAACAGCAGGGCCGCCGTGGGGTACAGCCAGGTTTTGTTGCGCTGAAGCCAGCTTTTTCCTGTCAGATCAGAATCCTGTCCTTCGTTCAAACGTCGCACGCATTGTGCGTTCCAAAAAACAGAACCCTGATTTAAAAGATTCATACTGTCGATATCTGCATGAAAGCCTTTGCAGGAGCCTGATACCAGGGGTTCTGCTTTCAGATTTTGTGACAGGAGCTCCGCATAGGTCCCATAGAAGCTGACGGGGTTGTGAGTATTCGACAGCAAAGTGAAATGATAGCGTGCCGAGGCCACAAGCAACAGCCGACTGCCAGCTTCCAACGAGTAAGCAGAGCTTTCCACCAGCAGTGTTTCCGCCCACGAATTTTTTGTGCGCAGTTCGCTTAAGGACGCGGGTTCCAGAGGGCATTCGGAAGAGGCTGTGTTTTCTCCGGATAAGAAATTCATTTTGCATGAAAGCTGATGGATGGCCGTCTTCATGGCTTTGTTTGCTGAGGTGACGGACTGCCAGCGTGCCAGAAGGTCTTTAAGAAATTGCAGGCTAAGAGTGGACAGGGCCGCCTCGCGGTTGATTTTATCCAGCTGTTCCAAGCCGGAGGAAATTTCGATATCTATTAGATCAGCCAGAGCGAAGATTTTTTGTTCCTGCTGCGGCTGACTTTGCATTTCCTCGATAACGAATCTTTGAAACGACTGGGCGCGGGGATTCAGACTAAGAAAGCTTTCAAATTCTTTTGGGGAAGAACCCGGTCCCTGAATCAGAACCTGAGCTTGCCCCAAGACAGGCCACAGTACACTTAGAAAGAAAATAAGATTTTTCACAGGCACATCCTTAGTTTTGATAGTCCACTTTTAAACGCGGGGCCGAGGCTGACGAGGTGACCTCGGTGCCTTTTTCGTCGGGGTTCTGCACAACGGCTAAAAACGGGCCATTAAAGCCAAGCAACCGGGAGCTTTCGGTGTCTTTTACCAGAACGGCGTACTGTTCCGGGTTCAGCGGAGCTCGCAGAAGTTTTAGTTTACTTCCCACCTTCAGTCCGCCTTTTTGACGGTCATTGGAGGCCAGGTAAAGATCCACCACGCCGCCCATATCACCCACCAGCGAGGCCAAAGATTCGGCGTTGCTGATTTCCAAAGGAACTAACACGAAACCTCGGGGAATATATGTATCCACAGATGCTGGAGAGGGAAGGGCTTGCAGAACATCTTCTTTTTCAGATTTGGGACCGGCGATAAATGCGACCAGTCCGACGACAATAAACCCGGTCAGAGGCCAATTATTTTTTATTTGGGAAAGTGCCCTTTGAAACATAAGACTTCTCCTTGATGAACTGGTGTTTGCGTTGTGCGGATTTGAGTTCCGAGATCTGAGAAAGAGCTGCGAAGAAAACTAAAAAAATCAGACTCATCACCAGACAGACTTCAATGAGTATTTGCCCTTTGTTATCAGTGTTTTCCATCCCCGAGCATCCTTGGTTAAAGTGACTGCGCAGGCTTTATCAAACTGAAATGAACCAGCCAGAAAATAAGCCAAAGGCCCGCGCGGTGTGAGCCGGTATTGCCAACGATGCGCCAAAGCCTGACGGGTTTCAAAACTCTCTTCGGGACTGTAAGTCGGAGCCACGTCCGATGAGTCCGGATGGACAGCCAGACGGGGAGCTTCTTCATGAAGCACCCGCAGCGATAAATTCAGAAAGAAGAACTGTGTCTTGAGATTCTGGGCGCGACTGCGAATATCAAAAGCGGTGGAGCCATGATTGCGGGCCAATAGCAGATTGCTTTGCTGAATCAGTTGTTTTTGGCGTAGATCCAGTTCCTGCCGTTTTTGTCTGATCTTGGCGAGTTGAGCTTTTAATGTGGTGATAGCCGGGACATTCCCAGAACTGACTGCGACGGCCAGCTTTGCCAGCACGGCTGTTTCCTGGATTTTTAGAGTTGTGGCTACGGGGTTCAGCGCAAGCAGAGACATCAAAAGCGGACGAACGGAGGCCTGCCCGCTCAGTCCCCCTGAACGGCAGTGGTGTTTTAGCTCCAGATCGGTTTGCATAAAGCTCATCAGGACAGCGACCAGAAACAGTCCGGCCAGCAGACAGGGCAGTAAGGAAACCACCAGAATTGCGGCAAAGCCTTTTTCGGATGTGAAGTGCCTCATTGTAAGTTTCCTAATGGGGCAGAGCCAGCTCTTTGCTGATCTTTATTGTTGGATTTAACTGAATGACAACTTTTCCGGAAGGCCGATAGGTCTGTATTTGAATGGATACATCTGTTTGAGAGGGAAGAATCTGGTGCATTTGTTTTAAGAAGTGATCTTCACAGAAATGAATTTTTTCCGAAGCACCGCAAAGCAGAGCTTCATGCAGATGATAGTCCGCCACATAAAAAACCAGTGATCGGTACAGCAAGAGTGTCAGAATACTTCCTAGTAAAAACAGAACTGGCAGGATCAGTACGGATTCCAGCAGTCCCTGCCCCTGATTGGTTTTAAGCAGATTCATACGAACTACTTTTTGGCTTTGGAATCGTTAACGGAGCCTTCGAAGAAATCACTGAAATCACGTTTTTTGTACATGCTGTCTGTGACGGCGTGAGCGTTCTTTTTGCGGCTGTCAGTGCCGCCCAGGGCCTGTGCGACATTGGCGAATTGCACGTCGATATTAGCGCCCACAACTTTGATGACGGAAATGCTGCCAATAGCAACGATGGCCACGATGATCAGATATTCGACCAGTCCCTGACCTTTTTTATTTTTAAGAAGTGATTTGGTTTTCATAAGACCTCCGGGAAGGAGGCCTTAGCAAAAGATGTGTTGTTGTCTGAAAGCGTTTAAAACAAAAAAGAAAGTCCGGAAGGTCCGGACTTTGGCAGCTTATTTCTTTTTACCTTTAGCTTCGGCTTTTTTAGCAGCAGCTTTTTCTTCTTTAGCGGCGGCCGCAGCTTCTTTCTTCGCGCCGGCTTTTTTCGCCTTACGCTGGAAGATAATACGATCCAAAATATCGAAAGCTTCTTTTTGCAGGTCGTTTTCAAAGATAAAACGATAGAAACCCTCGATCTCAGGACTTTGACGGAACTTTTTTAGAGACGTTGGAAGGCTGTCAGATTGAACGAAGTCAATGGAACTACCGTCTTTTGAGAGCTTAACTTTTTCAGCCATTCGAAAATCCCCTAGTGTTTTAAAGGGTTTGTACAACGGTGAGGGCCTCCGAAGCAAGAAAAAAAGCCTGCGGCCGTAGCGCTGCTGCCGAGGAGTGGGGAGATTGCGATATTTTCCATGGATAGGAGCATTGTAAGGGCTTGGTTAGGATCTTTGAAAATAGGGAATAACTATTGAATTTCTTTGGGAAATAGCGGAGATTTAAGACTCCAAAAACGGGGAGGTCTTTCGGTGCTGATTCTTAACGGAAAAGAAGTCGCAAAGGAAGTGCGTTCTGCCCTCGTTCCCAGGGTTGCAAACTTCAAAGAAAAAACGGGCCGGGCCCCGCATTTGTCGGTGGTCATTGTTGGTGACGACCCTGCCAGCCATACCTATGTAAAAAACAAAAAAATCGCCTGCGAAAAAGTGGGGATGACCTCCACGATTCACATGATGCCAGTGACAACGACTCAGGCGCAGTTGAATGAGGCCTTGAAAAAGCTCAATGCGGACCCCGAAGTGGACGGGATTCTGGTTCAGTTTCCTCTGCCAAAACATCTTAGTTCCGATGAGGTCTTGAAGTTGGTGTCTCCGGAAAAAGATGCCGATGGTCTGACCTATGTTTCTTTGGGGTACTTCTTTGCTGGAAAGCCCTTTGTCAGTCCCTGCACCCCGGCTGGGGTTATGCAGATTCTGAAGCACTATCAAATTTCTGTTCAAGGGCTCAATGCCGTCGTCGTCGGGCGCAGCAATATTGTTGGCAAACCGATGGCGCACATGTTGACAGAGGCTCATGCGACAGTCACATTGTGCCACTCAAAAACCCAGAACCTGTCAGAGATGACTCGGCAGGCGGACATCGTTGTCGTGGCCGCGGGCAAAGCTCGTTTTATGGGGAAAGAGGACTTCAAAAAAGAGGCGATCGTGATCGACGTGGGAATGCATGGCACAGGTCAGGGTGGCAAGCTGTGCGGCGATGTTCGCTTTGAAGAATTGGATGGCTGGGTGAAGGCCGCAACGCCAGTTCCGGGCGGAGTCGGCCCGATGACAATCGCGATGCTTTTGCAGAACACCTGTCTGCTGGCGGAAAAACGCGCCGGATTTTAGTTTGTACGTGAGGATTTTATGTTCAGTGGTTTCTTAAAAAATGTTTGGTATGTGGGACTTCCAAGTGCAGAGCTGGCTGTAAATAAGGCCGTTTCTCGCAAGATCATGGGTGAGCCGGTTGTGTTCTATCGTGACTCTAAAGGAAAAGCTTCCGCCATGCGCGACATCTGTCCTCACCGTGGCATTCCTTTAAGCTATGGCCGTGTTGTGAACGATCAAATCGAGTGTCCTTATCATGGTTGGAAGTTCGACGGCACAGGCATGTGCACAGAGATTCCTTCCCTGTGTCCGGATCAGGATTTAAATCCTAATAAAATCAAAGTGCGTTCTTATCCAGTTCACGAAGCTCAAGGTCTGATCTGGGTGTTCGTGGGGGATAAAGACTATGATGTTTCCAAAGCGCCCGCGATTCCGGTGATGAAAGCCTTCCCGGCGGATGTGAAGCCGAAGCTGACTTACGTGGTGAATTTCCCATGTCACGTCGATCATGCGGTGATTGGTTTGATGGACCCGGCGCACGGGCCTTATGTGCACAAAAGCTGGTTCTGGCGTTCGGAAAAAACCATGCTGGAAAAGAAAAAGAAGTTTGCTCCGGTGAACTATGGTTTCCAGATGGTGCGCCATCAGCCTTCTAAAAATTCCAAGGCTTATAAGATTTTAGGTGGAGCCCCAACAACTGAGATCACATTCACTTTGCCGTGTGTTCGCGTTGAGCACATTGAAGTGGGGCCTCGTAATTTCTATTCTTACACGGCGCTGACTCCGGTGGATGAAAACAACACGCGTGTGACCCAGTTGGCGTATTGGGATATTCCTTGGTTGAGTCTTCTGAAGCCTGCGATTAACAGTTTCTCTAAGGCTTTCCTGGGACAGGACATGGACGCTGTGACCAAACAGCAAGATGGTCTGCGCTATGATCCAAGTTTGATGCTGATCAAGGACGCCGATACCCAGGCGAAGTGGTATTACGCTTTGAAAACAGAGTATCATGATCATCTTCAGGAAAAGCGCGACTTCAACCATCCGGTTAAAGAAACTGAGCTTCGCTGGAGAAGTTAGTATGTCTTTTCTGCCCCACGCTCTGCTGATTTTATTCATGGGCGGACAGGCTCAGGCTCTCAGTCTGAGCTATGTGGGGGAAACTTCCATAAAAACAGGCGCGGAATTTCAAAAGACCACCATCGGTGGTCTTTCCGGTATCGTCTGGCGTGACGGCAGGCTGCTGGCGCTTTCTGATGACAAGGGTCGTATCGGCGAGCCGCGTTTTTATGAGTTCGATTTAAAAGTGACGTCTTCTTCAGTGACACTAAAACCTTTGAAGGTTCATTTTATTTCCGGTCTTCCGGTGACAGGGGAGCGCAAGGTTTCTTTAGATCCCGAGGGGCTGGCGGGCCTTCCTTCCGGGGATCTGCTGGTTTCTTCTGAAGGTAATAACGATTCCAAACCCCGTGAAATGCCAAGAGTTTTTCAGGTCTCAGCCGTGGGAGCGTGGAAAGCAGATCTGCCTGTGCCGGACAAGTTTCTGCCAGAATCCACAGGGCAGCAGAAAAAGGGTGTTCAGAACAATGCCGCTTTTGAAGGACTGTCTGTCACGGCGGATGGTAAGTATGCCTTTACGAGTGTAGAAACTTCTCTTTTTCAGGATTATGTGATCGGCGAAGAGGAAAAAGGCGACTGGATTCGAATTCTCAAGTACGAAGAGAAATCGGAAAAAGGTTACCAGCCCGTTTATGAGTATGCTTATCGTGTAGAGCCCTTGACGGACGCTCATGGTGGCAAGGAAGTCTTCCGTGGGGTTTCAGAAGTTCTGGCCGTCAGTGAAACAAAGCTGCTGGTTTTGGAAAGAGGCGTTCGTCTTTTTCCAAAGAAGATCTGGGCCAACACCGTGGCTTTGTATGAAGTGGATTTAAGCAAGGGCACTGATGTTTCGGGTTTGCTTAAGCTGGAAGGTGGCAAGTTCACTGGCGTCAGTAAAAAGTTGCTGGTGGATTTTGAAGTGGACCTGAAAAAGCGCAAGGATAAAAAAGTGCAGAACTTTGAAACCTTGTCCTGGGGGCCAAAGCTTTCCGATGGACGTCGCAGTTTGCTGGTGATGTCCGATAATAATTTTTCAAAAAAAGAAATCACCGAGTTAGTGGTTTTCGCAGTTGAGGGTGAGTAGTTTATGATGACAGTGTGGCGTCTTCGTCCGGGTGCTGATAAAAGAATTCGCAGCGGACATCCTTGGGTTTTTTCCAACGAACTTTCCGCAAGCCCCAAAGGTCTTCCCGCCGGGACTCCGGTGGAACTTCAAGATTCCAAAGGACAGTTTCTGGCTCGTGGTTACGGCAATCCTCATTCTTTGATCGCCTTCCGTGCTTTAAGTTTCAACAGTCAGGATAAAGAGCCCACCAGTTTTGATTTCCTGCATGAAAAGATCTTTAACTCTTGGCGCGTGCGCAAGGCGGCGGGCTTCCGTGGCAGTTTCCGTTTGGCTTTCGGTGAATCTGATTTTATCCCGGGATTGGTTCTGGATTATTACGTCATTGAACAAAACGGCAAGAAGGCGCAACTGTTTGCGGCTCAGCTTGTGACTGCCGGAATGAACGAGGCTTTGAAGGATGCGGACGGCTTCTTTAAAGGTTTGGCAGAAAAGGCTCATTCCTTGGGGCTGTCCGAGTTTTCCTGGGAACAAACCGCTGTTGTCATCCGCAACGACGTGGGCGTTCGTAAATTGGAAGGTCTGCAAGTGGAAGAACCGCGACTGATCAAAGATCTTCCGGAAATGAATCTTCGTGATGTTGAAATCCTGCTGAACGCCGCAGGCGATGAAGGTCTTGTGAAAATGAGCTGTGATCTGGTGGAAGGTCAAAAAACCGGATTCTTCCTGGATCAGACTCATAACATTTTCCTGGCTGTGGGACTTTTCAAAAACTGGGCGAAAACTCAAACCCCGCGTAAAATTCGTGTTTTGGATCTGTGCTGCTATGTCGGTCACTGGTCCACGCAGATCACTCGTGCCTTGAAGTCTCTGGGCTTTGAAGTGGAAGTGTCATTGGCGGATATTTCCAAAACAGCTCTGGCATTTGCGAAAAAGAATGCCGAGCGTGAAGGCGCTGAAGTCGTCGTTCATGAAATGGATGTGTCCGAAGGGCTGACTCAACTGGCAAGCACGCATTACGACATTGTGATTGCAGACCCACCGGCGTTTATTAAATCCAAAAAAGACATTCCTATCGGAAAACATGCTTACTTGAAAATGAACACCCACGCTTTCCGTCTGGTGAAAAAGAACGGCTTTGTGGCGTCTTGTTCATGTTCTGGCTTGTTGGAAGAAGAAGAATTCCGCGATGCCATTCGCAAGGCTTCTTTAAGAAACTATGCCGAACTTCGCAGCGTTCTGCGCGGAGGACATGCGGCGGATCATCCGACGTTGATGCAGTTCCCAGAAGGTTTCTACCTAAAAATGTACGTCCACTATATCCACTAAGCGGCCGCTGAAAACGGCCCATCTGACTGCGTTGTCGGGGACTGTCTTGCTCTCCGACGTGCTAGGAGCACGCCTCCGTGGCAGCCAGACCCCTCCGCCTTGCATATGGGCCGTTTTGAGCGGCCTTGTTTTTTGGGTTGAGGGGGGGGAGTGTCGCCGATAAATGGCACTGGGTTGGGTTTTGAGCACTGATTTTGGGTTATGGAGTATTAGGGCTTGTTGGGGTTGGTAGGGATGTTGCAAATCTAGGCCTTATTTGAGGTGTGGATCTATGGCGATGAGGACGGCTTTGCTGATTTCGACGGTGCTTATGGGGCTTGTTTTGAGCCCTGTGGGGGCTCGTGCTCAGGCTGTTGTCGGTCCTACGGTGTCGCAGATTCGTGAGATTATCGGAAACGATTCTAAGGTTTTGATTCTTGCGGATACGAATCATAATAGTCCCGAGTTGCGGGACACTCTGGGTCTTAAGCTCAGTACCTTAAAAGCGGCTGACGGGCGCTTTGACTGCCTTTTCCTGGAAGAAGATCGCAGAATGCAGCCTGCGGTGGATCGATACTTCCAGGATGGCCGAGTTGGTTTTGACGCTGTCTTAAGTTACAAGGCGTCTTTGCTGAAAAGAGATCTGGGGTCCATGTACTATCCGGGTTCTGAAAAACATATGTCACTGACAGCGGGGCTGATGCAAAAGGCGAAAGAAGCCGGCATTCAGATTATTGCGGCGGATTTGGATTTTTCCGGCCCATTAGGAAAGCTCAGTCAGAAACTGCAGCGTCAGATGGCTGAAAGCGACTCTCGTGATCTTCTGTTGAAGGGCGATGATATTATTCTTTCTGAAAGAAACAGACAGTTTGCTCAGGTGATCAAGGCGTACGGTGGTCGTTGCCAGCGCTCTTTGATCTATATCGGCTTGGCTCATCTTCAGGAGAAGAGTCACAAACCTGTTATTTCATTGTCTCAAGCAATCTATGAGGCGACAGGCCTGGAATCCAACATGGCCTCGGTGGAGCAATATGACTGTTCCCAGCCTGCTAAAACTGCGCTCAAGAAGTTGAACTGTCTGCAATCCGCGCGACTGATCAAAGTGGCCTATGAACAGACGGGATTGGACTTCCTGGCGCCGCTGCAATTTGTTTTAACAGGCGAAGATATTAATCCCTAATTAAGCGACTTCTTTTTTATCCAGATACTTGCGTTCAAACCAGAATGTGCCTGCTGGCAGAACAGAGGACACGAAAGCCAGAAGTCTGGTTTTCATTGGCCAGTTCAATTCACCGGCAAGGAAGTTGGCCATCAGCACGTAGCCGATGAACAGGAAGCCGTGAATGGGGCCTAGGGCTTTGACCATGGCGGGATTGCCAGCCATGTATTTGACCGGCATGGCGATCAAAAGAAGAGCCAGGAAAGAAAGTCCTTCGAGCCAGCCTAGAATACGGAATGCTTGAATCATTTTTCACCTCTCAACACGGGGTTGAAATACTCACTTTTGTTCTATTATGCAGCCTAAAAGTGAGTTCTTGGGCGCAACATATTACTGCGTCTGGTAAGAAGCCAATCTTTTAAACGACTTGCTGCCCATTGGCGACGAATCCAGCAGCCTCCGTCAGTCCAGAAAGAACCGAGTGGAAATGGGACTGCGTCTGCAATCGTTGGGTGCCGAAGCGTTTTTCAAATTCTTTCTGGATAAACGGAACCTTGGCGGTGCCTCCGGTCAGGCACACTAAGTCCACTTGATCCGCTGTCACGTTGGCATCTTTCAGGCACTGCTCCAGAGAGCTAAAGATATTCTGACGTGTATCCTCGGCCCATTCGACAAACAACTGGCTGGTAAAGCGTTCTTGAATTTCCAGGCCCGGATAATCAAAGGCAAAGTCAGTTTCCTCAGAATTTGACAGGGCTCTTTTGGTCTTTTCGATGTTTTCAAAGAATGGGAAGATCTGCTGATCTTCAATCAGAATAAACAATCTTTCCACTGCCGAGGCATCTTTCGCCGTCAAAGAGCACTTCTTTACTTCGCGAATAAATTCGTAGGTGTCCTTTTCTTTCAAGTGAACAATGTGCGCCGGATGATTCAGACGCAAGGTCACGCCCTTGGGCATGGTCATCACGTTGCTTCCCATCGGCAGGCGATAGCGGGACTTGGCGCCGAAGTATTCGTTCAGCTTGTGACTCATAAACACACTGTCCAGGGCATCGCCTGCCAAAGGGCAGCCATCAATCGCCAGAACATCTTCTTTGGAAAAACCAGAAGGGCGCAGTTTGATCAGTGTGAAATCCGAAGTTCCTCCGCCAAAGTCACCGATCAGGACGATTTTTTCTGATGTCAGTTCACGGCGATAGTCAAAGGCGGCAGCCAAAGGTTCTGGAACAAAATGAACTTCTTTAAATCCTGCAAAGGCCGCGGCCTTCTGCATGCGATGAAGAGCAAATCCATCAGCGACCGAGTCCATGGAATAGCGGGCCGGGCGGCCGATCACGGCTTTTTCCACCGAGGTGTCTAAAGTTTGTTCAGCTCTTTTTTTCAGTTCCAGCAGGAAGGTTCCGATCATGCTTTCCAAAGTCAGGATGCGATTGTCGAGAACCGTTCCCAGATAGTTCTGATTCGGCAGATGCGATTTGAAAGATCTGAACAGACGGCCTTCCATGTCCTGTTCGATATATTGCTCGATGGCTTCTGAACCGTAGTAACACAGATCCGGGTTGGGGAAGTACAGCAGGGTGCGCATCATGGTGGGATCGCTGGCTTTTTTATCCAACGTGAGGGCTTCGTAACGTTTTCCCTGATGATAGGCGCCGACCAAAGAGTTGCTGGTCCCAAAGTCGATGGAAAGATAAGTGTCTGTGCTCATAGGCTTACAAGTGTAGCATGGCACCATATTTCACAGGTAACTATTTTCGGCACTGGATTTTTCATCTTTTCAAGCGTTCCGTAATTATCCCGCAAGTTCCCATGGAATTGATATTGTCGGCCTTGTCTTTAGGTTAGGAGTTTAAATATGACAGGGAAACATATTAAAATACCTACACTAATTTTCGCTCTGCTGGCGCTTGCTGCCTGTGGAAATATGAATGTTGGTGTGACTTCATTTGAAGCGAATTCTCAGGGCTCGCCTTACGGGCAGCAGGTTAATCAAGGGCCTGCACAACAAGCCGAAATGGGCAGCAACGGTTACTATGGCTATGAAGAGGCCATGGATACTTATGAAGAAGTCGTGCAAGAGGCCATCGCGCCCGTAAAGGAAAAGAAAGACGCCAATGCCACGAAACCAACTGCTCCGGTAGGGGTTTTGGCTCCGGCAAAGTCCAGTACGGCAAAGACAGAGGCCGAACCTGTCAAAGAGACAGAGGAAAAAGTCCCGGAGAAATCCTCCGAAGTTGCTGAAGAAAAAACAGAACCCAAAGCAGAACCCAAAAAAGCAGAACAGCCAGCTCCGAAGAAGGAAGAACCTGTTCTATCCAAAACCCCCAATGCGCCTCGCAGTGAAATCGTGGGCCCGGGTGTTTTGAAGCCGACAGTTTATTTCTTTGTGATTCTTAACGAAGACAAGAACGGCTGCAAAGCCGACACGAAAAGAACACTGTATGGTGCTGGCAGCAAGCCGCTTCTGAAAGTATGCCCTAAAACAGCGGCGGCCTGCGCTCTGCAAGGCTCTTGCGGGATCATTCAAAAAGGCAAAACACACACCTTCAATATCATTGGCCGCTTTGATGGTCAGGATCGCTACTTTGAAATTCCTGATGATGGCTGCCGCTTTGGCTACGGAGTGAACAGCAGTTGTCTTGATCCATTCTATACACTGGCTGCGGATTTGACGATCTACAAACCGGGCGAAGTGATCTTCGTCCCTGCGGTTGTGGGCCTGGAGCTTCCCGATGGCAGCAAGCACAATGGTTACTTTGTTATTCGTGACAAGGGCCGTGGCATCAAGGGATTGGGTCGCTTTGACTTTTTCTCCGGCCATTACAGCTGGTATGATTCCGAAAACCCGTTTAAGAAAGTCGGGTTGGGTGATGTGAATACCAACATCCCTTACTACAGAATCAAGGGTGAGGCGGCGAAGAAAGTTCAGGCTTCCCGCGCCTTCCCAAGCCTGCCACCTCATGCGGTGACAGAATAAAAAAAAGCCCGGTTTTTACCGGGCTTTTTTTATTTAGACACTTGTTTGTTGCTGCGCCTGCATCTGGACCGAGTTGCCACCCTGAACCTGAGCGGCCGCGACCTGAGCCATTTGCGCCACGGTCATTTGAGCCTGCTGGGCCTGTTGATGATAGTAGTTGAGCTTGGCCACGTACTCTTTCAGAGCCCCATTTTCCTGCTTCAGTACACCCAACTGAGTCAGTGCCTGTTGCAGGTGACTGTAATAGTCCTGGGCTTCCAGAGCTTTTTTATCCAAAGCCAGCTTCATTTCCACGATCTTGGTTTCGGCTACGGACATCAGGTTTTTCAGAACATCGTTCTGTTGCTGGGCAGAGGCTTCCACTTCGCTGAAAGAGGTGGAGATTTTTTCGATCTCTTCGTTCAGGGAGGCAATCGTTGTGTCTCTTTCAGCCACTGTGGCCTGCAATTCCTCGACGTTTTCTTGCAGGTTCTGACGTTCTTCCTTCAGGCCGTGGATTTCTTTTTCAAACTGTTCGCGTTGTTCTTCCCAAAGCTCTTGTTCTTTGGCGAAAGCACTTTTGGCTTTCATAAGTTCCATCGCGGTTTCGTCTTTCAGGGCCTGATTCAGTTCCAGGTCTCTTTGCAGTTGTTTGTTCTTTTCAAACAAAGCCTGGCTGTATTTCTTTTCTTCGCTTTGCATTTGCAAGGCGCGCGCTTTCAGGCCTTGAATCTCCAGTTGCAGCTGAAGACTTAATTCCAAAGACTTCGCCAGATCACCGCTCAGCTTGGTGTTGTTCGAGCGCTCTGCAATCAGTTGGTTTGCCAATTGTTGCAGTTGTGCGTCCAACGTTTCAGCCCCGTAAGACACGTTCTCCAGGGATTTGATCTTCTCGCGAAGCTCTTCCTGGCTGCCTTTCAGGTCTGAATGGAATTTTTTCATTTGAACCTGCATTTGTTCATACTTTGGTGGAGGTGGGACTAGACCCTCTTCAGGATTGGTGCCCAGCTCGTTAAGTTTGCTGCAGATCTCATCAAAAAGTTTTTCGTGCTCAGGAACGGAGTTCGTCATAGACTTCATTGTGAGGCACAGACGGAAGTCAAGTCATCGAAATTTATTGACATCAGTCTAGCCTCTCGATTTAGGTCCAGTGTTGAATAGTCATGATATGTGGGGGAGTAAGAATGAGTATCCAAAAGTCTTTGCAATTTGCGATGGCTGTTTTAATGACGATGACTTGCGTGGGGCCTGCTTATGGTCAACAGGACATGGGCTTGCTAAGTGACATCAAGCCACCACAACAGTCTTCTGAATATATCTTCCGCTCTTCCCCTAAAGAATCCCTGATCAGTGTGCAGTTGCTGGGAGCTGTCTATAAGCCAGGGATCTATTACATTCCGGCAAACACTGAACTGCTGAAGCTTCTGACTCTGGCCGGTGGGACCACTAATGGTGGGGATCTTTCCGAAGTTTTGGTTCGCAAGTCAGAGCCTAAATCCTGGTCGGATCTTAAGATGAAAGCGATCAACGAATATCAGGGTGCTTACGAAGTCGATGCTGAAAAAATCATCAAATACGGCGGTGGTAAAAATCTGAAGCTGGGACAGGATGACTTTGTCTATGTTCCTCCTCGCACACCTTGGATCAGCAATGAGGCTTCTCGTGGGATCACAATTGTGTCGGTGGTTTTGGGGATTGTACTAACGGGTCTTCTTATCGATAAAAACAGCGGGAAGTAAAAAATGGTGGGGGCCCGCGACGGTCGAATTTTATTTCTGATCAAAGCCCTTGTGGCCCTGCTTTTTATTTCCAAGATTTCCCTGGGAAGCTTTCTGCTTCCCGTTCCCTACAGTTTTTCTTATC
Organism: Bdellovibrio bacteriovorus; assembly: GCF_025558485.1. Lineage (GTDB taxonomy): Bacteria > Bdellovibrionota > Bdellovibrionia > Bdellovibrionales > Bdellovibrionaceae > Bdellovibrio > Bdellovibrio bacteriovorus_G. The sequence continues at coordinate 3,041,693 of NZ_CP102930.1, forward strand.
TGATCTTTCAGCAGGGGATTCACCCTTATGTGAATGTCTTTCTTTGCCTGTTGTTAGGGTTGCCTTTGTCATTATTGTGGCTGAAGGTGCGGGATCGGCATCATTTAAGCGGCTTCTATAAACTGTTCGTGTTTTTGCTGATGTTGACTTTGATCATTCAGACCCTTTTGCAGATCAGCTATGTGAACACAGAAGAATCACCCATTATGCAGGTGGGCGCTTTGGTCGTGTCGCTGTTTATGGTGGTGGTTTACGGTGTTTTGATCCCCAGTCTTTGGGATGTCAGGGATTTTCTGCGTTTTGTGCAAAAGTGGTCCGGAGTTTTGGTGCTGCTATCACTCGTCTTGTGGGTGGTGGCCGGGGGCGCTGTTTTTAAGGGAGGACGCTTTGTCGGCGTCTTTAAGCATATTCCCCACATGGTGACTTGTGCGACTGTGGCCTTTGTTTTTTCATTGGGAACCTTGCTTGACGACAGCAAAATGAAACATAAGGTTTGGGACGCACTGGTGCTGGGTGGAAGTTTTCTGGCGATCATTCTGACCGGAACGCGTTCTTCTGCAGCCGCTGCTTTGATGGCTTTTGTTGTGACAATGGTTCTGCATAAAACCGCAACTAATCAGGGCCGGATCTTTAAGTTTGCATTTCTGTCTTTGCTGGTGACCTTCACTTTATTCTTCGGAAATCAGGTCTATGATTTTGCGCGGGGAATTGCGACGGGGCAAAGTTCTTTGGGTAATCGCGAAGCACAGGATGGGATTGCCTCCCGTTGGGAAGAAGTCGAGCGGGGCAGTCAGATCTTTTTGGAAGAACCCTGGCTGGGGCATGGGCTGCTTTCCAAATTTGCAGCGGGCAATGAGGTCGATGTTTCCAACTACAACGCCATGAAAGACCCGCACAATATCTTCATTTCTGCCGGGGTGATCGGGGGCTGGCCACTTCTTGTGTTGGCAGGCATTTCCCTGATTTTGATGGTTGTCGGTTCTTTCAAGGCACTTTTGAGTTTTGACATTTCCAAACGGCAAGTGGCGATCTATTTGCTGTCCCATATTCCTATCCTGATCATCTATCACATACACTTGTCCATAGGAGGCATGGCCGACCGTCTTTATTGGATGGTCTTTGGTTTTATTGCGGCATCAGTCTCCCGGACAGGGAAGAAATGAAAGGTTTTGGATACGGCTTTGCAGAGTTGGGAATCAACTGCGTTGAGATTTTCCTGCGTCTGCATTTGCTGGTTTTCTATACTCAGGAAGTGGGACTTAGTTCCTCGTGGGCCGGTTTGGCCTTGGGGCTTTCTATTTTCTGGGATGCACTGATTGATCCTTTAATTGGTTATTATTCAGACCGGGTGCGGTCCCGCCGCGGAGAGCGCTATTCATTTCTGCCCTGGGGGCTGGTGTTTCTGTCGGTGTCGATCATGGGACTTTTGAATCCTCCTCCGATGGCTTCGATGACGTCGAAGTTTTTTTATCTTCTGATTTTCTCTCTTTTGGTGAACACGGCTTACACCTGTTTAAGCGTGCCGTATTCCGCCTTGGTGGGGGATCTTGCACGGGATTCTGAGGAACGTTCCCGACTGATTGGCTGGCGTTTGGCCTTTGGTAATTTAGGGGCCATCTTCGGTATTGCTGTGCCCGGATATTTTCTGATTGCCCGGGACTCCAAGCCCTACGCACAAACCGCCTGGATGATTGTGGGTCTGCTGGGAATTGGGACCCTGGTGTCATGGCTGACGGCTTTGAAATACAATCGTCCTTTGACAGAGGGGAAAACCGCGGCGAAGTTTTCGATGTGGCAACCTTTGCGGAATAAAAACTTTGCGCCTCTTTTGCTGGCGTACTTTGTGGCAAATATCGGCCTGACCTTCAACTCATCAGTGGCGTTGTACTTTTATCGAGAGGCCCTGGAGTTTTCCGAGACGGAAATCACCGCCGTGTTGTTGCTGTTTTTGCTGGCCTTCACCCTGTCAATTCCCGGCTGGCTGTATCTGATCCGCTATGTGCCCAAGCGCAGAGCCCTGATGTGGGGGGTGTTTTTACTGGGAATGGTCAGCAGCTTCATATACCCGATTCTGCCGGTCGCTCAGGTCGGGTGGGCGTTGTTGTGGGCCTCATTGGTTGGCGGCATGCTGGTGGGCTCTGCCGTGCTTTTAGAGTCCTTATTGACTGATATTGTGAAAGCCGAAGAAGAGCGCACAGGTCATGACGAGCTGGGGCTGTATTTCGGTGTGTGGAAAATGGTCGGCAAGATCTCTCGGGGTCTGGCGTTAGCTGTTACAGGACAGCTTCTGACCTGGGCCCTGACGGACAAGGTCGAAACCACTCATTTTCGAATGAGTCTCGCGTTCGGTCCTCTGGTGGGCAGCCTTTTTATTCTGGCGGTTTTACTGCTTTGGAAGTTGTCAATTGGGCGCCCTGCCGTGAAGTAATTTCAAACTCTTAATCCTCATTGCACATTAAACACAGGCCAAGCCCTAAAATCGGTGGCACAACGAATGCTTACGGACTGTTAGATGAAAAGGTGGGGAAATATGAGTGATCAGCATATGGAACCGGAACTCACGGTAGGCGAAATTATCAAACTGTACTTATCTCATTGGCGGATGTTTGCCGTCTTTACGGCCGTGCTGTTTGCTATCAGTGTTCTTGTTTACGTTATCAAAATTCCGTTCGTAGCCAATTCCACGATTGTTATTCACGATTCTCAGAACTCGTCCCTGCAGGCGTTTTCCAATCAGTTCTATGGGCTTTCAAAGTCTGTGCAAGAGTCAAAAAAGGGCAGCAGTGTCTTATCCAAGCACATTGAATATCTGAAGACCCGCGAGTTCTATGAGACCCTTTTAAAGCGGGTTCAAGAGCGCGGAAACAGCCAGGAAATCACTCTGGAAGAACGTAAAGGATTTGAGATCTTCCGCGAGAAGTATCTGAAGGACCTGGAAGCAAATCCTGAAAACAAGGTTCAATTATTGCAAGTGCTTAATGCTTGGACTCGCATCAATCTGGATTCAGATTTCGAGATCCGTGTGGCCGCGGTGACCCCCGTAAAATCCATGTCGTTGTTCCTGTCGAACACGGCTTCGGAGCTGGCAGCAGACATGCTGAAAAAACGGGAACTGGCTGAAATCAACCGTGTGGAGGATTTCATGTCCAAACAAAAGGTCGATGCCGATCAAAAGCTGGTGATCTTTGGGAAACAGCTGGCTGAGATGCAGAATAAAGATGAAAACCTTTTGCCTTTGGCTTCCAAAGACAAAATGGGTGATTACGTGTCTGACCTTTTGGTTCGATCCAACGAGATCAAACTGAAAATGGCAGAAAATAAAAAAATGATCGACTACCTTCAGGCAGGACGTGGCAAGCAAAGGGAAAGTGCCCTTTATGGTGTTGGCGGTCGTATCGAAGCATTGAAAATTGAAAACAACATCCTGGCGGGGAAACTTGGTCAGGTGCAGGCTTCTATTGCGCGTTTGAAAAAGGAAGTGAAGGATCTTCCGTTCGCCGCACAAATGGTGGAGGACCTGAAGAAGAAGTCAGAACTGGAGTTCAACCGTTATAAGGAATTAAGCACGGCTTTGACTAAATTGGATGCGATGAAAATTTCCATCGACACTCGTTTTGAAGTGTTGGAGCGCGCGCGTTGGGAAACGACTTTGCCACAGATCGGACTTTTAAGTCTGGGCTTGTTGTCATTGCTATTGAGCCAGTTTATCGGGTCACTGGTGATCTATTTCCGTTACCTGTGGAATCCACATGTGGTGACCGCGCAGGCGTCCCGCAATCTGGTTATTTTCGACAATCATTCTGTGGACCCACGGGTGATTATCGAAAATTCAAAAATTAAGTTTAGTTTGAAGAAACCGGAAACCAAGAAGGATGAAGTTAACGAGGACGAACAGCAGAAGATGGCTTGGAACGTTCTTAATGTCGGTCAAGGGACCGACGTTTCTCAGTAGGTGACTATGAAGAAATTTGTTTTCGGGGGCATGATTCTTTTATCTGCGACTTCCCTGGTGGGGTGTGGAAGTCAGATTGGCAGCAGTGTTCGTCAGGCAGTGACGGTCAACCAAGAGGCGAAGTCTCTGGTTGAATGGGAAAACTCTGAAGCCAACCCGGAGGCATTGTTCGCCAACTGGCGCCACGACTTCATGGTTGATTCCACCAAGCGTGAATCCATGAAGGAAGAGCTGTGCAAAGAGCTGAACGAACTGGACGGTCAGTCTTTGACCATCTTTGAAAATGAAATCCGTGATGAAAACAACCGTGCGCTGGTCAGCTCTTGTAAAGAGGAGCTTTTACAGAAGGTGGATGCTCACTTCGATAAAGAGCGTGAGACCCTGGATGTTCAGGGGCATGCCCTGAAGGCGGTTTCTTCCAGCAATAACTTCCAGTTCCCGACGAATATTCAAAAACGTGACACGTCCAAGGGTTACTTTGCGGTGACCGGGGATGTGGTTCGTAAAGAAGTGATCATCACTTTCGATGATGGTCCAAACGGTCAGTACACAGATGCGATCCTGCGCGCTTTCAAAGAAGTGAACGCCAAAGCGATCTTCTTCCACATGGGTAAGGCCGCTCGCGCCAACCCGGACATTGTGAAGCGTGTGGCGGCAGATGGTCACTCCATCGGAACGCATTCCACAACGCATGCTTGTTTGGGTAGCAGCTCGGCGTGCCGCAAAACCAACGGTCGTAACCTGACGTTTGATGAAGCGGTGGCGGAAATCAAAGGCGGCCATCAGGCTGTTTATGATGCTATCGGCTGGGTCGATCCCTTCTTCCGATTCCCGTATGGTGAGGCTTCTCCGGAACTTAAAAACTTCCTGAAAACGAACTCCACTGGCGAATTCTTCTGGTCAATCGACAGTAATGACTGGAGAGCCCAGACGAATGAAAATCTTCTGCGCACAACAATCGCAGAGCTTGAAAAACGTGGCCGTGGCCAGGTTCTGTTCCATGATATCCAAAGAAAAACAGCGGAAATCATGCCTCAGTTCCTGCGTGAGCTTTACAACCGTGGCTACAGTGTTGTACTACTTCAGCCCGCAGATATGTCTGCGCGATACAACAGTAAGCTGGTTAAGAAAAGACTGCCATAGTTTAAAAGTTCATGAGAAAAACGGATATCGATCGTCCCTCAACCTGGAAGCCCTATAAAACGGGCATGTGCAACGGCTGCTTCGGTGGCTGCTGCACAATGCCGGTTGAAATCAAGCTTTCGGACCTCATCCGTCTTGGTGTTGCCACCGAGGATGAGGCCCAAACCTCCATAAAAAAATTAGCAAAGCGCTTGATGAAAGAGGGCATCATTGTCTCGTATCGTTCCGGGACAGAGTTCTTTATGCTTTCCCAGAAGGCCAATAGGGACTGCCTGTATCTGGATTCTAAGACACGCTTGTGCACGGTCTATGAGAAGCGCCCCGACACCTGCCGCCAGTTCCCTTCCATTGGGCCCCGTCCGGGGTTCTGCCCGGGCTGATTGTCGAAAATTCTGACAGGGGTGTGCTCTTGTTCGGCCCTGTCTCAGGCTGGGGCATGCCAAGGTCCTTATATTCGTTATGAAGTGGCACAAGCACTGCTCTTACACCTTGTAAGAACAGGAGGCCCTTATGAGCTTCACAGATAAAAAACTCGAAATCGCGATCGCAGGCTTTGCCCTTCTTATGATTGGCGGGATGGGTTATCTGCTGAAGTCCCCTGTTCAAAACGCCATCAGTGAAATGGAAGTGATTTACGAGATGCCTCGTCCGAAATCCATTTTGGCGGCGTTGTTTGATCTGGGTGACCGTGAGATCTCCCGCGATTATAAGAATCCATTTGCGAAGAAGAAAGACGATGCGAAAAAAGTGGACGCTAAAACGGCGGCTCCACAACAGGCTCCGGCTAAAGCTGTGGCAAAGAAAGCGGATTCCAAGAAAACCCCGACACCAATCAAAAAGCCTTCTGTGGAGGTGAATGTGGTTGGCGCGGCTCCGGCTTCCGGTTTGAATTCTGACGACATCACTGTGGGTGATGGCAACGGTCAGCAGAACTATCAACAGGAAACAAATAATAAAAAGACAGCGGAAAACACAGAAACCAAGAACACTCTTTCCGGTGATCAGTGGAGAGCGTTGTTGCAGGCTCAGCCAAGCAAAGAAAACGTGGATAAGCTGGTTGCAGCCTACAGCGCGAAAGAAGTGGACGATCAGACTTTCTATACGATTGTGACAGAGCTTCTTCGCAGTAATAAAACAGAAACTCAGGATTTGGGACTGGCAGCGCTGAAAGGTACTTACAGTGAAAAGAGCTTCGCGGTGGTGGCTCAGTATTACGATCAGTTTGCTCCGGAAGTTCAGACCAAGCTGCATACTTATATGTTGAGCTACGCGGTTTCCGGTCGTATGGGTATTCTGATGTCAGTTCTGAAAAGTGATAATGCAGAACTGGTGACTGCGGCAACTCAAGTGGTGATGGAAGGTTATGTGGCAGCCAAAGCCGGTACAAACTTGAACGATCCCCGCGGTTCCCGTGGTGACGTGGTCATCAACTCTGTGGATGGTTATGCGAAATTCATCCCGGTCTTCCAACAGTTGGCACAAAGTCAGGACAGTGAAATCGCAGGCATGGCTTCTGCAGCTTTGAGTCAAATCCAAACTGCGGCAGTGGCAGCTCTTTAAAACTGGACATGCCCGCCTGTTTTCGACGAGAATAAGCCCATATTTATGGGCTTTCTTCATTTCTGGCGAAACATTCTTTTGATTCTTCTTGTGGCGGCGACCTCTCAGGTCTTTGCGGCTACGGATTTGCCACGAAACTTGGATGCCAAAGATCAGACCCGCGCTTTGCAAATTTTAGGATTTGGTTCGGCCTCCAAGATTTTGGATAATCCCTATCCATTGGGTGGTTATACGGGTATCGAAGTCGGCGTTTCCTCTGAATTTATTCCGGTGGAAGATTTGGCCAGTCTGGGAAGCAAAACCGGAGACAAAGGCGAGTTTAACTTTCACACCCTGACCGTGGGTAAAGGTCTTTACTATAACATTGATACGCTGTTTTACTTCACGCCCTCTATTCAGGGTGAAAAGATGCAGAACTATGGTGCGCAAGTGCGCTGGGGCTTTTATGAGGCCAGCTTTTTCCCACTGAGTCTGACGGCCATGATTTACGGTGGTGGCGCAAGCTTTTCCAATCTGATCAATGTCAGCACAATGGGAATGGATCTGATTGCCACTGTGGCAATGGATCGTCTGGCTATTTATGTCGGCGCAGGACGTGTGCGTGCCACAGGAACTTTCATTGGTGGAGCAGACGGCATTACGGCTGACCAGAATACCGTCACTCAGGATATCATCGAAGATCACGCGGTCTTTGGTATCAACATCGACATTGCCAAGATGTTCCTGGCGATGCAAATCGATCGATATGCAGATTCCGTCTATAGCACGAAAATCGGAATCCGCTTCTAGATTTATACGAAGTTATTTTTGGGCTTTTTCTATTAGTTTGGTGGTGGATTTTCCGTCCACGAATTGCAGGGACATGACCTTTCCACCATAGGACATGACGAACGGGGCGCCGACGATGGATTCAATTTTCCAGTCGCCGCCTTTGACCAGGATGTCTGGCTTTACTTTATGGATCAGATTTTCCGGAGTGTCTTCGGTGAAGATCACTGCGAAATTCACGGCGCCTAAAGCGGCCAGGATTTCTGCGCGGTCGTTTTCGATTTGCACCGGACGGGTAGGGCCTTTAAGGCGCTTCACACTGGCGTCGGAGTTAACCCCCACAACCAGAACATCACCCAGACGTTGCGCCTCTTGCAAGTAGCGAACGTGTCCTACGTGCAGAAGATCGAAGCAGCCATTTGTGAAGACGATTTTTCCGCCTTGAGCGCGAACCGGGGCCAGAGTTTCCTCGATGTTGTCGAATGTGCAAACCTGACCCATAACTTTTAAGCTTTCTTGAACAACTGGGCGCCAGTCACGGAACCGGCGAAGTCTTTAAAAATGTGAACATGTTTGTTGAAGTCTTTATTAAACAGAGCGGACAAAAGCGGCATCAGGATGAAGCCAGTTGCAATCACCAGCAGGCTGCGTGCAACCACTTTCAAGGAGTAAGCGGCTTTGTTCAGTTCTTCCGGCTTGCCGATTCTTTGATCGAAAGCCCACTCACCCGGAGTGCAGCCCACAAAGATACGGTTCACTGTCAGATAGATAAACGCCACACCAGCGAACAGGCAGAATGTGGAAAGATAAATCATACCCTGAGCGTCCGGATTTGTCAGATTGCCAATCAGGTCCACTTTCGTAATGACCAGCAAAATAATCATACAAAGAAGGCTGGCTGCGATAACCAACATTCCATCCAACAAAGCTGCAGAGAAGCTCCAGGTTGTTTTTTTGAATTCTTCTTTGGTTGCTGTGCCCGTGATTTTTTGCGGGGCTTTGTCCAGATCCAAACGACGGTTCTTTTGCAGGGTTTTCAGGATTTCATCCACAGCTGTGGATGAGACTGCCCCGTCGCCCCCCACTTCAGTCAGTGCACCCGGAGCTGCCGGGATTGCAGAAGCTTTTTTGCGTGGAAGAGGCGGACGCAAAGGATCTGTGGAAGCTTCTTCGATAAGTTCCAGACCTTGGTCCTTAAGAACCGGGCTGATAGAGAATGACTCAGTTTTATCCTGAGTGGATGCGGACCCGGATTGTTTTTTCTTGTGAAAACCCAAACCGTCCGTGAGGGGCTTAAACTCAAATTCCTCAAAAGGATCCATGCCTTCTCCTTAAATCAACACATCAAATCAAAGTCATACTTTAGGACGGAGACCAAGGTCATGCAAGCCGTTTCAACTCGCAAAACTTGGGGCCCTAAGGTCACTGGATGAAGGCCTAGTTTTTGGAATTCCTCAACCTCGCGGTGAGAGAAGCCGCCTTCGCTGCCCACGATAATCCAGATGTCTTTGATCCCTTGAGGACGGTCGGATTTAACTTTGGTGACATAATCTTTGATGCTTAGAGTCGCCGGACCCTCATAAGCAAATAGACCCACACCGGACTCATTTTGGTTAATTAAATCCGAGATCTTTTCAAACGGGATGGCGGGATGAATTTTCATCAGATCGCCACGGCCACTTTGTTGGGTTGCGGATTTGACGATTTTATCCCAGCGGTCGGTTTTATTGTCGGACAGCTTTTCGCCCTTTCTCAGGAAGCTAAATTCCGAAAAGAACGGGTGGATGCTGGAAACGCCCATTTCCACAGCTTTCTCCATAATCGCATCCATCACTGGAAAACGGGACAGGGAAAGCACCAAGTGCAGGTGAGGTTCTTTCAGGGCCGGGATATCCCGGGTTTCAAGAATCTGTGCGGCGGCAGTTTTTTTTCCAACTTGTGTTACTTCAACGAAGTAGGCCTTGCTGTCTTCCGTGAGCACTTCAAATTTGGAACCCACTTCCTGACGGCAAACATCGAAGATATGATGAAACACGTCTCCGGTGAAGTTCACCTGATCTTGAAAGAGATCCTTTTTGTCGATCCAGTAACGTCTCATGACTGTTGTACCCAGTAGCCAACCCATTCATCTTTTTCCAGGCGACGGATGACAGTCAGGCCGGAGCCTTCCAGGAATTTTTCAAAGAAATGATTGTCGCGCTCTTCCAGAATACCTGTCAGCAGCATGTGGCCACCCGGTTTCAGAACGCGCATAAGGTCTTTTTTGATATTGATCAGAACGCCGTCGATGATGTTGGCAACAACAACGTCAAATTGTTCACGGATGTCTTCAATCAAAGATTCCGGAATGGAGATTTGTTCAACTTTGTTCAGCTTGATATTTTCACGCGCTACACGGCGGGCCTCGGGATCAATCTCGATCCCTGTGACCAGCCCCATACCGGCCATTTCAGCCAGCATTGCCAGGATCGCGGTGCCAGTGCCGACATCCAGCATGGTCCAATCACCAATTTGGCCTTTGTACTTTTCAGCCAGCTTGTGAATGAAGAACGCCATCATCTGGGTTGTCGCATGAGTTCCTGTTCCAAACGCCATGCCTGGATCAATATAAATCGGGTGCTTGCATTCCGGCGGAGGAGTCAGCCAGGAAGGAACAACCCAGAAGTCCCCGACAAGTTTGAAAGGCTTAAAGCCTTTTTTCCATTCTTCCAGCCAGTCTTTGGTTTCTTCCTCAAAGATATTCCATTTGATGCCTTCGTTAAGTTCGATCAAGCCATCAAAGAAATTGCAACCCGGGCGTTCAGGGAAGAATACATCCAGTTCATGGGCGCGCACATGCAGAATTTGTGGATCATAAGTCAGATCAGGCTGTGTGAACGGCAAGGCTTCAGTGACGCCCGAGGCGCCACATTCAAAGCAATGTGTTGTGATAATGTCTTCAAGTTCAGCAGGAACCTGACTTAGGCGGATACGGAAGTAAGAATTTGTGTCACTCATTCCGAGTGGTGTTATCAGAAACCACCGATTTTTCAAGCTTTTCTGCGGTTTGCAGGGAGGCCTGAACCACCGTCGAAGCCGTTGCCGCAGGGTTTGCAGAAACTACAGGGTTGGCAGTCTCTGTCGGGCTTGGGGTCGTGATAATTTGCGTCTGAACCACCGTCACCGTCGGGGAGGTTGCCGCCGCGGGAGTGTCCGCCTCAGAAACCTTGCGGCGTTTGGGCTTGGAGTTGTCGATAAAGGAACCGCCCAGATCAATGCGATCGCCGGTCATAATGCCGATTTGTTCTAGCATGGGTAATTCGTCACGGGATAGCAGAGTAAATTCGCGAGCCACAGCCACGCGGTCATAAACTGCAATAATTTTAAGCTGACCCACCGGAACCATGATTTCGCCCACGGCATTGGCGCCACTGGCATCGCGCACGTTGATTTTTCTGACCGCAGTGACGACCAGATTCTTTTTTAAACCAGAGCCCGCAGTGACATTGATGTAGAAGTCTTTGTAAACGGTGTCGTCTTCGGACAGCGTGATATTTCTACGCACATCCACTACTGACATGTCTGCAGCAAATGATGACGTCGAAAATCCTAATAGGCATGCAATTAAGAACTTCATAAGAAAACCCTTCCATGGTTTGTCTGAACTCTTTATCGGCTGTCTTATTTTGAAACTTAAGGGTTCTGGACCTTGGTAATACCAAAGGTCCTTAGTTGGAAACAATGGCGCCCTGAACAGAGCTATAGACCTTGTAGGTTTTATCCGCAGTGGTTTGTTCGATACCGGACATATAGTTACCCACAGTGCTTTGCACATGGTAGGTCACGCCACCGCCTGTGGCGGTCCCTGTCTGGGTGGAACCAGAAACAAGACCTGTTGTTTTAGCAGGATCTTGAAACTTGATCGGGGAGTTTTCAGAAATCTGCTCCAGCGATGCATCCATCGAGCATCCTGAGGCAAGAATCAATAGTGAAGCCAGAACGATCCATTTCATGTGCAACCTCCGCACACTGTACTTATCGGCTTGAAGCCGGAGTTCTTTGAGTTTTCTCATTCTGAGACCGGATATATTTCATTAGATCTGCATTCTGTTGGCGCAGATCCTCATTTTGTTTTTGTAAGACGGTCATCTGCTTTTCCAGAGTGGAAATCCGTTCTTCATGATTTGTGAGCAGTGCTTTGAACTGATGGTAAAGCTGCTGCACGGCGCTGGTGATCGGGGCGATCATATTCATATATGAAACGGACTTGATGCCCTTTTGATTTTGATCAACCACGTGCGGATAAACCTGTTCCAGTTCCTGCGCGATAAAACCCATTTGCAGGCGGGGATCGGCATAGGGATCTTTCCAGTGGTACGAAGACGGCTTAAGTTGCAGAATTTTTTCCAGACTGCCTTCCAGCACCTGAATGTCTTTTTTCAAACGAATGTCCGAGGCTCCGTTCACGGTGCCCACCGTTGTCAGATTTCCGGCAGCCGACAGACTCATCTTTGATGAAACGTTGCCACCATTTTTAGTCAGGAACTCAAGGCTGCCGCCTTCCATTTCATTGGCGATATTCATAAGAATACTGCCCCCTGTGGGAACGCCAATGTATCCACTGCGCACGGTGGGCGCCGAGGTGCGGGCAAAGAATTGAATGTAAGTATGATCCCCGGTCCCGGGCTTCAGACTTAAAATCCCCATGCCATTGGATCCGGATTCCCCCAGAGTTAATAAGCCCGAGGCATCCAAAGACATCAACATCTGTCCGGAACCCAGATTGCCTTTATAGAAATTCAGGCGACGAGTGGCCCCGAATTCATTTACAATATGGAAGTTGTTGGTGACGGTTGCATCACTGCCCATTTGGAATGAAGAATAAGCCGCGTTACCGGTACCGGAACTGCCAATATGAACATTTGCCAGAGGGCTTGGGGTGTTAAAACCTGTTGGCCCTGCGAGATAGTTTTTAGCTGTGCCACTTTGTTGATAGATACTGTAGCGATTGCTCACAGCTCCACCAGTTGTCGGGGCTTGCAGGAACAGATCATACATGCTGGTAATAGTGCCTGATTGTAGATGCGGGACAATGCGAATACCGAATGCATCTGTGGTTGCCGGGGTGTTTCCGACGACATAGTTTTCATGCCCATAGACGAACTGACCGGAAGTCAGAGAAGACACCGTTCCTGAGTCCACATTGCCGATGTAGCGGTTGCGGGTGGCATTGGAATGTAAAGCTTCATTGGTGCTGGTAACAGTCACGCCGGAAGGCACATTTGGCACGACAATGGTGACAAGAGAGTGCGTGGACAAATTTGAATTCGCCGCGGGACTGAAGCGTTGATAAGCACCTGCTGCCACATAATTACCAGTGGTTTCGGTATGGTTGCGCAACGTTGCATTGAGCGCTTCGGTTGTGATGATACTGAAGTTGGCGGGGAATGGAGCCAGGTCCCCAATAACAGCACCGCCTTTGACCTGGAAATTGGTTGCCGGCGCATCGGTATTGATACCCACTTTTCCGTCGGCCAGAATAGTCATGCGTGGATTGGCATCTGTTTCAAAAGTCAAAGATTGCGCATCGTTGGTTCCAAGAACTGCGGCGGCACCAAACGAGTTCCCACCATTGGCGAAGAGACCCGATGAAGAATAGGTCGTGCAGCCCATCACTCCCGAGGCATTGAAGGTCACAAGCTGGCCAACAGCACAGGTGAACGGGACAATAGTTGCTCCAGTCCCGTCAGAAGCCAATAGTCGATTTCCGGTAATTGAAGTCACACCTGTGCCACCGCTGCTGACCGGCAGGGTGCCAGTTATATCAGACGCCAGATTGATTGCAGAACCATTGGATGCCGCTGTCAGGCGACCTTGCGCATCGACGGTGATATTCGCACGCGTATAAGCACCAGCCGCGACAGTGGTATTTGCCAGTGAAATAGTGCCCGTGGTGTTGATGGGCCCACCACTAAGACCTGTACCTGTGGCGATGTTGGTGACAGTGCCTCCGGAGTTGGCGTCGTTATCGACAGCGGGAATCCATTTATCACCGTCGTACTTTAAGACCTGACCGGAAGTTAAGCCAGTGGTGTCCACAGCGATGCCTTTGATTTTATTGACCGTCACGGCACCAATGGTCCCGCTGACATCACCTGCGACAGAAACATTGATGGACTGACAGGTAAATCCACTGACAGTATTCCAGTACATCGTCTGATGAGGAGAGCAATTTGCATTTGCAATGGCGGCGTTAAACTCCGTATCGCTCATGTAGCTATTCAAAGCGGCACTAAGTCCGCTGACGTCACTGGTGCTGATTGCCGCTGAGGTCCATTCGGCACCAGTAAATTTTAAGAAATGATTATTGGTGGGCGGGGTCACAGAAATGGCCACCCCTTGCAGGGCGGTCACAGTGGGATTGGGATAAGTGCCACCCAGATCACCGGCGGCTCCACCGGAAGGGGTGCGGGGATCGCTAAGGCGTGGATCATTTCCGGAAGCGACCGTATCGGCGGTGTTTCCGACATGCAAAGTCAGTTGTGGCGTGGTTGTGCCATTCACAATGGTGAGGTAGTTATTGGCGGAAGTGACATTGGAAACGGTTCCACCATTGGCGCCGGAAACTCCGACACAGGTCATGGCCGTACCATTCCATTTTAGAAAAGTTCCATCCGCACAAGGTGGCAGATTGTCCAGTAACAGGAAGTCTTCCGCTTTATTCTGTCCCAGTTTTTCTGATGAAAGGGCGTAGGCGGCGTAGGGAACCGTGCGGATTTCATTGGAAGGAGAAATGACTTTCCAGCCAGAGCCATCATGGAATTGCACTTTCAATAGACGGGTGTCACCGGCCTGAGCCGGATACGTGGAATTGCCATAGCAGTTGTGTGTTTTACTGTTGCTAAAGGCATCCAGCAAAGTGAACAGTGGATCGGTTGGGAAAAGTTTTGTTCCGGAGCCAATAGGTACGTCAAAAACTCCGGATGAATTCAGCATGTTGATGCCATCTTTTTGTTCGCGATAAATAACACAACCACCAGTGGGGCTGGTGATTTCAAATAAGAAGCTGACACTGCTATTTTCCAAAGGCTGGCCATTGGATTTAATAATCCGTCCCTGATAGGTCAGGGAATTTGGAGAAGCCTGTGCAATAAAAGCACAAAGCCATGAGAGTAATACAAAAAGACACGTTCCGTTTCTCATGTGTTACTTATCGGTTGTTTGGGGAATTAAATAGAGCTAAATCCCCGAAATCCTACGGGGATTTAATGAATTTTACTTCTTTTTCTGACAGACTTTGGCTTTGGGATTCACTTCGCAAACTGCTTCGCGCAGTTCCTGATTTTCCTGCTTCAAAGAGGCGATTTCTCGTTTTTGCGCAGCGACTTCCGCTGTTACACCTGCAATGGATTTATAAAGCTCTTTAAAGGCTTCAATCATGGGACCAATCAGTTTGGTGTAGGCCACGGCACGGAAACCCTTCTCATCTTTATCGACGGCTTCAGGGAAGACCTTTTCAACATCCTGAGCGATCACACCCATGTCTTTTCTTTCTGTGAATTTAAGATCGGGACGAACCTCATGACGCCAGTCGAAGGTGACCCCGCGCAAAGAAAGAATTTTTTGCAGGGATTCAGGAATGACTTCGATATGAGTCTTCAAGCGTTCATCCGACAAGTTTTCCCAGGCATTCGTACCGCCGGAAGTTCCATTCACATAGAAGGTGCGCGCAGCAGAAGCTGTGTTGATACCGACTTGTCCAGACGGGTTGATCGAAATACGATGCACATTTTTTTGCATGATATACAGATTACAGGTGGAGGAACTGGAGGCATCGCAGATGTGCATATAGGCATCACCACGTCCACTGCCTCCGGTAGAGTTCCCCAATCTGAAGGCTTCGCCTGCCACGCCGTTATCGATGGAAAGGGGAGCGCTGGAATACAGATAACCTGTGGAGGCGATTTCCAAACGAGATGTTGGGTTGGACAAGCCAATACCGATGTAACCATTGGAGTGAATACGCATGCGCTCTGCAAAGCTATTGCTTGCCAGAGTGTTGAAAGTCATCACTGATGACTTGGTAGTCGCAAAATCACTGGCAGCATAAGCGTGAATTTTCGCGCTATCTGCAAAAGTGCTTCCGTCATGCCCCCGGAAGGACAGGAAGCCCAAGCTGTCATTTGTTTGTACGGCCGCCGCGGCACCTGCGTTGTCGCGGGCACGGGTCACAATTACAGCCCCTTCACCGGTGGAGCTGGTTTGCGATTGAATGTACAGATCGTCATTTCCGCCGCCATTTCCCTTCATGTGGAATCCGCGTTCGGGGCCGGTCAGCAGAGTGCTGCCGATGGCAATTCCACCGGGCACCACCAGTTTCAGGTCCTGCGTGGATCGCCAGTCTCCTTGGGTGTTGGCATTGCCGATCATAACCGTGCTGTTTGCCGGATTAGCGGCAGGACCAAGTCCCCAGTAGCCAGTGCTGTTCCAGTTTCCGACGAATTGGGCCTGACCTAAAGTGTTGTGATAAGAGCCGACGAAGACCGCGTTGTAGTTGGCAGTGGCATTCCATTCGCCGACTTGCAGACGGGCGCCGGGGCTTTCGGCATCAATGCCGACCTTACCGTCATTCGTGATGCGCATTTTTTCGAGGTTGTTTGTATCAAAAATAATATGCGCATCCGCGCCATTGGACAGATAAAGATCTGAGGTCGCAGTATTGGCGTAACCGAATGTACCCATCCAAGTGCCGTTTCTAAGGAAGTCCATTTCAACCTTCCCCGCTGCCGGAGAATTCAGTACCAGGGCAGACTTGGTGGTCGCAGGAGCCATGACTGCCAGTGCGGCGGTATTGTCCGGAGCCTGACCAATCCCCACGTATCCGTCTTTATGAATTGTCATGCGGGTGGTGGCGGTGGTTTCAAAACCTAAAGAGTAGGCATCGTTCGTACCCAGTGTGGCATTGGCGGACAACGAATTTCCACCATTGGCAAAGAATCCTGCCGAAGCAAAATTCGTACAACCCATCACACCCGAGGCATTAAATGTGATCATCTGCGTGGCACCGCACGTGAATGGAATCACCGCAGAACCTGTTGTGTTCGACACCAGCAGGCGATCCCCAACTATGGAGGTCACACCGGTGCCCCCTTTACTGACAGGAACAGTGGCGGTGAAGTTGGCAGGGTCGGCACCCAGTGTGGCCCATTTCACACCCGCGGTCACTGCGCTGTCGGCGGTCAGAACCTGTCCGTTGCCCCCTGCGGGCAGACGGATGTTGTTAGTCGCATCACGAACCAGAATGTCCCCTTTTGCTGTCAGAGGGGAAAGAGCATTGATCGCTCCCAGTGCAGTCGTTGCACCGGTGCCTCCGTTTGCAATTGGCAGGGTGCCTGTAATATCCGAAGCCAGGTTGATGGCAGCGCCACTGGCAGCGGAGGTCAAGCGGCCTTGCGCATCCACGGTGATGGTGGCGCGAGTGTAAGTTCCGGGGGTCACAGCAGTGTTGGCCAGAGCAATGGTTCCTGTTGTGTTGATCGTGCCACCAGTCAGACCTGTGCCTGTGGTGATACTTGTGACAGTCCCGCCAGAGGAAGTGTCAGTATCGTTGGCACATTCCCAACGGTTGTTCGCGCCAATCCATTTTAGAACTTGCCCGTCACCGCAGGCGGAATTGTTAGGACGATAAGTCAGATACTTTCCAGCGGCACTGGCAATGTCGCTGGCATCCAAAGTGATTGCACCCGTGCGCCCTGCAACACTTGTTACCGGGAAAGCAATGGCCGCGTTCCCTGCAGCAGTCAGACGACCTTGGGCATCCACTGTGAAGGTCGCAACTTGAGTTGTTGATCCGTAAGAATTTGGAGTCACGGCCGTGTTGGCCAGCGAGATGGTTCCGGTGGTGTTGATCGGACCTCCACTTAAACCGGTGCCCGTGGCGATGTTAGTGACAGTCCCGCCAGAATTGGCATCTTCGTCCGCAGCCGGAGCCCATTTGTTACCGTCATATTTCAGCACCTGCCCTGTGCTCAGACCGGTTGTATCGACAGGAACACCTTTGATTTTATTCAAAGAAGTGGCGCCAATCGTGCCACCGATATCACCTGCGACAGAAACATTGATGGACTGACAGGTAAAGCCACCTACAGCATTCCAGTACATTGTCTGGTGAGCAGCACAGCCCGCATTGGCTACGGCCGTGCTAAACTCCGCATCAGTCATGTAGGTGTTCAAAGTGGCAGACAGTCCACTGACATCACTTTGGCTGATGGCAGAGGCGGTCCACTCTGTACCGACATATTTCAGGAATTGATTTCCCGTGGGAGGTGTGGCGGAAACGGCCACGCCTTGAATTTTTTCAACAGTGGGGGAAGGGTAGTTGCCGGATAAATCTCCACTGGCACCGCCTGTCGGAGCCCGCGCATCCGTGAAGCGTGGATCATTCCCCGCCGCGACGGTACCAGCCGTTTGACCTACATTGAGGGTTAAAACAGGAGTGGTGGCGCCATCAGTGACGGTCAGGGCGGGATTGGCAGAGCTGACATTGGTGACAGTGCCGCCATTGGCCCCTGAAATCCCGGCGCAGGAAAGTGTGCTGCCCGTGCGGGTCAGGAACGTGTTGGCTGGGCAAACTGGGAAATCAGTTTTCAGGAAGAAATCATCAATGACATTAGCACCCAGCATTTCTGCGGATTTAGCATAAGCTGCGTAAGGCACAGTGCGAATTTCATTCGCTGGAGAAATTACTTTCCATCCGGAACCATCATGGAACTGAACTTTCAGAAAACGAATGTCGCCAGAGACGGCTTGATACTTGGAGCCCCCGGCACAGTTGTGTTCCAGAGTGTTGTTGAAGGCGTCCAGCAAGGTAAACAGCGGGTCTGTCGGGAACATTTTTGTTCCGGAACCGATAGGGACATCAAAGACCCCGCCGGAGTTTTGCAGATTCACACCATTTTTCTGTTCACGATAGATGACACAGGTCCCGTTGGGGCTGGTGATTTCAAAAAGGAAGCTGACGTTGCTGTATTCAAGGCCTTTGCCGTCACTGTTGACGATGCGCCCTTGATAAGTCAGAGAATTTGGAGCCGCGATGGCGACTCCAGTCCATAGGAGTACGAGAATTTTAAGCAGGTACGTTCCGACTCTCATGCTTATCTTGTCGGATTTTTAACAGAAAACATGAGCTTACAAGGTCTAGATTGCGTATTTAAAACGGTTTGAAACTTAGCTTTGTCTCGTTTTGAGAGAAGTCGTGTTGATGACCAGAGCCGCACCGATCACCAGTGCCCCCAGGATTTGAATGGGGCTTAGGGATTCTTTAAAGATGACGGCTCCCATGATTGCTGCGGTGATGGGTTCAATCATCATCAGTAAGGCGACTTCGGTGCTTTTTAGTTTTTGCAGTGCTGCCAGTTCAAAGGTCAGGGGGATGATCGTGCAGACCAAGGCCAGACCTAAAATGCTGGAAGCCTGAATGTTGGAAAGGTTTTGAATCGCTGAAAAGTGCGGATGATGAAACAACGACAACGCCAGTGCACCGAAGGTAATTACATACAGGGACGAGGAAATCGGCCGAACATTTTTTTGTAGGCGTCCGGAAAGTAAAACATAGATCGCATAGCTGATGGCGGAAGCCAGCCCGGCACCGATGGCCCAGATGTTTTTAACTTCGATATGTCCCCATAAAAGCAGAACCAAACCACCGGAGGCTGCGAGCAGACACAAAGCCTCGCGACGGGAAATTTTGTCTTCAGTAAAGAAGTGCGAAAAGATATTCACCCAGAACGGGTAAGTGTAAAGTAGCAGAGCCGCCAAGGTGACGCTGAGGCCCTGAACGGCCGTGAAGTACAAAGTGGAAAAGAAGGCATAACCAAAGATTCCCAGCAATGCCGCTATTACGGTCTGGCGCAGATTCAGGCGCACCCAGGAGGGGCGGAACAGCAGCAAGCCGATCCACATCAACACCGCGGCCAGAGTGAAGCGATAGGAAAGCACCTCGCCGACTGACAAGCCGGAATCAAAGCCCCATTTTCCGAAGACCCCTAAAAAGCCAAAACCCACGCTCGCCAGGGATATTTCAATAGTTCCGCGAAGACGTGGGTTTATATTTTTCATAAGTAAGGCTTATTTAACTCTTTGGCCGTTTTTATATTTGCTTGGTTTTTTGGTAGTCTTCACTTTGGAAGCCGGTTTTGCCGTCTTTTTGATGGAAGCTGTGCGCCCCTTGTAGGTGCGCTTTGTTTTTACTTCTTCCGGATCGTCAGCAAGGAACACACGTTGAGCAGCGGCTTCATTCAGGTAAGCCAGCTCACCGGTTTTGATGGCACCCATACGCAGGCGACCGATTGCCACGCGCTGAAGTCTCATCACATCAAAACCGATCTTCGCGAACATCTGGCGGATCTGACGGTTTTTACCTTCCGTGATCACGATCTTGTACCATTCGTATTTTTCAGATTTGTTCTCGCCGGTTTTTTTGACTTTTTCAATGTGACGGGCAGACACGCGGCCGCCCACGATGGAAACACCCTTGCGCAGTTTATCCAGCTGCACGGGTTCCGGTTTGCCGCTAAGTTTTACAAGATATGTTTTGGTTACTTCCGCTTTCGGATGCATGACCTTGTTGGCGAAATCACCATCATTGGTCAAAAGCAGCATGCCTTCGGAATCCCAGTCCAGACGACCCACTGGGAATACGCGCACGGGAATATCTGCCAGGTATTCGGCCACGGTCGGACGATCCAAAGGATCTTCCATCGTGGTCAACACGCCTGTGGGTTTGTTCAGAATGGCATAGATTTTCTGAGTCAGAGGTTTGCGCAAAGGCTTGCCGTCAACCAAAATACGGTCGTTTTGAGGATCTACTTTGACACCCAACTCGTAAACGCGTTTACCGTTTACAGTCACTTGCCCCTCTTCGATCATGCGGTCTGCATGACGACGGGATGCCAGGCCACTGTCAGCAATTAGTTTATTAAGTCGAACTCTTTCAGCGGAGTTATTTTCAGACATTCTTCATCAGCCTCAGGTAATTGTTGAGCGATCAATATATCACTACTGAGGCCGGAAGAGGAGATATTCTTGCGGTTGTACTCGGCAATGGCATGGCGAAGGTCGCGAGCCAGCAGAGTCATGAGCTTGTCTCCCAAAAACACGTTATCCACGGCCGTTTCCGCCTTGGAAAGGACAATAGACGACCATTTCAGGGCTTCAGAATCACCCTGTTGAATTAAAGCGCAGGTTCGTTCCAACTGGCTGACCAGATCCTGATAGTAAGGGTCGGTACGACGATCGACAAAGAACTGCTCCAGGCGCTTGATCGGGAACAAAAGACGGGTTTGTTCCTGTAGCGGCTCGTTCTTCATTTCAAGCAGCTTTTGGAAGACATAACCTCTTAAAAGGGAGCCCGTGACCTTGTCGTTTTGAACACGGAACTGGGCCGTGATGTAAGGAGCCACCTCAATTTTATGAGTATGCTGGGAACTTAGTTCCAGTTCCGGAGAGTAATAAAGCACCAGATCTTTGCGCAAAGGCTCCAAAAGACCGTTGCGGATTGTGAACTTGCGATCAAAAGTGCGCACTTCCAGGGACTTGTCATCACGAAGGACGATCGCCACCGCCCGTTTGTTCTGGTCCGGAAGGATGCGGAACTTCTCACCTTCGGCGCATTGGGTCTTAATGTATGAACTCACTGCGTCAACGAGGTCGGAGAAATGTTCGATCTCGATGAGCTGCATTGTTTGCGGGAAGCGGATCGGGGAGAGGTCGAATTTTTGCTGGTAAAAACCGTTGAAGTTTTCCAGAAGGAACTGAACTTCGTGTCCCAATTGCTGCTTATTGGAAGCCCAGTGCGGGTAATCCATGCAGTAATTGAAGAACATTTCGATCAATTCTGGAGTCAGAACGTCTTCGGGATGAGGAAAACCACGAAGGAAATTGAAAAAAGACAGACGCGTCGGAGTGTTCTGCGGATTTAAATCAGAAACAAACTTCAAAAGCTGTCCAACTTTTAGCATTTTTCCCCTCTCTGTATGTCGGCCCTAAAGTATGAACATTTGAATTTTTAGTCCAGAGAAAATATACTGGGAATGCAGAATTTTTTAAGTCCTACGGAGGGGCCCGATTATGCATAAAGAATTGAATCCAGAATTGTTTGGGGAAAAGAAAGTGGCCAAGAGTTCCGCTATGGACAGCGTTTCTGCCATGGGGACAGCTCCGAACAGCTACTTGAATACAGACCGCCAGATTTTTGAACTGAAAGCTCAAAACCAGGCTTTGGCGGACCAACTGAACAAAGTTGTTGCGACCGTGAATGAGCTGATCAAAACGTCCAACATTAAATTTGAAAAGCAGCACCATCTTTTGAACCGTCTGGAGCAAAGCCATAACGGCCTTGCCACAGAAGCCGGTCAAAAGATCACGCAACTGAACCAGCGAGTGAATGAACGCAAAAGCTTTGACCTGAAAGTTCAGGAAATGGTGGATCGTCATAACAACGTCATCAAAAGTTTTGAAGTTCGCATGAATCATCTGCAAAAACTTCTGGCGGAAAAAGAAGCCCAGATGATCGCCAGCCAGGCTGCTTTGAATGAAGCCAAAATGGAAATCGCCCGCTTGAAGCGTCTTTAGTCCTTTCGGCAAACAAGGGTCTGTATTACAGGCCCTTTGTCCGGCCTGCCAATTACGAACAGTACTTCCGAATGGAAAAGTGAATGCGAGTTGTTTTGGAATCAATGGAATGTCTAATCTAATTAGGCATGCTTAAAAACATAATTACATTTTGCGTTCTGATTCTATCATCAACAACTTATGCCGCTAATTGGTCCCAGACCAACATGCAGTTCCTGCATGGGGCTTCTTATAAGAAGCCCGGTGATATTTCCTACTCTGCGACCGTGGTGACATTTGAGCATCTCAGCCAGTGGGACTATGGCACCAATTTCTTTTTCTTCGATATCACCAGTCCGGATACTGAAAGCAGCACATCTTATTACGGAGAGTTTTCCCCCGCTTTCAGTTTTGGAAAAATGGGTGTCTTTACCCCACCGGAATCCTTCCTTAAGGATGTTTTGCTTCAATTGAATTTTGAAATCCCCCAAGGGCCCTCACGTCGGGTGAATCTGGCGGGGGTGACTTTTGAATGGAAAGACATCGGTTTTGATTATCTGGCCACGCAGTTCCTGTATCGCGATGCCATGGGCATTGATGGTCACACCGGGCAGTTCACCGTGGTGTGGCTGAAGCGTTTTGGCGGGGATTCCGTGCCGTTTGAATTTTCGGGTTTTTTGGACTGGGCAGGGGCCGAGGACACCCTGAAAGACAACGTCCATATTCAGGCGAACGTGCTTTATGACCTGAGCCGGAAAACAGCGCAGAAAGTGCCTTTGAAAATCGGTTTGGAATACAAGTACTGGAGCAATAAGTACGGCATCGACGGTCTGAATGAAAATGTGCCTCAGGCCAAACTTCTTTGGAACTTCTAAAAGGGAATCACATGAATATCGGCTCTGTATTTAAAGGACTGCGCGGGAAGCTGCTGGGGGTTTCACTTTTGCCGTTGGTGGCGTTGTCTTTGACAGCGGTCATTAGCTTTCAGGGATTTTCGCGCATTGGAAACATGCTGAATGAATCCTATGAAGTGTATGTGCCGAACATTCGCCTGCTGGGGCAGATCAATCTGAACCGCGCCAACATTGGGTACTTTACCTTTGCGGCTTTGGCTAATAAAGACAATGAAAAGAATCGTCAGAACTTCGTGGGGCTTTTGGATCGCTCGGTGGAATCCTACAAGGCCGCGATGGACGAATACATGAAGCAAAGCTACATCGATGGAGAGGCCGAGGCTTTTCGCGCGATGAAAGACAATTATCCCAAGTATCTGGAATACACCGCACAGGTTCGGGCGGCTTTGCTGAAGGGGACTCCGCAGGATTTTGATTTCGTTTTAAGTCTGGTGGATAACGGTGGCCCTTGGCAGGTGTTGCAGATTCAGATTGATCACACCATCACAAAAATCTACGAGATGTACACGGCCGTCAGTAAAGCCAACAATGAAATTCAAAAGACAGAGCGGGCTCAAAAGGCCACTTTGATTGTGGGAATGGCTGTGGGGTCCTCGTTGATTCTGTTTGCGATCATGTTCCTGATTGCCAATCGTGTTTCCGGCTCTGTGGGCAGAGTTGTGGAGGCCCTGACCTCTATCAGTCAGAATGTATCCGGTGCGATTTCTCAGCTGTCTTTGGCAGGACAGGCTTTATCAACGTCCTCCACCGAGGCGGCCGCTTCGTTGGAAGAAACCGTGGCCTCTTTGGAGGAACTGACCTCCATGGTCAGTCGCAACTCTGAAAATGCCAAGGAAGCATCCAATCTGGCTGATGATTCCTCTTCTGTCGCGCAAGAGGGTGAAGGTGAAATCAGCGCCTTGATTCAAAGCATGCGTTTGATTTCCCAGGACTCCAAGAAAATTGAAGAGATCATTCATGTCATTGATGACATCGCCTTTCAGACGAATTTGCTGGCCTTGAACGCAGCTGTGGAGGCTGCCCGTGCCGGAGAGCAGGGGAAAGGTTTTGCCGTGGTGGCTGAAGCCGTGCGTGCGCTGGCGCAAAGATCCGCCTCGGCTGCCAAGGAAATCAACGGGCTTATCAAGGAAAGTGTCACCCGCACAGAACAGGGCAGCACGATTGCAGATAACTCGGGTCAGGTGTTGTCGCGTATTGTTTCATCGGTCAATAAAGTGGTGACGCTGAATAAGGAAATTGCTCAGGCCAGTAACGAGCAGTCGTTGGGGATTTCTCAGATCAGCAAGGCCATGAATCAACTGGATCAGGCATCCCAAAGCAATGCGGCGTCTTCAGAAGAAATCGCCGCCACTGCCGGGGAAATCGAGCATCGTGCCCAAGAGCTGCAAAGCCAGGTGCGTATTTTAAGTGATGAAGTGCTGGGGGCTTAACCCAGCCTACATCTTCATGATCTTTTTATAACGACAGGTGTTCATGCCAAAGATTTGATAGGCAGGACACCAGCCGATCAAGCCTGTCACCAGAGGAATGGCACCAAGCAGGAACCACGGATTCGCAGGGCCGATGAAAGCCAGACTGACCAGAATCAGTCCCGCTACAATTCTTAAAGTTCGATCTATTGAGCCTTCGTTTCTTTGAAAGACAGACATAAAGGCCTCCTTTACATGGGTTTATTATAACCCCAAAGAGGCCGCTACGATTATGACCCAGGACATAGTACCCCGGTAGAAAGTCTATTGAATTGCTTTTTCCATGCGCTTGACAAAGTCCGGAGCTTTTTCAAACTGGGTCAATGTCAGAGCGTCAATCCACATGCCGTGCGGATTGATAAAGACCACGGTTGGCAGGCCCTGGATGTTGTACTTCTTTTTCAGCTCTTTCAGTTCAGCGGAATCCTTGGTCGCGTCGAACTTCAGCATCACGAACTTTTCCGACAGCGCGCGCACGCGAGCATCGGTGAAGGTCTGTTCTTCCAGTTCGTGGCAGGCGGCACACCAGTCCGCCCAGAAGTCGATGATAACAGGTTTTTGATCTTTTGCGGCCTGGGCCAGCAAGGCTTCCGAATAAGGCTGCCAGTTCAGTTTCTGAATCTGATTGATACTGGCTGTACCCATCATCTGACTGCGGATATAAGGGCGCAGATCAAACGCAGCGATCACCATGTATCCGATACCCACAACCAAAACAGATTGCATCAGACCTTTTTGGATGTGCTGTAAAGTGGACTTCCCTTTTGTGGTCAGGAAAGCTCCATATACACTGGCCAGAACGATCAAACCCACTGCCAAAGCCCCATCAAACCAACGATCCGGCAGAAGCAGTTCCAGATAATAATAGAAGGCTGACAGCATCAGTGTGCCCAGAATAAATTTGAAAGCATTCATCCAAGCGCCGGATCTTGGTAAAGCTTTCGCCAACTGATTGAAAAGTCCCAGGGCGATAAAGATCAATCCCAGGCCCAGGGCATAGACGAACAGGTAAATGAATCCGAGCATTTTATTCTGAGTGGAGGCTACATAAGTCAAAATCGCCACAAGCACCGGGCCTACGCAGGGACTGGCCACGATACCAGCGAACAGTCCGGTCAGATAGACACCCACGATGCCTTTTTTCTGAGTGCCGCGTCCGAACTTGTTGCGCAGGAATGCTGGGACCTGCAGGTCATAAAGACCGTACATGGAAAGCGCCATCGCCAGGAAGATCACGCAGATCACAGACAGCACATAGGGATTCCCCAGGCTGGCACCAAAGATGCCGCCACTGGATGCCGCAACCAGCCCCAGAAGGGAATAAGTTGTCGCGATACCCAGAACATACACGCAACTGGTGAAGAAATTTTGCAAACGGGTGCGTTCGTTGGAATGATTTCCCAGCACCGCCAGTGTGATCGGAATCATCGGGAAGATGCACGGAGTGAAGCTGGTGAAAATCCCCGCAAAGAATACAAAGATCAATCCAGCCCACATGCTGGAACTTAGGTACTTCTGGAAATTATCGGTGCCGAAGAAGGATGTGGGTGCAACAGTTGGTTGCACATCGGCTTCCATGATTTGCGATTCACCTTCGACTTGAGTGACGGTAATGGGAACCTCAAGAGCTTTTACCGTCGGAAACAGACAGAACTGATCCGAGCAGGCCTGATAGGTCAGTTCCATTTTCATTTTTGTATGACGTTTCAGAAAACGGTGAGGTGCCTCAATATGCGCCGTTAAGGTCGCTTCGTTTTCCATTCCAGAGCGCATTTTTTTCGAGAATTTATCATTCCATGTGATCAGCGGTTCGATCTTAAACGGTGCAACCTTGAATCCGTCCGGTTCCAGAATCACCACGCTGAACTTATCCTCGTAAGCATGATAACCAGCCGGCAGTTTCATTTTGATTTCGATGCTGCCGCCCTGACCGGGGCTCCATTCATAGGGAAGGACTTTGGTCTCTGCCAGCAAAGGATCGGTGTCGTTTGGATCAGCGGCCCAGGACTTAGGACTTGCGAATAAAGAGAGAATTAGAACTACAACGTAAAACAGGCTGAATCTCATGATTTTCCTCTAAACCCGTCTTAGTCCGACTCCGGACCATGGGCAAGTTTATTTGCGACTGCCTCAATATTAACACAGTTCGCTCCGATAGAGAAACTGAGAGGTCATAACTTATGGGTTTTGTAGGTATTATCGTCGTATTTGTGATGGTCTTCGGGGGCTTCCTGTTAGCAGGTGGTCATATGTCCGTGATCCTCAAAGCGGCTCCGCTCGAATTAATGATTATCGGGGGCGCGGCATTGGGAGCGTACATCATTGCCAACCCGATGAAGATTATCAAAGCCGGTTTCAAGATGAGTATCAAAGCCATGACGGCCAAGGGACCTCAGAAGCAGGATTATGTGGAACTGTTGCAGATGATGTTCCAGCTTTTCCAGGCCTTCAGAAAAGAAGGGCCGCAGGGGATTGAGAAACACATCGAGGAACCGGATAAAAGCGACATCTTTAAAGCTTATCCCAGCTTCATGCACAATCACCACGCAGTTCACTTCCTGTGTGACACGATGAAAATCACTTTGTCAGCAGAGATGTCACCGTACGATGTGGATGATCTTTTGGATGCGGATATTAAAGCGATTCACCACGAAGAACACATGGCGGTTCACGCCGTGCAAACAGTGGCTGACGGTTTCCCGGGTTTGGGTATCGTTGCCGCGGTTTTGGGTATCGTAAAAACGATGGGACACTTGACTGAAGGGGTTGAAAAGATCGGTGCCTTGGTTGCCGGTGCCCTTGTTGGAACGATGTTAGGGGTTTTCGGAGCTTACGGTCTGATTGGTCCGACAGCAACGAAGATGGGAGCTGATATCGATTCCGAAGGCCGATACCTTCAGTGTATCAAAGCTGCGATGGTGGCTTTGCAAAGAGGTGCGCCACCGATTGTATGTGTGGAATACGCACGTCGTTCCATCATGCCGGAAGAAAGACCTTCTTTTGAAGAGATCGACAAGGCAACAAAAGAAATTAAGAAAGCTGCGTAACCGGCTGGGTCGGCCACGCCGAGGATGCGGAGAGGGCGGGGCCCTCGCAACTGGACTGGAACTAAACTATGGCAGAAAAGAAACAGACGATAGTCATCAAAAAAGTTATCGTATCGGGCGGCGGTCACCACGGGGGTTCCTGGAAGGTGGCCTTGGCCGACTTTATGACGGCGTTGATGGCGTTCTTCCTGGTTATGTGGCTGGTGGGGCAATCTGAAGAAACCAAGAAAGCGGTTTCTGATTATTTCTCCACACCGTCTGTTATTGAATACAACTTCCAGAACTTCGGTGCGGAAATCACTCTTGAAAAACTTTTTCTGGATATTCTGAACGAACCTTTGAAGGCTTTTCAAAGTTTTATGGAGCCGGCAGACAAGACACCGAACTTGCTGGATATGGGTTCCACCAAAGTGGTGGCGGCATATCTGGCGGATCAGATGAATGATGTTGCAAAGAACGTCACGGTAACTCCGGAAGGTTATGACTTTGATATTCCTGATTACATGTTGTTTGAACGTGGCTCGGCCACTCCGAATGCAAACTTTGTGAAGGTCATGGATAAAATCAAGGGCATTACAACCGGGTTGAAGGATGCCAATATCAAACTGACCTCCGGTTTGTTTGTGCAGGCGGTTCCTGATGCCAGCCTGATGACGGCCAACAAAGTGGCGGCGGAACGTTATGATATTGTTCGTAACAAGATTCTGGCTTCTTTGGAAAGCAACACAGTGAATGTTTCCGGCGGTATCAACGTCAAAGAAAAACGCGGTGAAGTGGACCCGGCCAAGCTGGTGGGCTTTATCCGTGTGAAAATTGCCCAGAAGGAAATCACTTCTGACGGCAGAAAACCCCGTAAGCTGGATACGCTATTTGGACCTTCCCGTGTGGATATGTCTGTGTATGATAGCTTTGTAAATCAGATCAGCAACCGCAAGAAAGCGGAAAAACCGGATCTGCAAAAACAAGTGGATCAGGATCTGAAAGAGGAAGCGGGCTTTACAGCTCCGTCTTCGCAGACAGAATAAAGAAGTAATCCCCAGCACCGTCAAATTGAGAGCTTTCACTGGTTCCGGTGAGAGCTCCTTCAAAGAAGATCACACCCCATTTTCGTCCCAACCCTGTGCGGGCATCGAAGTAAGGATTGATGGAATCCACTTCCGGCGTGTTGTAACCGACTTCGTTATCCCATTTCCAGTTGCCAAAAACATCCATGGTATTGCCAAAAGCAAAACGCGCTGAGCGTTCTTTGCTGGCTTCCCAATTGGAAAGGGCATCGTACATGATGCGAGATTTCCACAAATGCAGGTGCAGGCTTAGGATATTTCCGTTGTGATCGCCGCCATTGTAAAACTGGCTTTCACTGTAACCAATAGCCAGATTGGTATTGGGGGAAAAGTCCACTTTGATATCCGCATTCAGGCGCAGATTGAAATGATCGTCACCATGCTCGTAGTTGGTGTTGGAACCCCACACACCCAGACGGAATTGTGAACCAAAGTTAAACCAGAAGGACCCTTGCAGAGCCGGGGAGTGATCTGACTGCGACAAGCCGTATTCCACATAATGGGAAAGCAGACTCACGTCTCCGGAAAGATCGAACGTGGGGGACGTGCTTGCCTTGGAGGTTAAGGCCCCCAAAGTGCTCAACAGAATAATGGTAAAAGCAATGTATCTTCGCATAGATAGTTCGTCTCATTGTGACTTAAAGAATCAGGAAAAACAAAGTTTTCGCAGGGACCCTGCAACGGGAACTGGACCAAAAGCCCAAGGACGGGTAGATTGGCCCGCTATGAACCTTGATTTGCCATTAAATGAATACACATACGTTGCCTTTGATACTGAAACCAGCGGGGCTTATCCGGTCGGATTTGACGTGGTCGAGTTCGGGGCCGTGAAATGGTACAAGGGCGAAGAGGTCGGCCGTTTGCAGTTCCTGTTCAAACCGCGCGAGCTGATGAGTGATTTTATCATCGGCATTCATGGCATCACCAACGACATGGTTAAGGAAGCACCACTGATTTCTGAAAAGATTCAGGAAATCCACGAGTTTTTCAAAGGGGCCGTCGTCATGGCTCACCATGCGCCTTTTGATTTGGGTTTCATGGCAATTGATTTTGAAAAGGCATTTCTGCCGGCCTTGCCTGAACCGGCATTATGCACCAGCTTGTTGTCCAGAAAGTGGATTCACGGCGTGGACAATCACAAGCTGCAAACTTTGGTGAAGCATCTGGGCATTGACGGCGGTCAGGCTCACCGGGCCTATGACGATGCCAAAGCTTGTTTGCATGTGGGGCTGGCTTGTTTTGAAAAGATGGGCGCACAGATGACATTGGCTGGTGCTATTAAAAGCCAGGGGAAGTCCTTGATGTGGAAAGATTATTCTATCAACGCACTGACCTCTGTTCAGATCAAAACCTTGATTGAGGCTATTCAGACCAAAAAAGACGTTGATATGTCTTATGAAGGTGGTTCCAACAAAGGTGAAACCCGCCGGGTCACGCCGATCGGCATTGTTCGTAATCCTGACGGGGATTATCTGTACGCCTTCTGCCACAAGGATCAGGCGCACAAAAGATATTATTTAAACAGAATCAGCGACGCACAGATCCTGTGGCTTTAATCTTCGTCGATATTCCAGCTTAGTTTGGCTTTCTTTTTGTTTTTGCCCGGGATCAGGTCAAAGCGTTCTTTCATCTGTTCCAGATCCTGTTTGTGTGCACGGATTTTTAGCACGACACCGTTGCCTTCGTAGTTTTCTGAAAGCACGCGCATTTTGCTGCGGATCTCCCCGATAGCACCCTGAGTGGTGTAAGGAATCAGAACGTCTTCCTCGATCATTTCCTCTTCAAAGTGTTTGACCAGCTTGGCGCGCAGATCAGTGACGTCGTCAGGATTTTTTGCTGACATAAAGTGAGCTGTTGGGAATTCTTTCGCCAGCTCAGCTTCCTGTTCTGTGCTTAGACGGTCGCGTTTATTGAAAATCAATAGACTTGGCAAATCAGCTGCGCCGACTTCCGCCAACACTGTGCGAGTGACCTCCAGCTGAGACCTGAAGGTGGGATCAGAGCAGTCCACGGTGTAAAGCAACAGCGAAGCATTGGCTGCTTCATCCAAAGTGGATTTAAACGAAGCCACCAGATCGTGCGGAAGTTTTTTGATGAAACCAACGGTATCGGAAATCAGAATACGGGGGCGAGTTTCCGGATACAACAGACGAACGGTGGTATCCAGCGTGGCAAATAGTTTGTCCGCCACCAAGACCTCACTGCCTGTCAAAGCACGCATCAAAGAGGACTTCCCGGCATTGGTATAACCCACCAGTGCGACAGAGATTTCCTGATCACGACGGGCGCGGCGCTGGTCAAGTTCTTGGGAGACAGCGGCCAGTTCCTGCTTAAGTTCTTTAATACGGTCACGAATTTTACGACGATCCAGCTCGATGCTGGTTTCCCCGGCACCTTTACCGCCACCACCCTGACGATCATCATCCCCCAAGGCTTCGCGCATGCGTGGGGCCACGTATTTAAGACGGGCGATTTCGACCTGTGAACGGGCAGCTTTCGTGCGCGCATGGCGGCTGAAGATCTCAATGATCACACCCGTGCGATCCAAAACCTTGGCGCTTGTGGCACTTTCAACAAGTTTTAGTTGTGAAGGGGACAGGTCACAGTCAAAGACAATCACTTCGGCGGTTTCCTTCGGTGCCGTGTCAGCAGAAGTATCCAGATCCTCAGCACCTTGTTCTTCGTCAAAGATTTCCTCGACGTTGTCACCAAAAAGATCGTCGTCTTCATCCTCTTTGTTTTTGCTAAATTTCAAGGCGGCCTTGTGTTTTTTCTTTACGAAAGAAGGCGCAACTTTTCCGGTGCCACCAGTCCACTCTGCCAGTTCCATCAGCTTGCCGTCCCCGAGGACTGTGGCCGTTTTGGTGGAAGTACGACGTTGGGACATTTGCCCGACGACCTCATAGCCCAGTGTGGTGACCAGACGTGAAAGCTCCGTCAAAGATTCCTGAGTTTCTTCATAGGTGGTGCGGGATGTTTGGATACCGACAAGGACTGCCTTCAGAGGTTTTGTTTCATTCATGCCGAACGGTATAGCACAGGCCTTTGGAAAAGCCAGCGAAACCCCTTGAATACCCCGGTCAGGATCGGGTGCGATAGCAAAGAAGGGTGTAACAAATACCAAGAATTGCGGCTGAAAATAATGTGAGGTTTAGGAAGGCTTCCGAGAGATGGATAAAACCCATCTGGGGATTATCTTTAGCCTTTCATTTTCCTGATTTTCCGGCATTCTTTTGCGCCTCTGGGCCTCTTGGGATAGGTTGCCTCAAAATTGAAAGGATCTTTCATGTCACCAAAACTGATTTTGAATGCAATTTTGCTGTTGGCAGGGGTGTTCTCTGCATCTTCTTCTTTGGCTGCGGATGCGGTGAAGGAAGAGATCGTTGTTTATTCTGCGCGTAAAGAAGAGCTTATCAAGCCGATCTTTGACCAGTTCACCAAGGAAACCGGGATCGCGGTTAAATTTCTTTCTGATGATGCTCCGAAGTTGATTGCGCGTCTTGAATCTGAAGGCGTTGCCAGTCCGGCGGATCTTTTGATCACGGTGGATGTCGCTAATTTGACGATTGCCAAGGATAAGGGGCTTTTTGCTCCTGTTAAATCCACGGTGTTGGAAAAAAATGTTCCCGCAATTTATCGCGACAAGGACAGTCAATGGTTTGCGTTAAGCAAACGTGTTCGCGCAATTTTCTACAACAAGGAAAAGGTAAAGCCTGAAGATCTTTCCACTTACGAGGATCTTGCCAGCGCCCGCTGGAAAGGTGAAATTCTGACTCGCTCTTCAGCTCACCCTTACAATCAGTCTTTGCTGGCAAATATCGTGGCTGTTCACGGTGCGAAGAATGCACAGAAGTGGGCGGATGGTTTTGTGGCGAATCTGGCTCGTAAGCCGCAAGGTGGGGATTCTGATCAGCTGAAGGCCGTGGCGGCTGGCGAAGCGAAGCTGGCGATTGCGAACAGCTACTACTATGGTCGTATGATGACGTCTGATCTTCCTGAAGACAAATTGGTGGCGCAGAAAGTGGGTATCTTCTTCCCGAATCAAAAAGCGGGTAAAGGAGATTTGACTGGTGCGCACGTGAATATCAGCGGTGGTGGTATTTTGAAAACCAGTAAAAACGTCAAGAACGCACAAAAGCTTCTTGAGTTCCTAAGCGGTGATCATGCGCAAAACATCTATGCGGCTGCCAATAAAGAATTCCCGGTGAATCCGCTGGTGAAAGCTGATGCGGTTCTGGCTGCCTGGGGGCCGTTCAAAAATGAAGGCACCAACTTGTCTGTTTGGGCCACTCACAGCAAGGATGCGACTCGTATTGCAGACAAGGCTGGCTGGAAGTAATTTTCAGTGCTGAGATTTCTGGCCGTTCTTATTGCGTCTTTGTGTATAGCACCTCTGTTGCTGGTGCTAACGGCCTGGCTGTTGCCTTTTTCCCCTGAAACGGCGGAAAGCTGGCAGCATGTTATTGAAACTCTTTTAAGTTCCTATGTGTGGCAAACCATTGGTTTGTGTCTGGGTGTTGCCACGATCTGTTCTGTTTTTGGTGTGACGGCGGCTTGGTTGACGTCACAGTTTTCATTCACGGGCCGCCGTTGGCTGGAATGGGGAATGATTCTTCCTTTGGCGGTTCCGGCTTATATTTCCGCTTATTCTTATGGATGGCTTTTTGAATACGCAGGTCCTGTGCAGTCTCTGATGCGCGAATGGATGCAGTGGTCCCGTGGTGATTACTGGTTCCCGGAATTCCGCAGTCTTGGGGGAGCCATCTGGGTGCTGGGTATTTCAACGACTCCTTACGTTTATCTTCTGGCGCGCACGGCTTTCTTGTCTCAACCTCGTGAGTGGTGGGAAGCGGCGGCGACTTTGGGGGCTTATCCTGCGCAAATTTTCCGAAGAATCGCCTTGCCTGCGGCGCGACCATTTATAGCCACAGGTGTGGCTTTGTCTTTGATGGAGGCCATCGCCGACATTGGAACGGTGTCCGTGCTGGGAGTACAGACCGTCAGCGCCGGGATCTATCGCAGCTGGTTCTTTATGAGTGAGCCTCTGGTCGCCGCGCGACTGGCAGGGTTGCTTTTGATTTTTGTTTTTATTTTAATGGGTGTGGAAGCTCTGGGACGCCGGGGAATGCGCTACAGTTCTTTGCGCGCACAGCAGACGGCGGAAAAAGTTTCCTTAAAAGGTGTTTCCAACTTTGCCGCCTTTATCGCCTGTTTGCTGCCGGTGACTGCGGGCTTTGTTTTGCCTGTGGCTATCCTGATTCGTCTGATCTTCTATTCCACGTCCTGGGCCTTCATGGAATCTTTGGCAGATTATCTGTGGCAAAGCATTCGACTGGGTGTTTTCACAGGGGTGCTGGCCTGCTTGGTGGCGTTTATCATGGTTTGTGCTGAACGTTTCCATGCCCAGTGGTTGCGTCTGGTGACGCTGATGGCGAATCTGGGATACGCCATTCCGGGAGCTGTGGTTGCGGTGGGTTTGATGATGCTTTTTGGCTGGCTTCGTAATTTTACCGGTTCCACTTGGATTATCACCGGAAGTATCGCTGGTCTTTTGATTGCCTACACCGTGCGTTTTATGGCGACGGCTTACAGTCCCTTACACAGCGGGATGTTGCGCATTCCGGAAGAAATCGACATGGCCGCGGCATCGTTGGGGAAAGGCAAGTTTGCCACGATTTTTCGTGTGCATGTCCCATTGATGATGCTGTCTTTGTGTACGGCATTTATTGTGGTGTTTTTGGATACGGTCAAAGAGCTTCCGGCGACTTTGATCCTTCGTCCTTTTGATGTGAAAACTTTGGCGGTGGCGGCGTTTGAATTTTCCAGCGATGATCGCTATATCGAGGCGGCCCCGTATTCTTTGGTTCTGATTACCATGTCAACCGTGGCTGTGGTGGCGCTCCACTGGATTCAAAAGCGCAGTTTAAGGTGGCGTGATGTCGAACATTGAACTTAAAAATGCAACTTATCGTTATAAGGTCGGCGGTGTTGCCGGAGTTTCTTTTGAAGTTCCCGAGGGCAAGATCGCCTGTTTGCTGGGGCCGTCAGGCAGTGGGAAGACCACATTGTTGAAGTTAATGGCAGGCTTCCTGGAACCTCAATCCGGTCAGATCCTGATCGGAGGAAAAGCGATTGCCGGTGAAGGGGCTTCCTTTGTGGTTCCTCAAGAACGAAAAATCGGGTTGGTATTTCAGCAACACGCTTTGTTTCCTCATCTGACTGTTGCCAAGAACATTCTTTTTGGCTGCACCCGTGAAAACAAAGACGAAAAACAGCAGTTGCTGAAAAAACTTCTGCAGGACTTCCGTATTGAACAGCATGAAAATCGTTATCCGCATCAGATCTCTGGCGGAGAGCAGCAGCGTGTGGCCATTGCTCGTGCGATTGCGTCTGATCCCAAGGTGCTTTTGATGGATGAACCATTTTCCAGTTTGGATAAGGCTTTGCGGGAACAGGTTCAGCAGCAGTGTCTGGAAGTCATTCGGGCGCGCAACTTAACGACCGTGATGGTGACCCATGACGAAGACAGCGCCAAAGCCATGGGTGATGTGATTATTCGCCTTCAGAGTACTCGATAACGTTGACGGTGCGTTCTTTCTTGATCTGGTGCAGGCGTTTGTTGATTTCCTCTGCCAGTTCTTCCAGATGTTTGAATTCGTCGCCGGCACGCAATTTTAGGTTGGCGTTATTCTTTCCTTCCAATGCCTCATTCAGGAATCTTTCAAAGGCGTACAGAGGGCCGGCAATACGGTGGGAAATCAAGCGTCCCACTGCAAACAGAATTGCACAGAAGGCCACTGAAATAATCAGGAAGGTGATGATGAACGGCACCAGAAATTTATTCAATAAAAATGCGTTGTTCCCCACCAACTCCTGAATTGTCACGCGCATATAGGTGTAAGAAAACACCGAACAGATCAAAGTCAGACTTAAACCCACGCCCATCAGGATGAAGCAATACTTAAGCTGAAAGGGCATGTTTACCCAGTACTGCTTGCGCACGTTATTTTCCGGCCACAGCAATTCGCCTTCGCGGATGATCGCATAGACGATCAAACCATAGCCCAGCCACTGCAAAGCATCGGCGACGTTAAAGGCTGGACTGGACAGCGACGGTGTACCCAGAACTATGAAATCGACGACATAGCCCCAGACGATACGATCGGTGACGTTTCCGATGATCCCGCCGATCAGGATCGACAGTCCGGAACGCAAGGTCAGGGATTTGATAGGCAGCAGATACTGAATCAAAGCATAGGTCGCCAAAAGGAACGCGCCCCCTGTGGACAGGGACACGATACGCAAAACTGACGGAAGATCTGAAAAAAGTCCCAACATGGCACCATGATTGTGGTGCAGAACGAAGTGCACTGGACCGAAAGATTTAAGCTGGGTGATACCGGTGGCCCATATTTTTGTGAGGCGGTCCAAAGACCACGTCGCCAGAAGAGGAAGAATTACAATAAGCCATTCGCGTTTTTTCATGCACTTCAGTCTAACAATTCACACAAGGACTTGCGAACGAAAAAACCTCTCATTACCATCGTCTAGAAAGCGGTTGAAAAAGCGCTTTCTTCCTGCTTTGAGGTTTGGAGGCTTCGTGAGATTTTTTTTGAATGTTTGTTTGATTGTTTTTGTGGCAGTTTCTGCTCAGGCGGATGAGAAGTTTGCGGATGTTCAGAAAGAGTTTGAGGCTTTGGCTAAGAAGTTTGGGGTGAGTACGAAGGATGTTGGGATTTATGCGACGGTTGGGGAAGGGGAGGAGTTAAAGACCCTTCTGGATGTGAACGGGCAGAAGGTGATGATTCCGGCCTCTATTTCCAAGGTGGCGACAGCGTCGGCTGTTTTGGCTTCTTTTCCGCCGGGGTTTAAATTCAAAACTCAGTTGCTGACCAGTGGTGATGTTAAGAATGGCACCTTGAAGGGGAACCTTTACCTGAAAGGCGGTGGGGACCCGTCGTTTGTCTCTGAGAATATGTGGTTTCTGGTCAATGCCTTCATCCGTGCGAAGATCAGGAAAATAGAAGGGGATATCATTGTGGATGATTCCCTGTTCGACAAAGTTCGCTATGACCTGAGCCGCCAGAAAGAACGTGTGGACCGTGCCTATGATGCGCCGGTGGGGGCGATGAGTTTTAACTGGAACTCTGTGAATATTTTTGTTCGTCCCAACGGTGTCGGCAATGGCGCGGATGTGTCGATTGATCCGGAAAATGACTATATCCGTCTGGTGAACAAGGCCAAAACAGTCAGCGGTTCCGCGAACAAGCTTCTGGCGGATCGTCAGGAGGATAAGAAGTTTGACGGTGACGTGATTCATGTCGGTGGCAGTATTGGGCAGGGG
Organism: Bdellovibrio bacteriovorus; assembly: GCF_025558485.1. Taxonomy (GTDB): domain Bacteria; phylum Bdellovibrionota; class Bdellovibrionia; order Bdellovibrionales; family Bdellovibrionaceae; genus Bdellovibrio; species Bdellovibrio bacteriovorus_G. Next base: position 3,078,543 of record NZ_CP102930.1, read on the forward strand.
TTGAAGGAAGTGGTGGTCTTTAAGAACATCACGCAGCCGGACCTTTGGGCAGGATACAATCTGAAATCTTTCCTGGCACAGAGAGGAATCACACTCACCGGAAAGATCAAGAACGGTGTCACACCAGAGAAGGCCGAACTGGTCGCCGAATCGGAAAGTAAGGCGATCGAGTCGATCGTGGCGGACATGAACAAGTTTTCCAACAACTATGTCGCAGAAATGCTGACAAAGAATCTGGGTGCCGTGAAAAAAACAAAAGGTGCTGCACTGGCGGATGGCGTGGCGGTTTTGAATGAGCACATGCAAAGTCTGGGCGTTCCGGCTGATCAATATCATTTGCAGTCACCATCCGGTCTGACCCGGGACAATAAGATGTCATCATTTGCCATGTGGAAGGTCCTGCAGCATTTACGCAACGATTTCCGAGTCCAGCCGGAGTTCCTGACCTCCTTGCCGATCGCGGGGGTTGATGGCACGCTCAAGAAACGCATGAAAAATTCCCCGGCGGAACGCTGGGTGCGTGCGAAAACGGGATTCCTGACTGGCGTCGTCTCATTGGCGGGTTATGCGGGTTTGGAGGACGGCCGGGTTGTGACTTTCTCTTTCGTTTACAATGGTTCTACGGATGAGACGAAGATTCGTTCGTTTTTTGATAATTTACTTATCTATCTTGTAAAATAAGCCGAATAAAACTGTGGAAGGTGGACCTCCATGACGAAACTTAGTGTCTCAATTCTATACGCAGTTCTTTTGAGTGCGCCGATGGCGATGGCTCAGGGGGATCTTGCCGCCAAGGTCGTTCCACAGGTTATGGGAAAGAATCCGGAGGAAAGCCGTCCGTGGCGTGCGCCGGTATTCAGCGATCAGGATGCTTCATTGGGTTATCATGGCGAGGCTTTTTCCGTTCCCAAGGGCATGGAAAAGCAGGTTCAGTTCTGGATTGATATCTACACAAAATATTCCACCACTCAGGGGGTGATCCACGATGCGGAAAATGTGGAGACCGTTTATGAAGTGGTGGACCTGACAGGTCTGGTGGGTGAAAGAGCCCAGCAGAAAAAGATTGATGAAGTCAAAAAAGCCATCGGTCTGAAACTTTCCAAAGATGAAAAAGACCGTCTGCGTTTTCAGTTGGGTCAAAAGGACCGCATGCAGGATGCGATCTTCTATTCCGGTCGCTATATTGAAGACATGGAAAAAATCTTCCGTGATGCCAAAGTTCCGGTGGAACTGACTCGTCTGGCGTTTGTGGAAAGCAGCTTTAATATCATGGCACGCTCTAAAGTGGGGGCCAGCGGTATTTGGCAGATCATGCCTTACACGGCAAAACCTTATAAAATGATTTCTGCAACTGTGGACAAGCGCAACCATCCGATGGAAGCGACTAAGCTGGCGGCAAAACTTTTGCGTCAGAACTATTCCATGTTGCAATCATGGCCTTTGGCAGTGACGGGTTACAATCACGGCCCAACAGGTGTGCGCAAGATGACAGAAAACTACAAGACCCGTGAATTGGGTGAGCTTGTGGCCAACGTTCGTTCGCGCAAGAGCTTTGGTTTTGCATCCCGTAACTTCTACGCCAGCTTCCTGGCGGCATTGGAAGTGGAAAAACATGCGAATAAGTATTTCGGCTCTGTGGTCTGGTCCAAGCCGTTGGATGCTCAGGACCTGAAATTACCGGTGGCTGTAAAGTACAAGGAAATCGTCAGTTGGTTTGATGGCGATGATCGCAAGGCACAGATCTTCAATCCGCATCTGACATTCAAGGCTCGCAAAGGTCATCCAATCCCGGCGAAAACCGTGATTGCAGTTCCTAAAGACAAATACAATGTGGCTTTGATTTCTTTGGCTCGTCGCGACCGCATGGTGGCGATGGAACGAAAATAAGTTCCGGATTGGAATCAGGACATAAAAAAAAGGGAGCTTTCAAGCTCCCTTTTTTATTTTCCTAAAGACGGTCTTAGATGAAATCGCCTTTGCTGCGGTTTACAGTCGCCGCAGGCGCTTGTGCCGTGGCACCCATATCCAGATACTTGTGGAAGAGCTGATAGATCTCTTCAACGATGGCAGCATCATGGATGGCTGTCGGGTTGTCGATCGCCATGGTATTGGTCAGACCGATAAAGGCATTAACCATGATGTAGGAGATCTTTTCCATATCACGACCCGGAATCTGTGGAAGGTTGTAGCGGACAACCTCCTGGAAGAAGCGGATGGATTCGGACATGTAAGCAGCTTCGGCAACATAGTACTGAATGGTGGTCAGTTTAGAGCGAAGTTCCGAGTTACGGCGAGTGGTTTCAACAGCCAGCTCGATCATCCCTTTCACGCGTTGTTCCGGTGGAAGAGGAGAGATGGCGCGCATTTTTTCACTGAAGATGCGTTTGTCTTCTTCAAGAATGTTTTTAACAACAGCTTGAACAACGGATTCTTTGTTGCCAAAGAACTGATACAAAGACCCGATACTGACACCGGCTTCTTTGGCGATTTTATCTGTTGTGATGGAATAAAAGCCTTCACTAACTAGCAGGCGAGAGCAGGCATCCAAGATAGTCGCAACTGTTTGGCGAGAACGTTCTTGAGTAGGTGCTTTGACAATAATCTTAGTTTTCTTCGTTTTTTCTTCAGATGACATCATGATCAACGAATACCCTTTCTGTGGACCCGAGGCCCGTGAGGACAGAATAGGTTCGTCTGGACGCGTGGGCAAGTCTGGTTTTTTGCAAACCCGTAATGTTTGTAAAGAAAAACTGTAGAAAAATATGAGACTTTATTCGTAGATTTTTACTGAAGCTCTTGATCGCAGTACTGGAGCGCCCTTTGCTCGTTTGCCGGGTAGCTCATACTTTGGGCGAGCTTATTACACTGCTTCTTTGAGATCGTCTTATTAAAGTGACGCAGGCACTCCCAACGAGCTTCATCCCCTGAATCCGGGAACTCCATCGCCTTGGTGATTGCGTGGCACTCCTTCAAAGTAGGACGCGTGCGCAGGTCATAAAGGCAAATCATCCGTGCATCTTCAGCGTTCGTGGAATATTCCATGTTTGCTGCGATGTTAAGGCACTGGGTAACAGACACCTGTTGTTTCTTTTGCTTTAGGCATTTTAAGCGCAAATCATCGCGTTGGTCCATGGCAAGCTTGGCGGTCTTGGAAACCTGGCAAAGACCCGAAGCCTGAGCCTGGGACACTCCAAATCCAATCATCACTGCAACAGCCAACAAGAACTTCAACATACGTCAAAACCTCTCTTCAGGAACCCTGTCATCAGATTAGCAAGGCCCTCGCCAAGCCTTTATGCAATTAGGGGCATAAAGAAGGCAAGTGACTGTCTCATAAATTGACAGAAGGCACATTCTTGGCGACCCATTTGGGGAGCGAGGGGCTGTTTTGGGCAGAACGATAAAATTGAATTTGGGTCTGGATTTCAAACAGACGGTCTTAAAAAAAATCTGAAACTGTTTGAAGCTGAAGAAACCGGAACCTTCCGAAGGAGATGATCATGGCTGTACCCAAAATTCCTGTAGTGCGTAGAGATGGGCTTATGGGAGAAAAGCCAAGTGATTTTCCCTGTAAAAAAGGCAGCAGGGAAGAAGTGAATGCTCTTGTAAAAATTTGGCTGGAAGAAACTTTAAAGATGATCGTGAATGATGCCAGCGATGTTTCGGTTTCAGTTGTGCAAGGAGAACGAACCACCGTTTTTCATGTCTTATGTGGAAGAGATAATCTGGCAATGGTACTTGGAAGAAGCGGACGCACGATTACGGCCCTGCGAAATCTGGTTACTTCAGCCACTGGCCGTTATGGATTTAGAGCCGTGGTCGAAGTGCCTTACTATCCACCAGCTTCAGGGGGACGGTAAAAGACGTTGCGCCTCAATCACGGCGGCTTCGGCATCCACCAGTCCTGCACCAAACTTATTTTCAAGATTGGGTGTCAGGGGCAGGGCGGTCTTCATCAGCAGCGCCTTGATTTGGGCCGGGGTCAGGTTCCTGTTGGCGGCCCGAATCAGGGCAACCACACCCGCAACATGCGGGGACGCCATCGACGTGCCAAAGGTTTCAAAATAATTCGTTGTCACTGTCAGTAAAGCCACAGCGGGATTTTTTCTCTGTGTCAGCAAGGTCTTAATCTGCAGGCCCAATGCGCGATCAATCAGATAAGCACTGGCAAACAAAGTGTTCTCGCGATCAAACAGGCGGGTGTCTGCGTACTTGTCATCCACGTTGTGAATAAGGACATGGCGTGCACCGGCTCTCATGGCCGAGCGGATCTGATCTGCGAAAGGCATGTCAGTTTTTGCAATCAGTGCAATTTTTCCGCTTAAATCCCGGCCGGTGAAATCTTCGGGGCGACCCAAACCACAGTCCACGACGGACATGTTTTCAGACTGCCAGTTGGGGGGGGTGCCCTGAAAAAGCTCGATAGAACTGCGCAGTTGTTCATTTCCGACAGTCAGGATCAGGGTGCTTTTACGGCCCTTGTTCATGGGGTAAGTGGAAATCACCTCGACACCCGGAGCCACTACAGACACCTCGGGACCGTATTGCGAAAAGCCTGCAATCTGCATGTTCTGATCAACGGCACCAACCGCAATCACGGAAGGGTAGGCCGCCGGGAAAAGAACTTTATCAATGCCGTAGTTTCCTGTGGCAGCCACCACGGAAATTCCCGCACGATCCGCGCGCAGAATGGCCTCCTGTTCCGCAGGTGACGGAGGCCCCATTGAACCCAGGGACATATTGATCACATCAACTTTTTCATTCACGCCCCAGTCGATGCCTTCGACCATGCCGACATTGGAACAACCCATTTCGCTGCAAACCCGCCCGGCCAGAATTTTCGCCTGTGGAGCCACTCCGGAAAAACCGTCTGCATTTTCAGCCGCAGCCACTGTGCCTGCCACATGAGTTCCGTGGCCTGTTTGATCGGTGAAGTCCTCACCCTTACTGAGGCCGGTAAAGTCACGGCCCTTTTCAAAGTTTGCTTTCAAGGAAGGGTGTTTGGCATCAATGCCGGTGTCCAGCACCAACACCCGAATGCTCTGGCCCTTGCCAGCCTTTTCCCACGCATACGGAGCTTTGATGGCGGTCAGCCCCCAGGTGCGTTCGGGCCGTTCGATGGCGACATTGGCAAGCCGGGATGCCCGCAAAGGTTTAAATGCGACTGGAATGGTGTGCTCTTTTTCCACATAGGAAACGCCCGGCAGATTTTTAAGAGCTTGCAGTTGGGATTCGTTTTGGGTTTCGACGATGAAGGTGTTCAGGTTGTTAAGGTTTTTTTGAATCTTAACTGGCAATCGCGCTGTTTCAAAGGTCTTACGATCCTTCATAAACACAAGTGCACGTCCGGCCTGGGCGGTCGGGAGCAAAAGAACAGTCAGCAGAAAAACAAAAAAGGTGAACTTCATCGTCTGAGAAGTTCACCTTTTCATGTCTTTATGTAAAGGGGCTGCCGGGGGGCTTTGAAAGCTTTACGTAAGTGTCAAAAGACTTTACGGGCGGCTTTTTCTTTTAAAGCGTCTTCCACCCAGAATTGAACACCATGGTGGTCCTGAATGTTTCGCATATACTGGCGGATCATTTTGTCTTTGATCTGCACATTGTAGGAAAGGAAGCGGAACACCACCGGGGCAAAGAAGGCATCGGCAATACAGAAGTCCCCAAACAGGTAAGGGCCCTCACTGACTTTCAGGGCCGTCTTCCACATTTCCAGAATGCGTTCGATGTCCTTGATGGTTCCCGGGGTCAGATGTCTGACGTCGCCCTTGTGTTGCAGATCCATGCTAAGTTGAGAGCGCAAGGATGCAAATCCGGAATGCATTTCTGCAGCATAGCTGCGCGCCAGTGCACGGGCACCGATGTCTTCAGGCCATAACTGTGCTTCCGGGGAAAGTTCGTTGATGTATTCAGCAATCGCCAAGGAATCCCAGATCACAATTTTACCGTTGCGCAAAGCCGGAACTTTGCCCGTCGGGGAATACTTCAGAATTTTTTTTGCTGTGTCGGGTTGATCCAGAGTGATGTTGATTTCCTTAAATGGCAAACCGGATTGAACGGCCACCAGCCACGCACGCATGGACCAAGAAGAAAAAGTTTTATCACCGATGATCAGGTCAAAGAACGGCTTGTCGCTGTGAACGTGATAGGCCACGAAAATACCTCCGGCATTTTGTTAAGTGGCCTAGAGTTTAAGCGGAGGCCGGGCTTTCGGCAAGAGTCATCTCGAATGGAGGAGGTGAAGCAGGGCTTCGTTCCTGTTTCTTGTGCGCATATTTGGCCCAGAGCTTCTTCACCCAGTGGTGGGTCAGGGGATTGGTAAAATGGCGCTGATCTTTTTTCTCAAAGACAGCAATGGCGCATTTGTAGTTCATTTTTTCAATATGCCCCTGAATGCTGGCCCCCAGTCGTTCACACATCGAATCCACCTTCAGATCCACACGCGGGGTTCCCACAACAATGTCCGCCGGGGACTGATCCATATAGTAAAGTCCCAGGCCGGTTAAGATTTCGCCCCAGGGGATTTCCTGTGATTGCTTGCGCCACAAGGGCGACAGCGTGAAATATTCCATGGTCATGATCTTGCTGCCTTGTTTGGTCACGGACTTCACGAACTGGGGATCTAGTTCCTTGAAATAGTTGTGATTGCGGTGGGCGTGCAGATTCAGATCAAAAGTGGTGAAAAGATTAAATCCCACCACTTCATTTTTATATAAAAGAACTCCGGCGGCATGGCAGCGAAAGAAGTCGTCGTAATCCAGCTCGACTCCGGCGCGATTTAGCACTTTGCCGAAAGTGTCCTCCCAAAGTCCGAAGACTTCGTTCAGAAGCTCTTTTTGGGAATCGCACACATGATGAAGCGGAATGATTTGATAACTGATGTTTGGCATACACCAAGCATGAAGTCGGTACGGTAAAAATACAGAGTCCAATTCTGCGGAACTTGGACCTTCGCTGGAGGTGTTTTGCTGAAATACAAAAAAAGGACACTGCATCCAGTGTCCTTTTCAGAGTTTATTCTTTTTTGGATGTCCTTATGGCTTGAAGATCGGTCCGTTGCCATCCAGTACACGGTAAGGATTGTCAGCATATTCGATCATGTAAAGCACGGGCTCCAGATTCTTTCTTTGTACTTCAGGAATCACCTGGGCACCCGGATAGAAGCCGCCACCGCCCCAGCCGCTGTTGGCCGGATCAAGTTCAAAGGTGAAAGAGATAATCTTGTGTTCACCGTAAGACCAGTCCGTCGTGTCACCACTGGCAATATACAGCTCGGAGGACTGTTGCGGGTGGTAGCCATTCCATTCCGCCATCTTGCGCGCCATCACCTCGTGAACCTGTTTGTCACGGGTGTTGGAAATGCCTTCATATTGATGACCCCAAGGATACAAAATCAACTGAGAATATGTGTGGAAGGAAAGCAGACTTGTGATGTTCTCGTGCGCCTCCACATAGTTTTTGATCGCCTGAGTTTCAAGTTCGCTGAACGCAGCCGGACCACGATAAGTATCGCTGTTTGGACTTGTGCTAGCACCGCCGCCACCCCAGCCGTAACCATAGTTACGGTTCAAATCCACGCCGTAAGTTCCATTGCTGTTTTGACGACGATTTTTTCTCCAGGATTTATAGCTGCCAGTGGAAATGTCGTATTCTGCACCATCCGGGTTCACCATTGGGATAAAGTGCAGGTCACGGCCATTCACCAGTCGTTGGATGCGCGGGTTGCCGTTGGTGTATTCTGTCAGCAGATACTCGATATAATAAAGTGGCAGTTCGATGGACAGATGTTCGCGGGCGTGGTGTCCACCCATAAAGATGGCAGCTGGCAGGGTGTCGGCATTGGTAAGGTCACCGGAAATGCGCACGGCCCAGATGTCCCGGCCTTCCAATGTTTTGCCAATAGAACTCATTTGCGCGATGGAGGAATGCTGTTGCGTCAGAGTTCTTAGCTTATCCGTCATTTCCGCATAGTTATGAAAGGCAGAATCCTTGGCTGGGAAGTCCATGGCTTCGGTCAGAGGGAAGCTGACCTCCAGAAGACCCAGATCTTCAACGGCCTTTTTTTCTTCCAGACTGCCCATCGCAATCACGTAGTCTTCGCGTGTGGTTTCAATCGTTGCGCCGGTGTTGGCGATCAGGCTGCGTTGGAATTTATCGGTGGCGCGAATTTTCATCCAGTATTGGTTCGTGTCGATGGATTGTGCGTTTTGAATTGGCAGAAGTGCCATCGCTGCAACGGCGACAAGGCCCAGCCACTTGGTGATTTTCATAACCCCTCCTTGGGTGTCTGAGATTCTCAGATACCATATTGTGAGAGGATTTAGTGTTAGGGTACAAGGCTTAGGTAGAGTCGGGCGGACCTAGGTCCAGCTTCAGGCAATAAAAAAGGCTCCATCGTAAAGAGGAGCCTTTTTTAAGAGTTTTTGTAAGTTGGAACAGGCTTAGTTCAGATTGATTTTCTCCAAACGACGGCCGTCAATGCGCACTTCCAAAGACAGATTTCTTTTTTGGCGTAGCACATTCCAGTTGCAGTCCGTCAGGCTGGAACATCCGAAAGAATCATTGAACACAACAGAGTTGCGCACCAGCACATTCACTCGCAAGCGGCCGTTGGATTCAGCGCGAGTCAGATAGCCCTTGTCCATATCGTCCAGAATGAAGTTTCCACCGACGATTTTTCCCACTGGGATTGCAATTTGCGTGGCTTTTTCTGTCAGAATCACTGCGCCGTCATTGGCGGCATGAACTGTGTAGTCTTCCATCAAATTTAAATTCACGCAGCCGGAAACCACAGAGCGTTCGTTATCCAGATTACCGCAGAACAAAACATCCCCGGCTTTTTGTGCGCGAGTGACGTCGTAATCAATGCTTTTAACGGCATAAAGGCTTTTGGCATTTGCAATTCCAGAGATCAACAGCAAGGTCGTCATTACCAGTTTTTTCATGAAACTTCCTTTCGCCTCTTGGCGGGTAAGATATTCGCGGAAATTCACTGCGAAAAGCATTCCAAAGCTGCAACGGGATTTAAGGCTGTTTTAAGGGGGAATGGATGCTTAGTTCCTGACTGATGGGCGTAGAGTGGCACCAGTGGGACTACCAGCGGATTGGCTCGGGCTCGATATCCACGCCAAACTGGCTTTTCACATCCTGGGCGACTTGCTGGGCAAGCTTCCATACGTCATCGGCGGTGGCGCCGCCATGATTGACCAGAACCAGCGCCTGCTTTTCGTACATGCCCACAGGGCCAAGGGTTTTGCCCTTCCAGCCAGCGCGATCAATCAGCCAGCCTGCCGCCAGCTTAAAGCGTCCTTGTTCGTAAGGGAAGCTGACCAGATTTGGATAGGTCGTCAGCAAACGATCACGCAGTTCTTCAGTGACGATGGGATTTTTGAAAAAGCTTCCGGCATTGCCGATCACTTTTGGATCGGGGAGCTTGCTTTGGCGGATGTTGATCACAGCTTTGGAAACACTGCGAGCATCCAGTTCCCAGCCCTGGCGTTCGACTTCTTTACGGATGTCCCCGTATTCAAGCCGCAAAGTGTTTTTCTTTGGCAGGCGGAAGGTCACATCCCAGATCAGATATTTTCCTGCACCTTCCTGCTTGAAGAAACTATCACGATAAGAAAAATGACATTCTTTGTTGGAGAAAACTTTTTGTTCGCCCGATTGCAGATCCAGACAGGTGACTTCCCACAGGCTGTCTTTTACTTCCACACCATAAGCGCCAATGTTCTGAATCGGAGCTGCGCCCACGGTGCCCGGAATAAGCGACAGATTTTCCAGTCCCCAGTACCCTTGGGTCAGGGTCCACTGGACAAAGTCATTCCACACATCTCCGGCTTGTGCTTTGACGAACCAGTGATCGGCGTCTTCGTTCACCAAGGACCAGCCCTGATTGGCGACTTTTAAAACCAACCCCTGAACTTTGAACGGAAGAACAAGGTTGCTGCCGCCACCCAGGATTTTCCAGTTCATTCTTTTGATTTGGGAATCGTTCAGTAAAGAATGCAGATCTTCGGATTTAAGCAACTCCACATAGTGCTCGGCCTGCGAGCGCAGCTGAAGAGTGTTGGCAGAGCTAAGATCTTGGTTTGTGTGAATCTGCATTAAGCAGAGATCATATTAGAAGCTGCCGGTTTTGGCCATCATTCTTTCGAGGATTTGGTCTTTATGGATAAAGCAAATGCCAAGCCCCAAACCCTTGCTCCAGATGACTTCTGCGGCCACATTGTGGGTGCGCTCGACCGTGTCTAGCTTAACTGTGAGATTTAGCAAATCCCCTTTTTGTGGGACATAGTCACCTTGAGACACTTCCAGGAAAGCTCCGGTTTGCGAGATATTGCGAAGCTTGGCCACTAAGATCCCGATGTGGCCATAGACCTCGATGTGGGCCATCTCTTTCGTTCTATAGCGTTTTGCGGCTGTTTTTGAACTCATCAGACACTCTCCGGGATAAAGTGCTTACCTTTATTCTCGGAGAAAAAATCGTGTTGGTAGAGTCCAAAATGGTGCGTTCTCAAATTGGGACTTGATTCTGGACCTTACTTTCGCAAGTACGTCAGAAACGAAAAAGGAATGGGCGTTTCCACGTCACGACGATGTGTCTGGGTGAAAACCTTTTGATCAATTTCAGGGTAATAGGTGTCCCCCGGAAACTCTTTATGGATCAGGGTTAGATAGATTTTGTCAGTGATCGGCATGGCCTGTTTGTAGATCTCGCCACCACCGATAATGAAAACTTCATCACCCCACTTTTCGGTCAAGGGTTTGGCATGTTCGACGGCTTCTTCGATCGACGAAACAAACACCACCGGACTTGATTCGGTGGAAGGGAAACTGTGCTTGGACGGATCGCGGGTGATAACAATGTGATAACGATTGGGCAGGGCGCGACCGTTGAAAGAATCAAAAGTCTTTCTGCCCATGATCATGATGTGACCCTTGGTGGTCTCACGGAAAAACTTCATGTCCTCGGGTAAGTTCCAGGGAAGTCCCCCTTGTGTCCCGATAACACGGTTTTCAGAGCAAGCCACCACATGAGTCAGAATCATACTGCCACCTCGGCCTTGATGCCCGGGTGTGGATCGTAGCCGACGATTTCAATGTCTTCATATGTGAAATCGAAAAGATTTTTCTTTGCCGGATTCAGCTTCAACTGTGGCAGCGGGCGGAAGTCGCGGCTGATTTGCAGTTTGGCCTGTTCCAAGTGATTCAAGTACAAGTGTGCATCACCCAGCGTGTGAACAAAGTCGCCCACTTCAAGGTCGCAAACTTGCGCGATCATATGAGTCAGCAGGGCATAGCTGGCGATATTGAACGGTACACCCAGGAAAATATCAGCACTGCGCTGATACAACTGACAGGACAGTTTTCCGTTGGCTACATAGAATTGGAAGAAAGCATGGCAAGGTGGCAGCGCCATCTTATCCACGTCGCCGGGATTGAACGCCACCACCAGCATACGGCGGGAGTTCGGATTCTTTTTGATCTGTTCAACCACGTTTGTGATCTGGTCAATCGTGCGACCGTCGGCAGTTTCCCATGAGCGCCATTGTTTGCCGTACACCGGACCCAGATTGCCATTTTCATCGGCCCACTCGTCCCAGATAGTCACTTTGTTGTCGTGAAGATATTTGATGTTGGTTTCACCTTTAAGGAACCACAACAGCTCGTGGAAGATGGAGCGTGTATGAAGTTTCTTGGTGGTTAGCAGAGGGAAGCCTTCCTGCAGATTGTAGCGCATCTGGTAGCCGAACATGGAAATGGTGCCTGTGCCTGTGCGGTCTTCTTTTTTCACACCCTGTTCAAGAACTGTTTTGATGAGATCGTGATACTGCTTCATTCTGCCTCCTTGCGGTTGCCAGCTTTGGGAAAAGCGGCGGTCCCTTGTCGCTAGACATTCTATTTTAGCTTCTTGCCTTGTCCACGTGAAAAGTAGTTCCAGATGAATTTGCCGCAGGGGCCTAACTCCTTTGCAGAGTGTCGGGCGATGCTTGTGTGCAGGGTGATCGGTTTTTGTCCCAGCGTCACAAGGGATTTTCGCTTGATTTCCTCTTTAATTGCAAAATCCGGCATACGGCCGTAACCCAGTCCGCTTTCCAAAAAGACCTTTTTGGTCTGTAAATCCTGAACGCTGATCGTGTTTGCCGGATTGATGATTCCACCCGAGCGGTCGGAGCTTTTCACCGTGCTGGAAAGAACAATTTGAGGATATTTCTTCAGATCCTCGGCGGTGGGTTTTTTCAGCTTTGCCAAAGGATGTTTGGCAGCGCAGACCATCACCATGTCCACAGTGAAAAGCTCCTCTGTGATGAGGAGTCCTTTTTCGTTAAAGATCGTGCCTAATGAAATATCGGCATGGTCCTCCAGCAATTGTTCATCTGTACTGAGAACATCGTGAATAATTTTGATCTCCGTCTGGGGGAAGCGTGAAGAGAATTCCTTCAGCGCGCCGACCAAATTCGGGAGGGGCCACAGCGCACTGACGGCCAGACGGATGATCGGTTCATGTCCTCTTTTTAAAAATTCGGCAGTTTCCCCCAGTTCATCGAACTGGAAGATCAGGTCGCTGGCTTTCTTTAGGAAGGCCCGGCCCTGAGGGGTCAATGTCGGACGATACTGGTCCCGGCTGAACAATTTAAAACCCAGTTCGTCTTCCAATGTGCGCATGGAGTAACTGACAGCACTTTGCGCGCGATGCAATTCCTGGGAAGCGGCTCGGAAGCTTCCGGAAGAGACAATAGTTTTAAGGACTTGCAGTTGATCCAGCGTCATACCAGAAAAGTATATCAAAAAAATAGATCATGTTAATAGAAAAATTATAATTTTTTTAGATCATTTAATTTTGTATGATTATTCCAGACGCCAACAACTATGCAAAGAAGCAACAGTACGGGCGCAAAAATAAAGCTACAATGGCGTAGCGCCCGAAGAGAGGAGTTCTTTATGATGTATCAACGTAAATCCGCCGACAGAGGCTATGCGGAATTTGGTGGCTGGCTGAAGTCCATGCACACATTCTCGTTTGCCGACTACTACGATCCAAAATTTATGGGTTTCCGTGATTTGCGTGTGATCAATCAGGACTGGATTGCGAAAGCCTCCGGATTCCCGACGCATCCTCACCGTGATATGGAAATCATCACCTACGTTCTGAAAGGAACGGTGGAACATAAAGACAGTCTGGGCAATGTCGGTCAGATCAAGGCCGGGGAAATTCAGACCATGCACGCAGGAACGGGCATGCGCCACAGTGAATACAATCCGTCCCCGACCGAAGAACTTCAGTTGTTCCAGATTTGGATCATGCCGGACGTGGCCGGGGCCAAACCGGGCTACACCCAGCAGTCCTTCACCCGTGAACAGAAGCTGGATCAGTTCAAGCTGATCGTTTCCAAAGACGGTCGTGAGGGCAGCCAAATGATCAATCAGGACGTGAACCTGTACGCTTCCGTATTCACAGAAGGTCATGCGCAGGAATTCAAGCTGCGTCCAGGCCGCGCTGCCTGGCTGCAATTGGCGGAAGGTGAACTTGAGGTCAATGGTCAGGTGTTAAAATCCGGTGACGGTCTGGCCGTTGAACAGGAAGAGGTTCTAAAACTGAAAGCGTTGCAAGAAACCGAGTTCCTGCTCTTTGATCTGCGCTAAGTCCAAAAACAGAAGGCGGAGTATCGGCTCCGCCTTCTTTATTTTATCACTTCATGAATTTAGTGATGATGATGCCCTTCCGGCTTTACGCGAGGAATGACTTTGAAATCATAAGTCTCGCTTTTGCCGTTTACTTTAAAGGTTACTTTCAAAGTTTCTTCAGCCTTCACTTCACGGTTCGGGTCAAACAGCATGATGTGGTTTCCACCCGGCTTTAGATCCACAGATCCCTTTGCAGGGATGGTCAGCTTTTCCACTTTCTGCATAGCCATGCGACCGTCCTTTTCAACAGTCTCGTGCATTTCCACGGCTTTGAACGGATCCACTTTTTCAATGGCTACAGAAACTTCTTTGTCTGTGGTGTTGGTGAATGTGCCATAGCCTGCTGTCGCGTTGCTGCCTTTAAGGGGGGCAAAGATGCGGGCTTCATTGATGGTCAAAGAGGTTTTGGATTCTTTGGCGGCAAATGCCACGGGACTGAAGGCCAAGGCCAAAGCGGCCAGTGCTGTCATTTTCATAAGTTCTCCTTAATTTTTTGAACAATTTCATCAGCAGAGCGCGGACTTGGAATGGAATCCACGACAATGCCTTTTTTATTTAAAATAAAAATGCGATCGGTGTGGGCAATGGAATATCCCAGATAGGATTTCGGATCTTGCTCCACCATGTAGCTGGCCCCGAACAGCTTGATGGCCTGATCGATGGACTCTTGGGTTCCGGTCAAGCCCACAAAAGAAGGGTTGAACTGTTTGGCGTAAGTGGAAACGGATTCGGCGGTGTCGTTTTTGGCATCGACGCTGATAAAGATCAACTGCACGCGGTCGGCGTCCTTGGAATCAAGTTGCTTGATGGCTTGTGCGGAAAAACTTAAAGCCATCGGGCACACATCCGGGCACTTTGCATAGCCGACGTACAGCAGATTCAAAGGTTTGGCGTGATCTGAAAAAGTCCACGCAGCACCTTCGTGAATTAAACTAAAATCTCCACCCATCCGGGGGCCTTGTTGGGAAAACCATAAGCCAGCTCCCAAGGCGGCCAAAGCCAGGACACCGGCAAGAAAAGCCATAAGCATTTGTTTTTTAAAGGACTTCATTGTTTTTATATAAAGCCGAATGGCGCCGCCGCCAAGCTGTAGCATGGCAACTGCAACATCATGCTGCGGGGAAGTTATCTTTTGACTTTCGTTTGGGCCTTTCGTAGGTTGGCCGGGTAGTTAGGGAGTAGTCGAAAATCTTCCCGGATTTTGTTTAGGCCGACATACTGAGTGATGAGCTCCGGTTTAAACGCAAAAGGATCGCAAGATCCTCTGTTGACGAGACTGACACGAGTGTTTTTAACAAGCACCGTGTGGTCTCGTTTTCTTTTTTGAAGCAGCCCCCGCGGTCATAACCGTATCGAGGGCACATGGAAGCAATCATCAATTCATTCTTACTGGTCGCCGCCACGGAAATGGGCGACAAGACTCAATTACTGGCTTTGGTTTTGGCGTCAAAATATAAAAAACCCTGGCATGTGATGGGTGGTATTTTCGTTGCCACCGTGTTGAATCATGCCTTGGCAGCCTGGGCGGGGGAATGGATCGCAGCCACGGTTCCCAGTCAGTGGCTTAGCTGGGCGCTGGCGCTGACGTTCTTTGGTTTTGCTCTGTGGATTTTAATTCCTGATAAAGATGATTCCGACACCAACGACATGAAGTGGGGAGCTTTCTGGACAACGACAGTTCTTTTCTTCTTTGCAGAGATCGGCGACAAAACCCAGCTTTCCACCGTGGCTTTGGCGGCGAAATATCAAAGTCTGACTTTGGTTACTTTAGGCACGACAATGGGGATGATGTTCGCGGACGGTTTGGCGGTGGTCTTTGGTGAAAAGCTGACGCAGAGGATTTCAATGAAGTGGATCAATTACGGGTCGTCGGCTTTGTATGTTCTTTTTGGAGTCGGCATTCTGATGCGCTAAGAGGCTGTATAAAAAGGTGACAGATAAGTTTTGCAAAAGCCTAAGTGGCCGAAAACAAAAGCTCTTTCCCTCTTTCCGCAGGGCCGTTTATTGCGTCTGGAAAGGGGGAATCGGGGCCCCTATACTCTCACAGTTTCTATGATTTACGAGCCAGTGGGAGTTTTATGAAAAAGCCAGCCATCGTTTTCTTCTCAGTTCTTTTCTCTGCGATCATTGTGCAGGCGGCACCTGTGGTCAGTAAAACCACCACGGAAGTTCTGGGCTTTTCCAATATTCTGGGAACCGATGCCACTTCCTGTAATTACTCTGTTGAAAACCGCAAAGATCTAAAAGGCCGCGATGAAGTGGTGGTGTCTTTGACTTCGGACAAGGAAACATCCATCACAGATTCGATCCGCATTCCTGCTGACAAGCTGCCTTTGAAAGAGGGCGTCCTGCAAGTGCGCCCGGGTTTAAGCATCACTTATAAAAAAGGTGTCCTGACCAAAAAAGAAAAGCTGCCGTCTGAAGGACCATCCGGTCAGGACTATCAGGTGATGATGGTGAAGGTCAGTCCGGATCTGAAAGTGGTTTCTTTGGGCTACGCTTTGGATTCAGTAAAAAGCATCTTCTCTGAAAAGGCCCTGGCCGAAATCAACTGTACGTTCTAGATGTGGCTTTAAAAATGCAAAAGCGAGATTCGCCTTCGCCAATCTCGCTTTTGGTGGATCTCCTGTCCGAAATAACAGGAGGTGTCCGATGCGCAAACCCCAATACTTGCGTTATCGACGCATTTTGAAGATTACTAAAGAGCTTTTGCTTATTCTGGCTATGATTTTAACGATCATTCTCCAGTTGAAACAACTTTAAGAGATCTTTGAAGCGGCCTCCGGCGTGTATCAGGCCCATGGACCAGTGATTGGGAGACGGGCCTGCGAACCTCGGAAGGGGAACACATGGACGGGGCTGGCGGGGGCACCTGTGTACTGTTGCGGTCTTCTGCGGCTCTAAGTAATTTCTAAAACAAAAAAACCGCAGTTTTACTTGCGGGTTTTTTTATTATTAATTTTCTGTGTGGACGGGGATTACTGGAAGTTCTGAACTTGCGCGATGTACGGCAGGTTTCTGTAGTAACCCTGATAATCCAAGCCGTAACCCACCACGAACTCGTTTTGGATTTTGAAGCCGACGTGGTCTATGTCGCATTTTACTTTCAAAGCATCCGGCTTTTCCAGCAAGGACACTGTTGTCAGGCTTTTTGGTTTGCGGGACTGAATGGCATTTTTCAGATAGTTCATGGTCAGGCCGGTGTCCACGATGTCTTCCACCAGAATCACGTGGCAGTTTTCAATCGGGCTTGCCAGATCCAAAGTCACTTTCACTTCGCCGGAAGATGAAGTCCCGCCGTGGTAAGAAGCCACACCGAAGAATTCGCAAGTGATGTCGGCGTCAATCGCACGAACCAGATCGGAATAGAACATGAAGGAACCCTTCAGGACACAAACCGCCACCACTTTTTCATTTTTAAATTTTTTGGAAAGAGTCGTGCCCAGCTCTTTTACTTTTTGCTGAATTTGCTCTTCAGTGATGTAGGGTTTTAAGGAAAGATTCGTCATGGTGGTCCTTTCTCCAACTTTACACGAAGGAGTTGTTCATGATTTCGCCAAAGCCCCCGCCGCCTGGGACGATGTATTGTTTGTCGTTCAGGCCTCGTTCTTGATCCCAAAACTGTCCGGGAGTTGCCTCTAAAACTGCCTGAGGGGACAGTCCCCGGTCAAGTCTTAAGGCATAGATTACGACCTCGGGATGAGCTGCCAGTACATTCTTCAAATATTCCGGGGTCACAATCAGATTCAGGGCGATAAATTTACGGGCCGGGCCCTCGATATGGGTCTTGTAGTGTTCAATGGCCGTGACCATGGTGTTTCCGGTGGCTCCCATGGGGTCGGGGAAGATCACATGGGCGTCTTTAACGTCACCGCCGATTTTCATACCGCCAAACTCCGCCCCGGTCACAGTGTCTTTGCTGTTTGTCACGCGGGCGGCAAAGATATGGTCCTGACGGACATTTTGAGCGGGCAGGGCATAGTGCAGGAAATTGTAACAGATATGGCTGGGATAAGTTCCGGCACGGGCCAGGTTCACACTGACGGCTTTCTGTGATGTCTGGATTCTGTTCCCGGAAAGCTTTTGTTCGGGGTGGATCGCCGTCATACGGGTGTCCTGTTTGAACGCTTCGATCTGGAATTCATTATTGATCGTGATTGAAATCATGTGGGTGTAAAGAACTTCCACGATGCGGTTGATTTCAGGCTGGAATGTATCCGGGGAACACAGGCGGGCCAGAAGACCGTTCAAGAAAGGACTGTCGATAAGATGCACTTGCGGGCCATAATGATGGGCCAGTTCCTGCTGAAATGTCATGATGTAGCCTTTGGTGTTTAATTACCTTTTTCAAAATCAACAAAGATCACAAACTCGCTTTGACCGGCACGGAAGCGTGGGGAACGAAGGATTTTGTAGATTTCAAAGTTCATCAGATCATCTTCGATAGGGCGGTCGATGCCGGGGCCCGGAGGCAAAACACCGGACATAAAGAAGCCGGTTTCGCCCCCGATTTCAAAAATAGCGGGGAAGGACTTGCGTTGTAATTCCAAAGTGCCACTCGGGGAGGGCTCCAGCCAGTTTCTTTGAATTTCCAGATTGCCACGCAGGCTGTTGTTTTCAAGATCACTCAGCTCAAAGAATGTCGTCAGACCAATTTCCATGGAAGGGTTCATGCGGTTTTTGGCGGCGTATGACCATTGCAGGGTGCGGCTGGCGCTTAAAGTGCGATCTTCCTTGTGCAGAATCACGATGTCCGAGTGATCCAGCACATTCTTTTTAAAATCAGGCAGGATGCCTGCGGTGTATTCGTTAAAATTCATAAACTGCCCGGTGGACCGGCTGACGGTAAAGATCGTATTCAGGCGACCTCGCGGGACTTCAGCGTAGTAAACAATCAAATGCGCGCCGGTGCGAGCTGTCGGGCTTGGAGTTGGCGATGCGCCCGGAGTTGCAGCCACGGCCAGAGCGGCAGTTGCTGGAGGAGGTTCCACCTTATAGGCATCAACCACGCCATCTGCTGCTTCCGAAGACTGTGAGGTGGATTCTGAACTGGCTTCAGCCACAGGAAGGGCTTCGGGCAGATCGGTGACGCCGCTGGTGGAATTGATTTGCACGGTGGATTTCAGGTACTGAACCCGGCGTTCCAGATTTTGCTGGCCTTTTTGATAAAGCGTAATGCCAACGCCGCCTGCAACGACAACAACCAAAGAAAGCTGAATCAGCGGATTGCCAATAAAACGTTTCCAGGCAGGTGGGGTTGCGGGTTTGAAGCTTTCCATGTCAACGCCACACTGCGCACAGTATTTGTCTTCAGGTTGTTGAAAACCACAGCGGGGGCAGTTGATAAGCATGCAATCAGGGTAAGACAAAGCGACTTGACGCTCAATAGAATAATTCATACCTTGAAAATCCCACAGGAATTTCAAACCAGCGAAAGCGCGCGATCATGAAGAAGTATAAGCCCAAATCCGGTGAAAAAATTGAACGTCACGAAGAAGAGATCCCGCCGAAGGTCGAGCTTCCCTTTGAATTCTCCCCGGAGCACTATCCGGTGTTGCTGCAAGAGGTGCTGGGGGCGTTCTACCCTCTGAGACACAAAAGTGAATTGAGTTATTTTGATGGAACCTTTGGGCGAGGTGGACACTACATGGCCATGAAGTTTGCCTATCCCCAGATGAAAGCCACGGTCATGGACCAAGATCTGACTGCGATTGCCTACGCGCAAACCCGCTTCCCGACTGAGGTCGAGAAGGGCCAGTTAAAGGTAATCCACGGTAATTTCTCGCAGTTTTCGGAACACAATCTAAATAACTTTGATATGATGCTCTTAGATCTAGGTGTGAGTTCTCCGCAATTGGACCAGGGGGAACGAGGCTTTAGTTTTTATAACGATGGCCCCCTGGATATGCGAATGAACCAACAGCAGGGATTGACGGCTGAGGTGCTTATTAATACGGCTTCTGAGGATGAACTCATTCGAATCTTCAAAGAGTACGGCGAGGTCTATCGCCCTTCCAGAGTCGTGCGCGCGATTGTGAACGATCGCAAAACCAAAGCATTTCAGACAACCAGTGCCCTGGCAGGCTTGATTGAGCGTGTGGATGGATGGCAGGTCAAAGGCCATCACCCGGCGACCAAGTATTTCATGGCTTTGCGGCTGGCGGTGAATTCCGAACTGGAAGTGGTGGCAGAGTCCTTGCCGAAAATGATCCGCGCACTGAATCCAGGCGGGCGTTTGGCGGTGATTTCCTTCCACTCTCTGGAAGATAGAATTGTTAAGAATATTTTCCGTGCCTCTGAGGATATGGGGCGCACGGTGACTAAAAAAGTAATTGTTCCCACTCAGGAAGAGTGTGACAGAAATTCTCGCTCGCGTTCAGCGAAGTTGAGAATCTTCGAGAGGAGTGCTCAGGATGAGCAAGGAAAACTTTAAGCAGCTAAAACCTTTCTTCAGCATCCTACTTATTATTTTCACGCTGTTTTCCATCGTCTTCCTGCAAATGGAGGAGCGCCGCATGGGCTACAGCGTTCTGAAACTGACCCGCGAACACAAAAAAGTCTGGGAAGACAAACGCACCAAGGAAATTGCGCTGGCGAAGATCACGCGTCCGCAGTTGCTGGATTCCGTGGCACAGCAAAAGTTCACACTTAAAAAAGTACAGGCAAATCAGATCATTCATCTTAGCGGTCAATTGGCCAGCGACATGAATTCCGTATCTGAAAAAGGTATCGCAAAAAAGGATCTGTAGTTTGAAATCACGTATTGTTGTCATCTTTGTAGGGATTCTGGTTCTGTGGTCCGCACTGGCGATGCGTGCGGCTTATTTGCAATTTTTGCCGAATGATCGTCTGAACAATCTGCAAAATCGTCAGTTTCAAACCAAGGTTTCATTGCCCGCCCGTCGCGGAGCAATTGTGGACAGCAATGGTCGTGATCTGGCGATGTCGGCGGCGGCTTATTCCCTGTATGCCGACCCCAAGATCATGGAAAATCGCAAGCAGGTGGCCCGTAAGCTGGCCAAAGTCCTAAACCAGTCATCGGAATCAATCTATTCCAAAATTAAAGACGGCAGCCGCCGTTTCGTCTGGATTCAGCGCATGCTGGAACAGGACAAGGCTGATGAAATCAAATCTTGGGATATTCGCGGACTGTCGTTCGTGGAAGAATGGCGCCGTGTTTATCCGAATGAAACTTTGCTGGCGCAGACGTTGGGTTTCCTGGGCAGTGAAGGTCAGGGGCTTGAAGGTTTGGAGCTGGGCTACAATCAGGCGCTGACGGGTAACAAGAAAAAAGTCATGGTCAAGCGTGATGCCCGCGGGCGTCCGCTGATCAATGATGGGTTGATGTTCATTGAAAATCCCGAGGGCAGTGAGCTGAAGCTCACGGTGGATTCTGATCTGCAGTATCGTCTGGAAAGTGAACTGGCCAACGCGGTATCGACGTTTGAAGCCGATCATGCCGTGGGTGTGATTCTGGATGCAAAAACCTCTGCGGTTCTGGCTTTGGCTTCCGCACCCACTTTTGATGTGAATAAAGCGACAAAGTCCCCGGCGGAATATCGTCGTAATAAAATTGTGACAGATGCATTTGAACCGGGCTCTACCATGAAGGCCTTTGTGATTGCGGCGGCTTTGCGTGACGGACTGATTCAGCCCAATACAAAGTTCTACTGTGAAAAAGGAAGCTTCCGTGTCGGTGATCGCATCATCAGAGAAGCTGAAACCAAAGAAAAGTTTGAAGACCTGACCGTTTCAGAAATCCTGGCGGTATCCTCGAATGTGGGCACAACCAAGATCGCCTTTAAAATGGGGCAGGAAAGACTGCGCCAGGGACTTTTGGATTTCGGTTTCGGGCAGCGTTTGGGTGTGGATCTTCCGGGAGAAGCGCGCGGCATGGTGCAGGCGTTGCCTTGGAGACCGCACTTGCTTAGTAATATTTCCTTCGGCCACGGGATTTCGACAACGCCTTTGCAAATTGCCAACGCGTTTGCCGCTATTGCCAATGGTGGTGTGTTGAATACGCCGTACATTGTTCAGTCCATGCGTGATGCGGAAACCGGGGAACTGGTGGAAACTCAGCCAAAACCAATTCGTCGTATTCTGTCTGCTGAACAGGCTTCGCAGATGCGGGCTATGTTGTTGGGGGTGACCACCAAGGGCGGTACAGGCGGCAATGCCCGTGTTGATGGCTTCATGGTTGCGGGTAAAACCGGAACAGCGCAGAAGGTGAATCCGAATGGCCGGGGATACCTGAAGGGTGTTTACGTTTCCAGTTTCGGTGGTTTCATTCCGGCGAATGATCCCAAGTTTGTGATTTACATTGCTGTGGACTCTCCGCGCAAGTCTTACTATGGTTCAACAGTGGCGGCTCCGGTGTTTGCCCGTGTGGCTTCATATGCTGTTCGTAAAGAGGGTATTGCTCCATTGCCACTGGCGGAAGAATCCACCGTAAATCCAAAAACACGCAAGATCGCGGCGGAAAATCCAAAGCCGGTTAAAAAGGTTGCGGTCCCAGAGCTTCTGACGGCGGCGGAATTGGATAAAGCCACAGAGATGGAAACTGTTGAAACAGTTCCGAATCTTCTGAATATGACAACGCGTGAAGTGCTTCGCCGAATCAGCGGACAAGAGCTGAAGGTGAAATTCGTCGGGCAGGGACTGGTCAGCGATATTCAGCCAAGTGCGGGTTCGCAAGTTCCGGAAAATAAAGAAATCACGGTCATTCTAAAATAGCAAAGGTAGCAAAGGTACGGACTTACTTATGGTAGTGCGGTTGCAGCAAATGGAGCGCTGCTGCTACCATAAGTAAGTCCGTACCTTTTTTTTACCAGAGATTTTCGGCTTTAAGCTGTTCGATGGCCAGTTCTTTGGCGTAGCGGCTGCCGTATTCACCGTTTTCAACATCCACAGTGTCCGTGAAATTTGTCGCAAAAACGTATTCGCGGTCTTTGGTGGTCAGAGTTCCGACAAACCATCCGATTCGTCGTTTCAAAGTGGTGTCGGTGTATCCGGAGCCGGTTTTGCCGCTGAACTTGTTTCCCGCCGGGGTTGTTTCCAGGAAAATGATTTTTTTGGTCAGATCCTGGGATTTTTTGGTGGCTGGCAACTTGTCGTACAAAAGCTTCTTCAGGAAGTCCGTTTGCTGGAAAGCGGAAATTTTCAAAGAAAACCCCTTCTCCTCTTTCACGAACGCCGCCGGAGTCAGCCAGGCTGTCTTAATTCCTCCGGAAAGATCCTGGTTGCCATAGTCAAATTTGCGCAGGTAGTTCTGCAACTTTTGAAAACCCATTTTTCCGGTAAGAACCTGCGAATACCATACAGTGGAATTTTTCATCCATGAAGCAGCTGTTTGATCCTGATTCCACGCAGGGATGGAGTGCTTTTGTTTGTTCCATTTGAATTTCGTATTTTCATTTTTCAAAAGACCGGAATCAAATCCCATGACAGCCAAGGGCACTTTAAATGTGGAACAAGCCGGAAGCTGCACATTGCAGTTTTCCTCGTTGATGGACTTTTGGATTTGTCCGGTTTGGGCATCAATCAGCAGGAAGCACACGGCTTTACCGGGATAGAGATCGGTTTTGACAGGTTCTGGAGCCGGGGCGGATTTTTCAACCGGTGCAGGAGAGGAGCATCCGGCAGTTAAAATGAACAGCGAGATAAGAAGATTTCTTTTCATGTCAACTCCTTGAGAATTTTTAGGGTCTCATAATTTTTTTTAAAGGTCTCGTATATTTTCCGTCTGAAATTCGGAAGTGATGAAAACTCTGGTGGATTTTCAAGGGGTTAGGGCGAGGCGCTGGTTTTGCTTAAGGCTTGCGCAGCAGCAAAATTATCAGAGCATTCTTGTTGCTATCAAAGGAGCTTTGCATGAAAGTGTCGTCTATGGAAACCACCGCCATTCCACCGGAAAATCAGCTAAAAAAGTATTTCAATCTTCCAGGGTTCCGACGTGGTCAGCAGGAAATTATTTCGGCTGTGTTGTCCGGTCGGGATGTTCTGGCGGTTTTGCCCACGGGTGGCGGAAAGTCCCTGTGCTATCAGTATCCTGCTGTTGTGATGCAAAAGCTGGTGATTGTGATTTCTCCTTTGATTGCCTTGATGAAAGATCAGGTCGCATCATTGCAGCGCTTTGGTATTCCGGCGGGCTGTCTGCATTCCGGACAAAGCGACGAGGAAAAGCGTCAGGTCTTTGCAGAGATCAACAAGGGCGGCGCTTTTGTGTTGTACCTTTCCCCGGAACGCGCCCAAAAAGAGGGTTTCCATCGTTGGGTGCAGGCTCGTCAGGTGGGATTGTTCGCTATTGATGAGGCTCACTGTGTTTCCCAGTGGGGGCATGACTTCCGCGAGGAATACGCTCAGCTGAGCATTCTGAAGAAGCTCTGCCCGGATGTGCCGGTTCTGGCTTTGACGGCTTCTGCCACGCCCACTGTGCTGGATGATATTTCCAAACAGTTGCAGCTTAAAAAGCCGGAACGCATGGTCCACGGTTTTTATCGTTCCAATCTTTTCTATCAGGTCGAGCTGTGTGAAGACGAAGATGCCAAAATGGCATTGCTGCTTCAGGGGATCAAACAGACTCCTGAAGGGCGTATTATCGTTTACTGCGGGACCCGCAAAGTGACTGAAAATATCGCCGCGTTCCTGCAAAAGAAATTCGGCGCACAAGTCGGCTTTTATCATGCGGGACTCAGCGCGGAATTGCGTACGACCACACAGGACGCCTATGCTGAAGGCAAGTTACGCATTTTGGTGGCGACCAATGCCTTTGGAATGGGGATAGATCAGCCGGATGTTCGCTTGGTCATTCATTTCCAGATTCCTGCAAACATTGATGCTCTTTATCAGGAAATGGGACGTGCCGGTCGTGATGGCAAGGAATCCACCTGTCTGACTTTGTATGCAAAAAAAGACAAGGGTTTGCAGTCCTACTTCATTCACAGCTCAGAAGCGCCCGACGCAATCAAAGATGCCCGCTGGCGCAACTTGGACGCTTTGGTGAATTATTCCGAAGGCGGGGAATGTCGTCATGCTGAGATCCTGACTTACTACAAGGATTCCCAGCGTATTGAACGCTGTGGGCATTGTGACAGTTGTGATACGCGATCAGGTCGCAAGGTTTTGAAAGTCATCACGCCGCTTGAAAAACTGGATATCGCCGTAGAGAAAATCAAATCCGCAGCCAAACCGAAAAAGTCCAAAGGTGGCGCACAGGAAATTGTTTTGGATGAAATGCAGGAACAGCGTCTGGCGCAACTGAAACGCTGGAGAAAAGAAAAAGCCAAAGAGCTGGATGCTCCGGCCTTTGTGGTCTTCAGCGATCAGACTTTAAGACATTTGGCGCAGAAAAATCCGCGCAGTCTGGACGAGATGAGAAACATCTATGGCATCGGTGAAGCGAAGCTGGAAAAGTTCGGCTGGGATGTTCTGGCAGAACTGGGTCAGCACAGATAAAAAAAGGCGATGATTTCTCATCGCCTTTTTTGTTTTCTTAGTAATTCATGCAGTTTTCTATATTTTTATAAACTCCGCTGGTGATTTCCGTGGGATTTCGTACGGAGTAACGTCCGTAACCTTCTCCGGTCCAGTTACAGATAAATCCGCGGGAAGCTGTGCCCAAAGACTGCTGGCAGGAGGAAAGTTGTGAGTATCCATAGTCTGTTTTTCCAATTCCCTGATTGGTGGCGATCACATAAGGCTGAGAGTTGTTTCCATTCCACTGACACAAAATGCCTCGTGTGGCGGTTTTGATGTTCTTCGCGCAGACGTCATAAGAGGAATTTCCATAACCAGTCTTGCCTACATTGCGAGAACCCTCACTGATAACATAGGCGGAATAGCCGGTGCCATTCCAACTGCACATAAGGCCGTTGGCGGTGTCTTCAATGGCCTTTTGGCATCCTTCCAGTTCGGAGTAGCCGTGGTCAGTTCTACCGACTTGAACACCATCAGATGTGCGATATGCCACATAGTTAGTTCCACTCCAGTTACAAACCAATTGCCCACCTGCACGGCGTGCCTGGCGAATATTATCATCGCAGTTTTCGGCATAAGTGAAACCACGTGCGGCTTTACCGATGAAGAAACGGCGGGACTCATTGTAAGGTTGATTGTTGGAACCATTCCAACGGCAGCTTAAAACATCAGCATAGCGGTCCGGACGCCCATTGTTGTGACCCTGTGATGGAGGCGGTGGAGGTGTGGGCTTGGATGTTTCTGCAGGACGGACGACTTTCAGGGCAGGTCGGGATTCGTCCGAATAGGCCGTCACTTCGATATCCGCTTCGGACTGCATGGATTCCGCACGAATGTCGATAGCGGAAATACGCTCACGTGAATTTAGATCCTCAGACATCGCAGTCTGTTGATTTTGAAGCAAAGAAGACTTGCTGAACTCCAGAATTTTTATTCTTTTGCCTTCGCTCGTGATCAGATAGGCTTTGTGAGTCAGTAGTTTGCTTTTAACCGCTTTGATAGAGATTTTTCGAATGGATGTCGCCGGTTGAACTTCCAGTCGGTACACCAGCCCTTGTGTTTTGCGAGTGATGTACAGAAACAGACGGTTGTTGATAGATTCGACACCCTGACATTTTAGGGATTCATTTTTTCGCGCAGGCGGAAGATTTGGGGATAGAAGGCTTCCAGGGCGTCAATGGAGGCTTTCATTTCCGGAGCATAACATTCATCGTACTTCACATAGGCATCCGAGCAATTTAGCAGATTCCACTGATAGGCCAAAGATTCCGCCAGACTATTCATCGTACTTCACATAGGCATCCGAGCAATTTAGCAGATTCCACTGATAGGCCAAAGATTCCGCCAGACTCAGGCGGTAAGATTCTTTTTGTGTTGAGCTGGATGAAGCCTCCAGAGCTTCAGATATTCGCAGGGATTTGAATTTTTGCAAAAGTTCAGAGTTCATCTTGGCTGCCAGATCTGTTGGGTTTTGGATTTTTTGAACCGTGCCAATGAAAGTCAGGAATTCTTTTAAGCGGCGAATGCTGTCGTCGGATTCAAACTGTGTCTGATGGACAGAAACTTGAGTGGCATTCTGGCAGCGATAGGCCCTGGCGTGTGCATTTTCCTTTTTGCCGATCTGGCTGAAAAAGGCGGACTGTTTTACCGGATGCAGAAGGTACTTGCCCGGTGCGGGATCACCGAAGACCTCGTGATGTTTGCTGCCGTACAGGCTGTTTTTTTCCAGAATATTTTCTTTACTGACCGCCACCGCGGAATGAACGAGATATCCGTCTTCGCTATATGTCAGCAAAGTTTCGGGTTCCAGCTTTTTAAGATTCAGGGGAATTTCCTGACAGTGGTGTTTCAGATAGTGTTCAATTTCCGCGCTGGATGTGTAAACTTGTGTACGGGTGTAGCCCAGACTTAAAAGGGATGTGTTAAAGCAGTTCGGACCATCCTGATAGGAGCTCATTCTGGCAATAATGGTGGCTTGTTCTAAAATGCCTGTGGCCTGCCCCGGCAGGGCAAAAGAAAAAAATAAAATGAAGGCAGTTAGAAAGCGTCCGGGCATAGAGGCTTTTAAAGCAAGCCCGGTGCCAGATTCCCTGAGAGCCTATTTCATATGGACTCTCAGGGTGTCTAAGGCTTTGACAGAGTGGTTAAGGCAGCGGCACTGAATTCAGGTATTCGCCGATTTTCATCAGAACCGGCATCGGGATTTCATGGCCTCCACGGAAGCCCATCAAAGACCCTTTCATGCCGTTTTGGTTCAGCAGTGTTTCCAGCTTTTGCGCCTGCTTGAAGCCAAGAACAGCATCCTGTTCACCATGACTTTGGAAGAACTTTTGTCCCGCACGATGGGGGATATATTTCTTCCATTCTTCCTGATGCACCAGTGTGCCGGACATGATCACCAGTCCCGCCGGGGTTTCCGGAGCACGCAGATAAAGTTCCGTTGCCAGCATGGCCCCTTGGCTGAATCCGCCTAAAATAATTTTATTCCAGGGGACGCGGAGCTGTTTGATCATCTCCATGGTCAGATCATAGGCCTTGGCCATGCCTTTGGGGGTGTCGTTGCTGAAGTCACGATGTTCACCGCGTTCTTGCGCGCGCTGAATTTCCATCATGTCAATTGTCCACCACGCACGGCCTGTCCAGCCCGGGCCAATGGGGACTTCCAGATTTCCGTTGGGGAAAAGCCAGTTGAAGGTTTTCTTTGTGGAAATGATTTCCCCCAGAGAAAACAGGTCATTGGCGTCTGCGCCATAACCATGAAAGAAGATGACCCAGGGCGCATCATCGTCGTGATTTATTTCTTGGCAATGTATTTTTCCGAGTTGTCTCATATCTGAGTCCTAAGTTACTCTTAGTGCGTGAAACTGCAACATCTCTTTTCCATTCTTCCGGGAATTCCTGAAAACGCATTTGCTCATATTGAAGTGACGGGAGTTTTCAACGATGCCCGCCTGGTGACACCAGGTTCGGTCTTTGTTGCCATTCGTGGCAGCAAGTTGGACGGGCACAGCTTTTTAGCTGATGCCGCCAGCAAAGGCGCCGCTGCCTTGGTGGTGGAGGATCGTACGCAGGTTCCTGCGGAATTTGCCGGTGTGGTGTTGCAGGTTCCGAATTCCCGCGAGGTGCTGGATATTTTAGCCAGTCGTTTTTATTGGGACCCGGGGCAGGAATTGTTCTGTGTCGGGGTGACCGGCACCAACGGAAAAACTTCCGTGACCTACATGACCGAAGCTATTTTGAATCACGGAAAAATCCCAACCGGCGTGATTGGAACCGTGAACCATCACTTGGGTGAAAAAGTCTGGCCATCTGAAATGACCACGCCTGATCCTGTATTCCTGCAGCGCCGTTTGCGTGAGTTCCGGGCCGAAGGCGCGATGGCGGTGGCGATGGAAGTATCATCTCACGCTTTGGATCAAAAACGTGTGGACAGTGTGCCGTTCAATACGGTGATCTTCACCAATCTGACTCGCGATCATCTGGATTATCATCAGACTATGGAAAACTATCTGGAGGCCAAGCAGCGCCTGTTCACGGATCTTTTGTGGAAGACTCACAAGCGTCCGTGTTTCGCGATCATCAACACGGCAGATAAGTATGGTCGCCGTTTGCGCGTGGCTGATCCGGCGGTGCTGTGGACTTATGGTGCCAAGGATTCTGATATTCGCTATGAAATCATCAAAATGGATTTCGCCCTGACTCATTTCAAAGTGTGGACTCCTTTGGGAGAATCCGAAGTGAAGCTGCCAATGTCGGGCACTCACAATGTGATGAATGCTTTGGCGGCATTGGGGGCTGGTTTGTCGGCGGGTCTGCCGCTGGGTGTTTGTGTGGAAGCTTTAAATTCTTTCACCGGGGTTCCGGGGCGTTTGCAGTCTGTTCCCAATGACAAGGACCTTGCGGTGTTTGTGGATTATGCGCATTCACCGGATGCATTGGAAAATGTTCTGACGTCCCTGAACAAGGTTCGTGAAAATCTGCAATCGCAGGCTCGCATCTGGACAGTCTTTGGCTGTGGCGGGGATCGTGACAAGGGCAAGCGCCCCTTGATGGCGCAGATGGCATTGAAATATTC
This sequence comes from Bdellovibrio bacteriovorus, assembly GCF_025558485.1. Classification (GTDB taxonomy): domain Bacteria; phylum Bdellovibrionota; class Bdellovibrionia; order Bdellovibrionales; family Bdellovibrionaceae; genus Bdellovibrio; species Bdellovibrio bacteriovorus_G. The sequence continues at coordinate 3,107,779 of NZ_CP102930.1, forward strand.
CGACGAGGTGGTCATCACCTCAGACAATCCGCGCACAGAAGATCCCGAGGCCATTATTCAGGATATTCTGACTGGCGTGGCATCTGCGGATAAAACCAAAGCCACCACCATCGTGGACCGCAAAGAGGCGATTTCCGAGACGTTAAAAAAAGCCCGCAGCGGAGACGTGATTCTTATCGCCGGTAAAGGGCATGAAGACTATCAAATCATCGGAACACAAAAGTTCCCGTTCAGCGACGTGAAAGTGGCCGAAGAGGCTTTGCAAGGAAGGTAACGCGATGAGATCCATGGATCTGCAAACAATTGTCAATGTCACAGGCGGCAAAGTTCTAGGCCAAAAAGACACACAGTTTTCCGGGATCGGCACGGACACCCGTGCCAATTTGCAGGGCCAGCTGTTCATCGCTTTAAAGGGCGAGGCCTTTGATGCTCACACGTTTGTGGATAAAGCGGTGGAGCAGGGGGCGACCGGAGTTCTGGTGCACACGGAAAATGTTTTGACCGATGCCCTGAAAGACAAAGTCACGGTGATTCTGGTTCCGGACACCCTGAAGGCTTTGCAGCAGTTGGGCAATTGGGCGCGCCATCAGTCTTCGGCTCAAGTGGTGGGAATTACCGGGTCCAATGGTAAAACAACGACGAAAGAGTTCACCGCAGCCCTTGTGGGTTCTGCATTGAATGTTCACTACAACAAGGGAAGCTTCAATAATCATTGGGGAGTGCCGTTCACGTTGCTTCAGTTGCATCCGCAAAAGGATGTGGCCATCGTTGAAATGGGCATGAATCATGCGGGCGAACTGACTGAGTTGGTACATATTGCAGAACCGGATGTTGTCGTGTGCACAATGGTGGGACGAGCGCATATGGAATTCTTTGGCACGATCGAAAAGGTCGCTGAAGCCAAAGAGGAAATCTACGAAGCTGCCAGCGATAAAACCATTCGTATTTATAATCTGGACAATGAACAAACCCACAACATGTACGTCAAAGCGCGCGAGAAATTTCCAAAAGCGCGTATTCTGACTTTTTCCTCTGAAGATCCGCGCGCTGATGTTCATCTGATGATTTCTTCGATGAACATGAACGAAATTATGGTGAAAGGCGCCATTGGCGGAATGGAAAGTACAGCCCGCATTCAGGTTTTTGGTGCGCAGAATCTGACGAATCTGATGGCGGCGGCCTCTATCGGTCTGGCTGTCGGAATGACGCCGGATCAGGTGTGGGCAGGGCTGCCAGCGTGTAAAACCAACTGGGGTCGCAATCAACTGGTGCATTTGAAATCCGGTGCACAAATGATCTTTGATGCTTACAATGCCAACCCTGACAGCATGAAGGCTTTAATTGATAATATGAAGCTGTTGCAGGTATCTGGGCGCAAAGTGGGTGTCTTCGGCCAGATGCGTGAACTGGGAACGGCGTCTGCTTCTTTGCACGAAGAACTGGGTGCATGGGTGGGTAATGCCGGTTTTGATAAAGTGTACTTCATTGGCGATGATGCCCAGGCTTTTTCAAAAGGCCTGACTGAAGCCGGGTATAAAAATCCATCCGTGATTGAAAAAGATTATAAAGACAGCTCCGGTCAGGATCTGGCGAAGTTCCTGAAGCAAGGGGATATCGCTGTTGTTAAAGCCTCCCGCGGAACCAAGCTGGAACGCTTTGTCTTCCCATGCGAACCTTTGGATTTTACTGAGAAGCAATAATCCAAAGGTTCAGGATTCTTTTAAACACCGGCTTGCCCGACCAGATAGGCTGTTCTTTGCAGCAGGGGATTTGCAAGTAAATCTCCCAGCACCCAAGGGGCGTCGGACGATTCGTCTTTTTTCAGCATTTGATCCAGCAGAATCAGCATGTCTTCGGAAGTTACAATACCGACGACTTCATCTTCCTTGGTAATCAGGAAGGCTGAAACCTTTTCTTCAATCATCGCATCGACGACGCTTTTCATAGGAGCATCAATGGAAAATGTTTTGATCGGAGACGTCATCAGTTTTGCAACCGGAGTGTCTGCACTGGAGGAACGCAACAGATCGCGCTCTGAAAGCATGCCGATGATGTAGTCTTCGTCGGTATCCATCACAGGCAAGTGACGAATCCAGTAGTTAGTCATCAGACGAAGGGCCTCCGCCGCAGGGGCGTCCTTGTTTACAGTGATCAGCTTCCGTGTCATATGGTCTTTCAACGCAATTTTCACAACGACCTCCTTCAACACGTTTAGTTTAGCACTTCTTGAAGGTAAGAACATGATCTGTGTCACTTATCAGTTTTTTGATAAAACATAATAAAAACAATAACTTAACAAGTTTTTCTTGATTTTAGGCCAGCGAATGTGCTAAATCCTCTAAGTTCCTAGCAAATTTTAATTTTTAGGTCGCAACAGGGGATTAGCACAGCATGCTCTACCAATGGCTTTATTCGATGGCAGATGAGTTCTCGCCGCTGAATGTTTTCAGATATATCACCGTTAGAACTTTTATTGCCTTCTTCACAGCGTTTCTGCTGTGCTGGATGTGGGGCCCCCATTTTATCAAGCGTCTTCAGCTGAAACACTTCGGTCAGGCCATTCGTGACGATGGTCCTCAAACGCATAAGAAGAAAGCCGGGACTCCAACAATGGGTGGTGGTCTGATTCTGCTTTCCACGTTGATTCCGTGCCTGCTGTGGGTGGATATGATGAACCCGCTGGTGTGGGGTGTTCTGATTGTGACGTGGGGCTTTGGCTTGATCGGTTACATGGATGACTGGCTTAAGGTCAGCAAAAAGAACTCCAAAGGTCTGTCGGGAAAAATCCGTCTGGCCGGAGAGTTTTTAATCAGCGGTTTGGTGGTGGCAGCGTTGGTTCACTTTCATGGGATGAGCACGGCTGTGACAATTCCCTTTATGAAATCCGTGTCCATTGATCTGGGTTATTTCTATGTGGTGTTTGCCGCATTGGTGATTGTTGGAACTGCGAATGCAGTGAATCTGACAGACGGTCTGGATGGTCTGGCGATTGTTCCGGTTATGATCTCGGCAGCGACTTTGGGTTTGTTTGCCTATGTGACGGGGCACTTCTCGATTGCGAATTATCTGCAAATTCCTCACGTAATGGGTGCAGGGGAGCTGACTCCGGTGGCGGCGACCATCGTGGCGGCGGGCATGGGCTTTTTGTGGTTCAATGCCTATCCGGCGCAAGTGTTCATGGGTGATGTGGGTTCCCTGTCCTTGGGTGGATTCCTGGGCACGATGGCAGTTATCACTCAAAACGAACTGCTGATGCTTTTGCTTGGCGGTGTTTTCGTGGTGGAAGCCCTGTCCGTGATCACGCAGGTGATTTCATTTAAAATGACCGGGAAAAGGGTTTTCAAAATGGCTCCGATTCACCACCACTTTGAATTGGGTGGTTTGACGGAAACCAAGATCATCGTTCGTTTCTGGATCATTTCTATTTTATTAGCGGTTTTAAGTTTGGCCACTCTGAAGTTGAGGTAAGAAGATGTATAAAGAGTATAGTGATTTAAAAGATAAGCGCATTTTGGTTGTGGGCTTGGGGAAAACAGGTGTTTCTTTGGCGCACTTCCTGACCAAGTATGGCGCGCAAGTGACTGTGACAGATCACAAGTCCAAGCCGGAATTGTCGGCGCAGTTGGAACAACTGGGTGACTTGCCCATCAAGTTCGAGTTGGGCGGACACAGTCCGAAGACTTTCATTGCTCAGGATCTGGTGATTCTATCCCCGGGTGTTCCCAGCAATTTGAAAATCTTTGAATACGCTCGTTCCCAAGGGATCAAAATCACAGGTGAGTTTGAATTCTCTGCGGGCTTTATCAAAGAACCCATCATCGGTTTGACCGGCACAAATGGTAAAACCACAGTGGCAAAAATCACTGAGGCGATCCTGACTGAATCCGGCGTGAAAACCTGGGTGGGCGGCGCAAATGAAAAGCCTCTGGTGGATTATCTGCGTTTGGATGAAAAAGCTCAGGTGGTGATAGCGGAAGTTTCCAGCTTCATGCTTGAACACTGTGACACTTTCAATCCGGGCAATATCGTGTTCACGAACCTTGCGGAAAATCACCTGGATCGTTACCGTTCCATGGAAGAATACGTGAATGCCAAACGCCGTATCTTCAAAAACACAAATCAGGCAACAACCAGCATTCTGAATGCAGATGACAACGCGGTGGTGGAACTGGCGCGTGATCCGGCGGTTCAGCGCGGTCGTATTTTCTACTTCTCTCGCAAACCGGCTTTGGAACCACAAATCATGAACATCGGTGGCGCCGTGAATATCGGCGATGAAATCCGTGTTCGCACCGGTCCAGAGATCGAAAGCTTCAATATCAAAGGCATGAAAATGCGCGGTAAACATTCCGTGGAAAACGTCATGGCGGCGATTTTGGCATCCCGTGAACACGGGGCGACTCGTGAAGCGGTTCAGAAAGTTATCAATACTTTCGCAGGTCTTCCACACCGCATCGAATACGTGCGTAAAGTGGGCGGAGTGATGTTCTACAACGACTCTAAAGCCACCAACGTGCATGCGGTTTTGCGTGCCCTGGACACTTTCGATGAAAACGTGATCTTAATTGCAGGTGGTAAGGATACAAATCTGAACTACGAGCCTTTGCGCACGTCCGTAAAACGCAAGGTGAAAACCTTGATCTTGGTCGGGGAAGCGAAAGAACGCATCAATCGCGACCTTGGTGACTTCTCTGAAACCTTCCTGATCGGTACGTTTGAGGAGGCGGTTTTGATCGCTTACCAAAAGTCGAGAATCGGTGACGTGGTTCTGCTTTCTCCGGGTTGTTCAAGCTTTGACATGTTTGACAGTTTTGAAGAACGCGGCGAGTATTTTAAAGAAATCGTGAGAAAGTTTCACTGATAAGAAACCAGCAAAGGGCCTCGAGGATGAGGCCCTTTGAGTATCCGCACTGTATTTGCCAGGAGGGCTTTGTGTCTCGTCATTTCCTTTTATTGATTCCCGCTTCCGCTTTACTTCTTTCCGGCTGTGCTTCCGGAACTTTCAAAGCCCGTCAGCAAGAACGTGAAAGACTGGCTGCCTCTTCCGGCATGTATTGTGAATTTGTCAGTGGCGATCTTTTCCCGGATCTGGATGTGGAACTAAGCATGTCCATGGCCAAACGCTGCGATGCCAGCAAGAACTTCACTGTGACCAACTACAAAAACTCCTCTGATCATTCGGGTGTTATTTACTGCTGTGCCACAGCCAACCGTTCTGAAAGAAGAGCGGCTGTGAAAAAGCCAGCCCCCGCAGCGCCGGTGAAGTCTGAAACAGCGGATTCTGACGCTGAAGTTGTCTCTGAATAAGCGGGTCCAGCTTTTTTTACAGTCATAGACGATAAAATGGATTCTTGATTAAACTAAAGGTCGGGAGTCCATTTTTATGTTGAGATATCTGTCCAGCAGCCTGTTCCTTGCCATCATCACTCTTTTGGGAATAGGTCTTGTTCAAGTTTATTCTTCCAGTTTTATTTTCGCGATCGAATCTTACGGAGACGGTCTTTTCTTCTTCAAGCGACAACTGATTTTCGCGGTGCTGGCGATGGCGGTGCTAGTGGGAACGATCCATATTCCTTTCCGCTATATTGAAAAACATGGCTGGCTGTTGTGGCTGGCGGCGACCTTCGGTATTCTGGCCACCTTCATCCCGGGACTGGGTGTGCGTGTGGGTGGGGCGATCCGCTGGATTCAACTGCCATTCGGTGTGCGTTTTGAACCCGGAGAGCTTTTAAAAATTGCCTTCAGTATCGGTTTTGCCAGCTTGTTGTGCCGTCAGGAAAATTTTCTGGGCCGGGTGAAATGGCATTGGCTGATTCTGGCATTGATTGCTCCGCTGGGGCTGTTGTTGAAACAACCTGACTTTGGAACTTTTGCGATCATCCTGATGGTCGGCGTGACTTTGCTGTTCGCATTCGGTTTGCAGTGGAAATACATCGCGGGTGCTATCGCGGTGATGATTCCGGCATTTTATTTTTTGGTGATGTCTGTGCCTTACCGTCGCGCTCGTGTGCTGGCCTTCCTTGATCCTTGGGCGGACCCGGCGCAAAAAGGCTTTCAGGTGATTCAAAGTATGCTGAGCTTCCATTCCGGCGGTTTGACCGGAGCGGGTTTGGGGCAGGGGCAGGGGAAACTGTTCTTCCTTCCTGAAGCGCACACGGATTTCACGCTGGCGGTTCTGGGAGAGGAAATGGGCTTCATCGGATTTATTCTGATTCTGGCCCTGTACGGATTTGTGGTCTTCCGCGGAATGCAGATTGCGGTCAAAGCTGAGGAGCCATTCAAAAGAGCTTTGGCTTTGGGATTGTCAGTGACATTTGGTTTGAGTGTCTTTATCAATGCAGGTGTTGTGATGGGCTTGCTTCCGACCAAAGGTTTGACCTTGCCGTTCCTAAGTTACGGCGGTAGTTCTTTGGTGTCCCTGTGCTTTATGTTTGGTCTGATTCTGAACATCGAGAATTCATTTGAAGAGGACAAGTTTTCCCGTCGCTTCGGTTCTCGTTGGACGACATCAAAGGTGAATAGTAAATGACTTCTAAGAAAACCATCGTGATCGCCGGGGGAGGAACTGGCGGACACATTTATCCGGGCATTGCGATTGCCCGGGCGCTACAGAAAATGGACCCCGAACTGGAAATTCACTTCGTGGGCACCAATCAAGGCCTGGAGGGAAAAATTGTTCCCCGTGAAGGCTTCCCTCTGCACTTTATTGAATCTGGAAAATTAAATGTTAAAAGCCCGGTGCAAAGACTTAAAACTTTGCTGAAAATCCCCTTGGGGTTGTGGCAGTCCATCCGTTTGCTGGGGCAGTTAAAACCTTTGTATGTGATCGGTGTGGGCGGTTATGCCTCCGGTCCTTTTGTGTTAGCTGCCAGTTTTATCGGCTTTAATACTGCAGTGTGGGAACCTAACGCAATGCCGGGAATGGCTAATCGTCTTCTATCCCGTTTTGTGGATAAGTGTTTCGTGGTCTTTGACGAAGCTAAAAAGTATCTGAAAAACAGTCAGATCATTCAAGCGGGCATGCCGGTACGGGCCGAAATAGAAAGTGCCGTTCATCAAAGTTCCCAGAATGAAAAGTTCCATCTGCTGGCTTTTGGCGGCAGTCAGGGCTCGCGCGTTTTGAACAACTGTCTTAGTGACGCGGTGATGGCCGGAGGAGCTTGGGTTCAGAACCTGTCTGTGGTTCATCAGGTGGGTTCGGCAGACATTAAAACCATTACGGAAAAATATCAAAAAGGCACTCCTTGCGAGGTTCAGCCCTTTGAGTTTATCTACGACATGGCCAAATATTATCAGTGGGCGGATATCATTGTCTGCCGTGGTGGTGCCAGCTCTATTGCAGAGGCCGCAGCTTTTGGAATTATTCCGATCATTATCCCACTTCCTGCTGCGGATAATCATCAGCAGAAGAATGCGGAAAGTCTGGTGGAAAAGAATGCGGGCCGCATGATCTTGCAGAAAGATTTAACTCCGGAAAGGTTGATTTCAGAAGTCCAATCTTTGCGCGCTGATAAAGCTTTGCGTGATCAAATGGTTCGGAATATAAAGAGTTTCTATATCCCTCAATCTGCGACGGTGATCGCAAAGGAAATTCTGCAATGAAATTACAGCACGCTAAATTTCACTTCGTCGGCATCGGCGGTATCGGTATGTGCGGCCTTGCGGAGCTTCTGCACAATATCGGCGCGAAAGTGTCCGGCAGTGACATGGCGGAAAACGCCAATACCGAGCGTCTGAAAGAACTGGGTGTTAAAGTTTTTAAAGGCCACGCGGCTGCCAATGTGGGGGACGCGGATGTGGTGGTGTATTCCAGCGCGATTCAGTACGGAAACCCCGAGATTTCAGAAGCCCGCGCCCGTCAGATTCCTCTGATTCCTCGTGCCGAGGCTTTGGCTGAAATCATGCGCTTGAAGCGCGGTATTGCGGTGGCGGGAACGCACGGCAAGACGACAACGACCTCCATGACATCGGCGATTTTCCTGGAAGCGAATTTAAGCCCGACGATCGTTATCGGCGGTCGTTTTGAGCTGATTAAATCCACCGCGATGCTGGGTTCTGGCGAATGGCTGGTGGCCGAGGCCGACGAATCTGACGGCAGCTTCCACAAGTTGTCCCCAGAAATTGCCATTATCACCAATATTGATTCAGACCATCTGGAGCATTTTAAAACCTTTGAAAATGTGCAAAAGTCCTTCCATGACTTTGCCTTGAAAGTTCCTTTCTATGGCAAGGTGATTGTGTGCGGAGATGACCCTTTGGTTCGTCAGATCTTTGAAAACTTCCCGAAACGTATTTTGTTCTATGGCTTTGATGAAAAGAACGATCTGGTGGTTTCCGGAGAACAGGGGCACTATGCGGTTCATCGCCATGACCGTCTGCTGGGCACAAAACATCTGGTTGGTGAGTTTGGCCTGAAGGTTCCAGGGCGTCACAATGCTTTAAATGCGGTGGCGGCGATCTGTGCGGGTGTGGCGGCGGGGGTTCCGTTTGCAACTTGTGCAAAAGGTCTGCAACGCTATGAAGGTGTGGATCGTCGATTCCACTTCAAGGGCGAGAAAAAAGGCATCAAGGTTTACGACGATTACGGACATCATCCCACAGAAGTGCGTGCGGTATTGCAGGCCTTCCGTGAAAAGTATCCGCAACAGCGACTGGTGGTTTTCTTCCAGCCGCATCGTTATTCACGCACTCAGCACTGCTGGCATGATTTCACCACGGCATTTATGGAAGCTGATGAGGTCCTGCTGACAGATATTTATCCGGCTGGAGAAGCTCCAATTCCGGGTGTGACCAGTGAAAAACTGGCGCAGGAAATGAAGCACGAACATGCTCACTATTTTGTGCGCGATGAAAAAGCGACACAAAAAATTCTGGGGATGTTGAAAGAGGGCGATGTCTTTGTCACCCTCGGTGCCGGAGATGGCTGGAAACTGGGGCTGGATGTCCTGAACCACCTGTAAAATTTTACTTCAAACGATTCATACAATTCCAGTTGGCCTTGAAGCGATTGCCTTGAATTTTCATCGAGGACGCCAGGGCCAGACACTCGGAACGGCTTAGTTGGTTTTGTTGGGACAGTTTGGACCAGCAGAACCAGCGAACATCATCCGAGTTTTCCGGATCGGGGATATAGTCGGCAGAGGCCAGGCAAGCCCCCAAATGAATGTCTTTTTCAAAGCGGGTCAGACAGCTCCAGGCAATGCCGGTCACACTTTGAGTTTCAAACTGACCGGCAAATTCATGACATTTCACCGGGGAATCGATCACGGTTTCGTAGCTGTTATAGCAGCCCCAGCGTGCACCATCGCGGTCGGAACTGTCCGGGCGGGAAGCGGCACTTTGTAAGCAGGCCTGCACATCGGCACTTAACCATTCCGTCGGACTGTTTAATCCCGTGCTGTATTTTAGTTCAAGGCGATCCCGGCGCGGCCATTGGGTGGAAACCTTTGTGAGTTCGCGATAGTCCTGTGAATGGAAATGGCCCTTCAGTGCACGCAGGGATTCACGGCGCAGAGAGGGGTCTGAACTATACATCATTTCCTTCAGCAGGCTTTCCACACCCATATCATAGCTGCCGAAACATTGGCTTAGGCGGGGGATGAACTGATAAGCCTCCGGGGAGGTGCGCAGCCATGCGGATTTCAGTTCGATGTTTTTAAGCTGATCTTTCATGGCACAGAATTGGTCTGTTACGATAAAGTTCAACCCTTCATTCAGGCGCTGGCGAATCATTTGTTCCTGCTGGTCAAATTTCACGACTTCAGGAATCAATCCCAATTGCGCTTGCAGGTCCACGATCTGTACTTTCATTTTTAATGGCAAAGAACGGGCAATGCTCAGCTCGGTGAAGAAGGATTCAAAATTACGACGAACTTCTGTGGAATTTTCCAGAGTTTCCTTCAGCATCATCATAAATACCGGATTTTCGGTGGCTTCCAGCAGGGGCTCGTAATATTTTTTTAAATGAAGTTTTTTCGACAGAAACGTGATGGCGTCCTGATTGTGATTTGGGCTGTTGGAAAACGCATTGCACGTCAGGGTTTTATAGTTCTGATCCAGTTCCTTGCGGGGTTCCACAATGCGATAGCTGCTGCCAGCAAAAAGTTTGTTCAGGCGTGCGGTGTCCGGGCCTTTGCTAAAGAAGATTTCCGCGTTGGTTCCGCGCAGGGCCTGACGCAGTAAAGGACCTGCGACTTTCCCCAAGGGGCCCGTGCTGGCAAACCCATGCAGGCGTTCGGCGTGGGGGAATGCGGACGCAAAGATCTGACTGATGCTCATGCCAAAATCAGAATAACGGGAAAAAGCCACACGTTCCGCCAAGTCGCGAGGGAAGCCGTTTTTGATAAGTACTTCCACGTATTCTTCAATGGATCTTTTGTCGCGGGTTTTGGTTGCCAGTGTGTTACAGCCCATCAGGAAGACATCTTTGGGTTTTTTCAGAATTCCCGGGCAGGAATTGGAACAGCTTAAGCGTTCCAGTTCTTTCAGATCCAAAGTGGTGCTGACGCCTTCACCGAAAAAGACCCCGCCAAAATGACCGGAGACCAGCAGCACATCGCATTCGATACCGGCATTGCAGGCTTGTTGCAGCCAGTATGGATTTTTGTTCTGAGTTGGAACCAGTTCAATGATCTCGACTTTTTCTGAAGCATAAAGGTCTTGCAGGACCTGCTTTTCATCAGCCGAGTTCAGCGTCATGGTGCAGATTTTTTTAGTGCCGGCCTGACTGCAAACAGTCAGCAGGGTGAACAGCGCATTTATGAAAATAAGCCACATTGGTTTCATGCCCAGACAGGGTGCAAGATTCTGTCCACTTACGGAGGGAAATTAAAGGCTTACGGTCGTCTATGGCCTGAGCAAGTGACGAAGAGGGGCGGGGAAATAAAAAAAGGGCGTCTCGTTTTGAGACACCCCTTTTCTTTTAGGAAACCTTGTTCAGAGGCAGAAGGTCTTCATGGCTTGGTGCGGGCCGGGAAGGCCGTGCCACAGGCGGCGGTGTCTTTCTGGTGGTCATCGCCGGTGGCGGAGTCTGAGACGGCGCTATTTGTTTCTGACCTTCCACGATTGAGATCAGTTCCTGCACCATCACGTGCATTTGCTGGGATCTGTCTGACAGAACTTCCGCTGCCGAAGCACATTCACTTGCGGCAGAGGCGTTGTTCTGGGTCACCCGATCCAGTTCGTTGATGGACATGTTAATGGAAGTCACCCCTTGGGATTGTTCGCTGCTGGCTGTGGAAATTTCAATATTCAAGGCGGTCAGCTTTTCGATCTGAAGAACAATTTCATTCAGCATTGTGCCGCTGGCCTGAACCACTTCATGGCCGCCTTCAATTTTTTCCACACTGTCCTGAATCAGGTCGGCAATCTCTTTGGCAGAGGTCGCACTTCTTTGAGCCAGAGCACGCACGGCTTCGGCAACAACGGCAAAGCCTTTGCCCTGTTCCCCGGCGCGAGCAGCTTCGACGGCGGCGTTCAAAGCCAGAAGATTTGTTTGGAAGGCGATATCGTCGATCACGGAAATAATTTCCTCGATTTTTTTTGAGCTTTTGGCGATTTCGTCCATGGACTGAATCAGTTTTTCCACTTCATCTTTGCCGTTACGCGCTTTTACCTGAGCGGTTTCTGCCAGGACGCGGGCTTCGTTGGTGTGTCCCGCATTCAGCTTGATCATGCTGGACATTTCCTCGGTCGCGGCCGTGGTTTGTTCAATCGAGGATGCCGCAGTGGTTGCCGCTGTGCTTAGATCCTGCGAGGACTTGGAAATTTCCTGACTTGCCTGCGCAACGCCGGTTCCGGTTTCCTGCAATTTTTCAGCGATACCGGAAAGCGCTTTCATTGGTTTTTTCAAAATCAGATACGACAGCGCCAGTGTCAGCAAAGACAGGCTGGCGGACCACAGGATGATGTACCAAGTAGCGTCTGTGGCTGCGGCCTGAATCTTTTCTTTGGTGGAAATAACGGCGAAGCCACCGTGCAATTTGCCGTCGCTCCAGTTTTCCATGGGGTAACCCAGAATGTCCTTGCCGTTTTTCCACGGGGATTTTTCAGGGGCACCATGACAGGTCATGCAACCCTGAGCCTCGGTCAGACGCACGGGACGATACACGATGATTTCATTTTCAGTCGTGGCCGTAAGTTCCTGAAGTTTGGGGTCTGCTTCAAATTTTTTCAGAATGGCCATTTCCGCTTCAGTAGCGCGGTTGTCGGCGTTGCGGGGTTCGTCGGAAAAGATTCTGAATTTATAGCCTTCCTGCTCGGCCCCTTCGGCGCCGACTTTCATTGCGGCAAAGATCGGAACCTGTTTTAGAATTGTCAGTTTCGCATCTTTGGGAAGATTGCCATCGGGATGCTCCTGAAGAGCTTTTTCCACGCTGGCGTCCAGACCGCCCTGGGAAGCGATGTAGGAACGAACGGCCTCCAGACGTGAAAGAATCGCCTGGGACTTTTCAATCAGCTGGATTTCGCCTTGCGAATAAATGCGGGACGATGAAATGAACACCGCGGCCGCAGTACAGATAATGCAGGCGATAGCGATATTCAGCATAACCTTTGTATTGAACTTCATAGAATGAACCTCGCGTTCAAAAATGATTTGAGGTCCTTATCGGAGAAGCTTTGGTAATCTTCCTTACAAGTGTGATATGTGATCTGTACGATGCGGAAATCTAGTGGTTAGCCCCGGACGACAATCACCGGAACGGGTGACTTTGCAATCATGTCCCGCAGGTTACTGCCCAATAGAGAGGTGAACAAACCCCCACTGCTATCGTCTCCCATACAAAGCAGATCCATCGAATCTTTGGTGCTGGAAAGAAGGGTTTCCACAAACGGAGTTTTTTCCATTTCGATATAACTTTCGCAGTTGATGCCTTTGGCTTTCAAACGGGTCACGCGTTTTTCCATGGAGGCCACCGCATCTTTTTTAATATCGTCAAAGATGGAATCAATGCTTGGTGTTGCTTCCCCGGAAGCGAAAACATATTGCTCCACTGTGCGCAGGGTTTCTGCGGCGGAATGATAAAGCAGAACCTTGGCACCCAGACGTTTGGCCAGACTGACGCCATAGGTTTCAGCCGCCCGGCATTTTTTTGTCAGATCGGTGGCGATCACAATGCGCAGTTCTTTCTTTTCTGAAAGGGCATATTGGTCGTTCTGTGTGCCTGGGCCTAAAATAAAGACCGGTCTTTTTACAGAGCGCACAACTTCTTCCGCAACGCTGCCTAGGAAGAAGCGATCCATGCCACTTAAAGCGCGTGATCCCAGAATCAGAGCTTCGATGTTGTGAGAGTCTTTAAGGGCGCTGGAAATTTCCCGTAAAGGGGAGCCGAACTTGACGATCAGTTTACCGGGGCGGGTGAAGCTTTTCATTACCGGCGCCAGTTGTTGGGATTTCTGTGTGATCAGTTTGGCTTTTTCGCCGGCATTCAGTGACAGACGACCTGGAATGTCTTTTAGAGTTTTGACATAGATCAAATCCACCGGGCATTGCAGGCGGACAGAAAGGTCCGAGGCAAATTTACGATTCACCTGAGATCGTCGCAGTGTAACGTCGTCTTTGCCCTCAAGCTCATCGGCGATCAGAAGTGAATGGGAACTCATGGCTAGCCTCCTTCGTCGTACTTGAAGGATAGCACTTTAAGTTCCCCGGTCCATGATTCAGATCATATTTGAGACAAAGATATGCTTTTACGCCGACTGTTGTTGCTTTCCTGTAATAATAACGTTGAGTTGCTGGACTGCTTCTTCCATCACAGATGACTGACGCGTAAGCTCTTCGGAGGCCGCGGCACATTCTTCTGCGGCGGCGGCATTGGCCTGCGTGATCTTGTCCATGTCATTCAGCGCGCGATTGATCTGAGTGATCCCTTGTTCCTGCTCTCCGCTGGCAGAGGAAATCTCTATATTCAAAGACGACAGTTGTTCAATCGTTGTGACAATCTCTTTTAAAGATTCGGCGCTGGAACGAACCACCTCATGTCCGGTTTCGATCTTTTCCACGCTGTCGTTGATCAGGTGGGAAATTTCTTTGGCGGAAGTGGCGCTTCGCTGTGCCAGACTGCGCACGGCTTCTGCGACAACAGCAAAACCTTTTCCGTGTTCACCGGCACGTGCGGCTTCAACGGAAGCGTTCAGAGCCAGAAGATTTGTCTGAAAGGCGATGTCATCAATGACCGTGATAATTTCCTCAATTTTTTTAGAGCTTGCAGAGATATCATCCATGGAGGCTGTCAGCTTGTGCACTTCGCTTTCGCCAAGGCGCGCTTTTTCCTGTGCCGTTTGGGCCAGATCGCGGGCCTGATTGGCATGCTGACTGTTCATTTTCACCATGCTGGAAACTTCTTCTGTGGATGCGGAGGTTTCCTCGATGGAAGCGGCCGCTTTCACCGCAGAGTCACTGAGGTTCTGGCTGGAGGTGAAGATCTCGTTGCCAGTGGTGGAAACCTGAGTTCCGGCGGTATTGAGTTTGCCAATGGCTGTCAGCAGGGCGTTCAAAGGTGAACGTAGCAGAACATAAGACGCGACCAGAATGGACAGCGTGATCAGCAGAGCCCACATTAAAATGGAAGTCGTGGTGCTGGTCGCAGCTGTTGCTACGCCGTCCGTGGAGGACGTGACAGCAAACACACCGTGCAGTTTTCCGTCCTTCCAGTTTTCCATCGGGAAACCCAGAATGTCTTTGCCATTTCCCCAGGGGCTGTTTGTCGGATTTCCGTGGCACAGCAGGCAGCCCTGGGCTTCTGACAGGCGCACCGGACGATACACGACCACCTGCTGATTATCGCCTTCGATGATTTCCTTTAGTTCCGGATTGGCTTCAAAGCGTTTTAGAATTTCCAGTTCGGAAGTGGAGGCTTTGTTTTCCTCGCGGCGGGGAGCGGCTGAAAAAACGCGGAACTTGTATCCATCCTGTTCGGCATTTTCAAAACCCACCACGATAGAGGCAAAGATCGGAACTTTGCGCAGAAGACTTTTGCGCACATCCTCTGGCAGTTTGCCATCGGGATATGCTTCAACCGTGCGTGTGAAGTCGGCCTGAAGTTTGTCGCTAAGGGCGATGTAAGAGCGGATGGATTCCAGACGTGAAAGAATCGCGCGGGATTTATCAACCAGTTGATCGCGCCCTTGCTGGTGAATTTTTGAATAGGAGATACCAACGGCGGCGATAGTGCAGATCACACAAGATATTGCCACGTTAAGAATCACTTTGCTGCCAAACTTCATGATGGAACTCCTTTGCCTCCTTTGTATCGGTGAACATTACAAAAACAATATAGTTCCAAACTCGTATTCCCGGCAAAGACCTAGGTCTTGTTTTGCGGACAGCGTTTCATTGTTGGCGATCTTGTTGCTAATCTAAAAATCACGGCAGCAAAGGATTTGCGGAGTCACTTCAGTGAAGAAGCTCGTTTTGAAACTTATCTTTGGATTTATTATTCTTCCGCTTTCATTGGCGGGCACGCTTTTTTATCTTAATAAAAACGGCTTTTTTGATATTGGTAAAGTGGAAGTGATTTTAGAAAATCCACCCCCGGGCCAAGAACAATTTTTGCGTCCTCACGTCGATCGTCTGGAAGCTTCTTTGGACAAGTACAAAGGCATGTCGCTTTGGAATATCAAACTTAAAGCGGTGTCTCGTGATGTGAAGATGATGAACTGGGTTGAAAGCCTGAACATCAAGCGCAGCTGGCCGACAACTTTGTCTGTGCGAGTGCGCCCATACGAAGTGAAGCTTCTTTATATGGGTAAAGGTGGCAAGCTGGTGCCGATCATCAAGGGTGGTGAACTTCTTGATCCGGTTGAAGGCAAGCAGGCTCCGGATGTTGTTCTTCTTGAAGGCGAAAGTTTCATGAAGAAAGCCGAGCTTCGCAAAAAGGCTGTTGATGTTGTTGAGCAGATTCCTGCTGAAGGATCATTCAGTCGAAAAACAATTTCTGAAATTCGTTACGACAACAAAGAAGGCTTCTGGATGACCATGATCAAAACAGGAATCCAGGTGAAAATGGGCGAAGACCAAGTGTCCTTGAAGTCGGCCCGGGTCAGTCAGGTTGTTGATTATCTCGAATCCCGCCAGTTTGACGCGCGCGTCATAGACGCGAATCTGTCAAAGAAAGTCCTTGTCAGGTTGCGTAAGGGTCCCTAAGCTTAAGTCTGGAAGACCGATCAAAGTCGGGTAGATGCCCCACTTTTTAGCCCCTTGAAATGATTTTATCGGGTGGTCTTACAGAAGCTTTATAGTTTAGGCATCCGTGAGGACTTAAGGATGAGTACATCAAAACCCAAAGCTCCGGTGTTGGCTGGCTTGGACATTGGTTCGACCAAGGTCTCTTTCGTCATCGGTACAGTCAACCCCGAAGGAAAAATTGAAGTAGCAGGCGTCGGCACCGCTCCCAATACAGGGATTCGTCAGGGTGTCGTTGTTAATATCGAAGCCACTACTGATTCCATCAGAAAAGCCAAAGAAGAAGCAGAATTGATGTCTGGATACACTGTCTCAGAAGTCTGGGTGGGTGTTGCCGGTTCTCATATTTCTTCCTTCGATTCCAAGGGCATGGTTGCGATCAAGAATCGCGAAGTCACGGCCTCTGAAATCGACCGTGTGATTGAAGCCGCCAAAGCGGTTGCTGTTCCTGCGGATCGTTCTGTTCTGCATGTTTTGCCAAGAGAATTCAAAGTCGATGGTCAGGATGGGATTACCGATCCTATCGGCATGTCCGGCATCCGTTTGGAAGCCAATGTGCACATCGTGACCGGCGGTCAAAGCGCCATCAATAATACAGTTAAATGTGTTGAAAAAGCGGGCCTGAAAATCGCGGGTCTGGTTCTTTCCCAGTTGGCTTCAGCAACGTCTGTTATTTCCAATGACGAAAGAAACCTGGGTGTGTGTGTGGTTGATATGGGTGGCGGTGCTTGTAATGCCGTGTACTTCGTCAACGGCAGCATGGCACATTCCTCTGTGATTCCGGTGGGTGGTCAGCACTTTACTCACGACGTGGCTGTGGGGCTTCGTACCCCGCAGGTTGCGGCGGAAGAGCTTAAAAAGAAGCATGGCTGTGCCATGGCTTCCATGGTGAATGAAAATGAAACTATCGAAGTCGAAGGTGTTGGCGGACGCAAGTCCCGCGTAATTCCTCGCAAAGACCTTGCGGATGTGATCGAGGCGCGTGCAGAGGAAACTCTGAATCTGATCGCCAACGATATTCGCATGAGTGGTCTGATGCCGATGCTGGGTTCCGGTATCGTGCTTACGGGCGGCGCAAGCAATCTGGATGGTCTTGTTGAGATGGGTGAGTTTGTTTTTGATATTCCGGTTCGCAGAGGGGCTCCTCGCGAAATCGGCGGCCTGACAGATGTGGTGAAGTCTGGAGAATTCTCCGCTGCTGTCGGCCTTCTGATGTATGCACTGGCGCAGAGAAAAGATCTGCTTCAGGGACAGCAGCAGGAAGTGAACATTGGTGAATCCTTGGATGGCATCACCAAGAAGATCAAAGACTTTTTTGGACAGATTTTTTAATTTTACTCTGTGAGCACCCTGGGTGCTTGATTCTGTGGGGAGGATCGAAATGTTTGAATTGGAAGAAAACATCAATATTGGAGCAAATATCAAGGTCGTCGGCGTAGGCGGTGGCGGTAGTAACGCAGTTGCCACGATGATCGAATCCGGCATGAACGGTGTGGAATTCATCGTTGCCAACACAGATATTCAGGCTTTGAATGCCAGCAAATCCCCGAACAAAATCCAACTGGGTCTTGATCTGACAAAAGGTTTGGGCGCGGGGGCAAATCCGGATGTGGGCCGCAGAGCTGCGATTGAATCCTACAATGAAATCGTGGAAAAGCTGGAAGGTGCAGACATGGTGTTTGTCACTGCCGGTATGGGCGGTGGTACAGGAACAGGTGGCGCTCCGATCGTGGCAAAGATCGCTCGTGAACTGGGCGCATTGACTATCGGTGTGGTGACCAAGCCATTCCTGTTTGAAGGTAAAAAGCGCGGCAAGCATGCTGAAGGCGGTTTGGCTGATCTGAAAGAAAACGTGGACACTCTGATCGTGATCCCGAACCAAAAACTTCTTTCCATCGCGGCTGAAAGAACTCCGCTTCTGGAAACTTTCAAAAAAGCCGACGAAGTTCTGCTTCAGGCAGTAAAAGGTATTTCTGACCTTATCAATATCCGCGGTCTGATCAATCTGGACTTCGCCGATATCCGTACTGTTATGTCTTCCAAAGGCATTGCAATTATGGGTACAGGCGCAGCCAAAGGTGACAACCGTGCGGTTGAAGCGGCAACAGCGGCGATTTCCTCTCCGCTTCTTGAAAATGTAAAAATTGACGGTGCGACAGGTATCATCATCAACGTAACGGGCGGCTCTGATTTGTCTCTTTATGAAGTGAACGAAGCCTCCACTTTGATCACTGAAGCGGCTCACGAAGATGCGGAAATCATCTTCGGTGCGGTTATTGATGAAAGCATGGGTGATGAAGTTCGTGTGACTGTGATCGCAACTGGTTTTGATTCTCACGATGTGAAGCTTGTAAACGACATGGCACAAGTGAACCAAATGCAAAACTTCCTGAATCAGAATGCAGCGCAATTCGGCGGGATGAACATGCAGATGCCACAAATGCCTCAGCAAATGGCGCAAATGCCACAGATGCCAACCATGCCGCAAATGCCTCAGTTCCCGCAGATGCCGGCAATGCCAAGCATGCCACAAATGCCTGTGATGCCTCAGATGCCAGCGGTTGAACTTCCGCCGATCTCTGCGGTTCAGTCCCAGGTGATGACTTTTACACATCAACCACAGCAGACAGAGGCAGCTCCTCAGGTCACTGAGACTGTGGTTGTTCCTCCTGTGGCTGCCGTGACTCCGCAAATGGCTCAGCAGGCCGCACAAAATGTGGCTGCTCAGGCTCCGGTGGCTCCTTCTCAGGAAGTGGCAACTCCGATCCAGCCGCAAGTGGAATCCTCACTGACCCCACGTGATATGCTGTTGGCAAAAGCCCGCGCTTTCAAAGAAAGCCAGGACTTGAAATCCAAGCACAGCAATCCAGAGCAGTTGTCCATGAACGTGGATCATGAACAACAGTCCTTGGAAGAAGCTCGTCGCATGGCGCGTGAAGTTCTAAGCTCTCCATTCTCCAGCCAGAATCTTGAAGTTCCTGCCTTCATCCGCAAGAAACAAGGTTTCGATCTGAATAAAGAATAGTGGAAGCCTGGTTCATATCCGACATTCACTTAAAAACCGCTGAAGAGCGCAATGGGAAAATCCTGTTGCGCTTTTTGCGTTCTTTGTTGGAAGGAAATCCCAAGGAAGTTCACCTTTTCATGCTCGGGGATATCTTCGATCTGTGGGTGGGTGGTCACACTTACTTCGCCAAAAAGTTTGAACCTTTGATGACAGCGCTGGGGGACTTGCGCAAGGCCGGTGCCCGCATCACTTTCATCGAAGGCAACCATGATGTGCATGTGGAAGGTTATTTCCAAAAACGTCTGGGGATCGAAGTTTTTGTCGAGGCACAGTATTATCTGATCGACGGGGTTCGCGTGCGCTGTGAACACGGCGATCTGATCAATCTGAATGATCAAAAGTATCTTAAATATCGCAGCATCATTCGCAACCCGTATATTAAACCTTTGGGAAACATCCTGCCGGGCAAGTTCTGGGATCATCTGGGTAACAAGGCCAGTAAAAAAAGCCGGGAACGCAGCGGACATTATCGCATTTCCAATGAAGGTGAGCTGATTTCCATGATCCGTTCGCACACCGCGAAAGCCTACGCGGAAAAGCCGTTTGATTTGATTATTTCAGGTCACATGCACGTCTTTGACGACCATACCGAAACCATCAACGGTCACTCTGTGCGTTCAGTGAATCTGGGCTCATGGTTTGAAGAGCGCGTGAAGGTCTTCCGCCTGAAAAACGGCGTCGGTGAATGGGTTTATATTCCTTAAAGGTACGGACTTACTTTTGGTAGTGCATCCGCGTTGAATGCCGAATCTGCTGGAGCAGTATTGCCTTAGTTATTTTGCCACGCACTCAATACAGACTTATCCTTTTTGTATTCAAGGAGGATTAATGAAAGCAATGATGAGTTTGTTGGTGATCTTGTTGGCTGCCGGGGCTCAGGCACAAGTGGAAATGACCGTGCAAAAAGAAGCTTTTGTAATTCATTCCACGTCCATTAGCTGCATGTCTTATCAGGATGGTACGAGCGAGCGTGACATTCCTTCACCGTACATCAACATTCCACAAATCCGCATAGCCAATCGCAGTGGGGAATTCTTTGCTCCGGCGATGTTACAATTGACCTTCAAGTCCTCAATCGCTTCTTACACTTGCACTTATTCAGACTATTACCTGGACGCTATCGGAATTCCGGTGCGTATGGCTGACAATGAAATCCTGGATCTGTCCTGTCCGATGAAATGCGGTGGCCTGCCAATGGCAACACCCGAAAAAGTCACTGCCACTGTAGAGCTGATGGGTTACACAGAGTCCGGCACCGGCCACATCACTCCGGTAAAAATCAAAAAGCAAATGGACATCATCAACGCCAACTAAAAGGTACCTGCTTACTTTTTCCGAAGCGTTGCGTAAAGCCGGGTTTCCCCGGCTTTTTTATTTATTTGAAGTACTTTTTAAAACCCTGCCAGCAGTCCTGATAGTCGCTTTGCAGGAAGTCTTTTTCCATCGCGAAGTCCGTCACCATATAAGGGGAGCGGCATTCGAACATGAAGGCCATGGTTGCTTCGATTTTGTGCGGTTTCAAATCCACATGGCTGGCCTTTTCAAAGGCATCCACGTCCGGGCCGTGCGCGGAATAGAAGTTGTGCAGGCTTCCACCGCCCGGCACGAAACCGCCTGCGGTTTTGGCGTCATATTCACCGTAAATCAGGCCCATGTATTCGCTCATGCAGTTGCGATGGAAATAAGGCGGGCGGAATGTGTGCTCTCCGACCATCCAGCGAGGCGGGAAGATTGCAAAGTCCACATTAGCAATGCCCGGTGTATCGCTTGGGGAAGTTAGTACGGTAAAGATCGAAGGATCTGGATGATCATAGCTGACGGTGTTGATCGTGTTGAATTTGCGCAGGTCATACTTATAAGGGGCATAGTTCCCATGCCAAGCCACTACGTCCAAAGGAGAATGGCCCATTTCTGCGGACCAAAGTTCACCGGCAAATTTTCCGATCAATTCAAATTTTCCTTCCAGATCCTCAAATGCGGCAACTGGAGTCAGGAAGTGACGACGGTGAGCCAGGCCATTGGCACCAATCGGGCCCAAATCAGGAAGGCGGAAAGGGGCGCCAAAGTTTTCGCCGATGTATCCTGTGCAAAGATCCCCTTTAAGCGGGTTGATCTGGAACTTCATGCCTCGCGGGATCACGGCGATTTCACCGGGTTCCATTTCGATAAGGCCCATTTCTGTTTTTACATGTAAAGAGCCTTTTTGTGGAACTAGCAGGAAGTCTCCATCCGCATTCATAAAGTAACGAGAACCCATGTCCTTGCTGAAGGAATATAAATGGGCGCTCAGACCACGTTGTTCAAGAGCTGATCCGGCTCCGCAGACTGTGCGGATGCCTTCAACAAAATCTTGGGGAACGGAAGAGTCCTTCAGCGGATTCCAGCGCATTTGATTCGGATTGATATGCTGAGGTTTAAAGAAAGTCTTTGCTGTCAGATCTTTCAGCGGCACAAAAGGTTTGTGCTGCACAGACGGACGAATGCGATACAGCCAGGAATACAAATTGGTATGGCGAGGGGCTGTGAAGGCAGAGCCACTTAACTGTTCCGGATAAAGCCCGTGCGGGGCTTTTTGTGGAGAATTTTGGTCGGCGGGTAAAGCACCCGGGCGAGCTTCCGTAGAAAAATGATTGCCAAAACCTGACAGATATTTTGTTTCCATAAGGGACAGATAATCAGGTCCCGGGGGCAAAAGTCAACTGGGATGCCCCTCAACCCGGGAGCTGTTTGATGCGGGAAGCGTCAACGAAATAGCGTTGTCGTAACGACATTTTATAAAATGGTCTTTCAGGATCACAAAGTGCAGGAAGCCGCCGATAAATATCTGGGGCCGCAATACACTCAGCACAACCCTCATGTGCCGGATGGGGTAAAGCCGTTTACAGACTATTTTATTCCGCACTTTAAGGAAAACCCGGAAGCGCGCTCTGAAATCAAAAGAGCTGTCGCAGAAGGTGATCTGGTGGTTTTGCATGTTCACAGCAAAATGAATAAAGCAGACCGTGGCAGTGCCATCGTGGATATTTTCAGAGTGGAAAAAGGCCGGATCGTCGAACACTGGGATGTGATTCAGGCGATCCCGGAAAAAGTAGCGAACAGCAATACGATGTTCTGATTCCGTGCTGAACAACGATGCTTGCCCAGCACGGAATATTAACTAAGGCAGCAGCATGATAGGCTGACTGCGCACTTCCTTGCCTTTGGCATCCACACTGATGGCCTGAATCTGATATTGCAATCCGTGAATCAGGCCATCCAGAACGGCCACGTGGCTTGTGACCGGGTCTGAATCCAGAGTGGTGTACATTTCCTCGCCTGTGAAGATATTCACGATATAAAGCTGACTGCTGGCGGGCAGGTTCGTGGACCAGGTGATTTGTGCCGTTGGGGCGGATATTGAAGCCACTTTAAAGTCGCTGATCGCCAAGTCAGGTTCCACGCATGGATTTGGTTTTAAATCCGGCATCTGGAAGTTGGCGCTGCGAACCACGTTCCAGCCCATATGTTCCAGCAGCTTCATCGCGGCCTGTTTTTTTCCGTTGTTAGGGTTGAAGAAGAAATTATTGCTCTGGATTCCACACAGGGAATGAGAAGCCGGCTTTTTCCAGCTCTGGGCTTTTTTGTGATGCTTCCACAGCATCACGTTAGCGATATGATAACGGGGTCCCTGATAGTATAAAATCTTAATGGGAATGGCTGAATCTTTTTTCAGCTCGACGGTGCGGTAAGGGCAGCCAAGACGAGTTGGGTGATTGCCATCATTGTTCACCAGCTCATTCCAACTGTTACCTTCCTTGATAAACAATCTGGCGCCATCATCGGACAGCAGGGAGATTTCATAATGACCGGCCGGATCCTGGTCAGAAAGTTTTAGGATGGAGGTGTATTCGATGGCGAAGTTTTCAATAAGCCTGTTGCCATTGGCATCCACCAGCACATCACCGGACTGGGTGGCAAAGCCTGATGTGAAGGGGCGGGTGGGAACATTGACATCCGCAAAATATAAATCCTGTTCCAGACGAAGCCCGTTGTTGTAGAAGTCCATCACAGACTTGATCGGTGCGGTCATTTGCGGGCTTTTGACAATCAGCTTTGCAAACAGGCCCTGTTGGGGGTCGCTGCTGCTTTCGCCGTTAAGAGGATCACATACGGTTTTTTCCGGATCGGCGAAATCAACAGAGCCAATACTTTCCCCGGTCGGGGTTTTGCCGCTGCCATGATAGCTGCAGGAAATCTTTTTCAGAAGGCCGCGGGCCCGCAGTGAATTTTGTTCTGCCGCTTTCTTTTTATGGGCGGAGGCAAAAGGGGATACCAGCAATAGTGCGACTAAAAGCATTTTTGTCATCGTACGTACCTCAACAATCAGATACGTATAAGTTTAACAAAAACGTAAGAAGTGTGGAGAAAAGCTTAAGACACGTCCAATATTGGGATGGAGTGCAGCTTCGAATTGGGAATTATTGCAGACCCAGTTTGGCTTTGATCATCTCGAGATCTTTTTTGAGACTTTGATTTTCCTCTTCCAGCTTGCGAATGCGCTGATCTTTTTCCGCAGCATCGGCCTCTAAAGAAGCCACACGGCGGTTGATGAGCTGGATTTGTTCTTCAGAAGCCTTGCACATTCCATGCAGTTCCTGAACTGCATTCACTGTGGCCCAATGAATCGGGTCCACATTCAGCTCCAGATAACCTTTCGGACCTGTGCGGACGGCATCTGGAATAACATTCTGGACTTCTTGCGCGATGAAGCCTGTCATGGCTTTATCCGAAGGCATATTCATGGCATTTCCGGGTTTGTAGTGATAGCGAACGGTGCGCAGTTTAAGAATTTCATTTAGTCCGTACTCATAATTACCATCAATATTTTTCAGTCGCTGATCCGAAACAACCTGCCAGGCTTTCATTTAGTCCGTACTCATAATTACCATCAATATTTTTCAGTCGCTGATCCGAAACAACCTGCCAGGCGGTGCCGGTGCTCAGGGCTGCTGTACCAGTAACATGCAGTGTGTACAGTGGCGTTGCCGTCGCAATTCCGACATTGCCATTGGAACGATCGATGGTCATGGCTGAACCCAAAAAAGCTCCGGCATCGCTGTAACGTAGAATTGAAAGATTCGATCCGGAGTTAGATCCGGTCTCTAACACAGCATCTGCCATGATCGTCCAGCGTTTTAAGTTGTTTTTTTTGAAAATTAAAGATGGATTGAAGTTTGTGGCAGTTGTATCAATCGCAATACCACCGGTATTGGCAGAAACAAACTGCGCTACTTCACCTGTTCCCGTGACAGACAAGGCCGAGGCCGTCGGTATGTTGCCAATGCCCACTCGTCCCAATTCATCAATGGTCATACGAACGGCATTATTGGTTCTAAAGCTTAAAGGCTGATTGTCGTTAGAGCCAATGGTAACAGGAGCCGTGAAGCTGTTGCCGCCATTTAAAAGCAGTCCTGCGGCACTGTAGGTGGCACAGCCCGGAACATTGGCGGCATTAAAGTTGATGATTTGGCCCAGACCGCAACTGAACTCTGTCACAGCATCGGCGGAACCGTTTGACATCAAAATTCTGTTGGCCACCAGGGTGGTCACGCCTGTTCCGCCTTTATTGACCGGCACAGCGCTGGAGAAAGTATTTGGATTTGCGGAAATCACCCCTGAAGCCACACTCAGGCCTGATCCAACTTGCACAACACCCTTGGCGCTGGCGGTGGCATCGTTCACGCCGATTTCCGGTGTTGTGGCGTTGTTAACAACAGTCACAGCACCCGTGCCGGTAACCGATGTGACGGTACCGCTGGGAATTGTTGTCCATTTCAATCCTGCGGCCTGCGACGAATCCACACTCAGAACCTGACCGGCAGTTCCGGCAGGCAGGCGGATATTGTTGGTGCCATTGTGTGCCAGAATATCCCCTTTGGCGCTTAACGGAGACAGGGTGTTGAAGGCGGTCGTCGCAGATGTGGAACCTGTTCCACCGTTGGCAACAGGCAGGACGCCTGTGACATCAGCAGCCAGATTTATCGGAGTCGCGGCGCCACCGCCGTCCGCCAAAGCATTCCAGGTGCTTCCGCTGTCACGATAGATTTTTAAAGTATCAGATGCGACATACAGTCGGCCGGTGGTTCCTGCGGCAGGTTTGGCGGCATCAACGCCAGACTGGATGCCCGGGACGCCACCCAGATTTTTGATAGCGTCGATGATTCCATAACCTTGTAGTGTGGTCGGCTGACCACTGATGATTTTTGACCAGTCCAATCCGGGAATATCTGCTGGTGCGAGTGTCGCAGCACCGGAAGTCACGCGACCTTTGGCGTCTGTCACAACTCTAAAATAAGTTCCGGCTGTGTTAACGTTATTCAGGATTAAGGCCCCGCTGTTATCCAAAGTGGCATCCCCGCTGACGTTCACGGCAGTGGCAGTTCCACCTGCATTACCGACATAAATTTTTGCCGGGGACAGGGCTTTGTCTAATTTATTGCTGAACGTTGTCCAGTCGCTGCCAGTCAGATAGCCGCTGGAACCCGCATTGGCAGCAGGCATTGAAATTTCCGGTGTCGTGGCACCGTTGGTCACAACAACAGGGGACAGGGCCGTGACATTGGTGACTGATCCGCCACCGGCGGCAGAACTGATGGTGATTGTGCCCGGACCATTACTGATATTAATCCCTGACCCGGCAGTCAGAGTGGACGGAGTAAATCCAGAGCCTGTTCCGATCAGGATTTGACCGTTGCCAGCGGGCAAAGAATACAGAGTCAGCAAGGAATCCAGGATCGAATAGCGGTTGAAGATTGTTTCAACGCGGTTCTGTGAAATGTTGGCACTGGTTTGAACAAAGTCGCTGGCTCTTTTATCTTCCAAACGACCGGCATTGATTGCGAAGGGAACATTGTTGATAGTGATATCAGGTGACAACGTCGTTGATCCCACTTGTACCCGCAACAACCGCTGATTGTAAGTTCCGGAGAAAGTCATTGTGCTGCCGGAAGTGCAGGTTGCAGAACCTGTCGTGGCAAAAATACGGTCTGCGGTGTTGTTGGTGGAGTCCAAACGGGTTCCGCTTCCGACAATCAGACTGAATTCCCCGCCGCTTCCCGGGGTGATATTGTGAGTTTCTTCATACAGCGCACAGAGAGTGTCGCTGGAGGTGATCTGCAAAGTCACTGTTTGCGGGGACGTGATCGGATTTCCCATGTCATCGGTCAACAGACCTTCATAGACAAACAACGCCCCCGGTGACGGCGATGCCGCCAGTGCCGTCATCGGCAAAAGCAAAGCGCTGAAAATAGTTAGCATCAGATTTGGGAGTTTCATTCAGCAATTCTCCCTTGGATGCGGAAGTGTCCGCCAGTGGCCACATGCTGCGAAGTCGAACGCAAACGGCTTTTCAAGCGCACGCTGGCACCGGATTGATCCATACCTGTATCGACCGAAGTGCCGACCAGCATGTCCTGGCTGCGTGATGTGGACGGGGTGTAACGGATGCTGACTTCCTTGTAGAAGTAATGACCCGGGCGGGGTTGGGCCCGGAATTTCACTGTCAGTGTTTGTCCGGCAGAGATATTCATAGCACTCCACGGTGCCTTTAGATTGGATAACTGAACCTGGAACTTTCCATTCTTACAAGAGGTGCCGGCAGAGTTGTCATAGGCGGAAGGCGACAGCCAAGTGGCGCCGCCATCCAGACTCATTTCGATGGAGTTCACATAGTGAGCGCAACGTGCTTGCAATGGCACGGACACCAGACTGGAGGTCACGATGGACTGGGGATTGAAGGTCAGATCATCCAATGCGCGCAAAACCTGCACTTCCGGTGTGCTGTCAGAGCACCCCGCAAGGGCAAGCCAGAGAAAACCTAAAATGGCGATTTTACTCACGTACTTTATGCGCATGTTAATAAAATATCGGAATAATGAAGAGGGTTCTAAAGTCTCAAAGCGGGAATAAAAAAAGGGTCCCGCTTAAAGGGACCCTCAGGTGTAGCGAGTACTGAATTAAGACGATTTTATTTCTAGAAGTTCATGGTGTAGCCGATCAGGCCCTGGACTCCGGACATTGTCGTCGCCAAGTCTTTGCCATCGCGCTCAACCTCAGAGTTGCCGCCGCACTGACTTACACCCGGAATATCGCTGGCGGCGGCACAGTTGCCTCCGGTGGTCAGGTTGCGTTCAATAGGCATATAACGAAGATTACCTTCAACTGTCAGGCAGTGAGCTTCCGTGAAGCAGAAGTCCACACCGATCCCACCCATCGCACCAAAGGCACTGCCTTTGAAATCGAGGTTTTTGGTTCCGGCGGTGATTTCACCGTTCAGACTTCCATAGCCCAAGCCGGTCTGCATGTAGAACTTAATGAAAGAATTTTCCAATGCATAGATACGGAAAATCGGGAAGACGGTGAAGCCTGTCAGCTTGTAGTCGTAGCTGCCGTCAGTCCCGCTGCCCTCTGTAGATTGAGTGAAATAAGACGGGCGGAAGACGAAGGCATACATGGTGCTGCTAAAGCGGTAGGACCAGTTTGCATAGAATTCCCAGGCACTGCCCAGATCCTTGGTGTCAGCAGCAGCGGCACTGGAACCAGCGGCATCAATCAAAGAGTTCATGTCGTTCTGTCCGGCAGACACCGTGGAGATACCAATACCCAGGGACATATCCCCGGAAAGGCTTGGGCCTCTGCTAAAACGTCTTTGTGCATTTGCATCCTGAACGGAGATAACGGACACG
The DNA here is from genome assembly GCF_025558485.1 of Bdellovibrio bacteriovorus. GTDB lineage: Bacteria > Bdellovibrionota > Bdellovibrionia > Bdellovibrionales > Bdellovibrionaceae > Bdellovibrio > Bdellovibrio bacteriovorus_G. The sequence goes on from NZ_CP102930.1 coordinate 3,135,752, forward strand.
GCGACAATGGTGGACAAAAACAGTCCCACCTTATTCAAGGCTCTCATAGGATGATCCTCCTGATCTTACTAATAAAATTCATCTTACTAAACTGATTCTGGTACAGATATATTCTATACAAGACTCGTGTATTCAACAGCTATGAGCAATGTCGATCATACACCTTTTGGACAAAGGACGGGACCTTCTTTCGTCCAGTCACTATTATTGAGACAACACTGTCCCCGTATGAGATTCTGGTCCCATGAAGCATTTGGAAGAAAAGACTCTCTCGACAAGACAAATTTTTAAAGGACGTTATCTGAAGGTGGAACAGGACCAGGTGCAGGCGCCCGACGGCAGGACCTATACGCGTGAATACATTCTGCACCCCGGGGCGGCCATGATGATCCCTCTGCTGCCGAATGGAAATGTGGTGATGATTCATCAGTACCGTCATGCGGTGAAACAGGTCTTTCTGGAATTTCCCGCAGGCAAACGCGATCATGGCGAGGAAACGCTGCTGACGGCAAAAAGGGAACTGTTGGAAGAAACCGGCTATGAAGCCAAAGAATGGAAGTTCCTGACCACAATTCATCCGGTGATCGGCTATTCCAACGAACATATTGATTTGTATCTGGCCAAGGATCTTGTGCTCTTGGAACAGCGCCTGGATCAGGGTGAATTTATTGAGGTTGTCGAAGTAAAACCGACGGATTTGATGCGTCTGGTTTTCGACGGAAAAGTCAGCGATGTGAAAACCCAGATCGGGGCTTTTTGGCTTGATAAATTCCTAAGAGGAGAGTGGAATTGAGAGGCGGAAGGAGCCTCTCATGTTCATTCAATCCAAAGACAGTTTTAAGACAAAATCCCAGCTTCAGGTCGGCTCGCAGAGCTACACAGTTTTCAATCCTCATAAAATTCAACATCCCAATCTTAAAAAAATTCCGGTGTCATTGAAGGTTCTTTTGGAAAACCTTCTGCGCCATGAAGACGGACTGCATGTCAGTAAAGAGGATATTGATTCTTTGTTAAGTTTAAGCAAAGAATCCCTGTCCCGCGAAATTTCATTCTTCCCGGCGCGTGTTTTGATGCAGGATTTTACCGGTGTTCCTGCGGTGGTGGATCTTGCAGCCATGCGTGATGCCATGAAATCCTTGGGTGGCGATCCGAAAAAAATCAATCCGCTGGTGCCAGTGGATCTGGTTATTGATCACTCAGTAATGGTCGATTCTTTTGCGACACCAAAATCTTTTGATGAAAACGTCAAGATGGAGTTTGAACGTAATCACGAACGCTATGTTTTCCTTAAATGGGGACAGCAGGCATTCCAAAACTTCAAGGTGGTTCCGCCGGGAACAGGAATTTGCCATCAGGTGAATCTGGAATATCTGGGTAAAACAGTGTGGTCTGAAAATGGCCTGGATGGTCACACGGCTTTCCCGGACACGCTGGTGGGGACGGACAGTCACACAACCATGATCAATGGTCTGGCAGTGCTGGGCTGGGGTGTCGGTGGTATCGAGGCCGAAGCTGTGATGCTGGGGCAGCCTTTAAGCATGTTGATTCCGGAAGTTGTAGGCTTCAAGCTTGAAGGCAAAATGAAAGAAGGCACAACCGCGACGGATCTGGTTCTGACCATCACGCAAATGCTTCGTAAAAAAGGTGTGGTTGGAAAATTTGTTGAATTCTATGGCCCGGGACTGGCATCCATGTCCTTGGCAGACCGTGCGACGATTGCCAATATGGCTCCGGAATACGGAGCGACCTGCGGATTCTTCCCGGTTGATGAACAGACGATCAAATACTTGAAACTTTCCGGACGTGATACGGCAACAATCGCCCTGGTTGAAGCCTATGCGAAGGAAGCGGGTTTGTGGCGTTCTGAAGAAGCTGAACAGCACTATCACTTCAACGACACTTTGCACTTGGACATGTCCACGGTCGAGCCTTCATTGGCCGGGCCGAAGCGTCCTCAGGATCGTGTGGTTCTGACCCAAGCGGCAGAGGATTTTTCCAAACAACTTATCACTGGCTTCCAGGTTCCGGCAGATAAAGCCACGAAGGCCGCATCTGCGGTGACTGTGGATTCCCAGGCTTATTCCCTGGGTCATGGGGATGTGGTGATTGCGGCGATCACAAGCTGTACCAACACCTCCAATCCATCCGTGATGATCGGGGCGGGACTTGTGGCGAAGAAGGCTGTGGAAAAAGGTTTGAAGGTCAAACCTTGGGTGAAGACGTCTTTGGCTCCGGGGTCACAGGTGGTGACGGATTATCTGGAACGCTCCGGCTTGCAGCTGTATCTGGATCAGTTGGGCTTTAACCTTGTGGGTTATGGCTGTACAACGTGTATCGGAAACTCCGGTCCGCTGCAGGCTCCGATTGCTCACGCGGTGGAAAAGGGAAATCTGGTGGTGGCATCAGTTCTTTCCGGTAATAGAAACTTTGAAGGTCGTATCAATCCGCACGTGAAGGCAAACTATCTGGCATCTCCGATGCTGGTGGTGGCGCATGCTTTGGCGGGTAATATGATGATTGATATTGCCAATGATTCTTTGGGGAAAGACTCTGCGGGGAATCCGGTTTATTTGAAAGACATCTGGCCAAGCACTCAGGAAATTCAGGACACGATCAATAAGACTGTGGAAACCAAGATGTTCGATGTACGCTACGGAAATGTTTTTGCCGGAACGGAAGACTGGCAGAAAATCAATACGACGGCTTCTCAGACATACTCCTGGGAAAAAAGCACGTACATCAAAAATCCCCCGTACTTTGAAGGCATGACCGGCAGCCCGGAAAAACTTCATGACGTGCAAGGCGCCAGAGCACTGGCGATTCTGGGGGACTCGATCACCACGGATCATATTTCTCCGGCGGGCAGTATCAAGAAGGATTCTCCGGCAGGGCGCTATCTGACGTCACATGGCGTACAACCGCATGATTTCAATTCTTACGGTTCACGTCGTGGTAATGACGAAGTGATGGTGCGTGGAACCTTTGCCAACATCCGCATTAAAAACGAAATGCTGGCGGGTGTGGAAGGCGGCATGACCAAGTATCTGCCAAACGATGAAACGCTGGCGATCTATGATGCTGCTGTAAAGTATCAGGCTGATGGCACACCGTTGGTTGTGGTTGCCGGAAAAGAATACGGCACAGGATCTTCCCGTGACTGGGCGGCAAAGGGGACTCGCCTGCTGGGAGTAAAAGCGGTCATTGCAGAAAGCTTTGAGCGCATTCATCGGTCCAATCTAATTGGGATGGGCGTTTTGCCATTGCAGTTCCATGCGGGCATGGATCGCAAGACCTTGCATCTGGATGGCACAGAGACCTTTGATATTCGTGGTATTGAAGCGGGGATGAAACCTCAACAGGATCTGACTGTGACCATCCATCGTGCGGATGGCAGCCAGCAGGAAGTGAAAGTCCGTTCACGCATCGATACAGCCGTGGAGCTTGAGTACTACAAAAATGGAGGCATCCTTCATTATGTTCTGCGCAAGCTGGCTTAAGGCGGGCAAAGAACTGTTGTCGAACTTATGGTCGAAATGACAATACAGGGGGGTGGAGAGCCCCCCTTTCCTATTGAGAACCAACAGGTTGTCCGTCACTGTCTCAAAATGTGGCAAAGTATTTGCTGGGAAGACTTCGTTCTATAACAGAAACGGAGTGTATATGAAGAACGTTCTTAAATACGGTGCGGTTGCAGCCGTAATGATCGTAAGCCAGACTGCTTCGGCCTCATTCTGGGGTAAGGTGAAAAATAAGTTTAACGACTGTAAGTATTCCGATCAGGAATACAGCCAGACGTATTCTTATGAAAAAGCAGTCACACCTCGCTTGCCAGAATATCTTGGCGGCCAGGAGTTTTCAGAAAACGATTTCTATTCCAAACCATGGATGCGCGATTTCCGCTATGTGATCGTGATCAACAAGTCTGACAAGGGCAGAACAGCTCAGACCATGCGTGTGTACGAGTATGGCCGTCAGATTATCAATTCCAAGGTTTCCACAGGCCGTGAAGGTCTGGAATTGAAACGTAAAAATCAGGTTTGTACGGGTGCTCCGGCGAAATCTTACTGGTCTCAGACACCGACAGGCTACTTCACGCCGAAGTTCCTTTCCAAAGACCACGTTTCCAGTTCCTGGGATTCTTCAATGCCATTTGCGATCTTCTATGACGTGGATAACGGTTTGGCTTTGCATGAAGTTTACAGAAAATACACAGACTATCTGGGCAGCCGTGCTTCCGGTGGATGCACTCGTCAGGATGGTAAAACAGCAGAAGAGCTGTTTAAGCGTGTAGAGGCGACTGAAGGCGCCACCGTCCCAGAAATCAACCCGGATGGAACTCCGGTGCTGAATGAAGACGGCAGCGTGAAATACATCAACAAGCAATATTGGACAAATCAAAGAACCGGCGAAGTTGTTAAGTTCAACACCTTCAGTGCTTTGATCATCGTTCAGGATGTTCGGGACTAATTTTTAGTCCCGTTCACCATCAGTATAAACGCATATTCGGTGGCCGTTTCTTTCAAACTGTCGAAGCGGCCCGATGCTCCACCATGACCGGATTCCATATCCGTCTTTAGCAGAATCATCGAAGTTCCCTTGTTATGCTCTCTTAATTTAGGCACCCATTTCGCCGGTTCCCAGTATTGAACCTGAGAATCGTGGAAGCCTGTGGTCACCAGTACATTCGGATACGCCTGGTCTTTGACGTTGTCGTAAGGGGAATACTTGCGAATATATTCATAGTCCTCTTTGACATTCGGATTGCCCCATTGGTCGTATTCACTGGTGGTTAAAGGAATGCTGTCATCAAGCATTGTGGAAATCACATCCACGAATGGCACTTGGGCCACCATGCCTTTGTAAAGATCCGGTCGCAGGTTCATCACCGCGCCCATCAGAAGACCTCCGGCACTGCCACCCATCGCAAAAGTATGTTCCGGTTTTGCGTAGCCATCTTTAACCAGAGCTTCCGTGACATCGATAAAGTCAAAGAAGGTGTTCATTTTATTGTGGGTGCGCCCCTGATCGTACCAGTGACGGCCCATTTCAGATCCCCCGCGGATGTGTGCTTTGGCGAAAACGAAACCACGATCCACCAGACTGAAAACAGAACTGCTGAACCACGGGTCCATGTTCGCGCCATAAGATCCATAGCCATAGACCAGCATGGAACCGGAAGAGTCCTTTTTGAAATCCTTTTTCATGATCAAAGACACCGGCACTTTGGTTCCGTCACGAACCGTCAGGAACACACGCTCTGTTTTGTAAAGTTCCGGATTGTAGTTCGGAACTTCCTTGGTTTTTTTCAGAACCTGTTCTTTGGTTTTCACGTTCAGATCATACACAGAATCCGGCAGACGCATGGATTCATAGTTATAGCGCAGCCATTCTGTATCATACTCGCGATTGTCACCCACTGAAGCCAGATAGCTGGGATCGGCAAAGGTGAGCTCGTAAGGGGCTTGTGCATTGCGATCTGCGATACGCACTTGAGTCAGGCCATTCTTGCGTTCGTCCAGAGCGATAAAGTTTTTAAAGACTGTAATCCCGTCTAGATAGACATCCGTGCGGTGAGGAATTAGTTCTTTCCAGTGCTTTTCGTCGGTGTGTGCCGGGTCTGCCACCATCAACTTATAGTTTGGAGCGTTCTTGTTGGAAATAATATAGAACTTATCGCCCCCGTCGGTGACGGAGTATTCGTGTGCCCGTTCACGGGGATTAAAGACCTTGAATTTTTCCATGGGTTTGTCCGCCGGAATAAATTGGATTTCCGTGGTCAGTGTGCTGTAAGAGCCAATGTAAATATACTTCTCTGACAGGGCCTTGTACACATACACACTGAAAGTGTCGTCCTTTTCGTGATAGATCAAATCCTTTTTGTGGGTTTTGATGTTGTAGCGATAGATCTTTTCTGTGCGCAGTGTTTCCGGATGCTGCTCAGAATAGAAAATCGTTTCATTGTCATTGGCCCACGACAGGTTGCCAGTGACGTTTTCAATTTTCTCAGGCAGGGTTTTGCCGGTTTTAAGATCCTTGAAATAGATCGTATAGAAGCGACGTCCGACGGTATCCACCGCATACGCCATGATTTCCTGATTTGGACTCATGCGCGGGCCGGTGGAGCTGAAATAGCTGTGCCCCTTGGCCAGTTCCGGAACATTGATTAGAACTTCTTCCGGTCCTTGTGGGCTGCCTTTGTAGCGGGTGTGCAGGGGATACTGCTGGCCCACTTCGTAGCGGGCGGAATAATAGTATTCACCGTCTTTGGCAGGAACAAAGGATTCGTCTTCCTTTACGCGGCCTTTAAGCTCCTGAAAGATTTTTTCTTCCAGCTCTTTAGATGGTTTCATCATGCTTTCGGTATAAGCATTTTCTTTTTTCAGATAGTCAACAACCTTGGGATTCTCACGTTCACGCAACCAGAAGTAATCATCCATACGGATGTCGCCGTGTTTGGAAAGTTGAGTGGTGATTTTTTCAGGTTTTGGATAATCAAGATAGTTTTTGTGCATGCAGGATACTCCCAGAAGAACAATAAGATAGACACTTCTTTTCATTCAGAAAAGCTATCATTGTCTTCCGGGAGTGGGAAGCATTTGCCGCTCAGGCAGGCAGCTTAAGGTCTAGCCTCTCCGGAAGGGGCTGGCCGGGATCTGCGCATGTCATCTTTGCCCGCGGCACGGTTGTATGCCTCCAGGAAAGTTGTTCGGGCAAATTCCTCGATACTGGTTGCCGTCGTGTTCTTTTTGTCGCGTTGGACCGTGCCGCTGATGGTACCGTTCCCCATGGCAGTGCCCATTTCGATCAGGGAATCCGCCCAGTCCTCGGTCAGGCCTGCGCCGATCAGGTAGTTGCGCATTTCAGCTGAGGGTACTTCGACATATTCCAGCTCCGGCTTGTTGATGGCTTTCCCCAGTGCTTTCATCACATCCAGGTGATTCAGCTCTCTTTCCCCCAGAAGGTATTCAATATTGTGCGATTTGAAATCCGGATTCATCAGCAAGAAAGCGGCGCGAGCGGCAATGTCCCGCGTGGCAATCATGGAAATCGGAACCTCTGCGGGAATGACACCAAAATAGCGATTCATGGAAAGGATGCTGGGAATTCCGCCCAGCAGGTTTTCCATGAAATAGGTGGGACGCAAATGAACAATATCTGCGTGAGTAATGGCATTCAGGCGTTCTTCCTGATCGTGCAGTCCCAGAATAGGGCCGGTGCCGCTTTCAAGGTCCGCACCGATGCTGGAAAGATTGACGACTTTTTTTACGCCAGCTTCTTCAATAGCTTCGGCGATCACTTCACCGAATTTGTTTTGATAGAAACGCACTTCTTTGGCAGCCATGTTTGGGGGAATCATCGTGAAGATGGCGGAACAATCGCGCATGCAGTCCATCAGGAAGCCGACCTCGTTAGCATCACCTTGTGCCAGCTCTGCGCCACGAAAAGCTTCTTTGTTGGGAAAATGACGGGCGACGCAGCGGACTTGTTGTTCGTTGGCCAGTAAATGTGCGGTGATTTTAGAGCCGATATTACCCGTGGCTCCCATAACGAGAATCATAAAAAAACCTCCTTGTTAGAAGCCCATGGTAACCGGGGGACAAGGAGGTTCTTAACTTACAATTTGGAAAAAACTACTGGCGTCCGGACTTGGCGTCAGTCAGCAGTTGTTCTGCGTGAGCCAAGGACGTTTTGGAAATCTTCTCGCCGCTGATAAGGCGGGCAATTTCCTGAACACGGTCCTTTTGTTTGAGCTCTGACACAAGCATGCTGACGGAATCCTTCTGCGGAGACTTCTGAATAAAGAAGTGGATATCCCCGAAGGCCGCCACTTGCGGAAGGTGAGTCACACAGACCACCTGCTGTCCTTTGGCAATAGTGCGCAGCTTGCGACCCACTTTTTCTGCTGTTTCGCCGGAAACCCCGGTATCGACTTCATCAAACAGGTAAGTACGCGGCTGATTGGTGGAACCCACCACACGCTTCAAAGACAACAGAATACGGCTGAGCTCACCGCCAGAGGCAAACTTCGCCAGGGGACGTTTGGCATCCTTGGCAGAGGTTTGACTTAGGAATTCCACATCGCTCAATCCTGTGGATGCCAGCTCTTGCAGTTTTTCAGTCATCACATGGAAGGTGACACCTTTCATGTTCAGATCCAATAGTTCCGCGTTCACGCTGTCTGCCAGAAGCTCGGCACCTTTTTGTCGGCGCTTGTGCAATTCCGTGCCCAGGGCTTCCAGTTCTTTGAAAAGAACTGCAGCTTCTTTTTTCAAAGACTCCACTTTGGATTCAGAGTTTTGCAGATTGGAGATTTCAATTTCCATCTCCATCAGGGCTTTTAAAATATCATCCACAGTCGCGCCGTATTTTTTCTGCAATTTACGCAGATCGCTTAAGCGACCTTCGGCCTCTTCCAAACGCTGTGGGTCGGCATCAATCTTGTTCGCGTATTGGCGCAGATCATAGATGCTTTCATCAATCAATGTTTTTGCCTGCTCCAGATTTTCCAGTTTTGCCGCGATTTGTGGGTCCACACTGGAAAGCTCCAGACCTTTTTTCAGAATGGTATTCAGACGGCTGATGGCTGAATCGTCATCGTTGTATAAAGCGGCTTCCGCCTGATCCACGAAAGAACCAATGCGGTTGGAATTTTTAAGTTTTTTTACTTCAACTTCCAGCTCTTGATCTTCCCCGGGGGACAGATCAAGATTGGCGATTTCATCGCGCTGATATGTCAGGAAATCCAGACGCTGGGCCTTTTGTTTCGCATCACTTTCCAGTTTTTTGATTTCTGCAAAAATGGCGTTATAGCGGTTGAATTTTTCTGTGAACAGCAAACGCTTGTCCCAGGTCCCGGCATACTGATCCAGAAGATCCAGATGATAGTGCTTGGACATCAGGTTGCGGTTTTCATGCTGTCCGGTCATTTCAATCAGGGGTGCTGAGTGGCCCGCCAGTTCGACCATCGGCGCGACGATGTCACGTAAGCTGTTTAAAGTGCTTAGGCTGCCGTTCAGGTAAACTTTGGATTTGTCCCCGGCGCTCAGAATACGACGAACGATCAAAGTGTTTTCGTCGGCATCGATACCCATATCATGCAACATCTTCTGAATATCCGGACGGGAGGAAATATCAAAAGACCCCTCGATGGTGGCTTGTGTGGACCCGGTGCGAATAGTATCGCTGGAACCTTTTCCACCCATCAACAAGGACAGACTTTTTAACAGAACGGATTTGCCGGCACCGGTTTCACCGCTCATGATATTCAGTCCGTCTTTGAAAGAGATATGCAGACTGTCGATAATTGCAAAATTGGATACCTTCAACTCAAGTAACATAATCTTTGTTTCCTATAAGATCAGTTTCGATCGCCGAACTTTAATTTTTCACGCAGCAAATGGAAGTAGTTGTGATTGGGTTCACGAACCATCCAGTGGTCGTAGCAGGAACGACTGATCACCACTTCGTCTTCCGCGGTGATTTCCGTCACTTTTTGGCCGTCCACGATAAAGTGCGCTTTTTGCGTTTTGCCTTCCAGCTTAAAGGACAATTCCTTTTCATCCGGGAAGATCAAAGGGCGCGAGGTCAGACTGTGTGGCGCCACCGGAGTCACAATAAACACCGGTGATTCAGGATGGCAAATAGGGCCGCCTGCCGCCAGATTGTACGCGGTGGACCCCGAAGGGCTGGCGACGATAAAACCGTCGGCCTTCACCTGACTGACCAGAAATTTTTCAGAATAAATAGCGGTGTTGATCAATTGAGACATCGAGCCTCTTTCGATCACCATATCATTCAGGGCATGGTGTTCTTCGCGCACTTTCCCTTTGCGCAAAACTTTCGCAAAGATCATGGAGCGCGGACGTTGCACCATTTTCCCGTCCAGAGTTTTTTCAATGATTTCAAAGCAGGAATCCGCATTATGAGCCGTCAAAAAGCCCAAAGAGCCCATGTTAAAGCCCAGAATAGGAACACTGCGACCTTCCAGCAGGCGCACAGCACGCAGGTACGTTCCGTCGCCACCAAGAACGATGACCAGCTTCAGGTCATCCATGTGCTTTTTGGTTTTTGCCGCCTTTGTGCCCGCGACCACTTTCTGATCCGGGCAGGTGAAAACGTCAAAGCCGCGTTCTTTCAAAAACTCCGCGACCTTCTTAGCCAAAGAGACCGCTTGCGCAGTCTCCAGGCGATAGACCAAACCAATGCTGCCGTTATCCTTCAGAATCAGCTTGCTCTGTTTGTAGTCTTTGCTCAAAGAACTCTTCTTCATTAAATCAATCCATCACGACGCAAAAGAGCGTTCGGGTCCGGCTCACGACCGCGGAATTTCTTATACAAATCCATCGGGTGCTCGGTGCCGCCACGGCTCAGAACGTTGTCTTTGAACTTCTTGGCCACTTCCTGATTGAACAGGCCCTTTTCCTTGAAGTATTCAAAGGCATCCGCATCCAGAACCTCTGCCCATTTATAAGAATAATATCCGGCAGAGTAGCCACCTGCAAAGATGTGCCCGAAGCTGCAAGAAGAATTCGCGCCTTCCACCTTAGGGAACAGACGGGTTTCGGCCGTTGCCAGTTCTTCAAACGCATCCACATCCTTGATAGTCGCAGGATCTGTCGAGTGCCATGCCATATCCATCAGACCGAATTGCAACTGACGGCAGGACATGTAACCCGCCTGGAATTTTTGTGAGCGTTTTAGTTTCTCAATCAATTCAGCAGGCATCGGCTGGTTGGTTTCGTAATGACGGGCGAAGATATCCAAGCCCTCTTTTTCACCCACCCAGTTTTCCATGATCTGGGATGGAAGCTCCACGAAGTCCCAGTAAACATTGGTGCCGCTCAAAGACGGGTAAGTGCACTCAGACAACATACCGTGCAAAGCGTGACCGAATTCATGGAACAAAGTGCGAACTTCGTCGTAAGTCAGCAGGGACGGCTTGGTCGGAGTCGGCTGCGTGAAGTTGCACACGATGCTGACGTGTGGACGTTTCATTTCGCCTTCGATCAGACCCTGACTGCGGAACTGAGTCATCCATGCGCCGCCTTTTTTCGTCTCACGCGGGAAGAAGTCTGTGTAGAAAAGACCCATGTACTTGCCGGAAGCTTCCTCGAAGATCTCATAAGCTTTCACTTCCGGGTGGTAAACCGGGATGTCCTTGTTTTCTTTGAAAGTCAGGCCGTAAAGTTTCTTCGCGTGGGCAAAGACGCCTTCCACCACATTTTCAAGTTTGAAGTAAGGGCGCAGGTCCTCTTCATTGAAAGCGTATTTTTCCTCTTTCAATTTTTCAGAATAGTAAGCCACGTCCCAAGGTTTGATTTCTTTCAAACCATCCAACTTGTTGGCGAACTCTGTCAGCTCCTGCACGTCTTTCATTCCGGCATTTTTAGAAGCGGCCAGAAGCTTGTTCAGGAATTCCATCACTGTCGTTGGGCTTTTCGCCATACGCTCTGCCAAAACAAAGTCAGCGTGTGTGCTGAAGCTCAGGATTTTGGCGCGCTTGTTACGAAGCTCAACGATTTTCAAAACATTGGACTGGTTGTCGAATTCGCCTTTGTAGGCTTTGGAAGAAAACGCACGCCACATTTTTTCACGAAGGGCACGGTTTTTCGCATAAGTCATAAACGGCAGGTAAGAAGGGATTTGCAGATTGAAGAACCATTTGCCTTCGTGACCTTTGGCTTTGGCCTGAGCAGCAGCACCTTCCAGAATACCTTCCGGCAAACCATCCACATCTTCTTTTTTATCCAGAATCATTTCAAAAGAGTTGGTCGCCTTTAAAACATTCTCAGAGAACTTCGGTCCAAGTACAGAAAGTTCCTGATCAATCTGACGAAGAGCTTCTTTGTCAGATTCGTTCAGCAAAGCCCCGTTGCGAGTGAAGGACAGATAAGTTTTTTCCAAAAGACGATTTTGTTCGCCATTCAGGTTCAGCGTGGCACGCTTGTCGTAAACCGCTTTCACTCGGTTGAACACTTCTGCATCCAAAGAAATATCAGAAGCCAAAGAAGTCAGCTTCGGATAGATGTCCTTTGCCAAAGCCTGCAAAGACTCATCCGCATGAGCCACTTCCAAGTTGCTGTAGATCGTGGAAATCTGATCTGCCAGCAAGGACGCTGCTTCCAACGCCACAATGGTATTTTCAAAATCAGGAGCCGCAGGGTTGGCTTTGATCTTTGCCACATTGTCCTTGGCAATTTTAATAGCCTCTTCCACAGCCGGGACGTAGTGCTCCACTTTGATCAGATCAAAAGGCGCCGCCTGGTCTTTGTTTGTGAAAGGTTTTAAGAGAGGATTTGTCGTATTCATAGGAACCTCCAAAGAGTGATAAAACACCCCTCTTTTTTTCCATGAAAACAGGGCGAAATAAAGCGAAAACCACGGATAAAAAAATGACTCAACAGGACGCCACCGACCAGCCTAAAAAGCAGTACTTTAAAGGCTTTTGTGGCTATGCCTTGGTACTGCGTCCACACACAAGCCACGCACCATTCAGGGCCCTTTTTTTTGGATCGTTTTATACTGGAAACTGAGCCCTTGGGAGGGGGAGTAGCCCTTTTATGGGGCCTCCGGCCCAAGGATGATCGCGAAGCGATCGCCGGCAGAGGGCAGGAGCCCGTGCCCCAGCTAAGGAGCCCCTCCCTTCCCCCTAAGGCGTCGTCCTAGGAAGAGACAAAAAGAAAGGGCCCTCAGTGGTTTTACCTCCTGAGGGCCCATGATGTTGCGGCGTATTATTCCGTAATAACGGTCGAGAGTCCGCCGCTGCTCTCTAGTTTCTTACACAGACTCCCAGGTTAGAGCCAGCAATCACTTGGCGGCAGGTCGCCCCTGTGTCGCAAGAATTAGCCTGGCTCAGAATGCAGCTGCGGGTCAGGTTCTGGGAGCAAGAACCGAAGCTGTTGGGGGCCGATGGAATATTTGAATATTGAGGGAAGTTGGTCGCTACTTGTGGGGCCGCCGGGATGTAACTCCAAACATAACCATAAGTGTAGCCATTGGTGTAAGACCAATAGAACAACTGACCTGGAGGATTATCGTAGATCAGGTTTTGCTGAATACACCCCAGTCCCATCGTTCCATTGTAAGTCGGAAGATAACCTTGAGGGCATCCGCAGAAACCTTGATTCATGAAGATGTTGTTATAGTTGAAACCGTAGTTATAGCCATAACCATAGCCGTTGATGTACGGGAAATTATAAGGCTGGAAGCCTTGGTAATATCCGTACAAACCCGTATTACAGTTTGTCGTTCCGTTAATACAGTTTAGCTGTAACGGAGTCGTGGCTGTCGTTTGGTTGGTGCCGCCGCCGTCTTTGTCCGGTTGGCAGGCTGCCAAAGCGAAGACAGTGAAAACCAAATAAATGAGCCTTTTCATAAAGCACTCCCATAGTTAAAAATCTTTCAACAAAGCTTCCTATTCCAAGTTTCATGCCCTCTTCCGAGATACTCAGGTGCCATATATTCGCCCTCGCCCCCAGAATTTACAAAAACAGGCCCAAAATCGTCACCCAGCGCCCTAAAAGGTACGGACTTACTTTTGGTTGTGCGCGTGCGCTACCAAAAGTAAGTCCGTACCTTGATTGGGGGTTGGCAGATGGCTTGTTCCCCTTTACCCTATGGGGGTGATGATCGAAAGGAGTCGACCATGATGAAGTACATTGGATGTGTAATGGCTCTGCTTTTGGCTGTTCCGGGCCAGGCAGCGATTTCTTCTAAAAAAACCAAACCTGTTGCGACAAGAATTCTAAGTGGTGAAGGCGCAAGCTTCGGCGGTCTTGCTGGAAGTTCCTTTACTTTGGTGGATGTGCGCAGAACTGCGGATGCAAAAAAGAAAGTCGAGCGTTTGGTTTTTGATGTGGGTGATATGAACGGAGCGCCACTTAAAGGCTGGCCGGGATATTACTACGCGGAACTGAAAAAGAATCCTCAGCGTTTGGTGATCGATTTTGCACAGATGCCACGTTCGAATGTGGACCAGGGTAAACTGGCGGCGATCATGAAGTCATCCATGGCGGTTTCCCGCACACAGATGAGCCTGGACCCGGTGGACAGTTCTTTGAATCTGACTATGGATCTGAAGAAAAACACCAAGGTGCGCGTCTATCAGGTGGCTGGCAAAAAAAGCACCAGCAAAGTCGTTGTTGATTTGATCACGGAGTAGGAAGTGAAGCGACACTTCCTTATAGCAGCGGCCCTGCTTTTGACGGCAACTTCGGCACAGGCCCGCGTCTTTAATATCAATAAAGAAACTTTTGCTGCGTACTTCGGAGTGGGGGCGGCTGGTTCTCAGGTGGGAACCGGGGCTTTGGACAATGAGGCCTCCACCTCGATTTCCTACAGTGGCAATGTGAACTACAACTATTCCGGTGAATTCGGATTTATATATTCACGTCCGGCGGCCAGTCTGCGTTTTGGTTTTGAAATTCTTAAGCCCACCAATCTGGAAGGTTCCACGGCGGAAAATGCGGGAACTGAACTTTACAGCGCCGACAGCGAGATTCTGGGCTATGCCCCGAAACTGGCATTGGAACTGAACCTGCATGGTAACAACACGTCGCGCTCTTTTGTTTCGGTGGGTGTGGGGACAGCCAGTGTAACGTTGAAGAATGATTACACGCTGACCGCGGCAGGACAGGCTGCCTATCCCGGGGTTTCCAATCACGGCATTGAGGCCAAAGGTTCTGCGACGATGCTGAATGCTTCCTTGGGCTATGAAGGTCTGCTGACTGACACGACCACAATTGTGGTGGAGTTCGGGTATCGTCAGCTGAACATCGACAATCTGGAATACACCAAATCCGTCACAACATTTAAAGGTCCGGTGAACAGCGGTGACAAAGTCACAGATGTTTCCGGGGACAGTCGGGACTTGAATCTTTCCGGCGGCTATATCACTCTGGGTTTCCGTTTTTATCTCTAAAGGAGTCAGCAGCATGAGTGCTCTTTATCGTCTTAAGGGACTCGAATATTCATATCTATGGAACGGCGAACAGGTGCCGGTTTTAAAAGGCATTGATCTGGAGCTGGAAAAGGGATGCTTCACCTGCATCGTCGGACCCAGCGGAACTGGTAAAACCACTTTGTTGAATCTTTTGGGTCTGATTGATTCCCCCAGCAACGGCCATCTGGAGTTTGCTGGCGAAGATGTCACTCACTTAAAAGAATCCGAAAAAGAAAACGTTCGTCTGCACAAGGTGGGCTTTATCTTTCAGGCTTTCTATTTGATTCCGACACTGACAGTTCTGGAAAACACGTCTTACTTTCTGCCTTCTTTGGGATACAATCAGGCCAATGCCCACAAGGTTGCCATGGAAACCCTGGATCTGCTGGGCCTTGCGGACCATGCGAAAAAGAAACCTTTGGAGCTTTCCGGAGGGCAGCGTCAGCGTGTGGCAATTGCGCGTGCCATAGCCAAGAAACCTGCGGTGGTTCTGGCTGATGAACCCACAGCAAATTTGGATTCTGTGACAGCGGAAAAGACCATCAATGCCTTTAAAGAACTACAGAAGTCTGAAAACACCAGCTTCATCTTTTCAACTCATGATTCTCATCTGGTCAGTTTTGCCAAGTCTGTGTATCGCATGAAAGACGGGCAGATTGATAAAGGAGCTGTGTAATGCTGGAACTTCTGAAAATCTCCTGGAGAAATCTGTTCCGTAATCCGCGCAGAACCTGGGCCAGTCTTTGTACGGTGGCTTTGGGGTCGGCGGGATTGCTTATTTATCAGGGCTTTAACACAGGCGTGATGAATCAGTACCGTGAAAATGTCATTCATGGTTATTACGGTTACGGTCAGGTGTTTCCACAGAACTATTACGGCAAGGTTCATGAAACCCCGTGGAAGCTGTGGTTTGAAAATCCAGAGGAAATCGAACAGCAGATTCGCAGTTCTTCCTCAGTGACTCAGGTGTTCCCGCGTGTGTCTTTTTATTCCTTCATCGTTAAAGGTGGCATCACTCTGGGAGGAAAAGGGGAAGGCGTCATTCCGGAAAGAGAAAACACGTTCTTCACCGAAATGAACTTTATCGAAGGTCATGACCTGCAAGGTCAGGATCAGATCATTCTTGGTAAAGGCCTGGCGGAAAGCATTGATGCCAAAGCCGGGGATGTTGTGACTTTGTTAACCCAGACGGTGAACGGACAATTAAACGGGGCCGATCTGACTGTGGCCGGAATCTTCTTCACGGGTAAAAAGATCATTGATGATTCCTTCTATCGCGTGGATTTGAAGCAGGCCCAGCAGTTGCTGGATACGACCCGCGTGGAAATGTTCTCGTTGGCAACCAAAGGTGTTGAAGCTTGGTCTCAGGTGGACGCGGACCTGCGCAAGGTCAATCCCCAGTTGGAAGCAGTGCCGTTTGAGATTCTGGATAAGAACTACTATCAGAACTCGGTGGATTTCTTAAATGCACAGTTTTCATTCATTCGCTCTATCATTCTTGTAATTGTGGCAATGGGAATCTTCAATGTGATTTCGGTGGGCCTGTTGGAACGGGCCGGGGAAATGGGAGCTTTGCGGGCCAATGGTGAAAAGCGCAGCCGTCTGTTTAAGATTCTGATGATCGAAAACAGTTTGCTGGGAATTCTGGGGGGCTTTTTGGGAATCTGTCTGGCGGTTTTGGTGGATAAGACCCTGCTGTCCAAAGGGATTCCGATGCCACCGGCACCGGGGATCACGCGACAGTTTTTTGTATTTTTGGATATTCAGGCCGGGCACTATGTTCAGGCTCTTTTGCTGCCGATGATTGCCACAGTTCTGGCCAGCTTGTGGCCGGTGTCGAAGCTTCTGAAAAAATCCATTCCCGAACTTTTACGATCAACATAAGACAAAGCAAAAGCGGCCCCGGAGGCCGCTTTTTTTATTCCGTCTGGACCACACCATCGCTGTTGAATTTCTGCACGCGGCTATTGCCAACTTCACTTACGTAGAAGTTTCTGCCCACATCCACCATGATATCGACGGGCATCGTAAGCTCTCCAAGAGCACCTCCTGCCTGCCCGTAGGTGGCCAGCAGGGTTCTCGTGGCAGAGAACCGGACGACTTTGTTGCCTCCGGCATCCGCTACCAGGATGCTGCCATCAGTATCCACTGCAATACCGAAGACAGCAGCCAGATTCCCCAGAGCCCCTTGTGAGATTGTCCAGGCCACACTGTTGTCAGCGTTGATTTTTACCAGCGCTCGGAATGGAGCGTTTGGAGCGGAGGAGGAGGCATCGGAAACGACAACTCCGCCATCTGCGGTTGCGGCAACACTGATGGGTGAAATAATATGGCCGGTGCCAAGGGTTCCCAGTTCCACACCTGATGTATTCAGTTTTCGGATCACGCCATTAGTGCCATCCGGTTGGTAAATCACATCCATCTGGAGATCCTGGTCATAAACGATATCCAGGAAATAAGTTGAGCCGGTCGTTGTGATTTCACCAGCCGATGTCCCATCGGGGTTGAATTTCATGATCTTTCAGTTAACCCTATTGTAACCATAGATAATGCCGTTACTGTCGATATCAATATCATACATCAGAACGCCCCCGGCAAAGCCCAGATCAAAAAAGCCTGTGGTATCAAAGCGCTTAATGGCGGTGGTGTCGCTGACGTAAGTGTTTCCAAGGGTGTCGCGGGCGATTCCGAGTGCATTTATCAAAGTTGGATCATATCTATGATTCAGGGCCCCCGTGGTTTTGTTATAAACGCGTGTGGAAGAGCTGTTCATGACATAGACGTCATTTCCAGCTTCGGCAAAAGAGACGTCACTGGCAGTAAACGCGGTTGCCCCAACACTTCCATCAATGGCGTAAACCAGGTTGCCGGTACTATCGAAAGAAACCAGGAATCCGTTTGTGTTGTCACTCTGAGAGATCAGGAAGTTCCCGTTGGAAAGAATTTTCATGTCCTTGACGTTATTGGCCAGAGCGACTTGAGTCGGCCAGGTGAAGGACCCTGCGGCATCGAAGGCTCCATTCGCTGCATATTTTTGCAATCGAGCTGTCCAGGTCCGACGACGTAAACATTGCCTGTCGAGTCTATCGTGAAGCTGTCCAGCGAGTGGATTTCTCCGGGATTGGTGCCATAGCTTCCGTAGGCGGCCACATGGTTTGTCGCATTGGCTTTGCTGTACTTACGAACCTGATTGAAATAGGTCAGTCCAATATAAACGTCGTTGTTGGCATCAAAGACAATGCTATTCGGTGAGGGGAATTGTGCTGATTCTTGTGCAAACTCCTTGAAGATCCCCAGTGGATTTCCGTTGAGGTCATATTTCGTGATGTAATCACGGACGGCCACTCCTGAGGATCTTTCAACCAGTCCCACATAGATTAAGCCGGTTCCATCCACCCCAAGAGTTGTGATTTCCCCATTCGGCCACGCGGAAGCCGCAGGAAGGTTGATGCTTTTTAGAAGTTTTCCATCAGAAGTGAAAATATAGACCTTATGTTCAATTGGTGAAGCTGCTACGAACTTGTTCCCAGGGGCGGAACGCAGAAAGGACTTGTATTGAAGATTGAAGGCGGGTTGCCCCAAAGGAAAACTTCCTTTGATCACGGTGACATTCGGAGATTGATCATCGTCCCCTAAGGACGGAGAAGTGATCTGACCGAAGCGGTCCAGACTCATCGTGCAGGCTGAGGTAAAGATCAGGAAAGGGATGAGGAAAATTTTTTTGATTGATCCGTCGAACATACGGCTGCCTTTGTGTAAAATAACGCTCCAGTTTCATAGAACTTTTCGGAGCTTGGCAAAAGGCTCTCAAGGTATTCCGAATAAAATTAGCATCCTAAGAATTCTTAGTGCTCCGGGAAATCCTTCCAGTCACTCTGTCAGCGGCAGGCCTTCAGGGGAGAACTTCTGAACGCGGTGGTTCCCCATGTCGGCCACATACAAATTGCCTTTGGTATCAATAGCCAGACCAGTAGGAACGTTGAATTCACCCAGCGCAGCTCCCTGATGTCCGAAGCTTTTTAACAGTTCGCCTGTCGGGGACAGTTTGACGATTTGATGGTTATCAATGTCTGATATATAGATATTTCCGGAAGCGTCCACAGCGATTCCCCAAGGGCTTCCAAGGCCGGCAATATCTCCAATTGCAATTTCCCATTCCAAGGTATTGTCGTTTTTAATTTTCACCAACGCTCGTGGAGTGTTGGCAGAGTGGTCAAGAACCACAACTCCTCCAGAGGTCAGGGCGAAAGCGCTGGGCCCCGTCAGCAGGCCATTGCCCAAAGTGCCTTGCGGAGTTCCTAAAAGGCTGACTTTTTGAATGACCTGATCCGCGGGATCAGCGACGTAAATGACGTCTAAAGAGTCAATCTGGATAAAGTTCGTCGCATTGGTCAGGGTAAAACCGCCTTGGTCGCTGCCATTGGTGCTGAAATGTCTGATGTTGACACCGGTCATGTCAGGAAAGAAGGCTGTGTTGGCGCTATCAAAGGCCATCGCATAAGAACCAGTGCCGAAAGTGATGTCCCACAGGCCATAGTAATTGTGTTTTTCAATATTGGTTGGTGTGGAGACATATAAATTACCAAGCTTGTCAAAAGCCAGCCCAATGGGGCTTTCGATCATGCCGGGAACAACAAATTTTGGTGGTGAATCATTGAGGATGAACTTCAATGTGCGCCCATTATTGGTGATAAAAATAAAGTCAGTCGCGGGATCGGTGTATTCAGCACCGGTACTGTAGGGTGGGCCTGCCAAGGCCAAAGCTGATCCGGTGAAGGCGG
The DNA here is from genome assembly GCF_025558485.1 of Bdellovibrio bacteriovorus. GTDB lineage: Bacteria > Bdellovibrionota > Bdellovibrionia > Bdellovibrionales > Bdellovibrionaceae > Bdellovibrio > Bdellovibrio bacteriovorus_G. The sequence continues at coordinate 3,155,474 of NZ_CP102930.1, forward strand.
TCCCTGAGGTGCTGCCATCATAGTAATAAATAGTACTTCCGGAGTTCGCTTTGAAAGCTGTGATCATGGCTCCAGAGGTGCCGACTTCAGAAAGCAGGATAGCCGGATCGACGCTGGAAAAGTACATGATAGAGTGAATGTCCGAGTTCGCCAGTTGACGAGGCCATGTTCCACCAGAAGTGAGCGTATTGGCTTCCACATCAAGCTTATGATAGACATTGCTGTCTTTATAAAAAGTGTACAGGGACCCGTTCTGATCCAGTATGAAATTGGAAAGGTGGAAATGGTACCCCAATATGTGCCAGGGAATGGTGTCACCGATATTGCGAATCAGCGTGCCTGCGGAGTCGTAAAGTTGAATCACAGTCAGTTCATTTAAGGCGATATAAACACGGTTCTGGCTGTCGCTCAGGATTCTTCCCGGCGTCGGCCACACGCCACTGTCTTCAGCGTATTCTTTGAAGATGCCCAGTCGTGTTCCGCTCAGACTGAATTTTTCCACATACTGACGGCGCAGACCTTGTGCGGAAGTTTGATCGACGGAAAGATAAATGATTCCAGCGGCGGTGACATGCAGTCCATTGACGGTCACTTGAGTTTGACTGTCAGGTTTGATCTGTACATTCACCAGTTGTTGTCCTCTGGAGTTGTAAACTGTCATTTTACCCTCGACGGGGGCATAGCTGACATAGCGACCATCAGGGGCCTGCACCAATTCGGATTTAATTTCTTCCCCGAAGGGCTTTTGTGAAAGTTGGAACTTGGGTTTGACAAGAATTTCATCTTCGCTGGCAGGAAGTTTGGCAGACTCATCCGCCAGATTGAAGTCGAGCGTACACCCAAGACAGTTAAAAATAACTGCACAGCTTAGAACCCAAACCGAAAACGTGCCGTTGGTCATGCGTACCTTTCTGAGCTCCGTTCTCCGCCCCGGGCAGAGGTCGAGGTCACGATTACCTATCGGGTTTTGTTAAAGATTGCTCAAGATTTCCAATATTACGGAGTAGTAAGGAAGTGCATAGATTGTTCCTGAGCCGGATATGAGGGGACGTTGTCTCAAAGTGAACACTTTTTGGTCAGCAGTGCCAAAATGACGTTTTAAAGACCTTTCTAGAGTCTGAAATCTAATTCAATGGCTTCCATAGTGTTCTGGATACGGTACGGGACTTGCTTGGTCTTTCTTACGGAGTGAAATAATATGCGAGTCTCTGTCCTGGTGAATTCAAAAGCAGGCTCTGTGAATGCAGAGTTGATCGAGGCGAAGGTGCGTGAGGCACTTTTCCGCTGCGATCTGCGTTTCTGTCGTCCTTCGACGATGATGGAGATGTTTGATTTCGTACAGGAGGAAATGGCCCAGAAAACCGACCACTTTATTATTTGTGGCGGCGACGGGACGATCAATGTGACCTTGCAGTGCCTGATGAAATATCAGAATGGCGCGCATATTCCTCCGATCGCAATTGTCCGCTCGGGGACAGCCAACGATCTAGCCCATGAAATCGGAGTTTCCCATCGTATTGACACCGCTGTTCGCAATATCTTTGAAGGTGTTGTGAAAAATATTGATGTGATTGAAATCACTGCTGAAGATCAGCGCGCCTTTATGCTGACGAACGGAGGCCTGGGACTTCCTGCCAAAGCTGCGGAATTGGCTAATAAATTCCGTTCTAATTTGCAGGCCTTGGCGAACAATCCGAAATCTGCAAAAGCCTATCGTTTCCTTGCTGAAAAAAGCTATCATGCCGTTAAAAAAATGGGTCCAAGTGTTTATTCCATGATGACGGCCGAGGCGATTCGCACCTGGAATCCTGAGGGCTGGGGTTTGGAAATTGAAATTCCCGGCAAAGTGAACGTCGAAACCACCTCTCCGATTGTCCTGGTCAATAACCAGCAGAAAATCGGTTCCAGCTTTGTTCCGGCTCCATTTACCTCCAATACCGACGGCACTGTGAATTTGCTTTTATCTGAAACCAATAATATTCCTTCACAAGCTTTGGCGGCTTATCACATCCGTCGTGGCACTGTTGAAAAATCTCCGGCCTTCAAGTCTTTTGAACTTAAAGAGTTCAGACTAAAGAGCCAGAATCCCCAGCGTTCTTTGACTTTCTTTGGGGATGGCGAGATCCTTCTCAGAGACGTTCAGGAAATCACAGTCCGTTGCATTCATCGCGGACTTCCAGTGATGGTCCGACAATAAGTCTATTCGGAGGTCACCGTGACCAAACCACGCATTCTCGTTACCGGGGGCACAGGCTTTCTCGGTAAACGGGTTCTTCCTTTGCTTCGTGAAAAATTCGAAGTCGATGTGCTGTCCCGTTCAGGCAAGACAGAAGTCCAGGGGGATTTGTGCCAGTGGAATGCCGGGCTGGATCTGGAATCCTTGTGTTCTAAAAACTATTCCGTTTTTTTGCACATGGCAGGCCTGTATGATCTGATGGCCGCAAAAGTGGACTGCTACCAGCACAATATTTCCGCAATGGGCACCGCCCTGAAAGTGGCTGAAGCTCTGCAGATTCCTTTCTTTGTAAATACCAGCACGGTGGCGGCAGGAATCAATTCCAGTCTGGGGGTCGTTCGCCCGAACGATTTGAATTTTGCCAAGCCTTTTCCAGATGCTTATTCGGAATCTAAAGCCCACGGAGAACAGGTTTTGCACAACTGGCCGATGGAACACACCACCGGACGCATTAATCTGCGTTTGGGAGTTTTGGTCGGGGACACCAAGACCGGAGCCATCGAAAGAATCGACGGACCTTACCATGCCGCCGAGGCATTCAATAAGATCCGCTCGCTGGTGGAGTCAGTTCCGACGTCTCTGCCGTTGCCGGGAAGTGAAAAAACACGTCTGCCTTTGGTTCCTGTGGATAAATGTGCCGAGGCTATTGTGAAGTTTTGCGAGTGGGCGGTGCAAAGCAAGCCCCAGGGCTATCACAGTTTCCATGTGACTCCGAATCAGGGGTTGTCGGTGCGTGATCTTTACACCTCTGCCTTGAAATCCCAGGCAATTCCTCACAAGGGTGTCGTGCTGGTCGATAAGATATCCGAGGCCTTGATTTTGAAAATTTCCAGTTTCATCGCGCGATTCCCGGAAGAGGAGTTGCACTATCTGATGAACTTCCCGATATACGACACCACGGCAACTCGTGAGATTTTAGGCGAAACGTGGTGCCCTGAATTCTTCCAATACGAACAAAAATTCTGGAGCGGTTATGAAGCGTACGTATCGAATCGCTGAGATCAGTTTTGGTCGCCCGCACTGGGATGCCGCCTATGAATTTGATTTTGCCGGGGACCATTACGAGGTTCAGCGTTTCAGCGCAAACTTCTCTGTGGAAACGGTGAAACGTCTGATCGGAACCCTGCGCAATCAGGTCGATGCTTTTGCTTTGACCAGTTTGCCTCCGGTGATCAAGTTGGATCAAAAAAGTTATGTGCACAGGCAGTATTTGGAAATCATGGCGACCCCGTCGCCGGTCCCGTTGTGTGACGGAACGGGCTTGCGTGAAATTGCCAATATCAATTCACTGGTAAAACATATTGAATCCGGCAGTATTCAACCTGAACGGGGAACGTTCTTCCCAACAGCGGTGCTGTCCACCGAACTTGAGGAATACATTCGTCATCGCTATCGCAAGTCCGTGTATATCGGTGACGCCTATTCCTTACTGGGGCTTCCGTGGATGATTCAGCCATTCCCGGGATTGATGACCATTTCCAAACTGGCGTTGAATGTTGCCAATATCAAAGACCTTAAAAACAACACGCCTCTGGCGCAAAGCAAGCTGCAAAAAATCAGTCGCTCTTCTTTAGCTGCTCAGGTGGAGGACGTTCAGTACGTCTTCTGTGATCTGCCGTTATTGCTGCTCTTTGACGCTGCCACTGATTTTGTGCGCGGAAAAGATCTGGTGATCTGGTCGTCGCATCCTGCGATGGAGGAAGAGGCTAAAAAGTATTCTCCACGCAGTATCATCAATCTGTTCCCGGAAAATTACCGGGTGCACCCGTATATGAACTATTCGGTTCTGGATGCGATGTTGCGCTTGTCACATAAGCGCACGGCAGCCCTGTCCATTGAAGAATGGGAACAGCTTATCACCGAGGACGTGGAAATCCGTCAGGTGGCGCGCAAGTACGTGATGACGCGCAATTCATCGACACAGACCAAGATTTCCCAAGGTATTAACTCGGTTCGCAATAAAATCTTCAAACAACCGGAACCGGACTTTGCCTTTGTTATTCATGCACTTTCCCACAACGACTTTATGCACGTGCCGGGATTGGGTGTGCTGAAGCACATGCCGAAGGAATGGAATGATTCTTTTGATCGCATGGCGGCCAAGGCTCCTCCGTTTGTGTACGGCAATATCAAACACATTATCAGCGCGGAAAGCGGTAAGGAAATCAACGGCATCATCTATGCTCTTCCCGCAACACCCAAGGTGCTGAAGGCTTCTGATCCTGAAGTGATCTATCGTAAAATCGAAAGCATCTGTTACGATGCTGCCAACCGGGGCGCCAAGATGATCGGGCTGGGGGCTTACACCAAGATTGTCGGTGACCAGGGTGTTACCATCAATCAGAACAGTCCGATCCCGGTGACCACCGGAAACAGCCTGAGTGCCTCGGCAACTTTATGGGCTTTGGCTGATGTCGTTCAGCGCATGCACTTGCTAAAGCAAAATCCTGAAACAGGTTATGTGGATGGCATGGCGATGGTGATCGGGGCGACCGGTTCTATCGGGAAGGTTTCAGCGAAGCTTCTTTCCATGATCTTTAAAAAGTTGTGTCTGGTGGCGCCGCGCTTGAATCGTCTGGAGGAACTTCGTCAGGAGATTCAGGCGATGTCACCGAAATGCGAAGTCATTATTACGACGGACGCCAATGAACTGGCGCCGGACGCGGATGTGCTGGTGACGGCGACCTCGGCCTTTGATCAAAAAATCGTGGATGTTATGCGCTTAAAACCAGGTGCGGTGGTCTGTGATTGTTCGCGCCCTTTGGATTTTGATATTGAAGATGCAAAAAAACGTCCGGATGTTCTTATCATTGAATCAGGCGAAGTGGTTTTGCCGGGTCCTGTGGAAATGAATTTTGAAATGGGTCTTCCGGGAAAAGCGGTCTATGCGTGTCTGGCGGAAACAGCGTTGCTAACTTTGGAAGGGCAGTATGAGCCTTTTACCATGGGGCGGGACATTGAATGGAACAAGGTCAAACAGATCTATCGCATGGCTCGTCGTCATGGCGTTCAGCTGGCTGCCATTCAGGGACACACTGGAATTATTACTGATAAGGAAATTGCCCTGACGCGGGACTTGGCGTTATCTAGAAGAAAGAAATAAGGAGATGTCATGAAGACACTTTTGGCGATCAGCAGCTTGTTTATCTCTTTGCATGCCTTTGCGGAAAATCCGGCGGAATGGGTGAAGAAGGCCGACAATATCCGCAATCCTGCTGAATCTTTTGAAATGAAAATCAAAGTGGAAACCTCGGAAAACACCTCGGTGTTTCAGGTCTATTTGAAAGGTCAGGATAAGACCCTGATTGTGACGAAAGAACCGGCCCGCGACAAGGGTCGCAACATGCTGATGTTAGACCGTGATTTCCACGCCTATGTGCCAAATCTGAAACGATCCATGCGTTTGTCGCTGGCACAAAAGCTGAGCGGTCAGGTGGCCAACGGGGATATTTCCCGCACACGCTGGTATGGTGATTACGATGTGACGAAAGAATCCGAAACCAAAGACGAGGTGCAGTTGCTGTTAAAAGGTAACAAAGACAACCTGACCTATGCGTGGGTGCGTCTGTGGTTGAAAAAAGGAACCTTTGCTCCGCAACGGGCCGAATATCTCGGTTTGAATGGCAAGACGGTTTTAAAGCGCGCCAGCTTTGAGGATTATAAAAGTATTTCCGGCGCGATTCGTCCGACGACTTTGAAAATCGAAGACACAAATAAACAAGTCAGTCATATTCGCATCCTTTCCATGGATAAAAAGGATTTCAGTGATTCTTTCTTCACAGTTCGTAATATGGAGAGCATGAAGTAAAGTGCTGCGTCTGATTCCTCTATTCTTATTGCTATTGGCTCCTATGGCGAGGGCAGACCTGGTGTTTGCACCTCGCTATGAGTATATCCGTGGCAAGGAAGATGAATTGGCCAACCGCCTGATTGTCAAAGGCAAGCTGAACAGCAATCTGGGGCCTTTCGGTGTTTTCGTTGAAGGCTTTGGTGAATTTGAAGCCAATGAAGATCAGGCCTTTATTCGTAAATCCCCGTCACGGGGGTATCTGCAAGAAGCTTACTTTGAATTCAAACTGGATTCATTCTATGTGCGCGTGGGTCGTCAGGCCATTCGCTGGAGCGAGATGTGGTCACAGCCCTCTTTGGATGTATGGTCCGGGCGTCGCTGGTCCCGCCTGTTCTTTGATCCATTTCAGGATCAGTTGACTCACCCCACGGGAGCCTCCTTTTCTTATGCGCGGGAAAGCTGGTCAGTGGATCTGGTGGGGATCGGTGAAACGGCAGAGACCACCTATCCGGTACCTGTGCCTGATTTTAAAGAGGATAAAAACACCAGCTTCGGCGGACGCGTGAAGGCCGATGTCTGGGGCTTTAGTTTGTCAGCCATGACAGCGCAGATTCTGAATGTGAATCACTATGGTGTGACGGCCAACTATGCCTTCGAGCAGGCGGTGCCGAAGTTTGAATATGGCTATATCGATGATACGACTTTACCGGATTCGGTGAAAAGTGATCGCAGTTTTGGCACGCTGGGAATGGATCTGTTTTTGGGGAACTGGATTGTGCTGCCGCAGGTGACATACTTTCAGGTCAACAGCCTGATGAAGTCAGAGTATCAGACTTCGTACTACATCAGCGCGCAGTGGAATCCAAATCGGCATGACGTGTTTATGCAGGTTTATCAGAATGTTTCGACCAAGGACCTTTTTGTGAATGCCAGCTATGGCTATAATTGGACAGATTATTTAACCACCTCCGTCTTTGCGCAGAACTATCAGGGCAGTGACGGCGGGCTTTACGATATGTATGAACAAATCACCGGGGGCTACGTTGTGGGCCTTCGTTTGGAAATGACAGGCAGTTTGCCTTTTTAACAGGAGTCGGGAATGGCAAAAGAATACTTTTCGGATTTAAACTACACGCTGTCCAACGAAGACACCCGCATCGAGTTTGAGCTGTTGCCGGAAAATGCAGAGCGTGTGTTTAGCATTGCCGGTTCGGGCGCCCGTTGTCTGCCTTTGATTGCGCGAAATCCGAAAAATCTGGATGTGATCGACATGTCTGTGTCCCAGCTTTATCTGTGCGAACTTCGTTTGCAGGCGATGAAGACCTTAACGTATGAAGAATATCTGTTTCTTCTGGGGTATCGTGGGGCTTTGCAGGGTGGTCACGATGAAGGCGACAACCGTATGGAATTGTATCAACGCCTGAAGCTTTCCGCAGAGGCCACTCAGTACTGGAATGATCGTGTGGATGGCTGGAAGGGTAAGGGGTTTATCCTGTTGGGACGTTGGGAGTCCCACTTCCAGAAGTTGGGCTATCTTTTCCGCGATGTTTTGCAGTGTGATTTCAGCAAGGTCTTTGCCGCCCAAAGCTTGACCGAGCAGATTGAGCTTTACGAAAAACACTGGCCGAAAATCCGCTGGAACAGCTTTATCCGGGTTGCTGCCAGTGAGTTTGTCTTTAACAAGTACCTGTATAAAGGCCATTTCAGCGGTCGTTCGGAACATAAAACCGAAGAGCGCGCCCCTTGGCAATTTATTATGGAGGAATTTGATCGCATCTTCCGCACGCAATTGGTGCGTAAGAACTATTTCATGCAGATTCTTTTCCTTGGCCGAATTGCTTATGAAGAAGGCCTGCCCTTGGAAGCCCACGAGCATGTGGTCGCTGCGGTGAAAAAGTCCAAAACAGAAGTGCGCTATCTGCACGGAAATCTTCTGGAAGAACTGCCCAAGCATGCTTATGACTTTATTTCTTTATCCGACACGATTTCTTATCTGGAACAGCGGGACGCCAATCAGATTTTGCAGCGTTTGAATCCGGAATCCAAAACCGGGACTCAGATGGTGATTCGCTCCTTTATGCGGGCGCCGACATTGATTGATATAAAGGGCTGGACGGAGCTGATGGATACGAACCAGTGGGCACAAAAAATAGATGGAACTGGCGTGTACCAGTTCCATATCTTTAAAAAGAATTAAGTTTTAGAAACTATTTGTTGGTGCACGTCACGTCGATGACGTCACCATCAATAGCCAGAACCCCACGACCGTCTTGCAGGTTGTAATTCAGGATCACGCCACGGGATGAGTTCCCGCCATCCAAATCATTGTCACGAACTGCCACTACGGAGCCGTTGTGATTTTGCAGAACCAGGAAGCGCTCTTTCTTCTCGCTCAGGTAATGAACAGTCACAGTTTCTTCGCCTCCATCACGATCCAATGTCATAAAGTCGATCTTATGAGACTGCGTTGTGCACTCAATACCATAGGCGGAAGCTGTGGTTGCGGAAAAGCCTACGACAAGCAAAAGAAGAGATGACAGAATTTTCATATAAACACTCCGATAATTTTAGTTAAACACACCACCGGTGTTGCCAGTTTTATGCCTGAATAAGCGCTCATTCAGCCCCAGCAGGCGTCATACGGCCTGTCTAATATCGAGACAAGTGACTTTTCTGCGTTGTTGTCGAGAAGCAAACTGTCCAGAAAGTTGACACTCTGGGGCTGCTCGCTGAAGTCTTTTCATGCGGGGAGCGGGAAACCCGAGGGAGGTTTTGGATATGGGAGGGGGTGTGGTAGAACCGTTTTCGCTTTAATAAATATCTCTCTGAATGGGGTTGTTATGAAGATGAAACTTCTTGTGGGTGCTGTTGCTTTGGTGATGGGTTCCTGGGCACAAAAGAGTGAAGCGTACTTTATTGCCTCTGAGCCGGCAAAGCTTCGTCCCGGCGTTCCTACGGACGTGTTTGTGGCGGGTTTTGGTAATGATCAGGGAACTCAGTTCCTGAAGTCTGCGATTCTGGGTGCGGCAGTGTCCCGCGATCGTTTCCCACAAAGACAGCGTGTGATCATCAGTGCGGTGAATGAGTCTTTCTCCATGGAAAGAGCCATGCTGGCTAAAGAGGGCTTTGGCTTCCGTAAAGAGGACAATGATGATCTGGGCAAAGAACGTCTGGTGCTGGCGTTGCAATATCTGAACGTGCCGGTCAGCTCTTTGCAGTTCTATGGACATGCAAACACGTATAATGGTTTCCGTCTTCAGGATAAAAGAGATCGTCTGGACCACGAAGATCCGGAATTTGCGGAAATCGGCAAGGTTCTGGCGCCGAATGCTTTTGTAGTGTTCCATTCCTGTAACTCGGGATGGCTGTTGGCTCCGGCAGCGGCGCAATTGTGGCGTCGTCCGGTCTTTGGTTCTTTCGCATCGTCTGACTTTCAGGAGATGATGACGGATGGCAACTGGTATTATCATGATGTGGGTTATTATCCGGAAAACCTGACTCGCATTGGAATGACCTCACGAATCACGCAAAAGACTTTGGAATGTACAACCAAGAAATGTCTGCGTTTGAAGCCGGTGAATTCCCCGTATGTGGATTCTTTCGGCACGTTTACGCGTGGTTTGGGTTTCTATAAGGTCTTTTCTCCGGTGGATGCGTTGATTCCTCAGGCGACGATTCATTTCACTTTGTTGACGCCTTCTGTGAAGCCATTGTCGTTGCAGTCTTCCCGCGCAGACATGATCGAAGCGGTGAAGGACTGGATGTGTCCGTCTGATAAAAGCGGCACCCGTCGCAAAGCGTGTTCTGATGCTATCGATAAACAGGCTTTCGTCAGCAATCCAACATTGAGTTTCTTTAACGGCAAAGCCGTGGCCTGCACGAACACTCGTTGTTCAACGATTACAAAGTGCAAAGTCTTGAAAAAGATATTCGGAGGCACTCCGTGTACAACAGTGGACTTGGACGACAAAGTCTCCACCGTCTTCTCCGATCAAATGAAGTCCATCTTCAAAGGCCTAGACCAATTCGAACTAGGCACCCTCTCCCTCTAAAAGATACCTGCTCACTTTTGCCGAAGCTCTGCAGCAAAATAGAAAACGGCCCGTTTTAGGGCCGTTTTGCTTTTTTAAGATCCGAACGTTCGGATCTTAAAAAAGCAAAACGGCCCTAAAACGGGCCGTTTTCTATTTTGCTGCAGAGCTTCTGCAAAAGTAAGCAGGTACCTTTTCCTCTAGTCGATGATTTTTATGGTGCCGGCTTTGGCGTCTATTCGGACTTTCATGCCGGTTTTTAGTTTTTTGGTTAGGCCCGGAATGCTGACGATGGCCGGGATTCCCATTTCTCGGGCGACGATGGCAGAGTGGGATAGCAAGCTTCCGCGCTCTACCAGCAGACCTGAAATGGATGGATACAACGGCACCCAGCCTGGATCGGTGCGAGCCGTTACCAGAATTTCGCCATTGAGTTCCAGATTGTCACTTGGGTTGATGATGACCTTCACCACGCCTTCCAGAACTCCCGGACAGCATGGCAGACCTTTTAGATCCCAGTCGCCTGTTTCGGAGGAGGCTGGCAGTTCTTCTTCTTTGATAAACTGATTGTTCCAATAAACCGCACCACGAGTCAGCACACGGGGGTCTGTTTCCTCGCCAAAGCCGGTGTAGTCTTTCTTGCGAAGTTCGACAAAGGCCTTCAGATTAAAGGACGGCAGAGTTCCATTGTAAATTCCGAAAACTTCCTCGATGGTCAGCCAGAAAATATCCCGTGGATGCTCCAAGGCCCCGAGTGCCGCCAGATCTTCACCGATGGACTGGAAGATCGTGCGGGCAATCCCGTAAATACGGGTGCGTGCGAAACGAGTGTTTTCGCGATTCTTCACAGCTTTGCGGGCGTGCTTCAGCACCCAGAAGTAGATTTTCTTTTTAAATCCTGTCAAATGGCCTGCGACTTTTTCTTCGGCCTTCTGGCGAAGATTTTTTTCGTGGCTGTCGTCATGAATTTCGACCTGACCGGATTTTAAGTAGTTCTTCAGACAGACAAACAAATAGCTTGGATCTGTCAGAAGGTCGATCTCTTCCAGCTTCATTTCACTCATGCAGCGGAAGCCGAAGCGATCCAGATAATCCAGCACCAGCTTGTAGAATTCTGTGTAAGGTGACTGATTCAAAGCCTCCAGCCCCTCTTTGGGGTCCGTGGTTTCAATCAATCGGCGCAGGCCTTCGTTTTGATTGGCTTTGTGAGCCAGTCGCAACAAAGCCTTTGTCGGCTCGGCACTTTCCAGTCCGCCTTCCCCGGCAAGCAGATCGTTTTGAATAGTGGAGTCCAATTCCTTGAGCCATGTCGTCGTAAGCTTGCGTAGCAAACCGAAATGCACCATGCACAGGAAGTCATTGATGATCGGTGCCTTCCAGCGGCCCAGCATGTTTCTTTCCACGTCCATATAGACGCGGATCAGCTGATCACCACGCATGCGTTTCAAAGGCATAGCACGGAAGCGGTCATAGTCCTTGTGGAAGGTGGTCAGGAAGTCATCGACGACCTTCTGAATAGTGAAGTGGTACTTGATAAAATTATATCCCGTCACCATCTTACGCACGCGTCCCATCGGAGTATCCCACGATGGATGCGGCTTAATACGGTCGGCAATTTCATCACTGAGGGCTTCAGAAACACCCATCATGGTTTCCATGAATTCGCGGTTCTGCTTAAAGCCGGGAAGTACCCCCACCAACTTATACCAGTTGAAAAGGTTGTAATACACACGACCGTTCAAAGATCCCAGCATGTAGCTAAGATAGGAGTCCATGTCCTTGATGATGTCGTTGGGTACACCCAGAACCTCACAGAACTGAACATAGACGGCTTTATAATTACGAAGAGCAAAGCTGAAGCTTAAAGGCGACGTCAATCCGCCGTAGGATTCAATGATATTGGAATTATCCCAAAGATTCGGATAGCCAATCAGATCCTGATCCAAGCTTGTTACCGGACGAGTTTGCAGAATGTAGATCTTGCCGTTTTCCACAGCCCATTCGATATCCTGAGGGCGATGATACTGTTCCTGAATTTTGTGACCCAGACGGTACAGACCATTTAGTTCCTCAGCATCTAAAGACGCCGTATTCATTTTATCAGCAGCAACCGGTTTCATTTCGCAATGACCAGAGGCCGACTTCTTCATCATTTCTTTCTTTTCGACTAGTTCTTCACGCAGCAACTTGCCGCTTTTCGCATCCAACCAGAAAGAGTCGGCATCCAGCGCGCCGGACACCAGGCCTTCACCGACACCATAGACGGCAGAAACAACGTAAGAGTCCGTTTTTTTCGCAACCGGATCACACGTGAACAGAACTCCGGACTTATCCGGGTCGATCATTCGTTGCAAGACGACGGAAACAGAGATTTTTTTAAGATCAATTTTGTTTTCCAGACGATATACCAAACCGCGCTCAGAAAAAGCCGAGGCCCAGCACTGGCGAATGTATTTTAGAATGTCCTCTTTGCCAGAGACATAAAGAAAACTTGAAAGCTGTCCGGCAAAGGAGTGCGATAAACTGTCTTCATCCGCCGCGGAAGAGCGCACCGAGAACACACGGTCGGCCCCCAGATCTTTCAGGGCTTCATCCAGAGACGTGGCCACTGTCAGAGGTAATGCTGTTCTTTCAAACAGAGCGTTAATATCTTTTTCTGCCTGTCCGGCGGTGATGTCCTGACGAAGCAGACGATCCAGAATATTTTCCAGATTCATTTTAACATCAGCAGATTGCAGGAAATCGTGGAAGTATCTTTTTCCAAAGACCACCCACTCTGGAACAGGAAGGCCCGCCTGTGACATCAGGTAAAGGTTAAAGCCTTTTCCTCCGGCCTCATTCTTGGCAAAAAACAGGGTCGATTTCGGGGTGACAAGCATGATTAAACTCCCACGATGTAAACGAGGATAATGTAATGAAGCAGTAAATAGGCACCGGACAGATTTCTAAATAGCGAGGCGGTCTTTTTCGATTTGCGCAGCAGATAGGCCAGACTGACAGCCACGTATAGAGTCAGCGCCAGTGGTGGCAGAAGGTGCGGTTTAAGGTAGAAGATCACGCCGACGCCGACAAGAGCCTGACTGATGGAAAGAGCCCAGGCTCCTGAGATGCCAAAAATATTGGAATAGCTGGGTACATGATCGCGCTCTTCTTCAGGGGCAAAGGTTTTGCGGGCAAATTCAAACAAGTTGAAAAAGGCCCAGTTCATCAGGAAGAACAAAGCATGATGCCAATTCAACTGAGAAAGATCGGCATTGGTCATCGCGACGCCAGCGGAAAGCCCCAAGAGAGTGCTGACAAAGGTGTGGGTCACCGCATAAGTCGTCAGATGCGGGCGAAGCAGATCGCCGATAAAGAACTCTTCATACATCATCAAGCTGTAGCCGATGGCCATTGCCTGAATTAAGAATGGTGAAAGCCCCAAAGAGCCCGCGATCACGAGTTCAAAGACGATTAAAAGTAACAGTGCTTTCTTCACTTCCGCCACGGAAAGGACTCCGCGGGCCAGAGGACGCGTGGGATTGACCTTTAGGTCCACCTCGTAGTCTTTGATTTCATCAAAAAGACGCATGCGGAAAAAGAACGATAGCAATAGCACAAAGACAATGGCGAAGCGGCCCCAATCCCAGTCCATCTTCAATGACTGGGAAAGGAACAGCCCGTTGGCCCATGTGAACAGAAAAATCATGGGCACATAGGAAGTGGGACTGAATCTTTCTTTAATCAGTATCCACCACTTAGCCAATCACAACTCCCGGTTCTTTCAGTTGATCGCGCAGGACTTTGTACTCGACTTTGGAATGATGGCGCGGGTCCATTGGAACCTTGTTGACGAATTTGATTTCATCCACAGGGATTTTGTTTTTCTCAAAGACCCGCTGAATTTCTCTTTTTGCCGAGGCAAAATCAAAAGAGCCCTTGTCGATACCCTCTTTCAGTTCCACCACGGCATACGTGGCCTGACCTAGTTTTGAGTCATCCATACCCAGGAAGGCACAGCGATAAGTGAAGTCCATGCGTTTCAGCAGAACTTCGGCACGAACCGGGAAATAGTATTTGCCAGCGCGTTCGATGGCATTATTCACGCGGCCGACGATCCACAAATTTTTATCGGTGTCGATATAGGCCAAATCCCCCGTGCGATGCCACACGCGATTTTGTTCGTCCAAAATCTTGGTGGTCTTAAAGGCATCCGGATTATTGTAGTAATCACGACAAACGTGGTCGCCAGTACAGATAAACTCACCGACTTCACCGTTGGGCACTTCGATTTTGGACCATGGAGAATCTTTTATTTCGATAGGACCATCTTTGATGCGGATAAAGCGATAGTCGATGTCCTCGCTGATATGGCCGACGTTCACACCTTCCTCGATAATTTCGGGGTCTGTGATATTGCTTTCTTTTAGCATGTCACGGCCTTCGATATGGGCCATCGGCTCGGCTTCTGTGGAACCATAAAGAATCCACAGGTCGGTCTGCGGTGCGATTTCATAGAAGGCCTTTACGTCATCTTTAGAAATCGGTGCGCCCCCCGTGACCACCCGGCGCAGGCCGGTCAGTTGGATGTTGTTTTCTTTACAGTATTTCGCCACGCCCACAAGCATGCTTGGGGAAAGGGTCGTGCAGTTGATATTTTCGCTTAAGATCTGACATGTCAGCAACGCTGAATCATGGGCCGCCGGAGCTGCCAGATTCAATGCTGGCAGAATGGTTGTCACACCGGAGGCCAGATTGTTCAAACTGAAGATAGGAAAAGCCGGCATGTCCTTGTCTTTATCGGTGTAAGGAATTACGTGAGAAAGAGCATGGTGCTGCGCCGACAGGAAGCGGTGAGTGCGGTTGGCACCTTTTGGTTTTCCAGTGGAACCGGTGGTAAAGGTAATCAATGCTGTAAATTCACTTTCAACCGGTTCGATCGGGGAGGGCTCCTGTTTCAGAAGCTCTTCAAACTTATGTGTGAACTTGTCCC
This sequence comes from Bdellovibrio bacteriovorus, assembly GCF_025558485.1. Lineage (GTDB taxonomy): Bacteria > Bdellovibrionota > Bdellovibrionia > Bdellovibrionales > Bdellovibrionaceae > Bdellovibrio > Bdellovibrio bacteriovorus_G. Next base: position 3,170,503 of record NZ_CP102930.1, read on the forward strand.
CCGGGCCATATAGGATGCGAATCGGCATGGATTTAAACTCTGGAACTTGTTCGACCAGATCAAAAGCCATTTTAAAGCTGATCATGGCCTTCGGTCCCACGCATTCTGCCGATGCCCCCAAGTGATGGCTGCGCGCCCATGAATCCAGGAAGACGGCAATGGCACCAATACGTTGAACGGCGAACATCGCTGTGTACATGTCCAGACTCATTGGCAGGAAGATGATCACGCGATCCCCTTTTTTAATGCCAATGTCCATCAGACCGCGTGCAAAAGAATTAATACGGGCGGCGAAATGACGGTAAGTGATCTCGTCGTGTTGGATGGGAGTTTTGGGATTGCCATCCCATTGTGCCAGGGCCTGCGGGTTAGCCCAGCGAAGAGCCACTCTTTCAGGAAATTCGCGCAGGTGTTTTTCCATATAGGTGATAACGTTGTTACGTTCGTCACTGCCGGGATAATAGCCGATTTTATTGCCAGTGCTTGAGCCTGTCTGCGGCGTTGCTTTAACCGCACTGATCAGATCAGCCACGTGGGACCATAAAAGGCCATGACCGGCTTTTTCCAGATGGACCACTTTGTGAGACGGGTACTGCTTGATAATTTCCATTTGTACCGCTTCCTGACTGATCTTGTCTTCTTTACCGAAGATCACGGTCACGGGAACATTGCAGACGTCTTTGGATGTCCAGGGGTTGTCCTGCATTTTTATTTTATTAAAAGCGGTCTTCTGCCAGAGTTTCCAGTCTTGCAGACGATCCTGCACCTTCTTTAGATACGGCAAAGAGTCCGACTTTAAAGGATAAATCAGATCTGCGAAGAAGGAATCTTTGGTTTTCGCGTGACTGGATTGGATCAGCTTGTCCCCCAGAACCGGTAATTTCAGCAGTCCTTTGGCCAGGCCTGGAAGTTCTCGTTCTGGTTTGATGTATGGGGTTACTAAAATGACCTGCTCGATGTACTGTTCATACTTGGGCAGGGACTTTAAAATACGATAACCGCCCCAGGAATGACCGATTAGAATTTTTTTTGAAGTGTCCTGCGTCAACAGGCGAATCCATTCTTCGCTTTGTGCATCCACGGCCAGCAGATTGTAGTCTTTCCCCAGGGCATTTTTAAGCAAATCCCAGTCTTCGGGGTGTCCCGGATTTCCATGAAGAGCAATGATGGTTTTCATATGCTGACTCCTTTGCTGCGCAACCTGTAGAAGTCCCGCAGGCGCGGATTGCTTCTATAAACTGTTGTGTCTGTTTTCAGATTTGCCTGCCCTTCGATCTTGCCGCGGACGGAAATATCCCGCAGAACGTTCGAGGCTGCTTGAGCTTCCAAAGAGGCACCAAGATCAAGGGAGGCTAAATAATCCTTTTTATCGGAGGGAACTTCCACGACCTTTAGCAAGGAACCGTCGTCCAGCTTGGAGGTCATCTCGTGAATGGAAAATCCCGCGGGAGTGTCAAATAAATGAGCCCAGAAGTCACACATCAGCCCGCGCTGATCCGGCAACAGACCGTGATGGATATTGATACATCCCATTTTGGGAAGAGCGAGCAGCTTCTTTTTGAAGAACGAGCGCGTGCGTGCATTTAAAATCAGATCGGGCTGGAGTTCTGAAAGCAGATGCAGACTTTCTGCCGAGTTGACATCTTTTACAATCAGGACTTTCTTGCCTGCGGCTGCATAAGCGGCCTGCTTTCTTTTCAGGGAGTCATCAAAGAAGTTCTTTAGCAAATGCCAGCCCATTTTGGGTGCGGCCAGAGTCAGAATTAGTAACAGGGCTTTTAAAATAATATCGAAGCTGCGGTTGTCGATAACGACCAGAGCTTCAATATTTGGATCTTTTGCCAGCGGCAAAACCAGATTGTCGTAATTATGGGGAACAAAGGTCACCGCAGAGGTGACCAGCAGTGTTTTCATAGATACAGCTCTTCAATTTTATCCCTGAAGCGTTGATCCAGAACTTTTCTTTTTACTTTCAAGGACGGGGTCAGTTCGCCTCCCTCAACGGTGAATTCGTTGGGAAGAACCACATACTTTTTGATGCTCTCAAAGCTTGCCAGCTGAGAATTGGTTTCAGCCACCGCCTTGCGAATCAGATCCTGTACAAAAGGCGACTGGACAAAACTCTTCCAGTCAGATGGGTCAGCGCCCTTTTCCCGCGCCAGATTTTCCACCGTTGGACGATCCAGTGTGATCAAGGCCACGATGTATTTCTTCTGATCGCCGTGAACCAGAACATTGGCAATATAAGGTGACAGAGTCAGCAGCCCTTCCAGGCGCTGAGGTGCCACATATTTTCCGCCTGCCGTTTTGATCAGATCTTTTTTGCGATCTGTGATTTTCAAATCACCACCGGGCAGAATTTCCCCGATGTCTCCGGTGTGGAACCAGCCATCGGTGAAGACTTCTTTGGTGGCTTCAGGATTTTTGTAGTATTCCTTCATGACCTTGTCGCTTTTTACAAGGATTTCACCATCATCAGCGATCTTTAGTTTCACTTCGCCAATGGGACGACCCACGCTGCCAAAGCGATAGTTGAATGGCGTATTTACTGTAATGGCAGCTGTGGTTTCAGTCAGCCCGTAACCTTCCAGAATCAAAATGCCGGCAGCGTGGAAGAACAGCGCAATTTCTTTGGAAATCGGGGCGCCGCCGCTGATGGCAAAGCGCAGACGACCACCGAAAGCCTCAGTGATTTTGCCCAGCACCAGCTTGCGTGCCAGCTCGTATTTCAGCAGCAGATCCAAAGGCAGGACCTGACCGCTCATTTTGTATTCGCCGACCTTTTTGCCCACTTCCAGTGCCCAGTTGAAAATTTTTAGTTTCATGGGCTGGGTTTGAATCTGAGCAAAGACGGCTGCATAAATTTTTTCAAAGATACGGGGTACAGAGATCAGGAAAGTCGGGCGGATCTCGGGCAGATTGCCACGGATTTTTTCCAGACTTTCAGCAAAGGCCAGAGTAAAGCCAATGTAAGTGTGACCCCAGTGTTCAATACGACCCAGAATATGGGCATACGGCAGGAAGGAAAGGGAAATGTCTTTTTCAGTGGCTCCGCACAATGGGAAGGCTTCACTGACTTCGCTGATGGCCTGAAGGTGAGTCATGACCACACCTTTGGGACGGCCGGTGGTTCCTGAAGTGTAGAGAATGGTGGCCAGGTCCTCGGGCTTCAACGAACCGCACAGCTCGTGGAACTGAGATGGATTTTTTGCCAGATAGGCCTTACCCAGTTCCAGCAGACGGGGCCAGGTCAGGGCTTCAGGATTTGGACAGGTTTCGTCAAAGACCACGATCTTTTCAATCAAAGGACATTTGTCTTTGACGGCTTCAAACGTTTTCAGAGGACCGCGGGATTCGGTCAACAGGATACGAGCTTCACTGTTGTTCAGAATGTATTCGACATCTTCGGGTGTGTTGTTTTGATAAATAGGAACTGTGACGGCTTTGATGCCGAAAATTCCCAGATCTGAAGTGGACCATTCAAGACGGGTGTTGGCCATGATTGCCACGCGATCGCCGGGCTTGATCCCCAGGGATAGCAGGGCACAGCCGACAGTTTCAATGTCCGCATAGTATTCGGCCCAGTTCTTGGTTTTCCATGTGTCGTTAGACTTAAACTGCACGGCCACGTTATGAGGGTTGCGGCTGCGCATACTTAAAATAGATTGTCCCAAGGTGGTGGGCTTCGTCATGATGAAAACTCCTCAGTTGCTGCAAACGAACGACGAAGTGATTATTTCAGATACAAATCTACAATTTTTCTCTGGTCCGCAGGAACAGTAATTGTGGTTTCTGCAGAGAGTCCTGTCGTCTTATTTCTAGCTTGTATTTTAACACCGACTTCCGCTTGGATCAGGTAGGCATCGCCACTGGGCTTGATGGTCACAGGAACTCCGGCAATACGCAGTTCTGGATTGGCTCCACCGTTAACGATGTTGATGATCAATGAGGCCACGCGCGGAAGTCTTTGCAGAGTTCCGGTGAATGAATAAGCCTCATAAGTCGGAGTGATTGTTGTTACGAGATCCGTATAGCCCTCTTTCACCAGACGCAAACTGTAAGGTGTGTTGGCTTTGACAGTTTTACGAACCGGGGTGAATTCTCCTGTATCCACGCCATCAATCACCACGCGGGCACCGCCCGGATTGGAATAGATGGTCACAGTGTATTCCGGAGAAGTTGCTGCCAGTTCTGCCTGCTGCAAGCCGTTTGCTGAGGCCGGACCTTTGCCCGCCGGGCTCGGAGCCAAACCTGCGGTTGCGGCAGTTTTTGGTGCGGATTTTTTTGCAAAGAAGTTGGTGTAGCCCCACCATAGCCCCACGACCACCAGAAGAGCCCCCACGGCTTTCATCGCAAGACCCGTGATGTCCTCAATATTTGAACCGGCGGGTTGTTTTGAAATGGACGTGCGTGTTCCCATCTGTGAAAGACTGGATGGGGTGCGTGTCATCGCATTTGGTCCGGACGTGAATGTGCCGGTGGCCTGAGTGCGTGTGTGAGTGATATTTGTATCGGTCGCAGAGGCTCCTGGAACTCTCGGCATGGAGGGTTTCGGTGGAGTTTTCAGGTTGTCCAGATTCACACGAATATCCGTGGATGTATCCAGATCCAGCTTTTCTTCACCCTCCGGCATATCGTTGGGAACCTGAGCCGGACGGGAAGGCGAACGCATATCAGTTTGTGTGACAATGGTTTTGTCTTCAGATATATCAGTTTGTGTGACAATGGTTTTGTCTTCAGATGTGGGTTGCGCCTGAACTTTGGCAAACTCGACAAGTTTGCGACGCTGTTCAAGGAAAGCTGCAGAGAAAGCATTTTTCATGAACACGCTGAAATCGTGTGGAGAAAACTCCGGATACTGCGTATTCAGGAAGCGGTTCAGATCGCGGTGCAGGGCCGCCGCAGTCTGATAACGAAGACTTTTATCTTTTGCCAGTGCTTTGTTAACGATTCTTTCCAGTTCCGGTGGAACGGAAGGATTGATCTTGCGAATGGAAGGAACCTGACATTCGCGGATCTTGCGCAAGATCGCCGCTTCACTGTTGGAAGTGAACAGGCGATCGTTGGCCAAAAGCTCCCAAAGCACGATACCCATCGAGAAAATATCCGTGCGCGGGTCAATAGACTGACCGTCAGCCTGCTCCGGACTCATATAGCCGTATTTGCCCTTCAGGGTGCCGGCTTTGGTGGCTTCCAATTGGGTTTCGGCTTTGGCGATACCGAAGTCGATGATTTTTACTTCGCCTTCGAAGCTGACCATGATGTTCTGAGGACTCATGTCACGGTGAACGATGTTCAAAGGCTTTCCTGTCGTGCCATCAAGACAGCGGTGAGCATGGTCAAGACCTGCTGCGACCTCTTTGATCATGTAAACGATCTGCTCGATGGTGAACTGGGTGTTGGTTTTTTTAAGTTCGTTCAGAATCTGGCGGAGGTTGCGGCCTTCGACGTATTCCATGACCAGGAAGAACTGGGCTCTTTCCACCCCGAAATCATAAATTGAGACAACGTTCCCGTGATTCAGATTCACGGCGATCTTTGCCTCTTCTTTAAACATCTCAATAAAGTCCTGATGATCAGAATACTGCGGCAGAATACGCTTAATAGCGACAAACTTATTGACGCCAACAGCACCTGTGGATTTCGACAGATACACCTCGGCCATCCCACCGGCGGCGAGTCTCTCTAGAAGAATGTATTTACCGAACTGTTCCACAGCTTGAGACATGAATTCATGTTCCCCTTTGAGAGGACTATCGGTAAAATAAAAGTAATCCTTAAGGAGTTTCAAAGATGAAATGGATAGGACTGACCGGAGGTATAGCTTGTGGCAAAAGTACAGTGAGCCGAATGCTCCGCAGTCACGATATTCCAGTCGTGGATGCAGATGAAATTGCCAAAGAAGTTGTGAAACCCGGATCTTCTGGACTTAAGTCTGTCATACAGGAGTTCGGTCCTGAATTTCAAACTCCGGAAGGTGCTTTGGACCGCCGCAAGTTAGGCCAGCGGGTTTTTGGCAACCCCGAGCAGCTTCATAAGCTTGAGGCGATTTTGCATCCCTTGATTCGTGAGGAAACCCGTCGTCGCCGTCGTTTGCACGAGGACATGGGGGCGCCACTGGCTATATATGACATTCCTTTGCTTTTTGAAACCAAAGCCAAGGATCAGTTTGATGGGGTCATTGTCGTATCCTGTACGAAGGAACAACAAAAAGAACGTCTGCGTCGTCAGGGATGGTCCGAGGATGAAATCGAGATGCGTATAGCCTCACAGATTTCCCTGCAATCCAAGGAACAGGAAGCGGATTTTGTTTTAAACAATAATCGTGACGAGCAGCACTTGATTCGGGAAGTGGACCGCCTGCTGAAATGGCTCGACGGCCTTAAGAATTAAAACTGAAAGTTATATCCAAATTGCGCGTATAAATCCGGGCCTGTGACAGAAAAACCGGTTCCGATTTCCCCGGTGAAAGTGTCGCCTGCGCCAATGCCGGCGTGAACACGCCAGCGACGAATCTCGATCAAGCCACTGATGCCATCGGCGGTGTCCAGATAGGCATGGCCGCCCAGTCGGGCATAGGGCACGAAGCGATCATCGGGTGCAAAGTACCAGCGATGCCCGACTCCGGCTCCCAGAAACTGCTCGTTGTTGACCGAGACTTCATAGTCCCAGACCGGCAGAGGATCTTTTTTGATGGAGCTCAGACGCACTAAAAGGTAAGGCCCCTGCATCCATTCTTCACGCTCCAGATAGTTTCCACTTTGATAGCCAAGCGCAAGATTCAGAATATATTCTTTTCTGACTGGGAAATCAGACGCTTTCAGCGTGCCCAGATATTCGTCGTTCTCGCCCTTTAAAGGGGAGGTTTCTAAAGTGGTCGTTGTTGTGGGCGCGGCATGAAGCCGGATTGAACTCACGACCAAGGTCAAAAAAAGTAAGAAGGTAAAAACTCGCATAAGACAAAGTATAAATTATGTCTACAATCAATGGTAAGAATTTTGGAGGCAAAAATATGTCTAAAAGAGGATTCCTGTTCCTCGCGGGCCTGACTGCGATGATTTCCGGTACGAGCGCACAGGCTGAAAGCATCAGCACGACCATTCACCATCATTATCAAGCCCCACGTGCGTTGGGAATGGGTGATGCCTTTGTTGCTGTTGCCAATGATTATTCGGCCATTTTCTATAATCCAGCGGGTCTGGCACGCCGTGAAGACGGGCAAATCAATCTGTCTATTAGCGCTGCCGGAACTCCGAAGGCGATGGACTTCTACAATGAGTTTTCAGATATCGACAAGAGATATGACTCCACTCAGGAGCAGCAAAAAACTCAAGCTTATCTGGAGCTGATTGAAAAGAACTACGGTGAGGTCTATTCCTTGCGTTTGTCTCCGATGGAGGGGTTCTGGGTTCGTCCGAACTGGGGTGTTGCGCTGATTCCTGCGGATATATCCATTGAAATGGCCATGCACCAGCTTGTTGGCCCGGCGGTGAATACGACGGTGTATGCCGATACCACGTTGGGGTTGGCGTATGCCGATGACATGAAGGGGATTGAAAACGGTCGTCTGTCCTGGGGTGTGACCGGGAAGTTTGTGAATCGTGGCTTTTATAGTAAGCCGATCAGTGCTACAGACTTTGCTGATGGCAGCGAGATTCTGAAAAAAGAGGACATGCTGGAAGGCTATACTATTGATGCGGATGTGGGTTTGTTGTGGACCCCGGAACTGCCGGATTCAGGTTTCTGGTCGGTGTTGCGCTTGGCTCGCCCCACTTTCGGGATGGTTGTTAGAAATATTGCTGAAACTGGCTTTGGATCTTCCTTGAAACTTTTGAACAAAGAAAAGATGAACGGCACGCCTGAAAAGCTTTATCGTGTTGTCGATCTGGGAACGCGCTGGGAGTATCCGTCGGCATGGATCTTCGGTGGCCGTGGTGTGCTTGATGTCAGAGACCTGGGGCATCCGGATTTCAACTGGAGAAAAGGTGTTCACATTGGTTTTGAGTTCGACTGGACAGTGACAACCTGGTGGAAGGGGCACTATCGCGTGGGCTTGAAAGAATCCTTCTGGACCGCTGGCCTCTCTGCCGAACTCGGCATCTTCAACCTCGATCTGGTCAGCTACGCCAACGACGTAGGTACCAAAAACACCCCCATAGAAAGCCGAGTGTACGCCACCCGCCTAAACCTCGACTTCTAAAAGGTACCTGCTTACTTTTTCCGAAGCGGTGAGTTATTTGTCCGACGTTCGGATCTTAAAAAAGCAAAACGGCCCTAAAATGGGCCGTTTTCTATTTTGTTGCAGAGCTTCTGCAAAAGTAAGCAGGTACCTTTTAGGGAGTTGGTTGCCATTGTTCTAGGAGGGCTTTGCCGATGGCTTCGATGTCGGCGGTTGCGATGTCGATGCCGGCTGTTGTTGCAGCTTCATTGATGTCGGAACAGATGGAGCTGTTCGCAACACTGGCTCCTCCACAAGTCGCAGTGTAAACCGTCTGAATGGATTCACCAATAGCAATGATTGCCTCTGGAGCAGCACCTACAGTGGGATTTTGTAGAATCTCGCCAATAGCTTGCTCAATTGAGTTTTGGCAGGCACTAAGATCTGCGCCACCGCCGCAGGAACCCAAGCCTAACTTGTCTGCTGCATCGGCCAATGCTGTGGAGCTTTTTGCCAAAGCACCAATCAAGGCCAGACCTTTTTGTCCTGAACGATTGCAGTCCAGTGCCGTCTGGTTTGCCAGAGCTGGGCTGTTAAAGTTCAGTACTGTCAGCATGGAAGTCGCACCGGCTCCCTGATCACTCATAGCATCCAGAGCTTTGGAAAGGTTTTCGGCGCTGGTCACTTGTGCGGAGATAAAGCCAGCAGCGCAGCGAAGTGTGTAGGCTTGCGGAGAGGTCAGGCCTGAGATTTTACTGACGCAGGCACTGGCTGATGCGGCATCGCGAGCTTCGTCCATGCAGAACTGGGCTTCGGCGATCATGTCTTTCTCAGTTTGTTCAGCCTCACATCCCGTGAGAAGTGCTGCGCTCAATCCTAGAATCAAAGTTGCCATTTTCTTCGAAAACATTCTGGAACTCCTTATAACGGTCCTAAGTATAGTGAACTTATCGGCACTATCCGAAGGTCCTTAACTCGTAAATTCAGAACTCCTAAATTCGTAATCATCACGGAATAGCAGGACCTAGGATTGTATTTTTGTGAAACGTCTCAATGTGAGGCCCCGGTCTGCCGATATATCTATTGATATATTTCAACCATTTTAAGCGAGGTATCTATGAAAAGGATTTTATGGATAACGCTGATTCAAACTCTCTTGTTGATGGCGTTCACACTGGATGTGAATGCGCGTGAGCGTCGCAGTTTTTATAGCGGAGTCCGCTGTCAGGGGATGGGCGGTGCCTGTCTTGCCGTTACAAATGACGAGACAGCATTGCTGGTGAATCCGGCGGCATTGGGAAAACTTCGTGATTTCTATGGCACTATTTTTGATCCTGAGCTGGAGTTTGGCTATCAGACACAAGGCTTCTACGGCGAAAAAGCGTTCTCAAATCCGTATGCGCTTGAGGATATTCAAGCAGCGCTGGATGCAAAAAGAGGTGCTTACTATCACGCGAAAGCCCAGGTGTTTCCTTCGTTTGTTGGGAAAAATTTCGGAATCGGTTTGTACGGGAATTACATCCTTGATGCCGAAATGGCGCAGGATGGATCAACCATCGACACTTATTATAGAAACGATCTGGCGTTTGTGCTGGGGTTCAATTTCCGTCTGTTTGACGGGCGTGTGAAGCTTGGCTTCAACACCAAACTTATCAGCCGTGTGGAAGTGGACAATCCAACACTGTTGGCAACAGGGCCGCTGGATTATGAATCCATTGGGACAGAGGGTGTGGGTCTTTCCACGGATGTGGGATTGATTCTCGCCGCGCCATGGACATTCATTCCAACTATTTCCGCAGTGGTTCGTGATGTTGGGGGCACCAGTTTCAATCAGGCACATGGTGTCCGAATGAGCACAACGGATCGTCCCAATTTGGTTAAGCAGGACATTGATGTCGCAGCTGCAATCTTTCCGATACACAGCAAGTACGTGCGCTCGGCATGGACAGTGGAATACCGTGGCTTATTAACATCAGAAGATGAAGAGGATAAGTCCAAGTTGATTCACGGCGGTCTCGAATTGAACTTCGGAGATGTGCTTTTCTTAAGGGGCGGATATAATCAAAGATATTGGACTGCGGGTATGGAACTTGCCTCAGAAAAGTTTCAGTGGCAGTTCGCCACTTACGGCGAAGAAATCGGCACCTCGGATTCTCCTCGTGAAGACAGACGTTACACTTTCAAGTTTGCATACCGCTTTTAAGGATGAAGCATGACAGGTTTTAAAAAGACTTTGATATTACTTCTTTCTTTGACGCTGACCACTTCCTGTGGGCAGCCCAATCTATTAACGGACGTGTCGCAAACCGACTCGGATGAGGCTTTGTTCTTTGAGGCAAAAAGAAAAATTGATGAATTGGAGTGGACTGCGGCCATTGATATTATAGAAAACCAGATGAGCGACAGCTACGCAGCTCAGGTGGATGTGCAAGAGGCCTTGGCCGGAGCCTACGCCGGGAAATGCGGTTTTACCTTCGTGGATATTATCAATGGTCTGAGAAACAGCCCGTCCTCGAATCTGTTTCCGTTCTTTATGAATATTTTTGCAGGCAATGTTCTGGATACAAGTGCCTGTGATCGCTCGATCAGCATCATTACGTCTTTCGGTTCGGTTCTGCAAAGAACCAATGATCAGAACTTGTTCCTGACCATTCTGGGGATTGCCCGCATTGGCACGACACTGGGGGCGAAGCTGGATCCGACGCATGATGGGGTTGCTGACGGAGTTTATAAAACAGACTTTAACATTTGTCACAATTACTCCGGAGCGCCGGGCACGAACACGTCCACGGACGGGTGGCCGCAACCGGGGCCGAGTATTCAAAATCCATTAAGTATTCCTGCTCCTGCGGCGGCGCCGGACCGTTCGCTGACGGATACGGAAGCCAAGAAGGTGGCGTCGGGCATTGGAATTATTTTTGAAAACATGTCGGCTTTGGCTTCTGTTCTTAGCGGCGGCAATGCCACTTTGGACGCTTTGGAAGACGCTTTGACAGAATGTGAATCTGTGGCCGGAGCGGGCAATTGTACAGCAACAAATGAAGCGGCTGTGACGCCGGAGCTTTTATATACAATCAGAGTTTTGATGGACTCATCAGCGATGGGGTTTGGAACCTGCACTCCGGGGCAGTATCCTGACGATCCGGGTGATGATCTAAATGATCCGGCATATTGCTGCATTAGACTGAAGCCACCGGTGCCATAATGAAAAGTTTTATCGGACTTCTTATTATTTTAATGCTGTCTTCCTTCAGAGCTTCAGCTCAGGAAATCAATCAGCACTATCGCAACATCCGTTCTTTGGGAATGGGTGGAGCTGCGCTGACGACGATTCGCGGGGCTGAGGCCTTGTTTGTAAACCCTGCGATGATGGATCGTATTGAAGGTTTGGATATACATCTGCTGGGTGTGAACGTCGGGGGACGCATGCTTTCAACAGAGGATCTTGAAGCCATTGAAAATCTGGATGAAAACGATCCTTCGACGTACAACGATCTGTTCGGGCGTCGCATTTACGCCAACGCCATGGGAAGTGCTGCGGTGGCGTTGCCGTTCTTGGGTGTGGGGTATTATACCGACTACAATGTCTCTTTAGAACTTCACAATCCCGGTTATCCGTCTTTCACAACGTACTTTAGAAATGACGAGGCCTATGTGATCGGTGGAGCTTATCCGCTGGGGCCGAAAACCTCGTTGGGGTTGGCGTTAAAACGTATCAATCGCTGGGGTGGAGATGTTCAGGAACTGGGGCTTTCCACAGTTGCCAACGCAGGCGATATGCAAAGTGTGATGGATGAATTTCAGAACAAGGGCACCGGTTATGGCGCGGACTTCGCACTGATGACAGTGGCGGACACGCCCTTAAATCCGACATTGACAGTGGTTTGGAAGGATATCGGAGATACAGCCTTTACTAAAACAGCAGGCAACGATGCCCCCTCGCACATTCCTCAGAACTTAGGAGCCGGGGTTTCGCTGGGAGTTGATTTGCCGGGTTTGGATTGGATCATTGCCCTGGAAGGTCAGCATCTTTTGGACCCGGATATTCAAATCGGCAAAAAGCTGCATTTGGGAACTGAGATTTCTTTGCCCTTTCTGGATCTGCGTGCCGGTGTGAATCAGGGCTATGTGTCTTACGGTGTGGGCTTGGATTTTTTCATATTCCGCATTGATGCTGCAAGTTACACTGAGGAGCTTGGTGTCTATCCCGGCCAGAGTGCAGACAATCGCATTATGGTGGGCCTCAGCATTGATTTAAGCTTTGATGCTAACTTCAAATTCACGGATAATAACGGCAAGAAGAGAAAACTAAAACAACGCCGGTAATCCAAAAATGCTGAAAGTTATTTCCATTGAAAGCAGATCTCAGATTTCCGAGATCTTCGCCAACTATAATCCGAAGGAACAGTCGTGGCTGGTTTCGGATTTGCGCACTAAATTTGAACTTCAGCAAAAAATTCTGGGCCGTGATGGCCAATATGTCGATGAATCTGTTTTGCGTGCCAGTGACCTGTGGAAGATGTTGTTGAAACGTCTGGCCCCGGAACTGCGTTTGGTTAGTGATCCATTTGCGCGGTCCCTTTTGCGTACCATTATGGATGAACATGCTGATGTTTTGGGCGTGAACTCTTCCGCTGAAGACACGGTGTTTAGTTATATTGACCAAATGGCGGCAGTGATCTTTCACCCGGAGGGCACCCAGCGTCTGACAGAATGGTTTGAAAGTCATCCTGAGGCCATGAACCGCTGGAAAGAATGGTATTTACGCGCGCGCTTCTGTGCCATCAAACTTTTGGAAGAGCACCGTGTGATTACAGCAGACTGGATCACGTCTTATTTGCAAAACTTCAATGAGCTTGAAAGAGTCTGGAACATTCCCCTGATTGTGGACTTAAGTGGCGAAATCACCAGAGTTGAAGCCGAGCTTCTGCATGTGCTTTCCCGCTCTGTGGATGTGGTGGTTCTGGAGCCCACTCCGGAATGGCGGAAGGATTTTCATTTTCTCTTAAAGCCCTATGACGATTTGCGTGCGCAAAGTGCAAAAACGGAAAAGCTGCCGAAGCCGCCACAGTCTGTGAAAAAAATCGAGGTGCTGCGCTTTTCCGGGATGCTAGCGGAAATCAAGAACAGTGTGGGCATGGTTCGTCGCTGGCTGGAGCAGGGGATGACCGCGGATAGTATTGCGATCATCGCACCGGATATTGAAACCTACTGGCCGGTTCTTCAGGCTTATATGGCCGAAGAGGGTCTTCCGACCCAGAAGGATATCACCCACAAGGCACAAAGCCTTCCGTCTGTGACCCGCTGGCTGGCATTGTTACGTTCCAAAAGCGGACGTCTGTCCACTTCAGATCTGGAAATTTCCTTTTTTGAAAAAGAGGAAGCTCAACAGCTTCGTTACGAAGAGTTTCGTGCTCTTTTCAAAAGTTTGTATGTAAATGAAGATCTCGCTCGTAATGATGTCGTCCACAAAGTCTTCTTTGAACAGATGGACCTGACGGGCTTTCTGAAGCGTGACGAATTTGTCGCCAAGGCTTTGCTGAGCTGGAATTCGGATGAAACCGATATTGTTCAGGTCATTCTGCGTGAACTGCTGCAAAATGCGATCAGCGCGACCTCTCTGACTTGGAAAGAATGGCTTAGCTATCTTGAAAGCATTGTGGCGGCGAAGGAATACACCTTGGAAAAAGGGGAGCCTCGCGGAGTGATGGTGACCAAGCTGATGTCGGCGCACAGTGAAAAGGCCCGCCGCCGTATCTTTGTCGGTCTGACTGATGAAGCCTTAAAGGGGCGAAATAAGACCCAGCTTTCAGGTCAGGATTATTTTGAACTGGCCAAGGATATTGGCTTTTATCTGGATAATCCCGATCAAAGTGATTTGGAATTTGAACTGCGTTTGCTGGCAGAGGCTGACAGCGATGAGGATCTGTACTGCTTTGGCGCCACCGATTTAAGTGGTTCGTTGTGTTCCCCGGCGACGTTCTGGATGAGTTTGCAGGGAGATCACGAAATGCTGACCGTTCCTTTGGAAACCCGTTGGGATGAACTGCAACACTCACAGCAACGTGGCGAACGATCTCTGTTGGTGGGTCGTAAGCAGCAGGTGGAAGAGCGTATTGAGCAGGATCTGGGGAAAGTTCCTTATGCCGTGATTCAGGGCGCGGAGCTTCCGCGTATTTCCGCTTCGGCAGTGGAAAGCTTCCTGGAGTGTCCGTTTATCTTTGCGGCGCAAAGATATTTCAAATTAAAGGACTTGCCGGATATTGACCTGGATGTGGATCATCGCACGCGCGGGCAGCTGGCCCATGCAATCTTTGAACAGTTGACGATCGAGCCCATGCGTTTTGACTGGACAGTGGCAGAGCTGGAAGAGCTTCTGGAAAAAGTCCGTGTCGAAAAGAAAATGATCTTTGCCGACGAACGCCTGTGGATACCTCTTAAAAAACGTCATGTTCAGCTGGGTCTGCGTTTTGTGGATTTTGAAAAGCGCTGGCGGGAAGAGTTTAAAAAGACCCGCACTGTCGGTCGGGAAAAACGCTTTGAATTCTATCTTGATCCAAAGACAGAAGAGATTCATCGCGAAGCCAAAGACAATTGCTTCCGTATTTCCGGTCAGATTGACCGTGTGGACACCGACGGGGATGGTCATCTGGTTGTCGTGGATTATAAGAGTTCTTCCGGAGGGATTTCCGCCCATGCATCGTGGCTGAAAAATCATGAGCTGCAATTGCTGTTTTATATGTGGGTTTTGGAAAAAGGCCTGATTGAGGACGTGCAGGGCGAAGTGATCGGTTTATTCTATTATGTGTTTAGAAACTTTGAACGCAAAGGATTTAAGGTCGAGGATCTGGCCGGGGCTCTGTATCCGGCATCCAAACGTAAAGACAAGAATGCGACCTTTGAAGCCAAAGAACGTTATCTGACGGAATTTAGTCAGATTCTGATGACAACCTTAGACCGTATCAAAAATGGTGAATGTGACGCCCGTCCGGCCGATTTTAAAACCTGTACGACTTGTGAGTGGAGGCGCCAATGTCGGGCACCACATCTGAATTAAAAAATATCATCCTGCGTGCCGGAGCCGGTGCGGGGAAAACAACCACGCTAACCCAGACCTTCCTGAAGTTCGCCAGCGATTTTCAGAAGCAGCACGGGAAGTTCCCGCGCATTGTGGTAACAACGTTCACGCGCAAGGCAACGCAGGAGCTTAAAGAGCGTCTTTTGGGAAAAGCTCTGGAGGAAAAGCGCGATGATCTGTTTCAGTTTGTCAGCTCCAAGTCACAGGTGCAGATTTCCACCATTCACGGGGTTTTAAGCCTGTTCCTGTCCCGCTATGGATCGTCCATTGGTCTGACTCCCGATTATAAGATCATGAGCGATTCGGAAATTCGTAAGGGCGCACGAAAAATCATGCGCAAGTATCTTCTGGAAAATCCGCAATTGCAGGAGCTCTTGGAAGAGTACGACTTTCAAACTTTGGAAGGGGCTTTGCTAAAATATTTCGGCGAACATGTGATTTTCCCTGGAATGACTTTTATTTCCCGTGATGAGCTGGAGGCGGAAACAGCCAAAACTGTTCAGCAGATTGCCGGACAGTTGCGCCGGGTTTGTCTGGAGATTTCACAGGAAACCTCCAGTGAAAAATGGATCGAATACGCTGGCGCGATGACCGGTTTTTCGTGGGTGGTAAATAACTCGGAATGGGATCAGTTCTTTGAGCGTCTGGACAGTTTTTGGGAGCACACCACGAAGCCCGTGTTCCGCAAGGCCTCGGCACCGTTTAGTTTAAGTCTGAATGAAGAGCTGGAAGAACTGCGCGACCGTATTGATGTGTTGTTAAAGGAATCACGTTATCGTCCGGAATACTGGAATCGTCATCAACGCAACTGTGGTTTGTTCGAGGAGCTGGCAAAAAACTTCAGTCGTGACTTTATGCAGACCAAGCTTGAAAACGGCTTGCTGTCGATGAGTGATCTTGAAACTCTGGCCTATAAAATTATCATGGAGCAACCCGAAGCTGCGGTGAAGTTTTCCCTGGAATGGGATTTCTGGATGGTCGATGAGTATCAGGATACCAGCCCGGTGCAGGTGCAACTGCTGCGCCATCTTGTTGGCGAAAGACCGGTCTTTATTGTCGGCGACCCTCAGCAAAGTATTTATCTTTTCCGGGGAGCGCGTTCAGAAGTCTTTAAGGAAAAAGTGGATGAGATCGCCGCCCAGAACGGGGATGTGCAGGTCAAACTGGTAAACTATCGGTCTTCACCGGAAGTGCTGGAGTTTTTCAATCACTACTTTACAAAGCTCGGTTCGCAGTTTGCGGCAATGACTCCGGATGAAAGAAAAGAAAAAAAAGGCCCGGCCAATCCGGTCGTGCAGGTTCTTTTGACAGAAACGGGTGATGAGCAGGAGACCTCGGCGGAAGTTCTGGCGACGGTGTCCCGTATTCAGGAGCTGTTACAACAAGGTGTCAGCCCGGAGCAGATTTGTGTTTTGGGGCGCACACACAAGACTTTGGAAGATATTGCGAAGGTGGCACAGGAGTATGGAGTTCCCTTGCAGCTTCATAGTGGCAGTGGGTTTTATGAGCGTCGTGAGGTGCTGGATGCACTGGCAATATTAAAGTTCCTGGTGAATCCTCACGACAATGCCAACTTTGTTTCGTTGTTAAGATCTCCGTGGCTGGCTTTGCCGGATTCTGAAATTGTGAAGTACTGTCATTCCCACCGTCACTCTTTCTGGAAAGAAGCTCTTAAGACGCTGGATGGATGTGAAGAACATCATCCTTTGCGTATATTGAAAGCCCTGTCGGGACAGGCCGAAAGCAAGGGACTGTCCTTTACTTTAAAAAAAGCTTTGATTGATCTGGGGCTGTTTGATTATTCCGCACGTATTGATTCCGCCGGACGGCGCGAGGCCAATCTGTGGAAGGTGGTCGCGTTGTTATCCCAGGAAGAGCGTCGTCCCGGATTTAACTATCTGGATTTCCTGGATGCGAGTCTGGAAACCTTGTCCACAGATGAAGGGGGCGAGGATGCGGATGCGACCCCGGTTATTGAACCCAAACGTGTGAACCTTATGACTGTGCATGCGTCGAAGGGGTTGCAGTTTGATCAGGTGATTTTGCCGGGAATGGGAAATGATCCAAGATCCAGTCATGCTCCGGTTTTAAGTATTCATGAAAAAACGGGGCTGTGGTCCTTGAAGATTCGCAATGAAGAAACTCAGGCAATGGCAGGCAGTGTACTGGCTGATCAGATTGTGGAAGAACTTCGCAAGCGCGAATCCGAAGAGTTTAACCGCGTGCTTTACGTGGCACTGACCCGCGCCAAGGCCGGTGTGACTTTGTTGTGGGATAAAAAGATCGGCAAAAAGTCCTGGGCAGCACAGTGTCCGCTGAACTTGGAAGAAGGTCTGCATGAGGAAAAAGATTTCTCCTATGTTGTCCGCGTTGAAAACTTGCAGCCCGTAAAAATGCTGGAACAGGATCTAGTCGAAAAGGACGTACGTACACCGTGGGCAGGGGCGGAGGTTTCCGAGAAGCGCAAGTACATCTCTGTAACAGAATTAGTGACTCCTGAGGGAGTGCAGGGAGAGGGTTATACGCCGAAAGCTCCGCAGCTTGGAAAAGGTCTGGCTCGGGCACAGCAGGGAACCAATGCCCATCGTTTGTTCGAGGCCTTGAAGTTTACGCCGTTCGAGGATCTTTTGAAGATTTCAGATGAAGACCTGCGTAAGCCGCTGGAGTTTTTGGCCCGGACCTCTGAACTTCCGTTGCTGAAGATTATTGAAAATGGCTTTGTAGAGTGGGGCTTTGCCTTGAAATACAAGGATGCTCTGATGCAGGGGCAGATCGATCTTTGGGGTGTCGTGGACGGGACTTTGTGGATGGTGGATTACAAAACGGGGTCGCAGCGGTATTCCGATATGGCCTTCCGCCAGTTGGAAGCTTACACATGGGCGCTGTCTCGTATGAACTACCTGCAAGGTGTATCGCAGATTAAGCTGGCGGTTGTTTACCCTATGGATGAGATCGTGAAGATTGAAACAGTGGGTGACCCTCAGGAGCTGAACAAACAGCTAGAGAAAAGCATCGACAACTATTTCCTTGTCTAGGTATTCAGGGTTCCATATCATTTTGTTATGAAAACAAAACCATGGTCCCTGATCATTCTTGCTCTTCTTCATATTCTTGCACCTGTTGGAAATCTTGTTCTGAATGCCCTGCGCTCCGGACGAACTCTGGGACAGCAGTGGACATACTGGTTTGAGATTCTGCCAAAACCACTGCTGTTGATTTATTTGCTGATCCCGGTTCTGGCCGGGATTTTTATCTACGTCTGCAAACGCTGGAGCTACTGGGCCTATCTGGGGTGTTTGCTGGTTGTGCTGGTTTCAAATATTTATAGCTACATGACCAATATGAACCTGAACACACTATTGCTGTTGCTTCTGGTTGTGGTGGTTGATCTTGTGGTGGTGGCGTACTTTGTAGTCCCGTCGGTTCAGAAAGTGTACTTTGATCCGCGTACCCGCTGGTGGGAGGCGGCTCCACGCTATCACTTCAACCACATGGGGTTGGTGAACGGGGAAAAGGCCTTTGTGAAAAGCATTTCCCAGGGGGGGCTGCTGTTGTCATCGGCTCCGGCATTAAAGGAAAACGATGAAGTCACTGTGACCTGGGAGTTTCAAGGACAACACGTCGAAGTCAAAGGGCTGGTGGTTTACAAACTTCAGCATGGCGAGATCCCGCAGTACGGAGTTCGCTTTAACCACGCTGGTGAAAGCGAGCGTCAGGTGAAAGAGCTTATTATAAAGTTGCATAATGAAGGCCTGATCGTGACAGAAAGACTGCCGGGGCCAGAGGACAGCTTCGGAGTGTGGCTGAAAAAGCTTGTCACTCGCGGCGAAGGATTATTTCCAAAAGCAAGAACTTAACAAGAGCAAGGGAGGCGGAAAGCCTCCCTTTTTTTGGCAAAAAAAAAGCCCGGGCTCTGAGAGAGAGTAGAGCCCGGGCCGGAGAGTCTTTTTGGGTTAGTGCGTGTATTCAGGATTCAGGATGCTTGTGTAGCGGGCCAGATCCTCGATTACGTACATCAGAGACTGCTGAGCGGAAGTCAGTGGAGTTCTCTCCATCATCAAGCCAATTACAGCACTGCCTGGTACCTGACCGCGACCGTTCAGGTTGATAGCAATATTAGCCGTCGCCTGAGTCAGAACTTCTTGTCCCAGAGCCAGTAGGTCCAGAGTTGCCAGCTGGCTGTTTGTGGATTTTTCCTTCGCCAGCAGATCCAATAGTGGTTGTAGCTGCTCCAGAGGAACTTGTTCCAAGTAAGGCTTTGCAGTGATCAAAAGGGTCATTGATTTGTTCAGCATGCTTCTCAGCATTTGAACCTGAACTTCAATAGCCAGGTTTGGATTCTGAGAGATTTCTTCCTTGGTTACGACTTCTCCATTTTTATTCAATTCGTTCATTGCCGCAGTCAACTCTGCCGCCGCTGCATTTGCCGCCGCCTGGATAGTCTGAAGCTCTTTATCGGCCGCAATAATATCAGCTGCAGATTTATCCTTCAGTTCAGGCTTTGCTTTGGCTGCATTGATCTTCATACCCAATTGCGTGTCCAGATTCAGCATCTTGACCATTTTCTGGGACAGATCATCCTGGTTTTCAAGAAGGATGGCCTTTCTTGCTGCTGTGGAAACCATCAGGTTTGCACCCAGAGCATTGTCAGCGCCATAGAACTTGATACCAGCCGCGGACTTCGAGCTTTGTCCGAAGCGAGCCACTGTTGCGCGATCGGAGATGGATTTGCCACCTTTCAAGATACCAACTTTGAAGAACTCAGCGTAAGTATCCAGGCCGAACGAACGGTAGATGTTTGTATCAGCCAAACCACTTAGAACTGCAGAGTCCAGAAGGTTTCTGTTGATCGTTGCAGGGGCATTGACCTGAATCAGGTTGTGATCCTCATCAATAAAGCCGGCATTCAGGGAACCATTCATGATCTCATACAAAGTAATCATGTTTGTGGATTCAGCAGCAGAGTTTACACCCAGCATGTACTGTTCGAATTCATTGAAGCTGATCCAGCCCATTTGGGAGTCGTCTGTCAATGCAGCGGGATTTGCAGTCATTAGGAACTGAAGTGCAAATTGCTTGTCGAAACCAATACCCAATGTGTCGAAGCGATCCGCTGTGATGCCATAACCGTAGTCATATACACGGCGAGCTTCAAGAACTCGAACATCATTAACTTCTTTGAACTGCTGACCATTGGCATCTGTTTTAACCGGAAGGCCGTCATTGGCATTTTCTTTGGTCACTGGCTTCTGCATAGTGTACTGAATCGGGATCAAACGTTTTTTGATTTCCTCTTTGTCTTTACCGAATGGCAGGTTCGTATCAGGGATGCGTAGAACTTCATGGAAGAAGTCATAAGCAATGTGTGCTGCATCCATGAAGTCCTGTGCTTCAGCATCATTAAGTGCTGTGCCGTAGAATTGCATCATGAAAGCCTGATCCAGGAAGCTGCGGATCGTGCTGAACGTACCGATATTGCGACTGATCACGCTTACTTTCTGACTCCAGCCGAAGTTAATACGATCTGCCGCATGGTAATGAGTTGAGTACAAACGATTGTAGTTCTGTACTTGTGCTTTTACGATATCCACGGCGGAAGATCCTTCATCGTATGGAGTACAAGCTGCTGTTGATCCAACTTCACCGTCATGACACTGACCATAGTGACGTAGAAGACCAGTTTGTTCGATCATGGACTTAACAACGTCAGTGGAGTACTTCAAACCAAAGAACTTTTGCACGTCACCCAGGCTGATGAACTTGTTATTCACAACCGGGATCGTTGTTTTAGCGTCAGGATTAGTCAAAGAGTTGTTTTGAACACCTTTCATTGCAGCTGCGGACAATTCTACAATACCACCGTAGATAGCGCGAAGTGCGTGCACATCATAAGTGCCCGGACCTGCATATTCCATCTCTGATGGGGCAATGTAATCCATGATGGATGTATAGTTACGTTTTGTCTCTTCACCTTCAAATTTGAAGTTTTTTCTGTCGAAAGATGCCTTGAAGTTGTGGACCAGTCCCAAAGAGTGACCAATTTCATGCAACAATGTGGCTTTAATCTCTTTTTTGAACAATTCGTTGAAGTCCGTACCGGTGAATGCGTCATTGTAGTCATTACGAGCGTACATGAAGCAGCCACCACGCTTTTTGGAGGCGACGTCGAATTTCGCAGACATATGCTTCAATTGAGCCTGTTGTTGCAATAGAGCTTTGATCTGTGGAGACAGGCCTTGCTCTGTGCGAGCAAGCTCCTTGGCAACGATAGCTTCAAGCATCATTGGGTCATTTCTGAATTCACCAGACAATGCTTCCTCGATAACACGACGAGTGAAGTCTTTGCTGGAAGTTACTTTCACATCAGAAACCACTTTGCGTTTCTTGAAGTTTTTGTTGCGAAGGCCAGTCAAGGACTTCTTGTTCGCCAAAGCAGATGTGTATTTGGACGTTGCACGTTGCGCTTTTACCGGACGGGCAGACAAAGCCAGACGCTGCATGAAGGAGCCATGGGCTTTAAACATTGCCTCCACTTTTTGTTCTGGAGACGCGTTCGCAGATGCCTGAGGTTTGGAAGCCGCTGGTGCTGCTTTTTCTTCGGCCATTTTTTGCTGGAATTCTGCCAAAGCCTCTTGTTTTGCCTCCTCTAGCATTTCTTCATATTCACGTTGTTCTTTCGTAATATCCAGAATACCCTTTACATTTCTTTCAGAGTTGCCGGAGTAAACGATAACGTTGTTGGCAATGATAGTGCCGGAGTGTGGGTTTGGTGCAGGCTGAGCTACACCCAGTAAACCATTCTCTGTCGGAAGATCAAAGAACCACAGGTAGTTTCTATCAAGGTCACCAATGTGGCTTTTACGGCCTTCGGTTTCTTTGTTCAGAACGATATAGGCACCAGAACGTTGAAGAGATGTTCCCTTCAAAGCCTTGTGGAAAGCCTCATTCCATTCTGCAACAACTTCAGTCGCCGCTTGTTCAATCAATGCTTTGCGCTCAGCTGAAGCATTGTCCAGACCACCGATCCAGTAGTTCAGGACCTTGCCATTGCGGAAATCGTGGATTACCGGACGATAAACCTGGCTGTCCACTCGTCCCTGACGTACGTTGGGGTCAGTAATATTGTCAGCCAAAGTGAAGATTGCGAAGTTCATCGCATTCTGTTCCGTTGGAGAGATGTTCGGAGCGAACTGCTTGTCTTCAACAGCTGCATTTGTTCTTTTCTTGAAGGACAAACGTTCAACCACATTATAATTGAATTGAGTGTTGTAGCTGAAGTAAGCATCGTTCACTTGTTTTGTATTCGCACAGTCTGGAATTACAGAGTATGAACCGGCCAAAGAGAAGTTTAGAACGCCGTCATTTGCCAGACGCATATCCATATCTGTTACGGATTGAGCGGCCTGAGCTGCCCAGCACTGACCTGCAGTAAAGTAAGCCAGTGGAGAGTTAGCAACCGGGATCGTGTTACGGGTCCAGTCGATTTCGATGTACTCTGCATCTTCTTTCTTTGCATCAATCAATTTAGGAACCTGTAAAGCCACGCCATCAGCATCCACTTTTTCAAGTTTGAAGTATTTAACAGGAACGCTCATCAGTTCTTCGCGATCACGGGCCCCTTGACCGATATAGTCGATCAGAGCTTTTTGATTGCGGACAACCAAACGGTCCTTTTCCATTTCAAATTTTACGATTGTCATGTCACCACTGGTGCCGGATTTTGCAACCAGCAGCATATTGGATGCATCTTCAAAGGTTCTTCTGAAGTAGAATTCACCCTTAAGATCGGAAACACGGATTGTATTAAGTGGATCGATGATACCAGTCGGGCGGGCACGCTCAGCGCGTACGTCACGGCTGATTTCAACCAAGCCTTGGGATTTAGCTTTAGTTACCTTCTCAAGCTCTAACGAGTTGGAAGTATTTTCCTTGGAGTCAGCTAGATTCAAACGGGCATTTTTATATGTTACTGGAACCGTTGCCACCAGACGCATGATGCAAGTTTTATCACCAGAGTTGGCGCCGCAAGAGATCAGCTCACCATTGGTATTGCCGGATTTAACCAGACGCTGTTCGTCTTCGGACAACTGACCTAAAGTCGTCATTTCATAGACTTTCATATCATCGCTATCCAGCTTTGCCAATACCTGAGCATCGTCAGCAACGAACTTCATATTGAATTTAAAGCGTTCTTGAAGCTCGGATGCTTTGAATACTTTCCCATCCAAAGATTCAGTTGTGAACAGTTGATCAAGCTCTTTTTTCTGATCAACGCTACCCACATCTTTACGTCCGTCGGAAGTTGTATCGATGGAAATGTGTGTTGCCTGGCTGAACTCTGTTTCACGCAGATTTAATGTGGAAGTTTCTTCGCGCAGGGAGTTTTTTACTCTTTCCAGAATACCTTTTCTGGCGATGTCATATTTAAAGAGAGGAACCATGACATTCACTGCAGAACGATTTCTTAAAGACAAGGTGCGGGATTTTTGAGCCACAGCCATTTTCTCAAAAACGGCCTTTTTGTCTTTGGTGTTTTTTGCTTTTTGAAGTTCGATGGAAAGTTTTACTTCTGCCGGGGACACTGCAAGGCTTTGCTCCAGAACGGTAAGAGAGTTCAGGTCTGAAGTCATTTTATAAGCAGTTACATATTTGGAATCGACACCGAATACAATCTTGAAGGATTGTTGTTCCTGGCCGGAAACTTCCAAATCTTTAAACATGAAACGAAGACGCTTTGGTACGCCGGATTCTTCGGCATCAATTGCCACCAGACCTTTTTCCTGAGTGGCCTTGTTGGACTGGATACCCATGTTTTGCGCACGCAAACCTGGCTTTAGGCTGACCTTATAACCGTCACCCTCTGAAATATTCCCGAACTCAGAAATTGCAAATGTTTGCAATGCTTCTGCATCAGGCAGGGCCGCATCACGTTTTGCCGTACAACCCGCCGCTACCAGAGCGAAGGTCAACAAAGCTGTGAATGCTTTTGTGTACTGAGGTTTGTGTGTCATGTTCTCTCCATCCGTTTATTGTCACTGACAAAAACCCACGTCAAATATATGGGGCTTCGTACAGGAGCTCTCTCTTAAGTGGGTATAAATGCATCGAAGGTGCCACGGTGCTTTGGTCCCATTTGGAATTATTTGCATTACAGGCTTGGAAGCTGTCGAGATTTTGGTCAGGGGACAATTCGGGCCTTTTTAATTTTGAGCTCAAATCAGTTCTGATTCCCGACAGTCCGACGGGGATAAGTCTTGTCTCGGAATGAGACGGGGTTTTAGCTAAGGGCAGACGCGAGGAGGTCGCTTATGAAATGGCTTTCTGTTGGTCTTCTGGTATTCACTTTATCTTCCATTGCCCAGGCAGTCACAATCTGGGGTCCGCCAACAGCTCTAGGCGGGGCTTCTGTCCGATCTTTCGTAGAGGCCTCTGACACCGGGGAGCCGTTGGCCATCGGGGTGGCTTTTCCCAGAGAGGCTTTGCAAGGCCTTTCAGAACATGAACCGGCAGAGTATGCAGTGGCTTTGCCGACAGTGGTGTCTTTGCCACCGTACAATCATATTGTGCTGAACTGGATGCCGCATGGGCATGAACCGGACAGTATCTATGGGAAGCCCCACTTTGATTTCCACTTCTATCTGATATCTCCAGAGCAGCGTCTGGCCATTTCCTGTCTTGGGGAAGACGAAGTCGTCTGTATGCAGATGCCTGCACAGAATCAGCAGCCCCCATTTTATGTGGGAGGTCCAGGAGGAGTTCCGCAGATGGGCTGGCACTGGGTGGATCTGCGATCACCGGAATACAATGGCCAGCCTTTTACCAGCACTTTTATTTATGGATTTTACGCGGGGAAAATGAATTTTCTGGAACCCATGATCACAAGGGATTTTATTCAGGCCACCACAGCCTTTGAAAGCCCGGTTCCCATGGCAGAAGCCGTGGCTGAAACCGGATTTTATCCCGCGAAATACACCTTGGAATACAATGAAGAAATGGGCCTGCACATGATTACGATGAGGGATTTAACCAAAAAAGAGGCCGCTAAAGGGCAAAAACCTTCTGGCAGGAATACACGCGGGGAGCATTAAGCAAACGCTGACCATACAGGCGGGAAAGAGGACTTGCGGACTTCAGTTTCCACAGATGGGAAATCTCGTCAGCGAAAGAAGTCCCTTTTAATTTACTTTCCAAAAGAGCTTCATCCAGCAGGTGCAGCCACACCAAGGCTTTGTTGCGTTCCTGCGCCCATTCGGCGCGGGTTTTTGGAGCGTAAGCTTCACCTGCTTTGGGCTCTGTGAACTCTGCGCCGAAGTTAAAGAACCCCAGGGAAGAAACGGCCTTGTAGGGCTTCATTGCGAACTCCACCTGATCGTCGATCAGAATTGTGCGTGCAGGGTCTGATTCAGGCAGTACCTGCGCCAGGTCTTTTTTATTGCGCTTGGAAAAGCGAATCGTCTCGTCTTGAGACAGCACTTTCAGATGCTCTTTGGAAAAGATGCGATAGGCAGTATCTTTCAAAGAGCGTCCGTCAGGCAGATGCACCTGGCTTAGTAAAGTTTCATTGCGCGATTTTTCCCCACCACTAAAGAAGCTGATACGAATTTCGGGATGACGTGACAGCAGCGTTTCAATCACCTGAGGCAGATGATCCGTATAGCGATAGATTTTTCCCTCGACAGTGCGTTGTTGGGAATCCGGGGCTGCGGTGTTTTCAATGGAATAGAAGGTTGTCCAGTCAATATCGAAGACAATATCCACGGGGGCATTTGCCTGAACGGCAAAAGGCTGGAAGCATATCAAGAGCAGTACTGCCGCCAGCCAGAGTTTCATGGGTGCCTTAGAAAATAAAGGTTGCTGAGGCGTAGATCAAAGAGCTTTCTTCGTCCAGCAGTTTGACGTTTGAATCAGTGCCATTGGGTCTTAACGTGGAACCGGAGTTGGTGTGACCAGCGGCGATGTTCAGGGAGGAGTTGATATCATAGCCAATCTCCTGACTGAAATCGAAAGAATCTCTCATCACATTTTGATAAGACCAGGTGTTCATATGAGTGAACGTCGCAGACAGGGAAATTCCTGATTCAAAGGAATAGGATACAGAAACCATCTGAGAGGAGCTGTACTGGGTGTTCACCACACCGTCCAAGGCCGTTTCATACTGATGGATATTGCGAGTGACGCTGAGGCCACCCATAATATCAAGTCCCGTTATGAGACGGTCCGGATTGATCATCAAATCACCACCGGCCGTGATACCTGTTAGCAGGTTCTGTCTTTTGTAGGCATCTTTGGATGTCGGAGCAATCATGCCCAGGCGATAGGTGCCCTTGAAGGTTCTGTTCACATCAAATGGCGAACGACGCAGGGACACGGATGTGTTGCTGAAATCATCATTCTGGGCGTCCTTCATGTCTTGAGAATAACCACCCTGTACACGCAGAGAGAAATTATTGGTCAGCTTCAGGTTCAGGCGGGCCAGATAGTCCATCGCGTCCATTTGAGAACCATCGTCATGATTGATCAGATTTGTCGAACGGCTTGCGCTGATAAAACCGCTCCAGCGGCGGCCGTCTTTTTTCGGAGCTTGCATGACAGAGGTCGGAGAAGTCACAGAAGCATTGTTATTGGCAAAAACCGGTGCCGCCATCAGCGCCGTAAGCACAAAACCAATAAGGGGACGAATTGCAATAACCATAGCTTCTCCTCAGAGCTTAAAAAGCTCCTAAAGTCCTGTCCGTGATATTGTTGCGAAGACAGTGCCAGTAATAAATTCACCCTAAGCAGTTTTAAGCACACCGGACTGTCCAATGTTTAGCCACCAGTCCCAAAAGGGGCTGACGTTTTTCCGCGAAGGGCATTGACTGTATTGTCGGGGCGGGGAACGATAGCTGGAAACTTATATTTGGCAGAAACTTAGTGAGGTATCTATGAAATGGCTTTTATCTTTATTCACAGTGTTGGTGGCTGGTTCTGCGCAGGCAGTAACTGTGCAGTTGGTGAATTCCACGGATGCTGATCTGAAAGCTTTCTTGCTTTTGTCTGATGCGCAGTCAGGTATTCCTGTGGATATGGTCGATAATCAGATTGTGCCGCATGGACAGATTTTTTCTAAAAATCTGGGACAGTATGAAACCTCTGATAAATTTGAACTGCGTTTCGAGTTAAGCCGTGACAACGGGCAGCCGGTTTGCCAAGGCAAGCTTCCTGTGTCTGCAACCAATCGCGTTCAAGTGGTTGCCGAAGGGCATCCTGGCGCGGCGCCGGTCAACTGCACGGTGAGCCAGCAGACCCGCTAAGAAACGGGTGGCCTTGACAGTCCCAGCCAACGTCGTAAGGATGGTCAGGTGCAAACAACAAGAGATTATATTCTGATTTATTCTGATGGTGCCTGCTCCGGGAATCCTGGTCCCGGGGGTTGGGGCAGCGTTCTTCTTTTCCCTGATAATCAAGTGCTTGAACTGGGCGCAGGCGAAGCCTCCACGACAAACAATCGCATGGAAATGACGGCTGCGCTGGAAGCACTTCGCGCGGTGGCTCATCTGAAAATGCCGATTCATTTTTATACTGATTCAACTTATCTGATTCGCGGAATCACCCAGTGGATTTTTGGCTGGCGTCGCAAAAACTGGCAAACCGCAGAGGGCGGCGAAGTTTCCAATCGTGACTTGTGGGAGGACATCTCGCAAGTCGTGGCGGCGCGTGGGGCTCAGGGGAAAATTGAGTGGCTTTATTCCCGCGGGCATGTGGGGACGCCGGGGAATGAACGTTGTGATCGTATCGCGGTGGCTTTTTCCAAAAAAGAGTATGTCCAGCTGTATCGCGGTGATCTGGAACATTATGGGATTGATCTTTTGAATGTGCCCACAAACACAGCTTTGCCCGAGATGAAGGGCGCAGGCGAGAAAAAGAAAGAGGCCTTCAGCTATCTTAGCAATCTGGGCGGGCTGGTGTATCGCCATCGGAATTGGCCTTCCTGTCAAAAACGCGTCAGTGGTCAGTCGGGTGCGAAGTTTAAAAAAGCCATGTCCGCCGCTGAAGAAGTGGAAATCCTGAAATCCTGGGGTTTGGGACCGGGAACGGAAATCAAAGAAGGGTAAGCACAATGGAAATCAGCAACAGACAAATTCTGATCACCGGAGCCAGTCGAGGAATCGGTCGCGCTTTTGCAAAAATGTGTGCCGAGGATAAAGCCCACTTGCATGTGGTTTTGCGCAAAGATGATGAAGAGATCGTCAAAGAGCTGACGGATCTTGGTGCGAAATCCGTGACAGTTCATGAAGCGGATCTTTCCTCGCGTGAAGGTGTTGATGCTTTGCTTGAAAAGCTAAAAGATGTGCCATTGGATATTCTTTTCAACAATGCAGGTTTGTTAACCGGCGGACTTATTGAAAAACAGCCCATTGACGATATTTACAAGATGATGCAGGTGAATGTGAATGCGCTGGTGCATCTGACTCACGGGATTTTGCCGGGAATGCTGAAAAGAAAACGCGGCAAAATTATTAACAACTCCAGTGTGTCGGCGTATATGCACTTTCCATGTGCTTCGACTTATGCGGCCTCCAAGGCAGCCGTGGTGGCATTCACCAACTGCATTCGCCTGGAGCTGAAAGACACAGGTGTAACCACTTTGTTGTTGATCACTCCGGCAGTCCGAACCCGCATGTTTGACGAAGTTGAAAATCTTTATTCCAAAAACTTTGAAATTCCCACGGATACGATGTCACCAATGAAGTACGCTCAGGTGGTTCGTGAGGCGATCCTGCACGATCTGGAGGTCGTGGAGCCATCCGGTCTGACCGGGGTGGGGCTAAAAATCGCAAAAATGGCAAAGCCTCTTTTTGAGATGGAAGTTCTACGTCGCTTTAAGCGCTCCTGATACTTCCATCGTCGTGGTAAATCTTAAGTTCCTGTAAGACTCTTAAAACCTTTCTCAAGGTTGCCGAGAAGATGTCAGGACCTGAGAGATGATATTACCAAGGCTGTTTTTTTCTTTGTTGTTATTTGCGTTTCTTGTGCGGGAGGTTCCGGCACAGGATAAGGAAGCTGCGAAAAATCCGGCAGCCTGCACGCGCCGCTATCTGGTGGATATCAGTGATTTTGAACCGTTGGCCATTCGCAGGAATGGCCGTCTTGAGGGGCTGGCTCACGATCTGACCGTCGAGCTTCAAACCCGTTTAGGTTGTACATTTATTGAAACCGAACGTTCATTGCCAGTGGGAATAGAAAACATGTCCAGCGGTCGTTCGGATATCTCCTTGTTGGGGGCAGAACGTTCCGGCTACGCTAAAGGAGGACATTTTGTCCGTCTTTATACCAACTATCGTGAGATGTTGGTGGCTCAAACCAGCCATCGTCCTGACTGGAAGATCGAGAATTATATCAAGGATAAAAATATCAAGTTCGCGCACCTGATTGGTGGCTGGAACATGCTGGATAAGGCACAGGAACAAGAGCTGCTGAAAGAGGGACGGTTGATTGGAACCCCTGGTCCCGAGGGGGCATTCGGGCTGCTAAAAACCGGGCGTGTGCAGGCGGTTTTGTTTTCTGGTATTGTGAACACACACCATATTTCCAAACTGAATATGGAAAAACTGGTGACTCGTGTGGAGGATTCTTCCGAGCGAGTGGAAATCGGCGCTTTTATTTCAAAACGTCGTGTCAGTCAGGAAGAACGTGTTTTGCTGGAAAAAGCTTTTGATGAAATGAAAAAAGATGGGAGTTTCCTCCGCATCTTTTCAAAGTACGTCAGTCCTCAAGAGGCCCAACATCGAATGGTTGAAAAATAACTGAACTACGGTTGAATCGTCAGCGTGCCGGACCCCACCGGTCCGGTCATGGTGAGTTTCATTTCTTTGCCTTCCACGGACAGCATGGGTACCGGGAATGTGAAAATATAAGGTGTGGCAAAGCGGTTGTGGAACGGGTAAATCCCCTGAATTTCCGCCAACGGCAACTTCACGCGAGTGGCCTTGCCTTCGAAGCGACGGCCATCAACATCGAGGAAAATTCTCCACATGGTGGTGTCTTTAAACAGATCGTCATTCTTTCTTTCCGGAGTGAAAAAGCTGACGAAGAATTCCGCCTGTTTGCTCAGGCGTTGTTCAAATTTTACCTTTTCCTCCTGATATCTTTCCTCAGTCCATTGATACAGGCGCATGTTTTGATCCAGTTGCGCAGCAGCCACTTTGGAATTCAAAGCAACGCCCTCCACATCCAGAACATTATAAAATCCGGAATAGCTGCGGATCTTGTCAGAGTGCTGCTCCAGCACTTCCATATACTGATCGGAGGTGCGCAGGGTGCGGCCTGAAGGGGTGACTTCATAAGTGGAGGCGCAGGCGGAAAGAAGTGTGATCAAAATTAAACTGAAAAGCTGTCTCATTACTTGGACTCCAGGAAACCGTCGAGGAACTTTTTAATATCCGCAAATACAGTCTGGCGGATGGTGTCGTTAATCAGTTCGTGCTTTGCATTGGGATAAACGAAGAGTTCTTTTTGAGAACTTCCCAGATGCTCGTACAGGGCTTTGGTGGCTGCGGTGCTGATCACCGGATCGGAATCCGACACGATCACCAGGGCAGGTTTTGTTAATTGATTGGCGCGCGGGTTGACGAAGTCGAAAGACTCCAAAAAGCCCAGGAATGCGCCCGGGGACACGCGTGTGTGGCGAAGAGCGTCTTGTTCGTATTCACGAATCACATCCGGATCGCGTGTCAGCATGTCGTTGGTCAGCTCGTTCCCCATGGTGATTTGTGGCAGAATTTTATTCAGCAAGCCTGCCCCCATGGATTTAAAGGCCGGTACCGGAACCGTCAGCCCCAGTAGCGGAGCACTGATCACCATCGCCGTGAAGTCGATATCAGAATTTTGCAAAAGAGTTTTCAGCTGAATCAGGCCACCCATTGAATGGCAGTACAAAATCACCGGTCCTTTGCGAACTTTTTCCTGCTGCAGGACCATGTTCAAAAAGATTTTGTAGTCCTTGCAGTAGTCATCAAATTCGGCAACGTATCCGCGACGCCCCTCGGATCGGCCGTGACCGCGCAGGTCCCAGCCATAGAAGCTCCACTTGTCATTTTCAAACGACTTGATCAGGCGGTGATAGGACTCGGAGTGCTCTCCGTGACCGTGAGTGATGATGACAGTTCCGCGCGCTTCGGGATTATCCCAAATCTGGAAGAACAAATTGATGTCTTGGTAGCCTTTAAAGAAGCCTTCAGATCTTTTGTACATACAGTCTTAGCTTGCCGTGCCCGTTTAAAGCGGGCAAGTCAATTCAGACCTCGAACCACGATTGTATCCTGAGCGGTCTTGCTCTTTTCAGGATAGTCGAGATTGTAATGGATGCCTCTGGACTCATGTCTGCGCAAGGCGCATTCCACCGACAGGTCGGCGACAATGGCGATATTACGCAGCTCCAGAATGTCTGAATGGATTTTCATGTTGGAATAATATTCTTTGGTCTCTGAAAGAATATTTTTAAGGCGATGCTGTGCCCGTTCCAGACGTTTGTTAGAGCGGACAATCCCCATATAGTTCCACATCAGGCGACGGATCTCGTCCCACATGTGGTTGATCACAATCATTTCGTCGTCGTTGGATTCCTGAGGATGAGTCCACGGTTTGGGCTCTTTTGCCGACAAAGTGTAAGAATCCCAGTGAGCCTTGATTTCCTCGGCACAATTGTGTGCGGTGGTCAGGCATTCCAGTAAAGAGTTGGAGGCCAGGCGGTTGGCTCCGTGCAGGCCTGTGCAGGCGGTTTCGCCAATGGCCCACAAGCTGGTGATGTCTGTGCGCCCGGTGACGTCCGTCAGAACCCCGCCACACAGATAGTGTGCAGCCGGAACCACGGGGATGGGGTGCTTGCTCATGTCGATGCCGAACTCTTCACACTTGTTGAAGATTGTTGGGAATCGCTGTTTCAGGAATTCACGATCCAGCTTGGTCATGTCCAGATACACGCACTCCGCCCCGGTCTTTTTCATTTCCTTGTCCATGGAGCGAGCCACAACATCACGCGGAGCCAGCGAGCCCAGCTTGTGATACTTGCGCATGAAAGCATTTCCTTGGGCATCAACCAGTTCGCCGCCCTCGCCCCGCAAAGCTTCCGAGATTAGGAAGTTGCGGGATTCGCGGTGATAAAGACAGGTCGGGTGGAACTGCATGAACTCCAGGTTGGCGATGCGAGCGCCCACACGATATGCCATGGCAATGCCGTCGCCGGTCGCCCCGCTCCAGTTGGAGGTGTACAGGTAAACCTTGCCAGCGCCGCCCGTTGCAAGGATGGTATTTTTTGCTATAAAAGTATGCACTTCGCCGGTTTCTTTATTCAGGGCATAGCTGCCGATGCAAGTGACCGGCGCCATGTCCGCAGGATCGACTTCTTTGTTCACAATAAGGTCGATTGCGTAGAACTTTTCCATCAGGGTGATATTGGGATTTTCCAAAGCGCGGGCTAAAAGTGTCCGGTGAATTTCCAATCCGGTTTGGTCTTCAAAGTGCAGAATGCGACGTTTGCTATGTCCGCCTTCGCGCGTCAAATCTACTTCGTAGGTTTCTTTAGTGCCTTTGTGGCGGACGTCAAAATGAACGCCCCAGTTTGTTAAATCCTTAATGCGTTCAGGGGCTTGTTCGACATAATCGCGCACAACAGTTTCTTTGCAGAGCCCTGCTCCGGCTTCCAAAGTATCCTGAACATGAGACTCGAAGCTGTCCTCTTCGGACATCACGGCCGAGATGCCTCCTTGGGCCATGGCGGAGTTGGTGCCGCCCGCGCTTTCTTTGGCAAGGACGATCACTTTTCCTTTTTCAGACAGCTTCAGCGCCAAAGCCAATCCAGCAGTGCCAGAGCCGATAATCAAAACATCGCAGCGGTGAGTACTCATAGTGAGGATCTTCTACTCCTTTTAGTGGCATTTGCAAAGGACTCTTGCTTGATTCTTACCAGTTTCTAAAACTACAATGAAATCAAAGGTATCTCGCCAAAATCCCGAAAGCCCTGGGGGAGGATTTTTAGCCGAGATCGGTGGAGAAGTTACAAGGAAGGAACTGCCTCAATGAAAGTTAAACTCATCGTCGTTCTGATTGCTGTGGCGGCGCTGTTCATCAGTGCTGTTTTGTGGCGGACCGATAGCTTCGTCTATGGTGATCGCATGAGTTGGGTCGAGGCGCAGACGCGCACGCAGTTGGGCGCGATCAATCACTCTTTGGCGGTGGAACTAAAATCCCTGCAGCGTGTGGTTGCAAATCTGAATGCCGACAATTTCCAAAAAGGAAAAATGAACTGGAATTCATTGGCTCCCTATTACGCCATCGGAGCTTTCTCTGTGCGGGGTAACGAACTTGATCCGCAAGCTCTTTCCGTGCGTGAGAATTCCAAGGCGGCCAACTGGAACAAAGAATTTATCAAAGCGGCTATCGGAAATCTGGCGGGCCGAAACAGCGACGAACGTTTCTATGTAAAACCTTTCCAGGATGCGCAACGTGGTCGTTATGTCGCGTTGGTGTTCATTGAAGGTTCCCGCGCCTATGCCTTGTTTGGTTCCGGCGAAATTTTCCAATCCATGATCGACGCGCAAAAAGGCAGCTTGAGTGCATTTTCGATTGTGACCTCTTCTGGCCTGACGGTGGGCCACTCTGTGCCGGAATATCTGGGCACGGTGATGCGTGATGATCCTGTTTTCCAGGAAGCGCAAAAAAGCGGCTCATCCCATGGCAGTTCTGTTTTCAAATTGAAATCCGGTCAGGAACTTTACGGCATGTATGAATCCATTCCGCAAAGCAATCTTTTGGTGTTGAGTTCTGCTCCGCTGAAAGAGGCCATGAAGGGGCGCAGTGGTTTATGGTGGCAGTTCCTGCTTCTGGGCGCGGGACTGGTGCTGGTTGGAACCGCCGCTGCCTTGTGGGTGATTTCCCCGGCAGAAAAAGAAATTGAAAATCTGGAGCACGAACTGGCCGAAGTAAAAGCCAAGCCAGCTCCGGCACCAGTGGTTGAAAAAGTCATCGCACAGGACCCCGAGATTGCTCATAAAGAACGCCTGAATGCAGCCACGCGTGTGGCTTCGGCTTTGGCGCACGAAATGCGCGGACCTCTGGCTTCCATTCTGGGTTATTCGCAAATGATTCTGGCCAAACAACCTGACAGCGAAGTCGTACAAAGCACGGAATCCATTCTGCGTGAAACACGTGCCGCACGAAGTGTGCTGGATAAGCTTCTGGGTTATGCCGGCGAGGAAGTGAAAGAAAAAAATGCTGTTCGTGTCGAGGGCCCTGTTGTACGTGCGTTGAAAGAAATGGATGCGGTGCTTTCGCAAAAAGGCGTGAAAGTGACCAAAAACTTCCAGGACGCTTACGCCAAGGACATGGATGTGGATGCGGTCACCAAGGCGTTGGTGAATATCCTGACCAACTCTGTGGAAGCCATGGAGCGTATGGCAAAAAAAGAAATCAAGCTGGACATCTTCGAGGACGAAGGCGGCACGCATCTGAATATCGAGGACTGTGGTGAGGGAATTGAAGCGGGTAACATCGCAAAGATTTTTGATCCGTTCTTTACCACTCGCTCCTTCCAGAATCATATGGGACTGGGCTTGTCAGTGGCTTTTGGAATTTTGAAAGAACATAACGCTGATGTGCACATTGAATCCCAGCGTGGTCAGGGTACGAAAGTGATGATCCTGTTTAAGAAAACCATGGGGGTTCCTGCGATGCAGGCTCCGGTGGCACCACAGCCGGAAGTTCAGGAGGAAGTCATCGTCATGCAGGATCTGCCAAGCCTGAAACTGGAATCCGAGCATCGCGCCGAAGCGGTGGCGAGCTTTGAAGAATCCCAGCAGCCTCCGGTTGAGGCGGCTGCGACATCGCCTTTGGATGTGAATATCGACAACCTTCTGGAGGAATTGCCGGAAGTGGCGTCGGAAGAGGTCACAACCAGAAAAGTTGTGAAGAAAATGAAAGTTAAAAAACAAGTTCCGGCAGCGGAAGATGAATTGACGTTCATTGATGGTTTTATGGGAGATCAGGCTGTTCAGGAAGAAGAGGTTGAAGTGGAAGTCGAGGTTGAAGAACAAATCCCTGTGGCGCCAGAAGAAATCCAGTCGGCTCCGGTAAAAGCAGAGCCTGCGGCGGGTGCCAGCCTTGCAGAAATGGATGCTTTGGATGATGAGCTGACGCCGGTGAACTTTGTGGTTCCTCCGAAAGCGGCAGCTTCGGTTAAGACTTCCAAGCTGGACAGTTACCATGTTGAAATTCGTCGCCCTGGAAAGAGGATTTAATTGAACATTCGCGACTATAGTTCTCAGTTTACGGTTTTTGTCTTCACCACGGATGTGGATGTCGGGGCTTCGACGAAAGTGTATCTTTCGCAGGCAGGCTATGATGCCTATTTCTTTCAAGACCCCGAAATGCTGGAGCAAAGACTTAAAGAGAACGCGCCCCATATACTGATTTTCTCCACGGCAGCCCTGGGTGGCAGTCTGAGTGATTTCGTTACGCTGGTTCAGCAGATTAACGAAGAGATCCGTTTTATCGCCATCAGTGCGATCGGGCAGTTCGATATTCTGGCGCAGTATAACGGGCATGGGTTCGTGGATGTGATTTCGGATGATCCGGCGGCTTTGGAATCCCGTCTGGTCTGGGCGGTGGATCGCGCCTGTGAAAAACTGTATCTGACTTATCAGAACGAACAGCTTTTTGATGATTTAAACACCACCAAGGCCCGCATGGACGAAGTTCATGAAGCGGCTGTGAAAAGCATGAAACAGGCCGAAGCGGAAAAAAATCCGGCCCCGGCGCTTTCGACCCGTATCGGGGACTATCGTTCCGCACAAAGCAAAGAGGATCTGATTCAAAAATATCTGAATCAGATTCCGGGGAACCTGTGTGTGTTCTTCAAATTCCTTCCGTCTGTGCGTTCGTTTGTGGCGACTCATGCCAGTGGCATTCCGGCGTCGGATATCCAGGGTGTGGGTGTGCAGCTTGAATCCGGCGACATGAAGGAACTTAGCAGTCAGATGGCCGTGGGGCTTTTGCCGCCGCGTTTTTCTGACATGCTGGTGGAAGCCTTCCGTTTCAATCCTCCCAAAGCTTTGCCGCTGTATGCGCACAGTTCTTTGGAGGGTGTTTTTGTTTATTCCGGAAATCTGCCGGCGGAAGAAGTCACGAAGATGGGCGAGGAATTTTCCCTGCTGTCTTTGTGTTATTCGAATTTTTCTTTGGAAAAGAAAGTCGATGCTCTTGAAGTTACGGACTTTGTTACCGAGGTTTATAACCGCAATTACTATCAAAAAGTGCTGGGTGATGAAGTGTCCCGCGCACGCCGTTTGAAGCAGCCTTTGTCGGTTGTGAAAATCTCCATGGATGATTTTTATGAGATCGAGTCATCTTTGGGGGAGGCCGTAAGAGATGAGTTGCTAAAAGGCGTTGCAACGATCATTGCTAAAACCAGTCGTACCAATGATGTCACCTGCCGCACGGGAGTGAATGAGCTGGCGATGATTCTTCCACATTGCCCTAAAAAAGGGGCGGCCTTAAGAGCCGAGCGCGTGCGCCGGATTATTGAAAGCACATCGTTCCTGGATAACGGGATGAAAGTGTCTGTCAGTCTGGGTGTCAGCGAGTATCCGTCCCTGTGTGATTCAGCCAAAACACTGGATGAATCAGCAACCAAGGCCCTGATGCATATCACGGACAAGGGCGGGAATAAGATTTGTTTGTATAAAGCACCGGAAACTCACCGACCTGAGTTTGAAGTGAGCGCAGAATAGAGTTAAGAATGGAAATGTACCGACGCACGTTTGCGGAAATCAATCTGGACCATCTTCAGCACAATATACAGGTGCTGCAGCGGTCTTTTCCGCAGGTGCCTTTCCTGTGCCCGATGGTCAAGGCCAATGCCTATGGCCATGGGGATGTACAGTTGGCGCGCTTTCTGGAAACTCTGGGTATCCGTCATTTGGGTGTCTGTCTGATTGAAGAGGGGCTGCTGCTTAGAAACTTCGGTGTGAAAGCCGAGATTCTGGTTTTCCGGGGGTTTGACCGCGAAGGTGCTGAAAAGATTCTTCAGTATAATATGACCCCGGTTGTGACTTCGTGGGAACAGATCGATTATCTGGAGGCTGCGGCCACAGGACCGGTGGGGATTCATTTGAAGTTTGATACGGGCATGAACCGTCTGGGGTTCCGTCCGGAAGAGGCACAAAAGCTTTTTGATCGTCTGTGGCAGAATAAAAAAATTCGTTTGAAAGCTTTGGTTACGCATTTGTTTAATGGCGAAGATGCTGTGGACCCACAAGGGCTCAGTGCCGGCCAGCTGCGTGCGCTTCATAAAGTCAGCGAACTGTTCAGGCCGTTTGAAATTTTCTGTCATGCTTTGAACAGTGCGGGGATTTTAAGTGCGATGCTTTTAAAGGATCAGGGGCTTCCGGCGGATCATCCTTTGGCTTTGCAGAACTGGGGGCTGCGCCCGGGGCTTTTGATTTATGGTTATAACCCACTGGTGCAAAAAAACTTCGTGGACCTAAAGCCTGTCATGAGTCTGAAATCCCATGTGGCGACCTATCGACATCTGCGTGTCGGTGAAACAGTTTCTTACGGAGGCACTTGGACGGCCAAGCGGGAATCTGTTATTGCTGTAGTGCCAATTGGTTATGCTGACGGTTATCATCGTATTTTGTCCAATCAGTCCTCGGTGCTGTTTGCAGGCCGAAAAGTTCCTTTGGTCGGCAATATATGTATGGATTATTTGATGCTGGATGTGACCGATGTTGTTCAGGGGCAGGATTTGAAGGGGTTTAAAGATCAGGAAGTGACCTTGTTTGGTTACGGATCTGATGGTACTTTCCTTTCCCCGGAAGAACTGGCTGTGCAGGCGCACACGATCACCTGGGAAATGCTGACCAGTGTGGGTGAACGTGTGCCGCGTGTTTATACCGGGGTGGCTTCCGGATTTATTGCAGAAGAAATTGGAGGATAAACGATGACTCTGTCGCAAAAACTGTACAGAGCCGTATTTGGGTTGGGACGGTACTTTATTGGTACGGTGTCTGACTTTGTTGCCTCCACGGGGAAGATTATTTTGTTCTTCAACGAAAGCATGCGTTTGATTTTCTCCAAACCATCGCGCTTTTCCGAAATCATCCGTCATATGGAGTTTATCGGAAATCAATCCATTGGGATCATCTGTTTGACCGGTGGTTTTACCGGGCTGGCACTTTCCTTCCAGTTGTATCTGGGGTTTAAATTATTCAATGCCGTGAACATGGTGGGACCAACGGTGGCTCTGGGGATCACGCGTGAACTGGGTCCGGTTTTGACGGGACTGATCGTGGCAGCTCGTGCCGGTGGGGCCATGGCCGCTCGTCTGGGTACAATGC
This sequence comes from Bdellovibrio bacteriovorus, assembly GCF_025558485.1. GTDB lineage: Bacteria > Bdellovibrionota > Bdellovibrionia > Bdellovibrionales > Bdellovibrionaceae > Bdellovibrio > Bdellovibrio bacteriovorus_G. The sequence continues at coordinate 3,209,111 of NZ_CP102930.1, forward strand.
GTGTGAATGAACAAATTGATGCGCTGGATGTGATGGGTGTGAATACCAAGCAATATCTGGTTTCTCCACGTTTGGTGGCGGCACTTATCTGCATGCCTTTGCTGGTGGCGGTGTTTGACTTTGTGGCGATGCTGGGAAGCTGGTTCCTGTGCGTGAAACTGGTTTCTTTGGATGAAGCCGTGTTCTGGCAGAAGATCGCTGACTTTATAGAAATCAAACATATCAATGAAGGTCTGTTCAAGGGTATGGTCTTTGGGATCTATTTTGCGGTGATGTGCACATACCGTGGCTTTAACACCTCCGGTGGGGCCAAAGGGGTGGGAGAGGCGACTAATCAAGGGGTCGTGCAAAGTATGGTGGGTATTATTATTCTGGATTACTTCGTCACGAACATCATCCGTGTCTTCTACAACCTGATGGGGATTTCCTAATGTCAAATTCGGCTATTTCCTTACGAGATGTGAAGAAGTCTTTCGATGGCGGACACGAGTTTGTTTTAAAGGGCATCAATCTGGAGATTCCCAAAGGCAGTCTGACCGCGATCATAGGTTTTTCCGGAACCGGAAAAAGCGTGATGCTGAAACACTTGCTGGGTTTGTTTAAACCGACCTCCGGAACCATCGAAGTTTTGGGGACCGATCTTTCCACGCTTTCTCCGGACGCTTTGACCAAGTTTCGCTGTAACTTCGGCGTCCTGTTTCAGTCGGCGGCATTGTTTGACGATATGACGGTTCTGGAAAATGTCTGCTTTCCGCTGTTTGAACACCGCCGTGATCTGAAGCCGGCCCAAGTCCTTCGTATAGCCGAGGAAAAGCTTCATCAGGTCGGTTTGGAGTCCAAACATTATAATAAACTTCCAAGTCAGATCAGTGGTGGAATGCAGAAAAGAACAGGTCTGGCCCGAGCTCTCGCCCTAGATCCAGAAATTCTGATCTATGACGAACCGACCACGGGTTTAGATCCCATTCTGACTGAAATGGTGGATAATTTGATTCTGAGTACGCATAAATTAAAGCAGGGTGTAACTTCCATCATGGTGTCCCATGATTTGTCCGCTGCATTTAGGATTGCCGACCATATCGCGATGTTGGATAGTGGCCGGGTTCTGTTATTTGGTACTCCAGAGGACTTCTTCAACACCGATATTGAACTGGTGAAGAGGTTCGTGAATAAAGGGATGAAACATCAATGAATTGGCTTCGTGCAGCTGAGTTTAAAGTCGGATTAATGGTGATCGTGGTGGGGTCTCTCATCGCGGTCATGTCTATGCAGGTCAGCGACGATCCATCTTATCTTGGGCGCTCTAAAAAAGCCTGGTTCCTTCTGCCAAATGCCGGCGGGTTAGTGAAAAACTCGGCGGTTCGTTCTGCTGGTATTCCTGTCGGGGTTATTAAAGACATCCGTTTGCAGGATGGTATGGCCCGCGTCGATATCACTTTGAAATCCGAAATTCCCTTAACGACTTCCGCAGCCATTGAAATCAAGGCTCAGGGGATTTTGGGGGACAAGCACGTTGAGGTGTATCCGGGGTCTCCGACCGATCCTCCTTTAGAGGACAACGCCCAGATCCTGAGCATTCGTGAAGGTGGCTCTTTGGAAAATCTGATGAGTCAGGTTTCCGAAGTGACATCCTCTTTGAAAGAAGTGGCCCGTAATCTTCAGGAGGCAACTTCTGAAGACGGCACTCGCGCCCATATTCTGGGCCGTATTGTGAAAAATATCGAGACCCTGACCGGTGATCTGTCGCAAATGACCACAGATAACAAAGAAAAAATCGGCGACATCGTGGATGATATTCATGATATCACGGCCAACCTGCAAGAGGTCATGAACGACAAGAGCGAATCCGGTCTGAAAGAGACCTGGAAACGTCTGTCGAGTTCCGTAAAAAATCTGGACGACATCACCACTCGTATCAACAAGGGTGAAGGGGCGTTGGGTAAACTTATCAGTGACGAACAGACTTCCGAAAGCCTGACGTCGGCGATCGACGGTCTGGGCGGGATGTTGGATTCAGCCAACCGTATCCAGACAGCATTTGATTTCCGCGGCGAGTATCTGGGCGAAGTCGGTGCGACTAAAACTCATATCGGTGTGCAGATCCAGCCGGGTCTGGATCGTTACTATTATATTGGTGTGGTGGATGATCCTGCCGGTGTGGTTGAAACAACCCGCACTCAGATCACAGGTCCGGGGGCAGGCACAGTGGGGCCTGGTGATTACACTGAAAAGAAAACTTACGAAAATAGAATTAAGATCACGGCTCTTTTCGCCAAGAACTTCTGGGATCTGACGCTGAAAGGCGGCGTGATTGAAAACAACGGTGGTTTTGGTATCGACTACTTCTTCTTCCGTCGTAAGTTGAAGTTCACGGCTGAGGCCTTCCAGTTCAGCCACACAAATGTACGAAGCTCCCTGTCCTATACATTGTATCGCGGTATTTACATCACGGGTGGGATCAACGATGCTTTCGATCAGCAGGGTGCAAGATCGGGCTATTTGGGGGCGGGTTTGTTCCTGACGAACGACGATCTTAAACTACTTCTAACCAAGGCGCCTTTTTAACTTATGAACGGTGACAACGTGAGCAGCATCGAGAAGAACTGGTTAGTAAAATCTTCCACGAGGATTCTTGGCCCCTTCACTCTTGCTGAAGTCACCGAACAGTTGCGTACTAAACAAATCTCAATTATTGACGAAGTTCGCCAGACTGATGGCCGTTGGAGTTATATCCGCGAAAACCAGTCGTTCATGGAAATCGTAAAAAATATCCGTGAAGAGCAGGATAATAATTCTGAACAAACGATGACCCAGTCCATCGCTCATCACACCATGACCCGCACGGATATTCTGCCGGTTCCGGATGAGATGACGTTGACACCGACTCCGGTGCCAAATCTGGATCTGACTCCGCCGCCTATTCGTGACATCAAGGATGTGACTCCGGTTCCGCAAAGTCCGGCAAGTCGATCCACGGCAACGGCCACTGTGACAAAAAGCTATGGTGCTTCCGGTGATTCCCGTTTGCAGGATAAAATCCGTGGCAAATCCAACTTCATGCGCTGGGCCCTGTTGGGAGCCGCCGTGGTGGTAGTCGGGGTTGTCTTCGTGATCCTGACCCAAAAAGACAAAAACAAAGCTTTGGGTTATGACGAACTGATGAACCATGCTTTGCGCTACAAATCCCTGGGTTTGTATGAAAAATCCCTGGAAGCTTATCAACGAGCCTCCAAGCTGAAAGAACCGGATATGGAATCCCAGGTTCAGATGGCGACAGTGCTTATTTCCGAAGACCGTCAAAGTCTGATGGGCCGTCGTATTCTGGAAAGAGCCCTGGTTCAGGAAAACCGCAGTCGCTCTGAAATTGTGGATGCTTATCTGGGTATCGCTGTTTCTTACATGATGGACGGGGATTTAAAGCAGGCCGAAGACACTTTGCAAAAAGCCATCGGACATGAGCCGTTTAATATTTCCGCTCTTTTAAATCTGGCTATCATCCAGCTGAAAAAAGGAAATTACGGCGAGGCGATGCGCGACTTTGATTCGATCTATCGCAAGAATCCGGGATCTGTGCTGGCGCTGTTCGGAAAAGCTATGGCTTCCGTGGAATATGCCAAGACGGTGAATGAACCGAATTTCTTAAGCACATTGGTGGCTGACATCAAAGCCAATATCCAGAAAACCGGTTATCTTCGTCAGGAGCTTTTGCTGTTCCTGGTGTACGCACAAAGTTTAATGGGGGATGTGGACGGTGTGAACCGTGCGGTTGTGCAGTTCCTGGCAGAAATGCCGGGGCAGGCGCGCAACTACATTCATCCATTGCAGGTGGAATGGCGCTTTACCCAGTGGGACTATCTGGAAAAGTACTGTGCAGAAGCCTTCAGAAAACAACCGCCTCATGCCGAGCTAAAAGCCCTGCGTTCCATCTGTCTGATGGAAGTGAATCGTGACTCTGATGCCTCGAAAACGTTGCAGGAGGCTTTGGCTGAAGCACCTAAGGATCCGTATGTTCTGATCACGCAGGCCAGTTACCTGTCCAAAGTGGGGCGTTTGCCGGAAGCACTGGCTATTTTGAAAATGCCAGAGCTGTCTCAGATCTCTGTGAAAAATCTTTTGATGGGTGACATCTGTATCACGACACAGGACATGGCTTGTGCGCAGACTGCATATACACACATTTACAGTTCTGACAAGCGAAGTGCACCAACCTTGTATGGTCTTGCCTGGGTTATGATGAAGAGCAATAATCGTCCTATGGCGTATGATTATGTCCGGGCTGGTTTGCAGGCAGAACCAAACTATCTGCCTTTGCTGGAGTTGAGGGATCAACTGGAGTCTGAGTAATGAGACGTTCCGTCCAGGCTTTAAGTATCTGGATGTTTCTTTTGTTGGGTGCCTGCACAAAGGAACCCGGCTATCAGGTATCTGAATATCACGAGATTAAATCCGAAGACCTTCCCGAGGAAGTGAAAGTCCCCCGTCAGGCGTGGGATCTGATGGAATTCAAGCCTGCAACGGAAGGGGCGGCGACGGGTTCCAAGAATCTGATTTTTTCAGAAGTGAATGTCTTTTTAGTGGAAAAAAATCCGGGCGTGGTCGAGGGCGAAGCTCTGAAAATTGCTTTACCCAAAGGGGGCGGCACGATTGATCTGTCCCGTTTTATCACCGGCCAACGTGGCACTTTCTATGTCGGCTTTGAATTTCCGGCATTTACTGATGCCGCCGGGAAAAAAGTTCTTTTCGTCAGCAAGGCCCGCAAACGCCGTATTGGCAGTGAAGTGTTCGGGGCGGGCTGCAATCAATTTTTTGATATTACGGATGAGTTCTTTAAAAAGATGCAGGCCGAGGGGATGAGCGCACCCCGGAAAGACAAACAGTTCAGAGTCTTCAGGATAAATCGAATGTGGACTCTCTTTTTCTGGTGAAGGAAAAGAATGTTTCCGTCGGCAAAAACGGACGTCCTTTTATGGGGCTTCAGCTGGGTGATGCCACTGGCAGCATTGACGCGCGTCTGTGGGACCGGGTGGATGAACTTTCCCGTGAATTTGAAGTGGGCGATATTCTGAAAGTGAAAGGTCTGGTGCAGATCTTTCAAAATCGCAAGCAACTGATCGTGCATCGTTTGGAGCGAGTGGAAAGTTCCACCGTGGACATGGCGGACTTTATTCCTGCCACAGCCCGCAATTCTGAAGACATGATGGTGGAACTGCTGCAAATGGTCCGGACCATGAAGAATGATTATCTTCGCCAACTGGTGCTGGATACTTTGGAAGATCCTGAAATCCGTCCAATGGTTCTTCGCGCTCCGGCAGCCAAGTCCATTCATCATGCCTGGCTGGGTGGTTTGTTGGAACATATTCTTTCCATCTGCAAGATCATGGATTTTATGGGGACGCATTACAGCTTCCTGAACCGGGACTTGCTGTTGTTCGGAGCGATCTTCCATGACATCGGTAAAATCTGGGAACTGTCGTATGACAATGGTATTTCCTACACGGACCGGGGCCGTCTGATCGGGCACATGCAAATCGCCTGTGAGCTGATAGATAAAAAGTCTTCTCGTATTCTGGGCTTCTCTGAGGAACTGCGTGACATCTGCAAGCATATTATCTTAAGTCATCATGGCAAATTGGAATACGGATCTCCGAAGCGTCCTAAATTCCTGGAAGCGATGGTTGTGGCAATGGTCGATGATTTCGACAGTAAGGTTGCGACGGTGAAAACCATCATGGATAACGAGCGCGGCTCCGGGGAAAAGTGGTCCCGATACAGTGAACTGTTCGACCGCTATTTCCTGCTCGATGATATGAGTGAGAAGTATTGATAATGATGTCCCGTGTGTTGGAGCTGTTGAGAACCTATAAGAACTATGATCCTGCGGCAAAATCGCTGTGGGAGATCGGTCTGTTGTATCCGGGCCCGAAGGCGATTGCCTTGCACCGTCTGGCTCACCATTTTTATATTCTGAAGTTATACTTTCTGGCGCGCTTTGTGGCCGAGATTTCCCGCTGGTTGACGGGGATTGAAATTCATCCCGGCGCCACTCTTGGCAAGCGCTTGGTGATCGACCACGGTTTCGGGGTTGTGATCGGGGAAACGGCTGTGATTGGTGATGACTGCATCATCTTTCACGGTGTGACGTTGGGCGGATTGAAGTTCGATCCGGTCAAACGCCATCCCACTGTGGGCAATAAGGTTCTGATTGGGACAGGCGCCAAGATTCTTGGACCGATTGAAATTGGTGACGGAGCAATGATCGGGGCCAACGCCGTGGTGATTCGCGATGTCCCGCCCGGTTCCACCGTCGTCGGTCCACTGGCAACACAGAGGTAAAACACATGAAGACTTTGGAACAATGGTTTAGCGAGTACGGAGACAGTCACCGCCATCCCACCAATCAGATCATTCACAAGGTCTGTGTTCCTTTGATCTTCTTTTCCATCGTGGGTTTGTTGCTGCAAATTCCTGTGCAATTGGGACCCTTGAAGCTCGGTGAACTGGTGATTGCCCTGGCTTTGGGGTGGTACCTAACCCTGGGAAGCCGGGCCTTTCTGGTGATGTTGGGACAGTTGTTCCTGAGTTACATTCTCATTTACGCGCTCGGTCAGGTGGTTTCTCCATTCTGGCCCTTGGTCCTGATCTTTGTTCTGGCGTGGATCGGACAATTTGTTGGCCACAAAATCGAAGGAAAAAAACCTTCGTTTTTCAAAGACTTACAGTTCTTGCTGATCGGACCGCTGTGGGTCGTGAAGCCTCTTTTTAAGTCCTGAATATTCTCATCCTATTTTCATGACCCATTCCTCACACTAAAAGCTTCGCATGCCGCTGCGCTTCTCTGCGATACTAAGAGAGTTCTTAATCTAGGCGAAAGGAGTTCGGCTATGAAGCAGACAGAAGCTATCCAGACGGTACCAGCTTCGAACACCCATCAAGGGGAGAGCAGTGGAACAAGTGCTCCAGTTCGAAAAAGAAGTCGTCGTCGCCGTTTGGCCGGTTGGTAAGTGACCAACCTTAGCCGGTGAAAAAGGCTCACTCACAAAGAGCGAACCTTTTTGACCGGCTTTTTTTTTGCCCGCCTCAGAACCTCATCTGCTTCGTTGTTCGTCGTCGGCGTACAAGGGAGTACGCCTTCTTCCTCCTCTCGCCTTGCAGCTGAGGCTCTGAGACGGGCAAAGCTTTTTTCAAGTTTCAAATTTTTGGTTTTCAGTTCGTTTGCAGTCTCAGTTTCTTTTCAGTCGGTTTTCTTCGCGCTTTCATTCCTGTTGGAAAATCATGAATTGCTGTTCTTTCTGTCAGAGTCCTTTTAAATCAACGGCACGACAGTGAAGGATAATTTTATTTATGAACAGACAAGGTAAAACACCACGTTTTAAAAGACAGAGAAGACTTTTGACCGAACTTCCCGGTATGGGGAAGGCGGGCGCTCTGGAAAGACGCCCATATCCTCCAGGTCAGCACGGCTTGCAACGCCGAAAGTACTCTGAATTCGCTTTGCAACTTGAGGAAAAACAAAAGCTGAGATTCCACTACGGACTGCGCGAGGAACAATTCCGTCGTTTGATCAATAAAGCCAAGAAATCCAAAGCCACCAACTGGGTTGAGGCTCTGGTTAACATTCTGGAAAAACGTTTGGACAACGTTGTGTTCCGCATGGGCTTTGCTGGAAGCATTCCGGCGGCAAGACAGCTTGTGTCTCACGGAAAAGTTCTGGTGAATGGCAAAAAGGTGAATATCGGTTCTCAAATCATCAAAGTCGGCGACAAGATCGCATTGACCTCTGAGGCTTATGACAATCAGGTTTATCTTCAGGCAAAACAAACTCCACGTCTGCCGCTGCCTTCTTTCATGGTGAAAGAGGATGTTGCGGGTAAAGAGCAGGGCCGTTTGACAGATGAACCGACCTTGGAAGCAGTTCCATTTGCTTTCGAACCGGGTTTGGTCATCGGTTACTACTCAATGAGGGGCTAATGAAAACATCGAAGTTCATCGAGGCAGAACAAATCGCCTTCGAAGAAATTACCGAGAGTTGGGTGGCCGTTAAATTCGGCGACGACAAGTTCGTGATCGACATGGATACTTTGTACGATCTGGCTTTCCGTTCAGCTTCATTTCTGGCTTATTTGGAAGCGCAGGAGGAACAACAGGCCGCTTGTGCCTGTGAAGCCGTTCCCACGGAAATGAAGGTTCACTAAACTCAAATGAAAAAGGCCTCTTTCAGAGGCCTTTTTTTATGGGCTATTTCCCTTTTGAATTTTTAGCGGTTTTCGCTTGTGGTTTTTTCGGCGTCACCTTCCAGGTGTCTTCTTTCACCGCAGTGAAAGGAATCTCTTTGGTTTCTGTCGGGAAGTCAGACATGGCCGGTGTGCGTTTGTCCTGGGCTCTTAATTCCTCCCAGCCTTGTGCCAAAGTTTGACCTTTTTTGTCCATGCCTTCTGCGGCGAACATCAACAGCACCGCAAGCCCCCCGGCTGTTTTGTCTTCAGCTGTTGTCACTTTGGCGATGCCTTCGGCCTTGTTGCCATCCACTTTGACATCAACGATTTCAACGCTGAATTTAGAATTTACCAAATTAATGTATTCAGTCCACACCTTGCTTTTTTCACTGCCCTTGTAGGTTTTAGCCATCTGTTCGTGATAGCTTTTTTCAATCTCCTCTTTTGCAGCAGAACGGACTTTGGATTCCTGACTGCAAGCGGCCAATAGCGACAGAGACAGCGTCAACAATACGTACTTCATTTTCATAGATCCTCCAGCGCGATGGCGCCAGAGAATTTTTCGGATTTAGACAAGGGAACTTAATTCAAGAGTCTTTCAAATTTTGAAAGGGTATCGAAATGAGATTTATTGGCGGCGTCGGCCTTTGGCTTCCGGAACTCCATCGGCGGGGTCTTCCGGCCATTGGTGTTTGGGATATTTAAGTCGTAATTCCTTGCGCACTTCCGGATAGCCGTTCTTCCAAAAACTTTCCAGACTGGAAGTCACCTGCACCGGGCGGAAATTCGGTCCCAGTAAATGCAGCGTCACCGGAATGCTTTTATGCAGAACCTTCGGTGTTTCCATCAGACCAAAAACCTCCTGAATACGAACTTCCAGATAAGGAGGCTTGTCCGGAGGATAGATCACGCGAATTTTACTGCCACTGGGGACTTCGATACGGTCGGGAATCTCTTTGCGCAAAGTCTGCGCGACATCCAAGGGCAGAACATTTTCAAAGAAGAAACACAGATCCTTTTCCATCACCGTCTGCATTTTGCTTTCGCCCATGCAGGCCTGTGTGAAAGCTTCCATTTTAATTTTTTCAAAGTCCACAGACAGGGGCTCATGCCGGTGCAGGAATTCCAAACGTTCCCACCAGTGGGCCAGAGCTTCATTGTTTTTTAGTGCCAGATCAAACCTGTCGGTCAGAATCTGGGGAAGCTTTTCCGCAATTTCTGTGCTGGAGGCTGTCGTCAGGCTGGGCTCTTCCAGTGACAGGCCATACAAGGCCCGGTATTCACGCGAAAAGAACTGCCCCTTTTCCTCGATAAAGGCCACGTCTTTGTTTTTCTGAATGCTGTCTTTGAAAAGATCCAGAATAAAATCTTTTTCCGCACCACAGGCCAGGCTGACCAGAGTTTCGGCTTCGGCTCCTTCAACGCCATTCAGGGCGACAAAGAATTCAGAATGTTTTACCAGAGTTTCGTTTTGTAATTTCACACCGCGGCCACCGACCATCAGCGCGCGTTCTGTTTTCCCGCGGCGGCGGCACAGCCGATCGGCATAGGTGGTGAAGATGATTTTCTTGATTAACGCCAGTTGCTGATCTTTTTTCAGCCCCTGAACAGGCTCGGACTCTTTTTGCAGACGACGCGCCAATTCCAGAATTTGTCGCGCGGACTGATCCACCGTTTGCAAAGAATAATAGTGAGTCCCATTTGGTGCTTTTTTGCTCTGGCGGAACTGATGCAAGGTTTCTAACCGCGCGCTGAGATCACATTCTAAGTTGTCCCCCAGAAAAGCGTTCACGGCTTCTTTGCGCAGAATATCCCGCTCTTGCAGAAGGGCGGACATTTCAGAAGCCAGTTCGCTGGCACCCAAATCCATTCCCACCAGCATCAGCTTGGCCAGACGCACGGGCAGTGGGAAGTGCAGAAGTTTTCGCCCCAAGGCCGTGATTTTATTTCCTTCATCCAGGGCCCCGGAAATGCGTAGATAACGAAGTGCATTTTCTATGGCAACCTTTTGGGGTTTTTCATACCAGCTAAAAGATTCAAAATCAGTCACACCTTGAGCGCTGAGGAATAATAAACTTTCAGTCAGATCCACGCGCTGGATTTCGGCCACTTCGGATTTTCCGAAAGACAGCTCATCCATCTTATTCCACATACGATAACAAATGCCGGGAAACTGCCGGGCTGCCCGGCCTGCGCGCTGAATGGCGCTGGACAGGCTGATGCGTCCCAGCTCCAAACGGGAAAAGCCGGTGCGATGATCCTGCTTCATGTTCTTGGCCAGCCCTGAATCAATCACGGTGTTCACGCCATCCAAAGTCACAGAGGATTCCGCGATATTGGTGGAAAGAATCACACGCTGAGATGACGATTTTTTCAGAGCTTTACGCTGATCCTCCAGGCTGAGTGATCCGTGCAAAGGAACCAATTCAAGGCCTTTGCTGTCGGCCCAGACTTGCAAAGCGTCTTTCGCCCGATCAATTTCCCCCACACCGGGCAGGAAAACCAGAATGTCGTGTTTGGTATTTAGTTGTGCCTCTTTGACTGTTTGAACCACAGAATCAAAGAACTGCGGAAAGGTTTGCAGAACCTGTGATCCTTTTTGATAGCGCACATCCAGTTCAAACAGCTTTCCGGGCACGCTGACGACCGGGCAATTTCCCAGATAGGCGGAAATTTTTTCAGCTTCCAACGTCGCGGACATCACCAGAATTTTAATATCGCGCCCCAGCTCCTGAAGTTCACGCAGCAGTCCCAGTGCCAGATCCACATGCATGGAGCGTTCATGGAATTCATCCAGAATGACCAGCTCCACATCCACAAGTTCCGGGTCTTCGATCATCTGACGGGCCAGCAGGGCCTCGGTCATAAACACCAATCGGGTTTTTGCCGAGGTCTTATTGGCAAAACGGACCTGATAGCCCACCTCTTCACCGACCTGCCAGCCATTTTCTTCGGCGATACGGTGAGCAGCGGCAATCGCCGCCATTCGGCGTGGTTCAAGGACGATGATCTTTTTTGCTGTGACTTTTAATAAAGCCGGGGGCAGGCGGGTGGTCTTGCCAGCCCCTGGGGCGGCGGTGATCACAAGGTTTTGTCCCTGATTCATCAAGTTCTGAATCTCAGGAACAAAGCTGTCGATGGGAAGGGAAAGATCCTGCCGCATGGATTTAAACCGGATATATCAAAAGCATGAATTCAGCTTTGTCAGCCCGTAGCCCCGCAATCAATTTGTCGATGGAGCCTTCCAGAACAACTTCTTCTTCCTGTGAAAGATTCATCGTCAGCAGAAAACGACGTTGGAAAAAATGGTCTTTCATATCATTCAAAGTTTTTTTCAGGCGATAAGGTGTGTCCATGACAATGATCGCACGCTTTTCCCTGGTCAGCTCTTTCAAAGCCCGCGCGCGTGCTTCATTTTCCGCAGGAAGGAAACCGCGAAAGACAAATTCATCAATGCGCTGACCACTCAGGGAAAGCAACCCCATCAGTGCCGAGGCTCCTAAAACAGATTTTACCGGCACATTCTTCTGGCGGCACAGGCGCACCAGATCTGCACCGGGGTCGCAAAAACCCGGGGTTCCGCAGTCAGAAACCAAAGCCACATTTTTTTCAGCACACAGGGGAACCAGCGCCATTTTATCGTCTGGTGTGGAATGTTCATCCAGCACCTCGTAAGTTTTTCCGGAAATGCCGTGCGCTCTTAGAAGCTTGGAGGCCTCTTTGGTGCTTTCACAGATAACAACGTCGCAGTTCTTAAGAATTTCCAGGGCACGCAGGGAAATTTCGCTGACGTCTCCGATAGGAGTGGCGACCACATAAAGCATTAAGACTCCTTTTGGTTCAGAAGGAAGTTCATGATCCGTGGCAGGTCCTCAGGTGGCTCGGCTTTGCCGGCGTGGGTGCTTTCAAAGAAGATCATCTGAACTTTGGGACAGTGTTGAGCCAGATGCACCAGATTCACAGGCTCATTTTCAAAGAAGTAAATCGTTTCATAATTTTTCTTTTCAGCCGCCAGGAACCAGTCGGTTTTAAACTGGGCATCGTCCATGCTGCGATGAGGTTTTAACACAAGCTCGGCTTGTTCATTCAGAGGGAACCCCCACTGTTCCAGAACTTCTCCCGAGCTGGCCCCCATGCGTTCGACATCACGTCCGGTCAAATAGGCGATTTGGGCTCCGGCTTGTTCAACGGCATTAACAAATTCAACGGCCCCTTCATAAGGCCGGTCAAATTGCAGATAGTGATTTGAAAAGAAACTTTTCTGCCAATAAGCGCGGACTGCATCCTGGAAATCTTGATGATGTCCATCCAGTCCGGCACGGGTCAAGGCACCCACGATACCCCAGTCAGAGCGCAGGGTTTTGATATTTTTTAACAGGGCCACTTGTTCAGGGAAACGTTTTTGATTCAGCGGAGACGCCGCAAAATCCAGAAGAATTTTTTCCAGACGGGGGCTGACATCAAAAAGGGTGGAGTCGAGGTCGAAGACAACAAGACTGTTTTTTCCCTGATGGGAGAGGTCCTGAATATTGACAAGAATCTGCTCTAACATATGGGCTCAATGTACAGTATAATGGTCGGCGGAGGCAAACAGCATGAGGAATTTCTTTCTAATTGGGGTCCTGTTCGGAACGATTTTGAGTGGCTGTCACCTTAAGAAAGATGTACTGGGCACAACGGAAAATCCCATCAAGTTTCATTTAGTACCGGCCTTGGATGCCCGCGTACTGACCGACAACTCCAAAGTCCTGAAGGACTATCTGGAAAAACACACTCCTTATAAGTTTCAAATCACAATTCCACAGAACTTTGTTGCCGTGGTGGAATCCTTTGGAACCAATCGCGCTGATATGGCGGCCATCAATACCTACGGGTACTATCTGGCACACAAAAGATTTGGTGCTGAGGCACGCCTGACCGTTATTCGTTATGGCTCCGCGACGTATCAGTCTCAGTTCCTGGCCCGGGCGGACAGCAAAATTAAAACCCTGAAAGATCTGAACGGAAAAAAAGTGGCTTTTGTGGACCCGGCTTCCACGTCGGGGTATCTTCTGCCACTGAAAACGTTGAAGGATTTGAAGGTCGAACCCAAAGACACGGTCTTTGCAATGAAGCATGATTCGGTCGTGACGATGATCTATCAAGGCCAGGTGGATGCGGGGGCGACTTACTACAGTCCGCCACAAAACGGGCAGATCGAAGATGCACGCCGTATGGTGAAGACCCAGTATCCGGATGTGGAACAAAAAGTAAAAATCATTGAGTTGTCCGAACCCATTCCTAATGACCCGATTGCATTTCGCAAGGATATGCCAGAGGAAATGAAGGAAAAGATTGTCGATACGCTGTTGCAGTTTGCAGCGACTCCGGAAGGACAAAAGGCTTTGGATTTGATGCTGGGGGCGACCAACCTGAAAAAGGCCACGGACAGTGATTACGACAGTGTCCGCGAAATGCTTCGCCAACTGGCCCCTGAGGGGAAGTGATTTGTGGCTGAAGTTTTACTGCGTGTCGAAAAGCTTTCTAAAACGTACGCCAATGGCGTGCAGGCTTTGAAGAATGTCGATCTTGAAGTTCAGCAGGGCGAATTTCTGGTTATTATCGGACTGAGCGGCTCGGGCAAGTCCACGTTGTTGCGCTGTCTGAACCGGCTGCAAGAACCGACTTCGGGGAATATTTTTTTTCAGGGTCAAGACGTCAGTCAAATGCAGGATGTGCGGGACATCCGTGAAGTGCGCCGTCAAATGGCCATGATCTTCCAGCATTTCAATCTGATCCCGCGACAAAGTGTTTTGAAAAATGTCATGATGGGCCGTCTGGCGGACAAGACTTTGTGGCAAAGTTTCTGGGGCATTTTCTCTGCCGAGGAAAAACGTCAGGCGCTGGATAATTTGCGTCTGGTGGGGATTGCGGAAAAGGCACCTGTTCGCGCCGATCAGCTTTCCGGAGGCCAAAAGCAAAGAGTCGCGATTGCCCGGGCCCTGACTCAGAAACCGACACTGCTTTTGGCAGATGAACCGGTGTCTTCTTTGGACCCGGCAACCTGCCATGTGGTGATGGATTATCTGCGCAAGATCAATCAGGAGCTGGGGATCACAGTCATTGCCAATCTGCATTTTCTTTCTTTGGTTCGCAAATATGCGACGCGGGTTGTGGCTTTAAAGGACGGGGAGATCGTGTTCCGCGGTCGCCCGGATGAAATCACCGAGGAATGGTTCCGTCGTATTTACGGAGAAGGGGCTCAGGATGTTGCGCCGAACGATCTTTGACGGAGTGCTTTTTGGATTCTTGCTGTCTGTTCTGACGGCAGCGGTGCTGGCCCCCACGGAAGAACAGTTGCTGCAACTGGGAATCGTCAGTGTTTGGATTTTGATTTTCTTTGCTTTGGGATGTGTTCTGAGTGGGGCTTTGACCAGACTGCGTGTAAATACACTGGGCGCGGTGCTGTTCGGCCCTTTGGCGGCGGCTGAGCCTGAGGACCGCGCGTGGTATCGCCTGTTCTGGAAGTGGCAGTTGTTGGTGGCTCTTTTGGCAGCGTTTGTGGTTGCTGTGGTGAAGACCGAGTTTTCATTTATTGAACTTTTTGATCAACATGGCTTTGCTGGTGCCGTTCGTCTGTTCAAGGGACTTTTAAATCCAAATTGGGAAGTGTTGCCACGGGCGGTTTTAAATATTGTCGAAACCATCTTTATGGCCTTTCTGGCAACCAGCCTGGCGATCCCGCTGGCCTTTGTTTTAAGTTTTGTCTGTGCCAAAAATATCATGCAGGGGCCAGTGGCACGAGTGGTGTACTTTGTTCTGCGAACCTTTTTGAATGTAACGCGTTCGATTGAAGCTTTGATCTGGGCGATTATCTTTTCCGTATGGGTGGGGATTGGTCCCTTTGCGGGGATGCTGGCTTTGATGATTCATTCGGTGGCCTCGCTGGCGAAGCAGTATTCAGAGATGGTGGAATCAGTCGAAGAAGGTCCGATTGAGGCGATTGAATCCACGGGAGCCAATAAACTTCAGACGATTTGGTATGCGATTGTTCCTCAGGTGCTTTTGCCTTATATTTCATTTACGGTCTATCGCTGGGACATCAATGTTCGTATGGCGACAATCATCGGCCTTGTTGGCGGTGGTGGTATTGGCACCATGCTGGTGCAGTATCAGGGGCAGGCGATGTGGCGCGAAGTGGGTTGCATCATCGCGGTGATTGCGGTGGTGGTGTGGGCACTGGATCAGGCCTCGGCCCATATTCGTGAAGCTTTGAAGTAGGAGTTTTTATGTCAGCATTGAATTCATACAAGGTTGTTATCAAGGAACATCATGTGGACTCTTTGGGGCACATGAACAATGCGACTTATCTGGCATTGTATGAAGAGGCCCGTTGGGAAGCTATCACGGCCCGGGGCTTTGGCTTTAAGGACATTCAACGTCTGAAGCAGGGGCCTGTCATTCTCGAAGTGAATCTGAAGTTCATGCGGGAGGTTTTGCTGCGTGAAGCTATCACGATCACTCTGGAAGTATTGGCTTATAAGGGCAAGATCGGTCAGATGAAACAGCAGATGGTCAAAGAGGACGGAACCGTCGCCAGTGAAGCGGTGTTTACGTTTGGTCTGTTTGACATGAAAGAAAGAAAGCTGATTGAACCCACTGCCGAATGGAAGCAGGCTGTAGGACTGACCTAGGCGACTTTCGCCATCGGCAGGGCAACGACCGTGATATAGAATTTCCCTTTGCCCGTGGCAAACGGAATCATCATTCCCGCAGCTCCTTGCGGGCAGGGGATGGATTGACCAAGTCCCAGAATCACCTTGGGCACAGTCAATTGAACGCCGTAAGAACTGATTTCTGCTTTGGCATTACCAAAAATAATATTATTGATTTCACCGACAGCATCCTGATTATCAGATGTTAGTTCGGTTTGCTCTTCCATTAACATGGTGGACACGACTTCCAGGAAGCTGCCTTTATCAAAGGAAATGCACAAGTGTCCCTGGAAGGCCTGGCTGCGAATCTCCACTACAGAGGAAACTTCCCCCATAAACGGATCATTCGGTGATTTGGGACCGGCTTTTTCCATTTTTACGTCAGGACAACCGAATTGTCCCAGTACATGGGTTGTGGCTTTGATAATGGCGTTGATCACTCGAACATCCACCGCAAACTTTGTTGCCGCAGCAGCAGTGGCTGGTTCGCGGACTGCCGTGCCGTGATGTTCGGCATTCAGTACACGAATCATGGCATTAATAAGTTCAGCAGGCGCGACAGGTTTTTTGAATATACGGGAAGAGCGCAGACTTTCCGGTAAGTCCGAAGCGTCTTTATGCGAAATCACGATCAGATCCGCATCCTGGGTGTTTTTATAAGTATGAATACCATAAACGAAACCGCCATCCATCAGACGCGGGACTTCGGTATCAATAAGAACCATATCGAATTTCTGGTTTTCAGATTTGATGGCCGCCTCGGCCCCATCTTTGGCGCGAACGACAATCGGAGCAACACCTGAGTTTTCAAGTTGCTTCAGCAACGGTTCTTTCACCAGTTGCTCGAGTTCACAGTTGTTATCAACGATTAGGATGTTTTTACGTTGTTTCATTTCTTTCTTCTGTATAAAAACCATAAACTCTTAATTGATTAAAAAGGTCCGCATTCTTAACTGACAGCAATCTTGTCGGGAAAGCATGAGGAACCCTTTAACCTAATTATTTGTCGACAATTTCGACAAAATACTTCAAACAAATTTCCAACAAATTGTCTAATTTCCTACAGTTAAGTCAGGTCCTGTTTGTGCCGATAGGCCCCATAAGGAGTAACGAGAGCATGGGAAAACAGTATTATCTTTCTAACAATGGCACTCATATTGGTCCGTTCAATCTTGAGACGGTGCTGAAAAAGATTGAGTCCCAAGAGAATCAATGGACTGATTACATCTATGATGAATCCATGGGTGAATGGGTGATGTTGCTCGAACATCCCGAGTTTTCAGCCAAGCTGGCCCAAAAACCAGCGACTCGTCCACAGGTGACGCCAGCACTCTCTTTAAACAAGCATCTTCTGAAGGATAAGGAATGGTTCATTCTGAAGGAAGGTAATAACTACGGTCCTTTCTGTCAGTTGGAGCTGATCCAAATGCTTCAGGAAAAAGCTTTGTTTGAATACGACTATATCTGGCACTCCAAACTTCCGGCTTGGAAGCGTGTTGCCGAAGTCGAGGACTTTGCTCCGGACAAAATTCGTGTGATGAAAGAATCCAAGGAAGCCGACGTGGCTGAAATCTTTTTCCGTCGTCGCCATGTGCGTGCGTCTTACGGTGCTTCGCTGATTGTTCATAACAACAAAACAGTTTTCCGTGGTCAGGCTCTGGAAATCAGTGCTGGAGGTGCGGGTGTTTTGATTGATACCCCGAACTTGCAGCCGGGGCAGTCATTGTTCCTGCATTTTCAGCCGGGGGATGGTGTTCCACCGTTCAATGCTGTCTGCCAGATCGTCAGCAAACAGTATGTCAAAGACGGCAGCAGTGCGGTGGACCCTGTGAAATACGGTGTGAAATTCACAACACTCAGTCAGTCTGCACGCGAATCTATCAAGAACTATACGACGAAGGCTGCATAAAAGCGGCCTTTGAGAGGATTTTCCCATGATGAAAATGGATTTTCGATTCTCCCTGCTGGCCGTAACTTCTTTTTTGTTCATGGCCTGCCAGCAGAATGTGGCATTTGATCTGCCACCATCCCAGGACAACTTCGGTCAAAGCATCACTTATAACAACAAAGTCGATATTCTGTGGATCGTGGATAATTCCACCTCCATGCTGAAACATCAGCAGCGCCTTAGTGAGCAGATTCCGGATCTGGTGACGAAGTTGAACTCCCTGAAAATGGATTATCATATGGCTGTGGTGACAACCAGCATGGGCGGGGACAATCCCGACGGCGGTCGCTTTATTGGCACTCCCAAGTATGTGACGGCCAAAACACCGGATTTGATCAACAACCTGAAAAGCCGCATGATCGTGGGTGAGGCAGGCAGTAATCTGGAGCGCGGTCTGGAGTCCATGGAAAGAGCTCTGTCCTCGGGCTATCTGGCCAATGAAGGAAAAGGCTTCTTCCGTAACGACGCTCTTTTGGTGGTTGTGGCTTTGTCGGATGAGGATGATTTCAGCAAGTCCAATTCTTCAGCGGGCATTTCCTATTACACTGATTTTTTGGACGGTATTAAAACGCCTTGGGTGGATGGCAGCAGATCATGGATGTTCAGCTTTATCGGTGTGCTGAGTCTGACTTCACAGTGCAAGACCTTCAATGATTTTGCTTCGGCGGGTTTAAGTTATATTGGTCTGGCCGATGTGTCTGGCGGGGTGAAGGAATCCATTTGCAGCACGAATCTGGCTTCATCGGTGTCCAATATTCGTTCACGCATATTCCAAATTCTGACAGACTTTAAGCTTTCCAAGCTGCCTGTGATTGAATCCATCACGGTGACAATCAATGGTCAGAAGGTCCCACGCAGTTCTGAAAATGGCTGGGAATATCTGGAAGCCTCGAATTCCGTCCGCTTCTATGGTTCTGCCGTTCCAGCAGCGGACGCGGCCATCAAAGTGGACTTCAAACCACGAGAGGCCAATTAGGCCTTCGTATCAACTGCGCGAATGAAACTTGTTTTTCCATTCCTGGCGCAGATCAAAGATAATATCTGACAAAACATGTTCAAACAGTTCATCCGCAGAGATCCGATAGATCTCTGCGAGCTTTCTTATAATGCGCACGGGGGGATAGCTGTGCCCCCGCTCCCAGTTGGAAACAAACTGTGGTGTTGTGTAGCCCAGACTTTGACTGACGTCTTTTTGTGAAAGTCCCAGGGCTGTTCTTTTGTCTTTCAGGTATTTTCCGGTGGATTTGGATGTTTTTTTCACAATACCCAAGGGTCGCAAAAATAAAAAACAAACCGAATCAAAATCTCCCTTACGGGACAGGAGGCTGTTCCCGCCAGAAGGGGCGTTCTCGAAGCTGAGATAAACTGTCCCGGTGGCGAGAATTAAGTTTGTCTTAAGCTATGAGGTCGTGCTTTCGCTTTTTCCCGCGAAAAGCGGGGACTTTGTTCCCAAAGAGGCAAACTGATAATACATCCCCTGGGCTTTCATCAGCTCTTCGTGAGATCCCACTTCCGCGATTTCCCCCTGATTTAAAACGACAATGCGATCACACTGTTCAATCGTGGAAAGGCGGTGAGCAATGATAATACTGGTGCGACCTCGGGTGATTTCTTTGGTGGCATCCTGAATGATGTGCTCGCTTTCCGAATCAATATTGGCGGTGGCCTCATCCAAAATCAGAATATCGGGATTGAAGGCCAGAATGCGCGCAAAGGCGATCAACTGGCGTTCCCCCACTGACAGATTAGACCCGCGTTCTGCCACCGGGCTTGAAAGATTGCGGCCAGTGCGCTGAAGCAGCTGCATATAACCCGTTTTTTCACAGGCCATTTGAATCTGATCTTCATGGATACGGGGATCACCCAGACCAACGTTGTCGCGAATCGTCCCGCGGAAAATAAAATTATCCTGCTGAACGACGCCAACGTGATGGCGGATTTCCTCGCGTTGGATTCTTTCCAGAGCGATACCATCCACAAAAATGGTCTTTTCCGGGGCATCATAGAATCTTTGCAGCAGGGAAATAAACGTCGACTTGCCACTGCCAGTGCGGCCCACCAAGGCGATGGATTCTCCGGCTTTGACGTTTAGATTGATATTTTTCAAAACCAGCGGAAGGTGGTTTTCATACTGGAAATTCAGATTGCGAATTTCCAGATCCCCGCGCAAGGCGCCCCGACTGGTCAGTTGTTCAATTTCAAACTCTTTAGGTTCATCCATCAGGGTGAAAATGCGTTCGGCACTGGTTAAAGAGTTCTGGAACTGCTGGTATTTTTCCAGAATCTCACGCAGAGGTGGAATGAAGTCCTGAATGTTCATCAGGAACGCCACTAAGGAACCAATGGCAATGGCGTTCTGGGAGCTTAAATATCCGCCGAAGTACAAAGCCGAAGTGATTGTCACGGCATTGAACAGATTCATAATTGGCTGCATCAGGGCATAAGCCCGGATCGAGCGCATGTGCGTATCACGATAATCATGGGAAAGAGCTGCAAACTTGTCGCGATTCTTGCCAACGCGATTATACAGTTGCACCACCTTAATGCCGTTCAGGTTTTCCGCGATAAAAGCATTCATGAAAGACAGCTTCTTTTTCAGGTCGCGCAAAATATCACGAATCTTGTTGGAAAGATAAAACGACGCCCAGATGAACAGCGGCGCCAGAATCAGTGACACCAAGGTCAGCTTCCAGGAAATCAACCCCAGGGCAATCACCACAGAGGCGATGATCACGGTGTTGGTAAAGACGGAGATCACTCCTTCGGTGAAGAGTTCCCCCAAAGACATCACGTCATTGGTCAGGCGCGTGACAATGCGCCCGGTTGGAGTCTTATTGAAGAACTGCAGGGGCAGTCGCTGCACGTGGTTCATTAGGTCTTCGCGCAAATGAAACAGCATCCGATTGCCAAAAACCTGAAACAGATAAGCATTGCCAAAAGAAAATAGCGAACGCAGGACTTCCAGTCCCAAATAGGCAAAAGCCACATTGGTGAAGACCTCATAGTCTTTGTCTTTAACCCCGTGATCAATGGCATATCCGATCAGGGCAGGGATCAGGCGGGCCACGGTAGCGCCACCAGCCACAGCCACGATCGCGGTAAAAAGCAAAGCTTTTTCACGGCGGGCATAGGGCCACAGACGCTTGAACAGGACTGGATAGGTGACCTTGGTTTTTACAAGGTCCTCATTCATGAAGTTGTCATTATTCATGGTGGTCCCCCTTTCCCTGGATTTGCACGGTTTTTTGGAAGGTTGGACTTTGTTGCAGCACCTGATCGAATGTGCCCCAGGCTTCGACCTGACCTTCTTTCAGGATCAGAATATGATCGACGCCTTTTAAGGAAGACAGCCGGTGAGCAACAATAATGCGGCTCATGGCGCCGTGATTTTTGCGCAGTTCCTGTTCGATGGCTTTTTCCGTGCGCGTGTCCACGGCACTCAGGGAATCATCCAAAACCAGAACCGGTGTTTTCATAATGATTCCGCGGGCAATGGTCAGGCGTTGCTTTTGTCCGCCGGAAAGATTCACGCCGCGTTCACCCAGTTGGGATTCAAACTTGTGTGGCAGGGAATCAATCTCGCGGGTCAGATCCACGATTTCAGTCATGCGTTGAATTTCCGGATCTGACGCGCGTTCTGTCAGACCGAAGCTGAGGTTGTCGGAAATGCTTTCACTGAACAGGAACGCTTCTTGCGGAACCAAAAGGAAAGTACGGTGCAGCGATTCCTGTGTGATGGATTCAATCGGATGGCCGTTGATTAGAATCTGTCCTTCTTCCAGGGGATACATGCGGGTTAGAAGGTGAAGCAGTGTTGTTTTACCTGATCCCACCGGCCCCATGATGCCCAGACTTTCACCGGCCTTCAAAGTGAAGGAAACATTTTTCAGAACATAGACAGAACTGTCCCGGTGTTTGAAGGACACGTTTTTGAATTCCAGAGTCTGGAATTTTTCAATGTTGATTGTACCCTGGTCAGGAATATCGGTTTCGGTTTGCAGAACATCCTTGATGCGATCAAATGAAGCATAACCTTTTTGAAAATTGGAAAACCCCATTCCCAGCGCTGTCATTGGCCAGACCATTTTTTGGATATAACGATGGAAAGCCACGAAGGTTCCCAAAGTCACGGCCCCGGAATACAGATCATCTTTGGCGACAAAAAGCAGGATGACACTGCCAGAGGTCACGCCAAATTCCATAACCGGAATAAAGAACGAATCCACACGCGCCACTTTGTTGCAGGCTTTTTCAAAGGCGGCACTGACACCGTTGAAAAGATCCGTGCGATTTTTTTCCTGCGCAAAGCTTTTGATCACGCGGATGCCGCCGACAGTTTCCTGGGCCACGCCGGTCAGTTCGGAAAAGCGGTCCTGTTGAATTTTATAGTTCAGATGAATCAGACGCATGACCTTCCAGATCAGGAAAGGCACCACGGGCAGAAAAACCAGAGTCTTCCAGGTCCAGCCCCAGTTCAGGGAAATCATAATAGGTAGATTCACGGCAATGATGATAATCCCGTCGGCCAGAATCAGCAGGCCCGGTCCTATCGCCTGACGGAAGGACTGCACGTCATTGGTTAAAAGACTCATCAGTTCCCCCACAGGATTTTTGTGGAAGAAGTTCGGTCCCAGTGAAGTGATATGGCGGAAGATTTTCTGACGGATGTGTTCGGCGGCATAGGTATGGAATCGGCCAAAGTTGGCGCGCCAGCCATAGCGGGTGATCGCCAGTCCGCTCATGATGGCCAAAAAGATTAAGCAGGTTTTGCCGATGGCGCCCAGTGGGGCCTGGCTTTCGATCTGATCAATCGCGGCTTTCATGATCAGAGGATAGACCCCGTCCAGCGCATTGGTTAACAACAGGAACAGCATCCCCAGGCCGAAGGCGCGGGGATTGTTTTTGATGTAATACCAAAGGGGACGCTTATAGAGGAGATTGTTTTCGGCCGCAGTTTGCATTTAAGGAAGGACTGTATTTAATCCTTCCAGACTCTGCAAGAAGTTTGGGCCGAGCCGAAGGTTTGCTCTTGGCGTCGTTCAAAAGCCCGCTGTTCCCAGCTGTAAAAGAACGGTCTTTGTTCTGTCAAACGAGCGAAAATAGTCCTAAGAAAGTTCATTGCGGACCTCCTTTTGTTATCCCTAGGATCGGCAAAATGGTGTCGATATTCAATACCCTTGATTGAGGTATTGAAATACGATACTCTGGTTTTGGAGGTTGAGATGTCACAGGTTGACCAGTTTTTGAATGCCTTGAAACGATCCTTAAAAGCGAAGAACATTCTGTATAGGGATCTGGCGAAAGCTCTGGATCTGAGCGAATCTAGCGTTAAAAGAATCCTTTCCAGCAAAAGTCTCAGCCTTGAAAGACTGGAGGAGATCTGTCGTATCGCGGACCTAAGCTTTTCTGAAATCGTCAAGTCCGCGAATTTGGAAGAAGCCAACCAGCCGATGATCTTAAATGACGAACAGGAAAAGGCTTTGGCGGAAAATGCACGCCTGCTGCATTACTACATGATGTTGCAAGAGGGAAAAACACCGCAGAAAATCGAAAAGGAATATCAGATCCCCGGCTCGGAATCGAAAAAGTATCTGTTCCAGTTGGACCGTCTGAATCTGATTGAGCTGCACCCGCGTGATAAAGTGAAGTTGAAGCGTCAGGGTTTCCTGCGTTTCCGCCGTGACGGGCCTGTCGGCAAGGCTTTGTTCGATCAGACCAAATCCAATTATCTGAATTATGATTTCCGTCCGGAAGATTATATTCGCTTCACTCTGATTAAAATCAGCACGCCGACGCTTGCAAAATACAAAGCCAAGCTGGAGCGCCTGATGATGGATATGCAGGAAGAGTCCCGCTACGAAATCGAGCACAATGTGTCGGTGGTGGACGCCGGGGTGTTGATGGCCTTCCGTCCATGGCAATACTCCTACATGGGAGCCATCAAGAAAAAGGACTAGGCGGTTGGTGAACACGGCTTGCTGTCTAAGATTTTGACGGTTGGGGCTTTTTTTCAGGGGGGAGGAGCTTGATGTGACGATTTATCTACGTGATAGCAATATCTATATCCGTCTTTACGGGAACGCCATCCGCTAGGTTGGCCTTTCCGGTCAGCTTACATCGGGCAAGGGGCTTGTACACAGGGAAAGCCCCTTGCAGTGTTGATTCGTACAACACGATCTCGTCCACCTGAATTTTGCCGAAGCTCTTTCTTTTAAAGGGCGAAATCATATCTTTCACACTGCGAGGATTGCGCAGGCGTCCGATTGTCAGGTGAGGGGAATAGCTGCGCTCTTCACGAGTCAGCAGATTCTTTGCCACCAGCTCCTGATCCAGAGCCTCTTTGAATTCTCCCAGATATCTTTTGTTCTGAACTCCCAGCCATAAAACGCGGGCATCGTGTTCTTGGGAGAAAGCTCCAACGTCTTCGATCTTCAGTTCAAAAGGGGCAAAGTGTGTGCAGACTTCCGCCAGAGTTTCCGCCACCTTGTGGATGTCTTCTTCCGGAGTATCCCCCAGAAAAGTCACCGTCACATGGTAGTTGTCGACAGGAACCCATTTCATGGTCATATCTCGGCGGTCTGCATTGATTTTCAGCTTTTTCAGGGTCGGCAGAAAGGTGTCGGCCAAAGGATCGGTCGCATTCAGAGCCAGGAACAGTCTTTTAGTCATAAAAAACCCCCTAAGAATATGATCACCAATCTTAGAGGGCTTGTCCAGTCCGCAGTAACAATTAATGCTACAGCAGACCCGAAGTTATGCTTCTTTTTTCGGGAATAGCAATGAGGCGGCAATCGAGCCACCGATAAACGTGAAGATCACTGCTAAAGAGATGCCGATCGGGAAGTGGCCACCGAACAACTTGTTCAACCAAACCATCTTAAGGCCGACAAAGATCAACACCAAAGCCAGACCATACTTCAGCAGATGGAACTTATCCACTACACCAGCTAACAGGAAGTACAGAGAGCGCAGGCCCAGGATCGCAAAGATATTGGACGTGAACACGAGCAAAGGCTCTTTAGTGATGGCGAAGATCGCAGGCACAGAATCCACCGCGAAGATGATGTCCGTAAATTCAAGGAACACCAGAGCAATAAACAACGGAGTCGCCAGCTTCACGCCATTTTCTTTGATGAAGAAGTGATCTTCATGCATGCGGTCCGCAACCGGAATATGTTTTTTAAGCCATTTGATCAGCCAGTTCTGGGAAGGGTCCACTTCCTTGTCTGGCTGGAACATCATCTTCACACCAGTGATCAACAGGAAGATACCGAAGATCAGAACCACCGCTTGGTACTGCATGAGCACAGAGCCCAGGGCGATAAAGATCGCACGGAACACCAGGGCCCCCAGAATACCGTAGAATAAAACACGGTGCTGGTACTTGGAGGGAACTGAGAAGAAACTAAAGACAACGACGAAGACGA
This sequence comes from Bdellovibrio bacteriovorus, assembly GCF_025558485.1. Lineage (GTDB taxonomy): Bacteria > Bdellovibrionota > Bdellovibrionia > Bdellovibrionales > Bdellovibrionaceae > Bdellovibrio > Bdellovibrio bacteriovorus_G. The sequence goes on from NZ_CP102930.1 coordinate 3,234,393, forward strand.
AGATATTATCAATCGAGAGAGACTTTTCGATCACATAACCGGTCAGGAACTCCAGGCCGACCTGCTTGGCGATGGCCGGGGTTTCCGGGAAACGCATCAGGGTGTAGTAGTAAAGACCCGCGTTAAAGAGCATTGCGATGGTTACCCATACGATGGACCAAATAGTGGCCTCTTTGAAGCTTACCGTATGTGAATGTTTATGGAATACGCCCAGATCCAGGGCAAGCATGGCGAACACGAAGGCCACAAAGCCCGCATAGAACCACCAGTAATCAGCAAAAGGGAATAATAGAACTTCGTTCACAGTTGAACCTCCAGAACGCAGTATAAAGGCTTCCTGTTATTTTAAAAATTAGATAATCTTTAACAAGTTAATCGCTTAAAACAATGAGGTATGACATGCCCGTTAAAATCGAAAATCAAATTCAATGGCTGAACTATCATCACTTGCACTACTTCTATGTGATCGCCAAAGAGGGCACGATTGCCAAAGCGGCGGAAAAACTGAATATGGGGCAGCCGACTCTCAGTACTCAATTAAAGCAACTGGAAGAGTCTTTAGGGAAGAATCTTTTTGAAAGACGCAAGCAAAGGCTGTTTTTGACAGAGGCCGGGCGTATCGCCTTTGAATACGCCGATCAGGTGTTTCGATTGGGTTCTGAGATGGTGGAGGTTCTGCACGATCGGATGCAGAACAACCGTGTGCATGTGCAGATCGGCGCCCTGGATAGCGTGCCGAAACAGATCATTCTGGAAGTGGTGATGCAGGCGTATAAGAAGGGAAATTGTGCAGTGTCAGTTTTGGAGGGGGCCGGAGGCGACCTGCTGCGTGAGCTGGCGGCCCACCAGATTGATTTATTACTGTCCAATTATCCGCCCAATGTGGATTTTCAGACAGTGTTTGCAAAGTCCATCGCGCAACTGGATGTGGTGGTGTGTGCTTCGCCGAAGTTCAAGCATCTGCGCCGGGGATTCCCGCATTCTTTGGAAGGTCAGCCGTTCATCTTCCCGACGATTCACAGTCGTTTGCGCCGTGATCTGGAGCATTACTTTACCGTCAACGGAATCCGCGTGGACCGTATTGCTGAAACCCAGGATACGAGTTTGCAGAAGCTTCTGGGCCAGGAAGGTGTGGGGTTGATTCCAATTGTTGAGTTGGCGGCCTCGGACCTTATTAAGGAAAAGAAGTTGGTGGTGCTGGGCACTTTGCAGGGAATTTATGAAGAGATCTGGCTGATGGCCGCGGATCGCAAGATTGACAATCCGATTGCTGCCAAGTTGATAAAGGAATTTTCGTTATAAAATAAAAAAGGCGGGGGGGACCCGCCTTTTTGTTATGTGTTGCAAAGGGCTGAAAGAATTTTTAAAGCCTCGACAGCTTCCGGAACCACCCCGCCATCGCGACTGGTGGAGCGCTCAATGTGAAGCTTCGTGGAAGTGCAGGTTTTTGCATCCACCTGACGCATGCGAATCAGACTGATGTAGTTATCGAATTCTGTCAGACTTCGGTATTCTTCCAGACGGGGGTCATTGTCCGGAGTTTCTGTCAGATCAGGGATTTCGATCGTGTTCAGGCGCTGATACAGGAAGTTTTTGTAAGCTTCCATGATGCGCAGTCTTCTTTGCAGATTGGTTTCGATCTGCATTCTTTCAATCAGTTTGTCCGTGGCCTGATAGGTTTGGAAATCCTGGAAGGCCCACGCTGAACTGCTCATTAGAATCATTGTCGCGATCATAATTAGTTTACGCATGAGCCACCTCCGACAGATTGCTCGATTGAATTCAAAGTTTTAGTGATGGACGGGAAGTAGTGCGAAGTCTCTTTACGGCGTGCGGATGACTTATTTGCACTGGCCGGGAACTTCTGCATGTACTGCTGCATTTGCTGGATGAATTGATCCGCGTCAGTCACGGTTTTTCCACGATAGAATGTATTTAGCAAAGCTTTTGCCGGTGTCCATGTGCCGGCCGGGCCGGTGTTATGTGACCAGATCATCAAAGCGCGTTTGATCTTATTCAGGTCATATTCAGACATTTTAAACTTGGCTTTATAGTTCTTGTTGTTGAAGATCATCATGTCCATATCCGCTTTGATACCTTTCAGGTAAGCGTAGGTATAGATCATGTTCTTCATTGGGTTGCCGTTTTTCAATGCCGTGCGATCACAGGAATAGTTGCTGGAAGTGCGCATTGGAGTCATCGTGTCCAACAGTTCCAAAGACAGACGGGAACAAAGAGGATTCTTGTTGCCTTCCAGGGAAATTCTTACGGCATTCAGTTCGTTGGCATTAACATCCTGAATGGCAGAGGCTGTGAACTGACCGATACCACCAGCACCAGTACCACTGCGAGCGTTCACGTGGAAGCCGGATTCAACGTTGATCAAAGCATAGACTGCACGTACATCCAGATTCTGTGTTTCTTCACTGCCTCCAGGAGCCAGGAATTCCTTCATGCAAGAGCTGACTGCTTCGAAGCTGTTGTTGATCATTTTAAAGTAGTTTTCAGAGATACAAGGGCGGAAAGCCTGACGAGATGTGCCGTTTGCAGAGCACTCACGGAAGGTTTTGCTGCTGGCTCCGAACTTCATATTCATACCCATTTGAATACAGACGGGCTTGATGATGGAGTTTGTCTTAATCGGAGCGCGGATAATATCGCCTAAAAGACCTTTGCTTAGAACCGCTGTGGCCATTTCGGATTCAAGATAATCATTCTGCTTGTTACACTGCATGTAGCGCATATTGCGAACTTCCTCTTCACAGGAAGGGCAGTTGCGATTGGCAGTGTTGTCACTCCAGCCGAAAAGACTTTGGAATCCTTTGGCACTTTCGATCTTATCCAGAGCGTGCTCAATAATAGGAGTGGGTTCTGTTGGTTCCTCTTCCTTTTCCTGGTCTTTGTCAGACACAAGTTTGGAAATTGGAGGCACTGTAACAGTAAAAGGTGCAGATAGACCTTGTTTGTCCTTGGAAGCTAGGTCTATGGAAAAATCCATAGGGTTGTTCCAGCCGATGCTGAAGCAAAGGCTTAGGAATAGCATCTTGTACAAATGGGATGTGGTCACTTTCATAGAAGCACCTCCTCAGGTACTTCTTAAAGCAATAGGCCTGCCAAAAAGGATTCCACAATTATCAGGCACTTACGCGCCAGCCTGGCGTCTCACTCTGAGACTGTAAGTGTCAGAAGCCTAAAGAGTCATAGCCCTGTCAAATGCCTCAACAGTGCCGGAATGGTGGATTTTAATTGGCGACCAGGGCGGCTGGGTTTTCGGAAGCTTCGTAGTTGCAAGAGCGGCATTTCATCACAAAATGCCCGTGTGCGTTTGTATCCAGATACAGGACGGAGTCCGGGCAGTGAGGGCAGCCGGAGTTGGCGTGTTCTTTACGAGCCTCTGGTGCCTGAATCAGTTCAAACACATAGTGGGTGTCGTCTTCAAAGCCTTTGATGGTGCGCGCGCCGATATTGCGGACTTGGAAGCCTTCGGCCATCAGGGACTGGGCAATATCGGAATCAATCAGAATCTGCTCTGGTTCCGCCAGATTGGTCAGGCGGGAAGCAAACGGCAGCGGGGCGCCGATGGCAGTGTAAGAACGGAAGAATTTCTTGTTTCCATAGAAGCCGACATTGGCATATCCGGCGGAAATACCCACGCGAATCTGCATTTCTTTTTTCCAGTTCAACAAATAGAACTCGCGGTCCTGCTGAAGTGCCTGGCGGACCTCCAGAGCGGCAAGACAGGTTCTTTGCATAAAGTCCCCATAGCGGATGGGATCATTGGCAAAGGCCAAAATACCATCGCCCTGGAACTTGTCGATAGTGATGTCGTACTTTAAGAAGATGCTGACAACAGTGTCCATAAAGCGCGCCAGTACCAGATCCACTTTAGCCTGATCCAGACGCACAACGCGTTCTGTAGAGCCTACAATATCCACGAAGATGGCACAGATCTGGGATCTGCGCACACCTTTTTCAATATCCACGCGCCCGTCACGAATGGCTTGCACCACTTGCGGGCTGAATTGTGTGCTTAACGTGTTCAGGCGGACAGCTTCTTCGGTCTTACTTCTAATTAGATTATCGCGGTTGGCGATTTCCGCTTTCAGGGCCAGTCGGCTGTTAATTTCTCGCATGCGAAGCTTTTCATGGAAGAAGCGAATCAGGAAACAGATCACAATGGAGCCGACGATAAAGAACGAGTTCAGAACCACAGGCCACAGATCTGTCAGCGCCTGAATCTTAAGAGCCGCAATGATAAAGTACGGCAGATAAATGCCCACGGCGGTTGCAATAAAGAAGGTGGAAGAAAAAGGAATGAACGACAGGCCGCCAATGGCGACCAGATTTAATCCGGCATAGTATCCGGTTCCCACATCGGGAATCATGTAGATCATGATATTAATAGGCAAAGCCACCAATGCCGCATACAAGGCCGCGACAGATTGTGTACGAGTGGCATTATGTTCTTTTCTAAGTTCTCTGTTGGCTAAGAAACATAAGGGAATGATTGTCAGACGCAAAGCCAGGAAGTGCCATTTGAACTGGGGAACGTAAATCAGATCCGCGACCCAGAAGGCCATGAACAAAGGGACCGCCATCCAATTGGCGACGACCTTAAGAACAGATCTGATTTCCTCAATCACCTCGAACTCACGAAGTTGCGAGGTGGTGATTTCTTTACCCAGCATAATGGATAAGTTCCTACTTTTGGATGACTACAAACAGATTTACACCCAGTGGCTCTTTTTCCACCCATACTTTTGAACCCATGCCCTTGAACATGCGCAGAAGATCTTCTTCAGAGCGGTAGATCAAATGCCAGTCCAAGACCAGCTCCATGAACGGAACACATGGGTTGTCTTTGCTGAAGTTCCCGATGATGACATGACCACCGGGTTTTACGGAAGCCAGCATTTTTTGTGCTGCCATTTGGGCGACAGGTTCTGTGAAGTAGTCAAACAGACCCGCAGAATAAATCATGTCATAGTCTGTTTCTGGCAGTCCCGCAGCGATGACGTTGCGAATGGCCATGTTATTGAATTTGAATTTAAAGCCGGACTTAACAAAACGCTCGACAGAGTGCAGTTGTCTTTGGGCATGTTTCAAAGACTCTTCGTCCTGATCCAAACAAGTGAACTCCACCGGGCGACCATAGTGGGCTGGAGAGTTTTGCAGGAAGATCTGCTGTTCCATTGCCGGGCCGCTGGCCACAGACAGAACCTTCAATGGCGTGGCCGGAGAGCTCTTGTCAAATAGTTGAGTGATCTTTTCAAACAGATACTGACCACGATTCTTCACGGCTGCACCCGCAGGTTCGTCGATAAAGTACTTATGCATGCACTGGTCAAACAGAGTTTTTCCAACCAGTTCGTCACGATACAGGTGATTCATCATTTCATAGTCCCCGGCATAGCCACGAGGTTTGTAGTAAGCGCGGTTGGCAAAAGGTGCACCGTAAACCAGATGACCGATTTGTTCGCGGGCAAACTGAGTGGCCCATTTTAATTGGTCCGGCGTGAAGTTTTGAATAAAGGCCGGAATTTGTGAATACTTCATCGGCAGAACGTGACCCAAATAGTCAGAAACTGCATCGGCGATTGTCATGCGGTAGTCTTGAGCCTCTTTCCAGTTGTCCACTGGGGATTCGGCTTCCAGTTTATCGATGCGGCTTTTTAGCTTTTCCAGCCAGTCTTTCATTTCATACACGAAAGTTTTAAATTCCGCAGGAAGCTGTGCCAGATTTTGTGCATAGTCTGTTTGGGCTGAGATCACTTCAGCAGAGGCTTCCAAAGCTTTGATGCGTTCCACTTTCAAAGGTTCACCCAGAACCTCAAAGCCCACGATCATTTCGCCGGTTACGGATTTACTATGATTCTCTGAACGGGCCCAGCGCAAAGCCACATGTTGTGTTTGAATGTTTTTAAAGAAGACATCAGCTTCCATGTGAGGATGTTGATTGTACCACTGTTGGAAGTCCTGATAGTCCGCTCCCGGAACTAAAACCGCGCAACCAAAGGAACTGATATTTAGAACTTCCAACTGACGACCCGGCACAGACAGGAAGCAGGTTCCCGGCTCAACGTCATTTCTGTCCTGACGGATGACTTTCTTGCGGGTGTTTTCGTCGATCTGGAAGAATTCCTGTTTCATTGCGCCGTGAGCACTCATGCTGTCTCCTCAAAGTTGTTAAATCTTGTCGTAATTTTTGACAGCTTCTTATCGTAAAGATGGGGGAGCAAGAACAGGGGGCTAAGGTCGGGACTGGCACTTCCTGTTCAAAGGTCCAGTTATGTGAGGTCCGTAGGATGCCGAAAAAAGAAAGGTCATATTAGGAGAATACATTATGAAGAAGCTCGTTTTGTTGGCTGCTGCGACGGCAACTGGTTTATTCACGGCCTGTTCCAGCACCCCGAATAAGTCTGCGGAATTTAAGTCTTATCGCAATCCCGCCAGCACAGATGAATTGATCACAGGAAGCCGGAAAGTGCTGTCGGATATTAACAATCCACAAATCTTCAATCCGCAAACTTGCGCCAGCTTTGTAAATAAAGTGACGGACTATCTGTACTATTTGCCAGCTGATCATTTCATTCCCAAAACGCCCGGCGAACAGGAGAATCTGAAAAAATTCGGGCCTGAGGTATTGGACACCATCTTCCAGATCCGCGTGTCTTTGCATGAAAAACTACAGGCTTTTGATGCCCGCAACGAGCTGAACAAGGACTGCATCACGGAAATCCGCGAAGGCTTCCAGTATGCGCGCTTCTCGGAAGAATACCTTTTGGACTGGTTGTACACGAACAAAGTTTACACGTTCAAAAAGACCCCGATCATGATCAATGAAAAACCCAGCACGTGGACGAATCCAAAGTTTGAAGGCTTCGAACTTAAATCCGGTGACGTGATGCTGATTCGTGGTAAGTCCTATGTTTCCGCCATGATCGCGCGTATCGCGGATGAAGAGGGCAACTTCTCTCACCTGGCGATTGTCGGTGAAGACAAAGCCGGGAAAAAGTATGTGGTGGAATCTTTGATTCAGTATGGTGTGATTGTCACTCCGCTGGAAAAATGGCGTCAGGCTGAAGATTCCCGCGTGGCTTTGTTCCGCTCTCCAGATCAGGTGGTGGCAAAGAAAGCCGCGCGCTTTATGTATGATCATGCGAAATCCGCTTTGGATAAAAAGAAGGGCATCCGCTATGACTTCGCCATGGACGACGATGACTATTCCACGTTGTTCTGTTCTGAAGTTGTGCGTATGGCTTACGATAAGGCGACGAATGGTCAGTTCATCGTTCCAAAATATCGCAGTACTGTGACCAAGTTCAAAAACACAGACTATCCACGCAGCCTGGGTGTGACGAAGACCTCTTTGTTTGCCCCTTATGATATCGAAGTGGACCCGCGTTTTGATCTTGTTGCGGAATATCGCCATCTGCCATTGCTTCGTCAGGTGCGCATGCAGGATGCGACTTTGCAAAGCCTGTATGGCTGGATGATTGAAAAAGATTATACATTCCACTGGGCTCCACAGCACAGTGTGAAGGCTTACTTTGCGAAGATGGTTCGTCAGTTCGGTGTGGCGAAGGACACCCTGCCTAAGTACATGCCTGTGGACAGCATCAAAACGAATGTGCAGTTTGAAGCCGTCGCCAAGGTTCTGGAAGAAAATATCTATAAGCAGGAAGCTGAGTTCTATAAAAAGAAAGGTTATCTGCCATCCTTCCAGGACATGCTGGCGATGAACGAGGCTTATCGTATTCAGGATTGTAAGTTGCATCGTGAGTATCTGGATCAAAATCGGACAGTGGATGGAATGCCCAATGTGGATCGTTCCAAGTTCCATTGGTTCTTCTATAACAAATCCAAAAAGTGTGAATAATTAGGATTTGTTTTTTAAATCGATAATAAGCCGCAGGCACAGGGTGTTTGCGGCTTTTCTCATTTTGGACATCCATACTGGCTCCATAGTGCCTTGTTAGGCTTTTCCAAAGGGTGCAAGACGGTGCCCGAAAGGATGCGGTTCATGGAGCTTAAAAGACTTTCACGCAGAGACCTTATCAAATACGGAGGCTTGGCCATTCTGGGATCAGCAGCGGCGGGCAGTGTGCTGGGCTGTTCAGAGACCAACTTCAGTAACGCTGTTGGAAGCGGCACTGACACTGGCGATGGCACCACGGGGGGAGCCTGCGGGGTGATTCCATCTGAAACCGCCGGGCCTTATCCCGCGCACGATGACAGTGCCATCAATGTTCTTAGAATTAACGGTATCAACCGCAGCGATATTCGCAGCAGTCTGAATTCCGGTGGCTATTCCGGCACAGCCACGGCGACAGGTGTGCCTTTGCTCATTCAATTGAATTTATTGGATGTGAATTCGGCCTGCGCACCGCTGGCAGGTTATGTCATCTATTTGTGGCACTGTGATATCAACGGGAAGTACTCGATGTATTCTTCAGGGGTGACTCAGGAAACCTATCTGCGCGGAGTGCAGCAGACTGATACAAACGGACAGGTGGCTTTTCAGACGATTTTTCCGGGCTGCTATGACGGCCGGATGACCCATGTGCACTTTGAAATTTACCCCAGTCTGGCGGAAGCCGTGGATGACAGCTATATTGTGCGTACTTCTCAGTTCACGTTCCCGCTGGCGACCTCCAGCTCGGTTTACAACAATGTTTCCGGGTACAGTGCCAGCAAAACCAATTTTGCCAAGATCAGTTTTGCCACGGACAATGTCTTCAGTGACGGTACGGCCTATCAGATGGCCAGTATGTCAGGAAGCTACAGCTCCGGCCTGGTGGCTACTTTAGACGTGGGGATTAAGGCGTAGCGCTTTGATAGAAGGACGTGACAGGGGCCGCCTTGGTGTTTTTCACAGCCAGACGAATGCCGTCGTGTTCGATCTGGGTTTCAGTGCCCTCACCGTGGCCTTCTTCCGATTCATCTTTGGCGATGGCTTCAGGAAGCTGGGCTTCAATGTCTTTTAAAGAAACTTTTCCTTCGGGAAGACGGAAATAGAACGACTGCACGCGATCATTCTTGATTTCGATGGTCGTGTCGTAGGGAATGTCACCGGTTTTAAAGAACAACAGGCTTCCGTTATTTTCCGTCTTTAAGGGCTTGCCGAAAGATTTTAGAATTTCTTTTTTCGAGGTTTTGCCCGGTTCGACAGCGGCCAGTTTTTTGGGAAGATATTTGGCTTTAAACTGAGTGGCGAATTCACCGGCTTGAGTGACGGCAGGAGCCCACAGGGTCAGACTAAAAAGCAATGTCAGGATGTGTTTCATAGGACCTCCAAAAAACAAAAAACCCACAACCATTAAAGTTGTGGGTTTGTGTTTGAGTCAAGTCTTAGACGGATCTTACGTAGATTCGCCATTGTTTCATTCCCATTTGGAATTCTAATTTGGCGATTTCCATGTCCCTGCGAAGCTCTTCCAGTTTGTGATCGTAAGCTTCTTTTAGTTCCTCACGTTTGCGAGCGGCATCCAGTTTGAACTGCTCGTAATCTTCACGCAGTTTTTTCATCTTGTTCTGCGCTTCCAGGATTTTTTCTTTCATCTGAGCCAGTTTTTCTTCCGCAAATCCGTGTTTGGTCAGTTCTGCGGCTTCTGCTTGCAGGCGCGCTTTCAGGATTTCGACATGAGAAATCTGGCGCAACTTGGTGGCAAGACCCATCAGGCTTAAGCTGCGGATCACCCATTTTGTCGGGTCCCAGTGATACCATTTGATGCCGTTGCGGTAGTCGATTTGGAATTTGTGGTGGAAGTTGTGATAGCCCTCACCATGAGTCAGCAAAGCGACAAACCAGGAGTCACGAGCAGAGATTTCTTTGGAATAAGTTTGTTTGCCCAAAGTGTGGCACAAAGAGTTGATAAAGAAGGTGCTTTGCTGGGTCAGAGCGATACGCAAACCGCCACCGATCACCAAGCCACCCAGCCAGGAACCCATCATCCAGCCAATCAAAGTCGGGATCGCAAAACCGGTAAGAATAGCCACTGGAACGTAGTAGTCGTTTTGGAATTTAACCATCCAGTCTTTTTCCAGATCGGGAGCCTGAATTTTCTGATTCACAGAGTCCTTGTAGAACATCCAGCCCATGTGGGCATACCAGAATCCTTTTTCAATGCTGTAAGGATCTTTTTCGCTGTCGATGTGCGTGTGGTGGCGACGGTGATCAGAAGACCATTTCAAAGCCGAACCTTGGAACGCGGACGCGCCAACCAAAAGGAACATGGCCTTAATAAACGGATGAGCATCATAGCTTTTATGAGAAAACAGGCGGTGATATCCAGCCGTGATCGCCAGGTTTGTTGCCGCAGCAAAAATCAAAGCAAAAAGCAGGATGTCCCATTGGAAACCGTAGAAGTAGAAATAAACGGGGGCCAGGATCAAAGTGATCAGTGGATTCAGAACCAAGAACAGAGCCACTGGCCATTCAATTTGTTTTTTAGTCATAGGGCACCTCTTACTGCTAAGTGTAACAGAGGTGCCAAGATTTCAATAATTAAATAGAAAAGCCAAGGATAAATTTACCGTAAGTCCCACTCATATTGATATCTTGTTTGGGTGCGTTACCAGTCGAGTCTGTTGCGTCATCCCAATGGAAATCCTGATAGCCGATCTCAGCTCCAACTGAAAACCCAATGAGTTTGACTCCGGCCTCTAAACCGACGGAGTACGACTTGGCAGAGCCAGCAGAGAAGCTGGCTTTTTTTACGCCAAATTCCGTGACTTCATAGTCGGTTGAATGTGAAAGGCCGTATGTCAAAACAGGACCAACAAAAATCAGATTATCAATGGGTCTCCAATTAAGCAGCAACGCTGTTCGACTGAAATTAGCCTTGTGATCCTGGCCGGATTTGCTGGTGGAAAGCTCCATGTTTTCGTAGCGCAAACCTATCCCCGGAATAAAAGGAAGTGGCAAAGTTAAAATAGCATCAGCTCCCAAGCCGTATGCCGGAGTCACACTGGGGGCCGAGGTGGCGCAACTGGGGCATAACGAGTCCATATTGGGATTTGCGTTCAGTAAACCGTAAGAGACACGCGCTTCAAAAAGGTCCCGGGCAAAAACTTTTGGAGAAACAAAAAGCAGAACGGACAAAACAAAAAATAATGGCATACGCATAAACGAACTCCTGACAAACCACTTTAGTGTAATGTCCCCGCCGGGCTTTCTCAAAAGCCGGTCTTAAAATAAGACCTTTGTCGCACTCTCTTTTATAAGAGAATCTGCTATCTTCAATCACAGTATGCTCATCGATGTTGTGCGCCCTGAAACCTGGGAAGAATTGAACGATCAAGTTAAATCCTATTTGGGTCTGGCGCCACGGGTTCGTGCCCGTGTTTATAACGGCTTGTCACAGGCTGTGTACGAAATCTCGCAAAGCACAGCTCAGTTTATGTCTCACAAAAAAGCCATCGGGGTGATTCTGGGGCAGACCTCCGCGTTTGAAGGATTGCTGGGATACTACTACAAGGAAACCTACGAGGTTCACACCCGGTCACACATGCAAATCACTGATGTCAAAGAGTGGGTGGAAAGCCTGAAGAAAGACACCTGCTTCGTTCTGTTTAGTGAAGACCATCCCGTCACCGGCGAGCTGTATCCCTTTGCCGAGGAGTTGGATCGTCTGCTGAACGAGAAAAGAATTTTCTCGTTCCGTGTCTCTCACTTTCAGCATTTCTATGACAATTCCGAGATTCGACCGTATTCGGTTCGACTCTGTTCTTATGAGCCTCAGGCAGCGGTGGCCGTTGTCGGGGAAAGATTCCGGTCTCCATCGATGATGGCTCACAATATGAGCTGGGACGGGGTGGACTTTGTTTCTGTTCTGGAAAAATCCAGAGTGGGAAGAACTCAGAATCCTCTGTTGGTGGAGCAGGTTGAAAAAGATCTTTCTGCTGTTGCCACGCCTTATTTTCAACCCGGACAGATGCGCTTAACTGACCGGGCGGTGTGTGTGTTTAAGGACGTCAGTGCTGAAGCGCTGGCACAGACTATCTTTCAACGCCTTGGCGTGACTGCGGAGGAAGGCTGGCGTCAACTAGCGACCACCAACATGTGTCACTGGTCGGTGGTTAAAATGTTTCATCACTGGTGGGAACCTGCTCCGAGTCTTGAAACGCTGCGCGGGTTACTGATTATCGGTTCAGATTTTTTGAACACAAAAGACTTTGCCAAGACGGTGATATCTTCGTATGAAGATATCAAATCCCAGCAAAGTTGGAATGTGTGACCCAGGCGCAGAATCGTTTTATTATCCTGAAAAAAATGAAATACGGAGAATCCGATCTGATTCTGCATGCGATTTCCGTTCAAGGGGAAAAGCTGTCCTTTATTGCGCGCGGAGCTTTAAAAAGTAAAAAGCGCTTTGGCGGCGGCGTTCTGGAGCCCACTCACTTTGTCAGCTTCACTTATAAGCAGTCCTCCGAAGAGGGCAAAATGCATGTTCTGCAAGAAGCCACTTTGGTGAATGATTTTGTCGGGCTGCGCACGGACTATGACCGTCTGGAGCTGGCCTTGCATATCCTTGAGTGTGTCAGCAAAGTCAGTCAGGAAGGGGATAAGAATTCTGAATTCCTATTCAACCTTCTGGGCCATACTTTGCGCGCGCTTGAAAATGCGCAGGACCCCTTGGTTGTGAAGATGCATTTCTATCTGAAGTTCCTGTTGCAACAAGGGGTGGTGGATGCCGAACCGTGGATGGCGCCGTTCCTAAAGACCAATCTGGCGGATTCCAATCAGCTCGTGTCCTACCGTCAGGTGGTCGATGACGAACTGTACAATGTGGAACAGATGGTTCGCCATTACATTGAGCATGCGACGCTATAGAACTTATTTGCCTTTGCCGAGGGGATGCAGATTTTCCATCGTGCGGGCCAGTTGATCAATTCCCAAGTGAGTGTATTTCTCTGTGGCTTGCAGGCTTTCGTGGCCCAGCAGTTCTTGCAGGGTTCTTAAGTTCGCTCCGCTGCTTAACATATGTGTGGCAAAGCTGTGGCGAAGCGCATGCGGATGTAAAGGCTTCAGCAATCCCGCACGCACACCACTTTGGCGGACCATCTCATAAGCGGTTCGGGAGTTCAGGGGTTTTTCACCCAGAACATATTCGTTGAAGGAACTTTCCTTTTTCCACTTCGTTAAAACTTGCACAGTGAGTGAGGGCAGGGCCACGACGCGCTCTTTGGAACCCTTTCCGGTGACTCGCAAAACCTTCTGGGAAAGATGCACTTCGTTCCATTTCAGGTTGCAGGCTTCACTGACTCGCAAACCGCCGCCGTATAAAAGCAGAAACAGAACTTTTTCCCGCAGGGGAACGTTGTCTTCGGTGTCGAAGCTTTTTAAGACGGCCAGTGCCTCATCCACACTCACAAAGTGGGGCAGCTTCTTCGGGACTTTAGGGCAGGTGATCTGCAGGGAGAGGTCTTTCTCTGTCAGACTTTCCTCGAAAGCCCAGGAAAAGAAGCTCTTCAGGGTTGCGGCCTTGCGATTGCGCGAGGCCAGGGACAGGTGCGCCCAGTGGTTGAAAGCCCCTCGTGCTGTTGAAAGTAATTCGGACTCCGAAATTGATTTGGACTTAACTGAGGGATTTTCATAATCAAAAGCCTGCTTTAAATCCAGGCTGTAGTGCTTGATAGTCAAGGGCGAAGCAGACTTAATAAAAGTCATGTATTTCAGGTATTTATCTATATTTTCGGAAAGCCTGAATGCCTTCGCCATAGCCCTGAAAATCCCTATATTAGGGCTCACACCCTAAAAAAAAGTTAACGTCATGCATTATTTTTATTGCAAATACTACACGACCAAAGTTATAACTCAATGCGTTGTCGCGGCGTATCAAGTTGAGATATTCAAAATGAGACGCCCACCCAAGTTTAAATAAAGTACGTAAACCGAAAGGTGGAGCTATGAACGAAAACAACTCAACGACTGTTTTGCCCTCTTCTCAGAATGCAAACCAAGTTATGTGGAACACAAATCAAACTTCCAAAGTGGTGGAAAACAAGACCATCGTCTATCAGTCTGAAGTGATGGGCAGTTTGATGAAGATGATCGACCGCGTAGCTCCGTCCCAGGCAAACATCCTTGTGTTGGGTGAGTCCGGTACCGGTAAAGAGTTGATCGCTCGTGCTATCCATGAGCGTTCTGGTCGTAAGAACAAACCGTTTGTTGCCATCAACTGCGGTGCTCTTCGCGAAACATTGCTTGAGTCTGAATTGTTCGGTCATGAAAAAGGTTCCTTCACAGGTGCTTACAACCGCAAGATCGGTTTGGCTGAAGCGGCTAACGGTGGGACCTTGTTCCTGGATGAAATCGGTGAATTGGATCCGGCGATTCAGGCGAAACTTCTTCGCTTCATTCAAGAGGGTGAAGTTTACCGTGTTGGTGGCAAAGACCCAATCAAAGTTGATATTCGTCTGATCTGTGCGACGAACCGTGAACTGGATCAGGAAGTGACTCGTGGCAACTTCCGTGAGGACTTGTTCTACCGTATTAACACAATCGTGGTAAGTGCTCCGCCACTGCGTCGTCGTAAGGAAGATATTCCGGCATTGGTGAATCACTTCCTGAACAATTCCCAGCACGCGTACCTGAACCGTGGACGTTCTGTAAATGAAGAAGCGATGAAAGCTCTGGTTCGTTACGAGTGGCCGGGTAATATCCGTGAACTTCAGAATGTTTGTGAACGTTTGCAGATCCTGTCTGATGGTCACATGATCATGCTGAATGATGTCCCAGAAAATATCCGTAATGGCGAAACGGAAAAAGATGTGATTGCTTATGACCCGGCAATGACTTTGCACGAGCTTGAAAAGCGTTACATTCTGAAAGCGTTAGCTCACTTTGGTGGCAACAAAACTCAGGCTGCAAACAACCTGGGTATTACGATCAAGACGCTTTATAACAAACTTCATGAGTACGGCGAATTTGAAAAGTTCGCGGTTCACACAAAGCCGATGAAATAGTTCTTTGACTGGCTGCCCGGAGTGGTTTCTCTCTCTTTCCACTCCGGGCTTTTTTTTATTCAGATGTGCCGCTCTTGATTTTTGCAAGGGCCTTGATGATAAACGAGATATGGGTGATATGCTCCCCATTGCAAGAGTCGTCAGGACAGCGATTAGTGACATTGCAGCGTCTGGCTCTGTCGTATCTAAAGTCATCATCACCACGCACCAAAATACCATTTACTTCGTTTGTTTCCGCATTGAATACGGCCGATCCTGAATTTCCACTGAAGGTGTCCAAATTGGCTACAAAATAATCAGAATATGAGGTTCTGACAGTGGCGTTGTCAGCGACTTTGGTTGGCAGGCCCGAAGGGTAACCAATGGCGTAAAGAGTGTCGCCGGCCTGTGCTGAACGGGCTTGCAGGCGAAGGGGTTTGCGACCTTTTACGGGACGATTAAGGCGAATGAGTGCATAGTCTGCTGCATCACTGAGTTTGCGTTCGATAATTTTTTTGCAGGAATAGACGTCATCATAGCTGGAAAACTTTGGCCCGACATGGGCGTTGTCCATTTTATAATCAAAGACAAAATAAAAGCTGTTGCAGGAATTTGCAGAAAGAATGCAATGTCCTGCCGTGACCAACAGATCTTCGCCCACCAGAAAGCCAGAGCAGTCGGACAAGGCGGGTTGATCAATGAATCTTTCCTCTGGACAGAGTTTTTTTTCATGCCCCAGAGTGGAGCCCTTGTGATAGTAACCATTTGAATCATTATTTTGAAGATGCTCCTTGCCGATAAGTGCCGCAGTAGAGGCGGCGACAGCGCGGACTTCCTCTTTTTGAACTTCATACAGATCGGAACGATTGTCGTCGCCGTAAATCCCCATGGGGGTAATAGGTGCAAAACCTGTGGAAAGAATGGATACGGCGGCTAAAGCGAGGGATCTTTTCAAAATATTTGCTTTCATGGCGCTCCTTTGGGATATGACTGGGAGTCTCCTATCCAAAGCTGCTATCCGACAAATAAAATCTGCCCCATTTCTTGTTAAGATTGTCTTTTCGCCGCATCACGATGTACCGATGCTCGTGTTTCAGAACTATTACTTATAAGTACAGCGGAAACCGACAGAGCCTCCCACCGGATAAGCCGGATCATAACCCATGTAAGCCGCAAAAATTCCTGCCGAATCCCCATAGGTGGCATTGCCCCCACGAATCACCACTTTGTTATAGTCATAGAAATTATGTTTTCCGAAGCCGCAGTAGTTGTTGCTGGCTGGTGCCGCGCAGACTGTGTCATTGCCATAATCGGACTGACGGCGGTCACCTGCGGTAAGGGAGGCAACATAGCCCCCGACATTTGTAGTTCCGAAACCGTCATTTTCCAAAACCATTTCATGCCGGTTCCCTGCGAAGTCCCAAATGACTTCGCCATTGGAAAGCACATGTGTGCGGCGTTGATTGTTATATACAGTGGAATTGCAAGTCTGTCCGGTGCCAGCGCAGCCATCGTTGTCATCTGTGCTGGCGACCAGCGCATCAAAAGGAGTGCTGTCGCTGTGGCCGCGACTGATTTCCCCGCTGTAGGCAACACCACCGGACCAGTTGGCATCGACATCCGCGATATTGCGGGCGATGGTTTGCCATTGATAATTGGTGATGAGTGAATAGCGACTGCCGCTTTCCTTGCAGGCAGCATCGGCAGCAGCACGAGTTAGATTCCCCCAAGGGACCACGGCCGCAGTGGAAACAGCTTTGGTCCCATCCTGTTTGGCTTCGTATTTCATCACGCAGAAATCAGAGGCGGAATATCCAGCCAAAGCGGGCACGCGGACATAGCCTAAAGGACAAGTTAAAGGCGCTTGATACTGAAAGGCGGGGCCGGAGACGATCGTGCTGACATTGCCGGCATTGTCAGTCACGCGCACCGAGGCGTAGTAGTTTACGCCATCCTGTAAAGTCAGACTCTCAAATGTTTTCGAGGATTCTGCAGTTATATCCCACGCCACCAGATTGTCGGAGCCTGCGGTTGTGCCCAGCGCAATTTCGTAATGGTGAATTCCCGAGTGTCCGTCGCTGGCTCCGGTCCAGGAAATGGCAGGGGATGTATCAGGCGTGGCAGCCGAAGGACTGTTTGAAATAACTGGCGGCGTTGGGCGGACATCGTCGAACATTTTTTGCAGGGTGTTTGAAGGTGAGTTGCCATATCCATCAGTACCGGTAACGGAACCGGCTTTGACTGAAACGCTGACGACTCCGGCTAATTGCGGAGTGATGGCGATGAGGTAGCTCTTGCCTGATCCGGTGATGATGGCGGTTCCATTTATCAAATTGAGATCCTCAGCATCGAACCCTGAAATCTCGCTGGAAAATTCTGCGCTCACCATAATGGGGGATATATTGGTATTATCTTGTGACGAGCTGGTTAAAACCACTTCGGGCGTTTTAAGGCTTTGTTCCATACGGCGAAGCATTTCCGCATCCAATGTGCAGCCGGTAAGAAGGATTCCTGCAAAGAGGACCCACAAACGTACCATCATAACCCACCTCACTCTGTAATTTTCTTATCGGCGGGCCTTTCTCGCGCCTCAGCGTTTTGGAGCACTAGATCGACTGTTCGGTCTTTTTATGCTCCAAATTGGCCGACTTATGCGGAGCAGTTATATAAAATCCATCTTGAAGGATGTGGCCTGTATTTATAGGATCGCGGCAAATGCCGAATCAGAAATTTGCAACTTCCAAAGATGTTCTGTTGTTCGACTACAACAGTAAAAAAAGTAAGAACTCCCGTTTTTCCAAACGTTCTTATGCCAAGCTTCTGGGGATTTCCAGCGGACGTTTGACTGAAATTCTTAATGGCAAGGCGCCGCTGACGGAAAAGAAAGCCCAGTCAATTGTCAATAAGCTGGGACTTGAACCCTATGAAAAGCAATACTTCCTGCGTCTGGTGGAAAATGAAAATTTACAGCGCACAGAACGCCGCGGGCGCAGTCGGTATGAAGGCGTTGCTCCGCGCCGTCTTAAAATGGACGAAGTGGTGTTGGTGCAGGATTGGGAATACTTTGCCTTGATGTCTTTGATCGAGGTGTCCACGTTCAAATCAGACCGAAAGTGGATCGCGAAAAAGCTGGGGCTTAGTTTGGCGCGCACGGATGAGGTTTTACAACGTCTGGTCAGCATGGGATTTGTGCGGATTGATCAGAATAACAAAATCAGCAATGTTCATCGTTCGATGTCCACTCTGACTGATATCCCGTCAGAGGCTTTGCGTAAGGCCAATGCCAGTTGCATTTTACAGGGGCTGGAAAAAATGAACACGGTGGACGTTCTAAGTCGCGATATCACCTCCATGACTTTCCCGGTGGATTTGCAAAACCTGAAAGAGGCCAAGAAGCTGATTCGCGAATTTAAAAGTAAAATGGCACGTGTGATGAAGCGGGGAAAGACCTCTGAAATTTACAATCTGAATGTGCAGCTTGTGCCTGTGTCCGAGCTGGGGGTGTAGAATGAAATGTCTTGTTACTTTTATACTGTTGCTAAGCGGATTTAACTCCTGGGCGGGTGGCGAAGGGGTTTTTGATCGCGGCAATGGCGGTGACGTTGTCATTTGCAATTCTGAAGAGGGCCCACGTTATCAGTTGTTGGACATGTATGAACTTAAGCAGCGGGGTTTTTCGCTTTGGTCTTATGCGACTATGGAAACCTCGGCGTCGGAACTGCTGAATCAGGTGTTGAATCGCCTGTCCAGAAGGCATCCTCAGTTTGTTCGTGAGCTTCGATATGAGCTGTTTCTTTTTACAAGCGAAGTGAAGTTTATTTCTGGCAGGTTACCGAATGTGCAGGACGAAGGGCACTACGTTCTGGAAGAAGGTTGCTATCTGGAGCAGTTGGCGGTGCAGTGGACTGAAAAATCCTCTTTTGGCCGCCGCTATGATATCTCGCTTGATCTGTGGGATAAGCTGGATGCAAAAAACCAGGCGGCTTTAATTCTGCATGAACTGGTTTATCGACTGGTGATTAAGAAAAGCAAACATCCCGGCGTGAAAACTTCAGTTGAATTTCGCACCTATGTGGCCCTGTTCTTTTCCGAAGAGTACGAGTGGGCAGAATCGGAAATTGATCTGCCACCGACAATCTGGCCTATTCCAAGATAGGATGCTTTTCGTAAACATGTTCTTTTGGCAGGGCATTGAAGTGCCACCATTCGTGGTCAAGAACCTTGAAGCCCTGATCTTCCAGAAGCTTTCTTAGCAGCAGGCGATTTTCCAGTTGAGCCGGCGTCAGTTCGCCGGTTTTTATAAAATGCCCTTCCAGCTTTGGCTGTGCAATATCGCGGAAGTCATCGAAGTACGTTCCCATATCCAGCAGTTCCCCTTCTTTTGTTTGCAGGGTCACATCCAGGGCCATGCCGAAATTGTGTAAAGATCCGGGGTAAGGGTTTGCGACGTAGCTTTGAAAAGGTGTTCCTGCCAAAAAGTCAAAAAAACGGGCCTGGATACTGCGGGGGCGCAGGGCATCCCAAATACGAAATTGCAGGTGAGGCTGATCTTTGCGCAGTACTTCGCAGGCTTTTAGAAACATCCTGCCGGCAACCGGAGACATAAAGCAGCGCTGGAAGCCTGCATAGATATCCTCTTTCATAAAGTTGTCGGTCGTGGCGTATTTCAGATCTAAAACCACCTCAGAGGAAGGCTTGATTTCCATGAAGTTTTCTTCAATCCATTGGGTGCGGGTATAGAATGAGTTCATGCCTGAAAGGCTACCTGAGATAAGCCCCGGTTTCATCTAAATATCTGAAATATATGGGGGGAGGGCGGCGCAAAACGGCATCTTTGTCTAAGAGCTATCCATGGAAATTCTATCAGATCGTCTTAATTTGAGAGGGCTTTGGCGCACGGGTTGCATTTCCACCCGTGAATGTCGAGGTTTCTATGAAACGATATGTACTTACAATGTCCGTTATCATGGCTTTTTCAAGTGTTTCTCACGCTTGGTGGGGCAAAAAGAAAGAAGCGCCTGCGCCAGCTCCGCAGCGATCTGCCACGGTTTATGACCAGATGGCCTGTGCTGATGACTTGTATTCCCGTATGGGGATCTTTTCATCCACAGCAGAGGCTGTTTGTCGTGTGAACAGATTTGACCGTCAGTTCCAGCAATGCGTGGTTGATGTTGTATTGGAATTGGATAACGCAAACTTGGACGGATCAGCATTGTCAGAGCAGGAACGGTATTCTTTGCCGGCGGCCCAGGCCTGTCAAATGGCGAACTCCAGTGATTTCGGTATGTGTGTTTCCAGGTTGTTCCTGTATGGCGGGCAGTATCTGGATGATGGAGCTCGTCTGTGCCAGATGCAGAACCAGAGATTGAATGATTGTATCGTGGATGAATTCCGTCGCTCCAACGGGGATGCCCAGCGCGCGGTTAAAGTGTGCCGTGCTCAGCATGATCCGGCAGAACGCGCTCGTATTGAGGCGGAAAAACGCCGTATCGAAGCCGAAAGAAAAGCGGCTGAAGAAAGACGTCGTCAGGAAGAATTGCGCCGTCAGCAGGAAGAGCAGCGCAAGCAAGAGGAAAAACGCCGTCAGGAAGAAGCCCGCAAACAGGAAGAAAAAAGACGTCAAGAGGAAGAGCGTCGCCGTCGTGAAGACGTCGTAGTTCAACCGGAGCTGCCGAAGCCAGGATCGTCTTCTGGCTCTTCTTCCGGATCTTCTCAGAATCAGGAAGACAAGCGTCGTCAGGAAGAGGTTCGTAAGCAGCAGGAACAACAGCGCAAACAGGAAGAGCAACGCAAGCAGAACGAGCAGCAGACAAAACAGCAGCAAGAGGAAAAGAAACGTCAGGAAGAAGAACGTAAGAGCAAGGAAGAAGAAGAGCGTAAACGTAAAGAAGAGCAGGAAAAGAAAGACAAAGAGAATGGCTCTCAGTCTGGTTCCGGCTCTGGAACGGGTTCTGGCAAGCCGCCGAAGACTCCGCCACCACCAGTCGCAGATGACGGTGGTGTGATCACGGATCTGCCAATTCCACAATAACTGCCAAGTAAAAACAAAAAAGCCCACTTGATGAAAGTGGGCTTTTTTTTATTGATTGCCAGTATTTCTTTTGTTAACTGCGGTAGCCCTGTGTATAGCGGCTGACAAAGCGACGGGCGCGGGCAAGCACTTCTTTTTCCGGAACTTCTGCCAGAATCATATCGAAAAGAAAAACGCCATGCAGGTAGGCTTCCAGATCCTGACAGATATCATTTAGATCAACGGACTTTGGAATCTTGCCTCCGTTCTGCAGAACCTCAAGCCGTTTGAGCAGATTTGGGTCTGAGAACATGGGGATTCTTTCCAGTGCTTTTTTGCGGAATTTATTATCGGTCAGGCATTGCACGATGATGATCTTGCCCAGACAGTCGCGGTCGTCTTTGGTGCTCAATTTAAAGATGATATAGTTTTCAAGTTCAGCGGCCAGATTTTCCTGTGCAGAATAGGGCAGTTCTTCACTGCGCAGGTCTTCGATGAATCTTTCAATAATAGAAAGCAGCAGTCCTTCTTTTCCGTCAAAGTAACGGCCGATCAAGGATTCGTTTACGTCCGCTTTTTTCGCGATCATTTTGGTGGTTGCGCCACTGTAGCCGTGCTTGGAAAAGATCTCGATTCCAGCGGAAATCAAACGTTCTTCGGATGCAGAACGATCACGCTTTTTGCCCTTTTGACTCTCAGCACCTTCGTCTGGTGTGGTCTTAAGTTGAGATGTTTCAGACATGGAATAGCCCCCTAAATACCTAAAATCACTGTATATAGAATACTGTATCATAAGGTCATTTGGTATTCAATTAAGTAATTGATTGCATACTTATAAGTGTTGGGGTACTTATTTGTATGTAAGCGATTACATATTCAACCAGTTAGTTAATAGGACTTTGGAGAAACTCAGTATGGAAAACAAGAAGATCATACATTGGGGAGCAAAGCTTCTCATATGTGGGACTCTTTTGCATGGAACGGCTGCTTCAGCCCTCACGCTCAATGAGTACCTGGAACAAGTAAAGAGTGGAAGCTCCGCCTACAAGGGCAGCGCCGAACAATCAGAAGGTGCAGAGCTAAAAGCTCGTGAAGCAGATTTGATTTTCACTCCAAAGTTGTTTGCGGAAGCACGCATCGGTTCTGACGGAAAACCCGGCAATCCGAAAATGTATGATGAAGTGAAAAGCCAATACTACTCCCTGGGTGTATCACAACAGTTCAGTTTCGGTCTTCAAACCAAACTATATTATGATATGAGCCGCACGGAGTTTGAAGGTCTGGCACCGACGTCTCCGATCAGTCCGCAGAAGTATTGGGATGCAACTCCGAAATTGGAATTGGCAATGCCATTGTGGGGGAACGGCTTCGGGCGTACCGCTCAGGCGAATGAAGAAGCTCTTCGCGCGCAGAACATTGCAGAGAAATTTGCAGGTCAGGGACAATCCCTGAATATTCTTGCTGGTGCGGAAGCAGCTTATTGGAAGCTGGCTGCCTGGCAGGATGTTGTGACCATTCAAGAGCAGGCCAAACAAGCCGCGCAAAATATTCTGGATTACGTTGCCAAGAAAAGAAAAATGAATCTGGGTGAAGACGCCGATGTGATTCAGGCACGTGCTCTGGTTGAAGCCCGCACTTTGGAATTGCAGATGGCGAACAACGAAAAGCTGGAAGCGCAACGCTCTTTTAATAAGTTCCTGAACCGTGAGGCCTACGCCCAGGTCGAGACTTTGGAGAAAGTGAACTACAAGGCCCTGGAGGCTTTGACTGTTCCTGAAAAGCGTCCGGGCACCCGTGCTGATGTGGAAGCCACCAATGCTCAGTTGGCAGCAGCCAAGGCTTCTGCGGTTCTGACTTTGGAACGCAACCGTCCGACTTTGGATGTGTATGCCAATTATTCTTTGAACGGTCGTGATGAGGAGTTCAACGAGGCTTTGAAAAATGCAGGTAAAACCGAGCAGGACACTGGCTTTGTGGGGATTCGTTTCAGCATGCCTTTGAACATTTCTGCCGCTGGCGACACGAAAGCCGGTGCAAAAAAGGCGGAACGTGCGGCCGAGCTGAATCGTGAGTACGCATACTACGCGCAAGAGCAGGACTGGATCAATCTGACCCGCAACTTGCAGGATGCCCGTGACAACCTTCGTTTGTTGGCTCGCATTGAAGATGCTCAGAAGGCCAAGCTGGAAGCTGAGCGCACTCGTTTGCGTCAGGGCCGTACAACGACGTATCAAGTATTGTTGTTTGAGCAGGACTATTCTCAGTCCGCATTGAGCAAAGTAAAATTAGCAGCAAATATTCTTGGTCTGCAGGCTCAGATCAAGCTTTACCAAGCCTCTCCTGAAGGAGGGAACTAGCCATGAGTTTACCTAAGTTATCCATCAGTCGTCCGATTTTCATCACGTGCGTGACCATCGCCATGGTTGTGGTGGGCTGGGCCTCTTTCAAATCCATGTCTGTGGATTTGTATCCGGATGTGTCCATTCCGGTTGTAACTGTGCAAACAGTTTATGCCGGTGCGGGTCCTGCCGAAATTGAAACTCTGGTCAGTCGTCCTATCGAGGAAGAGGTCAGCACCATTTCCGGTATTAAACGTCTGACTTCCAAGTCTCTGGAAGGTGTGTCCCAGGTTATCGTGGAGTTCAACAGCAGCGTGGACGTAAAACATGCTGAACAGGAAGTGCGCGATAAGGTAAATATCGCCAAGGCAAAACTGCCTGACGAAGTGGAAGATCCACTGATCAAACGTTTTGACCCGGCCGATACGCCAATTTTGACAGTGTCTTTGACTGCCAAAGACCTTGGGGATGCCCAGCTGTTTGATATCGCGGACCAGTTTGTGAAGCCTCGTCTTGAACAGGTTCAGAACGTGGGCGCGATTGAAATTCTTGGTGGTCGTGAACGTGAAATTCACGTGCTTTTAGACCGTAAAAAACTGAAAGCCCGCGAGATTTCTGTGACTCAGGTGGCAGGTCAGGTCGGGGCTTCCGGTCAGAACATTCCATCCGGTAAAGTAAATCAGGGCGAAAAAGAGCTGGTATTCCGTGGTCTGGGGGAGTTTTCCTCAGTGCCGGAAATTTCTGACACTCTGGTGAACCTGTACGGAAACGAAGTGCCAACACGTGTGGCGGATCTGGGTGTTGTTGTTGACACCCTGGCCGATGAAAAATCACGTGCTTATGTTGATGGTGAAAAGTCCCTGTTCCTTCAGGTTTATCGTCAGTCCGGTTCCAACACTGTCAAAGTGGCTCAGGACGTAATCAAACAGATGAACCGTATCAAGCCAGAACTTGATAAAATGGACGGAGCCCCTGTGGTGGCAGTGATGACTGATGCCTCCATCAAAATCTCCAACAACCTGTATGACGTTTATGAAACGATCATCATTGGTATTATTCTGACAGTTATCACTGTGTTCTTCTTCCTGGGAAGTCCGCGCTCAACCTTTATCACGGCTTTATCTGTTCCAATTTCTTTGATTGGTGCATTTATGGTTATGAAGGTGGCGGGATTCTCTATCAATATCGTTTCGATGCTGGCTTTAACTTTGGCTGTGGGTCTTTTAATCGATGATGCCATCGTGGTTATTGAAAATATTTATCGTCGTATGGAGCTGGGTGAAGAATCCCTGACTGCGGCGGAAAAAGGGACCACGGAAATCCAGATGGCCGTTATGGCGATCACGCTGGTTGTTATCGCGGTGTTCGTGCCAGTGGGTACAATGTCCGGTACTATCGGTCAGTTCCTGAAGCAGTTCGGTATGACAGTGGTATTCTCCATGGCCATCAGTTGGTTTGTGGCGATGACATTGATTCCGATGCTGACAGCTTACTTTGGTGGTTCCGGTCATCATGGTGGCAATCACAATGATCACAAGCCTGCAGGCGTGTACGACAAAACTTTGGGCCGAATGGTAAAAGGTTTCGACCGCTTCCAGTCCTGGCTTGAAAACATGTACGAAAAGCTTTTAAAGGTTTCTTTGGATTGGCCAAAGGTCACCATCGGTTTGACGGTGATGGTGTTCTTCCTAAGTATCTATACAGTGACAAAAGTTCCTGGCGCGTTCATCTCGGACGACGACAGTGGTGAGTTCACAGTGACTTTGGAATTGCAGCCGGGCACAAGTTTGGATGGTACGGAAGAAGTGGCTCGGCAGGTGGATAAGATCCTTCATGACAACCCTGAAGTCAGCTTTACAACGATGATCGTGGGCAGCTTGTATGGTGAGTCCAACAAGGCCAGCTTCTATGTTCGTATGAAAGATGGCAAAGAGCGCGGTGTTCTGACGACAGAACAGTTCCGTGACAAAGTCCGCGGTCAGTTGACGCATCTTTCATCCGCCAACCCGGTTGTTAAGAAATATGATGCAACTGGTGGTATGGGGCAGCAGCCGTTTATCTTGAATATCATTTCTGCGGACCCGGTGGAGCTTGAACAAGCCGGTACGAAAATGTTTGAACTTTTGAAGAAGGATGCACGTCTAAAGGACGTGGACTCCAACTATCGCCCGGGTAAACCTGAAATGCAGGTTCATCTGAAACCCGGGGCAGCCAAGGCTTATGGTATCAATACATCGACCATGGGTTCTGAACTGCGTGCGCAGGTGGAAGGTTTCACACCAGCGAAGTTCCGTGAAAAGGGACGCGAGTACGAAGTCCGTGTTCGTCTGAAAGAGGACCAGCGTGACCTGCTGAAAACGTTTAACGACGTTTATATCCCGAACGTGAACAGAAAACTGGTTCGTTTGAGCGATATTGCCAAAGGTGACCTGGAATCCGGCCCGGCTTCGATTGAACGTCAGGACCGTGGTCGTTATATCCAGATCACTGCGGGCCTGGCTCCGGGTGTGGGGTTGAGTGAGGTTGTGAACTCTGCGGTGGCGGCAATGACCACGGGTGAAAATGCCCTGCCTCCAAGTGTTCGCTTCGGATTCGGTGGTGATGCGGAAAACATGCAGGAACTGATGACGTCCACAGTGATGGCATTAGGTTTTGCGATTCTGTTCATCTACCTGATTCTGTCGAGCTTGTATGAGTCATTCATCACACCAATTACGATCATGGTGGCGTTGCCACTGGCTCTGTGTGGTGCGTTCCTGGCGCTGTTCCTGACGGGCGAGATCTTGACGATCTTTGCGATCTTCGGATTCTTCATGCTGATCGGGGTGGCTGGTAAGAATGGTATCCTGCTTGTGGACTTTGCCAAGCAGATGATGGAAGAAGGCAAAAACCGTCGTGAGGCTTTGATTATGGCCGGTAAGACGCGTCTTCGTCCGATCTTGATGACGTCCTTTGCATTGATCGCCGGGGTTGTTCCGGTGGCGATCGGTATGAATGCGGCATCCAAGACCCGTACGGCGATGGGGGTTGCGATCATCGGGGGTATGATTTCCTCCACGATCCTGACTCTGATTGTGGTTCCGGCGGTGTTTACGTATGTGGATAGATTCCGTGTGTGGGCGAACAACTTCGGTGCGCGCTTCACTTCCCAGAAGAAAATGGAAGTGGAACCCCGCGAAGCGGTCGTTGAAGAAAAAGTCAGCAAGTCTGACGACGGAATGGTTCCAGTGAAATAGTTTATGACAAGGCGGGACCAGATATGTCCCGCTTGCTTTTAGAATTTGTTGGAGGCCTTATGGCGAAACTTTTTATCCAAGACATCCCTTCTGAGGAGGAAGTTCAAGCTTCTGTCCTGAGTCTTAATTCTGCTGTGGATTCTGCAGCGGCTCTGTATTCCAATCTTCTGTTCATGAAGGTGGCCAGCGAAATTGAAAACAGCCTTGATAGCTTGCTTGCCAAGTACAATCTGTCTTCGGGACGCTTTATGTTGTTGTTCATGCTTCGTAATTCTCCGGCGGGTTTGCGCCCCTCTGAGCTTGCGAATCAGGTTGGTGTCACCCAAGCCACGATTTCAGGTTTGATCAATAGCCTTGAAAAAGCTGAATTGGTGGTTCGTGAAGGACATCAATCAGACGGTCGTTCTTTTGTGATCAAGCTGGCTCCTAAAGGCGAGCAGCTGATTCAGGAGATCTTCCCGCAATGGTATCCGCGAGTGGTGAATTTCTGGAATGTGATTTCCGAACAGGAAAAAGGTTCCATGAACGGCCTGCTGGCCAAGATGATTCAAAACAAATCTGCCTTAACTCCAAGAGGCTAAAACAAAAAAAAAGGCCGTCGAAAGACGGCCTTTTTCTTTTTAAAAAGTAGAGAGTTGGTGAAATGCTTTAAAAGCTTGGGATCGTGCTTTTATTCCCGTCACGATTTGAAATATAGTGTGGGGACATGATTTCAATACCGGCTTTCGCGCATTCTTCTTGAATATGACAGTTTAAGTCGGATGAAATTTGCCGTAGGGATTTGGGCTCCGACGTCCAGATATTCAGTTCATAGGCCACATTAAAGTCATTAAGGCTTGTTTGTAAGACAAAAGGAGCGGGTTGCGCCAAAACTCCGCGGGTTCTTTGGGCGGCTGCCAGAAGGGTTTTGTGGACCTGATCCCATGGGACATCGTATCCGATAGTGACACTGACAGAGGAGGAAACACCTTGGCTGTCGGCTTGGAAGCTGAAGTTGGTGATGTGATTTGAAAGAATCATGGCGTTGGGAACTGTGACATCCAGATTTTGAGCCGTCCGAATTCTTGTCACCAGCAGATTCTTTTCAAGAACGTCTCCGACGATGTCGGCAATTTTCACACGGTCCCCAAGACGGAAGGGGCGCATATAGGTAATCACCAGGCCTGACATAACATTGCTGATCGCAGACGAGGAACCCAGGGAAATCAAGACCCCCAGAAATACGGACAGTCCCTTGAATGCCGCCGAATCTGATCCTGGAATGTACGGAAAGCACACGACCATAAAGATCACAAATACCAAAATACGGGCAAGTTGATAAGTTGGTTCAGCCCAGTCAGCGTGGAATCCATTAATGTGAATGCTTTCATCTTTGATTGAGTCAAAGATGAACTTCAGGGCCTTCAAAAGATAGTGTGCAACAGCCGCAATCACCATAATGAAAATGAGGTTGGGAAGCACTGAGACTGCTCCGGCACCCAACCAGCGTAAAGGCGTCAGAATGAAGTCGATGATTTGAGATGACCACGACTGTGTATAGGGAATTGCCAGAAGTATGGCGGTCCCCAGCAGGTAAATCAGACTTAAGCGGACAAAGAAAACAATCAGGCTTAAGACACCCATGAAAGTCTTGTTGATAACTTTTGTATCAAACACCAAAAGCCTTTTTTCTTTAAGAGTGGTCAGGCGACTGGTGATGTAAGTTTGAAGGGTTTCTTCACCTTTGCGTTTTGCAAATGTGATCACTCGCCAGAGAATGGCGAAAAGAATCAGAAGGAGTGCTGCCTTCAAAAGAGACCACGCAAGGGCAGAGTCAATTTGGATGTTCATTGTATCCTTTCGGTATAGCTGAAGAATCAAAGGGGAAGTTTAGAATACTTGTGGGGGTGATTCAAGTTCGGCCCCGCGGCAACCCGGGGCCGCTGTCTTAAATGCGGCGGATAAGTTCTTGAATGTCCTGTTCATCGTGATACAGCCCGAATCCAAAACGCAGGCGATTACCCCGGGAATCTGTTTTAATGCCTTTGCTGGCAAGCTCTTTCACCATCTTTTGTGTGTCTTCCGTGGAAGGCAGTTCAAATGTCAGGAAGTGACCATGGTGATCCGGGTTGTGCATAAGAACTTTGGATCGTTGTAACAGGGGATGGGACTTCCCGGAAAGTTTCTGTAAAAACAACATTTGATTTCTGTGCACCCATTGATGAATGGCTTCGGTGGTCAGACCTTCTTTTTTAAAAGTTTCCAGTGTGGCAATCAGGCGGTAAAGCCCTGAAAAATCCATGGTGCTGCCAGCGTATTGAAGGGCGTCGGTCGGATAGCCCACTTCATTTCCCACCGCAGACAGATGTGACAGTTCGGCAAACCAGCCTGTAAACAGCGGACGGTGGCGGGTGCTGGAAGGCACATACAGAAAACAAGCCCCTTCGCCGCCTTGGGCGTATTTGTAAGAACCGGCAAGATAGAAGATTCTTTCTTGCACAGAGCTTAAATCCGTCGGCACAGCCATAAAGGCATGATATCCATCAACCACGACTATGGCAGATGCCGGGGCCTTGGCCACCAGACGGGGAATGTCCGCCACCAGGCCAGAGTTAAAGAACACCTGACTGAAGAATACCAGATCCCAGCTTTCAGAAAGCAGAGCTGCTTCAAAGCGTTCATGGAAAGTTTCAAAGGGCAGGGTCGGAATCTTGACCACTTCAAATTCGGCCATTTCAGAAAGGCGATTGATCTGACGGTCAAAGCTGTAGAACTCGGAATCTGTGGTCAGGATTTTCAGACTCTTTTTCCAATTCAGGGAACTGAGCAGACGAAAGACGAATTCATGGGTGTTCGGGGCAAAAACGATTTGTTCCGGACATGAGATCTTTAGTTGTTCGGCGATCAGCTTTTGCGCCTGGGGGATTTTCGTTGAAAAGATATAGCCCCATTTGTCGTCCACATATTTACAGGAATCATCCCAGTATTGCAGGTGGGCTTCACGGGAACAGTCCGGCCAGTAGTGATGGCTGTGACAGGCAAAATGCAGTTCAGAAGTGTGGGCGGCCAGAAATCTTTGATAGAGATGTTTGTACATGGCCTGATCATAATAAAAAAGGGAGTCAAAGACTCCCTTTTTTATTTAGCTGTGCGCGCAGCGACTAGAAGTAACCTTCGTCATCACCGAAGTCGTCGTCTTCATCATCGTCGTCGTCATCGCCATCATCATCTTTGGAAGTGATGTCGTCTTCAGCTTCTTCGTCCTCTTCTTCAAAGGAACCTTCCGCTTCTTCAGACTCTTCTTCGCCTTCGTCATCCCAGTCGTCGGATTCGTCAGTAACAGCTTCTTCCTCGATATCGATCATGCTGTCCATTTCTGTTTCGTCGTCAAAGTCAGCAGAGATTTCCTCGATAGCTGGTTTGATGATTTCAGTTGCAGCGATACCGCCAACAGCAGCTTTAGCCACTTTTTCTTTTTTAGGAGCGGCTGGCTTTTTAGCTGCTGGTTTTTTAGCTGCTGGTTTTTTTGCAGCAGGCTTCTTAGCAGCGGCTTTTTTAGTCGCAGGCTTTGCAGCTTTTTTAGTTACTTTTTTTGCAGCGGCTTTTTTAGGAGCAGCTTTCTTAGCAGGTTTGGCTGCTTTCTTTGGAGCTGCTTTTTTAGTCGCCTTTTTTTTAGCGGGCTTTGCAGCTTTCTTAGTTACTTTTTTAGCAGCAGCTTTTTTTGCAGGTTTCGCTGCTTTTTTAGCTACTTTCTTTGCCGGTTTTGCTTTTTTCTTTGCCATGATTCGCTCCCTGAAATGTCCTGGTTCAAAATGGAAATGCCCCCTTAGACTAGCGAGATTTAAGGGGGCAGGCAAATCAAAATAGATTTCTTGTGGGGACGGTCTTGCTTAGTTGATAATACCACTCAAGTGGTCATCAATGATCTTGGCCAGATCGTTAGGCAGTATGAAGGACAGGAAAAGCCCCCCATTGTAGCCCCCGGATTTAGGCACAATCGTCAAATACCCCAGCGTGCGAGTACCCGCCGCATTTTTCAGCGGGGAGGTCATCCCGAAATACTCTGGGAAAAAGGAACTTTCGACGAACATTCCGACCGCACTGACGCCGAAGTACAGGTACAGCTTGTTGCTGGAATTCTGATTCAGGCCCAGCCCTAGGGATGGAAGCTCTCCGCTTGGCATCATTGGCAAGGCATTGCCATTGGGAAGGCGGGAGGCTGGCAAGGTTGTAACCTTGTCCTTAACAATTAATCTTAACGGAATGCTAACTGCCACGCGGGCTTTTTGCTGGGAGTCCAGAACCGTTTTGATTTGGACACCTTTAACCTGTGGCACATCTATATAGAGCTGGCTAAATACACCCGGCAGGGGCAGATACAGAAGCAAAGCGTTGTTGGCCTTGTCCAGTGACATCACCTGTTCATTTTCATAAGCGCCACCGCCCACATGGGCTGACAATTCCAGTTTGTCATAGGCACTTGGCGGGGCCGGAGTCACCGGGGGAGTTTCCGTTCCCTGACCGGAGTTGTCTCCGCCACTGCTAGACCCTTGGCTGGTGTTACCGGTGCCACCCAGAGGTTCAAACCCTCCTTGGTTGCTGCAAGCTGCAAGAACTGCGGTTGCGAGAAGTGCCCCCATCAATCTTGCTGTTTTCGCCTTAGTCATATCGAACCTCCATGCTTCGTACATATTTTTCGGAAGGTTTTCGCCTGGACTTAAGCTAAATATTTGAAATTATTGGTAAATAAGTTCGACAGTTTTTTGTGTGATGAAAAGCGGGCAAGGGTGGGTGGAAAAAGTTTGGGCAGAAATAAATAAAAAACCCGGAGGGAAGATCCCACCGGGTTTTAGGTTTTGGTTATCTTATTCCAATTAACCGATCAGCTTAAGAGCCAATTGATTGGATTGGTTAGCCTGAGCCAAAGTGGAAGTACCAGCTTGCAACAGGATGTTGTTACGAGTCATCTCGGAAGATGCCTGAGCAACGTCTGTATCGCGGATACGGCTGTTAGCTGCAGACAAGTTCTCTTGAGCCACACCCAAGTTGTCCACTGTGGAAGTCAATCTGTTCTGAAGCGCACCAAGGTTAGCGCGAGTTCCAGAGATTGAAGTCTGAGCAGCGTCAAGTTGGCTCAAAGCTTCCTGAGCACCTTCTTTAGTGGAGAAGTCCACACCAGAAAGACCCAGAGCATCCAAAGTGGCTACGTTTTCACCAGCGTTGAAGGAGATACGATCTTCTTCAGCATTGTTGAACAAACCCACTTGGAAATCGAAGCTTGGAGAAGAACCATCCAAAAGCTTAGTAGTACCCCAAGTTGTTACAGAAGCGATACGTTGCATCTCAGATTTCAACTGTTGAACCTCTTTATTCAACATACCACGCTCTGTCTCACCAACAGTGTCAGAAGCAGCCTGGATACCCAACTCACGAAGACGAACCACGATGTTACCGATTTCGTTCAAGCCACCCTCAGCAGTTTGAACCATGGAGATACCATCGTTCGCATTGCGTTGAGCTTGAGCGGCAGATCTGATCTGAGCTTTCAAGCCTTCAGAGATCGCCAAACCTGCAGCGTCGTCAGCAGCTTTATTGATGCGGCTGCCGGAAGCAAGTTTCGCCATAGAATCGTTGATCGCTCTTTGAGAACCGATAAGGTTACGTTGAGCATTAAGTGCGCTGATATTTGTTGTTACTCTCATTCCCATTTTAAATTCCTCCGTTAATATTTATTTTTCATACTCAATACCTTCCTTGATTTGTTTTTTTGGCATCGGCGAAACCTACTTTCGCTTTGCCGGCACTGACATCCGAGTCGGTGCATTTTTTAATGGCCTTTTTATTTTGGGCGTTAACCCCCGCTGGCTAAGTTCGCATCCGGGGCTCTGCCCCTTTTGCTCTTGCGCTCAGCGCGTGAACAATCTGTTGTTCTATTTCAGTTTCATCCTTGAAGGCCCTCCTTTCGGTTCAGCAAGAGAGTGACCATCTCTCTTGACTCCTTCTGAGTGAATCGTTGATGTGCATTAGATCGGGATTTGAGACGAGGTCTTGACAGGACGTCAGGCGGGTTTTGTTTGTTTTTTACAATACTGGTCAAAGGGCAGATCGGGGATTCAGGACGTAAGGTTGTCCTGAATCATTTGTACACAGTACTTTCAGAGGGAAAAACCAGCGATTGCCGGACTTTAGATCGGTCAATTTTTAGAGAGGAGACGAATGTCGAAGAAAAAGCTTAGTCGATTTCCAGGAAACGGCAGAAAGCCATATTGCCAGCCAACAGATACTGGTGCGTCTGTTCGGCCTTCAGGTGATGGCGTGGGTTGTAGCCAATAGTACAAAGAATCTTGTCGCCATCGTAGTGAGAACAGTCTTCACAGGAAAAGCGTGTGTCGTATTTCAGGTAATCAGACGGATGGACATTGTCCTTCTTGATAGAAGGATGCAGGCGTGGTTGGGACTTGCCTTTTCCTTTGGGATTTACGATTCCGGCCATTCTGGAAGATCCTTTCGGGGATCATATTGACAATGCAAAAATAAGACTCATTCTTTATTTCAGATGGAGGCTCTATGAGCAATGATATTGAAAAAATGACGCGAAAAAGCCAGGAGGCCATGCAGGCCGCCGCTAAACTGGCAGAGCGTAAAGGTAGCCCCTCCGTGGAACCTGAACACCTTTTGATGGAGCTGGTGCAGCAGTCAGAAGGTATTGTTCCTCGTATCTTGGATAAAGTTAATGTGCCTCAGGCCCAGTTCTTGGCGGACCTGAGAACCCGTATTGATAAATTCCCCCAAGTCACTGGCGGCAGTCAGAAAATGTACGCCAGTCCGCGTTTGGAAAAGATTTTTCAAACCGCAGAAACCGAAGCGCAAGAGTGGGGGGATTCCTATATCTCCACTGAGCACTTCTTTATGGCGATGCTGAAAGGAGCGGATTCCGAGCTGCAGGCCTTGTTCCGCAAAAACAAGATCAATGCAGATTCCGCGCGCACAGCTTTGACAGAGATTCGTGGCAAACAAAAAGTGACGGACGATGATCCTGAAAACAAATACGAAGTTCTAAAAAAATATGCCCGTGATCTGACGGCTCTGGCCGCTGAAGGCAAGTTGGACCCGGTCGTTGGACGTGACGAGGAAATCCGTCGCGTGGTGCAGGTTCTGTCGCGCCGAACGAAGAACAATCCTGTTCTGATCGGTGAACCAGGCGTGGGTAAGACGGCGATCGCTGAAGGTCTGGCGTTGCGTATTATCAAGCAAGACGTGCCGGACAATTTGATTGGCAAAAAATTGATGTCTCTGGATATGGGGGCTTTGATTGCTGGCGCCAAATACCGTGGTGAGTTCGAAGATCGCTTGAAGGCGGTCATTAAAGAAGTTACCTCCAGTGATGGGCAGATTGTTCTGTTCATCGACGAGCTTCACACTTTGGTTGGAGCCGGTAAATCAGAGGGTGCCATGGATGCCGGGCAATTGTTAAAACCTGCCTTGGCGCGTGGTGAATTGCGCTGTATTGGTGCCACCACTTTGGATGAATACCGCAAGTACATCGAAAAAGATGCAGCACTCGAGCGTCGTTTCCAGACCGTCATGGTGGAAGAGCCGAGCGTGGAAGATGCTATCACGATCTTGCGTGGTTTGAAAGAAAAGTATGAAGTCCATCACGGTATCCGTATCACCGATGCGGCTTTGGTGTCGGCGGTGAAATTGTCTCACCGTTATATCACCAACCGTTTCCTGCCGGATAAGGCCATCGACTTGATCGACGAAGCGGCCAGCAAGCTGGGGATTGAAACCCGCTCTGTACCGGAGGAAGTCGATAAGATCGAACGCGAGTTGATGCAGCTTCGTATTGAAAAAGAAGCTTTGAAAAAAGAAAAAGACGAAGGTGCCAAAGAGCGTCTGGCGGTGATTGATAAAGAAATCACCGAGCTGAATGCGAAGAATCAGCTTTTGCGTGAACAGTGGGAATTTGAAAAGGGCGGCATTGAGCAGATCAAAAAGCTGAAAGCCGACATCGAAGACCTGAAAGTGGCCGTGGCCAAAGCCGAGCGCGAAGGTGATCTGGGTAAAGCCGCGGAACTAAAATACGGTCGTCTGCCAGAAACCGAGAAAAAACTCAAAGCCCTGGAAGAACGCAGTAAAGAAGGCGCGAAATCGGCTTCTGAAAATCGCATGCTGAAAGAGGAAGTCGGTCCGGAAGACGTGGCCGAAGTGGTGGCGAAGTGGACGGGAATTCCAGTCAGTAAAATGCTGGAAAGTGAATCCCAAAAACTTCTGCACATGGAAGATGAACTGAAAAAACGTGTGGTGGGCCAGGATCATGCCTTGACCATCGTGGCGGATGCCATTCGCCGTGCACGTGCAGAAATCTCGGACCCGAATCGTCCTATTGGAACGTTTATGTTCCTGGGACCAACGGGTGTCGGTAAAACCGAAACCGTAAAGGCCTTGGCAGAGTTCCTGTTTGATGACGAACAAGCCGTGGTGCGCATTGATATGAGTGAGTACATGGAAAAGCATTCTGTCGCTCGCTTGATCGGGGCGCCTCCGGGCTATGTGGGTTACGAAGAAGGTGGTCAGTTGACCGAAGCCGTTCGTCGTCGCCCTTACAGCGTGGTTTTGCTGGATGAAGTGGAAAAAGCTCATCCGGATGTGTTCAATATTCTGTTGCAGGTTTTGGATGACGGTCGTCTGACTGACGGGCAGGGGCGCACGGTGGATTTCAAAAATACGGTGTTGATCATGACCTCGAACGTGGGCTCTCAGTCGATTCTGGACCCTAGCATGTCCGAAGAATCCAAACGTGAAGCGGTGAACGAGGCTTTGCGCGAAAGATTCCGTCCGGAGT
Source organism: Bdellovibrio bacteriovorus (assembly GCF_025558485.1). Lineage (GTDB taxonomy): Bacteria > Bdellovibrionota > Bdellovibrionia > Bdellovibrionales > Bdellovibrionaceae > Bdellovibrio > Bdellovibrio bacteriovorus_G. Next base: position 3,269,751 of record NZ_CP102930.1, read on the forward strand.
TCCTGAACCGTATTGATGAAATCGTGATGTTCAAGTCTTTGGGCGAATCTCAGATTTCCGGCATCGTGAAGGTGCAGTTGGATCTGGTGGCGCAACGTTTGCGAGCGAAAAAGATCGCGATCGACTTCAATCAGGAGGCCGTCGACTTCCTGGCGAAGAAAGGCTACGACCCGGTTTACGGTGCCCGACCTTTGAAACGTGTGATTCAGACAGAACTGTTGAATCCACTTTCCAAAGAGATCATCGCAGGCAAGGTCAAAGCGGGCGACACAGTTCACGTCAAGGCCAACGGCAACTCGTTGGCCTTCTAAGGATGATATGAAGAAAAGCAGCAAGAAGAAAAAAAACATCGCCCTGATTGCTCACGATGGAAAGAAGGCCGCACTGGTTTCTTTCGTTCGGGATCATCTGGATGACTTCAAAAATTTTACTTTGATTGGAACCGGCAACACCGGCCGTCTGATTCAGGCGGCCGGGCTGAAGGTGACCCGTAAGCTTTCCGGCCCCTTGGGTGGCGACGCCCAGATTGCGGCGGAAGTGGCGACGGGAAAGTGCCAAGGGGTGATCTTTTTCCGTGATCCACTGGGTATGCACCCGCATGATCCGGACATCTCGATGTTGATGCGAATCTGTGACGTTCATAACGTGCCATTGGCGACGAATCCTGCCACGGCTGAATTGCTTATTAAGGGCCTTCCAGGATAATTTCTGAAAGGCCGGCTGTCTGGAGTTTAGACAGCGCGGGCATATTTTTCCACCACCTTCCTGTCAGTTGCGAAAATCCCGGCCAGGCTTCATCTTAGGGCCCATGCGCAACTTTAAATCTCTTCTGATATCAGGTCTTTGTCTTGGCTCTTTAGCGGTGTCAGCGGCTCCCACCAAAGGGGCTTATTGTCAGGATGATTCCGTGGTGTTGGGTTTTGTCGGGGATATTCTGGTTCACGATGCGCTTTACAAATCCATTCTTCCCAAGCAGCGATTCACGGCTTTGTGGGAAAAAGCCATTCCGCTTTTCAATAAAGCAGACTACATGGTCGCGAATCTGGAAGGTCCTGCGGCACTGGGGATTGAAAAGTCCGGGCGCGATGTCGGCGATCAGGGATTTTCTTATGATCTGAATGTCTATTCCGGCACCAAGTTTTCTTTTAACTTTCACCCACAAATTTTGCGTGATCTGAAGTCTTCGGGCATTGATCTGATCAGTACGGCGAACAATCATTCTTTGGATCGCCAGTGGCGCGGGATTGATCGCACTTTGGAATCTGCCAAACAAGTCGGTATCGCGACAACAGGGACTCGCCCTTCTTATGCTCCGAATGAACAGTACTATCACCTGGCGGACGTGCGGGGCTATCGCCTGGCCTTTATTGCCTGCACTGAGGCCACCAATGGAATCGCGGATACCAGGAATCAGGTGCTGTCTTGTTACGGAAAGTCCCAGCAGGTGGAAGGCTTGATCAGGCAACTGCGTGGACGTTCGGATATTGATGCGGTGATTGTTCTTCCGCATTGGGGTGTGGAGTACAGCTCTAAGCCTGATAAGTCACAAATCAGTTATGCTCGTCGTTTTTTAGAGGCCGGTGCTGCGGCCGTGGTGGGTTCGCATCCCCATGTTTTGCAGCCTTGGGAAACTTACAGAACTGCCGATGGTCGTCAGACCATGATTGTTTATTCTTTGGGTAACTTCCTGGCCTTCCAGTCGGGCACAGAAAAGAAGACGGGAGCCGTGGTTTACCTGCGTCTGAAAAAAGATGCCGCAGGACGTACACAGCTTGTGACGGCTTATTATACTCCGACCTATCGCGATGGCTACACCGTCTATCCGATCAGCAGTCGTGGCAGTAAAGAAGCGCTTAAAGAGTCCGCAAAGCATTTCGGTACGCAGAACCGCTTTGAGCCCGACCAAAAATTCCCGGGCTGCCATCTCTGATAACACTTTCCCCGGCTAAGACTCTTGTGTTTCAATAAAGACTCGGGAGAGCTTTATGGAAGAAACCACATCTCAGTTCTGGCGCAAGTGCAGTTCTTGTAAAAAGCCAATTTCTTTTGGCGCAAAATATTTCGTGTGCAGCGTTTCGACCTGCAATAACGAACGCACGGGATATGTCTTTTGTAGCGTCCCTTGTTTTGAAACCCACCTGCCAGGGGCTCGTCACCGAGATGCCGGGGCGATTGAAAAGATCGCGCCAAAGACCGCCGGGGAAGAGATGCACCGGGCTCCGGCACGCATTATCGTAAAACCGACTTCGACTTCCACGGCTTCTTCTGCGGTGGTCAAGAGTTCGGCGCCTCAAGAGGTGTTGATCATTGCTTCACGTTTGAAGGAATATATTCACGCCCGCTCTGAATACAACACCTCGGCCTCTGTGATGGATGTGTTGTCTGATCACGTGCGTATTATCTGTGATCGCGCCATTGAAAATGCCAGAGCCGACGGACGCAAGACTGTGATGGATCGGGATTTTGAATTCTTAAAAAAATAGAAAAGAGGTTTTCCATGAAAAAGTGGTTGGCAGTTGTGGTGATCTTTTTTGCCGTTTCAGTTCAGGCGCAGTCGCGTTTTAGTTATGACTTAAGTGGCGCGTCGGGTTCCCGGGATGGAGAATCTTTCACCGAGATTCATCTGGGCTTGAACTATTTTGTGACGGACTGGTTGAACTGGCGCAACTCTGTTTTCACTCAGTTTGGTACGGACATTAATACTGTTTATGGTTTGGATACCGCAGGGCTCTTTAATTATGAGCTTTACAATAGCAACCGTACTTTGGGGATTGAGTTCTTTGCCGGGCCGGGTTTGCGTTTTGCCTCGGAAAATTCCAACGCTGCTTTCGGCAAGGCCGGTGTGACTTTCGGATTGGGGGGCTTGCGTATTGGTGCGGGTGTTCAGCAGTTCCATTACTTTGAAGATCGCAAAGACAAGAACGACAACACCTTAAACAAAGATGAAACCCAGTATTTCATCACCCTGTCGGGTGGTGGAAGTTTTTAATTAGTGATCAAGCTTTTGACGTTCAGAGTATTCGCACTAGTGAAGGTGTCGTTCAACTTTTCTTAAACAGTCTAATCTTTCGACAACACAAATTTTTTTGAAAAATGCTTATTTGAATTGTCCCAAGTTATTTCAAACACTTAACCTGTCTCAGAGTGAAACCGGTTTTGTTTTTGCAAATGAGTCCGCAAACTTACACCCGGTTTAAGGTCTAGCTCTTTCATTCCGTATACTGTGCATGAACCGCCTCAGTGAAGGATTGGAAAGGACAAACATGAAATCACAATCGGGCACAGCAAACTGGTCAAAGAAGATGATGAAGGCCGGCATTATGATCGCCGGTGCTGCGATGACCATGGGCAATCAGAAGTGCGAGCAACAACAGGCTGTTGTTCCTGAGCGCACGTTGAAAAAAATTGTCGAGATGGGCTCTATCCGCTCCAGTCCGTTGGTGCTGCCTAACGGTTCCTTTGATTTTCAATTTGTAGCGAATCAGCAGGTGTACGGAGTGCTCATGGAGAGCAAAGAGTTTGCGCTAAGATATGCGCCTCCCATCGCGGTTCCCCCCGAGCAGGTACGCAGTGGGGATCAAAGTTTCTTCAATCTGACCAAAGCGGACGGTCAGATGATGAAAGCCTTCGCGGAAGCTGCGGGCAAGGATGATTACAACGTTCAGTACGCCAAGACGGCGTGGTGTATGGTGAACATCCCACAGGCGAAGATCTCGGGTTCGGTGAACTCTTTTGAGTTGATCGGCGGCGGTGGTCTGACGGTGGGCTTTAATCCGGCCGGGGCTTATCCCACGAATGGGCTGACCTCTGCGGGTTTCAATGTGGAATGGGCACAATTGGATTTGTCGATGATGGCACTTCGCCCGCTGACTTCCAAGGTGATGACGGCCACGAATGTGACGACCAAGCAGACCAAAACCAAAGTGAACTTCGGTTTGAACTTCGGAGCTTTCACGATTGGGCCTAGCGCTTACTATCAAACTCCGTTAGCGCAAGTTACCAAGAACGCTCTGGTGAAAGCCGTGGGTGAGCTGAACACGGGTTTGAAATCAGAAGAGTGGTACAGCCGTGTGATGGCCAATCATGACACCCATCTGATCGTGGTCGGTGGAACTGACGTGGGCTTGGAAGCCGGGGATCAGTTGTTGATCTATAATGAAGATTATTACTGGGAAGGTGAACCCTGTGACTCGAAGTACCTGGGTGGTGGTGCGGCAGCAGGTTCCGCCGTGGCAAAAATCGAGATCGACTGGGTGGGCGATGAAATTTCCCGCGGTCGCGTGATCGAGCAGAACGACAACAACGCCGTGATCGGCGCAAAAGTGAAGCTCTTTAAGTTCCATGCGGCGGATTATAAACCGCAGGACCCAGGCGTGCAGCCAGTGGATTCCAGCTCTGGAAACTCAGGCTCAACAGGCAATACAGGCAGCACCCCACAAAAACCCAGCAAACCCGGCCGCACTTAAGGGCTTTCTCAGAGTGTAAAAGTGCCACTTTCCTTGCCAGAGCAGGGTGAAACGTGTAGGGTCTCGGCCACAAGCAGAGGCCCTTATGTTTTCTGGAATCGTCGAATCCGTCATGCCGATTGAAAGCTCCGAAGAGCTGTCTAACGCCTATCGAATTAAAATAAAAAAACCTAGTGAATTCAATGATATAAAGCTTGGCGACAGCATTGCCTGCGATGGTGTCTGTTTGACGGTCGAGGCTTTTGATGACTCCCATATGACTTTTGCGCTGGCGGCGGAAACGATCAAGGTTCTGGAATGGAACCCGCAAAGCTGGATCGGCAAACAGGTCAATCTTGAGAGATCTTTGCGTTTTGGCGATCGCATCCACGGTCATCTGGTGACGGGTCATGTGGACAGCCTGGGGACGGTGAATCGTGCGGAACTTCAGGGGGAGTCCTTCTTCCTCGATGTCAAAGTCGCCGATACTATCCTGCCGTATGTGTGGAAAAAGGGCAGCGTGACCTTAAACGGAGTCAGCCTGACAGTGAATGAACTGGAAGGAAACGTGGTTTCAGTGTGCCTGATCCCGGAAACTTTGAAGCGTACAAATTTGGGTGTTTTACAGCCGGGCAGTCGTATCAATGTAGAACCTGACTATATGGCGCGAGCTATTCAGCGCTCTTTGGAAGTAAGAAAGGGCTAGCATGGAATTCAATACCATCCCTGAAATTATCGAAGACGTTCGTAACGGAAAAATGGTCATCCTGGTGGATGATGAAGATCGTGAAAACGAAGGCGATCTGATTTTGGCGGCGGAATTCGCCACGCCTCAGAATATCAACTTCATGGTGAAAGAGGCGCGTGGTTTGGTGTGTCTTTGCCTGACGGCCCAACAGGTCGATCGCCTGCAATTGCCGCTGATGGTTCGCGATGACTTGAACTTTGCGCCCAACAAAACAGCGTTCATGGTCAGCATCGAAGCGTCCGAGGGGATCTCTACCGGGATTTCTGCGGCGGACCGTGCGTTGACCTGTCGGGTGGCGGCGAACCCTCACGCCAAACCTGCTGACATTCACATGCCGGGTCACATCTTCCCGATCCGTGCGCAGCAAGGTGGTGTTTTGAAACGTGCCGGTCACACGGAAGCCAGTGTGGATCTGGCTCGCTTGGCGGGACTCAACCCAGCCGCTGTGATCTGTGAGGTGATGAACGATGACGGAACGATGGCGCGTGTGGGTGACTTGCGTGCCTTCGCGAAAAAGCATGGTGTTAAAATCGGCACTATCGTGGATCTGATTGCTTACCGTCTGGCGAATGAAACTTTGGTGGAAGAACTGGCCAGCATTCCGTTGCCGGCGTCTTTCGGTGAAAACATGCAGGCGCGTGTTTTCCGCAGCACAGTGGACGGGCTGGAACACCTGGTGATTCAAAAAGGTGAAATCAAAAAAGACCATCCAACGCTGGTGCGTGTGCATGTTGATAACTTCACTCGCGACTTCCTGGCAGTGGTGCAAAGAGGAGCTTCCTCTGTTCTGGAAAGCGTGAAAGCGCTGCAGGCGGAAGAATCTGGGGCCTTTGTGTTGTTGCGCGGGAACAACCGCACGGCAGGTCTGGTGCAGGAACTGAATGTGCTGATCGGGATGGAGGACGTGCGTCCGTCCACTCCGCTGATGGATGAACGTGATTATGGTATCGGGGCGCAGATTTTGCGCGAGCTTGGTGCCAACAAGATCCGTCTGCTTACGAACAAGCCCGAGAAAAAAGTCGGCTTGAAGGCATTTGATATTGAAATCGTTGAAATTGTCGCAATGGAAAATCTGAAGGGGCCAAAATAATGGGAAAAATCAAAGTTGGTGTTGTTACAGCTCGTTGGAATCAGGAAATTACTTCCAGACTTGAAGAAGGCGCGATCAGCTATCTGGAGTCCTGTGAAGACGTCGAGATCTTTGCGGCCCTGGTTCCGGGCGCAGTTGAAATCCCATTGGCTTGTCAGGCATTCCTGGATGCAGGTTGTGACGGTGTGGTGGCTTTGGGTGTGGTGATCCGTGGCGACACGTCCCACTATGACTATGTCTGCAACTCTGTGACGGATGGTGTGACTCGTCTTATGCTTGATTACAAGAAACCAATTGGTTTTGGCGTCCTGACGACGGAAAACGAAGAGCAGGCCTTTGCCCGTGCCGGTGGTGAACACGGCAATAAAGGGGAGGAAGCGGCTCAGGTTGTGATGGAAATGATCGGTCTGACGCAGGAAATCCCTGCGGCCATGAAAACGGCCGTGATGTTGGCCAAGAAAGCCCCTGCGAAGGCAGCCAAGAAGCCCGCAAAAGCTGCGGCAAAAACACAAAAAAAGAAGAAAAAAGTAAGAAAGTAATCTAGCATGGGGCCTATGGAAAATACGCCCCTTAAGGATGAGTTTCTGCCTCCTGGTCCGCAGGAGTTTAAAAAGCGACGCCGTGAGATCATTTTGGTTCTTGTGGTGTCGTTTTTATTTGGTCTTCTGACGTGGTTTGAGATCCGCCTGTTCGCAACCAGTCAGCAGCTTCCCTTTGTTCACAGTATCTTCTTCTTTGGTCTGGTGAACTTCAATATCATCTTGCTATTGCTTCTGCTGTTCATGATCTTCCGCAATGTCGTGAAGGTTTTCGTGGAAAGACAGGGGAAGGTTTTCGGCAGCAGTCTAAAAGCGAAACTGATTGCCGCCTTCGTGGCATTCAGCTTTATCCCGACCGTGCTGATGTTTATCATCTCGGTGTTTTATATCAATTCCAGCTTCGACAAGTGGTTCAGTGCGAAGATGGCGGGGGTTCTGAAAAGCTCCATCGAAGTCACGAACGCCTATTACTTCAATGCGAAGAAAAAGAACTATCATTTTGCCCATCAAATCTCTGATTCCATCCGTCCTCTGAAAAATCAGAAGGACATCCAGAAAAAAGTCGAACAACTGCGCAAGGATTTCAGTCTGGATGCGGTCGAATACTATCCGTCTCTGTTCGGAAAACGCGTGGTGGTGTCGGCGGAAGATGACAACGTTCCCACCGTGCCTGCGGTGTCGCTGGAGTTCCTGCAAAAAGGGATCAAACTTCAGGCCGAAGCCAGTATCATTCACCAGTTCGGTGACGGCAATCTGGTGCGTGTGATTGTCCCGGTGCAAGAGGGGGCAGAGAAGGGTGCTGTTGTTGTATCCAGCTTCCTGCCGCTGTCGTTGATTTCCAAGATGAACGACATCTCGACCGCCTATGATGAGTTCCGCGATATCAATCCATTGGAATACCCGCTGAAGTCGATCTATCTGTACATCCTGGTTCTGATGACTTTCGTGATTTTGTTGGCGGCAACCTGGTTTGGATTCTATCTGGCCAAACAGCTGTCGGTGCCGATTGTGCAGTTGGGACGAGCGACCCGTCGGGTGGCCGGGGGCGATTATACTCCGCTGGAAGTGAAGTCCGGCTCTGAGGAAATCAACGACCTGATCACCAGTTTCAATTCCATGACGGTCACCCTGGAAAGAACGCTTGAAGAGCTGGATCAGCACGCGCGTTACACGGACACGGTTTTGAAGAACGTCAGTGCCGGGGTGATTTCGGTGGATAAGGCCGGTATTGTGACGACCATCAATCGTCATGCGGCTCAGCTTTTGCGAGTGGACCCGGAAAGATTCATCGGGCATTCGGTGCGCGATCTTTTGACCCTGGAATACTTTAGAACCTTCGCGGAACTGCAAAAGACCATGCACGATCACAAGATCGAAAGCTTGCAGAAAGAGCTGCGCCTGAATGTTCAGGGTGAAGCCGTGCCGCTGCAAGTAACGCTGTCCATGCTGAAGGATGAAAAAGGCGAGGACATTGGTAAGATTCTGGTCTTTGACGATATGACTCCGATTGTGAATGCACAAAGGGCGGCGGCCTGGACCGAAGTGGCTCGTCGTATTGCACATGAAATTAAAAATCCCCTGACTCCGATCAAACTTTCTGCGGAACGATTGCAGCGTAAGTTTGGTGGGTCGATCACCGATCCGGCTTTTAGCGAATGCACGACGATGATTGTAAAGCAGGTGGATGGGCTTAAAAATCTGGTGAATGAATTCAGCAATTTTGCCCGTTTGCCACAGGCCCGTCCGGTGGTGGCTAATCTAAACAATGTTGTAGAGGAGTCCTTGGGGCTTTACCGTCAGGCTCATCCGCAGATTGCTTTTGAGTTCACGAAGGACGGGGATTTGCCGGACTTCAAGTTCGATCCTGATCAGATCAAGCGGGTTTTGGTCAATTTGGTCGATAACTCAGTTTCGGCTGTTGCAAAAGAGCCACAGCCCAGCGTGAAAATTGTCACTCGCTATGACAAGGACATCAAAACGGTCCGTATGACTGTGGCCGACAACGGGGAGGGCATCCCTGCGGCGGATCGAAGTCGTATTTTTGAGCCATACTACTCTACAAAAGAGGGCGGAACTGGGCTAGGATTGGCCATTGTGAAAAGGATCATCGAGGACCACAACGGTTTCATTCGTGCGACAGCCAATGAGCCTAAAGGCATTAAGATGGTCATTGAAATGCCAGTGAATGAAGTCGGCGCGTGGAAGCCATCTGAATCCTAGCAAGAAGAGAGGTCGTTATGACGGCACTAAGTACTAAAATTTTGATTATTGATGATGAAGCTCCGATCCGGGATGTGCTTTCTGCATCCTTGCGTGATGAGGGCTATCAGATTTCTTTGGCCCATGATGGAGAGTCTGGAATCCAGGCGATTCGCGATGTGCAGCCGGATATTGTGTTTTTGGATATCTGGATGCCGGGCAAGTACGACGGCATTGAAGTTTTGAATTTGGCCCGTAAGGAATTCCCGCATGTGGAATTCGTGATGATTTCCGGTCACGGGACGATTGAAACAGCCGTGAAGGCGACAAAGCTGGGCGCGTGGGACTTTATTGAAAAGCCGCTGTCCATGGATAAAATCCTGATCGTGATTTCCAATATCCTAAGCTACCAACAGCAAAAGGAAGAAAAAGCATTGCTGTTGAACAAGCTTCGTAAATCGATCGCTTTGATCGGTGAAGCTCCGTCTATCGTGGCAACTAAACAGATTATTGCGCGTGTGGCACCGACGAATTCCTGGGTTTTGATTCAGGGTGAAGCGGGCACCGGCAAAGAACTGGTGGCGCAGAATATTCACTACATGAGCACGCGTGCCAGCCGTCCATTTGTTGAAATCAACTGCGGAGGCATTCCGGAAGATCTTCAGGAAGCGGAAATCTTCGGTATTGAAAAAGGGGCCATGCCCGGCGTGGACCGTCCGAAAAAAGGCAAGTTGGATCTGGCATTTGGCGGAACTTTGTATATCGCTGAAATTGGTGAACTGAATCAGGCTGCCCAAAGCAAGTTGTTACAATATCTGGACAGCCGTAAATACAGCCGCGTTGGCGGTACGGAAATGATTGAAAATGATGTGCGTGTGATCGCGGCGTCCTCCAAAGATCTGGAAAAAGAGGTTAAGGAGGGTCGTTTCAGAGAAGACCTGTACTATCGTTTGAACGTGATTCCTTTCCGCGTTCCCGCTTTAAGAGAGCACACCGAGGATGTCCCGGTGCTGGTCTCTTATTTCTCTGACAATGTTTCCCGCGAAAGCGGTTATCCGAAAAAAGTGTTTTCAGAAAAAGGCATTGAAAAGATGCTGGCCTACCAATGGCCAGGAAACGTTCGTGAGTTGAAGAACTTCATTGAACGTGTTTACATTTTGACTCCGGGTGATTTTGTCGATGTGCATGACCTGCGCTTTGCCGGTCTGATCGACAAGGACGATGAAAAGGCTGTTGAGATGCAGGATCTTTCCACTTTCAGGGAAGCGCGCGCGCAGTTTGAAAAAGACTATCTGTTGCGCAAGATCGGCGAAAACAACGGCAATATCTCCCGCACGGCGGAAGTGATCGGTCTGGAAAGAAGTTATCTTCACAGAAAGATCAAAGCATACGGAATTGATTCTAAAGAAAACTAAGAAAGAGACTAAGAATGGCAGATACAGCAATTACCCCGACACGTTCCCAAAATTACCCAGAGTGGTATCAACAGGTGATCATCGCCGCTGACATGGCGGAAAATTCTCCGGTGCGCGGTTGTATGGTGATCAAGCCCTGGGGTTACGCTGTTTGGGAAAACATGCAAGGTGTGCTGGACCGTATGTTCAAGGACACCGGCCACGTGAATGCTTACTTCCCGCTGTTGATTCCTTTGAGCTTCCTGGAAAAAGAGGCGGCTCACGTCGAAGGTTTCGCCAAAGAATGTGCGGTGGTCACGCATCACCGTCTGAAAGGCGACGGTAATGGTAAGCTTATTCCTGACGGTGAGCTGGAAGAACCGCTGATCATTCGCCCTACCAGCGAAACGATCATCGGTCATCAGTTTGCAAAATGGGTGAAATCTTACCGTGACCTGCCGATTCTGGTGAATCAGTGGTGTAACGTGATGAGATGGGAAATGCGTACGCGCATGTTCCTAAGAACCGCAGAGTTCCTGTGGCAGGAAGGTCATACTGTTCACGCCACAGCCAACGAAGCACAAGCTGAGACTTTGCAGATGCTGGATGTTTACGCGGACTTTGCGGAAAACTACATGGCAATGCCTGTGATCAAGGGGATGAAAACACCGGACGAAAGATTCCCGGGCGCTGTGGATACATATACAATTGAAGCCTTGATGCAGGATCGTAAAGCCCTACAAGCGGGAACATCCCACTTCCTTGGACAGAATTTTGCCAAGGCTTCTGAGATCAAGTATCTGAGTGCTGAAGGCAAGGAAGAGTTCGCCTGGACAACATCCTGGGGTGTTTCCACTCGCCTGATCGGTGGCTTGATCATGACCCACAGTGATGACAATGGCTTCGTGGTTCCGCCAAGACTGGCACCGTTGCATGTTGTGATCATTCCGATCTATCGCAATGATGAAGAGCGCACTCAGGTTCTGGAATACGTAAAGACTTTGGAAAAAGACCTGAAGGCTCAGAATTATGTGGGTTCTTCAATTCGTGTGAAAATTGACGATCGCGATATGCGTGGTGGTGAAAAAGCATGGCAGTATATCAAGCAGGGTGTGCCTGTGCGTGTGGAAGTCGGTCCTCGCGATATGGCCAAAGGTGAGGTTTTTGTAGGCCGTCGTGATCGTGGTCCGAAAGAAAAGGCTTCTCAGGGCAGAGATGCCTTCGTGGAAAATATCGGAACGCTGTTGCAGGAGATTCAGGACGGTATGTTTGAGCGTGCAAAGAAAATGCGCGATGAAAGCATCAAGAAGATCACCAACCTTCAGGAATTTGAAAAGTACTTTGCCGGGGGAGAGACGACAGCTCCGGGCTTTGCCAAGGTGCCATGGTGTGAAGCTGGGATGGGGCATGAACTGCTGGCGCAACTCAAGGTGACCCCGCGTTGTATGCCGCTGGATCAGGAGCCGGTTGAAGGCAACTGCATCTTCTCTGGCAAGCCCGCCACAAAATGGGTTCTGTTCGCAAAATCTTATTAAGACCAAAAGCCCTCTTCGGAGGGCTTTTTTGTTTGCAAAAGACGAAGAAATTTATAAAAGCGGTAAAGTTTTTTTAACGTGTTTCTGCCAAATGTGTGTGTGAACACTTTGAAGTCGTGCCTTCAAGAGAGGGCATTGCTCTTTCTTGAGTTTTCATTGAGCATGAAGATCTGTGACGGAGGAGATGTGCTGGTGGCAGTGGCAGAGAATCAGATGGATGAAGTTCGGGCTCGTATGGCAAGAGTGTTGTGTGAAGTTGTGCGGGAGATGACTGCCGGGGCTTCGGGGGTCGAGGTGGGTTTCACCACGGGCGATCGCACAACGATTTATCGTATCACAGTACCGCAGGAACATCGTGGTAAGTTGATCGGAGCGCAGGGAAAGAACATAACGTCTTTGCGTAATATTATCGGTGCGATGGCGGGTAGTTATGGCTTCCGCGCGATCATCGAATTGGTCGTTTAATCGTGCTATAGAAAATGAAGACAAAAAAAAGAGAGCTCCTTTTGGGAGCTCTCTTTTTTTATTGCACTTCAAGGAAGCTGGATTCAGACCAGGGTGACATTTGTGAACTGCTGCGTCCCCGAATGCGGAAATACCAGCGTCCGGGTTCAAGTCCCTGTCTTAGATAGTAGTCACGGGCCTCCACTTTATAGACCACGCTGCCAGAGAAGTCGGCGTTCTTGGCCACTTCAAGCTCGTACCAGGCGGCGCCAAGAATTTGCCCCCATGCAAAGCGGATGGCATCGCCGCGTTTGAACTTGTTACCCTTAACCGGAGCCTCAAGAGATGCTGGTTGCAAGTCGCCCTGTTTGCGGTAATCAACGGCATAGACCTGTGAAGGAGTATCGAAGAATTCCGGACTTTCCGAGCTTGGAATCAGGCGGAAGTAGTACCAACCTTCCTCTGTGACCGGCATAAAGAATTCGATATTTTTGGTTTCCAGTCGTTTGGCGTCTTTCAGGTCTTCGCGACGGCCAACTTCCAGGAAATATTTTTTTGCATTCTTGCGGTGATTCCAAAGAATATGCAGTTTGTCTGAATCCTTTTTGTCATCAAGGTTGGCAAATGTGATTTCAAAGCGGTCCACTGTCGGGCCGGGTAGGACGCCTTTGATTTTAAAGATTTCAGAGGCCGGGGACATTTCCCCCTCTGCAGATCGGGCCAGAACGCGCACGAAACTGGGCTCTCTGGTGGTATGTTCTATGGCGTACTGAGATTCGTTCACGGCAATTTTCATTTTTGCAGACAGGAATTTCGCCGAATCGCTTACTTCGATCATATAGTCCTTGGCATTTGCCACAGGTTTCCATTGAACGGTCACACGAACCAAAATCGGACTGATCAGTTCTTCTTTTTCTTTCAGCAGTTCCGGAGCGGTCAGTGGGGGGCGAACTTCTGCTGAGACGGTGTTGGACCAGCCGGAGGCCGGTTTGTCCGAGAAGGTTTTTTGTGCTCGCAGGAAGTAGCGGCCGGGCTCTGATACGGGAATGCCTGAAGCCAAGGTTCCTTTGTGTGAACCTGTCACAGACTTGAAGTTTTCACTGCGACTGATTTCCAGATTGAAGGTTTCATTGGCTTTGGCGCCGCGAATTTTAGCAAACACTTCCCAGCGACCGCGTTCAATAAAACGCAATTGTGCTTCTTCAAGATTGATATCAGAAAGCTGCACAATCGACAGGTGACGGATTTCAGAGCGCTTGCCATTGGCGCTGATCAGTCTCCAGTAAAGGGCCCCGGTGGTTTTTCGTGTGATTTCAAAACTTGTCAGGCCTGCGGTATTGAACTTTTCAACGTTCTGGGAAAACTGAGCCACAGGGGAAATTTCCAAGGCCGGTGCAGAGCCCTGCCATTCAAAGCGAATTGGTTTTCCGGCATAGGCAACAGCGTTGTTGTTCGGGCTAAGCAGGTTTAAGTCTGTCGCGCTGGTTGGGGCAGAGCTGTCGGCCTTTTCTTCCTTGGCGGCGGCACTGGCAGCCGCCAAAGCTTTTAATGTCGCTGCCGAAGGTTTTAGCGTAATCACATTTGAAAGAGGGGAGACTTCGCCCTCCAGAGATTCCGCCTGAACTGCGACGTGCAGATTTTTAGTCAGGTTTTCGCTGATGCGATAGTTCAGCTTGGTTTTGGGAAGACGGATGATTTTGGAGGTTTTGAAGTCGGCATCCGGGGATGTGCGCAGCAGGAAATTTTCTGAATTGGCATCCGCCAGCCAGGCAACTTCAGCAGCCACCACGCCCTGACTTTGTTCTTCATTGGAAGTCAGTTTCAAAGTCGGTGCAGTCAGAGGAGGACGAATCTGCACATTTTTGATCTCTGACCATTCAGACACCAGATCGTTGTTGTACAGGCGGCGGACCCGCACAAAGAACTGACCGCTTTGGTCAATCAGTGAATGGAAAGGTGTTGGGCCAACGAAAGCGTCATAGGGTTCGGTGAAGGTGTCATTTTTACTGACCTGAAATTCGTAGCGGGCTTGCGGGTCCTCGTTATCCACGGTGGCTTCAAGCTGCCATTTGCCGCGTTCCATGAAAGCAATTTTGATATCCTTCAGATGGGCCGGCTGCAAATTGGCGACTTTGAAGTAAGAAGGACTGGAAAATTGTGAAACACCTTCTTTGTAAGTAACCTTAAGGGCAGCAGCAGACCTGCTGTAAGTATAATCATGCCGGAGTTCTGGATTTGTCAGTGCATGGCGGGGATCAGGGAAATGCCGTCGCAGTTTCCAACGGTCTGTGCCCGCAATACTCCTATTACGACACTTACTTGATGGCGCAAAAAGCCGTGGATGAGGCTGTTCGTAATCTGGTCGCAACAGGAGCCGATCCTGCCAGGATGGCCCTGGTCGATAACTTCTGCTGGCCGGATCCCTTGGAAAAAGTCAGTAATCGTGATGCGCATCATAAAATGGCGCAGTTGGTGCGAGCCTGTGAAGGCCTGTATCAAGCCGCTGTGACTTTCAGAGCCCCTTTTGTCAGCGGTAAAGACAGCATGAAAAATGATTTCATCGGCAAAACCCGAGGGGGCGAGACGGTGAAGATTTCTGTGCCACCAACTTTGTTGGTCACTGCCATAGGGCAGGTGCCTGACGCCGATAAGACCGCGCCGGGCTATTTCCAAAATGCCGGTGATCAGATTTATGTGCTGGGGAATTTGACCTCCAGTCTTTATGGTTCGGTGTTGGCGCAGGAATTCACGGTTTTACCAGATACGCCGGAATATCCGGATCTGTCGCGCAATCTGAATTTGTATCAAAGAATCTATCAGGCCCATCAGAAAAAGCTCTTGGAATCCTGCCATGATATTTCTGAAGGCGGACTGATGTCGGCTTTGGGCGAAGCTGGATTTGGCAATGATCTGGGAATGGATTTACAGCTGGATTCCTTGCAGTGGAACGAACTGTGGTCCGAAACGGGTTCTGTATTCGTGGTCAGTGTTCAGGCGAAAAACAAAGACAGTTTCCAAACGCACTTCCCCGAAGCTCGCTATTTGGGGACGGTGACACCTGAGCCCCGAATGACCTGGTCCTTCCAGCAGGAAAAACACGACATCAGTTTGCATCAACTGCACGAAATCTGGAGCAAAGGAGTTCTGAATGTCTATGAAGCCTAAGTTTCTGGTTTTATGGGGCGATGGCATCAACTGCGAAAATGAAACAGCCCGCGCTATTGAGCTGGCCGGGGCCGAGGCCCTGAAGGTTCACGTCAATAATCTGCTGGAGGACCCGGCACAACTGGAGCAGGTGCATGCACTGGTGATTCCCGGTGGATTTTCTTTCGGGGATCATCTGGGAAGCGGGCAGGTGCTGGCGTTGAAGCTGGAATTGCATCTGAAAAGCAAACTGCAAAAATTTGTAAAAACCAAACCCGTGCTGGGGATCTGTAACGGCTTTCAGACGTTGGTGAAACTGGGGCTTTTGCCGGATGCGGATTTTCAACGAAGCTGTGCTTTGGTGAAAAATGAACAGGGGCATTTTGTGGATCGCTGGATTGAGGTTCAGCACAACGAAAAGTCCCCATGTATCTGGACTAAAAATCTTCCCAAACAATTTGCGCTGCCTATTCGTCACGGGGAAGGACGCTTCGTCTGTCAGGACGAGGCATTGTTGGGGCGCTTGCTGGCAAATAATCAGGTGACTTTGCAATACAGCGAAGATGTCAACGGAGCCCAGGCCCGGATTGCCGGGATCTGTGACCCTTCGGGGCTGGTGTTTGCTTTGATGCCGCATCCGGAGGCGGCCTTGCATGACTGGCATTTGCCGATGCCGGGGGCGGCACACGGTTTGGAATTTTTTAAAAGTGCTGTTGAATATCTAAGGAGCCAATCATGAAATCCATTCGTAGAGCTTTGCTCAGTGTATCCGATAAAACAGGTTTGTTGGAGCTTGCCAAAACCCTGACCCAACATAACGTCGAACTGATCGCCAGTGGCGGGACTGCCAAAATGTTGATGGAAGCCGGCCACAATGTGACACCGGTTGAAAAGCTAAGTGGCAAAGGCGAAGCCTTTCAGGGCCGCATGAAGACCATCAGCTTTGAAATTGCTTCGTCATTACTTTTCCGCCGCGACGACAGCAGCGACGTTCAGCAGGCGCAAGAGCTGGGCATTGAAGCCATTGATTTGGTGGTGGTAAATCTTTATCCCTTCCACGAAACTTTAAAAAAACAATCTGCGTTTTCTGAATGTATTGAACACATCGACATTGGCGGCCCAACTCTGCTGCGTGCCGGAGCCAAAAACTTCCGTTCCGTCACAGTTCTTTGTCAGCCTTCGCAGTATCTGGAATTTATTGACGAGCTCAGCGCTCACAACGGTGGGACCACTTTGAAATTCCGTCAAAAGTGTGCCGCCAGTGTTTACACCATGACGGCTTTTTACGACCTGGCGATTGCGGGCTTTATGACCGAGCAGGCCGGGGAGGCTTTGCGCTATGGGGAAAATCCACACCAAAAGGCCTTTGTTCTAAAAGATCCGTTCCAGTCAGGCCTTGCCCACGCCAAATCGCTGCAAGGCAAAGAAATGTCCTACAATAACTATCTGGATGCGGACTTCGCCCTAAAGACTTTGCAGGATGTGCAAACCTGGCAGGGAAATAAGGCATTGCCTGCGGCAGTGGTTGTGAAACATAACACGCCTTGCGGACTGGCGATTGCTGAAACTCCTCTGCGCGCGTTGGAAAAGGCCTGGAAAGGCGACGAAAAAAGTTCTTTCGGGGGTATTATCGCCTTGAACACCAGGGTCACAGACGAAATTGCCAACTTCTTTGCTGAAAAATTTGTGGAAGTGATTCTGGCGCCGGGCTTTGATGAAAGCGCCCGTGAAAAGCTCAAAAAAAACTGTCGTGTGATGGAGATCTCTTTAAATCCCCAATGGCAACCCCAAGTGCGTGCAATTGAAGGCGGTCTTTTGGTGCAGGATGCAGACACCTGGAATCTTGCAAATGCGAAAACTGTGACGACAACCCCGATGTCCGCTGAAAAAGAAAAACTGGCGGCTTTTGCGATGCTGGCAGTGAAAAATCTGAAAAGCAATGCCATTGCACTTTGCCGTCAGGACGGACCGGAGTTCGAGCTTTTGACAATGGGTTCAGGGCAAACCAACCGTGTGGACTGCATTGAAAAACTGATTGCTTCACGGCTTAAAGACAAAGGCATCAGGGATCTTTCTGAGGTTGTGTTGGCGTCGGATGCATTCTTCCCATTCCCGGATTCAGTGCAGGTCGCAGCCCGTTTGGGAGTCCGTCATATTATTCAGCCCGGAGGCTCAGTGAAAGATGCGGAAGTGATTGCCGAGGCCGACAAGTTGGGTGTGGCGATGATGTTTACAGGACGCCGTCACTTTCTTCATTAGAACTCTGTACCGTGGGTTTTCTCTGCGCCTTCCGCCTGGATAAAACCCACGTTACAGAGTTCTAAAAAAGGGGATTGTTATGGTTGATTATAAAGATTCTGGAGTTGATATCACGAAGGCGGATGCCTTTGTCGAGCGTATTAAGAATTTGGTTCCGACGACCTTTAATGATCAAGTCGTACAGGGGATCGGGGGCTTTGCGGCCGTTTACAAACTGAATGAAGAAAAATATCTGGCTTCCTGCACGGACGGGGTGGGAACAAAATTGAAACTGGCACAAAAGCTGAACCGTCATCATGGAATCGGCATTGATCTGGTGGCGATGTGTGTGAATGACCTGCTTTGTGTCGGCGCAAAACCTCTGTTTTTTCTGGATTACATGGCTTTTGGAAAGCTCGACACCAAAGTCAGCGAGGAACTGATTGCAGGCATGGTCGATGGATGTCGTCAGTCGGGAATGGCCCTGATCGGGGGGGAAACCGCAGAAATGCCGGGCGTGTATCACGGAAATGAATATGATCTGGCCGGATTCAGTGTAGGCGACATGTGTCCTGAAGACATGTACAGCGCAAAACAGATCGAGGATGGGGATGTGCTGATCGGTCTTCCTTCTTCAGGCTTTCACTCTAACGGATATTCCCTGCTAAGAAAGCTGGTGCAAGAGGATGAAACGGAACTGATGCAGGAGCTTCTGACTCCGACCCGAATTTATGTGCAATTGGTGACGGCTCTGCGCAAGGAATTCCCGCAGGCTTTAAAAGGCGCTTCACACATAACCGGGGGCGGGGTTCATAATATTCCCCGTATCAGCGAAGACTTTGATTACGACATTTCCGGCTGGCCTGGGGTGAGCGAAATGGCACCGATTTTCCAGAAGATACTGCCACGTCTGGAGCTTCCTCGTGAGGAATTGTATCGCACTTTCAATTTGGGGGTCGGGCTGGTGCTGCTGGTCAAAAATAGTGAGGCAGCAAAGATTCGCAGGTGGCTTGAGACTCAGAATGAAAAACATTGGATTTTAGGCGTTGTTCAGAGGGGAAATGGTCAGCTTCACAGTGTCTAAATCTTGGTCAGAGGGGCCATTTTTTCTGGGTGGGATTTAATGATGGACTCACATTCAAGGGGTGGGCTATAGCTTTGGCCTATTCATTAACAATGGAGTTTATAATGATGAATAAGAATGCATATCTGGTACTGGCGGCAACAGGGTTGTTGATGGCCCCTGCAGCGTTCGCGCAGAACTCTTCCACAACAAGTGTGAATACCAATTCCAGCACTGTTAAAATGGAAGACCTGAAAAAAGCGGATGAGAAAAACAAAGACATCGACAGTGAAATCACCGATGCCCGTATGAGAGCGCAACTGGGTTCCAAATCCAAATGGTCTTTTAAATCCAGCCTGGCTTATTCCGGTGGTTCTATTCAGGAGCCTCTGCACAGTGTTCGTCCCAACTACCGCGCCTCTGCGACAATGGAAGCCATGACATCCTTGTCCGGTGATGTGGGTATCAACTACCGCGCGGGCGAACGTGACAATATCAGCTTCGGTACAGGTATCACGATCATCGATCCTCTTCATGGCGATGTCACAAAACCCGCACAGGATGAGCGTAAAGGCCGTGATGGTTCGCTGGCTCGTTATCAGGTGTCCACTCCGTATGTTAGCTGGAGCCGTGGCTACCGTGCTTTCGATACACAAATGATTTCCAGTCTTCAATATTCTCACGCAACGGACAGTGACTCTGTAAACATCGAAAAAATCTTCGGTGCGACCAGCTTCAGTCAGACCTTTCTGGCAAACTTCGGTAAGTCCGGATGGAATGGTGGTACAAGCCTGACCATCAGTAAGACTATCTACGGCAGCAGCGTGACTGACACGAAGTTGATGAAGATGATGGATTTGGGCCTGTACAAACGCTCTGAGCTGGGCTTTGGCTTGTATCCGTTCCTTCAGTATTCCTTCAATGATCGTTATTCATTCCGTACTGTGTTTGGTTACTTCCAGTTCACTCGCTATCAGGGTGAAAACGACAACGTACAGATCGAACCGTATCAATCTGTAGGCACTGGTATCTCCATCACTCGCGATATCTACCTGTATCCAAATATCCAGTTCACTCCGAAAGACATCAGAGCCGACAGAACCAACGTGGCTCTATCTGCAAATATCAACTTGTTCTAAGTTCTTTAGAATCTGGACGTTGATGGAAAAGACCGCCCTAAAGGCGGTCTTTTTTTATGTCCTTCGCAGGCGTTCATTTCCAAAGTCCGGTGTTAGAGCCCACGGAAGCTGGCGAAACACACGTCAGAAGATTGCCTTTTGCGTCCATTTCAGCAACGCTTAGTGAAGTGGAGGTGAGACATGAGAAAGGCCATCTGGTTCCTAATGCTATCGTTCGCATTGGTTTCAGCCCAAGGGCAGGCAGCTCAGACGTGTGGGACTAAAGAAATCTCTGCGGGTTATTCCTATGATTACTGTATCCAAACAGCAGACCGCACGAAGACTCAGGACGTTGTCTATTTCTTCCATGGTTTGGGTGGCAATGCCCAAACCTGGTTTACGCAAACTCAAGGCACACAGTGGATTGAAAAGAAATGGAGTTCGCAAGGGTATAAACCCACCATCGTCACCATCTCTTTTGGCGAAATCTGGCTGCTGGTGAACAATGAAGAATTTCCGCTGATCACGGCGTTTCGCGATGAAATGATGCCTTTTCTGGAAAGCCAAATCGGTGGCATCGGCAAGGGACGTCGTCTGCTGCTGGGGCAATCTATGGGAGGCTTTAACTCCATCCAGGCTTCTTTACAGATGCCGGGGATTTTCCTGAAGGTGGTTTTAATGTGTCCGGCGATCACGACGGTGGGGCCTTTTGATCCGCCCGAGGCAATTGAACGCTATATTGCGCGCACCAAGGCCCTGCGGTCCCGTGTGAATATGATGCTGGATATTTCCCGTGAATTCTTTAAGACGCCGGAAGACTGGCAAAACCATGATCCGTTGCAGTTAATCAAAAAGTTTGATCCTTCCATCAAGCAGGTTTATCTGGTCTCCACCGGGACAAGGGATGAATTTGGTTTTCAGGAGGGATCGGCAGAGTTCGTGAAGGCCGCCAAAACCCAAGGGGTGATTGCAAGCTGGCTGCCGGTGCAGGGCGGACACTGTGTCTTTGACCGTGACGCTGTGGCGCGCTTTATCTGGAATCAATAAGACCTGCGGTGATGAACTTTTGGACGTTTCTCAAAGAGAAACGTTCCGGGTTGTCAGACAGGGAATAGCTTCGGAAAGCCCGGTTTCATCAGATATAATGGTAAGATATGAAAACATTCCGCCCTCGTCGCAAGCTGATAGTAAATCGCGAAGTGCAGTTTGATGTGGTCATGCACGTCAGTCTGTTTGTGGCCGTCCTTTTTCTGGGGCAGATCATCGCCGCGTATCTTTTCATTGGAAAAATTCAGGAACTGGCAGGCACAGGGGCGTTTTCCCTGATGTCAGTTTCAGAATTTATCGCACGCTATAAAACGGTATTTCTGGTGTATCAGCTGATTCCGGTTTTAATCGGTCTGGTGGTGGGTTTCTGGTATTTCAACCGCATGACCCGCAGAATTGTCGGGCCGCTGTTTAATATCAAACGCACAGTGAAACGCATGGCGGATGAAAATCTGGATTCAGTCGAAATCCATCTGCGTGAAAACGATTACTTTCAGGATCTGGCTCAGGACATTAACGTTGTTCTTCAGAAAAAGACGAAGTAAGCCGCTTGGAAGTTCTGTGCAAGGCTCCGGTAAGCAAAGTGCGGTACAGCCACTCTTTGGGATTTCCGGGGCGTAAAAGCTCCATTCTTTCCAGGCACTCAGTGAAATTTTGCCGGCCACTTAGCCCTTGTCGCAGCAGCGGCAAAAGGCGCCATGCCGAGATGTTCATTTCGGTGTTCAGGTGACCCAAAGCCAATGCCAGCTTTTCTTCTGACAAAGTAAAATCACTGCCAAAGGGGAAAGCGGGGAAATGCCGGTCAAACCCGGCCTGCTGGCATTGCTGAGCCAATATTTCAGGATTATTGTGACGGGCCCACGGCGGGATCTGATAGTCTTTGTGAAGTTTTCCGGCCTTCTGGGCCTGTTGTTTTAAATCCTCTTGAAATTCCGAGTCCGTGATATTCAAAAGTTCGCGAATCACATCCTCGTCCGTTTTGCCGCGCAAGTAGGCAATCCCGTATTCTGTGATCACAATATCGCGCAGGTGTCGGGGAATGGTCAGTTGATCATGGCCCCAGACGATATTGGAACTGCGTTGTCCTTTGTGCCAGCGCGTGCTTCGCAACATCAAGACAGAGGCTGCCCCGTCAAGTTCGTGGGCCATGGCGACGAAATTATACTGTCCGCCGACACCACTGACGACAGAGCCATTTTCCAAAGTGTCCGAAGCGGCGCCACCTAAAAGGGTGATGTTCATGCAGGTGTTAAAGAAACGGGCCTTGCGCCGCTGGCGTCGCAGGGCAAACTCGTTGTAGTCATAAAGATCATTGACGATGGAAACCCGGGTCATGTTCAGTCCGGTGTAGTCCTCGTCAGACAATTCGCGAAGCCATTTATAAAGCTCCTCTGACCCCAGAAAGAAGGCGCCATGCAGATAGCGTTTCTTTTTACTCAGAGGCTCCTGCACTTCGCGTTTTAAAATACCGGCGCGGCGCAGGTGCATAAAGCCGTCCATGACCATTTCACTGGTGCCGTACAGTCCGGCTTGAAAAGGGCCTTTAAAAAGTTCCAGTTCAGTGGCGGGGCGACGCTGAGCCAGGATTTGTTCGGAGAGCTTCAAAAAGACAGAGTTCTGCTGGTGGCGCAGACAGGTTGAATACACCAGTGCATCAGACAGGGCGCCAATACCGATTTGTAAAGTGCCGTCATCCTCCAGCAAGTGACTGGCTAAAAATCCGATCATAAAATCAGTCGCATCCACAGGCGTTCGCGGCAGGGCAAAAAGTTTTTTGTAAATGGAACTGTCCTCGACGATTACGGAGAAAAAATCCTCCCCAACCTCGGCATCCTCGCCGACAAAGGGTAGGCCCGGGTGCACCACGGCCACGATATGCAAAGCCAGTCCGTGCTTTTTGTAAAGATCGGCAACGTCCAGGGTCAGATCAGGATTGCAGCTAAGACTATAACGGGTATTTCCGCTGGCATCGGTTTTTTTTGCCACCATTTGCAGGATGACATCAATCTTTTGACTTAGAATATAGGGCGCTACATGAGTATAGTTCAGGCTGACGTAATCCTGCTGGGACAGGGTGCTTTTTAGGGCTTGTCCGGCCTGGAAATAGAATTCGTGGATGCGC
The DNA here is from genome assembly GCF_025558485.1 of Bdellovibrio bacteriovorus. Classification (GTDB taxonomy): domain Bacteria; phylum Bdellovibrionota; class Bdellovibrionia; order Bdellovibrionales; family Bdellovibrionaceae; genus Bdellovibrio; species Bdellovibrio bacteriovorus_G. The sequence continues at coordinate 3,292,877 of NZ_CP102930.1, forward strand.
ACGTTCTCGGGCAGTTGATTATTGTGGATGTCATGCAAGTACGAAAAGCGCGGATAATTCAGACCGAAGTGTCGTTCCGTAAAGGGCGTTAAAAAGCGCTTTTCCAGGTCACTGGAGCCGGAAGGCGGATCTAATGACAAAGCCGTGTATAGATGCAGATGTCTTTCCGGGGAATCTTTGATGCGGGCATAAAGGGAGTTGATCAGCTGATTGGGTTTTCCCAGGCCCAGCGGCGTGGCCACACGAATTTCGCTGCCCAGGTGCGAAAGCAGGTGGTCGGTGGCGGCATCAAAGGAATGAAAGTGACGGATGGTGTTTTCCATCTGCCTATTAGAAGACGGTTCGGGGGGAAGTTCAAACCAGGGGCTTTGATGTCATGTCAGAGGACAAAATAAAAAAAAGGCCGCTGTGTATGGCGGCCTTTTTCTTCCGAGACTATTGGCAATCGCTTTTGATTGCTTTATCCACGTTCTGGTAACGAGCATAAAGCTCTTCGTACTGATCCATGTAAAGCTCAAGTTTGTCAGAGTTTCTTGTTTGTCTCATTTTTTCTCTGATCCAGTTCATTTCGTTAGCCAATTTTGTTTTGTAAGAAACAAGCTGACCACAGGACAAAGAAGCGTGAGCGGAAGAAGCAGCACAAACGAATGCCAAAGCGATAAGAAGAGCTTTCATGTATTCTCCTTTTGAGGTTTTTAAATCGTGTTAACGGGCGCAACCTACTAACGCGGGCTGTGAAAGACAATCTTTGATGCCCTCGGCATAATTTTTACATAGAATCCGAAGGACCCCTGAAGGCATTCCAGGAGACTCCATGAAAAAAAACTTACGCGCGCATCCGATGAAAAACCCTATTATTTTGGCCTTGGACGTGGACACCCGTGATCAGGCCCTGAAAATTGCCGATGATTTGTCGGAAATTGTGGGGGGCTTCAAGCTGGGGCCACGTTTGTGTCTGCGTTATGGAATGGAGTTTGTGAAAGAACTGGCCCAGCGCGGGCCGATTTTTCTGGATAACAAGCACTTTGATATTCCCTCCACGATGGAGGCTGCGGTTCGCGCCAGTTTTGAGGCCGGGGCATCGCTGGTGACGGTGCATGCGCTGAGCGGCGGGGAGGCTTTGCAGCGCATGGCCGCAGTGGAAAAAGAACTGAATCAGCAGCGGCCGTTTAAGGTTTTGGCTGTGACGATTCTGACGTCCTGGGATCAGAACTCTGTGCCGGGAAATATGAAAGATCAGCCGATCGCCCGGCACGTGACGGATCTGGCTTCTTTGGTGAAGGCCGCGGGACTTTCCAGCGTGGTTTGTTCCCCGCATGAATTAGACCTTTTACAAAACCGTGATCTTTACCTTGTCACTCCGGGAATTCGCTTTAGTATGCAGGATTCCGGCGATCAAAAACGTATCATGGGACCGAAAGAGGCGCTTCGTAAAGGAGCTTCCGCTTTGGTTGTGGGTCGCCCTATTCTGGAAGCTTCCAATGTGAAGGAAGCAGCAACTGATTTTGTGATGGCTGTATATGAAGAAAAATAACTCTCGTCCCTCTGGCAGAAACTCATCCTCTCAACGTCCACAGCACGGACGTGGTGGGGGCGGCCGTCCTCATTCTCAACAACAGCAGAATTCCCAGCCGCGCGCGGATTATATTCCTCGTGACTGGCGTGTGGTGATTGGCACACATGCGATCAATGAAGTTTTGAGCGTGCGTCCGTCGCAGGTGAAAGGCTTCTGGCTTCGTCAGGGCTGGGAAAATTCCGGCGATCTGCGCGAAATGAACGATCGTGCTCAAAAGTTACGCATCAAAGTCGATGTGAAGTCTGAACAGGTTTTGGAAAAGTTCGGACCGTCTCAGCAAGGTGCTGCTATTTTTGTTGATGGCGCCCCGGAATTGGATCTGGCTGGTCTAGAAAATCTGGATAAATCCATCATGCTGATTTTGGATGGCATCGAAGATCCTCACAATTTAGGAGCGATTCTCAGAACCTCCTGGTTGGTGGGTGCGCAAGGTGTTTTGATTCCGGAAGATCGCGCAGTGGGCTTGACTCCCACGGTGCATAAAGTGGCTTGCGGTGGGGTAGAGCACGTTCCTGTTGAAGAGACTACGAATTTTGCTAACTATGCAGAAGAACTTAAGAAACAAGGCTATTGGATTTACGGTTTAAGTCCACGTGGAAAGCGCTCGATCTTTGATTTGGACCTGCCGGACAAAGTTGTTTGGGCAATTGGTTCCGAAGATAAAGGAATGAGAGTGACAACCGAAAGACTTTGTGATGAATTGGTCGTCATCCCGCAAGCTAGCTCTTCGGCGAGTTATAACGCATCGGTCGCAACGGCAATGGCGTTAACGGAGACCTTAAGGCAGCACGCGGCGCACGGAAATCGAAAAAAATCGTAATCTGGCGAATAATTATCTTTGACGGACACTGTTTTTCTCCGTAAAACATGTCGGTTATCTCAGTAAGGCTGGTTTAGCTCAATTGGTAGAGCAGCTGATTTGTAATCAGCAGGTTGCGGGTTCGAGTCCCATAACCAGCTCCAAATTTTTCTGGGTAAGCATTCACAAGTGGGTAGGTGCCCGAGTGGCTAAAGGGGACGGACTGTAAATCCGTTGGCTTATGTCTACGAAGGTTCGAATCCTTCCCTGCCCACCATTTATGAATGTTTTCCCGGAAAAGTTTGAAAGAAGGGGAGAAGTCCTCTTCGGGCGTTCTGATAGGGCGGGAATAGCTCAATTGGCTAGAGTATCTGCCTTCCAAGCAGAGGGTTGCGGGTTCGAGACCCGTTTCCCGCTCCAAACTTCAGAACACATGCCCATGTAGCTCAGTGGTAGAGCACACCCTTGGTAAGGGTGAGGTCGTCGGTTCGGCTCCGATCATGGGCTCCACTTAATTGGCTTTTAATTTTATTTTTTGGTTTTAGATAAAATAAAAAAATCTCTGCAGGAGGAATAATGTCTAAAGAGAAATTTACACGCACGAAGCCGCACGTAAATATCGGCACAATCGGTCACGTCGACCATGGTAAAACAACTTTGACTGCTGCTATCACTACTACTCTTGCAGCAGCTGGTAAAGCGCAAGCTATGGCTTACGATCAAATCGATAAGTCTCCAGAAGAAAAAGCTCGTGGTATCACGATCTCTACAACTCACGTTGAGTACGAAACTGACAACCGTCACTACGCTCACGTTGATTGCCCGGGTCACGCCGACTACGTAAAAAACATGATCACTGGTGCCGCTCAAATGGACGGAGCTATCTTGGTAGTTTCTTCTGCTGACGGTCCTATGCCACAAACTCGTGAGCACATCCTTCTTGCACGTCAAGTAGGTGTTCCTGCTCTAGTTGTGTTCATGAATAAAGTTGACATGGTTGACGATAAAGAACTTCTTGAGCTTGTTGAGCTTGAAGTTCGTGAGCTTCTTTCCAAGTACGAATTCCCTGGCGATGATATCCCAGTAGTAAAAGGTTCTGCTTTGAAAGCTTTGGAAGGCGATACTTCTGAAATCGGTCGTCCAGCTATCATGGCTCTTATGGCTGCTTGTGATGCTTACATCCCAGAACCAGTTCGCGCCGTTGATAAAACTTTCTTGATGCCAGTAGAGGACGTATTCTCTATCTCTGGTCGTGGTACAGTTGTTACTGGCCGTGTAGAGCGTGGTATCGTTAAAGTTGGTGACGAGGTAGAAATCGTTGGTATCCGTCCAACTCAAAAAACTACTGTTACTGGTATCGAAATGTTCCGTAAACTTCTTGATGAAGGTCAAGCAGGGGACAACTGCGGTGTTCTTCTTCGTGGTACTAAAAAAGAAGACGTTGAACGTGGCCAAGTACTTGTTAAGCCAGGTACAGTTAAACCACACAAAAAGTTCAAAGCTGAAGCGTACATCCTGACTAAAGAAGAAGGCGGACGTCACACTCCATTCTTCAACGGTTACCGTCCACAGTTCTACTTCCGTACTACAGACGTTACTGGCGTTTGTACTTTGAAAGCTGGTACTGAGATGGTTATGCCTGGTGATAAGATCGAAGTTTCTGTTGAACTTATCGCTCCTATCGCTATGGAAAAAGAGCTTCGCTTCGCGATCCGTGAAGGCGGTCGTACAGTTGGAGCTGGTGTTGTTACTGAAATCCTTGAGTAATAACGCGGCGTAAGCTAAGTATTAATCACCCGGGGGACTTCTTGACAAAAGAGTCCCCCTCGGTGTTTCTTGGCAATGCAAATAGAGCTTCTAAAAGAAGTTTATTTTTTGCAATTCTGGACAAGGTTTTTCCTAATGAGAAGCGATCCGGTGGTCGGGTCGATTGTCATTAGGAAAAAGTGCAGGGGTGTAGCTCCAGCGGTAGAGCGAACGACTCCAAATCGTTAGGTCGTGGGTTCGAATCCCTCCGCCCCTGCCAATTTTGACTCCATAACTTTAGGATGAGGAACAATGGAAAAGGCGAACTCTAAGATTTTGACTATCAGCTTTGCACTTGCAGGTATCTTGGTCGGTTTGACTGTGTCTCTTCTTATTAAAGCATTCGCTGGCGCATTCGGTATTGTGGCTCGTGCTGCTGATTCTGATATGGTTCGCCATGGTTTGCCAGTGTTGACGGGCTTTGCTCTCTTCGCTGCCTTGCAATTCAACCCACGCGTTCACGCTTGGGGCGAAGAAGTGGTTTCTGAGATTCGTAAGATTGTATGGCCAACCCGTAAAGACACAACTGCAATGACTATTGCGTGCGTGGTGATGGTTGTTATTTCCAGTGTTATCATCAGTTCTTTCGACTTGATCTCTGGCTTCTTTATTAACTACCTCATGAAGTAAGGACGGAACCATGGAAAAAAAATGGTACATTGTTAACGTTCAGACGAGCTGTGAAAATACAGCAAAAAAAGCCATTGAAGAGAAAATCAAGTCTTCCAAAATGGAAGAGTTCTTTGGTGACATCCTGATCCCTGCGGAAAGCGTAGTGGAGCTGGTAAAAGGTCAAAAACAGACCAAATCACGTAAATTTTTCCCGGGTTATATCTTCGTTCAGATGTTTTTGAATGATGAGACTTGGCATTTGGTACGTAATTCGTCTAAAGTCACTGGCTTCGTGGGCGGTACTAAAACTCGTCCTCCGGAAGTTCCGGAGGCAGAGGTTCTTCGCGTGACCCAGCAGATGGCTGGCGTTGCTGAAAAACCAAGACCGAAAGTGAAGTTCGCTGTTGGTGAGAACGTGACTGTTATTGACGGTCCATTCTCTAACTTCCAGGGAACTGTAGAAGAGATCAACGAGGACAAAGCGAAGCTTAAAGTTCTTGTGAGCATCTTCGGTCGTCCGACTCCAGTAGAGTTGGACTACATTCAAGTAGAAAAACCATAATCCGAAGCCGCATGGGGCGGTCTTTGGAATTAAATTAACACAACCTCTTGCAGGAGTGGGTCATGGCAAAAAAAGTTACAGGAATGATCAAGCTGCAAATACCGGCAGGGAAAGCTAATCCAGCTCCTCCCGTTGGACCGGCACTTGGACAGCACGGGGTAAACATCATGGAATTCTGTAAGCAGTTCAACGCTCGTACACAAGCGTTGGGTGATAGCATCATCCCTATCATCATCACTGTTTACCAAGACAGATCGTTTACTTTCATCACAAAAACACCACCGGTGTCTTCTTTGATCAAAAAGGCGTTGAAACTGGAATCCGGTTCCAAACAGCCTCAGAAAGACAAAGTTGGCAAAATCAATAACGATCAAATCAAGCAAATCGCTACAACGAAATTGCCTGACTTGAACTGCTTGAAAGTTGAATCTGCAATGTCACAAGTTGCTGGTACAGCTAAGAGCATGGGCATCGACATCGCGTAAGGGTGGTAAAAATGGCAGGTAAGAAATTCGCAGCAGTCGCTAAAAAAGTTGATTCTGCAAAAAAATACACTGTTGATGAAGCATTCAAACTCGTTGTTGAGGCAGCTCCAGCGAAATTTGATGAATCTATCGACGTAGCTTTGCGCTTGGGTATCGACCCTAAGCAATCTGACCAACAAGTGCGCGGAGCGATTGCTCTTCCTCACGGTCTGGGCAAAGAAGTTAAAGTTGTTGTTTTCGCAAAAGGCCCGAAAGAAGCTGAAGCGAAAGCGGCTGGCGCTGACTTCGTTGGTGCAGACGACCTTGTGGCTAAAATCCAAGAAGGTTGGTTGGACTTTGATAAATGTATCGCGACTCCAGACATGATGGCGACTGTTTCTAAAGTTGCTAAGATCCTGGGGCCTCGTGGTTTGATGCCGAATCCAAAAATCGGTACTGTAACTATGAACGTTGGTGAAGCCGTTACTGCCGAGAAAAAAGGTAAGTTGGATTTCCGCGTTGATAAAGCAGGTATCGTACATGCTGGTATCGGTAAGAAATCCATGGGCGATGCTAAACTTAAAGATAACTTCATGACTTTGTTGGGAGCTATCGTTAAGGCAAAACCAGCATCTTCCAAAGGGATCTACCTAAGATCTATCGCTGTGGCATCCACTATGGGTCCTGGCATTAAGATCGAACCAAATGCGGCGGCAGCTGCAACTGGTGCTAACTAGTAAATAATTAGGCTCTGATTTCGATCAGGGCCTTGTTTTTTTGTTGGTTATTCTGTATTAGTTTTTAAGTTTTATTGCGATCAGAGACAGTAGGTTTCTTTTAGTGGATTTAATCCCTCATTTGCGAGGGGCCTACCGAGATAAGGCAAAAAGGTTTTCTAAAATGGATTCAGATTTTCTGGATTCACCAATGCGACCTCCAAACCGACCTGATTCGCACAGGCCCCTTCGCAAGAAGGGCAAAAAGTCTAATGAAAGGAGGCTCACTTATGATCACTCGCGCAGATAAAGAGCAAGAGATTAAGCTTATCACTGAAAAGTTCGGTAAAGCTAAAGGAGCTTTCATCGTCGACTTCAAAGGCATCAAGGTTGAGCAAGTAACTAACTTGCGTAAAAAATTGAATGCTGCTGATTCTGAGATGAAAGTTGTCCGCAACACTCTTGCAAAAAGAGCGTTCAAAGATCACCCAGCTATTGAAACAGCATTTGCTAATTCAATGAAAGGTACTAACGCCATCGTATTCTCTTACGGTGAGGTGAACGCGACTGCAAAAACATTGGCTGATTTTGCTAAGGACGTAGAAGTTCTGCAAATTAAGTCCGGTGTTATGGATGGTGCAGCTTTGGATGATGCTAAGATTAAATTCTTGGCGACACTTCCAGGCAAAGACCAGCTACGCGCTATGTTCCTTAGTACGCTATTGGCTTCTGGCTCTGCACTTGCAAGATGCTTGAATGCTTACGCTGAGAAACTTGGTGGCGGCGCTGCTGCTAGTACTGAAGAAGCTCCACAAGCATAATGCTTGTACCCCGACGATTCGGGGTTAATGGTGCGGAATATTTGAATTTTTAAATAATTTTTTTATCCCTGGAGGATTAAAATGTCTCTAACTAACGATCAAATCGTTGAAGCATTGTCTGCAAAGACAGTTCTTGAAATTGCGGAACTTGTAAAAACTTTGGAAGAAAAATGGGGCGTTACTGCTGCTGCTCCAGTAGCTGCTGCAGGTCCTGCTGCTGCTGCTGTTGAAGAAAAAACTGCTTTCGACGTTATCCTTGTTGACGCTGGCGCCAACAAAATCAACGTTATTAAAGAAGTTCGTGGCTTGACTGGTTTGGGTCTTGCTGAAGCTAAAGCCCTTGTTGAAGCTGGTAACAAAGCTGTTAAAGAAGGCGCTTCTAAAGAAGACGCAGAAAAAATCAAGAAAGCTCTTGAAGCTGCGGGCGCGAAAGTTACTGTTAAGTAATTTCTGCCACTTAGTTTATGCTAATGCCGAAAGCCTCGAGGAAACTCGGGGCTTTTTGCATTTTGGGCCTTCGCTTTTACCCTTCGTTGGGGTTGGGCTGGGGGCTCGCTGTGGGCCAAAATGCAAAAAGTCCCTCATTTTGGCGTGTGAGTTACCAGGCGTAGCCTAGTTTTAGGCCGAAGGCTTCTTGGGTTTCTCGGTCGGATCTATCCCATTTGATGTCGATGTGGCTGTATTCGATGGCGGCTCGGAATCCTTTTTGGTGGGTGCTTAGGCCCAGGGAATAATAGCCGTGGATTCCGTCGTCTTTGTAGGGGCCGAAGGTGCCATTTGTACTGGTGATGTTGGTTTTTACGTTATGGGCCTCGTATATGTAAGAAAAGTAGGGGACCACATATTCGTATTTGTACCCTAAGCTGATTCCGGCTTGGGAAGTTGTGATGTCGGACTTGGCTTTAGCGTCTGTGGTGTTGCTGCCCACGGAAAATTCGTCGGTGGTGGTTTCGCTTTTTGTTCCGTATGCGCCCATGATAGATCCTACCCACACTCGGTTTTGGGTTCCGTGGTTCAGGAACTGGAATCTTGCTCCCCACAGGAAGTTTTCCACGTATAGCTCTAAGCCTTTGAAAACACTTAAGCTTGCATCAAAACCCACATTATTCGCGCCAGCTACGAAGTCACTTGCGTCCACGTCGTTGTTGATCAGGACTTTGTCGCGCAGGGGTGGGTTGGCGTTAATATCGTTTACCAGCGTTACGCGGGTTTCTGAAGCCATCACGATGGCGGCGTGTCCCTGCCATTGTTCGTTGACCACGACCGGCATGTTGAAATGGGAGGCTCGCAGGCTGATAGAGTGAGAGCATGCTGACAAACTGAGCAAACTTAAGGCGAACAACGCTCTAAACATAAGGTTCCTTTTTCTTTCTTTTTTTAAGCCTATGATGCGGCCTCGATGTGGGCTACTGAATAGCTGCAACCCTCGAATTGATACACTGCAATATTGGGCTGTTTTGGGGGCGTCTGAAGTTTTTGGAAAGGCATCAAAAGTTCCTATAATCACTTGATTTATTGAAAACTTAGGGTAGTTTGAGATACTTGCGTTTTTATTTAATGTGGGCCTTGGAATGTTCCCCCCGAAGCGAACATCCGATTTTCTTATCACGGAGAGTACATTGGAAAAAACTCCAGTTACGGCTTCTAACATTCGAGTTAGAAAGTCATTCGCGAAAAATAAGCAAGTCATTGATATCCCAAATCTGATTGAACTGCAGAAATCTTCTTACGAAGCTTTCATTCAAAAAGATATGGATCCAGATCGCCGTGGCGAAGCTGGTCTCAATGGCGTTTTCAAATCTGTTTTCCCAATCACAGATTTCAACAATACAGCAAGCCTTGAGTTCGTATCATACACTCTAGAGCCAGCTAAGTACGACGTGGACGAGTGCCGTCAGCGTGGTATGACTTTCGCTGCTCCGATCAAGGTGACTCTTCGTCTGATCGTTTTCGATGTTGATGAAGAAACTGAAGCACGCAGCATCCGTGACGTGAAAGAACAGGAAGTTTATCTGGGTGAAATCCCTCTGATGACTGCCAACGGTTCCTTCATCATCAACGGTACTGAGCGCGTTGTTGTTTCCCAGTTGCACAGATCTCCGGGCGTGTTCTTCGATCACGACGGTGGTAAAAACAATGCTTCTGGTAAATTGATCTACTCTGCACGTGTGATCCCTTATCGTGGTTCATGGTTGGATGCTGAGTTTGACCAGAAAGATCTTATCCACGTACGTATCGACCGTCGTCGTAAGTTCCCAGTTACAATCCTGTTGAAAGCTTTGGGTTACAACTCCGAACAGCTTCTGGAATACTTCTACGATCTTGATGAAGTTTACGTTAAGGGCGGCAAGCTCTTCCGTAAGTTGGACATCGAGCGTATGTCCGGTCAAAGAGCCTTGACTGATATCGTTGATCCAAAATCCGGCGAAGCGCTGGTAAAAGCGGGTCGTCGTATCACTCGTGCTATCGTTAAAAAGATCAAAGATCTTGATATCACAGAGCTTGAAGTTCAGCCGGAAGATCTTGATGGTAAAGTTTTGGCGAAACCGCTGATTGATGAATCCACTGGTGAAATCATCGCTGATGCCAATGCGGAATTGAACTCTGCAATCATCAAGCGTTCCATCGAAGCTGGTATCGACAGCTTCTTCATGATCTTCTTCGACGGTTTGACTGTGGGGCCTTACCTGCGCAACACCCTGTTGGTTGATAAAGTCTCCAACAAAGAAGAATCTTTGGTTGAGATCTACAAACGCCTTCGTCCTGGTGAGCCTCCAACTTTGGAAGCTGCTACGACATTCTTCGGCCGTTTGTTCTTCGATCCAGAGACTTATGACCTTTCTGAAGTTGGTCGTATCAAGATCAATCACAGATTCGGTATCTCTATGGACGAATGTCCACCGTCTCACAGAACACTGACTCACAAGGATATCCTGAGCACCATCAAAACTTTGATCGATCTGAAAAATGGTCGTGGTGTTATCGACGATATCGATCACTTGGGTAACCGTCGTGTTCGTTCCGTGGGTGAGCTTCTGGAAAACCAATACCGCATTGGTTTGGTTCGTATGGAACGCGCTATCCGTGAGCGTATGTCCCTTCAGGACGTTGAAACTATGATGCCTCACGATCTTGTGAACGCGAAACCTGTGAATGCCGTAGTAAAAGAATTCTTCGGTTCTTCCCAGTTGTCTCAGTTCATGGATCAGACGAACCCACTTTCCGAGATCACGCACAAACGTCGTTTGTCCGCTCTTGGACCTGGTGGTTTGACTCGTGACCGCGCTGGTTTCGAAGTACGTGACGTACATCCTACGCACTACGGACGTATCTGTCCTATCGAAACTCCAGAGGGTCCAAACATCGGTTTGATCGCCTCTTTGGCGACTTACGCTCGTATCAACAACTATGGTTTCATCGAGACTCCATACCGTAAAGTTGAAGCGGGTCAGGTTTCCAAGGACATCAACTATCTTTCTGCACTGGAAGAAGCTGGTCACCACATCGCTCCGGCGGCACGTGACGAAGCTGGCAACAAAGCCATCCAGACTGCAACCACCATCACTCGTCGTGACGGTGAGTACGAGATTGTTGATAAAGATAAAGTTGCTTTGATGGACGTTTCCCCATCTCAGTTGGTTTCCATCGCAGCTTCCCTGATTCCATTCCTTGAGCACGATGACGCCAACCGTGCCTTGATGGGATCGAACATGCAACGTCAAGCGGTTCCACTGCTGCGTTCTCGCGCTCCACTTGTTGGTACGGGCGTAGAGCGTTTGGTTGCTCGTGACTCCGGTACTTCCATCGTTGCTCAAAACGATGGTATCGTTGAGGAAGTTGATGCTTCCCGTATCGTTATCCGTCGTTTCGCCAAAGGTGGCGAGCTGGGTGCGAACGTGGACATCTACAACCTGACGAAGTATCAGCGTACGAATCAAAATACGTGCTTCAATCAAAAACCAATCGTTACTGTTGGTGACAAGATTTCCAAAGGCGACATCATCGCTGACGGTCCTTCCACTGAACTGGGCGAGCTGGCATTGGGTCAGAACATCCTTGTGGCGTTCACTCCTTGGCAGGGTTACAACTTCGAGGACTCCATCCTTATTTCTGAGCGTCTGTTGAAAGACGACGTTTACACTTCCATCCACATCGAAGAATTCGAGTGCGTGGCTCGTGACACAAAACTTGGTAAGGAAGAGATCACTCGCGATATCGCTAACGTTGGTGAAGAAGCTCTGAAAGACCTGGATAGCTCTGGTATCATCCGCATCGGTGCGGAAGTTCGCCCTGGCTTCATCCTGGTTGGTAAAGTGACTCCAAAAGGTGAAACTCAGCTTTCCCCAGAGGAAAAACTTTTGAGAGCGATCTTCGGTGAAAAAGCCGGCGACGTTCGTGATACATCTCTGCGTGCGCCATCCGGCGTGTACGGAACTGTTATCGATGCTCAAGTTTACTCTCGTGAAGGTGCAGACCGCGATGAGCGTTTGTCCCTGATCATCGAAGAGAAAAAACGCAAGCTTGAAAAAGACTTGGCGGTTGAGCAGAACGTTATCAAAAATAACGCTATCTCCAAACTTCGTGACATCCTGGTTGGTAAAACAACTACAGGCGTTCTTCTGAATGAAGACGGTTCTCAGAAGTTGTTGAACAAAGGTCAGGACATCACTGAAGCGGATCTAGAGACAGTTCCATTCGAATTGTTGAACTACATCCCTCTTGAGCAAGACCTTGAGTTCCAGGTGAACAAAATCATCGACAATGCTCGTAACCAGTTGGATGCAGTTAAACTTGTGTTCAATGAAAAGATCGATCGTCTTCGTAAAGGTGACGAATTGCCTCCGGGCGTGATCAAAATGGTTAAAGTTTACGTTGCTATCAAACGTAAAATGCAAGTCGGGGATAAATTCGCCGGTCGTCACGGAAATAAGGGTGTTGTCTCCAAAGTATTGCCTGCGGAAGACATGCCTTATCTAGCTGACGGTACACCAGTGGACATGGTTCTGAATCCACTAGGGGTTCCTTCTCGTATGAATATCGGTCAGATCCTTGAGGTTCACTTGGGTTGGGCAGCGCACAACTTGGGTAAACAACTGGGTGCTCATCTTGAGAAATGGAATGCGGAAAACGCACGTTCCGAGATGAAAGATATCTTCAACGACAGCGATATCTCTACAAAACTTGATAAAGCTGATGATGCTTCATTGAAGTCCATGGTCAACCGCATGAAGAACGGTATCCACGTGGGTACTCCGGTCTTCGACGGTGCTCGTGAGGCTGATGTGAAAGGTCTTCTTGAAAAAGCACAGGTTCCAACATCCGGTAAGTCCGTTCTATTCGACGGTCGTACAGGGGAGCCGTTCACGAACCCAGTTACTGTGGGTATCATGTACATGCTTAAGCTTCACCACTTGGTTGAAGAGAAGATCCACGCTCGTTCTATCGGACCTTATTCTCTAGTTTCTCAGCAGCCTTTGGGCGGTAAAGCTCAATTCGGTGGTCAGCGTCTAGGGGAGATGGAAGTTTGGGCGATCGAGGCGTACGGTGCGGCTTATTCTCTGCAAGAGTTCCTGACTGTTAAGTCAGATGACGTTGCGGGTAGAACTCGTATGTACGAAAGCATCGTGAAGGGTGAAAACATCCTTGAGCCAGGCTTGCCTGAATCCTTCAACGTATTGGTGAAAGAGCTTCAATCTCTGGCACTGAACGTGGAGCTGATGGAGTCTGACATTCTACGTGACCAGGATGAAGATTTTGGTGACGAAGAAGTGATCGAGGTAGAACCAGTTGCGCCGGTTGCGTCTAAAGACGAACCAGAGCAGCACTAAGTTTAATAATTTAACAACAGGGGTGTTCTTTGAGAGACTTGTTGAATTTTTTCGATAAACCAAAAGATCCACTTTCGTTTGACGCCGTACGAGTATCGTTGGCGTCACCTGAAATGATTCGTGAATGGTCATTTGGTGAAGTTAAGAAGCCAGAAACTATCAACTATCGTACTTTCAAGCCTGAACGTGACGGCTTGTTCTGTGCGAAAATCTTCGGTCCTATCAAGGACTACGAGTGCTTGTGCGGTAAGTACAAACGTATGAAGTACCGTGGCGTCGTCTGTGAAAAGTGCGGCGTTGAAGTGACTCAGACCAAGGTTCGCCGTGAGCGCCTTGGTCACATCGAATTGGCAACTCCAGTAGCCCATATCTGGTTCCTGCGTTCTTTGCCTTCTCGTATTGGTAACCTTTTGAATCTTTCTTTGAAAGACGTTGAAAAGGTTCTTTACTGTGAAGCACACGTTGTTATCGATCCAATGGAAACAACATTGGAAGAAGGTCAGGTTCTGACTGAAGAGGCGTTGCAAGCAGCGCTTAACGAATTCGGTCCTTCCTTCAAATACGGCATGGGTGGTGAAGCGGTTCGTGATCTTTTGAAAAAGATCGACCCTGAATACCTGTCCCGTAAACTTCGTTTGGAAGTGAAAGATACCAAGTCTGAAGCTGGTATCAAAAAATTGACTAAACGCCTGCGCGTTGTTGAAGCCTTCAAAGGTTCCATCAACAAGCCAGAGTGGATGATGTTGGAAGCACTTCCGGTTCTTCCTCCTGATCTTCGTCCATTGGTACCTCTGGATGGCGGCCGTTTCGCGACGTCTGACCTGAATGACCTGTACCGCCGTGTGATCAATCGTAACAACCGTTTGAAACGCCTTCAGGAGCTGAACGCTCCAGACATCATCATCCGCAACGAAAAACGTATGTTGCAGGAAGCGGTTGATGCGTTGTTGGACAACGGTCGTCGCGGTAAGACCTTCACTGGTCCGAATAAACGTCCTCTTCGCTCCCTTTCTGACATGTTGAAAGGTAAGCAGGGTCGTTTCCGTCAAAACCTTTTGGGTAAACGTGTTGACTACTCTGGTCGTTCCGTCATCACAGTAGGTCCAACTTTGAAGCTTCACCAGTGCGGTCTTCCTAAGAAGATGGCTTTGGAGCTGTTCAAGCCATTCGTTTACAACAAACTTGAAGAAAAAGGTTTGGCAGCAACGATCAAGCAAGCAAAACGCCTTGTTGATCAAGAAACAGTGGAAGTTTGGGATATCCTGGCTGACGTGGTGAAAGAGCACCCAGTGCTTCTGAATCGTGCGCCAACTCTTCACAGATTGGGTATCCAGGCATTCGAACCTGTTCTTCACGAAGGTAAAGCTATCCAGTTGCACCCGCTAGTATGTACGGCGTTCAATGCCGACTTCGACGGTGACCAGATGGCAGTTCACGTTCCACTTTCCGTGGAATCCCAGGTTGAAGCGCGCGTTTTGATGATGTCCACAAACAACATCCTTTCTCCAGCTTCCGGTAAGCCAATCATCAATCCTTCTCAGGATATCGTGTTGGGTCTTTACTGGTTGACTCGTATGCGTCCGGGCGCCAAGGGTTCAGGCAAAGCCTTCTCCAGCGTTCAGGAAGCTCAATACGCGTTTGAGACAGGTCTTGTGGACCTTCAGGCGTCTTGTAAGGTTCGTATCAAAGGCACATTGCAGGAAACGACTGTAGGTCGTGCAATCCTTTCTGACATCGTTCCTAAAGAAGTTCCGTTCAACGAAGTGAACGTGACTATGAATAAGAAACAAATCGCTGCGTTGATCGACAAGACGTTCCGTCTTGCGGGCGCTAAAGCGACTTGCATCCTTGCTGATAAAATCATGGAGTTCGGCTTCAAGTATTCAACAGCAGCAGGTATGTCCATCGGTATCGATGACATGGTGATCCCGGCAGCGAAAGCTCCGATGATCGCGGATGCCGAGAAGCAAGTGACTGAGATCCAGCAGCAGTACGACGAAGGTTTGATCACAGATGGTGAGCGCTACAATAAAGTGGTGGATATCTGGGCTCAGACTGCGGATAAGATCGCTAAAGAAGGTATGAACGCGATTGAAAAACAAACGTTCAACGTTGGTGGTAAAGAAGTTGTTGGTCCATCCTTCAACCCTATTTACATCATGGCTGACTCCGGAGCCCGTGGTTCCGCAGCTCAGATCCGTCAGTTGGGTGGTATGCGTGGTTTGATGGCGAAACCTTCTGGTGAGATCATCGAAACGCCGATCACTGCGAACTTCCGTGAAGGTTTGACAGTTATCCAGTACTTCATCTCCACGCACGGTGCGCGTAAAGGTTTGGCCGATACCGCATTGAAAACAGCGAACTCCGGTTACTTGACTCGTCGTTTGGTTGACGTTGCTCAGGACGTGGTCGTTTCTGAAGTGGATTGCGGTGTTGAAGATGGTTTGGAAATCACTCCGATTTACGAAGCGGGTGAAATCGTTCAAAACATCGGTGACCGTATCTTGGGTCGTACAGCATTGAAAGATGTTGTTGATACTGCAACGAACGAAGTTGTTGTTCGTGCAAATCAAGAGATCACTGAAACTGACGTTAAGGTTATCGAAGGCCGTGGTATCGACAGAGTCGACATCCGTTCTGCTTTGATCTGTCAGTCTAAGCGCGGTGTTTGCGTGAAGTGCTACGGACGTGATTTGTCCCGTGGTGCGACTGTAAACTTGGGTGAAACAGTGGGTATCATTGCTGCTCAATCTATCGGTGAGCCGGGTACACAGTTGACGATGAGAACGTTCCACTTGGGTGGTGCGGCATCTCGTGCGGTTGAACAATCTGTTCACACATCTCGTTACGACGGTACAATTAAACTTGAAAACGTTCATGCAGTAACAAACCGTAACGGTAAGTTGACTGTGATGAATCGTAACGGTTCTGCAAAAGTTATCGACGAAGCAGGCCGTGAAAGAGAAGACTTCAAGCTTGTTTACGGTGCTGTTTTGAACTTCAAAGAAGGCGACAAAGTTGCCAAAGGTCAGACAGTAGCGGAATGGGATCCATATTCGAATCCAATCATCGCAGAGGTTTCTGCGAAGATCCAATATCAGGATATCGAAGAAGGTTCCACAATGCAGGAACAAGTGGATGCGGTAACTGGTTTCGCGACCAAAGTTATCATGGAATCCAAGTCTTCTGATGTTAAGCCAACAGTGTTCCTAGTGGACGGTGCTGGTAAGACATTGAATCTTCCTGGTCGTGACATCCCAGCACGTTACCTGATCCCGGTTGGGGCTCAGTTGCTTGTTGCGGATCAACAGGAAGTTCATGCGGGTGACGTAATCGCGAAGATGCACCGTGAAGCTTCGAAAACGAAGGATATCACCGGGGGTCTTCCGCGCGTTGCCGAGTTGTTTGAAGCTCGTAAACCGAAAGAAGCAGCTATCATCTCTGAGATCGATGGTTATGTGACATTCGGTAAAGACGTTAAAGGTAAACAACGTGTGATCGTAACTCCTGAAGTGGGTGAGCAAAAAGAATACCTCATCCCTAAAGGTAAGCACGTTGCTGTAAGAGAAGGTGAGTACGTAAGAGCCGGTGAGGCTTTGATGGATGGTCCAACAAATCCTCATGACATTCTGGCGGTTCTGGGTGCTAAAGCCTTGTCTGCATACCTTGTAGATGAAATCCAAGAAGTTTACAGACTTCAAGGGGTTGGTATCAATGACAAGCATATCGAAGTCATTGTTCGTCAGATGCTACGTAAAGTAGAAATCCGTGATGCCGGCGACAGCCGCTTCTTGGCTGGTGAGCAAGTTGAAAGATACGCTTACATGGAAGAAAACGAACGTATCAATAAAGAGGGTGGTCAACCTGCGACTTGCAGCCCACTTCTTCTTGGTATCACTAAGGTTTCTTTGAGCACTGACAGCTGGATTTCAGCGGCGTCCTTCCAAGAAACTACAAAAGTTCTTACGGAAGCAGCGATCAATTCTCGTACAGACCATTTGCGTGGCCTGAAAGAGAATATCATCATGGGTCGTCTGATCCCTGCAGGAACTGGTTTGACTTCTTACAAACGCTGGAAAGTGTCTGTACATGAAGACGACGATATCGGCTTTGTTGCATTGCCGGGTATGACGTCTTCTGTTCAGCCTCAAGGCTAAGCAGTAAGAAAAGCCTGATTTGCCGGCTTCACAGGCCGGCAATAGGGTAAAAAGCCCATAGAATAAGGACCTCACGCCTATTTCTGTGGATAAATGTAATTTTAACAACAAAGTCTTGACCTGGGCGTCACAGAAATGTAAGTTCCAGCGTCCAGAACCGCATAATTGTTTTTAAGGGGTATATAAAGTGCCAACAATTAATCAGCTCATCAAAAGTGAGCGTACAGTTCAAAAAAACCAAACAAAATCACCAGCTTTGGATTCTTGTCCTCAGCGTCGCGGTGTTTGTACACGTGTTTATACAACGACTCCAAAGAAGCCGAACTCCGCTCTTCGTAAAGTAGCAAAAGTTCGTCTGTCCAATGGCTTCGAAGTTATCTCCTACATCCCTGGTATCGGCCATAACCTTCAAGAGCACTCCGTCGTTCTAATCCGCGGTGGTCGTGTGAAGGATTTGCCGGGTGTTCGTTACCACATCGTTCGTGGGGTATTGGACCTTCAAGGTGTAAACGGTCGTCTTCGCGCCCGTTCTAAATACGGTACTAAGAGACCTAAGAAATAAGGATTGAGAGATGTCACGTCGTAAAAAGACCTTTAAAAGAGAAATCATTCCAGATCCGGTTTTCAAGGATCTAGTTATCGCTAAGTTCGTCAATAAAATGATGATTCAAGGTAGAAAAGCAACTTCTCAAAAGTTGTTCTACGGTGCTTTGAAAGAGCTTGAAGGTAAAGTTCAAGGTGAAGAGCCATTGGCAATCTTCAAGAAAGCTCTTGAAAACGTTAAGCCGTCTATCGAAGTTCGTTCCCGCCGTGTTGGTGGTGCGACTTACCAAGTTCCAGTAGATGTTCGTCCATCTCGTCGTTTGGCTTTGGCTATGCGTTGGTTGGTAGAATACTCTCGCGAGCGTGGTGAAAAAGACATGGCGAAGCGTTTGGCTGGTGAATTCTTGGACGCGTACAATAATAGAGGTAACTCTATTAAGAAGAAAGACGACGTTCACAGAATGGCTGAGTCTAACAAGGCATTCTCTCACTACAATTGGTAATCTGTTCAGATGTCAGCTAAAGATCCTAAAGTTGTAGCTGATCTCAAGTACACTCGTAATATCGGCATCATGGCTCACATCGATGCCGGTAAGACGACCACCACCGAACGCATTCTTTACTATACAGGTAAAAGTCATAAAATCGGCGAGGTCCATGATGGCGATGCTACCATGGACTGGATGGTTCAAGAGCAAGAGCGTGGTATCACCATTTCCTCTGCTGCGACCATGGCGTTCTGGAAAGATCACAGAATCAACATCATCGATACTCCGGGCCACGTGGACTTCACTATTGAAGTTGAACGTTCGCTGCGCGTATTGGATGGCGCGATCGCAGTTTTCGACGGCGTGAATGGGGTTGAACCTCAGTCCGAAACCGTCTGGAAGCAAGCTGATAAATATAAAGTTCCCCGCATTTGTTTCGTAAATAAGATGGACCGTGTTGGTGCTGACTTTGTGATGTCCTATGGGACGATCAGGGAAAAGCTCAATGCGAACCCAATCCCCGTACAGGTTCCCATTGGAATGGAAGACACTTTCCGTGGTGTCGTAGATCTTTTGGAAAACCGCGCTTACGTATGGGATCAGTCCGGAATGGGTGACCATTTCGAAGTTATCGATGTTCCCAATGATATGAAGGAAGAAGTGAACCGCTTCCGTACTGAGGTCATTGAGAAGATCGTTGAATTTGAAGACGAACTCCTTGAGAAGTATCTCAATGGGGAAGAGATCACTGTGCCAGAGCTTAAACGTGCTTTGCGCAAAGGGACTCTTGATTTGAAAGCCTTCCCGGTGTTCTGTGGGGCTGCTTTCAAAAACAAAGGTGTTCAGCCACTTCTTGATGGCGTGATTGATTATCTTCCGTCACCTTTGGAAGTTCCTGCGATTGTGGGTCATGACCCTGATCGTCCTGAAAAAGAAATTATCTGTAAAACTGACTTCGAAGGCAATACGGCTGCTTTGGCGTTTAAGATCGCCAATGATCCCTTTGCCGGCACTTTGACTTATATCCGTGTCTATTCCGGAGAAGTAAAAGTCGGTGAACAGCTTTTGAATCCTCGCACTCAAAAGAAAGAGCGCATCCAAAAGCTTGTTAAAATGCACGCCAATTCCCGCGAAGAGATCACTGGTCTGAAAGCAGGGGATATTGGTGCTGTGATCGGTCTAAAGTTTACCGGTACAGGGGACACTCTTTGTGAGAGTTCTCATCCTGTGGTGCTTGAAGCGATCACATTCCCAGAGCCGGTCATTTCTGTGGCTGTGGAGGCGAAGTCTTCTGCGGACCAGGAAAAGATGCTGGCGGGTCTGGCAAAACTTGAAAAAGAAGATCCTTCTTGTCGTTTGCGTACCGATCCGGAAACGGGGCAAATCCTGTTGTCGGGCATGGGTGAGCTTCACCTGGAAATCCTGGTGGATCGCTTGCTTCGTGAACACAAAATCCAGGCAAACGTGGGTAAGCCGCAGGTTTCCTATCGTGAGACGATCACGGCAGCGGCTAAGGCCGAACATGTGTATGAACGTGAAATTGCCGGCGAAGCGCATTTTGCGAAGGTTTCTTTGTCTTTGGAGCCAATAGCTCAGGCTGAAGGTGTTCAGTTCGTCAGCAAAGTGGTGGTGTCTAAAGAATTTACAGCCCCTATGTTGAAGGCGGTTGAGGCGGGCTTCCGTGAAGCAGCTGAGGTCGGTCCTTTGGCGAGCTGTTCAATGTTGGGTATTAAAGGCACTTTGAATTCTGTTGAGGTGCGTCCTGAGGCTTCCAGTGAAATGGCATTTAAAGCGGCCGCTTCCCTGGCATTCCGTGATGCTGTTAAGGCGGCATCAGTGGAGCTTATGGAGCCTATCTTTAAGCTTGAGGTAACCTGCCCGGATGAATTCGTGGGTAACATTGTGGGTGACCTTAATGCTCGTCGCGGAAAAATCCTCGCGATGAACGTCAAGCAGGGTGGTGGGCAGATTGTTTCTGCAGAAGCCCCTCTGGCGAGTCTGTTTGGCTATGCTACGGATGTCCGCAGCTTGAGTCAGGGTCGTGCTAGTTTTAGCATGGAATTCTTAGAGTACGCCGTGGTGCCTACGAAGGTACGAACGGAAATTCTACACAAAATGGGAAGATACTAAAAAAAGTAATATTTCCCTTTGACATTAGATTTCAGAGTGCGCATACTCGCGCACTCATAGCGTCTAAATCTACAAAAAACCCCCCGCGTTGAAGGCGATTCAGGCCGCAAGGGCTAATTCGGGGCAAGTTTTCGATGGGATAGGGACGTGAGTTGTTAACAATTTGCTAGTAAAAACGATACTTTATAAAAGAGAAGAGTGTCCATATGCAAAGTCAGAAGATTAGAATCAGATTGAAGGCATTCGATCATAAATTGCTTGATCAGTCGACGAAAGAAATCGTTGAGACTGCTCGTCGTACAGGCGCTAAAGTTGCGGGTCCAATTCCCTTGCCTACTCGCATCAATCGCTACACTGTATTGCGTTCTCCGCACGTAGATAAAAAATCTCGTGAACAGTTCGAAGTGAGAACTCATAAGCGTATGCTCGATATTTTAGAACCCACTCAACAAACAGTAGATCAACTTATGAAGTTGGATCTTTCTGCTGGCGTTGATGTCGAAATCAAACTTTCTGCGGTTTAGAGGTAAGACGTGAGCGAAACTACAGAAACTCAAAATACTGCAGGTCTTAAATTGAACGGCCTGTTCGCGTTCAAAGAAGGTATGGCTACTATCTATAACGAGAACGGCGAAGCTGTTCCTGTTACAGTTCTTCGTTATGAGCCTTGGTTTGTTTCTCAAATCAAAACTAACGAAACAGATGGTTACGAAGCTCTTCAAGTAGCTTGTCATCCTAAAAAAGCTAAAAACTCCAACAAAGCTGAAAAAGGTCACCTTGAAAAAGCTGGCTTCGAGAATGGCGCTCAGTTCGTAAAAGAACTTCGTCAAGCTCTTCCTGAGGGTGCTGCTGTTGGTGCACAAATCTCTATTGACAGTTTGGTTAAAGGTGATTTCGTAAAAATCACTTCCAAGTCTAAAGGTAAAGGTTTTGCGGGTTCCGTGAAGCGTTGGGGCTTTGCAGGTGGTCCTGCATCCCACGGTTCTAAATTCCACCGTCGTCCGGGTTCTTCTGGTAACAGAACATGGCCAGGTCGTGTAATGCCGGGTAAGAAATTCCCAGGTCATTTGGGTGCTGAAACTGTCACTGTTAAGAACGTAGAAGTTGTTCAGATCATCGCTGAAGAAAACGTTCTGATGGTAAAAGGGCCAGTTCCAGGTGCTAGAAACACTTTGGTGAAGTTGGTGAGAGAATAGTATGGCTACAGTAAATGTATTAAACTGGAAAAAAGAAAAAGTTGGTTCCGTTGAGTTGGCAGCTGACGTGTTCGAAACTCCTGTTAAAAAGGAAGTTCTTCACACTGTTGTTCAATGGCAATTGGCGGCTCGTCGTCAAGGCACTCACATGACTAAGACTAAAGGTCTTGTGTCTGGTGGTGGTAAAAAGCCGTTCAAACAAAAAGGTACTGGCGGAGCTCGTCAAGGTTCTAGCCGTTCTATCTTGATGCCTGGTGGTGGTACCGCTTTCGGTCCTCAACCTCGCAGCTACGCTTTCATGTTGCCTAAAAAAGTTCGTCGTTTGGGTCTGAGCATGGCTCTTTCTCACCTTCAAAAAGAAGGCAAGTTGTTCGTAGTGGACAGCATGGCTTCCGAAGGTAAAACTGCTGAGCTTAACAAGCGTTTGAAAGCTTTCGGTTTGAAGAAAGCCGTATTGGTTGATTCTGCTGTTGATGAAAAATTCAGCCGCGCATCTAAAAACTTGCCGACATTCAAATACTTCCCAGTTGAAGGTTTGAACGTATTCGACTTGTTGAAATACGATGCTGCAATCATCACTAAAGAATCTGTAGCAAAAATCGTTGATCGTTGTTCATTGGAGAAGGCGTAATGAAACAAGTAATTAAAGCCCCTCTGGTTACAGAGAAAAATACATACCACAACGCAGCTGGCGTTTATGTTTTCGAAGTGGATATGAAATCCACGAAAACAGAAATCAAAGCTTCTGTTGAAAAGAACTTTAAAGTTAAAGTTGACAGCGTAAGAACAAGCGTCTGCCGCGGTCACTCTAAGCAAACTAAATTTGGTCTAACCAAGATCCCTTACTGGAAAAAAGCTTACGTTAAGCTTGTTGAAGGTGAGAAGATCGCTCTATTTGAGGGAGTATAAAGATGGGTATTAAAACATTTGCCCCACGCTCTCATGGTCGCAGAGGAATGACTGGTTTCGATTTCAAAGAAATCACAAAGACAACTCCAGAGAAGTCTTTGCTTGCTCCTCTGAAAAAACAAGCTGCTCGTAACAATCACGGTCAAATCACGATTCGTCACCAAGGTGGCGGTCATAAGAGAAAATACCGTTTGGTTGATTTCAAGCGCACTAAACTTGACGTAGCAGCAAAAGTTGTTGCGATCGAGTACGATCCAAACAGAACTTGCCGTATTGCTCTTATTTCTTACATCGACGGTGCTAAGGCTTATATCCTTGCTCCAGTTGGTTTGAATGTTGGTGATACTGTTATTTCTTCTGATAAAGCCGACATCAAGCCAGGTAATTCCCTGACTTTGGGTGCTATCCCAGTTGGTACTGTTATTCACAACATCGAATTGCGTCCAGGCAAAGGCGGTCAAATCTGCCGTGGTGCTGGTGCAAGTGCGACTCTTGCTGGTAAAGGCGAAAAGTACTGCCAAGTACGTATGCCATCCGGTGAGTTGAAGCAGGTATTGACAGTTTGCCGTGCTTCTATCGGTCAAGTTGGTAACACTGACAACGAAAACATCAACCTAGGTAAAGCTGGTCGCTCTCGTTGGAGAGGTATTCGTCCATCCGTTCGCGGTATGCACATGAATCCAGTGGATCACCCACTCGGTGGTGGTGAGGGCGTTGGTAAGGGTCATCACCCAGTAACTCCATGGGGTCAACCATGTAAGGGTTACAAAACTAGAAACAATAAGAGAACCAACTCTTCAATCATCAAGAGACGTAAGTAGGAGTAAAAGGTGGCACGCTCAATTAAAAAAGGTCCATTCGTCGATACTCATGTTCAGAAGAAAATCGACAATGCACTTGAGAAAAATGATAAAAAAGTTATTAAAACTTGGTCTCGCCGCTCAACAATTCTTCCTGAGACTATCGGACTTACTTTCGCAGTTCACAATGGAAGAAAGTTCGTTCCTGTGTACATCACAGAGAACATGATTGGTCACAAACTCGGTGAGTTTGCTCCAACCAGAACTTTCCATGGTCATGCCGAGAAGAAGGCCGCAGCTCCTGGCGCGAAGAAGTAATAGAGGTTGATAATGGAAGTTAAAGCAAGCTTGAAATATGCAAGAGTTGGTGCTCAGAAAGCAAGATTGGTTGTTGACCTTGTTCGCGGTAAAGACGTGAACGAAGCGGTTAAAACCCTTACTTTCCTGAACAAAAAAACTGCAGGTATGGTAAAAAAGCTAATCGAATCAGCTGTTGCCAATGCTGAATACAAAAAGGTTATGGATGTAGATAGCCTTTATGTTAAAGCTATCTGGGTTGATCAAGGTCCCGTTCTTAAAAGATTCCGTCCTCGTGCACAAGGTCGCGCGTTCGGTGTTCGTAAGAAGACCAGCCACATTAACGTAGTACTCGAGGAGAAATAGTCGTGGGACAAAAGGTTAATCCAATTGGTCTAAGAGTTGGTGTTATCAGAACTTGGGATTCTCGCTGGTATGCGAAGGGTCAACAATATTATGAAAATCTCCACGAAGACATCCGTTTGAGAAAGTTCCTTAAGGACAAGCTTAAACACGCGGGTGTTGCGAAAATTGAAATGGAACGTGCTGCGAAGAAGATTAAAATCATCATCTCCACAGCTCGCCCAGGTGTTGTTATTGGTAAAAAAGGTACTGGCATTGACGCTCTGAAAGCGGAAGTTCAAAAACTTACACCCAACGAAGTTTTCCTGAGCATCCAAGAAGTGCGCAAACCAGACCTCGATGCTCAGCTCGTTGCTGAGAGCATTGCTCAACAACTTGAGAAACGTATCTCTTGGAGAAGAGCTCTTAAAAAATCTATTGCAGCTGCGATCAAAGGCGGCGTGAGAGGTATCAAGATCCGTGTTTCCGGTCGTCTTGATGGTGCAGAGATTGCCCGTTCTGAGTGGTACAATGAGAAGAGCGTTCCTCTTCATACATTGCGCGCTGATATCGACTACGGTACAGCAGAAGCTCTAACAGCATACGGTATCATCGGCCTGAAAGTATGGATCTATAAAGGCGATATCTTATCTGCTCGCGAAGTTGAGGAGGCAGGTCGTGTTAAGTCCTAAAAGAGTAAAATGGCGTAAACAATTTGTAGGCCGCGCTACTGGTTTTGCAGTAAGAGGCGCTAACCTTGATTTCGGAGACTACGGTCTTCAGGCAATCGAGGAAGGTCGTCTGACTGCTCGTCAGTTGGAAGCTGGTCGTATCGCTATCTCCCGTTCTGTTAAGCGTGGTGGTAAAATCTGGTGCCGTGTGTTCCCAAACACTCCGGTAACTAAAAAGCCTGCTGAAACTCGTATGGGTAGCGGTAAAGGTAACCCTGAACTATGGGTTGCTCGTGTTCTTCCTGGAAAAGTTCTTTTCGAAATGAACGGTGTGACACGTGAGCAAGCTAAAGAAGCTTTCGAACGTGCAGCTCACAAACTTCCTTTCAAAACTCGTTTCTTGGTAAGGGAGTAGTTGTATGAAGTTCGTAGAGATTAAAGATCTTTCTGTTGCTGAATTGAAAAAGAAAAGAGCGGCTCTTTCCGAAGAGCTGTTCCAGGCACGTATCAAGAATTCCATTGGGCAGCTTTCTAACCCAGTGCAAATCCGTGGTCTTCGCCGCGACATCGCTAAAATCAATACAGCGATTGTAAAAAAAGTGGCGAGATAGGGGTAGGAAATGACTGAAACTAATTCTAGAGGCCGTAAAATTGAAGTCGTAGGTGAAGTTATCAGCGACAAGATGGATAAAACCATTTCTGTTCTGATCTACCGCATGGTTAAGCACGCTAAATACGGAAAGTATGTTAAGAAGACATCTGTATTCAAGGCTCATGACGAAAAGAACCAGGCAAAAGTTGGTGACATCGTTAAGATCCGTGAAACTCGTCCTCTGAGCAAAACTAAACGTTGGGCTTTGTCTGAAGTCGTAGAAACGGCGAAGGCATAGGAGACTGTTATGATTCAAATGCAAACTAGACTGAATGTAGCAGACAACTCTGGCGCAAAAGAAGTTATGTGCGTTAAGGTTCTTGGTGGTTCTAAGCGTCGTGTAGCATCCATTGGTGATGTTATCGTTGTTTCCATCAAAGAAGCTCTGCCAAATGCAAAAGTAAAAAAAGGTGACGTAGCTAAAGCTGTTGTTGTTAGAACTGTAGCTAAACTTCGTCGTCCAGACGGATCTTATATCCGTTTCGATGACAACTCTGCAGTTTTGATCAACGCTTCTAAAGAACCAATCGGAACACGTATCTTTGGCCCAGTAGCCAGAGAATTGAGAGCAAAGTCTTTCGTTAAGATTGTTTCTTTGGCTCCGGAAGTTCTATAAGGGGTGACGAGATGAATCGCTTACATACAAGATATAAAAAAGAGATTGCTCCCGCTCTGAAGAACCAATTGGGAGTTAAAAACGTGATGCAAGTTCCTCGCTTGGAGAAAATCACTCTTAGCGTGTGCTTGAGCGAAGCTGTTCAGAATCCAAAAATCTTGAACACTGTGGTTGATGAGATCACAGCGATCACTGGACAAAAAGCTGTTATCACTAAAGCAAAGAAAGCAATTTCTAACTTCAAATTGCGCGCTGGCATCCCATTGGGTGTTCGTGTGACTTTGAGAAGAGAGAAAATGTGGTCATTCATGGATCGTCTGAACACGTTGGCACTACCTCGCGTACGTGACTTCCGTGGCTTGCCTAATAAAGGCTTCGACGGTCGTGGTAACTACAATATGGGCTTGAAAGAGCAGATCGTGTTCCCTGAGATCAACTACGATAAAGTAGATAAGACTCGTGGTATGAATATCACTATCTGTACAACTGCGAAGAACGATACTGAAGGCAGAGCGTTGCTTGAAGCGCTTGGTATGCCTTTCAGAAAATAAGAGGTGTCACTTGGCTCGTAAAGCAAGCATTGAAAAAAACAATAAAAGAAAAGCTCTTGCTGCTAAGTATGGTCAATACAGAGCAGAACTGAGAGCTAAAGCTGTTGATATGAAGCTTTCTGACGAAGAAAGAGCAACTGCACGTAAAAAGTTGCAAGCTCTTCCTCGTGACACAAACCCAAACCGCACAATCACACGTTGTGAAATTTCTGGTCGCCCTCGTGGTAACTACAGAAAATTCGGTTTGTCTCGTATTGCGTTCAGACAATTGGCCCTTGACGGTAAATTGCCTGGCGTAACGAAAGCCAGCTGGTAAGAGGTTCAGAATGGATACAATTTCTCAGTTCCTTACAATGATCAGAAACGCTGGAGCGGCAAAACACGAAAAAGTGGATATGCCTGCTTCCAAAGTGAGAGCTGGTATTGCTCAGATCTTGGTAAACGAAGGTTTCATCAGAAGCTTTAAAGTTGCTAAAGACAGCAAACAAGGCATCATGCGTGTTTATTTGAAGTATGACGAAGCTGGTGGTCACGCGATCAATAATATTGACCGTGTAAGCCGTCCAGGCCGTCGCGTTTATGTTAAATCTGACAAGATTCCAACTGTTCGTTCTGGTATGGGCATGTCCATCATCAGCACAAGCAAAGGAATCATGAGCGGTAAGCAAGCTACAGAGCAAAAGCTTGGTGGCGAACTGCTTGCGACACTTTGGTAGGTGAATTATGTCTCGTATTGGAAAAGCACCCGTTGTTTTTGATAACACAGTACAAGTAAGCTTAACACCTGCTAACGAAGTTGTCGTTAAAGGTGCGAAAAGCTCACTTAAAATCGGTATGAAACCAAATGTTTCCGCGAAAATCGACGGCAACAAAGTGGTTTTGACTCCGAATGATGACTCTAAAGAAAGCCGTGCAATGCATGGTCTTTACAGAGCTCTTATCCAGAACGCAGTAACTGGCGTTACTAAGGGCTTCACTAAAGGTTTGGAGCTTCAAGGGGTTGGATATCGTGCGAACGTAGCTGGTAAAAAGTTGGAGCTTTCTTTGGGCTTCTCTCACCCAGTTATCTTCGACATTCCAGAAGGTATTGAAATTAAAGTCGATAAGCAGACCAGCTTGAGCATCACTGGTCCAAGTAAAGAGCTTGTTGGACAAGTTGCGGCGAAAATCCGTTCCTTCCGTCCACCAGAGCCTTACCTGGGTAAAGGTGTTCGCTACACTGGTGAGCAAATCAGACGTAAAGCCGGTAAGTCAGCTGGTAAATAATTGAGGTAACGTATGAAACTTAAAATTAGCAAACATACAAGCGATAGAAAAGTAAATCGCCTCAAGAAGAAGATCAGAATCCGCAAAACTGTACAAGGAACTGCGGAAAGACCACGTCTTTGCGTATTCAGAAGCGGTAAGCACGTCTACGCTCAGATCATCAACGACGTTGATGGTAACACTTTGGTAGCTGTGTCTTCTTTGGGTAAAGAGGATAAATCTGGTATCGAAATGGCGAAACTTGTTGGTATCGAAGCAGCTAAAGCAGCTACTGCGAAAAACATCAAAGACGTAGTTTTCGACAGAAACGGTTACCTCTATCATGGTCGTGTTAAATCTCTTGCAGATGGCGCTCGTGAGGGCGGCCTCAATTTCTAAGGAGTGATGTGTGGAGAAAGTTCAAGCTCAAGCAGCTGAATTAGAAGAGCGTGTAGTAGCGATCAACCGTGTAACGAAAGTTGTTAAGGGTGGTCGTCGCTTCTCTTTCGCAGCTCTAGTAGTTGTTGGTAACAAAGCTGGTGATGTTGGATTCGGTTCCGGCAAAGCTGGTGAAGTTCCAGAAGCAATCGGGAAGGCAAGCAGATCTGCAAAGAAATCTGCTAAATCTGTAGCTTTGAAGGAAGGTCGTACAATCCCTCACGAAGTTATCGGTAAATTTGGCGCAGCAAAGGTGATCATGAAGCCAGCTGCTCCTGGTACTGGTGTTATCGCGGGTGGTGCGGTTCGTGCCGTTCTTGAATCTGTAGGTGTAAAAGACATTCTTACTAAGTGTGTTGGTACTCGTAACCCTCACAACGCTGTAAGAGCAACAATCGACGGCTTGAAGCAGTTGAAACAACAGCTTTAATTCGCGGACTGGTGGCAAAAATGGCTAAAACATTCGTAGTAACTTTGAAAAAATCAACTATCAAGTGCACTCAAGATCAAAAGGACGCGGTTCGCGTTCTTGGTCTTAAGAAGCTTCACCAAACTGTTGAGGTGAAAGATTCTGCTGCTGCACGCGGTAATATCATGAAAGTACAACATCTTATTGATGTTGTAGTTAAGTAAGGAGCAACCATGAGCTTGCTTAAAACATTGGCACCTAAAGCAGGATCCAAGCACGCTCCAAAAAGAATCGGTCGCGGTATCGGTTCTGGTATGGGCGGTACTTCTACTAAAGGTCATAAGGGACAACTTGCACGTACTGGCGGAACAGTGCGTCGTGGTTTCGAAGGTGGTCAAACACCTATGCACCGTCGTCTTCCTAAGTTTGGTTTCAGTAACGTAGCATTCGCAAATAACTTTGAGATTGTAAACGTTGGCCAACTTGCTAAATTTTCTGGAGAAGTCACTCCTGAATCTCTACACGCTGCTGGACTTATTTCCAAAGGCGCTGTTAAGATTTTGGGAAATGGCGAGCTTAAGACAGCTTTGACTGTAAAAGCTCATAAATTCTCAGAAAGCGCTAAGAAAGCTATTGAAGCTGCTGGCGGCAAAGTCGAGGTAATTAAGTAGTGTCTGCAATTGAGAGCATCGCAAAGAATTCTGATCTTCGTAAACGCATCTTGTTCACATTGGCTCTTTTGGCCATTTACAGAATTGGTGTACACGTTCCGACTCCAGGAGTGGACGGATCTGCGGTGCTCTCATTTTTCCAGGCGCAAAGTCGTGGGATTTTTGGGCTCTTTAATACCTTCACGGGTGGTGCCCTGTCTCAGTTCAGCATCTTTGCACTGGGTATCATGCCTTACATCTCCTCTTCCATCATCTTCCAACTTTTGACTTCTGCGGTTCCATACCTTGAAGCTCTTAAGAAAGAAGGGGAGCAAGGCCGTCGTAAAATCAACCAATACACTCGTTATGCGACTGTCGCTTTGGCCGTTATCCAAGGTTATGGTATCAGCACATGGTTGATGAATTCCACAAGCCCGGATGGACATCCTTTGGTGATTGCTCCAACTGTGGCGTTCCTTCCGTTCCAGATCATGACTATCATCACATTGACAGCAGGTACGTGCTTTATCATGTGGTTGGGTGAACAGATCACAGAACGTGGTATCGGTAACGGTACATCCCTGATCATCTTCACTGGTATCGCTGCTGCGATCCCTGGTGGTGCTCAACAGCTTTGGGAGCTTGTTCGCACAGGCGAAATGCGTTTTGCATTGGCTTTATTGTTGGTGGCTTTCATGGTTGCGATTATCGCAGCTGTTATCTATGTGGAAGTTGCTCAGCGTAGAATCACAGTTCAGTATTCTCAAAGACAAGGTGGTGGCGGTATGCAGTCTATGCAAACTCCAACATCTCATCTTCCTATTAAAATCAATATCTCCGGGGTTATCCCACCGATCTTCGCCAGCTCCTTGTTGATGTTCCCGGCGACGATGGCTCAGTTTGTTAATACGCCTTGGTTGAAAGCTTTGCAGGATTCTCTGAATCCTTCAGGCACTATCTTCAACATCATGTTCGTGGCTTTGATTGTCTTCTTCTCTTTCTTCTATACAGAGATCGTTTTCAATCCGAACGACGTGGCTGACAATCTGAAAAAGTACGGTGGTTTCGTTCCGGGCGTTCGCGCGGGTAAATCCACTGCTGACTATATCCAGAGAGTTCTGGAGCGTGTAAACGTTCTTGGCTGTATCTACCTGTGCACAATTTGTATTCTTCCAGGCATCATGGTTAACCAATTCAACGTTCCATTCCACTTCGGTGGTACGAGCTTGTTGATCTTGGTGGGTGTTGCTTTGGATACTGCTCAGCAGATCCAGTCTCATATGATCACTCAGAAGTATGAGGGCTTCCTTAAGGGGGCTAAGATTCGCAGCAGAAGGGTTCAGTTCTAATGAACTTGATCCTCTTTGGAGCCCCAGGGGCCGGTAAAGGTACTCAATCCGAACTTTTGATTAAGCGTCAGGGTATGACACAGATCAGCACTGGCGACTTATTCAGAGCTGCCATCAAAGGGCAGACTGATCTGGGCAAAAAAGCTCAAGAGTTCATGGATAAAGGGCAGCTTGTGCCAGATAGCATTGTCATCGGCATGGTTGAAGAAGTTCTCCAAAAAGGCGTAACGAACTTTATTTTAGATGGTTTCCCTAGAACTGTAGCCCAGGCTCAGGCTCTAGATGAATTACTTGTAAAAATGAATCTATCCATTGATAAGGCGATTTTCCTGGAAGTTCCCATGAAAATCCTTATGGATAGGCTGACTGGAAGACGCGTATGTAAAAATTGCGGCGCTGTCTATCATGTAGTCAGTAAGCCCTCCAAAGTAGAGGGCAAATGTGATTTGTGCGGTGGTGAGGTCATTCAACGGAATGATGACAAGGCGGAGGTTATCGAAACCCGTCTTAAAACTTATGAAGAGTTCACAAGCCCCCTAAAAGAGTTTTATAAAAAATCAGGCAAATATACTGAAGTGGACGGAAATAGGGATACCGAAGAAGTCTATAAAGAGATCGAAAAAATAATAAAATAGACGGCTGTATTATTTTTATCTCTAGACTTTGTGTTTTTTCGGTGTTAGCGTGCCGGACCGCATTCGTATTTTTGCTGGAATTTTCACTTTTTTAATGAAGTGAAAAAATAGCGTATGGGAAGACAGTATGAAAGTAAGACCATCAGTAAAAGCAATCTGTAATAAGTGTAAAGTTATTAAAAGAAAAGGCGTTATTCGCGTTATCTGCGAGAACCCTAAACATAAGCAAAGGCAGGGTTAATCATGGCACGTATTCTTGGTGTCGACTTACCTAGAAATAAGCGCGTTGAAATCGCGTTGACATATATCTACGGCATTGGCCGCCCTCGTGCTGCTATGATCTGCAAGCAAGTTGGTATTCCTTCTGAACTAAGAACTGAAGGTTTGACTGATGAGCACATTGCTAAAATCCGTAGTATCGTTGAAGCTAACTTCAAAGTTGAAGGTGACTTGCGCCGTGAAATCGGACAGTCCATCAAACGTTTGATGGATTTGAACTGCTTCCGTGGCATTCGTCATCGCAAAGGCTTGCCTGTTCGTGGTCAGAACACTCGTTCTAACGCACGTACTCGTAAAGGTCCTAAGAAGACGGTAGCTAACAAGAAAAAAGCCGTATAATTGAGGTTGCGTAGATGAACACTGATAAAAAAGCTGTTGCAAAGAAAAAAGTTAAAAGAAACGTTCCTCAAGGGAACTGCTATATCCAAGCTGGGTTCGGTAACGTTATCGTAACGATGACAGATCCAACCGGAGCTACTGTGTCCTGGTCCTCTGCAGGTCACCTCGGTTTCAAAGGAAGCCGTAAAGGTACTCCATACGCAGCTCAGTCCGCGGCAGAAGACGCTGCTAAGAAGGCTATGGAAGCAGGTATGAAATCTGTGGACGTTTACTTGAAAGGTCCAGGCGCTGGTCGTGAGCCTGCAATTCGTGCATTGGCTGCTACGGGAATGAGAATCTTGTCTCTTAAAGACGTGACTCCAGTTCCTCATAACGGTTGCCGTCCACCTAAGCGTAGAAGAATTTAATAGGAGTATATCGTGAGCTGCATTAACGAAAGCGTTTGTAAGCTTTGCCGTCGCGAAAACGTGAAACTTTTCTTGAAAGGTGACCGTTGTTACACTGATAAGTGTTCTTTCGAAAGAAGACCTTATCCGCCAGGACAACATGGCCAATCTCGTTTGAAGTTCTCTGAATTTGCGCTTCAATTGCGTGAGAAACAAAAAGCTAAGAGATACTACGGTGTTTCTGAGAAACAATTTGTGAAATATGTTGGAGAAGCCAACCGTTCAAAAGAATTGACTGGTACCGCGCTTCTTAAGTTCCTTGAGACTCGTCTTGATAATGTTGTGTACACTTTGGGGTACGCAAATTCACGTCGCGAAGCAAGACAGCTTGTTAAGCACAACCATTTCCTGTTGAATGGTAAAAGAGCTAACATCCCAAGTATTCTAGTGAATAAGGGCGATGTTATCACTGTAGCTGAATCAAGCCGCGAAATGGTTAAGATTCAGTCTGCTATCCAAGCGGTAGCTAGACGTTCTGTACCAGCATGGCTTGAAGCCGATCATGCTAAGTTCACTGGAACTGTTAAAGATCTTCCTAATCGTGAAGACGTAGCAGTTGCTGTTGAAGAAAACATGATCGTTGAATACTACTCAAGATAATTTTACCTCTCGGGGGAGCTATGCAAGAGCATTATTATAAGTTTTGGAGAGAAATGATCAAACCAAAGGGATTTGAGGTTGATCGTGATTCTCTTCGTGATGACTACGCTAAATTCATTATCCGTCCCCTTGAAAGAGGGTTTGGCGTTACCTTGGGTAACTCCCTAAGAAGAATTCTTCTTAGCTCCATGATGGGTTCTGCAATTACAGCTGTTAAGTTCGAAGGCGTATTGCACGAGTTCACTACGATCCCAGATGTTCTTGAGGACGTCACTGACATCATCTTGAACCTCAAAGAAGTGCGCTTTAAACAATATACTGCAGATTCTTTGACTTTGAAGATCTCCAAAAAAGGTCCAGGCAAAGTAACTGCAGCTGATATCCAAACTAGCGATAAGATCGAAGTTTTGAACCCAGATCTTCCAATCGCTACTTTGGGCGCAAATGCAAACTTCAACGCGGAAATCGTTGTTAGTTTCGGTCGTGGCTATGTTCCAGTAGAGAACAGAGAAACAGACCTTCCGGTTGGCTTTATCGGCGTTGACGCTCTTTACAGCCCAATCAGAAAAGTGAACTACAACGTTTCCAATGCACGTGTTGGTCAAAGAACTGACTACGATGCATTGACTCTTGAAGTTTGGACAGACGGTTCTTTGAAACCAGAAGAAGCTGTGGCTCTTTCATCTAAAATCATGAAAGAACAACTGCAAATCTTCCTTACTTTCGACGAGACTATGGAGCCTGCAGAAGAAGCACGCGAACTTGGTTCCCCAACATTGAACGAGAACTTGTTCCGTTCTGTTGATGACCTTGAGTTGTCTGTACGTTCTGCAAACTGCTTGAAGAACGCTAACATCCGCTACATTGGTGAGTTGGTTGTTCGTTCTGAGGCAGAAATGCTTAAGACCAAAAACTTTGGTCGTAAGTCATTGAACGAGATCAAAGAGATCTTGGGCGAAATGGGTCTTGGTTTGGGTATGAAGATCGAAGGCTGGCCTCCAGCTGGTTGGGACCCAAGTCAACCTCCTCAAAAGAGAGAGACTCAACAGTAATTAACGGCACCAAGAATGGTGTTTGAACACGCGGCCCTGCGGGGCTGCGAGGGCACGGAGCCCTGAAAAGTAACACTCGACCAAATTAACAAAGAGTGTTCTATCGTGTTGATACCTGATACGGTCAGCACGTTGAAACCGGAGAATAAAATGAGTTCACACAGAAGAAGAGTAAAACATTTTGATCGTAAATCTGGCCCAAGAAAAGCTTTGTTGAGAGGTCTTGTGACTTCTTTGATCGAGCACGGCCGTATCACTACAACTGTTGACCGTGCTAAAGAAGTACGTCGTCACGTTGAAAAAGCGATCACACTTGGTAAAAAAGGTGACTTGGCAGCTACACGTCTGTTGCTTTCCCGCTTCCCAAATAAAGAAGCAGTTGCAACTATCATGAAGGACTTGTCTCCACGTTTCAAAACACGTCCAGGTGGTTACACTCGCATCATCAAAATCGGTCGTCGCCCTGGTGACACTGCTGAGATGGCGTTCCTTGAGTTTGTAGATTACGATTTCGAAGCTAAAGCAGCAAAAACTGAAGAAGCTCCGAAGGCGAAAAAAGCCGATGCTAAAGCTGCAAAACCAGCAGTTAAAGCAAAAAAGGCTTCTACTAAGCTTGTAGCAGCGAAGAAAAAAGCTGTTAAAAAGACTCAAAAGAAAGCAAGAGCAGCAGCTCGCGCTTAATTGAATCTCAAAGATAGATCTTTAAAAGGCTCAAGGAAACTTGGGCCTTTTTATTTTCCGAATAGAAGCTCTTTTTTTCGGTATTCCTCTGATAGTTCATTCCGGATTCTTTTCTTTGATCGTCACAAATTTCCTGCCGGGCTCTTAATAAGTGATAGCATGGGCACAGCCCTCCTTGGGTTGCGTCTTGCCAAGAGTGGCGGGGACTTCTATTTTGAAAGTGTTCTTGCCCGTTGTTGGAGGTCTCTATGAAGCAGCATCTAAAAGCTTTCGTTATCGTCGCGGTTTTGGCTATGGCAGGCCTGTGGGCTTACAGTACGTATTTTGCCAGCAGGCTGAATCAGACCTCTTCTGACTATGCAACCATCGAAGCAATGGAAAAAGAGGGCGTGGCGAACTTTGCGATGAAGAATCTGGATGGCAAAGAGTTCCAGCTTCAGGACTACAACGGCAAAGTGGTTATTCTGAACTTCTGGGCTTCATGGTGCGGGCCTTGTATCGAGGAAGTTCCTTCCTTGATCAAGCTGGTGAAGGAATTCAAAGGCAATGTGCAGTTGATCGCTATTTCCGGCGATAGCACTCGCAATGACATTGATGTCTTTATGAAGTCCTTCCCGGAAATGAAGGGTGAAAATATCCATATTGTTTTCGACGAGGACCATTCACTGATGAAGAAGTTCCAGGTTGCCAGATTGCCAGAGTCTTTGGTGCTGGGAACTGATCACAAGCTGGTGAAGAAGGTCGTTGGATCTATCGAATGGTACAATAAGGATTCTGTGGCCTACATCGAGTCGTTGCTGAAGACTCAGCAATAGCTCCTGTAAAAGCATAAAACGGCCATTCTTGGCCGTTTGTCGATTAAGGAATCCCTTCCACGCAATCATACTGTAGGTCGATCTTGGTCCCTTCGATCAGAGAGTACGTGAACTTAAGGATGTTCTTATCCACTTTATAATTGTGAATGGAAAGACCATCAATGCTCACTTTCAAAGACGACGGCACTGGCTGGCACTCCAAAGTCAGATGGGACAGAGAGTTTACGATCTTATCCTTGAACGTGTTCAGATTTGCACTGTAATCCGCATCACAGATACTTCCCACGCCACCGTCAGTCAGCTTGGACAGCTCTTCATAGACATAGCCGGGGTGACTTGGAGAGGTGTCCTGATCCTGTTCAGCTTCACAAACGGCATCGCCGGGTTTCACGATGATGGAGCTAAAGGTAAAGCGAACATCTTCGCCAAAGACTGATTTGGATTTGCTAACCAAAGTCGCTGGTTGATCCTCGGATTCCATCGGTTGTAGGACGGCCGCGGCATCGTTGGCTTTCACGCGCGAAGCCACTCCGCCGACAGAGCGTTCGTCTTCATCAGAAATCACAATCACAGAAATCGCGGCACCCTCACGATAACACCCATGCACGTCTTTATTGGCAAAGTGATCGTGAGCGGCCTTGATCCCGCGCTCGTCCCCGGAACTGCCGCCACCAATGGTCAGTGTATCAATCGTGGACGTGAAGATCGTGTTCAGGTTGCCAGTGCCTTTCTTTAAAAGATAAGCGGGAACTCCCGCAGGGGGAGTGTAGTTGGTCCAGGAATAGGGGCTGCCATAGGCCAGACTGCCTCCGGAGGAAAGACCACGGGTGGTTGTCAGGCACATCTGCCAGTCGATATTGCTGGCATCCAGAGAGCTTACAAACGTGGACATGCGAGCGGCCAGTTTCTTCAGCTCCGGCAGCATGGAGTTGGAATCATCCAAAACAAAAAGGAAGTCCACTTGCTTGTTACCGTAAGCAACCACTTCTGTTGTGGAGACGGTCTTATTAGGGGCCGGGGTTGGAGGCGGAGTGATGGCCGATGACTCCTGCTCCGGAACCGGTGTGAAGTTCATCTTGGCGCAGCCAGCGGTCAAAGTCATAACCACACAACTCAGAACTATAAAATGTGTATTAAGCGATGCTTTCATACCTACCTCTTCGTCAAGAGTAGCATGAAAATGAATGCTTAAAACAGAGGCAACATCAAAAAGCGAGGAAAATTGATAAGTAAAAACAGGAAGTTACGAGTTAGCGTCGAAGCTTTCGACAGGACCTGTTGAAAGCTTCGACGAAAAGAAATGAGTCGAAAACGACTGTTTGAGAGCTAGTCAGAAAAACAAAAAAAATTACCAGCCGAATTTCTTCTTCAACTCATCGACGGCTTTCTGTCCTTCTTTTTCGAGTTGTTTGCGGCCCTGATTTTCAGCATCTTTCTTGGCTTGATTGATGCGGGCTTCAGCTTGTTTTTTCTGCTCGTTCAACTGAGCCTCGGCTTTTTTGACTTCGCTGTCGAACTGACCTTTTAGTTTGTTGATCTCAGCTTCCACGCGGGCCTTTTGTTTGCCGATTTCCTCGTTCACGTAAGCTTCGATTTTTTTGCGGGCTTCGTCGATTTTGGCCTGAATCTGTTTTTCAAAGCCTTTTTGCAGTTCCGGGCCCAGATTCGAGTTGATCGACAATGGCACATTCGGAAAGACCCCCTGACCATCCACGGTCAAAGTCACCACCGGGATGCCATTAAAGACCGCCTTCAGAATCTGATCGGCGATATCATTTTTAGAAGACACTTTGTAATCAATTTGCGTGAACTTGTTATCCATCGCCACAGTTACATTCTTCAGAGCCACAAGCTGTCCCTCGACACCCAGAGCGCCTTTGGCTTTATTGAAGGCGATTTCAACATCCGGGGTTTTCACCAGATCCTTGCCTTCGATCGCATAGGAATCGACCTTGAATTTATAGTCGATCACGCTGTCGGCTTTGGTGTTGTCCAAAGACAAGCGCACCAGGAAGCCGAAGATTTCTTTGGACGGGAAGTCCCCGGCCAAGGTTGCCACAGTGGGTTTGCCGATCAGGGCCTGATTGGAGGTGATATTCAGAATCTCACCTTTGATATTACCGGCGTCCGGAGTCAGACCTGCTTGCGAACTGACGGCCGTGCGTTTAATCCAGAACAATGGATAAGAGTTCGGGCGACCAAATTCATAGCTGATGCCCTTTTCACGCGGATGCGGCTGGATGGCCACTTCGGTTTCTGACGGGCTTTTCTTTTTCATCAGATTTGGCGGAATGTATTTTTCAGCCATGGCTTTGTAACGGAAGAACTTGGCTTTATAAGGTCCCAGATAGCGATTGAAAATCGCCATGGACAGGGACTTCGCATCCAGTTTTGGAATACGGAAGTGCTGTTCCAGACTCTTGATATCTGTTTTGACTTGTTTTTCGATCTCTTTGTACTGGGTTTCCAGAGTTTTCAGGTCTTTCTTTAGGTCGTCGCCTGTGGATTGCACCTGTTTGTACATGGCATCGCCATCTTTGAAGACCTTGTCCAGCTCTTGCAGGGAAGTTTGCAATTCCTGAGGGGTTTTAAAGTCCTTGGTTTTGATTTTACCCAGACGGGCGTTCAAGGCTTCAATGTCTTTACCCTGTGGCAGGGTTTTCAGACGAGCGTCCCATTCGCTTTGCTTGGCTTTTAAATCCTTTTCAAATTTTTCCAGCATGGCCTTGGAAGGCAAAGAGTCCTGAAGTTTCTGCAACTGAACGTTGGCATCAGTGCCGGTCAGCATGGCGATAACATCGCCCAGAACATTTTCGCCAGCCTGATCCTTGGCTTCCTGAAGGGCCTGTTCTTTGATTTTTTCGGCCATGCCGGGTTCATTGGAAACAGGCTCTGGCGGAGCCACCTTGCCCGGGCGGATTCTTTTGTTGCCGAATTCGATTTGTTCAACTGCGGCTTCGTTGACGACGGCTTTTGCGCGCAACAAGGCATCCCACAGCATGGAGAAACGGATGTCGCCGATTTTGATCGAGTTGTGCGTCGGCTTTTCCGCATCAGTGACTTCGATGCCCTGAATGCGCAGGCTGGCGTCGAAGAAACTGGTTTTGACGTTGGCGATATTTACTTCGGCACCGATGGCTTTGTATCCGGCCCATTCCATTCCGCGACGCAGGTGTGTGTCGAAGAAGAAGTGGAAGTACAAACCAATCAGGGCACAGATGATCACAAACGGAATAATGGCTTCCCAGCGGATCGGGCCTTTTTCTTTTTTCTTTTTTACGGGTGTT
Organism: Bdellovibrio bacteriovorus; assembly: GCF_025558485.1. Lineage (GTDB taxonomy): Bacteria > Bdellovibrionota > Bdellovibrionia > Bdellovibrionales > Bdellovibrionaceae > Bdellovibrio > Bdellovibrio bacteriovorus_G. The sequence continues at coordinate 3,331,638 of NZ_CP102930.1, forward strand.
GTTTCTGGTGTTGTCATAGTGCTGTCGTCCTATCCGTAAAGATTGTCGTAAGTGCAGTACCAGTTATAAAGCTTTGTGGCGGTGAAGGCCTTCCAGAACTTGGTGCCTTTGAATCTGGCGACCACCGTTGCGCGGTATTTAAGGATCGCAAACTTAAAGCCAAAGAAGGCAAAAGGCAGCAGCAGAACGGAAACGATCATGGAGCCCATGACGATGGAATTATTAAAGCGAGTCATCGGTACAAAGGGCATATTGTACATGCTGACAAACAGCGGGCGCAGGGATTCGTTTTCCAAAACAGCTTTACCCAGAAAGTGTGCGGGCTGGTCGAATAGAAAAGCCACAAACTTAAAGAAGAAGGCCGACAGGAAGGCGGCGCCCAGTTGCACTCTGAAAACAAAAATCAGAGCGAAGACCAAAAGTGTCTGAATGGAAATGAACGGGGCGAAGCCCAGAATCAATCCCAGTGAAAGTCCCCACGCGAGCTGGTTGGTACCGGTGTCCGAGTTGAGGAGTTTCAGAAAGTTGAATATCTGCTTGAGTAACGCTGTCATGGATTCCTCCTGCAGCGATTTTAATAAGCATAAATGCAAGGCGGCAAGTAGAAACCCGAGGACAGGGGAATTGGTCTGTTGTAAACTGGGGCCCTATGTCACATCCATTGGAGCTTTTGATTCTTGAAACAGTTCAACTGGGAGGAAGTCTTGTCTTCCTGTCGGATCAGGCTCCGTCAACACTGCCGGTTTGGACCGGGTCCCTGCAAAAGCACTTCGCTGCGGAAATTCCCTTTGTCGTTCGACGTGCAAAGGATTTGACGAACAAGCGTTTTGCGACCCGCCCAGAGGATTTGGTTCTGTTTTTTAAAGAGCAGGAGTCTTTGTTGCCACAGATGGAAAGTCTTCTGTCCGGTCAACGGGCTTTGTTGGGAACGGACGCGGCTCGCTTAACAGATTCCTGGGATTTTATTTTTTCTGATATGACGATGGAGTTGTGGGAGACTCTGTTGCAAAACCTGCGCAGGCAGTGGGATCAGGCTTCGGTTCTGCAGGGGTTGCCGGGTGAACATCAGACGCCGTGTTTGTTTCTGGACCGCGATAATGTCGTGGTGAAGGATGTCCCTTACAATAAAGATCCGAAGGCTGTTGTTTTGATGCCGGGGATTGCAGAGTTGATCAACCGGGCGCATGCGCGGGGGTGGTGGGTGGCTTTGGTCACCAATCAATCGGGTTTGGGGCGCGGACGAATTACCTGGGACGAATATCAGTCTGTACATCAGCAGATGCTGCGTCTTTTGGCGGAACAAAAAGCCTGGATTGATGACTGTGAGTGGTCGGCCTTTATCAGCGAGTCCGGCACGCAACGCGGCCGTCTGTTGGCTGGAATGAGAAAACCCCGCAACGGAATGTTTTTGAAGATCAACGATACATTGAAAGTGAATATGTCCCGTTCTGTTATGGTGGGGGATAGTGCTTCGGATTTGAAGGCGGCTTATGCCGCCGGAGTGAAGAGTCTTTATTTACTGGCTTCGGACCAAACGGCGAAGCAGGAGGAAAGTTTAAAGGGTTACCGTGCTTTGCATCCTGATTTTCGATACATAACGGTCCAGTCTTTGGAGGAGATTTCACTGTAATGAAATCTGGGGGCGGGGGTTGTAAAAAACCCCAACTGAAAGGAGTTCATGATGGAAATTGACTATAAAATCCTACAGCTGCCGTTGGTGCAAACCTCTCTGGCGATTCTTGTGGTGCTGGCCTCCCTTTATCTTTTGGATGTGGTCATTAAGTGGGTGGTTAGAGGAGTTGTTAACTCTTCCCAAATGGACAGCCATGAATGGGTGAAGGCTTTTTTGCAAAATAAGCGGTTAATTAGCTGCGTGTGTTTTTTGCCGTACCTTTTTATTATTCATCTGGCTTGGGAATGGGTGCCTCATATTCCCGAACGACTTTCAATGATGGTGCAAAGATTTATTCTGGCCACGGCTATTTTGGTCTGTCTGTTTATTCTGTCACAAATCACACGTGTTATTGATGAGCTTTATCGCCGTCACGAGATATCGCGTTCCCGTCCTATCAAGGGGTACCTGCAAACAATCGAGATTGTCGCTTACTTCATGGGGATTATTTGTATTATGGCGGCATTGTTGGACAAATCACCGGTTATCTTTTTAAGCGGACTGGGAGCCATTACGGCCATCCTGCTTTTGATTTTCAGGGACAGTATTCTTTCTTTGGTGGCCGGGATTCAGCTGACCATGAACGGCCTGATCCGAGTGGGGGACTGGATTGAAATGCCTCAGTTCAATGCGGATGGGGATGTTGTTGAAATTGCTTTGCACAGTGTGAAGGTTCAGAATTGGGATCGTACGATCACTGTTATTCCCGCCCATAAGTTTTTAGAGCACAGTTTTAAAAACTGGCGGGGAATGCAGGAGGCCGGGGGGCGCAGGATCAAAAGATCCCTGAATATTGATATCACGTCGATTCGCTTTTTGACTGCGGATGATATTCAGAAATTTTCGCAGTTCCGGCTGTTGCACAAATATCTTCAACAGAAGGTGCAGGATGTGGGGGCTTATAACCAGCAAATTGATTCCGAGGCATTGAAGTTCGGGGTCAATACTCGCCGTCTGACGAATGTCGGAACTTTCCGGGCTTATTTGACTGAATATTTGAAAGAACATCCGTTAATTCATAAGAACATGACTTTTATGGTTAGACAGTTGGCGCCGGGTTCTGAGGGGCTGCCGATAGAGATTTATGTGTTTACGAATGATACTCGCTGGGCGGTGTATGAGGGGGCTCAGGCGGATATATTTGATCATTTGCTGGCTGTTTTGCCTGAATTCGGGCTGCGTTTCTATCAGCAGCCTTCCGGGGATGATATTAAAAAGTCATTGGGGCGTTTGGTGGCTCAAGAAGTCATGCTGTAAAAGCGGCCCCGTTTTGAATAGCGGGGCTTCTACATTTTTTCAAGTGCGGAAGTACTGACGCGTTCTTTGATACGCAGATAGAAGAAGGCTCCGGCCAGGCTGACCACGAAGGTGGTGACTTGGAAGGCCGTGATCACTGTCGGGCCGACTTCCGAGGTGTTCCCGTTGTAAATGTTAAACAGGAAATAGAAGGCAGCTTGCCCCACGCCGACTCCGGCCGGGGAAATGGGAATGGCAGTGGCCATGTAGCCCAGTGGTGCGACCAGGAAGTAGGTCTTTGCCGCGATCTCTGTGAAGCCGGCAGCGTTACCCGCCAAAATCAGGAATAGAATCGAGCAGGCCTGCGACAGAAGGCTTAGGAACAGAACCAGCATGAAGCGTTTTCCATCTTTGCCGTACAGGTGCATGCTTTCATAAAGCTTCATGAATTTTTCTGACAACGGCAGCTTGTGGATGACTTTTTTCAGAATGGATTTGTCATAGACTTTTTGCGAGAAGATCAGTGCCAGTGCGATGATAAAGGCAAAAAACAGACTTAAAATAAACCAGAATAAAGTTGTCAGAACAGGCACGGTCATAATGTGGTGCAGGTCATAGATCATGACCAACAAGGCCAAAAGAACCATTGCGAACAGACCCAAAACACGGTCCATAAGCACGCTGGTGACGGCAACAACTTTGGACCCGGGATTTTCCCGGGTGAAGTAGAAGGCCTTGATCACGTCGCCACCGACCCCGCCGGGCATGGCGAAGTTAAAGAAGGACCCAATCAGACTAAGGCGAAAGACTTTAAACGGACTGACTTGAAGCCCTTGGGATTTGATCAGTGTGCGCCAGCGCTCACTGGCCAGAAACAGGTTTAGCACCACCAAAAGCAGAGCCACCGAAGCTGCTGCCGGAGTCAGAAGATTTTTAAGGGCCGCGAAATTCAGTTTTCCGGATTGCACCAGCCAATAGATAATACCGGTTGAAAAGAGAATCTTGGAAGCTTGAACCAGGAGCTTTTTGGTGTGTTTAACCATAGGGGTTTGTCTTACTTGAAAACAGGGCAGAACTCCAGAGAAATGGCTGGTTTATGAAGCTCCGAAGAGGCTATTTCAATGGTGTCTCAGATTTTTGACCAATCGAGCCATGATGCGGCTAAAAATACTCACTCCCATCGTTTAGTGCTATAAAAGAGAGCTCATTTTGGAGGTCGTCTTGATACCAGTAATCCTATCCGGTGGCAGTGGAACGCGATTGTGGCCCGTGTCTCGTCAGCAGATGCCCAAGCAGTTCTGCGATATTTTCGGCGAGCCGTTGCAGACCCTGACACTTAAAAGATGCCTGCGTATGGGAACTCCGTGGATTGTGACGTCCAAAGCTTTGCAGACCCTGACAGAGCTGAATTTAAAACAGAATAAGGCGGAACAGGTTCAGGTGGTTTACGAACCTGTTGGTAAAAACACGGCTCCGGCGATTGCGGCCCTGTGTAAGCTTTTGTTGGATCAGGGAAAAGGATCTGAAGTTGTCGGAATTTTCCCGTCGGATCATTTGATTGCCAAAGACGAGGTGTTCCTGAAAGTGGTGGATTTTGCCAATACCGTTGCACAGGAAAACCGTGTGGTGACTTTGGGGATCACGCCTTCTTATCCGGAAACAGGCTACGGTTATATTCAGACCAAGGCAGTCAGCCTGAAGGATGGCCCGGGCAGTCTGAAGGCCTATTCCGTTGTGAAGTTCCATGAAAAACCGGATTTGCAAAAAGCCAAAGAGTTTATTGCTCAAGGAAGCTTCAGTTGGAACGCGGGAATTTTTGTCTTTAAGGTTTCCCACATGGCCAGTTTGTTTGAAAAACATCAGCCGGCATTGTGGCAGCAAATTTCTGCTTTAAAGGCGGATGCCTCCAATCTGGGGGATATCTATGCTCAGGTGCAGAGTATTTCCATCGACTATGCCATTATGGAAAAGCTGAATGATCAGGAACTGGCATGTATTCCGGCTGATTTTGGCTGGAATGATGTGGGTTCGTGGGATGCTGTGGCCGCTTTACAAAAGGGTCAGGACATCATCAACATTAAGGGTCAGGAAAATTTTGTTTTCGGTGATCCGGCGAAGAATTATTCCATGATTGGGATGGAAAACGTGATCGTGGTGGATACCAAGGACGCTTTGATGCTGGTGAAAAAAGGCCAGTCTCAGGACGTGCGTCATGTGGTGGAAAAGCTGACACAGCAACAGTCGCCTTTGGTGAAAGAGCATGTGTTTGAATACCGTCCGTGGGGCTATTTTGAAATTCTGAAGGATACAGAAAACTTTAAATCCAAAGTGATTCGTGTGAATCCTCATTCTCAGTTGTCCTATCAATCCCATGCAAAAAGAGAGGAACACTGGACGATCACTCAGGGCTCTGGCGAGGTTGTGTTGAACGATCAGGTGATTGCGGTGAAAGCGGGAAGTCACATTCATATTCCGCTGGGGGCCAAGCACCGTATGCGTAATAATTCTGACGAAATGCTAGAGTTTGTGGAGGTTCAACTGGGAACCTACTTTGGCGAGGACGATATTGTCCGCTATCAGGATGATTATAAAAGAAATTAAAAAAGAAAAGGGATGCTTCAAGCATCCCTTTGTTTATTTGGCAGCGGCGGCAGAGTCAGCGGTTACAGAAACGGCGCTTTGGCCTTTTCTGACGCTTTCTTCCTCATCCGGCAAGTCCACGTCTTCATCATCTTTTTCACTGCCTGCCTGAACCTCTTGAAGTGTCGGGTCCTTGGCTGCGGAAGAAATCAGATCCTTGTGGTAAGCGTAAATCAGACCGCCATCTTTAAAGCCATTCAGCATTTTTCTGATGATCCCCGGAGCGACAGCCGGGCAACCCCAGCTGCGACCCAGACGGCCCTGGCTTTTTACATAGTCTTCAGAAACATAGTTGGCAGCATGAACAACAATGTCGCGTTCAGCAGCATTGCTGTTGGAAGCCTCAAGGCCGTACAAGTTCAAAGATTCACCGTGACCGCCAAAGTAGGTGTTGCCACCCAGGAACAGACCCAGTGAAGACATTTTGGAACCATCAATATTAGAGAACTTGGCAGCAACACGAACACCGGAGCCTTTACCGTGAGCCACGAAATGCTTGGCCACAGAGCCGTCTTTCAGATTCATAACATACAGACGTCTTTCATTGGAAGGCTTGGAGAAGTCGATAACGGCGATAAGTTCACTGCGGATTGTGACTTCGCGATCATCCATGAAGGTTTTTTCCTTGCCACGCACTTTTGAGCGGACCTTGATTGTTTTGCCGGAGTTTACATCCAAAAACTCAAAGGTTCTTTGTACGGCGGCTTCAGGCACACCTTGCTTCACGAACATGTCATAAAGGCGCACATCTTTGACTTTTCTGTCATACAGGCTTTCCGCGAAGCTCTGTAAGCTGATCAGTGTGATGATAAGGGTGGTGATGAGAGTCTTCATGTTTCCAACTTTCCGCTAACGTTCGTGTTCAGATTCCGTGGTTCTATATACAAGCCATGTGCCATATTTTGTGGACCTATGGACCCCCTTAATTCGAGCTGATTTCGGCGGGGGTGCCGTTTCTGGGCTTGGTGTGCAGAAGATAGTCAGGCAGGCGGGGTTCGCGCAATATGCTCTTAAACAGATTCCAAGGTTCCCGATTGGCGTCCCCCGGGGGACGGAGATAAGACTGTTTGAAAACCATAAGGAGCTTTTCATGAAAATCTTGTTAGCCATGGCAACACTTTTGTTCACGAGCTTGAGTTTTGCGGCGAAAACCTATCAGGTGACGGGACCGATTCTGGAGCTGTCGGATTCACGCATTGTGATTCAGAAAGGCAGTGACCGCTGGGAGATTGAGCGCAATCCCAACACACGGGTGAGCGGAGATCTGAAGGTCGGAGAAAAAGTCACCATCGAATACACGATGGCTGCTGATAATGTTGAAGTGAAGCCTAGCTCCAAAAAGAAATAAGTTTTCTGTCAGCCCCAGCCGCCTGTGCCGGGGCTGTTCTGTTGCCATTCAGAAATCTAGTTAAGCGAAACGTAATTGAGCTTACAGCAAACGAGATTGCTCGGGGAATCATCGTTCAGATATCTATTTTGATGCCTGATACATCAAGGTAGGTGCAAATGACGATGCTTAAGAAGTCTTTGATATCCGTATTTATAGCCGTTCATGTGATTATGATGGTCACGGCCGCTTTGCCGGACCGAAGTGCTGTGGGGGATCAGGTGCTGCGGTTCCTGTCCGCCTATCAGGTGTTTTTCGGTTTGGATCAGACGTGGAGCATGTTCGCTCCGAATCCCGCTTCGGTGAATTCTTATTTGACGGCCACTTTGACATTCAAGGATGGTTCGACAGAGCAATGGACCTTCCCAAGAGCTTCTCAACTGGATGATATGGAGCGCTTCACAGCCGGGGAGCGCTATCGTAAATACCAGCAGGAAAATCTTCTGCCCATGGAAAAAGAGGAGCTGTGGTTTGACCTATCCCGCTATGTGGCCCGGGAGGTTGAGCATATTGAACAGCAGGGGCGTGGGCGCCAGTTGCAGGAACTTTATTTCTATCGTCACTTCAATGTGGTGGCTCCACCTTCACAGGTTTTTATTCCGCATGGAAAGATGAGCACTCAGTACACCACGGAAACAGTTTTCCATTTCAAACCCACCGGAGGTCCTCGCTATGAAGCTAGCAACAATCACTAGGTCGCTGGATGATTTCTTTTTTAAGCCCCAGCCAGCGCATAGCGTGGCCTTGATGAGGATTTTATTCGGGGCGGTTTTATTGATCAACTGGTTCATGATCTGGAGCCATCTGGAAACCTTCTGGGGCATTGACGGGCTGTTTTCCATGGAAAGCGCCATGAAATACAGCCATGCCTATCGTTTCAGTCTGTTTGAACTGCTTCCGCCCGATGGCCGTGTGCCGATTCTGCTGGCGCTGTTGAATTTGGCGGCCGCACTGGGGGTCTTTTTCGGGCTGTTTACTCGCACCTCGATTGCCATCGCCTTTTTTACGTTGCTGTCTTTTCATAACAGAAATGTCTTTATTCTGAACAGCTCAGATATTGTGATTCGGAATTTTGTGTTTTTGCTTTTCTTTACACCTTGTGCAGACCTTTATTCATTGGATCGTTGGATTGGCTTGAAAAGAGGAACGGTGCCAAAGATTCCGGTGGAAAAAAGCCCCTGGGCTTTGCGCTTGATGCAAATCCAGTTCAGCCTGATTTACATCGCCACGGTGATGTTTAAAATGAAAGGCACGATGTGGGCAGATGGAACTGCGGTCTATGTAGCCACGCGTTTGGATGAGTTTGTGCGTATGCCACTGGATATTCTTAATAACATCATGATCGTCAAGTTTCTGACGTGGTCCACTCTAATCGTGGAATTTGCACTGGGAACTTTGGTATGGATCAAAGAACTTCGTTATTGGGTTCTTTTGGCAGGTATGGGGCTGCATCTGGGGATTGAGGTCACCATGAATATCCCCATGTTTGAATGGGTGATGATTTTCGCAATGCTGTGTATGGTTGATTCCCGTGATATTCAGTCATGGATACAGGCGGCCAAAGAAAGCCGTTCGCTGAAAAGAATCCATCCAGCGTTTTAGATCCCGTGAATCCACCATGCAGATCATAAGTATAATCATGGCCCATTCAAAGACCGGGATGGCCATGGTGTATTCGATGCCCAAGTGAAAACCAATTCCGGCCAGTAAGATCCAGTACCGCAGCTCTTTAATCCACACCAAAGTTCCCAGTGCAAATTCCACGATTAGAGTGGACCACGTTAGAAATTTAATAAAGATCATGCTGTTTAAAAGGGGCAATTCAAAACGAACAAAGTCGTCTAAACGCGTGGCTACATAGACAGCGGTGCCATCCATCCAGCTATCGCCCTTGATTTTAAACAATACGGTGGCGATATAGATGATACAGAATTGAATTTGGATCAAGCGCAAAGCCCAGGGGCTTTTTTCGACGGGAACTTCGGGGGCACGGCCTTTTTGGCGCAGAATCCAGCGATCTACTGACAGCCAATCTGCACAATGGGTGAAGAACAGGAAGAATAGGAAAACTCTTAGAACAGAATCTGCACTGTTTAAAATAAACCCATTGCGATGGTGGAAAGACACCAGAGTCACAAAGGCGATAAAGATTGCCGTGCGTGTCCAGGCTCCTGCGATAATTCCCAGAACGGCGAAAAGATTTATAAAAGCCAGCGTGCTGACGACTTTACCTGTGTTGGGCAGATAGTCGAACAGGGAAAAGCGCAGAGGATTTCCGAACTGTTGGGCTGTTTGCAGGGAAATCATGCCATGGGGTCCGTAGAGAATGTCCAAGTCCGTATAAAGCATCACCCAGTTCAATAACAGCAGCAGACCCAGGCCGATTCGCAGCAGGGCCACACTGTACACTGGCTGCGGAGCAAAAAGAAAATCATCAATGGCTTTGCTGACTGTTTTGAACTTCATGACGAACCCTTTCGTAGGTGGGGAGGTAGTGGAAGACATGAGTGATATTAAATTTATTACTGCGTTGCCCATGGGGAATAAAAGTTCCTTCGGGCGGTAAAAGGATGCGGCTTTCAAAGCGTTTGAACTGAATTTCCTTTAATGTGCGCCCGGAGTTTCGGGCGACTTCCTGCTGCATCACTTCACGGGTGATATAGCGGGATAAATCGAACCATACCAGATCATTGTGCTGAGGCAGCAGAGTTTCCTGCCCCAGAATACGATAGCGATCTCCCGTTAACACCTGCCGCAGGAACGGCAGCTCTTGAGGCCGAGGCAGTTTCCATACAGCGGTGCTACCATCGTCAAAGAGCAGATCTGCCTGTACAAAGGCTGTTGTATTCATCGGATTTGGTGCAAACATCGACCATGGCTGATAGAGCATGGCTGCGGCTTGATAACGTGATACCAATGAGATGAAGCGGGCACCAAGCGCACTTTGATCGGGCAGGCCATCAGCAATCATAATACCGACATTCACTGAAAAGAAGATAACGATCAGTATTTTCTTAAGTGGTTTCATCGGCCCTGCCTTTATTTCGAGCCATGAGTATTAACATATTGATTCGGAAAAAGTGCTTACGCTTTTGTAAGATGAAGCACTTCCACCGAGGGAAGACATTTCGCCAGTGCAAGAAACATAAGAAGTGGAAAGGTTTTTTTGGCGGGCGCAAGTTGTTTGTTATCTGTGTTTTCTCTCTGAAAAGAATGAGTTTTGCTGTTTTTTTTGTGGCTTCTTGATGAAGCTTTCCGGTTTGATATGTCAAAGCACAGACAATGATGTGTCAATTAAATGGCTGAAATTATTGTTTCTGTAAGTGTCCAAAGAAACTCCTGCGTTCTAAAAAATTTAATCAGCTTAACAAAATAAAAAACACTTCGGGGGATGGAGACCGCGCGGAGCGGTATCACAATGAGGTGTTAAACAAGGAGAATGCAATGAGTGGGAAGTCAAGGAAGGTGATTTTCTTGGCCGGATTGTCGATGATCGCGAATGTCGCATTCGCGAAGACGACGACAACTCCAAATGCCAATAATGAAGCGCGGAAAGTTCTTTCGGACAATAGGGGAGAGGGGGGATTTGTAAACTTCAATTCCTCTGAGGGCCGCGCTCGCAGCATGTGCTTAATTAACAAAACCTGGGTGCCGTGTGATGACGGTGTAAGCCTTCAAGTCGTTGGCAACAACGGCAACAACGGCAACAACGGGAATAACGGCAATAATGTAAATAAAGGGAATAACGGAAATAACGGGAACAACGGTAACAACGGTAACAACGGAAATAACGGAAACAACGGAAACAACGGGAATAACGGAAACAACGGGAATAACGGGAATAACGGGAATAACGGGAATAACGGGAATAACGGGAATAACGGGAATAACGGGAATAACGGGAAGGTGATCCAGCCGCAGGTTCCCCTACGGCTACCTTGTTACGACTTCACCCCAATCATCGACCATACCTTGGGCGCCTGCCTCCTTACGGTTAGCGCAGCGACTTCTGGTACAGCCGACTTTCATGGTGTGACGGGCGGTGTGTACAAGGCCCGGGAACGTATTCACCGCGGCATTCTGATCCGCGATTACTAGCGATTCCAACTTCATGATCTCGAGTTGCAGAGATCAATCTGAACTTAGATAGCTTTTAAGCGATTTGCTCTACCTCGCGGCTTAGCTTCGCTCTGTGACTACCATTGTAGCACGTGTGTAGCCCTAGGCATAAGGGCCATGAGGACTTGACGTCATCCCCACCTTCCTCCGGTTTAACACCGGCAGTCCATCTAGAGTGCCCAACTGAATGCTGGCAACTAAATGCAGGGGTTGCGCTCGTTGCGGGACTTAACCCAACATCTCACGACACGAGCTGACGACAGCCATGCAGCACCTGTGTACCGACTCTTGCGAGCGACGACGTTTCCGCCAATCTTCCAGTACATGTCAAGCCTAGGTAAGGTTCTTCGCGTTGCATCGAATTAAACCACATGCTCCACCGCTTGTGCGGGCCCCCGTCAATTTCTTTGAGTTTTAATCTTGCGACCGTACTCCCCAGGCGGGATACTTAACGCGTTAGCTTCGTCACTGAAGGGGTCAATACCTCCAACAACAAGTATCCATCGTTTACGGCGTGGACTACCAGGGTATCTAATCCTGTTTGATCCCCACGCTTTCGGATCTCAGTGTCAGTGTTCGGCCAGTTACCCGCCTTCGCCTCCGGTATTCCTGTTGATATCTACGTATTTCACCACTACACCAACAATTCTAGTAACCTCTCCGACACTCAAGCTTCGCAGTATCAAATGCACTTCCAGGGTTGAGCCCTGGGCTTTCACATCTGACTTACAAAGCCACCTACATCCGCTTTACGCCCAATAATTCCGAACAACGCTAGGATCCCTCGTCTTACCGCGGCTGCTGGCACGAAGTTAGCCGATCCTTTCTTACAGGGTACATTCATTGTGTTATTCCCCTGCGACAGAGCTTTACGACCCGAAGGCCTTCATCACTCACGCGGCGTCGCTGCATCAGAGTTTCCTCCATTGTGCAATATTCCCTACTGCTGCCTCCCGTAGGAGTCTGGACCGTGTCTCAGTTCCAGTGTGACTGATCATCCTCTCAGACCAGTTAAAGATCGTCGCCTTGGTGAGCCATTACCTCACCAACTAGCTAATCTTACGCGGACTCATCTTGGAACGAAAAACCTTTGACCCCTAGAGCCGCAGCTCCTGTGGTCTTATGCGGTATTAGCTAATCTTTCGACTAGTTATCCCCCACTCCAAGGCAGATTATCCACGCGTTACTCACCCGTGCGCCACTAGTACTCACCCGAAAGCTTTCCCCGTTCGACTTGCATGTATTAGGCACGCCGCCAGCGTTTGTTCTGAGCCAGAATCAAACTCT